>NZ_CP074112.1 GCF_024584785.1 Idiomarina loihiensis
CGTTCTTTAACAATATACCAAGCCAAGCAAACTGTGTGGGCACTTACCGGATTCAGGCAGAGAAGCATCTTCGGATGCAACAAAGGTCATTAACTTGATCACCTGACTGATTGGAAAAGTGCTTAACAAATTAGATTTTATTAAGTCATTGATTCAATGGGTCGATTAAACACTTTAAATTGAAGAGTTTGATCATGGCTCAGATTGAACGCTGGCGGCAGGCCTAACACATGCAAGTCGAGCGGCAGCGGGGAGTAGCTTGCTACTCTGCCGGCGAGCGGCGGACGGGTGAGTAATGCTTGGGAACTTGCCTTTAGGAGGGGGATAACCACGGGAAACTGTGGCTAATACCGCATAATGTCTACGGACCAAAGCAGGGGATCTTCGGACCTTGCACCTAGAGATAGGCCCAAGTGAGATTAGCTAGTTGGTGGGGTAAAGGCCCACCAAGGCGACGATCTCTAGCTGTTCTGAGAGGATGATCAGCCACACTGGGACTGAGACACGGCCCAGACTCCTACGGGAGGCAGCAGTGGGGAATATTGCACAATGGGGGAAACCCTGATGCAGCCATGCCGCGTGTGTGAAGAAGGCCTTCGGGTTGTAAAGCACTTTCAGTGGTGAGGAAGGCTTGTAGATTAATACTCTACAAGATTGACGTTAGCCACAGAAGAAGCACCGGCTAACTCCGTGCCAGCAGCCGCGGTAATACGGAGGGTGCAAGCGTTAATCGGAATTACTGGGCGTAAAGCGTACGTAGGCGGCTTGTTAAGCAAGATGTGAAATCCCCGGGCTCAACACTGGAATGGCATTTTGAACTGGCAGGCTCGAGTTCTGAAGAGGGTGGTAGAATTTCCAGTGTAGCGGTGAAATGCGTAGATATTGGAAGGAATACCGGTGGCGAAGGCGGCCACCTGGTCAGAAACTGACGCTGAGGTACGAAAGCGTGGGGAGCAAACAGGATTAGATACCCTGGTAGTCCACGCCGTAAACGATGTCAACTAGTTGTTCGTGTCATAAACGATGTGAGTAACGCAGCTAACGCACTAAGTTGACCGCCTGGGGAGTACGGCCGCAAGGTTAAAACTCAAATGAATTGACGGGGGCCCGCACAAGCGGTGGAGCATGTGGTTTAATTCGATGCAACGCGAAGAACCTTACCATCCCTTGACATCCAGTGAATCATCTAGAGATAGAAGAGTGCCTTCGGGAACACTGAGACAGGTGCTGCATGGCTGTCGTCAGCTCGTGTTGTGAGATGTTGGGTTAAGTCCCGCAACGAGCGCAACCCTTATCCTCAGTTGCCAGCACGTCATGGTGGGAACTCTGTGGAGACTGCCGGTGATAAACCGGAGGAAGGTGGGGACGACGTCAAGTCATCATGGCCCTTACGGGATGGGCTACACACGTGCTACAATGGCGCGTACAATGGGAAGCAAGCTAGCGATAGTAAGCGGATCTCAAAAAGCGCGTCGTAGTCCGGATCGGAGTCTGCAACTCGACTCCGTGAAGTCGGAATCGCTAGTAATCGTGGATCAGAATGCCACGGTGAATACGTTCCCGGGCCTTGTACACACCGCCCGTCACACCATGGGAGTGGGCTGCACCAGAAGTAGATAGCTTAACCTTCGGGAGGGCGTTTACCACGGTGTGGTTCATGACTGGGGTGAAGTCGTAACAAGGTAGCCGTAGGGGAACCTGCGGCTGGATCACCTCCTTATGAAAAAGCCTTGAAGAAGTTAAGTGCTCACACAGATTGCCTGGTTTGGTAGATGTAACGGATAGAAACTGGGTCTGTAGCTCAGCTGGTTAGAGCGCACCCCTGATAAGGGTGAGGTCGGTAGTTCAAGTCTACTCAGACCCACCACTTCTGCGGTTATGCTGCGTTGGAAAGCCACTCACATACTGATGTATGCTTCGTGCGTTCCCGCCTTGCCTAACCTTGAAGTTAGCCTTATCGGTTTGTTGGTTTGGTTATTGTGTTTGGTTTGTTGTTTTTACGAATAACGAACAACGAATAACGAACAGCGACAGGCCTACGGCCTGTGGGGCCATAGCTCAGCTGGGAGAGCGCCTGCCTTGCACGCAGGAGGTCAGCGGTTCGATCCCGCTTGGCTCCACCATTTCTTAGTTATCGAACAGCGAAGCGTACGAATAACGAATCACGTTTCTATCCAAAGTTAGCGATAAACATTCTCACGAGAATCTTTATCAGTAACTTGATGTTACACCGCTCTTTAACAATATGAACAAGCTGATTGTAATAAAGTAATGAAATGCCACTCTACTTGAATCCAAAAATGGTAGAGGCGTATCGAACTTGTGTACAGCAAAGAAACAGCCCATAGAGCTCGAATAAACATTTTCGGGTTGTATGGTTAAGTGACTAAGCGTAGACGGTGGATGCCTAGGCAGTTGGAGGCGATGAAGGACGTACTAACTTGCGATAAGCCATGATGAGGCAGTAAGAGCCGCTTGAGTCATGGATTTCCGAATGGGGAAACCCAGTGTGCATGCACACTATCTTGCACTGAATACATAGGTGTAAGAAGCGAACCCGGAGAACTGAAACATCTAAGTACCCGGAGGAAAAGAAATCAACCGAGATTTCCCTAGTAGCGGCGAGCGAACGGGAATTAGCCCTTAAGCAATCATGGTTCTAGTGGAATGAGTTGGAAAGCTCAACGATACAGGGTGATAGTCCCGTACACGAAGGAAACATGAAGGTGAAAACGAGTAGGTCGGGACACGTGTTATCTTGACTGAATATGGGGGGACCATCCTCCAAGGCTAAATACTCCCAACTGACCGATAGTGAACCAGTACCGTGAGGGAAAGGCGAAAAGAACCCCGGCGAGGGGAGTGAAATAGAACCTGAAACCGTCTACGTACAAGCAGTAGGAGCACCTTCGTGGTGTGACTGCGTACCTTTTGTATAATGGGTCAGCGACTTATATTTTGTAGCAAGGTTAACCGAATAGGGAGCCGTAGGGAAACCGAGTCTTAACTGGGCGTCTAGTTGCAAGGTATAGACCCGAAACCGGGCGATCTAGCCATGGGCAGGTTGAAGATTGAGTAACATCAATTGGAGGACCGAACTCACTAATGTTGAAAAATTAGGAGATGACCTGTGGCTCGGAGTGAAAGGCTAATCAAGCCCGGAGATAGCTGGTTCTCCCCGAAAGCTATTTAGGTAGCGCCTCGGACGAATACCACTGGGGGTAGAGCACTGTTTGGGCTAGGGGGTCATCCCGACTTACCAACCCCATGCAAACTCCGAATACCAGTGAGTACTATCCGGGAGACACACGGCGGGTGCTAACGTCCGTCGTGAAGAGGGAAACAACCCAGACCGCCAGCTAAGGTCCCCAAGTCATGGCTAAGTGGGAAACGATGTGGGAAGGCTTAGACAGCTAGGAGGTTGGCTTAGAAGCAGCCATCCTTTAAAGAAAGCGTAATAGCTCACTAGTCGAGTCGGCCTGCGCGGAAGATGTAACGGGGCTAAGCCATGCACCGAAGCTGCGGCAGCAAACTTGTTTTGCTGGGTAGGGGAGCGTTCTGTAAGCCGTTGAAGGTGTGTTGAGAAGCATGCTGGAGGTATCAGAAGTGCGAATGCTGACATGAGTAACGATAATGGGGGTGAAAAACCCCCACGCCGGAAGACCAAGGTTTCCTATCCCATGTTAATCAGGGTAGGGTAAGTCGGCCCCTAAGGCGAGGCCGAAAGGCGTAGTCGATGGGAAACGGGTTAATATTCCCGTACCGACATGAACTGCGATGGGGGGACGGAGAAGGCTAGGCAAGCCGGGTGTTGGTTATCCCGGTGAAAGTATGTAGGTTGGTGGTTTAGGAAAATCCGGACCGCTAAGACTGAGATACGAGACGAGCATCTACGGATGCGAAGTTGTTGATGCCATGCTTCCAGGAAAAGCCTCTAAGCTTCAGGTTCATGTTGACCGTACCCCAAACCGACACAGGTGGTCAGGTAGAGAATACTAAGGCGCTTGAGAGAACTCGGGTGAAGGAACTAGGCAAAATAGTACCGTAACTTCGGGAGAAGGTACGCCAGAGCTGGTGAAGTCCACACGGACGGAGCCGGAGCTGGCCGCAGTGACCAGGTGGCTGGGACTGTTTATTAAAAACACAGCACTCTGCAAAATCGAAAGATGACGTATAGGGTGTGACACCTGCCCGGTGCCGGAAGGTTAATTGATGGGGTTAGCGTAAGCGAAGCTCTTGATCGAAGCCCCGTAAACGGCGGCCGTAACTATAACGGTCCTAAGGTAGCGAAATTCCTTGTCGGGTAAGTTCCGACCTGCACGAATGGTGTAACCATGGCCACGCTGTCTCCACCCGAGACTCAGTGAAATTGAAATCGCCGTGAAGATGCGGTGTACCCGCGGCTAGACGGAAAGACCCCGTGAACCTTTACTACAGCTTGGCACTGAACATTGAACCTCCATGTGTAGGATAGGTGGGAGGCTATGAAGCGTTGGCGCTAGTTGACGTGGAGCCATCCTTGAAATACCACCCTTGTATGTTTGATGTTCTAACTTAGCCCCATTATCTGGGGTGAGGACAGTGCCTGGTGGGTAGTTTGACTGGGGCGGTCTCCTCCCAAAGAGTAACGGAGGAGCACGAAGGTTGGCTAAGTACGGTCGGACATCGTACGGTTAGTGTAATGGCACAAGCCAGCTTAACTGCGAGACAGACACGTCGAGCAGGTGCGAAAGCAGGTCATAGTGATCCGGTGGTTCTGAATGGAAGGGCCATCGCTCAACGGATAAAAGGTACTCCGGGGATAACAGGCTGATACCGCCCAAGAGTTCATATCGACGGCGGTGTTTGGCACCTCGATGTCGGCTCATCACATCCACGGGGCTGTAGTCGGTCCCAAGGGTATGGCTGTTCGCCATTTAAAGTGGTACGCGAGCTGGGTTTAGAACGTCGTGAGACAGTTCGGTCCCTATCTGCCGTGGGCGTTTGAGAGTTGAGAGGGGTTGCTCCTAGTACGAGAGGACCGGAGTGAACGAACCGCTGGTGTTCGGGTTGTCATGCCAATGGCACTGCCCGGTAGCTACGTTCGGAATCGATAACCGCTGAAAGCATCTAAGCGGGAAGCGAGCCTCAAGATAAGCTCTCACTGACATGTAATTGTCCTAAAGGGTCGTTGGAGACTACAACGTTGATAGGCGGGGTGTGGAAGCGTAGTAATGCGTTGAGCTAACCCGTACTAATTGCCCGTGAGGCTTAACCATACAACACCGAAGGTGTTTAGGGCTGTAGCCAAGACATAAGTTCGAGCTTCTACTAGGCTCAACTAGAGTGGTGCATTACTGGCACGACAATCAGCGAATTCATATTGTACAAGTTTACGCCTGGCGGCAATAGCGAAGTGGAACCACCTGATCCATTCCGAACTCAGAAGTGAAACGCTTCCGCGCCGATGGTAGTGTAGGGTCTCCCTATGCGAGAGTAGGTCACCGCCAGGCACCAAATACGAACAACCCCTAGCAGCTATGCTAGGGGTTTTTTCGTTGCGTGGTCGAAAAGATCGCGCAGAGCGTCCAATAATCTTAACTTTCTGTCTGTTCGTCTCATAAATCTGCATAAACATTGAACTATGTTAAATTTATATGCAGTCTCAGACTTTGGTCATATTGCTTTATGATCTATACAAGAAGATACTGATGTATATAAAAGAATAAATGTACTGCTAATATGTACTTTGATTTTTATAATAATCAGCAGGAGAAGAACATGAAATACGCGAAGTTAAGTTATCTGATTGCGGGAGCGTTAGCAGTTCCATCAGCTTTAATGACTCATTCAGCACTTGCCCAAGAGGCTTCAGTAGAAGCTGAAGAAACCATCCAAGTAGTAGGTTCTCGTTTATCGGTACGCACAGCGACTGACGGTTCGGCGCCAGTAGATATCATCAGTGGTGAAGATCTTGCGGCTAGCGGCATCACTGAAACGGCACGTGCATTACAATACGCAGTGCCTAGTTTTAACTTCCCATCGTCATCGATTACCGACGGTTCAGATGCCGTTCGCCCAGCGTCATTACGTGGTTTATCTCCTGATCACACACTCGTCTTGATTAACGGCAAGCGTCGTCACAGTAGTGCTCTCGTGCATTTAAATGGTACTACCGGACGTGGTAGTTCCAACGTCGATTTGAACGCAATCCCTATCTCATCCATCAAGCGCATTGAAGTTCTTCGTGATGGTGCAGCTGCACTATACGGTTCTGATGCAATTGCCGGGGTGATCAACATTGTACTCAAAGATCAATCAGAAGGCGGCTCAATAACAGCTAATGCAGGCCAAACTTATATTGGTGATGGTGACCAATATAAAGTACATGGTAACACTGGATTTGCGCTGGGTGACGATGGATCTTTGATGTTAGCGTTTGAATACCATCATAAAAATAAAACTAATCGTGCCGGTCCTGATCCACGCCAGCAATATGAGTTAATTAATGGTGAAGAAGATCCACGCGAAGAAACCTTCAACAGATTAAGTCATCATGTTGGTGATGCTTCGTTTGAAAACAAAGCCATCTTCTTTAACGCTAATATGGCAGCTGGTAACGAAGGCGAATTGTACGCCTTTGGTGGATACAGTGATAGAACATCGCAATCTGGTGCATTCTATCGTCGTGCTTTAGACAACCGTAACTTAACAGAAGTCTATCCGGATGGTTATCTGCCGCTTCTTACCCCAGAAACATCAGATTTTTCTGTAGTTGGTGGTTATAAATTCCTATTAGCTGATTGGAACGTAGATGCCAGCGTAGGTATGGGCACCAGTGAGTTCCAATATCGCTTGGAGAATTCGTTAAACGCATCTTTTGGTCCGTCAACGCCAACAGAATTTGATGCAGGTACTCTAGAACTGAATGAAGTTAATGCTAGCGTTGACGTTCAGCGGTTCTTCCCGTTTGTAAATAACTCAGATTTGTCGGTAGCTTTCGGGCTTAGCTATCGTGAGAACACTTATAAGATTTCAGCGGGAGAGCCAGCATCTTATGAGAACGGCGGTTACGATGGGCGTCCAGGAGGTAGCCAAGGTTTCACTGGGTTTAAACCTGAGTCTGAAGTAGATGAATGAGACTGTAAAAGATTTTGTGTAAATGGCTGGTTTCACTGTTAAATCCGATCCTGATATATAATCTCGAACTGTGCCATCGCTGGCTTCCAGTTGCGTATGGGCATAGTCCACTTTTTTGAAGCCTGATGCAAGGCCAAGTACAGCACCTTCATGACGGCTTCGTCGTTAGGGAACGACCGGCGAGTTTTGGTGATTTTGCGCAGTGACGCATTCAGCGACTCAATGGCATTGGTGGTATAAATGGCCTTGCGTATCTCAACTGGGTAGTCGAAGAACACACTTAAGCGCTCCCAGTTTGCCCGCCATGAGCGACTGATGGTGGGATGCTCAGAGTCCCATGTCGAGGCGAAATTTTCTAGTGCCTGCTCGGCTTCAGCGCGAGTAGCCGCGCCATAAATGAGTTTTAAATCAGCGGCAATAGTCTTGCGCTGTTTCCAGTTTACGTACCGCAGAGAGTGGCGAATTTGGTGCACAATGCACAGTTGCACTTGAGTCTTCGGGTAAACCGCCTCAATGGCTTCAGGGAAGCCTTTAAGGCCATCGCAGCAGGCAATGAAGATATCGTCTACACCACGGTTTTTCAGCTCGTTCATTACCGATAGCCAGAATTTAGCGCCTTCAGTTTGAGCCATCCACAGCCCGAGCAGCTCTTTTTCACCGTCAGTGTTGATGCCAAGCGCTAGGTACACTGACTTATTCTGTACAACACCAGAATCACGGCTGCGAACGACTAGACAATCAAGGTAAACAACTGGGTACAGCTTTGCCAACGGACGATGCTGCCAGGCCTTGACCTCGTCCATGACGGCGTTGGTCACCTGAGAAATGAACGTCGGCGAGACTTCAACACCATAGGCTTCTTCAAGGTATGCTTGAATGTCACGAGTAGTCATGCCACGCGCATACAATGCTATGATGCGCTCATCAAATCCATTCAGCTGGCGTTCGCCTTTGCGAACTAACTTGGGCTCAAAACTACCGTTACGGTCACGAGGAATATCTAGTTCGACATCGCCATTGATGCTACGAACAGTTTTCTTGGTTTTACCATTACGAGAGTTGCCGCTGTTGTTGCCGGCTGAGACATTTGGTGCGTAGCCTAAATGAGCTTCCATTTCAGCCTCTAGCACCCGCTCTGCCACCTTCTTGGTAAGCTGTTTGAGTAGGCCGGCTTCGCCTAAGATGTCTTCTGGGGAATCACAGCCGTCCAGCAGCTGGTCGATGAGTTTGTCTGATATTGGCATTCTGATATCCTTCTTCGATATTGTTAAGAATGCCATTTACACAGATATTTTTACACTCTCAGATGAATCGCGTGATAACGTGGGTTTGTATGTAGAGCTTGAAAACATGCTGACTACTCAGTTTCAATGGGGTGCAGCAGTTCGTTATGAAGACTATTCAGACTTCGGTAACAATACCAGCTGGAAGATCTCGGGCCGTTATGATGTGACTGATCAGTTCGCTATTCGAGCTACCGCGAACACCGGTTTCCGCGCTCCTAGTGTGCAGCAAATCTATTTCACGAATATCTCAACTCTGTTTGTTAACCGTAACGGTGAGTTAGTACCTGAACAGTCAGGTACCTTCAATAACATAAGCCCGGTAGCTCAAGCACTGCAGTTAGGTGCGCTACAACCAGAAGAGTCACAAAGCTTAAGCTTTGGTTTGGTTTGGAGTGGCGACGATGGCCTGTCAGTAACAGTTGATGCCTTCCAAATTGATATCGATGATCGAATCATTCTCTCTAGCTCGCTAATTCCAAGCGATTCTCCCGCAGTTGCTGCAGCGCTTGCGGCAGCTGGTGCAGATAACGCACGCTTCTTTATTAACGCAGTAGATACCTCAAGCCGTGGTGTGGATGTGGTGGCAACCCAAGAGTTCGATGTTGGTAGCTCGCTACTCAAAACGCAATTGGCTTATGGCTATAATAAAACGGAAGTGGATGGTGTTAACCTACCAACTATTTTGGATGGTTTAGAAGATAAACTGTTTGATAATGTGGAACAAACCCGCATGACTCGTTCAGTACCGCGGCATAGCGGCTCGTTATCTTTTACCTCGATTGTTGAAGATTTTGAAACTCGTTTGGGCTTCAATTACTTTGGCGATTACATGTTAGAGAATAATGCTGGGCTACAAACTGAGTTTAGCGGTAAATGGGTAGTTGATTTTTCCGTGAAGTATAAAATGGATGACAACTTATCTTTCAATGTGGGTGTACAAAACTTGCTGGACGAATACCCAGATAAGCAGGACCCATCAAACCAGTTTAATGGTATCTTTATGTATCCAAATACTAACGCACCGTTTGGTTTCAATGGTGGCTACTATTATGGTGAAGTGACTTATAGTTTTTAATAGCTAAAAATCGCTAATTATTGGTCAAAGCCGCTAACCTAGGTTAGCGGCTTTTTCTTTTTCATCTTATAAATCTATATTAAACAAAGCGTTATTAATTTCGGCATGGTAATTGCTTTATACCTTATGAGGTTTCTATCTTTTAGAGGATAAGCAATGAACAAACAATCATCATGGTTATGGATACTATTAGGATTATTTGCCTTAGTTGTTTTTGGCGATGAACTATTGGCTATTGTTGGGGCTATTATTGGAGTGATTTTCAGTGTTGGCTTCGCTGGATTATTGATACTTACCATCGCAGCGGTTGTGTTTGGCGCGGTGCTAGTAGTTGGTGGTAGTGTTGCAGTAGCGCTACTCGCAGCCGGTGTCGCTTTAGCTGCGGTCTTATTTAGTTGGTTATGGCCCTATTTATTGGTCGGTTTTATTATCTATCTAATGGTACGAAAACGCCCTAAAACTGTGTAAACTTGTTATCAAATAATAACAAGGTGAGCAAAATCATGTGGCGTATTCTATTGGCACTGGTATTTCTTGGTGGTGGTATTAGCCTAGTTGCGGCTGCAGAAGTAGAAATCAGTAATGTATGGATGAAAGAATCCATTCCTGGTACTGAGAACGGAGCAGCCTATTTTACGATCAGTAATAGCTCGGCTGCACCAGTCGTCTTGATCGGTGCCAATACTGATGCTGCTCGGGCCACCGAGGTACATCAACACGTTATGCGTGATGGTATGATGCGGATGCGCAGAGTACCAGAATTAGTGATAGAGCCCAATCAGACCCTAGTGTTTCAGCCGGGCGGCTATCACTTGATGCTATTTGGTGTAAAAAAAGCGTTTAAGCCAGGCGAAACGGTCGATTTTGTTTTAGAGTTTAATGATGGTGATACAGCCACTATGACTGCTGTAGTCAAAACAATACGATGAAAGGATGAGCATTAATGAGAAAACTAGCTACTGCGTTAGTACTACCCGCATTGCTGTTAGGTGCCAATGCACAAGCAGATACCATTTTAGGGATTTATGCCGGTGGCCAATATTGGGACACCAGTAACTCGGGTAATTTTGGCTCAGGTAATGGTACTCAAGGATTTAATTTTGCTGACGAAACGCAAAACAGTTTTTACGTCGCACTAGAGCATCCGATTCCATTGTTGCCAAACTTTAAGGTGCGCCGCAACGATTTAACGACCTACGGTGTCACCACGCTTGGTAGCGATTTTAGTTATAACGGCATCGGTTACAGTGCGGGCACAACCCTAAACAGCAGTGTCGATTTAACCCATACTGACTACACGTTGTACTACGAAATTTTTGATAACGATTTACTGAGTGTTGATTTAGGTATAACAGCGAAACAAGTGGATGGTTTATTGGCAGTAAGAGACGCTACTGCCGAAAACAGTTTAGATGCCGACGGTTGGATCCCAACCGGTTATGCTCAAGTGCGGGTCGGCATTCCTGCCACAGATCTTACGCTATATGGCTTAGCCAATGCGGTTTCTATTGATGATAGCAGCGTACGTGACATTGAAGCTGGTATTGAATATCGCTTAGTAGATAGCTTGGCGGTGAATTTAAATCTGCAACTGGGCTACCGGGATATCACGATTGAACTAGACGACTTAGATAACATCTATTCAGATATTCAGTTTAAAGGCCCTTACCTTGGCTTAGAAATCCATTTCTAAGCGCTCTGCAAGTTGATGGAGCCTTAATAATAAGGCGTTACTGTGGCGGCTGTCATTCGATAGCCGACCACGGCTACATCCCCTTCCACGCGTTCAACCTTAATAACTCCTTCTACCCATACGGCATCAAAAGTATCTTCGTACTTCACCCCTTCAGCAAAATCAACCAACACAATTTGATTTGGTGGTGGTGGTGGCACGTGTACACAAGCGCCAAAATAAGGAACCAACAGAAACTGTGTGACTTTCTCCGCGTCACCTTCTAACTGCACCACATAGCCAGGAATCTTTATTTTCTTGCCATCTAGCTCGGCTACCATTGGGGCATCAAGTTCAGGTTGATTAGCTAATTCGGGATTGGCATCATAAAAAGCTTGGCTTCGAACAGGCGGGGGCTTATAACCTGGGGGAACCAGTTCTTTCCACTGTGTATTCACATAGTCATCGGCAGCGAAAGCCGGCACGATTGCCGCCAAGCTTACCAGTAATAACGCAACATATTGACGAAATTTGATCATAATTTAATTGTTAAACCATCAGCTAGTGCATTGCGGAAGGCTCGCCATGCAGGGATTAAACTCAATATTAAAGCAGCAGCTAAAATGGCTGCCAGTAATACCCATTCGTTACTTGTTAAAGGGCTTGCTCTTAACAACATACCTGTGTGAGTGAGTAATAGATCGCCACCCAGCATTAACCCTAAGAACAGTAACAAAACCCCAGTACTAACGCCAATGACGGTAAGCAACATAGCTTCGCTCACCAAGAGGCTAAAAATACTAAATGGTCCGGCCCCAAGGGCTCGCAGCACGGCCATTTCTCGGCGCCGTTCGCGCAAGCTAGCCAAAAGTGTTGTGAGCATTCCTAATAGACCGGTTGCGACGACGAGCGCGGCGATCGCTAGCAGTGCTTGTTCGAATAGAGCTAAGGTGCGCCACAATTCGGTTAACGCCATTCCAGGCATAATTGCAGTGAGTGGTTCATTCTTGTAGGTATTGATTTGTCGTTGCATACGCAAGGCTAAAGGACGCGCTTCCAGCCCAATTAGGACAGCACTTAACGTATAAACAGGTGGTGCATGGCTAGCGTGGTCATGGTGATCATCATGGTCGTGATCTGCGCTATGCTCGGAATCAAACTCACCGTGTAAGAGACCAAGGCCTTCAAGATGAATATAGACAGCTTGGTCGACGGGGGTTCCAGTACGATTCAAAATGCCACTCACCACAAAGGGGTGCTGATCGTGGTCACTAAAACTGATACCGCCACTGCCATGTGCCAAGGTGAGCGGATCGCCTTGCTGTAGGCCAAGCCGGGCTGCCACCTCGGCACCCAGAGTGGCCTGGTTCATTTCGCTAAAGACAGTACCCTTAGCGAGTTCTAGAGAGAGTCCATCACCATAACGAAAATAGCTAAAGAAATCGCTGGTGGTTGCTACTACCGGATAGCCTGCCACGCTGTCGCCAAGAGCCATGGGAATATGCCACTTAACTCCGGGCAACTTAGTTAAATACTGATAACTATCCCAACTTAAGGTGTTATTCAGGCTGCCTATGTGAAACACGCTGCTTAATAGCAGTTGGGTTGATCCTGTTCTGGCACCAACAATTAAATCAGTGCCAGCAATGGTGTTAGCAAAATTAGCTTGGGTTTGTTCGCGCACCCGTTCTACTCCTAAGAGCAGGAGGGTACTGATAGCTATCGCCAGAATCGTGAGGATAGCGCTGGCACGACGATTACGTAAGCTAGCCCAAGCCAATTTAAGCATCGCCATCATCCTTACGTGCGTGATTGATATCGCTAAGTTCAATGGTTCTTTCAAACATTGGCGCTAGGCCTTGATCGTGCGTAACAAAGAGCAGCGTGGTTTGATTGGCAGCACAAGCTTTGAATAACACCTGAATGAATTCGTCTCGATGCTCGGCATCTAATGCTGATGTTGGCTCGTCGGCTATGATGAGAGAAGGCGCCCCAAACAGGGCTCGTGCAGCAGCCACGCGTTGTTGTTGGCCGACGCTCAATTGGCTAGCCAAGCGCTGGGTGTCTGCCGCAGCTAGGCCTAATTGCTTAAGCAAAGACTGAGCATGTTGTTCGGGGTTTTGTACACGTTTGCGCCGAGCGGGTGCAAATTGGCTTGCTAACGTGACATTTTCTTCTGCATTAAGAAAAGGTAGCAAGTTAAATTGCTGAAAAATATAGCCTATTTCATTAGCACGTAATTGGTCACGGCGGTGTTGGCTAAGCCGACCAAGATCATGTCCTAATACTTCGAGTTGTCCAGCTGGGGCTTGGTGCACGCCGGCAATCAAGCTCAGTAAGGTAGACTTACCCGAACCACTGGCACCACGAAGGAGGACTCGCTCACCACGAGCTATGGTCAATGATGGGATTGTCAGCAGGGGAGAAGGGGCACCCGGCCAGCGAAACTCGAGATGTTTTACTGCAATACAGGTGCCCATAGCGGTTCTTATTTCTGCGCCCGCTCGAACGAAGACATAATTTCTTCTTTGGCAGCGTTGATATCGCCCCAACCTTCAACTTTCACCCATTTTCCTTTCTCAAGCTCTTTGTAACGCTCGAAGAAGTGAGTGATTTGCGCTTTTAATAGCTCTGGCAAATCGTCAACATTTTGAATGTGATCGTATTCTTTCGTTAATTTACTCACTGGCACTGCAATGACCTTAGCATCTTCACCAGATTCATCAGTCATTTTCAATACGCCAACCGGACGACACTTAATCACAGAGCCAGCTTGCAGTGGATACGGCGTAGGTACTAGCACATCAACTGGGTCGCCATCTAACGATAAGGTATTGTTAACAAAACCGTAGTTACACGGATAGAACATTGGAGTAGACATAAAACGGTCAACCCATAAGGTGCCAGTTTCTTTATCAACTTCATATTTGATTGGGTCGGCATTGGCCGGAATTTCGATAACTACGTTTACTTCATCTGGCAGGTTATTACCTGCGCTTACATTACTTAAGCTCATGAAAGGTCCTGTTTACTTAGTTTTAAATGACGATAACTTAAATTCTTCTAATGGGCCCTATTATAAAGGCTGCTGGTGCTATTGCGAAGCTTTCAAATAGCCTAAACAAGCATTCACTTCATTGCGCGCACCAAGAATAATGCCGACTCGCTGGTGGATATCAGTTGGTTGAATATCCAAAATAGCCATGTCGCCACTATGAGCTAGACCGCCAGCTTGCTCTACGAGCATGGCCATCGGATTACCTTCATACATCAAGCGAAGCTTGTAGGGCTTATCAATCGAGCGTGCATCCCAAGGATACAGAAAGATGCCACCACGAATAAGCACACGGTGCACATCCGCCACCATGGCGGCAACCCAACGCATATTAAAGTTCTTACTACGCTGCCCACTGGTACCTGCTAGCAAATCATCAACGTAGAGTTGCATGCCTTCTTGCCAATGACGGTAATTGGACATATTAATGGCAAATTCAGAAGTATCAGGAGCTATTGCTAAATCACGTTTAGTTAGTAAAAACTCACCAACGGTCTGATCTAACGTGAAAATTTTAACGCCCTTGCCGGTCGTTAAAGCCATCATGATAGATGGGCCATACAAAATGTATCCTGCGGCAACTTGGTTGCGACCTGGCTGGAGGAACATATCCGCAGTGCCTGAATTATTTTCCGGAACGGGCAAAATCGAGAAAATGGTACCAACCATACTGTTGATATCAATATTTGAGCTGCCATCTAACGGATCAAACGCAATCAAGTACCCGCCATTTTCATGGCCCAACACGATTCCTTCTTCTTCTTCTGAAGCGACGGCACGCACATGGCCGCATTCCAGCAAAATATCTTTAATGAGCTGGTTGGATAGGATGTCGAGTTTCTTTTGGGTTTCGCCTTGAATATTCTCTGACAGGGTTGAGCCGAGGACACCGGCTAAATCACCTTGGCCAACTCGGAAAGAAATTTCTTTCGCAGTAATTTGCAAAGAATGAATAACTGAAATTAAAGCCTCGTCGACCTGATCTTGGCGCAAGGTCGGAATTAAGCGTTGCATGAAACCCTCGTACAGTAGCTGGTGTTACGGATAGGTGGCAAAAACGCTGCTAAGTTTACCGCATTTTTAGGCAAATTGCCTGCACAGAAATTCGCGCATTTTCATCCCCGTGGTACACTAGCCTTTTTGCTGCAATGAGACACATCATGCATATTCATATACTCGGCATATGCGGAACCTTTATGGGAGGCATCGCCGCCATTGCTAAGGCGCTGGGCCACCAGGTTACCGGAAGCGATGCTCAGGTCTATCCGCCGATGAGTGACCAATTACGGGCACTCGGCATTGAGTTAATCGAAGGTTATGATCCGGCACAGCTCCAGCCGCGGCCTGATTTAGTGATCATTGGTAATGCCATGAGCCGTGGTAACCCAGCGGTAGAAGCCGTGTTAAACCAGCGTATCCCGTATTGCTCGGGGGCGCAGTGGCTCCATGATGAAGTGCTGCAGCAACGTTGGGTGCTGGCGGTGGCTGGCACCCATGGTAAAACGACTACGGCTAGCATGCTCACTTGGTTACTTGATTATGCAGGGTTAAAGCCAGGGTTTTTAGTTGGTGGGGTGCTGGCTAATTTTGAGCAGTCGGCGCGCTTGGGCGAGAGCGATTTTTTTGTTATCGAAGCCGATGAATACGATACCGCCTTCTTTGATAAGCGCTCTAAATTCGTGCATTACTGCCCATCAACACTCATTTTGAATAATCTCGAATTTGACCATGCTGACATTTTTCCCGACTTAGCAGCGATTCAACGTCAGTTTCACCATCTAGTTAGAGTGGTCCCTGGGTATGGAAAAATCTTCCATCCGGCTGGAACAGAGACGCTAGAGCAAGTTTTACAGCAAGGCTGCTGGAGTGAGACCAGTACGGTTGGGATCGTTTCGGGCGACTGGCGAGCACAGTTAATCGAAGCTGATGGCAGTGCTTTTGCGGTCTATTGGCAAGGCCAAAAGCAGGGTGAAGTGCACTGGTCGTTGATCGGTACCCACAATGTTTACAATGGCTTAATGGCTATTGCGGCAGCCCAGCATGTGGGCGTGAGCGCTGCGGTAAGCTGTGCTGCTTTTAAACAATACCGCAACACCAAGCGCCGCTTAGAGCTAAAAGGGGTAGCGGCAGAGGTGGCTGTGTATGATGATTTTGCTCATCATCCAACGGCGATTGCTACGACGTTGGCAGGAATGCGTGCCAAAGTGGGCCAACAGCGGATTTTGGCCGTACTAGAGCCGCGTTCAAACACGATGAAGCTAGGCGTGTTAGCCGACCAATTAGCACCGGCGCTAGCAACGGCAGACCTAGTGTTTATGCTTCAGCCTGAGGGCTTACAGTGGTCTGTGGCTGAGCTGGTCCCGCAGGCGCAGGTCGCCGACTCAATCGAGCACTTAGTCGATCAGATTGTGGCGGCCACAGCAGCAGGTGACCACATCGTGGTGATGAGTAATGGCGGGTTTGGCCAGATCCATCAGCGGTTGCTGCAGGCATTGGCTTAGTTTGGACCACTGTTTTTGTAACTCATAGCCTTATTCAACAAAGGAGTTTGACATGACTGCTCAGCAAGTTACCGTGGCCATTACCGGCGCCTCTGGAGCACCTTATGCAATGCGCCTGATTGCTTGCTTATTAGAACAGCAGCAACAGGTTCACTTGTTAATGTCGAGTGCCGCCCGAGTGGTTTTTGCAACCGAGTTAGAGTGGCAGTTACCGGCAAATCCGAAAGCTTTGGCTGCGGCCTTGTGTGAGCATTTTTCGGTGTCAGCAGAACAACTGAAAGTGTATGGCAAAGACGAGTGGTTCGCGCCGGTCGCATCGGGCTCAGCAGCGCCAAAGAAGATGGTGGTATGCCCTTGCTCAACAGGAACTTTATCAGCCATCACTCACGGCGCGAGCGATACCTTGATAGAACGCGCAGCAGACGTTGTTATCAAAGAGCGAGGGCAACTTATTTTAGTGCCTCGAGAAATGCCGCTATCGGCTATTCATCTAGAGAATATGTTAAAATTAGCCCAGTTGGGAGTCACCATCATGCCAGCCGCACCAGGTTTTTATCATCAACCGCAAAGCATTGCTGATTTGGTTGATTTCGTGGTGGCCCGTATACTCGATCATCTTAACTTAACGCAGCAATTACAGCCGCGTTGGGGTTATGGACAGGAGCCTAAATAAGTTATGCAAGCGTTATCTATTCGCGGTTTAAAGAAAACCTATAAAGGTGGACATGAGGCCTTGAAGGGCATTGATTTGGATGTTGCTGAAGGGGATTTCTTTGCATTACTGGGGCCTAACGGTGCTGGTAAATCAACCACAATTGGAATTATCTCCTCATTAGTTAATAAATCAGCGGGCAAAGTAAGTGTGTTTGGCCATGATTTAGACACCGAGTTAGTTGCCTTAAAACGTCAAATTGGTCTGGTTCCGCAAGAGTTTAATTTTAACCAGTTTGAGACGGTACAGCAGATTGTGGTTAATCAGGCCGGTTATTATGGAGTACCGCGACAGCTTGCTAAACAGCGTTCAGAGAAATATCTGAAGCAGTTAAGCTTGTGGGAAAAACGCAATGCACCGGCGCGGATGCTGTCGGGTGGGATGAAGCGCCGACTGATGATAGCGCGGGCATTAGTTCATGAGCCGCGGTTACTTATTTTAGATGAGCCGACCGCGGGCGTTGATATTGAGCTGCGTCGCAGCATGTGGGATTTCTTGACCGAGATTAACAAGCAGGGAATTACTATTATTCTGACCACGCATTATTTGGAAGAAGCGGAAAGTCTTTGCCGCAATATTGCCATAATCGACCAAGGCTCGATTATCGAGAACACATCGATTAAAAAGCTTTTAGCCACTCTCAATATGGAAACTTTTGTGCTGGATGTTGAGTATCCAGCGGGTGTGACTAGTGCCACCTTAGAGGGTTTTACTTGGCGTGCAATTGATGATCACAGCATTGAGGTTGATGTTGAAAAGAGCCAAGGTTTGAATCCAGTGTTTGAACAACTCACGGCTCAATCGATACAAGTGTTGTCTATGCGCAACAAGGCAAATCGTCTAGAAGAACTTTTCGTGAACCTGGTCGAAAAAGGCCGTAAGCCACAAGGAGCAGCTTAATTACATGGCTTCGTTAACTTATACCGCATTAAAAACTATTTGGATAAAAGAATGCACAAGATTTTTGCGCATTTGGGTGCAAACCTTAGTCCCACCAGCCATTACCATGACTTTATACTTTGTCATCTTTGGTAATATTATTGGTACTAGAATTGATGCATCAGGCGGCATGAATGGCATTCCATACATGGAATTTATTGTCCCTGGGCTGATAATGATGTCGGTGATAACCAATTCCTATTCAAACGTAGCATCTTCGTTTTTTAGTGCAAAATTTCAGCGCAATATTGAAGAGATGCTTGTTGCGCCAGTGTCTAGTGCGGTGATTATTGCCGGCTATGTGGGCGGAAGCTTAGCGCGTGCCTTGATTGTGGCTTGTATTGTGACGGTTGTGTCTTTTATTTTTGTCGACAATATTCAAATTTATCATGCGGGCATTCTTGTTTTAACCGTGGTGTTAACCTCAACTTTGTTTAGTTTAGGTGGTTTGATTAACGCAGTGCATGCAAAAACATTTGATGACATATCAATTGTTCCAACCTTTGTATTAACCCCATTAACCTATTTAGGCGGGGTTTTCTTCAGCATTAGTATGCTGCCAGAGATTTGGCAAAACATTGCGCAAATCAATCCCGTGTTGTACATGGTGAATGCATTTAGATATGGCTTTTTAGGTGTGACTGACGTCAATATCGGCCTTGCCCTAGGATTACTCATAGGCTTTAACCTGATTCTTTTTGCTCTTGCTTATACGCTGCTGCAACGGGGTGCGGGGATTCGTTCGTGAATCATGAATCAAGACCTGTAACTACCAATCAGCATGGTAATCATGACGATTTAGTTAGTGTGGTGATGCGCCATTTACGCTCGCCTTTTCGTAAGCCGATTCAAACGCATAATCGCGAGGCTTTTGAGCAGGCGCAACAGTTAGTAGCAGATTGGCAAGGGCCACTGATTCTTGACTCTTGTTGTGGTGTCGGCGAAAGCACTGCTTGGATAGCCGAGCAGCATCCTGATGCGTTAGTTATCGGAGTAGATAAATCAGCTCACCGCTTAGGGCGTCATGCCCAATACGCAACGGCCGCAGCCGGCCAGCGCTATATGTTAGTACGAGCGGATTTGAATGATTTCTGGCGACTAGCAGTAGCAGCGCATTGGGAGTTAGAAAAACACTATATTCTGTACCCCAACCCTTGGCCTAAAGCCTCACATTTTAGTCGACGCTGGCATGGTAGCCCGGTCTGGCCTTATGTACTAGGCTTAGGTGGTACTTTGGTCATGCGCTCTAATTGGGTGACCTATTTAACTGAAGTGGCAAGTAGTTTGGCGCTGGTTAATTGTGCTGCACAGCTAACACCTCTGCTAGCTAAGCATGAGGCGATGACGCCGTTTGAGCGTAAGTATCAGCGCAGTGGACAGCAACTTTGGGAGTTGTCCGCTAAGCTGCCAGAAGACGGTCGCTATTTTTCTGCAATCGAGGCAGAATAGTGCACTTTTATGCGCGGGTAATCACAAGGAAATACGCTTGAGTGACAGTCATTTTGCAGAAGTAAGCCAAGAGGCGCTGCTAAAAATATTCACCATTCCTGAGGCGCCAGACTCTACCCTCGGGAAGATAGAGAAGCACCTCAGTGAAAATCTTATGGGCTTTTTAGGCGAGCACATCGTCGCCCGCGAAAAGCCCTTGCATGAGATTGAGCAAAACTTTAATGCCAGCGAAATTCCTGAGCAGCCGCAGTATGTATCGGACCACACTGAGTTTTTATTAAATAATTTAGTGGCTCATTCAGTGCATACCAGTTCGCCACGATTTATTGGCCACATGACCTCAGCACTGCCTTATTTTTTATTGCCGCTGGCTAAGCTGATGGTGGGTTTAAACCAAAACCTAGTCAAAATTGAAACCTCGAAGGCCTTTACCCCGCTCGAACGCAATGTCTTGGGTATGCTTCATCACCTCGTTTACCAACAAGATGCAGCTTTCTATCAGCGCTGGATGCATAGCGCCCAGCACTCGCTCGGAGCTATGTGCTCGGGCGGGACTGTGGCTAATATGACAGCTCTGTGGGTAGCACGTAATCTATTACTAAAACCTACGACAGGCTTCGCCGGTATTGCCAGTGAAGGGCTCGCAGCGGGATTACTGCATTATGGCTACAAGCGCCTGACTATTATGGTGTCTGAGCGTGGTCATTACTCGCTGGGCAAAGCTGCTGATGTGTTAGGGATCGGAAGAAAAAATTTAATAGCGGTTGCTACCGACGAGAATAATCGGATCAAAATAGATGCGCTACGTGAAGCTTGTGCTGCGGTTCAAGCCGATGGTGGGCAAGTATTAGCGATCATTGGGGTAGCGGGCACCACAGAAACGGGACACATAGATCCACTCGACAAAATGGCCGATGTGGCGAGTGAGGTTGGTGCGCACTTTCATGTAGATGCCGCATGGGGTGGGGCTACCTTGCTGTCGAACAATCATCGCCAATTGTTACATGGCATTGAGAGAGCCGACAGTGTCACTATTGATGCGCATAAACAGATGTACGTGCCGATGGGCGCTGGCATGGTGCTCTTCCGTGATCCAAGCATGGTGCGCGCGATTGAGCATCATGCGGAATATATTATTCGCCATGGTTCAAAGGATTTAGGTGCACATACCATGGAAGGCTCGCGGCCGGGAATGGCCATGTTGGTGTATTCGGCGCTACATGTCATGGGCCGGCGCGGCTACGAATTGTTAATTGATCAAAGCTTAGCCAAGGCTAAAGATTTTGCGCGCTTGATTGCCGCACAAGACGATTTTGAAGTAGTGACTGAACCCGAGCTATGCATTCTAACCTATCGTTTTGTCCCTGCTCGTATTAAGCCGTTATTGGCAGGCCTTAATGCTGAGCAAGTACGCCGCATTACGCCTCATTTAAATGCACTGACCAGGTTTATTCAGAAGCGCCAACGCGAAACGGGAAGCTCATTCGTGTCTCGTACTAAGCTGACTCCCGCACAATATCATCGTGAGCCTACGGTGGTGTTTAGAGTGGTATTAGCGAATCCTTTAACAACTCATGAGATGCTCGCAGAAATCCTTCAAGAGCAACGCGAGATAGCCGAACAGGCGATGAGTTTACGTGGTGCTTTATTTACTGAGCTTCGTGAACTGGGTTTGGTGCGCGAACGCTAATCAGTACCTAACCATGAGTTTTAAGCGGTTTGGTTAAGACCGCTTAAAACTTAAGTTATCGATAAGTCTGGTGCTGCCTAAGTAAGCTGCTACTAACAACACTAAATGCTTATCGGTTGCTTGTGCAGGTTGTAGATCTGCATGTTGGCGTAATTCTAAATAATCTAGTTTGAAGCCAGCAGCGGTGATGTGTGTCACCGCTTGATTAAGCACTTGCTGCGCATCCTCGCCAGCGCTGATTCGTTCGGCACAGGTTTTCAGTTGTTGATAGAGCAGTGGTGCTTGCTGGCGCTCGGTATCTGATAGATAACCATTGCGCGAGCTGAGTGCTAGGCCATCAGTCGCACGCTGAGTTGGCAGGCCTAAAATGTCCACAGGCAAGCTCAAATCTTGCACCATGAGACGAATAACTTGTAATTGTTGAAAGTCTTTTTCACCAAAAATGGCTAAATCTGGCTGCACCATATTGAACAACTTCGCCACAATCGTAGCCACCCCACGAAAATGACCAGGACGGCTAGCACCACAAAGAATGGTAGAGATACCAGGTACCTCTATTGTGGTTTGTTCCGCTAATCCGCGTGGATACATATCTTGTACGGTTGGAGCAAACACGGCGCTGACACCACGTTCAGCGAGCGCGCGACAATCAGCATCAAGGGTACGAGGGTAGTTATCAAGATCTTCGTTTTGACCAAACTGCAGCGGATTAACAAAGATACTCACGACGACTTTATCAGCCCGTTGGCGCGCCATATCAACCAACTTCAAATGACCTTCGTGCAAATTCCCCATGGTGGGTACGAGGGCTACTTGCCCCTGTTGTTGTGCACGCCAAGCGCGAAGTTCTTCAAGACTAGTGAGTCGTTGCATCGTGGGTTACTCAAAAGAATGTTCAGGACCTGGGAATTGCCCGGCTTTAACTTGCGCAACATACATCTCAACGGCACCGCGCAAATCACCGGCATCAGCTAAAAAGTTCTTTACAAATTTAGGTAAATAGTCGCTGTTTAAGCCAAACATATCATGCATGACTAAAATTTGTCCGTCTGTATGCGGACCAGCACCAATGCCAATGGTAGGGATGGTCAGGGCTTCGCTAATGCGTTGACCGAGGGCCACCGGCACACATTCTAGCACCAATAATTGTGCCCCAGCTTCTTGCAATGCCAACGCTTGGCGCAAGGTATTGTCCGCCGCAGATTGCTCTCTGCCTTGAATCTTATAACCGCCAAGTACATTAACCGATTGGGGTAACAGCCCTAAGTGGGCGCATACTGGAACGCTCCGTTCAACCAAACAGCGTATGGTTTCAAGCAGCCAATCGCCGCCTTCAAGCTTTACCATATTGGCGCCGGCGCGCATCAGTTCAGCGGCGTTATCGCATGCTTGGGCTGGGCTGGCATAAGTCATAAATGGCATGTCAGCCATCACGAAAGCCTCAGGGGCACCACGGCGCACAGCTTGAGTGTGATAAACAATATCAGCAAGAGTAACGGGCAAGGTGCTGGACTGCCCCTGTACCACGTTGCCTAAGGAGTCACCGACTAACATAAAATCGACGCCACACTCGGCAAAAAGCTTCGCAAACGAGGCATCGTAAGCCGTAATTGAGGTGATTTTTTCGCCAGCTAACTTCTTCTTAGCTAGTTTGGCTATGGTCATAGCGGCCATCAGATACTCCTTGCAGGAAAGCTCAGAACTTGATTGTATCAGCTAATCTTAACGAGGTCATGATGCTGCATGGACTGTTTTAACTGCTGTAGCGTCTGTCCGTTAGGTAACACTAAAGTTGGCGCTAGCTCAGCTAAGGGCACCACCACAAAATCTCTTTCAGAGAGGCCAGGGTGCGGAAGCGTTAACCGTTCGCTCGTACTCACTAGGTCATCCACCAGCAGAATATCTAAATCGAGTGTGCGAGGGCCCCAGTGGCGCAAACGCTGGCGCCCGAACTGCTGCTCAATGGCTTGCAGATAATCTAGCAGCGCTAGTGGTTCTAGCTCGGTGGTCGCAGTCACTACCGCGTTCACATAATCGGGTTGGTCAGCCGGGCCCATTGGCTTGCTGCGGTACAGTGAGCTGGCGCGAAGCTGCTGCAATGCAGGACCACTGGCTAATTCCAGTAAAGCATCTTTTAGCGTTTGCACAGGGTCGCCAAGATTAGCGCCCAAGGCGATATAAACCTTAGCCATTAGAGTTCTCTTGCTTGGGGCTTCGACGTCGACGTCCGGCTCTGCGGCCGCGCCGCTTAGGCTTGGGTCTATTGCCGGCATCATCTGCGCTAGGCGCAATAGCAGGGGTACCGTTTTGTTGCTGTTTGGTCCAAAACTGTGCCAGTTGCTCTAATTTACCGCGTTCAAGGGCGGTCGCTGTGTTAGCTCGCAGGAGCAAGAAATCGTATGCAGCGCGAAATTTCGGATGCCCTAAGACCATGCCAATGCGTTTACCTTGAGCGCGCTCTAAACGTTGCTGTAATTGCCAGATCTCACGCGCAGGAATGGTGAAGCGTTTAGGGATAGCAATACTTTGCACCTGTTTACCTATCACATCGGCTGCTGCTAAGTTAAGTGCATCAGCCTGAGATAGACCACCTTCAAAGGTCAGCTGTTCCATGCGAGCCTGGAGTGGCCACCACAATAGCGCTGCATATAAGTAAGCCGGAGTAATACGTTGACCATTGCGGACCCGCTCATCGGTATCTGCAAAGGTTTGTTTAAGCAACTGATAGGGTGCCTCGTCAGGGGCCTTCAGATAACTACGCAGTAGCGGGAATAGCTGTTGAAATAATTGATATTCAACCAGCATCTCAAAATTTGCGAGGCCTTTGCCAGCGGTAAATAGTTTGAGACTTTCTTCAAACAGGCGTGCTGCAGGAATATTTTGCAGCAACGGAGCTAGTTCTTTAATGGGGTCTGCAACACTGCTATCCATACGCATGTTTAACTTGGTGGCAAAGCGAATGGCACGCAACATGCGCACTGGGTCTTCACGGTAGCGAGTGGCACTATCACCAATCATCCGCAACACCCCAGCCTCGATGTCTTTCACCCCGTTGGCAAAATCATAAATACCAAAATCGGCGATGTTGTAGTAGAGCGCATTGACGGTGAAATCACGTCGTTGTGCATCTTCTTCAATAGAGCCGTAAACATTATCGCGAACCAACATACCGGCAGCATTTTGCTTGGCAATTTTATCGGTCTTGGCCGGCTCATCGGCGGGGCTATCGTGATGCCCACGAAAGGTGGCTACTTCGATAACTTCGCGGCCAAAAACAACGTGTGCTAAGCGAAAACGACGGCCAACTAAACGGCAGTTGCGAAATAACGCCTTCACTTGCTCAGGTTGAGCATTGGTAGCCACATCAAAATCTTTAGGTTGAATACCTAGTAATAAATCGCGTACACAACCGCCCACTAAGAAAGCTTGGTAGCCAGCATTGTGCAGGCGGTACAAAACTTTTAAGGCGTGCTCAGGAATGTCTTTACGCGAAATGGGATGCTGATCGCGAGTAATAACAATAGGTTTGGCAAGAATATTTGCTGGCAGCGAGGATTCTGGTTGACGTTGTAGGGCTCGCTTTGCCAATGCTTTAATGCGCTTAATAATGAGGGTTTCTCCGTACATTTAGATGAGGCGCGTGGCTGCGTCATAAGGCTAGCTACTCACATTAAGGCCTCGGTGCTTAAAATTAACGCGTTATTGTATCCTGTGCAGACGTTTCAGGAAAGAACTTAGCACGCCAAGCTTGAGTGGCTAGGCTTAAAAGGTCTGCGGAATTGGTTAAGGGGACTTCAGTGAGCTGTAGAAACTGACAGGCTTGCCAGAGTTGCTCACTAACTTGCTGCGGATTAAGCGCGGGGGCATGATTTTGCTTACTGAGTTTCTGCCCCTGTTCATCTAGAGCTAGCGGAATATGTTTAAAATGCGGCTGGCGCTGGCTAAAGTGGCGCCACAAATTAATTTGCCAACTGGTTGCAGTGAGCAGGTCTGCGCCGCGAACGATATCTGTAACCCCTTGATCAATATCATCTATCACAACCGCCAGTTGATAGGTGAACCAACCATCACGCCGCAACAACACAAAATCTTCGCCAGCAACAGCGGGAGCTATGTTCACCTCGCCTTGAATACCATCGGTAAAGGCCATAACAGGAGTTTGATTTAAATAGCGAATGGCATAGGGCCCAGGTCCTTCGACCCCGGCACGACAGTGACCGGTATAGTATTCACCACGGGCTTTGATTTGTTTTCGGGTGCAGTTGCAAGGATAGGTTAACTGTTGCTGCTGTAACTCAGCTAGAGCCTGACGATAACGCTCTTTGCGCTGACTTTGGTAAATAACGTCGCCGTCCCAATGCAGACCAAAGCGCTCTAATTGTTGCAGGATAACTTGGTCGGCTCTTGCTACTGCGCGCGGTTCGTCAATGTCCTCGATGCGCACTAGCCAGCGTCCGGCATGAGCTTTAGCATCTAAATAGCTGGCCAAAGCGGCTACTAATGAGCCAAAATGCAAGGGCCCCGACGGGGTCGGGGCAAAGCGGCCACAGTATGGCTGGTTGGCCATGCTTGGTGTCGCCATATTAGGCGCCGGTCATCTGCTTCTCTTTGATTTCGGCGAGGGTTTTGCAATCGACGCAAAGGTCAGCAGTAGGACGCGCTTCTAAACGTCGCACACCGATTTCAATGCCGCACGAATCACAAAAGCCGAAGTCATCAGCTTCAATTTTCTGCAGTGTTTTTTCAATTTTCTTGATCAGCTTACGCTCGCGGTCGCGAGTACGGAGTTCTAAACTGAACTCTTCTTCTTGCGCGGCGCGGTCCACTGGATCAGGGAAATTAGCTGCTTCGTCTTTCATGTGGTGAACAGTACGGTCAACTTCTTCACGCAACTGAGCACGCCACACTTCTAAAATTTTACGAAAATGCGCACGTTGCGCCTCATTCATGTATTCTTCACCTGGCTTCTCTTGATAAGGTTCAAGGCCAGCTTGTGCCAGAATGCCATGGGCTTTTTTCGGCGTTCCTTGAGGCATTATGGATCTCCTGTATGAGACGGTTAAAAAAATGGTCGGTACATATACCAGAAAGTAATCGGCGGTGCAATTTTATTTAAACAAAAGTTAACTTTTTGCACTGCTGCTAACAGGTATCACCGGCAAGGTTGTTGTCGCGGTGATTTCGCTCGGGCTGATATGGCACCCCAATGCGTAAAATTCAACTCCTATTTTTGCCGCCTCAATACACATCTGCGCGTAGTTTGGATCAAGCTGGCTAGCTGCCGTGACCTGTTCGATAGCGCTATGCAAGACCACGTAGAGCACTACCGCCCGATGACCATCGTTAACCATATCCATCAAACTGCGTAAATGTTGCGTTGCCCGTTGGCTAACAGTATCGGGAAAATAGCCCTGATTATGCTCAGCTAAGGTGACACTTTTTACTTCAATAAAGACTTTTTGCGCATGTTTATCCAGACCCAGCCAGTCAATGCGGCGGTTGTCGTAACCATATTTCTGCTCCGCTTGCAGTTCGTGTAACCCCTCCAGTTGCGGAATCACGCCATCAGCTAAAGCCTCGCCAGCAATCTTGTTGGCTTGCTGGGTATTCACGCAGATCATGTGACCGGCGCTGCTTTGGGCGAGTTCCCAAGTGTAGCGATATTTACGTTTAGGATTATCCGAGGCGCTCATCCATACCCGCATGCCGGGTTCGGCACAACCGGTCATGGCACCAGTGTTTGGGCAGTGAATGGTAAAGGCTCTACCATCGGCAGTCTCCACATCTGCTAGGAAGCGTTGGTAACGTTTAGTTAAGGTTGCCGGCTTAAGTACCTTGATAAACTTCATTGTCAGCCCCATCTTGCTCAAGTACGATAGACACCATCTAAACACGCAAACATACTGGGAGCCACATCGCATGTCTAGCACAGTACCTGTCTTTTTAGAATCCGCAAGCACCACCACTACAGGCGGTTGGAAGGCTTCTGCCGCGGTCATCATGAATGAACGCGGCGCCGTGATCTCGTTAACTGGCAATGAAGCTAACGATTTACGTAAAATTCAGCGGGCCGGCCGCCAATTAGATAATCTTGGAATCAATGCTGTTAGCTTGCGGGGTGACAACTGGAACTTAGAGCAGCAATGGGCTTTCGCTAAAGGCTTTACGGACACTCTTAGCAAAAATAAGATCACGTGGGCCAACCATGAGCAGCAACTTAATTTATTACAGAAGCATGCAAATTGGGTGCGAGAGTTAATTAATTTACCGCCCGAGGCCATCTATCCTGAGGCCCTTGCCCAACGTGTGGCTGATAAACTTACCGAGTTGGCACCAGCAGCTATTAGTGTCCGCAAAGTGGTTGGCGATGAGTTATTGGCTGAGCAACGTATGGGTATTCATACGGTGGGTAGAGCTAGCGTCAAGCCACCGGTGATGCTGGTGGTAGACTACAACCCAAGCAAGGACCCAAAAGCTGAGGTAGACACAGTATTGATTGGTAAAGGGATCACCTTTGATAGCGGTGGCCTAAGTATTAAGTCTAGCGAAGGCATGTTAGCAATGAAGTGCGACATGGGTGGCGCGGCAACCGTAGCAGGTGCTTTAGGATATGCCATTGAACAGGGCCTAAACAAACGAGTGCAATTGGTGTTGTGTTGTGCGGAAAACCTGATTGATGGGCGCGCCTATAAGTTAGGTGACATCATTACTTATAAAAATGGCACCACAGTAGAGATTGTCAACACTGATGCCGAAGGACGTTTGGTGCTAGCCGATGGCCTTATTTATGCGGCTGAAGTTAATGCCAAGCATATCATTGACGCAGCCACGTTAACGGGCGCAGCGCAGGTTGCTGTTGGTACTGAGTACAATGCGTTATTTAGTGTTGATGATGACTACGCTCAGCAGGCGCTAGACTCAGCTGCGGCTAATCAAGAATTACTCTGGCGTTTGCCGTTGCAACCATGGCATCGTGATAATTGCCCATCCGCTTTTGCAGATACCGCCAATAGCCGTCCGCAAAAAGGTGGTGGTGCTGGTGGCGCAAGTAATGCCGCTGGCTTTTTATTGCGTTTTGCGCCGAATGAAGGTGCGGGTTGGCTGCATTTTGACATTGCTGCGGCGTATCATGGTAGTGCTAATGGAATGTGTGCGGCGGGCGCCACCGCGCTGGGCTTCCGTACTATTGCGGCCACCTTGTTAAACTGATTTGTAAGCGTAAATGACCACAGAGCAGTTGCCGGTACAAGCTTTAATTGAACCTTTGGTAAAGTTGTTACCGGCGGCTCGAGTTGTCATCGAAGCCCCGCCAGGGGCGGGCAAGTCGACACTGTTGCCACTGGCGTTGTTGCAGCAGCCTAGTCTCGCTCAGCAACGCATTTTAATGTTGCAACCGCGGCGGCTAGCAACCCTTGCCATTGCAACCTATCTGGCTCGACAGCTGGATGAACCCGTGGGGCAAACGGTAGGTTACCACATTCGCGGCGAGGCTCGCTTTAACCAACACACTCGGTTGCTCATTGTTACCGAGGGTATGTTTACTCAATACCTGCAACAAGACCCGGAGCTAGCCGGGGTGGGTATGGTGATTTTTGACGAGTTTCATGAGCGGAATTTGGCGAGTGACTTGGGCCTAGCAATGTTGCAAGAAAGCCTCCTATTGCGACCTGACTTAAGTGTACTGGTGATGTCGGCCACGTTACCAGCAGAGCCGATTGCGGCTTGGCTTAGCGAAGCTGGGGTAGATTGCCAGATTCTTCGCAGTGAAGGGCGTCAGTATCCCATCAGCATTCATTATCGACCACCTCCTGCCAGTAGCCGTTGGCAGCAGCATTTACCTCAAGTTATCCAAGAAGCATGCCAAGTAGCACAACAAGATGTGCTGGTATTTGTGCCTGGGCTTGCTGATATTCAGTATGTTACGCGCTCCTTGAATGAGCAGTTGCAGGAGCAGTGGCAAGTTTATCCACTACACCGGCAAGTAGCGCCGGCAGCACAGCGTGACGTCTTACGAGGGCGCCAAGGCGAAGGTAAACGGCGAATTATCTTAGCGACAAATATTGCTGAAACCAGTGTGACCATTCCTGGGGTAGATGTAGTGGTGGATAGCGGTCGTGAGCGCCAAGCTCTTTATTATCCCCAACATGGCGTTAGTCGCTTAGTCACCCGGCGGATTAGCAAGGCTTCTGCTACGCAGCGAGCTGGCCGTGCTGGACGAACGGCGGCCGGGGTTTGTTTTAGAGTGTGGGCTGAAGCAGATCAGCATGGCTTGCGTGATTATCAAGTGCCAGAACTTGAAACCGCAGATTTAACCTCGCTGCTACTAGAGTGCAAGCGATGGGGCAGTGAGCCTGCCCAACTGCGCTTCTTTACCCCTCCGTCGGCAGCCAATTTAGCCGCTGCGCAGCAAGCATTGGTTAACTTGCAGGCCGTGCAAGAGAACGGACGTTTAACCGCGCTCGGTCAACAGCTAAGTGAGTTGGGGAGTGACCCGCGTTTAGCGCGAATCATAGCTCATGCACAATCACAATCAGCCAGCTACCGGGCGACAGTGGCCTATTTAATCGCGCAACTGGAGCAGCTACCGCGTCAACCGCAGCAGTTTCCGCAGCCGCTGGCTCAATTCAATAGCGCCCAACAACAACGCTATCAGTATTGGTTAAAACGCTTAGGAATAACTGCTAGTGAGCGCCTACTTCCGCCCAGTGCGTTTGCAGAAATATTGCTGTGGGGCTTTGCTGATCGAGTGGGCTTACAGCGAGCTAAGAGTGATCGATATCTACTAGCCTATGGCGGTGGTGCCAGTTTTCATCATCAAGACTTACGTCAACCTAGCCGCTGGCTGTTAGTACTGACAGTCAACTTCAGCGAAGGCCAAGCGGATGCTATTATTGGTGCTGCGCTAGAATTAACTGAGGCAGATTTAACGCATCCAGCGTTAACCATCAGTAGTTACGATGAAACCACGTGGAGTGGGCCGAGCAAGCGCTTACAAACGACTCGTTGGCAGCAGTTGGGAGCGATTAAGTTTAATCCGCAACCAGTAGCTCAGCTGCCTAGTGCGGAGCAACGGATACAGGCATTACGCGACTATGTACAGCAACAGGGATTGGCTGTGTTGGGTTGGAGTGCTAGCTGTCAGCAATGGCTGGCGCGAGCACGGCTCTTAGAACAGCATTTACCAGCGGCCCAGCAAGCCCAGTGGCCGAGTTTTTCTGAGGCTTATTTACTAACTAGCTTAGCTGACTGGGCGAGTCCCTATTGGCAAGATATTACCAGTTTGCAGCAGCTAACCCAGTGGCGTCCACTTACGGCTTTGCAAGCTCGGTTGAACTACTCTCAGCAGCAACTCTTACAGCAAGCTTGTCCCAGTCAATTGCGCTTGCCTAGCGGCCGTGAACAAACGATTGACTATACCCAGGCAACGCCACTGATAGCGGTTAAATTACAAGAAATGTTTGGTGAACCAGTGTCACCAACACTGTGCTTCGGACAAGTCACCCTTACCATAGATTTACTCTCTCCGGCGGGCAGATTGTTGCAACGAACCGCCGATTTAGCTAGCTTTTGGAATGACGCATATACTGCGGTAAAAAAAGAAATGAAAGGCCGCTATCCCAAACATCCATGGCCAGATCAGCCACACTTAGCCATGGCGACACATAAAACAAAGAGACACCTTGAATGACCCGTACCAGAGCTGTATTTAGGTATTTACTCATCACTGGGTTAAAGCTGGCATTGATCGGACTAGTACTGGTAGCGGGCTACCTCATTTATCTTGATGCTTCGTTAACCAAGCGTTTTAGCTCTAATCGCTTTCAAGCCCCGGCACTGGTTTATGCTCGCAGTTTAGAGCTGGTGCCAGGGAGCACTATTGCAGCCCCGACTGTGATTGCTGAGTTGGAGCGCTTGAGTTATCAACGGGTAACGCAGATCACCGATTCAGGGCAATATCAGCAAAGCGGTAGTAGCCTGACCATCTATCGGCGTCCGTTTGACTTTGCTGATGGTCCGGCAATGGCGCGGCGAGTGCGACTTGAATTTGCAGCAGGCGGCATCCGTGGGATTCAGAGTTTACCCGATGGCCGAGCACTGAATAGGTTTCGCCTAGAAGCACCGCTACTCGGGCGTTTAGCTGGTGGCAGTGATGAAGATCGGTTGTTGGTAGGGTTAGAGTTGGTGCCAAACTTACTGATTGAAACTCTCCTGTTAGTTGAAGACCGAGATTTTTATCATCATGCTGGTATCTCAGTCTCTTCGATTGCGCGTGCAGCGGTAGCCAATCTGATAGCGATGCGGACGGTACAAGGTGGCAGCACACTCACTCAGCAGCTGGTTAAAAATTTATACTTAACCCGCGAGCGTAGTTTGTGGCGCAAAGCAAATGAAGCGCTGATGGCGCTTATTATTGATTATCGCTTTAGTAAAAATGAAATCTTAGAAACCTATTTGAATGAGGTTTATTTTGGGCAAGACCGAGGCTCGGCGATTCATGGAATTGGCTTAGCCAGTCGCCTGTATTTTGGTAAACAAGTTCAAGAACTAACAGCTTCCGATATCGCGTTATTGGTTGGAGTCATTAAAGGTCCTTCTTATTATGACCCAAGGCGCTATCCAGAACGAGCGCTAGAGCGCCGAGATATGATCCTCCAATTAATGCTTGAGCATAATTTGCTAGACCCCAACAGCTATCAGATGGCAGTAGCAGCTAAGCTGATGCCAACTGGTTCAGGACAATTAGTTAAGGCCAGACTGCCTCATTATTTAGAACGCGTTCAGCAAGAACTGAGCCAAATTGCGTTACCTCATAATTGGCAGCAACAGGGTTTGCGAGTGTTCACTTACTTTGACCCCAATGCACAGCAAGCGGCTGAACAAGCACTGCAACAGCAACTGGCACAGGTCAGTAAAGATCCACTATTGCAAGGAGCTGTGGTGGTGGTTAACCATCAGCAAGCGGGGATAGCTGCGGTGGTGGGGGATCGGCAGCCTCGAGCGGTAGGATTTAACCGCGCCCTAAATGCGATGCGTCCTGTCGGTTCCCTGGTTAAACCACTGATTTATGCTGCCGCGTTTGAGCATCAAGGTCTAGAACTAGGGCAAGTGATTCGCGATGAGCCGATTGTGGTGCCACGTCAAGGACAAGCCGATTGGCAACCACAAAACTATGACGAAACTTTTTTGGGTGATTTATCGGTTTATGATGCCTTGGTGCAATCACGTAATGTGCCCGCCGTAAAGCTAGCTCAACAAGTAGGTATTAAGCAATTGGTGGCGATGTTGCAGGCAACCGGTGTGGACACCCCAATACCTGAGGTACCTGCCCTAGCGTTGGGGTCGGTGGCACTGTCGCCGCTGCAAGTGAGTGAAATCTATGCCATGTTGGCGCAGTCAGGCAAACATCGACCGGTGGCCGCGATTGCCGCTATGACGGATCACCAAGGGTTGAATTTATACCAACGTTCGCCGCAAACAGCCCAACAGGTGTTCAGTGCTGAGGTTGGCTATTTAATCAATTATGGTCTGCGGGGGGTGATCAACGAAGGCACCGGCAAAACCTTAGCGCAGCTTGTTGGTTCGCAACAGCTCGCTGGTAAAAGCGGTACTACCAATGATTATCGTGATAGTTGGTTTGTCGCCTACGATCAGCAGCATGTGTTTAGTGTCTGGGTAGGGCGAGATGATAATCAGCCGGTAGGACTTACAGGTAGTCGAGGCGCGTTACCTGTGGTAGCAGCCTTATTACAGCAATTTAAACCACAACCGCTGCAGTTAGAGATGCCAGCTACAGTGACTGTGGTGAATTTTCATCGCCAGCTTGGGGTGCCAATTCCCGACGATTGTGAGGCTGGCTTACGCGTACCTGCGCGCTTTAAAACAATGCCGGAAGACCAAGGGTGTTCCGGCACAGTAGAAAAGAAAAGCTGGTGGCAACGCTTATTTTAATTCAGCGAAAGCGACCTTAGCGGCTGCTAGTGTGGCCTCGATATCAGCGTCCGTGTGAGCTGCTGACATGAAACCAGCCTCAAACGCTGATGGCGCTAAGTAAACACCTTGGCGCAACATACTATGGTAGAACTTGCGGAAATGCTCAATGTTGCATTCGGTAGCTTGCTGGTAACTTGTTACTTGCGCTTCTTTGCTAAAGAAAAAGCCAAACATCGAGCCAGCGCGGTTGGTGGTAAATGGAATACCAGCCTCGTCAGCTAAGGCTTGCAAGCCATTCACTAATTGTTCAACTTTGGCTGTTAACCCAGGATACAGCTGTTCGTCATCCAATTGGTTTAAGGCAGCTAAGCCGGCCGCCATAGCCACTGGGTTGCCTGATAAGGTGCCAGCTTGGTAGACGGGACCAACAGGAGCAATGTAATCCATGATTTCACGTTTACCGCCAAAGGCACCTACTGGCATGCCACCGCCAATAACCTTACCTAGGGTGGTTAAATCTGGGATAACTTGGTAGTACTCTTGCGCACCGCCACGAGCCACACGGAAGCCTGTCATTACTTCATCAAAAATCAGCACGCTACCGTATTGATCACAGATCTCACGTAAGCCTTCAAGAAAACCTGGTACCGGTGGAATGCAGTTCATGTTGCCGGCTACGGGCTCAACGATGATGGTTGCGATTTGGTCGCCAACTTCGGCGAAAATCTGTTTCACCGAAGCTAAATCATTGTAGGTTACCGTTAAGGTATGCTTAGCAAAGTCCTCAGGGATCCCAGGTGAGTTAGGTACGCCCAGCGTTAATGCACCCGAGCCAGCTTTCACTAATAACGCGTCAGCATGACCGTGATAACAGCCTTCAAATTTCAAGATTTTATCGCGACCAGTATAACCACGGGCTAAACGAATAGCTGTCATGGTAGCTTCGGTACCGGAATTCACCATGCGCACCTTCTCAATCGATGGCACGATTTGCTTGATGCGCTCAGCCATAGTGATTTCGTTAGGGGTAGGGGTGCCAAAACTTAAACCACGATCGACAGCAGCATGAGTCGCTTCGCGAATTGCAGTGTTGTTATGGCCAAGAATCATCGGCCCCCAAGAGCCCACATAATCAATGTATTTGTTGCCATCAGCATCAAACATATAGGCGCCATCGGCACTTTCAATAAAGATTGGAGAGCCACCTACGCCATTAAAGGCACGTACCGGCGAGTTCACGCCACCGGGAATACTTTGTTGAGCTTGAGCAAATAATTCATCAGAACGAGACATGAGTTTCCTCTTATTTAACAGCTAATAGCGAATTAGTACGAGTTGCGTTTATCGCTGTACCAATTCACCTCGCAATCGTATTTTTCAACCTGCTCGGCTACCCCTAGCGTTAGTGCAAAGAGCGCCATACGAATCAGCACGCCGTTGTCCGCTTGGCGGAAAATAGCAAGGTTAGGATGTTGATTTAAATCGTTATCTAGTTCGTTTGCTTCTGCGCGTGAATCGCGCGGCAAAGGATGCATGATAACGGTATTAGGTTTGTAGTGCTTGGTATAGATTTCGCTATTTAAACGAAACTTACCGCGATATTGATCAGCCTCTTGAGGCGTAGTAAACCGCTCTTGCTGAATCCGGGTTTGATAAACAATATCAGCATCTGAACTACCACTGACTTGATCCGTGATAGTGACACGGTGACCGGCTTGGTCTAACACGGCTAACACACTATCAGGCATGGCCAATTCTTGGGGCGAAATCAAGGTGAAACGAATATTTTTATAGAGTGCGAGTAAGCGTGACAGCGAGTGCACGGTGCGCCCGTATTTTAAATCACCCATCATGCAAATATGCATCCCATCAATAAGATGACCATGGTAAGCCAGCTCTTTTTTAATAGTGTAGAGATCTAGCAAGGCTTGGGTAGGATGCTCGTTGGCTCCATCACCGCCGTTGATAACAGGCACCCGACTGCCTTGCGCAAACTCGGCAACAGAACCTGATTTAGGATGGCGCATGGCAATCACATCGCTGTAACTACTCAGCACTCGGGCGGTATCGTATAAAGATTCGCCTTTGGCCAGCGCTGAGCTTTCCATACCAGTGGTTTCACGAACTTCACCACCGAGCAGGTTAAACGCAGTACCAAAACTCACCCTAGTACGGGTTGAAGCTTCAAAAAATAAATTACCTAAGATGGCACCATCGAGAACTTTGGTACGTTTTTGCCTACGTGCGTATGGCTGCATGCGATCGGCCGTGGCAAAAATCTGCTGAATACTGTCGAGGTCAAACTGCTCGACTGAAAGGATATTAGAACCGGTAAAATTCATGATGGGTAGCCCTGCAGTGAAGGTAAACACTGGAGGGCTACTCTAGCAGATTTTGTGGTTAAAAAGAATGCTGGAGCGCTTAAAAGGGCTTCATCACCGCCAAAATAATAATGGCAAACAGAGCTAACACGGGCACTTCGTTAAAAACCCGATAAAAGCGATGGCTGCGAGTGTTCCGTTGGTGTTTAAAGTCAGCCAAAATCTTAAAACAGTAGCCATGGTAAACGTACAGTAAGGTAACGATCACGAGCTTAACGTGTAACCATCCCGAAGCTTTGAGCCAAGCACCACCATAAATCCACATCAACCATAAGCCAAAAATCAGCGTTAACAATGCAAATGGCGTGACAAAATAAAGCAACCGTCGTTCCATAATCTTAAACTGCTGATTAACCTCTTCAGAGGTATTCTGGGCATGATAGACGAAGAGGCGCGGCAGATAAAAAATGCCAGCAAACCAAGCCACCATAAAGGCAATGTGTAGTGCTTTAATGAGTAAAATAGACATCTAATCCTCGTTCAACTGCGATGATTTTTGGTTGCGCCACAAGCGCGGCCTGCGTAGCATGGCGAAGTTCCATCATAAGAAGTGTCACTATGAAAGAGAAGCAGAATATTATTATTGCCAGCCTTTTGCACCGATTTGGCGGTTGGTTGGTGCTAGCTGTGGTCCTTGGCCTTGGCGTTGCGGCTGGTTATTGGGGCGGCAATTGGCATCTAGTGCAGTTACAGCAGCAACTACAACAACAGCAAACAACCATAGCTGAGCTCTATGAACGCACCGAACGGTTTGATTATCAGCAACATATTGCACAAGTAGAATTGGGCATTGAGCAGGCTGCCAGTAAAGGTCTGCAGCAAGAACTGTTGATGGCGCAAGACGAGAACTTTGCGCTTCGGCGTGAGTTAGCCTTTTATCAAAAAATTATGGCACCTGAATTAGAGGCCAGTGGGGTGATGGTTGATTCGTTTGAATTACAGCCTAACCGCAGCCCCGGCCATTTTCATTTCAGGCTCGCCCTTGTACAAATGGACCGTCTACGTAATTTAACCAAAGGCTCAATTGAAATTAGATTAAGTGGACGCCTTCAAGATCAAGCACAGAGTTACGACCTATTGGAACTGGCGCACGTGGAAGCTAAAGACCGCCAATTCAGCATGCGCTACTTTACCGTTCAAGCCGGCGATTTCGTGGTGCCCGAGGGCTTTCTTCCCGAACGGATTGATGTGGTGGTGAACGTTAGCGGTAGCAAACAAAACTTAAGTCGTAGCTTTTATTGGGCCGACTTGTTGGCTGCGCGACCAACGGCTAGCAAAGCTGGCGATAGCAGCGACAATACTTGACCCTTTTACTCAGGTAAGCGAAAATAGCGGTCAGAATTTCTAAGAGGTACACAACATCATGAGTGACACAGCAGCAATGCCTATTCAGTTCACTGAATCTGCGGCCAACAAAGTAAAGAAACTTATTGCTGAAGAAGAAAATCCAGCCTTAAAATTGCGCGTCTATGTAACTGGTGGTGGTTGCTCTGGTTTCCAGTACGGTTTTACCTTTGATGAAAAGAGCAATCCTGGTGATACTGAAATCGAACGTAACGGTGTGACCTTAGTGGTTGATCCTATGAGTCTGCAGTATTTAGTTGGTGGTGTGGTTAATTATGAAGAAGGCTTGCAGGGCGCGCGATTCTTCGTTGATAACCCAAATGCGACCACTACCTGTGGTTGTGGGTCAAGTTTCTCCATCTGAGGATGAGATACACCTCGCTTTGCGGTAAGATGTTGCGACATTTTACAGGCGAGGTGTGTTATGAGTTCATACGCAAACCATATTGCGACCGTCCAAGCACGATTTGATGCAGCTTTAACTGCAACAGGTTTCGATTCGGTATTGATTTATGCGGGCCAACCGCGTGTAGCATTTCTTGACGACAATGCTGCTCCCTACAAAGTTAATCCTCTGTTCAAATACTGGATACCCGTACTAGAAAGTCCTAAAAGCGCGATTTATTACAAAGTGGGTGAAAAGCCAGTCGTGTTTTTATTTCAACCACGTGATTTTTGGCATGCTCAAGCTGAAGTTCCTCATGAAGAGTGGCAACAGCACGTTGAGTTAGTCGTGATTGATGAGCAAGAAAAAATGACGGCTTGGCTAGGCGACAAATTAGCAGCGGCCGCTTTCATTGGTGAGGATTTTGCTGAGCCAGTGGCAAGTTGGCAGGTAAAGGCACGTAACCCTCAAGCTTTGATCGATCATTTACACTTCCACCGTGCTATTAAAACCAGCTGGGAAATCGAGAATATGCGAGCAGCCAATAAATTGGCAGCTACCGCTCACTTAGCCGCTCGTGATGCATTTTTTGCTGGCGCCAGTGAGTTAGAAATTCATCATGCCTATCTAGCTGCGATTGCCGCCCGCGAAACCCAGTTGCCATACAATAGTATTGTGGCTCTGAACGAGCATGGAGCGATCTTACATTACGATATGTATCAAACAAAAGCCCCCGCACAAGCGCGCTCATTCCTGATTGATGCTGGCGCCCTCTATAAAGGCTACTGTGCTGATATTACCCGAACCTATGCCCGTGAGAGCGGCTTCTTTGCGGATCTGATTGCCGCGATGGATGATGCACAGCAAGCCTTGCTGAGTGAAATTAAACCGGGTATTAGCTATTACCAACTTCACGTATCTCAACACTTAAAGATTGCCCAAGTATTAAGTGAGTTTGGCTTTGTGAAAGGCTCAGCTGAAAGTATTTACGAGCAAGGTTATAGCAGTGCTTTCTTCCCGCATGGGTTGGGCCACTTTATCGGCCTACAAGTGCATGATGTCGGCGGTTTCTTAGCCAATGATCGTGGTGATGCTATTGCTCGTGATCCACGCCATCCGTTTTTACGCTTACTACGTGAAGTAGAGGCTGGCCAAGTATTTACAATTGAACCGGGTTTATACGTGGTCGATCAGTTGCTGGAAGCCCATGCTGGTAACAACGACTTTAATTGGCAGCGGATTGACGAGCTACGCCCATACGGCGGCGTGCGCATTGAAGATAGCATTGTTGTTGGCGAAGACGGCAATAACGAAAACCTAACTCGTGATGCTTTCGCTAGCTTAGCTAACCATTAAGGTAAGAAGAGACCGCCCAAAATAGTTGGGCGGCTAGCACCGGTAACAGCTGGGAGATTTCCCGGCTGTTTTTTTAGGTAGCAACGAGCTAACCAAGCAAAAGCCATAGCCTCTACATGTTGAGGGTTTACTCCTAACACAGCTGTCGAGTGCCAATGACACTGAGGTAAAGCGGCGGTTAGGGCACTCATTAGTAACGGGTTGTAAGCTCCCCCACCACAAACAAATAAGGTTTCTGGTAAGTTCGGCAGCCAGCTGTTTATTGCTTGGGCGACGGAGCGTGCGGTTAACTCAATCAGGGTTGCTTGCACATCGGCAGGCTTGAATTCAGATAATTGTCGTCCTGTTAACTGCGCCCGCGTAGCTAACCACGTGAGATTAAAATCGTCACGGCCGGTGCTTTTCGGTGGTTGCTTGGCAAAATAGTCATCAGCCAAACAGTGATCCAGTAAATCCTGCTGAACCTTGCCTTGGGCGGCAAAAGCGCCATGGCGATCAAAGCTATCAGGAGCCTCTGGATGGCAACGTCTAAACCAGCCATCAAGTAGTGTATTTGCTGGCCCCGTATCAAAGCCCATGACCCCATTAGCAGGGCCTGGCAGCCAAGTTACGTTGGCTATACCCCCCAAATTTAATATCGCCCGCGGTTGCTCAGAACTACTGAACAAAGCCTGATGAAATGCTGGTACTAAAGGAGCACCTTGCCCGCCTAAGGCAATATCTTTACGTCTAAAATCAGCAACCACGGGAATACCAGTTAACGCAGCTAAGGTATTAGCATCACCCAGTTGTAAGGTGTAACTTGGTTGTGCGGAGGGAGCATGACGCACGGTTTGTCCGTGACTGCCGATAGCGCAAATATCAGTGTGTGCTAGTTGCAGGTCAGCGAGAAATTGGTTTACGGCGGCTGCGCAGAATTCAGCGAAGGCTCTATCGGCAAGGGCATAGTGATGTAATTCATCGGCTAGTGCCTGCGGTTGACACAATAAGCTTAAACGTTCAACAAGCTCTTTTGGCAGTGGGCATTGGCGATGATGTAGAAGCTCAATCTGGTGCTCCTCAAAAGCCACCACGACCATGTCTAGGCCATCCATACTGGTACCTGACATAAGCCCAAGATAAAGATCTGCGGCCATTAGCGCATCGCCAAATAGAACCGCTTATTATCATTAAGTATGGCCAATCGCTCACCCACCAGATTCTTGAAGATAGGCAATTCATTCTTAGCCAAGGATTCCGCTTGAGGGAATTTGACTGTACGCGGATTGCGGTGCACACCATCGACCAAAAACTCATAGTGTAAATGAGCACCAGTAACACGGCCGGTAGCACCTACACGACCAATCAATTCACCCTGTTTGACGCGCTGCCCGGTTTTCACCAAGCGTTTGCTTAGATGTAGGTACTTGGTGACATAGCGTTCACCATGCTGAATAAATACATAGTGACCGTTGAGATTGTTGTAGGCACTGGCAATAACTTTACCATCCCCCGAGGACATCACCGGAGTACCGGTAGCTGCAGCATAATCAATCCCATTGTGGGCACGAACTTGGCCTGTGACTGGATGCAGTCGGCGTGGATTAAAGTTAGAGCTGATGTAATTGAATTTTACCGGCGAGCGTAAAAAGGATTTACGCATGGCGCGCCCTTCGGCGGTGTAATATTGGCCATTATCGTGTAGAAAGGCTTGAAAATGTTGGCCGCGGTTTACGAACTCGGCCGCCAAGACTCGGCCAAAACCAACAAAATCACCATCAACGTAGTTCTTTTCGAACAAAATACTGAATTCATCGCCGGCGCGGATATCTAGCGCAAAATCGATGTCCCAACCAAACATGTCAGCAATACTCATAATCTGGCCATCGGTAAGGCCGGCGTCTATACCTGCGTTCCAGAAGCTGCTAGAAATGGTCGCGTGGGCAAAGCTGGTTCTAACCTCAACACTTTTGCTCTCGATGCTACTTACATAGCCTTGCTCTTGCTGGGTGACAACTAAGGTATCGGTTTCGTTTAACTGGTAAGCAATTTGCACCAACTGATCTTGACTATCGCGGGCAAACCGCACGGTATCACCCGGGTGTAAATTAGTCAGGATTTTGGCGGCTTGTTGATCTTGGGTGACCCGATACAATTGCTGTGGGCTTAGTCCCATACGATCAAAAATACGCGCTAAACTATCACCGCTACGCACTTCATAACCGCTCCAACGAATATCGTCGTAGCTAGGAGCTACGTTGCTACTCGCTTCATTTAGCTGTAACTGCAATGGATAACGCTGGCCGAGAATCAACTCTGCTTGGCCTAGTTGGGGCTCACTGACATGCCGCGAAGCCGTGGCCGGCTCTGAGGGTAATAGCATAGCTAGCAGGGTTACACCGCCAGCAACGGATAGCATAACTTGATGACGCCTAGGCAGGCGCGCAAGCAGGGCTGTGATTCGCTTTGCAAGTGATGTCATAGAGTCTCGAACTGTTAGCGCAATTTTATTTTTGTCAATCATTATCGGCAGAATAATACGAAGAGCGACGTTTTTCCAGCTACTTTACGGTTAATTGCGCTTAAAACACTGCATTAAATAGCATACAATGCGGTGATTATCGGTCGAATCATCCTGTCAGGAGAAAGTTAATGAAGGCAGTATCTGCTGCAGAAGCCTTTGCTGAAATTGCACGAGGCACCGAAGAAATTCTTTTAGCTGAAGAACTTAAAGAAAAATTAGCCAGTGGTAAACCCTTAGTGGTTAAAGCTGGATTTGACCCAACCGCACCGGATTTACACTTAGGTCACACGGTACTCATTAATAAAATGCGGTTATTGCAAGATTTAGGTCATCAAATTATTTTCTTGATTGGTGACTTTACCGGCATGATTGGTGACCCTACCGGTAAAAACGTCACACGTAAGCCACTATCGCGCGAAGATGTGCTGGCGAACGCAGAAACCTATAAAGAACAAGTATTCAAGATCCTCGACCCAGCTAAAACCATCATTCGCTTTAATTCTGAGTGGATGAATGATTTAGGCGCAGCGGGCATGATTCGATTAGCTGCCCAACAAACGGTGGCACGGATGCTAGAGCGTGATGATTTTAAAAAGCGTTATGCCGGCGGACAGCCGATTGCTATTCATGAATTTTTATATCCGTTAGTACAAGGCTGGGATTCCGTTGCCCTGAAAGCCGATATTGAATTAGGTGGTACCGACCAGCGCTTTAATCTACTGATGGGGCGTGAGCTACAAAAAGCAGAAGGTATGGCGCCGCAAACAGTGATCATGATGCCATTATTAGAAGGCTTAGACGGCGTTCAAAAGATGTCGAAGTCACTCGGTAACTATATTGGTATTACTGAGCCTGCCAACGATATGTTCGGCAAAATGATGTCAATTTCTGATGAGTTAATGTGGCGTTACTATCAGCTATTAAGTTTCCGTCCTTTGGAAGAGATTGCGGGCTTTAAGCAGGCGATTGCTGATGGTGCTAACCCACGTGATTATAAAGTCTTGTTAGCTAAAGAAATCATCACTCGATTTCATGATGCTGCTGCGGCAGATGCAGCCGAGCAAGACTTTGTGCAGCGGTTCAGTAAAAATGCGATTCCTGATGACCTGCCTGAGCTAGAGTTAGTGGCTGCTGAAGGCAGTATCGCCATTGCTAATTTACTCCGTGAAGCTGACCTAGTAGCCTCCACCTCTGAAGCGATGCGGATGATCAAACAGGGTGGGGTGAAGATAGACGGCGCGAAAGTGGAAGATACCAAATTCGTTGTGACCGCTGGTAGCACCGCAGTTTATCAAGTAGGCAAACGCAAGTTCGCGCGTATTAGCGTGAAGTAATGGGTGTGCCAGGTCGTGCCGTAAGGTTCGGCCTGGCGTGTGTTTTGTGCAAGCCTCGCTGTGGCTGTTAGCAGTCACTTTGACAAGGCAAGCTAACGATCTCCCCCGTCGGCCAGCGCAGCAGCGTAAGCTGATTGCCCCAGACACAACCCGTATCTAAACCAATCACATCATCGCGCTGGGTCTGCCCCATGAGCGCCGCCCAATGGCCAAACACCAAGCAGTTATCGGTGACCTCGGTCAGCTCGTACCAAGGGACTAAATCGCTAGGATGTCGCTGTTGCTGTGGTGCGGTCTTACAAGTCAGCTCAAGTTCACCGTAATCATAGCTGGGGGTCACACGACAATACCGCATCCGAGTAAGCGCATTGATGATAAAACGATGTCGGTCCGCACCGCTTAGATCCGGATGCCAGCGATTTGGCTCATTCCCATACATACTCGCCAACCACTCGCCAAGTTGTTGCTGTTGCCAGGCTTGTTGTAACGCGGAGCTAGTTTCATCAGCATAATCCTGTGCTTCAGCCAAGGACCACCACGGATAGATACCGGCGTGACTCATCACTAAACCATCGTTACTGGTGAGCATTAAGGGCTGTTGCACTAGCCAAGCGAGCCAGTGCTGTTGTTCAAGCTGGGGAAGCGCCACGATGGCGTCGAGTTTATCGCTAGGATGAGCTGCGCGTACCCCCGCTAAAATCGCCATCAGGTTCAGATCGTGATTACCTAAGACGACCTTGGCACTGCTACCTAAATCGTGAAGAAATTGCAGACAAGCGAGAGAATCTGGGCCACGCCCAACCAAATCACCAACACACCAAAGCTGGTCGAAGCTAGGATCAAAGCCTACTTGCTGTAACAACAACTTCAGCTCGGTTGCACAGCCTTGGATGTCACCAACAATGTAGCGGCTCATCGGCGACTTACTTAATGGATGATATTGGGGATGGCAAGGCGAAACGAAGGGATCTGTACGTCGAATAACTCACCCTTGCTACCTTTCATGGTGTAAAAGCCTTCCATGGTACCAATCGGAGTCGCCAGCACAGTACCACTGGTGTAACTAAAGCTTTCACCTGGCGCCAATTGTGGTTGTTGCCCTACCACGCCATCACCAGCTACTCGAGTGATTTTATGTTCGGCATCGGTAATCTTCCAGGAGCGTTTTAGTAGTTGCACCGTCTCGGTCGATTGATTCTCTATAGTAATGGTGTAAGCAAACATATATTGCTCATCGGCAGCTACCGATTGTGCTGCTAAATATTGCGTGGTTACAGAAATAAGAATCTTACTCATGGGCTTGTTGTTGCTCCGTATACCAGTTAGCTAAGCGACAGTAATCTGCCACGCTGAGTGTTTCTGGGCGAGCATTAGGGTCGATGCCAAGTTGCTCTAATTGCTCGTCAGTGCAAAGCTGCTTGAGATTATTGCGGATGGTTTTGCGGCGCATGTTAAATGCCATCAAGCAGACTTTTTGTAGGTCGCTACGGCTGTGGACCGGGTAAGGCGACTCAGTGTAAGGAGTAAGACGCACCACGGCAGACTCTACCTTAGGAGGCGGAATAAAGGCTCTTGGCGGCACCATCAGCACCGGCTCTACGGCACAGGCTTGCTGAATAGCAACGCTAATACGTCCGTAGGCTTTACTATTGGGCTCTGCCGCTAGCCGCTCTACCACTTCTTTTTGTAGCATAAAATGCATATCGCCAATCACTTCTAGATGCTCTAGCAAATGAAAAATAATCGGCGTAGAAATGTTGTAGGGTAAGTTACCAAAGACGCGTAGCGGTTGGCCTTGATAGAACTGACGGAAATCGGTTTTTAATGCATCACCACGAAATACGTTAAGCTTACTGGCCAAAAACGGATGTTGTTCAAGCCGATCGGCAAGGTCACGGTCGAGCTCCACCACGGTCAAGTGTTGACTGCGCTCCACTACCGGTTCAGTGAGAGCTGCAAGGCCCGGACCGATTTCAATCAGGGCTTGGCCTGGCTGTGGATTAATGGCATCTACAATGTCATTAATCACAAACTCATCGTGTAAAAAGTTTTGTCCAAAACGCTTACGAGCGCGGTGTCCTAAATGTGTCTTTGTCATCGATTTACCATGTCAATAGCGGTCGTTAAAGCGAGTTTGGCGCTACTGATATCTACGTTTGCTGTTGCCGCTCGATCTAAGGCCGTGCCATGATCAACCGACGTTCGAATAAAGGGTAAGCCTAACGTAATGTTTATGGCGTTACCAAAGCCTTGGTATTTTAGCACGGGCAAACCTTGATCGTGGTACATCGCTAATACGGTATCGGCATGCGCTAAGTAACTGGGCTGAAATACGGTGTCGGCAGGGTAGGGGCCACTCGCGGCAATACCTTGCTGCTGTGCTGCGGCAATCGCAGGAATAATGTGGTCTAATTCTTCACGCCCTAGATGGCCTTGTTCACCGGCATGTGGATTAAGCCCACAGACTAAAATGCGTGGTTGCGCTAAGCCCCATTTTTGCTTCATGTCGGCATCAATGATTTCGATAACGCGCAATACTTTGTCATAAGTGATTGCCTCAGCAACCTCTTTTAAAGGTAAGTGCGTGGTTACTAAGCTAACCCGTAAGCCTTCAGTTGCTAGCATCATGACTACTTGCGGCGTCTGGCTTAGTTCTGCAAAAAACTCCGTGTGGCCACTAAAGGCTATACCAGCGTCATTAATTACGCCTTTGTGGACGGGGCCGGTTACAACAGCCGCAAACTCGCCGGTCATACAGCCCTGTCCAGCGCGAGCTAGGGTAGCCAACACATAGTCGGCATTAGCATTATTAAGCTGCTGTGGGATCACCTTAGCAGCGCAGGCAAGATGACAGACGGTTAGTGTTCCTGCGGCTTGTGGCTGGGGAGCTTGGTGAGGGTCGTAAGGAATAATCTGTAGCGGTAGTCCCAATGCCGCAGCCCGTTGTTGCAGCATGTTGCTATCAGCAATGGCTATCCAAGCCACGGGCCATTCGTATTGCGCTAACCGCACGGCTAAATCAGGGCCAATCCCGGCCGGTTCGCCTGGAGTAAACGCAATACGAGGCACAGACATAGCTCTAACCTTCTTGGTCAACTACTTCAATATAGGCTTGATCACGAATTTCTTGTTGCCAGTTTTCTAATTCTTCTTGGTACTTACGGCTAAAGAGTAACTGATAGGCGCGGTTTTCTTGGCTGCGCTTAGTAGCATCCTGTACGCGTCTATCTACTACTTCCATAATGTGCCAACCAAACTGAGTTTTAAATGGAGCACTTAGTTCGCCAACCGGCAGGGTGCGCGCTCGGTAAGCAAACTCTTCGGCATAAATACTTGGCTCACTCCAGTCTAGCTCGCCACCGTTAGCGGCAGAACCTGGATCGGCAGAATGCTCACGAGCAAGGTCGGCAAATTCAGCCTCGCCAGCCAGAATTTGCTCACGAAACTCAGCGAGCATTTCTTCAGTACGTCGCTCAGATAAGATAATCGATGGCTGAACTAGAATATGACGAACTTTCACTTCTTCAATTTCAACAGCTTCAACACCGCGCACATCGGTTACTTTGAGGATATGAAAGCCAACACCACTACGCAACGGGCCCACCAATTCGCCTTTCTTTTTACCACGTACAACTTCAGCAAATAGGGTCGGCATAGCGTTGATGTTCATCCAGCCCAAGTCTCCGCCTTCTAATGCCCGTGAACCTGATGACGAGGTGATAGCTGCTTGGGCAAAATCCGCACCATCATTGAGTAACTTCAGGAGTTGCTCGGCGCGGTCGCGAGTTTCTTGAACTTCGTCAGCATTAGCACCATCGCGAATACCTACTAAGATGTGGCCTAAACGGTATTCCACTTCTTCTTCGCTGGCTTCAGTTAATAAATTAACCAAACCACTGATTTCTTGTGGTGAGATGTACACGCGACGTTGAACCGCAGCACGCTGTACTTCACCGGTGATGATTTCTTTACGAACACTTTCACGGTAATCATCCCAAGGAGTGCCCGATGCGGTGATCCGGCCACGCATCTCATCAACACTCATGCCTTCGTCACGGGCAATATTTTGGATAGTCTGTTGTAATTGCGTATCAGAAATAGTGATACCCATCCGGCTCGCCATTTGTAATTGCAACTGCTGCATCACCAGACGGTCGGTGGCTTGAACTCGCAAGACGCTGTCTTCTGGTAACTGCGCATCTCTGTTTGCAGCGTTATTTTTAACTTCGCGAAGGAGTTGTTGCACTTCGCTTTCTAATACGACGCCTTCGTTGACGATCACAGCAACACGGTCAAGTACCTGTTGTGCTACAGCCATGGATGTAACAGCTGTGAATGCTACTGCGACGACTAATTTAACCAGTTTACTCATGAATACTTACTACCTAGTTGCTTAAGTGGAATGGTTGACGATAACCAAACAAGCTCTGCTCGAGCAGATCTAGCAGACTTTGATTATCACTACCCAGCCCTTTTATTATGAATTGGAAACTCACGCCGGTATCAAATTCCGGTTCGCCAATTACCGGTTGCCCATTAAAAAATTCAAAACTGCGGTCGATGCGGCGATAGGCGCTAACACGCATGGCCCAACAGCAATCACTGTACTGTAACGCAATCAGCGCGTCGTTGGTACGGTTGTGATGCAAGTCGTAGTACCAATTTGAGGCTAACTGCCAACGCGGGCTCAGTTCAACCACACCTAACATACCAAATTGCTCGATGTTATCGTCAAGAATACTGGTGACGGTGCGATGACTTACTTGCATCAAGTTTTTCGAGTCTTTACGGTATTCTACCGAGGTCTGACTCTTACGAGTGCTATTCAGTTCCATGTCGTATTGAATTGCACTATCAACATACCAGCGATTGTTTAATCTAAAGCGAGTTTCTATGGCTAAATCTGAACGATCGGCGGCGATGGCGCCTTGTTGTTCGAGCAATTGGGTTTCGCTGTCCGAAAAATAGTAAATTTGCGCCAGGCTCAAGCGAGCAAGCTCACGCGCTTGGCTATCGAATAGGCTGGTAGAAGCACCCACGGCGACTTGGTTCGCATCGGCGATCCGGTCTAGTCCGGAAAAGCGCCGGGCTCTAAATAAGCCTTGGTAGTCGTCTTGCATCAGCGTCGAATCATAAATACCGATCCCCGCTTGGTCTCGATAAGGGGTGTATAAGTATTGAATCTGCGGTTGCAAGGTTTGTTGATAACTGGCGCCGTTAATTTCTAGTTGGCGTTCAAAATTCAAACGTCCGCGCCAGCGGAAATTCATCATGCCACGGCTTGGGTTTTCTAGCAGGCCTCGATCGAGATCTTCATTCTGGTCATAATAAGTGTAAGCATAGCCAAGCTCTGCCAGCCAATCAAAACCCGGTTGCTCAAGTGAAAAACGAACTTGCGGCTCTAAATGCAGCCGAGTGGCGTAATCTGAACTGAGTTCCTGATTGCGAAAGTGGCTAAGCTCAGAGAAGACGTCAAAATCAAGACCAAAGGGGCCCGTGTAGGTGTAGTAACTGCTTATTTGCGGCAGAGTTCGATAGGGTGAACGAAAGTTACCTAGTAGCTCAAAGTCTTCGCTGCGTAGCGTTACCTGCCATTGCTCCGATAAATAATCCACTTGCACGTGCCGATATAATTGTGCATCGGCGCGGCCAGCAAAATCACTACCGAAGTCGTTGAGGTAATCATCGTCGCTGATAAAGGTACCATTGGCATAGGCACGCCAATTTTCACCCCAAGTATGTTCTTGTTCTACGCGCCATAAGAAACGCGAATTATCACCAGTACGACTGCTATCATTCTCCAGCAAAGCTAGATTATATTGGCCGCGACTGCTTGCTGTAAGAAAGCGAAATTCGCCCTGCATTTGCAAGCCGCGTTCGGCCATGTAGCGCGGCGTGATGGTTGCATCCATATGCGGAGCAATATTGATGTAATAAGGTACTTCTAATTCAAAGCCATTTTTTTGCGATGAACGCACGGTTGGAAATAGAAAACCAGATTTACGTTCATCGGTAATCGGAAAGCTCATGTAAGGTATGTACACAACAGGTACGCCAAATAATTCAAATTTGGCATGCCAAGCTTCCCCAAAAGCTTCGTCTTCATTTAAAGAAATGGTCCGAGCGCTTAACTGCCAGGCCGGGTCCGTGGTTGGACAGGTGGTGAAAGTAGAGCCTTCTAATCGTACCGATTGTGGCGATAAGGATAAAATATCGGCTTTGCCACGCGCCCCAGACGCTACTAATTGATATTGAGCGCCGCTAATATAAGCTTGGTTTTCAGCTGAGTTTAGGCGAAAATTTTCTGATTCTACTTGCACGTAACCATTGGTGTAGCGCGTGCGGCCACTGGCGTTAATAGCACCACTTTGCTGATTAATTTGCGCTTGTTCGGTACGCAGTTGTTGGTTATCCAACTGTACTTCAACATCACCAAAGAATGAGGCAACCTCGGTGCGATAATCTAGATCAGAACGCTCTGAGCGTACGCCGATAGCGCCTTTGGGCAAGTTTGCAATCGGCTCTATGGGGGGTTGAAATAACTCGGTCGGCAACGGACAGACACCCATCGGCAAGGGTTGCTTGGGTTGCGCCGATTGCGCCCATACTGGCGCAATGCTGCATAGGCCTATCGCCCAAACCCATGTCTGTAACAATTTACTCATGTAACTTTGATTCCGAGTTATCCTTCACAATGTGCAGGGTATGATAAAGCAATTTTTATTCGGCCGCCATTTGCTACACTTGATATTCTGTAAAAACCAATCAGTTGCCATGAGGTTCATGTGGAAAACCAACGAGAAATAGCACTGCAAGCTTGGTGTGAGTCTATCACCGGGCATGCGCAAAGACGTTTACAACCGGTATCAGGGGATGCCAGTTTTCGACGCTACTTTAGAACCAGTGATGGTCAGCGTAGCTTAATTGCGGTGGATGCACCGCCGCCGCAAGAATCATTGCAGCCATTTATGGCGATAGCAGCCAGTTATGCAGCCGCAGGTGTGACGGTACCCGAGGTGATTGCAGCAAATCAAGAGCAGGGTTTTATGTTGCTCTCGGATCTTGGTTCAACGTTACTGCTCTCGGAGTTAACAGAAACCAACATGAGCGAGTGGTATCAGCGGGCATTGCAGGATTTAATGGCCTTGATGTCAGTCACTAGCACTGAACTTGGGCCCTTGCCTTGTTACGATGAAGCGCTATTACGGCGCGAATTAGCGCTATTTCATGACTGGCTTGTGACTGAACACCTGCAACTAAAACTAAGCCGCGAAGAACAGCTTTTATGGCAAGAGTTTTGCGATACCTTGGTTACCAATGCGTTAGAGCAGCCACAAGTGGGTGTGCATCGCGATTTTCATGCCCGCAACATCATGGTACTTGGACCACAACAACTGGCCTATATCGACTTTCAAGATGCGGTGGTGGGACCTATTACCTACGATGCTGTGAGCCTTTTGCGTGACTGCTATGTGCGCTGGCCGCTGGCGCAAGTGCGAGAATTGAGTCAGTACTTATACTTGCATTTGCAGCAACAAGGCCTTATTTCTCAACAAGTGTCGGCAGCACAATGGCATCGTTGGTTCGATTTGATGGGACTGCAGCGACATACCAAAGCCGCTGGGATATTTGCACGACTTTATCACCGTGATGGTAAAGCCGGGTATTTAGCTGATATTCCGCGTACCGTGGGTTATCTGCATGATATTGCAGGCTTGTATCCAGAGTTTAGCGAGTATCAACGCTGGTTGGCGCGTGCCATACAACCCGCGTTACAGGAGTTATCAGCTTGAAAGCAATGATTTTGGCTGCCGGTCGTGGTAAACGGATGCAGCCATTAACGGATACAATACCTAAACCGCTGTTAGCAGTACGAGGTAAACCGCTGATTCAGTACCACCTCGAGAAACTAGCAGCATTAGGAGTTGAACAGGTAGTGATTAACCATGCCTGGTTAGGGCATCTGTTACAACAGCAGTTGGGAGATGGCAGCCAGTTTGGTTTACGTCTTTGTTACTCGGCTGAGCCACCGGGCGGTCTTGAAACTGCCGGAGGCATTATCAAAGCGCTGCCATGGTTAGGCGATGAACCTTTTTGGGTGATCAATGGCGATGTTTTTACTGACTTAGATTTCGGCAATTTACCGCGGCAGCTAGAGGCTGATGCGGACGCGCATTTGTTGTTAGTAGCAAACCCCGTACATCATCCGCGAGGGGATTTTGCGCTAGCTAGCTCAGGGTTATTAAGCACTGACGCACATGCATCAAATAGGTTAACCTACAGCGGTGTGGGCTTGTTTCATCCGCGTTTGTTTGCAGCTTATCCAGCCGGTAGTGAGCAGGTGCTCGCACTGCGCTCGTTATTTGAACAAGCGATTCAGCGACAAGCCTTATATGGTAGTTACATAACGGCGGCATGGACCGATGTGGGTACCCCCGAACGTTTAGCACAATTACAGGAGCCAGTATGATTTGGGGTAAAGTTTTAGGTGGTTTTTTCGGCTTTTTGCTGTTGCGCTGGGTCGGTATTGTGATTGGTGTGATGGTCGGCCACTGGTTTGATCAAGCATTACAAAAGAATATGAAGCAAGGGGGTAACCCTGCCAATCATCAGCAGTTTTTGGATACTTTGTTTGCGGTACTTGGGCATCTTGCAAAGTCGAAAGGCCGAGTTACTGAGCAAGATATTGGCTATATAAGCCAGTTGATGGCGCATTTGCGCCTATCCGAAGATGCTAAAGTGCGCGCACAAGCTGCGTTTCGCGAAGGTAAACAAGCTGACTACCCGTTAAACGAGCGGGTGCAGCAGTTTAAGCAACAGTTTGCTTGGCGCCGCGATGTACTTCAGTTCTTTTTGGAACAAGTACTAACGGTAGCCTTGATTGACGGTCAAGTAGACCAAGCAGAGTATCAAGTACTACAGCGGATAACCCAAAACCTTGGCTTTCATAAAGCGCAACTTGATATGTTGTTGCAGATGGCGCAAGCCGGTCAACGCTTTCGTGGTGGGCGGCAAGGAGCAGCAGGCAACGCTCGCAGTAGTGCTAGCCAACTTGACGATGCTTATGCCGTACTGGGGGTACCACGCAGCGCCAATGCCGCTGAAGTGAAAAAGGCTTATCGCAAACTCATGTCGAAACATCATCCAGACAAGCTGGCGGCGCAAGGGTTGCCACCAGAAATGCGAGAGTCAGCGCAGGCAAAAGCCCAAGAAATTCAAGCGGCTTATGAGCTGATTAAAAGCCAGCAGGGGCAGTAAAACTCAGCCATTGCTGACTACTTGGCTGAAAAAAGCCGAGCTGTTGTGCATGCAGGAATAAGCGTTCAGCAGCTGCGTAGGCCTGCTGATGAGCGTAGAATTTATCCCCCAGAATAGGGGTGCCCAAGGCCTGCATGTGCACCCTTAATTGATGTGACCGCCCAGTAAAAGGTTCCAACTCTACCCGGCTAATCAGCTGCTGTTGCTGCTGGCGCTGGGCCAGCACTCGGTAGAAAGTTAAGGCTGGTTTTCCAAGGCTTAAATCAACCATTTGCCGGGGACGATTGGGCCAGTCGCAACGCATGGCAAGATCGATAGCCCCGGCCATGGCAGGTAAGGCTCCCCAGACTTCGGCAAGGTAGCGTTTGTAGACTCGACGTTGTTCAAATTGACGCTGTAAATGAGCTTGGGCTGTTTTATGCAAAGCAAACACCAGTAAGCCCGAAGTCGCCATATCCAACCTATGTACGACTCTAATATCGGGAAACACCCAAGCCAGCCGCGCCCAGCTTGAATCGCGATGAGCTGGGTCTTTGCCAGGTACACTCAATAATCCACTTGGCTTGTTAATAACCACCACATCATCGTCTCGATAGACAATGTCTAGAAAAGGGTGCTGTGGCGGGTTATAGGTAAGCAAAGTCATGCTGGAATATTCACCATAACTCGCACTGCATCTAATTGTAATACAGGCTGTGTCAGTGCTTGCAGTAATTGCTCGCGACGCTCTCGCACTGCATTAATTTCTGAGTCACGCACCAATGGGTTGTGTTGTTGCAACTGCTCTAAGCGGGCCAGCTGTTGCGCTAATTGCTGTTCGACAGCGGTTGCCGCGGCAGCAACAAAGCTAGATTGTGCTTGTTCGGCTGGTGACCAAGCCGTTTTGATTGCTTGCTGACAAGGGCCGCGCAATTGCTTCAATAGCCCTCGAGCTTGCTTTTTATCTAGCGGCAATAACTGTTTGTCTAGGCCTGCGGCGGCAACCTTAGCAGTCAAGTCGCGGCCTTGACTGTCTAAGAGCACGCGAATTCGCTGTTGCGGATAAAACTCATGGGCTTGTAGCGCTTTTGGTGCCATTAAAGTGCTGACAAACTGCAGTTCAATAAACCATGTGCCGGCAGGTAGAGCACGGTTTTTGAGTTGTGCAACACAGGTACTGCCGTAACTATCGAAACTTAGCAACTCCAGTGCTTGTTGAACAAACGGGTGGTCCCAACTTAAGAACTCCACGTCTTCGTGCTGTAACGCATAACCGCGCGCAAAAGTAACGGTCACGCCCTCTTCTGGTAATCCCGCGATAGGCACACGCAGCTGTTCAGTGGGACGTAACCAACCGCTACTGTCGTTGAGCGCATCATAGTCGATACCAAACCGGTCCCAGAATTGCTCCATGAATGCCTGTAAGGCTTGATAGTCATCAGCAGCGCAAATGGCATCTAGCACGGGTTGTACTTGATGCGGTCGGCAGGCATTCAGTTCTTGCAGGCGATCGCGACCTGCTTGCACTTGTTCGCGCAAATCTGCCGCCATAGTCTCGGTGGCAATGATGAGTTCGTCTAATAGCTGATTATCCTCACCTTCTGCATCAGTCATAGTGCTAGCTGCTAGCACTTGGTCGTGTAGCTGGTCATAGATGGCAGCTCCGACCGCATTCGGTTGGTTAAAAGCATCCATGGCTTGATACCAAGCAAAGAGTGCGGCTTCGGCGCTATCGGCAACAATAGGCACATGAAGATGAATGGTATCTTGCTGGCCAATCCTATCCAAACGGCCAATTCGTTGCTCCAGCAGATCAGGATGGTTAGGTAAATCAAACAAAATCAAATGCTGAGCACATTGGAAATTTCGTCCTTCGCTACCGATTTCAGAGCATATTAATAAGGGGCAGCCTTCTTCAGGGCTCGCAAAATAGGCTGCGGCTCGATCGCGTTCTAGTAACGTGAGTTGTTCATGAAACACAGCTGCATGGATGCCAGTTTTTACTCGCAATTGTTCTTGTAATAACAAGACCTGATCTGTGTGACGACAAATAAGCACAAACTTTTGCTGTTTGTGCTGCTTCAGTAGCTCGATTAACCAGTCTAGCTTGTTCTGCTCGGGCGTGAGTCGCTGTGGGTGCAAGACGCGTTGCGGAAACTGTCCAACATGACTGCGGCTATTACGAAACATGACCCGGCCGGTACCGTAGTGATCTAATAATTGGTCCAGCTCGGCATCTTTGCCAGCGACCGCTAAGGCAGCGGCTTGGGGGGCCAGTGTTTGGTAATGCTGCTGCTCTTGCTGAAAACTAGCGAAATCACTAAAACGATCCGGATCAAGTAATTGTAACCGAGCAAAATGAGCTTCGGCTCCCGCTTGTTCAGGGGTGGCGGTTAGCAAAATGACCGAACCAATCGCTTCGCAAAGCTCACTTAATTTGCTAAACGCAGGGGTAGCTGGGGTCAGTTGATGAGCCTCATCAACAAGCAGTAAATCCCAGTTTACCTCCAATAACTCTAAGCTCCAGAACTTATGGATAAGTAGGGATTGCGGTACGATAACTAATTGCTCAGTGGCAAACACGCTATCGGCATCTAGCGCTGCCTGTTCACAGCGCTCTTGATCAAACAAGCTAAAACGCAAATTAAAGCGCCGTAACAGTTCGACAATCCACTGATGAGCTAGGCTATCAGGTACCACAATCAATACTCGCTCGCTGCGACCTGTCAGCAAACGGCGCTGCAAAATCAAGCCGGCTTCAATGGTTTTGCCAAGGCCCACTTCATCAGCTAAGAGCACTCGTGGATTGAAGCGATCGGCAACAGTTGCCGCAATAAAAATCTGATGGGCAAGAACATCAGCACGGGCCCCGAGTAACCCCGCAGCTGGATTTTGCTGCCATTGCTGTAAATACTGTTGTGCTTGGTGACGTAGCCGATACAAATCGAGCCGATCGACCTTACCAGCCAAGATCCGAGTTAAAGGGTGATTGGCCGCCACTTGGGCCGCTAGGTGCACTTCGGCGATAACCACAGTGTCACCGTTATCTTCACGTTGCGCCTGATAGTTGATGACACCATCTTGCACAGTCACCTCGGTTACCCGAAAGTACCAACCATCGGCGTGTTGACCGCGTTCATCAACCAGCAAGTGGTAGCGCGCTAGTGGCGCATCGCGGCGGGCATAGTGGCGCATTTCGCCGGTGGCAGGAAACAGTACCGCGACGGTGCGGTCTTGCACTTGGGTGATCACTCCCAAGCCTTGTTCCATTTCGGTTTCACTTAACCAGCGTTGACCCATTGCAAAATCGGCGGTTGTCACATCAGTTACCACATCAGTTACCATAGTGTTGAAAGACCTTTACAGCATAGCGGAATATTGACCGCATAAAAAAGGGCGCACATGGTAACTAAAATTATTTGAATGTTCACATGATTTTCATAAAAGATGCGCTAATCTTAGAAAAGCAAGCTCGTGGTGATAGTACTTACCTTGATAACATCAACGCAGAGGTGCGCATGACCGAAACCCCCGCTAAATATTACCTACTCGACACAAATATTCTGCTACATGAACCCCTTGCCTTTTTAAACTTTGAAGAGCATCACGTGATTATTCCGATGGTGGTGCTAGAAGAGCTCGATAACATCAAAGATCGTCATAAAGATGTCAGTCGTGAAGCGCGGTTAGCTATTCGGTCGTTAGAAGATGCGTTAAAAGCAGCTACGCCTGAACAGATCTTAGCTGGGGTGCCGTTGAATCGAATGCAAGGTGCTCATCATGCCCAAGGCACGTTAGCTATCTATCCGGATTACCAATTAAAGCAACAAGATGCGGTATTGAACCTAAAAGAGAACGACCACCGCATCATTCAGTCTGCATTAGCGTTGCAAGCGCTGCATCAGCACACCAAAGTAGTGCTCGTGACCAAAGATATCAACATGCGCTTAAAGGCTAAGGGAGCTGGAGTTAATTATGTCGAAGACTATCGTACCGACCAGTTGATTGATGATATTCGTTTCTTATCCAAAGGTTTTGTTGAAATAGACGGTGATTTTTGGCAATCCGTAGGCGAGGTCACGAGCGTTCAGCAGGGGCGAGAAACATTTCATGAAATAGACCGTAAGTTATTGCCACATGTGTTTAGAAACCAATATTTAATTGATGATAGCGAGCACTTTGCCGCCAAGGTCGTAGCCTATGATACGGACCGTGTACGGCTGCAAGATCTGGGTTTTGAACGCATGATGAGTTATCGCGCCTGGGGCATTCATCCGAAGAACATTTATCAAGCGATGGCTTTGAATGCACTGTTAGATCCTCACATTGATTTGGTGATTTTAACTGGGCCTGCCGGCAGTGGAAAGACCTTGTTGGCACTGGCCGCTGCGCTAGAACTCGTGGTCGAGCAGGGCACCTATGAGAAAATTATCGTGACCAGAAATACCCCAGAAATTGCTGAATCTATTGGTTATTTGCCAGGTACAGAAGAAGAGAAAATGGCCCCGTGGCTAGCAGCTATTACAGATTCGTTAGAGGTCTTGCACAAACATGATGAAAGCATGGAAGCGAGTATGAACTACATCATGAACAAGGCGAACATTCAGTTTAAATCTTTGAATTTTATGCGTGGTCGCAGTATTCAAAATGCAATTGTAATACTCGACGAATCGCAAAATCTAACAGCTTCACAACTAAAAACCTTGCTAACTAGGTGTGGTACGGGCACTAAAATTGTATGTACTGGTAATTTGGCGCAGATTGATAGTTATTATCTGACCGCAGTAACCTCGGGCTTAACCTATATTGTAGAGCGTTTTAAAGATTACCCGGGCAGCGCGACGATTAATTTAAATGGGGTTGTAAGAAGCTCCTTAGCACAATACGCAGAAGAAAATCTGTAATGGCAGGAATGCATCTTTCGCGACTAGGTTTAGCTTTGATGACTTAGCTTTGATGACTTAGCTTGGATGACTCAGCTTTGATGACTAAGATAGTCTTCTAAAATTAACTGGGCGGCGGCGCTGTCAATTTTATCTTTTTGTAATTGCCGGTAGCCGCCACGCGCAAAGAGTTCCTCTTTGGCTGCGACCGTGGTTAGCCGTTCATCTTGCAGCTCTACCGGCAAGCCAAAGCGACCATGCAGGCGGTTAGCAAACTTACGAGCTAGATCCGTCAGCGGCTGTTCGCTGCCATCCATATTTAATGGCAGGCCAACCACTAGGAGTTTTGGTTGCCAAGTTTGGATCAACTTGGCAACCAAATCCCAATTAGGTTGACCATCTTTGGCTTTCAGGGCTGCCAGTGGTGAGGCTGTTCCTGTGATGGCTTGGCCAACTGCCACGCCAATGCTGTGGGTGCCAAAATCAAAACCAAGAACCTGGCTCATGCGTGGCCTACATCCGGACCTAATTGCCACAAATCGATGCCAAGTTTGGCCACCGCTTTTTGCCAACGCTCTTTGCTGGGAGTGTTGAACAAAATATCTGGGTCGGCAGGAATCGTTAACCAGCTATTACTGGCTAGTTCTTCTTCAAGCTGACCCGCATCCCAACCAGCATAGCCCAGTGTCATCAGGAACTTTTCAGGGGGGAACCCCTTTCCCATCGCCTCTAAAATATCCTTAGAGGTAGTAATACTCAACTCGTCACTGAGCTTAATTGAGCTACGCCAGTCATGATCTGGACTATGCAGCACAAAGCCGCGATCTTGGGCTAAGGGACCGCCAGAATATACTGGGCGTTGCAACGAGGGGCTATTATCAGGCACCACGATTTCTAGTTTGGTGAGTAAATCTTCCACACTAAGTTCAACCGGCTGATTAATCACCAAACCCATAGCCCCGTCTTTATTGTGCTCGCAAATATAAGTCACTGAGCGGGCAAAGAAAGGGTCGTCCATGGTTGGCATGGCAATTAAAAAGTGATTCTGTAAACTCTCTAGTGTTTCCATGAACTCACTACTCCTCAACACAAACCTAGCTGGCGCTCAATAGCATCAAATACTTTGGCGGCGATGTTAATAGAATATGCGTCCTCAATTTCGCGCATACAAGTGGGGCTGGTGACATTTATTTCTGTAATACGGTCGCCAATCACATCTAGCCCAACCAGCAATAAGCCACGGCGTTTTAGTTCAGGCCCCACGGCTTTGGCTAGTTCCCAATCGGATTCACTCAAAGGTTGTGGTCGACCGCTACCTCCGGCGGCAAGATTACCGCGAGTTTCGCCGGCTGATGGAATCCGAGCTAATGCGTATGGCATAGGCTCGCCATCAATGATAAGGATGCGCTTGTCGCCATCTTTAATAGCCGGTAAATAACGTTGCACCATGGCAAAGCGTTTGCCGTGGTCGGTGAGGGTTTCGATAATGACCCCAAGATTATTACCGTCAGCACCGACTCGGAAAATAGAGGCTCCACCCATGCCGTCCAGTGGTTTCAGGATGATATCTTGATGTTGCTGATGGAAGGCCCGAATCTGCTCCGCTCGCCGGGTGACTATCGTAGGAGGAGTTAACTCATTAAACCAAGCTGTGAATAGCTTTTCGTTACAATCGCGCAAGCTTTGTGGTTTGTTGGCAACCAATACGCCACGTCGCTCAGCCAGTTCTAGAATGTAAGTTGCGTACACATATTCGGTATCAAAGGGCGGATCTTTGCGCATCAAAATGATATCAAACTCAGCCAACGGCACCTCTTTAGCTGGTTCAAGATCGTAAAAATCTTCGGCTTGGTCGCGTACCGTCACTTGTCGAACAGTGGCCATGGGCTCGCCGGCCACAATCGATAGGTCACTCATTTCTAAATAAAAGCATTCATACTCACGAGCTTGAGCCTCCAGCAAGAGCCGAAAGCTGGTGTCTTTATATGTCTTGACCTGGGCGATTGGGTCCATAATCATGGCTAGTTTCATAAAACCTCCATTAACAGCAACACCGGCGTTAGGCCAGGTCACCAAATTGGTATTGAATAACGGTGATGGCAGCTAAGGCTGCGGTTTCAGTACGTAAAATTCGTGGTCCTAGTTTTACCGGTTGGAATGTATAAGCTTGTGCGACACCAACTTCCGTTTCCGTGAGCCCGCCTTCGGGACCTATCAGCAAACTCACATCAGTCGTTGCTGTCGGATTTAACTGCGCTAACGGAGTCGTAGCGTAGGGGTCTAAAGTTAACCTAAGGCCAGCGGTAAGTTGCTCACACCACTGCGCTAGTGACAGCGGTAAACACACCTCGGGTATGCTACTACGGCCACTTTGTTCGCAGGCAGCGATAACGATCTTTTGCCATTGCTGGCGCTTTTTTTCCAAACGCTCGCCACTGAGCTTAACACCGCAACGCTCGGTAAACAGTGGCGTGATTTTAGTCACTCCCAGTTCGACTGATTTTTGTAGCACAAAATCCATCCGGTCGCCGCGTGAAATACCTTGCCCTAGATGGATCGAAACCGCCGACTCGCTAGGATTGGGCTGCACCGCCTGGATTTCTGCCTGTACTTCTTTTTTGCTTACCAAAGTGAGAGCAGCCAGGTAGTTATTGCCATCGCCATTAAAGAGCTGCAACTGCTGGCCTACGGTCATGCGCAGGACTTTACCTACATGATGAGCCGCATCTTCTGCTAAGGTAATAGCGTTGCCAACCGTCCACGGCTGCTCGCTAGAAGTATAAATTCGCGGAATGCGCATAGGTCGCTGGTATCCTAAACTATCAAAATAAAATCATCTGGCGGTTATCTTAGCACTGCAAAAGCGCCATTGGCAGCGGGAAAATATTTGATTTTGTTGGCTGCGCAGTCGATCATGAAGCACGTGTGATTATTGGAGAGTTATCTATGTTGTTTAGTAAGCAATGGTTTTTGTTCATAGCTATGGCTATTGTCGGGCTATTTTCAAGCACTGCAGCAGCCGAAGATGCGCACAGTTATGCGCGTTTAGATGAAGTATCGACCCCACATTTAGAACTTGATTTAGCGATAGATTTTGATCGTAAACAGCTACGTGGTTTTGCTGAGTATAGTCTGCAACGTCATAGTAACAGTAACTTGCTGTATTTAGATTCGAGCCAGCTCACTATCGACAAAGCAGAAATTTGGCAACATGATCAGTGGCAGCCAACCAAGTTTAGTTTGGGCGACGTTCATCCAAGCCTTGGACAAGAATTGATCGTTGATATCGGTAGCACTGCCACTAAGGTTAGAATTCACTATCACACAGCAACCACTGCCAGTGGTCTACAGTGGCTCACGCCAGCACAAACGGCAGGGAAAAAGCATCCGTTTATGTTTAGCCAATCTCAGCCGATTCACTCACGTAGCTGGATTCCTATTCAAGATACTCCAGCGCTGCGACTCACCTACAATGCCCGCTTAACAACGCCAGCAGGTTTGCTAGCAGTGATGAGTGCAGACAATAGTTTGAGTGATAATCGCGACGGTGAGTACTTTTTTAGTATGCCGCAAGCTATTCCGCCTTATTTGATTGCGATTGCTGCCGGTGATCTTGCTATTCAAGCCATTAGCGACAAAGTCGCGGTGTTTGCAGAGCAATACATTGTCGACCAAGCTGCATGGGAATTTGCTGACACCCCTGCCATGATTGAAGCTACGGAAGCCATGTACGGTCCGTACCGCTGGGATCGCTATGATTTATTGATTCTACCGCCAAGTTTTCCCTTCGGCGGGATGGAAAACCCACGCTTATCTTTCATAACACCCACGGTAGTTTCTGGCGATCGTAGCCTCATCAACCTGATTGCGCACGAATTGGCCCATTCTTGGTCAGGTAATTTAGTGACGAACGCTAGCTGGCGCGACTTATGGATTAACGAAGGTTTTACCAGCTACGTTGAAAACCGCATTATGGAAGCTTTATTCGGTACTGAGCGAGCAGTGATGGAACAGGCTTTAGGATACCAAGACTTGTTGGCAAACTTAGAACTGCTGGAGCCGAATGACACCATTCTTAATATCGATTTAGGTACTCGCCATCCAGATGATGTGTTCTCGCAGGTACCCTATGTGAAAGGCCAATTGTTTTTGATGTATTTAGAAGAACAGTTCGGCCGCGAAACCTTTGATAAGTTTTTACGCCAGTATTTTGATGACTTTGCCTTTCAGAGTATTTCTACGGCGCAGTTTAAGGCTTATCTACAACGTGAGCTGCTGGCAAAGCATCCGCAAGTGGTAAGCATGGATAAAATTAATGAATGGATCCATCAGCCAGGGTTACCGGAGGATGCACCTAAACCGCAGTCAGATGCCTTTGCGAAAGTTGAGCAGCAAATGAATCGTTGGCTCAAAGGCGGCGCATTACAAACCGACAGCTGGACCACGCATGAATGGTTACATTTTATCAATAACCTGCCGCTCGATATTTCTGCTGACAATATGGCGCGCTTGGATCGTCAGTTTAATTTAACCAGTATTCAAAATAGTGAAATTGCTCATGCTTGGTTAAAGCTCTCCATCATTAAAAAATATGAACCAGCTCGCGATAGATTGCGTAGTTACTTGCTAACTATTGGGCGCAACAAATTAGTCAGCCCGCTTTACCGTGAGTTAGCCAAAACACCGGATAACTTAAAGTGGGCTAGAGCCGTGTACGAGCAAGCTAAACCGGGTTATCACCCGCTGACGCAAACCGTTAACGAAGCCTTGCTTTACAACAAAGATTAGGAGTTTTACATGCCAAAAGCTATTGGATATGCAGCAAAAGCCGCTGATCAAGCCTTAGAATATTTTGAATTTGAACGCCGTGACCCAACCGCAACTGATGTTGAAATTGACATCTTATACTGTGGCGTTTGTCACTCAGATTTACACCAAGCCCGCAATGAGTGGGGTGGGACAGTTTTTCCGTGTGTACCGGGACACGAAATTGTCGGTAAAGTAACACGGGTGGGTAACCAAGTTAGTAAATTTAAAGTGGGCGATACCGTAGGTGTCGGCTGCATGGTCGATTCTTGCCAAAGTTGTGCCAATTGCGATGCGGGTTACGAGCAGTATTGCGATAACGGGTTTGTAGGTACTTACAATGGTGCAGACAAACATTCCGGTGGGCAAACTTTTGGTGGTTATTCAAATCGCATCACAGTCACCGAGAAGTTTGTGCTTAAAGTAGCTGACCATCTTGATTTAGCCGGTGTTGCACCCTTATTGTGCGCAGGTATCACAACCTACTCACCGTTGCGCCACTGGGGCGTAACTGAAGGCCATCGGGTTGGCGTAGTGGGCTTAGGTGGCTTAGGCCATATGGCTGTTAAAATTGCCAAAGCCATGGGTGCAGAAGTGGTGTTGTTCACCACGTCGCCAAGCAAGATTGATGATGGCAAGCGCCTAGGTGCCGATCATGTGGTGATTTCCAAGGATGCAGAGCAAATGCAGGCTTGGACCAATCAACTTGATTTTATTCTTAATACAGTAGCGGCGCCCCATGACTTAGACGCGTATCTAAGTTTATTACGCTTAAATGGCACCATGACTTTAGTTGGGGTTCCAGCTGAAGCGCACCCGTCACCAGCCGTTTACAATTTAATTGCGAAACGTCGTAGCTTAGCCGGTTCGTTAATTGGCGGCATCGCGGAAACTCAGGAGATGCTGGATTTTTGTGCCGAGCACAACATCATTTCTGATATTGAAATGATTGATATTGATAACATCAACGAAGCTTATGAACGGATGTTGAAAAGCGACGTGAAGTATCGTTTTGTTATCGACATGGCAAGTTTGAAACAGAAATAAAGACTTTTAGACGTCTAAATGTGGAAAAGTGGGCGAAGCTTAGGTAAACTACGCCCACTTTTTTGTTCAGTTTTGTATATCGTCCACTTATAGAGAAACGTAGCAATGGCACAGCACTTATTTACATCAGAATCAGTTTCTGAAGGTCATCCAGATAAAATCGCAGATCAAATTTCAGATGCGGTATTAGACGCGATTTTAACGCAAGATCCGCGTGCACGCGTGGCCTGCGAAACCTTCGTTAAAACCGGTATGGTGTTAGTGGGTGGTGAAATTACGACCAGTGCCTGGGTGGATATTGAAGAAATTACTCGTAATACCGTACGTGAGATTGGCTATGTTCACTCAGATATGGGATTTGATGGCTCATCTTGTGCTGTATTAAATGCCATTGGTAAACAGTCACCTGATATCAATCAAGGTGTTGACCGTGCGAACCCAGAAGAGCAGGGCGCTGGTGACCAAGGTTTAATGTTTGGTTATGCATCCAACGAGACGGATGTGTTGATGCCAGCACCTATTACCTACGCACACCGATTGGTACAACGCCAAGCAGAAGTTCGCAAAAGTGGTGAGCTTAGCTGGCTACGTCCGGATGCCAAAAGCCAGTTAACCTTTATTTACGAAGACGGCCGCCCAGTAGGTATCGATACCGTGGTGTTGTCTACTCAGCATGACGAACAAATCAGTCAAGCTGAGTTACGCGAAGCGGTGATTGAAACTATCATTAAGCCGGTGTTGCCCGTCGAATGGTTCCCAGCCAGCCAAGAACGAATTTTTATCAACCCCACGGGTAAATTTGTGATTGGTGGCCCGATGGGTGATTGTGGTCTTACAGGGCGCAAGATTATTGTTGATACCTACGGTGGTATGGCACGCCATGGAGGTGGTGCGTTCTCGGGTAAAGATCCTTCTAAAGTGGATCGTAGTGCCGCTTACGCCGCTCGTTACGTGGCGAAAAATATTGTCGCAGCAGGCTTGGCTGAGCGTTGCGAAATCCAGATTTCTTATGCTATCGGTGTGGCTGAACCAACCTCTATTAGTTTGGAGACCTTTGGTACCAGTCCTTACAGCGAAGAGAAACTGATTGCCTTAGTGCGTAAGCATTTTGATTTACGTCCGTATGGGTTGATTCAGATGTTAGATTTAGAGCGTCCGATTTACCAAGCTACCGCTGCATATGGACATTTTGGCCGCGCGGAGTTCCCGTGGGAGAAAACCGACCGCGCTGAAGCCTTACGCGCTGATATCTAATTTGCTTACAAGCCCCGAATTGTGGACAATACGCGCACCTTTTGTGCAAATATTCTTACCAGCTAATTCGGGGTTTTGTTATGACTACAGCAGTATCTGAGCGTAAGCACCTTGCCAATGCTATCCGTGCCCTTAGTATGGATGCGGTTCAGCAAGCAAATTCAGGCCATCCTGGCGCACCTATGGGTATGGCCGATATTGCTGAAGTTCTATGGCGCGACTTCCTTAAACATAATCCAGCCAACCCCAATTGGGCCGACCGTGACCGCTTTGTGCTGTCTAACGGCCATGGCTCGATGCTGATCTACTCGTTGTTACACCTCAGTGGCTACGATCTCAGCATTGACGATCTTAAGCAGTTCCGTCAGTTACATTCAAAAACGCCGGGCCATCCTGAGTACGGTTATGCGCCTGGAGTTGAGACCACAACAGGGCCGCTGGGACAAGGGATTACCAACGCGGTAGGTATGGCTTTAGCTGAAAAAGTTTTAGCGGCACAATTCAATCGTCCACAGCACCACATTGTCGACCACTACACCTATACCTTTTTAGGTGACGGGTGCTTAATGGAAGGTATCTCACACGAAGCCTGCTCGTTAGCTGGTACTCTCGGCCTGGGTAAGTTGATTGCTTTTTATGATGATAATGGCATTTCTATTGATGGCGAAGTTGAAGGCTGGTTTACGGATAATACTGAGCAACGTTTTCATGCGTACAACTGGCATGTGATTGCCGATGTTGATGGTCACGATGCCGAAGCTATCAAAGCGGCTATTCATGCTGCCCAAGCGGTAACAGATAAACCTACGCTAATTATTTGCAAAACCATTATTGGTTTTGGTGCGCCCAACAAACAAGGCACAGAAAGCTGCCACGGCGCGCCATTAGGTGCCGATGAAATTACTGCGGCACGGGAGCAATTAGGTTGGTCGTACGGGCCGTTTGAAATTCCCGCCGATGTGTATGCTGCATGGTCTGCTAAAGCATCAGGTGCGGCCGCCGAACAACAATGGCAACAAGCCTTTGCTGCGTATGCACAAGCCTACCCTGAGCTGGCGGCAGAACTAGAACGTCGTTTAGCGGGCGAGTTACCGGTCGATTTTGCCGCCCAAGCGGATGCCTATATTGCTAGTTTACAAGCGGAGCCAGCTGCTATCGCTAGTCGTAAAGCTTCGCAGAATGCATTGAATGCCTATGGCCCTATGCTGCCAGAATTGCTTGGTGGTTCAGCAGATTTAGCTGGGTCAAACCTGACGCTTTGGAGCGGCGCTAAAGGTGTGAGCGCTGATGATGCCGCGGGTAACTATGTCTATTACGGGGTCCGTGAGTTTGGCATGTCGGCAATCATGAATGGGATTGCGTTACATGGTGGTTTTGTACCTTATGGCGCTACCTTCTTGATGTTTATGGAATATGCACGTAATGCGGTGCGTATGGCTGCGCTAATGAAGCAACGCAGTATTTTTGTTTACACTCACGATTCAATTGGTTTAGGCGAAGATGGCCCAACGCACCAACCGGTAGAGCAAACAGCGAGTTTGCGCATGACCCCAAACATGAGTACCTGGCGCCCGTGTGACCAAGTTGAGTCTGCGGTTGCTTGGAAAGCGGCTTTATTGCGTACCGATGGCCCTAGCGCTTTGATTTTTAGTCGTCAAAATTTAGCTCAGCAAATTCGTACCGAGGAGCAGGTTGCGGCGATCGAGAAAGGCGGTTATATCCTCCTTGATAGCGCTGGTCCGGCTGATTTGATTTTGCTGGCGACGGGCTCAGAAGTTGAACTAGCGATGCAAGCAGCACAGCAATTACAACAGCAAGGAACACAGGTACGCGTAGTATCTATGCCTTGTACCGACCTGTTTGACGCACAAAGTGCCGATTACAAAGAGTCGGTGTTACCTGCTCGGGTAACCCGTAGAATTGCTATTGAGGCAGGTATTGCTGATTACTGGTACAAGTATGTAGGGCTGCAAGGCCGCGTGGTTGGCATGACCAGCTTTGGCGAATCTGCTCCAGCCGGTGATTTGTTTAAGTTCTTCGGTTTCACGGTAGAGAATATTGTGAACCAAGCACAAGAGCTATTATCTGCATGAGCCAACCCCTAACCGAGCTGTTGAACGCATCGGCAAGCCAGCCTAAACGCATTGCTATCAATGGGTTTGGGCGTATTGGCCGCAGTGTGTTGCGAGCTTTGTACGAGCGCGGCTATCGTGACCAACTGCAGGTGGTTGCCATCAATGAATTAGCACCAGTTGCCAGTATGGCTCATTTACTCAAATATGATACCAGCCATGGCCGGTTCAGCGAGCAGGTTAGTGTTGCAGAAGATCAAAGTTTGCAGGTGGCCAAGGATCGAATTGAGGTTTCTTCTGCAGCTCAGTTAGAACAGCTCGAGTGGCAAGCGCTGCAGTTAGATGCCGTGCTTGATTGTACTGGCGTATTTGGTACCCGAGACGATGGTGCTGCGTATCAACAGCAAGGCATTCCGCGGGTACTGTTTTCACAGCCTGGTGCTGCAGATCTCGATTTTACTGCTATTTATGGCGTGAATCATCAAGCCATCAAGGCAGACCATCAGTGGGTCTCGAACGGTTCTTGTACGACCAATTGTATTGTGCCGGTCATTGCTGTTTTAGATCAGGCCTTTGGTATCGACAGTGGTGCAATTACCACCATTCACGCAGCCATGCATGATCAGCAAGTGATTGATGCTTACCATACTGATCCGCGTTTAGCTCGAGCTGCTGGGCGCTCGATTATTCCTGTCGATACTCGATTAGCGCGCGGCATTGAACGGATCTTGCCGAAATTTGCCGGACGGTTTGAGGCTATTCAGGTACGGGTGCCAACCACTAACGTAACAGCTATGGATTTGAGTGTAACTGTGCATGCTGAGGTGAGTATAGAGCAGGTTAATCAAGTATTAGCAGAGGCCGCACAGGGCGCTTATGCTAACGTGCTAGGTTACACCGATGAGCCGCTGGTATCGATCGATTTTAATCACGACCCGCGCTCAAGCATTGTTGATGGCACCCAAACTCGGGTCGCCGATAAACGTTTAATTAAAGTGTTGTGCTGGTGCGACAACGAGTGGGGCTTTGCCAACCGCATGTTAGATACAGTGCAAGTGATGTTAGCAACAGATTCAAAATAATTAAGAAGGATTTTTTTATGGCTGCAGTCATTACTATGTCAGATTTAGATTTAGCCGGTTTACGGGTACTGATTAGAGAAGATCTGAATGTTCCAATTCAAGCTGGCAAAGTTAGTTCAGATGCACGTTTGCGTGCTGCGTTACCAACCATTCAAGCAGCCGTAGCGGCTGGCGCAAAGGTGATGGTGATGTCGCACTTAGGGCGCCCGGAAGAAGGTGTCTACGACGCCGAGTTTTCATTGCAGCCGGTGGTAGATTGGTTAAACGAACATCTTGATGTACCGGTTCGTTTAGCCACTGATTATCTGAACGGCGTAGACGTGGCTGTAAATGAAGTTGTGGTGTTTGAAAATATTCGCTTTAATGTAGGTGAGAAGAAAAACGATGATGCTTTAGCACAAAAGTTAGCCGCTTTGTGCGATGTCTTTGTGATGGATGCATTTGGTACCGCGCACCGTGCTCAAGCATCTACTCACGGTGTTGCTAAATACGCTGATGTGGCTTGCGCCGGACCGTTACTTGCAGCCGAATTAGATGCGCTAGGTAAAGCATTAGCAAATCCTGCGCGGCCGTTAGTGGCTATTGTTGGTGGCTCGAAGGTTTCGACCAAGTTGACGGTATTAGAATCGTTATCTACGGTAGTAGATCAATTGATTGTCGGTGGTGGTATTGCCAATACCTTTATTGCCGCAGCCGGACACGGGGTTGGCAAATCTCTGTATGAAGCCGATTTACAAGCAGAAGCTAGTCGCTTAGTAGCTGCGGCACAATCCAAAGGTGGTGATATTCCACTTCCTTCAGATGTGGTTACCGGTAAAGAATTTAGTGCCACTGCAACAGCAGAAACCAAGCCGGTAACAGCTATTGCAACGGACGACATGGTGTTTGATATTGGTCCGGATACCGCTCAAGCTTTTGCCAAGATGTTAGAACAGGCTGGTACCATTGTTTGGAATGGCCCCGTTGGCGTATTTGAGTTCGACCAGTTTGGTGAAGGTACGCGAGTTTTAGCTGAAGCTATTGCTAACAGTAAGGCATTTTCGATTGCTGGCGGTGGTGATACTCTAGCTGCCATTGATAAATACGGAATTGCCGACAAAATCAGCTATATTTCTACGGGTGGCGGCGCATTTTTAGAATTTTTAGAAGGTAAAGAACTGCCGGCTGTGGCGATTTTGGAAGAACGCGCACAACACGGCTAAGCAGCTATCTATAAGCCAAATTACACAAAAATATTAGGAGAGATATTACATGGCTTTGATTTCATTACGTCAGTTGCTCGACCATGCAGCTGAGCAAGGCTACGGGGTACCGGCCTTTAACGTCAACAACTTAGAACAAATGCGGGCCATTATGATGGCAGCTGATGCTACCGATAGCCCGGTAATTGTACAAGCGTCTGCCGGTGCTCGCAGCTACGCTGGTGCACCTTTTTTGCGTCACTTGATTTTAGCCGCAATTGAAGAATGGCCACATATTCCTGTTGTTATGCACCAAGATCACGGCACCTCACCGGCGGTTTGTCAGCGTTCGATTCAATTGGGTTTTAGCTCAGTAATGATGGATGGCTCATTGCGCGAAGACGGTAAGACTCCGGCGGATTACGACTATAACGTACAAGTTACTCAGCAAACGGTAGCTATGGCGCATGCCTGTGGCGTATCGGTTGAAGGTGAGTTGGGTGTATTGGGTAGTTTAGAAACTGGTGAAGCTGGTGAAGAAGATGGCGTAGGTGCTGAAGGCAAGCTCACACACGACCAGCTGTTAACGGACCCAGAAGAAGCAGCACAGTTCGTTCGTGCCACTAATGTAGATGCGTTAGCTATTGCTTGTGGTACGTCGCACGGTGCCTATAAGTTTTCACGCCCACCAACCGGTGATATTTTAGCGATTGATCGAATTAAAGAAATCCACAAACGGATTCCAAATACCCACTTGGTCATGCACGGTTCGTCGTCAGTACCGCAAGAATGGTTAAAAGTTATCAATGAATTTGGTGGTGAAATCCCAGAAACTTATGGGGTTCCGGTTGAGCAAATCGTTGAAGGTATCAAACACGGCGTACGTAAAGTAAATATTGATACCGATTTACGTTTGGCATCAACGGGTGCTATCCGTCGCCACTTGGCACAGAACACCAGCAATTTTGACCCACGTAAATATTTAAAAGCTTCGACCGATGCTATGTACGAGATTTGTAAAGCTCGCTATGAAGCCTTTGGTTGTGCCGGTCAAGCAAGCAAAATCAAGGTTATTTCGCTAGAAGATATGTTCGGGCGCTACGAACGGGGCGAATTAGACGCTAAAGTAAATTAATCCAGGGTTTAGAATGCCATATCAAGAGGTTATACTAAGGGTATGGCTTTCTTTAGGATTGAAGTACTACCAAAAGGGGAAAATATGCGCTTAACTCAAGCTACTATTGCGATAATTAGTTTATTTGCCGTTGCTGGAACTGCACAGGCAAGTATTTTTATGTACGATGATGCCAGTGATTTAGATACCACGGCAAAAAAAGAGTGGGATGCAAGTGCTGAGTTAGGTCTGTTATTCACCTCTGGTAACACCGAAACTGAAACACTAAAGGCTAAATTGAATTTAGCCCGCGATTTTGAGAACTGGCGTCATAAAGGCGTGATTGATTATTATCGCTCGGAGCAAGTTGATCAAAATACTGGCGATACCATCACGACGGGTGATAAAACCTTTTTGTCCGGCCAAAGTAACTATAAATTTAGTCCTGAAAGCCGTTCTTCGTTATTTGTGTTCGGCTCTTACGAAGAAGACAAGTTCAGTGGTTATGAATACCAAGGCACGTTAGCTATTGGTTACGGTGCTCGTTATCGTTACAACGAAAAAATTTATGCCGACTACGAGGTAGGTCCTGGTTACTCGATGAGCAAGCCTATTGTTGGCGGCTTACCACAAGAACAAGAAACCAGCGCAATTTTGCGTTTGGCTGGTAACTTGGTGTGGGATGTGAGCAAAAACTCTAAATTCAATGCATTGGCTTCTACGGAAGTGGGTTCTGATAATACTAAAACCCGTGCCGAGGCTTCTATTTCTGCCAATATTAATAGCTCGTTGGCACTGAAGCTTTCTATCGCAGGTACTCATAACTCATTTTTAGAAGACTCTACGAAAGAAAAATTAGATACCGAAACTGCTGTTACTTTGGTTTATACCTTCTAACTTAGTTGTACTAAGTGATTATAATGGCGTGAATAAGACTGGGCCTTGATTAACTATCATCGCCCAGTCTTTTTTTGAGGTGAACCGGCTCTCGCGCTTTTCTTATTTTAAGGTTAAGTAGCTCCACCACCAAACTGAATGCCATAGCAAAGTAAACATAGCCTTTAGGAACATGAAAGCCGAGTCCTTCCCCCGTGAGCGTGAAGCCAATTAAGATCAGGAAGCTTAGTGCTAACATTTTTATGGTTGGATGATTATCCACAAAATCACCGATAGCTTTGGCGGCCACCATCATTACTAACACCGCAATAATAATAGCAATAATCATCACGGTCACGTAATCAACTAAACCGACCGCAGTAATGACTGAATCAAGTGAAAAAACGATATCAATCAGTGCAATTTGCACAATAATGGCACTGAAAGTAGCAGCTTTCGGAGTTTTTGTTTGATCGTGAGTGCCTTCTAGCGAGTGATGTATCTCAAGGGTACTTTTGGCTAATAAAAATAGGCCGCCACCAAACAAAATAAGATCTCTTCCTGAAAAACTTTGCCCGATGAGGCTGAACAGAGGTTCAGTTAACCCCATCACCCATACAATAGCTAGGAGCAAGGCAATACGCATGCCCATGGCCAGCATAAGTCCTAATTGCCTCGCGCGTTGTCGCTGCGCTGGCGGCAATCGACCGACCAAAATTGAAATAAAAATGATGTTATCTATGCCCAGAACTATCTCTAAAGCTGTGAGCGTGATTAGGGCGAGCCATGCCTCAGGTAGTAAAATCCATTCGAACATGATGAATTCTCTTTGTTGATTTGTTTTTAAATTACCATAAATCGGTTACTCTTTAAGCACAACTTTAATTTTTGCTTTGCGTGTACGAATAATCTTCGTTAGTATTCGCGCACCTCAAAGAGGTTGTATAAAACGTTTATTTCAGCAGCAACAAAGGCGAACTTTTATGTCTGCAAATTCGTTTCTTGGTATGTTTGCCAAGTCTCCGATCAAACCTATGATCGATCATATTGAGCAAGTGCACGATTGTGCCATGACGCTTAAACCCTTCTTTCAAGCCGTGTACTCAGGAAACTGGGACGAAGCAGAAATTCATCGCAAAGAAATCGTCAAAAAAGAGAAAGCAGCTGACGATATGAAGCGTGATATTCGCTTAAACCTTCCTAGCGGTTTGTTTATGCCGGTGGAACGTACCGATTTACTTGAGTTGGTATCGCAACAAGACCGCATTGCTAATAAAGCAAAAGATATCTCAGGCCTTATGACCGGCCGTGAAATGCAAATCCCTGCAGCTATGATAGAAGGCTTTGATGCTTATTTATCACGTTGTCTAGATGCTACCGATAAAGCAAAAGAAACCATTGGTGAATTTGACGATTTATTAGAAGTAGGCTTTAAAGGTCGTGAACGTCAAATCGTCGATAAAATGATTTCTGAGCTTGATGAAATTGAACAAGATACGGATGCCCTACAGGTGAAGTTACGTCGTCAATTGCGTGCTCTCGAAAATGAAATGAGCCCGTTAGATGCAATGTTCTTGTATCAAATTTTGGATTGGGTCGGTGACCTTGCAGATCTTGCTGAGCGCGTGGGTGCTCGCTTTGAATTGATGCTAGCCCGCGTCTAAGCCGGAGAATAATCAATGGATATTTTAACAACGTATAGCACGACGTTGATCTTGCTCGCCGCCGGTTTCGGCTTTTTTATGGCGTGGGGGATTGGTGCCAACGATGTCGCAAATGCGATGGGTACCTCGGTAGGTTCTAAAGCTTTAACCATCAAGCAAGCCATCATTGTAGCTATGATTTTTGAATTTGCTGGGGCTTACTTAGCTGGTGGTGAGGTTACCTCAACCATTCGTAAAGGTATTATCGACTCCGGTTATTTTGTCGATACACCAGAACTTTTGGTGTTTGGTATGATCGGCTCTTTGCTGGCAGCGGGAACCTGGCTACTTATCGCCTCTTGGGCCGGTTGGCCTGTATCAACCACTCATTCTATTATTGGCGCTATTGTTGGCTTCGCCGCAGTAGGTGTTGGCGTAGATTCAGTCTCTTGGGGCTCGGTGGTTGGTATTATCGGTAGTTGGGTTATTACCCCGATGATTGCCGGTTTAATTGCATACTTTGTATTCTTGAGTGCGCAAAAGCTTATCTTTGACCAAGAAAATCCGTTAGCTATGGCAAAACGCTATGTGCCTTTCTATATGGCTCTCACCGGTTTTATGATTTCGTTGGTGACCATCAAAAAAGGCTTAAAGCACGTTGGTATCGAAATGACCAGTACCGAAGGCTACTTAACGGCAATAGCCGTGGCAGCGGTGGTTGGGGTGCTAGGTAAAGTTGCCATTAGCCGCTTGAAATTTGATCCTGCTGCAGACAGGAATATGCATTACACCAACGTTGAGAAAGTCTTTGCGTTGTTAATGGTTGTTACTGCCTGTGCTATGGCCTTTGCCCACGGCTCAAACGATGTAGCCAATGCTATTGGTCCTGTTGCTGCAGTAGTAAGTATTGTTTCTAGTGGTGGCGAGATCTCCTCAAAAGCTGCATTAGCTTGGTGGGTGCTGCCGGTAGGTGCTGTAGGTATCGTGCTAGGCTTGGCCATGCTGGGGCGCCGTGTTATTGCGACTATTGGTAAAGGGATCACCCATTTAACCCCAAGTCGTGGCTTTGCGGCTGAGTTAGCTGCAGCTACCACCGTGGTCATCGCATCGGGTACTGGCTTACCTATTTCTACTACGCAAACTTTAGTTGGCGCAGTATTAGGGGTAGGCATGGCGCGTGGTATTGCGGCACTTAATTTAGGTGTGGTGCGCAATATCGTGGTGTCATGGGTAGTGACGCTACCTGCTGGTGCTATTATGTCGATTATTTTCTTCTATATTATTAAAGCTGCATTCGGCGCTTAATACTATTTTGAAAATAAACTGATAATCAGGTGATCTAATTGAATTGCCGTGAGCGTAATTAAAGCAACCGGTCTTGTATCGGTTGTCATCTCGTTTTAGCGCATCCTTAGTGATGCGCTTTTTTTTGCCCTGTTTGCAATGGCTAATAGTATGTCGTTCAGCCAAGGTTTGTGCGCGCTAAGTACCCGCCCGAGTTTTTTTTCTGCGATAAAAACGGTAAAGTACGCGCAATCTTAAACCGCCGTTCTTGATTGACGACGTATCGCCAAGGGTTTGGCCTAACTTAAATAAGTAACAGCTATGAATGTAAAAGATTTTGCCTTTGAATTACCCGATGAGCTAATCGCACGCTATCCACAACCCGAACGCAGTGCCAGCCGTTTGTTATGTTTAGATGGTCCTACGGGGCAAGTGCAGCACCAGCAGTTCAAGCAGATTGTAGAGCAACTGCAAGCCGGAGATTTACTGGTTTTCAATGATACTCGAGTTATTCCGGCACGGTTACTGGGCGAAAAAGTTTCGGGTGGCAAAGTTGAAGTCTTGGTTGAGCGCATTATCGATGAGCATCGAGCCTGGGTGCATTTGCGAAGTAATAGGTCACCGAAAGCGGGCGCACGAATGATTTTAGAAGGTGCGGTAGAAGTAGAAATGCTAGGGCGCAACGATGCCTTATTTGAATTGTACTTTCACACCGAGCAGCCGTTGTTAGAAGTGCTTGAGCAGTTCGGTCATATGCCCTTGCCACCTTATATTGATCGGCCTGACGAAGCGAGTGATAAAGAGCGCTATCAAACGGTCTACAATAAAAAGCCAGGAGCGGTGGCGGCGCCTACGGCTGGCTTACATTTTGATGAGACCATATTGCAGCAACTACGTGCTAAGGGAGTCGAGTTTGCTTATGTGACTTTGCACGTTGGGGCCGGAACTTTTCAGCCAGTACGAGTAGACAATATCACTGAACATCATATGCATAGTGAGTATGCCGAAGTGCCAGAGCAAACAGTGGCAGCGATTGCTGCTACCCGAGCTCGTGGTGGCCGTGTGATTGCCGTAGGTACCACCTCGGTACGGTCCTTAGAATCGGCAGCGCAAGCAGCAAAACAAGCGGGTACAGAGTTAGCGCCATTTTTTGCGGATACCGATATTTTTATCTATCCAGGTTATGAATTCCAACTAGTAGACGCCATGATTACGAATTTCCATTTACCGGAATCGACCCTGATCATGTTGGTTTCGGCATTTGCTGGGCAAGCTCAGGTGATGGCCGCTTACGCCGCAGCAGTAGCGGAAAAATATCGCTTCTTTAGCTACGGTGATGCAATGTTTGTGACCCGTCGCACCAGCTAAGGTATACTAAGCGCCTCGGACTGTTTTTCCGTGAACTACATAGATAGCGGTGATTAAATGAAATTTGAATTGTTAACAACCTCGGGCAAAGCGCGTCGTGGGCGTATGGTGTTTGAACGTGGCGTGGTGGAAACCCCAGCTTTTATGCCAGTAGGTACTGCCGGTACCGTTAAAGGTATGACCCCAGAAGAAGTTAAAGCAACAGGGGCCCAAATCTGTTTGGGTAATACCTTTCACTTAATGTTAAGACCAGGTACCTCAATCATCAAACAGCATGGTGATTTGCACGATTTTATGAATTGGGACAAACCGATTCTGACCGATTCTGGCGGCTTTCAGGTATTTAGCTTAGGTGAATTGCGCAAAATTACTGAAGAAGGTGTCACCTTCCGTTCGCCCATTAACGGTGAGAAAATTTTGCTGACCCCAGAAAAATCGATGGAAGTACAGCGTGATCTAGGCTCGGATATTGTCATGATCTTTGACGAATGTACTCCGTACCCAGCTACTCAAGCCGAAGCCCGTTCTTCGATGGAGCTGTCATTGCGCTGGGCTGAGCGCTCAAAAGCTGCGCACGGTGATAATCCTTCGGCGTTATTTGGCATCATTCAAGGTGGTATGTACGAAGAGTTGCGTACCATTTCACTTGAGGGGCTTACTGATATCGGTTTTGATGGCTATGCCATTGGCGGGCTATCGGTTGGTGAGCCGAAAGAAGATATGATGCGGGTGTTAGATTATATTACTCCTGCGATGCCGATTGATAAGCCTCGTTATTTGATGGGTGTTGGTAAGCCTGAAGATTTAGTTGAAGCTGTTCGTCGTGGTGTCGACATGTTTGATTGCGTGATGCCAACCCGTAACGCTCGTAACGGTCATTTATTTATCAGTACCGGAGTGGTAAAAATTCGTAACGCAGTGCATCGCACCGATACCGGGCCATTAGACCCTGAGTGCGATTGCTACACCTGTAAGAATTATTCTCGCGCCTACTTGCATCATTTGGATCGTTCCAATGAAATGTTAGGTGGTCGTTTGAATACCATTCACAACCTGCATTTTTATCAAAAAGTAATGCAGGATTTACGTGATGCTATAGAAGCCGATCGGCTAGAAGAACACGTCGCTGAATTTTATGCTAAGCGTGGTCTACCTGTCCCAGAGCTCAAGTAAGTTGGTTTTGTAACCGCTTCTTGTAAGCTAAAAGAAAGCCCCGCCAGTGTCACCACTGCGGGGCTTTTTAGTTGGTGCTTCGCGCATCAAGCACTAGATAGCGCGCGCAATATCTAAGATATAAGGCTTGATACCGGCAAAGAAGAATTCAACAGCAATCAGCATCACAATCAGGCCCATCAATCGCATCAAAATCTTACTGCCACTGCGTCCGAGTTTTGCCATAAATTGACGCCCACTAGCTAGAACGAAAGCAGTGAGAATACAAACTGCAACGATAGCAGCGAATAAGCTAATGGTGTTGCTAGTTGCGGGACTTTCCTGAATAAATAGAATCACCATGGTAATGGCGCCCGGGCCAGCAACCATGGGAATGCCGATTGGAGTTACCGCAACGTCAGAACCAAAATCAGCTTCGCTTTCACCATCAACGCGTTTAGGTACAGTGCGCCCACGCAACATTTCAAAGCCCATCACAAAGAATAAAATACCGCCGGCTACGCGCAATCCGTTAACAGATATATTAAAAAAGCTAAAAATAGCTTCGCCCACTAAGGCAAAAGTACAAAGTGCGATACAGGCTGTTATTGAGGCGCGCATGGCTACCCACCGAGCAGCCTTAGGTGTCATGGCTTCAGTTAAAGCAATATAAATGGGAATCGCCGCTATGGGATTGATCATGGTAAATAGCGAGGTAAACTGAAAGAGAAAGGTTTCTAGCATGGTGGCACTCCGGCAAATGGGTTGAGCTATTCTACCTGTTGCTCACAAAGTTAACAAAAAAATCATTCAATTCAGCAGGATTATCTTTGCTCCGACATTGTGTGTCGTAAGCTGATGGCATACTAACACGCAAGTCAGTTCTTTGGAGGTGGTAGGTTAAACTTCACCAGCTTTGTTCAGCCTTCGCTGATGAAACTACCACTTCCAATCCTCCCAAACGGTCAGCTGTGATTTAAATGCCAGATAGGCTTTACATCGCGATCTTAACTCGCTACAATTCAGCACCAATTTTGATCATCGTGGTTATATTTTAACCAGTACCGATAACCAACAACCGAATTTTCATTGAGGTGAGATTTTAATGCCAGTTGTTAAAGTAAAAGAAAACGAGCCGTTTGACGTAGCTTTACGTCGTTTTAAGCGCTCTTGCGAGAAAGCAGGTGTATTGTCTGAAGTACGTAGCCGTGAATTCTACGAGAAGCCTACTTCAGAGCGTAAGCGCAAGAAAGCCGCTGCGGTTAAGCGTCACGCGAAGAAATTATCTCGCGAGAACGCACGTCGTACTCGTCTGTACTAAGTAACTGGTACCGTAGCGGCGCAGCCGACGGCGGTGTCACTACAGCACAGACCTCAAAAGCCGGATTGAGTCTTCTCAGTTCGGTTTTTTTGTGGGCGTCATTCTCGAAGCTCTAACATCTAGATAAAGCGATTCAACCGTTACAACGAGTTAGTAGTTGGGGTACACTGACGCCATGATCTGAACTACCTCCACAGCAATGGTGTGCAGTACTTTTTACCTACTATGCTGTGCTTTAGGTGATGCCCAAATGGAACCTTTATGGCTGGTCTGATTCCCAAAAGCTTTATCCATGATCTATTGGATCGCGCTGATATTGTCGAGATTGTCGATAGCCGAGTGCCACTTAAGCGGGCTGGTAGAAATTACCAGGCCTGTTGTCCCTTTCATAGTGAAAAAAGCCCCAGTTTTACGGTGGCTCCAGACAAACAGTTCTATCACTGTTTTGGCTGTGGTGAACACGGTAATGCCATTGATTTTTTGATGAAATTTGATGGTCTCGAGTTTCCTGAAGCGGTTGAAGAACTAGCTGGAATCATGGGGGTTGAAGTGCCTCGCGAAACCAGCGCTAATCCACAAGCTGATGCCCGCCAACGAGCGCAAGCCGCTGATGATTATCAGCAAATGGAACAGGCGGCAAAGTATTTTGCGCATCAGTTACGTCATCATGCCAAGAGTAGCCAAGTTATCGACTACTTGAAAGGTCGTGGTTTAAGCGGTGCTGTGGTGAAAGACTTTCAGATCGGTTATGCCCCTGATGGCTGGGATGGACTACTACTCAGTTTGGCGAAAAATCACAAAGATCGTCAGCAGCTATTTGATCTTAAATTAGTGAATCGTAATGAAAACCAGCGCTACTACGACTTTTTTCGGGACCGCATTATGTTTCCGATCCGCGATCGTCGTGGTCGGGTGGTCGGTTTTGGTGGACGGATCATCACGGGTGACGGACCGAAATATTTGAACTCGCCAGAAACACGAATTTTTCATAAAGGACGCGAACTCTATGGCTTTTATGAAGCCAAGAAAGCGCACAAACAATTAGCTCAGGTGGTCATAGTTGAGGGTTATATGGATGTGGTTGCCTTGGCTCAAGCCGGAATCACTTACGCGGTAGCATCCCTCGGTACGGCCACAACAGCAGACCAGTTACAGCTGTTATTTCGTGCCACCACACAAGTCACCTGTTGTTATGACGGTGATAGAGCTGGCCGAGATGCTGCTTGGCGGGCGCTAGAAAATGCACTGCCATTATTAAACGATGGCTTAGCGTTAAACTTTTTGTTTTTACCCGATGGTGAAGACCCCGACACTATTGTGCGTAAAGAGGGAGCGGAGGCATTTAGCGCACGCTTGCAACAAGCACAGAGCTTCATAGACTACTTTTTTAGTCACCTCACAGAAACTATTGATGTGAGTAGTGATGCCGGCAAATCAATGCTATTGAAGCAAGCAACACCGTTGATAGAAAGAGTAGCAAGCGAATTTTATCGGGAAGAATTACTGAATCGATTGGCACGTTTGTTACGCCGCGAAACCTCGCAGCTTAAACAACAAATAAAAGCACCTACCAGCCAACACCGCCGCCCCGAGCAGCTTAAAATGACGCCTATGCGGCGCGCTATCGGGTTATTGGTACAGCACCCGCAGCTAGGGCGAGAGATTCCTTTGCATAAAGAGCTGATTGAATTAAAGCAACCAGGTATTGAATTGTTATTAGCCCTGCATGAACAGACACAGCAGCAACAGTTAACTACTGCGCAGTTACTCGAGTTGTGGCGCGATCAGCCCGAAGAAAAAGCATTGCGACAATTAGCAAGTTGGGAACATCACCTAGATGAAGAGCACGTTGCGCAAGAATTCTTTGATACCTTTCTCTATTTTATTGATCAATATATGGAACAGCGTGCTAGTGAGTTACTGGCCAAAGAGCAACAAGCACCGCTAAGCAAAGAAGAAAAGCAAGAGTACATGGTGTTATTGCAATACCGTTCGGATCGTGGAAAACGCTAATAAGTGGTGGAATAGCCTATTCCATGGCTCTTTATTTTAAACAAAAACGATGAAAAACAAAATGTTATTAGAGTTGGCACAAGCTTTGCTTTAGTTATCAAGTCAGTTTGACTTACTCACTTTATTAATAAAAAACAGATTACTAGGAGATGTTATGAGATCTTTTGTGGCACCTAAGCAGGTCGTTGCTTTGATGACTGTCGCGGCACTAAGCCTTGGTTTAAGTGGTTGTATTATCGTGACTGAAACCGAGCACCGGCAGAGTTCATCTGAAGTTGCAGATAAAGAGCAGCGTAATCGCCAGATTATTGCTTCATTGCAAGAAAATACCAGTGTGGCTACCGTAGAAGCTGAGCTAGGTGTACCGGAATTTTCAGATCTAGTGACTCGTGATGGTAAGCGCTATCGAGTCCTTTACTATCGTACTCAACGGGTTCATGCTGATGGTAATACCACCCGCGATGAGTGTACTCCGCTGGTATTTAAAGATGGCCAGTTAATAGGCACAGGGGAACTCGCTGTCGCACAAATCCCCACAAACAACTGATTAATTTCTGGCTCAAAACGACAGTATCTGCTACAATTTCCGGTCTTGAATTTTACACCTCACGCACTTATTTAATTAAGGTAGTGGTCATACATTAATTAAGTTGCCGAAGTGAAGACCGGTTACTTTTCTATTTAATAACAGGTGGTAGATCTGTATGCAGCAGAGTCGTCAATCACAACTCAGACTTCTTATTGCCAAAGGCAAAGAGCAAGGGTATCTCACTTTTTCAGAAGTGAATGATCACCTTCCTTCTGAGATCGTTGATTCGGATCAAATCGAAGACATCATCGGCATGATCAATGATATGGGTATTCAGGTGTTCGAAAGTGCCCCTGATGCCGATGAATTGATGATGAGCGAAGATACCGCCGACGAAGATGCGGCAGAGGCTGCTGCGCAAGCTTTAGCAAGCGTTGACGGCGAGCTTGGTCGCACCACTGACCCCGTACGTATGTACATGCGTGAGATGGGTACCGTTGAGCTGTTAACTCGTGAAGGCGAGATTGACATTGCTAAGCGTATTGAAGATGGGATTAACCAAGTTCAGTGCTCAGTAGCAGAATATCCTGAAGCCATCAACTTCTTGCTAGAGCAATGGGATTCGTGTGAAGCGGAAGAAATGCGCTTAACCGATATTATCTCTGGTTTTATCGATCCTAACGAAGTGGATGCAGCGCCGGTTAGTGCTACTCACATCGGCTCAGAATTAAGCGAAGACGAGCTTGAAGACGATGATGATGATGCCGATGAAGACGACGATAGCGATGACGATAGCTCTGATAGCGGTATAGATCCTGAGTTTGCTCGTCAAAAGTTTGCCGAATTACGTGAACAGTACGAAAAAACTCGTACTGCTATTAGCAAGCATGGTCGTGAGCACGCCAAGGCCCGCACTGAAATTGAAGCCTTAAGTGAATTGTTTAAGCAGTTCCGCTTAGTGCCTAAGCAGTTTGATCGCTTAGTTAAAGACATGCGTGACATGATGCATCGAGTGCGAGTGCAAGAGCGCTTGATCATGAAGATGTGTGTAGAGCAAGCGGCTATGCCAAAACGCTCATTCATGAAGGTTTTTGCCGGTAACGAAAATAGTACCAGCTGGTTAACAGCAGCGATTGCAGAAGGTGAGGCCTACTCGGCCGTCTTACAAGAGCTACAACCAGAGGTAGAACGTTGTATTCATAAGTTAGCCGAAGTTGAAGTTGAAACTGGGTTAACTATTGCCAAAGTAAAAGATATTAATCGTCGCATGTCGATTGGCGAAGCCAAAGCGCGTCGTGCTAAAAAGGAAATGGTTGAAGCTAACTTACGTTTGGTTATTTCCATCGCGAAAAAATACACCAACCGCGGTTTGCAGTTCCTTGATCTCATTCAGGAAGGGAACATCGGTTTGATGAAGGCCGTTGACAAGTTTGAATATCGCCGTGGTTATAAGTTCTCAACTTACGCTACATGGTGGATTCGTCAGGCGATTACTCGTTCAATTGCTGACCAAGCCCGTACCATCCGTATTCCTGTGCATATGATTGAGACTATCAATAAACTCAATCGTATTTCACGTCAAATGTTGCAAGAGATGGGACGTGAGCCAAGTCCGGAAGAGCTTGCCGAACGTATGGTGATGCCTGAGGATAAGATTCGCAAAGTTCTGAAAATTGCGAAAGAGCCGATCTCAATGGAAACTCCTATCGGTGATGATGAAGATTCACATTTAGGTGATTTCATCGAGGATACTACCCTTGATTTACCAGTGGACTCGGCTACTTCAGAAAGCTTACGTAATGCCGTTCGCGAGGTGCTAGGTGGTTTAACTCAGCGCGAAGCGAAAGTTCTACGGATGCGTTTTGGGATTGATATGAATACCGATCATACCTTGGAAGAGGTAGGTAAGCAGTTTGACGTAACTCGTGAGAGGATTCGTCAAATAGAAGCTAAGGCGCTTCGTAAATTGCGTCATCCAAGTCGTTCAGAACAGTTGAAATCCTTCTTGGACGAATAACACGGAACGACTGAGATTTATATCGGTCATAAGAAGCTCTAGAGCTAGCTCTAGGGCTTTTTTTATTTTTGCGGCTAAATTTGCTAAAATAGCGGCAACTTCGCTGAAAAGGATGAATCATGATCGATATAGATCAGAGTAAAACCGTAACCCAGCAACCAGGACGCATTGTTGATGCGCACTTTCATATCTACAATGACGCATTTCCTTTAATCGAGAATCAAGGTTTTTTGCCATCGCAGTTTTTGATTGAAGACTACCTGCATCGTACTAAGCATTTTAACATCGTAGGTGGGGTGATTGTCTCTGGCTCGGTGCAAGGTTTTGACCAGAATTACTTGAAGGCCGCTTTAGCAGCCATGGGACCGAATTTTGTGGGTATCACTAATTTACCGAGTTCAGTCTCCGATGCCGAAATTTTGAAACTGCGTGAGCATCGTATTCGCGGTATCCGTGTTAATTTAAAACGTGGCGTGGTCAGTGGTTTAGATAATCTAGTAGATTTTGGGAAGAGGATATGGGATCTCGCTGGCTGGCATCTTGAAATGTATGTTGATAGCCGCGAACTCGATGAAGTGGTGCCGAAATTGATCAAATTGCCGAAGGCCTCGATAGACCATTTAGGTATGGCTCGGTCAGGTTTGTCGCAAGTGCAAAAGCTCGCCGAGCATGGGGTTAAGATTAAAGCGAGTGGTTTTGGTCGCACTGAAGTAGACGTAGCCAAAGCTGTTAAGGCTATTTATAGCGTTAATCCAGACAGTTTAATGTTTGGTACAGATTTGCCTTCAACCCGAGCAGAACGGCCATTTAATGTGCGCGATATTGAGACTGTGTGTGAAGCCCTAGGCGATACGAAAGCTATCGACAAAGTCTTTGCTCAAAACGCAGCTGATTTCTACCATTTAACCTTATAAAAAACTCGGCAAGGGTCATGACAAGCGGGTCGAAATTTCATATACTTGCGCCCGCTTTGTTAATCGCATAGGTTAACAACCATGTCTCGTATGGCCCCTTAGCTCAGTGGTTAGAGCAGCCGACTCATAATCGGTTGGTCCCCAGTTCAAATCTGGGAGGGGCCACCATTTTTAAAGCCTTTATGGCTGATGTTATCCGCGTACTTCAAATGCCCAGACTACTTTCGTACCACAATGGTGCTGTAACCATTTGTGCATGGCCGCGCTAACGAATAGTGGATTTAGCGTTGCAAACTCAAATGCGTCCATTCATTCGGCGGCGGGAGGCCAAGTAGGAGGGTGTTCAATATTCTGTGTCAGCGAAGTTTTCATACCCGAACCTCACCGGGCAAGATAATTGTCGCTGAGGTGAACCTGTTTTACTCCGTTGCCACCGTATTCATGCTTAACGAGATATTCCACGGTAGTAGGTGCTCAAGATCATCTCCATCGCTTATCAGTGGTAATTGCTTGAATAGAGCCATAAGGTAATCTACCAGTATCAGGCCGTTGGCTTTGGCGGTTTCTAGTACGCTGGAAAGCGAAACCTTGACCGTACCGGGGCACAGTCAACCGTTCACCGTTGATTATCGCTATAACAACGGCCTTGACCGACTCATTGGTACGTCGGGCAACCGTAAGGCGGGTAATGCATCAGTTGACTATGATGCACTGGGCAACATCACCAACAACAGCCATGTTGAGATGAGTTACAACCTAGCCAACCAGATGACCGCAGCGCTTGGCAAGAGCTATACCTACGACGGCCACAACCGCCGCGTTAAGGTGGCGGGCGATGGTGATACCCGCTACTATCTCTACAGCCAGTCGGGGCAGCTGTTATTGAGCGAAGATAACGGCGTTCAAACGAACTACATTTACCTTGGCAATAGGCTTATCGCTGAAGACCGCCAGGCAACAACCACCTTTATCCATACAGATAGGTTGGGCAGCCCGGTAGCACGAACTAACAGCGCAGGAAGGGTAGAGAGTCGCCGGCATTACCAACCTTTTGGTGACACTTACGAAGCGCCAAGCGACGACATCGGATACACTGGCCATAAGTACGATAATGACTCAGGCCTGAGTTATATGCAGGCACGATACTATGATCCAGTTATAGGGCGGTTTTATTCGAATGATCCGGTTGGATTTGATCCTAACAATATCGATAGCTTTGGCAGATATACCTATGGGAATAATAATCCCTATAAGTACAATGATCCTGATGGAAGAACTGCACACCCCGTAATTGAATTACCTGACTTAAGTACGATGATGGCTAAAGCATTTGGTTATGAGTCTACTACACAAGGGAACCAAAATTTTGCGAAAGATATGGGAAATGCTGCACAGCAAATAGGAATGGATGTTGCACACGGAACTACTGATATTTTAACTAGTAAACCTGTCCAGAATCTGGGTGATAAACTAGGCTATGTACCAATACCTCAAGCGCAAGCAGTTTCAACGGCTATTAACACTGCGGCTCTAGTTTTTGATGGAGATGCGGCTGGTTTATCGGGTGATTTGGCTGGTAATGCTGCTGGTGTTCAGGCTGAAAAGACTCACGCAGGTAGAGGCGGGAGCCTCAAAGCTCAAGCGTACAATTATGTTGTCGATAAAGCTGTCGGGACTGTTGTTAGTTCAGGGGTTGAAGTACTTCAAAACAATGACGACGAAAGGCAAAAATAGTTATGAGCTCAAAAAAATGGGTTTCACTAATAGCTTCAATTGTATTAGTAGGCCATGCAATTTTAGGACTTATTAATGGCGAGTTAATGCTTAAAGGTGGAGAAACCATTGAGTTTGATGCTGAACCATTATCGTTTTTGGCAATTGTAGCAATAGAAATCGCTGTTTCAATATATGTAGTGTGGGCATTTTTAATCGCAAAAGACGATAGTAGTAAAGAAAAAGAGTAGAGCGCAACATTAAAGTTAAAACATTTGAATCCAAAGCCTCGCCTCGCGGGGCAGGCAAAGTACCAAGTTTACAATTGGACATGAATCTTTGCACAATGCTGGATTAACACACCCTAAACATATCGGATTTGTGCCTTATCGGTTTGGTAGTTTTGGTCAAAGAATGTCCTACAAAAACCTACCAAAACACAAACAAGTTACAAATCCAGATCACGTTATGAGTCAGGTATTCCCATGATTAAGCTTACTTTTCTAATTTTAGTTAGCCTTATTAGTTTCGGCTGCAATGCAACAAATTGTGTAATTAGTGAGAAGTCTGTTTTCGAACAAAGCAAAAAGTACAAGAGTCTTGTTCAAATAGAAATTACTAAGAATGACGCTTTGCTAACCGTCGTTTTAAATGCGCCCCGTGAAATTGAGGGGGAAAGACTAGAAAGTGTTATCTTGCACAAGGAAATAAGTGACGACGGCGATGCTGTTTTTTCTATTCCGTTAAGAGCCACAGTTGAAGAGAGCAAAGCAGTGGCTTGGTTTAACATTGATGAAAAAACGGCAAATCATACTTTTTTGTCATTAGATTATGGCGAAGGATGTGGGACATCAATACGGTACAATATTTCCAATTAATTTAAATCCAAAGCTTCGCCCTCGTGGAGCTTTTTTTCTCACATCAAGACAAGTAGCAGATCAATATTCAGATGAAATGATGCAAGGTTTGGTGTCAATGCCATGCTTGGTGGCAAAAGCCATCAGTTTCTTATCGTAAAAGTTCATATCCCGTTGGTAGCGGCAAAAAAATTTAACGAAGGTGTTTTCTTGGTCATAGATAGCCCGAATATCATTTTCCCCGGCATCAATGGAGTAAGAGCCATCGTCTAGCTGATAAGCTGCACGGCCACCGACAAAGCATTCTCTCGTGAAAGTAGACAGCACGTTTTTAACCTGCTCTGGCTTCACAAGCTTAAATTCGGTGCGGCAGTAAGGCATGACTCAGGTCTCTTTTTATACTTATACTTGAGTATAGCAGAAGGAAATATTGCTCGGTGGATATGCGGAGCTTTTGGAACATTCTGTGAGCGAGACGGAACGCGCCAATGAGTTTTGCCGGAACATTTGAAGAGTTCAGGTGAACGTTTTCATGAGCGTAATCATGTGAGTAGGCTTCTCGTTTGTCCCGTCTGGGCTTTTTTTCATACGCCACCAGACTTTTTTGTACGTTCCGTTTAAATTCTGAAATGTTCCACGTCTGCTATGGTTAGTGGCGGTGATAAGAAGCGATTAAGCCCAATTCGATAGATTGCCTTTGGGAAGAGAGCGTGATGAGTTGGAAACAGATACTTGGCCCTTTCCTGTTTGAAGTCTTATACCGTTACCCGTTGCCGCAAGTAGTGCGAGTAATCCTGACTTGCTCTGGAAATCGTGTGAATCCCTCATTCCGTAAACAAAATCAAGATCCGCTATTAGCTCGCTCATATCGACAAAAAATAAGCTCAGGCGAAGGCAATTAACCTATGAGCTGGAACGCTCTATTGATTACGCACCCGACAGGATTTTAACGGTTATTGACAGCACTTAGCCGTTGCTCATCTTTTTTTCTTTGATAACTATCAAACAAGTCTATTCATTCGTGCAAAAAATCTCTAAAGTGTAGCCTCAATAAAGCGCAGTAAGCACTGCCATGCACATAATAAATACAATAATAAAGAGTTGATAGCTATGACGGTAATGACTGATAACCGCGGATCTTGGGGATCAAAAATAGGATTTATCTTTGCTGCAGCGGGGTCTGCGGTGGGCCTAGGCGCCATTTGGAAGTTTCCATACATTGCCGGCCAAAATGGTGGCGGGGTGTTCTTATTGGTCTATTTGGCCTGCGTCTTTACCGTGGGTGCCGTGATGATGCTCTCGGAGATGATGATTGGCCGTCGCGCTAATAAATCAGCCACCTCAGCCTATCGAGCTTTAGGCGGCGGTTATTGGCATGTAGCAGGGTGGATCTCGGTACTCTGTGTCTTTTTGATTCTTGGCTTTTATTCAGTAGTCGGTGGTTGGACCATTGCTTACGTTTTTGAAGCCGTGCGAGGCGATGTACTGACAACTGACGGGGCTGCACTTGAAGCCGCCTTTGGACAATTTATTGGCGACCCTTTGCCTGCACTAGTTTATACCTTCTTATTCCTATCTATTACAGCTGGTATTGTTATTGCTGGGGTACAATCTGGTATCGAACGAATTTGTAAGATATTGATGCCAACGTTGTTTGTATTGATGTTGTTTTTGGTGGTGCGCAGTTTAACATTGCCCGGCGCTATTGACGGGTTACTCTATTTAATTACACCTGACTGGAGCAAACTGAGCATCCGGATGGTGTTAGACGCCCTCGGTTTGGCGGTATTCTCATTATCGGTAGGAGCTGGCTTAATGATAGCTTATGGCTCTTATTTAAATACAGAAACACGGGTGATCAACTCAGGCCTGTGGATTGCTTTTTTAGCTATCTTAGCATCGGTTTTAGCGGGCTTGATGATTTTGCCGGCGGTCTTTGCCTTTGATGTGGACCCAGCTGCGGGTCCAGGCTTGACCTTTATTACTATGCCAGCATTATTTGCACAGATGGCAGGTGGGCAGTTCCTTGCCATTATTTTCTTCTTATTGTTGTTATTTGCAGCAATCACCTCAGCTATTTCTATTCTAGAGCCGGTAGTGGCGTTTTTGATTGATGAATACAAGGTGTCGCGTAAGAAAGCCACTTTGTGGGTTGCGGCCGTTAATTTCATTTTACTTGGAGTGCCGGCGGCGTTGAGTTTTGGTGGCGCAGCAGATAACTTAAGTCTGTTTGGCAAAACACCTTTTGATTTAATGGATTTTATCGCATCGAATTTATTGATGCCTTTAGGTGGTATGTTAGCTGCAGTGTTTGTTGGCTGGCGTATTTGGCCGGTTATTCGAGCTGAGTTAGAAAAAGAATGCCCGAATTGGTGTATTAAATTATTCCGCTTTGTTGCCGGTATACTGTCGCCGGTACTCATTGCAGCTGTGGCTTATTTCTTGATTTTGTCTTAGCTTAGCAGCTAAGCGATAGCTCTATATGAGTTAACAAGGCCCTTAATCTAAATAGGTTAAGGGCCTTTTTTGTGGTGCTTTCTGTAACAACTTTTACAAATGGTTACCATGCGCACCTGTATGCCTTGTGGCCTAAATGCTACATTGTTGCGTAATCGTTAGCATCATCAGTAACCAAAAGGTTTGCTCCTATGTCTCGTGTGTTATTAGTCACCGTAAGTTCGCTAAGTATCCTAGCTAGTCAATTTTGGTTCAGTGCAGCTTCCGCTGTGCCTCGGGTTGATGGCCAAGCTGCCTCCACTGAAGCTGTTTCTATCTGCAAAAGCGGTGATTGTGATAAAGAGCTCTCGGAACTTGAGCGTTTGGCCCGAAAAGGTAGTGGCGATGCGGCAGCTGTCGTTGCTTTAGCTTATGCCAGTGGTGATGGAGTCGAGCAAGATTTCGGTAAAGCTAAAGAGTTTATCGAGCATGGTGTACGTAAACGGAATCCATTGGCGATGTTTGTGATGGCTGATTGGTATGCGCGTGGTTTTGTGTTACCACAAAATACTGAGCAAGCTCAGCTGTGGTTAGATAGAGCTGCAGAAAAAGGCTATGCACCAGCCCAATATGATAAAGCCGTTAAGCTACTGGGCAGTACTGATAATGCCGAACAATTACAGGCATTACCGCTGTTACAAGCAGCTGCCGAGGCAAATTTAGTGAGCGCTATGTATGCACTGGCAAGGTTGCAGCATACTGGTACGTTGGTTGAGCAAGATCTTCCTGCAGCGGCAGAGCTCTATGCAAAATTAGCGCGCACAGGCCATACGGAAGCGCGTAACCATTTAAAACAAGTGAACCAACAGCTACAAGGCACCGAACTGATGAATTCCGCTAAAGGCAAAAGCTTATTAGCGGCAGAACAAGCTATGGAACGTATTAGCGTCACAGCCGAAGCAAATCGTTATCGTAGTCAGTTAGGTCGTTTGATTGACCAGATTGATGCTTCTGGTAGCTATGATAATCGCTCCATTGGTTCACGCATTAACGGCGTAGGTTGTGGTGACACTGGTAGCCCTTGTGGTATTAGTAAACCTAGCCGTGGCCAAGGTAGCCTCAATGATGTGTTAACGGGCGGCCAAGGTAATAATTAATGACGTGACTCGGCGCTGGTGGGTAATGCTGCCAGCGCTTTAGCTAAAGCCGGTTCAAAATTGCTAAACACCGAAGTAGCTCCTACTAAAGTAACAATCCCAGCTCGTTCAAGTTTCTTAAGCACCCGTTCATTAGTGCCCGAAATGAGTACTTGGGTATGTTGACGTTGAAAGCGCTGAATGACTTCTTCTAAGGTTTGTAGTGCCGTAATATCCATAAAGGGCACCCACTTAAACCGAAGGATCAATATATGTGGGCGTGCATGAATCGCGCCAAGGGTGCGCTCAAAGGTTTCTGCTGCAGCAAAAAAGAACGGTCCTTCAAGGGTATAAACTGAAATTCCTGGGGGTAATTCGGTTAATTGATGCTGCGCCAAAGCGGGTGCCAATTCTGGTTGAGTCTCAGCTTTCACTTCCACACTGCTAGCCATGCGCCGCACAAAATGTAACATGGCAATGATGACTCCAATGTTCACAGCTACCACCAGATCTGCAAACACGGTGAGTGAGAACGTGATTAATAAAATGGCGATATCAGCGCGCGGAGCACGGCGCAGCATTTTAAGAAAGTGAGGAGCATCGCTCATGTTCCATGCCACTACAAACAAGATGGCACTGAGCGCTGCTAAAGGGATAGCATCTGCCAGTGGCGCTAACGCCAGCAAAATGATCACCAACACTAGGCCATGTACAACACCTGCAATCGGACTATTACCGCCGTTACGAATATTAGTTGCCGTACGGGCAATGGCACCCGTTGCAGCAATACCGCCAAACAAGGGAGCAATGATGTTAGCAGCACCTTGGCCCATCAATTCTTGGTTAGAGTGGTGCTTGGTTCCTGCCATGCCATCAGCTACAACCGCTGATAATAGAGATTCAATCGCACCCAACATGGCGATGGCAAATGCTGGCCCAATAAGTGTCACTATCTGGCTGAAACTTAACTGAGGCAAGCTAAATTCTGGTAACCCCTGCGGAATGCCACCAAAGGCGGAGCCAATAGTTCGTACGCTGGCAAAATTGAATATCAGCTGTAGCAGGGTAGCCAGCACCAGAGCGATTAAAGGTCCGGGAACTTTTCTTAAATATGGAATTTTGGGAGTCACCAGTACTGCTAGAAGTGCGGCAATCGCGATACCAGTGGTGGCTAGGTCAAGCTGAGGTAATTGCTGTAGCAAGCCCCAGATCTGTTGATGGAAATGTTCAGCAGATACAGCGGTCACCCCAAAAAACTCTTGCCACTGTCCTACAAAGATAATCATTGCAATGCCGCTGGTGAAACCAATAATCACTGGGTCCGGAATATAACGAATGATGCTACCGAGTTTAGCTGCTCCTAAGATGAGCAAGATCACACCAGCCATCATCGTGGCCACTTGTAAGCCAACGATGCCATGTTCAGCGACGATTCCAGCCAAAATAACAATAAAGGCCCCGGTAGGGCCTGCTATTTGTACCCGAGAACCACCGGCTAGGGAGACGATGATGCCGGCAATGATCGCGGTGTAGATACCTTGCTCGGGTTTAACTCCACTAGCGATAGCAAAGGCCATCGCTAGCGGCAACGCCACAATACCAACAATAACCCCAGCCAGAATATTCTGTGGCCAATGTCTAGCTTGCAATAATCCGGCTTGGTAGGCCTCTTTGATCGCGAACATGGGGTATTCCTTTGGTTAATTCCCTTGCTGGCCTCAACTCAGTTTAGCAGCAGCAGCTGCGCGTGCGTTATGCAGTTTTTGATAACTTTCTAGGAGGCGTAAATGACGGTCTAACCCTTCTAATTGAGAATTAGTTGGGGTGAGGCCGTAGAAACGCACGGTGCCATCGACACTACCGACAACCGCAGCCATGGTTTCTTCACCAAACATGCGTTGTAGATTTGGTAAATAATCGGCCAGCTCTAACTCATCATCTAAAGTGATATCTAACACGGCACTTACAGCGCGATAAAAGAGACCGCGGGCCACGGTGTTGTCATTGTACTGCAAAAAGGCTTCAACCAAATCATAAGCTTCTTCTGAACGGCCTAATGCTAAGTAGATCAAGATTTTTAGCTCTAAAATGGTTAATTGACCCCAGACTGTGTTTTCATCAAATTCAACCCCAATTAGGGTAATGATATCAATGTAGTTGTCTAATTGGCTTGCTTCTAAACGATCCACTAAATCGGTTAATTCAGCATCACTTAAACGATGTAGATTTAGAATATCATGACGATAATCTAGCGCTTTATTGGTGTTGTCCCAAATTAAATCTTCAATGGCGTAAACTTCAGAATAACCGGGCACTAAGATGCGACAGACTGGAGCACCAAGATCGGTATGCACCGCCATGTACGCCTCTAGTCCTAATTCAGCTAAAATACCAAATAACGCTGTAACCTCTTCGCTATTGCTGCCAGAAAAATCCCATTCAACAAACTCGTAGTCACTGCGGGCACTGAAGAAGCGCCATGAAATGACCCCAGAAGAATCGATAAAATGCTCGACATAGTTATTGGGTTCAGTTACCGCCATCGAATTGAAGGTAGGAGGCATAAAGTCATTCAGGCCCTCAAAACTACGCCCTTGCAACAACTCGGTAAGGCTGCGTTCTAATGCCACATGCAAACTAGGATGGGCGCCAAAGGAGGCAAACACACCACCAGTGCGGGGGTTCATTAAGGTGACACACATGACCGGGAATTGTCCGCCCAGCGATGCATCTTTCACCAACACAGGAAAGCCTTGTGCTTCTAATGCTTGAATACCTTCAACAATCGCTGGATATTTAGCCAGCACTTCAGCGGGCACATCAGGTAGCGCAATTTCCTCTTCTATAATGTACTTTTTGACCGCCCGTTCAAAAATCTCAGATAAGCATTGTACTTGAGCTTCTGGTAACGTATTGCCGGCGCTCATACCATTACTTAGGTAGAGATTTTCAATTAAGTTTGAAGGGAAATAAACAGTCTCACCATCACTCTGGCGCACATAGGGCAGAGCACAGATACCACGATCACGGCGTCCTGAGTTTGTGTCAATTAGATGAGAACCAAGGAGTTCGTCATCTGGGTTATAAATCGTTAAGCAATACTCATCAAGTAGCCCTTCTGGCAACTCATCGTTTGGTCCTGGCTGAAACCATCGTTCATTGGGATAGTGCACAAAATCTGCGTTAGCAATGGTTTCACCAAAATATTGGTCGTTGTAAAAGAAGTTGCAATTCAGACGCTCAATAAATTCACCCAAGGCTGAGGCTAGGGCACTTTCTTTGGTGGCGCCTTTACCATTGGTAAAGCACATAGGAGAGGCTGCATCGCGAATATGTAACGACCAAACATGCGGTACTATATTGCGCCACGAGGCGATTTCTATTTTCATACCCAAATTAGCAAGGATCTGGGTCATATTCGCAATGGTTTGCTCTAAAGGTAGATCTTTACCTTCAATATAAGTCAGGCTGCCACCCTCTGGGGCACCCATTAATAAGGCTTGAGCATCTTCATCCAGATTCTCCACCACCTCAATTTGAAACTCAGGCCCAGTTTGCACTACTTTTTTGACGGTGCAACGATCGATAGAGCGTAAAATACCTTGGCGATCTTTGTCTGAGATATCTTCTGGTAGCTCAACTTGGATTTTAAAAATTTGGTTGTAGCGATTCTCAGGGTCAACAATATTGTTCTGTGATAAACGAATATTATCGGTCGGAATATTGCGGGATAGGCAATAAACTTTCACAAAATAGGCAGCGCACATGGCTGAAGAGGCAAGAAAATAATCAAAGGGGCTAGGAGCTGAACCATCACCTTTGTACCGTATCGGTTGATCGGTCACTACGGTGAAGTCATCAAACTTCGCCTCAAGCCGTAAGTTATCGAGAAAGTTAACTTTAATTTCCATGGGTAGCCACCTAACCAACAAAAGAATGTATTTAGGTGGCTATTATCCCTTATTTAGCAAGTTTTGCTATGTTCAAGCTAGAATTAAGCTGAACTAATCAGCGTTGTTCGGATCCTTGTCGGCATAGCCGCTACCAATGGCACTGAAGGGTAACTGCAAGCCAAGCTCGGGTACTTGTTTCGCAATCCAAGCCGGAAAGGTATTACTATTAGGTCCAGGCACTGCGGTGTATTCATTGGCCCATGGATAACGCTGTGCCGCTGCGGCGATTTGCGGTATCAACTGAGCTGCATTAGCACCTCTTAGTTCTAATAATTTTTCTGGCTTAGCACCGTACCAATAACGATCTGGGGTAGGGGTTTGATAGCTGTAGAGTGCCGGTTGCCCTCTATCCACGCGCCAGCCCACTACTTCATGTACGGTATACTCACGGGCATTTTCTGGCTTCACGGCAATCCAGGTATGCACGGCAAACCAGCCGCGCCAACCAAAAGCATCAGCCGCGTAAACTTCGATCACAGCCTCTGGATGTTGAGTTGGGTCGACAGCCAATCCGGCTGGCTCACGTGATGCGGTGCGCCAATCCGACCCAGAACAGCCAGCTAATAGCACAGTCAAAACTAGTAGCGTAATACGTAACAACATGATTCACCCTTGATCTCAGCTTTAATAACAATCAATCTATCAGCTATCTTATACGGTGATAACAGCATAAAGGAGTAGGAGCCGATGAAAAAAGTTGCAGTGATACTAGCTGGTAGCGGTGTTTTTGATGGCAGTGAAATTAATGAAGTGGTGTTAACTTTGCTGCATTTAACGAAAGCTAGCGCCAGCTACCAATGCTTTGCCCCTGATAAACCCCAGCATCATGTATTAAACCATCTGACAGGAGCTACCGAAGCTAGCTCACGGAACGTACTACAAGAATCAGCAAGGATTGCCCGAGGCGAGGTGCAGGCATTGACAGAATTGCAGGCAGAGGAATTTGATGCATTGATTATTCCAGGAGGCTTCGGGGTGGCGAAAAACTTGTGTGATTTTGCGCTGCAAGGCGCTGCTGCAACCCTTGATACTGAGGTAAAACGCGTGTGTACTGAGTTTGCGGAGCAAGGCAAGCCGGCTGGATACATGTGTATTGCCCCTGCGCTGCTTCCTCTAGTTTATCCGGCTGGAATTAAGTTAACGATAGGTAACGATGCTGATACTGCGGCTGCCTTGCAGCAAATGGGAGCTGAACATATTGAATGCACAGTAGATGACATAGTGGTGGATGCGGACCACAAGGTAGTAACGACGCCTGCTTATATGCTGGCGCAATCGGTCGCTGAAGCTGACGTGGGCATTGGTAAATTGGTCACGCAAGTACTGGCTTGGAGCTAATGTAATAGGTCATTTATGAAGATTGATTATTTCAGCCGTACCGCGGCCGCAGCCGTGTATATCACTATTACCAGTTTGTTCTGGATCGTCGGCTTGTTGGGCTTGGTCGAAGCGCTGGTTTATCAATGGGATCTGCTCCTCCATCTTATCCCTTTACCGTTAGCAACAGCTTGTTTGTTAGTTTCCTTTGGGTTTTTCTTTACGCTGCTGCAATGGCGTTGGTGGGCGCGTTTAAGTGGTATTTTATTGTTAGCAACTGGCGCTATCAGTTTCTACTTGGTGATTGCGGGAGATAATCAATTATTAGCTAGTGCCCCGATGGGGCTGATCATCAGTTTAATCATGGGGGCAGCAGTGTCCTTTGTGGTGCAAGCAACAAGTGCTAGCGGTCGTATGATTTGGCGCCTTACAGCCGTGGCGGCGATGCTTGGTGGTTGCTACATGCAACTGCAATTGTGGTTTCCTATCCTGGCGCTTAAACCAGCTAATCCAATTACTATCTCGATTCTAAGCGTGGTGGTGCTATTAGGCGGAGTAGCGCTATGGATTCATTCACGATACAAACTATCAAATAAGCAGCAGCGTTTATCCAAAACTGCATTGATAGCAGCCTTGGTGATGCAGGCTGGCTATGCCATTTGGTTTGTGTTAACGCTCTTTAATGTGCAACATGAAACGACCCAAGCCGAGCTGAAAATTGCGACTGTATCGCAAGCTATTGTGGATAGATTAGAGTCAACCACACAGATGTTCCGCCGCGCCCAAGAGCGTTGGCAACAAGCCAGTGCCACTGAATTGCCAGCTATTATCAGCCGTGATGGTGAAGCTCTTAGCAGTGATTATCCTCTAATTGATGGGGTGTTATTACTTCGTCAAAATGGTGAACTAGTGCAAGTTCATGGTTTGAGTGATAGTGCGCTCGAACTGGATATGTTTAAAACCGATATGTTTGTAGGTTGGTTGCAGGATGCTGATAATAGTGTGCAACGAACCCTTCATGGCGGTTCTCTGCAAACTCCCCAGCCGTTGTTATTAATCAAGGTTCCGTTGCCAGCAGTAGCTGCCGAACCGCTGGTGGTGGTGGCGTTGATAAATGTTCAAAGGATTACAAATTTAGATTATTTACGCGGTTTTTCTGGGTTAAATACATATATCCAATTAACTCAAGATGTGTTGGTTCCTCTTGATGCGGCTAGCTTCAAAACTTTCACTTTAAATGAATTACAGCAACAGTTTCCTTATTATCTGAGTAGGTTAGCCCCCGTCACTTACAACGCCGAACTGAATTTTGTTGCTTTTTTAACAAGCCAAGCAAGCGTGCGTGGCTTTGCCCAACTAAACCAACTAATTTTGTGGGCTAGCTTGGCATTCTGTTTCACTTTTATTTTAGCGGCAGATAGGTCCAAACAATTACGTCATGAAAAAAGTCGGTTTTACCAGTTAGCGCGCTACGACGAAATTACGGGGCTATTGCGTCGTGATGCCCTGCGCGAAACTATGAACTCGAGTTTTGCGCAAGCCAACAATCAAAGCATGATTTTATTTATTGATCTTGATGGTTTTAAACCAGTTAATGACAGTTTAGGCCACTCGTTAGGTGATCAAGTATTAAAGATTATCGGCGCTCGGATCAGCCAGCAGTGCCCAAATAACTGTTCTATTGCTCGTTTCAGTAGTGATGAATTTATTGTATTTTCGGACCAGTTAGACGAGCAACAAACCCAACACCTAGCAGAAAATTTACTAGCTGCAGTGCGTCAACAAATTGATGTGGAAGGATTTGAATTACATCTTACCGCGAGTATTGGGATTGCTCATACAGCCATTGCCGCTCAGTCGCAACAACAGCTGATTCAATTAGCCGATGTAGCTATGTCGGCAGCCAAGCAAGCAGGTGGCAACACCTATCGCTTTTTTGTGGAAGAAATGGCAGATAATTATCGCACCATAGTATCCATTCGAAATGAACTTCAGAAAGCCCTGGATAGACGCCAGCTGAAAGTAGTTTATCAACCGATTATTGATCTCCAAACAGGAGCCATCGTTAGTGTTGAAAGTCTAGTTCGTTGGCAAACCGACACCGGTAGCCATATTTCACCCGCTGTATTTATTCCTATTGCAGAACGAACCGGTCAAATCATCCAACTAGGTGAATTAGTGGTACAGCAGGTATTAGCCGATATAGGGAGCCATAGCTGCTTACAATTACTGACTGTGGCGATAAACGTATCATCGCAGCAATTAAAGCGTTATCCATTTGCTGATTTCTTGGAGGTTCAGCTGCAGCGCTATGGAGTTAACGCAAACAAGCTAGTGCTTGAGCTCACAGAAAGTGACTTTATTGAGCACTCGGCAGGTTCGCAAACCAGCTTAGCATCGTTAACTGAGCTGGGATGTAGTATTGCTATTGATGATTTTGGTACCGGTTATTCAAGTCTATCTTATCTGTACCAGCTACCGGCTGATTGTATTAAGTTTGATCGGTCGTTCACGCAAGATGTTCTGGTAGATGCTAAACAGGCGCGAATTGTTACCATGCTGGTTACCATTTGCCAGGAAATTGGCAAACAAGTGGTCATAGAAGGCGTTGAGACGGCGGCTATGGCTAATTACTTTCGTGAGATTGGTTGCAACCGGGCTCAAGGTTATTTTTATGCGCGCCCAATGCCCATTAACGAACTTGAAGTCTTTTTGCAGAACCATTCAGCAGCAGCCGGGGGATCGTCGAGCTGATGCTGACATTCCCCTTTGCAGTTACGAGCTGAATCTTGCCTCAATGGCCTGATGCAGTGGTTTTTTTAAACCGAGCATGAAAACCACTTCAGCAACGACGAATAAAGGCCCGATAGCTAAGCCCATAATATCGTCTACGAATGCTGGTTTGCGTCCTTCGTAATAATGGCCAATGAACTGAAATACCCAGCCGATCACAAATAAGCCGATGCCCCAGCTGAGCCAAGCACTGGTAGGTAACAAGGCAACATGGCTGCCTAACCATACGGCTAAGCCTAGCAGCAACGTCATCAGTATTCCTAAAAACACATCTAATTTAAGATAGAAGAGTGCAGCTAGGGCACTGACAAGAATAGCAGGGGAGAGTGGTACCCCCATGATGATACCGCTGGGTCGCGACAGTAAGATCTCGATAGCGATAACAATCATCGGAATCCCTACCAAGTGAGTGTATATGTTTCTGCGATCGCGATGGTACGCAGCATAGCCGGCTAAATGGTCTGTTATTGTTTTCATAGCTTGCTCATCTCAAGGAATATTGCCAATATTAACTGTATTCTTTTACCCAACAAGGCGCAACCATGCGAGAAAAATTAGAATTTAGATCCTTTATTATTTTACTCATAGCAGTGACCTTCGCCTTTGGTATTATTCTCGAACCCTTTTGGTCCGCTATTTTTTGGGCTTGTGCCGTTGCTGTTATTTTTTCTCCGTTGCAGTTGCGCTTACGCGCTAAATTTGGTCATTATCCTAATACCCATGCATTTATCACCCTATTGATTTGCATGACCATAGTGGTGTTACCGTTGGTTTTTTTAGCTACTGCGTTTGTACAAGAAGGCCTCAAGTTTTACCAGCAACTAGATTCCGGTGAAATTGACCCGCGTGCTATCTTGCAGCAGCTGCGGGATGCTTATCCGTTTGTAGACCAAGCGCTAGAAGAGCTGGGTATTAATCCTAATGATATTCGGGAACAAGTGGTCAGTGCTATCCAAGCGGTAAGCAAGTATCTTGCCAAAGAATCGTTGGTGATTGGGCAAAACACCTTTAGCTTTTTAATCAGTACTGCCTTAATGATGTACTTAGCATTTTTCTTATTACGAGATGGCCGTAAGTTACGGCGTTTGTTAATTAAAGCCTTGCCGCTAGGGGATGAACGTGAGCATCAGTTATTTCAAAAGTTTGTTGAAGTAACGCGAGCAACGGTAAAAGGTAATCTGGTGGTGGCCATCGTACAGGGAGCACTTGGCGGCATTATCTTTTGGATTTTGGATATTCCTGGCCCCTTGTTGTGGGGCGTTATTATGGCGTTTTTATCGCTGATTCCTGCGGTCGGAGCAGCACTTATTTGGCTGCCGGTTAGCCTTTATTTATATGCCACCGGAGCTTGGATAAGCGCCACCATCTTGCTTGCCTATGGCGCCATTATTATTGGCTTAGCGGACAATGTGTTACGCCCCATTTTGGTGGGCCGAGATACCAAGTTACCAGACTACATTGTGTTGTTTTCTACCCTAGGCGGAATTACTCTGTTTGGTATTAATGGGTTTGTGATTGGGCCACTCATTGCTGCTTTGTTTATGGCAACTTGGCAGATTTTTATGCAAGACTATAATAACAATACCCTGTAGGAGAGCTCCTACAGGGCGTTATCGTTACTTGGTTTTGCCGTAAACAAATTCAGGGTAGGCCTCAACTCCGCAATCAGCAATATCGGCGCCGCTGTATTCGTGTTCGGCACTTATCCTAGTACCCATGGTGACCCGCAATAGCCACCAAATAAGTAGGCTTAGGCTAAACACCCAAACAAAAATCACCGCAATACCGTACAGCTGAGTTAGTAGAGTGGCTTCAGGATGGGTCATGCTGACCATCAGTAGGCCGTAGATGCCGCAAACCCCATGAACAGAAATGGCACCAACGGGGTCATCAATATGAGCTCGGTCAAGCCCAATGATGGCAACCACAACCAACACCCCAGCACCCAAGCCGATGAGGCTAGCGGTTATCGCTGAACTGGCACTTGGCTCAGCAGTGATAGCTACTAACCCAGCGAGAGCGCCGTTTAAGATCATAGTCAGGTCTGATTTACGCCAGATGATACGCACCAGCAGAAATGCGGCAAGAGCTCCCGCTGCTGCCGCAGTATTAGTATTCACAAAAATTTGAGCTACCGCAGAGCTGTTGTTTTGGCCGACAATACTTAGTTGAGAACCACCGTTAAAACCAAACCAGCCTAACCACAAAATCAAGGTTCCAAGGGCTGCAAGAGGCATATTGGCACCAGGAATGGCATAAATATTGCCGCTGTGTCCGTATTTACCTTTGCGTGGGCCGAGTAGTAACACCCCAGCTAGAGCAGCTGCGGCGCCGGCAAGGTGAACAATACCCGAGCCAGCAAAATCAATAAAGCCAGCGTTAGCTAGAAACCCGCCACCCCAACTCCAAGACCCTTGAATAGGATAAATGAAGCTAGTCATGACGACTGCAAAGAGTAAAAAACTAGTTAATTTCATTCTCTCGGCAACTGCACCAGATACAATCGACATAGCGGTTGCCACAAAAACGACTTGAAAGAAAAAGTTCGCCTGTGGCGCAAAGTCGGTGACATCTGGGCTGCCGTACATTAGCGTATAACCGACAAGTAAATAGCAGAGGCAGGCAATCGCATAAAGTAGGATGTTTTTTACTAGAATCTCGGTGGTGTTTTTGCTGCGCACGAGGCCAGCTTCGAGCATGGCAAATCCAGCTGCCATCCACATGACTAGGGCAGCACTTACCAGTAGATAAAAAGTATTAAGAGCGTAACTTAAATCGGTGACTGTCATTGTCGGTTTCTCCTAAATAGCACTGCGGTCAGTTTCGCCAGTGCGAATACGAATCACATGGGTCAGTGGGCAGACAAAAATTTTGCCGTCGCCAGTATTACCGGTAAAAGCTGCATCACGGATGGTTTCCACCACGTTTTCTAGTTGTTCGTCGGTCACGGCAAGATCAATCCGTAATTTGGGTAAAAAATCGATGCGGTATTCAGCGCCCCGATATAATTCGGTATGCCCTTTTTGCCGACCAAAGCCTCGCACTTCGGTAATGGTCATGCCCTGACAACCAAGCTCAGCTAATGCTTCACGCACGTCGCTTAGCTTAGCGGGCTTGATGATTGCAATAACAAGTTGCATGGTGTAGCTCCTGTTTAGGTGAATAAAGGTTTACTGAGTTCATACAGCCTGTTGCAAGCCATGTGCCAAGTTTTAGAAAACATCAGCGCGTGCTGTTGCGGTGGGGCGTGGCGAGAAATAGTGAGGTGCAGATGAAGATAAAGGAAGATAACGCGTTGCTCACAAATCGAGCACGACTACCCGGAGAATAGGCGAATTCGCACCATTACAGTGCAGCGATCCGCTTGCCAACAGGTCTTTGTTAGTAGTGATTGCACTAAGATATAATCAAATAAACTAGATTAATTTAGCCGCAATGACTGTATGCGCTGCGTAGCTCACGTTATGATAAGTCAACAGATTTGGTTGCAAACTAACTTACTCGTATAGGAGTAGTGATGAATATCATTCATGCCATAGGGTTAAGCTTGATGCTGGCGCTAGTCGTTGCCATCAGTGGTTGCGCCGCACCCGTCCCTGATACCACAGCACAGCAGCAACAGCTGCAGGATACGGTTGAGTTTATTCGACCTTACGAGTTATCTCGCACTGATGTTAGTTTTACGAGTTTAGGCGCTGTTGCTGGCGAATCTTGCCAAGCGCATTTTTGGAACCAAGAACCGAGCCAGCAGCAAGCTTTGTTGCAGTTAAAGCAAGCGGCTGCGGAGTTAGGAGCCAATGCACTAGTATTAAAGCAATGCATCAAAGCCGAATCAGCACAGTGTCGCTTGCGTTGGTTGTGTGAGGGTGACGCCTATCAAATGCAGCCACTAAACTAAAAGTGAAAAGAAGTAAGGAGCCATCATGAAAGTAGCAAAACGTAATGCTGATTTGATTGGACAAACCGATATGCTGCGTTTGAATGGTCTATCCGAGTTAACCGGCTGTGAGATTTTAGTGAAATTAGAATCACAAAATCCGGGTGGCTCGATAAAGGATAGAGCGGCATTGCAGATTATTAAAGATGCCCTAGCCAGCGGCGAATTACAGCCGGGTATGACTATTGTTGAAGGTACCGCAGGTAATACCGGAATCGGCTTAGCATTGGTTGCTAGTTCGTTTGGTTTGAAAATGTTGGCAGTGATGCCAAACGACCAGTCGAAAGAAAAAGAACGCATGATTACTCTACACGGCGCCCAGTTAAAAACCGTGGACCCAGTGCCTTTCAAAAATGACAATCACTTTTATCATACGGCGCGTCGCTTAGCTGAAAGCCGTGAGGATTATTGGTGGGCTAATCAGTTCGAAAATACGAGCAACGCCAGAGCGCATTACCTGATGACCGGGCCCGAAATTTGGCAGCAAACTCACGGGCAAGTGGATATTTTTGTTTCGGTAGCCGGTACCGGTGGCACCATTGCAGGTAACTCCATGTACTTAAAAGAGCAAAATCCAGATCTGCAAGTATGGTTAGCGGACCCGGATGGCTCAGGTATCTACAGCTATTTAAAACAAGGTGAGTACATCAGCCAAGGAAGTTCATTTACCGAGGGCATTGGTATCATGCGTTTGGTCGAAAACTTCAAGCAAGCACGAATAGACGCTGCCGTAAACTTACCTGACCAAGACCTCGTGAGCTTATCGCGCTATATTCGGGATACGGAAGGCTTAGTACTGGGTAGTAGCTCTTGTTTGAACGTTGCCGGCGCTTTGCAAGCTGCGGCGTTGCATGGTCCAGGTAAAACCATCGTAACTTTTGCTTGTGATTTGGGTGAGCGTTCAGCGAGTAAGTTGTACAACGATGATTATTTGCAGCAGCGTGGACTCGCGCTGCAGCCTGAACCTATCCATGAGTTGTTAGCTCGCTATCGCGACCAGGGAGATAAGGTATGGTATCGACAAGCGTGAAAGCATTGCCAGCTTTGGCAGTCACTTGGATGGGCCTTCTGAGTCTTTTTATTCTGCCTAGTTATGCCGCGATTTATGAAGCTGAGAATCAACCGCAAGCAGCGGCCGAGTCAGTTAAGAAAGGTGCGCCTTTAACCATCATCGCTCATCGCGGTGCATCTGGTTACGCACCGGAGCATAGTTTGGCTGCGGTTGCCATCGCATTTGCCCAGGGTGCGGACTATATTGAACAAGATGTGGTTTTAACCCGTGATCATGTGCCCGTGGTATTACATGACTTGCAATTAGACGCGGTGAGCAATGTTGCTGAGGTTTTTCCAGATAAAAAGCGCCCTAATGGTCACTACTATGCATTAGATTTTACCTTCGCAGAACTGCAGCAGCTTAATTTTCATGAACGTAGTGAGCATACTAAAGCCGGCGCAAAAGGCTCCGCTAAGCAACAATATCCTGCGCGCTTTCCTCACAATAAAGGGCGCTTTAGGGTGATGTCATTAGCTGAAAGTATTGAATTGGTGCAAGGCTTAAACCATAGTTTTAAGCGCAATACCGGCATCTATGTTGAACTAAAGAATGCGCCTTGGCATCAGCAACAGAACTACGACCTACCCGCGGCAGTGATGCAAGTGCTAGGTAAGTACGGTTATACTGATCCTGTACCCGCAACTCCCATTTATTTACAAAGTTTTGACCCTGAAGTTTTGCGCCGCTTGAAGCGCGAATTTTTGACTGAGATTCCGCTGATTCAATTGATTGCTGACAATCGTTGGAACCAAAGCTCGGTCGATTACAATCTTATGCTAACGGCTGCTGGCCTAGAAACATTGAGTTCGTACGCCGATGGTGTTGGCATATGGCTTGACCATTTGTATCAAGGGCCAGCGGTGCAAAGCACGGATGCGTTAGCACCGGCCGCCACTGCACAATCCTCAACAGCTCAGTCGTCATGGTTAGCAGCTGCCCAACGCTGGCGTTGGCGAGAAGTGGTGCCACACGCTCATCAAGCAGGTTTAAAAGTGCACGTGTATACCTTGCGAGCAGATCAACTGCCATCAGGGTTTGCTTCCTATGAAGAGCTAAAAAAAGCGTTGACTGAACTGGGTGTAGACGGGATTTTTACTGACTTTCCTGATTTATAGATCTATGAAAACTTGGCTGACACAGAATATTGACCACCCTCAGGGTTAATCCGCTAATTCGGCAAAAGTCACTTGCATTCGGTAGCCGTCGTTGCTGGCCTCAGTGCTGTCACCATCATCATAGTATCCCGGCAGCACATCAACGACCGCAAAGTGGTGCGCTTGATAGAGCCCGATAGCTGCATGATTATCGGTACGTACCTCAAGACTCAGCGCACTAGCGCCGGCTTGCTGCGCTAAGTGCATGGCGTGACGGAGCAAGGCTTTGCCAAGACCCGTACCACGTGCAGCTGCCGCAGTGGCAATAGAATAAATGCGCCACTTGCGGCTGTTCTTGCGAGTTAACAACAAATAATATCCCAACAGTTGCTGGCCATCATTGTAAGCAACATAGACTCGAGCGCTAGGGCGCTGAACCAAACGTCGAAAACTAGCTCGACCAATTCTGCTATAGTCAAACACTTGATGTTCTAGGGCGACTAGAGCAGGTACATCAGCCAACAGTGCTTGGCGAATGTGCCAAGCGCTGCTGTTGCGTGTGGTCGCAGCCGTCGCGGTTGATTTATTTTTCATCTAAACGCCGGGCAAAATCGCGCATAATAAGATGATATAACTCATCACCAAGCAGAAGATCCTCAACTCCCGAGTCGATGGACGGGTTATCGTTAATTTCTATTACTACCGGCCCTTTGTTGCTGAGTTTCATATCCACTCCATACAACCCATCCCCAATTAAGCGTGTTGCTTGCAGGGCTGTTTTGACCACATCCCGAGGTACTTGATGCACGCCTACGGTCTCAAAACCACCCGATTTAGCACGACTGGTGCTACTGGCATGGTTGTAAATTTGCCAATGATTACGTGCCATAAAGTATTTGCAAGCATAAATCGGGCGATTGTTGAGGACGCCAATGCGCCAGTCAAAATCGGTTTTGACAAATTCTTGAACCAGCAAGATGGTCGATTTTTTAAACAGTTCTAGCGCTACACGCCTAAATTCTTCAGCATTTTCTGCTTTTTCGACACCAATAGAAAACGACCCATCTGGAATTTTTAACACCACCGGATAGCCCAAGCGCTCACCGATCTTCTCGTAGTCAATCGCTTGTTGGCTCAATAATAGTTCAGTGCGAGGCGTAGGTATCTCGTGCTTATCGAGTAATTCTTTTAAAAACACTTTATTGGCGCACTGCAAGATGGAGTGGGGTGCATCAATAACCACCATGCCATTAGCCTCTGCTTTCTTGGCAAAGTGATAGGTGTAATGGTTGATCCGAGTCGTTTCTCGAATAAACAAAGCATCAAACTCTAATAGCCGATTAAAGTCATTAGCAGTAATCAACTCAGCTTCAATATCGGCATCTTTTGCCGCCCGAATAAACTTTTGCAGCGCCTTTTTATCGCTGGTAGGAATAGGCTCATCAGGATCGTGCAAAATAGCTAAATCGTAGCGATATTCTTTACGTGTGCGGGCTTTGCGCCAGACGCGCTTGCTAAAGCTATCAAGTGAATTACCAAAAAATGTCTGTTGCTGATCACTTAAATCAGCCAAGCTACCGGCATGTAACTGATTAATAAACCAACGGCCCTGATAGCTAAACTCGACCCAAATAATCGGACATGGGTAACGGTCAAATATTTGCCGCGCAAAATTATTAAGCAAGCTATGCTCGCTTTGTCCAAAGCAAATCAATACTTTAAAGGAACTGCTGCTGTCAGCTTTAGCTAAGAACTTATTGAGTTGTTTATCAGTATTGGCCAACAGCAATTGGTAATGAGAAAAGTTCGCTAGGTCGTTAATGGTCATCACTGAAGGTAAGACTCGCTGACCGCGTGCTTCAGCCAATAGACTAACGTAGTAACCGGTTGATAAATAGCTCAGGTCACCACATAAATTTAGAATTTGCGTGCGCGTTTTACTTGACTGTTGAAGTAAGTATTCACTAGCGGTAACAGTTGATTGGCTAGGGTAGTAGGGTTGCCAATCAGTAATATCATCAAGGATGATTAAAGCCGAGTTTTGCATGATAGCTCCAGTGCGAATTTGCTGCGCATATTTAGGCTTAATTTAGCAAAAATACAAGAGGTAAAAATGGGTATTTTTGGTAAATATTGTTTGTTTCCTTAGCTCTTAGATTTTAGTTAAGCTATTCTTGAGATTACCAATATAGCTTGGAGCTTAGATTATGTTGACGTTGTTAGCGAAATTTTTAAAGGCGCTCAACTCTGAATCGGGAGTATGGGCGCTCGCCTTCGCTTTTGTGTTAGGGATGATGATGGGGTTCACACCATTGTGGCGGGTGCATAATTTAGTGATTTTACTGATCGCTTTAATCTTTCGAGTAAACCTCACCGGTTTTATTTTAAGTTTTATCCTGTGTTCAGGCATTGCCTTTTTGCTTGATCCCCTGTTTCACCAATTTGGTTATTATTTACTAGCTCACGAAAGCTGGCAGCCACTTTGGCAAGCCATGTATCAATCGGCCTTTTGGCGGGTCGTACAATTCCAGCACACCATTACCTTGGGTAGCTTGTTACTCAGTTTAGCTTTTGCGCCAATTTTAGCCGTGGTTAGCGCTGTAATTGTGACCCAGTACCGGCATCGTATTCAGGCTTGGTTTAATAAGTTACGCATTGTGCAACTGCTGAAAGCAAACAAGTTCTGGACCATTTACGCAAACTTGCGAGGGTAAGCTGATGACGACTAAAACAACTGCCAAACCCGTTCGTAAAAGTGCTATTCGTTGGCCTGGCTTAGCTGCTTTCGTGGTCATTTGTGCGCTGCTGGTGGCCTTTTCGTGGCTGCTGCTAGATACCATTTTGCGTTGGACATTGGAACGCACGGTGGGCACTCTCAATGGCGCAGAAGTGAATATTGCTAAGGTCGAACATAGCTGGTCACCGCTCGGTCTAACAATAACTGGGATTGAAGTGACGGATCCTGGTCAGCCAGAGTTCAACCGTCTGCAAATTGGCCAAATCAGTGGCAATTTGAATGTCGAGCAATTGCTGTTGGGGCGGTTTCATTTTGAAGAAGTGGTGAGCAGTGGTATTCGGGTTCATCAACAACGAGCTAGTGCCGGTGAAGTTTACCAAGCACCAAGTAAAGATGAGCTGTCTACGTGGGCGAAACAAGGCTTAGACTCGCTTAATGTGAAATTGCCAGACGTTGACGAGATAGTGGCGCGGGTCGATTTACAGACACCGGCTGCGATTGCTGCAGCCAAGACAAACTTCGCTGAGCAAAAGGAGCGAGTCAAACAGGCGCAAGCTAATATTCCCAGCGAAGAAGACTTAAAGTCTTACCAAGCAGAACTAAAAGCACTTACAGATACCAAGGTCGAGACGCCCCAGCAATTACAACAATTGCGAGATAAATTAAAGGCGTTACAAGCTAGGTTTAAGGCCGATCGTGAGCGCTTGGTAGAGTTCAAAGCGGTAGTTGAGCAATCGGTAGAGGTGTTAAAAGCCGATGTTGAGCGCGTTAAAGATGCACCGGAACAAGATTTAGCGCGGGTTGAGCAACTGATTCAGCTCAATAGTGAAGGGTTGAATGAAATTACCGCAGTGTTATTTGGTGAACAAATGCGTCAGTGGAGCCAATATATTTTATTAGCTTACGAACAGTTGGCGCCGATGTTAGCCAAATCAGCAAATGAAGAATTGGTTAAACCACAACGAGGTGAGGGAATTTGGTTTGAGTTTACGGATAAGTCAGAGCCACCAAGCTTTTTAATCAAAAAAGCTATCACCGAATTTGTCTGGAATGACACCCTACTCGACGTGAATTGGAGCAATATCACGCATCAACATGAACAATTGGGACAGCCTACCACCTTTATTGCTCGAGCTGATAACTCGGCCTTGTGGCAAGCACTTAGTCTTAATGGTGAAATGGCCTTTACTGCGGATGGATTAGATGCCAAACAACAATGGCAAGTGCAAGGGATTCAACTGCAGCAATTGGCGCTGAGTGAGCGTAGTGAATTTATCGCTTCTATTGCATCAGCGTTGCTTGATAGTGAGGGCTCTATTGGCTTGCGTAATAATCAGTTTGATGGGGGCGGGGTCGTTAAGTTAACCCAACTTGAGGTGCTCGCTGAAGCTGATAATCGCTGGACCCAAGTGGTTGCTGACGCACTGAAGACTTTACAACGGTTGGATATTCGTGCGGATATCAGTGGTGAATTATTGCAGCCGTCGTTTAATTTAAGCTCAGATTTAGATCGTCAGTTAGGCGATGCGCTCAAGAGCTCAGTTATGGCCGCTGGTAGAACCCAATTGGCTGAGTTTAGTGGAAGCTTGCAGCAGCAAAGTGATGGATTTTTAGGTGAGAATCAGGCGGATCTAGAGCAATTAATAGGCCTGCTTGGTGATGCCGAGCAACGTGACCAGCAACTGCAAGAGATGCTACAGGCCAAAGTGGAAGACAAGCTCAAAGATTCGGTCAAGGATAAGCTAAAGGGCCTGTTTGGCGGCTAATGCCTTAACTAAGCCAGAAGTTTGTGACAATAAAAAGCCAGCTTGCCTGATGAGCTCGCTGGCTTTTTTATTGCGCATCTACTCTTTAGTTGCTAGTTGCGGTTGGAGAATTAATAAACTCAGCGAGCAGGTCTGCTTTACTGCTAATACTGTAAATACCATCTAAGTGTCCCCAAATACCTTCGATTTCAGCATACTGAGGATCTTTGCCTTGCGCTTGTAACAATTTAACGCTCTGCTGCGCCATATACGGCTGTAATAGCAAATCATTTTTGGCCGGTAAGAATAAGGTTTTAGCTTTGATTTTGGCCAGCCCAGTTGCTAAATCTTGTTCGTGCCCAGCTACAAACAATTGGTTAGCTCGTACAAGATAGAGAATATGGTTAGCATCGGCTAAGGGTGCTTGCCCAGCTGCAGCATTAAATAGAAAATCTAAGGCCGGTAAACTGTTGGTTACGCTGGCTAGACCTGCCTCAGGTAACACTGGCTGTTGTGGTGCTCGCATGTTCATACTTAGTGGATGCATGGCTTGCTGAGTGATCATAGCTAAGGTACTGGTGAGCCCTACTAGGGGTTTCTCGCCTTCATAATAGTCGCCTTGGTTCCAGTTTGGGTCCGCTTTGATCGGACGCGCCCAATGTTCAAGGGCTGTTATGGTCCAAGCATCCATAGCTCCGGTACCAATCACCGAAACCATACGTTCAACCATATCTGGATAGGCAGCTGCCCACTCAATCGCCTGCAAAGAGCCCATCGAGGCACCAATTACTGCGTGCAGCGAGGTTACTCCGAGGCTCTCTAATAACGCATGTTGTACATTAACAAAATCACGAATGGTGACCACCGGAAAATCTAAACCATAGGGCTTACCGGTAGCAGGGTTAAGCGAGGCTGGGCCGGTAGTAATCACATGGGGCAAGCCCGGAAAAGCATTGGCTAAAGTATCTGAGCTAACCACATAATACTTATTGGTATCAATGGCTTTGCCTGGGCCTATGATAGCGTCCCAATAACCCGGTAGGGGGTCTTCAGGAGTGTATTTGCCGGCGGCATGACTGTTACCTGAAAAAAAGTGGGTAATAAGAATCACATTGTCTTTGGCTGCATTGAGTTCGCCGTATGCTTCCCAGCCTACGGTTACTTCAGGAATCACCTCACCACTTACTGTAGCAAAATTGCGAGTAGTAAAGCTTTTCTTTTCAACCAGTAATGGCTCCGCAGCATCGGCGTTTGGGCTAACAGCGAGTAGCGCAACTGTTAGTAGCAAACCAACTACCGCAGTTAGGGGGGAACTTACACGTATACTTGCATTCATCATGAAGATTGCTCCATTAAGTAATATTGATACTGTCTGCGTAGCTCATTTTTAACGAGCTTGCCGGTACCGGTATGGGGTAGCTCTGTAACAATCAGAATATCATCAGGCAGCCACCACTTGGCAATGCGGTCTTGTAAGAATTGGTAAATGTCTTGCTTGTTCAACTCAGTATTGGCTTTGGGGACCACCAGCAATAACGGCCGTTCATCCCATTTCGGATGCTTGACGCCGATCACACAGCTTTCGTTGACGGCGGGATGTTGGCTGCAAATGTTTTCAATTTCTAATGAACTGATCCACTCACCGCCACTTTTGATCACATCTTTTTTGCGATCCACTACCTTCATGTAGCCATGCGGATCTATTACTGCGATATCGCCGGTGGCTAACCAGCCATCAACAAACACCTCAGGGTCTTCGCGTTGGTAGTAGCTAGCAGCAATCCAGGGGCCACGCACCCGTAACTCACCGCTACTTTCGCCGTCGTGAGGTAATGGCTTGCCGTCGGCATCGACGATGATCATATCAACCCCAAAACAGGCTCTACCAGCAGTGGTCTGAATGGCATAACGTTGCTCTTTGGGTAATGCCATAAGCTCCGGCTCTGGTGGTGCCGAACAAGCTAATGGACCCGTTTCAGTCATCCCCCAAATAGGTTGCCAGTAAATGTTATACCGCTCTGCGAAGGTTTTTACTAAGCCCAAGGGTGATGCAGCACCACCAACACAAACTCGCTGTAGTGATGGTACCGAGGCTTGCTGCTCGGCAAGATAATTATGCAAGGTTAACCAAATAGTAGGCACCCCGAGACCAAGCGTAACCTGTTGCTCAGAAATAAGCTCATACATGGCTTCGCCGCTCATGCCAGCGCCAGGGAGGACTAATTTACAGCCGGCTAGCGGAGCTGCGTAGGGCGCACCCCAAGCCCCAGCATGATACATGGCTACCATCGGCATCAGTACGCTGTCACTTCGCAAGTCTAGCAGTTCATGGCTGACGGTAGCTTGGGCATGCAGCACCATAGCGCGATGAGAATTAAGCACGCCTTTGGGATTGCCTGTGGTGCCTGAGGTGTAACACAACAAAGCAGCACTATCTTCATGCAGCGCTGGCCAATCAAACTGGTTGGGTTGCGGTTGGATCAGTTGCTCGTAGTTGAGGACCTGTTGCGGTACTTTGGTGAGCGCAGGCTGGTGGGCGCTATCGGCTAATACGATAATCCCTTTGATACTACTAAGCTGGCTGGCTATCTCAGTGACTAAATCGATAAAGCTCAAATCAACAAACAACCAAGTATCTTTAGCATCATTGATAATCCAGCTGATTTGTTCAGCAAACAGGCGTGGGTTAACAGTATGCAAGACGGCACCGATACCACTAACACCATAATAGAGTTCGATATGCCGATAAGTATTCCATGCGAGGCTCGCAATGTTATCGCCTGGCTGCACACCTAATTCGGTTAAAGCATGAGCCAACTGACAACTACGCTGATAACAGTCGACATAAGTGTAGCTATGAATATCTCCTTCTAATCGGCGCGATACAATCTTTTGCTGTGGATGACGCCGACAGGCGTGCCGGAGTAGATCGATAATAAGCAACTGGCTGCGTTGCATGGCAGCTGGGTGTTGCGGGGTTGCGTGAGTTGTTGTTTCAAACATAGTTATTCCTGCTTATCCTACCACCAAATGAATAAACCAATAGCCACCGCTAGCCCCATCAACGGCACCGCCACAGTGACGGCGGCAACCGGCCAATAGGCAGCTTGATGAGTTTCTTTACAGATACCGCGAATGGTCGTGACCACGTAACCGTTGTGTGGCAAAGAGTCGAGTGCGCCAGAAGAAATCGCAACAATCCGGTGGAGTTGATCCGGATTAACGCCAGCGTCGATGTAGTGGGGGCCTAGTACCGGTAACGCAATAACTTGGCCACCAGAGGCAGAGCCTGTTAAGCCAGCGATAACACTGACAGCTACCGCGGCACCCACCAGTTCGTTGCCGGGTAAGTTGGTCATGATGGCAACTGCTTGGTCAAAAGCTGGGGTGATTTTTGCAATGCTACCAAAGCCCACCACAGCTGCCGTGTTACCGATAGCTACCAGAGCGCCGGTTGAAGCTTCACTGATAGCATTGGAAAGGTTCTGAAAGAATTTACGATTGATGATAGCAATGCTTAAGACGCCACCGGTAAGGGCGATGATTAACGCATTTTGTTTAAGCTCATCATGAAAAATAAAGCTTAACGTCAATACCACAATTAAGGGCACTAAACCGCTCAGCGGTGATGGTAATTCACGCTCTTGTTGCTGTGGGTCATCAGCGCGGCTATGAAAGGTTTCACCATTAGCAACGGCTTTGTTGATCAGGCGATTGAGCCACCAATAACCAAAGCTTGCCATCAACACGGCTACTAATAAGCTCACTTCCCAAGCGGCATAGGGAGAGGTGCCAAGGTATTGAATCGGGATCCAGTTTTGAATTTCTGGTGAGCCGGCCGAGGTCATGGTGAAAGTAACCGAGCCAAAAGCTAATGCTGCGGGAATAAATCGGCGCGGCAGATTGGCATCTTTAAACAGTGATAGAGCCATCGGATAAACCGAAAAGGCAACCACGAACACACTCACACCACCGTAAGTTAAAATAGCACAAGCCAGCACCACTGCCAGCATAGCTTGCTTGCGCCCGAGTTTGGTGATGATCCATTTGGCCACACTATCGGCGGCGCCGGTATCTTCCATGAACTTACCGAACATTGAGCCCAATAAAAACATAAAGAACCAAGCAGCGACAAAACTAGCGAAACCACTCATATAGGCGCTAACAAAGTTTACCTCGCCTTGAAACAATGGCACATTGCTGCACAAGGCCACGACCACCGCGCACAAAGGTGCGCTGATAAATAAATTCATTCCCCGCAGGGTGAGAATAATAAGCAGAGCGAGCCCGCCTACTAAACCGATCATGCTTAACATGCAGTTACCTCGTTATCGAGTGAGCTATCAGGAAGGCCATGACCTGATGGACTTTGCACTTATGTGGCTGATGATGCGATATTGCCTTACTAAATAACATAGTACTAACGTACAGAATACAAAGCTCAAACTTTAAGCTAGTTTAATCAGGCCATGACCTAACAATGCATACAAGCATCAGGTTGTAGCCAGCTTTCGCTCAACGGAGCCAGCAGCTACCACCGGGTAAATAAAATAACAATCTATCAATACAGCAACATAGACAACCGGGAGATCGACATCATGAGTCAACCCAAGTTTCGCCGCTCATTAGTAGCAGTCGCCATTACATCGGTGATGATGATGCCAGCTATGGCACAGCAAGCCGATACCGCTGCTAGTGACGAGTTTAAAGGTTTAGAACGTATAGAAGTAACCGCACGTCGCAAGACAGAGAACCTGCAAGAGGTGCCCGTTTCAGTAAGTTCATTTAGTGCGAACGACTTAGAAGAGGTTGGTGTCGAGGATATTACCGAGCTCCAACAACGAGTTCCGAACGCTACCATACAGGTAAGCCGTGGTACTAACTCCACTCTAACTGCTTACATTCGTGGGGTGGGTCAGCAAGATCCGTTGTGGGGATTTGAGCCTGGTGTTGGCGTCTACATCGACGATGTTTATGTTGCGCGTCCACAAGGTGCGGTGTTAGAAGTGTTCGATCTTGAGCGTATTGAAGTATTGCGCGGTCCCCAAGGCACTTTGTACGGTAAAAACACCATCGGTGGTGCGGTGAAATATGTCACTAAAGAGTTGACTGGCTACAACGAGCTCAGCGTGCAGGGTACTGTGGGTAGCTTCAATCAACGTGACTTAAAACTATCCGGACAAACCGCCCTAAGCGATAATTTCTTTGTTGGTGGCGCACTAGCTTCGTTGCAGCGCGATGGTTTTGGTGAATTCCGCAATACTGGTGAAGAAAACTATAACAAAGACTTAATGACGGGGCGCTTGAGTGCGAAGTGGCTAGCCACCGAAGATTTGAGTGTGAAGTTTTCTTACGACAAAACCAAAGATGAATCAAATTCTAAAGGCGGCCATCGCCTAGTGACGAGTTTAGTGACCGGGCAAACTCCTTACGATAACGTGTATGATTCAAATACCGCTATGCCTACGGATAACTTGGTTGAAACTGAAGGTTACTCGATGGTTGTTGATTGGGATATCAATGCCAATTGGGGCTTTAAATCAGTGACAGCCCGCCGTGAAGGCTACACTAATACCAATATTGACTTTAACTCTACCGGCGAGCCGATTTTCATGGTGCCTGCCATTTATGAAGATGACCAAACCACGCAAGAGTTTCAGTTAAACTACAGTAACAATGATAATTTTGACTTTGTGGGTGGAGTTTATTTCTACGATGGCGAAGCCTGTGGTGTGTTTGGTACCGTACTCCCCATGTACTTAGCCGCGTTGGGTGGGGTTACCATCGATAACGGCGGTTGTGTACAGACTGATAGTGTGGCGCTGTTTGGTCAAGGTAACTATCGCTTTACCGACCAGTTGACTCTGACCTTGGGTGGCCGTTATACCAAAGATGAGAAAGAGGCTGATGTATCACGGATCACCTACCTAGGTGTGCACTACATTAACCGAGATGACCAAAATATTGGCACACCTTTTGCCGTTAACTCAGACTTTACCACTAAAGCTGACTGGAGCCGTTTTTCACCGCACGTAGCGCTTAATTATAAGCTCAACGACGATATGATGGTGTACGGTAGCTACAGTAATGGCTTTAAGTCTGGTGGTGTTGACATGCGTGCTGACCAATCGCTAAACCCAACCATTTCTGAGCCTTATGATCCAGAAATCGTAGATACCTTTGAAGTAGGTATGAAATCTGAGTTAATGGATGGCATGATGCGCTTGAATGCCTCCGTGTTCTATTCAGATTACCAAGATATGCAAGTGACAGTGCAGCGCGTGGTGCCATCAGGGGTATCTTCGCAAGTGCTTAATGCTGGTCAAGCAACGGTGCAAGGTTTTGAAGTGGAGAGTGTGATTGCGCTTTCTGACACCTTCAATATCACTGCTATGTTGGGTCATATCGACGCTGAATTTGATTCAGTCGTCTATACCGAGCCAGCCACGGGTGATACCACCGATGTTACCAATGCTTGGTCATTTGCCAATACGCCTGAATGGACCGGTAGCTTAGGTTTCAACAAGACCTTTGATACGGAAGTGGGCCAGATCGTGTGGTCAGCTAACTATTCTTATCGTGGCAAAACCCAAATGTTTGAAGCGCCATCAATGTTAGACCAAGGCAGTTACAGCTTAGTTAACACCAGCCTAGTTTGGTATCAGAACGGTGGTAACTGGCATGTGGGGCTACACGGTAAGAACCTAACCGATGAAGAATATCGTGTTGGTGGTTACAACTTTGGGCCAACCTTTGGCGATGATGCGATTGTTGCCTATTACGGCGACCCAAGAACAGTCTCCCTGACTGTGGGATACAAATTCTAATCCCACTTGGCGGTTATCAGTAGATAATTACTGGTAACCGCTGACTTTTTTAGCAGGACGCGCTAGCATGAGTGATTCTCTTTTGGTAACTGATAACTTAGCTATGGCTCGCGCAATTATTGCTGATGATCACCCTTTGTTTCGTGCGGCGTTAACTCAAGCCCTGCGTGATACCCTCTCAGATCCTATTTTAGAAGCCGCAAATTTTCAGCAACTACTGGAGTTACTGGCAAAAAACCCACAAATTGAATTGGTATTACTCGATTTAACCATGCCTGGTAACCGTGGTTTAACGGGGTTGGTGTCGTTGCGACATCGTTATCCAGAAGTGCTGGTGGTCGTGGTTTCAGCCAACGAGCAGGTTACCGTGATGCGCCAAGCGATGAATTATGGTGCTAGCGCTTATATCCCCAAATCCTTACCTTTAGTTGAATTACAGCAGGCTGTGCAAGTGGTGCTTGCCGGTGAAACCTGGTTACCAGAACACTTATTAGCTGCTGTGAGTGCTGATGAAACTGATGCCAGTGCTGATTTTGCGCAGCGCCTCGAGCAGCTCACTCCACATCAATACCGGGTGCTAGAATGTTTGGCAGACGGCATGTTGAACAAGCAAATCGCTTATGAACTGAATGTGCAAGAAACGACGATAAAGCAGCATGTGTCAGCCATTTTGCGTAAGCTGAATGTGATTAACCGCACCCAGGCTGGGGTCGTCTTTAAACAAATGCTTTATTCACCCGATGAACAGGATCATTAAGGTAGCAGGCGCTTAATCAGGCGTTTTAGAGCTGCAATCTTGGTTGGTTTACTAATAAAAAAGGCCTGTTCTGCGAAAACTTGCTCACGTAACACGTCATCTGGGTCGGCGGAGTTGATAATTGCCGGCAGGCTAGCATCTCGATAATGCCCTCGTAACCACACCAGTATATCGATTCCGGTATCGCCTTGGTCTAAATGGTAATCAAAAATAACTAAGTCGGGTGCTGTCTGGTTAAGTGGTAGCTCACTACGTTTACTCGCCGCTAAGACAGTAGCCCCCCAACTGCTGAGTAATTGCTGCATCGCGCTTAACACTTGAGGTTCGTTATCAACTAACCAAATATTACGTCCGCGTATAAATTGTTCGTTTAACGAGGCCGGAGTTGCGACTGGATGAATGTTAGCTGGCTGCCAACTTTCTAATGCTAAAGCTAAGCTAAAACACGTGCCTTGCCCCTCGCGCGAGTATAACTGTAACGGGATCTGCAAAAGTCGACACATCCGCTCAACAATCGCTAAACCTAAGCCAATGCCTGGATTATCGCCGGTTTGGTTGCCTTGATGAAACTCTCGAAAAATATCTGCCTGTTGGTCAACAGGAATACCACGACCAGTATCAATTACTTGAATATTGATCTGTGTCCCAGCGCGCTTAATACCCACTAACACCTTTCCCTGATCGGTGTACCGAACCGCGTTTGAGAGTAAATTTTGGAGAATTCGGCTCAGCATTTTACGATCGCTTACCACTACCGCAGAGCTTGGTACGTAACGAACTTCTAATTGTTTGTCGGCAGCAATCACCCGCTGATTATCAATCAGAGGTTGAATGATATCGTGTAATACTACGCGCTGCTTGCTGACCGGCAGGTTACCAGCTTCTAGGCGAGTCATTTCTAACAGCATGGTGAGTAATTCTTCTGCGTTACGCAACGATTGCTGTAGCTGTTGAGCCAACTGAGCCAGCTCAGTTGGAACCCGCTGCGACAACATATCGGCGAATAGGGTGGCCGCATTAAAAGGTTGCATCAGATCATGGCTTACGGCCGTAAAAAACCTTGTCTTACTCTGGTGAGCTCGCTCTTCAGCTTGCTTTGCTTGTAACAACTCAGCAGTACGCTCGTTGACACGCTGCTCTAATTCTTGGTTGGCTTGTTGCAGGGCGCGCTGTGCAGCAACGAGTTCGGTGATATCGGTATAAGTGGTGACAAAACCACCACCGGGCATGGGCGCACCCTGTAATTCAATTACTTGGTCTCCCTGTTCACGCTGGTAGCGATAGGCACTTCCTTGTCTCAAGTAATTCAGGCGTTTTTCTACTTCGTTAGCGATGGCTTGTTCATCTGCAACATTTATCAAGCCTCGTTCGGCGTTGTAGCGCAACAAATCAGCTACTGGCATTCCTGCTTGTAATAACCCCGGTGGGTATTTAAAAACTTCTAAATAACGTCGGTTCCAGGCAACGAGACGCAATTCTTGATCGATAACACTGATCCCTTGCGGAATGTTTTCTACCGAGGCCTGCAATAGTTCGCGATTGAATTTATACAGCTGTGAGGCTTGGGTCGCCCAGGTTACTACTTGCGCAATTGGAACGCCCGGTTGTTGTGTTACTGCATCTAACAAAATGCGGCTAGCCGCGCTACCAATAACGGCCGATAGCTCACGTTCAATACGTGCTAATAACGCGCCAGGGACGAGTTCATCAGCAGCAGCCAAGCTTAGATCTTGTTGTAAACGCTCGCTCAAGCGTTCCAGTTCTAGGGCATCAAAAAACCGTGCCAACAGTTGCCGCATTCGACCCCAAGTAATGGGTTGGTGTTGGTATAACTCAGGATGACCGCCAGTAGGGTCGGTAAACTGACGACGTTGTTGGTGCTCAATCGTTGATGCTTTAAAAAGCCACGAGGCCACAACGTAGAGGAGCAAGTTACAGGCTAAACTTAAAAATACGCCATAACTTAGATCGCTATCGCTCAGGCTACGGTGGCTTTGGATGGAGGGTAGCAATAGGGCAAAAGCCCAAACCAGTGTACCTGCCAAAATACCAGCGCCGGCACCGATCCGGTTGCCCCGTTGCCAGAGCATCCCACCTAATAAAGCTGGCGCTAATTGAGCCAGTAAGGCGAGCGATAATAAACCGGCGTTAACTAAGGGCAAATTAGCTTCGGTGAGCTTATGAAATCCATAGGCTAAACTAATAATCACAATGATGGTACTGCGACGAATACGTAACACCCGCGCTGGGGTAAAGCTAAAGTTACGCAAGCGTTGATGAGAAGCCTTCAGCCACAAAGGCATCACCACATCGTTAGACATCATGATACTCAGAGCCAACGTGGCAATAATCACCATGCTGGTTGCTGAGGCTAGGCCACCAATAAAAGCTACCATAGTTATCAAAGGTTGTTCTGCTTGTAATAACAAGCTAATCATAAAGGTATCACTGCGACTCGCTTCTGGCACTAATAAAAGCCCCGCTAGAGCCACCGGTAGAATAAAAAGATTAATTGCGAATAAATACAGCGGAAAAGCCCAGCGAGCGGTGCGAAGTTCTTCTGGGTCGGTATTTTCGATGTAGCTGACATGAAATTGTCGGGGTAAACAAAACATCGAGATCGCACCCAACAACACATGGGTAACGTAAACGAAGCCGCCTTCGGGTTGTCCTTGCAGAATAGGTTGAATGGCGGGGCTTTGCGCTGCCTGCATGACGATGTCGCTAACCCCATCAAACATCACATAGCTAACGTAGGCGCCCACGCCCATAAAAGCTAACAGCTTAACCACGGATTCAAACGCCACGGCATCCATGAGCCCCGAATGTTGCTCAGCTAAGCTCATGCGCCGAGTACCAAATAAAATAGCAAAGATCATCATGGCCAATGCAACTAAAGCGGCAACATCGCCAAACCATGGAATCGGCCGTTCTGCCAGACCTGTTACAGCGGCAAAGCTACCAGTAACGGCACGTAATTGCAGTGCAATATAGGGCACAATTCCGATCAATGCGATGCTGGCAACAGTAACTGCCAGCCACGATGACTTGCCGTATCTATGACTGATAACATCGGCAATAGAGGTTAAATTTTGTTGTTTACAGGCATGTAATAAACGCAATTGAAGGCGGTGTGCAAACAAGAACACCAGCATGGCACCGACGTAGGTTGGCGCCATGGCCCAACCAAAATAAGCCGACTGCGTAATGGTGCCGTAAAACGCCCAGGTCGTGCAGTGGATGCCCTGCGCTAAAGCGTAGCGATAAGGTTTAATTTGGTTGGGGGGTTTACGCTCGCCACGGTAGGCAATGCTATATAACACAGCAATATAGGTAATGGCGATTAAGATAGCGACGCTGGTGCTAAGCATGGCTAGCGATGCCCATCATGGTGCTCGTGAAACACAACCAACGACCAATGCCAGCGGATGGCGCCTAAGCGTAAGAGTAAAGTGGTGAGCAAGCCCAACACAATCGCAATGCTTTGTGAATAATTAGCCACCAGCACAAAGATTGAACCACCGGCTAAACAGGTGAATGCATAAAGTTCACCTTTTAAAAGCATCGGGACATCGCGGGCAAGGACATCACGTAGCATGCCACCAAAGCACGCACTTACGGTACCCATAATGATGCATATTAAGGGATCAAAGCCGGCTTGCATGGCCTTTTGTGCGCCCATCACGGTAAAAAACGCCAACCCCACCGCATCCGCAATCAGTAAGGTCTTTTGATGAATGTAATCACGAAAACGTAACCACAGAATAGTTAATAATGCGGCCGTTAGAATCGTGTAGAGATAATAGGTATCGTAAACCCAGAACACGGGTAGATCTAAAATCAAATCGCGCGTGGTACCGCCACCGATAGCAGTTACGGCAGCCAAGACAATAACGCCAAAGCCATCCATGTTTTTACGAAAGGCCAATAAGGTTCCAGATACTGCGAAAACAGCAATACCCATGTGGTCTACCCAGTAGAATAATGTGTTGATATCCATTGCTTTAGCGCATAGTAATTGATTAATGAACGAATCTTAGCGATAGAGTGTACGCCAATTTACTCCCTATTTAAGCAGAAATTCGTTAGAATGCCTGCCATTCGTTAAAAATTGCCGAGTAGGGCTTGTTTGCTATACATTTAGCCCCATCTCTAATCAGATTCACTACAACTATAAACAAAGAGGGTTTTATGGATTTCTTGATTCCTACTGCTTATGCACAAGATGGCGCAGCTCCACAAGGTGGCGGCATGGAACTTATCTTCATGTTGGTCATGTTTGGTTTAATCTTCTATTTCATGATCTACCGCCCACAAGCAAAACGCGTAAAACAGCATAAAGAACTAATTAGCAGCATCAGCAAAGGTGATGAAGTACTGATGAATGGTGGTTTTGTTGGCCGTATCAGTAAAATTTCTGACGACAAAGATTTTATGGTGATTAATGTTGCCGAAGGTATGGAAGTTACCGTACAGAAATCTGCTGTCACAGCTGTGTTGCCAAAAGGTACGATGAAATCTCTGTAAGCAGAGATTAAGGATACAACGTGTTAAATAAGTTTCCGCTCTGGAAAAACCTGCTGGTTGTTGTCATTTTGGCGATAGCCGCAGTGTACGCATTGCCAAACTTGTATGGTGAAGATTATGCCGTACAAATTTCAGCAAGCCGTAATGCCACGGTTGATATGAGCACGCTAAAAGAAGTCGAAGAGACGCTAGCCGAACAAGCTATTAGCCCCAAAGGGGTGGTGCTTGAAGATAGCCAGATTTTAGTACGCTTAAATTCAGACCAAGAACAGTTACAAGCTCGTGATGCTCTACTTAGAGCGTTAGGCACGGATTATATTGTTGCCTTGAACCTAGCGCCTGCGACTCCTGATTGGCTAGAAAGCCTAGGAGCTTCGCCAATGAAGTTAGGTTTGGATTTGCGTGGTGGGGTGCACTTCTTGATGGAAGTAGACATGCAAGAGGCCATGCGCAAAATTCAAGATCAACAACGTGATACCGTGCGGAGCGAGCTGCGCGAAGAGCGGATTCGTTATAGCAGTGTAGTGCGTGATGGTAATGATGTCGTCGTTACCTTACGTACTGCCGATGATTATGCGGCAGCGGAACGCTTTATCAACAATCGTTACCCTGGCTATACGGTACTTGATAACGAAGCGACGCAAGAGCTGCGCTTACGGATGACCGAAGCGAAATTGAAAGAAACGCAAGATTACGCGATTTCACAAAACGTAACGATTTTACGTAACCGGGTTAATGAACTTGGGGTAGCTGAACCGCTGGTACAACGTCAAGGCGCTGAACGGATTGTGGTGCAATTGCCCGGGGTACAAGACACTGCTCGTGCCAAAGAAATCTTGGGTGCTACGGCCACTCTAGAGTTCCGGTTTGTTGACGATGAAAACAGCATCCGTGATGCTGAAATGGGTCGTGTACCTTTTGGTAGCGAGCTATTCAGTAACCGCAACGGTGGTAACGCCTTATTAAAACAAGACGTTATCCTTACCGGTGATCATATTATTAATGCCACCTCAGGCTTTGATGAGAACCAGCGTCCGCAAGTGAGCATTTCGCTTGATGGCCCGGGGGGTGACAAGATGTCATTAGCCACCCGCGATAACATTGGTAAACCAATGGCCACGCTGTTTATTGAGTTTAAAGCTACGGGCGAACGCGATGAAAACGGCCGTGCTAAGCTTGAGCGGTATGAAGAAGTTATCAACATTGCTACCATTCAAGCGCGTCTAGGTAGTAATTTCCGCATTACCGGTATTAGTTCGCAACAAGAAGCGCAAAACCTAGCCTTGTTATTACGCGCAGGGGCGTTGATTGCACCTATTCAAATCGTTGAAGAACGCACCTTGGGCCCAAGTTTGGGTAAAGAAAACATTGCCTTAGGTACTCAAGCTATCGTTTGGGGCTTCCTCTTGGTGGTGTTGTTTATGGTGATCTACTACAAGAAATTCGGCATGGTCGCAAACTTAGCCCTGACCGCAAACTTGGTGCTGATCATTGGGGTTATGTCGATGATCCCAGGCGCTACCTTAACCTTGCCAGGTATGGCCGGTATTGTCTTGACAGTAGGTATGGCGGTAGATGCTAACGTGCTGATCTTCGAGCGAATTCGAGAAGAAATCAAAGACAAACGAAGTCCGCAGCAAGCGATCCATCATGGTTACGATAGTGCGTTCTCGACTATTCTAGACGCTAACATTACCACCTTGATTGTCGCGATTATTTTATTCGCGGTAGGTACAGGGCCAGTTAAAGGCTTTGCGATTACGCTAGCTATCGGGATTATTACCTCGATGTTTACTGCGATTGTAGGAACCCGTGCTGTGATTAATGCAGTCTGGGGTGGCAAACGAATTGATAAGTTGTCGGTGTAAATTGTCGATGCAACAAGGTCGGCAATAGGAGGCCACACGAATGCATGAATTAATAAAAACTCATAAAACCATACCCTTTATGCGGTATCGTAAACTCAGCTGGTTATTTAGCGGATTGCTGCTGCTAGCGTCGATTTTTTCACTCAGCACCAACTCGCTGAACTGGGGATTGGATTTTACCGGTGGTACCGTAATCGAAGTAGGTTACGACCAGCCTGCTGATTTGTCTTCGATTCGACAAACACTAGATGCCAATGGTTTTGGCGGAGCTGTGGTCCAGAACTTTGGCACCCAGCAAGATGTGTTGATTCGGATTGAGCCGCAAGAAGGTGTAAAGGCTCAAGAATTAGGTAGCCAAATACTTAATTTATTGCAAGCCGAGAGCTCGGGTTCGGTAGATATGCGCCGAATTGAATTCGTGGGTCCAAACGTAGGTGATGAGCTTACCGAACAGGGCGGTTTAGCTATGTTAGCGGCCCTACTCTGTATTCTTGTCTATATTGCGTTGCGCTTTGAGTGGCGCTTAGCCTTGGGCGCTGTCGGGGCATTGGCTCACGATGTGATCCTAACCTTAGGATTATTTTCGGTACTTGGATTAGAATTTGATTTAACGGTATTGGCAGCATTGCTAGCGGTTATCGGTTACTCCATTAACGACACCGTGGTGGTCTGTGACCGGATTAGGGAAAACTTTCGTAAATACCGTAATAGCACTTCAGAAGAAACCATTGATGGTGCCTTAACGGATACCATGAGCCGTACTGTGGTGACCTCGTTAACGACCATTTTAGTGCTGTTAGCCTTGTTCTTTATGGGTGGACAACTGATTCATGGCTTTGCTACAGCATTGCTGTTTGGGGTTGTTGTTGGTACTTATTCATCGATTTACATTGCCAGCTCGTTAGCATTAGCGTTGGGTGTAAGTCGTGAAGATTTGATGCCACCAGAAATCGAGAAAGAAGGTGAAGACCTCGAGCCAATGCCTTAGAGCATTGGCTTTACCCTAGTTGCTGAACGGATAGCAGAAAGCTAAGGAGCTACTTATGCTGGTTGTATTATCGCCCGCTAAAAACCTAGATTATGACAGCGTCTTACCAACGACTGAGCACAGTCAGCCACGCATGCTTGAACGTGCGCAAGAGTTGGTGGATCGTTGCCAAGCACTGTCACCGCAGCAACTGAGTGAGTTAATGAAAATTAGCGATAAATTAGCTGGCTTGAATGCTGCGCGTTTTGCCGAGTGGCACACGCCGTTTAACAGCAGTAATGCACGGCCAGCAATTTATGCGTTTGACGGCGATGTATACACCGGTTTAGCTGCAGAAAAACTTGATGCTGAGGCAATTGCATACGCTCAGGAACATTTACGTATCTTGTCTGGTCTATATGGAGTATTGCGGCCGTTAGATTTAATGCAACCCTATCGTTTAGAGATGGGGACCAAGTTAGACACGGCCCGGGGTAAAAGCCTTTATGAGTTTTGGGGGGATGAAATTACCGACCAACTCAACGAAGATTTAGCGGCGGCAGGCGATGACGTCTTAATCAACTTAGCTTCGCAAGAATACTTTGGTAGTGTTCAACCTAAGCGCTTGCACGCTCAGGTGATTACCCCAGTATTTAAAGATGAGAAAAACGGCACCTATAAAGTGATTAGTTTTTGGGCGAAGAAAGCACGCGGTATGATGGCGCGATATATTGTGAGTAAGCGTCCGCAATCAGTTGCTGAGCTAAAGCAGTTCAATGAGGCGGGTTACCGTTTTAATGCCGATCAATCTAGCGCTACCGAATTGGTATTTTGCCGCGCCGAGCGTGATCAACTATAACCTGACCATGTTAAAGCCAAATAGGGAAAGTAAATGACAGACACAAACCAACCACCTCAAGATCACAAAGGCAAAATTATTGTCGGTTTGATTATTGCGCTCGTGGTAGCGCTTGTAGTTGTCTTTTGGTTGGTTCGCGATGCTGATCAGCAGACCGTGGTTGCGCCACCGGTGCAACCCCAACCTGTGGTTACTGAGCCGGAAGTAATGACCCCAGTTGAGCCAGAAGTGGAGCCAGAACTCATTCCTGAGCCGAGTGATACGGTAGAATTAGAGCCCGAGCCAGAAACGCCGCCAGCACCACCTTTACCAGCCTTGGCCGACAGCACAGCTCCGGTAGTTGCTGAATTGTCAGAAGCGGGTATTGATGTAGCACCACTAAAATCACCACAACTGATTCGTGATGCTGTGGTGTTTATTGATAACTTGCGTAATGGCGCAGTGATTCGTGATAAAGCAGTGATTGAAGGCCCGACAGCCCAGTTCAAAGTGCTAGAACAGAATGGCAAATTGTATATCGACCCTCGTAGTTATGATCGTTACAACACTCTGGTAGATTGGTTTGTAAGTTTAGACGGTGTGGTACTGACGAATATGATGCAGACCTATGAGCCACTGATTCAAGAGGCGTTGGATGAAATTGGTTACCCCGATCAATACCCACAACAAGTATTGTTAGATGCGATTGATACGTTGCTCGCAACTCCGTCGGTAGGCACTGTGATTGAATTGAATGATGACTCTGTGATGTACCGTTATGCGGACCCAACGCTTGAGGCCCTGCCTGATGCACAAAAACAGATGCTGCGCATGGGGCCTGATAATATCCGTCGGGTTAAGCTCAAGTTAGAGAGCTTACGCACGGCGTTGTTAGCGAAGGATTAAGGCAAAGGCCTTGGCATGACCGACCTGACAGTGACTAAGCCAACTTCGGCTGATGAGCAACAAACGTCAATCCCTGCGTCAATACGTGGGGATTTTCCGTTGCGTGGTAATGGTTTTAGCCGTTGGGTAGGGCGTGTCGGTTTGCACCTATTGGGGGGATGGCAAGTGATTGGCGATTTACCCCAAGTGCGCAAAGGCATTTTTCCTGTCGCCCCACATACCTCTAACTGGGATTTTTTTATTGGGGTATTTGGGATGTTGGCGTTGGGTTTAAATTTAAGCTACCTCGGTAAACACACTATTTTTCGATTTCCTGTGAATGGCATGCTGCGCTGGTTAGGGGGCATCCCTGTCGATCGCCGAGCGGCGCACGGGGTGGTTGGCGAAATGGTCGAACAGTTTCAGCAACGCGAGCATCTGATATTAGCTTTATCCCCAGAGGGAACACGCACCAAAGTCACAGAATGGAAAAAAGGCTTTTTACATATGGCCAAAGCAGCGCGAGTACCGGTAATCCCTGTGGCCCTAGACTTTTCTCGTAAAGTGATTGAGATCACTCCGGCCTATATGGTGACCGGAGATATCGACAGTGAACTTGCTAAGGTCAAAGCAAAACTTGCTCACGCCGTTGGCAAGAATCCTCAACATGCTTGAAACTAATTTTTGTGCTATTATCGCGCCAAAATTTGTAAAGGACAGCTCCCTATGAAAATCATTGAAGGTGGTATTGCCGCACCGGGTAAGAAATTCGGTATTGTGGTTTCTCGGTTTAACCATTTTGTTGTTGATAGCCTATTAGAAGGCGCATTAACCACGTTGAAACACTACGGCCAAGTAAGCAGCGATGACATTACTGTCGTTCGCGTACCCGGTGCCTATGAAATTCCTTTAACAGTCAAAAAGTTAGCTAAAAGTGGCAACTTTGATGCAGTTATTGCGATTGGTGCTGTGATTCGCGGTGGTACGCCACACTTTGATTTTGTTGCCGGTGAGAGTAATAGCGGTTTAGGGCGAGTCGCGCTGGAGCATGAAATTCCGGTAGCTTTTGGCATTATTACCACAGATAGCATTGAGCAAGCGATTGAGCGTAGTGGCACCAAGGCTGGTAATAAAGGCTCTGAGGCTGCACTAAGCGCCCTTGAAATGGTCAATGTATTAGACCAGCTTTAAGCTTTACTATAAGCCCACGCAGGCTATTTATTCCTATTTAAAGGTTCAGTTAACGTAACCAGTTAACCCACAGAGAGTTAAAGTAATGAAACCAGCTGCACGCCGTAAAGCCAGAAAACTTGCCATCCAGGCAATTTACTCATGGCAGTTATCACAAAATAGTATGAGTGATATTGAGGCGCAATTTTTAACGGATAACGACACCAGCAAGATAGATGTAGATTATTTTTTAGCATTGGTGCGCGGTGTTGCCGGTCAGTCCAACAGCTTAGATCAAGCCGTTGAGCCCTTCTTAGATCGTCCATTAAAAGACTTAGATCAGGTGGAACGTGCGGTTTTACGTTTAGCTGCGTACGAATTGCGTGAACGTTTGGATGTGCCCTACAAGGTAGCTATTAACGAAGCGATTGAATTAGCTAAGTCCTTCGGTGCTGATGATAGTCATCGCTTTGTTAATGGTGTGCTTGATAAAGCCATTGATAGCCTGCGCCCCGCTCGCAAATAAGATATTTTATGGCCTTTGCTGAGTTTGATCTGATCGATACCTATTTCAGTCAACGCATGGAGCAACGAGATGACGTTGAGCTAGGCATTGGTGACGATGGGGCGGTGGTAACTGTCGATGCCGGCAACCAATTGGTGGTAGTTACCGATACCATGGTGGCCGGTGTGCACTTTGACCAAGATACTCCTGCGCGCGCTATTGGTCATAAAGTGGTAGCGGTGAATCTTAGTGATTTAGCTGCTATGGGGGCTGAGCCTACTTGGATCAGCCTTGCTCTAACCTTACCGTCTATTGATCAAGATTGGTTACAAGGCTTTACCCATGGCTTGCGCGAAATTTGTGAATACTACGGTTGTCAGTTAATCGGCGGTGATACCACCCAAGGCCCATTAACGGTAACAGTCACTGCTCACGGGGTGTTACCTCAAGGCAGTGCCATCAAACGAACCGGTGCCAAGCCCGGCGATTGGTTGTATGTGACCGGAACTTTAGGCGATGCTGGCTTAGCCTTAGCTGCACGACAACACCGCCAGCAGGTCTCCGACGCACATTATCGCCGGATTACCGAACGCTTGTATTTTCCGTCGCCACGGGTTGCCTTAGGGCAATCGCTGCGGGGCGTAGCCAGTAGTGCCATTGATGTCTCTGATGGCCTGTTAGCGGATCTAAAGCACATACTCAAAGGCTCCCGCGTGGGTGCCAAAATCAGCTTGGATGAACTCCCTCTGTCGTTAGCTCTCACTGAAACGCTGACGCAAGACCAAGCCTTAGCCTATGCGCTCACCAGCGGTGACGATTATGAGCTTTGTTTTACTGTGCCAGAAAGCCAACGTGGTGTGTTTGATACCTTAGTGGCTCATACTGCAAGTAAACCTGTCTGCATTGGCCGAATCACTAACGAAGCTGAAGCATTGCAGCTGACCTTGCAAGGTGAACCTTGGCAGTTACCTGAAACAAATACCGGCTACGAGCACTTCGCTAGCCCTTTAGAGCCTAGTGTGTAACCATCATGAGCCGCGCTGTTTCTGGGCAATTACTTAAACATCCTGTTCATTTCTTAGCGCTTGGCTTTGGTAGCGGTTTGCTGCCCAAGGCGCCTGGCACCTTTGGTACACTAGCAGCCATTCCGTTAATATTGGCGATGCAGTATTTGCCGAGCTGGGGCTATTTGGCGGTGATGCTACTGGCTGCTTGGTTAGGGATTTATATCTGCCAGTTTACCGCAAAAGCGATGGGTGAACATGATCATCCAGCGATTGTGTGGGATGAAATTGCTGGGTACATGATTGCCATGTATGCGTTGCCCGCAACTTGGTATAACCTATTGGCTGCGTTCGTGCTCTTTAGATGGTTTGATATTCGCAAACCTACTGTTATCGGCTGGTGCGATCGTCATCTGCACGGCGGTTTAGGCATTATGGCTGATGATTTAGTGGCTGGACTGGCTAGCGCCGCAGTTATCCATTTAAGTTATCTGGGCTGGGCGCTAGTAACTTAGCTGCTAATTAGTCACCTAAACAGCGTTTGATTTGAGCCATCATACCAGCTGCATCTAAGCCTAATTCGGCCACGATTTCAGCTTGCGTACCATGCTTAATAAACTCATCTGGTAAGCCTATTGGTAATACTTGTGCACGCTGTTGGTTGCTACTCACGGGCTGCGCGGCAAAGTATTCAAGGATGGCTGAACCGGCACCACCGGCCACGACGTTCTCTTCGACACTCACTAAAAGATCATGGCTGGCGGCTAACTCATCAAGCAGCTCGGTGTCTAGTGGTTTGACAAAGCGCATGTCAGCAACCGTTGCATCTAACTCCTCAGCACAGGTCATGACTTCGGCTAATAAGGTGCCAAAATTCAACAAGGCAATGCGTTTTCCAGAACGAACAATTCTGCCTTTACCCAGAGGTAACTGCTGCATGCTCTCGTCCATGGCAACGCCAGTACCATTGCCGCGGGGATAACGTACAGCGGCTGGTTGTTGCAGTAAATGGCCGGTATACAGCATATTACGGCATTCATTTTCGTCACTTGGGGTCATGATCACCAAGTTAGGAATACAACGCATAAAGCTGATGTCAAAAGCTCCTTGGTGAGTAGGGCCGTCAGCACCAACAATGCCGGCTCTATCGATAGCAAATAATACCGGTAACTGTTGCAGGGCAACGTCATGAATAAGTTGGTCGTAGGCACGCTGTAAGAAGGTTGAGTAAATAGCTACTACCGGATTGTAACCACCGATAGCTAACCCCGCAGCAAAGGTCACCGCGTGTTGCTCGGCAATGGCTACATCAAAATACTGATGTGGATAACGTTGAGAAAAGGCAACCATGCCTGAACCTTCGCGCATCGCGGGAGTGACCGCCATCAGCTTGTCATCCTGTGCGGCCATTTCGCACAGCCAATCGCCAAAAACTTGTGAATACGATGGAGTTGAGGCTGGCTTGCTCGGTAAAGAGGTTTGACTCGGGTCAAACTTAGGCACGCCATGATAGCCAATAGGATCTTTCTCGGCCGGCGCATAACCTTTGCCTTTACGAGTTACCACATGCAAAAACTGTGGCCCCTTAAGGTTGCGCATATTCTGTAGGGTTTCTACCAGTAAGTTAACATCGTGACCATCAATAGGCCCAATGTAGTTAAACCCTAATTCTTCAAAAATCGTGCCGGGTGCGACCATGCCTTTCATATGTTCTTCGGCTCGGCTGGCAAGATGCTGAATGCCAGGCATGCCTTGCAGAAGCTTTTTACCGCTTTCACGAATAGAGGTATACACCTTACCCGAAAGCACTCGTGCTAAGTGATTATTCAGCGCACCCACGTTTTCTGAAATAGACATGTCGTTGTCATTCAGAATCACCAGCATATCAGGTTTGATATCACCAGCATGATTCATGGCTTCAAAAGCCATACCGGCAGTCATGGCGCCGTCACCAATAACCGCCACCACTTTTTGATTATTCTGCTCGCGCTGAGCTGCAATCGCCATGCCTAAGGCCGCACTAATAGAAGTACTAGAGTGCCCGACACTTAAAGTGTCGTATTCACTTTCAGGACGCCACGGGAAGGGATGCAAACCGTCTTTTTGGCGAATGGTCGGCAATTGCTGTTTGCGGCCGGTCAGAATTTTGTGCGGATAGGCTTGATGACCAACATCCCAGACCAATTGGTCGTAGGGCGTTTGATAGACATAGTGCAAGGCTACTGTCAGTTCTACCGTGCCTAACCCTGACGCTAAATGGCCGCTACTTTGACTCACTGAGTTAAGCAGGTATTCACGTACCTCAGCACACACTTGTGGCAGTTGCCGCGGGCTTAATAGCCTTAAATCGGCAGGCGTGTCGATGTGATCTAACAAACTAGCAGCCCCAGCGCGCTGGCTAGCTGCTGGTGCATTAGGTGATGCTGGCTTACGTGAAGACGTCATGATGTTAATGATTCCGGTTTAGCAGGTGATCTGCAAATGCTTCCAATACTTCGGTATTGTAAGGGATTCTCGCCAAGGCATGAAGTGCTTTCTGATGCAGTTGGTCACGTCGTTCAATCGCACCCTCTAGACCCAACAGGCGGACATAAGTCGCTTTATCTGCAGCTACATCACTACCTTGCTGTTTACCTAGCGCGGCGGTATCACCAATCACGTCTAAAATATCATCCTGAACCTGAAAAGCTAAGCCGAGGTTATAGGCGAATTCGTCAAAATCGGCCAAATAGTGCTGTGCGGCAGGGCTGCCACACAGCACCCCCAGTTTTACCGCTGCTTGAATCAATGCACCCGTTTTATGAATGTGAACCTGAGCTAATTCGGTTTCGCTGAGGGCTTTACCGGTAGCACTTAAATCGAGCGCTTGACCACCGCACATACCTAAGTCGCCACTAGCCTGCGCAAGCATCTGTACCATTTGTAATTGTTGGGCTGGCGTTACTGCTGCATCAGCCTCACTAATGAGCTCAAAAGCTAAGGTTTGCAGGGCATCACCGGCTAAAATTGCGGTAGCTTCATCAAACGCAATATGGCAGGTAGGATGGCCACGGCGCAGGGCATCATCGTCCATCGCCGGTAAATCATCGTGTACTAATGAATAGGCATGGATGCATTCAATAGCTAAACTGGCTCGTTGTAGCATCGCCATTGGCGCCCCGCAGAGGGCTCCCACCTGTAAGGTCAAGAAAGGTCGTACCCGCTTGCCACCTAGCACCAAAGCATAGTGCATCGCTTCATTTAATGGTGCCGCAACCGCTTGGCGTTGTTGTAACAACTGTTCGAGTTGCTGATTAATATCAGCCCGTGTTTGTGCTAACACTTGGCTAAGGTTCACACATTATCCTCTTGCGGTTTGAATTCAGCTAATTGCTCCTGACCTTGTTGGGCAAGTAGTTGACTCACTTTCTGTTCGGCTTGCTGTAATTTTTGTTGGCTTAAACGGGATAATTTTACCGCTTGCTCAAACTGCGCTAAGGCTTGTTCTAGAGGCAAATCGCCTTGCTCAAGTTGCACAACTATTTGTTCTAATTGTTTTATCGCTTGCTCAAATGAAACGTCGCTCATGGTGATTCATCGCTGTTGCTGGTGATAGAAGTATGGCGCACAAGTTACCTTGATTCCGCAGTAGGGTCAAATCAGGTATAATGCCCGATTTTTAAGCTTAGGCCCCCAAAAATATCATGAAATTTATTGTTCGACTGCACGCTGAAATCACCATCAAAAGTAAAGGCGTTCGTAAGCGCTATGGCAAAGTTCTGGTAAATAACCTGAAAAGCATCTTGCGCCGTAATCAACTAGACGCCAAAGTGATTTGGTGTTGGGATCGTATCGAAATTGTGGTGGCCGAAGGCGTAGCCGATGAACAGGCTGTGGCCGAGCACATGAGTCAGCTGCTGCAATGTGTGCCAGGAATTGCCTGGTTTAGTCGCTCGTACGAGCTACCTCTTAGTGAAGCAGACGGACAGGCTGATTTTGCCGCCATGGTGCCAACCGTGTTGCAAGTTTGGGGGCAGGAATTAGCGCACAAGAGCTTTGCGGTGCGAGTTAAGCGCAAGGGCACTCATAGCTTTCGTTCGATCGATTTAGAACGTTACATCGGTGGCGCCGTATTACAACAGGTGGCTGGTACCAAGGTCAATTTAGGTCGGCCTGACATTGATGTGCGGATTGAAGTAGACCAAGATATCGTACGGATTTTTGGTACTAAACAAGCTGGCTTAGGCGGCTTTCCGTTACCCACCCAAGAAACCGTATTAAGTTTGTTATCAGGGGGCTTTGATTCTAGTGTCGCCAGTTTTCAATTATTACGGCGCGGTGCACGGGTCCATTTTTGCTTTTTTAATCTTGGTGGCGCTCAGCATGAAACTGGGGTACGACAAACGGCCTATTACCTGTGGCAAAAATACGCCAGCTCTCATCCATTAAAATTTATCAGCATCGATTTTGCGCCTGTGGTAGAGGAAATTTTAACCAAGGTCGACAACGGCTTGATGGGGGTAGTGCTTAAACGCCAAATGTTACGTGCAGCTGAGCTGGTCGCAGATAAACTCAATACTGCGGCTATTGTTACCGGTGAAGCTTTAGGGCAAGTTTCTAGCCAAACGCTGAGTAACTTAAGTGTCATTGATGAGGCGACCCAGAAGTTGGTGTTGCGCCCATTGATTACCATGGACAAACAAGAAATCATTAACATTGCGCAACAAATTGGTACCGCCGATTTTGCCAAAAGTATGCCAGAATATTGTGGTGTGATTTCTAACAAGCCGACAGTGAAAGCACAGCGCGATGCATTAGTAGCGGCAGAAGCCGAGCTCAACCCCGAGTTGATTCAGCAGGTAGTGCGCCAGTCGGGAGTGCTTGATGTGAGCACCATTGGCGAGCAAGCTGCGGCAGCAGTGACCGCAGTTGCGAGCTTAACCGTAGCAGCCGCTGGGCAGTGTGAGATCATCGATATTCGTGCCGCCGATGAAGCTGAGTTGAAACCTTTTGTGGCGACGGATGCCAGTATCACTGTACGACATATTCCGTTTTTTAAGTTAGCGACTAAATTTGCTGAGCTTGATCCGGATATCACCTATTTGCTGTACTGTGAGAAAGGCGTAATGAGTCAGCTACAGGCACTTTATTTACAGGAGCAAGGCTACCAAAACGTAGCTATTTATAAACCTTAAGAGTCTAAGGATAGGATGCATGACAACAAAATTAGTGGTGGCCAGAATTGTCTTTATGATGGTCTTAATTGCTTTGTCGATGGCTTTTTTGATGCAGGTATCAACGGGCGGAATACCGCGCTTTGAACATGCCGATAAAGTCGTGCACTTTGCTGCATTTTTTGTGTTAGCACTGACCTTTCATCGTGCTTTTCCTATTCCTATTGGTGCCGCCTTAGTGGTCCTTACGCTGTACGGGTTAGCCATTGAGTGGGCGCAACACCTGTTGCCTTATCGTAGTGCCAGTGCTGGCGATTTATTAGCTGATGCGGCCGGAGCTGTTAGCTATTACGGCTTATTTTGGTGGCGTTTTGAGCGCAAACGCAAGCGCAACAAACAAGTTAGTTCTTAGCATAAAAAAAGCCCTTAACTTGGTGGTTAAGGGCTTGTTAATTATTTCTTCTTCGTTGCAGCGGCTTTCTTCTTGGCCTTCTTCTTCTTGCTCTTACCTGGCATCGGAAACTTAAACTGAGGGCGCAGATCGTCAAACACCCGCCGTTCCATCTTCACTTTCTGATAGCGCTCAATCCTACCTAGTAAATCAGCATCATGAGCCTCAACAATAGCGATAGCTAAACCGCTCTTACCGGCACGACCGGTACGACCAATCCGATGCAGGTATACATCGGCTTGTTTGGGTAAATCTAAGTTAACTACCAACTCGATATCTTCAATATCAAGACCACGAGCAGCTACATCAGTCGCTATCAAAATACTGTCGTTGTAGGTTTCCATGCGTGCAATAATCTGCTGGCGTGCATCTTGAGGCATGTCGCCACGCAGGGTCATCACTTTAAAACCTTGTTGCTGTAGCTTACCGGCTAGCTCTTCTACTTTTTCACGAGTACGCACAAAAATCACCCGCCGCCCCGGTGTCGTTTCTAAAATACGAACCAGCAGTTTAAGTTTATGTGCCGCATCATCGGCTTGATACCAGCGCTGTAGAATTTTACCTTTTTCGCGTTTGGGCGGCTCAATGGTTAAGAGCTCCGGCTCTTTTTGAATTTCCGCAGAGAACTTGGTCACTCCTGGGCTTTCAAGAGTGGCTGAAAACAACATGGTTTGTTGTAGTTGACGCGCTTCGTTAACCAACTGCTTCACTGCAGTACTGAAGCCCATGTCCAACATCCGGTCGGCTTCATCAATAATCAGCCACTCCACGTTATCGAGTTCGTATTGGTCAGCCCCAATAAGATCAAGTAAACGCCCAGGTGTTGCTACTAAAATGTCATGGTTAGCTTCGAGTTGGGCATGTTGACTACCGTAATTGACGCCGCCAGTAATTAATACGGTGCTGAGCTCTGTGGTTTCATTAAATGCATCGGCTTGCTCGGCAATTTGTTGAGCTAGCTCACGAGTGGGCGCTAAAATAAGCACTCGCGCCGAGCCCGGCTTACGGCGTGGAAAATCCAGGAGATGTTGCAAAGCCGGCAGCAAAAATGCAAGGGTTTTGCCGGTGCCCGTAGGCGAACTTACGAGTAAGTCTTGACCACGTAAGGCGGCTGGAATAACTGCTTGCTGTACTTTTGCAGGCTTGTTAATGTCTGCGGCACGCAGCACATCGATGAGTTCGTCATCGAGTTCGAGTTGTTCCCAATCGGGTGTCATGATCCTATCCTGTGCAAAGCGCCTTAGCGCGGAGTCAAAAAGACAAATGAGTTTTCAATGCCGACAATTTTACCTCAAAGATGATCACTGTGCGATGAAAGTTAGCACTGATAGTCTTTTACTAGGATCTTGGGCTGTCGTTCAGCCCCATGAAGCCACCTTAGATCTTGGCTGTGGCTGCGGTATTTTGGCGTTGATGATGGCGCAACGAGGGGCTGCACCTGTGGTGGCACTAGAACTAGATGCTGCTGCTGCAGCGCAAGCACAAGCCAACGTGGCAGCTAGCCCATGGCCGCAAGTCGTGCAAGTAGAGCAGGCCGAGGTGGTGAACTGGTGTGCTCATCACGCTAGCTATGCCGTAGCTATTGAACAAGATGATGCTAGCAAGCTGCCGGCACAATTTGCTCATGTGATTTTTAATCCACCTTATTTTGCAGCTCACTTGGCTAGTGATGATCAACAGCGACGCTTGGCGCGCCAAGGGCAAGGAGCGGTTTGGTCAGATTGGTTACAGGCGGCGAGCCACGTACTAACGGCAACGGGGCGAGTCAGCTTCATTGCCCCAGTGCTAGCCTGGTCGGCTATTCTAACGGCAGCTAGCGCGGTGCAACTGCAGGTGAGCCGTTATTGTGAAGTTCAAGCAACGCCGAATAAGCCGGCACGCTTGCTGTTGATTGAATTGCAGCGGGGGAACCAAAGGGGCTTACCCCCGCCACAGCAGCTTTGTATTCGTAATCAAACCAATCAATACACCGATGAGTTTAAACAACTCACCGGTGCATTTTACTTGAACTAATTCAAGCCAAGCACATGATTACCTTGATTAAAGGTGATATCTACTGGAATGGCAGCAGCAGCCAGCCGGTCTAAATCAGCTTGTAATTGCGGGCCTACGTTACCCATGGTGTCAAATAACTCACCCACCCCTGCGTAATCGCCATCACCTTGCAAGGTCAGAATTTTCTCTGAAAGGCTGTTCATGGCGCTGCGCATGGCATCCATATTGACCGAATACAAACCATCGGCATTACGGCTAAAGGCACCGGCTTGCTCAAAGTAATTGAAGCGAATCATATTGGCTTTACCATGAGCACTCGAAGCACCAAAGCGAACCGAACGGAAAATACCCGCTAGGAAAGTGGTGTAATAATCCTCGAGGGCCCCTTCCGTAATCACACCAGCTTCAAGCAACTGAGTGACCATATACAAACCAAGAATATCGGCTTTGCCTTCTTCGAGCGCTGATGCATGCTCTTTCAGTGCTTCACGAACAGTACCCGAAGCATTAACTAGGTTCTTAATCCCTAGTCCGTGTGCCACCTCGTGGAACATGGTGTTGGCAAAAAACGCATCAAACGTGATGTGTTGGCGTTGCTCTGGCACAATCAACTGCTCAGCAATAGGAACCAAAATGGCGTCAAACTTGGCGCGCATTGCATTTTTTAGTTGTAACCGCCGGGTGCCTTTTTCTAACTGAACTTGCTCATCGTTCGGTAAGTTAATCGCGATGGTTTTGCTACCGGCATTAGAATGACCGGCATAATACACCACGTCATAGGCATTCAGTTGCGCACCTGCGCCGGGTACTTCAGCTTTATAAGCAGCTGGTACGGGGAGATTACGTTGTAATTCTGGCAAATGCTGAGCGTAAATGGCTAAACGCTCACTCCAAGCTAAGTCTTTGATCAGTACATATGACTCAAACGCAGCACGATAGCCGTACAGTTGATCTTCGTAGCTCTCGATAGGGCCGATAACCACATCAACCATGTTCTCGGTCATATCCATCCAAGCAAAATCAGAGGCTTGATACTCGTTACTTAAAAAAGCGTCGGCGCGCATTTCTAGGTATTGCTTAAACTGAGGGTCTTGGGCAAATTCAGCCGCTTCGCGCAGCAGTTCAGCGGCTTGCGTTAACTGATCGCGGTACGCTTCATGGTAAGGTAGCGCATAGAGTTTACCTGCAGCATCGCGACGAATCAGCGTGTATAGGTCTATCTTGCCAGCGAAGTCCGCCGCCTCAAATTCGGCTTTCGTCATGTCGGCAGGATAAAAGTTAGCTCCAGCAGGTTTATCCGCATACCCAGTTAGAAAAGGTTGGTCGTTATTTAATCTATCCCAGGGGCCATAGTTGATTTCAGTAAAACGTTTGACCTTGCTGTCATCCAATTGGCTTAGTAATTGGTCCTTATCACCGGCGTAGGCTTGTTGCCAAAATAAGTCATCCATGATCTCAGATGCTTCAATAAGCAGTTCCACCATATGACGTTGGCGGTCGGTTAAATGACTCAAATCCGCGGAGAGGTCCATCGGGTAATAAATATCTAAACGCTGCTCGGCGCCGCTTACTAGGCTAGCGGTAACCTGGTCACTATTGGCTTTTTTTACTGGCGCTGGCTCGCTGCAGCCGGCCAAAGCTAGGCTGGTGGCAAGGGCTAAGCTAGACAGAGCAAGGGTGATTGGTTTCATGACTGGTCCTTGATATATGTTATTTAAATAAACCGACTAACTGCGGGAATAACGCTTTAATTTCGCCACTTAATAGCGCAAAGTCTGCGTCAATCTTCTGCTCTGCAGTGGCATCTACCAGTTTATCTTGTTCATCCAACATCAGGTCGGTAGGTTTAAAACGTTTGATTGCTAGATCTTGTTCCAACACAAAGTTGACCCGCTGTTGCCATTCTAGCGCTATTTTAGTGGCTTGTTTACCATGTGCCAAATGGGTCTCGATTTCAGTTCCGGTTAGTTCGTGTTGACGGTAACGCACAATACCATCGTCGCTATCACGCAGCTCAACTTCAGCGCCGAAAGTAAAGCCGGGTGCAATTTCAGCTTGCTTTAACCATTCGGTAAAGTAGAGCTCCGTTGGCTGTTCACAAAACCAAGGTTTTACCGGTAAGCTACCTAAGCTACTGCGCAGCAAGCCAAGGAAATCTTCTGCTTTGTTGGCTGCTGAAGCATCTACCACCACAATCCCTAAGTCGGTATCCAACATCCCCCAAGTATTGCGAAAACGGCTAAAGGCTTGAGGTAACAAGCGTTGAGTAATGTCTTCTTTGAGATTCTGTTTTTCTTTGCCGACAACTTTACGGCCTTGTTCTGCTTCAATGTGCTCTAAAGCTTCTTCTAGTTGGGCCTGAATAACTGCGCTGGGTAGCACTTTTTCTTCTTTGCGGGCACAAAAGAGATAGCTGTTGCCAATTTGGTGCGATAGCACCTCATGCGCGGTGCCAAAGGGGGAGGTCCAGCCGAAACTGGCGAGCTCTTGGCGGCCGCAAGCACGAAATGGATGCTGCTGCAGACGCTCGTCAAGGTTGTCAGGAAGGCTAAAATCATCGCCTAAGGTATAAATCCGTAAGTTACGGAACCACATAATAGATCCTTGTATGTATTAGGTTACTCGGTGGGGTCAAGAAACGTCAGCGGAAACTCAATAACGTAGCGTAAGCCTTGGTTAGGAGCGCTTTCAGCACGAATCTCACCGGCTAACGTTTGGGTTACTAAATTGCGCACAATGTGCGTTCCTAACCCACTACCACCTTGCTTTTGCTTGGTGGTAAAGAAGGGGTCGAACAATTGTTTTAACTGCTGCTGATCAAGGCCCTTACCGTTATCTTGGTAGATAACATGCAAGCGATCTTGGCTGCGGGCAATAGTAATGTCTATGTTTCCTTTGGGTTTGGCCTCAAAGCCATGAATAACTGAGTTCATGATTAAATTAGTAAAGATCTGCGCCAGAGCTCCGGCGGGGCAGCGCGCTTCTAAATGTTCTGGGCAAGAAACGCTGATCCTGTGCTCGGTATGACGTAATTGTGGCTGTAAGGCCTGTATCACATCAGTTAGATACGCTTTAATATTTATATCACGAGTGGCTTCAGAGGTTTGATCTACGGCGACCTGTTTGAAGCTAGAAATCAAGTCAGAAGCTCGGGCTAAGTTGCGTTCAACCACGTTCAATGCTTCTTTACCTTGCGCCAAGAAGGTTTCTAGTTGTGTTTGCGTGAGTTCACGATTGTGCAACGCTTGCTCGGTATCTAGCAAGCGATCGCGAATTAAGGTAGCAGCTGTTACCGACACCCCAATGGGGGTATTCACATCGTGTGTGATACCCGCCACCAAGCCTCCTAACGAAGCCATTTTTTCAGATTCTAACAGTTGATCTTGGGCTCGTTCTAGAGCGCTTAATGATGTTTGTAGACGCTGATTGGTTTTTCGTAACTCAGACTCGACCGCTTGACGTTGACGAATTTCGTTTTCCAAAGAATCTTGGCGGGTCTCAAGTTCATGTTTGCGTCGCTCTAAATCAATCACAATACGCGTAATGTTGCTGGTTTTGCGGGCGACTTCTTGCTCTAGAATATTGTTTTGCTCGTCTAGCTTCTTGTTTGCTTGCAACAGTTGCTGTTCGGTTTGCTGTAGACCCTCTTGATAATCGTAAAGGGTATCAATGAGTTGATTATAGGCTTGCTCTAATAAAACAAACTCAGTGTTGCGTTGATCACGTAGGTGAACTTTTGAATGCTCGAGGTCATCCAGGCGGAAGTTTTTAATTTGATCGATTAAATCTGCCATAGGGCGGTTGAGCATGCGGCTAAAAGCTAAGCTGAACAGTAAGATCAGAAAAGTACTCTTAATCAAGGCACTGCCAATAATAAAGTACAAGCTGACTTTGATACGTTCGATGGCAATGTCGCGCGTTGAAAACAAAGTTACATCACCGACCAGCGTTGAATCGCCAGAAAATTCAAAAACTAGGGTAGAAAAATAGCCAAAGACGCCATCGCGTTCATTCAGTTCAAAGGCTTCAGTAGGGCCATTTGGCAATTGTGAGATAGGGATGGTTTGGCCGAGCTCAATCACCACTTTGCCAGTGTCGTCACGAATAATTAGGCCCGCAATGGCTGGAATATTGATAAGGCCGTCAGCAATGGCATCAATTTGTGGCGAGTTATATTCCCACAAGGAGCGTGCCAAGGGATAACTAAAGGTGCTCTGCTGATTCTGTAATTCTTGGATTAACACCGACTTAGTATCAAAATATTCACCCACCACTTGGATAGAGGTGACCAGCAATGTCAGTACAAAGTACACAGACAAGACGCTGGTTAACAGTGATTTTGAAATACTTGATGTTGACATGCAGGGTTCCGAGAATGCTTTCCTTCAAGGTAAATGATCTGGGTTGGTTTCGCAATCCTAAGTGACCCCTACGGACCTAGCTTTTTGCACTCAGTTTACAGTTACAGCCGGGGGTTGGCTTGCTAGTCTGTGTGCTTTGCGGAATACTATCAATATCAACTAACCAGACAGGAAGGTTCCACCATGGAGAAATATTTAGAGCAGATACAAACTTGGCTAACGGAGCATCCAGACATGGATACGTTAGTGAAGTTGAGCTTGCTTTTAATCGGTGCCTGGTTAGCTAATTTTATTGTCAAAAAAGTACTGTTACGCGGTGTGCTTACCGTGATGAGTTATACTCCCGCCGGCAAAGATAGGGAGTTGTTAGAGCGAAATGTGATTGCGCGTATTTCGCATGTGGTGCCAGCGTTGGTGTTGTCTTACGGTATCTTTTCGGTGCCGGGATTACCTGAGGCGGCCGCCATAGTCGTCAGTAATGTCAGCAAAGCCTTTATTGTATTGACTATAGCGCGTGCCATTAGTGGCGTACTCAATGTGATTAATACGCTGTATGAGCGCCAACCGGATGCACACGAACGCCCCATCAAAGGGTATTTGCAGGTTGTTACGATAGCTATTTATGCCATTGCCACTATTTTAGTGATAGCAGCGTTGATTGATAAATCCCCAGTGATCTTGCTATCGGGCTTAGGCGCCATGGCCGCGGTATTGATGTTGGTGTTTCAGGATACCTTGCTGTCACTGGTGGCAAGCGTACAAATTTCTTCAAACGACATCATTCGCGTCGGTGACTGGGTAGAAATGCCTAACTTGAATGTCGATGGTGATGTGATTGACATCGCTTTGCATACGGTTAAGGTTCAGAACTGGGATAAAACCATATCGACTATTCCTACCAAGCGCTTTATTTCGGATCCCTTTAAAAACTGGCGTGGCATGCAAGAATCCGGTGGGCGGCGCGTTAAGCGTAGTTTGATGTTGGATCAAAACAGCGTGCACTTTTTAACAAAAGATGAGTTACAGGGGCTGCGCCGCTTCCGTCTCTTGAAAGACTACCTTGCCAATAAACAGCAAGAGATTGATGAGTGGAACCAAAAGCTCAAAGAAGAAGGCAAAGAGCCGGTCAACACCCGCCGCATTAGTAACATAGGTACCTTTCGAGCCTATTGCTTAAACTATTTGAAGAATCACCCGCGTATTCATCAACAGATGACGCTAATGGTGCGCCAACTCAATCCAACCGCAGATGGCTTACCGTTAGAAGTCTATTGTTTTACAGCAACCACCGAATGGGTTGCTTATGAAGGCATTCAGTCCGATATTTTTGACCATTTGATTTCGATCCTGCCTGAATTTGGCTTACGGGTATTTCAACATCCTAGTGGGGTGGATATGCGCGAAATGGTCACGCAACTTAAACAAAACCGTCACACTGAAACATAAGTGACATATTAGAGTCACTAAGCTGTCATATTTTTGCAGTATCTTGCGCCCATCAATCCTGACATGCGCAAGGTACTGTTATGAAACTTTCCTTTGGTCTTTCGGTGATTGCAGCAGCTCTCCTCGCTGTACCTGCAATTGCCCAAGATAAATCTCTCGAGCCGGTTGTTGATGCTGCTAATGCCATTAACTCAGCCGCTAAAAATTCTCAACTTACCATCGAAAAGATTGCTGATACCACGCAAGAGCGTATGGCTCAGTATAAGCAGATTAGTCGCCAAATAGAGGGACTAGAGGTTTATACCATGCAGTTGGAAAAGCAATTGCGAGCGCAACAGAACGAACAAGCTGAGCTGAATGCTTCTATTGATGAAGTAAGCGTGGTTGAACGACAAATTACTCCGTTGATGTTACGCATGATTGATGCCTTAGCTGCTTTTGTTGAGCTTGATGTGCCATTTTTACCTACCGAGCGAGCTGAACGGGTGGCTGGCTTGCGTGATTTGATGGACCGCGCTGACGTGGATGTTTCTGAGAAATTTCGACGGGTGATGGAAGCCTACCAAATTGAAGCAGATTACGGCCGTAATATTGAAGCCTACAATGGTGAAATGGACGTAGCTGGACAGGTGCAAGACGTTGAATTTTTGCGTATCGGTCGCACCGCACTGATCTACAAAACTCGTGATGGCAGTTCGTTAGGTTTATGGAATCAACAGCAACGCCAGTGGCAACCGCTTGATTCAAGCCATCAAAGTGCCGTGCAAGAAGCCTTACGTATTGCGCGTAAACAGCTAGCCCCAGACTTACTGATGCTTCCTATTTTTACCTCTGAATTAGCGGCGGGAGAATAAGCCATGATGAAACATTTGCTTGGCGCCGTAGCGCTATTGTTATCAACATCGTTAGCGGCGGCTCCAATCGTTAGCCCACAAGAGCCGATTAACTTAGACCAGTTGTTGCAGCAGTTGCAGCAAGGACAGTTCTCGCAGTCAAAAGAAAACCAAGAACGCGAAGCGCGTTTTCAAGCACAGGCAGATCAGCAAGCACAAATCTTGCGAGAAGCCATAGCGAAACGAGATCAACTTGAACGTTTAAGTGAGCAATTAGAAACCAACTTTGAACAAAACGAAGTCGCGTTAGCCAATCTAACCGATACCCTTACTCAGCGGATGGGGTCATTGCGAGAGCTGTTCGGGGTGTTACAGCAGGTTGCCGGCGATGCCAGCAGTAAATTGCAATCCTCTTATGTGTCCGTTGAATATCCAGGGCGCAGTGATCAATTAGCCGATTTAGCGCAAAAAATGGGATCAGCATCTAAGTTAGCATCTATCGAAGAAATTGAATCGGTTTGGTTAGCTTTACTACAAGAAATGACTGAAACCGGTAAGGTGAGTCAGTTTGAAACCAGTGTCACCTTAGCCAATGGTGAGAAAGTGGTGAAGCCGGTAGTTCGGGTGGGCGCTTTCAACATGGTTGCTGATGGCAAATACCTAGAGCTTGTGCCGGGCACTGACACAGTCGCAGAACTAGTTCGTCAGCCGGCAGCGCGCTATTTATCAAGTGCGGAACAGTTGCAGCAAGCGCAACAAAACCCAGTTACCTTTGGTTTAGATCCTACCGGCGGAGCTATTCTTGGGCTGTTAGTCCAAGCCCCTGATTTACAAGAACGTATCGATCAGGGCGGCACTGTGGGCTATATCATTTTGGCGCTAGGTGCAATTGGCCTACTAATTGCGCTGGAGCGCTTCGTTACCTTAACCCTGGTTGGCGGCAAAGTTAAACGTCAGTTAAAGCAGTCGGCACCGCAACAAGATAATCCGTTGGGCCGCGTGATGGCGGTACAGCAGAAATACCCTGATGTTGATACTGAGACCTTAGAGCTCAAACTCAGCGAAGCGATTTTACGCGAAATTCCGAAAATCTCGCGCAACCTAACCTTTATCAAGATTATTTCAGTGGTCGCGCCTTTAATGGGCTTACTAGGTACGGTAACCGGTATGATTAATACTTTCCAAGCCATTACCTTGTTTGGCACCGGCGACCCGAAACTGATGGCGGGCGGTATTTCGCAAGCCTTGGTTACCACCGTATTGGGCTTAGTTGTGGCAATTCCGATGACGCTATTATTTGCCACCCTTAACACCCGTAGCCGCAACATTGTGCACGTATTACAAGAGCAGGCGTCAGGCATTATTGCGGAGCGTTCTGAGCGAGGCCAGTAATCATGTTTATGGTTGAGTTCTATAGTGCAATCCAAGACTTTATCGAGACCGGCGGCCAAGTGTTGCTGGTTATCGGGGTCCTGATTTTTGTGATGTGGTTGATGATTCTGGAACGGATCTTTTACTACAGCAAAGGCCATCGTCAGCAAGTTAAACAGGCGGTGCAAAACTGGCAACAACGAAGTGATAAGTCGTCTTGGAATGCGGAACAAATACGGCAAGCGATGATTTCTCGAGTATCGCTGGCGCTAGGAGGCAATCTTGCCGTGTTACAAGCCATGGTGGCCCTGTGTCCGCTATTGGGCTTGATGGGTACTGTGACCGGCATGATTGAAGTTTTTGATGTGATGGCAGTGGCTGGCACCGGCAATGCAAGGTCGATGGCCGCTGGGGTATCGAAAGCAACCATACCTACCATGGCAGGCATGGTTGGGGCACTGTCTGGGGTTTTTGCGACCACCTGGCTTCAACGCACGGCAAAACGCGAACGTTTAAAGCTTGAAGACCGACTCTTGCTGGAACACCACTAAAGGTAATTTCTGATGAAACAACATTTTGCTAATTTGATGGATGAAGAAGAAGCGCAGATTGATATGACCCCGATGTTGGACGTGGTCTTTATTATGCTGATTTTCTTTATTGTGACTGCCAGCTTTGTAAAAGAGTCAGGGATTGATGTGAACCGCCCGGAAGCAGCCACAGCGGTGCAAAAAGACCGCGCTAATATTCTGGTAGCTATCAGTGATAGCGGTGAAATTTGGATTAACAAGCGCCAGGTAGATGCACGTGCTGTGCAAGCTAACATTGAGCGTTTATATGCTGAAAATCCGCAAGGTTCGGTGGTGATTCAAGCTGACAAAAAAGCTACTACTGAAACCTTGATCAAGGTGATGGATGCAGCTCGTGCTGCTGGTGTTTTTGATGTTTCAATTGCAACCCAAGAAGAATAGTTATGCTTAGATTTTTCGCAGCATTGTTGGTGGCGTTGGCGGTAACTGCGGGCTTGTTTTATCTGATGCAGTCACTCATTGCCGGTGGTGAGGGAGCCATGAGCGAACCACCTAAAGGCAGTGTGTTGGACTTTGTCCGCGTCAAACCTGACGAAGTGGTGGAACAGAAAGAACGTAAGCCCAAACGACCACCAGAGCCAGAGCAACCACCACCGGATATGCCTCAGCCGCAATTATCTAGTAGCGATATGGATAGCAGCGCCGGCGCGATGGATTTCTCGACAGATATTCAAGCTGATACCGGCTTGTCGGGCGGTATTGGCTTAGATACCAGCGATGGTGAGTACTTACCGATAGTTAAAGTACAAGCTGTGTATCCACGCCGGGCTTTGCAACGAGGGATTGAAGGCTACGTGGTGGTGGAATTTACTGTCACCAAACAAGGCACGGTGCGCGACCCTTATGTGGTTGAAGCCAGTCCTGAAAGTATTTTTGATCAAGCTGCTTTAGATGCAGTGCTGAAATTTAAATACAAACCCCGAGTCGTTAATGGCGAAGCAGTGGAAGTTGCTGGGGTGCAAAACCGCCTAACGTTTGCGATTGACCGATAACTAAGGGCATGGTGAGGATAGTTATTATGGGTAAATTATTAAAAGTAGCCATTATTGCCACGGTGCTGTTAGCCGCAGTAAGTAATCAAGCGGCCTGGGCTCAAGAGCGTAAGAAAACACCTGCGCTAAGAGAACAGGTCTATAGTCAACTTGCCCGTGCCCAAGAACTCGCAGATGCAGGTGATGTTCCAGCAGGTTTGCAAGTATTGCAAGCGGTGGAGCAAAAACTAAGCAGCATGAACAGCTATGAACGTGCCATGTTGTGGAATTTTTATGCCTACATGCATTATGGCCAGGATAATATCGATCAAGCTATCGTCTATTTTGCCAAAGTTGTTGATGAAGAAGCACTGCCGCTAGCGCTCGAGCAAAATACCCTTTATAGCTTGGCGCAGTTGGCACTGGGGCAAGGTAACTATCAGCAAAGTTTAGGCTATCTAGAGCGCTGGCAGCAGTTGGTGCCGGTTGATCAGCATAGCAAAGCTTTTGTGTTAAAAGCCCAAGCGCTTTATCAGGCGGGCGATTATGCGGCGGCTTTAATGCCTATCACTCAGGCGATAGACGGAGCCGTTGCTAAGTCTGTGATACCTGACGAAAACTGGTTGGTGTTACAACGCGCCATTTATTTTGAGTTGAAGCAAACAGACCAGGTGGCCAAGGTCTTAGAGCAGATGGTGCGCTGGTATAATAAGCCGGAATATTGGGTTCAGCTAGCTGGAGTTTATGGTCAGCTAGGCGAAGAAGCCAAGCAACTGGCGATGTTAGAAGCAGCCTATCAACAGGGCTTCTTAGTGAAAGGCACCGACTTATTGAACCTGGCACAAACTTATTTCTTCAGTGATTTACCCTATAAATCGGGTCGAGTGTTAGAGCAAGCGTTAGCAGACCAGAAGGTTGAGCGCAACCTACGCAATTTGAAAATGTTGGCGCAAGCTTGGGTAGCAGCGCGTGAAACTGACAAAGCGGTAGAGGCCTTAGCTGCGGCAGCTGAGCTTAGCGACGACGGTGAATTAGATGCTCAACGTGCCACTGTGCTGCTCAATGCCGAGCGTCATCAAGCAGCGATTGCTGCGGCGCAAGCTGCGCTAACCAAGGGAAATCTGCAACAACCTGGCACCATGCACCTTGTGATAGGGATGGCTGAACTTAATCAGGAAAATTACAATGCGGCGTTGCAAGCTTTTGCACGTGCTAAAGAATTTGAGCAATCACGGCGCACCGCAAGCCAATGGCAACGTTATGCAGAAGCTGAACTTGAACAAGCGCAGCGGTTAGCTGAAATAAATCGGTCATGATTATTTCATAAAACTGACATACGGTAATGAAACTGTCATAAAGCTGACATAACATAGCTCTCCAGGTCGAAGATATGCTATATATCTTGTGTGAATCATCACTAAACTGGCGAGCTAAGTTATGGCAATCGGTGCTAAAGCAAACGTTATCTTTCCTTCTCTAGCATTAACTGCAATGCTAATTCATCCTCTTGCGCAAGCTCAGGATGAGCCTGTTACTTTTGATTTTTATGGAAAAATCAATGTATCCCTACAAAGCAACGATCTTGATGATGGCACTCCCAGTGATACTGAAATTATCTCTAATGCGTCCCGTTTTGGCATTAAAGGCGGCGCTCAGTTAGATGGCGACCTTGAGGTCATTTATCAATTAGAATGGGAAGTCGACGTTGCCGATTTAGGTGGTGATGACAATATTAAGGCGCGAAACCAGTTTATCGGGCTCAAAGGTAACTTTGGTGAGTTTACTGTGGGGCGTCGCGATACGGCGTTGAAGTTGGTACAAAGTGGCTTTGATCCCTTTTCTAACTATGCCGCAGACATGAAACATATATTTGCAGGTAAAAACCGCACTAAAAACACGTTAAGTTATTTCTCGCCTAAGTTTAATCAGTTTCAGGTAGCGGCAAGCTATGTGTTTGCTGAAGATGACTTCGTTGACGATGGCATCTCGCTAAGCTTGGCTTATGGCGATAAAAAACTGAAACAAACCCAGTTTCATGCAGCCATTGCCGTAGACGATAGTGTTAATGGACGCGATATCGTGCGTGCCATGGGGATGACCAAAGTAGGCGATACTCAGCTTGGTCTGTTGTGGCAAGATCAAGAAAATGTCGATGGTACTGGTCAAGCCGATGGGTGGGTCGCGAATGTGATTCAGCCGTGGCAGAATTTCAGTTTTAAATTCCAATATCAAATGATGGATTTTGACGATGGTGAAAAATCAGCCATTGCCGCTGGCGCTGACTATAAACTCGGCGACAACACCACAGTTTACGCTTGGTATACCGGCCGTGATCTCGATAATATCGATGCACAGCAACGATACCTGGCGATTGGTATCGAGCACAAGTTTTAACTAGCAGCAAAGCAAGGTAAACTAATGCCATCAATTCCAACAGATGCAGATGATGGCGAACTTTATCTTTATCGCCGGCTACGTAGTCATTGGTCTACTGCTACAGCGTAGTCGGCAATTTCCACAAAATACCGGTCAAATTCTTAATGCCTACGTGATTTATGTGGCACTACCTGCCGTGGTGTTGCAGAAAATCCCTAGCCTAACCTTTGGCAAAGAGCTGCTTTACCCAGCCATTATGCCGTGGCTGTTATTAGTACTAACGGTGCCACTTATAATGTGGTTAGGTAAGTTGTTTAAGTGGTCACGCAATACCTTGGGTGCTATGTTAATTGTCATCCCGCTTGGCAATACCTCGTTTGTTGGGTTTCCTATGATTGAGGCTTTTTTTGGCCCCGAGGGGATCCCATACGCACTGCTTTATGACCAACTAGGGTCATTCTTTATTCTCTCCATTTATGCCACCATTATAGCTGCGGTCTATGCTCATGATGAGGGGCAAGCAGCACAGCGACCTTCCTTGGCACAATTATTGATGAAAATCGCCAAATTCCCGCCTTTTGTTGCGCTTGTTGCAGCCTTTGCTCTAAGGCCCTTTAGTTATCCAGAAGTAGTGAGTAGTTTTATTGATTCGCTCGCCATTACCTTGGTGCCAGTAATCATGGTAGCGGTTGGTTTTCAGCTGAAATTCAGATTGCCACAAGAAGATCGAGGGCCATTGTACTGGGCTTTAGGTATAAAGTTAGTGCTTACTCCAATGATTGCCTTATTAGCTTTGTGGGCGTTTGATTTGCAGCAACTGGCGGTTCAGGTCACCATCATGGAAGCAGCCATGCCGGCGATGATTTCAGCCGGCGCGCTGGCTATTATGGCCGGCTTAGCGCCGACCTTATCAGCCGCAGTGGTGGGCTACGGAGTATTGCTGTGTTTTATCAGCTTGCCACTCTGGTTTTATCTGCTGCAATGGCTGGCTCAATCAATTTAGTCTCCAACTTTGGTGGCCTTAAACTCACCTTTGGCGACACGGACGTTAAACACCTGTTGTGGAGCAAGCTCAGCCGGGTCACGAATCACTTGGCCTTGGTCGTTCTGCAGCACCGCATAACCACGCGCAATAGTCTCTAAAGGGCTAACCACTTGCAGTGTTTGAATGGTGCTTTGTAGTCGCAGATGGGCTTGTTTTAGCACGCTGCGCATGGCGGTTTGTTGGCGCTGCTGCAATTGTTGCAATTGTAATTGCGCAGGCGCCAGTAACCGTTTTGGATGAGCTGCTAGCAAACGTTGTTGCAGTTGTTGTTGATGTTGCTGATGCAATTTAGATTGCCGCAGCAGGGCAGATTGGGCACGATTGCTGAGTTCATCTAAGCGTTGACTATTTTGCTGTAGCTGACGTTGGGGGTGTTGTTGCTGTAAACGTTGCTGTAAATACCGTTGCTGGTGTTGCCAACTCGTCATTTGGGCCTGCCAAACGCGGGCTAAACGATGCTCTAAGTGAGTAATTACTTGCATGGTTTCGCGCTGATCACGGGTTACTAACTCAGCCGCTGCCGATGGTGTAGCTGCGCGTACGTCGGCGACAAAATCAGCAATAGTAAAGTCGACTTCATGCCCGATTGCCGCAATGGTCGGAATCGGGCAGGCAAACAACGCATGAGCCAGTTGTTCGTTATTAAAACACCATAAATCTTCTAAGGAGCCACCACCGCGACTCACAATGAGTACATCAACCTCGTTCCGTGCGATTGCCCGTTGCAACATCTGTAGCAGCTCTTGCGGAGCACTTTGGCCTTGTACGCTAGCAGGGTAGATGATCACCTCTACCGCTGGGTCGCGGCGTTTCATTACGGCTAAAATATCGCGCACGGCCGCTCCTGTGGGGGAGGTGATCACGCCTACCCTATTAATGCGGGGCGGCAGTGCTTGCTTGGTTTGAGGATCGAACAAGCCAGCTGCTTGGAGTTTGGCTTTAAGTTGTTCGTATTGTTGCTGCAGTAAGCCGGCCCCAGCGTCTTCCATATGTTCTATGATCAGCTGATAATCGCCGCGCGGTTCATACACGGTCAATTTGGCCCGTACTAAAACCTGCATGCCTTGTTGCGGCTGTATCCGTACCCGTTGATTAGCATTGCGAAACATCGCTGCTTTAATTTGCGCACGTTCATCTTTTAAGGTGAAATACCAATGGCCAGAGCCAGGAGCGGCAAAGTTTGAAATTTCGCCAACCAGCCAAACCGAGCCAAAGCCCTGCTCTAATACTTGCCGAACTTCGCTATTAAGGCCATGTACGGTAAAGATGTGCGACTGCTGCATGATAAAACCCACTGGAAAGTTGAGAAATCAGTTTACTGAAAAGCGCTTTGCGAGTAAAATCTGCACGCAACATTAAGTCAGCCAGTGAGATGTTGCCATGCTACGAATTGCCCAAGAAGCTCTTACCTTTGACGACGTTCTACTCGTCCCAGGACACTCCACCGTTTTACCCCATACAGCCGATTTGCGCACGCGTTTAACGCGCTCGATTGAATTGAATATTCCCCTTGTGTCAGCGGCCATGGATACGGTAACCGAAGCAGCATTAGCCATTGCTCTAGCGCAAGAAGGCGGGCTAGGCTTTATCCACAAAAATATGACCATTGCTGAGCAAGCCGCACATGTCCGTAAAGTTAAAAAATACGAAAGCGGTGTGGTTTCAGACCCAGTAACAGTTACTCCCGACACTACTTTAGGTGAAATCAGAGCGCTAGCCATCGAGCATGGCTTTCATGGATTTCCTGTGGTTGCAGAAAGTGGTGAGCTAGTAGGTATTATCACCGGTCGAGATACTCGCGCTGAAAAAGATGATAGCCGCTTAGTTAGCAGCATCATGACCCCTAAAGACAAATTAATTACCGTGAAAGAAAATGCTGGCAGTGATGAAATCTTAGGTTTGATGCATCAACACCGCGTAGAAAAAATCTTGGTCGTAAACGACGACTTTCATATGCTTGGCATGATTACCTTGAAAGATTTCACCAAAGCTGAAAACAAGCCTAACGCCTGTAAAGACGATTTAGGGCGGTTACGAGTGGGTGCTGCGGTAGGTGTGGGGCCAGGTACAGAAGAACGCGTAGCGGCATTGGTTGAAGCCGGGGTAGATGTACTGTTGATTGATACCTCTCATGGCCATTCACAAGGGGTTATTGACCGAGTGATGTGGGCACGCAAAACTTACCCAGACTTGCAAATCATCGCAGGTAACGTGGCAACGGGTGCTGGGGCGAAAGCCTTGGCTGATGCCGGGGTAGATGCGGTAAAAGTTGGGATTGGTCCTGGCTCTATCTGTACCACGCGCATTGTTACCGGTTGCGGTGTGCCGCAAATTACGGCTATTTCAGACGCCGTAGACGCACTTAAAGGAACCAACATTCCGGTTATTGCTGATGGCGGGATTCGCTTCTCTGGAGATATTGCTAAAGCTATCGCTGCTGGAGCTGATTGCGTGATGGTTGGCAGTATGTTGGCGGGTACTGAAGAGTCACCTGGTGAAGTAGAGCTTTATCAAGGCCGCTATTACAAATCCTATCGTGGCATGGGCAGTATTGGTGCTATGAATCAGCGTCACGGCTCGTCGGATCGTTACTTTCAAGCAACGAACGAAGCAGAAAAACTGGTGCCTGAAGGGATTGAAGGCCGCGTTGCGTACAAGGGGCCGATTGCCACTATTATTCATCAACAAATGGGCGGTTTACGTTCAGCCATGGGCTTAACCGGCTGTGCCACCATGAAAGAAATGCGCACCAAACCGCAGTTTGTCAAAGTAACAGCGGCGGGTATGGGTGAATCCCATGTGCACGATGTGCAAATCACCAAAGAAGCACCTAACTACCGGATGGGATAAGCAATCATGCAAGATATTCATGCGCATAAAATATTAATTTTAGATTTTGGTTCGCAGTACACTCAGCTGATTGCTCGCCGTATACGTGAACTAGGTGTCTATTGTGAACTTTGGGCTTGGGATGTGAGCGAAGCTGATATCCGCGAGTTTAAGCCGAACGGTATTATCTTGTCAGGGGGGCCCGAATCTGTCACTGCAGCTGACTCTCCGCGCGCACCTGATTACGTGTTTAACGCTGGGGTGCCGGTATTTGGTATCTGTTATGGCATGCAAACCATGGCGGCCCAGTTAGGTGGTCAAGTGCAAGGCTCTAGTGAGCGTGAATTTGGCTATGCGCAAGTAGAACGTATTGCGCCCTGTCCACTGTTTCATCACATTGAAGATAGCGTTCACGAAAGCGGCAATCCTAGCATTGACGTCTGGATGAGCCACGGTGATAAAGTGATTGAAATGCCACCGGGTTTTACCCTTGTGGCGCAAACACCAACCTGCCCGATTGCGGCTATGGCCGATGACACCCGCGATTTTTATGGTGTGCAGTTCCACCCTGAAGTAACTCATACGCGCCAAGGGATGCGGATGCTAGAGCACTTTGTGGTAGAAATCTGCGAGTGTGAACAAAACTGGACGCCGGCACACATTATTGATGATGCAGTTGCTCGAATCCGCGCCCAAGTAGGAACCGGAAAGGTGGTGTTGGGCTTATCCGGTGGGGTAGATAGTTCGGTTACTGCCATGCTGTTGCACCGTGCCATTGGTGACCAGTTAACCTGCGTCTTCGTTGATAACGGTCTGTTACGCTGGCAAGAAGCAGAGCAAGTTATGGAAATGTTTGGTGACCACTATGGTCTAAATATTATTCATGTTGCTGCCGAAAATCGTTTCTTAGATGCCCTTGCTGGTGAGCAAGAGCCCGAGGCTAAACGTAAAATTATTGGTCGTGTGTTCGTTGAAATATTTGATGAACAGGCGAGTCTAATTAAAGACGTATCTTTCTTAGCCCAAGGTACGATTTATCCGGATGTGATTGAATCGGCTGGCTCGAAAACGGGTAAAGCCCATGTGATTAAATCTCACCATAACGTAGGTGGTTTGCCGGCCGATATGAAGCTGAGCTTGGTGGAGCCATTACGTGAATTATTCAAAGACGAAGTGCGTAAAATTGGTCTTGAGTTAGGGTTGCCATATGACATGCTTTATCGTCACCCCTTCCCAGGACCAGGCTTGGGCGTAAGGGTCTTGGCTGAAGTTAAGAAAGAATATTGCGACTTGTTGCGTCGTGCTGACCACATCTTTATTTCAGAATTACGCAAAGCTGGTTTGTACCATGAAGTAAGCCAAGCTTTTGCGGTCTTCTTACCGGTACGTTCAGTTGGCGTTATGGGTGATGCTCGAAAATACGATTGGGTGATTGCACTACGCGCCGTAGAAACGATAGATTTTATGACCGCACGTTGGGCACACTTGCCATACACGCTGTTAGAAACCGTATCTAATCGTATTATTAACGAAATTGATGGTATCTCACGGGTGGTATACGATATTTCCGGCAAGCCGCCAGCTACCATCGAGTGGGAATAGGCTAAGATGCTGCGAGTTCTGCTTAGCTGTTGCTGGTTGTTATTGATAGTTGGCTGTACGCCAGCTCCAGAGCCCAGTCAGCTAGAGCAAATCAAAGCCCGTGGCGTATTAAAGGTAGGGACCTTGATGGGGCCCTCAACCTATTACCTTGATGCCAATGGCGAAGCAGGCATTGAAGCGGCCTTGGCGCAGCAATTTGCTGATGAACTCGGCGTAGCCCTAGAAATGGTGCCGCGCTATAACGTCAAAAACTTACTCGATTTACTGGCTAACAACGAAGTAGACCTGTTGGCAGCTGGGTTAGATCGTACTCCTCAACGCGACCAACTGTTTCGTTTTGGCCCTCCTTACCTTGAGGTAAGCCAGCGAGTCATTTATAAACAAGGCTCGCGTGATCGGCCGCGCAGTTTAACCGAGCTAGATGGTGAACTGGTGGTGGTGGCTAACAGTAGTCACCACGATTGGCTGCAAAGTATTAGTAGTGATTATCCTGAGCTGAAATGGCGCGCCACGGATGATCAAGACACCCAAGAGCTTCTGCGCCGCGTCATGTTAGGTGAGATCGACTTTACCATCGCGGACAGCAATACACTTGATATCCAACGTCGTTATTACCCCAATCTAAGCGTGGCCTTTACGGTACGAGATCGAGTTGATGTGGGCTGGATGCTAGCATCCCAGGTGGATGGCTCTCTTTATGCTGAAGTGATTGATTTTTTTGGTGAACTGCGTGCGTCAGGCCAGTTGGCACAGTTGATGGACCAGCATTTTGGCCATGTTGCTAACTTTAATTACGTGGATGCTAGTTTGTTTATTCAAGCAGTAGAAACTACCTTACCGCGTTACCGCGAGATGTTTGAACGCCATGCAGGTAGTCTCGATTGGCGTTTATTGGCCGCTATCAGCTACCAAGAAAGCCATTGGAACCCGCGTGCTTTGTCGCCAACTGGGGTTCGCGGCATGATGATGCTGACCCTGCCTACGGCTAAGGCTATGGGCGTAACCAGTAGACTTAACCCAGAGCAAAGCATTCGTGGCGGAGCACGCTATTTTGAGCGAATGCTGCAGCGAATTCCGGCCCGTATTCAACATCCTGACCGCATTTGGTTTGCGTTGGCTGCCTATAATATTGGCTTTGGCCATCTTGAAGACGCACGGATTTTGACTCAGCAGCAGGGCGCCGATCCTGATCGCTGGATAGATGTGAGAAAACGTCTACCTTTATTACGACAGAAAAAATATTACCGACAAACCAAGTATGGTTTTGCTCGAGGTGATGAACCGGTGCGGTATGTAGGAAACATCCGTCGTTATTATGATACCTTGATTTGGCTTGATAGTCGTGGACGCATTCCAGCCAAACCCATGCAAATTCTGCTTCCGCAAGGTAGTGGTGACGAGATGAACTAATGCGTAGAAACCGTCGGTTGGTGTCGCCTGAAAGACGCCGTGCTTTGCTAAGAAAACGTCATCGATTACAACTGGAGCGCCGCCAAAAGTGGTTCCGGTTGTGTGAGAAAACTGATAATTGACCCTCGATAATTTGGAGAGAGATCTGTGGAAATAGTACGTGGCGCTCCGGCCTTGTCAGAATTTCGTACCGAAAAGCTATTGCAACGATTACAGGCTGCTGAGCTTCCGGTTACTGAAGTTTATGCAGAGTTCATGCATTTTGTAGATGTAGCCCAAGCGCTCGACGATGCGTCGCGTGAGGTATTGGGGAAATTACTCAGTTATGGCCCTTCGATGGCGCAGCACTTGCCTGAGGGTAGCTTACAAGTGGTGGTGCCACGCCAAGGAACTATCTCACCTTGGTCTTCAAAAGCAACGGACATTGCGCATAACTGTGGGTTGACCCAAATTAAGCGCATCGAACGCGGTATTGCCTACTACCTCAGTGGTGAGCTGAGTGTTGAGCAATTAGCTCAGGCAGCCGCTTTGTTGCATGATCGTATGACCGAAATGGTGTTGGCAGAATTGCAGCAAGCAAGCATCTTATTCGAACATGCCGAGCCGGCTCCACTGCAAAGTATTGATATTTTAGCTGGTGGTCGAGCAGCCCTTGCACAAGCCAACGTGACCATGGGGCTAGCGCTTGCGGATGATGAAATTGATTATTTGTTTGAAAATTTTAGCGCGTTAAAGCGCAATCCAAACGACATAGAACTCTATATGTTTGCACAAGCAAACTCTGAACATTGTCGTCATAAAATCTTTAATGCTGACTGGACTATTGATGGTGAGCAGCAGCTTAAATCATTGTTCAAAATGATTAAGAATACCTACGAAACGCACCCTGAAAACGTATTGTCGGCATACAAAGACAATGCTGCGGTGATGGTAGGGTCAGAAGCCGGTCGTTTTTACCCATACCCAGCCGGCAGCGCCGCCGCAGGCGAATACAGCTATTTCCATGAGCCTATTCATATTTTAATGAAGGTGGAAACTCACAACCATCCTACTGCCATTTCACCTTATCCGGGTGCCGCCACGGGGTCTGGGGGCGAGATTCGTGACGAAGGTGCAACGGGGCGCGGCTCTAAACCTAAAGCCGGTTTGGTTGGCTTTACCGTATCTAACCTGCGTATTCCAGGCTTTGAACAGCCATGGGAAGAAGACTTTGGTAAACCAGAACGGATTGTTACCGCACTGGATATTATGCTCGAAGGGCCGTTAGGTGGCGCTGCATTTAATAATGAATTTGGCCGCCCAGCTTTAACAGGTTATTTCCGTACCTATGAAGAAAAAGTAACCAGCCACAACGGCGAAGAAATCCGTGGTTATCATAAGCCTATTATGATTGCCGGCGGTATGGGGAATATTCGCGAGCAACACGTTGAGAAGGGTGAGATTCCGGTCGGCGCCAAGCTTGTGGTATTAGGCGGCCCGGCCATGAATATCGGTTTAGGTGGTGGTGCGGCATCATCGATGGCATCAGGTACCTCGACTGAAGATCTCGACTTTGCTTCGGTTCAGCGTGATAACCCAGAAATGGAGCGGCGCTGCCAAGAAGTGATTGACCGTTGCTGGCAACTGGGCGACAAGAACCCCATTGCATTTATTCACGATGTGGGCGCTGGTGGTTTGTCGAATGCCATGCCAGAGCTGGTGGGTGATGGTGGCCGTGGTGGTATTTTTGACTTACGCAAAGTGCCCAACGATGAGCCAGGTATGTCGCCGCTCGAGATTTGGTGTAACGAATCGCAAGAACGCTACGTGATGGCTATTGCACCAGAACATATGGATGTTTTTGAACAGATTTGTCAGCGTGAGCGGGCACCATTCGCAGTGATTGGTGAAGCCACTGAAGCGCAACATCTAACCATGACAGATCCGGTATTTGCGAATAAGCCCATTGATTTGCCACTGAACGTGCTACTTGGTAAACCACCGAAAATGCATCGTGACGTAAGTTCAGCGCAAGTTCAGGGACAAGCGCTTGAAACCAGCTCAATCAAGCTTAACGACGCCGCCAAGCGCTTGTTACGATTGCCAGCGATTGCAGAGAAAACCTTCTTGATTACCATTGGTGATCGGTCTGTGACTGGTTTGGTTGCGCGTGACCAAATGGTGGGACCATGGCAAATACCTGTAGCCGATGTGGCGGTAACTGCTGCTAGCTACGATACCTATGCTGGTGAAGCTATGGCCATGGGGGAACGCACACCACTGGCGTTATTAAACTACGGCGCTTCTGCACGGATGGCCGTGGGCGAGGCTTTAACTAACCTTGCTGCCGCTGATATCGGCGATTTAAGTTTTGTAAAATTATCGGCAAACTGGATGGCTGCTGCTGGTCACCCAGGCGAAGATGCTGGTCTCTATGAAGCAGTCAAAGCGGTCGGTGAAGAACTTTGTCCAGCGCTTGGAATCACCATTCCGGTGGGTAAAGATTCGATGTCGATGAAGACTCGCTGGCAGGATAGTGCCGGTAATGAACAAGCAGTAACCGCACCGCTGAGCCTTGTCATTACAGCCTTTGGTCGCGTACGTGATGTGCGTCGTACGCTGACCCCGCAGCTGCGGATGGATAAAGGCGACTCTAAATTAGTCTTGATTGATTTGGGGCAAGGACAAAACCGTCTGGGTGGTTCAGCGTTAGCCCAAGTTTATCGTCAGTTAGGTGATGTCACGCCTGACGTGGATGACGCCGCCTTGCTGAAAGGCTTCTTCAACGCCATCCAACAACTGGTGCACAACAAGCAATTACTGGCCTATCATGATCGCTCTGATGGTGGTTTGTTTGTGACGGTGGCAGAAATGGCCTTTGCTGGTCATTGTGGGGTTGAAGTAGCACTTGATGAGGTTGGTACAGACGATCTTGCGGCACTCTTTAGCGAAGAATTAGGCGCTGTCATTCAGGTAACTGTTGAGGACTTGCCGGCAGTGCAGGCAGTATTTGCTGAACATGGGTTAGCTGATTGTGTGAAGGTTATCGGTCAGCCTGTGCGCGAAGATGTGGTGCGATTTAATCGCAATGGACAAGAAGTGCTGTCTCATTTGCGTAGTCACTACCGTGCTGTGTGGGCAGAAACTACCCATCAGATGCAGCGTTTACGAGATAACCCAGAGTGCGCTGACGAAGAGTTTGAAGCTAAGCAAAACCTCAATGATCCTGGTTTGTTTGCCGAACTGACGTTTGATGTGGCTGAGGATATTGCGGCTCCGTACATCAATACAGGGCGTGATCCTGTGGTGGCTATTTTGCGTGAGCAAGGGGTGAACTCGCACATGGAAATGGCCGCAGCTTTCGATCGTGCCGGCTTTGCTGCGATTGATGTGCACATGAGTGACATTTTAAGCGGTCGCATCAGCTTAGATAAGTTTGATGGTTTAGCTGCTTGTGGCGGTTTCTCCTACGGTGACGTACTAGGTGCTGGCGAGGGTTGGGCGAAGTCGATTTTATTTAATGGCCGTGCCCGCGATGAGTTCAGTGCTTTCTTTGAACGCCAACGCACGTTCGCGCTAGGGGTGTGTAATGGCTGTCAGATGTTATCCAATCTGAAAGAACTGATTCCTGGTGCAGAAGCTTGGCCACGTTTTGTTACGAACCGTTCAGAGCGGTTTGAAGCGCGTTTTAGCTTGGTTGAAGTGCAGCCTAATGACTCGTTGTTCTTCTCTGGTATGGCTGGCTCGAAAATGCCAATTGCGGTATCTCATGGTGAAGGGCGGGCTGAATTTAGTGGCAACAACCTAGAGTTAGTACAGCAACAGCAATTAGTGACCTTGCGCTACATTAATAATAAGGGCCAAGTTGCTAGCAGCTATCCGGCTAACCCCAATGGAACCCCAGCAGGGATCACCGGGTTAACTACCAGCGATGGTCGAGTGTCTATTATGATGCCGCATCCAGAGCGGGTATTCCGAACTGTGGCTAATAGCTGGCATCCGGAAGAATGGGGTGAAGATAGCCCGTGGATGCGTATGTTCCGTAATGCTCGGGTCTATCTAGGCTAAGATAGTCCTGCGTAGGACACCAGCAAAACCCGAGATCATGTAAGCAGCTGTAGACGCTTACTTGGTCTCGGGTTTTTCGTTATTGGATCGGTGTAATTTCTCAGCCGCTTGTTGCGCGCGGCGTTGTTTAAAAAAATCCTTTAATTGCTGCGCACAGCTATCTGCTAGTACACCACCTATAACCTCAACCTGATGATTCATACTGCTGTGGTTTACTACTTGGATGGCGCTACCCGTTGCGCCTGTACGCGGATCGCTGGCGCCAAACACGAGAGTTTTGATGCGGGCATGAGTGATCAGCCCAGCACACATTGCGCAGGGCTCTAGGGTCACATATAAAGTCGTGTCTACCAGGCGATAATTATTTAGTTTTTGACCAGCTGCGCGAATCGCCATCACTTCTGCATGGGCGGATGGATCGTGCAAATGAATCACTCGGTTAAAGCCTTCACCGATGATTTCACCTTGTTGTACTAAGACAGCCCCCACGGGGACTTCACCCAAGGCTTGAGCCTGCTCGGCTAGTTGGCGTGCACGTTGCATAAAATGCTGGTGCTGTTGGTTGGAGTCGAGCATAGATAGAAAGACGCTTCGTTGTAAAATGATGGTCTATCATAAAAAAAAGCCCCCGCAGATGCGAGGGCTTGTTTCAACTATAGCGTTATTAGGCTTAGAAATCGTATTTAAAGCCTAAACGGATGCTCCACAATGATGGTGCACCTGAACGACCTTGTACGCCGTCAATACGTGAGCTCAATGACTCAAATACATATTGGTTTTGGTCGTTAATTGATACGTTAGCTACGCCAATTGAACGAGGGAAGCTTGCTTCATACAACACGCCCCAATCATCGTTTAACAGGTTAGTTAAGTTATCAACCACAAAGTACAGGCTTGATTTGTGACCATCGGCAAAACCAGGTAGGTCTTGTTCGAATTTGAAGTCAACTTTGTGCCACCAGCTGCTGTAGAACTCGTTACGAGGTGCAATACCACCAGCGTACTTGTCTAAGCCAGCTTCTTCGATAAAGGCAAAGAATTTGTCAGTATCAAAGCCAGCAGCAAAGATTGCATTCGGGTCAGTTAAACCAGTTGGTACGTATAACAATGCACGAGCAGAGCTAGTGATATCACCGAACACGTTACCGTTCATAGTGTAGCTGTACGGACGACCTTTGTTAGCGCTACCGAATAAGCTGAACTTAGTATCGTAACCATCTAACCACTCAGTGGTGTAGGTAGCACGGAAAGTAAAGCGGTGTGGAATTTCGTAGTTAGAAGTTGCCACGCCTGGGTTTTGTAAATCAGCAGCCGCTACGTTGGTGTAGTTTGAGTAAGCTACCGAGCTGGTCATTGGGTTAACGTCTTCAGCTTTGTTCCAAGCGTAAGCCAAGGTCCAGTCTAAACCAAAGTCATGGGATTTGCTTACCGCCAATGACAATGAGGTTTGCTTACCAGAGTCACCATCAACGTTGGTTAACAAGAAGGCATCAGAGCCTGAACCAGCATAGATTGGACGACCGTCTGGAGCTGTATCCACTTGCGTACGGCGTAAGTCTTTGATGATTGCAGCATTGTCTTTTTCAGTGTGCAACAAGTCAGCCATGAAAACATAGCCGTTATCAAAGGCGTAGGTGGCACCAATGGCATATTTCCATTCTTTAGGTAATTCAAAGTTAGGATCTAATGCGTTAACCGGGCCAACACCAGCAGCGTTTGCTACTTCGTCATACATGGACTGTGGAATGTCGATTAATGGATTACCAGAGCCAGTGTGAGGGATATCAAACAGGCTGCCACCATTTAAGAACAGGTTTGATTCGTACAAGCTCACGCCGTTGTTTGAGTAGTTGTTAGACAACCAAACGTTCGGGTTACCGCCAGAATACAAACCAATACCACCACGTACTTCAAGCTCTGGGCTTACTACCCAGTTCACGCCTAAGCGCGGCTGTACTAAACCTTCACCGTCTAAGGTAGCGGTGTTGGCGTAGCCATAAGTGCTTTGGAAGTTAGCGTTCAGCGCTGGCTCATCACTGGTGGTGTACCAGTCATAACGTAAACCAGCAGTTAAGGTTAAATCTTGGTCGATAAAGTAGTATTCATCTTGTGCATACAAGGTGTTTACTGAGTACTTGAATTGACCAGCACCATCATTTGGATCGTTACTACCAGCGGCGTTTTCATAGATCACGCGGCTAGGAGTACCAGCTTCAAAGGCATCGATAGAGGCAAACCGGAACTCACCTTGTGCTTCTTGAATAAACAAGTTGTACACATCGTAACTTTCGCGCTCATAACCGAAGGTGAAAGTATGATCTTCATACAAGTAAGTACCAGCAACTTTGAAGAAAGTTGTGTCGTAGTACAACTTGTTGGCATGACGAGAATCGTCAGCACCAAGATAAATGGTGTTGCCATTGTGGCTAATTTGAACTTCACCTACTTCAGTACCGCCAAGTGGGTCAACGCGAGCGTCTAACTCAGAGTAACCAGCACGAATTTCGGTAGAGAAGTTGTAGGTCCAGTCTGAGTACAACTGTGCTACATAAGAAGTGAATTTAGAACCGCGCTCATAGTAGTGGTTAGAGAATTCTAGTTCGTTGTCATCACCGTCAGACTCAGCGATAGAGTAACCATCGTTGTAGTTGTAGGTAAAGGCCGCACGATGCTGGTCATTAATGTACCAGTCTAATTTCGCTAAGAACTTCTCGTCTTCTACTGGAATGCTAGCTGGGAAACCGCCTGGCTCGAAGCCGTAAACATCACGGGCGATGTTAGCAATTCGGTCAAGATCTGCTTGCGTAACGCCTAGTACTGGCGTGGCTGCAGAGCCATCTTCTGGGCCGCGATCGAACGTATCAGCGCCTTCTAGTTTTTCATAAGCAATGAAGGCGAAAAGTTTATCATCAATTAACGCGCCACCACCGTTGAAACCGTAACGACGTTCGTTGAAAGCACCCACGTTAATCGAGTCACCTTCAAGCTTATCGCCTTGCAGGCTGTCGTTGGTGTAATCAAAGAAAACGCTACCAAATAGCTCGTTTTCACCTGATTTGGTTACGGCGTTGATGTTACACGCAGTAAAACCACCGTATTGCACGTTAAAAGGAGCTAACTCTACTGCTACCTGCTCAATAGCATCATAAGAGAAAGGCATCCGCTCGGTAGGGTAACCGCTTGAATTCAAACCAAAGTTATCGTTCATGCGCACGCCGTCAACAGTCAAGCTGTTGAAACGCGGGTTAGCACCGGCGCACTGAATGTCACGTGCGTTGGTTTCGTTGATATAGATACGCGGGTCATTACGTACAATATCTTTGATATCACGGTTTACTGTAGGAGCGCTTTGCAAATCAGCTAGGCTGAAGGTTGCAGTTGGACCATTAGTACCAGAAGTCGTAGTGAGTTGCGAACCCGTTACAGCAATACGTTCTACGGACTGCTGCGGCACTGCCACGCTTAAGTTTTCGGTCTCGCCCAAGGTTAAGAAGACGTTCTCAATAACCTCGCTGTTACCCATCGCATCGGTCACAGTTAACGTGTATGGACCACCTACGGCAAGGCCGCGGGCAGAGAACAATCCATTGTCGTTAGCTGAAAGTGTACTAGTAGTACCGGTGCGTTCATCCTTTAACGTTACCGTTGCATTGGCGATAGCTTGTCCGGTTGCTTCGCTCGTTACCACACCACGAATACTTGATGTAGTTTCTTGCGCAATGGCCGCTGAGGAAATCCCGATAGCCAAGGCAACTGCGGCGGCTATACGGCTGGGTTTACTATTGAACATGATGTTGTTTCCCTAGTTGTGTTAAACAAACAGTTTTATCAATAAAAAAGTTGGGTTGCGAAGTGTAGGTAATAACTATGACAAATTGATGACTTTGTCGTTTAAAAAAAGCCCCCGCATTGCTGCGAGGGCTTCTGTATTGCTAAATTAGAAACGATAGCGAACACCAATCTTGGCCTGCCATGATGAGCGAGTAGGCTCATAACGGGTAGGCGATTGGTTCAATACGTCCCAGCCGTCGCCACTGTTATATGGCTGACCATAAACGTAACGGCCTTGATCGTCGATATTAACAGAGGCGATTTGACGCGCGTTATCACCGTAAGGTAAGACGTGCTTTTGGCCTGCATCTTTATCGAACAGAGCAATCAGGTTACGAACGTTGATGTAGAACTCGCCCTTATGGCCGTCAACAAAACCTGGAATCTCTTGCGAGAATTTAAAGTCTAGGTTGGTGGTCCACGGAGCACGACGGGTGTTACGTGGAGCGTAACCGCCAGCATATTGGTCAAGACCAGTTTCTGCTAAGTAACCAGCAAAAGTGTCATAGTCTAAACCGCCGGTGTATACCACGTTCGGGTCATCGGCACCTGTTGGAATGTACGGCAAGTAACGAGCAGTACTTTCGAAGGTTGATTGGTCACCAAACTTGTTGAAGCGGAAAGTGTCTAGCACATAACCCCATGGACGACCTGAGTAACGTTCCCAGAACAAGCCAAAGGTAGAGGTGTAGCCACTGAACAATTCAGTTTTGTAGGTGATATCGGCCATCAAACGGTGTTCAACCATGTACGATGCAGTACCGGCTTCAACATTGTTCGGGTCGATAGCAACTGGGTAACGGAAGTTAGATACCGCAGTGCTTGAACTACCTGCTACTGCTTCTTGTACGTCTTGGTTGGTGTAGCTAGTACGTAAGCTTAAACCGTTGTCCCAAGCTTTACCAAGAGTTGCAGTAAAGATACGGCTGTTACCACCGTCACCATTGGTCAACATCAGGTCATAACGCTCAACGCCGTTATCATCGCCTGGAGCCATTGGTTCGTGGTCATCTAATGGATCGTCAACAACATAAATTGGACGGCCGCCGTCAGCAGTAGTTACCGGGTTACCGTTTTCGTCAAGTAATTGACGACGCGCTAAATCTACCCACTGCACGTCATCTTTACGACGGCTGTAGATGTATTCTGCACTCGCAAACCACTCTTCTCCCATGAATGGGATATCGAAGCTTTCGAAATCAACTGCTAAGCTGGCGCGCCAGTCGGTTGGTAACTCGAAGTTTGGATCGATAGCATTTACGTAACCGTCTTGAGTTAATGATTGTTGTACTAACTCAGGAACAGTCGTTGGGTCTACGTTGTTGCTGTAAACCGAAGATGGCAAACTGCTGGTATTGAACTGCGAGAATGCCATACCGCTGTTGGTATACGAGTTGGATACCCATACGTTTGGACGACCACCGCCGTAACGACCGAAGCCACCACGTACTTTGATATCGTCAGCTGCTTGGTATTTGAAACCAAAGCGCGGCAAAATTAAGTCTTTACCGTCTAAGTTTTCAGTGTTGGCGAAGCCATAACGCTCAGCGAACAATGGGTTATAAGTTGGCTTATCTTTTGCGAAAATACGCTCGTAACGCACACCAAACGTTAACTCAAGATCCCAAGTAGGAGCCCAAGTGTCTTGCAGGTATAGCGCTTGATAACCTTGAGTAAAGTCAGCAGCAGCGTCGTTTACGTCACCGGTTAAGCTGCCCGCGTAATAGAAACGGTTAGCAGTTTTGTTACGGAAGTTATCTAGGCTCCAGAATTCCCATGAACCCAACGCGTTCTGTACGAACAAGTTGTAGATATCAGTAGAAGAGTACTGGTAACCAAATGACAACGCGTGGTCGCCAATTAAGTATTCACCGTTTAATTGCAATTCTAGGGTGCTGTTTTCACCATAGTTAGCGTGGCGTGAGTAGTCAGGACCAAAAGTGATTTCGTTACGGTCGCCATCTACTTGGACAGTAACAGAACCCATGGTGCGGCCGTTCATTGGCTCTTGCAAAGCTTCAACATCTTTGTACGACAATTTCATGTCAGTTGAGAAGTTAGAGCTCCAGTTTGAGTACAGCTGCAACGCGTAAGCATTTAAGGTTTGCTCGTTGTTGTACCAGCTAGAAGATAAAGCTAATGAGCTATCGCTACCGTAATGGCCACGAATTGAGTTACCTTTGGTAGCCTGATAAGTAAAGGCTGCACGGTGCTCATTGCTGATGTTCCAGTCTAATTTCAACAACAATTTTTCGTCGTCTTCTTCAGCTGGCATGTTCCAGTCGCCAAGTTGGCTATCGGTTAAGCCGTATACGTCACGAGCGATAGATAAAACTTCTTCTAAAGCTTCTTGAGATACATTGGCAATGTTAGATGCATTTGAGCCGATAGGACCACGATACGGGCTTTCTGATTCGCTCGATTTTTCGTAGTTAGCGTAGAAGAATAAGGTGTCTTCGATGATTGGACCGCCGATACCGATACCGTAGGTTTTCTCATCATAATCTACGTTTGGTACGCCAGAGCCTGGCTCATAAATAGATTCGCTAGGGTTACCAGCTAAAGAATCGCTAGTGTACTGAACGAATACGGAACCTTTTAATTCGTTGGTACCAGATTTGGTTACCGCGTTAACTTTAGCACCAGTAAAGTTGCTTTCTTTTGCGCTAAACGGCATCACATCAACGTTAATTTGTGCAATAGCGTCGATTGAAATAGGTGAACCTTGGGTTGGGTAACCGTTGTTGTTCAAACCGAAATCATCGTTCTGGCCGATACCGTCGATAGTGATTGAGTTGTATTTTGGGTTGTTACCAGCAACAACTAATTGGTCGCCGTCGCCAAGCTGAGTGGCTAATGGGTTCAAACGAACGATTTCTTTTAAGTCACGGCCGTAAGTAGGCAGTGATTCAATTTGTTCTTGACCAAACGAGCTTGAAGAACCGTTGTTCATTGAAGCATAGTTGATGGCGCGACCAGTAACGCTGATACGCTCAGCAGCTTGAGTCTCAAGTTGCGCATTCAAACGGTAAGTTTCGCCTAATTTCAGGTAAACTTCTTCGTAGGTGGCGTCACGGTATACGTCTGAGTCTAAGGTTACACGGTAAGGACCGCCAACACGCAGACCACTGGCAATAAATGAACCTGATTCGTCAGTCGTTACTTCTAAACGACTGCCTGAAGGCATGTGTTCGATTACTACTTTGGTGTTGGCTGCGCCAGCACCTTGTGGACCGACAATAGAACCACGCATTGCTGCAGAGGTATCTTGTGCAATAGCAGTTGCTGAGACTAAGCCCAATGCAACGGCGATAGCACTGGCGGTGCGTGTTAATCGCATAGATGTACTCATCTTTATTTCCTGGGTTGGTTGCTTTTAATAAAAATCGAGTTAAGGCATAACCGCTTGTTTTGACGCCTTAATGACATTCGTGCGCATTTATAGCACGCAGATATGTCAAAAATGTGACAATATTTTACGCAATTTTCTTTTCAATTGCATCGTTAAATTAGAACCTTTATTGTTTTTATTTGTCTCAGTTCTCCCACTAACGGAAATCATCAAGTGAAAAAGTCAATCTTAGTGCCTGTTATAGCGGCATTTGCAGTAGTTTTGACCGGATGTGATATGGCCAAACCAGAACCTGTTGAACCGGTAAGCTTACGCGTGGCAACCTTCAATGTCAGTATGGATGCTTCCAATTATCTACCGAACGACAAATTGGTCGCGGAAGGGGCCGGTGCATTAACCCATGCGCTTGCTGCCCAACATCCACAAATTCAAGCAATAGCCGAGATCATTCAACATGTTCGGCCTGATATTTTGGTACTCAATGAATTTGACTATGTGCCAGCTGAGCAAGGCATAGAGGTATTCTTAAAAGACTATCTGGCGCATAGCCAGCGTGGTGAGTCTCCGATCGATTATCCATACTATTTCATTGCCCCAGTGAATACCGGTGAACCAAGCCCCTTTGACTTGGATCAAGATGGCCATGCTAGCGGTGTAGGCAACGATGCTTGGGCGTATGGCAATTATCCAGGACAATACGGGATGGTGGTGCTGTCAAAGTATCCTCTTGCGGATGATGCGATTCGTACGTTTCGCAATTTCAAATGGAAGGATATGCCGGGCGCGCTGCAGCCGCTTAAACCCGGAACTCAAGAATCTTGGTACCCAGCCGAAGCTTGGCAAGAGTTTCCGTTAAGCTCGAAGTCTCATTGGGATGTGCCGGTTATGGTCGGTGATTTTGCGTTGCACCTATTGGTGAGCCATCCTACGCCGCCGGTGTTCGACGGGCCTGAAGATCGAAACGGCCGTCGCAATCATGACGAAATCAGATTCTGGGCTGATTACCTCCAGCCGCACCTCAGTGATTACATCTACGACGATCAGGGTCGCAGCGGCGGTTTAGCTCCACAACAGCGGTTTGTGGTAGCGGGCGATTTAAATGCGTCAGTGGAGAGCACCGATAATTATCCTGGCACTATTGCGCAGCTGTTGCAGCACCCGGCGGTTCAAGCAGAGCCCACGCCAACCAGTGCTGGCGGCAGCGCTCACACCCCGAACAATCCTCATGCCGCAACTCATACGGCCGGATGGCGTAAGCGCGCTGATTACGTGCTGCCATCAGTTTACGGTACGCGGGTAATTCAAAGTGGCGTGTTTTGGCCGACAGTAGGACAACCCAAGGCAGATTTAGTGAGTGAACGGCAACGCTCTTCAGACCATCGATTAGTTTGGGTGGATCTGCAACTTATTGCCGCAGAATGAAATAAATGTCATCTATTTGCAGCATTTTCATAAAAGTGTCATAAAGTATCTGAATAATTGGCGCTGTTGGAAAATAACAGGTAACGCACATGTCTAGAAAGATACTGATTGTTGAAGATGAAGCTCCGATTCGCGAGATGCTGAGCTTCGTCATGGAGCAGCACGGCTATCAAGCTGTGGAGGCGGGTGACTACCAAACAGCCCTAGAAAAAGTGGTTGAGCCCTTCCCTGATATGATTTTGCTGGATTGGATGATTCCTGGTGGGTCTGGTATTCAGTTAGCGAAAAAGCTAAAAGGCGATGATTTTACCCGCTCGATCCCGATCATCATGCTAACGGCACGAGGCGAAGAAGAAGATAAAGTACGTGGGTTAGAGGTGGGTGCCGATGACTACATGACTAAACCTTTCTCGCCAAAAGAGTTAATGGCCCGCATGCGGGCGGTGTTCCGCCGTGTCGCGCCAACTGCGTTAGATGAGCCGCTCGAGGTAGAACATTTGAAGTTAGACCCAGTATCGCATCGCGTGAGTGCTTTTAATGACCGTTTAGAAATGGGCCCCACCGAGTTTAAATTACTGCACTTTTTTATGACTCATCCAGAACGGGTTTATAGCCGTGAGCAACTGCTAGACCATGTGTGGGGCACCAACGTTTATGTCGAAGACAGAACCGTTGATGTGCATATACGACGTTTGCGCAAAGCGTTAGAATTGCATGGTCATGATCGCCTCATTCAAACCGTACGGGGCGTCGGTTATCGGTTTTCAAAAAACTAAACAGCGATAAACAAGCGGATGCGCACCAATGGATAGACGCTACTCGGTTTTCTTTATTCTACGGGGCTTACTGTGGTATGTGCTGCCGTTAGCGGTCGTTGGTGCGTTGTTTGATGTGTTTTGGCCATTGATGGCCATCGCTTTGTTTATGCTGGTGGCTTGGCATTATTATTATCAATACAAATTGGTGGATTGGCTGTGGCATCGACGCACCTTGTTACCGCCAAATGCTCCCGGCAGCTGGAGCTATATCTACGATGGCATTTATCGAACCCAGCGTCGTAGTCAGCAACGCCGCCGCGCCCTCGCTAGGTTACTGCGCCGTTTTCGTGAAGCCTCAGAAGCCATACCCGATGCTGCTATAGTGTTTCGTAAAGATGGTAGCCTCATTTGGTGTAACAAGTTAGCGCAATTCTATTTCGGCCTGAAATGGCCGGCCGATACCGGTATCCGTTTACCTAACTTAATTCGTCATCCTGAGTTTGTTGCTTATTTGCAAGCAGGCAAGTTCAACGAAGATATGCACCTTGCCTCGCCTGTTCGTGAAGAAGTTGAGTTAGAAGTTCGCATCATGCCGTACAGTGATGATCAGTACTTACTGATGGCGCGCGATGTAACTCAAATTAAGCGCTTAGAACAGATGCGTAAAGAATTTGTCGCAAACGTATCGCACGAACTAAAAACGCCACTGACCGTATTGCAAGGTTATCTCGAGATGCTTGAGCAACCAGAGGCAATGCCGCCAGCCATGCTTAGTAAAGCTGTACGAGACATGGACGCGCAAAGTACGCGCATGCGCAACCTAGTTGACCAATTGTTATCGATGTCGCGCTTAGATGTTCATCGGACGGATATTTTTGAGCGCAAAGTGGATGTTCCAGCCATTTTTCGGCAGCTAAAACTCGATGCCGAACGTCTTAATCAAGACAAGCAGCACAGCATCGAATTTGATATCGCAGAGGTGAGCATGTTTGGCATTGATGATGAGATGCGCAGCGCCTTTGCCAATCTAGTCACCAATGCTATTCATTACACCCCACCGGGCGGGCACATCAAAGTGCGTTGGCAGCCAGTGGCTAACAGCATGGAGTTTAGTGTTACTGATAATGGTCCTGGGATTGGTGGTGAACATATCCCGCGTTTAACCGAGCGCTTTTATCGAGTAGACAAAGATCGTAATAGCAAAAAGGGTGGTTCAGGGCTAGGTTTAGCCATAGTGCAGCAAGTGCTTGAGCATCATCACAGTAAGCTTCAAATAGATTCGCAGCTAGGGCGAGGGTCTAAGTTCTGGTTTCGGATTTCAGAAGAGCTTGTCATAAAATCATCATAATTTCGTCATACTTGTCATTAAACTGTCACATTGACGACTTAAACTCTCCGGTATGAACTCAATAAACGAGTCTGACTTAGGTCGACTATGATGAATACAAGACAACTCTCGGAGTTATTATGAAGCTTAAATCTGCAATGATTGCCCTCAGCCTTAGCGCTGTAGTGAGTGCTGGAGCTTACGCACAAAAAGCCACAGATAATCTGCCTGAATATGAAAAAGTAAGTGGCCTATCAGGCAACTTATCATCGGTAGGGTCAGATACGTTGGCGAACATGATGACCTTTTGGTCGGAAGAGTTTAAGCGCATGTACCCTAATGTAAACATGCAAATTCAAGCGGCCGGATCTTCTACTGCACCACCAGCGCTGACTGAAGGTACTTCAAACTTTGGCCCTATGAGCCGTGCTATGAAGGCGAAAGAAATCGAGGCCTTTGAAAAACGTCATGGCTACAAGCCAACCCCAGTGCGCGTTGCTATCGATGCGCTAGCGGTGTTTGCGCACAAAGATAACCCGATTGAAGGTTTAACTATTGCTCAAGTTGATGCGATTTTCTCAAGCACTCGTTTATGTGGTGCCAACGAAGAAGTTCGCCGTTGGGGCGACCTAGGTTTAACTGGCAGCTGGGTGAACCGTGATTTGCAAATTTACGGTCGTAACTCAGTATCGGGAACCTACGGCTACTTCAAAGAGGTTGCCTTATGTGATGGCGACTTCCGCAATAACGTTAATGAGCAACCAGGTTCTGCGTCGGTAGTACAATCGGTATCAACATCGCTTAATGCCATTGGCTACTCAGGTATTGGTTACATGACCTCTGGTGTTAAAACGGTGCCTTTAGCTGTTGAAGAAGGCAGCGAATATGTGGATGCAACCACTGAAAATGCATTAGCCGGTAAATATCCGTTAGCACGCTTCTTGTATGTTTATGTCAACAAGCATCCAAACAAGCCGCTTGACCCAGCAACCGCCGAATTCTTAAAAATGGTTCTATCTAAGCAAGGCCAAGAAATCGTTGATAAAGACGGGTACATTCCAGTACCACGTGTGGTGGTAGAGCAAGAACTTGAGCGTTTAGGCTTAAATTAAGCATTGCCCAAAAATCCCTCAGCCAAGGCTGGGGGATTTTTTTATGTCCGTAACAAAACTCCCTTTTAAATGGAAAGGTTACGCATGATGGGTTGCTGCAGAGAGATTAACGTTTCAGTGGCTTGAACTTCCGCGATGGCCTGAATTTTATTGATCAATAAATCTTGCAGTTCGCTGATGGATGGCACCATCACTTTAATAAAAATACTGTATTGGCCTGTGGTGTAGTGCGCTTCCACCACCTCCGGTAAAGCCTGTAATTGCTTTAATGCGCTTGGGTAATCGCCTGCTTTAGCTAAATTAATACCAATAAAGCAACAAACATCAAAGCCCAACTGTTTGGCATTAACATGCACGTGAGTGCCACTAATAATGCCGGCTTGGCGCATTTTTTCAACGCGTACGTGCACCGTTGCAGGGCTCACCTGTTGCTGCTTAGCGATTTCCGCATAACTGGTTTTGGCGTTCTGTTGCAAAGTACGCAAGATGTCTTTGTCTAAATTGTCGATCATTTATTTGGCTCTTAGTTAAAGTATGCAATATTAGATAATATCTATTAAAAATGGCTTTTAATCAATGCTATCTATCACCTAATGCAACTTTGATTAAAGGCTATTGAGCTTTGTGAGTTTTGTGGTGATTATTGTTTACCTCTCTCATACTTAGCCGAAGGGTTAATGTAACTAGGATAAATAAAATGACCGGATATTCAGAACAACTCAAATTACAACAGCAAATTGCTAAGCTATATGCCTCTATCACAACTGCATTGGCGCAAAGCTTAAGTTTAACTGAAGTGCAGGCGCCGCTGATGGTTGCTAGTGGCTCTGGCTTGCAAGATAACCTCAGTGGGATTGAGCAGCCGGTGCGGGTCTTTGTGAAAGCGCAACAGCAAGATTACGAGGTAGTGCACTCCCTAGCCAAATGGAAGCGTAGTGTGTTAGCGCTACTCGAGTGCCCGGTTGGTACCGGCATCCTAGCTGATATGAAGGCCTTAAGGCCGGACGAAGAGGCGCTGACAGCGCGGCATTCAGTGTTGGTCGAACAATGGGATTGGGAGCAGGTGATCCTGCCACAGCAGCGTTGTGTTGCTTATTTACAGCAGTGTGTGCAACACATCTATCAGGTGTTACGCAAGGCGCATCAGGCGTTTGCACCCAGCCCGATAAGTCTGCCCGAACAGGTCACGTTCATTCATGCAGAGCAGCTCCGCCAAGCCTATCCGCAGTTAGCACCGAAGGCCCGCGAGCGAGCTATCACGCAGCAACATCAGGTGGTGTTTATTATGGGAATAGGCACCACTTTAGGTGATGGTAGTCAGCATGATAAGCGCGCTCCAGATTACGATGACTGGAGTACGGTCGCCAAAGATAGCCAAGGCTTGGCTGGGCTTAACGGTGATTTATTGGTGTGGCATCCACAGCTAGATGATGCGTTAGAATTATCATCGATGGGAATACGGGTGGATGCTAGCGCGTTGCAGCAGCAGTTAAGCCTGCACAGTTGTGAAGAGTATGCGCAGCAGGCTTGGCATCAACAACTGTTGCAAGGTGCTTTACCCTTGTCCATTGGCGGCGGTATCGGACGTTCTCGCGTAGCCATGTGGATTTTACAGCAGCATCATATCAGTGCGGTGCAGGCTCCAGCTATTGAACTGCTGCCGTTATGCGGTACCCAGGCTGCATGACAGAAAAGTGTCAGTTATATGACAGCGCTGTAACATAACTGTCATAGAAGCCGTCTATACTATGTCGTAGATAAAAATGGTAGTTAACCTAAATCAACGAGGCAGCAATGGCGGCATCACCACGCGGACAGTTGGGAGCCAGTAATGTGCGTTTATTTAAAGACCGAGCAGCACGCTGGGGGGTAACCTTTGGTGGCGGCTTGGTGTTAATCGCACTTCTCCTAATTTTCTTTTATCTCTTGTATGTAGTCGAGCCCATTTTCCGTGGGGTTGATATAGAACAACAGCAGTCTTTTGCAATTCCTGGCCAAGGCGAAACCGTGGCAATGGGCATGGAAGAACAATCTGAAATAGGCTATCGCTTTGATAACCTGGGCGGCTTGAGCTTCTTTGCGTTAAAGCAAAAACCAGGTACTGATTGGCAGCCAGGGCAAGTGTTGTTGCAGCAGCAGGTGGCGGAGCAGCCCACCGCCTTTGCGGCAACACAGCCACAGAATAAGCGTTACGTCTACGCTGTTGCCGATGGCAAGGCTCGCGTCATCGAGCCGAAATTTCGTACCCAATTCAATAATGGCCGTCGCTTAACCACTCCGGTCGTTGATTTTGCCAATGACGGTGAGTTGTATCAGGTAGATCCGCAAGGGCGGCAGCTACAGCAAATTGCCTATGAGTACGACGGCGATTCATCGCTGTTTGCAGCGGTCACCTCAGATAATGTAGTGGTCGTTAATTACTTACAAGCCACCAAGAGCTTCTTGACGGGGGCAGTAGAGTTAAAAGCAAAAGTGAGTGAATTACCAACCACAGGTAACGTAGATAACCTGGTGGTAACGCCCGATTTGCGCCAAGTATTTGTGCGCCAAGGCAACCGTTTTGCGGTTTATGATGTGTCGCGCACTGGTAGCGTGAGTGAGCGTCAAGTGCTCAATGTTGATAAACGGCGTTACGGTGCTATCACCAGCATGCAGTTACTAGCTGGTGCTAGTTCTGTGTTATTTGGCCATGACCAGGGGTTAATTACCCAGTGGTTTGAAGTGGCTGGAGAAAATGGACGTCAGTATCAATACATTCGCGAATTTAAGGCCGGCAATAGTGCTATTACCGGTTTGGTTGCTGAGTATTATCGTCGTACTTTTTATGCGCTCAATAGCGAGGGACAAGTTGGCGTCTTCCATACCACCTCGCAAGCGGACCTTTATTTAGCAAAACCAGAACAGTTGCATGCTGAACAGCTGGTGATAGATCCTCGAGCAAACACCTTGCTGATGCAAAGTGGCAACCAACTGCACAGCTTTAAACTCGATAACGAGCACCCTGAGGTGAGTTGGAGCGGAGTCTGGCAAGAGGTGTGGTACGAAGGTTACCCAGAGCCGCAGTATGTGTGGCAATCCACCTCAGGCTCAGATGACTTTGAGCCTAAGTTTAGCTTGGTTCCTATTTCTTTCGGTACCATCAAAGCCGCTGCCTATGCGATGTTATTTGCCGTACCTATTGGTTTAGCAGCCGCCGTCTACACCGCCTATTTTATGTCGCCTGGGGTGCGCAAAGTAGTGAAGCCCACGGTTGAAATCATGGAAGCGTTACCCACGGTTATCTTGGGCTTCTTAGCAGGGTTATGGCTAGCGCCGCTCATTGAGACTTATTTGCCGGGTATTGTGGCGACCCTGATTTTAATTCCTACATCGATTATTTTAATGGCGTTAATCAGCTCCAACTTACCTAAAGCATGGCGCAGCAAGTTTACCGATGGCAGTGCTGCCTTAGTGCTGATTCCGGTGGTGCTCTTAGCTGGTTGGTTATCATTTGAATTATCGCCATGGATAGAGTCCACCTTGTTTGGTGGTAACGTGCGCCAATACATCACCAACGAGTTAGGCATCACGTTTGATCAGCGCAACTCGCTTGTTGTGGGTATCGCCATGGGCTTTGCTGTGATTCCAACGATTTTCTCGATTGCCGAAGATGCGGTGTTCAGTGTTCCTAAGCACCTGTCTAATGGTTCGTTAGCCCTAGGTGCAACCACCTGGCAAACCCTCACCAAAGTCGTGTTGTTAACTGCCAGCCCAGGTATTTTCTCGGCGGTCATGATGGGCTTAGGACGCGCAGTAGGTGAAACCATGATTGTGTTAATGGCAACCGGTAACACGCCCATCATGGATTGGAACATCTTTGAAGGAATGCGCACCTTGTCGGCCAACATTGCGGTAGAAATGCCAGAGTCTGAAGTAGGTAGTTCGCACTATCGCATCTTATTCTTGGCGGCATTTGTGTTATTCATTTTCACCTTCGCGTTTAACACGGTGGCAGAGCTCGTGCGCCAGCGGTTACGCGATAAATACAGTTCAATGTAAGTATGAGGATTTCCATGAATACTTGGTTTAAATCAGGAAAACCCTACATTTGGCTCACCGCTGGTGCAGTAAGTGTGAGCTTAATTGCGGTCTTAGGTTTGCTTGCATTGATTGCGTGGCGTGGGCTTAGCTTCTTTTGGCCAGCGGCCATTCATGAAGTAGAAGTGCAAGCCAATGACGGCTCGAAGCGGGTCATCATTGGTGAAATCTACGACCGTGAAGAGGTGAGTCTGGAGCGTTTGCAAGAATCAGGCGTGGCGCTAGATGGCTATCAGGAAGATACGTTAGAGCGATTGCTGTTTAAAGTAGGTAATCGTGAGTTTGTCTCCCTTGATTTTATGTGGGTGATGGAACCTCAAATTATTCGTAACGAGACGCCTAGCGATTTAGCCGTGATTGAGCGTTCAAAAGATGGCAACTTCTATGGTTATGTGGTTGATGTTATTGAAAATGGCCAATCAGTAGCCACAGCTGAATCCATTCGTACGGTATTGTTCGAGCGAATTGAACGAGCGGTTGCGTTAAATGAGCAAGCTGCTGATTTACAGCAAGGCGAGATTGGTGCCATCAACTATGAGTTGAACCGATTACGCTTAGAACGTCGAGCGTTAGAACTCGAAGGCCAGTTAACCGCAGCTGAAGAACAGCGCATAGCAGCAGCCGAAGAAGCCCAGCGAGCGGCGTATCAGGAACTGGAGCAGCAACTCTTTGCTTATCGTGATCAAGCAAGCCGCGATAGCGTAGTGATGCGCGACATGCGCGGTGAAGAAGTGACCATCCCTATGTATCGGGTGCTGGATGCGACTTTCCCCAACGATATGGGATGGTTTGCAAAAGTAGCGCACTTCTTTACTCAGATCGGTAAATTTATTACTGAAGATCCACGTGAAGCCAATACCGAAGGCGGCGTCTTTCCAGCTATTTTTGGTACCGTATTTATGGTGCTATTAATGTCGGTGATTGTGACCCCGTTTGGCGTTATCGCAGCGGTTTATTTGCACGAGTACGCGGGCAAAAATGCTATTACGCGTTTGATTCGTATCGCCGTGATCAACTTGGCGGGTGTGCCTTCGATTGTGTATGGCGTATTCGGCTTAGGCTTCTTTGTATACATGGTGGGTGGTTCACTAGACCAAATCTTTTATCCAGAGGCCTTGCCTAGCCCCACTTTTGGTACTCCAGGGGTGATGTGGTCTGCTATTACCTTGGCTATTTTGACGCTACCTGTGGTCATCGTTTCTACCGAAGAAGGTTTATCACGTATTCCTAGTACCTTGCGTGAGGGTAGTTTGGCCCTTGGAGCCACCAAGGCAGAGACCTTGTGGCGCATCATTTTACCGATGGCATCGCCAGCGATCATGACCGGCTTAATTTTGGCGGTAGCGCGAGCGGCCGGTGAAGTCGCGCCATTGATGTTAGTAGGGGTAGTAAAATCAGCGCCAATGTTGCCCGTTGATGGAAACTTCCCGTATTTTCATTTAGACAGAAAATTTATGCACTTAGGCTTCCACATTTATGATGTTGGCTTCCAAAGTCCAAACGTAGAAGCGGCGCGACCGCTGGTTTATGCAACCTCATTTTTATTGGTGACTGTGATTGTCGGTCTCAATTTGACCGCTATCAGTGTGCGTAACCACTTACGTGAAAAATATCGTTCGCTTGAGCACTAATTAGTGTTTGTAGCCATAAAATTTAAGCGCAGAAGGTTGATATTATGATTTCGGTAACTCCGACCAATACCCAAGCAGGCTCGTTAGATTTAGCTAATTTGAGTGCTGCAGATACTGCTTTAGAAATTCAGAATTTAAATTTGCACTACGGCGAAGCTCAGGCTTTGTATGATATTTCAATGAAGATCCCGAAAAACCGTGTGACTGCTTTTATCGGGCCGTCAGGTTGCGGTAAGTCAACGCTGTTGCGTTGTATCAATCGGATGAACGATCTCGTTGAAATTTGTAAAGTGAGTGGTGAAATTCGCCTCCACGAGCAAAACATCTACGCTAAAAATGTCGATGTTGCAGCTTTGCGCCGCCAAGTTGGCATGGTGTTCCAGCGCCCGAATCCGTTTCCTAAATCTATTTATGAAAACGTGGTTTACGGGATGCGCCTACAAGGGGTGAACGATCGTCGCCGTTTAGATGAAGTGGTAGAGCGTTCGCTAAAAGGAGCGGCGCTCTGGGATGAAGTGAAGGATCGTTTGAACGAATCAGCGTTCGGCTTATCAGGCGGTCAGCAACAACGTTTAGTGATTGCTCGCGCGATTGCCATAGAGCCAGAAGTGTTGTTGTTGGACGAGCCAACCTCAGCCCTAGATCCTATTTCTACGCTCACGATTGAAGAGCTTATTACCGAGCTTAAAGAGCAGTTTACGGTGGTGATTGTTACTCACAATATGCAACAAGCGGCACGGGTGTCTGATCAAACTGCCTTTATGTACATGGGTAAGTTAATTGAATATGCTGATACCAACACCTTGTTCACGACCCCACAGAAAAAACAAACGGAAGATTACATCACTGGACGTTACGGTTAATTAGGAGCAGCCCATGGATAAAGTAAATATGAGCCGGCATATTTCCGGCAAATTTAATGAAGAATTAGAAGCTGTTCGTAACCAAGTATTGAGTATGGGTGGGCTGGTTGAGCAGCAACTGCGCGACTCATTGATTGCCATAGAAAAATCAGATCATGATATGGCGCAGCAAATTTTGCAGCGCGACTATAAAATCAACGCACTCGAAGTGCAGATTGATGAAGCCTGCGTACAAATTATTGCAAAACGCCAGCCAGCAGCGAGTGATTTAAGATTAATCATCGCAATTTTTAAAACCATTTCAGATCTTGAGCGAATTGGTGACGAAGCAGAGCGCATTGCGCGTGTGGCACTAGAAAGCTTTAACAATGACCAGCAGCAATTTTTGGTGAGTTTGGAAAATCTTGGCCAGCAAGTATTGTCCATGTTGCATGGGGTGCTTGATGCCTTTGCGCGGATGGATCTAGACTCGGCCTACGAGGTTCACCAAATGGATGCCCAAGCCGACCGTCAATACGAGGCTCTTACGCGGCAGTTGATGACCTATATGATGGAAGATCCGCGCGGTATTCCTAAGGTCATGAATGTCCTTTGGTCAGCCCGTTCACTCGAGCGTATCGGTGATCGCTGTCAGAATATTGCGGAGTACATTATTTTCTTCGTGAAAGGAAAAGACGTGCGCCATGTGTCACCCGAGTCGATGGAACAAACGGTTAAAGGAACACGTTAACTCGTTTCTTAAAGACACAAAAAAGCCGGTGGCAGTGATGCGACCGGCTTTTTTATTGAATAAAGCTTGTTAGTAAAGAACTCGTGCCTTAATGGTGCCATCAATACTGCGGATCGCAGCGAGGAGGTCGTCGGCGATACTGCTCTTCGGCGGCGTTTCTATGTCAATGACCACGTAACCTACCTCACTGTCGGTTTGTAAGTATTGACCCGCCACGTTGATATTGTTGTCCGCCAAAATTTGGTTGATGCGGGTTAGCATACCTGGGCGGTTGTGGTGAATATGCAACAAGCGGCGCGCCTTGTCATGAGTTGGTAAAGCAACCTCAGGAAAATTAACCGCAGACAACGTGGAGCCATTATCTGAGTAGCGGACTAGCTTTCCGGCAACTTCAATACCGATATTCTCTTGTGCTTCTTGGGTTGAGCCACCAATGTGCGGGGTTAAAATACAATTGTCTAAGCCACGCAAGGGCGACTCAAACATTTCGTCATTGCCTTTGGGCTCCACCGGGAAAACGTCAATCGCAGCACCTGCGAGGTGACCGGATTTGAGTGCATCAGCCAAGGCGTTGATTTTCACAACCGTGCCTCTGGACGCATTAATTAACACCGCGCCAGGTTTCATCTGCGCTAATTGCTCAGGACCGATCATCCATTGTGTTTGCGGTGTTTCGGGTACGTGTAGGGTTACTACATCAGCTTGCGCTAACAGCTCGGATAAACTGGCTAGCTGCAGGGCATTACCTAAGGATAATTTGGTTTCGATATCGTAATAACGTACTTGCATGCCCAATTGCTCGGCCAGCACACTTAATTGGCTGCCAATATGACCGTAGCCTATGATACCAAGAACTTTACCGCGTGCTTCAAACGAGCCTTTGGCGGCTTTATCCCAGCCACCACGATGGGCCGCTGCATTTTTCTCAGGAATACGGCGTAACAGCATGATCATTTCTGCTAGCACTAATTCGGCAACACTACGAGTATTAGAGAAGGGCGCGTTAAAGACCACCACCCCATGCTGGCGCGCAGCAGCTAAATCAACTTGATTGGTGCCAATACAAAAACAACCGACAGCTACCAGTTTTTCTGCTGCTGCGAAGACTTTAGCGGTGAGCTGGGTGCGCGAACGAATCCCAATAAAATGGGCCTCTTGGCATGCTTCAATTAGTTCAGCTTCAGCCAGTGACGTTGGCAGCGCGCGAATATTGGTGTAACCATGTTGCTGTAACACTTTGATGGCGCTGTCGTGCACGCCTTCAAGCAATAAGATATTGATCCTATCTTTCGCCAATGACACCTGTGGACTCGCTAAATGAGACATTGTTACTCCAGAATTTGTAAACCGTCGCTACCGGCGATAATGGCAATGTTAGCGCCACGCTTAGCAAATAGGCCGTTGCTAACAACGCCTACGATATTATTCAATTGTAGCTCTAGTTGAACAGGGTCTAGGATATCAAAGTTGTGAATATCCAGAATGATGTTGCCGTTGTCAGTGACAAACCCTTGACGCCAGACGGGGTCACCACCTAGTTTCACGATTTCACGTGCGACATATGAGCGCGCCATGGGAATCACTTCAACGGGTACCGGGAACTGGCCAAGTCGGCCTACTAACTTGGATTGGTCGGCAATACACACAAACTGTTGGGCAACTGCGGCAATGATTTTTTCGCGGGTAAGAGCGCCACCGCCCCCTTTAACCATGCGTAAGTGCTGGTCAAGTTCGTCGGCACCATCAACATAAACGGGTAAATCTACACAGTTATTGAGTTCAATCACCTCAATGCCGTGAGCTTTTAAGCGTGCTGTTGAGGCTTCAGAACTAGATACCGCAGCTTCAATATCTTGTTTGATGGTAGCGAGAGCATCAATAAAATAATTAACCGTAGAGCCGGTGCCAACACCAACCACAGTATTGGGTTGAATGTACTTAAGTGCGGCTTCGGCGGCTTGTTTTTTGAGGGCTTCTTGAGCGGTAGACATGGTAGATTCCATAGTGAGTTAGCTATGGCTTTTCAGTATACAGTTTTACCGCAAAAAGTCCCAAACTTTTGCTGCAGTGATCACCTTATTTAAGGGGATATCCCAAGGGTTAACCGGCAGCTTCGGGGTTTGCTGGCAGGTCAGCGCTAGCCCAATCACTTGCAAGTGCGGATATGCTCCGCGATGCCAAGCCGCAAGGGTACGATCGTAAAAGCCACCGCCCATGCCTAAGCGATTGCCTTGGTGGTCAAATCCCACCAGTGGCACCAGCAAAATATCTAAGTGAGCAAGTGGGGTGATATCTGCTACCTGCAACGCGGGTTCGGGAATGTGGTATTTATTGGGAACCCATAAGGTCTTCGGATGCACTTGTAAAAACAATAAGTGCCCGGTGTTGATTGGATGCAACACGGGAACCGAGAGTTGGTGTCCCATGCTTATCAAGCGTTGGTTCAGTTGAGGGGTCGGCAATTCCGCTTTGATACTGATGTAACTACCGATACGCTTGGGTGTTTGCAGCTCTGGTAGCGCCAGTAAGTGCTCGCTTACTGCCGCAGCTTCTGCAGCTCGATCGGGAGCAGAGATAGTTGCACGTTTAGCCAGAAGTTGTTGACGCAATTGCTGTTGTTGCACGGCACTGATATCCTTGGCTTAATAACTAGAGCTCAATAACTAGCCAACCCATAACTAGCCAATCCATAACATAATAAAAAGAGTTATATCATGAAGCCTGTTCTGTTCGCCACGTTACTTACTTGTTTCTTGTTGGGAGCTACCGCAGCTCCTGCCCAAGCTGATTCAGCGAAAGCACCACCGCGCGCAGAGCAGGGCGAGGGGCCATTTCAGCGCTTAATTCTACGCGGAGTGACGCTCGTTAACGGTGAAGGCGCTCCGGCCCGAGGCCCAGTTGATATCGTGGTGGAGCAGGACCGCATCGTGCGTATTGTGAGTGTTGGTCATCCTGGCGTTCCGATAAAAGCACAGGGCCGACCGCAAGCACAACCGGGTGACCGTGAACTGGATTTAACCGGCAAATATGTTTTACCAGGCTTTATTGATATGCACGGGCATATTGGTGGCTCTGCTGACGGAATACCAGCGGAATATGTGTTGAAGCTGTGGTTGGCTCATGGCATTACGACGGTGCGTGAGCCGGGTAGCTTTAATGGTCTAGCCTGGACTAAATGGCACCAACAGCAAAGCCAGAACAACCAAATCGTCGCACCGCGGATCATTCCATTTGTTGGTTTTGGCATGGGTGCCGAAGAGCCTATCTTTACTGCAGAACAAGCACGTACGTGGGTGCGTCAAATCAAACAACAAGGTGCCGCAGGCATTAAGTTTTTTGGCGCCACGCCCAAGGTGATGGCGGCTGCACTGGATGAAGCTAAACAGCAACAGCTGGGTTCGATGATGCACCATGCGCAACTGAATGTGGTGCGCACCAACGTGGTGGACTCGGCGCGTTTGGGTTTAGGAAGTATGGAACACTGGTATGGCTTGCCGGAAGCGCTCTTTAGTGGACAGGTCATTCAGGATTACCCAGCAGATTACAATTACAACGATGAGCAAGATCGGTTTCGGGCCGCGGGACGGTTATGGCAGCAAGCCGCGCAGCCTGGTTCAGAGCGTTGGAACCAAGTGCGCGACGAATTGATAGCCCTAGACTTTACTATCAATCCTACCTTAACCATCTATGAGGCTAGCCGTGATCTGATGCGTGAGCGTCAAGCTATCTGGCATGAGGAATACACCTTGCCGCAATTGTGGGACTTCTTTACCCCAAGCCGTTATGCCCATGGCTCTTATTGGTTTGATTGGACCACCGATGATGAAGTGGCATGGCGCCAAAATTACCAGTTGTGGATGACTTTTCTCAATGACTTTAAAAACCATGGCGGTCGTATCACCACGGGTTCAGATGCTGGCTATATTTATAAAATTTACGGGTTTGGCTTTATCCGCGAATTAGAATTACTGCGTGAAGCCGGCTTTAACGCATTAGAAGTGATTCAGGCTGCAACCTTAAATGGTGCACAAGAACTGGGTTTAGATGACGAGATTGGCAGCATCGTGGTTGGTAAAAAGGCCGACATGATCGTTGTGGATGAAAATCCATTAGCTAACTTTAAAGTGCTATACGGTACTGGGCACTATAAGTTAGACGACAATAATCAGCCGATGCGCACTAAGGGCATTCGCTACACCATTAAAGACGGCATCGTCTACGATGCCCAAGAGCTGCTTGCCGACGTTCGCCGTATCGTGCAAGAGCATAAACGCACGAACAGCATCGCGGATGAATAACGAAGCGTACGAATAACGAACTATCTTTGAGAAGGGTGACTACCCAAAATGCCGCTGCGTGCCTTGGCCCTTGAACCCACTGGTTCAAGGCGGGGCGCAATTGAATCGACCGCAGGCTTCTCGATACGAGTCGAGCTTGCACAATAGCCGCTCAGTGAGCCCCTATACTACTAGCATCGGCTCAGGGACATCGGCGTGCTGGCGAACATTCCAGGTAGTCATTGTCTTGCATGCTTAACTGCACTCATTGAGTCAGCGAAGCGAACTTGGGTATTCTAACGTTTTGGGCCTTGCTCTGTCATGACCTGTTCTAAGGTTTCTTGCAGTAATTTTAGCTTTTCTTCCAAATCTTCGACCTGTTTGCGCAATTGTTGTTCAACTTGTGCGCCTTCGTGCACAAGATTGAGCGCAGCCATCACGGCAATTTGCTCCGCATGGGTTAAGCGCTTGTTGCTACGAATTTGCTCAAGTTTGTGGTTGAGTTTGTCGGCGGCGCGCTGTAACGCAACTTCTTGCCCAACTGGACAATTAATTTTGTAGTTGCGATCCATAAGTTTTATTTCCATTGCACGCTGGCTCATGCCTCTTCCTCATTTTTAATGCTACTGCGTTAGAGTGATTATGGCATGCCGACCGGGGTTTTGTCAGCTAGCCTGAAAGGGCCTGTGGTGATAGGATGGCAGCATAAATCATGATAGAGATGACGCTATGACAGATCAAAGCAGTGGTGCCAATAATCCATTCGCCTACGAAACTTTAACAGAATATTTTGAAAGCCAAGGTTTGCTCTCTAATGCCGCCGAAATTCATGGCATTTTAACCGGTATGATCGCTGGCGGGGCCAGTATTGAAGGGCAAGACTGGTTGTTGTTACTCAGCGACTTGGTTAACGAAGGGCAATCCTTTAACCCGCAGTTACGTGAACGCTGTACCGAGCTGGCACACTCCATCTGCGCCAGCTTGCGCGACCCCGATTTAGGTTTTCACCTGTTGTTACCAAGTGATAACGAATCTTTATACGAACGCTTAACTGGTCTAATTAACTGGGTGCAATCGTATTTAGTAGGGTTTGGTATTAATCAAACCAACCTGGCTGGCTTATCGGAAGACTTGCGTGAAGCCATTGAAGATATGGTTGAAATTGCCAAGTTAGATTTTGAAATTGAAGATGAAGAAGAAGCAGAGCGAGCTTACTTTGAAATCGTTGAGTATTTACGAGTATCAGCCATGTTGTGCTTTGGTGAATTAGGCCAGGCAAGCGGGGGCGCTTGTAAAACCAACAAAACGCTCCACTAAAATAGCGTTCACCTCAGTTCGTTTTACCTCATTCAAGTATTGAGAGCGAAAACCTTATATGCAGCAGTCTATTAGTTTGGCGGAATATCAGCAACGTCGGCAGCGAATTTTAGATCATGTCAGCAGCCATGCAGACCATGGGGTAGCAGTGATTGCTGCCGCTAGCCTACAAACACGCAGCCGTGATACCGAATATCCATTTCGGCAAAATAGTGATTTCTTTTATCTCACGGGGTTTAACGAGCCCGACGCCTTATTGATTCTAGCGCCGGGTAGAGCGCAACAAGTGATTCTGTGTTGCCAACCTAGCGATCCGGCAGCCGAAGTATGGCACGGTCGTCGCTTAGGTATTGATCGAGCAGTTGCCCACCTTGGGGTTGATGTGGCGCACAGTATCGAAGATGCTGAAGAAGTATTATTAGATGTGCTTAATCAAGCCGATGTGGTGTTTTCCAGTCATGAAGATAGCAGCTTGCTAGAGCAGCTACATGATGTTGCCAGTGCTCTGCGCCAAGCGCCAAAACAAGGTTATGTTGCGCCCTCAAGCTGGCAAGATTTGAGTCCATTCATGGCCGATATGCGTATCATTAAAAGTGCCGCAGAGCTCGATTTAATGCGTGCCGCAGCAGCCATTAGCGTAGCTGCCCATAAGCGCGCGATGCGCTTTACCAAACCTGGCTGCTATGAGTTTCAGGTAGCGGCAGAGTTGCACCATGAATTTGCGCGCCAAGGCGCTCACCACCCAGCTTACGGCAGTATTTGTGGGGGTGGCGACAATGCCTGTATTTTGCACTACACCGATAACGCCGATGAGTTGCACGATGGTGATTTAATCTTGATTGATGCTGGTGCCGAATATCAAGGTTATGCGGGCGATATTACCCGTACCTTCCCAGTAAACGGCCGCTTTAGCGAAGCCCAAGCTGCGCTCTATAACGTGGTGTTAAAAGCGCAGTTAGCAGCCTTAGCAGCGGTAACCCCAGGGTCATCGATGCCGCAGGCAACCCAAGCTATGGCACTGGCGCTCACGGAAGGCTTGGTCGAGCTCGGTCTATTAGCGGGCACGCCAGCGCAGCTAGTCGCTGAGGGCGCTTATAAAACCTTTATGATTCATGGTCTGGGCCATTGGCTGGGTTTAGATGTGCATGATGTGGGCACCTATTCAGCTGCCGGTAAGAACCGTCCGTTTGAGCCGGGTATGGTATTGACCATAGAGCCTGGGGTGTATATTCCGCACGGCATGGCTGGGGTAGATAAAAAATGGCATGGTTTAGGCATTCGGATTGAAGACGATGTGATTGTAACCGCCAACGGCCACGAAAATATGACTGCAGCGGCCCCTAAAACCGTCGCTGAAATAGAAACTTGGATGCAAGGGTAACAGCAATGGCAGCAGCGCCACGACCAGCTGACACACTAAAACCTATAGTGATTGCCGGCGGCGGCCTCGTTGGGGCGTTAACGGCTTTATTAGTAGCACGGCAGCGGCCGGATTGGATCGTAACAGTGCTTGAGCCACAGGCCAGTGGGCCGGCGCAAGATAAACGCACCATAGCGCTGGCGGCCGCTACCATTGACGTATTACAACAACTGCAAGTGTGGCCAGAAGTAGCGTCTGCCGCCTGCGCAATTGAGCATATTCATGTGAGTGACCGAGGTCATCTGGGCATGACGCAACTGCATGCTGAGCAACAAGGCGTGCCCGCGCTTGGCTATGTGATCGCGGCGGCACAACTCAACCAAGCGCTTTATCAGGCTTGCCTAGCGCAACCTAATATTGAATGGCTAGCTGGCGCTTGGTTTAGTCATTCACAACCAGAACAAGATAGTATTGCAGTGCATTACCAAGTTGCAGATCAGCCGCACGTTTGCCATGCCCAGCTGTTAGTAGGTGCAGATGGCTCACGCTCACAAGTGCGCAGCTCGGCTGGTATTCAGATGCAGCAAACGGATTATCAGCAAGTGGGCATAATTGCCATGCTTGAACTGTCTGAGCCGATGCAAGGCTGGGCTTATGAGCGCTTTACTGATACTGGGCCACTGGCGTTGTTACCGGTTAGTGACCAAGTCGCTTCGTTAGTTTGGAGTCTGCGTCCAGCAGAAGCCGAACAGATGATGGCTGCTAGCGATGATGAATTTATGGCCAAGTGCCAACAAGCCTTTGGCTATCGCGCGGGGCGGTTGCGTAAAGTCTGGGACAGAGTGCAGTACCCATTGCAATTGCATTTAGCCGAACAACATATTGCTCAGCGTTTGGTGTTAATAGGTAACGCCTCGCATACCTTGCATCCGATTGCCGGGCAGGGATTTAACTTGGGTGTGCGCGATGCAATTAGCTTAAGCCAACAGCTAGCGACGGCAGCCGATGCCGGGCAGTATCGTGTGTTGGCAAGTTACCAGCGTGAGCGCCAGAGCGACTATAAAGCCATTATTGGCTTAACTGATAGCTTGGTTCGAGGCTTTTCTAATCAACTGTTGCCACTGGTGATTGGGCGCAACATCGCCTTGAGTGCCTTGGCGTGGTTGTTGCCACTGAAGCAGCAATTTGCCCGTAAAACCATGGGTTATAGAAATTAACGAGACGATAGGATAACCATGCAGCCATTTACCTTTATTGTCGCTGGGGCCGGTATGATCGGGCTGGCTACGGCCATTGGCCTGCAACAAGCTGGGCATAGGGTTATTGTGATTGAACGCGGTGAGCGGCCCGAGTACGGCAGCGCGCCAGAACTGCGGGTAAGTGCGCTAGCTCATCGTAGTAGGCACTTACTTGAGCGGTTAGGCAGTTGGCAGCGGATGCCAGTGTCACGCCTTGGTCCTTATACAGGGATGCGGGTGTGGGACTATGATAGTTTTGGCCGAATCGAGTTTGATGCCAGCGAACTAGCACTGGCCGACATCGGCGCCATTGTTGAAAACAAAGTGCTTGAACAAGTGCTGTGGGACCAAGCTGTGGCGGCAGGGGTGGCGATTATGGCGACCACTGAGTTAGTGCAACAACAGGTTGATGATCAGCGAGTACAGGTAACGCTAGCCAATGGGCAAACATTAACTGGCGATTATCTGATCGCAGCCGATGGTGCTCGTTCTACCGTGCGGGCACAAGCAAACTTGCCGCTTACTTTTTGGGACTATCAACAACAGGCCCAAGTAGCAGTGCTTACTACCGAGTTACCACATCAAGGCATTGCGCGCCAAGTGTTTTTGCCGACCGGGCCGTTAGCCTTGTTGCCTTTAGTGGATGCCCATCAAGTATCGATCGTGTGGTCGGCGGATACCGAACGAGCGCAGCAACTGAGTACCCTTAGCGACAGTGATTTTATTCGGCAGTTACAAGTAGCCAGCGATAATTGCTTGGGGTTGCTGCAGCTAAAATCAGCGCGAGCTACTTTTCCGCTGCGTATGCAGTACTGTCAACGTTGGGTGCAGCAGCGTCTGCTGGTGCTAGGTGATGCTGCCCATAGTATTCACCCCTTGGCCGGTCAAGGAGCTAACTTGGGCTTTGCTGATGTGGCTGACTTATTGGCTATTTTTGCACACCCAGAGCTTCAGGTCGCAACCCTGCCAAAACAATTACGCCAATGGGAGCGGCAGCGTAAGGCCGCAGCGGTAACCATGATTGGCGCGATGGAAAGCTTTAAACGTGGGTTTGCCGGCAGTGCGTCTTGGGCCAAGTTAGGGCGCGGCTTAGCGTTGCAGCTCGCGCATCGAGTGACGCCGTTAAAGCAACAACTGATGCGCGCAGCTCTGGGCGCATAAGCCTATATACGTTCTTGAATAAACTGAGCCAATTGAGTGGCGGCCGGGTTATCACTATCGGCCTGCCACATCACGACGCTCACATTACCCAGCTCAGGCAAAGCATGTGATCCCACATGGCGGACGTGAATGAGATTGTCGGGCAACGTACTTTGCGCTAAGACCGTAATCCCCAAACCGCTATCGATGGCCGCAGTCAGCCCAGAAAAATCCGCATTGGTGTAGCTAATACGCAAAGGGATGGTGTGCTGGCGCAGTACTTGTAAGGCGCGACGCCGATAAATACAGCCTTCTGGCGCGACCACCAGCGGCACTGCTTCGGCGGCGCTATCGGTTACCGCCGCTAATTGGTTGCTGGCAATACTACTCACCCACACCAGTGAATCTTGCTTGAGCAGCACTAAACCAGCACGGGTAAGTCGCTTATCAGGTTCCTTGAGGGCAATCACTAGATCAAACTGCTGCTGTTCTTGGGCGAGTAATTCTTTGCTTAGCGCAGAGGTCACCGACAAGGTTACGTGGGGATAAGATTGTGCAAATTGTCCTAATACCTGAGGCAATAACTTACTGGCAAACTCACTGGGAATACCAAGCCGTACCACGCCGGTCAGCGATGGCTCAGCGATTTTAGCAAAGATTTGGTCGTTAATATTAAGCAGATGTTTAGCTTGCTCCCAGAGCTCACGACCGGCTTCGGTAAGATGAATGCGACCACCGCTGCGCTGCAATAGCTGGCTACCAAGCAACTCTTCTAGTCGTTGCAATTGCAAACTAATGGCTGGCTGCGAGCGACTGAGCTGTTGCGCAGCGGCAGTGTAGCTTTGCAACTCGTACACGCTGATAAAGGCGCGCAGAGCTTCTAACGATAAATGTTGCATGATGATCAGCTCGGCTGGTTGATGCGTATTAATAAATAATATTAATAGCTAGTTTAACCATATTAATATTTTAAATAAATGTATAAGTAATATTCATTTGTTGCCTTGCCCTTAGGGTCTTATAATTAGGGCCACAAATTTTAAGAAGTAACTAACCCAACAGGATACTTTGGTCATGGCTCAACGCACTCCTTTGTACGACGCACATGTGAAAGCAAATGCGAAAATGGTGGATTTTCACGGCTGGGATATGCCGCTTAACTACGGCTCGCAGATAGAAGAACACCAAGCTGTACGTAATGACTCTGGCGTTTTTGATGTATCGCACATGACGATTGTGGATGTTGCCGGTACCGAAGCAAAAGCTTTCTTACAGTACTTACTAGCCAACGATGTCGCTAAGCTAACCGTCTCAGGTAAAGCTTTATACAGCGGCATGTTAAACCAAGCTGGTGGCGTGATTGACGACCTGATTGTGTATTACTTTACCGATGAGTCTTACCGTTTGGTGGTTAACTCTGCCACGCGTGAGCAAGACATGGCTTGGATTAACGCGGTAGCTGCAGACTTTCAAGTAACTATTACTGAACGTCCGGAGTTGGCCATGCTTGCGCTGCAAGGTCCAAAGGCGGAAGAAAAGCTAAAATTGGTGATGGGGGCTGACAAATTTACAGGTGTAGCCAGCATGAAGCCCTTTATGTCGTTGCAAGTAGGCGATTATTTTATTGCAACTACGGGCTATACCGGCGAAAAAGGCTACGAAATTGCCTTACCAGCTGAGCAGGTGGTCGCACTTTGGGATGCGCTACTGAATGTTGGGGTACAGCCTTGTGGTTTAGGTGCTCGTGATACCTTGCGTTTAGAAGCCGGCATGAACTTATACGGCCAAGATATGGATGAAACCGTGACTCCGCTTGAATCCAATATGGGCTGGAGTGTGGCTTTTGAGCCAGCTGAACGCGATTTTATTGGTAGAGCAGCACTTACTGAACAAAAAGCACAAGGCCACGCCAAGTTGGTGGGCTTAGTGATGAAAGAGAAAGGCGTTCTGCGGCATGGCCAAAAAGTGATTGTAGGTGATAGCGAAGGCGTGATCACGTCAGGTACCTTCTCACCTACCTTAGGTTTCTCGATTGCATTGGCGCGAGTGCCAGCAACCGTGGGCGCTACCGCCGAAGTGGAAATTCGCAAAAAATTAGTTACAGTAAGCGTGGTTAAACCAAGCTTTGTTCGTAACGGTCAATCCGTACTTTAGTCAGTTTTACAGAATCATCGAGGACACAATAATGAGCAATATCCCAAAGGAATTAAAATACGCATCAACCCACGAGTGGGTTCGTAACGAAGGCGATGGCATTTTCACGGTTGGTATTTCTGAGCACGCACAAGATTTGCTAGGCGACATGGTGTTTGTAGAACTACCTGAAGTTGGCGCCACTGTTGCAGCAGGCGATGATGTTGCCGTAGCTGAATCAGTAAAAGCGGCTTCAGATATCTATGCACCTATTGCTGGTGAAATTGTGGCGGTAAACGAAGAGCTAGAAGACGCTCCAGAAACTGTTAACAATGACCCGTACGGTGACGGCTGGTTATTCAAAATTAAAGCTGACGATGCCAGTGAAGTTGAAAGCTTGCTAGATGCAGAAGGTTATCAAGCAGTTATCGATGAAGAATAAGAAGAGATAAAATGCTCAAGCCCCGGTTGTTCGCACCGGGGTTTTGCGTTTCTTATCTCTGTAGTAACGCGCAATTTACCTGTAATCGCGTAATTAACCCGTAATTAAACCCGTAACTAGGGGATTTGAAGTAAATGACTACGACCACGCTGAAGCAGTTAGAAAATCATGGTGAATTTATTGCCCGCCACATTGGCCCTAGCGCTGATGAAACTCAGGCTATGTTGGCTGAGTTAGGGGTGAGCTCATTGGCTGAATTAACCACAGACACAGTACCTGGTGCGATTCGACGCGAGCCGTTTTTGTCGATTGGTGAGCCCATGACAGAACGCGATGCGTTGGCCAAGTTGAAAGCCATCGCCAGCAAAAACAAGGTCTTTAAGTCATTTATCGGTATGGGTTATTACGATACTCTAGTTCCGAACGTGATTTTGCGTAACGTGCTAGAAAATCCAGGTTGGTATACCGCTTATACTCCGTATCAGCCAGAAATCGCGCAAGGCCGCTTAGAAGCTATTCTTAACTTCCAACAAATGACCATCGATTTAACGGGCCTAGAGCTAGCTAGTGCGTCTTTGTTAGATGAAGCGACTGCAGCTGCAGAAGCTATGGCGATGGCTAAGCGCGTCAGCAAAAGCAAATCAAATGCATTCTACGTAGCAGATAACGTCTACCCGCAAACCATCGATGTCGTCAAAACACGAGCAGAAATGTTTGGCTTTGATGTGATTGTTGGGCCAGCTCGTGAAGCCGATAACCACGATGTGTTTGGTGCTTTGTTACAGTACCCCGATCGCAACGGCGAAATTCATAACATCGAAAAACTAATTGCTGACATTCAAGCCAACAAGGGTGTGGTTGCCGTTGCCGCCGACATCATGAGCTTAGTGTTGCTGAAATCACCCGGAGAGATGGGTGCAGACATGGTGTTAGGTTCAGCCCAGCGCTTTGGTGTACCTATGGGTTACGGTGGCCCACACGCCGCATTTTTTGCAACCCGTGACAAATACAAACGGTCGTTGCCAGGTCGTATTATTGGCGTCTCAAAAGACAGCCGCGATAACCAAGCATTACGTATGGCGATGCAAACGCGCGAGCAGCATATTCGCCGCGAAAAAGCCAACTCAAACATCTGTACTGCACAGGTATTGTTAGCCAACATGGCTTCGTTTTATGCTGTGTACCATGGCCCGCAAGGCTTGAAAACTATTGCTGCACGCATTAACCGGTTAACCGATATTGTGGCTCTTGGCTTACAAGAAAAAGGCGTGAAACTGGTCAATAGCCACTGGTTTGATACCTTAACCTTCAAACTAGAAGGCGACGTCAGTAGCGTGATAGCACGTGCTGAGCAAGCCCAAATAAACCTACGTGTTGATGGTAATGGCCAGTTTGGGGTAAGCCTTGATGAAGCTAAATCACGTCACGATGTTGATGTGCTGTTTATGGTGCTCTTTGGTGCCGACCACGGCCTAGAAATCGAAGTGTTAGACTCACGAGTTGCTTCTGGTGAAGTCGAATCTATCCCAGCTGCACTGCGCCGTGAAAGTGAGATTTTAACTCACCCAGTATTTAACAGTTATCATTCTGAAACTGAAATGCTGCGTTATATCAAGCAGTTAGAAAACAAAGATTTGTCATTAAACCACAGCATGATCTCGTTAGGCTCGTGCACCATGAAGCTGAACGCCACCGCAGAGATGATTCCAGTCACTTGGCCAGAGTTTGGCCAGCTGCACCCGTTCTGCCCAGTAGAGCAAGCACAAGGTTACGCTGAATTACTAAGTACCTTATCAGGCTGGTTAGTGGACATTACCGGCTATGATGTGATGTCAATGCAGCCTAACTCAGGCGCACAAGGCGAATACGCCGGCTTGTTAGCGATTCAAAAATATCACCACAGCCGTGGCGACGTGCACCGTAACATTTGCTTAATCCCTAGCTCAGCGCATGGTACTAACCCAGCCTCAGCACAGATGATGAGCATGCAAGTGGTGGTGGTAGATTGCGACAAGAACGGTAACGTAGATATTAACGACCTGAAAGCTAAAGCAGCTGAAGCCGGTGATAACCTGTCTTGCATCATGATCACCTACCCATCTACCCATGGTGTGTATGAAGAAGGTATCAAAGATATTTGTGAAATCGTGCACGCTCACGGTGGTCAAGTGTACCTAGACGGTGCCAACATGAACGCCCAAGTAGGGGTAACCTCACCAGGCTACATCGGTGCCGACGTATCGCACCTGAACCTGCACAAAACCTTCTGTATTCCACACGGTGGTGGTGGTCCTGGTATGGGCCCGATTGGTGTTAAACAGCACTTAGCACCTTTCTTGCCTAACCACAGCGTGATTAAAATTGACGATACCGCGGCCGATAACGGTGCCGTATCTGCTGCGCCTTATGGTAGCGCCAGCATTTTACCTATCTCGTGGATGTACATTGTGATGATGGGCTCGCGTGGCCTGCGCGAAGCTACCGAAGTAGCCATCTTAAATGCCAACTACATGGCGAAGCAGTTGAGCAAGCACTACCCAATCTTGTACAAAGGCCGCAACGACCGTGTTGCGCACGAGTGCATCATTGATTTGCGCCCACTCAAAGATAGCTGTGGCATTACCGAAATGGACGTAGCAAAACGCTTGCAAGACTACGGCTTCCACAGCCCAACCATGAGCTTCCCAGTAGCCGGAACCTTAATGGTTGAGCCAACGGAATCTGAATCTAAGGCAGAGCTAGACCGCTTTATTGAAGCCATGATCAGCATTCGTGAAGAAGCCAACCGTGTTGAGCAAGGTGAGTGGCCAGCAGATAACAACCCGCTGCATAACGCACCTCATACGCTAGCCGACATCGTTGACGCGAACTGGGACCGTCCATACAGTCGCGAACAAGCCGCTTACCCTGTAAGCGCGGTGAAGGTAAACAAGTTCTGGCCAAGCGTGAACCGTATCGATGACGTGTACGGTGACCGCAACTTGATGTGTAGCTGCCCGGCGGTGGATAGCTATCGGTAATTGGTGTTGATGGGATGAGAAAGGCGAGCTTTTTAGCTCGCCTTTTTTGTGGCCAATAAAGTCGTATTTTTTAAAATGTCACTTTCCGTGGTGGATTATTGAATCCTTAGATCAACAAGCAGCCCTTATCGGCGTCACGTTGTCTTCACTGCATTCCCTTCAAAAAAGCGACCACGCTGCGGCCGAGCGAGCTGTGTTCATAACCACCTTCAAGCATGGCCACGATGCGGCCCTCACAATGCTGTTCGGCGAGTTTTTTAAGCTCGGCGGCCATCCAGTGGTAATCGATTTCCGTGAGCTTAAATTGTGCCATGTCGTCTTCTAAGTGCCCATCAAATCCAGCTGAAACTAAGATCAGTTGGGGCGCGAAAGCATCAATGGCTGGCAACCAGCGATCGCGCACGGCGGCCTGCCACGTAGGGCCATCACAGCCCGCTGGTAATGGAATGTTGATCACTTCGTGGCTGATGGTTTGGGTACCGGTGTTGGGGAAGAGCGGATGTTGAAAAGAGCTGCAAAATAACACGCGTTCGTCATTCAAGAAGATATCTTCGGTACCATTGCCGTGATGCACATCAAAATCGACAATGGCCACGCGTTCTAAGCCGTATTGCTGCATGGCGTATGCGGCGGCAACAGCGATGTTGTTGAAAATACAAAAGCCCATTGCGGCGTCCCAACTGGCATGATGGCCTGGGGGGCGAATGGCACAAAAGGTGCGTCTATTGTCGGCGGTCATCACCTCGTCTACAGCACAAATGCCGCTACCGGCTGCGTACAGGGCAGCGCGTAAGGTACCGGCTGTCATCATGGTGTCGGGATCTAACCAAATGTGTTCACCGGGCTCGGTTGGAGCGCGCTCAAATACGTCATTAATGTAATTGGCTGAATGCACGCGATAGAGGTCTTCCTTGGTGGCTGGTTTGGCGTCTTTTTGAGTGAGCGCAAATTCCATCCCCGACCGAATGATCTGATCGTTAATGGCGGCAATTCTGGCTGGCTCTTCTGGATGCACTTCAGAAACCCGATGCAGACTGCAATAATTGTGGCTAAAAACCGTGATCGACATACTAAGCACTACCTAAATCTAATTGTAAATAAACTTCACCTGGTTCTTCGGAGGGCTTGCGCACAAACCCTGCTTTTTCAAACACGGCTAACATTTTGCCATTTTCGGCTCGTACGTAAGCTAACATGCGCTCGAGCCCGCGCTGTTTGGCTATGTACTTCATTTCACTTAATAATCTGCTGGCCATGCCCTTACCGTGTTGGTTCTCACGGGTTACAAAGGCCACCTCGCAGCTTTTTTCATCATGCAGTAAATAGTATCTGCCAACCGCCTGAATTTGTGCCATTGAGCCTTTTTGCCTGACGATACAAAGAGCTAAGTCGCGAGATTGATCGACGCTCACCAAGGTACAGGATTTTTCCCGGCTCATTTGCGTGGGCACCGTGTTGTAGCGCATCTGTAAGGTTTCTTTGGTATGCGAATAAAAAAACTCTTGTAAGCGGCGTTCATCACTGGGGTTGAGTGGTCGTAAATCAAAAAACTCGCCATTAATGGCAATTTCTTTAAAGCCTACGGCACCTAATTCAGGTACTTCTACCGAGTGCAGCACCTGGTAATGAGGCACCCAGTAGTGTTTACGAATGTCTTCTAATAGCTGTTGGCGGAACTTCGGATGCGCCACGCGGATGAGTTCTAGGGCGCGTTCGCGAATGCTTTTACCGCGCAGTGAGGCTACGCCAAATTCGGTAACCACATAGTGTACATGAGCACGTGAGGTGGCCACGCCGGCACCTTGCGAAATATGCGGTACAATGCGCGACACGGTGCCGTTCTTAGCGGTTGAGGGTAGGGCAATGATGGGTTTACCGCCGGCACTCATGGTAGCGCCGCGGGTAAAATCAACATGTCCGCCAATGCCGCTATAAAAATGATGGCCAATTGAGTCTGAAACCACTTGCCCGGTGAGGTCCACCTCGATGGCGCTATTGATGGCCACCATTTTATCGTTGCGGGCAATATTGGCGGGCGAGTTCACGTACTCAGATGGATAGAATCCGATATGTGGGTTGTTATTCACAAAATCGTACAGTTGTTTACTACCAATGCAGAAACTAGTCACGGCTTTATGTTGGTGATAGGTTTTCTTGCGATTGTTGATCACGCCACTTAGCATCAACTCCATAATACCGTCAGTAATAAGCTCGCTATGCACGCCAAGGTCTTTGTGATTCACCAGATACCGTAAAACGGCGTCGCAGATTTTGCCAAAGCCAATTTGTAAGGTGGCGCCATCTTCTACCAGTAAGGATACGTACTGGCCAATCCTCTCGGTTACAGCATCTAAAGCGGGCGCTTTGATTTCAGGTAAATCTTGCTCGGCCTCAAAAAAGGCATCAATTTGCCCTTTGTGAATAAAAGCTTGGCCAAAAGTGACGGGCATTTTGGGGTTCACTTGGGCAATCACTTTTTTGGCTGATTTTAAAGCGGAAGAAACAATGTCTACGGATACCCCAAGGCTATGATAGCCGTACTGATCCGGTGGGCTGACCATAATTAAGGCGGCATCGAGCGGTAAAATATCATCACTAAAGAGCGACGGGATATCCGACATAAAGGCTGGAGTATAGTCGGCACGGCCTTCGGCTACTGCTTGACGAACTTTTTCACCACCGATGAACAGGGTATTCACCTTAAAGGTTTGCGAGAACTCAGGATTCACCCAATGGTTATCGCCGAGTGCGTAAATCTGTACGATTTCGATATCATGCAGATGTTGGCTTTGGTCGGCGAGGTGGTGCATCAAAGCATGTGGCACGGCAGCATGGGTACCAATAAAAATGCGGTCGCCTGATTTCAGCAACTGGTTCCATTTCACGGGTTTACCATCAACCAACAGGTGTCGATTGAGTGGCGGGGTAACGTTGGTATCGATAGTGTGCATCTGCGACTCCTTCTGCAGCTATGCTGGCAAAGTAACTCACACAAGGCTATGCGCTTTTAGTCTAATGTGCTGGCGGTTGATAGGTTTTAACGCAATTGCGGCCTGCTGCTTTGGCTTGATAAAGGGCTTGGTCAGCTTGAATTAACAAACTGCTGGCGCTACTGAGTTCTGCTTGTTCTGGGCTGTAAGTGGCTAAGCCAATACTGATGGTGATAGAGCGGTCAATAAGATCAGCCGGTGGCGTGGCGGCAGCAATACTTTGCCGTAGTCGCTCGGCAATATCTAAGGCTGCTGCAGCTTCGGTTTGTGTCATTAACAGGGTGAACTCTTCGCCACCCCAACGCGCAATTTTGTCGCCAGAGCGAAGTTCTTGCTGCATTAATTTGGCAATCCAGCGTAAGATTTGATCGCCAACAGCGTGCGAGTAGGTGTCATTGATGGTTTTAAAGTGATCGATATCAATCACGGCTAAACTCAAAGGTAACTGATGCTGTTGGGCGGTTGCTACGGCTGCTTCAAAATCGCGATTAAAGCTGCGTCGATTAGGTAGCTCGGTGAGCTCGTCGTATTGCGCTAAGTGAGCAAAACGCTGGGCTTGCTGTTGCAGTGCTTGAGTTTTTTCAGCGACCTGTTGCTCTAATTGTTGGGCACGACTTTGTAGCACCCTAACGCGCATGCGAACAAACAGCCAAAGACTAAGTGCTAACAGCACCGCTAAGGCTACCCAGAAGCTGGCGCGCTGATAAAGTTTGGGCGGCACGCTAAAGTCAAAGGTCGCAGCTGTTCCCTGCAGGTCTGAATTGCCGTAATAGGCGGTGACCACAAATTCATAGGTGCCCGGTGGTAAGTTGGTGAATTCGGCGAAAGTTGCTTGAGTATGACGTGGTTGTTGCTCGTAGCCAATCAGCTGGGTACGGTAGCGAATTTGATTGTTCATACTAAAACCCAAGCCGGCATAATGGATGCTAATGCGATTACCATCGAACTCAGCTAGGCTCACGGTGTCACTGAGTGAATTGCCATTAATAACGACCTCTTCAATGGCTGAAGGGGGAGCATACTCATGAAAACGTCCCAGTTGGGCAGGGTCGATCACTGCGACGCCATAAGCTGTGGGTACCCATACATGACCTTCGTCATCAAGCAGTAAGGCTGGATTAGAGCCACCGTTCGCTTGGCTACTCACCAACCCGTCAGCTTCTCTAAACGTATCAAGCACAAGAGGTTGCGGCGCTGGGTCAGTTGCTGTTAGTACTAGGATCGAACTTAATGAGGTGCGCATGATGCCACGATTAGAGCTCATCCAGACGTTGTCATAGGGGTCTACGGTCACTTGGAAAATTTTTTCTGCGCTTAGGCCATGCTTACGCCCTACCACCTGTCCAGTCTGGCTGGCAGGATCATAGATAATTAAGCCGCGGTCGGTGGCAAACCAAAGGTGACCTTGATAAGGGAAAATATCAAACACATATTCGGCTTGATTAAAGGCGCTTAAATCTACTTTTTCGAAGCGATCGTCGCTCAGCACGAAAAGACCGCGCGCAGTACCTAGCCAAAGCCGCCGCTGCTGGTCTTGGTACAAGCTAACACTAAAGCGGGCTTGGTCAGCTTGGGGCGCAGCTTCAATGCCTGTAGCAGGGTGATAGCGGTTGAGGCCATTGGGCGTCGCAATCCATACGTAGCCATCGTGAGTACCAGTGATAGCCCGGATTTCATTGGCCAGCAGCCCGTCGTCACGAGTCCAGACTTGTTGTATTTTGCCATCGCGCCATAAGCCTAAACCATGAGTATAAGAACCAATAAACACGCCGTATTCAGGATGCTCATACAAACTGAGAATAGAGTGGTGAGTAAAATCGTCGTTAAAGCTTTGCCATTGGCCCTGTTTAAAGCGATTGAGCCCACCAGCCGAGCCCACCCAAATACTGCCATCACTATGCTGGATCAGCGTGCGAACAAAATTATCAGCGATGCCATTGGCTTGCGTGAAGGTATCGAACGGGGTATCACGCAGCCTCACCATGCCACCATTGGTGCCAACCCAGATGCTGCGTTCATGGTCTTCATAAATACTGATCACGCGTGCGTTGGGTAACCCATTGTTGGTGCTGAGATGTTCTAGGCCTCGAGAACTTAAGCGGTACAGGCCATCATTGATGGTGCCAAGCCAGAGGTTTGCGCTACTGTCGGTATAAAGCCGAATGACATTTTTATTGAGTAGCTGAGGATGCAGCGGCGCAAAGGTGTTACCGTCGCCAATAAAAACGCCTTGTTCACCGGCTACCACCACTTGGTCTTGGTACTGAGTTACCGCAAACATACTGGATTCGGGTAAGCCGTGCTGTTGATTCAAATAGATGACTTTGGCTTTGGTGACACTAATGAGTCCGCGATCAGACGCGACAAACAGCTGAGTTTGGTCTTTGCGCAAAATATCGTAAGCGTGCATGGCTCGTGAGCCACGAGTCTCTAAATAGGGTTCGACTTGGCCATTGGCTTGCTGTTTCAGCAAACCGAATTCTTCGGTGGCTAGCCAAATGGTGTCATCAGGATTAGCCACAGCTTTGTTGATGAGGGTCGATGGTACCTCATAGTTTTGCCAGTAATAACGGCCTTGTGCATCTTGTTTGCGCATCACAAAGGTACCGCGGGCACCTACCACCACTAACTCACCCGCATCGGTTACAGTGACGTTCTGTACCCCTGCGTCAGCTAAACCTATGTCACTGTATAGATCGTAAACTTTAAATTCAGCGCCGTTAAAGCGTACCAGACCTTCCCAGGTGGCTAACCAGAGATAGCCGTCAGGTGTTTGCGTGATGCCATTGATGGTGTTGTGGGGGAGGCCATCACGACTGGTCCACAACTCTTGAAAATAGGAACTGAGCGCTGGCGTGCTCGGTGCATGAGCTGTGGAAGTTTCGGTTGCGGCGCTAATAGGAACCCATGCAGAAAAGCATAAGCTGCACAGCAACATGACCATACGCATGATGCTAGTAGTACAAGATCTATGTTGACCTTTCGTTGGGAACACGGCGACTGGCTTTAAGCGTATTAGCATAGTTGTTAGGCTTTTAGCTCGTTAAATGCTACTAGCTTTTATAGCACAACTAAGATACTCGGTGCCATGACCAAATCGATATTATCGCCGAAAAGATAAACTTGGTCGCAGGGTGGTTGTAGTTTGGTCATAGATTGCTTTTAATGGGGGTAAGTCTAATACAATCAAAATCAAGGACTACCTATGAATCCGATGAAACATCTCCTATTGGCCTCGGCGCTGGCGGTAAGTTCAGCCGCTCTGCTGCCAACCGCTGCAGTGGCGGCTACAGCAACAGAAAGCAGCGTGCAGGCAAAAATTGCGGCAGACCAAGTGGTGGTTACTGAACATCGTGCGCAAATTAATGGCGAACGCTTTAAATACACGGCAACCACAGGTACCCAGCCGGTGTTTAATGAGGCTGGAGAGGCTACTGCAGCTTTATTCTTTACTTACTACGAACGCCAAGATGTTAAAAATCGTGAGCAACGGCCGTTGCTGATCTCTTTCAATGGTGGTCCTGGCTCTGCATCGGTATGGATGCATATTGCCTATACTGGGCCCAAAGCGCTGCGAGTAGATGATGAAGGTTTTCCTATCATGCCGTATGGCGTGAAAGATAACCCTCATTCAGTATTAGACGTGGCTGACATTGTATTTGTGAACCCAGTGAATACCGGTTATTCACGGGTGTTGCCAAAGGCCGATGGCAGCATGCCGTCACGAGATGAGCAGCAGCGGATGTTTTTTGGCGTGAACAGCGACGTAAAATATCTAGCCGATTGGATTAATACTTTTGTGACTCGGCATGAACGCTGGCGCTCACCTAAATACTTAATTGGTGAGAGCTACGGCACCACGCGTGTATCAGGTTTGGCGTTAGAGTTGCAAAACCGTCAGTGGATGTATTTAAACGGCGTGATTTTGGTGTCTCCAACGGATATCGGAATTGAGCGTAATGGTCCGGTTAAAGCTGCTAACAGACTCCCTTATTTTGCTGCTGCCGCTTGGTATCATAAAGCTTTAGATGCAGATCTACAGCAGTTAGATTTGTTGGAGTTGCTGCCACAAGTAGAGCAGTACACGCTTGATACTTATTTGCCTGCGCTAGCTAAAGGAGCCATGTTATCGGGTGCTGAGAAGCAACAAGTTGCTGAACAAGTGGCGCGTTTCGCTGGTTTAGACACGCAAACGGTATTACGAAGCAATTTGGATATTAGCACTAACTTTTTCTGGAAAGAGTTACTACGCGAGCGCGGTCAAACCGTCGGTCGCTTAGACTCACGCTATTTAGGTATTGATAGAAAAGATGTAGGTGATAGCCCAGACTACAATGCCGAGCTTACTTCGTGGCTGCATTCGTTTACCCCGGCTATTAATTATTACCTGCGTGAAGAGCTCAATTATAAAACCGACGTTAAATACAATATGTTTGGGCCGGTGCATCCGTGGGACCGCTCGAATAACAATACCGGTGAAAATTTACGTCAAGCAATGGCACAAAACCCTTACTTGAATGTCTTAATTCAGTCTGGCTATTATGATGGTGCCACGAATTACTTTGATGCCAAATACAATATGTGGCACATTGACCCTAGCGGTAAAATGAAAGATCGCATTGGTTTTAAAGGTTATCGTAGCGGTCATATGATGTATTTACGGGCAGAAGATTTGCGTTTATCGAACCAAGATTTACGTGAGTTTATTCTGCAAACTGTGCCTGCTGCAGGGCAGGCTGCTAAATATTAATCCTTTACTTTGGGTAATCCACAAGGAGTGTTGTGATGGGTGATTTATTAAGAATTATAATCGCGATTTTGTTACCTCCACTGGGTGTATTTTTACAGGTGGGGCTGGGTAAGCACTTTTGGATAAATATTGTTTTAACCCTGCTTGGCTATATTCCTGGCATCGTTCATGCGGTGTGGGTTATTGCTAAAAAGTAAGGCGCAGTTGTAATTGGCTCCTTGTATTCACTCGGTGGATACAACTAATGTCGCATGCAACAAAAAGTGTAAATCAGAGCAATCCTGTCTATAATCCCGCTATATTTTTTTAGCGGGATTTATTTTTTCTATGAATAATATAAAAGATATTGATCTGAACCTCTTGGTTTACCTCGATGTGCTGCTGCGCGAACGTAATGTTACCAAAGCGGCGGCTCAGCTCAATATTACCCAGCCGGCGATGAGCAACGGCTTGAAGCGTTTACGGACGCTGTTAAATGACCCCATTTTAGTGCGTACCAGCGAAGGCATGTTACCCACAGAAACAGCACTACGGATGCAAGAACCAGTACGGCAAATTCTGTATTCGGTAGAAGAAATGGTGCAACCGGCACGAGATTTTGATGCTGCCACCAGCGATCGCGTGTTTCGCATCATGGCATCAGATTATGCCGCATCAACTTTGATGCCAAGACTCTTAGAAAAATTGAAGCGTCAGGCTCCTGCCGTAGCTCTAGATATCATGACCCCTAGTGATATTAGTTTTCACGATGTCGAAAATGGCAAAGTTGATCTAGCGATAAACCGTTTTGATAAGCTGCCGCAATCGTTTCATCAAAAGAACCTTTGGGAAGACGACTTCAGTTGTTTAGTGCGAAAAGATCATCTTCTGGTACAAGACTATACCCTTGATAATTACCTTGGTGGTGAACACGTTTGGGTGAGTAAAACTGGCTTTGGGGTAGGTGTGGGAATGGACCCACACGACGTCCAGAAACTTGGCTGGGTTGATGAAGCTTTGGGGCAGTTGGGCCATAAGCGCAAGATTCGAGTGTTTACGCGTAATTACCATGTAGCTATGCACCTGGCCCGCCAAGGACTGATTGCCACCTTGCCCACACAGGCCGCCACCTTGTACCAAGATGACGACGAGCTGGTAATGCTACCGCCGCCGTTTAAGATAGAGCCGCTTGAGCTGACGATGATTTGGAGCCCGTTACTGCAACACGACGCTGGTCATCGTTGGTTCCGACAGTTGATTGTAGAGACCGCTGAGCAAAAATAGCCAAGATGACAACGACCGATTTGCCAACCTTATATGCGCGTAAAATTCTGCAGGGATTTCATCGCCATTACAGTGTTTTTCAAGAGGTAACGGCCGCAGCGCGGCAGCGTTTCGCTGATGGCGATTGGCATGCCGGCCAATATGCTGCCACCGCCCGGATTAGTTTTTATGATATTCGGGTGCGAGAAACCACCAAAGCTTTGGCTGAGTTAACCCAGTTACAACTCGATGAACAAGTCTGGTTGGCGACACGGCAGTTGTATCAGGATTATCTGCAATTTCATCCGCAAGCAGAGTTAGCTGAAACCTTTTATAACTCGGTCTTTTGTAATCTATTTCATCATAGGTATTTTAATAACGCTTATATTTTTGTTGAAACCACCTTGTCGGATGCGATTCCGCTTGCCGTAGAAACAGAATATCGATCTTATTTTCCGGTAGTGACGGGCATGCATCGTACCCTTGCACAGATCATGCAGGAGGTTGATTTAGGCGCGCCCTTTGCTGATTTATCAGAAGACATTCGGCTGCTGCGTAAGGCATTTAGTGAGCAAGCAGCATCACAGCAAGTGAATGCTTACCAACTCCGTATTGATGTTTTAAAAGCCCCGTTCTTTCGAAACAAAGCGGCTTATGTGGTGGGCCGTATTGTCAGTTCACAGCGCAGTTACCCTTTTATTGTCCCGGTGTTGCGAGATGAGCATGGGCATTTATATCTCGATGCCTTGATCACTGATGTGGACCAAATGGCGATCATTTTTGGCTTTGCCCGATCTTATTTTATGGTGCAGACCAAGGCACCTTCGGCATTGGTGCGCTTTTTAAAAGATTTAATGCCGAAAAAGACCCTCGCTGAGCTTTATTCTGCGATTGGCTTGCATAAGCAAAGTAAAACCGAATTCTACCGTGATTTCTTACACCACTTAGCGGCCAGCGATGACCAGTTGGTTGCTGCTGCGGGTATCAAAGGGATGGTGATGACGGTATTCACACTACCTAGCTATCCTTATGTATTCAAGGTGATTAAAGATACTTTCGGTGGTGGTAAATCCATAGATCGGCAGACCGTAATTGACCGCTACCGAATGGTTAAGCGGCACGATCGAGCTGGGCGCATGGCTGATACTTATGAGTTCGCCAACGTGGCAATTCCGTTAGCCCGCATTGCACCCGATCTCCTACAAGAGTTGCAGTCTACCGTAGCTGGTAGTCTTAGTATGGATGGTGAACAGTTAATTATTAGTCAGCTGTTTGTTGAACGCCGCATGACGCCGCTGAATATCTTTTTAGATTACGCCAGTAACGCCGAGATTGAAGCTGCTATGAAAGATTATGGCCAAGCGATTAAAGACATGTTGGCGGCGAATATCTTCCCGGGCGATATGCTGTTAAAAAACTTCGGTTTAACGCGCCATAAGCGGGTGGTTTTCTATGACTATGACGAAGTGCAATATCTCACTGAAATGAACTTTCGGCAGTTACCTAAACCACAAACTTATGAGCAGCAGCTTGCCGCAGAGCCATGGTATAGCGTGGCTCCCAATGATGTCTTTCCTGAGCAATTGACCACCTTTGCGGTGCCGCAGCCGCACCTACGTAGCATGTTAATGAAGCATCATCCAGAATTAGTAGATGCAAGCTATTGGCAGCAGCAACAGCAAGATATTCGAACGGGTGTGATTAGTGACGTGTTTCCTTATCCTGAAGCGGTTCGCTTTGTGCGTTGCGTACGAACCGCTGCAGAACAAGATAAGCGCTAAGGTTAGTGGTTAAAAACCTCAAATAAAGCGCTATTTAACCAAAGGTGAGCATAGATACTAACAATGTAACCTAGGGCAATTACTGGGGTCCATTTTAAGTGGCTAGCAAAAGTATAATAGCCACGAGCTTGGCCCATTAATGCTACCCCTGCAGCTGAACCAATCGACAGCAAGCTACCACCAGTACCGGCGGTAAGGGTGATTAAGAGCCATTGGCCGTGTGACATATCGGGGGTCATGGAGAGCACCGCAAACATCACCGGAATGTTATCAATAACGGCTGACATGAGGCCCAGAGCAACGTTGGCATACGTTGGGTTCCATTGGGTATAGAGGGTATCTGACAGCATGGCGAGGTAGCCCATAAAGCCTAAACCACCCACACAAATTACCACACCGTAGAAGAACAATAGGGTATCCCACTCGGCCCGTTGTACCCGGCTAAAGACATCGAATGGTACCACACTACCTAACCGCTCTAATCGTGCCATATCGCCGGCACGTTCAGCCATGGCGCGTTTGCGAGCCAGTGAACCGGGTAGCGTCATGCGTAAGAAGTAACCAAAGAATTGTAAGTAACCTAAGCCCATCATCATGCCCAGCACCGGCGGTAAATGCAGCCACATGTGGCACGCTACTGCGGTAGCAATGGTGAATAAGAATAGGAAGGTAATGCGTAACGCTCCGCGCTTGAGTTCAACTTCTTCGTTTAGAGCCGATGGCTTACGGTTTTCAATGAAGAAGCTCATGATCACAGCTGGTACTAAGTAGTTAAGGAGTGATGGGATAAACAGTACGAAGAATTCTTGGAATTCAACCATGCCCGCTTGCCATACCATCAGGGTGGTGATGTCACCAAAGGGGCTGAAGGCACCGCCAGCGTTAGCTGCGATGACAATGCTCACGCACGAGATGCTGATGAATTTCTTATCGCCATCGGCAACTTTCATCACCACCGCACACATCAATAATGCTGTGGTTAAGTTATCGGCTACGGGCGAGATAAAGAAAGCTAAAATACCGGATAGCCAAAACAACTGTTTGTAGCTAAAGCCTTTCTTAATCATCCAGGCTCTTAAGGCGTCAAAGAGGCGGCGCTCTTCCATCGCATTGATGTAGGTCATGGCAACCAATAAGAACAACATTAGCTCGGCAAATTCGAGCAAGTTGTGACGAAATGCCTCTTCGGCAACGCCAGGTAAGCCTTGGTCGGCGTACACCCAGCCGATCATGATCCAAATCAAGCCTGCGGCAACCAGTACCGGTTTTGATTTACGCATATGTAGGCGTTCTTCGCCCATGACCAACATGTAGGCAATGGTAAAAATAACGATAGCGGTAATGCCAACAGCACTATAGGTCAGGTCTAGTTCACCAGGTGCAGCTAAGGCTGCGGGCGAGAATAGGCCAACGGCCAAAACAAACAGTATGAGCTTCCACATGTGCTTTTCTTCCTTCAACACAAATACGGAGAGGGGGGATGATTAATGCGCGCGCATACTAACATAAAAAAGCCGCGTGGGGCTTAGACCGCGCGGCTTATACTCACTATTTTTTGGAGTAATTCTTAGGTGGTAGTTGTAAACACCAGCTTACGCTGGTTTTTTGAACTGATCTTCTTCGGTAGAACCGGTTAATGCAGTTACTGAAGACTGACCACCTTGAATGACATTGGTCACTTCATCAAAGTAACCGGTGCCAACTTCTTGTTGATGGGCAACAAAGGTGTAACCTCTGTCGGCCGCAGCAAACTCTTGTTGTTGTAGCTTCACATAAGCAGACATATCGTTACGAGCATAGTCGTAGGCTAGTTCGAACATGTGGTACCACATGTTGTGCACGCCAGCCAGAGTGATGAACTGGAACTTGTAACCCATTGCCGCTAGTTCACGTTGGAACTTAGCAATGGTGGTATCGTCTAGGTTGCGTTTCCAGTTAAAGCTAGGTGAGCAGTTATAGGCCAGCAACTTGCCAGGGTACTTAGCATGGATAGCCTCAGCAAATTTACGTGCCTCGTCTAGATCGGGTTTAGCTGTTTCGCACCAGAGCAAATCAGCATACGGAGCGTAGGCTAGGCCGCGTGAAATCGCTTGATCAATACCAGCATTGACTCGATAGAAACCTTCTGCAGTGCGCTCACCAGTGCAGAAAGGTAGGTCGTTGGCATCCACATCAGAGGTTAATAAGTCGGCCGCATTGGCATCTGTACGAGCTAGAATCAGTGTGGGTACGCCAGCCACATCGGCTGCTAAGCGTGCCGCAATCAGTTTCTGGACAGCCTCTTGCGTGGGCACCAGAACTTTACCGCCCATGTGACCACATTTTTTCACCGAGGCTAATTGGTCTTCAAAGTGCACCCCAGCGGCACCGGCACGAATCATCGCTTGCATCAGCTCATAGGCATTCAAAACGCCACCAAACCCAGCTTCTGCATCAGCAACAATCGGCGCAAAATAATCAATGTAGCCTTCTTGCTCTGGCCCAATTCCTTTTGACCACTGGATCTGGTCCGCGCGTGCAAAGCTATTATTAATTCGCTCTACCACCGTAGGTACTGAATCGACCGGGTACAAGGACTGGTCTGGGTACATGCTGAGGCTGCTGTTATTGTCAGCAGCAACTTGCCAACCAGAGAGGTAAATCGCTTGCAGGCCAGCTTTAACCTGTTGAACCGCCTGACCGCCGGTTAGGGCGCCAAGAGCGTTCACGTAGTTTTTGCCAAACTTCTCTTGAGCGGCACCGTTAACTAAGCGCCATAGTTTGTCGGCACCGTTACGAGCAAAAGTACATTCAGGTTGCACGCTGCCGCGTAAACGCACCACGTCGAGAGCGCTGTAGGTGCGTTCTACGCCCTGCCAACGTGGGTTAGTATCCCAATCTTGCTGTATTTGTTTAGCCATTTCGGCTTGTTGAACTGATGCAGTAGTCATGTCGGTTGTCCTGTTTAAGTTAAGGTTTATTATTTGAATTAATCAATCAGTTGGTAGCCAGGTAGAGTTAAAAACTCAACCAATTCTGGGGCTGTGGTAATCTCTTCAAGTAGTGCTGTGGCGCGTTCAAAATGCTCTTGCTGCCAGCGCTCTTCGCCAACTTCTTGGCGCACCACTTGGGCTTCTTCTGTTAAGTATTGTTGGAACAGAGCCGTGGTGACTACGGCACCGTTATCGAGCGTTTTACCGTGCTTGATCCATTGCCAAATGGAGGTGCGAGAAATTTCTGCCGTAGCGGCGTCTTCCATCAAGCCATAAATCGGCACACAGCCTTTTCCGGAAATCCATGCGGCGATGTATTGCAACGCCACTCGGATATTAGTGCGCATCCCAGCTTCGGTGCGTTCGCCTGGGCTTGGAGCAAGCAGCTCAGCGGCGGTGATAGGAGCATCTTGCTCACGCAATACAGCTAATTGATTCACGCCTTCTAAGCCATCCACAAAGACTTCGCGTACGGTATCAGCAAGACCCGGGTGAGCAATCCAAGTACCATCGTGGCCATTGCTACGTTCGAGTTCCTTATCGGCTTTGACTTTAGCCAGAATAGCGGCGTTTTCCGTGGCATCTTTACTCGGAATAAAGGCTGCCATTCCGCCCATCGCCAGAGCACCGCGGCGATGACAGGTCTTTACAAGTAGGCGTGAGTAAGCGTTCAAGAAAGGCTGGTTCATGGTCACGACTTGGCGATCTGGAAGCACTCGATCAGGATGATTTTTAAGGGTTTTGATGTAGCTGAAAATGTAATCCCAACGGCCGCAGTTAAGTGCTGCAATGTGTTCGCGCATGGCGTACAGAATCTCATCCATCTGGAAGACGGCCGGTAAAGTCTCGATGAGGATGGTGGCTCTGATGGTACTGCGTGGTTGCTTAAAATAATCTTCGGTAAAGCTAAATACATCCGCCCACCATTGGGCTTCTTCAGCATGCTCAAGCTTAGGGACATAATAGTAGACGCCAGAACCTTGGCTGGTGCGGGTTTGATAGTTCAAGTAAAAATACAAAGCAAAATCAAACAAGCCGCCAGGAATCACCTCGTTATCTACCATCACGTGTTTTTCTGGTAGATGTAAACCGCGCACTCGGGCAATGAGAAGGGCAGGGTTATCAGCGAGTTGATAGTGCTTACCGCTCGTTGGATCTCTGTAGTCGATGTCCTGACGATTGGCATCGTATAAATTCACCTGACCTTGCAGCACACCGTCCCACGTGGGTGATTGTGAGTCTTCAAAATCGGCCATGTAGCAATCAACATTAGCGTTAAGTGCATTGATGACCATCTTGCGATCGACCGGCCCGGTAATCTCTAAACGGCGCTTGGTTAAATCTTTCGGCAGTTCGGCAATACGCCAGTCGCCTTCACGAATAGCAGCGGTGTTAGCATCAAAGTCAGGCAATTGGCCGCCATCAATCACCGCTTGGCGCTGCTGGCGATGGGCAAGAACTTGCTGGAGTTGTGGTCTGAATTTACGCACCAATTGCACTAAAAATTGTTGCGCATTGGTGTCGATGAGGCTTGCTGCTTTGCCGCTTAGCGGCGGCATTTGTAAGCCATCTATAAAAGAGTTGGTGGTGGTCATAATCTACCCAGTTGTTGTTGGTTAGTTAACAACAACAGAGTAGACTGGTCAGACCGTATTAATCAAGAATATGATTGTGTATTGCGATCATTTCTTTTGTGAATGTATCAGTCTTTGATACCAAGTGCGGGGTAACCATCGTTTGGCGTACCAAGCGATACGACCCTGCCGGTGGGGCAGTACATGAGATTTTTTCTTATCGAGGGCGCGCATGATTTGTCGGGCGATATCTGCTGCGTTTAATTTACTGCCAGCCATCAGCTTATCTAATTTGCTTTGCATGCCGGTAATGGTTGAGCGCATGCCTTGGCCCAAATTGGTGCGAAAAAAACTCGGGCAAACCACGGTTACCGCAATATTGTGTGGCTTTAATTCGTTCTGCAGAGTTTCGCTAAGGCTCACCACAGCTGCTTTACTGGCGTTATAAGCGGACATATTAGGCACATCAAGCAAACCAGCCATCGAGGCGACATTAACAAAGTGGCCGTGGCCTTGCTGCTGGAACAGCGGGGTGAAAACTTTGCAGCCTCGTACCACTCCCATCAAATTAATATCCATAATCCATTGCCAATCGCTCAGCGGGGTATCACTGATACTGCCGACTTGCGCTACTCCCGCGTTATTAACGACCACATCGACGCCGCCCCAAATTTCTTGCAGCTTAGTGGCTGCTGCGTTCAAGTCGTCAAATTGGGTGACATCGCAGGGCATGAAAATGGTTTGTGGCTGAATTTTTTGGAGGCTGCCAAGCACAGCTTCACCACGCTCGACATCTCGGTCAGCAATACAAACCCGCCAGCCACCTTTGGCGCAGATAAGCGCTAGGGCATAACCTAAACCGCTGGCGCCACCTGTTATAAAAATACGTTGTGGTTTCATGATGTTCCTATCGTCAAACAAAAGGGTTAAACAGATTAGATGAAGTATATTGGCATAAAATGCCTTAAATGAAACGCAGCAATCACCGCTTTCGATTTGTTACAGCCCCATGAATCTTTTATGACCATTGTGTTTTGTCACAAATCTGTCACTCACCCTCATTACTCTTGCCCCGTTGTTTTTATAACCCAAACCAGTTCCTATCCGGGAGAACACAATGAAATTGCATACTCTTTTCAAAGTTACTGCTATTGCATCAGCTTTGGCTCTTGTTGGTTGCGGCGGTGATATCGAAATCAACCCAAGCGTTGTCGATAACAGTGTTAACAACTCAAACAACTCAAGCGGTGGCGGCAGTGGCGGCGACGATAACGGCGATAACACTGCAGAAAATATTTGTGCGGTTAACAACGGCGTACAAGGTGCGTTTGATGGCCGTGATTGTGAGTACAATCTTGAATTTGCTAGCCGTAACATTGAAATCACCGAAGACTTAACTTTCGTTGAATTACCGGATGGTGGTGTACACGTATTTGACGGTGCGTTATTGGTTGGTGAAGACTGTGATACCACCACCAGCTGCACGATTGGTGAAGGCCCAACTGTAACAGTAGAGCCAGGCGCAACCTTAGCTTTCACCAGCGGTGAAGCCATTGTACGGGTAGCTCGTGGTGCTAAATTAGACGCTATCGGTACCTTCGACAAGCCTATCACTTTTACTTCGGCTAACGCCTTTACTCGGTTCGACGTAGTCGGCAATGGTCCGCGCTTTGCAGATTGGGGCGGCATTATCGTTAATGGTCATGGTATTACTAACCAGTGTACCGATGCGCAGCGTGATGCAGGCACCTGTAACGTGGCTTCAGAAGGTATCGTGAGCTACTACGGTGGTAACGACAATGCTGATGATAGCGGCTCGATGAAGTACGTAAAAATTTGGTATGCGGGTTCAGGCCCACGCGCCGGTGGTGATGGTGACGACTTAAACTCATTAACGTTGAACGCTGTTGGCTCTGGTTCATCGTATGAGTTTGTGCATATTCACCAAGGTTATGACGACGGTATCGAATTCTTCGGTGGTGCTGCTAACGTTAAAAACGTGGTCTTTACTGACACCCAAGATGACTCGATGGATATCGATTCAGGCTGGCAAGGAACTGCCCAATTCTTATATATCAAACACGGTACTGTGAACGTGGATGGCGAACAAGTATTCATGGGTAACGGTGGTTTTGAAGCCGATGGTGAGAAAAACGCCGGAGCAGAATACTCACAAGCCCCAGCATCACGTCCTACCATTGCTAACGTGACTGTGGTGACTACCGATGGCTTATCTACTCGTGATAACGATCCATCTATTGCGATGAAGTTTGACGATAACTTCTTGGGTCAGATGTACAACTTCTTGTTGGTGAAAGAAGATGTATCAACCAACGACTCGCGCTGCATTTTGTTTACTGGCGACGGTGAGAAAGGCGTGGTTGACGGTGACTTGAACTTCTACAGCTCAGTGATGGCTTGTGTTGCTGAAAACGAATTCACCTCAGGCAACTTATTCGCTAATGGCGTGAGCCGTCAAGAATGGTTCGACAATGGTGGTGAAAACGCACGTATTGGTGGTAACGCAACAGTATTTGCAGCGGATGGTTTCGCTACTGATATGAGCTCTAGTGACATTACCGTCACAGCGAACGACCTATCGAGCTTGGGTAACCCCTATTTAGAGCCGGTTGACTTTATTGGTGCAGTATCTAGCGATGATACTTCTTCTGAGTGGTACCAGTGGGTTGAAGCTGCTTTAGCGGCGGCTGAGCAAGATTAATCAACTGTTCTGATTAAGCCAAGATTAGGGGGCCGTTGTTATCGCAACGAGCCCCCTCCTTCAGACCTCGCAGGAGTTGATTATGAGCACCCAACATACCCTTAAACCGTTAGCTGTAGCGGTTAGCCTTGCCTTGCTGGCAAGCAGCCAGGCCTACGCTCAAGACCAATCTGCAGAACAAGAACCGGTTGCTGCAGCAGATACCACCATTGAAGAAGTTGTGACGACCGGAACGCGTTTACAAGGTAGTGCCGCAGCGGTCGTGGATGAGCGCAAAAATCAAGCTTTTGTGGCTGACATCCTTGGTGCTGAGCAGTTATCACGTACTGGTGATAGTGACGCGGCATCAGCCCTTCGACGGGTCACTGGTTTAACGCTAGTGGATGGTAAGTTCGTTTATGTGCGTGGCTTAGGTGAACGCTACTCTAGTGCTCGCTTAAACGGCGCCAGTATCCCTAGCCCAGACTTAACCCGTAACGTTATTCCACTCGATATCATTCCTTCAACTATCATTGAAAGCTTAGCGGTGCAGAAAGTGTTTTCTCCATCCATGCCGGCGGCTTTTGGTGGCGGTAATATTGATATCCGAACCAAATCTTTGCCGACTGATTTTCAAGCTAGCTTCGAAGTTGGTATCGGGCAAAGTGATAACGCCAGTAGCGGTTACACCTACAATCGTAACGAAGCTGGAGTTCCGCAAAATATTCGTGATGCTATCGTCAAATATCGTGGCGACTTTAGTTTACGTAACATCATTAGCAAAGACGGTTTAGTTGCCAATGAGTTGGGCTCAGCTAGTGACCAAGCTCGTGCTATTAATGCTGGTTTGGCGCAAGCCTTACCGCGTGACATTAGTCTGCAGCACGAATCGCTAGACCCTAACTACAGTATTAAAGCTAGTATTGGTAATAGCTTCGAAGAAGATTTCTTTGGGGGCAATATCGGCGTGCTGGCAGCAGCGGCCTACGACACCAAATGGAACGTTTCGGATCGTAAAAACGCAGTGTTAAGTGAAAATGCGGAAGCTGGCTGTGCTACCACACTAAACAGTGCTGAAGAGGTTGCTAATTCTTGTTACAACACCGTCAGCGAAACCACGCAAACAACTGAAACTGAGCGTTTAAATGGTGTGTTTAGTATCGGCTATGAGCTAGATACCCATAGCGTTAGTTACACCAAATTGTATTTGACCGATGCTGAAGACGAGTCTGAATTTGGCATCATGCAAAGCCCTAACGGTAGTAACTTAAAAACTATTTATGGTTCAGGTATTGCCAACCGCGAGCATGAGTTTAAATACGAAGAGCGTACTCTCGATATCGATCAAGTGCGTGGTCAACACACCCTGTTAGATTGGTGGGGTATAGGTTTTGATTGGCAGTACACTGAATCTAAAGCAGAAACAGATATCCCTACGGATATTTCCTATCGCTTTGATGATTTGTTTAACGGCCAAGGCGATTACCTGAGTACCGTCGTTACCGGTGATGACAACCGTGCGGTATTCCAATACGTGGGCATGCAAGACCAAGTGAAATCTTACAGCGGTAACTTCTCATTGCCAGTTACCTTTGCGGGCTTAGACATTGAGTTTAAAGCCGGCTATGACTTTACTGATAAAGCTCGTTATTACACCACGGACCGCTTTGCTATGGATAATGGCTCTGGTTTGCGGGTAACGGTAAATGACGATCCGAATGGTATTTTGGGGATCACGGATTATCTAACCAATGACCGTATCAACGATAGTAACTTCTTATTGTCGTATCGTGAACCAACTTCACCGGACGCCGATGATTACTTAGCCGTTCAAAAAACCGATGCCTTGTACGGTGCCTTTGATATGTTCTTGAATAATCATTGGCGTTTGGCAGGTGGTGTGCGTTGGGAAGAGTTCAAACAGGTATCGTTGGCTACTTCTAGCTTGATTTTTGATCGTAACGATATCGAAACCTTCTATTCAGAAGAGCGAATTCTAAACGGTACCACGTTAGAAGATGATTTCTATCCTGCCTTGTCATTAACCTACATCAGTGATGATAATTATCAGTTGCGCTTTGGTTTTTCTGAAACCGTAGTGCGTCCAGATATCCGTGAAACAGTGCCTGTTGCCTACTACGACCCTATCACCGATATTCGGACCATTGGCCGAGCTGGTTTAGCTAGCAGCCCAATGACCAACTTTGATGCACGCTTTGAGTACTTTGCTGATAACGGCGATAACTACACAGTGTCTGCGTTCTACAAGGATATCGATAAGCCAATCGAATCGGTCTTGAGTGTCGGTGACGAAGAATACACCCTGAATTATGTGAACGGTATTTCGGCTGAAGTATACGGGATTGAGTTTGAGTGGTTACACGACTTAACCTATGTACATGACGGCTTATTTACCACCGGTAACTTAACTTGGAGTGATTCAGAAGCGGTGATTGATCCGGCGTTAGCAGGTAACTTAACTAATCCTACTAAGCGCTTAACGGGTCATTCTGAATACGTTGCTAACTTACAGCTAGGTTATGATTCGATGGATGGTAATCATTCTAGCTCGTTAGTGTATAACGTGTTTGGCGAGCGTATCTTGGCTGCGGGTATTGGTGGCCGCGGTGATGCTTACGAACAGCCGTTCCACTCATTAGATTTGGTTTACAACTTCTACCCAGACTTTAATTCTAAAGTTAGCTTTAAAGTACAAAACGTATTGGGCGAAGACCAAGATGTAACTCAGTCTGGTATTACCGTGCAATCACGTGAAGTAGGGCGAGTGTTCAGCCTAAGTTACAGCTACGAATTCTAATCGTTTGTCGCAGGTTTAACTCGAATCAAAAAGGAAGCTCCATGAGCTTCCTTTTTTTATCTGTTTCTACTTGGCTTTGATGGTAGCCGTTTCATAATTTAAGACAAAGCGAATTTCGTTGCGGCCATCAATACTTACTTTGCTACTTACCACAGCGACTGGCCTAGGTGTCGCAGAGATCATACCCCAGGTAAACTCTTCCGTGGCTTGCGCAAGGTGAGCGGGGTATTCAATAACGCCTGCGCAAACATTACGATTACATTCCAATGCAGTAGGCACAAACTCAGGATGCTGGTCTAAATGCTGATTAAAGCTATCTCTGAAGTCATATTCAAAGTTGCTTGTAATTTCCGAGGCAATACTCAGTTGGTCAATAAAATCATTGAACGCACGAAGGCTTAGTGCATTACTTGCGGCTTCTCCTGATAACCCACCAGGTTGGTCTAACTGCTCAATTAAATAAGCCATCTGCTGAGCTTCAGTTAGCTGCTCAAAGGGGACGCTGGTAGGCACAGCTTCCTCGCTTACCTTTGGTTCAGTGTAGGGCGCTGTAGGAGGCTTTTCAGGGCTGATTATTGGTGTGACTGAGGGAGCTCTAGCGCTGTTGCTATGAGGCTGATTATTCTCGTCCACACGCTCATCGGTGTGAGATGGTTTAGGTTGGGACAAGGGATCAGCGATATACCAGTAGCCGCCTACTGCAACTAGACCCGTGATGACCAACCATCTTAGCTTCATGTTTTATCTCCGTTGTTTAACTCCATGCTTAGATTAGCAGAGCTAAAACGAAAAAACCCCGCTATTTCTAGCGGGGTTTTCGGAATAATGGTGCCCAGAGGCGGAATCGAACCACCGACACGGGGATTTTCAATCCCCTGCTCTACCGACTGAGCTATCTGGGCAACGGGGCGTATTAAACGAGTTTTTGAGTCTTGAGTCAACCGATTTTTTATAGAAAATCACTTAAACAGGACCGTTTGCTCAGTAAATACGCAGATTGCTGGAAATTACACCTTCAAGTAGGTGCTTCCGGCTAAACACTTCTCGTAATAGTCTGTCCATCGTACACCTTCGCGTGGCGCAATGTGACCCTTACGAACTTCACGATCAATCGACTTCTTCACAGTCTTTGCCATAAAGTCAGTGTTGTACTGCATGGTTTCAAGCACTTTTTCAGCGGCCGTGCCTGGTACCACTTCTTCAATATAGAAATCACCTGGCTCGTCATCGTGACAATAAATGTGCACTTCAGTTAAGCGGCCAAAGAGGTTATGCATATCGCCCATAACGTCTTGGTAAGCACCGGTTAAGAACATGCCAACATGATAAGGCTCGTTTTTACGCAGTGCATGCATCGGGATGTTATCACTAATCTCGGTACCTTCAATGTACTTGCTTAATTTACCATCGCTATCACAGGTGATATCAACAATAGAGCAGCGTACTTCTGGTTTTTCGTTTAGTCGTGTAATAGGAACAATCGGTAGTACTTGCCCAATCGCCCAAGTATCTGCGGCTGACTGAAAAATCGAGAAGTTACAGAGATACTGACTTGCCAGCATATCTTCAAGCTCTTCAAGTTCTTGGAATACGAAACTTTCGCGATCTAACGATTGATGAATGTCGCTGAGAATACGCCAATACATGGTATCTAGCTTGGCCATCTCTTCGAGCGATAAAATACCCAGTTTAAAAGCTTCGTATGCGCTTTGTTTGAATGACGCAGCATCGTTGTAGCGTTCTTGTGGGTGCATGTCGTTCGCATTCACCAGTTCCCGCATATTACTAACTAAAATATGTTCGTTGCTGCTGGCGCTGATATCAAACTGGGCACCGGTATTCTTAATTTCGCCAACAATATTGGTCACCACACAGCTGTGGTGAGCTGTGATGGCACGGCCACTCTCGCTTACGAGGTTAGGGTGGGGCACCTGCTCTAGGTCACAAATTTGCTTTACGCCGTAAACCACGTCTGCCACGTATTCATCGGTAGAATAGTTACGTGATGAATCTGTGGTAGAGCTAGTACCGTCGTAATCAATACCTAGGCCGCCACCAATATCGAGGTACTCAAGCGGAACTCCAAGCTGTACCAGTTTGGCATAGAGTCGAGCACCTTCAGATACCGCTTCTTTAACCTTACGGATATCAGACATTTGGCTACCGATATGAAAGTGCAGCAGCTTAGCGCAATGCAGCATATCTTCTTTCTTTAGGAGTTCAACAATGTTTAAGATTTCGGTAATACTTAGGCCAAATTTAGCTCGATCGCCGCTTGAGCCAGCCCACTTACCTGCGCTACGCACCATCATTTTGCTGCGCAAGCCGATCATAGGTTCTACCCCAAGCTTTTTCGCGAGCGGTATCAACATTTCTAGTTCACTGAATTTCTCAATGACGATGATCATTTTACGGCGTAATTGACGGCCAAGTAGGGCCAGCGTTAAATAATCTTCGTCTTTGTAGCCATTCAACACGGTTAACGCATTGGGGTTTTCGTTGTAGGCCAATACCGCCATCAATTCAGGTTTTGAACCTGCTTCAAGGCCGTAATCGTAGGGTTCGCCGGCATCGATGATCTCTTCAACCACTTCGCGCATTTGGTTTACTTTAATCGGGAACACGCCTACATAGCGACCTTGGTAGTCGGCATCAGTAATCGTTTTTGCAAAGGTTTCGTTTAAGATCTCTACTTGCGAGCGCAAAATGTCGTGAAAACGAATAACCGCTGGTAATTGAATACCTTCAGCTAAAATTTCATCCACTACTTCTTGCATATCGATGGTGACATCGGGGATGCGATGATTGGGGGCAATCTGAATGTTGCCATTGGCACCGATCGAAAAGTAGCCCGCGCCCCAGCGCTTTACACCGTAGAGTTCTTCGGCGTCATCAATACTCCATGGTTCAGCCATTAGCGAACTCCTTTTTCGTTTAAAATAATTAATAACTCGCGCACGATTTTGGCAGCGAACACATCTGAGTTGCCCGTTGGGTCGATTTCTGGAGATAACTCAACCACATCGGCGCCAACCAGATTTTTCTCGCGTAAAATTTTCATTAGGCTGACGTACGAATGGAAATCTTCACCACCCGGTTCTGGTGTACCTGTGCCCGGTAAAAATGCCGGGTCAAAATAGTCTAAATCCAAGGTCAAATAGACTGGCCGATCTGCTGGTATCGCAGCAACGCTGGCTAGAAAATCTTGGCGTGACTTGCGTACCGTGCCATGGTCGTTCATGTATTGATATTCTTCACGCGTACCTGAGCGAATACCGTACTGAATTAACTGATGTCCTGGGCCGAAATGATCTAAGCTACGGCGAATGATAGATGCATGAGAATAGTGATAGCCTAAAAAACCATCGCGTAAATCTGCGTGAGCATCTAAATGCAATAACACCATATCTGGGTACTGAGCTAAATATTTACGAATAGGCGCATAAGAGATGGAGTGCTCGCCCCCTAGGGTTAGCACGCGCACGTTGTTAGCGGCTAAATCGATAGCACCAAAAGCTTCATCAAACTGATCGGTGGCGAACTGCCATTGCGCTTCGACATCGTCACTATCGCCTAGCGATAGATTACCTAAATCTACAAAAGGTAAATCAAACAAATCAGCGTCTAAGTAGGGCGAATAGCTTTCGATATCTTCAGAAACTGCGCGAAGACCATCTGGACCGTTTCGGGTACCTTTTCTGAAACAGGCGGTACCGTCAAAGCCGAAACCTATAATATGAGTGCCATTAGCATAAATAGCTTGCTCTACTTGGGCCCCAAAAAACTCGCGTACCGGTTGTTCGGTCGCAATAGTTAGGGTTGCGATTTGTTTAGGTTGATGTGTGCTCAATGTCACTCACCTCCATTAGTAAAAAAAGAGGCTGCGCAAGCGCAGCTATGGGTCTTTGAAAAGGGCGCATATTATCTGCGCAATTGGCTTAAATTGCCACTATTGCGACGGCTTGTTAGCACTCTTTTTTACTGGATTAAAAATCTCATGTTGAATTCGTAATAAATTCTCATCCAGCGGGTTTTTCTTGGTCCAAGTATCTACCAGTGGCACGGCCACCATTTGATTCGCTTTGATCCCTGCCATAACGCGCGTGGCGCCTTGTAAGATCAATTCGATGGCATGCACACCCAATTGCGATGCCAAAATTCTATCACTGGGAGCCGGCGCACCACCACGTTGAATATGGCCCAGCAAACAAGGTCGGCACGGCATATCAAACTCTGCTTCGAGTTGTTCCGATAGGGCTACGGCACCGCCTGGCCATTGATGTTCGCTAAGCACCATCACATAACTGCCAGGGCCGCGCACCGCTTCTACGCGCTTGATATGTTTAACTAAGGCCGCCACCGTTAGCGGCTTATCGCGTTGCAGCTCTGGTAAAATCATCCGTTCTGCACCAGCAGCCATGGCACTGCTTAAACCAATAAAGCCAGCATGACGTCCCATGACTTCAACGATAAATACCCGATCCATCGCATCGGCCGTATCGCGAATTTTATCCAAGGCATCCATGGCAATTGCGACCGCGGTGGCATAGCCAATGGTGGCATCGGTACCATACAAGTCGTTGTCGATGGTGCCTGGCACCCCAATAATTTGGCCCTGCCAATACTGACTCAAATGTTCAGCACCGCGAAACGAACCATCGCCACCAATCACCACCAGCGCAGAGAGCCCCAGAGCATCAAGATTCTCGGCTGCTAATTGCGCTGCTGCTACTTCTTTGAACCGCGGGCAGCGGGCACTTTTAATGATGGTTCCTGAATATTGTAAGACGTGCAGGACATCGGCTGCCTTTAGCGATAAATATTCATTGTTTAACAAGCCTTCGTAGCCATGACGAAATGCAATAACTTCCATATCATAATGCTCAGCGGCTAAAACTACGGCGCGTAATGCGGCATTCATGCCGGGGGCATCACCACCACTGGTGAGTACGCCAATCCTTTGTCTTGATGTTGTTGCTGACACACATTTACTCCTCTTGTCATTTATTTGATAAGCTTAACCAACTCACATCAATTTACAACGAAGAACCGCATGACAGAGCAAAAAAATCCACGAATCGATGCAAAATTAATGCAAGCTTGGGCGCAACAGTGCTTGCAACAGGCTGGAGCCACTGAACCTGTTGCTGCAGCTATGGCTCAGCACTTGGTTGCTGCCGACTTGCTGGGGTTTCGGACCCATGGTTTGATGCGCTTAAAATACAATGTTGATTGTTTGCAACAGGGCCAGACTAAACCAAGCGGTGAGCCGCGAGTGATAAGTCAACGCGGTGCGCTGGAATTGTGGGATGCCGACTTGCTCTCGGGGCTATACGTGATGCCGCAAGCAGTGGCTCGAGCCATCGCGATGGCGCGTGATTATGGAACCGGCACTGTGTTGGTGCGCCGTACCCAACATGTTGCCGCTTTGGCTGTGTATTTAGAACAGGCGGTAGCTGCCGGCATGCTGATTCAAATGATGTGTGCCACGCCTGGGCAAGCGGTGGTGGCGCCACATGGCGCTAAATCAGCTTGGTTTTCACCAAACCCTTTTGCGATCGGGGCACCAACGCTGAGCGATCCGGTCCTGTTTGATGTGAGCTTATCCATGACCGCCGCCGGTAAGGTTCGTAAAGCCTTGGCGGAGCAACAACAGCTGCCGTATCCTGCGTTGATTACTGCTGCGGGTGATTACACCTGTGATCCTGCTACCTTTGTGCAAGATCCGCCCAGTGTTTTGGCCAGTTTAGGTGGTGAATTGTTAGGTTATAAAGGCTCTGGGTTGAATTTATTTAGCGAACTGTGGACGCTCGCCTTGAGTCAATGGGGACGACATCAGGAACAAGCGGGTCTGGATGCCAATACCGTGTGGATTCAAGTGATCGACCCAAGTGCTTTGGGCGCTTCAGAAGCATTTCAGGCGCAAGCGCAAGCGTTGGTTGATGGGATTCATCAATGTACGCCGATTACAGCATCCCAGCCGGTTCGAATTCCGGGGGAAGGTGCGCTGGCACGGCGAAAACAGCAACTACAACAGGGCATAGAATATAGCCCTCAACTGTTACACCAGTTGGCTAAATTGGGCGACAAGCTAGGTTTAGACTTGCCGCCATGCCTTTAAGGCTGCAGGCGTTGGACGTTCCAGCCATGCTTGCCCAGCTGGTAAACAAAGCGGTCGTGTAAGCGATAACGGCCGCCTTGCCAGAATTCAAAGCGTTGCGGCTTAATCAGGTAGCCGCCCCAATGCGCAGGCATGGGAATGGTTTTTCCTTCATATTGCTCGGTGAGTTGATGATAGTGCTGCTCTAATTCACTGCGGCTTGCAATGGGGCTACTTTGGCTAGAGGCCAGAGCGCCTAATTGGCTCTCACGTGGGCGTTGGTAAAAATAGCTTTCGCTTTCTGCCTGACTGATTTTTTCCGCATGCCCTTCAATGCGTATTTGCTGCTCCAACGCTAGCCAAGCAAAATGCATGGCTACTTTGGGGTTGTGCGCAATGTCTTGCCCTTTAGCACTGTTGTAATTGGTGTAAAACACAAAGCCATCGGTCCGCACTTCTTTTAACAGCACCACGCGCTGATGAGGTTGCCCATCAGCGCTGACGGTGGCTACAGTAAAAGCAGTTGGGTCCGTTTGTGAAGGATGATCTTTGGCCGCTTGAAACCAATTCGCAAATTGCTGCATCGGGTCCTGCTGCAGCGAATCACGAGTTAACCGGCCTTGCGTGTAATCGCGCCGAACATGTTTAATATCTAAAGAATTTTCCGGTACATCAGCTTGGCTCATTATCATCCTTCCTTATGACTTACTTGGTCGTTGCTTGGTGATACACGCGTTCGCCAGCAACGTAAGTGGCTTGCACTTGGTTCTGCCATAGTATAGCGGCATCACGCGCAAAGGGATCATGATCCAACACAATGAAATCAGCCCATTTACCCGGCTCTAAGGTGCCAAGGATCTGTTCCTGACCTGCGGCATAAGCGGCATCTAAGGTAAAAGCTTGTAACGCTTGCGTTAAGGTCAAGCTTTCGTGAGCGTACCAGCCCCCTTGGGGTTGGTTATCACGGTCTTGGCGGGTTACGGCTGCATGTAAACCAAAGAAGGGGTTAGCAAGTTCCACTGGGAAATCTGAGCCAGCGGCAATAATAGTGCCTTGCTGGGCAAGTGTTTGCCAAGCATAGGCGCCTTTCATTCGGGCTTTACCAAGCCTATCTTCTGCCATGTTCTTATCGCTAGTGGCATGGGTAGGCTGCATCGATGCAATAATATTGAGTTGTTTGAACCGCACCAAATCATCCGGGTGCACCACTTGTGCGTGCTCAATTCGATGGCGCAGGTTGGTACCGCCAAAGAGCTCAAAGGCATGCGCAAACTCATCTAACACGATACGGTTAGCGCGGTCACCAATGGCATGAGTATTGATTTGAAAGCCATGGGGAATAATCAGCTGATATAGAGCGCGCATGTCTTCTTGTGAGGTAACCATCAAACCATGCTGATGAGGCGAGTCTGAGTAGGGTTCGAGCAACGCCGCACCGCGACTTCCTAGCGCACCGTCGGCATAAATCTTGACGCTACGAACGGTGAGTTTATCGTCATCGCTAACAATAGCTCCTTGCGCTAAAAGTTCAGCTAACTTGGGCTCGCTACCAGATAACATCGCGTAGACTCGCAAGGGCATGTTTTGTGCAGCAAGGTCTTGATAAGCCTTTAAGTTCAAAGCGTCAATACCGGCATCATGAACGCTGGTAATACCCTGCGCTAACAAATGGTCAAAGGCTAATTGTAGGGCTTGTTTAGTTTGTTCAATACTCGCAGCCGGTAGCTTCTGTTCGATTAAAGCCATGGCATTATCAATCAATACTCCGGTCGGCTCACCGTTGCTATCACGAATGATGTCACCGCCTTCGGGGCTTACCGTGGCAGCAGTAATGCCAGCTAGTTCTAACGCTTTGCTATTCGCCCACGCGGCGTGGCCGTCTACCCGAGTTAAATAGACTGGGCGGTCGGTTATCGCCTCATCTAAACTGTTGCGTTGCGGAAATTCTTTACTTGGCCAATTTTCTTGATTCCAACCGCGTCCTATCACCCATTCTAATTGCGGGTTCTGTTTAGCAAAGTTGTTAACTGTAGCAACGGCTGCCGTTTCCGAGGCCGCGTCGCGTAAGTCTGCTTGCATCAAGTTCTGGCCAAGGCCCAATACATGGCCGTGGGCGTCAATGAGTCCAGGCAAAATAGTTTTGCCTTGTAGATTAATTTGATTAGTAATATCAGCTAGATTAAGCCTCTTGGTCAGTTGTTCATAATCGCCAACTGCGGCTACTTTGCCGTTAATGATAAGCAAGGTATTAAACTGCTTAAGTTGTGCATCTGTGCCTGGTTCACCGGTAAGGGTGTAGCCGTTTGCATTAGTAAAGAGTATTGTTTTAGCTGTTACCGATGTACACAACAAAAATAAAACAATTGTGCATAAACGAAGGATGGTCATTATTTACTCCAATGTTGGCTGTTTTATTGCCATCTCGGCTAGTTATTAGAATTATTGTTGTTTAGAGCATTTCAGCGGTCTTTGCACTTTTTACATATATTTACAATTCAATAACACTGAAACTTCAAACATTCGTTAAACAGTGTACAATAGCTTCATTAATAGGGAAATGTTGCTGCACGTGGTATGCCATGAAAATACTCATTATCGATTCTCAATTTTTTGTGCGGGCAGGTCTAATTCAGGTATTAACTAGTTTTTCTGAAGACCTAGCCATTTACGAAGCGCCATCTTTCGAGATAGCGCAGGAATATTTGCGCCATCAAAGTGACTATAACCTGATCTTCTTCGACATGGATATTCCTGACGCAGAAGTACGGCCTACTTTGCAAACGCTGAAAAAAATGGCTCCGACAGCGCATGTTGTGCTGTTTAGTTGGGCGCGTCCGTTGTCTGAAGTACGCCAAGCTCTGAGTAACGGCGTGCGTAGCTATTTGCCTAAAGATGCCACGGCAGAAGAAGCTAAGTTAGCTATTCGAGTGTTGCTCAATAACGACCGTTACTTGCCGGATGAGTCACGACTAGCTGGTAGTGGTGCGCGCCAAGGTAGTGCTGAACATTTCTTATCGCCACGCCAATTAGAAATCATGCAATTATTGGCACAAGGTTTATCAAACAAAGAGATTGCTACTATTCTTGGTATTACTGAAGGAACCATTCGAGTTCATTTATCAGCAATCTTCAAAGCCATTAAAGTGTCTAATCGCACGGAAGCAACGCTCTGGTATTTATTGCGGCAGAAGCGTTTAGTTAATTAATGAATTGAGGTGGGTATATGCAGTTAGAGCAGTTATTAAAATCGCTCGAACAACGTCAACAGGCACCCACCCATTTATGGAACCCTCCTTATTGTGGCGAGTTGCCCATGCTAATTGATGAGCATGGGCAATGGCATTATTCTGGTTCGCCGATTCAACGTGCAGCTCTGGTTAAATTATTCGCCTCGGTACTAGTGAAGGAAGGCGAAGATTATTTCTTGGTAACTCCCGTTGAAAAAGTCAAAATTACCGTAGTTGATGTTCCTTTTATGATCACCACCTGGCAACGCCAGCAACATCAACAAGACCAAGTCATTGGTGTGACTACCAATATCGGTGAAAGCTTCCCGTTATCCACAACCCATCCGGTACAGATGCGTGGCCAAGTACCTTATGTGGATTGTGGTCGCGAACTTTGGGCTAAGGTGCACCGCAATGTGTTGTATCAATGGGCAGAGATTGCGGAGCCTGAGTTGTATACTAATGCTTTAGGTGAGCAGCGTGAACGCTTAGTGCTAACCAGTGCTGGGCAGAAGTTTACGTTAGCTGAGCTTGAGCCAGATCCCAAGTCCGAGTAAGTGTGCTTTAGTGAGAAAGTATGGCTAATAGGGCGCTAAAGCGCAGATTATTTGCGCACACGCCGACGCTGCTCTATTATAGCCGACCTCGATTTAGTTACTTTATAGAGACCAATGAATGCGGCCACTTAAGTTAACGCTGGCACAATTAGACTTTACCGTCGGTGCACTCAATCAAAATTTAAAAACTATTTTGGCGACCATGCAGGCTCATCAGGATAGTGACATCATTGTCTTTCCAGAATTAGCTCTTACCGGTTATCCGCCGGAAGATTTATTGTTTCGTGAAGACTTTGAACAGTTGGTTGCACAAGCTATCACGACAATTGCCACTGCCGCGCAGCACAGCGTCGTAGTTATTGGGCATCCGCAACGGGTTGGTAATGAGCTTTTTAATAGCGTGTCAGTGCTCTACCAAGGTCAGTTATTAACACGCTATCACAAGCAACGCTTGCCTCAGTACGGGGTGTTTGATGAGCAGCGTTACTTTATCCCGGGTCATCAAACAGGCTTTTTCGATTATCAGGGCTATCGCATTGGCTTGCTCATTTGTGAAGATATTTGGCATGCCGAACCTTGGGCGGCACTACAACGCGAAAAGGTAGACTTGGTGTTGTCGTTAAATGCCTCACCTTACGAGGTTGATAAGCATCAGCAGCGTTTGCACATTCTGCAACAACGTATCCATGAGAAGGCTTGTCCGGTTATCTATGTTAATAATTGTGGTGGCCAAGATGAGTTGGTGTTTGATGGCCATTCGTTGGTGCTTTCAGCTACCGGCGAGTTAGTGGCCGAGTTACCCCATTGCGAACCTTGCTGTGCGACTCTTAGCTATAGCTCCGACGCCGGTTTTAGTGGGATAGATGATTGGCGGCCGTACGCTAGTGAGCCGCTGGCGCTGATTTATCAAGCGTTGGTTCTGAGTGTGCGTGATTATGTGCAGAAAAACGGCTTCAAAGGCGTCACCTTGGGGTTATCTGGGGGCATTGATTCGGCGTTAACTTTAGCGATTGCAGCAGATGCTTTGGGTGCTGCGCAAGTTCATGCCGTAATGATGCCATTCAAATACACGTCGCAAATGAGCCAAGACGATGCGCAACTGCAAGCCGAGCGCATGGGCGTAAACTATGATGTGGTTGCCATAGAGCCTATCTATGATAGTTTCATGCAGCAACTGAGCCCGTTATTTGGCGATGATGCGCTGGGCACAACCACCGAAAACTTGCAGGCGCGAAGTCGTGGAGTGATTGTGATGGCGTTGTCTAACAAGACGGGTTCGTTGGTGCTTACTACCGGTAATAAAAGCGAGTTGGCGGTAGGTTACTGTACATTGTATGGTGATATGTGTGGTGGTTTTGCGCCTTTGAAAGATATTCCTAAGACCTTGGTGTTTGCTTTAGCTCGCTATCGTAACCAAGCGCAAGAGGTGATTCCTGAGCGGGTGATCACGCGTCCACCATCGGCCGAGTTAGCTCCGGATCAAAAGGATGAAGATAACCTTCCGCCCTATGAGGTGCTGGATAAAATTCTGACCTTGTATGTTGAGCAAGATTGGTCGGCAGCAGCTATTATCGATTGTGGTTTTGATCGGGCTGATGTCTTGCGTGTGATCAAATTGGTTGATATTAATGAGTACAAACGTCGGCAAGGAGCGGTTGGACCGAAAATTACATCGCGTAATTTTAGCAAAGATCGCCGGTATCCAATTACCAACCATTTTCGTTATGAAATAGAACGTCAATTAGAAGGCAGCAGCAAACCATGAAGAAAATAGAAGCTATTATCAAGCCCTTTAAACTAGATGACGTACGCGAAGCTCTGTCAGAAATTGGTATTGCCGGTATGACGGTCTCAGAAGTCAAAGGTTTTGGTCGGCAAAAAGGCCATACAGAACTCTACCGTGGTGCTGAGTACATGGTCGATTTTTTACCTAAGGTAAAACTTGATATTGTGGTGGCTGATGATCAAGTGGATCGTTGCATTGATACTATTTTAGAAACAGCACAAACTGGAAAAATTGGCGATGGTAAAATCTTTGTGACCAACGTTGAGCGGGTTATTCGGATCCGTACTGGCGAAGAAAACGAAGATGCCGTTTAGCAGGGTTGTTGGTTAAGCATTAAAAAAGCCCTAGTTAATGACTAGGGCTTTTTTATAGTGACGATAGCTTTTAATCTTGCCCAAGACCGCGGCGGAAGTATCGGCTATTCGGAAAGTTTTTCTGCAAGGTAGCAACTGTATCTTGCTGTAACTGGTCCAGATTTAACTGCTCGTATGAGTTGGCCATAATGATAAGTGCAGTTTCAGCTTCGGCAGTATCAGGGAAGTTCTCCAGCACGTATTTACCTCGGTTAGCAGCGGATAAAAAAGCTTCGCGCTTCACATAATATTGAGCAACCGCAAGTTCGTACTGAGCCAAGGTGCTTTTAATAGCGACCATACGCTGGCGCGCATCTGCAGCATATTTACTGTCAGGAAAACGACGAACCAACTCGGCAAAATCATCAAAAGCTTCACGAGTTTTAGTTGGGTCGCGGTCTGCACGATCAACTCCGAAAAACTCTTGAATAGTATTCTCGGCAGTACGTTGGTTGGTTAAACCACGCATGTATAGCGCATAGTCATAATCTTGATGATTGGGGTTTAAGCGCACAAAGCGGTCGATGGTTGCCAACGCTTTATCTAGATTACCAACCTTGTAATAAGCGTAGATTAGGTCTAATTGTATTTGGTGCGTCAATGGCCCGAACGGATAGCGCATGTTAATCGATTCTAAAATTTGTAGCGCGTTGTTAATGTTACCGTTCGCTAAACTTGATTTAGCTCGCTCGTAGCCTTTTTCTACGTCACTTAGCCGGCTATCATCAAATTGGTCATCAGGTGTTCCTGAGCATGCGCTAACTGCAATTACTGCTGCGCAAGCTAAAATAAGTCGTAATTTCATAATTAGTTTTTTTAATCTCTGTTGATTTAACTTTGGTGCAGCGGACCAAACAGGTACACTATATACATTCAATGCATTCTAGCGCAGCAACGGCTGCTTTCACAGGTCCTATTTATAATTTATGAGTGAACACATTTCTTTATCCGGCACAGTGCCACAATCTGCCAACGGTAAGCGCTTGGACCAAGCAGTAGCTGAGATGTTCCCTGACTATTCACGGTCACGGTTAAAAACTTGGATAACTGATGGGCAAGTACGCATAGATGGTGAGGTCGTCGATCGGCCGCGAGAAAAAGTTTTGGCCGGTATGGATATTGAAATCGATGGCGTGCTAGTTGAAGTAAAACGCTTTGAAGCGCAGCCGATTGAGTTAGATATTGTCTACGAAGACGATGACATTATGGTGATCAATAAACCCGCGGGCTTAGTTGTTCATCCTGGTGCCGGTACTCCGGATGGCACTTTGTTGAACGCGTTGTTACATCATTTTCCTGCTATCGATCAAGTGCCGCGAGCAGGTATTGTGCATCGTTTGGACAAAGACACCACCGGATTAATGGTGGTGGCAAAAACCATTCCGGCGCAAACACACTTGGTTGCGGCCATGCAAAATCGTGAAATCACCCGCGAATATGAAGCTGTGTGTAACGGCCCCATGACTGCGGGCGGTACTGTTGAAGAAGCCATTGGCCGTCATCCAACGAAGCGTACGCATATGGCGGTAGTGGCGCTAGGCAAACCGGCAGTAACACACTATCGAGTGGTTGAACGGTTTCGTGCGCACACGCATTTGCGGCTGCGCTTAGACACTGGCCGGACCCATCAAATACGGGTGCACATGGCACATATTCGTCATCCGTTAGTAGGCGACTTTACTTACGGCGGCCGGCCTCGACCTCCGCAAAAAGCTGGCGAGCCTTTGTTGGAAATGCTCCGCGGCTTTCGTCGGCAAGCGTTACATGCCGCACGCCTATCGTTGCACCACCCCATAACGGGTGAATGGTTAAGTTGGGATGCGCCAACGCCGGCCGATATGGTGGAGCTGCTGGCAGTGCTACGCGCAGATCGTAAAGAGTTTCCCATCGATTAACCATGCTTATCCCTAACTGGACATTATCTGCGGGTGTGAAAGCTGCGGTTACCACAACCGCAGCTCCGGGTAATGTGGCGGTTCATGTTGGGGATGATCCTGCTCAAGTCTTGCTTCGGCGCCGTCAGTTAGTGCGCCAATTAGCCTTACCCAGTAGTCCTCGTTGGCTACAACAAACCCATAGTACTCGTGTGCTAAACCTCTCAGCATTGCACTCAGATACGCCAATGACGGGGCTGAACGCCGATGCTAGTTATACCAATCAGGCGCACCAAGTCTGTGCGATATTAACTGCAGATTGCTTACCCATTTTAATAGCAGCTAACGATGGCTCAGAAATCGCCGCTATTCATGCCGGATGGCGTGGCTTAGCACAAGGGATTATCACCAATACCTTAGCTAACTTTGCAACGCCAGCAAGCCAGCTCACAGCTTGGATCGGGCCCGCTATTTCTGCAACCGCCTATGAGGTAGGTGCTGATGTTCGCGAGCCATTTTTATCGCAAGGCCTTGTTGATGAGATTAGTTTTCGTCCCCATATTGCAGGTAAGTGGTTTGCTGATTTACCTGTTTTAGCGCAACGAATTCTTGCTCAGCAAGGAGTAGAACAGATAACTCAAAGCGGTTGCTGTACCTTTTCAGACCAAAGGTTTTATTCTTACCGCCGCAATCCACTGTGTGGGCGAATAGCGACGTTAATCTGGAAAATTTAATTTCCCCCTTGAATTTGTCGAAATAATACCCACATTAAATGTCAGGATTAATGATTTTTTAAGAGGGTTATCATGCGATTCGATAAATTAACCAATAAATTTCAGCAGGCAGTGGCAGAGGCGCAATCTTTGGCGCTAGGGCGTGACCACGCCTACATAGAGCCATTGCATTTAATGCAAGCTTTGTTACAACAAGATGGCGGCAGCTTGCGGCCGTTATTTACGTTAATGCAAGTAGATTTGGCGGCTTTTCGTTCAGACTTAGCCGCAGCATTAGATAAATTACCCCAGGTAGAAGGTACCGGCGGCGATATTCAGGTATCGCCAGCCACAGCAAGTCTGTTAAATCTATGCGACAAATATGCACAGAAACGCAAAGATCAATTTATATCATCTGAGCTATTTGTGCTTGCTGCAACGGAAGATAAGGGTGCCTTAGGTGAGATTTTCAAGCGCCACCGAATCGCCAGAGCTGCGGTTGAACAAGCTATCGAACAAGTGAGGGGCGGAGAAGCTGTGGATGATCAAAACGCAGAAGAGAAACGCCAAGCGCTAACAAAATACACGATTGATTTAACTGAACGAGCAGAATCGGGCAAGTTGGATCCTGTCATTGGCCGTGATGAAGAGATCCGCCGCACCATTCAGGTGTTACAGCGTCGCACTAAAAATAACCCGGTGTTAATTGGTGAGCCAGGTGTAGGTAAAACTGCCATTGTTGAAGGCTTGGCGCAACGCATCGTCAACGGTGAGGTGCCGGAAGGCTTAAAACACAAACGAGTGTTGTCCCTTGACCTAGGTGCTTTGCTGGCTGGTGCTAAGTATCGTGGTGAGTTTGAAGAACGATTAAAAGCGGTGCTTAATGAATTAAGTAAAGAAGAAGGGCGTATTATTCTCTTCATTGATGAGCTTCACACCATGGTCGGCGCCGGCAAAGCTGATGGCGCCATGGATGCCGGTAACATGCTCAAACCAGCGCTGGCGCGAGGAGAGTTGCATTGCGTAGGCGCAACCACCCTAGATGAGTATCGCCAATACATTGAGAAAGATGCAGCGTTAGAACGCCGTTTTCAAAAAGTACTGGTGGATGAACCATCGGTGGAAGACACCATTGCGATCTTGCGCGGCTTGAAAGAACGCTACGAAGTGCATCACTCAGTGCAAATCACTGACCCTGCAATTGTGGCTGCCGCAACGCTTTCGCATCGTTACATCAGTGATCGGCAATTGCCAGATAAAGCGATTGATTTGATTGACGAGGCTGCATCTAGCATTCGGATGCAAATCGATTCTAAGCCGGAAGATTTGGACCGACTCGAGCGCCGTATCATTCAGTTGCAGTTAGAGCAAAAGGCGCTGCAGAAAGAGCAAGATGAAGCGAGTAAAAAACGTCTTACCATACTAGAGCAGGAGTTAACCGAGCAGCAGCGTAAATACCAAGAGCTGGAACAGGTATGGTTAGCTGAAAAAGCGGTAGTGCAAGGTGAGCAAAACATTAAGGCTCAACTAGAGCAAGCCAAAACAGATCTTGAGATAGCGCGCCGAGCCGGCGATCTTAATCGTATGTCTGAACTGCAATACGGCAAAATACCTGAGCTTGAGCGTCAGCTCAAAGCGGCAACTGAAGCCGATGAGCAGGGTATGAGCTTGCTAAAAAATAAAGTCACCGACGAACAGATTGCTGATGTGTTGTCGCGTTGGACTGGAATCCCGGTAAGCAAGATGCTTGAGGGAGAACGTGAGAAATTGTTACAGATGGAGCAACAATTACACCAGCGCGTGGTAGGACAAGACGAAGCGGTTACTTCTGTTGCTAACGCTATTCGCCGATCGCGTGCTGGTTTATCCGACCCGCAACGGCCACTTGGCACATTCTTATTCTTAGGCCCAACCGGTGTAGGTAAAACGGAATTGTGCAAAGCTTTGGCTAACTTCATGTTTGACACTGATGAAGCCATGGTACGGATTGATATGTCCGAGTTTATGGAAAAACATTCCGTATCGCGCTTAGTGGGAGCACCGCCAGGATACGTTGGTTACGAAGAAGGTGGTTATTTGACCGAGGCGGTACGCCGCAAACCTTATTCGGTGGTCTTGTTAGACGAAGTTGAAAAGGCACACCCAGATGTCTTCAATATTTTGTTACAGGTCTTGGATGATGGTCGTTTAACCGATGGCCAAGGTCGCACTGTTGATTTTCGTAATACGGTTATCATCATGACATCGAACTTGGGCTCTGATGTTATTCAGGAAAAAGCTCAGCAGCAAAGTTATGATGAAATGAAGGCAGATGTGATGGGTATTTTACAACATCACTTCCGTCCAGAGTTTCTTAACCGGGTAGACGAAACGGTGGTGTTCCATCCATTAGCCCAGGAACATATTAAGAACATCGCTAATATTCAATTGCAGCGGTTATATCAACGTTTAGCTGAGCGTGATTACCGTATGGAGTTAACTGAAGCTGCCTTAGCCCATTTAGCTAAAGCCGGTTTTGACCCAGTGTTTGGTGCCCGACCACTGAAACGAGCCATTCAACAGGAGCTTGAAAATCCGTTGGCGCAACAAATCTTGGCGGGTAAGTTACTGCCGCAACAATTAATAAAAGTAGATGTAGAGAATGAGCGGTTGGTGATATCTCAGTAAATCATACAACAGCAATGGGTGGAACAAACAATAGCCGAGTACCACAATACTCGGCTATTTATTGCCCCATATAAGCTATGCTATGCTGTGCGACCATTTTTGAAAGGACGAAGACGTTATGCCCAATAAATCAGACACAGCGAATACCGCAAAAGCGCGAGGCATTTATTTATTGCCTAACTTGTTAACAACAGCCGGTTTGTTTTCAGGATTCTTTGCGATTGTCGCGTCAATGAACAATATGTTTGAGTCTGCTGCTGTGGCGGTGTTTATCGCTATGGTATTTGATGGGTTAGATGGACGCGTTGCTCGTATGACTAACACTGAAAGCGCTTTTGGTGCCGAATACGACAGTATGGCCGATATCGTGTCGTTCGGTATGGCGCCTGCATTAGTAATGTATAATTGGGCGCTCTCTGACTTAGGTAAATTAGGTTGGTTAGCTGCCTTTATCTTTGTGGCTGGCGGTGCATTACGCTTAGCCCGTTTCAATACCAACCTTGGCACTGCCGACAAACGTTACTTTCAAGGTTTAGCTATTCCTAGTGCTGCCGCAATTGTGAGTGGTTTAGTATGGGTGGGTAGTAAATATGAAATCGATCCAACCAGCATTAATTATTTGGCTGCCTTTATTACAATCGCTGCCGGTCTATTAATGGTAAGTAATTTCCGTTACCACTCGTTTAAAGATGTCGATTGGCGCGGACGCGTTTCATTTATTGCTATCTTAGCTATTGTGTTGGCTTTTGTTATAGTAGCCACCGAGCCATCACTAGTTTTGTTCTCTATTTTTATGCTTTATGCCATTTCAGGCCCTATCACTACGTTCCGGACTGTTAAAAATATTAAGTTAGAGCATGTTGTTGGTGATACCGATGACTGTGATGGTGAAGCATCAGTAAAGCCAGCGCAGCAAGCGCAATCGAACGAAGTAGAGCTGGATAGCGCAAAAAGCGAGCAGATGAAGGGCGATAAATAAACGATCGAACAAAAAAGGCGCAGTCAGCACAAAAAAGTGAAAAAAGATCTTGCGCCTTTGAATATGATCCTTATAATTCGCCGCCGTTGTCACCGAGAAGTTAGCGGCAGGGTTAAACCGCCAAATAACGAGTAGGAAATCAACCAAGGTTCAACTCAGTAAAAACTGAAAAAAAGATCGAAAAGGATCTTGACCTGAACCAGGGAAAGCGTAAAATACGCATCCCGCTTCACTGAAGAAGCGAACGCTCTTTAACAATATACCAAGCCAAGCAAACTGTGTGGGCACTTACCGGATTCAGGCAGAGAAGCATCTTCGGATGCAACAAAGGTCATTAACTTGACCACCTGACTGATTGGAAAAGTGCTTAACAAATTAGATTTTATTAAGTCATTGATTCAATGGGTCGATTAAACACTTTAAATTGAAGAGTTTGATCATGGCTCAGATTGAACGCTGGCGGCAGGCCTAACACATGCAAGTCGAGCGGCAGCGGGGAGTAGCTTGCTACTTTGCCGGCGAGCGGCGGACGGGTGAGTAATGCTTGGGAACTTGCCTTTAGGAGGGGGATAACCACGGGAAACTGTGGCTAATACCGCATAATGTCTACGGACCAAAGCAGGGGATCTTCGGACCTTGCACCTAGAGATAGGCCCAAGTGAGATTAGCTAGTTGGTGGGGTAAAGGCCCACCAAGGCGACGATCTCTAGCTGTTCTGAGAGGATGATCAGCCACACTGGGACTGAGACACGGCCCAGACTCCTACGGGAGGCAGCAGTGGGGAATATTGCACAATGGGGGAAACCCTGATGCAGCCATGCCGCGTGTGTGAAGAAGGCCTTCGGGTTGTAAAGCACTTTCAGTGGTGAGGAAGGCTTGTAGATTAATACTCTACAAGATTGACGTTAGCCACAGAAGAAGCACCGGCTAACTCCGTGCCAGCAGCCGCGGTAATACGGAGGGTGCAAGCGTTAATCGGAATTACTGGGCGTAAAGCGTACGTAGGCGGCTTGTTAAGCAAGATGTGAAATCCCCGGGCTCAACCTGGGAATGGCATTTTGAACTGGCAGGCTCGAGTTCTGAAGAGGGTGGTAGAATTTCCAGTGTAGCGGTGAAATGCGTAGATATTGGAAGGAATACCGGTGGCGAAGGCGGCCACCTGGTCAGAAACTGACGCTGAGGTACGAAAGCGTGGGGAGCAAACAGGATTAGATACCCTGGTAGTCCACGCCGTAAACGATGTCAACTAGTTGTTCGTGTCATAAACGATGTGAGTAACGCAGCTAACGCACTAAGTTGACCGCCTGGGGAGTACGGCCGCAAGGTTAAAACTCAAATGAATTGACGGGGGCCCGCACAAGCGGTGGAGCATGTGGTTTAATTCGATGCAACGCGAAGAACCTTACCATCCCTTGACATCCAGTGAATCATCTAGAGATAGAAGAGTGCCTTCGGGAACACTGAGACAGGTGCTGCATGGCTGTCGTCAGCTCGTGTTGTGAGATGTTGGGTTAAGTCCCGCAACGAGCGCAACCCTTATCCTCAGTTGCCAGCACGTCATGGTGGGAACTCTGTGGAGACTGCCGGTGATAAACCGGAGGAAGGTGGGGACGACGTCAAGTCATCATGGCCCTTACGGGATGGGCTACACACGTGCTACAATGGCGCGTACAATGGGAAGCAAGCTAGCGATAGTAAGCGGATCTCAAAAAGCGCGTCGTAGTCCGGATCGGAGTCTGCAACTCGACTCCGTGAAGTCGGAATCGCTAGTAATCGTGGATCAGAATGCCACGGTGAATACGTTCCCGGGCCTTGTACACACCGCCCGTCACACCATGGGAGTGGGCTGCACCAGAAGTAGATAGCTTAACCTTCGGGAGGGCGTTTACCACGGTGTGGTTCATGACTGGGGTGAAGTCGTAACAAGGTAGCCGTAGGGGAACCTGCGGCTGGATCACCTCCTTATGAAAAAGCCTTGAAGAAGTTAAGTGCTCACACAGATTGCCTGGTTTGGTAGATGTAACGGATAGAAACTGGGTCTGTAGCTCAGCTGGTTAGAGCGCACCCCTGATAAGGGTGAGGTCGGTAGTTCAAGTCTACTCAGACCCACCACTTCTGCGGTTATGCTGCGTTGGAAAGCCACTCACATACTGATGTATGCTTCGTGTCTTCCCGCCTTGCCTAACCTTGAAGTTAGTCTTATCGGTTTGTTGGTTTGGTTATTGTGTTTGGTTTATTGTTTTTACGAATAACGACGAACGAATAACGAACAACGACAGGCCTGCGGCCTGTGGGGCCATAGCTCAGCTGGGAGAGCGCCTGCCTTGCACGCAGGAGGTCAGCGGTTCGATCCCGCTTGGCTCCACCATTTCTTAGTTGTCGAACAGCGAAGCGTACGAACAGCGCAGCGCACGAATAACGAATAACGAATAACGAATAACGAATCACGACTAACGAATCACGTTTCTATCCAAAGTTAGCGATAAACATTCTCACGAGAATCTTTATCAGTAACTTGATGTTACACCGCTCTTTAACAATATGAACAAGCTGATTGTAATAAAGTAATGAAATGCCACTCTACTTGAATCCAAAAATGGTAGAGGCGTATCGAACTTGTGTACAGCAAAGAAACAGCCCATAGAGCTCGAATAAACATTTTCGGGTTGTATGGTTAAGTGACTAAGCGTAGACGGTGGATGCCTAGGCAGTTGGAGGCGATGAAGGACGTACTAACTTGCGATAAGCCATGATGAGGCAGTAAGAGCCGCTTGAGTCATGGATTTCCGAATGGGGAAACCCAGTGTGCATGCACACTATCTTGCACTGAATACATAGGTGTAAGAAGCGAACCCGGAGAACTGAAACATCTAAGTACCCGGAGGAAAAGAAATCAACCGAGATTTCCCTAGTAGCGGCGAGCGAACGGGAATTAGCCCTTAAGCAATCATGGTTCTAGTGGAATGAGTTGGAAAGCTCAACGATACAGGGTGATAGTCCCGTACACGAAGGAAGCATGAAGGTGAAAACGAGTAGGTCGGGACACGTGTTATCTTGACTGAATATGGGGGGACCATCCTCCAAGGCTAAATACTCCCAACTGACCGATAGTGAACCAGTACCGTGAGGGAAAGGCGAAAAGAACCCCGGCGAGGGGAGTGAAATAGAACCTGAAACCGTCTACGTACAAGCAGTAGGAGCACCTTCGTGGTGTGACTGCGTACCTTTTGTATAATGGGTCAGCGACTTATATTTTGTAGCAAGGTTAACCGAATAGGGGAGCCGTAGGGAAACCGAGTCTTAACTGGGCGTCTAGTTGCAAGGTATAGACCCGAAACCGGGCGATCTAGCCATGGGCAGGTTGAAGATTGAGTAACATCAATTGGAGGACCGAACTCACTAATGTTGAAAAATTAGGAGATGACCTGTGGCTCGGAGTGAAAGGCTAATCAAGCCCGGAGATAGCTGGTTCTCCCCGAAAGCTATTTAGGTAGCGCCTCGGACGAATACCACTGGGGGTAGAGCACTGTTTGGGCTAGGGGGTCATCCCGACTTACCAACCCCATGCAAACTCCGAATACCAGTGAGTACTATCCGGGAGACACACGGCGGGTGCTAACGTCCGTCGTGAAGAGGGAAACAACCCAGACCGCCAGCTAAGGTCCCCAAGTCATGGCTAAGTGGGAAACGATGTGGGAAGGCTTAGACAGCTAGGAGGTTGGCTTAGAAGCAGCCATCCTTTAAAGAAAGCGTAATAGCTCACTAGTCGAGTCGGCCTGCGCGGAAGATGTAACGGGGCTAAGCCATGCACCGAAGCTGCGGCAGCAAACTTGTTTTGCTGGGTAGGGGAGCGTTCTGTAAGCCGTTGAAGGTGTGTTGAGAAGCATGCTGGAGGTATCAGAAGTGCGAATGCTGACATGAGTAACGATAATGGGGGTGAAAAACCCCCACGCCGGAAGACCAAGGTTTCCTATCCCATGTTAATCAGGGTAGGGTAAGTCGGCCCCTAAGGCGAGGCCGAAAGGCGTAGTCGATGGGAAACGGGTTAATATTCCCGTACCGACATGAACTGCGATGGGGGGACGGAGAAGGCTAGGCAAGCCGGGTGTTGGTTATCCCGGTGAAAGTATGTAGGTTGGTGGTTTAGGAAAATCCGGACCGCTAAGACTGAGATACGAGACGAGCATCTACGGATGCGAAGTTGTTGATGCCATGCTTCCAGGAAAAGCCTCTAAGCTTCAGGTTCATGTTGACCGTACCCCAAACCGACACAGGTGGTCAGGTAGAGAATACTAAGGCGCTTGAGAGAACTCGGGTGAAGGAACTAGGCAAAATAGTACCGTAACTTCGGGAGAAGGTACGCCAGAGCTGGTGAAGTCCACACGGACGGAGCCGGAGCTGGCCGCAGTGACCAGGTGGCTGGGACTGTTTATTAAAAACACAGCACTCTGCAAAATCGAAAGATGACGTATAGGGTGTGACACCTGCCCGGTGCCGGAAGGTTAATTGATGGGGTTAGCGTAAGCGAAGCTCTTGATCGAAGCCCCGGTAAACGGCGGCCGTAACTATAACGGTCCTAAGGTAGCGAAATTCCTTGTCGGGTAAGTTCCGACCTGCACGAATGGTGTAACCATGGCCACGCTGTCTCCACCCGAGACTCAGTGAAATTGAAATCGCCGTGAAGATGCGGTGTACCCGCGGCTAGACGGAAAGACCCCGTGAACCTTTACTACAGCTTGGCACTGAACATTGAACCTCCATGTGTAGGATAGGTGGGAGGCTATGAAGCGTTGGCGCTAGTTGACGTGGAGCCATCCTTGAAATACCACCCTTGTATGTTTGATGTTCTAACTTAGCCCCATTATCTGGGGTGAGGACAGTGCCTGGTGGGTAGTTTGACTGGGGCGGTCTCCTCCCAAAGAGTAACGGAGGAGCACGAAGGTTGGCTAAGTACGGTCGGACATCGTACGGTTAGTGTAATGGCACAAGCCAGCTTAACTGCGAGACAGACACGTCGAGCAGGTGCGAAAGCAGGTCATAGTGATCCGGTGGTTCTGAATGGAAGGGCCATCGCTCAACGGATAAAAGGTACTCCGGGGATAACAGGCTGATACCGCCCAAGAGTTCATATCGACGGCGGTGTTTGGCACCTCGATGTCGGCTCATCACATCCTGGGGCTGTAGTCGGTCCCAAGGGTATGGCTGTTCGCCATTTAAAGTGGTACGCGAGCTGGGTTTAGAACGTCGTGAGACAGTTCGGTCCCTATCTGCCGTGGGCGTTTGAGAGTTGAGAGGGGTTGCTCCTAGTACGAGAGGACCGGAGTGAACGAACCGCTGGTGTTCGGGTTGTCATGCCAATGGCACTGCCCGGTAGCTACGTTCGGAATCGATAACCGCTGAAAGCATCTAAGCGGGAAGCGAGCCTCAAGATAAGCTCTCACTGACATGTAATTGTCCTAAAGGGTCGTTGGAGACTACAACGTTGATAGGCGGGGTGTGGAAGCGTAGTAATGCGTTGAGCTAACCCGTACTAATTGCCCGTGAGGCTTAACCATACAACACCGAAGGTGTTTAGGGCTGTAGCCAAGACATAAGTTCGAGCTTCTACTAGGCTCAACTAGAGTGGTGCATTACTGGCACGACAATCAGCGAATTCATATTGTACAAGTTTACGCCTGGCGGCAATAGCGAAGTGGAACCACCTGATCCATTCCGAACTCAGAAGTGAAACGCTTCCGCGCCGATGGTAGTGTAGGGTCTCCCTATGCGAGAGTAGGTCACCGCCAGGCACCAAATACGAACAACCCCTAGCAGCCATGCTAGGGGTTTTTTCGTTGCGTGGTCGAAATCACAACTCATCAATAGTGCAACACCCGCCACCCGCCACCCGCCACCCGCCAACAGCTAACAGCTAATAGCCAACACCCGCCAACAGCCAACAGCCAACAGCTAACAGCCAACAGCTAATAGCTAATAGCTAATAGCAGTAGCCAATGCTAATAGCCAATCTAATAACCAATACCGAACAACTAAATGCCGTCACTTCTCAATAGTATAAAAAATATCGCCGCCCTGAGCTTCGCCACTAGCAGTTGACTCAATTAAGATATTATCAGTTAAGAAATAACGAATCAGGAACGTATTGGTGTTTTCAAACAGTCCCACTCCGTACTTAACGTATAGCTTAGGTGATAGATATTTGCCTATGTAAAAGGAGGTGTCTTGAGGATTCATGGTCGAATCAATCCCAAATTCATCTAAGCCAAAGATCTCTTGTAATGGCTGACCAATAACCTCAGTACCTTTGGAGCCTAACATGATCAATGCCTGTAACTGCATATTATCACCGCTGCCACTGGTAGTTCCCGAGCCGCGGCCTAGTATCAAATAGGAAAGGACCTCGCTATCAGGCATTGCTGGTGTTGAGAACATTTGGAAGTCTGGTTCGGTTAGAGTTCCAGTAATTTGCGCTCCGACAGTCACATTTTCCGTAGACATGATGTTTTCTTTAGCCCTCACCACTCGCAAATCTAGGCCAGGATTATCAACAGAACCGCCATTGTAGATGAGAGAGCCTCGATCGATTTCTAAACGTTGCCCATAGAGCTCATAAAAACCCTCAGTGACACGCACACTACCACTGGCTGTTAGTGCTCGATTTGGTTGTTCAATGAGTCGCAAGCGACCTGCTAAATTACCCTCAAAACCGAACGCGCTTACGCTAATCTGTTCACTTAGATTGACGCGAATATCTGCATAAAGCGGATAAATGGAACTCTCATCGGTTACAACAGGCTTGCCATCCTTATATAATTTAATGTCTTCAGATGGGGTATCTATGCTTTCACCTAATTCCGGCTGCTCAATGTTTGCATAAGGAATGGTTACTTCGCCCTTCACGTCGATACGCTTATCGATAAGCGAAATGGTGATATTGGGAGAGACATCGACGGTAATTTCTGGTGTCTGAATGGTGCGAAATTTTTCGCCATCAATATCAATAGCTAAACGTTCGAGTTTGGGTTCAATTAAGCCACGGATGGTGATCCAGCCATCGCCTGAATAAGCTTGGCCATCTAGCAGAATATTATCAGGTTGTTGTTTGGCTGTTTGCGCATTAACCCGAACACCAGTTAACAAGAGTCCGCTTTCAGCAAAACCAATTTCATCGGCAGCAAGCTCGATTGAGCCGATTAATTCGGGTTTGGCTAGTGGTCCTGAAAACTCAATACTACCCAGTGCCGTGGCATTTTCATAACGTAAATCTGGTAAGAACCACTGCAACAAGGTTAAATCTTCTAGGCTTAATAAAACAGAGCCTGATAATTGTGGTGCATCCGCTAAGTTGGTTATTTCGGCATCGCCAATAAGAACACCCGCATCCTTGTTCAACTCTGCGGTGATCTCACTCGTGATTAAATCTAAATTACCTGCCCAACTTAATCCCCAAAATTTAAAACCTGTACTTACTTCTTCGTCTAGCGCAAAGAGAAAGGTTCGATCGCTACGGATATCACCTTCGGTGCGCACAATACTCCAACTGTTAGTATCAACAATCAGGCTCGCATCTGCGTCAACCAAACCCCATACGCGCTCGGCTACGTCAGCTTCACGAAAACGATTGAGCAAGGCTAGTGGTAGGCTACGTGCAGTTATAGTGGTCGTTTGTTGCTGATTGCTGTATGCGGTTTGTAAACAGATCTCGGCTGGTATGCGGGCATTAGATTGGAGACAGAGATCATCAGCTGTTAGAGCTACAGGCTGGGCCAAAGGAACTTCTAGTTTGCCGTTCTTATTGGTTGCCCAATCACCAAAATCTGGATGTTTAATACTTAACTGAGCGATATCAAATACGACCGCTTGGTTAGTGTTTAATGCCGCTGAGGCTTGCAGGATTAAGTTTCCTTGTGCGTATGGACTATTTGATAATTCTGAGATATCAGGTACTTGAATATCGATAAGTAGCGGTTGGTCGCTGCGCATGGCACCATCTAGTTGCACTTTGTTTGAGCGCCATTGAAGATTAAATTGTTCAGCACGAACTCGGTTATTGCTAAAAGCTAAACCACCTTCTGCAGTAATTTGCTCAGTTAAACTCGCATCTATAAGTTGGCTATCCAAGGTAAACTGCTGGACATCAAGATGGCCTTCAACATTTTCCTTCCAATTCAGGCGGCCCGCAAGTAGTGCGTTAAAGTTTGGCGCAGTCAGGCTTAGGCTCTCAATGGCGAGATCATGAAGGCTACCAGTGCCATGGAGATGAGTAGAAACTGTCTCGGTTAAAGGATGGGTAACATCGGCCGCTAGTTCATAGCTAAATTTACTGAGATTATCTTTAACCTTTAACGCCAGCTGCTTGATCAGGAAGTTTTGTTCAGTGTGCTCTATCGCTACGTTATCAATAGCTAAATCAACATTAAACTCAGTTTGATTTGGTTTTACCATGGCATCGAGATAATTAGATACAACACCTGTTGCATTGATGCTGCCACCAGCCATCTGCTTGGAAGCCGATTGGATGTCATTAATTTGGAGTTGATGTAGCTGCAACCGGGTTGGGTCGGCATCAAGGGTAGCGGATAGCTTGGCATCATTGAATGACGTTAACCAAGCAGCCGCTGCGCTATCTTCTAGTAACGGAAAGCCGAGGCTGAGAGGTAACTGGTTCAGAATTAACGAAGCCTGCCAAGAAAAATCAGTTAACAGCTGTTCTGCATGAATCGTCATTTGCTGCTCAGGTATTTGTTCGGCTTCAAAACGGGTCACCGCGTTTAGACTATTTAGGTTGCCGACTAATTCTGTACTTCCAGTAAGTTCGGTTAATGCTACTGCAGAGATAGGTAACTGTGATAATTGCCAAGTTGCGGTCACGGATGATTGATAGGGGGCAGTAGTATCAAGTTGGGCGTCCATGACAGCATCCATGTTGTCGTAGCTGATTTTTACCTCAGTTAGAGTTAAATCGTTTTGATGCCAGTTTAAAGCTAAGCTAACGTCAGGTAATGTTTCTAAACCTTCCGCTAATTGTATTTGAGTATTCTCAGTTCTGAATTGCTTAACTTGCAGCTCAAAGGGCAAGCTAATGTCAGGTAATTGCAGTGGTTGAGTTTCCTCTGTTGGCTCTGTTGTTGTGGCTTGATAACGTACGATCAGATCTGCTGTGATGATTTGGTTAATGACGAGCTGCTGGTCAATGAGTGCACTTGGCTGCCAGTTAAGTGCTACTTTCTTAGCACTGATTTGTAATGTTGGGCTTTGATAATCAACACCCGATAAGGTTAACTCTGAAAGTAAATCACCTTCAATTTTGGCTATGGTTAGGGGTTGCCCACTCCATTTAAGTGCCTGTGACAGCACTAAGTTCGAACCTTTGTTGGTTGCGACTAAACCATAGATAACGCTTGGCACTAGCACAAACAGAATAACTATGACCCAAGCAAGCAGTTTAACCCATCTCATAAATCAGGCCCCAGAGTAAAATGAATCCGCCATGGTGTGTCAGGTTCATCAATAGCATTAGCGATATCTAATCGCACTGGACCAATCGGAGAAACCCACCGAACTCCGATACCTACCGTTTGTTTTAGGCTCTCCTGCCAATCCCTCATACTGTTACCAAGATCAGTAAAGATAGCAACGCGCCAATTAGGTTGAAAAGCATAGTCTAGTTCAAGGCTATTGGCCGTCATGAAACGTCCACCAACGACCACTCCCTCTTCATTGAGAGGTCCTAGCTGTTGAAAGCCATAGCCGCGCACACTGTGGTCGCCACCTGAGAAGAAACGCAAGGTAGGCGGCAATAAGTCAAAATTGTCAGCTTCTAAGGCTCCCACTTCAGCGCGGGCAAGAACTCTCCATTTATCATTTAACCGATGCACCCATTTGCCACTTACTTTGAGACTAATAACATTCGTATCAGCAACGAGACTTTCATGGGCGCCACGCAGAAGAACTGAAATCCGGTAGCCATCGTCAATAATATTGCGACTGCCTTCAAGGGCGGTGCTCTCAATTAAACTCCATTCGATAGAGGGAATAAAGAAATTTGAGCGCTGCCGCGGCTCGTCACCAAAGGCGAAGTCTTCGCGCTGATAAGATAACTCGTAGGTTCGATGCCAGCGATCATAGTGACGAATATCACGTACCGAAGCTTTGGTGAGAGTTGAGCGCTGTTGCTCAAAGGAGCGATCTGAAACTTCTGCATTAAAGCTATAAGAGTCTCGGGCCGGATTACGACCGGGAATAATATAACTGATGTAGCCGGTGTTCTGTACTTCAGAGAGACGCACAACGCTACTTAGCTTATGCCCTCGATCATTTAACCACCGACGATCAAATCCAAGCGTTAAACGAGCCCCAGTGTCGGTACCGTAGCCCGGACCAATTTGATATCGGTCGCGCTTGTTTGGAGTCAGAGTGACCTCAATAGGTACTTGTTTATCACTCGCTTCTGACCATAACGGAGAAATTTCAACGGAATTAAAGTAATCACTAGCAGCTAGCCCTACTTGAAGGTCGAGCAGGTCTCGAGTATTGAAGCCACTGCCTTGCTGGTATTGGACAAATCTATCTAACAGCTCAGCGCCTATGGTGGCGCAGCAAAACAATGTATCGCCGAATAAATAGCGCGGGCCAGCGTTAAATTCTATGGTGAGGTCGGCGCCAAAGTTAGCGCTATCGATAGCTACCCCGCTGCGGCTAAAAAATGCGTCGTAATAACCGCGTTCGGCGGCGAGGTTACGTAATCTACTTTTAAACGCCTCATAGTCACGGTGGATAACAGGGGCACCGATGGTTGGGGCCAAATCACCGATTAATCGAGTAAAAGCAGCGTCTTGGTCCGCTTCACCAAGCAGTGTTACAGTTACGGTTTGATAGGTCGAAATCGGCCCCGCATTCACCTGGTAGCGCACCGTCCATTGCTGGTCTTCTTGGAGTAACTCGTAGCTGACTTGTGTTTGGTAATAGCCATAGGGCATCAGCGCTGTTTTCAGCTCTTGTTCTCCTTGGCGCATCAGGTAGCGCACTCTAAACACCGAGGGAACAGTTTGTTGATGGAGTGCATAAATAGCGAGATGGGCTTTTGCATTGGTCAACAGTTGATCGTCGAGGCCTTCAATAATGACCTGTAATTGAGGCCGTTCCTCGCTGGTTGCATCTTGTGGCGCAGCCAGCGACGCAGGTGCAATCAGCACTGAACTGAGAGCAAGCAAAGATAACCACAGACATACTACCGCACGAAAAATCATGAAAGCCCTTATGATCCCTATGTGGGGTTCAGTATATCACTGCTTTTTAAAAGGATTGATGAAAAAAGCTGCAACTAAACCTAAATCACGAATAAATCACTTGCCAGCGCAAGCGATGCCAGTATAATTCTGAGCCTAGCTGCAGGGGTGTAGTTCCAATTGGTAGAACAGCGGTCTCCAAAACCGACGGTTGGGGGTTCGAATCCCTCCACCCCTGCCACTTCCTTATTTTAATCGTTTAGGCTAATCTAAACGCATGACCAAGCACCAAGTTCCGCAATTTACTCAATCACAACAACAAGCGCTAGCTGCTCTTGGGTTACCTCTTTGGCGACAGCGAATCGAATCAGCTCCAGCAGTTCCCCAAGAGAAAGAGGCTGAGCCGGTTGCTCAGTACTTTTATAAAGTAGGCGCTTGGCTGATTGTTACTACTATGCCGATGCCAGTTACATTGCCCCAATGGCTCCGAGATTTATTTTCACTCTTTAGCAAAAATCCTGAAACAGAACTCACTGAATTATCAGCAGCCAGCGTGGTAAGTTGGCCTCACACCAAAAGGCTCAGTTTTACGGGCAGTGATCTAGTTCAGCCATCCCCAGCTACTAAGCAAACTACTTGGCAAACATTGCTTGCCAGTAAAGCTAGTAGCTAGCTCCTAAGTGGCATAATCGCTGTGATGTTGCAGATAGCCCCCCTTGATTGGCAGCCGGAGATTGTTGTGGTTGAACAACAAGCTCATGCGTTAGCTTGGTCGGAGCGTTTGTTGCAATCCTGTTTTGGCAGTGGTTATAAAAACTGGGGAGCGTGGGTAGATCAGCACTTGGCTGCTTTTCTGATTGTGCAAGAAGTGCTAGATGAATGGACTGTCATGAATATCGCAACTGCTGCTCGCTTTCAGCGCCAGGGCGTTGCAACGCAACTTATTCAGCACTTACAAAAGCAAGCCAGCCAGCAACAAGCAATTATTTGGTTAGAAGTTAGAGCATCTAACTTAGCTGCTATTCAACTCTATTTAAAGTGTGGTTTTGTCGAGCGCGGTAAACGCGCTCAATATTACCGCAATGCCGATGATACTCGAGAAGATGCGATTGTTATGAGTTGGCAGGCTTAACTTAAATCCGGACAGAATTTGGTTTTCAGTAACTGGATAAAGGCAAGCGTGTCAGGATCTTGAATAGAATAGTAAATCGTTTGGGCTTCTTTACGAAACTTCACCAATCCTTGCTCTCGTAATACCGCCAAGTGCTGTGAAAATGCCGAGGCACTTAGCGGGAAATGACGATTTAAATCACCGACACTGCGTTCACCGTTGGCTAAATGACATAAGATTTGCAAACGATGCTCGTTAGCTAACGATCTTAAAAAGCCAGCAGCCATGTTCGCTTCATCTTGCTGTAGCTCAGTTATTTGCGTGTCGGTCATAAAAATATCTCTTAGTTACGGGTGGCAAGTTCTCGCTCTGTTTTCAGCTTAAACACTTTACGCATAAACATACTGGCAGGGCAAAAACCGGTAAAGGATTGTTGGAATAAGTTAGCACCAACAAACACAGTTAACCAGACCCAATTTGGATGAACCCAAACGGTTAGGGCTACAGATAATAACACCATAAAGCCAGCAAAGGCAGTCAAAGCTCGTTCAACGCTCATGATTCATTCCTCGTATGAAGTACATCTAAAAGTACTAATTTAGCTAACTACGAATTTAGTCTTGATTTAAGCAAAAGTCCAGTTTATTTCGTGAACGACTAAAATAAATCTGTTGGGCTTGGCTACTTGGATTCAAAGGCCGAAAAGAGTAAGCTTTAAGGCCATAAATAACGAAGAAATACCATGAAAAATACTAGCTCATCATTAGTAGCTATGGCGCAAAGCGCCGCCCAGCAAGCTTATGTGCCTTATAGTAAGTTTAAAGTAGGGGCTGTGTTGAGTTTTGCCAATGGTGCTACAGTAACTGGCTGTAACATTGAGAATGTCTCTTATGGCCTCACCAATTGTGCCGAGCGCACGGCTATTTTTAGTGCTATCGCACAAGGATTTGATCCTCGTCAAATTAGTTCGGTGGTGGTCTTTACACCAAGTGACCAAGTTTATTCGCCTTGTGGCGCCTGTCGTCAAGTGATGACAGAGTTTTTAGCTCCTGACACTAAAGTGATTTCAGCTTGCTATCAGGGCCAACGTGAATGGACTCTAGCTGAATTACTCCCAGACGCATTTCATTTTGATATTAACGAATATCGGGACTAACCCATGATGACAGCACAACAAGCAGCGCAACGTGGCATTGCGCTGATGGATTTAACGACGCTGAACAATAGCGATGATGTGGCAACCATTACTCGGTTGTGTGAGTCGGCTCGCACAGATTTTGGCCATCCTGCGGCTCTGTGTGTGTTTCCAGAATTGGTGGTGTGGACCAAACTAGAACTAGAACGGCTTGGTTTGACGGCAATCAAAGTAGCCACGGTAACCAACTTCCCTGAGGGTCACGCCAACGTTGAGCGTGCTGTTGCTGAAACCGAACGCGCAGTCGCAGTGGGTGCCGATGAGGTTGATGTGGTGTTTCCTTGGCGAGCGTTACAGGCAGGTGATAGTGATTTAGGTTTTGCATTAGTGCAATCGGTAAAACGAGCGTGTGGCGAAGTGCCGCTAAAAGTTATTATAGAAAGTGGTGAGTTGAAAACTCCTGAACTAATCAAACAAGCTAGCGAGATTGCCATTGCAGCTGGGGCTGATTTTATTAAGACCTCGACTGGCAAGGTGCCAGTAAACGCAACTCTAGAAGCAGCTGAAGTGATGCTGACAGCAATAAAAAACAGCGGTCAGCAGGTTGGTTTTAAGGCGGCCGGGGGCGTTCGTAGTGCCGCCGATGTTGCCGCCTATCTTACTCTAGCCGAACAGATCATGGGTGCCGACTGGGTTACCGCTGAGCATTTTCGCTTTGGTGCGAGCAGCTTGTTAGGCAATTTAGTTGGTACGTTAACGGGTGGTTCCAGCCCGGCGGAAATAAAGGGATATTAAATGTTTTTACCACAAGAGGTGATTCGCACCAAACGCGATGGACATGAACTAAGTAAAGAACAAATCGATTACTTTGTGCAAGGCTTAACTGCAGGTGATATTTCTGAAAGCCAAATCGCAGCATTAGCTATGGCTGTCTACTTTCAGGGCATGAGCGCAGATGAGAGCGTTGCTTTGACCCTAGCCATGCGGGATTCTGGAGATGTACTGCAATGGCACGATTTAGAACTAGGCGGCCCCATTTTAGATAAGCATTCTACGGGTGGGGTTGGTGATGTAGTCAGTTTGATGTTAGGGCCGATTATTGCTGCCTGTGGTGGCTATGTACCGATGATCTCAGGACGCGGTTTGGGCCACACCGGTGGTACCTTGGATAAAATGGATGCCATTCCAGGTTACCAAACCATGCCAGACCTGGCGTTATTTCGTCGGGTAGTTAAGGATACCGGTGTTGCTATCATTGGGCAGACTGGCGATTTAGCGCCGGCAGACAAACGTTTTTACGCTACCCGCGATATTACTGCAACAGTTGAATCTATTCCGTTAATCACAGCCTCTATTTTGTCGAAGAAGCTGGCTGCAGGATTAGATGGTTTGGTTTTGGATGTAAAAGTTGGTAACGGAGCCATGATGCCAACTGAAGCTGCCGCACAGGAGCTTGCTGAGAGTTTAGTTCGGGTAGCTAATGGCGCAGGTCTCAATACCTGCGCAATCTTAACGGATATGAATGAGATATTGGCTCACTCAGCCGGTAACTCGATTGAAGTCATTGAAGCTATTCGCTATTTAACCGGTGAATACCGAGCCCCTCGATTGCATGAAGTTACTGTAGCCTTATGTGCGAAAATGCTGCAGTTGGGCCAGCTTGCAACCTCGGCCGAAGAAGCGGTAGCAAAAGTTGAAGCTGTTTTGGCTTCCGGCGAAGCCGCTGAGCGTTTTGCGAAAATGGTACGTGCGTTAGGTGGACCCAATGACTTGCTAACTCAATATCAACAGCATTTGCCGTTAGCAGCTTTTGCTCGTCCGGTGTTAGCTGAGCGCACGGGTGTGGTGCAGGCAATTGATACGCGCGCAGTTGGTATGGCAGTCGTTGCCTTAGGTGGTGGCCGTCGTCGCAGTAGCGACCAGTTAGATTTTAGTGTTGGCTTGGATCAGATTATCGGACTTGGTGCAGCAGTAGACGCACAGCAACCGCTGGCGATGATTTATGCACGCAACGAGGATGACTGGCTGCAAGCGGCACAGCGAATCCGTGCTGCATACAAGATTGGCGATAAAGCTGCAGCAACCCATCCGGTCATTTATAAAACGATTGGTTAGGCTTGTTGTTGCGGGGATGGCAAGCAACTACGCCATAGCCCGTTGATAATGCGAAGGAGAGACCCATGGCACGAGCCATTGTAATAGTTCTAGACTCATTTGGTATTGGTGCCGCCGCAGATGCCGATAAATTTGGTGATGTGGGTGCTGATACCTTTGGCCATATTGCAGAGCACGTGGCATTACAAGGTAAAGGGTTAGCTATTCCGAACCTAATGACATTAGGTTTGGGCGAAGCTTATTATGGAGCCACAGGTGAACAACCAGCTGGTATCTCTCCAGCCGCTGAAATCCTCGGTAAATTTGGGTGGGCGCAAGAGCTTTCATCGGGTAAAGATACCCCATCGGGACATTGGGAAATGGCAGGCGTACCTGTGCTGTTTGATTGGGGATATTTTCTGGACCAGCAAAACTCATTTCCAGCTGAACTACTAGAGCAACTGATTGAGCATGCTGAATTGCCCGGAATACTCGGCAATTGCCATGCTTCAGGTACCACTATCATTCAGAACTTGGGCGCTGAGCACATGCAATCGGGCAAGCCGATTGTCTATACTTCGGCTGATTCTGTGTTGCAAATAGCTGCACACGAGCAAAGCTTTGGCTTACAACGACTCTACCAAGTTTGTGAGCTTGCCCGAGAGTTATTAGAGCCTTATAACATCGGTCGAGTGATCGCTCGCCCCTTTACTGGCTCGGATGCGAGCAATTTTGTGCGTACCGGCAATCGGCGTGATTATGCCGTGCCGCCGCCAGCCCCAACCTTGCTAGATAAACTCTCGCAAGCAGGTGGCGAAGTGATCAGTATTGGCAAAATTGCCGATATTTTTGCTCATCAAGGGATTACGCAAAAATACAAAGCTACCGGAATTGAAGCCCTTATGGCAAAAACTCTGGAAGTAATGACAACAGCACCTGAACAAAGTCTTATTTTTACTAACTTGGTTGATTTTGATAGTGACTTTGGGCACCGCCGTAATCCACAGGGTTATGCTCAAGCATTGGAATTGTTTGATCAATTATTGCCTCAGATCACTGCGCAAATGCAGCCAGACGATATACTCATCTTAACTGCGGACCACGGCTGCGATCCTACATGGCCGGGTTCAGACCATACTCGCGAATACGTCCCTGTGTTAGCATATGGCGCACAGCTCGCTCCCGGTTCAATCGGTCGTCGTGAAACTTTTGCCGATATTGGACAGTCGCTAGCTGAGCTGTTTGGATTAGAGCCAATGGCTTATGGACGCTCGTTTTTAAAGGAATAGTTTAATCATGACAACCCCTCACATCAATGCAGAAGCCGGTGCTTTTGCATCTACCTGTTTATTGCCTGGCGACCCTTTGCGGGCGCAATTTATTGCCGAGAACTTTTTCACTGATGCGAAACAAGTCTGTGATGTGCGCAACATGTTTGGTTACACAGGTACCTACAAAGGGCAAGCTGTATCCGTGATGGGTACAGGTATGGGGATCCCGTCTTGTAGTATTTATGCCACCGAGCTAATCCAGCATTATCAAGTTCAGCGCTTGGTACGGGTAGGAAGCTGCGGTGCTGTATTGCCTGAAGTGCAACTACGCGACATTATTTTGGCCCAAGGCGCAAGTACCGATTCAGCTGTCAATCGTCAACGCTTTGGTGGCTACGATTACGCTGCGCTTGCTGATTTTGAATTGCTGAGTAAGGTAGCCAGCTATGCTCAACAACATGGGCAGAAGGTGCGCGTTGGCAATGTATTTTCTGCTGACTTATTTTACGGCGTGAATGATAACCTGACGGATTTACTAGCCCGCTACGGCATTCTTGGCGTGGAGATGGAGGCGGCTGGGCTCTATAGTGTTGCGGCAGCCCACGGTGCTCAAGCATTAACCGTATTGACCGTTTCAGATCATTTACAAACTCATCAGCAAATGTCATCGCAAGAACGGCAAACGGGCTTTGCGGATATGGTTGAGTTAACTCTTAATAGTCTTTTTAGCTAATGCAAAAACCATTTTTGCATTAGAAATATTAATTAATCATCCTTTTTTACCTCCCTCGATTAAGGTAGCTACCCTACAGTAGGTAGCTACCTGTTACTCCCTCATTTCACTCGAAAAACCGCGTCAATACGGTAACCTATAGTCATCTAATTTAGCACTCCCATTGAGGTGACAACATGAAAAACATGAATAAATTTAAATCAGGTGTACTTGCTAGCGGTTTAGCCGTAGTCGCACTTTTTAGTCAAGCTGCCGCCGCAGATGCTGGCGCTAGCGTTTATCAGAAAAATTGTGCTGCTTGCCATCAAGCCAACGGCACTGGTATGGCAGCAGTATTTCCCCCATTAGCAGGCAACTCAAATATCAAGGACAAAGGTCTCTACATTGCCGAGACTATTGTCAAAGGCAAATCAGGCAAATTGACTGTGAATGGCGCTGATTATAACGGCATGATGCCACCGATGGCTTATCTGAGTGATGCCGACATTGCTGCCGTGGTCAACTTCGTGAATAAGAAGTTTGCTGGTGGCTCAGAAGAAATTAGTGCAGATGCGGTTAAAGGCATTCGTTAATAAATTTACCCTAGAAGGTTTGGAGAAGTCGTTATGAAAAAGCTCGTTTTATCTGCAATTGCTAGTGCCCTTGTTGTTGCTTGTGCTGGTGCACCTCAGTCTGGTTCTGCTGGATTAACTCTAAAACACGACAGCGAATATGTGATTGATGGCAAAATCTACGGTTTGCCTGAAGCAAAAGTTTATCGTGAAGATTACAACGGCCCTGCGGTGGTTGGTGATTACCTGACCATGGCGCCGAATTTGGCCAAGCTTGATTATGAAGGCAATAAAGAGCACGAAGTGCGAATGGATGTATTTTCGCAAAAAGTTGAAGTAGCTCCGGGTGTTAGTTACAACGCATGGACCTTTGGCGGCTCGGTTCCTGGTCCAGTTTTACACGTACGTGAAGGCGACCGTGTGGTTTTCAAAATGAAAAACCGTTCAGACGAAGAGGTTGTCATTACTGAGCCATTAAAAGGCCAAGCACCTTACCTAAGCCAAATTCAAGCGTCAGAATTACAAAAGCATGAGGCCGTTATTGCGCCTATGCCACACTCTATGGATTTTCATAGCGGTACTGTCGCAGCAGAAGATAAGTGGCGTACCATTGCTCCGGGCGAAACTATCGAATTTGAATGGATAGCGAACTATGCCGGTACTTATATGTATCACTGTGGTACTTCAAGCGTACTGATGCACACTGCGATGGGCCAGTACGGTGCGGTTGTGGTATCGCCCAAAGAAGGCTATCCAACTGATGCTGAAGTAGACCAAGAGTACGTGATTGTGCAGTCAGAAATGTATTTGTCACAAATGGGTGATAGCTACATTTACGACCACGGTGCAGCGTTAGCTCGCGACCCAAGCCACGTTGTGTTTAACGGCCACGTGAGCTCGTTAAGCGAAAATCCATTACGTGCTGATGAAGGTGACCGCGTCCGTATTCACTTCTTGAATGCCGGGCCATCTGGAACTTCAAGTTTTCACGTGATTGGCGCTATCTTTGACCAAGTTTGGGTCGAAGGTGATCCACGTAACACTTGGTATGGCATGCAAACTGTCTTGTTAGGTGCCAGCTCTAGCGCAACCATCGAGTTTATTGTGCCAGAAGAAGGGATCTACAAATTGGTAGATCACGAGTTTGCTGATGCTGAGCGCGGTGCTGCCGGTGCCTTAATCGCTGGCCCACGTAAAGCTAAGTAAAGTTTGCTAACCCAAATAAGGTTTGATTATGAAGTATTTAGTAGGTGTTCTAGCCATTGCAGTAAGTGCTCAGGTTCTCGCTGAACCCGTGCTGGTAGAAGGTGGTCAATATGTTCCTGTAGTCGTCCTTGATAAGGAGCTTGAACAACTCACCATGCCTAACTTTATGCTCGATGCAGCACCTGTTACTCATGCTGAATATCAAACCTTTGTGTTGGCCCATCCGAAGTGGCGGCGGGATACCATTCCCGCCATCTTTCACGATGGTCACTACTTAAAAAGTTGGCAAACAGCTGATAGCCATGCTGTTGATGATGCCGACAAAGCAGTAACTCAAGTATCTTGGTTTGCTGCACGAGCTTATTGCAAAGCCCAAGGTGGGCGTTTACCAAGCCTAGAAGAATGGGAATATGCATCGGCACAATATCGGCAGCAACAAGGCTTAACGGATCATGAGTACGCTCGGATGTTGTTCTCATGGCATACCAACCCAACTACTTACGCTCAATTACCGTTAGACCCTGTGGCTGGTAAATTGAATCATATGCATGATCGCGTTAACGAATGGGTAGAAGATTTTCAGTTGTTACTCACTAACGGTGATGACAACGATGTGCTGTCTGGCTCTTGCGGTGACAGTGCCAGATTTATGGCTGACTTTGGCGAAGCCAGTTATGCCACCTTTTTTAGATATCAGTCGCGCAGTAATTATCGAGCGCAAAGTACTACTAGCACCTTAGGTTTTCGCTGTGCTTACGATGTGGAGTAACCCTTATGAACGCCATGATTAAATTATTAGCAGGTATTGGAGTTGCAGGTCTGTTGGCCAGTGGAGCTTTGGCTCAAGACCATAGCCATCATCATAATCACGCTAACCATACTACCCTAGGGGCGGCGGAAGTACGCCAAGATGACTCCATTTATCACCTTGATGCTAACTGGCAAGCCCACACTGGACAGGAGCTGACGTTGGCTCAATTGCAAGGGCAGCCGGTCGTTATTTCGATGATCTATGGTAGCTGTACCACCGCATGTCCGGTGTTAGTAAATGATGCACGACGGGTCTATGAGGCCTTACCAGAAGCGTATCAGCCTTATGTGAAGCTGGTGATGGTGAGCTTTGATGAAGATCGAGATACTCCCGCAGCGCTTGCTGAATATGCGGCCAAATATAATCTTGGGGACGACACTTGGTTGTTCTTACACGGCGAGGATAGTGATATCCGGGCGATGGCAACCATGTTAGGGGTGCGTTATCGTAAGCGTCCCGATGGTGACTTTGACCATAGTAACTTAGTTACTGTGTTAGATACCCAAGGACGCATCGTACAGCGCACTGAAGGACTCAATCGGCCGGTCGATGATGCCGTGAAAGCTCTCATGAAAGTGATTGATGATAACCACTTAATGCATCACTAATTCTTGTATTCTGTTGTTCTAGCGCATGTTGTAGCTGTTTGCGTCACCAATGAGGTGGCGCTTTTTTTGTATTCCCTCTATCGCCCTAGCCATCAAGTTTTACTCCAAATCGCACATAGCGGCAACACAGTACAAAAGCCCACTGAGACTAAATGGCAAGCATTGATTGTTTAAACAAGCAAGATCAGCGAAAATAGCAGCTATTGACGATCAACCCGATGGATTGACCAGTACCAGCACATTACGTGCTTGCAAACTGGTGTACAAATCCGTGTACAAACTAAAAGAATTTATACATGGCAAACCAAGATTTTCTCAATGAAATCAAAAAGCGTCGCACTTTTGCGATCATCTCTCACCCTGATGCCGCCCAGCCTTTCAACGCTTAAAATCACCTTTCATTGCACACCACAATCACATCTCTACGTACTGAATTTAAAGGCTTTTTGTCTTTTTCTCGTTTCTTTGCTTTTCAATGATGTTCAAGCGTAACCTCGGAAAGTGTGTACAAACTTGAGTACAAATTCCGTTTTAGAGGCCTTTGGCGAAAATTCCATGACACAAATCTGGCTGTAGGCCTTGTGGCTACTGGGTTTGACGTAAAAAGTACTACCGTTAAAAAGAGTCTCTTTTTTTGGTAAATGTTTTCTTCTGTACCAAATTACAAAATTTAATGAGGGAGTTTATTATTGGTGTAATTTTTGCTTTAGTGTTTGTTTTTGAAGATGCTTGAAGCGAACCAATACGGTTATTTCTAATTGAGATATCAGACTTACCTTCAAATTTAGTTGCTGTTAACACCATCATTTTGCACTTTATTTTCGACCTGTGTGTACAAAATTTCCTGTAACTGTGTACAAACTTCCTCTTTGTTGCACTTATCTTCTGGCGATTTGACGCGAGTTCTTCTGTAGCCCATGCTGTATAAGGGCTGAGCGACAAAAGTACTTAGGGAGTTTGATGCGTCAGTTCGCGATTATCAGCGAGAGTATCGCTCTTTTGTCGATGACAAAAATCTCCTTCTACTTATATGTAATTATGTATCAGGTCATGGCTTTTGATATGTAATGGCTAATCGAATTTGTGTTATTTGAGTTACTGTGATATGTTTTTGTATATAATTATTCTTAAGTGATGCATTAAGGCGTATCGAAATGAGCTATGTAACAGAGCAGATACTAGAAAGTCTTCGAGAAGCTCGGGTACGAAAGGGGTTTAGCCAGAGAGAGTTAAGTGCTCGTTCGGGTGTGCCTCAAAGCCATATTTCGAAAATCGAGTCTGGCAGTGTTGATTTAAGAATATCCAGTTTGATTGCACTTGCCCGTGTACTAGACCTAGAGCTATTGGTTGCGCCTAAAAAGTCTGTACCTGCCATCAAGTCGATCATTCGAAGTGGCCAAGGTATTAACGGCATCAGCGATGAGGGTGAGCCAATGTCGCCCGCGTATCAGTTAGAGGAAGACGACGATGACTAACCATGTCTCTACGCTCAACGTATTGCTCTATGGTGAACCGATCGCAACGATCACCAACGTGGGTAATGACAGAACACTTTTTGCCTTTATGGATTCGTACATTAATGACGAATCGCGGCCTGTGTTAGGGCTTGGCTTTAAAGATTCGCTCGGTGGCCTGCTGACTAGCTTCAAACCTACCCAAAATAAGTTAACCCCGTTTTTCTCCAACCTTTTACCAGAAGAAACCATGCGTAATTACCTGGCTGAGCGTGCTGGTGTGAACCCAGCACGGGAATTTTTTCTATTGTGGGTACTGGGGCAGGATCTGGCTGGAGCGATCACGGTTGAGCCTGCGGATGGTGAAGCCTTACCACCTAATGTGCATCAAGGTATTGAAGATAAAACGAAAATAGATGCTCCAATGCGTTTTTCATTGGCGGGTGTGCAATTGAAGTTTTCAGCCGTGCAACAGGCTAACGGCGGCTTGACCATTCCAGCAACTGGTAAAGGTGGCTCTTGGATTGTGAAGTTGCCGTCATCTCGATTTGACGCTGTGCCAGAAAATGAATATTCGATGATGGAACTGGCTCGATTGCTTGGGATGGATGTGCCAGAGACTCAGCTACTTTCCATTAACCAGATTGCTAATATCCCAGATGGTATTGGTAAATTTGGTGATGCTTTTAAAAATGCTCAGGCGTTTGTGATCAAGCGCTTTGATCGTGCAGGTGATCAAGCCGTACATATTGAAGATTTTGCGCAAGTGTTTGGCGTCTATCCTCAAGATAAATACAAAAAAGCGAGTATGCGCAATATTGCTCAGGTTATCGGCATCGAAGGTCAAGACGAGGACATCGCAGAATTTACACGCAGATTGGTGTTCAATACGTTAATTGGTAATGCCGATATGCATTTGAAGAATTGGTCTGTGATTTACAAAGACAAGCGCACCGCATCGATTGCGCCTGCTTATGATTTTGTCTCGACTATTCCTTATATCCCCGATGATAGTGCATCGCTGAAGGTGAGCCGTAGCAAGAAATTCAGTGATTTCACGCTGGATGAGCTGTCACACTTAGCGGCTAAAGCCATGTTGCCAGAAAAATTGGTGTTAGATACCGCAAAGCAAACTGTAGCATGCTTCCATGAGGTATGGGCGAAAGAAAAAGCGCATTTACCCCTTACTAAGTCAGTGATTGAAGCCATCGAAACGCACTTACGAAGCATACCGCTACGCTAAATTCCTAGTAGCTAGAGCGTGCATATCTATAAAGATGGTTTAACTTAATGCGATTTTACGGCGCTTTTCGCCGTAAACTGGAAATTTGGTAAACTGCACAATGATACCGGTGTCATGATAAGGCTGATCTTCTGAACAAATCATGCATCTTTCTGACCATCAACAAGTGATGAATCAGGCGATGATAGCTTTACATTGATTTTCAGGAGAATGCAGATGACAGCAGTAGCGCACCAGGTAACCCCTTTTCTAACATCTTACGAAGTGATGGCTCGTTACCACATTAGCTATACGACGCTCTGGCGAAGAATAAAAGATGGCAGCTTGCCGCAACCTCGTATTAACCGAAATACGCGAAATAAGCTGTGGCACATTGAAGACTTGGAAGAGTATGAGAAGAAAGAGGACTGAGCCTCTTTCTTTTACTGTCCGAAACGCCAGTTGAACGGAAAGCCTGTCGGCTCGATGATGGTTTCTAGCTGTTGATACCAAACGTCGTAAGCATGACGCATTTCATCCAGGTACTGATATTGGTTGTAGATAGCATCCAACCCTTTTTTGCTGTGGCCAATCATCAACTCGGCAACTTCTTGCGTCGTGATGGCAGACATTCGCGTTCGCATCGTTCTGCGAAGATCATGCATAGACCAGTGTTCCATCTCAATGCCAAGTGACCTGCGAGCCCAGATTTTCACATTGTTAGGAATAGTGGTATCAAAGCCATTTGTGGCAAGCTTTTCTTGTCCGTTCGCGGGAAACAAGTAAGTTGATTTGCTCATCTGCATCGCCAGTTCAATCAGCTCGATAGCAGGCCTAATCAATGGCCGCATGATCGGCGCTCCAATTTTCTCACCTTGTTTGCGGATCTCTATGGGCACTGTCCACATTGCAGATTGCAAGTCAAAGTGATGCTTTTCAGCTTGAATGAGTTCGCCCTTGCGCCCTCCCAATAAGAGAAGCAGTTTTATGTAGATGCGATTCTTCTCAGTGATTTTTGACTCATGCAAATAGCGCCAAAGTATCCTTATCTCGTTGTCATTTAGCACCCGAGTTCGTTTGCCTTTCTTACCGCCAACCTTTTTTGCTGTGATCCCAGCGGCAGCGTTAATTTCCAAAATTTGTTCATCAATCAGCCAGTCATAAAACTTGTGCAGCACAGACACCAGACGTTCTGTGTTTGAAGGGGACGACTCCGAAACCTCACGAAGACAGTTTCGCAAGGACAATTCATTGATGTCAGTTAATGGGTACTTGCCAAGTCGGGGCAGCAAATATATTTGGGTATACGGATTTAATGGTTGATGGGGCACCTTCACCCCATCAACCATTAAATCCGTATACCCAAATAAATTTGATATGCATGTCGTCCCGTCCGGGTTTGCTAAAGTGGGCAGCTGGTCTCGACACGACCAATATCCTCATCATATCAACCGCATCAAAAAGATCAATTGTTAGTATTGTCTGAGTAGAACCCTCAAAACCTTCAAAAATTCGGCATCTAGCTGACCACCGAACCTGCCAATCCCAAGGCATTCTTCACTTCTCAATTCAAACAACGAGGAGTGACTATGGAACCTGTGAGTATTCCATCCTATATCGATGACCCGCCGCACTTCCTGCTTTGGAGTGCCGATGAGATGGCTCCCATTCTGTTGGGGCTAGTGATCGGCATTTTTACCGGTAATGCCTTGGTTTTATGCCTGTTGGGGTTGGTGACAACCAAGCTCTATCGGCGTTTTCGTGATGGTCGCCCAGATGGTTTTATTCTTCACGCCATCTACTGGGCCGGACTGTTGCCAACCAAAGCCAAGACGATCCCTAACCCATTTATCAGGAGCTATCTGCCGTGAAGTTCGACGTGTTTTTAAAATCATGGCAAGGCACGCAATTAGAGAACCGATGGCAACGGTTTCTGATTGCAGTGCTGGTGCTATCTAACTTGCTGCTTGCGGTTGCGGCATTTTCTCGCAATACCGTAGTGGCCATTCAACCACCAACCTTGTCTGAAACGGCTGAAGTGTCACGAAACCAAGCCACTCAACCTTACCTGGAGTCCTGGGGGCTCTACCTGGCTGAGCTTATGGGCAACGTGACGCCGGGTAATGTGTCCTTTATCCGGGTTGCTATAGAACCACTGCTTTCTCCAGCGGTGTACCAGCAAGTGGTCGATGCACTGGAAATTCAGGCAAGGCAAATCCGAGAAGACCGAGTCACGCTCAAATTCCAACCCAGACAGGTGGAGTATGAGTATGAAACCGGCCATGTCTTTGTGACCGGTTATTCCTTGGTCTCTGGACCATCTGGAGATGAACAGCGCCAAACTCGCACCTATGAGTTTGACATCGATATTGAGCAATACCGTCCAAAGCTCAGTTGGATGGATACGTATGAGGGGCAAGCTAGAACGAAGCGCGTTCGTGAAAAGTTGACCCAAGAGCAAAACCGGAGGGTGAATGATGCGAACCAAAATTAATCGATGGATAACACCAAACTTAATCGCAATGAGCTTGAGTGGCGTCCTGTTATCTCAAGCGTCGTATGCAGACGTGGAATTGCCGATTGTGCCAGCTAGTGTGATGAAGCAGCCCGCTACAGCAAATTCGCCGGTTCAAACCAATACGGTTTCAACGGATGTGCCAACAACGTTACTGATGACACCGGGGGTTAATGAACTGATCCCTGTAGCACTTGGTCATCTGAATCGGATTGTGACGCCGTTTGAATCGCCTCAGGTGAGAACAACCAGTGATGCTCAGACGCAAATCAAGGGGAATGTTGTATATGTGGCCACGGACAAAGAATCACCGGTTTCACTTTACATCACACCGCCTGGTCAGGAAGCGCCCGCATTATCAGTCACCTTAGTACCTCGTCGTATTCCACCGCGTGAAATCACCTTAGCGATTGATGGTCAGCAGTGGCCCATTAAGGGCGTCGTGAACCGAAAAGCCGCCACTTGGGAAACGGCTCAGCCATACGTCGATAGCTTACGTGATTTACTCAGACGCCTTGCACTAAATGAGTTACAACAAGGCTATGACATCCGTTTAGCTGGCCAAACTGACACAAGCCCGAAATGTTTTCAGCCGGGCTTAAAGTTTGGTTTTAAGCAGGGGCAAATTGTGACAGGCCATTATTTCACCGTCTATGTAGGACTGGTTGAAAGCTTTGCCGATGGGCCGATAGAAGCCAGTGAAATAGCCTGTCATGCACCAGATATAGTGGCAAGCGCCTACTGGCCTCGCAATATCTTGTTGCCGGGTGAAAAGACTGAGTTGTATGTGGTTGTTCGCAATCATCGTGAAGAAGCGGTGGAAAGTCAGCGACCTTCGCTTCTTGTGGGAGGTGAATAACGATGAAAGCACAATGGGAACAAATGAGCCCGAACATGAAGCGGGGCCTATCGGTTGCTGGTATTGCTGGTGGTCTCATCCTTATGGTGATGGTGTTTTCACCTAATCCTGACGATGACTCAAGTAGTCGGAACCGACAGGAAACGATCCGGCACATTCTTACGGATACCAATACTCGTGATGTTGGGGTCGATAGTTTGGCTGCGAACGTAAAACTACTCAGTGAGCGCAATGAACAGTTACGTCGTGAAGTTGAGCGCTTGCGTCGTGACGTCGATTCAGGACGGCTAAGCCCAGGTTCGCCTTCTATACCAAGTGAAGTCAATGCGGAGCTGGCCCGCCTTAGAGCGGAACTTGATGATGTTCGCGCTGGAGGTGATGCAGCAGTTGAAGGCACAAATAGCCGCTTTGAAGTACCTTTATCTGCCATGGAATTGCCTGAAGAAGAAAAGCCATTGCCGTCTAACCCAGACGACTATTTTGCCAATGCGCCACTTCCTGATCCGCTCTATCAGCAGCCAGCCAATGGCCAAGGTACACGAGCTCGGGATGTTCCATTGCCGCCAATCACGATTCGTATGATTGAGCCTGAAGTGGTTGCTGAACCAGAGGTTGTTGTGCAAGAAGCGCCGCCTTTGTATTTACCGGCGGGCAGCATCATCTCAGGTACTTTGATCACAGGTTTGGATGCACCTACTCACGAGTCCGCAAGACGCGAACCTTTTCCTGCATTGCTGAGGATTCAAAAGGAAGCCATTTTACCCAACCGATTTAGAGCGGATATCAAAGAGTGTTTCTTGATCGCCGCAGGTTACGGTGATTTGAGCTCTGAGCGTGCTTATTTGCGAGGCGAGACCATTTCATGTGTGAGAGAAGACGGTGGCGTCATTGAAACACGACTGGATTCTTATGCTGTAGGTGAAGACGGCAAAGCCGGCATTCGTGGCCGATTGGTGTCGAAACAAGGCCAGCTGGTGGCCAAGTCGATGATGGCCGGATTCCTTCAGGGCTTGGCTGGCGCATTTGATGTAAATCCTGTTCCGACGATTCAGACGGGTAATGCCGGTGATACTCAGCTGTACCAGCAAGTCATGAGCCAAGAAGCATTACAAGGCGCTGCGATTAAAGGCACAGGTAAAGCATTGGATAGAGTGGCCAAGTTCTATTTGGACATGGCTGAAAATATGTTCCCAGTCATAGAGGTAGACGCTGCAAGGAAAATTGAAGTCATAGTCACTCGTGGTGCCTCGTTGTCGTTGGCCACTTCTCAAGGGGGTGGTGCAAGAAGATGAAAAAATCCTGCATGTTGCTAACCGATCGAAGTCCGTTTCAGACAATAAGATGTGTATCCAGAGGAGAGTTAACCATGACGACATCAATGCAGAACAACCCAAAGCACCAGTCAAAACAGTGGTCTAAAGCTGGATTACTTTTATTGGCAGTCGGCTCAACCTTATTGTCTGGCTGTAGTTCATTGGGTCTTGGGAGTAGTGAATATGGATGCCCAGGTATGCCTGACGGTGTGCGCTGTTTATCTGCTCGTGAAGTCTATGAGCTTACCAGTTATGGCGCTGCACCCAAGACGATTGATGCTGTGGCGACTCGAATTGGTTCTCCCTCTGGGTATTCACAATCTGATTTAGAGACAGGACTGCTGAGCCATCCAGCATTACCCGAGACGCAGCAATCTGCACCTATTCGCATTCCTTCAAGGGTAATGCGGATTTGGATTGCGCCTTGGGAGGATGACCGTGGAGATCTGAATTTATCCAGCTACGTGTTTACCGAAATTGAACCGCGCCGGTGGGATATTGGGGTGTCAGCACCTCGAACGGTTTCGCCAGTGCTACGTCCACTTCAGACTCAAAGCGATTCAGCCTCAGCGGGAGCTGATGGTAAGCGCGATAACTTGAGTATCTACGGAGAAACTAACGAATGACAAATGCAGTTCGCAGCATTCAGACTCAGCGCCTAATGACCATTGGTGCGCTTGGTTTAATGGCGTTAATGATTTCGGAGCCCTCATTTGCAGGCACCGGTGGTGATGCTTTCACCGATGTGTGGGATACCCTAAAAGATTGGACCCAAGGTACTTTGGGACGGATCGTAGCGGGAGCCATGGTTCTGGTGGGTATTGTGGGCGGTATCGCTCGCCAAAGCTTGATGGCCTTTGCCTTGGGCATTGGTGGCGGTATGGGTCTCTACAACACACCAACAGTCGTTGAAAGTGTCATGTCTGCAACTTTACCTGTTGTTGCTAGCACTCAAGAAGTCATTGGCACAACAATTCCAGCAATCAGCGCCGTTTTACTGGGCACCTTATAACAATAAAAAACGCCCAAGCGGCCAGATTTCTGACGGCTTGGGCGTCATCCCACCCCGTCCCCGATTACCATGACGGCGTTTCAGTTAATAGGTTTCCCATTCACTTAGCTTGATTACAAGCTGCGGCCATGAATACCGAAAAGAATGCTAGCGCCGCCACTGCAAAAGGCAGTTAGCGGGGCTTTTCTTGAGGGAGCACATTCAAACAGGCTACTAGCCTGATATTTTGAGATTTAGGCGCTCGTTTCTTTTGAGTTAGAGTTACACACTACCAAACAGCTGGATGAATATCAGGAATGATGGCGCTTCATTTGTTGTGTTCATGAGGTTAAAAATAATACGCTTGACCTTCCCATCATGGTAAGCCCTAGACTGTTTAATATCTGAACCAACAATGAGAAATACATCATGAGCATTCATAAAAACCAGCTCTCCAGCAATGCTGAAGCCCGGGTTAGCTTACCTATTGAGGGTATGACCTGTGCAAGTTGTGTAGGACGAGTTGAAGCAGCTTTAAACAAAGTTGAAGGCGTCGTAAACGCAAGTGTCAATCTTGCGACTGAGCTGGCGGATATTCATCTTAAAGCTCCTGTTGATCGACTGAAGTTAATCGAAGCAATTGAAAAGGTAGGATATGAAGTTCCTGTAACATCCGTTGAACTTTCAGTGCAAGGTATGACATGTGCTTCGTGTGTTGGCCGTGTTGAAAAGGCACTCTTAGCGGTTGATGGTGTAAAGGCGGCAACGGTTAACCTTGCAACTGAGAGGGCAACTATTCGCGGAGTGGCTGGCATAGACGATCTCATATCTGCTATTCAAAAAGTTGGCTATGAAGCCCGTGTCATCGATACCCAAAATCAGGTCAGTAATGAGTCTGAAGTAAGAAAGGACGCAGAGAAGGCTTTATTAAAGAAAGATTTAGTTATTGCAACAGCACTGGCTCTGCCGGTATTTGTTCTCGAAATGGGATCTCACATGATTCCAAGAATGCAACACTGGGTGATGAATACCATTGGGATCCAGGAAAGCTGGTACGTCCAGTTTGTATTGACATTGTTAGTCTTAGTGGTTCCAGGTCGTCGATTCTACATGAAAGGCATTCCTGCTCTTACGCGGCTTGCTCCTGACATGAATTCACTGGTCTCTGTCGGGACTATTGCTGCTTTTGGTTATTCTGTGGTTGCTACGTTTGTACCATACCTTTTGCCTGAGGGTACCGTTAATGTGTACTACGAAGCTGCTGCAGTGATTGTCGCTCTCATTCTTTTGGGACGATTTATGGAGGCGAGAGCTAAGGGGAGAACGTCTGAGGCTATCAAACGCTTAGTAGGCTTGCAGGCTAAGGAGGCGCACGTGCTCCGTAATGGCGTAATGAATGATATTCCTGTCAAAGACGTTGTGCTTGGAGACATTATCGAAGTTCGCCCGGGAGAAAGGATTCCGGTCGATGGAGAGGTAAGTGAAGGTACCAGTTTTATAGATGAATCGATGATAACTGGTGAGCCTATACCAGTGGAAAAAATCGTTGGCAGTGGAGTTGTCGGAGGGACTGTGAACCAGAAAGGAGCACTGAGGTTGCGTGCTACTGCGGTTGGTGGTCAGACAATGCTGTCACAAATCATACGGATGGTAGAACAGGCCCAGGGGTCAAAGTTACCTATACAAGCTGTTGTGGACAGAGTGACATTGTGGTTTGTTCCAGCTGTGATGTTGGCAGCACTTTTTACATTCCTGATTTGGTTAGTATTTGGTCCATCACCAGCCCTGTCTTTCGCATTGGTTAATGCTGTGGCAGTGCTAATCATTGCATGTCCATGTGCAATGGGACTCGCGACACCGACATCTATCATGGTTGGTACAGGTCGTGGTGCAGAAATGGGAATTTTATTCCGCAAGGGAGAAGCCCTACAGTTACTCAAAGATGCCAAAGTTGTTGCTGTAGACAAAACCGGAACTCTGACTGAAGGTCGTCCAGTCATGACAGATCTGGAACTAGCTCAGGGTTTTGAACGTAATGAGGTATTAGCAAAAGTTGCCGCAGTTGAATCACGTTCTGAGCACCCTATTGCTCGCGCTATTGTTGAGTCGGCAGAAGGAGACGGCATTTTACTGCCAGAGCTTACTGAGTTTGATTCAATCACTGGTATGGGAGTACGAGCGACTGTTGAAGGGAGCCTTGTAGAAGTAGGCGCTGATCGATTTATGCGTGAGTTAGCATTGGAGGTAACGTATTTTTCCCGGATTTCTGAACGCCTCGGGAATGAGGGGAAATCACCTCTCTATGTTGCTATAGATGGTCGGTTGGCTGCAATTATTGCTGTAGCTGACCCTATTAAATCAAGTACTCCAGTAGCTATAAAGGCATTACATCAGCTTGGTCTCAAGGTCGCCATGATTACCGGTGACAATGCGAATACAGCTCAGGCTATTGCTAAACAATTAGATATTGATGAAGTGGTTGCGGAAGTGTTACCTGAAGGCAAAGTTGAAGCGGTGCGTCGACTGCAAGAAAATTACGGTAAAGTTGCTTTTGTCGGCGATGGGATAAACGATGCCCCGGCACTTGCAGTTGCAGATATTGGACTTGCAATTGGTACAGGAACAGATATAGCCGTGGAGTCAGCTGATGTTGTCTTAATGTCAGGAAACTTGCAGGGAGTTCCTAATGCTATTGGATTGTCTAAGGCAACAATCGGTAACATCAGACAAAATCTCTTTTGGGCATTTGCTTACAATGCAGCATTGATTCCAGTGGCTGCAGGACTGCTATACCCAGCTTATGGAATACTGCTCTCTCCAATTTTTGCAGCAGGGGCGATGGCGCTATCAAGCGTGTTCGTTCTGGGAAACTCATTGCGTCTGCGTCGGTTCCAGCCTCCTTTGGTTGAGGACGCTGAGCATTAACGCTGAGCATTAACAAGGTGGGCTTATGAATATCGGAGAAGCATCGCGTAAATCAGGAATATCCACCAAGATGATTCGTTATTACGAGCAAATTGGATTAATCCCTGCCTCCGAGCGTACGGAGTCAGGTTATCGTAAGTATGCTCTCAATGATGTTCATAGATTGGTTTTTATTCGTAGTGCCCGAGATCTCGGGTTCTCTCTGGAAGATATAGAAGGCTTGCTTACGTTATGGAATGACAAATCTCGCCAGAGCATTGATGTTAAACGCCTGGCTCAGGAGAACATTGCTGACTTAGAACGACGTATGGAAAGTATACGTCAAATGACTGAGAAACTACGAGTTTTAATCCGGAGTTGTGCTGGGGATGAGCGGTCAGAATGTCCTATTCTTAGGACATTAACCAATGCTTCGGGCAAAGCCCGCACCGTAAACCGAGGAGGAGCGGTACAGCGCCGCTCTGGAGATAAGCTGAGCGGCAAAATGTAGTACTTTAAATTGGCCCATAATGGTGTAAGACTACGCAGTTTTAACACCATCACATTTTTTTCATTTTAAACAAGCGCGTGGCATCACTAATGCCCCCCTAAATGGTTGGTTGGTGCGGTTAAGGAAAGATCGCTATCACTTTCATCAGCTGTCAATTTTTGGACTATGCAACATTTATCTATGCTGCGGTCAGCGCTACAAAAAGCATTCAGCTCCTTACGTTGCTCTTCTAACGCTACTAATTCTTTGATTCGATGCTGAATGTGAATTAGGTGGGCGTTGATGATTGCATCTATCGGGCCACATTCTTTACCCTGATTATTGATTGCTAACAGCAAAGCGCGAATTTCCTCATGGGTCATATCGAGAGAACGGCAGCGGCGGATGAATAGTAGTTTTTCAAGACGGGTTTTGTCGTAGTGACGATAATTATTTCCTATGTCTCGTAAAGGTGCCTGCAGTGGACCTTCTTTCTAGTAGTAACGAATCGTTTCTACCGGACAGCCTGCTTTACGCGCCAACTCACCAATTTTCATATATCCCTCGTTTGAACTTGACTCTGTAGTTAGATTAGGGTCTTCAGTAGTCAGTATAGTAAACATATTGGGCAAGTGGTCCCGCAAAAAAGTAAAACTCTAGTAGGAAGGAAGCTGCTAGTTGTATTTAAAAATTAAGCTTGGTTGTGGGAGGCAAGATTCAGAAATCAGGCGAATTGAACAAGGCGAATGGTCATTTGTATGTTCATAATGATTGCAACCATTCGCATGTTGAAAAAGACCTAAATCATGATAAGCCTACTTACAAAGGTTGTGGCCATGACCATGACCAGAAATCGCATGATCAAGATGATCATGGCCTTAGTGGAGACTGTTGCGCGGCTGCGCCTACAAAGATTAAATAATCTGGGGGGGGCGAACTGAAATCCGCATTATGCAAATGGATTGTCCTGTAGAGGAAAAACTGATTAAAAAGAAATAAGGGGATGTATATGGCAGTTATGGGCCTTAATTCTAGACAGTGGCCAGAAGCTGCGATGATTATGGTGCTCTTTACTATTGCTGAACTCATTGAAGCAAAATCACTCGATAGAGCTCGAAATGCAATCGGATCTCTAATGGAATATTGAACGACAATTAACTTGTCCGGTCGGCGACAACTATGTTGGCCGGTTGATCTGATACCGTCCGTCACGGATTCCATTAGGAGATAACCGTGTCGGGCAAACCCATCACAGATCAACAAATCAGGTTATATATGAATGAACGTAAACAAGGTCAAACCCAGCTTGCCGCTTCGGCAAAGTCTGGTTTATCAGAGCGATCAGGTCGCCGCATAGACAGCGGTGAACTGAACACAGAACCAACCCCCAAGCGTCAATGGCGCACTCGCAAAGACCCGCTTGCTGAGGTCTGGTCATCGGTGCTGGTACCACTACTCGAAGCGAACCCTGAACTATTGCCGCTCACGTTGTTTGAATACCTTCACGACAACTACCCCAATCAGTATGACAACACCGTACTGCGCACGTTGCAGCGACGTGTCAAAGCATGGAAGGTCAAACATGGCCCCGCAAAGGAAGTCATGTTCCGCCAAACTAAAGTGCCTGGGCGTTTGGGTTTATCGGACTTCACGCTCTTGAAAGGGGTTACGATTACAATACTTGGGCAGGTATTTTGCCATTTGCTATACCACTATCGCCTTGCCTTTAGCGGCTGGACGTACGCCAAAGTCATTTGCGGTGGTGAAAGCTATACCGCCTTGTCTACAGGGCTTCAGAATGCCTTATGGCGCAGTGGTGGCGCACCCCTTGAACACCGCACCGACAGCTTGAGTGCCGCCTTTAACAATCTGGCCGAGAAGGAACAGCTTACCGTTCGGTACGACGCCTTATGCCACCACTATCAACTCAAAGGCAGTCGTAACAACCCCGGCAAGAGCCATGAGAACGGTACAATAGAAGCGGCACACGGGCATTTAAAGCGACGTATGACTCAGGCCTTGCTGCTGCGAGGCGATACTGATTTTACGTCCCTTGAGGCCTATCAAGCCTTCGTGGATGGTATTGTCACCAAGATTAACCAGCAATGCCGCACCCGCTTTGAACAAGAGCGGCCGTTATTGCAGACACTGCCAAAACGGCGCACTCATGATTATGCGGAGCACAGTGTTCTGATTAGCAGCAGTAGCAGCTTTGACCTCAAACGGGTGACCTATACCGTACCGTCTCGCTTTATCGGCGAGCGGCTGTATGTTCAGCTGTATGACGAGCGCTTGGATCTGTTCAGTGGGCATGAGCAGATACTCAGCTTACCGCGTGTTTATGCCACCACAACCCAGCGCGGACGCAGTGTCGATTATCGCCATGTTATCGACTCCTTGGTTAAAAAGCCGGGGGCCTTCCGTTACTCGCAGCTGCGCGATGACTTATTACCCACCCCGGACTACCACCGTATCTGGCAGTATGTTGACGGCACACTGAATCCCCATGATGCCTGCCGTTACATCGTGCGCCTGCTGCACTTGGCCGCGACAGCTCAGTGCCAAGATAGCCTTGGTCGTTACGTACTCAAAAGCATTGAGGGGGGTGAATTACCCAGCAACTTACAGTGCAATAAGCGCTTTAGTACAGACACGGCCGTGATTCCACTCATTACGGCAAAGCAGCACCTGCTGGCTGATTACGATCAGCTGTTATGTGTGGAGGTGCAACATGGCTGATCTTGCCTCCCTCCCGATTCTCTTGAAGGAATTAAAGTTAAGTAGCTTCGCCCAGCACTGGGAAGGCCTTGCACAAAAGGCGCTGGATGAACAATGGTTACCGCAAACCTACCTTGCGGCTTTGTGTGAACACGAAGTGGGTGAGCGTCATCACAAGCGTTTACAACGCTATACCCGCGAAGCACAACTGCCACCGGGTAAGCCGTTGAGCCAATTTGATTTTAGTGTGGTAGAGGGGATTAATAAAAATCAGCTTATTGCCCTGGCGGATCAACAGCAGTGGGTTAATCAAGCCGAGAACGTGTTGTTGTTTGGTGCCAGTGGTGTGGGTAAAACCCATCTTGCCTGTGGTATTGGCTATGCCTTGTTGGCGCAAGGGGTGCGAGTAAAGTTCACTAGCGCTACCCATCTTGCTCAAAGCCTTCAGCAAGCAAAAGCGGCGTTGGTATTGACTGACGTGCTGGCTCGCATGGACAAATATACGGTGCTCATCATTGATGATATTGGCTACGTCAAAAAAAGCAGCCAAGAAACACAGGTATTGTTTGAATTGATTGCGCACCGCTATGAAACGGGCAGTTTGATTATCACCTCAAATCAGCCTTTTAGTGGGTGGGATCAGATCTTCGACGACAACATGATGACGGTGGCGGCGATTGATCGGTTAGTGCATCACGCCACTATTTTAGAGATAGGTGGCGAAAGCTACCGTAAAAAGGCGTCAATGATGAGAAAGGAGATGCCTATCGCTAACGACAATTAAACATCGTCAACCGGACAAGTTAATTGACGCGAACCGGACAAGGTAGTTGACGTTCAATAAATGAATTTGACTCTCAAAACTGCAATGGTCCAACTATCAGTATGAACGATGACACCTTGAGGCTGCCCTCGCCAGAACAGCGCCATGGTCAGCACATCGCATATGATGATGATTTGGTTAAAGCAATGGTTCAATGGGTAGATAATTTTTTGAACACTAGATGATCAGTGGAGTCAGATGAATTAAGTCGGCATTTATTTTTGAACTTTAAGAATTATTTATTATTAAACCATGTGGGAAATCTAAACGATCAAGATTTTAATATCATACAAAAAATCTATCGACTTCTCTTGACCTTCCGGTTAGGGGAAGGTTTAACCTGAAGTTAGGTGGGGGCTGGTGAGATTTTTGGGAACAGGTTAATGGTTACTTGGTTCAATGGATTAGGAAATTTCCTTCAATAAATGTTACCCGAAACTATGTTACTTAAAGCTAACTACAGTATTAGTAAAAATCATTTGGGAGGTGAAGATGAACATTGGTGATGCAGCCCGCTTATCGGGAGTTTCGGCGAAAATGATTCGTTACTATGAGGAGGTTGGGCTAATACCATCAGTCTCCAGAACAGAGGCTGGTTATCGGATCTACAAAGATGCCGATGTTTATAAGTTACATTTTATACGTCGATGTCGAGATCTCGGTTTTTCTCTGTCACAGGCAGGAGAGTTACTTTCTCTTTGGGGAAATCATTCGCGTCAGAGTGCAGATGTTAAAAGTATAGTTGAATCTCATATTAATGATTTAACCTTAAAAATTGAAGAATTTCAACGTATGGCATCAATTCTTACCACACTCTCTGCTTGCTGCGCGGGAAATGAAAAACCCGACTGCCCAATACTGAAGGCTCTCTACCTCGCGGATACTTCCCATCTGCAGGACATAGAAAGCTGCCCTTAAACTTTCGACTCCCTTCAATGTTATTAGGTGATCGCCATGGGTGGGAATACGCAGTTTAGCTCGAAAGCTAGACCTTTGTCGTCAGGATGAGGTCGCATGCGGCCTGATTTTTAATTTATTAAAATTCATATGATTAAAGTCAACTTTATTTAATCAGTGCTAACAAGTAAGTTTGTGAGTGATTGGAAGCTGCTGTGGTCAAAAGTCGAAAAGAAAAAAGTACCGAAGCGAACTCCAAGTGTTTATTGGGTTTGTATAAGTCTCGGAAAATTAGTGGGTTGGTTTGATTCAAAAAGGACGGGACGAGTCGGCAGGGAGCGGTTATGGGAAGGATAGTTTTACCACAAACCATCCTTGAAGGTTACCTGTTAGCCAAGTCTCTTGATCAATGAGATGTGATCAAGAGACAGGCACCTTGGTCAGGGCGCACTCGATTCGGACGATGCAGCTCGTGCAGGTCATGCCCTCGATGGGCAGGCTGATCGCTGCTACGGTGGCACGACCAGCACTTGTTAATGGCATGCTCAAGGTGTCTTCTCAAAATTGAAATTAGACATACAGGGTACTTGAGGGTTACTATGTTGTAAGGTTAAGCCCTATTTTGAGCGCTGCTGGTTTGGACGATTTCGCTGCGCATAGACGCGGCGCGCCTTGGCTCGCAGGCTGTCTCCTGATCTTTGTCGGCGAGTGCGATCAAATTATCGCAGCCTCGTTAATTCTGAACGGCATGAGTAGCTGTTCGAGAGTTGGAATTTTTGAGAAATGACTTTACGCAAACAAGTTAACGCGCCCCGCGGTGCAAGCGACGATCTGGCTTCTTTGTCACAGAATGACGTTACGATCCTGGCCGAGACCTTCCGCCTACTGGGCGACCCGTCTCGGTTGAGAATAATGCTGTGCTGCATGAAGGGTTCCTCCTCGGTTGGGGACATCGCGGAATCCCTCGAGCTTTCGCAGTCGCTGGTCAGTCACCACCTGCGGCTGCTGCGTGGAGCCCGCCTTGTGAAGGGGGTGCGCCAGGCCAAGCAAATTTTCTATGAGGTGGACGACAAGCATGTGAACCAAGTGCTGCTGGACATGTCCACTCACATCGTCGAAGAGCACAACGACGATTAGCCGCGGGCGAAGCGCTCGTTGCGATGCGGATTGCGATCTATTACAAGCTGGGGCCGTATGACCGCCCGCGGCTACACTCAATGAGATGAATGCGGGTCCAATTCTGATCAATCAGAAGTTCAGCGCGCTTATCGACCGCAAGTGAGGCCTTATTGAATGCCATCGCGATGACCGCCTCAGCCACAAGTTCGCTGATCTGCGGGCCGACTACATGTACGCCGAGGATTTCGTCTGTCGTAGGATTTGCGATCACCTTGACGAGACCCGCTGTCTCGCTCAATGCACGCGCGCGACCGTTAGCCATGAACGGAAATGTACAGCTACGATATGCTGCGCCCGCGTATTTGAGCTGCTGCTCGGTGCGACCTACCCAGGCGATTTCCGGGCTGGTGTAGATGACGTTGGGGATCGTGTTGAAATCGACATGACCGCGATGGCCTGCAATGCGCTCGACCACAGCGACACCTTCTGCGCTCGACCACAGCGACACCTTCTTCCTCTGCCATGTGCGCTAGCATCAGGCCGCGCACCACATCGGCGATGGCCCAGATACTGGGCACGCTGGTGCGCCATTCGCCGTTCACCACGACGGCTCCGCGCCCATCCAGTTCAAGGCCGACGGCGGCCCGAGTCATAAACGCCAGACCGTTTAAGAACTGCACCTTGTTTTTTCGGAACAGATAGAGTTTGCCTTCGTTGCTCGACTTCACGACCTGATTCTTGCGCTCCAGCATCACAGCCACGTCCATGCGTAGCTCGCCCGTGGACATGATGCCGAGCGCGCCGAAGTGGTGCTTGGCTTGGTCTAAGTTTTTGGACGACTGCAGCAGCGCCTTTGACGGGATGCACCCGATGTTGTTGCATGTACCGTCTTGGGTAGGCTTGCCTTCCTTGGTTTTCCAGGCATCGACGCAGGCGACATTCATGCCTAACTGCTCGGCGCGAATCGCTGCGATGTCGCCACCAGGCCCGGCGCCAATGACGATGACGATGACGATGACGTCGAAGTTCGTGTCCATGATTGAAATCTCCTAGATGTTTTCAGGCGCTTTCCTGCGTGGTGCTCGCGCTGCGGTTTTGGCCAGCCAGCGCCCCGTCCGATCTGGCTCACGACCATCCGAACCTTCCGGCGGGTCATCCTCTATCTGCGTCAGCACTTGGATCTGGGCCAACATCATCACGACCTGATTGTGGACGACCTGCACAGGGTGTGGCCAAGAGGATAGGCGTACTAAATAGCCGCATCGCCGCCACTCATCTTTCGCAGTCCTTAGTATGGTTTGCTAAAAATACATTGCATAAACATATGTTCATGTATTATATTTTACGTACAGTCAACCACCTAATTTCTGCGCGAGGCCCTGATGTCCCAATCGCACGATGAACATGGTCACGACCATGACCACACTCCAAAAGTGACCGGCGCTAACGAACGCAAGGTCTTGCTGTCCTTCTTCCTGATCTTCGGCTTCATGATCGTGGAGGCTGTCGGCGGCGTGCTGTCGGGCTCGCTGGCCCTTCTGGCCGATGCGGGCCACATGCTGACCGATGCAGCAGCGCTGGCTCTGGCATACGCGGCATTCCGGTTCGGGCGCCGACCAGCTGACAGCAAGCGCACCTTTGGCTACCTTCGGTTCGAGGTCATCGCCGGCTTCCTGAACGCTGTGACGCTCTTTGTGATCGTGGCATGGATCGCCTATGAAGCATGGGAGCGACTGCAAGCTCCGCCCGCCATCCTTGCCGGCCCGATGATGATCGTCGCCGTGCTTGGATTGTTGGTAAACGTTCTGGTGTTGTGGATCATGACCCGCGGAGAGACCGATCACGTCAACGTGAAGGGGGCCATCCTGCACGTGATGGGCGACCTGCTGGGCTCGGTCGGTGCCATCGTCGCTGCAGTGGTCATCTATCTCATTGGTTGGACGCCAATTGACCCCATCCTGTCGGTGCTGGTGGCAGCCCTGATCCTGCGCAGCGCCTGGAAGCTCCTGGCGAAATCGATCCACATTTTGCTCGAAGGTGCGCCCGAGGACGCTTCTCCGGAGCAGGTGGAACAAGGCCTGATGGGCGCGGTGCCTGGCTTGGCGGCCGTCAGTCATGTGCATGTATGGCAGCTTACCTCTGGTCGCACGATGGCCACGCTGCACGTTCGCCCTAGTGTGGCTGAGGAAGCGCGCACCGTGGTCAAGTGCGTAGAGGTGGTGCTTCGAGAGCAATTTGGCATCGAGCACGTGACGGTCGGGATCGAATGGAACTCTCCTGGTGAAAAGAACCTTTGCAGCTTGCAGCCGACAGGTGGGCCGCAAGGGCACACCCCACATGAGCATGACACTAGCCACAGCCATGAAAAGGGTCATAAGCACGACCATTCCGTCCCGGGTCATCAACACTGATGCTGCAGCCAGCGTAGTGCTGGCAGCTCAGGGACAAGAAATCCATGACTTCTCGAAAACACGCCAATGGCGACAATGCTCAGAATTGCGCCACCAATGCTCAGCGTTCGGCCCCAGAGCTCTTGGCGCTCTCTCATAGTGACGTCGCTGTTCTCGCTGAGACTTTTCTCCTGTTAGGAGATCAATCGCGCCTGAAGATCCTGCTACAGTGCATGCGCGGATCAGTCGCGGTGGGCGACATCGCAGAAACGCTCGATCTATCCCAATTCTTGGTCAGTCATCATCTGCGGCTCCTGCGTGGAGCTCGACTTGTGCGTGGATAACGTCAGGCGAAACATATCTTCTACGGCATCGCGGATGAGCACATCAGTCAAGTGTTTCAGGACATGGTCTGTCACTTCTCTGAGGAATGATTGCGAATTGCGTCGAACGCAAAGATGCCTACTTTTTGCTGGGCATTTTCGCGATTGCGCAAGAGAGGTGCCAGCCCGTCAGCAACTGTAATGCGCCATCCCAGTCCTGAGTAAGCGCGACTTCGCCCATGCGTGATGTTTGGGTGACGGTTGTATGAATCTGACCGCACTCAATCCCCTGGGCCTCATCAGCCGACGCCAGCTTTCACTCCCCCCCATCGTGAGCGTAGAAATTAACCATGCTAACTTCATGAATTAAATAATTGAACATATCTTCATATGTGTGCTAAAATTCAATCTGCATTTTGAAAATGTGTCGAAACTGTAAGCACGTGCGCCGCACGCCGCACGCCACAACCACAGACGATCGTAAACAGAAGGACAACAGCCTTCTTTTTTAATGATTAACACATGGATGTATGTTCATGTGTTTGTTATATTTAAGCAGTATGTGCGGCGTGCGGCGAACCTAACTTGCAAAGTGTTCAGAGAACTTGGAGGTAGATATGACAAGGGAAATAACGGAGTACCAGGACAAGGCTAGGGAGCAGCTGAGCTTCCGTGTGGAGGGCATGGATTGCGCGAGCTGCGTCGGCAAAATCGAGAAGGCCCTTTCCCGAATGGATGGGCTGACGGACGTGCAAGTCAATTTTTCTAGTGAAACGCTGACGTTGACTCGCAATCTGAAAAGCCGCTTCACTGCTCGCGATGTAGCTAAGAAAATCAAAACTTTGGGGTTCGGTGTGGAAGAACTGCCAGTGTCGTCGCTCTCGATTGCGGCCGTATCGCGCCAATCGGTCCATGCACATGACCACAGCGAAGATCACAAGGATGGTCACGCTTGCGGCGGTGATCATGGGCACGGCCACACGCAAAAGACAAACGGCGGGCATGAACACGGCTCCTGCAGTGGACATGATCACACCTCACACGCTCGCCGCGAGCCCCCTGGTAACCCACCCAACGTTTCGATGCACGTGGAAGGCATGGACTGCGCGAGCTGCGTTGGCAAGATTGAAACGGCTCTTGCTCGCATGGCGGGCGTATCAGATGCCCGCATCAACTTCACGGCAGAAACGCTTGAGCTGACGCTCGCGTCTGGAAGTCCTACACATATTGGCGACATCGAGAAGACCATCAAAAGCCTGGGTTTCGGCGTCTCCGACGTGCGCCGCCTTGATGGATCCTCGCCTGCCGCGCCTGCCCGCGTGCCCTCAGCTATCACTCAACGCTGGTGGCAGACGAAGAAGGGTAAGCATGTGCAGGGCCTAGCAGCTCTCATGGGCTCGGCCTATGCAGTTGCTCAATTTATCCCCGGCTATGCCGAATGGATCTTCGCCGCTGCCGTGATCGCTGGCGTACTCCCGTTCGCGCGCAAAGCCTTCGCGCTGGCCATATCTGGCTCCCCGTTCTCCATCGAAACACTGATGGTTGTCGCCTCGCTGGGCGCGCTCGTGATTGGCGAGGCCGAGGAGGCCGCTGCTGTGGTGTTCCTGTTCGCGGTCGGCGAGCTGCTTGAAAGTGTGGCCGCTGGCCGCGCCCGCGCCGGCATTAAAGCGCTGGCTTCTCTGGTGCCTAAAACTGCTGTCTTGCTCGACGCCAATGGTGGGCAGCGCGAAGTGCCCGCTGCCTCCCTGAGCGTGAACGACCGGGTTTTGGTGCGCCCGGGTGATCGAGTGCCCGCTGACGGCAAGATCTTCCGCGGCGAAAGCAGTCTCGATGAATCTCCGATCACAGGGGAGTCCGTGCCGCGTCAAAAGGCCGGTGGCGATGACGTATTTGCCGGCTCGATCAACGTCGACGGTGTGCTTGAAGTTCTGGTTGAGAAGGCTGCATCGGACAACACCATCTCGCGCATCATCCAGCTCGTCGAGCAAGCTCAATCCTCCAAGGCGCCGACGGCACGCTTCATCGAAAAGTTCAGCCGTTACTACACCCCGGCCGTGATGGCCATCGCGGCGCTGATCGTCGTGGTTCCCCCGCTTACCATGGGTGGTGATTGGGGCACTTGGCTGTACCGTGGTCTTGCTTTGCTGCTAATCGCGTGCCCGTGCGCCTTGGTTTTGTCAACGCCGGCGGCCATTGCCTCGGGACTGGCTGTTGCTACTCGCCGAGGTTTGCTGATTAAAGGTGGCAACGCCTTGGAAACCATTGGTCGCGTTCGCACAGTCGCCTTCGATAAGACTGGCACGCTGACAGAGGGCAAGCCGCGCATCACTGAAGTCGTGCCTTTCGGGCAATCCAAGCAGCAACAGGTACTGGCGCTCGCCGCCGCCGTCGAGTCTGGATCGAATCACCCGTTGGCGAAGGCAATCGTTGCCCACGCCAAGAGCCTCGATGTGGAGGTTCCACAAGCCACCGAAGCATTCGCTATCCCGGGCAAGGCAGTTCGCGCTACCGTGAACGGCAGCAAGCTAGCCGTGGGATCGCCCGTCCATGCAGGGCAGATGGCCACGCTGACCCTCGCGCACCAGCAGGAAATCGCCAAGCTGGAAGATGGTGGCAAGACGGTGGTGGTTCTGTTCGACGAAGCAAGCAAGAATGTCATGGGCCTGTTGGCCTTGCGTGACGAACCTCGCCGTGACGCCCGCGAAGGCGTGGCCCAGCTCAAGGCGATGGGTGTGCGCTCGGTCATGCTCACCGGTGACAATCGGAGAACTGCGCAGGCCATCGCCGGCAAGCTGGATATCGAGTGGGAGAGTGAGTTGCTTCCGCAAGACAAGTTGCGCCTGGTCAACGACTTGAAGCGCGACGCGAAGGTGGCGATGGTCGGCGACGGCATCAACGACGCGCCGGCCTTGGCGACCGCCGATGTAGGGATCGCCATGGGCGGCGGCACCGACGTGGCCCTAGAGACCGCAGACGCTGCTCTGCTCAAGAGCCGCGTCACGGACGTTGCGCACCTGGTGGCGCTGTCCCGCGCGACGATGGCCAACATCCACCAGAACGTAGTGTTCGCCATTGGCCTCAAGGGCCTGTTCCTAGTCACCAGTGTGCTGGGTATCACTGGCCTTTGGGTTGCTGTGCTGGCCGACACCGGTGCCACCGCTTTGGTCACGCTCAATGCGCTGCGCCTACTCCGCTTTAAGGGTGCCCAAGAGCCAGCCGATGGCCAGAACGGAGGTCATCAAAGCTCTGTGTCCGTACAGGATGCCCATTGAGGTATTGCAGAGGGCTTGAACTGCCGTTGTTGCGGCGCCAAGCCCTTCCATATCTTCATCTGTAAATCGATCTCCGAAAACATCGATGTTAGGCGATAAACGAATGCCTTTAGAACAACGAGTTTAAATAGATGGGATGATCGGACGTGGATAATGGGCTCAGATGCGTCCCTTTCGGCCGTAACTGCATCTCATGCGTTCACCGGGAGGCCGGAAGGTTCCAGAGCTTGTAGTCCAGTCCCATGCTCGTCATGGTCATCGAAAAAGGCTTGACCTTGACGTGGTTGTAAGGGCTAGCCTTTAGAAACATATGCGAACCGCTTCGGATGGACCGAAGCCCCGTAATAAAAAAGGTAACTTCCATGCATAAAAAAATCAGGATCATTTTGGTAGCTAGCGTCATCGCGGCCGTCGGGGGGATAGCGGTGGCTGCCCGAGATGGCAAGGATGAAAGTAAACCAGCAGCACCACCAGCTGGCGCACCGATGGCACCGCAGGTGCCTGTGGCTGAGGCCATCACGCGCACAATCACGCCGTCAACTGAGTTCACCGGCTTTTTGGCCGCACCGAAGGTGGTCGAGTTGCGCTCGCGTGTGGGGGGGCCGTCGACGCGGTGAGCGTGCCCGAGGGAAGTCTGGTACGCAAGGGGCAATTGTTGTTCCAGATTGACCCACGGCCTTTCCAAGTCGCGCTCGACACCGCCACGGCGCAGTTGCGGCAGGCTGAGGTGCTGTCCAGTCAGGCTCAGGCCGACTTTGATCGTGCCGAGCGGCTTGTTGCCACTGGCGCCCTGTCTCGGAAGACCTATGACGATGCAGTCTCCGCACGCAATGCGCGTCAGGCGCAGGTACAGGCGGCAAAGGCCACAGTCGCAGCGGCGCAGCTCGACCTGTCCTACGCGCGGGTATCGGCACCAATTGCCGGGCGCGTGGACCGAGTGCTGGTGACCGAGGGCAACCTGGTCAGCGGCGGCGGTGCAGGAGCAGCCACGCTACTTACCACGATCGTGTCCATCGATCCTGTGCACGTCTATTTCGACATCGATGAGGCAACCTACGTCAATGTGGTGAGCCGCTCGAGACCTGGTTCAGGGACTCATGCTTCGTTGCCCGTTCAAGTAGGCTTGAGCACTGACAGAAACTTTCCGTACAAGGGCGTGCTCGACTTCGTCGGCAATGCGATTGATAGAAGTACCGGCACGATCCGCGCTCGCGCGGTCGTCCCCAACCCTGATGGACGGCTGACGCCTGGGCTGTTTGCGAGGGCCAAGCTCTCCACCGCAAGCTCTCGGCAGGCCGTCCTCATCGACGACCAAGCGGTTGGCACCGATCAAGGCCGAAACTATGTTCTGGTCGTGGGTGAAAACAACCAAGCTCAGTATCGTCCGATTGAGCTGGGTCCCGTAGTCGACGGTCTGCGCGTTATAAACGGTGGCCTGCAGGGTGGCGAAAAAATCATAATCAAAGGCCTCGTACGACCTGGTATGACTGTCACGCCGCGCATGGTGCCCATGCAGGGGCCGGCAGCACCGGCCGCCGGCGCTCCCGACGCGACTAAGACTGCGGCTAGTGCCCCGGCAGTCCCTGCGGAGTCTGCCAAGGCCGCTGGGGCGGCTGGGGCCGATCAGGTCAAGGCTGACAGCGCAGCTGGCTCAGCGGAGGCTCGCAAATGAATTTCCCCCGTTTCTTCATCAACCGCCCTATCTTCGCAATCGTCCTTTCGGTGCTGATGCTGATCGCGGGCGCGATCAGCTACTTCCAGTTGCCACTGAGCGAGTACCCTCAGGTTACCCCCCCAACGGTACAGGTCACGGCGAGCTATCCCGGCGCCAATCCGCAAGTGATTGCCGACACCGTGGCATCGCCGCTAGAGCAAGCCATCAACGGCGTGGAAGGCATGATGTACATGCAGTCCCAGATGTCCACGGACGGAAAGATGGTGCTCACCATCTCTTTCGAGCAACACATCAACGCCGATATCGCGCAAATCCAGGTGCAGAACCGGGTGTCGCGTGCGCTACCCCGGTTGCCACCCGAGGTCCAACGCATCGGCGTTGTGACTGAGAAGACCGCGCCCGACATCCTGATGGTTGTGAACATGCTATCGCCAGGGGATCGTTACGACCCGCTGTATGTGTCCAACTACGCGATGCTCAACGTCCGTGACGAACTGGCACGCCTGCCGGGCATCGCCAACGTGTTGCTTGGTGGTGAGGGTGAGTACGCGATGCGGGTCTGGCTCGACCCCGAAAAGGTTGCGTCTCGTGGCATGACCGCTAGCGATGTGGTCGCCGCCATTCGGGAGCAGAACGTGCAGGTTGCGGCCGGCTCTATCGGTCAGCAGCCTAACGCCTCGTCTGCCTTTCAGGTCACCGTCAACGCACTCGGGCGTCTCACCACCGAAGAGCAATTCGGCGATATCGTCATCAAGGCTGGCACCCACGGCCAGGTTACACGCTTGCGCGACGTGGCACGTGTGGAGTTAGGTGCGGAGAACTACACCATGCGCGCCCAACTTGATGGCGGCAACACGGTTGGCATTCAGATCCTGATGACGCCTGGCTCCAATGCACTAGATGTGTCTAGCGCGGTACGCGCGACGATGGATCGTCTACAAGCAAGCTTTCCAGAGGGCATCGAGTACAAGATCGCCTACGATCCTACGGTCTTCGTGCGGGCCTCGCTTCAGTCTGTAGCGGTCACGCTGCTAGAGGCGATTCTGCTGGTGGTGATCGTGGTGGTGCTGTTCCTGCAATCCTGGAGAGCGTCGATCATCCCGCTGATCGCCGTGCCGGTCTCGCTGGTCGGCACCTTCGCCGTAATGCACATGTTCGGCTTCTCGTTGAACACACTGTCATTGTTCGGCCTCGTACTCTCAATCGGCATTGTTGTGGACGACGCCATCGTCGTGGTAGAAAACGTGGAGCGCCACATGGCACTTGGCGAGTCGCCCAAGGACGCAGCGCTCAAAGCCATGGACGAGGTTACTGGCCCGATCCTGGCCATCACCTCGGTGCTGGCGGCGGTCTTCATTCCCTCGGCGTTCCTGTCTGGGCTGCAAGGCGAGTTCTATCGCCAGTTCGCGCTGACCATCGCGTTCTCGACCATCCTATCGGCGATCAATTCGCTCACACTGTCGCCCGCGCTGGCCGCCATCCTGCTCAAGCCGCATCATGGCGCGGCCCAGCCCGATCGAGTCACGCGCCTCATCGACGGCCTGTTTGGTGGCTTCTTCCGCCGCTTCAACCGCTTCTTTGACAGCGCCTCGAATGCTTATGTCGGAGGCGTGCGCCGCGCAGTTCGCGGAAGTGCTGTGGTGCTGCTGCTCTATGTCGGTTTCCTGGGGTTGACGTGGCTGGGCTTTCATAAGGTACCTGCCGGCTTTGTGCCCGCACAGGACAAGTATTACCTCGTGGGCATCGCCCAGCTTCCGACTGGTGCCTCGCTGGACCGCACCGACGCGGTTGTCAAGGAAATGAGCAAGATCGCGCTTGCCGAGCCTGGCGTCGAAAGCGTGATGGCATTCCCCGGCTTCTCCTTCAACGGCCCAGTGAATCAGCCCAACACCGCGCTGGTGTTCGCCATGCTCAAGCCCTTCAACGAACGAAAGGACCCGTCGTTGTCGGCGTTCGCCATTCAAGGCAGGCTCATGGGCAAATTCAGTCAAATACCGGACGGCTTCGTCGGGATTTTTCCTCCGCCACCGGTGCCTGGCCTGGGTTCAATGGGCGGCTTCAAGTTGCAGATCGAAGACCGTGCGGGCCTGGGGCCAGACGCACTTGCACAGGCCCAAGGTCAGATCATGGGCAAAGCCATGCAAGCGCCTGAGCTGGCCAACATGTTGGCCAGCTTCCAGGCCAATGCTCCACAGTTGCAGGTGGACATCGACCGCGTAAAGGCCAAGTCGCAAGGTGTGTCGCTGACCGAAGTTTTTGACACGCTGCAGATCAATCTGGGCTCGCTTTATGTCAATGACTTCAATCGATTTGGCCGAACTTACCGAGTGATGACGCAGGCCGATGCGAAGTTCCGTATGCAGGCTGAAGACATTGGCATGCTGAAGGTGCGGAACGCTTCGGGGGACATGATCCCGTTGAGCGCGATCGCGACGATCTCACGTAGCTCCGGTCCCGATCGAGTGATGCACTACAACGGGTTCCCATCAGCTGACATCAGCGGCGGACCAGCACCGGGCTATTCGTCTGGCCAGGCTACTGCCGCGATCGAGAAGATCGTGAGCGAATCGCTGCCGGACGGCATGACCTACGAATGGACTGACTTGACGTTCCAAGAAAAGCGGGTTGGCAACACCTCCATCTACATTTTTGCGTTGGCAGTGCTGTTGGCATTCTTGTTCCTGGCAGCTCAGTACAACAGTTGGTCGCTTCCATTCGCTGTTCTGTTGATCGCGCCCATGGCGTTGCTTTCGGCGATCGCCGGTGTTTGGCTTACGGGCGGCGACAACAATATCTTCACGCAAATTGGCTTCGTGGTGCTCGTAGGCCTGGCAGCCAAGAATGCAATTCTGATCGTGGAGTTTGCCCGTGCCAAGGAGAGTGAAGGTGTCGATCCGTTGGCGGCCGTGCTTGAAGCGGCGCGGCTGCGGCTGCGCCCGATTCTGATGACGTCACTGGCTTTTATCGCTGGCGTGATACCGCTGGTGCTCGCGAGTGGAGCGGGTGCCGAGATGCGTCACGCAATGGGTATCGCTGTGTTCGCCGGCATGTTGGGCGTGACGGCATTCGGTCTGGTGCTCACGCCGGTGTTCTACGTCGTAGTGCGCAAGCTGGCGTTGCGTCGTGAAGCCAGTCAAGCCCGCGTCGGTATGAGCGACAAGCATAACGGCCAGGAGGAATTTTGAGATGAAGAAACCTTTCGCACTCACACAACCTGCCAAGAGCTTGGCACCGGTAGCTTTCGCGATAGCGTTAGCCGGTTGTTCCATGGCACCCAAGTACGATCGGCCGCCAGCGCCGATTGATATAGTATATCCTTCGGGCGCGGCCTATGCAGAACCGGCGAAAGCGACGCCAGAGGCCCCAGTCACGGACGCGGCCGATATCGGCTGGCGAGATTTCTTCCGCGACCCGCTGTTGCAACAATTGATCGGTATCGCGCTGGAGAGCAACCGCGACATGCGCAAAGCTGCGCTCAACGTTGAGGCGGCGCAGGCACTGTACCGCATTCAGCGCGCTGAGGTGCTCCCGAACTTGGGGGTATCCGGCAGAGGGGCCGCAGAACGACTGCCAGCCGATCTCAGCAACACCGGCGCTGCCGACGTCGTGCGTCGTTACGAGGTTGCTGGGGTGACCGCTGCCTGGGAACTGGACGTCTGGGGCCGTATCCGCAGCCTCAGCAACCAAGCGCTGGCTTCCTACTTGGCTATGGACGAGACTCGCATAGCGACGCAGATGAGTTTGATCTCTGAGGTTGCTAACGCCTATCTCACGTTGCGGGCTGACCAGGAGTTACTGCAGTTAACAGGCGAGACGCTCGGCACGCAAAAGCGTTCGCATGAACTTACTGCCCAACTGTTCGAGGCTGGCAATGCCACGCAACTTGACGTGCGCCGCTCGGAAATTGTACTGCGTACAGCCGAGGCCAACTTCGCGGACTACACACGTCAAACGGCCAAAGACCGAAACGCGCTAGTGCTACTGCTCGGCCAGCCGCTGACGCTTGAGCTGTCGCAGCAACTTGACAAAGCCATAGTGCTGCCGGATGGCATCGTGCCGACCGAACTGCCCAGTGGCCTACCTTCTGAGTTGCTCGTGCGCCGACCGGATGTGCGCGCGGCCGAGCAGGTACTTCTGGGTGCCAACGCCAGTATCGGAGCAGCGCGAGCCGCTTTCTTCCCCACCATCAGCTTGACGGGTTCGGCGGGGACGGCAAGCGCATCGCTTGATGGGCTCTTCGAATCGGGTTCGCGCGCCTGGAGCTTCTTGCCGCAGATTACGGTGCCTATTTTCCGGGGTGGCGCGTTGCGCGCCAATCTGGATGTGGCGCACGTAAAAAAGCGCATCGAGATCGCCAACTACGAGAAGTCCATTCAAGTTGCTTTTAGTGAAGTGGCTGATGGCCTTGCCGGCAAGCGAACACTTGATGAGCAGATTCGTTCAGAGCAATTCCTGGTTGCTGCTAGTCAGGGCATGTATGACCTGGCCGAGCAACGTTTCAGGGAAGGTGTGGACGATAACCTCACCTTGCTTGACGCGCAGCGTACGCTGTACAGCGCGCAGCAGACGTTGGTGCGTACGCGTCTGGCTCGGTTGAGCAACCTTATCGCGCTCTACAAGGCTCTGGGAGGCGGGTGGACAGAGAGCACACCAAGTGGTGTGGCGCAAGCGAGTCGATAGTTAGTTTTTCCCTACTGGCACTGGTATTGGATATTCGTACCAAGAAATGACGCATGGTGGCAGTCGCCTCCATGCGTGTGTAGATGAGTATGAAAACCGGCGAGCTTGCAAAGCTAACGAGGACTCCCTGGGTTCTACGAGGCTCAGGGTCTTTTACCTGCTCCTGATCGTTATAGCAACAACTAAAGGCAATAAAGGCAGGAGCAAGTTGAGCGGTTGCAGCTTATACTAAGTTGCAAAGTATTAGGTATCAGTCTGGAGCAGATCCGGACTATCTCAGGGGGTAGCTTTGACCGACATTTTTGATGTATTACAGGTAAATTTGGGATCGCTTTACGTCAATGATTTTAATGGATTTGGCCGTACCTACCGTGTAATAACTCAAGCTGATGCCCCATTCCGTATGCAGGCAGACGATATTGGATTATTGAAAGTCAGGAATTCTGCTGGTGATATGATCCCTTTATAAGTATTGATCAATATCAAACTAACTTCAGATCCTGATCGCGTTATGAGATACAACGGCTATCCATCCGCTGATATTACGGGAGGTACTGCATCAGGATATTCTTTTGGTCAGGCTACAGATGCTATTGAGAAAATAGTTAAGGAAAATCTACCTGAAGGTATGGCGTACGAATGGACTGATCTGACCTATCAGGAAAAATTAGCGGGCAATTCCGCACTGTATATTTTCCCATTGGCGGTATTCTTTGCATTCTTGATTCTTGCCGCTCAGTACAACAGTTGGTCGCTTCCATTTGCTGTGCTGCTTATTGCACCAATGGCACTCCTTTCTGCAATTGGCGGTATATGGATCTAAACGGTGATAATAACATCTATACTCAAATTGGCTTCGTTGTTTTAGTCGGGCTGGCCGCAAAAAATGCCATTTTAATCGTTGATTTTGCAAGGACTCAGGAGAATTAGTGACGATCACCGCTTGGGGCCGTACTCGAGGCAGCGTACATACGTTTGCGTCCTATTTTGATGACTTCTCTTGTATTTATTGCTGGTGTGATATCTCTTGTACTAGCTAGTGGTGCTGGAGCAGAAATGCGTCACGCCATGGGTATTGCAGTGTTTGCCGGTATGCTTGGTGTAACCTTCTTTGGATTACTACTTACGCCGGTGTTTTACGTTATAGTAAGAAATCTGTCATTAAGAAAAAACGCAGAAAGTATAGTCAATCTTTAGTGAAAAGATATCAGAGTGAAATGAGTTTAGACCTTGACCTTACAACAGTGGAAAGCCCTACAATCAGAAGTACTCAAACCAAACTGGAGGTATATAAATGCAATTTCATTTAGAAAATATGACATGTGGGGGCTGCGCCCGGACGGTAACTAAAGCAATTAAGGATATAGACCCAGAGGCTACAGTTTTAACTGATCCTCCGACTCGTAAGGTGACGGTAAAAACTTCATTATCAGTTGAAAAGGTCTCCTATGCTCTAATTGAAGCAGGCTTCCCTCCTCGGGATTAGTATTTTCCTTTTACGGTTGCCTCCTGAATGAGGCAACTTTAAATTTCGCATTCAGGGCATTCATTCATAGACTGGACCTTAAGAATTAAGCCCATGCAGTATCCCATCTAACGTGATGTTTTGTTTGTCTTTTGACTGTTGGGCTTTTTGGGCGTTCTTCGTTATATAACGGGTCGCCCAATCTATCCTCTCCGCTATTTCTGACCATGCGTGCTGGCTGATGCTTTCAAGATCGGCAACAGCCAAATTTCCACATTTTTGGCGGCCTTGAATAGCTAGACTGATGGCATGATTTGAAGAAAGACGCTTCGCCGAATGATCAGAGCGAGCAGGCTTGACCATACCAAACCATCTACAATCGCTTTCTGTGCCGCCATAAATTTCTGCAAGTTTGTATGGGATTTCAACTCTTTGAATCGCAACTTCACCTGCCAGCGACAACGATAGATTGCCATAACATCATCCGCTTAGTAGGTTTCCCGCGGGAGGTTGATAAGCCAGATGCAAAATCGTATTTCTCCGGCAAAACAGAGCCTTATTACTCTGAATATCTGCTTTCCTCGACGAACTTGCAAATCGAGCGTAAGCGCCTCATAAACCGCGCATTCTAATCACCTAACACGCAGAATAAGATCAAGTCTCCAACCATAAGGAGATTTAAAATGGCAAACGATGCACCAACCAATAATGGCAAACGCTAATCAAGCAATCTGAATCGAGTTCATTATCAACACTCACATTTTGTAAGCTCAATCAACTCAATCCCTCAACGTTCTCTGCCAAGCGCCAGCAACTCAACAACACTGGCGCATCTCAAGGTTTTGTTAGAGCAGAAGTCGTTGAAAAGATAACTCAGTATCAGGCCCAAGTGGCAACCGCCAACATGACACTCTTCGTCAATGATATCGAACTGCGCAATCCCCAATGCACGCCAGTAAGTAACCTGGCTGAACTCATCGGTGCGCTATCATGAAAGGCATGCTGAGCTCACTAGAGATTTATCTGTATCGTGAAAGTGTCGATTTTAGAAAGTCCATCAACGGCCTTGCCGCGATTATCGAAAGTGACACCGATTTACCGTTAGTAAGTGGCGCATTATTCCTGTTCACCAAAAACAGCGCGATAAAATCAAAGTGTTGTGCTGGCGTGTGCCACGAACAAAAGGTTAATACCTTTTGGATCTGTATTTCTGATGAGAGAAGGCCTCTCGAAATCTACCTGTAGGGGGCGGTTTCAAAACCACCAAGTGCTTCTGTAAAGTGCGGTTTGGAGACTTATCTGATCGCTCATTCAACACTGAGTTCACCTTCGCAGGTGATCTACACTTCGGAGCAGCTATTTAGTAAGGTATTCAATTCTTCAATCTATCTAACCGAGTCCACATAGGACAACTGCATAGACTGGAGCCTCGATTTACATTAACGAGGACTCCTCATGCGAAAACTATCTCCATTTATTCTGGCGCTTGCGCTGTCTCCTTTTGTTCAAGCTGAACCTGTGTCTGAAGTGTCGCCCGTTGGCAAAATTGACGGCATGGTTTCTTTACCTGTCACGGGTATGAAAGCGGTCGAAAGCAATAACCGTATTATTTTTATGTCAGACAGTGGCCGGTTCGTCATTGATGGCACGCTCTATGATGCCTGGTCCAAAAAGCCGCTTACCAGCCTTGAAGAAATTCGAGAAGCGGGAAACACGCTGGACTTAAGTCGCCTTGGCTTAAAAATGGCTGATTTGAACCCACTGACTTTAGGCGAAGGCAAAAAGAAAGTGGTGGTCTTTGTTGACCCTCGGTGCCCACATTGCCATGAGCTTTTGAAACAAGCCCTGCCGTTAACCAAAGAATACACCTTCCAAATTCTCCCTGTGCCAGTGCTTGGTCCAGATTCAGAGCGTCAGGTTCGCCAGCTTGGCTGTGCGCGTGACAAGAAAGCGGCCACCGATGCATTGCTGAATGGCCGGATTGGTAACCTAGAACAGGATGATGCCTGCAACTTAGAACCAATGCAGCGTACCTTGGTGACGGCTCAAATTCTGGGCATTCAAGGTGTGCCTTTCATTGTCGCCAATGATGGTCGCATCAGCCGAGGTCGTCCTTATGACCTTTCTGCTTGGTTGGAGGGGCGTTAATGAAAGCCTCTTTGTATTCAGGACAACGCGCTTCAGAGCTATTGCCAGTATTGGCCTATTCAGACGATGAGCAACTGTTTTTCATGGAAGACCAAAGTGTTGGCTTTGGTTTTCTATGTGACCCATTGCCGGGTGGTGATGAGTCTGTTGCAGACAGGGTTAATGTTCTACTCAACAACGACTGGCCAAAAGACACTTTGCTGCAATTTGGCCTTTACGCCTCGCCTGATATTCAAACCGACCTTCAGCGCATGATGGGCTTACGGCATCGTCAATCTGATCCATTGCTTAGGGCGTCGATACGCAAACGTGCGGATTTCCTCGATGGGGGCACGGTTCAATCGATAGAAGAATCGACCCAGACTCAGGTACGCAACTTTCAACTGATCGTCACCTGCAAATTGCCTTTGGAAAGTCCTATTCCGACGGAGCGTGAGTTGAGTCGAGCATCCGCGCTTCGGGCTTCTTTCTCGCAAGCGCTGGCAACGGTTGGTTTTCGCGTCACTGAGATGACTGACCGAAACTGGCTCGCGGCAATAAGTGCTCAGCTTAACTGGGGAAAAGATGCTTCCTGGCGTAATCCATCACCAATCCGCAGTGAGGCAGATAAACCACTTCGGGAGCAAGTGTTGGATTATGACCGAGCTATCAAGGTGGATAGCCAAGGTCTGATGCTGGGCGATTACCGAGTTAAAACCTTATCGTTTAAACGCTTGCCTGAGCGGATCTGGTTTGGTCATGCCGCAAGTTTTGCGGGCGATATGATGACGGGCAGTCGCGGTTTACGCGGCAGCTTTTTGCTAAATGTCACCATTCACTTTCCCTCAGCTGAGGCGATGCGATCTCGTTTAGAGACGAAGCGTCAGTGGGCGGTCAATCAGGCCTATGGCCCGATGCTCAAGTTTGTGCCGGTGCTTGCAGCCAAGAAAAAGAGATTTGATGTTCTTTTTGAAGCTTTGCAAGAAGGTGATCGTCCTATTCGGGCAAATATGACTTTGACGCTGTTTTCCCCAACGGAAGAAGCGTCCATCAGTTCTGTTTCAAATGCTCGAACCTATTTCAAAGAACTCGGATTTGAGCTGATGGAAGACAAGTACTTCTGTTTGCCCATTTTTCTGAATGCCCTGCCATTTGGTGCCGACCGCCAGGCGATGAACGACTTGTTTCGATTCAAGACCATGGCGACACGGCATGTGATCCCTCTGTTGCCTTTGTTTGCGGATTGGAAAGGCACTGGCACGCCGGTGATTAACTTTGTTTCCCGTAATGGCCAGATCATGAGTGTGTCCCTTTATGACTCGGGCAGTAATTACAATTGTTGCATCGCGGCGCAATCGGGATCGGGTAAGTCATTCCTGGTGAACGAAATCATCTCCTCCTACCTATCAGAAGGCGGGCAATGCTGGGTGATTGATGTTGGCCGCTCTTATGAAAAGCTGTGTGAAGTCTATGACGGTGAGTTCTTACAGTTCGGGCGAGACAGTGGCATTTGCTTAAATCCGTTTGAAATCGTTGAGGACTATGACGAAGAAGCGGATGTGTTGGTTGGGTTATTGGCCGCAATGGCCGCACCTACGCAGTCATTAACCGATTTTCAGATGGCAAACCTAAAGCGTCAGACCCGTGAACTGTGGGAGAAAAAAGGTCGTGCCATGTTGGTTGATGATGTGGCAGAGGCTTTAAAAAATCATGAAGACCGACGTGTGCAAGACGTGGGTGAGCAGCTCTATCCGTTTACGACACAGGGCGAATATGGCCGATTCTTTAATGGCCACAACAATATTCGCTTCAAAAACCGTTTCACCGTTCTGGAGTTAGAAGAGCTTAAGGGGCGTAAGCATCTACAACAAGTAGTGTTGCTTCAGCTTATCTACCAAATCCAACAAGAGATGTACTTAGGTGAGCGGGATCGTCGCAAGATTGTGTTCATTGATGAAGCTTGGGATCTGCTGACTCAAGGTGATGTCGGTAAGTTCATTGAGACGGGTTACCGTCGATTTCGAAAATATGGCGGCAGTGCTGTAACGGTAACGCAGTCGGTCAACGATTTGTATGACAGCCCAACAGGTAAAGCCATCGCTGAAAACTCGGCCAATATGTACCTGCTTGGCCAAAAAGCTGAAACCATCAACGCGCTCAAAAAAGAAGGCCGCTTGCCACTAGGTGAAGGCGGCTATGAATACCTGAAAACGGTTCATACCGTCACGGGTGTCTATTCCGAGATTTTCTTTATTACCGAAATGGGCACCGGGATTGGCCGCCTCATTGTCGATCCGTTTCACAAGCTGTTGTACTCGTCCCGTGCAGAAGATGTAAACGCGATTAAACAGTTAACGCGCAAAGGCCTTTCTGTTGCTGATGCCATCTCTCAGTTGTTGAAGGAGCGAGGCTATGAATAAGACCACGCTTTGGCCATTTATGGCCTCTATTACTTTGTCTATTGCAGGCAGCGGTTTAATGACCAGCTGGCTCTTAATGAAAACACTCGAACCCATCCACAGCCAGTTGGCGTTAAGTACGCCCATTGCAGTCGTAGATTTTGGGGAGGCGGTGTTGTCACTGGGCCCCAATGCCAGCGAACAAGACATCGAATCCAGGTTGCTTCAGACCAATCAGCAAATTGAAAAGTTAAAAACAGCCGGTTTTATCGTGCTGGATGCCCAAGCGGTGGTGGGTGCTGATGATTCCGTATTTGTGCCAGTAGGCTCAAAGGAGGTGTCTCATGCAGATACTCCGTAAAAGAATGCCTTGGCGGCCATACCTCATCCGGTTGACTGTTCTTGCGTTAATCATGGCCTTGGTAGGCACCTACGCCATGATGCGCTACCGAATAGGTATTGATACCCAGCAAGAGCGCTGCCTGCCTGATACCACGGTGTATCTGATTGACCTATGGAATAAAGAGCCCGTTAAGGATGGTTTGTATGCCTTCCACTCAAAAGGACTTGCTCCGTTATATAACGACGGTACTCGGATGCTGAAACGCCTAACAGGGATGCCAGGGGATGAAGTCAAGGTGACGCCTGAGCATGTACTGGTGAATGGTGCTGAAGTCTCTACCGGCATGGCATTAGCCCAGCGTCTTGGTGTGGCTGAAACAGAATTTAGCCGCTCATTGACGCTGCAAGAAAACGAGTATTGGTTTTCCGGTGAGGCCGCAACGAGTTTCGACTCCCGCTATTGGAACGCCGTTAAGCGCGAGCAGATTGTCGGTCGCGCTTGGCCGCTTTGGTAGGAGGTAGATGATGCAAAGACTATGTCTCTTATTTTTGTTGGTTGCGCCATTGGCTTGGGTTCAAGTGTCCTGGGCACAAGAGCCTTTTCCGTTGTCTGACGAAGACAAAAAGATCGTCGAAATGAGCCGCAGCATTTTACAAAGTGCTGTGGATGGTTCATCTGAATTTATTGAGCCTTTTGCACCGATTGAACAACCTGCGTCGCTCAAACACAACGATGAATGGTTGATTTTTGCGTCGTCTTCACTGGGAGATTCGTCACTGAAGCAGCTATTTAAAGAGGCCAGTGCTACCGGCGCTATTGTGTTGTTTCGGGGAATTCCTGAAGGAAAGACCTTGGGGGCGGCTATCCGTGATTGGCATACGCTGATGACGGGGCTTGATCCTGTTCCTCAGGTTCGAATCGATCCGAAAGCCTTTGTGCACTGGCGGGTGACTAGCGTGCCTGCCATTTTCCGCATAGAAGATGACAAGGTGACTGCAAGTGCACTAGGGGTTTACAGCAACGACTGGTTGCAGCGTCAAATTGAAACAGGCAATACCGGTTCATTGGGTCAACGCGGTCCTATTCATTCCATTTTAGAACCGGATTTGATGCAAGTGGCGATGCAGCGTTTACAGTCGATTGACCTGGGCGCATTAAAGAAAAAAGCCATTGAGCGTTTCTGGTCTCGCCAAACTTTCACTGACTTACCCAAAGCCACGCAGTATCGGATAAGAATGGTTGATCCAACCATCGTCATGAAGCGGCCACTATTGGATGCCAATGGCCGAACATTGATCCCAGCAGGAACGCGTATTAACCCGCTAAAAGCCTTGCCGTTTACTCAGCAGCTTGTGGTGTTTAATGCGTCGAACGCTGAAGAAGTGGACGCAGTTGCGCATTGGCTTGAGACGCAAGATAGGACACTGCGCCGCATTACGCTTATCACCACGCAGCTCGACCGTACTCAAGGTTGGAATAGCCTCAATGCGCTCGAAAAGACATTGGACAGTCCGGTTTACCTTCTCAATGCCTCGCTAAAGCAGCGCTTTGATCTGCAAGTCACCCCATCGTTTGTTCAAGCAAAGGGGCTCGCGTTTGAAATAGAAGAAATTCCAGCAAAGGAGCTTGTTCATGAAAAAGCTCAATAATACGTATCGTCTGTTGCGGACTCTCGTTGTCATGTTTGTCCTGGGCGCATCTATTTCTGCTAAAGCCGAACTGACCTGCCCAGACGCGGGTTTATTGTCCGGTAAGTTGCTGACGGATGTTTGCTGGTCATGCATTTTTCCTATCCGGGTTGCAGGTCTTCCACTTGGCTCTGGCAGTGTCCCAAGCGGCGCATCAAACAAGTCGTTTTGCTTATGTGAAGACAACTTAGGTGTGCCAAGGCCAGGTATTGTTACCAGCATGTGGGAGCCAGCGCGTCTGATTGAACTGGTCAGAACGCCGGGTTGTTCGCCTTCACTGGGAGGGATTCGCTTACCGTTAGGTGATAGGCGATTGCAAGGTGGTCATGGTGAAGGTGAATACGATACCGGTGATCTTGCTTTCTATCATTACCATTATTACGCCTTTCCGCTTTTGGTCATGCTCGATTTGTTCATGGATGGCAATTGCAATGCCGATGGTTACATGGATTTTGACTTGATGTATTTGTCGGAATTGGACCCAACATGGCTGAACGATGAACTGGCCTTTTTTACTCAGCCTGAAGCTGCTGCTGTTGCTAATCCATTGGCTATCTCTGCTTGTACCGCTGACGCTGCTTCATCAACGCTTGGTAAACCCATCGATCAGTTGTTTTGGTGTGCTGGCAGTTGGGGCCATCTCTATCCGTTATCTGGCCACACCTTAGCCTTTGGTTCATTAGCAGAAAACACCAGCCATTTAGCGGCGCGTGCAATCGCGGCTCAACACAGGCGTGGTCTTGCAAGACGAACAATGGGGAGCAGTGCGCTATGCCGACCTGTTATCGAACCCATGCTGCCGAAATCCCAATACAAGATGAGTATGTTCTTCCCTGTACCGGAAACTGAAAGTGCGCATGTCATCGGTGAAAGCACCATGAAATGGGGAGAGTGGCGAACGATCCCCGGTGCCGGTGAAGATGCGCTCTACATTTTGTGGCGCTGGCAAGACTGCTGTAACTCGGGAGGTTAACCATGAAACCAACACTTTTTACCCGAGTTTTAGCGGGTATTTTATCAATCACTATGGCGTGCCTGCCCTTACATGGTGTGGCCGCTGATGTGCAGCGCCAATCCGGCTTAAGCGGACAACAAGAAGGTAAGCAATTGCTGCAAAACTGGACGATGCCCGCACTCAATGGCAATACATTGTCGGTGCCGAATGGCAGTGGTAATGAGTCCATTAACTTGCAAGAGCTTTTCCCTGGTATGGATCAGGGCTCATTGGATGTCTTAACGGGCGTTTATGGCTCTGATGCCAGCATGAATCAATTGGGGACACAGCGCCAAGAGAGCATGGCATCCGAAAGTGGCGCTACGGGTGAAGCATTTCGTTCGCTACAGGAAATCAAAGACAGGTCTCGGCCAGATATGGTCAATGATCCGCTTTGGGCATTAACTGATGCGGTTCAAACTGACCCAAATCTATTAACGCAAAGCTTCCCCGGCTGTGAGTCTCAAGGTGAAGGCAGCCCAAACTACCAGCAATGTGACAGGCTCAATACAGCGGTTAACAGCTGCACGATTACTCACGATTACACGGCAGGCATTATTGAGCATGTTTCAGGACCAATGAACCTTCGCTCTTGTGGTGAGGGATGTCTTGAAGTTTGGATTGGACGAATTGGCGACAACTACTGGAGTGGCCGTTGTAAAGTGTTTGAACAGGCCATCACACTCAAAGTCGTGAACCCCGATGCGATTACCTCAGCCGTTCTTGAATACGCCAAATGGGATGACTACATGCAAGTGTGGCTTGGTGATCAGAAAGTCTGGTCTGGGCCGAACAATAACTTTCCACCAGAAACGGCTGGCCGCTGCGAGCTCAGTACAAGTTGGGAGCGCAATCCTAATACTGACTTAACCTCTAAGCTAAAAGCGGTAGAGCCCGGTTTAGAAGTGCCAGTAAAAATTCGCGTATCGGTAACGGGTAGTGGTGAGGGGTATGCACGTATCAAGGTGCGCTTTGATCCAACCAAGGTGGTGATGAATGATAGTTGGTCGCCACAATCCTGTATCGAACAAGCAGCGGATATCCCGACTAAGTTTTCAGACTACAGCATTCAATGCACGGATCAGCCGTCTTCAACCAACGGATGTACGGTGGTCAATGGTGTTTCAGTTTGTGAATCCTACTTTGCTCCAAGCCCTGTGGCTGGCATATCGCCTTTGTGTCGGCGTGTACAAGTCAGTGTGGATGATGAAAGCTATAAGGGGATTGAAAATCAGGCCTGCCAAGTGCTTGAAGCGAATCCTTCCTGTGGATTCATGTCGTCAGAATGTGCCGAAACCAATGATAAAGGTGAATGCATTCGTTTTACCGATACCTATGACTGTGGATTGCAAACCAGCGATCCAAAGTGCGTGGTATCCAATCTTATGCCGAGTAGTTTTGAGGCATGTGAGCCTACTCAGACGATTACGCCATTTACTGAAACCAAGCATGTACCGGATTACCAGGTGTGCGAGAAGATCAGCACGCTTACTCAGTGTCAGTTAGAACGACGTGTATCCGCTGAAACCCATCAACAAAGCTGGTCCATTGAGCGCGGTTGCTTTAGCTCTGAAACGCTCAGCTTTGTTCCACAGCACAGCAGTACCATGCAAACTGGAAACGCGACGCTGAGAGTGTTTGATAATCAAAATACTGAGATAAAAATCACCGAGTCGCCGTCCAAGGCAAATGGCTGGAAAACGACACTCTCATTGACGGGCAACAAGGAGACGGTCACAGAGACGAAACCGTCCATTAAATACCCTGAAATGACCTGTCCAAAAGGAACCTTGGTTGGCTCATTGTGCAAGGTCGTTAATGGGTCGATTATTTCGTGGCATGAACCGCAGGAAGTCACGCGTTCCAGATGTGAGTCCGGCTGGAACAAAGTCGATTTCGATACTTGCAGCCGAGAAGTTCAGAAGTGTTTGGCTCCTGCGAAACTGAGTGCTTCCTTGACCTTCTCTGGCAAATACTTAGAGCAAGACGTTGTTCATCAATCAAGTGATCCGGGCATAGACCAATGCTTGATGCAAACGGATCAGTTCACTGCGGTGCAGTGGCAGTGTTTGGATACGGGCATAAAACGAATCGACGGGTTAACAGTTGGTAGTGGCGAGTTGGCCAATCTTGGAAGCCTTTATCCGACGGTTGTTTCGTCTCCTGCTCATTTAACCAGTCGTGGCAGCTCTGATGGACTGGGGCTCTCATGCTGGAGGGCAAAAGCGACCTACAATGCTTCGACTGCTCATCCAGAATTCAACATGGGCAGCTCAGATAGCTGGGTAGATGCCAATGGTAATACACAAACCATCGTCAATAACGGACAAAACACGACCACCAATACGTGTGCCGCGCTGGAGCAAAACCCGGCCTGCCAGTATGTCAGAACCGAATGCACTGAAGGCGGGGCTGGTCATGAAGGCTTCTGTTATATCCAAAGTTTGGTGTATGACTGTGGACAAAGCGTTGAAGTGCAAAATGCACGAATGGAAACTCAATACAACTGTGAGGGGCCAGTTCGCTGTATGGGCACAGATTGTTTAGAGCCAGAGTCAATCAAGCAGGCTAACTTTGCAGAGGCCGCCGCGATGCTTAATGCGGCGCAGTTTATGACCAATGATATGTCATGCACGGGAGCTGATGGCCAAGATAACGTCGAGTGTACGGTCTTTAAAGGTAATGCTGGCCAGTGCAAAAAAGCCGTTGGCGGTATAGTGGATTGCTGTGAAAAGCCAAGTGGCGTGTCGTTATCGGATTACATCACAATGATTGTGGCGGTCAACAAGCTTGATACGGCAGTCATGGCCATGAATCCGTCGTCGGCAATCTATGGTTCCTGGAATACGCTTAGGGAGCCAATCACGAGTACTTGGAGTGCGGTCAAAGAGCCCTTTGTGTCTGCTTGGGACTCTCTTATGGGGGCTGGGCCATCAACGGCTGCTGGCGCGGGAGCGGAGCAAGCTGCGACTGGCTTCATGCAGGTGTTGACCAACAAAACGGCTGAATGGGTAGGTACGACCTTTGGTTCGGGGGCGCAATCGGCACTGTTTAGTAACGTTGGTGGCGCAGTTGGAGCCGATGGTGTCGTTTCGGGTGGTAACTTTGCGCTGGGTGGCGCTGCGGGCGCGGTTCTGAGTACGGTTATGACGGCCTACATGATTTACTCAGTCACCATGATCCTCATTCAGCTTATCTGGAAATGTGAGCAGAGTGAGTTTGAGATGAACGCTAAGCGGGTATTGAAGAGTTGCCACTATGTGGGCTCTTACTGCAAGTCTAAGTTCTTAGGTGCCTGTGTTGAGAAACGGCAATCATATTGCTGCTTTACTTCGCCGCTTTCACGGATCATTCAAGAGCAAGTGCGTCCGCAATTGGGCCTTGGCTGGGGCAGTGCGAAATCTCCAAACTGTGAAGGATTGACCGCGAGTCAGTTAAACCAGGTGGATTGGAGCCAAGTCAATCTGGATGAATGGATAGGTATCTTATCGATAACAGGCAACCTACCCGAAGTACCGTCACTGGATCTGGAAAGACTCACAGGCTCAGGAAGTACGCTAAACGTTGATGGAAATCGTCAGAGTGCCGCAGACAGAGCCCTTGAACGGCTAAACGGAATGGATGCCCAGAAACTGCGTCAGGAGGCGACGGAGGAAATTTCGGGGAATAACTAGAAGAAAAAATCTTTGTCAGCTCCAGTATATTTTGGAGCTGACATCGCGCTAGATGTTGCATTATATTTAGTAAAGAGAACGTTTTTGAGGACGGTTTATGGCTTTGCAAGTTTTGAACTGAGTAGTTTAGCTAATGACTTTTTAAATGTGCGTTAAATCGGTAATAAACTGTGCTGCATATTGAAGATATTCCTGTTGTGGAGTTCGAATTACATCCCATCTTTTAGCATAGTTAAGGGGCCTGTCGCGTTGTTTAGCGTATGTAAGAACAAGCCGACGCTTGGCACGGGATACACCAACAAAGAAAGCACACAGATTAGAATCTTGATCCCCAAAAAATATTTCGTTCTCAACGGCCAAAATTATCGTTGAGTCGAACTCCAATCCTTTGCTCTTATGGATAGTCAGAATACGCACAGCCTGATCATCAGAGAAACGAGTCAAGGCTTGAGGCAAGTCGGGGGTAAGTTCAAGCAATTCTTCAATGCGCGCTTTGGTATCTCCCACAACTTCACCTAATCTGGCATGTGACTCATAGTCAGGCGAGAGAGCAACAAGAGTCTCCATTCCTATTTTCTTCAAAAATCTACACACAGAATCCCACCATCCCGAAAACGGTTCATCCAACAACTCGGCCATGGCGATGATTTTTCGCTGTTCCTTGAAGAAGCTTTGGAAATTTTGCCTGACGCTAGACTGCACCTCGTCATCGGCAAAGGGAATCAATTGATTCATCAGCCGAATCCAGGCTTTGGGCTCTCGCTGGCCATAGAGACAGGACAAATAGTCAACAACGAGCCTTGCGGCAGGTTCGACAGTAATATCCTGCATCTCCTGCTCATTCCGGTACGGTATTCCCCTAACTTCCAATGCCACCATCAGGTGATTGGCGTAAAGATCTAGTTGTTTGGACACTAATACGGCGATTTCGGATAACGGAACCTGTTCATTTCTTATCCACCCGGCAATCAAATCGGCCAAGTACTCAGCTTCACCCTGGGCATTCTCGAATTGCCACGCGAAGACCTCTCCCTCTTCACCAGCAAGTTGGTGATCTGGCATGACGGAAGCCGGATCGAGCACGCGAATTATCTCGTTCTGCATCCGAAGCAGGCGTGGTTTTGAACGAAAGTTTCGGTACATGTTTAATGGGACCGCTGAAAAATCCCTAGCGAACGTTTGGAAAATTCCGTCCAATGCACCTGCCCATCCCATGATTTTCTGCTTGGTATCACCGACAGCAGTGAGACGAATGCTCGTACCTTGGAAGGCTACCTTCACGAGTTCATACTGCTGATCCGTGCAGTCCTGGAATTCATCCAAGAAAACATCGCTGTAAGTTTGGCGTATGGCATTTCTTGCGACAGTGGAGGCCTTAAGAATTTGAATTGCTAGCGGTACAAGATCATGAAATGTAATTTGCCTTTTTGTGACTTTTCTTTCGCCAATCGAATAATCCAGATCAAGAGCATCATTACCAGTAAGCACTACTCGGAAGCGATCAATAATACGCTTTGCAAACGCATGAAATGTGTAGCTATCAAAACGGGAAGCCAATTCTTGTCCACAGCGTTGCTGGATTCGCTCCTTCAAGTTTTTGCTGGCGTCAACTTTGAAAGAGATAGCGAGTATTCTCTTCGGATAACGGCAGGTTCCGGTTCGTAGGAGGAAGTCAGCTCTTTGTGCAAGCATTTCCGTCTTGCCCGCGCCCGGCCCCGCCGTCAGTGCAAGACAGCGCGCTTGTTCCTTCGCAGCCCGCAGTGCATTGGGTTCAAGAGTTAGCCCATCCGAAGGCAGCCATGCATCTACAGCAATCACTCGGGCAGTTCCGCAAGCTTGGCGATCACGGCATCAGTGAGTCGTCCAAATGATTCAGGCATGTTCGCCAGCAAATCCTCGTCGCTTAGTTGAGCGAGAGCTTCGATATGAGCAGCGGGCTTGCTGCCCAGTTTAAAAAGCTTGTGATACGTAGAGAAAAGATTTAACTCGTCATAGCTATATTGGGATGGGTCATGATGGCTCTTGCCTAACACGGCTTTAATTGTTGAGTCATCCGGAACTTCCTGCTGAACACCGTAAGCATCTGGGAAAGCAAGGAGCATTGAAAAATCTAAATCCATTGGAAATGAGAAAAACACACCACGCATTTCCAGCTCTGCAAATACACTCTTAGTGCCGTTTTCAAAGAAGTGGTGGGTACGAACAGGTACTTTGTCATCATTCCAATCTGATAAAGAAAAAGTATTTGGCAGAACTTTTTCAGGTTGATATAAGCCAAGTTGGTTATTTACATACTTTATTCTTCCCCAGCCCGCTTGATATCTGCCCACATCTAAATCGAGAAGGGTCAAAAATGGGATTTGCAGTGCTGATAACAGGCGCCAAAAATGATTGACATGCCTACCTCCAAGCGGAGCAATCGTAACCGCTGATTCATCAACTGGCGCACCCTTTGCTTGGAAAAGGCGCGGTAGTACAATTTCTTCGCTATCCCCTTCACCCAACACAACCAAACGTGAGAAGTAAATCTCAGGGAATGCCTGGACAGCCTCGCGTACAAACTTGTGCGCTTCATCGGTTTTAGCGGGTAATTGGATTTTCGTAATTCTTGATTGCCGGGTTTCGGTAAGTCGAAGATATCGAATATGTTCCGGATCGACACGTCGTAACATTGACGGAGCATGCGTAGCGATTAGGGCCTGAGCATCCTCGTTGCTCGTCATGGAGTTCAGAGCGCTGACAATCCGCCCCAGATAGTGAGGCGAGAGGCTGTTCTCTGGTTCCTCAAGGGCAATCAAAGTAAAGACTGGCGGACGCAATTTTTCTGGGTCAAAAGAGCCGTCCTCACCGGCAAGGACAGCACGCCCAATTGCTTGAGATGAAAGAACCAATGACAGATAGAGCATCGACTTCTGGCCGTCACTGAGTCTGGAAAAATCGACAAGATGTTCATCATGTCCAGGCGAGAATGATACGGACAAATGACGAAGCAACGCCTCGATCTCAGATGCCACAAAAGTAATCTTGGGATCTGTAAAGTAGCTGCCTTTATGAAGGGTGCCCCAAGTTTTCTTCAGGTGGGCACTAAAAGCATTGACCGATGGATTAGCAGCCAAACTCTCACTAATCTGGTCGGTGAACCCTTTGACTTCCTCCCGTTCATTTTCCCAGTTCACTGCCCGTAGCAAGCGGCCAAGCAGCGCGTTCGTTCCATATGCTATGTGGTCAGTCGGATCTCTTCTTGCGGGCAGATAGTGGACTTGTATGTGATTTCGTTCAGACCTTGGAACCGTTTGAGGATTTAGAGGCGAACCATCCGGGCCAGCTTCAAGCACATACACAAAAGTCTCATCAATATCCCCATCCAGGCCCATAGTGGCACTTAGGCGATATCGTACCCTAGGAATTCCGTCAGGGTCATCAAGGCGCATGTGACTGAAATGGGGAGCAACGGTCGAGTTATCTTCTTCATCCTCCAACTCGGGGAACACGAAGTCCGCCTCAATCCATAACTGCCTTTCTTCGGGCGCTTCTTGTTCATCGTGCGGGACATGGAAGTCTGAGCGCTGAATACGGCGTAATGATGGATCAAATGCAAACAGTCGGCACAAAGCCTGGAGTGCAGCAGTCTTGCCTGACCCGTTGGGGCCAATCAGATAGGTAATATTTTCCAGTGTCAGTTCTGTTGGTTCAGCACCAAAACTCTGAAAATTTGAAACCCGAATACTGTGCAGTTTCATCCTTTTTTCCTAATACATATGGCCCGAAAAATTAAATCTTCCCGTTCCATGGGTGATTTTTACAGAACAAGAATTCCCTACACTCGAGCCCGTGCACGTTCTCTAGCCTTAAGCTCTATGCGTTGTGATATTTGGCTATACAGCTGGGCTTCCTCATTCTCTCGATCAGTGACAGTCACAACCAAGGCATAGTCTTCTTGTTCGAAACTCAACGCCTCACCCCAATCTCTATCTTGTCGAGTAATTACAACAAACCACTTTTCAGAAGGCTTCGGCTGTTTAATCCGCCAAGTTGAAGATTGAACTGTACCTTTACCTCTTAATTCAGCACTTATGTCCCTATTACTTGTAGCATCATCATTTCTGGTTTTAGTTTCATCCTGAGTACTGTGATTGAAATGCCTTTGAACAGACTCAAGCGACTGATCTTTGACTAACCTAAAAGACATTTTAGTGGCCACATAGTCTATCCTAGTTGTCCTGACCGCTGGACAATAAGACAGAGTAACTCTAATTTCTCTGGAAGCACGCTGAGACCTTAAAAAATCATCGGGAAGCGGCAGTTCGAAAAAGTGATGCGAGTTGTTTTCAATTTTCTCTTCAGCCATTAAGACAACGGCATTTTGTGAAGATCTAAAAAGCTCCCCCTCATCAACAGCACCATAACCAGCTATATCTCTAAACGCATCTCGTCCATTTGCGCTCCTATAAGATTTCTTCATATCTTCAGGAAAGCTGCTTTCAATCTCCGACAGCATATTCGCATGATTAACCAGTAGTGCTCTGAGCAAATTAGCAGAAGCCTTCGGGTAGTTATTCAATAAACGACCTGCAAGATGGGTAATGTAAGGTGCCGCAAAACTTGTTCCGCTAATTTCGCTAAACAATGTGTTCCCAACGAATCGACTATTACAGGTCAGTACCCCCATGCCTCGCATAACTGCATTGAGTTCGTTGCCTGTTCTTATTGGAGAAGCCAAGTTTCCACCCATAGCTACCAGCTCGGGTTTAATTGCACCTTTAATAGTGGGACCGTGACGTGTAAATGGGGATGGTTGATTTTCTGTGGCTGGAGCCAATTGCCCAATTTCAGGATACCGTTGAGCATCGAAAGTCGCATTATGTCGAGCCAAGCTTCCCACCGTTAGAACGTTTAGTGCCGGAGCTGGATCTATGATAATACTTTCGTCAGCTAGAAGGTATTCTGGAAACTCGTCTCTCCAGCTATGTCTTGGCACATCTGGATCGATAGAGCCTGAGAAGTTCCCAGCAGAAACGACAAATAAGATATTGAAGTCCCTAGCCAATTTATCCAAGACATACGCAATTCCTCGAATATGACGATTATCGTAAGGTGCATTGGAATTCCCTAACGACAAATTGAAAATCCGACATTGGTGTTCTTCGACAAAATAGGTTACAGCTTCAATGAGAGTTTTTTCGATAGAACTGGAGTCAAATTCTGCATTCTCATCAAGAATTCTACCATTGAAAATCCAAAGTTCAGGGTGCCAATAATTTGTTGAGTTACACGCTTCCAAGTCACCATACAGAGCTACACCAGCAACAGCAGTGCCATGACCATTCAAATCCATGCCGTCTGTATCACCAATAAAGTCTGCACTTTCCGCAATTGCGGGTGCCAACAGGGGGTGGTTAGTATTTACTCCGCTATCAAGGACGCAAACTCTTGCAGCTTGATGAGTAGGGGATTGTATTCCTTCAGGAATTCTATTGATGTCACAATTTAGTTGGCTATAGCGAATACCGCTCTTGGGGGGGAGATCAACAAGTCTGACATCAGAGTGATTCAGCAGTAGATTAGCCTGACTAGAGTTAACCTCCAAACGGTACATTACTAAGCTATCAAGGTTAACTTTATCTGTTCGCCGTATTCCGTTATGAGCTAGCCAACGCTCAAATGCATCACAAGTGCTTAATCTCTCTGGGTGATGAGCAACAGCTACAGGCCAAAGCTCTACATCTAAGAGAAACTTCTCTGACCTTGGTAAGCCATGCCTTCTTAGAGCCCAACTTTTCCGGTCATCACTTGTCCAGTTATCGATTCCCTCTATGGCCTCGAGAATCTGCTTGTACGTCAATTCTGTCTCGTCCAAACCTAAGCGTTGCAGGTGATCTTCAAACACAGTCATTCCGGTTTCATCAACAAAAACAACACACAGATGATTGTCTTCTTGGCTTACAAACTCGATACCATGTTTGTTTAGATGGGTAATATCGAGAAGTCCTGTATAACGAATTTTCAGTACAAAATTACCCGGACGTGACGTTTGCTGACTTTGTGCGAATCTGATTGATTCAGTTAAGTCTCTAGATAATTTTTGACCATGCCCCCGAAGATCACCTCGTGGATGTTTTGGGATATTGACTTTCCTTGTTCTACGTTCATTTTCAAGCAGTTCTCTTTCAATCTTAAGATGTTCATAATTAGCCATTCCTAGTCCCTTTTTTAACTTTCTCGAGAAGCTGCTTGCTTCAAGTCCTTAACGGTCAAAAATTCCTGACTACGTAGGATCATCCTTTTTACTGCTCTACGAACAATACGTTCAATATCAGCGCCACTCTTTGTAGAAAATATCCCGAGGATAGATTTATCATCTAACTCAAATTGGCGACGTACACCACGCAATTTGAGTGAAAGAATTTGTTGTATTTGCAGCTCATCAGGTAATGGGAAGTCAATTTTTTCATCGAAGCGTCGCCAGATAGCACTGTCTAAAATGTGCTCATGGTTTGTAGCTGCTAAAATTAGACTCTTCCCTTGATAAGCGTCCATCATCTGAAGCACTGCGTTAACGACGCGGCGTAACTCACCATGTTCACCTGAGTCAGAACGTTCTTTGCCTATGGCGTCAAATTCATCAAATAAAACCACCATAGAATGTTCAGAAACAAAATCAAAAACTTTGCGAAGATTCGCGGCTGTTTCACCCAAAAAAGAAGATACCAACGCATCGAGACGAACAATTGCAAGAGGTAAATCAAGCTCAAAAGCAATGACCTCAGCTGCTAAGGTTTTCCCGCAACCTGGAGGACCATGAAAAATAATTTTTCCAGAAGGCTTCATTCCAAAACTTCTCAGTACATCGACACGGCGGTGTTCCTCAAGAAGTTCCTCGATGGGTGCGATACTAGATTCAGGTAAAACCATTTCTTCTATTGGTCGCTGAGCTTGTCGAACATCTAAAAGTGGTAGTCCTCGCTCTTTATCTACAGGAGGAGTAGGCAAAGCGTTACGTCCATTTTGTTTAAGCGGTCTTAAATGCTCACCATACAATATCTGCTCAAGATCATTTGCAAGAAGGTGATGTTGCTTTTGACGCTCATCTTGAATAACAGCTTCTGAAGCAAGCCGAAAGGCCTCGGAATCACCAATGGTTCCAGCCCTAATCAACTGTCTCAGTATTTTACCGTTAGCCACTATTATTCCCCTTTGCAATGTTCATTTATAATCGAATTACTCAGTCGTTTATCGTATTAAATACTAATTATTTCATCATATTAATAACGATTTAAAATAATCAGACGTAACTACTTAGTATTATCTGAGGCTATGATGGTGCTTAGCCCATTCGATTTTGCATAATCCAAAATTAGTATTTCTATCATAGACGCTTGAGAGCGATGTTCTTTTTCCGCTGCTGCTTTTAGCAACAGCTTGATTTCTTTAGATGTTCGTATTGACAAAGTCTCTTCTTTGGAACGCGACACTGTGCTTCTCCATGATAAATAAGCAATACAATGTACTGCATTATGCGTACATTGTATACTGTTTATTGAACTCATTACCGATAGCATGGATAGCGATATAGTGCCCCTTCGAGAGGGGCTGGTTGATGGGAGCCTAGTTGGCTAGTTGGCGGGGTTATCTGTTTCCTCTTCAGTGATATCGTCATCGGTTGAAGGCACCGCTTGCTCAACTTCTGCTTCTTTACCCTTAGCTTGGGCTGATTTTCGTGCTCGAATTTCGATATCAATAATGCGTCGTGCAAGTTTGATAATGCGCTGTTGCCATGCGTAGTTGCCATCAACGCGTTGCTTGTTGCTAAGCACGCTAGATAACCAGAGTGTGTCCATTGAGATCATCAACGCATCGAGTTTGCGCACTAAGCCAACAAACTGGCCAACCTGAGGCGAGCTGATTTTGGCGTTGAAGGTAATCGGGTCGGTGTAGTCAGGTACTTCATCGATGCCGTTGGACTCCATCAGTTTGTCCAAACGAGCTTGTTCTTTGTCTACCGCTTTAGCGCAATCCACGATCAACTGGCTAATGATCTGTTCCACTTCATCAATTTCGTTCTCATCGCCAATGATGCGTAGGATGACATCGATTCCGTAGAGCGCACTGACCGTGCGCCTAAAAACACGGTCAACGACACGTTGCGCCTGTAAGCTGTTAATTGTGAATGATTGTTCAAAGATGGGTTTTGAGTAATTGGGTTTTGCTTGGGCCATAAGTTTGCTCCTGATATGACAATAATCAGTCCCTAGACTAATCCTCTGTGAGGTAATGGCCTTTCAGCTAGGTGGAAGAATTGAGCATCTTTCTAACTATCCTGTCTGGATAAGACGGTTACACTGACTATCAAATATTGCTGATCTGTTTCAGTGATATCTGCGCCTGAGAGCATGAGCTCAAAGGAAGCCCGCCGCTGAGTTTTCTCAGTGGTACTAAGAGGTAGCTAGCCTCCTTAAACAAATAGCCTGCATGTTTTTACATGCTCAACCATGCGTTCCTTACGGTTCGCCTTTTCACCACCCAGCTGGGGGAGTTTTCCCCAGTTGGGGGTGACTCCTTCAAAACCAACATAAGGAGTCACCAATGGAATATATCTTCGGATTTATTATCCAAATCGCAGGCATTATGTTGCTTGCAAAACTGAGCTGGTCGCTTTTGCGATTGCTTGCTCGTCAAAGCGTGCGCCCGTTTCGATTTGTACTTACTCAAATCAAGCGATTGCTCACACCAACACCAAAACGTCGTCCAATGGCAGTGCCTAAAGCTCCTGGTATGCCCCGTTTGACATCTGCGTTTTACAAAGAGCCACATCAGTACGACATGGCTTTACTCGAAATACCAACCTATCTGCGTCGTCAGTCTTCTTTGCCCAGCCGGGTAGAAGCGACTGTGTGCACAGAGTTCAACTAAGACGAGGAGAACATCATGAAAAACCAAGTAACACTCATAGGCTACGTTGGCTCTGAGCCAGAGACGCGAGCCTATCCATCAGGTGATTTGGTGACCAGCATTTCGCTGGCCACTTCTGAGAAATGGCGCGACCGTCAATCCAATGAGCTCAAAGAGCATACGGAATGGCATCGGGTCGTTTTTCGAGATCGTGGTGGATTTAAGTTAGGGCTCAGGGCAAAAGATTTAATCCAAAAAGGAGCAAAGCTTTTTGTTCAAGGGCCTCAGCGCACGCGCTCATGGGAGAAAGATGGCATTAAACATCGATTGACCGAAGTGGACGCGGACGAGTTTCTGCTTCTTGATAGTGTGAACAAAGCATCTGAGCCATCACCGGCGGATGATGCGGGCTCCCAAACTAATTGGGCACAAACTTATCCTGAACCAGATTTTTAACCGAGCGAAAACGCTTTAACCCAGCCGGGAGTACTTTCCCGTCAGGGGCAGACTCCCACTTTGATTGTCGGAGTCCACAATGGAAAAACCAAAGCTAATCCAACGCTTTGCTGAGCGCTTTAGTGTCGATCCAAACAAGTTGTTCGATACCCTAAAAGCAACAGCATTCAAGCAACGTGACGGTAGTGCACCGACCAATGAGCAGATGATGGCGCTCTTGGTGGTTGCAGATCAGTACGGCTTGAACCCTTTCACCAAAGAGATTTTTGCGTTCCCTGATAAGCAAGCTGGAATTATTCCAGTGGTAGGTGTCGATGGATGGTCTCGCATCATCAATCAACACGACCAGTTTGATGGCATGGAGTTTAAGACTTCAGAAAACAAAGTCTCACTGGATGGCGCGAAAGAATGCCCTGAATGGATGGAATGCATTATCTACCGGCGCGACCGTTCGCACCCAGTCAAAATCACTGAGTATCTGGATGAAGTCTATCGACCACCTTTTGAAGGTAACGGCAAAAATGGCCCTTACCGGGTAGATGGTCCATGGCAGACGCACACTAAGCGAATGCTAAGGCATAAATCCATGATCCAGTGTTCCCGCATTGCGTTTGGCTTTGTGGGAATTTTCGATCAAGACGAAGCGGAGCGAATTATCGAAGGCCAAGCAACACACGTTGTTGAGCCATCTGTGATTCCACCCGAGCAAGTTGATGATCGAACCCGAGGGCTTGTTTACAAGCTTATCGAGCGGGCGGAAGCTTCAAACGCTTGGAATAGTGCATTGGAATATGCCAATGAACATTTTCAAGGTGTTGAGCTGACGTTTGCGAAACAAGAAATCTTTAATGCACAGCAACAAGCAGCCAAAGCGCTCACACAGCCTTTAGCTTCTTAGCGCCACGCATTCATTTTACTAACCCTGGCGGGATTATTCTCCCATCAGGGGGAAGGTCTCGTCTTTTTTGGAGATCTTCCATGACTAAATCAGCCTCACTTTTTCGCTTGGTATTGGTTGTTGCCCTTGTCTTAGGTTCGATTCAAGCCGGTAAAGCGGCAATTGATTCGGTTCAAGCAAGTGTTGTTCAGCACCAAACAGCGTTAGCACAAGCAGCAAAGTAACCACTTAACCCTGAAGGGGAGTTCTCTCCTTCGGGGGAGTCTCCCCCTCAAAGGAGGCAATATGAAGGTTATCGACCTATCACAACGTACTCCTGCATGGCACCAGTGGCGCATTGCAGGGGTTACGGCATCTGAAGCCCCAATTATTATGGGGCGTTCACCCTACAAAACACCTTGGCGATTATGGGCAGAAAAAACTGGATTCGTATTACCGGAAGACCTGTCGAATAATCCAAATGTGCTTCGCGGTATAAGGTTGGAGCCTCAAGCAAGGCGAGCATTTGAGAATGCGCATAATGACTTTCTTCTGCCGTTATGTGCAGAAGCCGATCATAACGCAATCTTTCGAGCCAGCTTTGATGGCATCAACGATGCGGGCGAACCCGTTGAACTGAAATGTCCTTGCCAGTCAGTTTTTGAGGATGTGCAAGCTCACCGAGAACAAAGCGAGGCGTACCAGTTGTATTGGGTACAAGTACAGCATCAAATACTGGTCGCCAATAGCACGCGTGGTTGGTTGGTATTCTATTTTGAGGATCAACTGATTGAGTTTGAAATACAACGAGACGCGGCGTTCTTAACTGAGTTGCAAGAAACGGCGCTTCAGTTTTGGGAGTTAGTTCAAACTAAAAAAGAACCGCCAAAATGCCCTGAGCAAGATTGTTTTGTTCCCAAGGGTGAAGCCCAATACCGTTGGACATCGCTGTCTCGACAGTATTGCTCAGCACACGCCGAAGTGGTCCGACTGGAAAACCACATTAAATCTTTGAAAGAGGAAATGCGAGATGCTCAGTCGAAATTGGTCGCTATGATGGGTAACTACGCTCATGCCGACTATGCTGGGGTCAAACTCAGCCGCTACATGATGGCAGGTGCGGTGGACTATAAGCAATTGGCCACCGATAAATTAGGCGAGCTGGATGAACAGGTTTTAGCCGCTTACCGAAAAGCGCCACAAGAGCGGTTGCGCATCAGCACCAATAAGCCAGATCAGCCCGTTGAAACACCAATCAAAATCAGCCTTGAGCAAGAGAACTTGGTTCTGCCAGGTGACTCGCCGAGCTCATTTTATTTTTAACGTTCACTTGGAGCCGATTTCGGCTCCTTTCTCATGCGCTTACATCGAGTGCATCAGAAAGCAGTTTCACTCGTAGCCAATGCTGGGTACGAATGATAGAGCGAGCTGAACTCTTATATACACAGCCATACCACAATCAACACTCCACCCGACGGGGACTTCATTCCCTGTTGGGGCATGGGGCCTCGTCAAAACTGATGAGGTTTACCATGACTGAACAATCCCCATTTTTGGTTCAAGTGAATCAAGCGTTTAATGTCCCGGCTCCTGATGCTTTCGTTCTGGAAGGATTTGGTGCCGACACTACCCATCCAAACATTCCCGTTCGCAAGGACGAGTATGTTTTTAGAAAAGAAGACTTACGTGACGTATTGGCGTTCTTGTCTAACCCAGACGGTGACGGTTTATATATTACTGGCCCCACTGGATGCGGTAAGACCTCGCTAATTTGCCAAGTTGCTTCTCGATTGAATTGGCCTGTTCAGCAAATTACTGCGCACGGTCGATTGGAGTTGTCCGATCTTATCGGTCACCACACGCTGGTTAATGGCAACATGACCTTTGTGTATGGACCGCTGGCACTGGCTGTAAAGCATGGCCATTTGCTGATCATTAATGAAATGGATCTTGCTGAGCCTGCTGAACTGGCTGGACTCAATGACATTTTGGAAGGTGCCCCGTTGGTCATCGCACAAAATGGCGGTGAGATCATCATGCCACATAACAAGTTTCGTTTTATCGCAACCGGCAACAGTGCGGGCAGCGGTGACCAGACGGGCTTGTATCAAGGTGTGCTTCAACAGAATTTGGCTTTTCTTGATCGCTTTAGAATCATCGAAGCGACCTATGCAGAGCCTTCTGTAGAGGAAGCCATTCTGGAGAACGTTGCGCCGGGCTTACCAGAAGTCTTCCGCCAAAAAATGGTGAAAGTGGCTGGTGACATTCGCCGTCTTTTTATTGGGGGCGCGGATGGCGGTGCTGAGCTTAGTATCACCATGTCCACTCGGACCTTGGTGCGCTGGGCAAAGCTAACACTTGCTTTTAAAGGCGCTCCTAACGCAGTGGAGTATGCACTGGTTCGGTCTTTGACGGCTCGTGCTGAGTTGGAGCAACGTGAAGCCATTCACCGTATTGCCGCTGATGTCTTCGGTGACCACTGGGAGGATTGATGATGGAAAAGTGCTTTGCTCTTTACCGTTACAGTCATTCTGATGGGACAGCCAAAGAATGGGCCATTTACGTTGGATCAGATACCCAGGAGGTTGAAGTTCGGTTTGGAAAAGCCGGTCAATTGTCGCAGCAGCGATTGATTGACTCGACTGATCCTAAGGCTGAAGCAGACCGACGAATCAATGAGAAAATCAACAAGGGTTATCTATTTGTTGGACAAGTCGGCATTGATCATCAAGGGCGGCCATTTGAACTCTCAAATGCGCTAGATAGCGTCGCGTGCGCCAATAACGTCAGTTGGGAGTTTCGTACTCGCAAGGACGTCAATGGCCAAATCTCGCTGGCGCAAAAAGCGTTGTTCGATATGGCAAAGCTGCTTGAAGCCTATGGCTTGGCTGTTTTTGATGATAACCAGGTCAGGATTGGAGAATGGTCATTAGGGTTTTGCAAAAGCGCATTACCTAGTACCAATCAAATCAGCATTGTGTCGGGTGAAGGCGCTGGCATTGTTAACACTGATGATGGCCCGTGGCCATTGTTGCTGTTACTGGCCTTTAAGCGTCAATTACCACCTCTGTGTTCGCTCACAGTAGCGAGTCCTGAAGGGATAGAAGTATCCGACCAACTGAAGTTGGAAAAAGATGTATTGCGGTTGCTAGGCAGTGATTTAGAGCGGGTTCGCCCGATAGCTGAAGCACTGGACTTAATGCCTGTGAAAATCGATCTCAACCAATCGTCGCCTGATTCGCAAAATTACTATTTCTGATAGTGATGTTGCCATTAGCGCGTCAACGACTACCACCCAAACGGGGGCCATTGCTCCTGTTGGGAGTGGTGCGTCCCCATCTCGCATGAGGATGCACTATGAGTATTCAAACCCTCGACAAACTTTTGATTTGTCACATCGACTGTTCCATCTGGAGCGGTAGAAAAAAACTAAGGCCTGAAGATTTCAGACTAGCCAATGGCAGCCAACTTCCACCGAAGGATGTTGCCAGTTTAGGGAGTAAAAAAATTTGCGACCCTGAGGCATTGGCGAACTTTGAAAGGCTTAAGAAAGAAGCGCAGCGCTTGTGTGAGCAAGTCGGTGTGCGGTTTTTAGGTGGCTATGCCGTCCCTGAGGACCGAATTGATCAGATTGTTCCAGAGCTTGACCGGATCGGTCAGGAGTTTGCGCAGTGCAAGCAGTTGTTCTTGGACAACTATGATCAGGTGACGTTTGACTGGGTTGCAAAGCACCCGGAATTTGCAGATGCAATCCGGCGTGCGCTGTCACCCATTGAAGATGTGGAACAACGGCTTCAGTTCGATTATGCCATCTATCGAATGCAACCGGTTGAACAAGCTGGTGGCTTAGATGACAAGGTCAATGGCATGGGACACACCCTCTTTAGGGAGGTGGCTCGTGATGCCAATGAACTGTTTGAGCGTTCTGTTGCAGGTAAGAATCAAATCAGCCAGCGAGCCCTTAATCCTCTGAAGCGGTTAAGAGACAAGTTGGATGGTTTGTCATTCCTGGATCATCGAGTCCAGCCGATGGTCGAAGCGATGGACAATTTATTTGTTCGTCTGCCGAAGACCGGCCCTGTGACAGACAATCTCTATCACGAACTGATGGCGACCATTTTAATTTTGTCTGATCCAGACAAGATGAGAATGCACGGTGAAGGTCAATTGGATATCAGACAACTGATGCCCAAACCTGAACCTAAACCCGCACAGCCAGTATCTGCTCAGCCAGATAACTTACGTGCAATACCACAACCAACCGTCAGACCAAACCTTGGTTCGACTGTACCAAACTCATTTTATTTTTAACGTCCTTGAGGGCATGTTGCCCTGAAGGGCGCATGTCCTCTGAACTATGTAAGAGGAAATTATGCAATCAACCATCCATAACCCCAGCCAACTGAAGCAGTTTGAAGCACATTTTCGTGGTGTGACTGATGCGGTTGAAAGTGAATCGATACCAGAAGTGGCGTGTTGTCGAACGTTAGTACAACGGTCGTACTCAACACATAGTGTCGTGATCCCAAAGAACCCTGTGCTGATCGCAGATGCGGGCGCACAAGGAGCTTGGGTAACGGCCATGGTGTTTGTTCCAAACATGGCATTGCAGCAAACCGCTTTTGAGCGGGCCTGGCTGCAATATCAACACGAGGTGTCTACTCAGTTACAAGATCAGTACGGTCTGACATTGGATGACATCCTGAGTTTAGACCAGCTTAAAACGTCATTTGAGCAGCACGAGAGTCCAGCTCAATTGGTGGCTTGGTTAGGTCAAAAATACGACCTGGATAAGCTAAAAGCACAGGTTTAAACATCCATATTCCCAGCGGGGAAACGCTCCCGCTGAGGGAGTATTCCCCCTAATGATTAGGAGACTCCCATGAATCATCCATTAAAAAATGCACTGCCAATCGTTGCCGCCGCTTATGGCGAAAAGTTTGGTGTGAAGGTGCTTATTCAAGGACAAGATGCGTTTACCGATGGTGAGCGGATTGTGATCCCAACAGCAAACCCAGACGACCCACACTATCAACAGATAGCTTGGGGTTATCTGGCTCATGAAGCGGCGCATATTCGGCATACCAATTTTGACATGGTGCAGAAGGCGTCGTCCAAACCGATCCGTAAGGCACTTCTCAATATCATTGAGGACGTTCGCATTGAAAACGAATTGGCAAAGGATTACCCCGGAACCCGGCGCAGTATTTCGCAAGTGATTAAGTACATGGTAGACACTCAGCAAATGTGTGTACCTGAACAGCTTGAGCCTGCATCTAACTTGCAAGCCTGGTTGTTGTTTCGCTTGAGATGCCACTATCTGGGGCAGAAAGCGCTGACGCCATTATACCAAGCGGTTGATGAAAGAGTGAGACAACTCTTTCCTGCCGCAGCAATGAGCCGGTTAAGCGCCATGCTGACGGCAGTGCCTAGCCTGGCAACTACAGGTGAAGTGCTGAAACTTGTCGATGCCATCGTTGCCATGTTGGAAGAAGAATCTCGTCCACCACAGGATGAGTCTGATGCTGATGGCGGTGATGACATTGGACAGGATGCGAGTAATGACAGCAATAACAGTAGTGATAGTCAAACCCCAGAAACAGACTCGTCTGCAACGGGGGATGTTGCTGAAACAGGTGATTCAGATCAAGCTGACAATTTGCGACAAGCCCTAGAGGCCAGTGCCGCTCAGTTTGAACCCGATACCTTTGCACAAGTGGCAGAAGTGTTGTCGGAACAAGCTGAAGGACATCAGGGCGTCACTCCACTCAGTTTACCCCAAGCAGAGCAAGCTATGTTGGGTGACGAGGCCATCTTGACCTTGTCGGCGTCTGAGTCCGCTCAAATTCGAGCCCGACTTAGAGGTATGGTTCAGTCCAGTCAGGACAATCGGAATCATGCCAAGAGGCACGGTCTTCGAGTTGCAACCCATCGTCTTGCCGCTTCACAAGCAGGTGAGTCGAGATTGTTTATTCAAAGGCAACCTCGCATTGCGCCTAATGCTGCGGTGCACTTGCTGGTCGATATATCGGGTTCAATGGGTAAACCCATTGGAGAAGGTAATCGAAAGTACTTTCATGTTGCCAATGAAGCCGCTTTGGCTTTGGCCATGGCATTGGAAGGCATACCGGGTGTTGTACCTGCGGTCAGTTATTTTCCTGGTATTCATCAGGAAGTTTCTATCGCGTTATTGCCCAAGCAATCGGTTCGACATCGGGCCGCCTGTTTTGACCAAAAACCACGAGGTTGTACGCCTATGGCGCAAGCGATGTGGTTTGCGGCAAACAGTTTGTTAGCGCAAAAACAGAAGCGAAAGCTAATGATAGTGCTAACGGATGGTGACCCAGATGATTGGACTGCCACGCATGACATTGTTGACCGGTGCAGAAGCAGTGGCTTTGAGCTGCTGGGAATAGGGATTCAAACACGCAGTGTTGAGAAATTCTTTCCTCAAAGCATTGTGATTAATGACGTCAAAGATCTAAAGCGTGAGTTATTCGAAGTAACACAACAACTGTTAATTCAGTAACCACATCAATTTTACCACCCTGCGGGGACGATTCCGTCTCCGTCAGGGCATGGGTTCGTCTCCGCTTTTTTTTGGAGACTCCTATGAAAAACAGAAAGTTCTTAGCTGGCGAAGAAGCCGGTACTTACATCGTTCCTGAGCAAGTGACTGAAGCGGATATTTTAGATATGGCGCTTAAGCTTGCCCGTGGTCGATTGAGTAAAGGTCGAAAAATTGAACAGCCATCGTCGGCGTTCTCATACCTGCAAACACTGATGCACGAGTATGAGCACGAGGTTTTTGGTGTGCTGTTTCTTGATACAAAGCATCGCGTCATTCGATTTGAAGAGCTGTTCAAAGGCACTTTAGATGCGGCGAGCGTGTATCCAAGGGAAGTAACAAAGCGTGCGCTAGAGCTTAATGCGGCAGCAGTGATACTGGTTCATAACCATCCATCGGGTGACCCTGACCCCAGTGAAGCTGATAAACGCATCACTCATCGACTCCGTGACGCCTTGTCACTTGTTGATATTCGAACGCTTGACCATGTTGTGGTCGCATCCGAGGGCTGCGTTTCGCTTGCCGAACGCGGTTATCTTTAATGAATGGGCGCATTGCCCATTCTCCTACATCACAAAAGCAGTCCCATCAACACACGTCATCACAGCTCGAATTTCTATTTGAGTTTGATGATGCCCCAGTCACTTGGTCTGACACGGAAATCTGGCAGTTACGCGAAGGCATTCTATTGGATGCGATCCGAGTATTGCTGGACGGTCGTGTCAGCACTCGGTTGCGCAAGGATGTGTTGTCGTGGATTCAAAATGACGAATTAGCGCCATTTTGCTTTCGTGTTTGCGCAATGGCTGCGGTTGTCGATCCTGATGTGCTTCGTGATTCCATCATGTGGCTATTAAGACGACATGGTATCCAGCTTGACTAACGTTCCTGCATTAACCAAACGGCTCAATGCAGGACCCAAGCTGACTTTTACCACCAGTGGTAGGAGTCGGCTTTTAACTTAAGGAGGTTATATGGCGTTACCTTTACAAATTGACACAGTAAGGCCATATCTCAATGGCCAATGGCTTCAAGTCTTGGCGGCATTGGTGCCAGAACTTGATGCCGCTATTGCTCGAAAAGGCCGTCATGTGGCTTGCCCTGTTCATGGCGGTCGTGATGGCTTTAGGCTGTTCAAAGATGCTGAATATACCGGTGGTGGCGTTTGTAATACCTGCGGTATCTTTCATGATGGCTTTGAACTGTTGTCTTGGATTAATGGATGGAACTTTGCTCAGTCTATTGAAGCAATCGGCCAAGTTCTAGGTATTCAACCCGGACAAGTACCAACTCGGGCAGTACCGAGTAACGCGGTTGACTGGAAGACTAAAAAGCAGGACGAGGACAAAGCGATTATCCATCGCTTGAATCAAACCTGGGGAGAAACGTTATCCCTTGTAGATACTCGTGCGCAACCGGTTTGGAACTACTTGCATCGTCGTGGCATTGTTGCGCGGCTTCGTCCTGAATGGGATTCGGTGCTGAGGTTTCATCCTAACTTGCCTTACCATGATGAAGATGGCCTGTTTATCGATAGCTACCCAGCGCTGCTAGGTAAAATCGTTACTCGACAAGGGCGTTCGGCTACGTTTCATCGGATCTACCTAAGTGAAGATGGATTCAAAGCGCCGGTTGAAAAGCCTAAAAAGATGATGCCGATACCCAGTGACAGAACAATCACTGGTGGTGCCATTCCTATAGGTGAGCCTGGTGAGGTATTAGGTGTGTCTGAAGGTATCGAAACAGCTTTAGCGGTTACCAGAGCTACGGGGCAAACATGTTGGTCGGTTGTGAACGCAACCCTACTGGCTAGGTTTGAACCGCCAAGTAATGTGAAAATGCTGTACATCTGGGCAGATCACGATCTCTCTGAGACCGGCCTGAATGCAGCGAATGAACTCAAGAAAAAAGCCTGGCAAAAAGGCATTCTGACACAAGTCCTGATCCCCCCGATACCAACGTCACTCGGCGTGAAAAGTTGGGATTGGAATGATGTGCTGAATGTTTACGGTGCCATGGGCTTTCCGAAAGTTCATATCTGATCCAAGGGGCTTCGGTCCCTTTTTTTGCGCCTTGCATATTTGAAAAAACATGGAGAATGAAAAATAGATAACCAATAGGAGAAACAAACATGATGGTATTAACCCTGTTAACAAAGCAGATTGATGGTGAGTTTACGGTTTACTGGAAGACCGGCCTTCGAAGAGGAGGTGAACTAAAGGTCGATTTAGGTGAGCAATACGACAAGCTAGCTGAGCAGCAAAAGCCAATTGCAGCTGAGCTCTATGCGATTCATCACCTACTGTCAGTGAAAGAGGTGATGGGGAGTAACCGAAGCGGTAATGGGCTTCAAATCCGGGTCAGTAAAGGAGCTATCAAAAAGTTACAGAAACAACGCTCAACTCAGCATTCACTTTACAGCCTGACTAGGTTTTTACTCACTCGATACCAGGAAGCACAGATCTCGGTAGAGAAGCAGGACGATTGGCTCTCACATTCCTTCGAAGAATACAGCGTCGATAATGCTACAGTGAGAGAAATCGATGAGGTCATCAACGTTCCGAACATTGGACCTGTCGTGGTGACTCGTCATGCACTGGAACGGTTTGTGGAACGGCTTTCTAATGGAGAGCCCAAGCATCCTTGGAAGGCTTTGTGCACAAAGCTACTTTGCTCGGGGCTAACTAAAGCCCTGTTACCAGAAAGCGTCGCAATCCAAAAAGCCAAAAAATATGCACAAGAGGCCGAGTTCTGGCAGCATCTTGGTAGCAAAATGCACTTTGTTATGATTCCGAGTGACTCAATGAAGACGTTGGTTACGGTTTTTGCAGTAAAGTGAGTTAATGTAGTATTCGCATTTATGAATATTACTTATGTGAAAATTGCAGTCAATTCCATTTGCAAACCTTAATGGCCGCTTTAAAATCCAAAGCGGTCAATACTCCCTGCCAATGTTAAATGAGTTAACTCTTTTTCACCTGCTCAATCATCTTAGCTGAATATGCTATTAAAGCGTATTTTGTTGCGACAATACTGTTTGATTCCGCCCTTTGTTCTTTGCCTCATAAAGCGCGCTATCTGCTTGATGGATAAACATTTCCATAACTATTTCGATAGTATTGGCACTCCTTTTATTTACCGGCAAGGCTGATATCCCTAAACTTATCGTCCATTTTACAATTTCTCCTGCATCACTAGTCACGTATACATCCTCGACGTGCTTTCGAATCCTCTCTGCAAGATTTTTCGCATCAGTTATATTGGTATCAGGTAAGATAATTGCGAACTCTTCTCCTCCAAGCCTAGCAACAAGGTCAGTAGCTCTTGACTGGTTTACACATAAATCTGCAAGCGCGCAAATAACGCGATCTCCTGTAGGGTGACCAAAAGTATCATTGATGCGTTTAAAATGGTCTATATCGAGTAAGATTAGAGCGCATTCAACGCTCGAGCGAGCACTCCGAGTTGTCTCTGATTTAAGTTGGTTATCAAAGTGACGCCGGTTTGCAACACCAGTTAACGGATCTGTTTGGGAGGACTTCTCTAAAGCGAGTTGAAGGTTGTAACGATGATAATAACTCCATGAAAAAACAAGCATAATTAATAAAGCTGAAACGCTCGATTGCACTGAGATCTGGAAATAAACGTTTTGTATCAGCTCATCTAGCACGCCATGGTTTTCGGATAGAACAACAAAGGAAAAAGCAACAGTAAGAAATAAAATCTGAATGTAGATTGAGAAGCCGATGAGAACAAAAAAGATAAAAAAGGGATAGAGTGCAACATTACTCACTGTTGTCACTAATTCTTCGCCAGAATGCTCTATTATTTTTATGCCGAGATACGCAGAAAAAACTAGGGTTATTAAAATTGTTGCCGTAGATAATTTCAAACTGCTTGATTTTAAGATAATCCAAGCAGGTATCACTAATAGAAGAAAGTAAAGTCTCAGCTGAAACAACTCACTTCTTATTTCAGGATGTGATTTGTAGTCAAAAATACCTTCGGCAAGCCCCAAAGGAATGAGTGTCAGTAAAATCGCAGCTGTATATAACCGATAGTCGTTAAATTTTTTGTTTAAATAATCACTACTAAGTTCAAGCTTGCTCAACTGTATTATGGCGGTCAAAGTACTCTCATTTTTATGAAACATCATTTATATCCATACTTCAGTGAGGGGGGCGTTCGTGATAAGTGTGTTCATTTTGATTTAACAGATTTTACTAGCCTGTGCTAACAGTTTAGCCTATATAGTTGAGATAGGTATGGGGATGTGCCTGAATTTGGCTGTGCCTGAATTTGGCGAGGAGTGAAGTTACCCATTATTAGTATGGGTAACTTACTAAGTAACTATAGCCAGCGACAGGTCTGACTACCAGAAAGCTCATGTTTCGACACCATTACGTAAAGGGGAGCTGTTTTCCTTCTCCTACTTGGGTAATCCCCAATGATGCCAAAAATCCAAATAGTAACGAACAAACCAGCAGTGACAAGGTAAACCAAAACATAACAACCTTTCTGCTAGCCCCCATGGCAATTGCGAATGCTCCAGCGGCATGGATACCAATCAAAAATGGCCCCAAAAAAGCCAAGCCTGGAACACCAAATTTTTCCATAATTACATGTTTACGATCCATTATGTCGGGGGCAGCTTGCTCAGTTTCGGGTTTATTTCGCCAACGCTTCATAAATAACTTAACTTTTTCACTGGCATAAATTATGGGTAACAGCGAAAGCAAATTTCCGAAAAAGCCTGCAAGTGCAGACGGAAACCATGGTAACCCAGCAATAACACCCAATGGGACGGCAATCCAAACTTCGAGCACCGGAATTGCCGCCCCCACAAAGACACTGATATAGAGTAATAAGTCATTCATTTAGATTGCCCTTGCTGCTTTTTTTGTGAAGAACAAAACATATAAGCTTGGCACAACGATAAAGGATGCAATGGTGCCTGAAATAAGGCCGCCCATTATCACAACGTTAAACGAGCGCCATAGCGGATCATTGGCGATAAGCAAAGGAAGCAGCCCTAAAATAGTGGTTATTTGTGTCAACATAATAGGGCGAAACCGTTGCATTAAAGCTGATTTGAGTGATTCAAGTTCAGATTTTCCTGCGTCTTTCTCGATATCAATTTGTTCGATAATTAGCATCGCATTCGACACAATAATGCCTATCAGGGCGAATATCGCTAAATTCGCCATAAAATCGAAAGGCAGCCTGAAAATGATCAGTGCTAAAAGTAACCCAATGGCACAGAAGGGTATACTTAGTACAATGATCGCCACCTTACGAAACGAGTTGTACTTGTGGATGAATAAAATGATCATCATAAGTACACAAAGTGGTAGGAAAGCAAAAATAGCTTCTGCGGTGACCTCGCTCTCCTCAATCTCTCCGCCAAACTCGATTTGCACTTTGCCGGTATTGCGAACCTGCTCCAACGTTTCTGCTATGTTGGAAACCAACTCTTTAGAGGTCATCGCCGGATTAAGCGCTGTCACCGTCAGAGTTGGCCGCAAGTTTCTTTTCTTCACAATCGACGGATGAAACTCTGTGTCAGCGCGAGCAATTTCTGATAAATAAACGGTTTTATCAGAAGATTGTGAGAAAATCTGAATATTATTTAACTGCGACAGTGACGCGTTATCTGTTGGCATTGCCAGCATAATAGGCAGCAAGAACTCTCCTTCCCGAAGCTCAGATGTACTCTCTCCGAGAGTATTTTTCCTAAGAGCGGAAAAAATGTCTCCTCGTGTGACTCCGGCATAGCTTGCTGCGGCTTGGTCTACATTTACCACCAAGCTGGGGATAGGTTGTTCCCAGTCCTGCTTGATGTTAATGGTTCCATCTACTTTGCTAAGCGCCTCTTGAATCGTTGCAGCAGCCTGTAATAAATTACTATGGTTGTTGCCGATGATTCTAATGGCTGCTTCGCCTGGAGGCGTGGAGCCCATGAAAAACGGGTTAATCCCGAGCTTGGCATAGGGGAAAACAGGAGGCATCTCAGCCCTAAGTTGGCTTACAAAAGCCGCAACATTGGTTTCTTTACTAAGATTGATAACAAAGTAAGCGGTATGCGGAGCCGGATCTGGCGGATTCAGGCCTAGGATAAAGCGTGGCCCCCCTTCACTAACATACGCAGTAGCGCCTGTAATCTGCGGAAAACGTTGTTCCTCTGCAAGCCATCGCGTCATTTCTTGTGCAACTTCAGCTGTGCGGTTTGCAGGCGTACCTGCTGGGAGCTCAAGGGATATTTGCATTTGTGAGCGTTCCGACGGTGGAAAGAATGCCTCTGGAATAGTCGCAGATAAAAATAACGATAGGATCAGGCTTGCTGTCGCACCTGCTAAAAATGCTTTTGGCCAGCTAATGACTTTGTCCCAAAAGCGAGACATGATCATCATTAAGCGCGAGAGCTCACTTTGCTCAGAAGTGTTTTTACCTTTTCTTATAGACCACTGCGCCAAAATCGGCACCAGCATAATGGCAACAAACCAGGAAATGATCAGCATGACGCCAATAACGATGGTTAGCGTCTGCATATAAATCGCAGTGATATTATCGGTGAACATAGGTGGGGCGAATGCCAGGATAACCGTTAGGCTAGCAATCAGCATTGGCGTACCCAGTGTCTTTCCGGCGTGTAAGGCTGCTGATTTACCAGACTCACCTTGATTAATACGTTTTGAGATATCCTCAACAATCACCATCGGGTTATCAACCAAGATCCCAAGTGCAATGATAAACGAGGCGATACTCACCTCATTAAGCTCAACACCAAGCACTCGTAAAACGACTAATGTCATAATCCCTGTAATGGGCACGGCTAATCCCACCAGTGAACCAGCGCGTAAACCCAAGGCGATAACAGTGACTACAGTCACGACTAGGATCGTCTCCAAAAGAGTTGAAATCATTTTAGATATGACTTGATTAACAACTTCACCTTGGTCGGTGATGATTTTCAATTGAAAGCCAGCAGGTAAATCATGTTCCCATTTTGCTATTTGTGTACGAAGGCGATCATTGAAATCGACCATATTTACGCCGGGCGTCATATAGCCAGCAAGAACAATCGCCTGTCCCCCGTTTAAATAGGCGGCGGTATTAAGCGGTTGTGCTGTCGTCCTTATCACATCAGCTAGCGTGTCAAGTGGTAACTGACTGCCATCTTGCAGCACAATAGGTATCGCTTTAATATCTTCAATAGAGTTATAGCTCCCTCTGACATAAATACGACTCTCTTGGTCGCTAAAATTCACTCTGGCAATATCATCAAACGTATTGTTTTTATGTAATTGCAGGTAGATATCATTAGGCTTTATCGAAAATTTCGACGCAGCAAACGGTTTAAGATTGATGTTCACTTGCTCCTCAGTAACGCCATGCAAGGTGACTTTATCCATACCTGGGATATCGTAAAGAAAATCCCGCAACTCACTGGCTTTATTTCTAAGTTGTTCAAACGTGTGATTGGGGGCACTGAGTGCAACAGTCATTACGGCAACAGCATCATAACTATCGTTAACAAAAGGCCCAGATACACCCTCGGGAAGTGAGTTCTGCACATCCTGCATTTTCGCTCTGACTCTAAGCCATGATTGCGCGTAGTCTGGTGTTCCGTCCTTAATTTCCAAAGAGATATGGATCTCTCCAGCACGAATAGACGTGGTGATATTTTTAGTTTCTTCCAGTTCACGCAAAGCACGTTCAACCGGGCGCGCCAATAGCGATTCCGTTTGATAAATATCTAAACCAGGGTGATAAGCGGTAATCACAGTGACATTTATCGGGAGTGTGGGCTCCTCTTGTGACGGGTAATTCGGGTATAACGCCAACCCTATGCTCGTAAGCATAAAAAACAGAAAGAGCACTAAACGGCTGTTAGCAAGTGAGAAGTTGGTAATGGACATTAACGCGTCTCCCCTAAAACACGAACCTGTTGCCCATCACTGATAAAGGCTGCTCCGGCTGCTACGTATCTCTCTCCGAGTTCCAACTCAGCATTAATAATGTAGCCTGACGGTTGAATATCGACAATTTGTACAGGTTTTTTACTAACGGTATTGGACTCACCGTTAAAGGAGTAGAGGAAAGCGCTGTTACTTGTTGCTTCAATATAAACTGCGCCGTGAGGAACCAAGAGAACGTTTTCACTATTTTTCAGACGATAGTTCACTGCAACCACGAGACCTGGCGGTAAAAAATTTCCCTCTGGCACTTGTATACGCAGTTTAACAGGCAAGCTCAAGCCATTACTTGCGCGCTCTGCAATATGAGACAACTCAGCCTCAAAAGACGCCCCTTGATGACTAATACTGATAATCTGTTCATTTGTAGAACGTAGAGCATTTGCCAAAGGTACGGGGATTGATGATTCAACAATAAGTTGCGCTGAACTGTCGAAAGTAAATATGACCTGATTCTGAGCCACCTCTTCAAAGGGTTCCACTTGTCTGGTAGAGACAACACCATCATAGGGGGCTTTTATTACTGCTTGAGAAAGTTCTCTTTCTGTGAGTCTGACTCGGCTTTGTGCTTCACGCACAGAGGCTTGAGCTGTTAAGAAAAGTGTTCTTGCCGCCTCTAAATCTTGCTGGGAAACTGCGTTATTTGATTTGAGATGATTAAGCCGTTCATAGTTTGCTTGGTGTTCTTCAAGCGCGATCTGCGCTTTTGAGGCTTCAGAGCGGGCGTTATCAACTGCTAGTTGATAAGGCTCCAAATCCAGTGTTGCCATGATATCGCCCGCTTTTAACCGGCTACCAATATCCACCTGCACCTTTTGCACTTTGCCAGGAACGCCAAACGAGAGCTGCGCTCTGCTCTCTGTTTGTGTTATTCCAGAAAAGCGAGATTCTTGGTAATGCGCGTTTGCACCCACTTCGTTGAGTGTTACCACTCGAATGTTCTGTTCAGTGGGCTCAGGTATACTTTCACTGCTACAACCCTGTAATAAGACAAGTAGGCAAACTAATGCATATTTACTAAATTTCCTTAATAATATAACTGATCGTTCGAGTATATAAAATGGCGAACTCATAACAAACCCTCTTGAGGTATGGCTTAAATATTAATTACTTTTTTGGTGTAAGAAGGGTCTGAACAAGCTGACGTAAAAGTTCACGCGAATACTCGATATCCGCAGTCGCTATCTGGCAGGACAAACCATCAATGTAGGCAAAGATATAGTGTGTTATTTGCTCGGGTGTGAGCAAATAACTTGTCTCATCTTTATCCTGTAATTTCTTGATCATGGTACAACAGGTGTCAAAGAGCTCTTGACCTGAATCCTGTACCGCTTTCTTAATTTCTGGGTTTCTGGATGACTCTGCGAGGATCTCCAGATACATAATAGTTCCTATTTTATCGCCTGTGAGATAGGCCTCTTGCTCCAAAGCATCCATGAAATCACTAGCGCTCTCAATTCTTCTCAAAGCATCGAGATCTCTGGAAGAATAGCGCTTGGCGATTTCCAGAATGAGTTCATTTTTTGAGGCGAAGTATTGATAGAGACTTGCCTGGCTGACTTTTGCAACACGAGAAATCTCCGCCATGCCAGCGCCATGAAAGCCTTTTTTAACAAAGCATTGCACAGCACCATCAAGAATAGCCTCGATTTTAGCCTCTCGAGCTGCATAATTCACTGGACGACCTAAATTAGACATAAAAGTACCACTTACTTTAGTGAGTGGTCAATCATATAAATGACGGTGATTCTTGTCAACTGATATCGTTTGTCTTAGAAGCCAACTTTTCAAAGTATTACCAACCTTGTTATTTTTCTAAAACGTGAAAAGGCCTCACAAGTATCTCAATTGAACGAGCAACTGGAAAACTATATGGCCAAAGTATATTTGAATGAACCAATGCAATTGGTTGGATACTGATGATCTGACAGGTTAGCCCGATAAATTTTCACATTTTTATTGAAATCCTGAGCTCTTGAGGTTTTTCTTTTAAGCATCATGTTCACAGCGAAAACAAAGCGGACATTAGCAAGAACATTTTAGAACGGATGACATTTCCTCTTTTCGCTCAAAGCGGTCCAAGTATAAATTTGGCTCGTTAACGCTAGTTGTTGCTACTAGTCATAACAGCTAGTCAGAAACACACACAATTCCTTCATCTATCTGTCCAATCGCTCTAACGGGGATCTTTAGCATGTTAGCTCTATGAAATTTTCTGGAGCTGACAATGAGAACGCCTTTGTTACCTTGGTTCATCCTATGGGTGACCATCCCAATCATTATTTTCTTTCTTTTAATCCTGCCCGCCCATGCCAGTGATGGGCCATTCTATCAACGTGGTCAGGAAGGCTGGTTTTGGTATCAGGTCATTCCTGAACCTGAACAGCCTGATGAGCTGATAGAGCCGGAATCTGGTGTCGTGGAGTCCAGTCAGAGCGAACTAAAGCCCTTCAGTGCCGCATGGTTCCGAGAGCATATGCAATCGTTTATGGACAAGGCAATTGATGAACCAACGACTGAAAACGTCAGAGCCTATCTGTATCTTCAGCGCGTTATGATGGATAAAGGCTCACTATTTGCTGATGTTAGTCAGCAGGTGGTCATGGGCGATCCTGTTTTGGATGAAATCAGTCGCAGACCCTTGGCGACCTATGCTGCCAATCGGATGGATCGAGAAGCTGGCGCTCAACGTGATGTAGCTTTAGGTGAAGTAGCGAAGCGGGCTGGTTTGTTCTTTTTCTATCGTTCGGATTGCCCTTATTGCCATGCTCAAGCGCCTATCATCGAATCTATGGCCTTGAACTATGGGTTCGAGGTGTTTGCTATTGCTGTCGATGGCTTGCCTTTACCCGGTGGAGAGTTTCCCAATTACAAAGTCGATTCAGGACAAGCACAATCCTTGTCCGTTACGACTGTCCCTGCCGTGTTCTTAGTTGACCCGCCTAACGTTATTACTCCGATTGGACAAGGAGCAATGAGCCTTGATGAGCTCAATAATCGAATCATTCTCGCAGCCCATCAAGCCGGTTGGATTGACGATCAAACTTACTATGCCACCAGACCTGTTCAACCCGGCGTGTCACTCGCGATGTCAGCCCAAGAGCTTAACGAAAAGATATTACAGGACCCTGAGTTCCTTGTTCGCTATCTGCGTGTACAAGGAGGGTTATAACAATGAAAAAAGTATTTCGAGTATCGCTAATCGCCTGTGCGATTGGTTTTTCATCTATGAGCCAAGCAAGCTTGCAACAGGAGATGAACCAGTTGTTTGGTTCAATGACCAACACCACTGCGCCTGGTGTATTCGAGAGTCAGCGGCGTGGCGTTATATCTGGAGGAAGCGTTGTTGTTCGTAACAGGATCATGAACGAGAACCTCGTCTCTATGGTGCCACCGTCATTCCAAGCCGGTTGTGGCGGCATTGATATGTTCGCGGGAAGTTTGTCATTTGTTAACGCGGATCAGTTTGTTCAATTACTTCGCTCTGTTGCTGCAAACGCCAAGGGGTATGCATTCCAATTGGCGCTCAGTGCTATGTGTGAGAAATGCTCCCAGCACATGGAGACACTGCAAAAGAAAATCCAGCAGTTGAACGAGTATTTTGGTAATTCCTGTCAAATGGCTCAGGGAGTCGTGAACGATACCCTGGCTGCTTTTGGTAAAAAGGGGCAAACAGAAGCCAGCATGTTGAGCTCACTTAAAGGGGCTGGGGACATTTTTACCAGTTGGAGTGAGTCCAATGGTAAGAACCCATATGAGAACGCTTCGAGTGTCGCGGCATCTGATGTAAACAGAACGATTAAAGGTAACTTGGTTTGGCGAGCACTGAAACGTCATTCGGCATCAAGCTGGTTTGCATCGGGGGATGACCGTTTTCTTGAAGCAGTTATGTCGGTGACGGGTTCGATCATCGTTGGTGATCTAGCTAATGCCGCTGATGGCCAAGGTAAAGCCCCGAAACTGACCAGACTGAATGGCAATACAGTGACTATTGAGCATCTAATTCACGGCGGTAACGTCGCTATGTACCGATGTGACACAGTGACACAAGACGGCTGTCTGAATCCGACAATCACTAACGTGACCCTGACGGGGTTATCAACCCAAGTAGAAAATTTACTTCTTGGTACAGGTTCCAGTAACGGCATTATTTTTAAGTTTGCTCGAAATACAGGAGCTGCTAGCACCACCGAAAAGGCTTTTATGACATCGGCTCCTGCGAGCATTGGCGGCATGATTCGAACACTTTCTGCATTAAATGAAGGGGCTGCTAGGTCGTTTGCTTCACGAGCGGCGCCATTTATTGCTGTTGAGATGGCCCGAGCATTGGTTGAAGACATGCTCAATGCAGCTAGAAGCACCTCTGGTGTAGAAGATCATGCCTATGCGAAGTTGTTAACTGAAGACCTTGAACGTGCACGTCGCCAAATCAATGAGGAATACGCCGCGTTACAGCGAAGATACGGTTCAGAGCAAGAATTGCTGGCGCATTTTAATCAGGTGATTCAGACCATTCGCAAGCAGCGTTATTACACCGTTAAATCTACGGCACTGGGGGAATAGATAATGTGGGAAATCTATTCCATCGGGGATTCGGCTTTTTTAGAGCAGGTCTTGAACGCTGTCGCGATGATCACTGGTACAGGCGACTTTACTTCAATGGTTCGCATTGGCTTACTCATTGGAGTATTGATGGTCTCTGTTCAGGCCTTAATACAAGGTGGTCGTGGGATTAACTTTCAACACGTTTTAGTCTCATGGCTAGTCTTTGCAACCATGTTTGGACCCAGTACCCGCGTGAGCATTGAGGATGCGTACACGGGACAAGTTCGAGTGGTTGATAATGTGCCCATCGGTGTTGCTGCCGCAGGCAGTACGATTTCGACTGTTGGCTTTCAAATCACGCGATTGTTTGAAACCGCCTTCTCAACTCCCGCCATGACGGAATACGGCTTTGCATCCAGTTTACAGTCACTGATTAAAGTGAGAAAACAGGTGATGGATCGCTCTGGTTTGGGTGATGCAAATCGTGTCGCCGGTTCGGACATCGAGCAATCGTGGCTTAACTACATCAAAGAGTGCACCTTGATTGGTATCGACATTGGACAAAAGAACCTCGATCAGGTGCTGAGTGACCCCAACCCGATGACTGCGATTAGGTTTGATTCGCGCATTTATGGCACGCGCATCATGCTCAGTGGTAGCAGTAGCGATTTGGACTGCACCGATGCTTATAGTCAGCTGAAACTCATGACAGAATCAACCTTCATTCCAAGGCTTAAACAGGTTCTGTCAGCCTCATTGGGGACTTCGTCTGCAACGGACACTGATGACGTGATCCGAAATGCACTGAATAACCTTGGTTTAGCTTCGGTTAACACCCAAGAGTACATGACCGCGTCAGTGCTTTTGCCTATTTATGAGCAAAGCGTGACAGGCAAGTATATGGATGATCAAGCTTTCACCGCAGCCGTGATGGTTAACCAAGCGATTGAGCAGCGCAATACACAATGGGCGGCGGAGCAGACCCTGTTCCAAAGTATCGTACGTCCGATGATGACGTTTTTTGAGGGGTTCATTTACGCCATCACCCCATTGATGGCCTTTGTGATTGCCCTTGGCCAAATCGGGATGCGAATGGCCGGGAAGTACTTGTTAATCCTGCTTTGGATTCAACTTTGGATGCCTGTCATGGCCATTATTAACCTATATATCCATTTAACTGTTGCTGGGAAAATGTCGGCTCTTGATGCCTTTGCAGGTACAGAAGTGCCATCTTTTGCTGGGATGATGCAGATGGATTCAGTGCTGCAAACCTGGATAGCTACTGGCGGCATGTTGGCGTCGAGTGTTCCGGCGATTTCGCTCATGCTCGTGTATGGCTCAGCAATAACCGCTACCCACTTGGCTGGACGTCTTCAAAACGGTGATGCAATTGATGAAAAGATGGCAAGTCCAGATGTCGCGAAAAATGCCCCGGTGATGCAATCACAGTCAATGTTCCAAAATTCAGCCCTCACTGGTTCTGCTATGACCGGCGCGTCAAACCTACTTAGCAGTTTCTCTGTCGGAAATGCGGTGGGTTCAATGGTCGGCTCTGCAAAAGAATCCATGACTCAGGCAACTCAAGCCTTTAGCCGTCAAGTTGGCAACACCATGAGCCGAACTTTTGGTGAAAAGCTAAGTTACGACAACCTTTCTTCGGTTGGACGTCAGATTGGTTCTTCTAATTCCGCATCTAGCGCCGTTGTTAATCAGGTCACTGATGACCTGCAAACACGGTATGGTTTCGGTGACGATAAAAAAGACGCTGTACGTGGCTTGGTATCGGGCGTGTTATCTGGCGGACTAAGGGTTGGTGGCGATGGAACCATTACTAATCCCGGTGAGAAAGAAGTTGCCGATAAGGGTTTTCTTGGGAGGCTTCTTGGAACGGGAGGCAATGATTCTCCACAAGGTAATTTGCCTGGAGTTGATAAGCCAGATTCATCTCGTGTACCAAAACTATCAAGGGTACGAGCTGGGTTGGATCTAGGTGGTAACTTTAGTGGCCAAGTTGAGTCGTCAGAAGGCAGTTCTCGGTCTACGACCGCAAATACGCTCACTGGGGAGATGCAAAGCTTGGCATCGAGTGATTCACGACGTGCTGAGTTTCGCGATGCGATGGTTAAGGACCTTTCAGATTCAAGACGCTCTGGCGTTGAGATGTCGTTGTCTAATCAAGACTATCAGTCACTTCAGAGTTCAGCACAAGACGTTATCACGGCATCAAACCGCTTTAGTGAGCTTGATCAGGCCAGCTACAGTCTATCAGGACAAAGGAACACGGATGGTGCGACGTTAACTCGATTAGCAGCGGATAATCCTGAAGTCATGGATTATTTAGGTCGCTATATGAACCAGCATGTTGAAGCAGGTAACCGATTACGTGAAAACCTTCCAATGTATCAGCGCTTGCTACCTGATGATAATCAGGCGTATGTGGCCGCAGCTATGGAGTCTTTAACCTATAGCAACTCCTCGACGCCCGCTGAACGAGACAATGACTATCAAGCAGCAATGACTGTTATGGCCATGGCTACCGGAGCCGATTTACGATCTATTCAGCCACGCTCTAATGAAGGCTTGTCATCAACTGCACCTACTTTTGGTGGCACTCAAAGCCAAGTGGAATCGGGTGTATTGGGCGGCTACGAGGATGCTGCAACTGTTCAAACTCAGTTCAACGCAGCTCAATCAGCTTACCAAACTAATTTGTCTGGTGTTGATGGACAACTAAATGCGCATCAACAACAAGCCCAACAGGCCGTAGTTTCTGACACAAGTACCTATCAATCTGGACTAAACAGTGAAGCTGGCTCTCAGTGGCGATCTCGCATTATGGCTGATGATAGCGGAGTTTCTGGTGCTGAAATGTTCTTCAACAGCGCCAGTGCTATTGGTGACTTCAGTGGCAAGCATACTGATGCAGCACTGCATACCTTGAATCACTTTGGCGAAGACTATGAGAGTTACAAGGAGCAAGCACTTGAAGACCCTAGCTCACGAGGTTTCTTGCACAATGCAACGGTGGCCAGTAAATCAACCTGGGATGGCTTAAAAGCAGCCGTTGACGCCGGAACCTCTTTGGAAAACCCATTGACGGCGTTTAATGATGCATACAGTGGATCGAGTTCGCAGTATGCCTCCGAAGTAAACTGGGGTACTAAGTCTGAAGCCATGTTGGCTGGGGCATTCGGTGCGGCAGTTAACAATCGATATGGTGAGTTCTTAGAACAGTATGCCGATGATTTTAAACAGGAAGCATACAGCGAAGGGCAGAGAATGGGATTGACCCCGATTCAAAGTCAAGTGTTCGCTCAAGCTTTCAATGAAGGTTTGGCGGGGCGCGTTTTCAACTCTGAAGACTCATCGAGTTGGTCGCCTGAAATGCTTGGTCTAAGGGAGCAAATGCTAAATGAGTATCGTCAAAAAGATGAGAGCGGTGCTTACATCCCCGACAGTGTGTCCGAAGAAGATAAAGCATTTGTGGATAAGCAGATTGCAGTGATCTCAAATGCATCCCTCGCTGGAGATTATGCTCAGAACAACTTGATCGATATTAGGGCCTATAACCAGGCTTCAGGAAGGAACTAAAAACAGAAGGTAGCCAGCTTGTGATGGGCTGGCTATTTTTTTGGCTTTTTGGGATACCTTGGATAAAAGCCATCAAAAAACGAATGGAGCTTATACCAATACCATTTTTCTTCAATGCTCAAAGTTCTACCCGAATCTTTAACTTGGCTACTCAAGAATCTAATTCCAGTACAAATAGCTAAGAAAAAGAGTCCCAAACCAACAATTGTCCAACTCGCTTGCCAATATGCGATTGCTACAAGCATAGTGATTATGGCTATAAGTCCGATGGGATTACAGGTCGCTTTGAATCCCAAGTAGCTGAAAAAAACGACGGTGCAGAACAGAAATGGCAAAGCCGCTAACTTGGCAGATGCCGTTAATATTTCTGATGGAAAGAAATGAGCCGCTGCCAAAGTCGCCAGAAAAAGCCCCAGTGATATAAACCAGCAGCGTGCTGGTAAAGATTTAAGTAAGTTTGTCATCTTCTTAGTACTCTCAAAGTGCACAGACGGTGCACAATCAAATCATGCATCAGCATGTTAGTTCTCAAAAAGTGCTCTAGTGGTTTGCTCGGCCATAATCTCACACACAGGGCATTTAAGCTGAATGCGCTGTTGTGATACCGTCAAATACAGACTGCCGCATCGACACCGGTGTAAGGATGCAAGCTGTGATCTTAAATCACGAGCTAGAACCCAACCTTCATTGATGGTCAGTTTTTTCCAGGGGATCTCAGCTGGAAGATCTGCTTCTTCTCTTGCAACCAAATACGCATCGTAAGCCTTCATCAAAGCATCGATATTTAATTGCTTGTAGACATTATCACCACCAATATTGACATAAAGCGCCATAAGCAGGGAGCCTTCAACTAATGCTCTTCTGCTTTTGACGATGGCATCAGATTCTGGCAATTGACCAGGACAAGGTGACTTGCCAGTCACTTCTTTATGGAGCCTTCTGATAATGTGGATTGGCAAACCTGTATCGAGCGCGATAATGGTTGTTCGAAATCCGTATTTAATAAGCAGCGAGGCTCGGGTAAATAGCTCACTTTTGGACAGGTTATCAATCATGCATCCCCCTTGTTGTTTAGGGTTGATAATAAATAAGCGATTCTTGGGATACCTGTGCCTTTGCTCTTCACCATCTCAATCAGTTGGCTTTGGTTACCCCTTGGTTGAAACAGCATGAATGATGAGGTCGCCACTCGTTGCAGGTCATCAACACCAGCATTAATCAAAGCATCAACCACGTCGCGTGTAAGTCCAAAGCGCAAGACGGCCTCTTGCGGATCAATTCGCGCTAATTCTCGTGCTGCGTGTAGGTACGCCAAATTTAATTGATAGAAGTCTTGTTGATTGGTTGTCATTGACGGACCTCCAGTTCATGTAAAATATTGCGATAGATAGAAAGCACTCTTTGCCCATACCAGCGTGCACGCTCTTCGTTCCAACTGTGATAGCGGCCTATGCCAAGCTCTAAATCATTTGGTGAAGACTTGATTGCTTCGGCCAAAATACTTGAGCCGACCGTAAGGTTGGTGATGGGGTCTAGCAGTTCCGCTGCTGAGCTCACCCGATGCCCATGCCAATGCAAATTGATTTGCATAAGGCCAATATCGAGCTGATATTTTTCAGTCTCTTGCAGTGCTTGGTTTAACAGTTTCTCTGCTTCTGTCTTAGATTTGGCGTAGGTTGCGTTTGAACCATTGCGAATTGCGTATGGCCATGGACTGGTCATGTTGAGACCACGATGTGAGGCCGACTCAGCCAAGGCAACGGCGTAGAGCATGACTGGATCAATACCAACGCTTTGTGCTGCTTTTTCCCACTGATAGCCCGGAAACGCATAGACTGAAGTGCTTGCGGACATGGCTATCACTAGGGCAATGGTTTTTGATTTAATCGTTTTCATTTTTGTCCTCTAATTGATTTCCGAGAAGCGCCTGAATGGCTTTCGGGCTTATTCTTTTCAAAGGCACTGCGCTAAAGTCGGTGATGCCTCTTGTATAAACTTGTGCTGCTTTTGACCAGTCGCCCACGGCAACCGGCGCTTGCATATCAAATCCTTTTTGCTGGTTCTGATGGTCTGCAATACCTTGTAATAGCCTTGGGTATTCACCCACTTCGTCCCGCAACAAGTAAGCCTGGTAGCGTGTTAAAAACTCTTTTTGTTTAAAGGGGTATTCCCTGTCATCTACCTTGCAGAGTTCAACCCATCCCCCCATGTCTGAAATAACGCGGTGAATAAGCGCATCGTCAAACATCACGGATGTCCAAGCGCCAACCTGACGAACAGCCTTGTCAACTTTGTTCCAAGCAACCATGGCTCTTGAACCCGAGTTGCCATCGATATGCTTGATGACGTCAGCGGGCTTTGGAAAAAATTGCCCAGTATCCGGTGATTGAATATGCCGAGTCAGACCGATTCGCACTTCTTCAATGCTATAAGCACGAAGGGCTTCAAATGCGATGGATAGCAATTGTGGTGATACGCTTTTGCCATACATGGCCCAAGCAGCTCCCCAAACTTCAGCAAACTCGCGTTTATCAACCTCCTGCACTTGAACGAACCTCCCGAATACCTGGTCCGGCCCAGCTTTCAGCAATGCGGCGATTGCTTTCTTCAATGTTCAACTGGTGATTGCTGCCCTTTAGGCTCGTCGATGATTGCTGTACTTCATCAATGCGAACGTACTCGTCTTCCCATTGCCGGTTTAAAAGCCAGTTATGTGGCATAGGGGTCTTAGTCCGATCTTGATACTGCAATCGGTTGTCTCGTTGCTCTTTCCAGCGTGTTAGCACTTCCAAGGCGAGTTCATGGTCTTCATTGAGGCCCATGCGTAGCCATTCTTCTTTGGCTTTCGCTTTTTTTTCTTTGCGTATTTGTACATCCCAGAAGTCTTCAAACTGTATGTGGCCAACAGTTTTAACTGTTGGTTTATTGCTTCTCTCAGAGTCATCCGACCGTTGAGAGTCCCTTACCGGGTTGCCATCAGGCATAAACAATGATGAAAATTCTTCTGGAAGCCGAGCTTGAAAACCGGCAAGAGATTTCAAAAGCGATGCCATACCAACGAAGTCGGCAGGTACATCTTTTAGCAACCGAAAGGCGGCCTTACCTTGGTTCGGGTTTTCGATTGGGTTGTGCTTCAGAAAGCTCCGAATCAAAGTCCAACCGGATTCCTCGCAACGAATGAGGAACTGATCTTGTTCTAACTCATTTAGAGCCTTGGCAACCTGTTGCTCATCCCAGTTCAAGTCAGAAGCAACGTAACCAATCGGCAATCGAAAGCAGCCAAGCAAATTACAATGTGGGCATGTAAGCAAATACAGTCCTAGCAACTTCGCTGAGTCACTCCAGGACAAAACGTTTTGCTTTAGCCAAAAGCGGGTATAGACCTTGCCATAATCACGCATGGAGGAACTCGCTTTTGTGTTTACGTAAAATGCTGACCATTATTTGCCCTTAATCCTACTGGTTACTGGCTTTCAGCTCGCTTGGGCATTCGGGATAGATGTCCGGTCTTAACTGGGATCGGGTTACCTGTCCTTGCGTAGCTTGTTCGATGGGTAAAACGAATTCAGCGGGCACACGCCCTGATTTATTCAACCAAAACCAGACGTTTTGCTGTTTTGAGTTGATGGCTCGTGCTAATGCTGATTGCCCGCCGACCAAGTCAATGGCACGGCGGAGATGTTTTTGTGTCGTGTTGAACACTTCCATACCGTCTCCTGTTACAATAATAACTGTTACAAGATTGAATGTTACAGTTTAAACTGTAGATAAGTCAACAGTTAAAATTGTTGAAAGACTACAGTTTTATTTGTAGAATGCGGGCTTATGAAAACTTTATCCGAACGACTAAACCATGCCTTGCAGCTTACTGGGGTGACTCAGTCTGAGTTGGCTCGTCGCATTGGTATCAAACAGCAGTCGATCAGCCAGATTTGCTCTGGTAAATCGGCTAGGTCTCGTTACACCATGCAGATCGCGGAGGCGCTTCGCGTGAATGCTCATTGGCTCGCCACAGGTGATGGCGAGATTGGCTTGGGGGTCGGTAATGTAGAAGTCGGGCCTGATATTAAGGGAAGAATTCCTCTCATTAACTGGGTTCAGGCCGGTGATTGGACTGAAATAGCGGAGGGATTTGCCCATGAAGATGCTGAGGAGTGGCGTGAAGTCACTGGGAAAGCACATGAGGGTTGTTTCGCACTTCGCGTAAAAGGCGACAGTATGGAAAATCCAAGCGGAAAAAAATCCATACCTGAGGGGGCAGTGATCGTTGTTGATCCTGAGTTACCTTACTCTTCAGGTTCATTGGTTGTTGCGCGTTTGGATGATTCGAAAGAAGCAACCTTTAAGCAGTTAGTTATTGATGGTGAACAGAAGTACCTAAAACCTTTGAACCCGCAATACCCTGCAATACCGATCAACGGCAACTGCACCATCATCGGTGTAGTACGACAAGCTATCATCGATTTCTGGTAGCGAAGGAATTTGTGGTTTAGCCACAGTTGTTCATGAGCTGAAGAAGCAACGATTGCAAACAGCTACAACTGAGCATTGGCGCACGCTGAGAGTAAATGGTAACCGATTAGATAACCATTGATTGTTTATAAAGTCAAGATCAGCGAAAATAGCGGCCAATTACGATTAACACGACGGGTTTGACAAGCGAAGAACTGAAAAGAGAGTACTTCCAAAAGTGTGTACAAATCCGTGTACAAACTAAAAGAATTTATACATGGCAAACCAAGATTTTCTTAATGAAATCAATAAGCGAAGGACCTTTGCTATCATCTCTCACCCTGATGCTGGTAAAACAACCATTACCGAAAAAGTCTTGTTGCATGGGCAAAAACTGCAAAAGGCCGGTACCGTAAAAGGTAAAAAGTCGGGCCAACATGCAAAATCTGACTGGATGGAGATGGAAAAAGAACGGGGTATCTCGGTAACGACCTCGGTGATGCAATTTCCTTATCGTGAAGCCTTGGTGAATTTGTTAGACACGCCAGGACACGAAGATTTCTCGGAAGATACCTACCGTACTTTAACCGCGGTAGATTCATGCTTGATGGTTATCGATGGCGCCAAAGGGGTAGAAGATCGCACCATAAAATTAATGGAAGTAACACGCTTGCGTGATACGCCGATCATTACTTTTATGAACAAGCTTGACCGTGACATTCGCGATCCGGTGGAGTTGTTAGACGAAGTAGAAAACGTCTTAAACATTATGTGTGCTCCTATCACTTGGCCGATAGGTTCGGGCAAGAATTTTAAGGGGGTGTATAACCTCCTAAAAGACGAAGTGGTTCTGTATAAGTCGGGGCAAGGCCACAAGATTCAGGATAAAGATGTCATTCAAGGTCTAGATAACCCTGAACTTGACCAGCGGATTGGTAACTACGCTGATGACTTGCGGCTGGAAATTGAGCTGGTTAAAGGTGCGTCCAACGCATTTGATAAAGAACTCTTTTTAGCTGGTGAATTAACGCCTGTTTATTTTGGTACGGCGTTGGGTAACTTTGGCGTGGATCACATGCTCGACGGTTTGGTGGAGTGGGCACCTAGTCCACTAGCTCGTGATACCGATACTGGCGTTGAGGTGAGTGCAAGTCAGCCAGGTTTTTCGGGCTTTGTCTTTAAAATTCAAGCGAATATGGATCCGAAGCATCGCGATCGTGTGGCTTTTATGCGGATTGTGTCTGGTAAGTATGAAAAAGGCATGAAGATGCACCAAGTACGCCTCGGTAAAGATGTGCGTATCGCCGATGCATTAACCTTTTTGGCGGGCGATCGTGAACAAGTAGAAGAGGCCTATCCAGGCGATATTATTGGCTTGCATAACCATGGCACGATTCAAATTGGGGATACCTTTACCGGCGGCGAAAAATTTAAGTTCAGTGGCATTCCGAACTTTGCGCCAGAGCTATTCCGTCGTATTCGTTTAAAAGATCCGCTTAAGCAAAAGCAGCTTTTAAAAGGCTTGGTACAGCTTTCTGAAGAAGGTGCTGTGCAAGTATTTCGACCGCTGATTAACAATGACTTAATTGTTGGTGCGGTAGGGGTGCTGCAGTTTGATGTGGTGGTACACCGGCTAAAATCAGAATATAACGTTGATGCTGTGTACGAAAACATTAACGTCGCCACGGCGCGGTGGGTGCACTCAGCTGATGCACGCAAGTTAGATGAATTTCGCCGCAAGGCTGAAGCAAACTTGGCTCTAGATGGCGGTGACAATCTTACTTATATAGCGCCTACTATGGTGAACTTGAGTTTGGCCACAGAGCGCTATCCTGATATCACCTTCAGCCATACCCGCGAGCATTAAATTGCTAGGGTGAGTAAGCACCGTAAGGAGTCGAGATGGCCAAGCTTAGATTTTGTGACAGCCATTGCCATCTCGATTTCGCTGAGTTTGCGGCCGATCGAAAGGAGGTCGTAGCACGTGCCTCAGCCGCCGGAGTAGAGGCAATCATAGTGCCAGGGGTGGCACGCCAAGCAGCGGCTGATGTGTGGTTACAGCAATGCCAAGGTGTCACCATTTATCGGGGCGTTGGGCTACATCCTTATTTTATTGCTCAACATCAATTAGCCGATCTAGCTTGGGTTGAGCAACAACTGCAACAACATCCAGCATGGGTGATCGGTGAAGTTGGCTTAGATAAAACTTGCGCTAATTATCCCGAGCAACAACAACTCTTTATCGGACAGCTAGAACTAGCTGCTCAGTATCAGCGCCCCCTGTTAATTCATCATCGTCAAAGCCAAGCGGACTTGCTTCAACTCATCAAACCGTTAGCTTCTCAATTACCAGCGCAACCCGGTATTCTGCATGCTTTTAGTGGTAGTCTTCAGCAAGCCGAACAGTGGCTGGCGCTAGGCTTTAAACTAGGGGTCGGTGGGGTGATAAGTTATCCCCGAGCACAGAAAACCAGAGCGACTGTGGCTGCCTTACCGTTAGATAGTTTGGTGTTAGAAACAGATGCGCCTAGCATGCCGTTACAAGGGTTTCAGGGCCAACGTAACGAGCCAGCGCAGATTGCACGGGTTTTAACCGAGCTACAGGGGTTGCGTACTGAGTCTGTGGCAGAGCTAGCTGCGGCTACGTGGGATAACAGCATGGCTATCGTTGCTAATTTAGGTTAAGCAACGCTATGGGGTTGCCGGTGTGGTAACGGTGCGGCGCCAACGATTGAAGGTGGTTGCTAACAAAACTCCAGCTAGAATGGCAAAGGCCAGTAAAAACTGACCATAAAAGCTTAAATATGAGTGGGTATTTAACGGTTGCTCTAATAATAACGCTTCATCGATAACCAGAGTTAGATAGCCATAAATAGTGTCACCATCTGAGATCTCTTCAACCAAGATGAAAGCTTGTTGCAAGGCATCACTATCAGCTTGAAAATGAGATTGAGTAAGCTCTTCGCCATATCTGTTTTGAACACTAGCAGCCGCGATAAAAGGTTGTTGCTGTAATTGGTTCACTAGTGCGTCAAGATGCTCAGGTTGGTCGTTAGCTAGCCACTGCTGCGCAGAAAAAGCCGCTTGGCGTGCTGTCGTTTGCATTAATTGGTGGCTGTGGCTTTGAAACTCTTGCAGGCTGGTGGTGTGCATGGTGCCCCAGAACTGCTCAATGAGAATGACTAATAGCACAGCTAGCCCCAATCGGCGCAAGCGGCGATAGACAAGTTGGAAACTGCTGATAACATGGCTAGGTAACTTTGACATGGTGCAAATATACGTTGTCTCACTGATTTGGTGCAAGCAAAGTTGATGCTTTTCTTGTACTCCAGCAGCTAACTGAAAAGGACAAGATGTTCATGATTGATTTGCATAAACCCGGATTAGTGTTGTTTGACATGGACTCAACGCTAATTACCATCGAATGCATCGACGAGATCGCTGAACTAGCAGGTTATCGACATCAGGTAGAGCAGATCACCGCTGCGGCAATGCGTGGTGAGTTAGATTTTGCCGCCAGTTTAAGACAACGAATGCAGTTATTAAAAGGAGTTGCACAAGCTGATTTTCAGCAATTATTTGAGCCGATTCCTTGGAGCCAAGGAGCCGTTGAGTTACTCACTTGGTTTCGGCAACTCGGCTGGAAAACCGCAGTAGTATCTGGCGGTTTTACCTGGTTTGCTGAGCAATTACAGCAGCAGGCGCCGTTAGATATCGTGATTGCTAATCAATTAATTTGGGATGGTGATAGACTGACCGGTGACGTTGCAGAGCCCATTATAGATGCGCAAGCGAAAGCCGCCGCAGTCACGCAGTTGGCACAGCAGTTTGGTATCGCTATGGAGCAAACCATCGCGGTAGGAGACGGCTCTAACGACAGTCTTATGTTGCAGCAAGCGGCCCTTGGCATAGCCTATTGTGCTAAGCCGGCATTGCAAGCCGTCGCTGATGTGGTCATTAACGAGCCCAATCTTAGCGCGATAAAAGCTCACTTAACGCAGTAGAGCACAAGCAACTTATAAGCTTATTAAAGAATAACCCAAGGATAGTTATGGCAAAGGCAAAAACGGCATATGTTTGTAATGATTGTGGTGCCGATTATGTACGTTGGCTAGGTCAATGTACTGAATGCAAAGCGTGGAATACCATCACCGAAGTACGTATAGGGACGGCTAAAACGGCCGCGGTTGAGCGTCGCGGTTACGCTGGTGCAACGCTCGCTAAAGTACAGACATTGAACGAAGTCGATCTTGAAGAGCTGCCGCGCTTTAGTAGCACCTTTAAAGAATTCGATCGGGTTCTTGGTGGTGGCATTGTGCCAGGCTCGGCCATTTTGATTGGGGGGTCGCCAGGTGCAGGTAAGAGTACATTGTTACTGCAAACCATGTGTCAATTGGCAGAGGTGATGCCAACCTTGTATGTAACTGGAGAAGAATCGTTACAACAGGTCGCGTTGCGCGCCCAGCGTTTAAATCTACCCACCGATAAACTGCGCATGTTAGCGGAAACATCCGTTGAAACCATTTGTGATTTAGCCGACAAAGAACAACCCCGAGTGATGGTCATTGACTCTATTCAGGTGATGCACTTGGCTGACATTCAGTCTGCTCCTGGGAGTGTATCCCAAGTACGTGAGTGTGCCGCCTATCTTACTCGCTATGCCAAGCTCAAAGGGGTAGCCATATTGATGGTCGGGCATGTGACTAAAGATGGTTCTTTAGCTGGTCCCAAAGTATTAGAACACTGTATTGATTGCTCTATTTTGCTAGAAGGTAGCGCAGATTCTCGCTTTCGTACCTTGCGTGGACATAAAAATCGCTTTGGCCCAGCCAATGAATTAGGGGTATTTGCCATGACCGGGCAAGGCCTGAAAGAAGTGACTAATCCGTCTGCGATATTTTTGCAGCGCGCTGAAGAGCATGGCAGTGGTTCAGCTGTGATGGTGATTTGGGAGGGTACTCGTCCGCTATTGGTGGAACTGCAAGCGCTAGTTGATGCAACTCAGTTGGCAAACCCACGCCGCGTCGCAGTGGGCATGGAAACTACTCGTTTAGCCATGTTGTTGGCCGTATTACACCGTCACGGTGGTTTACACATGTCCGATCAAGATGTGTTCGTCAACGTGGTTGGTGGTGTTCGAGTCACCGAGACAGGTGCTGATTTGGCGCTACTATTAGCGATTGTATCTAGTTTTCGTGAGCAGCCGCTGCCGCGTGATGTGATTATTTTTGGTGAGGTGGGTCTATCGGGCGAAATCAGACCCGTGCAAAATGGCTTGGCGCGTTTGAATGAAGCTGCCAAACATGGTTTTACCAAGGCTATTGTTCCTTATGGTAACCGTCCTAAAGAGGCGATTGCTGGGATGCAGGTCACCGCGGTGAAAACCTTGCAAGAGGCATTGGATACCTTGTGATTGCACGACTCACGTTAGTCAGTATCGTCATCGGTTGGCTTAGCTTAACCACGGTGCAGGCTAAGCCAGTAACTGTGGTTTCGCTTAACCCATGTTTTGATACTTGGTTACCGCAGTGGTTACCAAATGACTGGGAAATAATTCCAACCACGGCACATGGCAATCGATTGGAACAGGTTCTACTGGCACAGCCAGACTATGTGGTTTATGGCACTTTTACTCATGCTCGCTTAGTTAACCAGTTAGCTAGGCATACGCAGATGGTGTTGGTGGAACAGCCGCAAACGTGGGCGCAGTGGCAGCGAACCGTAGCAGAAGCAGCAACAGTGATGGCTATTGCAGAGCGGGGTCAAGCCTGGTTAGAGCAGCAGCAAGACCAACTTAGCCAACTTCCCAACATGGAACAATCGGTACTCGTGTTGATGCCCAATCAGTACGCTTGGGGGGGCGCTAGTTGGTTGGCGCAACTTTTTGCTAAACAACAGATCCGATGGATAAGCCTGCATCAAGACCTGGTGTTATATCAGCTTAATCTCGAACAATTACTAAAATTAAATCCAGAGCTTATTGTACTCGAAGGCTTTGCTAAGCCTTACGCTCGGGCAAATGATTGGTTGTGGCATAGTGCTCTAACCCCTTGGTTGCAGCAACGGCAGGTTCGTAGCATTCCTACCGCGGTGTCTGGATGCCCTGCAACGCGGGCAGTTGATTATTTGCAAGCCGTCGTAGGTGAGCCATGAGGGTAAAACTATGGTTAGTGCTATGCCTTGCCAGCTTACTCATTGGCTTAGGCTATTTAGGCAGTGGTGTTGATGGTTGGCGGTTACTCCCAGAAAACGCACTAGAGTCAGCTATTTTATTTGAGATAAGACTCCCGCGCCTAGTGCTTGCTGGATTAAACGGCATGGCGTTAGGGATGGCTGGCGCAGTGCTGCAATTACAATTAAAAAACCCATTAGCAGAACCGGGTATAACAGGTATCGCTGGTGGAGCAGGTTTAGCTACTGTGGTGGCACTTTATTGGGGTGGATTAACACCGATAGCTTGGAGTTTGCCCTTAGTGGGAATGTTAGGTGGCGCTCTTAGCTTAATATTGTTGTGGCTGTTAAGTCGTGGCCAAATGTTTGGCTTGCGGCTGATTTTGGCAGGCGTAGCTCTAGCTTCGTTAACGGGTGCACTTATGGCTGTGGTGCTTAATTTGGCGCCAAATCCGTTTGCGTTTCAAGAATGGGCTTTGTGGTTGATGGGGTCAGTAGCAAATCGCGGTTGGTCGCATGTGTGGTTGATGGCGCCGAGTTTAGTCCTTGCGTTGTTGTTATTGCTAAGTCAGCGGCGCTTTCTCAGCGCCCAAATTTTTGATGATGCCACCATCGCAACTTTGGGTTTTCAGTTAGGCTGGAACCGTTTTTTAATTTTCGCTGCGGTTACTTTACTGGTATCGGCATCGGTGGTTACCGCTGGTATTATTGGCTTTGTTGGTTTGTTAGCCCCCCATGCAGCTCGTTTGCTAGGGCAACATCAACCACTACCCATGATCTTGCTGAGTGCTTTGTTAGGGGCGTGGTTGTTGATGCTAATGGACTGGCTAGTGCGGCTTATACCTACGCCAGTTGAGTTACAGCTGGGCGTGGTAGTGTCGTTAATTGGAGCTCCATGGCTACTGATATTATTGTACCGACAACATTCAGCAAAGTACTAAAATACATCTTGATAAGGTTGGCTAAAGTAGCATGCTAGAAGTCTCAGGTTTAAGTTTAGAAAGCAGGGTCACTAACGTTAATCTGCGCTTATCGGCAGGGCAAATGGTGGGGGTGATTGGTGCTAATGGCGCCGGTAAATCAACCTTACTGAAATTACTGGCTGGTTTGCTCACGCCAAGTTCTGGTGGGAGTGTATGGCAGCAATTAGACTTGCATCACATCAATCCTAGCCAGCGGCGTCAGCAACTTGCCTACATTGCTCAGCAAACCCTTGTTAATGAAGCTGTGACAGTTGCCTATGCTCTGCAAGTGAGCCAAGTTAATCTGGCCCAAACCAAGTCTCAGTTACGTCATTACCGACAGCAAACGAGTGCAGAGTTTGGTTTAACCGAGCTGTTACAACGCCCAGTAACTGATTTATCTGGCGGCGAACTGAAGCGAGTTCAATTGGCCTGTGGTCTGATTGGGCAGCAGCCTTTAATTCTAGCTGATGAACCCATTGCTAGCTTAGATCTAAGGCATCAACTAGAAACCCTCATGCTACTTAAGCAGCGCGCGGACAATGGTGCTTTGGTGTTAGTGGCACTTCATGATCTGGCGTTAGCGGCGCGCTTTTGTCAACAATTGGTGTTGCTGCATCAGGGCCAGCTGTTGGCGGTTGGTGAGCCAGCTGAGGTGTTGTCGAAGTCACTATTGCAACAGGCTTATCAGGTTGAAGTTGAGTGGGTTTGCCATCAACACGGGGTAGCCATGCTACCCCGACTGTTAACTGATTAATGTTCGGCCGCCCACTGGTCGATAATACGCCAAGGTTTGGTAGGGGATAAAGTGGTGCTGGCGGTACTCGAGCTGGTTGGGTTGGTGGCACAGGTACCGGTTTCAATATGTTGATTAACCGCCCGTAGCATTGGGTCGTTGGCATGCCCCCAATCGCCGGTGAGGCTATCCGGTGCGCTACAATCTGCGGCGATACCATTAAAGTAACGACCTTCGCCGAGCGCATTCACAATCTCAAAATTGACCACGAAGGTTCGCTTATCACAAATCCGTTGCGGTATTTGGCCAACGGGTTTGCCGCAGGTTCTGGCTCCTATCACCACCACCTCGACAAACGGCTCCAAGGCATTGATGATCAGCTCTGAAGAAGAACAGCTTTGCGCCGTAGTTAGTACATACACACGTTCTAAATCAAGCTGTTGAACGCCATCATACATTTGAAAGAGTTCGGTAAAATTTTGCTCACTATTGTCTGCGTTAAATAGGTAATCGCCAAACACTTCACCAAGGACGTTGTTGCCGGCAGCCTGCGTGGCGGCCTGATTAGCATATCTGGTTAAGCCTCCGCCGTTATAGCGAACGTCTATGACGAGTTCATCAACCCCTTGTAACTCATTGTATGCTTGATTTAGATCGTCACCAGTGCGGTTGATAAAGGTATTAAGCACATAGTAGCCCACCGTTTTGTCGCCGACGCTGTAACTGCTGGTAGCTAAGACGGTGTTCGTTTCTACCTCGGTTTTAGTCAGCACATCGGTATAGGTATCACCAGCGACAGTACGCCACGTTAGGGTTGCAGCTACCCCATCGTCATCATCACCGAGCGCTTCTTGATAGCGTCCTTGGGCAAGTAATAACTGCACTGACTCACCATTAATGTGAGTGATTTCGTCGGAACGTTTGATTCCAGCCAGAGCCGCCGGCGAATCTTGATAGACATAATTGACAAATACCCGAGCGGTGGTGGTAACTCGTGTAGCAAAGCCAAAACCAATGTAGGCGGCGTTCACGTAGCGGTCTTGATATTGCTGTTCAGTGGTAATGAATGAGTAACGATCCTCGCTGACGGTAATGGCATCTAAGAGTTCGTAAATATCAGCGTAGTTATCAGGATCGATAGAATCAGCGAGCTCGGCATTCCAAAAATACTGCTCGTACATGTAATCGAGAAATTGTTGCTTCTCATCACTAACCGAACACTGCCCAACAATCGCAGTGGCGTCATCGTTGTTGCTATCACTGCCGCCACAGCCGCTGAGACTAAGAGTGGTGATAGCTGCCAATACCCAAAATCGTGTCATGTTGTGATCCTAACCTTGCTTGTTCTAGCTATTATGGTGGTTGTTTCAACAATTATCATCGCCACAGTTGTTTGCCTAGTGACGCCTGCTATGAAATTTGGCACACTGCTGGCTGTTCATCAAGTAAGAGATGTATATATGACCGCAGTAATGATTGATTTGGCCGGCCCAGAGCTCAGCGCAGAAGAGCGTGATATCTTGGGACATCCCGCTGTTGGCGGGGTTATCTATTTTACGCGAAACTTTGTAGAACAAGATCAACTACAAGAGTTAATCAGACAAACTCGTGCAGCGGCTCGTAATCCACTGATTCTAGCGGTTGATCATGAAGGTGGTCGAGTACAAAGGTTTCGCCAAGGTTTTTCTGCGATTCCACCGATGGCGGATATTTTGCGCAGTAACTCAAGTCAAGTTCAGGCCTTAGCTCATGCTCAAGAACTGGCTTGGCTAATGGCCTCCGAAGTACTAGCGATGGACATAGATATCAGTTTTGCTCCGGTATTAGATGTTAACGGAATAAGTCAGGTGATTGGTGATCGGGCTTTTGCAGCCCATGCGGATGCCATCGTTCCTATCGCCAGAGCCTTCATTAAAGGCATGCATCAAGCAGGCATGAAGGCTACCGGTAAGCACTTTCCTGGCCACGGTTCAGTATTGGCCGACTCGCATATTGATATTCCAGTTGATGAGCGTAGTTGGGAAGAAATAAAAGCAACCGATCTACCGCCATTCATTGAATTAGCCAATTGTTTAGATGCAATAATGCCAGCTCATGTTATTTACCCTGCAGTAGATGATAAACCCGCTGGGTTCTCCCAATATTGGTTACAGGATATTCTGCGGGCACAACTGCAGTTTAGTGGGGTGATCTTCAGCGATGATTTAGCCATGGCTGGCGCCACTGTTGCTGGGACTATGGCCGAACGAGCCCATGCTGCTCTAGATGCTGGTTGCGACATGGTGTTAGCCTGTAATGATCGAGCTGGTGCTATTAGCGTAATCGAGGCGGTAGAGCCGCTGTTGGAGCAACGCTCAAGACAAGCGACTCGTTGTTACGAATTGCTTGCCAAAGCTGCGGCGATGCCAATGAAAACTCTGCAAAATCACCCACGCTGGCATGCTGCTCAAAAAATTCTAGCCCATTATCGCAACGACCAATAGTTAAGCAGCAACCAAGCCGTAAAGGTAGAATGTTGGCAAGTGAACAAGCGTTATCCGAGCGGCGCTGTTAACTTGCCAAGTAGCAAGCAAGTTACTCGTAGGGGAGTGGATCTACCTGATGATTGGCGGCAAAAGCTTCGAGACGTTCAACACAAGCACCGCACTTACCACAAGCTTTATCGCGACCGTTGTAGCAAGTCCAAGTCTGGCTGTAATCTAAGCTCATACTAATACCATCGGCTAAAATAGCGGCTTTGTCTTGATGTAAATAAGGAACCTCGATACGAATTGGTTCATAGTTAGCAATCAAACTAACCTCATTCATTTTTTCTACGAACTCAGGACGACAATCAGGGTAAATAAAATGATCACCCGAATGAGCGCCGTAATAAACAGCTTCGGCTTCTAATGAGACAGCGTAACCAATCGCTAGCGATAGCAAAATCATATTGCGATTAGGCACCACGGTTGATTTCATACTTTGTGCTTCGTAGTGTCCTTCAGGAATAGCGATATCCGAGGTGAGTGAGCTGCCTGCCAAGAGTTGATTGATTGCGGTAATATCAACAACCTTATGATTAACATTTAATTGTTGGCAGACCTGGGCTGCTACTTCAAGTTCTTTGACGTGACGCTGACCGTAATTGAAGGATAAGGCATACACCTCATGACCATGCGCTAGCGCATGATGTAATACCGTGAACGAATCCATCCCGCCAGAATAGATCACCACAACTTTTGCCATCAATAGATCCCTTTTTGGTTGGTTTGCGATACAATTTATCGCTGCGGTTGGTTAACTAGATAGACCCCGTAGCCACTCTTTAGTAAAGAGTAATGGTCGTTTTGCGTAGGGCCTATTGTAGCGTAATTTTTGGAGAATCCCATTAACAACATCTATCCGATCAACGAGATCTTTCAAACCATTCAAGGTGAAGGTGTGTTCACCGGGGTACCGGCTATCTTTATTCGCCTACAAGGCTGTCCGGTTGGTTGTCCTTGGTGTGATACCCAACATACCTGGTACCAGCATCAAGAGCGGCAAGTCGCCCTGTCTGAGGTTGTAGAAAAAGCAGCTCCGAGCGATACCTGGGCGGGTGTTACGGCGGCTTCCATCGTGGCTGAATTGCAGCAGCGCGGCTATCAAGCTAAGCATGTGGTGATTACCGGCGGTGAACCTGCTATGTATGATCTACGTGAATTAGCGGCCGCACTTGAACACAATGGGTATCAACTTCAGATAGAAACAAGTGGTACTTTTGCTATTCAAACCTCTGCTGATACCTGGGTTACCGTGTCACCTAAATTAAATATGCCGGGCGGCTATTTAGTTCGCCCCGACTGTATGCAAAGAGCGAACGAGATCAAATATCCGGTTGCTATGCAAAAGCATATTGATGAGTTTGATAAACTCCTACAAGTTTGTCCACCGGCTGCTACTGCTGTCATCGCATTACAGCCAATCAGCCAGCGCCCGCGCGCCACTCAGTTGGCAATGCAAGTTTGTATTGAACGCAATTGGCGTTTATCAGTGCAAATGCACAAGTATCTTAATATTGAGTAAGCCTTAACCGCTACGAACTCTCGTTCCTGCAAACCTGCTTTTATACTCAGCATTCTTTTCACATGTAAGCGTGCATTACCAAGTCGTAATGTCACGCTCAGGAGAATGCTATGTACCATGTTATCTGTTCTAGAAAACCTGTTCGCCAGTTCAATAAACGTTTAGTCCGTGGTCAGGGCATGACCGAGTACATCATTATCGTGGCACTTATTGCGGTTGCTGCTATTGGTGTGTACTCGCTGTTAGGTGAAACTGTTCGTAGCCAAGTTGCGGGTATTGCCGCCGAGGTTTCTGGACAAAGTTCTAACGATGCTATTAATCATGCTCGTAGCAAGGCTCGCGAATCGAAAACCCTAGCACAAACCAAAGTAACACTAGGGTCTTATGATGAAACGACAGGTACTGGGGCTAACTAATGTTAGCTTCTCGTGCTCGTCAACAAGGCCATGTTAGCGTGTTCATCATCCCGGTCCTAGCGGCAATATTATTATTGCTGCTAGGAGCTATTTCACAATCGGTGAAGTTGCAGCAACGATGGCATGTGCAAACGGCTGCTGACAACATGGCCATGAGTGCAGCTGTTCTTATGGCGCGTGAAATGAATTTGCAAGCCTTGATTAATCGGGCTCGTATCTCAAATCAACTATTGGCCGCACAGCTACTAGGGTTTCGTAGTTGGTTCGCAATGACTTCTAAAGTTGTCAATAAGATAGCCACGGTATTGAGATTTGTTCCTGCTCTAACACAACCGATGCATGCACTGATTCGAGTCATTAGGCAAGTTGATCAAGCTGTTGAACAGATGGTCAAACTTGGATTAATAGCACAACAATCGCTCGACAACGTCTATACGCTAACGCAAGTCGCGATTCGTGCCAGTTTTGGTCTGCTTATCCCAAGTACTTTAACTAAGATTGCCCAGCATCATGGGTTAAGTGAACAGGCCTGGCAATTACTAGGCGGAAGTGGACTCACTGATTTTCATCCAGCTTGGGCTATTTATTTACGTCCTACATCATCCAATTCGGATGATGGCAGATTAGAACAAATCATGCGAGCTAGTACCGATCCCTTCACTGAGTTTCGCTCCTACCTTTGGGCTGATATACCACTGATTAAAGTCCCTAAAAAAGGAGGGGCTGAGTTGCGAGTTGATAGCCGCGGTAAGTGGCATTGGCAGGCTTTAGACACAGTAACTTTAGAGGTTAAAGGAGTAGCAAACTACTCGTTGGGATGGGGGGCTGCCACCAAAGGCAATCGTATTACTCACATCGGTAAAGAAGATTTCGGACATAGCGGCGGCAAGGGTGCCAAGCGGCGAGGAGATGTGCATAAGAAGGCCCTTAGGACACAGCGAAAACTAGGTAACTCTGTGGGGCCGCTTCGTTATATTGACCGTAGAGATTTTGCTCCGTCGGAATGGCCAGCAGTAATAGTTAGGTTTGCTGGTGCAGTTGCTAAAGCGGGAGTCAGTTTTTCTCGGCCCAGCTCGTTGTTCCCGAGAGAAGACCGTATTCAAGAGCAAGCCAATCTGTTCAATCCTCTATGGCAAGCTGAATTACAATCCTTGACGCCACAAAACAAACTTATATTGAGCCAGGTGAATCATGTTGATGCGCAGAGCAATAGCCAAAACTAATCCCAAGGCTCTTAGGTTGTTGCAATGTCCTAGGCAGTTGGCTGGGCAAGCCTTATTTGAAAGTATGGGGTTGCTGCTGGTTGCGGCAATCATTCTTGGCAGTAGTTTGCCGCTTATCCATAGCGCCTTAAAGGATAAGCATGAAAGTGCCATGTACAGCCGTAATCAACTTTGGCAACACCAACCACAAGAGGTTGTTAATACCACGCGCAACTACCCCTTTGCAGAACGCTTGGGGAGTACTGTTGGCGTTCTGAAACAGTTAACGGCGCTTGAACTTGAGGTAAATAATCTGCGTTACTTTGATGATAGTGCGACTTCTTCGAACTTGACCTCGGCCAGCATGGATGCTGGTAATAATTCGCCCAGAACATTACCCATGGCCCTTCTAAGTGATGGTTGGAGTGTCAAAGCTACGGATGGTTTAGTTTCTGAACCACGGCGTCTAACTTTGGGGCATTATCTTGATGAGCTAGGCTTTACTACAGTTCTTAATTGGTCCGCCAAATTTCTATTGATCATGAAAGAGTTCAAATCAGACTCGCTTAAATTAGGTCATGTTGAGCCTGATGCGACTCCGTACGAGTTGGCTTGCAAGGAGAGTAGAAGAGGATGTTAACACTTACCTTACTTGCAACTGCATTTCCATTGGCACAATGGTTGCCTGAAGTCCTGACTAAAACTGCGGCCATGACGATTTGGGTGCTGCACGCACCACTGACTATTAATGCACTCGAGCAACAGATGGGCTGTGTTGATAGTGAAACCTTGGTGCAATCGGTATATACCATGCGTACTTGTCGATCTGGGCAGCAATATTTCACGATTTTTACTGACATCGCTAAACCTGATGAATTGTACTTAATGTTGGCTGAGCAGAAGGTTCAGCCATCGCCTTTGCCGCAATCGCTGTCAGGGCTTGCGAAAGTTGCTGATGCAGATATCGAGGACAATGGTCAGCGCGTGGTAAGCATCCAAGTGAATCGTTCGCGCGAACAATTAGTACGATATTTTCAGCTGCGTATGGCTCACCGAGAACCAACCGTAGAGGTGATGAACGATCACTATCTGTTGCTGAGTTTGAAGCATCCGCAAGAGCAAATAGTTCTAGCCAAAGAGGGTACAGACACCCTCGTTGTTAGCATGTCTGAAAATCACCATGATTAGTCTGCAACGCGGTCAGGCTATGGTCGAGAGCCTGTTATTGGCCATGGCACTGTTGTTAATTTTGATAGTTCCAGTAACTGAACAAGGGCAGACTCTACTTGATTTTTTGGGGCATATTGTGGCTAGCACCGCGGCTCTATTTGAATGGATTTGGGATGATTTTTTATTGCAACCGGGAGTGTCGTAAAAATGGCAAAAATCGCGCTTGGCTGGCGTGCCAAGTTAGCCGTTATGGCAATCGTAAGTGTGCTCTTAGCCTTAGCTAGTTACCAATTGGTAGAGCGCTATATTGCGGAGCAAAATCAGGTGGTTCAACAACAAGAACAGGAAGATCTGGTAGAGATTCTAGTGAGTTCTATCGACCTAGAAATTGGCTCAACCTTAGATCCTATGTCCATGGTTATTCGCAGCTATCCATCGGCCTATGTGCAGGAAGATTGGTTGCGCCCCAAAGATGCTGGATTAATTGCAGGGCTTACGACCACCAAATTTATTGAGCGTGGAGAGCCGTTAACTCCTTATGCTATCGCTCCAGATTATTCGGGCTATTTTTCGGATACTTTGGCTGCCGGGTATTATGCGATAACTGTGGGAATTTCGCCGGAACAATTGCACAGCGGGCTGTTAACTATTGGCGATAAAGTCACACTCATGAGTGTCCTTGGTGACACCGATAAGATGACGGAAGTGTTGTTACCAAAAATTGAGGTCATTGCGTTAGATAACATCAGTGAGCCGCACTTAATGATGAGCGAAGCCGGGCAGTACATGCCAAGCACAGTCACTTTTGCGATGACACAAGCACAGGCATTGCAGTTTGAACAGATGCGCGCCGGGAGTTTTGAAGTTTGGTTAGAGCATCCACAATTTGAGTATCAGCAACTAAGTAAAAAGATTGTTCCACAAGTTTTTTCATTTTCATCAAACGGCCAAGGAAGGCAGCATGAGTTTTCGTTTTAGTGTGTTTGGATTGCTCCTCTTACTAGCGTTGCCTAGCTTTGCTAACACCAGCAAAATTGAGCTACAGCCTGGTGCTATGGAAGTGCTCAAGTTGGCACAAGCCACGGATGTCATCATTGGTAATGAAGCTGTTGCCAAAGTCCGCTTAATTGGTACTACACAACTGGTGATTAATGCACAAGCTGAGGGGAGCACGGAGATTATTGTGGTCGCGGCAAACGGCAGTCATCAGCGCTATCAAATTGAAGTGAAAGCAGCACCATCACCTCGCATTGTTACGGATATCGCCTGGTTGTTGCAGCGCTTTCCTCAATTGCAATTTACTGAGCAAGCAGGGGTAGGGTTTCTGACTGGCCAACTTGATAGCGATGCTGAGGCGACCGTGACTGAATTCGCTAAACAGTATCCCAATTTAGTTAATCGGGTGAGTTACCTTCCTGAAGCCTCACTACCTATGGTCGAACTCCATGTGCGTATAGCCGAAGTAAAACGCCAGTATGCTCGTCATTTAGGAGTGCGTTGGCCGCAGCAATTAGCTGGACCCACGCTATCAAGTACGGCGGCAAGAATTATCTCTATGCCGGTTGAAATGGCTTCAAGTATCGACCTGCTGGAACGTGATGGACACGCCAAAATTCTAGCCGAACCCAAGTTAGTCGCCCGTAGCGGTGGTGAAGCAGAAGTACTTGTAGGTGGTGAGTTTCCGATACCGCAGGTCCTTGCCGATGGGCAGCAAGATGTGCAATTTCGTGAATATGGTGTGAGCCTGAAAATGGCACCTCTGGTGATGCCAAACGGCGACATTGAGACTGCCGTTCATGCTGAAATTAGCACCATCGACTCTGCCACTATGGTTAATGGTGTGCCCGGTATTCTAACCCGCAAAGTTACCTCGCAAGTGGTTGGTGAACCGGGGGCGCCGATCGTGCTATCGGGCTTAATTAATCACGAACAATCGCAGCAAGCTGATCAGTTTCCATGGTTGCATGAGGTTCCGATTCTTGGTGGGTTATTTTCGTCACAGCAGTTTCGTAACGCCGAAACCGAACTGGTGGTGATAGTTACTGCTCACATGCGTGGTGATTTACAACAACAAGAGCGGCGGATAGAGCAGTCAGCACAGTGGATTCGAGATTTTCAACAACAAGCAGGATGCATAGGACTTCATGATGGATACTATTAATGAAAAAGGCTTAGCGGATTACTTAAAAACTGCCTTGCAACGCAGTTCTATTGAGATAGAGCGGATGCCCTTTGAGCAGCTCAAAGAGCATGCACTGCATGTTTTGGAAGATCATTTGAGTATTTATTCGCGGCAGCAGCAACAACAATGGCGCTCTGCCTTACCAAGTATAGTCGATAGCTGTGTTGGCTTTGGCCCTATTTCTAAGTTGTTGGCGGATAGTAGTATTTCAGAAGTAATGGTTAATGATTATCAGACTATTTTTGTTGAACGTGGAGGGGTGCTAGAAGAGGTGGAGCACAAATTTAATTCGGAGGAAGAATTATTACGCGTAATTGATCGTATTGTGCTCCCATTGGGGCGCCGCATTGATAGTGCTCAGCCGATGGTTGATGCACGTTTACCTGATGGCTCTCGAGTCAATGCGGTGTTAGGGCCGTTAGCCATCCATGGAAGTTGTTTAACCATCCGTAAGTTTTTGGCCAAGCAATTGAGTTTAGCTGAGCTGGCGCAATCAGGATCTATCTCAGAGGCGGCAAAGGACTACCTCAAGGCAGCGGTAATAGCGCGCAAAAATATGCTTATTTCTGGTGGTACAGGTACTGGTAAAACGACCTTACTTAACTCCTTATCTATGAATATTGATGCAGGCCAACGCATTGTAACCATTGAAGATGCGGCAGAGCTTAAGCTAGCTCATCGAAATTTAATTGCGTTAGAGGCGCGTCCCGCAAATGCGGAGGGTAAAGGCCAGATAAGTATTCGTGATCTGTTAGTGAACGCGCTTCGCATGCGTCCAGATAGAATCATTATTGGTGAGTGTCGTGGAGCCGAAGCGATAGATATGCTGCAAGCGATGAACACGGGACACGAGGGATCGCTTACTACTTTGCACGCTAACAACCCGCGGGAGGCGTTGCAACGCCTTGAAGTGATGGTGCTGATGGCTGGCTTTGATATGCCTATGCAAGCGGTACGTCAACAAGTGGCATCGGCCATTGACGTGATTGTACAGATTGTACGTTCGAGCACCGGGCAACGGTTTGTTAGTGCTATTTGTGAAATTTCAGGGATGGATACTAACACTATTCAGCTAACCAAGGTCTTTGAGCGTAGCCAAGATCAGTTGCAAGCCACTGGGATTCCGTCTGAATGGTATAGCCCATGTCAGACCCTCTAGTACTTGTTAGTGTCTTAGGACTCACGCTCTTTTGCCTGGTTGTCACCTTAGCTATGGTGGTCCCTCATTATGTGAACAAATGGGGGGCACAGATAAATCAGACCACTGAGCAATCGCTGGCGGACTTTCTGATCTTTATGCCTGTTGCTCAGCTTTGGATGCGTATTCTTATGGCAAGTGTAGTGCTGTTTATGGTGGTCGCCTTAGCTGTTTCAGTGCAAGCGGCATTGATAAGTGTGGTGGTGCTTATTCTAGGGTTGCCTGCGTTGAAGAATTATTTGCTGACCAAACGCCGCAAAATTATTGATAAGCAATTACCTGATTTTATTTTACTCATTGCCAATGGCAGTGCGGCGGGTCTGAGCTTTATGGCAGCAATTGAGGCTAGTGTACTGCAGTTGCCGATCCCCCTGCGCTACGAGGTGCAATTATTGGTCCGCCGTAGTCGCACGGGTGACAGTTTGGCTGATTCATTAAATGATTTTTATCGACGTGTACCAACCGATTCTATGATGCAGTGGGTAACCACAGTACAGCTAGGATTAAAACACGGCGCCCAGCAAGTTGCGGTGATGCAGCGTTTGGCGACATCGCTACAACAACAGGCGTATGCACGTGAGCGGTTGCTGAGCCTATCAGCACAAGCGCGGTTGCAAGGTAAGGTGATGTTGTTCTTACCTATTGGATTGTTCTTTATTTTACGCAAAGTTGAGCCAGGTAATACGGCCTTGCTAACTGAAACTGGTACCGGCCAGGCCATGCTCATTGGCTGCGCTATTTTGATGTTCATCGGCAATATGATCGTCAAAAAGATCATGGGGAATCGACGTGTCGTTCGAGCTTGAACTATGGTTAGGATTAATTCTGTTAGGCGCTATTGCTGGGGCCTTAGTGGTAGGTTTAGCCTATCTGGCGCTGAGCAGTCCGCTGCTATTGCGTTGGACTCATTTACTCTTGCTGAGGTTACCGCAGTGGGCAGTTAAGTACATAGGCAAACAGGTACGATTAAGCGTACAAAGTGTCACTGCCGAGCAATGGTTGCTACTTAGATTACTCGCTGTCGTTGGGGTTTGTGTTGGCTGTACCCTACCTATTCCCACCTATGTCAAAGTAGGATTAGTACTGTTGTGTGTGTTCGCGCAGATCTATCAGTTACAACAACGCCGAGAGTATCTCCAGCAAGTCATTGAGCACTGGCCGAGTGCACTAGAAATCACCTCCATGTTGCTTCACTCGGGGCTATCTTTAAGTGCTTCGCTACATGCCTTACATGATATTCCAGGTAGCTCAGCCAGTCTCAAAGAGTTAGCAAGGATTAATCGTCAACAGCAAGCGGGGATGGGGTTAACTGATGCTTTAGATGAACTCTATGAGCGGGTGCCACACCGTTTGGTAGAATTATTTGCCAATGCTATTAAGCAGGCCAAAATTACTGGTTCTTCGTTAGCCGATACCCTGCAGAAACAAGCACAACAATGTCGTGAGCAAGAGTTATTAGCTGCCGAAAAGCGAGCCCAAGAGGTGAGTGTTAAGTTGTTGTTCCCACTTCTGACCTGCTTTTTTCCAGTTACTTTTTTGCTCATCTTAGGCCCCGTTTTTATTGGTTTTTCATTGGAGTGAAAACACATGCAACAAGGACGTTTCTATATACAACAGCGCTGCCTCTGGCGCGATGTGCGAGTTATGAAATATTTTCCCCAGCGGTTAGTGGGGATGCTCTATCTACGCGCCACCAGCCACCAGCGAGCATTTTGGTTTCCGCGCTGCAGATCTATCCATACCTGGGGCATGCGCTTCGCCATTGACATTATTGGACTAGACAGTCAGCTGCGCATCGTAGCGGTTCATCGAAATGTGCAGCCCGCGCGAGTGCTGCGTATCGCTGGGGCCGATTCGATTATTGAGTGTGGAGCCGGCAGTCCTTGGCCATTTGAGCACTGGTTGGGGCAATCACTTACGTTTGAACAGAAGGAACTCTGCTATGAATAGGATTTCAATGCTGGTGCTGGCGCTGTTACTTATGGGGTGCCAAACCACACAAAGCCGAGAATTGGAGTTGCAATTAGAGCCGGCTCTTTATGCCGCACAAACAGCCTATCGTCAGGGCGACCTGCATTTTGCTGAGGGGCTGTGGCGTCAAGTCCTTGATGCCTATCCGGAACAAGGCCAAGTATGGTGTGATATTGGTCATGTTAACTACCGCGTACATCGTTATGATGCTGCTTATGAGGCGTATCAATTTTGTTTAGCAAACAATCCCCAGCAGCCAGATATTTGGAAGAACTTAGCTGCTATCAGATTACGGCAGGCAACCGAGCTGCTGCTAGCAGGACATGCGTATTTGGGCATGCCGACCTCTTTTGGTGCTCGCAATAACCAAGCTCAGCGCTATGAATACGAGATGTTAATGCAACAGCTTTTAGCCTTGCACCGAGTAGAGTCCCCCATAGCTGAGCAGCACGATGAAAAACCATCATATTAGGGGGCTGATGTTACCTGTTATCGCCGTTCTTATGGTGCTAGCAGGTAGCGCTTATGTGTTAAAGCAACCACCGCCGCAATCATCACTAGCGCAAGTGCGTTATTGGCATGGCCAGTGGTGGCATTGGCAAGAAGCGGTTTGGGCCTATTATAACGAGCACGTGTTTTGGCCTGAAGGTCTGGATGATGTTGCGCTACATTATGGTTTGCCGATGCCAGCGCAAACGATTCAGGGCTTTCGTCAAGGTGATAGCTTTGTCGTGCGGCTGGTGGGGCTAAGTGCATCGCAGTTAGATGCATTATCGGCAGGATTAGGCGATACAGCAGAATTTATTCATGAGGATGCGATTCAAGTGACACTTATTCCACCGCAACAAGTCAGTTTCGCCGGGCAGAAGCTTTTACGTCATGGTGAGTATTTGCAGACCATTGATGTGGATATTGATATGCAGGGACATCACCTGCGCAATGTGAGTGAGATCAGGTCGCAGCAACTTGACGTGCTAACCAAGGTGAGTGGTCAGTCACTTACAACCGATACTCTTAGGGGAACTCAACTGGAAGTATTAGGGCAGCTTCATCTTGATTTTTTATACTTGGAGGATGGACGCGATTTTGCCACCGCTTATGCAACCATCAACGCTCAGTACGAGCGGCTCGCAGCTTGTTTGCAAAGTGCGAGCGGCTGTATTGATTAATCTCGGTCTGAATACTGTTCTGGGCGATCACGGTAGTCACGCGTACGACTCACTCGCTTCAGCTCTAAGTGCAAGCCAGCTTTTGCGAGTAGGTGAGCACTGATAGGTGCCGTTAAAAATAAAAATATGGCAATTAAAAGCTCATGTAGTGATAGCCCTTGTTGGCTGGCGCTGAAATAGACGATTGAACCCAAAATAACACCACCGACGCCCAGTGTGGTGTTTTTTGTTGGAGCATGTAATCGTGCCATAAAATCGGGCAAGCGAACTAATCCAACAGAACCAATGAGGCCAAAGATAGCGCCGATAAGAATTAAAGCTGAAGCTAGCCATTCAGCCCATGCTGGAAGCGTTTCCATTGTCTACCTCGTTATTCAATAATGTCGCCACGCAGCAGGAACTTCGCTGCCGCTACCGTACCAATAAAGCCCAACATGGCAATCAGCAGGGCTGCTTCAAAATAAGCCGTGGTGTGATGCCAAATCCCTAACAAAATCAAAAGCGCCAGAGAATTAATGTAGATGGTATCTAAGGCTAGAATGCGGTCGGCTAGATCTGGGCCGTGAAATAATCTCCACACGTTTAGCAATAATGCTAAACAAAAGAGCGCAAAAGCTATTTGAACAGCAATAGTTAGCATTTGAAAATCTCCTTGAGGCGCATTTCGTAGCGAGTTTTTATTTGCTGAATCATAGCTTCGTGATCAGCTACGTTGAGCGCATGAATGAGCAAGGCCCGTCCATCACGACGAATCTCGGCGGTGATGGTGCCAGGGGTCAAGCTAATGGTACTGGCGAGTACGGTAATAGGGACCTCGCCAGTTATCTCAAGTGGGTATTCAAAAAGCGCCGGCTGTATCCGTCGGCGTGGCAGCAAGATGATTGCGGCGATATTAAAATTAGAAAGAATAATGTCCACTAACAGCACTAGAAAATACTCAACGGCTTTCAGCGGCCGATGAATTTTAGTGGCAAAGTCTCGCCCTCGGTGGGTATAAAGCGGAATCAAGAGCGCAAGTACCGCACCTAAAACCACTAATCCTGATGAGATGGAGTTCTGTAATAGTAACCAAAAGACCAATAGAAATAGGGATAGTCTAGGGGCCGGAAAGATTTTATTTAACATCGCTAACTCCCGTTCCTAGTACTGCATTTTTATATGCACTGGGATGAACTAAATCGTTCGCTATAGCTTGGGTATAACTGCTAACCGGGTTGGCAAAAATCGTTAACCCAACAATAGTGGCTAGCAACAGCGTTATTGCAGTTAATTGCCCGGTCGGGTGGCGAACCTCACCAGGTTTGCCATCCAAAGTATGCCAAAACATTCTGCTACCCGCGCGTGAAAGTGCAATCATCATCAAGAAGGTACTGCCAAGTACTAACGGCCACAATAGCGCAACTTGGGCACCTGTGCGTGCGGCTTCAAGAATAAATAGCTTACCAATAAAACCTGAGAATGGCGGCATTCCTATAACGGCTATAGCCGCAATAAAGAACATCATCCCGAGCGTACCGTGCTGCGCCATCTTGCGCCCTTTCACAATACGGGAAGCGGTTTTTCCGCGCTGCTCCGCCACCACATCCGTGAGTAAAAAGAGTGCGCCAGTGATGAGGGTCGAATGCAGCATATAGAACATGACTGCGCTAATGGCTCGTTCACTGTTCATGCTGAATGTGGTGAGCATGGTACCGATAGAGATTACTACCAGATAAGCAATCACGGCACGTAGGTCGCGACTACCTAAAACTCCAATGGCACCTATGCCCAGCGTGGCTAAACCTAGCCACCAGAGCCAATCATAGCCGAGTAGGCTAGCAGCACCCGCATCGACGCCAAAGATTAGGGTAAAGACTCGGATAATTGAGTACACGCCCACTTTGGTCATAATCGCAAACAGAGCTGCAACTGCACCCGTTGTGGTGGCATAGGCTTGGGGTAGCCAAAAATAGAGCGGTAACAGAGCCGCTTTCAAGCCAAACACAACCAGTAATAACATGCCTCCAGCTCGGGCAATAGTGGCGTCATCACCAGTCAGAAGCGCAACTTTATTAGCCATATCAGCCATGTTTAGGGTACCGGTAATACCATACAGAACCCCAAGGCTAATCAGGAAAACTGCTGACCCGGCTAAATTCAACAACACATAATGTAAGGTTGCACGAAGCTTCAACTTGCCGCCACCATGCATTAATAAGGCATAACTAGAGATCAGCAGAACTTCAAAAAATACGAACAAGTTAAATAAGTCGCCCGTCAAGAATGCCCCAATGATTCCTAGTAATTGAAATTGAAACAACGCTTGAAAGTGCGAGCCTAGGTTATCTTCGCCATAGCAGGAGTAGATCAATACCGGTAACGCCAATAAATTCGTCAGTAAGATCATTAATGCTGATAATTTGTCAGCCACTAAGACAATGCCAAACGGTGCCTGCCAATTGCCTAGAGCATAGACCAGCGGCCCTTGGTCAACTGCAATTAGCAGTTGAATTGACAGTAATACGGCTAGCATCGAGGCTAGAATACCGATGGCGCGCCGATAACGCTGAGGTTGGGCTCCCCATGGCAATAATTGCAGTAACGCCGCCAGCATGGGCAGTATGATTGGCAAAATAACTAAATGAGCAGAAACAAGCATTAGCGATTGCCCTCCCCATCGTTGGGGCTAGTGTCATTTACTTCATCAGAACCCCATTCACCACGAACCCTTACCGCCAAAATAATGGAGTAGGCGGTCATTGCAAAACCTATCACTATGGCGGTTAACACCAAAGCTTGTGGAAGCGGGTCTGTGTATTGATCCGCTGCACCGATAATAGGAATTTGGTTTATCACTAAGCGTCCAGTCGAAAATAGAAATAAGTTAACCGCATAGGACAGCATGGTGATACCTATTACGATCGGAAAAGAGCGGCCACGTAAGATTAAATAGACGCTGCAAGCCGTGAGCATGCCTACGGTAATTGCATACAGTGCTTCCATTTAGTTACCCTCCTGACGTGGTCTGTGTCTGGTTGTCATTTGTCCGAAATTAGCAAGAATCATCAAGGTCGCACCGATAACAGTTAGGTAGACGCCGAGATCGAAAAGAATGGCCGTGGCGATTTCAAACTTGCCGACAACCGGCCAATCTAAGTAGGTAAACCACGAGGTGAGGAAGTTAGCACCGAAGAACCAACTGCCAATGCCGGTGAATAGGGCAATCATCACCCCAACTGAGGCTAAGGTTTGGTAATTATAATCAAATCGATGTTTTACCCAGTCCACACCATTCGCCATGTACTGCAAAATCATCGCTGCAGAAGTAATCAAACCCGCGATAAAGCCACCACCAGGTAAGTTATGACCGCGCAGGAAAATATAAGCAGATACCATCAGAGCTAAGGGTAATAAGGCTTGTGCGACTGTCTGCACTAATAAGGGATGTTTGACCCGATGCCATGGACGCCCATCAATGTCACTCGATGGCATAAAGGGCCGCAGGTTATTGAGTAGCTTGTGAATGCCAGCAGCTGCTATGGCTAACACGGTAATTTCACCGAGGGTATCAAAACCCCGGAAGTCGACCAGAATGACATTCACCACGTTAGTACCGCCGCCACCGGGTTTGGCATTAACTAAGAAGAAGTCTGAAATGGACGAGAGAGGTCGTGTCAGTAGCGCGTAATTAAGCGTACCGACAATCCCACCAATAAAGCCAGCTAATAAAACATCCCGCGCTACACGACGCCCGCTAGATGCTTTAGGCGTTTTTTGAGGCATGAAGAAGAGGGCTAAAATCATCAAAATGATACTAACCACTTCTACTACCAGTTGGGTCATAGCTAAATCAGGAGCTGAAAAGTGAATAAATACCAAGGACACCATCAAGCCTACCACCGATAACATCATCAGCGAGGTCAAGCGCATATGATGAAAGGCTGCGGTACCAATCGCTGTAAGGATGATAATGATTGCCCCCACTAAGCTTACGGAGTCAATCGGTAATTGTGCTCGGGTACCAGTTAATGCATCTATCTTAGCTAATTCTGGGATAACGAAAAGAATACAGAGTAATAGCAGTGCGGCCATGTACCTTTGCAGCGACCCAGTTTCAATTCGTTGTATCAGGCGATCCGAAAACGCAGTAACGCTACTGACGATATAGGCAAAGGTTTCTTTGGCATCGCGATGATCAAATTGTCGGTTAAAACTAAAGAGTTCAGCCCGTTGAATGTAGATTGCGGCTCCACCTACCAGTGCTAGCACACTCATGAGTAACGGTATGTTAAAACCGTGCCACAGAGCTATTTTTATGGTGAGTGGGCTCGGTGCGAGTAAATCTACTGCGGGCTGTAAAAAGTTGGGAACAAATAACATGGGTAGCAACCCAACCAACACACACAAGGCTGCTAAAATAATAACCGGTACCCGCATCATTAACGGCGGCTCGTGTGGAGTAACGGTGAGTTTTACTGGCTCACCATCAAAAAAGACGTCATGTACAAACCGAATCGAATAGGCGACTGATAACATCGCACCCAGGGTAACTAACACGGGTACAAACCAGGACAATGCGCCAAACAATTGCTGCTCATAGCTCTCCATAAACATGAGTTCTTTCGATAAAAACCCGTTAAACAGCGGTACCCCAGCCATTGCCGCGGAAGTGATTATCGCCAATACCATGGTCACCGGCATAAACTTTCTTAAGCCGCTTAGTTTACGCATGTCACGAGTGCCAGTTTCATGGTCAATGATGCCAGCAATCATAAACAGGCCGGCTTTAAAGGTGGCATGATTTAAAATATGGAATAAAGCAGCAAAAATCGCTCCGCTGGTGCCTAGTCCCAATAGCATCGTAATTAAACCGAGATGGCTGATCGTAGAAAAAGCTAGTAGCCCTTTTAAGTCCGACTTGAAGAGGGCGAAGTAGGCTCCGAACAACATAGTAGCAAGACCTGTTAAGGTGACTATGGTGAACCATTCGTGAGTACCACCAAGCACGGGGAACAAACGGGCTAGTAAAAAGATACCTGCTTTGACCATAGTTGCTGAGTGTAAGTAGGCACTCACGGGTGTTGGCGCTGCCATTGCATGCGGCAACCAAAACTGGAACGGAAACTGTGCTGATTTAGTAAAGGCCCCCAGCAAAACCAAAAGCAGCGCCGGAAGATACAAGCTATGAGCACGAATTTGATCAGCAGCGGCAATCACTTGATCGAGTTCGTAACTACCGGCAATATTGCCGATTAGTAAAATCCCGGCGAGTAACGCGAGGCCACCGCCGCCAGTAATAGCTAAGGCCATGCGTGCACCACGTCGGGCAGTGCTTTGATGCGACCAAAAGCCAATCAATAAAAACGATGAAATGCTAGTTAGTTCCCAAAATAACCAAAGTAGGATCAGGTTATTGGCTGTCACAATGCCAAGCATCGAGCCCATAAATAGCATCAGGCTGGCAAAGAATTTGGCGCTGTCATCTTTAGCGCTGAGGTAGTAATGGGCATAAATGATGATTAATAGCCCGATACCAAGGATTAGTGTCGCAAACAGTAACGAGAGGCCATCTAAACGTAAGGAAAAGTCTAAACCAATGTTTGGTAACCAGTTTAGAAAGAATGAGGGTACAGCTCCGTTCAAGGTCTGCATGGCTAATGTAGCTAGCAATACTAATGCCACAAGGGTGACTGAAGCGCTGGCTACGCTTATGCTAGCGCGCCCACGCTGGCGCAAGATTAGGGGAATCGATGCCCCAATAAACGGCAGTAAAACAATAGCTGCTAAAGTCATAAGTACCTTATCCAAGTGACTGAATTTTATCTGTCGTATTGCGTTATTGAGATTGAATTTACCACTAGAGTAGTAGGCTTGCCAACAGCTAAACTATCGGCGATGCCGCACTTTCGGCTGTTTAATGAGTGCTTTGAACTCATAAATAAGCAGAGCTATTTTGATGAAAAAATATTCAGGATGGGTTAAGCTACTCACCATTGCGAGAAAAACAAAAGCCAAGTTGATGGTTTTGCTCGCACTGGTTACGAACTGTTTGATAGCGCTTCGATCTCCTAGATGACCTGAAATCTTATCCCCATTAATTATTTCTCATATCGCACTACCATATACGAATTTTATCTGTTACAATTCGCCGCCCTTTTTATGGGGGAAAGTCTTTATTTCTCGAATTGAGAAGTAAGGTACATTAGGGTAAAAACAGTGGCTCGAGAGAGTCTGTTTTATTAATCAAGCGGAGCACTGCAATGATCCAAATGCAAACTACACTGGAAGTGGCCGATAACTCGGGCGCCCGCAGCGTACAATGTATTAAGGTTCTGGGTGGCTCGCACCGCCGGTATGCAAACATTGGCGATATCATCAAAGTTTCTGTTAAAGAAGCGATTCCTCGCGGTAAAGTGAAGAAAGGTGATGTTGTGAATGCGGTGGTCGTTCGCACCAAGAAAGGCGTCCGTCGTCAAGACGGGTCAGTCATCCGTTTTGACCGCAACGCGGCTGTTTTGTTAAACAACAACAAACAACCGATTGGCACTCGTATCTTTGGACCAGTGACTCGTGAATTACGCTCTGAGCAATTCATGAAGATTATCTCTCTGGCACCAGAAGTACTGTAAGGAGTCAGTTATGGCGGCAAAAATTAAACGTGATGACGAAGTAGTAGTCCTGGCAGGTAAAGACAAAGGTAAGCGCGGTAAAGTGCTGAAAGTCGATACCGGTTCAAATCGTGTATTCGTTGAAGGCGTTAATATCGTTAAGAAACACCAGAAGCCAAATCCGGCTCTTGGCGTTGCTGGCGGCATTATTGAGCAGGAAGCCCCTGTTCACGTTTCTAACGTAGCGGTATATAACCCAGAGACTGGTAAAGCAGATCGTGTTGGTTTTAAAGTTGAAGACGGCAAAAAAGTTCGTTTCTTCAAGTCTAACAACGCAATCATTTAATTTTAAATTTGGAGTTTTACGATGGCGAAACTGCATGATTTTTACAAAGAATCAGTAGTTCCTGAACTGGTTAAACAGTTCGGCTACAACAGCGTCATGCAAGTCCCTCGGATTGAAAAAATCACACTCAATATGGGTGTGGGTGAAGCTCTGGCAGACAAAAAGATTCTCGACAACGCAGTAAGCGACCTAGAAGCTATTTCTGGTCAACGTCCTGTACGTACTGTTGCTCGTAAATCTGTCGCTGGCTTCAAAATCCGTGAAGGCTACCCGATTGGCTGTAAAGTGACTCTGCGTGGCGAGCGCATGTGGGATTTCTTAGAGCGTTTAATCTCTATTGCAATTCCTCGTGTTCGTGATTTCCGTGGTTTGAACCCGAAATCTTTCGATGGTCGTGGAAATTACAGTATGGGCGTACGTGAACAAATCATTTTCCCTGAAATCGACTTTGATAAAGTTGATAAGGTTCGTGGTTTGGATATCACTATCACCACTACTGCAGGCACTGATGACGAAGCTCGCGCTTTGCTCGCTGCCTTTAACTTCCCGTTCAAGAAGTAAGGTGTAGAGTTATGGCAAAAGAGTCAATGAAAATGCGTGAGCTGAAGCGTCAAAAGCTAGCAGCTAAATACGCAGAAAAACGCATCGCACTTAAACATGTGATCAGCGATCCGGCGACGTCGGACGAAGAGCGTTGGGAAGCCGTGCTTAAATTGCAAAGCCTTCCTCGTGATTCGAGCCCAACCCGTCAGCGTAACCGCTGTCGCGTAACGGGCCGCCCACACGGTTTCCTACGTAAATTCGGCATGAGCCGTATTAAAGTACGTGAGAAAGCGATGCGCGGTGAAATTCCTGGCTTGAAAAAAGCTAGCTGGTAAGCCACGAGTCACGGGAGAAAGCAAATATGAGCATGCAAGATCCAATTGCGGATATGTTCACTCGCATCCGCAACGCTCAGGGTGCTAACAAAGTCGCCGTGCGCATGCCTGCTTCTAAACAGAAAGTGGCTATTGCCCAAGTTCTGAAAGAAGAAGGTTATATCGCGGATTTCAATGTATCTGGTGAAGTTAAGACTGAACTAGAAATTACTTTGAAATACTTTGAAGGTAAGCCTGTTATCGAATCAATCGAGCGCGTAAGTCGCCCTGGTTTGCGTATCTATAAGAAACGCAACGAACTACCTAAAGTAATGGGTGGTTTAGGTGTCGCAGTAGTCTCTACTTCTAAAGGCCTGATGACCGACCGTGCCGCTCGCAAAGCGGGTCTTGGCGGTGAAGTTATCGGTTACGTAGCTTAACGAGGAGTTAGGAAATGTCACGAGTTGCTAAAGCACCTATTGCCATTCCTGCTGGCGTTGAAGTTACGCTAAATGGCCAGGAAGTGACAATTAAAGGTGCCAAAGGCTCATTGAGCCGTGTGGTAAACGACGCAGTTGAAGTTGTTGTTGAAGACAACACTTTACGTACTATTGCTCGTGAAGGCGTAGCTAACGCTACTGCACAAGCGGGTACAGCACGCGCGTTACTGCAAAACATGGTGGTTGGTGTTGCGCAAGGTTTTGAGCGTAAGTTACAGTTGGTAGGTGTTGGTTACCGTGCAAATACTGCCGGTAGCAAACTTAACTTATCTCTGGGCTTCTCTCATCCTGTAGAGTTCGAGATTCCACAAGGAATCACCATCGAAGTCCCAGCACAAACTGAGATAGTCGTTAAAGGTGTAGACAAGCAGTTAGTTGGTCAAGTAGCAGCTAACATTCGCGCATACCGTAAGCCTGAGCCATACAAAGGTAAAGGTGTTCGTTATGCCGATGAGCAAGTGCGCCGTAAAGAAGCCAAGAAAAAGTAAGGTAAAACGATGGACAAGAAAACAGCTCGCTTACGTCGCGCAACGCGCCCTCGTAAGAAAATGCAAGAGTTGGGTGCAAACCGCCTGGTCGTTCACCGTACACCACGGCACATTTACGCTCAGCTAATCGCATCGAACGGTTCTGAAGTACTGGCAGCAGCCTCTACTGTTGAAAAAGCTTTACGTGACGAGTTGAAAGCAACTGGTAACGTAGATGCAGCTAAAGCAGTGGGTAAGCTGATCGCTGAACGGGCGATTGAAAAAGGCGTTAAGAACGTCGCTTTTGATCGCAGTGGTTTCCGTTATCACGGTCGTGTAGCAGCATTAGCTGACGCCGCTCGTGAAGCTGGACTTCAGTTCTAGGAGACGAACATGGCAAATGCAAATGTAGAAGCTCAACAAAGTGACCTGCAAGAAAAGCTGATCACAGTAAACCGTGTAGCTAAAGTTGTTAAAGGTGGTCGTATCTTTAGCTTTACTGCACTGACTGTGGTTGGTGATGGTCAAGGTAAAGTGGGTTTCGGTTATGGTAAAGCACGTGAAGTTCCAGCTGCTATTCAAAAAGCAATGGAAAAAGCGCGCCGCAACATGGTAACCGTGCAGTTGAAAGGTGATACCTTACAACACCCAGTTAAAGGCCGTCATTCAGGTTCACAAGTATTTATGCAACCAGCTTCTGAAGGTACAGGTATCATTGCCGGTGGTGCAATGCGTGCGGTACTAGAAGTAGCCGGTGTACACAACGTGCTTTCAAAAGCATACGGTTCAACCAACCCAATCAACGTTGTTCGTGCCACTATCAAGGCATTGCACAACATGAAATCGCCGGAGCAAGTTGCGGCGAAGCGTGGATTGCGCGTTGACGACATTTTGGGGTAGTGAACAATGGCGAATAAGACAATTAAAGTAACGCAGACGCGTAGCTCTATCGGTCGTTTACCGAAGCATAAAGCTACTCTACGTGGTCTTGGTCTACGCCGTATTGGTCACACTGTAGAGCTGGAAGATACTCCAGCTGTACGTGGCATGGTGAACCAAGTTTATTACATGGTAAAGGTGGAGGACTAAGACATGTTTCTGAATACTATCTCCCCTGCACCTGGTGCGAAAACTAGCAAGAAGCGTCTCGGCCGTGGTATCGGCTCAGGCCTTGGTAAAACTGGTGGACGTGGTCATAAAGGTCAAACTTCTCGTTCTGGTGGCTCTATCAAGCCAGGTTTCGAGGGTGGCCAAATGCCAATCCAACGTCGTTTGCCAAAGTTTGGTTTTACTTCACGTAAGTCATTCGTGACTGCAGAAGTTAACCTGGCAGAGATCGCTAAAGTTGCTGGTGATACCGTAACTGTTGCAGCTTTAAAAGAAGCTGGTTTAATTCGTAAAGACATTCTTAACGTTAAAGTTATTAAGTCTGGCGAAATTAACCGTGCAGTTACTGTACAAGGCATCAAGGTCACCAAAGGCGCCCGCGAAGCTATTGAAGCTGCTGGCGGCAAAATCGAAGGATAGGGCACATGGCTAAACCAGGATTGGAATCTAACAGAGCTCAAGGTGGCACGTCGGAACTTAAACGTCGACTGCTGTTTGTTATCGGCGCGTTAATCGTGTTCCGTGCGGGCTCCTTCGTGCCGATTCCTGGTATAGATGCCGCTGTGTTGGCGCAATTATTCGATCAGCAACGAGACACCATCGTAGCCATGTTTAACATGTTCTCAGGTGGTGCTCTCGAGCGTGCTTCGATTTTTGCACTTGGTATTATGCCGTACATCTCGGCTTCGATTATCATGCAGTTAGCGTCGGTTATTCATCCGCGTTTAGCTGAATTGAAAAAAGAAGGTGAGGCTGGACGGCGTAAGATCAGCCAATATACCCGTTGGGGAACGTTAATTCTCGCAACGGTCCAATCCATTGGTATAGCTACAGGCTTACCAAGCCTGATGCCTGGATTAGTTATTGATCCAAGCTTCGGATTTTACTTCACTGCTGTAGTAAGTTTAGTCACCGGTACCATGTTCTTAATGTGGTTAGGTGAACAAATTACTGAGCGTGGGATTGGTAACGGTATCTCTATTCTGATCTTCACCGGTATTGTCGCGGGCCTACCGTCAGCCATTGGGCAGACGGCAGAACAAGCGCGTCAAGGTGATTTACCTTTATTACTGTTATTGCTGATTGGCGTTATTGTAGTTGCAGTTACCTATTTTGTTGTTTTCGTAGAGCGCGGACAGCGAAGAATTGTGGTAAACTACGCAAAACGTCAGCAAGGCCGTAAGGTTTTTGCTGCGCAGAGTACACATTTGCCATTGAAAGTTAACATGGCTGGTGTAATTCCGCCGATTTTTGCATCAAGCATTATTTTGTTCCCAGGTACCATCGCAACTTGGTTTGGCCAAGGTGAAGGTGCGGTAGCAAACTTCTTAACAGAGTTGTCCCTGACGTTATCGCCAGGACAGCCTCTTTACGTAATGCTTTATGCTGCGGCAATTATATTCTTCTGTTTCTTCTATACCGCGTTGGTGTTCAACCCTCGCGAGACAGCAGATAACTTGAAGAAGTCTGGTGCGTTCATTCCTGGTATTCGTCCAGGTGAGCAAACCTCACGATACATTGATAAAGTAATGACCCGTTTGACCCTTGCAGGTGCGTTGTACATTACCTTTGTCTGTTTGGTTCCTGAGTTCATGATGATTGCGTGGAACGTTCAATTCTATTTTGGTGGAACGTCTCTATTGATTATCGTCGTGGTTATCATGGATTTTATGGCGCAGGTACAAACTCATTTGATGTCTCATCAATATGATTCTGTCCTGAAGAAAGCTAATCTTAAAGGCTTCGGTCGTTAAGATTGGATAATTACGGAGTGTAGCAATGAAAGTTCGTGCTTCCGTGAAGAAAATCTGCCGTAACTGTAAAGTTATCAAGCGCAACGGTGTTGTGCGAGTAATTTGCAGTGACCCTAAGCATAAGCAGCGGCAAGGTTAATTCGAAGAAGAAGACCGCAGTCAAAAATTATTTTTGGCTGCGGCTTTTAGATGTTTGCAAATTGGCGTCTGGTTGAGTATCCTAACGGGCTTTTCAACTGGTAAGACCCATATAAACTAAAGGAGACGTGTTAGTGGCCCGTATCGCTGGCATTAACGTTCCTGACAATAAGCATGCAGTAATTGCCCTTACTGCGATTTACGGTATCGGCCGTACTCGCTCGAAAGCTATCTTGGCTTCGATCGGTATGGAAGAAAATGCCAAAATCGGCTCTTTGTCAGAAGAAAAATTAGATGAGCTTCGTGACGCAGTAGCAAAATACACTGTTGAAGGCGATCTTCGCCGTGAAGTTTCAATGAATATCAAACGCTTGATGGATCTCGGTTGTTTCCGTGGTCTACGTCATCGTCGTGGCTTGCCTCTACGTGGACAGCGCACTAAAACTAATGCGCGCACCCGTAAAGGTCCGCGTAAACCAATTAAGAAGTAGGGAGTTGAGAAATGGCTAAACAACCAACTCGTACTCGTAAGCGCGTTAAAAAACAAGTCGCTGATGGCATGGCCCACATCCATGCATCTTTCAATAACACCATTGTGACTATCACCGATCGTCAGGGTAATGCCCTGTCATGGGCGACAGCAGGTGGCTCAGGTTTCCGTGGTTCACGTAAATCTACCCCTTTTGCAGCGCAAGTTGCAGCTGAGCGTGCAGGTGAAATGGCAAAGGAATATGGTTTGAAAAACCTTGAAGTGTTCGTTAAGGGCCCAGGTCCTGGCCGCGAATCATCGATTCGTGCGTTGAACGCTGTAGGTTATCGCATCACTAATATTACTGATGTGACTCCTATTCCTCACAACGGTTGTCGTCCGCCTAAGAAACGTCGCGTTTAATAGGCGCCATACGATAGTTGGAGAAAGAACATGGCTAGATATTTGGGTCCAAAACTCAAACTGAGTCGTCGTGAAGGAACAGATTTGTTCCTGAAAAGCGGCGTTCGCGCAATCGATACGAAATGTAAGCTCGAAAGCGCACCGGGTCAGCACGGCGCTCGTCGCGGTCGTTTGTCTGATTACGGTTTACAGTTACGTGAAAAGCAAAAAGTACGTCGTATGTACGGTGTATTAGAAAAGCAATTCCGTAACTATTACAAAGAAGCTGCCCGTATTAAGGGCAACACTGGTGAGAACCTGCTGCAATTGCTTGAGCAACGCCTTGATAACGTGGTGTACCGTATGGGCTTCGCGTCAACTCGTGCTGAAGCGCGCCAGTTGGTAAGCCATAAAGCAGTAGTAGTGAACGGACAGGTAGTCAACATTCCGTCGTTTAAAGTACGTCCGGAAGATGTTGTGTCAGTTCGCGAAAAAGCGAAGAAGCAGGCGCGCATCGCAGCTGCATTGGAACTTGCTGAACAACGTGAGAAGCCAGTGTGGTTGGAAGTAGACAACAGCAAATTGGAAGGTCAGTTCAAACGTCTTCCAGAGCGTTCTGATTTGTCTGCTGAAATTAACGAACAGTTGATCGTAGAGCTTTACTCTAAGTAAAGCTTAAGTATAAAGAGAGGACACAATGCAGGGTTCTGTTACCGAATTCCTAAAACCAAGGCTAGTCGATATTGAACAAATCAGCCCGACTCACGCGAAGGTGACGTTGGAGCCTCTTGAGCGTGGTTTCGGCCACACGCTGGGTAATGCTCTACGCCGCATTTTACTTTCGTCAATGCCAGGTTGTGCAGTGACTGAAGTAGAAATTGCTGGTGTACAACATGAGTACAGTGCTAAAGAGGGCGTTCAGGAAGACATCATCGAGATCTTGTTGAACCTTAAAGGTTTAGCAATCGTCATGGAAAGTAAAGATGAAGCGATTCTGACCTTGAAAAAATCTGGAGCGGGCCCTGTCAAGGCTGGTGATATCACCCATGATGGTGATGTCCAGATCGTTAACCCTGATCACCTGATCTGCACCTTAACTGGTGACACTGAGATCGAAATGTCGATCAAAGTTGAGCGTGGTCGTGGTTACGTTCCAGCTTCGGCACGTCAGTCTGCTGACGATGAAGAGCGTCCAATCGGTCGTCTATTAGTAGATGCATCTTTCAGTCCAGTTGAGCGTATTGCTTACAGTGTTGATTCAGCACGTGTTGAGCAGCGTACCGACTTGGATAAACTGGTTATCGACATGGAAACCAATGGTACATTGGATCCAGAAGAAGCGATTCGTCGTGCAGCAACAATTCTAGCGCAACAGCTAGAAGCATTTGTTGAATTACGCGATGTTAGCGAGCCTGTTGAGAAAGAAGAGAAACCGGAATTCGATCCGATTCTCCTACGTCCAGTAGACGATTTGGAATTAACTGTGCGTTCTGCGAACTGTTTAAAAGCAGAAGCTATTCAGTACATTGGTGACTTAGTGCAGCGCACCGAAGTTGAGTTGTTGAAAACTCCTAACTTGGGTAAAAAATCGCTCACCGAGATCAAAGACGTGCTTGCATCACGTGGTTTGTCTTTAGGCATGCGCCTAGAGAACTGGCCGCCGGCAAGCTTGGTTGATCGCGACTAAGTTCATCTTTTACAGAGAATTACTGAGAAGGGTATAGGTATGCGCCATCGTAAGAGTGGTCGTCAACTCAACCGCAACAGCAGCCATCGCAAAGCGATGTTCAGCAATATGGCAAGCTCTTTGGTTCGTCACGAAGTGATTAAAACCACTTTGCCTAAAGCAAAAGAATTGCGTCGTGTAATTGAACCGCTAATCACATTAGCGAAGCAAGATAGCGTTGCAAATCGCCGTTTGGCTTTTGCTCGCACTCGCGATCAAGAAGTTGTTGGCAAGCTGTTTAACGAATTAGGCCCGCGTTATCAAGAACGCGCTGGTGGTTACACTCGTATTTTGAAGTGTGGCTTCCGCGCTGGCGACAACGCACCAATGGCTTACGTTGAATTAGTTGATCGTCCAGAAGTAGATGCTACTGAAGCTGAAGAAGTTGCAGTAGAAGAATAAGTTCTGTTTATACAGCACTTAAACAAAAAGCCGAGATGTTATGCATCTCGGCTTTTTTGTATTTTATAGTTTGCTTTTTGCTAAGGTTATTTCCGAAAAAACACTAAAGTTACCGGTTAATCGAGATACTCGGTTTCTGCGATCTTGTATCTGGTAGCAATCAATTCGAGATCTCCTTCCGGAATACCTGCACGGTGTGCAGATCTTAATAAAGCTACTGCCCGTGCTCGTTCCTGGCTCTCGCTGTAATCAGTTACTTCTTCTTGAGCTGAATCACCAGCAATAAGGTCAGCTACGGTTTGGCTTAGATACTGAGTTAAGGTAGGTACTGCATCTAATAATGAACGCAGTACTAATTCAAAGCGGGTCAGGTCTTCTACATTGGTACCACGGAGAATAGTATCAGCGGTAGCAGGCTCGACCAAAACAGCAACTTTAACGAGTTCGTGAATCGCGCTAGGGGAGTTATCGCTCGCTAAGTTAACAATAGTGTCCGCATAACTTGGCTCGGCCTCGACTGCAATTTTTACGATATCAGCGGGATCAGCTATTTGTTGTTGCAGCGCAATACTAACGATTTCACTAGTAAAGGCTGGTTCGGCATGAATTGCAGCGCGCATGATGTGCCGGTAATGCATAGGATAACGGTCGAACGCAGCTGCCAAGATAGGAGTTACATGTTGCGGGTAATTGCTTAATAATATTCGAACCGAACGTTGGGAGTTAAAATTGCGGCGTTCATAGTAGCGATACATTCTTGAGTAAGTTTCTACCAACCGTTGTTGATCTAGATCTTTACCAGCAACTAATTGCTGTTCGGTTGGTTTGATCTCCTGTGCCACAGTCGGATGAACTGTAGCAGCAAGCATCAAACTCGTTAATGCTATAGATAGGCAACTGACTTTCACGCACACACCCCGTTGTTATTGGTACTTAATGTAAGTACTGAATATTATTGTTTTTATGCTTATGCAAAGACATTAGCACTGTTTATAGACAATAAATAGATAAAATTCGTTCATTGTGATTAAAAAAAAAGCGATCAAACAAAAAAGTGAAAAAAGATCTTGCGCCTTTGAATATGATCCTTATAATTCGCCGCCGTTGTCACCGAGAAGTTAGCGGCAGGGTTAAACCGCCAAATAACGAGTAGGAAATCAACCAAGGTTCAACTCAGTAAAAGCTGAAAAAAAGATCGAAAAGGATCTTGACCTGAACCAGGGAAAGCGTAAAATACGCATCCCGCTTCGAAAGCGAAGCGAACGCTCTTTAACAATATACCAAGCCAAGCAAACTGTGTGGGCACTTACCGGATTCAGGCAGAGAAGCATCTTCGGATGCAACAAAGGTCATTAACTTGACCACCTGACTGATTGGAAAAGTGCTTAACAAATTAGATTTTATTAAGTCATTGATTCAATGGGTCGATTAAACACTTTAAATTGAAGAGTTTGATCATGGCTCAGATTGAACGCTGGCGGCAGGCCTAACACATGCAAGTCGAGCGGCAGCGGGGAGTAGCTTGCTACTCTGCCGGCGAGCGGCGGACGGGTGAGTAATGCTTGGGAACTTGCCTTTAGGAGGGGGATAACCACGGGAAACTGTGGCTAATACCGCATAATGTCTACGGACCAAAGCAGGGGATCTTCGGACCTTGCACCTAGAGATAGGCCCAAGTGAGATTAGCTAGTTGGTGGGGTAAAGGCCCACCAAGGCGACGATCTCTAGCTGTTCTGAGAGGATGATCAGCCACACTGGGACTGAGACACGGCCCAGACTCCTACGGGAGGCAGCAGTGGGGAATATTGCACAATGGGGGAAACCCTGATGCAGCCATGCCGCGTGTGTGAAGAAGGCCTTCGGGTTGTAAAGCACTTTCAGTGGTGAGGAAGGCTTGTAGATTAATACTCTACAAGATTGACGTTAGCCACAGAAGAAGCACCGGCTAACTCCGTGCCAGCAGCCGCGGTAATACGGAGGGTGCAAGCGTTAATCGGAATTACTGGGCGTAAAGCGTACGTAGGCGGCTTGTTAAGCAAGATGTGAAATCCCCGGCTCAACACTGGAATGGCATTTTGAACTGGCAGGCTCGAGTTCTGAAGAGGGTGGTAGAATTTCCAGTGTAGCGGTGAAATGCGTAGATATTGGAAGGAATACCGGTGGCGAAGGCGGCCACCTGGTCAGAAACTGACGCTGAGGTACGAAAGCGTGGGGAGCAAACAGGATTAGATACCCTGGTAGTCCACGCCGTAAACGATGTCAACTAGTTGTTCGTGTCATAAACGATGTGAGTAACGCAGCTAACGCACTAAGTTGACCGCCCGGGAGTACGGCCGCAAGGTTAAAACTCAAATGAATTGACGGGGGCCCGCACAAGCGGTGGAGCATGTGGTTTAATTCGATGCAACGCGAAGAACCTTACCATCCCTTGACATCCAGTGAATCATCTAGAGATAGAAGAGTGCCTTCGGGAACACTGAGACAGGTGCTGCATGGCTGTCGTCAGCTCGTGTTGTGAGATGTTGGGTTAAGTCCCGCAACGAGCGCAACCCTTATCCTCAGTTGCCAGCACGTCATGGTGGGAACTCTGTGGAGACTGCCGGTGATAAACCGGAGGAAGGTGGGGACGACGTCAAGTCATCATGGCCCTTACGGGATGGGCTACACACGTGCTACAATGGCGCGTACAATGGGAAGCAAGCTAGCGATAGTAAGCGGATCTCAAAAAGCGCGTCGTAGTCCGGATCGGAGTCTGCAACTCGACTCCGTGAAGTCGGAATCGCTAGTAATCGTGGATCAGAATGCCACGGTGAATACGTTCCCGGGCCTTGTACACACCGCCCGTCACACCATGGGAGTGGGCTGCACCAGAAGTAGATAGCTTAACCTTCGGGAGGGCGTTTACCACGGTGTGGTTCATGACTGGGGTGAAGTCGTAACAAGGTAGCCGTAGGGGAACCTGCGGCTGGATCACCTCCTTATGAAAAAGCCTTGAAGAAGTTAAGTGCTCACACAGATTGCCTGGTTTGGTAGATGTAACGGATAGAAACTGGGTCTGTAGCTCAGCTGGTTAGAGCGCACCCCTGATAAGGGTGAGGTCGGTAGTTCAAGTCTACTCAGACCCACCACTTCTGCGGTTATGCTGCGTTGGAAAGCCACTCACATACTGATGTATGCTTCGTGCCTTCCCGCCTTGCCTAACCTTGAAGTTAGTCTTATCGGTTTGTTGGTTTGGTTATTGCGTTTGGTTTGTTGTTTTTACGAATAACGGCGAACGAATAACGAACAACGACAGGCCTACGGCCTGTGGGGCCATAGCTCAGCTGGGAGAGCGCCTGCCTTGCACGCAGGAGGTCAGCGGTTCGATCCCGCTTGGCTCCACCACTTCTTAGTTATCGAACAGCGCAGCGCACGAATAACGAATCACGTTTCTATCCAAAGTTAGCGATAAACATTCTTACGAGAATCTTTATCAGTAACTTGATGTTACACCGCTCTTTAACAATATGAACAAGCTGATTGTAATAAAGTAATGAAATGCCACTCTACTTGAATCCAAAAATGGTAGAGGCGTATCGAACTTGTGTACAGCAAAGAAACAGCCCATAGAGCTCGAATAAACATTTTCGGGTTGTATGGTTAAGTGACTAAGCGTAGACGGTGGATGCCTAGGCAGTTGGAGGCGATGAAGGACGTACTAACTTGCGATAAGCCATGATGAGGCAGTAAGAGCCGCTTGAGTCATGGATTTCCGAATGGGGAAACCCAGTGTGCATGCACACTATCTTGCACTGAATCCATAGGTGTAAGAAGCGAACCCGGAGAACTGAAACATCTAAGTACCCGGAGGAAAAGAAATCAACCGAGATTTCCCTAGTAGCGGCGAGCGAACGGGAATTAGCCCTTAAGCAATCATGGTTCTAGTGGAATGAGTTGGAAAGCTCAACGATACAGGGTGATAGTCCCGTACACGAAGGAAACATGAAGGTGAAAACGAGTAGGTCGGGACACGTGTTATCTTGACTGAATATGGGGGGACCATCCTCCAAGGCTAAATACTCCCAACTGACCGATAGTGAACCAGTACCGTGAGGGAAAGGCGAAAAGAACCCCGGCGAGGGGAGTGAAATAGAACCTGAAACCGTCTACGTACAAGCAGTAGGAGCACCTTCGTGGTGTGACTGCGTACCTTTTGTATAATGGGTCAGCGACTTATATTTTGTAGCAAGGTTAACCGAATAGGGGAGCCGTAGGGAAACCGAGTCTTAACTGGGCGTCTAGTTGCAAGGTATAGACCCGAAACCGGGCGATCTAGCCATGGGCAGGTTGAAGATTGAGTAACATCAATTGGAGGACCGAACTCACTAATGTTGAAAAATTAGGAGATGACCTGTGGCTCGGAGTGAAAGGCTAATCAAGCCCGGAGATAGCTGGTTCTCCCCGAAAGCTATTTAGGTAGCGCCTCGGACGAATACCACTGGGGGTAGAGCACTGTTTGGGCTAGGGGGTCATCCCGACTTACCAACCCCATGCAAACTCCGAATACCAGTGAGTACTATCCGGGAGACACACGGCGGGTGCTAACGTCCGTCGTGAAGAGGGAAACAACCCAGACCGCCAGCTAAGGTCCCCAAGTCATGGCTAAGTGGGAAACGATGTGGGAAGGCTTAGACAGCTAGGAGGTTGGCTTAGAAGCAGCCATCCTTTAAAGAAAGCGTAATAGCTCACTAGTCGAGTCGGCCTGCGCGGAAGATGTAACGGGGCTAAGCCATGCACCGAAGCTGCGGCAGCAAACTTGTTTGCTGGGTAGGGGAGCGTTCTGTAAGCCGTTGAAGGTGTGTTGAGAAGCATGCTGGAGGTATCAGAAGTGCGAATGCTGACATGAGTAACGATAATGGGGGTGAAAAACCCCCACGCCGGAAGACCAAGGTTTCCTATCCCATGTTAATCAGGGTAGGGTAAGTCGGCCCCTAAGGCGAGGCCGAAAGGCGTAGTCGATGGGAAACGGGTTAATATTCCCGTACCGACATGAACTGCGATGGGGGGACGGAGAAGGCTAGGCAAGCCGGGTGTTGGTTATCCCGGTGAAAGTATGTAGGTTGGTGGTTTAGGAAAATCCGGACCGCTAAGACTGAGATACGAGACGAGCATCTACGGATGCGAAGTTGTTGATGCCATGCTTCCAGGAAAAGCCTCTAAGCTTCAGGTTCATGTTGACCGTACCCCAAACCGACACAGGTGGTCAGGTAGAGAATACTAAGGCGCTTGAGAGAACTCGGGTGAAGGAACTAGGCAAAATAGTACCGTAACTTCGGGAGAAGGTACGCCAGAGCTGGTGAAGTCCACACGGACGGAGCCGGAGCTGGCCGCAGTGACCAGGTGGCTGGGACTGTTTATTAAAAACACAGCACTCTGCAAAATCGAAAGATGACGTATAGGGTGTGACACCTGCCCGGTGCCGGAAGGTTAATTGATGGGGTTAGCGTAAGCGAAGCTCTTGATCGAAGCCCCGTGAAACGGCGGCCGTAACTATAACGGTCCTAAGGTAGCGAAATTCCTTGTCGGGTAAGTTCCGACCTGCACGAATGGTGTAACCATGGCCACGCTGTCTCCACCCGAGACTCAGTGAAATTGAAATCGCCGTGAAGATGCGGTGTACCCGCGGCTAGACGGAAAGACCCCGTGAACCTTTACTACAGCTTGGCACTGAACATTGAACCTCCATGTGTAGGATAGGTGGGAGGCTATGAAGCGTTGGCGCTAGTTGACGTGGAGCCATCCTTGAAATACCACCCTTGTATGTTTGATGTTCTAACTTAGCCCCATTATCTGGGGTGAGGACAGTGCCTGGTGGGTAGTTTGACTGGGGCGGTCTCCTCCCAAAGAGTAACGGAGGAGCACGAAGGTTGGCTAAGTACGGTCGGACATCGTACGGTTAGTGTAATGGCACAAGCCAGCTTAACTGCGAGACAGACACGTCGAGCAGGTGCGAAAGCAGGTCATAGTGATCCGGTGGTTCTGAATGGAAGGGCCATCGCTCAACGGATAAAAGGTACTCCGGGGATAACAGGCTGATACCGCCCAAGAGTTCATATCGACGGCGGTGTTTGGCACCTCGATGTCGGCTCATCACATCCTGGGGCTGTAGTCGGTCCCAAGGGTATGGCTGTTCGCCATTTAAAGTGGTACGCGAGCTGGGTTTAGAACGTCGTGAGACAGTTCGGTCCCTATCTGCCGTGGGCGTTTGAGAGTTGAGAGGGGTTGCTCCTAGTACGAGAGGACCGGAGTGAACGAACCGCTGGTGTTCGGGTTGTCATGCCAATGGCACTGCCCGGTAGCTACGTTCGGAATCGATAACCGCTGAAAGCATCTAAGCGGGAAGCGAGCCTCAAGATAAGCTCTCACTGACATGTAATTGTCCTAAAGGGTCGTTGGAGACTACAACGTTGATAGGCGGGGTGTGGAAGCGTAGTAATGCGTTGAGCTAACCCGTACTAATTGCCCGTGAGGCTTAACCATACAACACCGAAGGTGTTTAGGGCTGTAGCCAAGACATAAGTTCGAGCTTCTACTAGGCTCAACTAGAGTGGTGCATTACGGCACGACAATCAGCGAATTCATATTGTACAAGTTTACGCCTGGCGGCAATAGCGAAGTGGAACCACCTGATCCATTCCGAACTCAGAAGTGAAACGCTTCCGCGCCGATGGTAGTGTAGGGTCTCCCTATGCGAGAGTAGGTCACCGCCAGGCACCAAATACGAATAACCCCTAGCAGCTATGCTAGGGGTTTTTTCGTTGCGCGCTCGCAATCACAACTCATCAATAGTTCAACACCCGCCAACAGCCAGTAGCAATACCAGTAGCAGTAGCCAATAACTATAGCCAACAGCCAACAGCCAACAGCCAACAGCTAATAGCTAATAGCTAATACCCAATAGCTAAAATCCAATAACCATTATCGACTCTAATCTATTTGCCGTATAATTCCGTTTATGATGAATAAAATAGAACAAATTCAGTTACAACAGCTACACACCTTTCGCCTAAAGGCGATTGGGAGCTGTTGTTATATTCTAAAGAACCGTGAGCAAATAGCGGAGCTAGCAAGCCTAGATGACTATCTCGTGCTGGGTGCTGGTAGCAATACGGTTTTTTGTGGCGATTTTGCGGGCACCCTAGTTAAGGTTGAATTGTCTGGTGTTGAATATACTGAACAAGATGATGCGTGGATAATTAAGGCTGCAGCAGGCACTCATTGGCATAGCTTGGTAGAAGCTACTTTAGCTAAGGGAATTTATGGGTTTGAAAACCTGGCCTTGATTCCAGGTACCGTAGGCGCAGCACCGGTGCAAAATATAGGGGCGTATGGTCGCGAAGTAGCCGATTTTATCGAGTCTGTCGAAGTGTGGGATCGTTATACTAAAGTCGTGACGCACTTAACTAAGTCAGACTGTTTATTTGCTTATAGAGAGAGTATATTTAAGCAAGAACCGAATCATTGGGTGATTCTTTCGGTCACTTTTAAGTTGCCCAAACAGTGGCAGGCAATGGTGGACTATGGCGAGCTACGCGAGTTAGGTTGTGAGGCATCGGCTCAACAAATCTTTCAAAAAGTAGTTGCTGTGCGTCAACTTAAGCTTCCCGACCCAGCACAACAGCCTAACGCTGGTAGTTTCTTTAAGAATCCTGAAGTGGACTTACAGCAGATGGAGTGGTTGAGAGACAAGTTTCCTGGCATTCCTTGTTATCCAATAGCCGCAGATCGTTATAAAGTTGCAGCGGGTTGGATGATCGACCATTTGGGCTGGAAGGGACGAGGTATTGGTGGCGTCAGTGTCCATGACCGGCAGGCTCTAGTGCTGGTTAATACTAATCAAGCAACGGGTACTGATCTTATTGAGTTAGCAAGAACAATCAAATCAGCTGTAGTTACGACCTTTAAAGTGGAATTGGAGGCGGAAGTTCGTATTTATGCGAACGGAGCATTAGTTAGCATATGAGAAAAAAAACTCAGAATATTGCACGTGTCATCGAGATTTTAGCTGATGGTAACTTTCACTCTGGCGAAGTCTTGGGTGAAGAGTTAGGCGTTAGTCGCACAGCGGTTAGCCAGTATATGAAAGAACTAGCAAAATTCGGCTTAGACGTTTTTCGTGTTACTGGCAAAGGTTATCGTTTAGCGAAACCGCTTCAGCTGCTTGATCTAGACGCTATTAATCGCGCGTTAGCAAAAGGATCAGGTGCGGCTGCTCCAGTGGTTCACTTAGAGCGTGTCGTTAGTTCCACTAATGACCTACTTAAAGACCGGCTTACCGGTGTGATTGAAAGTGGTGCCACGGTTCTTGCAGAAGCACAGACACAGGGGCGTGGGCGCCGCGGAAAGGCGTGGTTATCGCCCTTTGGAAGTAATCTCTACATGAGTATGTATTGGCGCTTAGAACAGGGCATGGCGGCGGCTATGGGCTTAAGTATTGCTCTTGGCGCTGCGCTTGCGCAGTTGTTTGAGCAAGAAGGGATTTATGGTGTTGAATTAAAGTGGCCAAATGACGTCTTAGTAGGTGGTAGAAAGATCGCCGGAATTCTTATTGAACTGGAAGGCCAAGCAGTTGGCCCAGCACATGCGATAGTGGGTATTGGTATTAATCTCCAAACACCTGATTGGTTCTTAAATGAAGTAGAACAACCTTGGACTGATGTTCAGCGACTTTTAAACAAGCCGATAAATCGAAACATGTGGGCTGCGAAGTTGGTGGCATGCTGTCATAAGACTATTAAAGAATACGAACAAACAGGACTCTCCCCATTTTTAAAACGCTGGCATAAATACGATCGGTTAGCTATGCAACCGGTAAAAATTATTATGGGTGACAAAGAGATTGTGGGTATCGCCGAGGGCATTGATGAAAATGGTGCTTTATTACTTAAACGCGAAGGCAAATTAGAGCGTTATCACGCAGGTGAAGTGAGTTTAAGATATGGAATTTAAGTTATTAGTAGATGCGGGTAATACCCGTGTAAAAACGGCACTAATGGACGCAGAAGGGCATTTAGAACCTTTATTTAATGTAAGTTATAGTGATTTACCTAAACAGCAAATAGAGCATTCATTAAAAGGGATTTGGTTGGCTGAAGTGAGTGGTACTGAGCGGGCGCAACAAGTGGAAGCTTGGCTATCACAATTTGCAGCACCCATCACCACCATTCAGTCTGAACAGACAGCGTTTGGAGTGGAAAACGCTTATGAGACGCCTCAGCACCTTGGCGTCGATCGTTGGTTAGCTTTGATTGGAGCTTATAATGAGGTTCCTAAGGCGACCTTAATTATTGATGCTGGAACAGCGATCACCGTAGATTGGTTGAATGCTGAAGGTAAGCACCTTGGTGGCTGGATTGTACCAGGTGTAGATTTAATGAAGCAGGCGGTAACAGCGCGTGCCCCCAAAGTGTTCTCGGATGCTGATACCGATTGGGGAAAGGCGCAGCAAGTGGGCCGCTCGACGCCTGAGTGTTTAGCTAATGGCTGTGTGAATGCTTTTGTTGGGGTGATTAGACAGGCGCTAGCGGTTTCTGAGACTGAGCTTGATTGGTTTGATTTTCGTGTGTTGTTTAGCGGAGGCTCAACTCCATTGCTACCGGCTGATTTAAAGCGTCGAGGCGAACTCAGAACTGAGTTAGTGCTTCAAGGTTTATCATATTACGCTAAAACTAATTAGTGTGTTGTAGCAACTATAAGAACTTGGTGGCAGATAAAAAAACAGCGTCTTGAAGACGCTGTTTTTGACTGGATTTAAGAAAGCTTGTCTCGAAAATCTTCGTAAGTGAATTTTCTAATGAGTTCAAACTCACCATTGCTACGAAGAATGCCTATGCTTGGATGTTCGACACCATTAAAGAAAGTTGTTTTAACCATGGTGTAATGCATCATATCTTCAAAAATGAGGCGGTCGCCAGGCTGCAATGGTTCAGCAAAGCTATAAGCACCGATAACATCGCCAGCAAGGCATGAATTGCCACCTAGTTTGTAGGTATAAGCTAATTTACCTGCTTCGTCAGCTCCGGTAACCATGGGGCGATAAGGCATTTCTAGCACATCTGGCATGTGAGCTGTTGCAGAAATATCAAGAATAGCGATTTGCCCGTCATTCTCAACGATATCAACCACTTCAGCTACGAGTGGACCCGTACGCCAAGCTACGGCAGAACCGGGCTCAAGAATAACCTGAAGCTTATAGGTTTCTTGTAACCGTTTTAACTGCTTAATTAAATGCTCGACGTCGTACCCAGCACGAGTCATCAAGTGACCACCACCTAAATTAAGCCACTTCATCTGATGCAGTAAGTGACCAAACTTGCTTTCTACAGCGGTAAGCGTTCGCTCTAATGCAAAAGAATCACATTCGCATAAGTTATGTACGTGTAGCCCTTCAATACCACTTAAATCCGCACCTTCAAGATCACATAAACGAATCCCTAAGCGCGAGCCTGGAGCGCTCGGATCATAAAGTTCGGTTTCGGCTTCTTGATGTTCTGGGTTGATGCGCAAGCCAGCAGAGACGCCTGCAGCAAGTGTTTGCTCTTTATAGCGCTGCCACTGACTTAAGCTGTTAAAGGAGATGTGATGAACCAGAGGCAACAATGCATCAATATCAGCTGGTTTGTAAGCCGGAGCATAGGCATGCACCTCGCGTCCGAACTCTTCGGACGCTAAGCGTGCTTCCCAGACTGAACTGGCGGTGCAACCACGTAAATAATTACGCACTACTGGAAAGGTGCTCCACATAGAGAAGCCCTTTAAGGCCAAAATAATATGGGCGCCACTTTCTTGCTGCACTCGTTGCATTAATTCTAAGTTACGTACTAACAACGCCTCGTCACAAACGTAACAAGGCGATGGAATAGCATTATCTAAGTATGGATTCGACATAGTCTTAGCGCTTAAAAGGTGATTCGCATTCAACCACTTGCCACGGTAAACCGTACTGGTTGAGGCGGTTCATAAATTCGTCAGGATCAAATTGTTCCATGTTCCAAACGCCTGGCTTCAGCCAGTGACCTTGCAGCATCATAGACGCGGCAATCATTGCTGGTACCCCAGTGGTATAAGATACTGCTTGAGCACCAACCTCAGCATTACAAGCTGCGTGGTCGCAGTTATTGTAGATGAAGATAGTTTTTTCTTGACCATCTTTAATACCGGTTACGTAGGTGCCGATACAAGTTAAGCCAGTGTAGCCTTCGGCCAGTGAACCAGGGTTAGGTAATACGGCTTTTAAGAATTCTAGTGGTACGATTTTTTGACCTTGGAATTCAATCGGTTGAATTGAGGTCATGCCAACATTTTCTAAGACCCTTAAATGAGTTAGATACTGGTCACCAAAAGTCATCCAGAAGCGCGCCCGTTTCAACGTTGGGAAGTGCTTAACCAAAGACTCTAACTCTTCATGGAAGAGTAGATAAGATGGACGTACGCCTACGTTTGGATAATCTAAATCTTCACGGACGCTAATTGGATCTGTTTCGTGCCATTCACCATTTTCCCAGAACTTACCACGCTGAGTAATTTCACGGATATTAATCTCAGGGTTAAAGTTGGTAGCAAAAGCTTGACCGTGATCACCGCCGTTACAGTCAACGATGTCTAGGTAGTGAATTTCGTCAAAGTAGTGTTTAGCTGCATAGGCAGTAAAGACGTTAGTTACGCCTGGATCAAAGCCTGCGCCGAGCAACGCCATAATACCTTTTTCTTTGAACTTATCTTGGTAAGCCCACTGCCAAGAGTACTCAAATTTGGCTTCGTCTTTAGGCTCATAATTAGCCGTATCCAAATAATGAACGCCTGTTTCTAAGCATGCATCCATGATTGGAAGGTCTTGATAAGGTAAGGCTACGTTAATAACCAAGCTTGGCTCAACTTGGCGGATAAGAGCAGCGACGTTATCGGCATTGTCAGCGTCAACTTGGTAAACACCAACGACACGGTCTTTACCCGCTTCTTGTTGAAGGGTTTCACATTTTGACAGGGTGCGGCTGGCCAAGTGAATTTCAGAAAAATACTCTGGCAGCATTGCGCATTTTTTTACTACCACACCGGCAACACCGCCGGCACCAATAATTAGAACTCTAGACATGAAAATAACCCTTATCCAGTGGGTGAATACAAAGGGAAAAAGATAGCATACTTTTACAAAAACAGCATCTGCTTGAAGCTTGAGTACGTAAAATTAGCGAGAAAGTTCTAGATATTCTCGAGCTAACGAGCGCAATTGATTTTGCATGGTTTGTTGGCTGCTGTAGCCGTACTTCTGGGTTAATTTAGCCAAATCTTCGTGGGCTTTCAGAATTTGACCTGGTAGGGTTAAGCCGGCTGCTTTCATTGAATATTTGATATCACAAACACTCCACGAAAACTGCGCTTCGGTAAAGGGTAAGTTACCAAAAGCAAACCCCGTTAGAATATCTCTTGCAATACGATAAATAGAGTTGTTGATGGTTACAGGACGACCCTGCCGCCATTCGAGTTCAGCGTTACTAAACGCATGCAGTTGAGCAATAAATAACGCGGCCGCAGGAGTTAATCCAGTTGCTACCAAGGCATTAGGATAGCCACTGGCCATATTTAGCTTGCGCCCTAAACGGATTAACTCAAACGGGCTACTACGCCAAAAATCTAACACTTTAGGGCTAGCGCCAAAGCTTGAACCTAATGCATCGATGCCGGCTTGTTGCGCCATATCCTGCAGCTTATCTAACAATTGACGTCCGATTCGCTGCCGTCGATAGGCCTTTACTACGGCAATTCTAGTAACCCGCCACCAACGCCAATCCAAACACTCTCCTTGCTGTAAGTAGAAAGCTACAGCTTGAGGCAAAATATTCCCGTGAAGACGGCGCCGTCCGGTTTGAATATCTAGTTGCAATCTGGCTGGCAGTGGACCTTCTTCACTGTACCAAACAACGCCGACGATGTGTCCTTGAACACGCGCCACTAACAGGTGTTGTTGGGCGTCATCAAGCAAGAGTTTTAAATCGTTAGGACTACTTTGATAGTGAGCTTCTAGCAACAGGCTGATGACTTCGCTCAGTTGGTGTTCAGTTAATTGGCGGGCGTTAATAGCCTCAATCTCTACTTGGCTGCTGGTTAGTACCTTGGTGAACTCACTACTGGGTTGGTTTCTGAGTAACAGAGCTTCGTTGAGCCAAGGTTCGCAGGTATCGGCTGGGGCCCAGCGCACAGGGGTAGATAACTGGTGTTGTTTACACATCTTGCGCACTTGTAACCAGTCTACAAAACGAACAGCAAAGCCGCGCCCACACCCTTCATAACCCTCTACTGTGGTCGCAATAGCCCACACGGTAAAGCGCTCGCTAAGCTGCTTGAGTATATGAATTGGGATAGCTGCTGCTTCATCAATAATAAGGCGTACACTTTGATTGGGGTACTCGCTCAACAATCTATCCCAGGCAACAAATCGGACTGAGTCAGCGGCGTGCATTAACAGGGTTGCTACTGAGTTGGGTTTTGGCCCAGTGACAACTAATTCGCGCCCCCGATAACTGCGTATCCAAGCTTGGGCCGCTAAGCCTAAAGTGGTGCTTTTACCGCGACCACGGTCCGCCATGAGTAGATGACAGGTGCCGGGTAGATCCACCATTTGCTGCACGATAAGTTGCTGCTCGCGGGTGGGAAAAGCAAGCGGTGGGGCGGGCTCTAGTGAATGCGAAAGCTGCTCAGTTAAAAGTTGCCGAAAGCTTGTGCTTGGATGCATCACGCTGACGTGGTGAAACTTGTGACTGGTGTTGATTAAGCGTTGCCGAAAGGGACTGTCTTGCGGTGGAAGTAGAACAAAAGCAACCCCGCCGCCACTGAGTGTGCCTAGCAATGCTGCTAGCGCATCAGCATGAATAGTGGTCGTGAAATCTAGTAACAAGAAATGATGCGTGTTGCCAAGATAGTCGCGATATCTATGCATGGCGCTAGCGTCGTCATGTTTATCAGAAATATGAACGATATCTTTGATATGGGAAAGTGCCGCCCGACGATGAGCTTGCAGCCAGGGTGTGGGACCATCAAATAAAAAAACTGCCCGCACCTGGGCAGTTTTTATCGCTTTTAAATACTTCTTCAGCATGAGTCGCTCAATCAGTTGCTAAGTTGCTTCTTAGACTAATGACATTCCAAAGAACTTAGTTAGTACAGTGTTAGCAAAAACCAAAGCTAAAATAACTGGAATAAAGGTTCCTATTGAGAAGTTAATATAACGGGCAAACCACGAGTTTGTATAGTCAGAATTACCTTCACTTAACTCGGCTGTGAGCTGACTACGACGCCAACGATAACGGACAAAGAGGCATAGAAGTAGGCCGTTTAGAGGTAAAATGGTGTCATAAAAAACGTCATAAATAACATCAAACACAGATTTGCTGCTGCCAGCATAAGAGGTAAATTCAGTAAAGATCGGAATCAGCCCGAAGGATGTGGCCGCAACTACAGTCAGCAAAGTCAGTAATGAAGCCATAATAGCAAGCGCACGCTTACGACTCATCTGCCGCTTCTCCATAAGTGACGAGGTTGGCACTTCAATAATCGAGACTAATGAGGTGATTGCCGCCACAAAGGCTAATAAAAAGAAGACGCTGGCAGCAATGCTGGCGGCAACGTAACCAATTGATACAGAGAGTTCTAGGAAGATTTTAGGGAAAAACGAAAAAATCATACTGACCGATGACTCGCTGAGTGACTCAGGGTTAGTCTCTGGATAAATCGCGAAAATTGCCGGCAAGGTCATTAGGCCTGCGGTAAAAGCCACGGCGGTGTCAGTTAAAGCAACCAATTTGCCGGAAGTGACTATGTCGTCACTGCGACGGAAATAAGAGCCGTAAGTGATTAGAATGCCCATCCCCAGCGATAGTGAAAAGAACGCTTGGGCCAACGCGCCATTGATGACACTGCCCGTGATTTTTGAGAAATCAGGAACCAAATAGAATTTTAACCCAGCCAAGGCATTATCCAAACTAAGCACAAAGCCAACCAGTAGCAGCAGCATAATGAAGAGTGCGGGCATTAGGATTTTTGAGGCGCGCTCAATGCCTTGTCGAACACCTCCAACGAGTATCACGTTGACAACGAGGGTAACTGCAATGAGGTACCAGATAAAATTGTAGTTTTTGATGAAATCAGAGAAATAGCCATCAGCTGAAATAGTGGCAAGATTGCCGGTAACGCTTTGAAACAGGTAGCCAAAAATCCAAACCGTGATAACCATGTAGAAAGTGGCGATCATAAAGGGCGTAATGGTTGCCAGCCAGCCGGCCAAACGCCAGCGTTTTAACCCTGCGCCTAATTCTGAGTAGGCTTTATAGGGACTATGTTGAGCGCGTCGCCCCAAGCCCATCTCGGCTAGCATTAGCGGTAAACAAATAAAGACCACAAAAGCGGCATAAATAATCAAAAACGCGCCGCCACCATTTTTGGTCGCCGCAACAGGAAAACCGACTAAATTACCAATACCGACGGCAGATCCTGCCGCAGCTAAAATGAAACCTAATTTTGAGCTGAAATGCTCGCGAGATGTTGCCATAGTTCAGCGCCTTTGCTTATCGTTGTTATATTATAGCTAAACAACTAATGCTAACTGATGCGAGGAACCGCAGCAAGCCGACCAGCAGCAGCGCTACTGATCGGTGGCAATAATTTGAAGGGTTAGTAAAGCATACTGTACAAACGCCGGCGATATTGCGCAGCCAGAGGATCGCCATTAGGCAAGCTATTGAGCATATCTAACGCTTGCTGTTTAGCATTAGCGAAGTGCAAATCAGCGATTAACACAGCAAAGACATTGTCTAACGCTTCTTCAATACGCTGTGCGGCAAATAACTTGGCAGCAAATTCTAAGCGGAGCTGATGGTTGTCAGGTTGCTGCTGCAGTTGTTGCTCTAGTTCTCGTAGTTCAGGCGAATCGGCTGCTTGCTCGGCTAGGTGTAACTTCGCTTGAATGCTCTGGTAATAGTGATTTTGATCCGCTAACTTAATTTGATTCAAGAGCTCTTTGGTGTGCTCGATTCGACCTAATTCACAAGCCGCATCGGCAACAATTAATTTAGCATCAATATTGTTCGGATTCAGATCAAGCGCTTGCTTCGCTAAGGTGAATGCTTGGCTATAATCCTGCTCGACTACAGCTTGTTGGGCCTGGGCAAATAGTTCGTCGTCAATACTTGGTATGTGCTGGGTAATACGATTGCGAATAGCAGCTTCGCTCTCTACACCGGCAAAACCGTCGATGGCTTGGCCGTCTTTGAAAAATGCTACAGTCGGCAAACTACGAATACCAAATTGTGCGGCTAGATGCTGTTGCTCGTCGCAATTAATTTTGGCCAAAATAACTTGATTTGCATATTCGGCTGCAAGTTTTTCAAGGATTGGCATCAGTTGCTTGCAAGGCTCACACCAATCGGCCCAGAAATCGACAATAACCAATTTCTGTTCCGAGCCTTGTAAAATAACTTGCTGAAAATTCTCAGCGGTAACCTGGATAATATTATTGGAGTGCACTAGAAACCTCTTTCATACGGACTCGTGTTATCTGTTGAGGCGGCTGCGCTAGTTAGGATAGCCAGCGCAGTAATTTTTGTTTAAACGACGTGTAGGGCGGATATCTGAAACTTGGGTCTGACCAAAATGGTCGAGTCATCACTGCTTTCATATGACTAAAAGTAGTGAACCCAAATTTACCATGATAACGGCCCATACCGCTTGGTCCCACACCACCAAAAGGCAGCTCAGGATTAAGCATAAACATAAGCGTGTCGTTATTACACTGGTTGCCGGCATGCGTATGTTCAGTAAGGTGTTGTAGCTGCCGAGCTGATTTACTGAAGCCATAAAGGGCTAATGGCTTGTCGCGCTGGCGAATAAACTGCTCAGCTTCAGCTAAATTTTTGACGCCGATAATGGGTAAAATAGGGCCAAAGATCTCTTCCTGCATCAACGGCGTGTTGACATCCGTGACTTCAACCAAGGTTGGTTGAATATAACGTTCAGCAACATCGACTTCGCCGCCGAAAAGGATATTGGCTGCTACTGGCTCTAGATAACCAGCGAGTCGGCGACAATGTTCACTGTTTACTATCCGACCATAATCTTCAGCTTGATCAATGGCTTCGCCAAAGAAGGCTTGAATAGCATCAAGCAGATGTTTGACCAGAGCATCTTTGACGGTTTCGTCGACCAAAATATAATCAGGTGCGATACAGGTCTGTCCGGCGTTAATCCATTTGCCCCAAGCGATACGCTTAGCAGCTACAGCTAAATCAGCATCAGCCAAGACCACCGCTGGGCTTTTTCCGCCGAGCTCTAAGGTTACAGGGGTTAAATGTTCTGCTGCGGCCCGCATCACAATACGGCCCACGCGGCCACCACCGGTATAAAAAATATGGTCCCACTGTAGCGCCAACAAATGTTGGGCGGTATCAGCTCCGCCGGTGACAATTTGTATGGCATCGGCGGCCAAATAATCAAGAAGCAAACGCTCTAATAACGCAGCTGTTTGTGGCGCTAATTCTGACGGCTTTACTAACGCACAATTACCGGCGGCAAGAGCTGCAACTAAGGGGCTTAGTAACAACTGCAAAGGGTAATTCCACGCACCAATAATTAATACCACGCCCAAAGGCTCAGGTTGCAGCTTGCTGCGCCCAGGCCAAGCTAACAGCGGTTGCGACACCTTGGTTGGTTTGATCCATTTGGCTAAGTTCTTACACGTGTGGCGGATATCACTATGGAGAAAACCTAGCTCTGTTAACCAGCCTTCGGCGTGAGATTTACCCAAGTCTTTTTGTAGGGCTTGGAGCAACTCAGCTTCGTGCTCGCTAAGCATGGCGTCTAATTGTTTAAGTTGTTGCAGGCGCCAAGCTAGCGGCCGAGTTAGGCCGCTGTTATAGGTCGCACGCAAGCGTGTTAGCTTCTCAGCAAATGGATTCGTAGCCGCAGGTTCAGCTGAACTTTGTGAAGTATTCATTTAATACCGCCTAACGTTATCGTTTTGGTCTCTTGATATTCGGCTAGGCCGTAACGCGAGCCTTCACGCCCAATACCCGACTCTTTGACACCACCAAAGGCATTATAGGCATGGGAAATCGCCCCTGCATTAACCCCTAACATGCCGCATTCAAGTTGCTCACTAACGCGGATGATGCGTGCATAATCACTCGCACAAAAATACCCAGCGAGACCAAATGGTGTGTCATTAGCTAGTCTAATGCCTTCATTTTCATCGGTAAAAGATTGAATGGCAATGACAGGGCCAAAAATTTCTTCTTGGCTAATGGCCATCATCGACGTCACACCGCTAAGTACCGTGGGCGCAAAAAATAGTGGCCCCAAGTTGTCCAATACCTTGCCTCCGGTAAGTAGCTTTGCTCCGGCCGCAGTAGCATCATTGAGTAATTTTTGTACTTTATCTATCGCTGCTTGATTAATGAGAGGACCATAATCGATATCAGCTTGGTCGCCAGGGCCTACTTTTAATTGGCTTACAGCCTGCTGTAATTTTTCAGTGAACTCGGGCAATACAGTATCCTGCACCAGCACACGGTTAGCACTAATACAGGTTTGTCCGGCGTTTCGAAATTTACAAGCCAGTAATTGAGTTACGGCAAGATCTAAATCAGCATCATCAAACACAATAAAGGGAGCATTTCCGCCAAGCTCTAATGATACCTTTTTGACGCTTTCGGCTGCTTGCTGCATAAGTAGCTTACCGACGTTGGTCGAGCCAGTGAAGGAAAGCTTGCGCACTAACGGATGGCTCGTAAGAACTTGTCCTACTTCTTTTGCTTGGCTGCTTGGTACAATATTCAAAACGCCATCAGGAATTCCTACTTCGCTTGCTAGTTGTGCCAAGGCCAGCGCAGATAGGGGCGTTAATTGTGGTGGCTTAACCACCATAGTGCAGCCAGCGGCTAAAGCTGGTGCAACTTTACGGGTAATCATGGCGTTTGGAAAATTCCATGGGGTGATGGCTGCGCACACGCCAACCCCTTGTTTGATTATCCAAGCTCGTTGGCCAGAGTTCTGCGTGGGTAACACATCGCCGTAACTGCGTTCAGCTTCACCGGCAAACCATGCTACAAAGCTGGCGCCGTATTCTATTTCTCCAGCAGCTTCAGCTATTGGCTTGCCTTGTTCGGCACTCATCAGTTCAGCTAACGCTTGCTTATTATCTAGCATGGCTTGATACCAACGCAGCAGTAATTCAGCTCGTTGCTTAGGGGTTTTTGCACGCCAGCTAGGGAGAGCTTTATGCGCAGCGTCTATGGCACGTTCAGTGAGCGTCGCATCGGCATCCGCCACGTCAGCAAGCACCTCGCCGGTGGCAGGGTTAAGCACTTGAAAGCGTTGTTCCAGCGGAATCCAATGTCCATCAACATAAGCATTGGTTTGTAATAGCGAACGCATGCTGTGATGAGAATTATGATTAGCCATATCTCCTCCTAGTTTGTTGGCGACGTCTTAGATAAGAATACTAAGACGAATGACGAGTATCATGGTTATACGCTGATACTGCAATGATAGTTTTGCTTGCCTATTTTAACATTTAGCGTATAATCCACGCCCTCAGGGTCATTACCGCTATTGATGGGAGCGGCTTTACCCCTGATTCGCTGGGGTAAACAGCGCCTAATTCCTGCCAGAGTGTTCATCGTGTTCTGTAGCCGGGCGTATCTTCCCCCCTAAATAAGCTTTACAGAATATGTGAGAAAAATATGTCTGAAGTAATGACTGGCCAATCGTTCGCCGATTTGACCCTGCCTGCTGCTGTGCTTAAGCAGCTAGAAAAAATGAATTTTACCACTCCAACCCCAATTCAAATCCAAGCTATTCCGGCCTTAATGGCTGGCGCTAATGTGCTGGGTGAAGCGCAAACCGGTACGGGTAAAACAGCCGCTTTTGGTTTGCCAGGTTTAAGTTTGGTGGATGCTAAACTTCGCGCTACCCAAATGCTGGTAGTTGCACCAACTCGCGAATTAGCCATGCAAGTAGCTGAAGCAGTAGCTGAGTTCGGCCAACAAATTCGTGGCCTTGAAGTTGCTACTGTTTACGGTGGTTCAGCATTCGGTCCGCAAATTAAAGCCCTTCGTGGTGGTGCCCAAGTCGTTGTGGGTACTCCAGGTCGCTTATTAGACTTGCTGAAAAAAGGCGTCTTAAATTTATCAGCTCTGCGTTTGGCAGTGCTAGATGAAGCCGATGAAATGTTAAACATGGGCTTTATTGAAGATATCGAAACTATTATGGCTGCAGTACCAAACACGTCACAACGTGCCTTGTTCTCTGCAACTATGCCACCTGCGATTCGTAAATTGGCTAAAACCTTCTTAGTTAACGAAGCAGGTGAGCAGCCGCTAAACATTCAAATTGCTGCGCAAGAAAAAGCTAAAGCAACCATTCGCCAACGTGCTTGGCAAGTGCGTGGCTTGAGCAAGATGCAAGCATTAACTCGCCTGTTAGAAACCTTAGAGTATCAACGTGTGCTGATCTTTGTGCGGACTCGTTCAGATACCATGGAAGTAACCGAGCAACTGCAAGCTTCAGGCTTTAAAGCATCACCTTTAAGTGGTGACTTGAACCAAGCTCAACGTGAGCAGACCGTAAGCCAATTACGCAGTGGCCGGATTGAAATCTTAGTAGCAACCGATGTTGTTGCACGTGGTCTTGATGTACCAGAAATCACCCATGTGGTGAACTACGATCTACCGGGTGACACTGAGTCTTATGTGCACCGGATTGGTCGTACTGGCCGAGCGGGTCGTAGTGGTGAGGCGATTTTGTTCTATCGTGCCAAAGAACGCCACTTGTTACGCCATTACGAGCGTTTAACTAACGGTACAATCGAGTATTTTGAAGTACCAAATGCACAAGAATTAAGCTTACATCGTCAAACTAAGTTGCAAGAGCAAATCATGCACACGGTAGCTCAAGGTAAGCTTGACGAAATGACAGCTATTGTAGAAAAAATGCAAGCTGACACTGAGTTAACGGCACTGCAGATTGCTACCGCGTTATTGGCACAGCATAACCAGCAACGTCCGCTGCTTGTTGCTGAAGACCCAGCACCACGTAAATTTGCGGAACGTGCGGAGCGGGCTGATCGTAACCCGCGTGAACGTCGTGACCGCAACGAGCGTAGCGAGCGTCCAGAACGCGGTCCACGTGACCGTCGTGATGCAAACATTGAGTTTGATACCTACCGCATTCAAGTAGGTCGAGACCATGGTGCTCGTCCACAAGATATCGTTGGTGCTATCGCTAACGAAGGTGAAATTGACAGCCGCTACATTGGTCAAATTCAATTGTTTGAAGGCCACAGCTTGGTTGAATTACCAAAAGGCTTGCCAACTGCGGTAGTTCGCATTCTGCAACGTGCCCGTGTACGTCAGCAGCAAATGGCCATTGAACTAGCACCAGGTGAGATTATTACTCGTAGTAAGCCACCGCGTGGTGATCGTCCGCGTGGCGAGCGCCCACCATTCAAAGGCGCTCCGCGCGCTCGCGGTGCTCGTACAGAGCGTGGTGGTGAGCGTGGCTCAGAACAGCGTCGTAGCCGTCGCCCACAATAAACGTTAGTGATTTATATTAATCAGCCGGGTGGTCTACCAAGATCATCCGGCTTTTTTTATAGCCCCAACTTTCAGCTTGCTCAAGAACCTCGTCTATCAGGTTATCAGGTACTTGGGGTTGGCGCGATAGCAACCAAAAATAGTCATGGCTATCACTGGTGATGACAGCGTGTAAATAGTTGCCATCGGCATCGGTATCTAACCTGCTGATGTAATATCCCCCGGCAAAAGGCCAGAAGAATGTCACTTTATACATTGCTGGAGCAACGGGTTCAGCATGGCCAATGGCTGTTTGCCATTCACCATCTGCAGTATGATAGCCGCGATTGGTTACCTCTAAGCTGCCATCAGCGTTTTGTCGGTATTCAGCGCTCACTTGCTCTAAACCTTCCTCGAAACTATGGGGTAAGCGAATAATTTCATACCAAGTACCCAGATAACCTTGTGGGTCAAAATCTTCAATGACTGGAGCCACCGGGGTTGGAGTATTGCTGCAGCCGGTTAAACCGAAGCCAGTTAAGGCAACGCCTAACAGTAACGTACGAAACCAAATCTTCATCGTGTAACTCCTATAGTGAATTTAGTTGCTCGAGGTAGCGTTGTGCTGTTGCTAAGATGTCATTGCGCTCGCTAGGACTGCGCTGTTGCCATTGTTTGATAACGAGACTCATGCGCGGATTGTTCGCAAAAAGCTCTTGTTTTTGTTCAATGAAATGCCAGTACAAGCTGTTCAGTGGACAGGAGTTTTCGCCAGATTTTAACTTAACTTGATAATGACAGTTGCTACAGTAGCTGGACATTTTATTCACGTAATTACCGCTGGCTACATAAGGTTTGCTTGCCACAATGCCACCATCTGCAAATTGGCTCATCCCCCGAGTATTAGGTAGTTCAACCCATTCGATAGCGTCAATATAGACCCCCAAATACCACTGGTCTACGGCATCGGGGTCAAGCTCAGTTAACAACGAAAAATTACCAATCACCATCAACCGTTGAATGTGATGCGCGTAGGCATAGTCTAGGGATTGCGATAGGCTGTGCTGTAAACATCGCATTTTTGTATCGCCGGTCCAAAAGTAGTCGGGTAGTGGGCGGTGATGCTTAAAATAGTTTAACGCTTTGTAGTTCGGCATAAACTGCCAATAAATGGCACGGACAAACTCTCGCCAACCAAGGATTTGCCGCACAAAGCCTTCAATTTGAGCCAGACTAATACGCTCTTGATGCTGTTGCCAATAATCAATGGCGCGCTCAATCACCAATTTAGGTGACAACATTTTGGTATTAAGAGAAAAAGATAAACGGGCGTGATAGACGGCCCAAGAGGATTCCGTCATAGCATCTTGATAGAGCCCAAAGTTAGGTAGTAAATATTCAAGGAAGTAATCAAGTAACTGCAATGATTGCTGTCGGTTTACCGGCCAGAGTAGCTTGTCAGGTTGGGCGCTCCCCATGGTCTTAATCCCCATGCGTTGCAACATATCAGCGAGCTCGCTGGTGTCATTGGCGAACAATAAGGGCGCGGGAACCTTATGTTTAGCTGGTAATTTGTTGCGGTTACTTTTGTCATAATTCCATTGCCCGCCAAAAGGCTGCTGGTGTTCATCTACTAAATAGCCGGTCTGTTTGCGCAAGCGACGATAAAAGGCTTCCATCAGATAACTAGGTTTATCACCAAACCACTGCTGCAGCACGTCTCGAGCACAGATAAAATGCTCGGTATCGCACCATGTAACCGATACGCTGGGCTGAACGGTGGCCCATTGCTGTAATTGTTGGTCTAGACGGTACTCGTCGGGTTGTTGCAGATGAACTGTAGTTATACCTAACTGTGTGATTAATTGGTCTAAGTTGGCGGTAAGATTGCCACTATTAACAGCAGCATCTAGGCTAAGATAAAGGACCTGATGATCCGCTTGGTGCAGGGCCATGGCAAAGCTGCGCATAGCAGCAAAAAAAGCTAAGATTTTTTGCTGGTGGTGGGTCACATAATTAGCTTCTTGAGCCAATTCCATAAAAACGAACAATCGCTGCGACTGCACTTGCTGAAACCAACTATGCTTGGCATTTAACTGGTCACCTAAAATGAGACAAAGGTCAGTTATCTGGCTGTTTTTATAAGGATGCCAGTCGGTGAGTTGCGGCGGTAAATTAAAATTTGAGGTGCTCATAGGTAAAACATAGGTTAAGTTGGCTATCATTGCACTCATTACGATATTTAACGTAGTCAGATCACCCAAAATTTGGCATTATGGTCACCATAGTCATTCTATTGATTGGATAACATTCTTATGCAACCGGTAAACATTATTTGTATTAAATGGGGCACCAAATACGGCTCTGATTATGTCAACACACTTTATTCTATGGTTAGCCGTAATATTAGCCTGCCGTTTCGATTTGTTTGTTTGACCGATGACAACGAAGGTATTCGCGAAGAAGTAGAAGTGAAGCCTATTCCAGCTGTAGGCTTTGAGGATTTTGATCAGCGTAAGCCATGGACTTTTGGACACGGTTGGTTAAAGCTGACTTGTTTTGCGCAGCCTCTTTATGATTTAGAAGGTCCTACGTTGTTCTTGGATCTTGATATTGTGATTGTAGGTAGTCTGGATGAGTTCTTTGAACCGGAAGGTGACTTCTTGGTGATTAAAGAATGGGATAAATCCGATGCAACCGGCAACACCTCAGTATTTCGTTTTAATATCGGCGCTCATGTTGATGCTCTAGAGCATTTAAAGAATGACCCAATTGGTTCGCGCAAAGATGTCCGTAATGAGCAAGAGTTTATTACTCAGTTTGTGGCGCGTCAGGGCAAGCTAAAGTATTGGCCAGCAACCTGGTGCCGTAGTTTCAAACGTCATTGTTTGCGTCCATTCCCGTTAAGCTTTTTTCAAGAGCCGCGTATTCCTGAAGGTGCGAAGGTTATTATTTTCCATGGTCGGCCGCATCCAGATGATGCTATCGCAGGACGTAGTGGTAAGTGGTACCGTAAAGTTCTGCCAACCTCATGGATTAAAGAGTACTGGCGTTAATAGCAATGACGCTGTGGTATCGGGTACTGATTTGTATTGCAGTACCGTTCGTCTTTATTTATTTATGGCTACGTGGGCGCAAAGCGCCTGCGTATCGTCAGCATTGGCGCCAACGTTTAGCGTTACAATCTTTCCCCATGCAAGCTCGCGACGGCATCCTAATTCACTGTGTATCAGTCGGTGAAACCATTGCAGCGCGCGGCTTTATCGAACGTATCTTGCAGCAGTATCCACAACTCCCCGTTACCTTAACATCGATGACTCCAACCGCGCGATCGCTGGCGCAGCAACTCTTTGGGGAGCGGGTCTTTCACGCCTATCTACCGCTTGATACGGCTGGTGCGATGCGGCGTTTTTTTAATAAGCTAGTACCACGTCTCGTGATTATTTTAGAAACTGAGTTGTGGCCTAATTTACTCCGAACCGCTGACCATCAGCAAATACCTGTCTTAGTAGTCAATGCTCGCTTATCTGAGCGTTCGGCAAAATCCTATCAAAAGTATGCTTGGCTGATTGGTCCTATTTGGCAGCATATTAGTTGGATAGCAGCGCAAACAGAGCCTTCGCAGCAACGTTTTATCCATCTGGGAATGCCCGCCGATAAGGTGGCTGTTCGTGGAAATTTAAAATTTGATTTCCAAATAAGTGAGGCGCTGCAGCAGCAAGCGCAGCAATGGGGAACACAGTTGCAGCGACCTGTAGTAGTAGCTGCGAGTACCCATGAGGGTGAAGATGAGCAAATTTTAGACGCTTTTGCCCAATTATTGACGCAACAACCCGATTGCTTGCTGATATTGGTGCCACGGCATCCGGAACGGTTTCAAACAGTAACTCAGTTAGCGCAGCGTCAATTCAAGGTGGTTACCCGTAGTAGTCAGCAACAAGTCACCGCTCAACATCAAGTGTTAGTGGGTGATACTATGGGCGAGCTCCTGTTATGGTATCAAGTTGCTGATGTGGCTTTCGTCGGTGGAAGTTTGATAGAACGTGGTGGTCATAATCCGCTGGAGCCCGTGGCCACCTCGACTGCAGTGGTGTCTGGTCCGCATGTATTTAACTTTGCTGAAATTTTTGGCCGGCTAGAAGCCGTAGGCGCAGTCAAGCTGGTGACACATGCCGAGGCTTTAGCGCAAGCTTGGCAACAACTTATAGCTCAACCCCAATTACGTGAGCAGATGGTAGCAGCAGCGAGTGCTGAATTTGCTCGTGATCAAGGCGCGACAGCAGTGATGTTGACTGATGTTGAGGCTCATCTGCCGCCCTCCACAAGCTTAGTAAGGACCCTAACAATGATGCAACGTCTATCTCCCAAACCTGGCCTTGAGTATTGGTACGATGCGCAGGCGCTACCTGATTTTAACGCCGAATTTTTTAGCGCAGATTACTGGGCACAGCAAAACAAGGTGAAGGGTTCAGCCACTGGTCGAGCTACTGCTTGGTTTATAGAGCATGGTGAGCAGGGGATGCTGCTGCGACACTATTATCGTGGTGGCTTGGTCGGCAAGCTAAATAAAGATCGTTTTAAACGGGAGCCAATCGAAACCAGTCGTGCGATGGCAGAATTCTCGCTGTTACTAAAATTACGCGAACTTGGTTTACCGGTGCCACAACCGCTCGCAGCAAAATTTGAACGGGCGCCTGGATGGGGCTACCGTGCTGATATTCTAGTGGCAATAATTCCTGGCGCCAAAGATGTTTTTCAACGCTTACAGCAAGCTTCATTGACAGCACCAGAATGGTATCGGTTGGGGGCAGCAATAAAGCAGTTGCACCAACAGCAGGTTTATCATTCGGATCTAAATTGTCATAACCTGATGCTCGATAATGCCGGTAAAGCTTGGATTGTCGACTTTGACAAGTGTGAATTTCGTCAACCAGGTGAATGGCAGCAAGCTAATTTGGAACGCTTGTTACGCTCCTTCAACAAGGAGGTAAAAAAAGCAGAAGAGGCAGGTTCAGTTTTTCATTGGCAACAAGCTCGTGACTGGCCATTGTTGCTAGCTGGATACCAGCAGGATCAGGAAGATCCAGCGGTGACTGAAACGAGCGCTTAGGCTAAGCAGCCAGCATAAAAAAACCGGCCACAATAGGCCGGTTTTTTGTTCACATAGTCTAAGCTGGTGCTCATTTATTCGCGAATTTGACCGGTGCCGGTCACGACAAATTTCTCGGTCGTAAGCGATTGCAGGCCCATAGGACCATAAGCGTGCAATTTACTGGTTGAAATACCAATTTCTGCGCCTAAACCAAGCTGACCACCATCACTGAAACGAGATGAAGTATTATGCATGGTTACGGCCGAATCGACTGTGCGGATAAACTGTTCAGCAGTGTCTTGGTTCTCAGTCACAATCACTTCAGTGTGACCACTGCCAAATTGCTGTATGTGCTCAATAGCGGCAGCAAAATCAGGCACCGTACGCACGGCTAGCTCTAGTGCCAAATATTCTTGTCCAAAGGCATCATCAGCAATCACATCGGCATCAGCAAAATAATTTGCAGAGGCTTGATCGCTGTGAATCACCACTTGTTTTTCAGCTAAAGCTGCGGCTGCCATAGGTAAGAACTTAGCGGCTACCGCTTGGTGAACGAGTAAGCCTTCTAAGGCATTACACACGCCGGTGCGTTGTGTTTTGCCGTTAAGTAATAGTGCTAGGGCCTTGTCTAGATCCGCATCTTTATCGACGTAAAGATGACAAACTCCTTTGTAATGCTGAATGACTGGAATCTTGCTGTTGTCACTCACAAAATGAATCAGCCCTTCGCCACCACGTGGAATAACTAAATCGATGTTTTGATCCTGCTGTAACAGTTCTAACAGCAAATCGCGATCGGGGGTTGGCACCACGGTAATCACATCTTCGGGTAAGTTGCTCTCACGCAAGGCCTGATGTAAGGCAGCAGCGATGGCTTTGCTGGTTTCGATAGCTTCGCGACCACAACGCAAGATCACCGCATTGCCTGACTTGAAGCACAAAGCGCCGGCATCTGCGGTCACATTAGGGCGTGCTTCATAAATCATGCAGATTACCCCAAGCGGAATACGCATTTTCTCTACCACCATACCATTGGGCCGGGTGGTAAAGGGCAGGCGCTCACCTACCGGATCTGGCAATGCAATAATTTCTTCGATAGCAGCGGCAATGCCTTCAAGACGTTCGGGGTCCAGCTGTAATCGGTCTAACATAGCGTCAGATAGACCTTTATCGCGGCCCGCACTCATGTCTCGCTCATTTACTTCTAAAATAGTTGCTTGATTGGCTCGAATAGCATCTGCCATGCGTTGTAATACGGTGTTTTTATCGGCTTCGCTCAAAGTAGCGATAGCTCGTGCAGCAACTGCCGCACGTTGTGAAATTTGTTCTGCTAGTGGGGTACTCATGCGTCCTCCAAAATCATTAAATCGTTCGCTTCGATAACTTCAGTGATTGGGCTGTAACCATAGGTTTCAGCGATATCGCTAATCTCTTGCCCTTTTAAATGCAGTAGTTCGTGCGAGCTGTACTGACAAATGCCTTTAGCAACAGCTTCAGCGTTACCGCCATTACGGATAACTACCGCGTCACCGCGATTAAAATCACCTTGAATATCGATAATGCCCATCGTGGTTAGGGCTGCACCATCAGTTAAAGCGTTGGCCGTTGCTTCATCAACTACCAATTCTCCTTGAGCAATCAGAGTATGGCGTAACCAATGCTTTTTATTGCTCATAGGGTCTTGCTGGCGCTTGAATAGCGTGCCGGGATTGTCACCCCGAAGCATGTGCTCAAAGGTAGCGCCTTTACGGCCATTCACAATATAGGTATCAATGCCATGTGAGGTTGCTTTTTCCGCCGCCTCAATTTTAGTGCGCATGCCGCCGGTGGCAATTTTATTGGTCGTGCCTCCTGCGAGAGCGAAGATCTCTTCAGTGATCTCGTTCACGACATCGATTTTTTTAGCGTCTGGCTTTACCCGTGGATCGGCATCAAATAAGCCGTCAATGTCTGAACAGATAAAGAGGGCATCAGCATCAACGAGAGTTGCAACCATGGCGGCTAGATTATCGTTATCACCCACTTTCATTTCATCGGTGGCAAGCGCATCGTTCTCATTGACTACAGGTAATACATCGTGTTCTAACAATGTTTTTAAAGTATTTCGTACACTAACGTATCTGGCACGGTCGCGTAGGTCACCATGAGTCATTAAGACTTGTGCACAAGGAAAGTCAAAAAAGCGAGACCAGTTTGCCATCATGTCACTTTGACCAACGGCCGCCATCGCTTTTTTAATAGTTACGGGAATGCTGTCGCCATCGTAACTAATGTGTTTACGACCAGCTGCTGCGCTACCTGAAGAAACTAAAACAATTTCTTGGCCGCGTTCACGGCACTCAATAATAAAGCGCGCAATAGCTAACAAATATTTACTGCTCGTTCCTGTATCGTCTGGGGCTATCAACGCACTGCCTACTTTTAGTACAGCGCGTTGCCAGGAAGGCATCTTCATAGTTACTCCCTCTTTGAAAAATTCGTATGTAGTCTAACAGATTTGATGAGGTTTCTCTAGGTTTAGCTAATAAATGAGCGATATGCCCGGAATTAAGAAGGCTGCGTCAGCTAAAAGAAGCTAAGGTGGGCATCAGAGATTGTAAAAAGCAGGAAAAGAAAAGCCCCTAGTGGAGGGGCTTGTCGTAGGAGTTATTTGCTAGGAGGAGTGTAGCCTTCAATATCAACTTCTTTGCCTTCAAATAAGAAAGCTTGCATTTGTGTCTCGAGAAACTCTCTAGCCTTTGGATCCATCAGATTAAGACGTTTTTCGTTAATAAGCATGGTTTGCTTTTTTTGCCACTCAGCCCACGCTTGCTTTGAAATGCTGTTGAAAATCTTCTCACCAAGCTCGCCCGGATATAGCTGAAAATCGAGGCCTTCAGCTTCTTGCTTTAAATATTCACAGTAAACAGTACGGCTCATACATTACCTCGCTTGATTTTAAGTGGTCTAAATTTTACGTGCCCTGCCACCAATACGCAAACCCTATGCAGGGTTCTGTTGATGTTTGTCTAGATAGCGTTTGATCGGCGTAGGTAGCGCAATATTCTTTAGTTGCTGCCAGCTGATCAGTTCAAGTCCAGTGGATAGGGTTTCAGCCAGTTGATTCGGGTGAGCTAACTGCCAAACCTGGGCTGCTAATTTGTAGTGAGAAAAAGTATGCTTAAAGTGGCCGTGCAGTGCGGCGTTCGGAGGCGGCTCAGTTACTTCTGGGAAACTCCATAAGCGAGGCCAGATGACATCACCACTACGCTGAGTCAGGAAGATACCCTTGGCATTGCTTATCCAAATAAAATGTCCGGGTTTGGTCGGCGTGGTTTTACGTGGCGGTTTAGTTGGCAAATCATCTACGCGTTGCTGTTGATAAGCATAACAGCTCGCTCGCAAAGGGCAGCTGATACAGTTTGGCTTACGCGGTGTACAAATTGTTGCACCAAGATCTAATAGGCCTTGTGCATAACTGCGGTTGTCCTGCTCGGGATAATAGCTTTCTGCTAATTGCCAGATGAGTTTATCAGCTGCAGTTGAGGTAGGTACTTGTTCGATTCCAAAATAGCGACAGAATACCCGCTTAACGTTGCCATCCACCAGCGCCGCAGGTTGGTTAAAAGCAAAGGCAGTAATGGCGCCGGCAGTGTAGGGTCCGATCCCAGGTACTTCTTGAAGCAGCTGTGGCTGAGCCGGTATTTGCCCTTGATAAGTATCCTGTAAATACTGTGCTGCCTTATGTAAGTTACGAGCTCGGCGATAAAAACCTAAGCCTTGCCATTGCGTCAAGACTTCATCCTCACTGGCACTAGCTAATGTAGCGAGCGTTGGGAAATGATGAAGCCATCGCGTAAAATAAGGGATCACGGTTGCGACTTGGGTTTGCTGTAGCATGAACTCGCTGACCAGTACATGGTAGGGGTCTTGTTCAAGCTGCCACGGGAGTTCATTACGGCCGTGTTCAGATTGCCAGCGAATCACTGTTTGATTGAACTCTGACGGGGGTAATGCCGTAGTGGAAAGGCTTTTACTAGCTTTATTCATTGATCGTGTCTGTATATTCGCTAAAAACATCTGCAAATATACCGTAAAGGACTGGCAGTGTAGGAAGTTTTTTCTAATTTAGTGTATACTTAGCGTCATTGGTTAGTTTGACCCTATGAGAAATATACAAGGAGCATCTCATGAAACGGTTAACATTACTATCAGTAGCTGTTGCATCAGCACTATTGTCAGCACCTGTGTTTGCTCAAGCGAGTAATGAGACAGGACGTTTTTATGTTGGTCCACGCATTGGTATGTTTGGGACTGACTCAGACCGCGTTGCGCTAGAACGCAACCAACTACACACCTTCGGTGGTGGTTTTGACGCTGTCTTCGGCGGTTTAGAAGCTGGTTTCCAGTTCACTCCTGAGTGGGGTTATCGAGTTTACTACGATTATTTGCGTGGTGACTTAGAAACAACAGATTCATTCGATTCTAGCGGTAACGTGCTAGGTATTGATGTGGTTTATAACTTTACCGAGAAATTCTACGGTGCCGCTGGTATCAACGCGACCGAGCTTGGCAACGTTAGCAACCAATTCTTACGGTTATCGGCCGGTTATCGTGAATACCTTACGGACGACCTAGCATTAACCGTTGAAGGTGCCTTGCAGCAAAGCGACGGCGATTTAACCGAATTTATGTTCTTAACTAGCTTGCGTTGGTACTTCGGCGGTAACTCAGGTTACAGCAGCACGTCTTCAACTGCTGCTAGCGAACCAGCTCAAGCAGCACCGGTTGCGCCAGTTGTTGTTGCTGATTCTGACAACGATGGTGTGAATGACAACTTAGATAAGTGTCCTAACACCCAAGCGGGTTATGTGGTTGATGCTGATGGTTGCGTGAAGTATGAGAACGAGGTGGTTAAGCGTGACTTGATCGTGAACTTCGCCATCAACTCAGCAACAATTGCAGCAGATCAGAAAGCTGATATTAAAGCAGCAGCTGATTTCTTGAAACAGTATCCACAGTTGGATATCACCGTTGAAGGCTATACTGATAGTTCTGGTCCTGCTACGTTCAACCAGCAGTTATCAGAGCGTCGCGCTAAAGCTGTTGGTGATGCCTTGATTAACGATTACGGTATTGCTGCTGAACGTGTAACCACTGTCGGTTACGGCGAAAGCAAGCCACGCTACCCGAACGACACTCGCGAGAATCGCATCAAAAACCGTCGTATCGAAGCGCACATGAAAGTGAGTAAGAAAGTTCCTGTAACTGAATAAGTTAGAGTGTTCTTAAAAAAGGCGTCTCAAACCTTGCGTTTGAGGCGCCTTTTTGCATAATTGAGCGCTGCAAAAAAGCAGCTTAATGAGTACCTTTGGTTTTTACGTGTTCGTAGTAACAGATATTTGATAAAGAGGCAGCATGAGCGATAGTAATTTGGAACAAGCCCAAGCAGATGGTAAATACATTCGCACTGTGCGTAGCTTTGTTAAGCGCGAAGGGCGCTTAACCAGAGGGCAAGCTGCTGCGTTAGAGCGAAGCTGGCCAACCATGGGGCTAACTCATCAGCAGGGTCTCTTAGATTTAACCCAAGTGTTTGGCCGCGAAGCACCTACAGTCTTAGAAATCGGCTTTGGTATGGGTAAATCATTAGTGGCTATGGCTGCAGCTGCACCAGAAAAGAACTTTATCGGAATCGAAGTGCATCGTCCTGGCGTGGGCGCTTGCTTGATGGAAGCCGAAACTGCAGGCCTCACTAATTTACGTGTTTACGAACACGATGCGGTTGAAGTTCTACGAGATTGTATTGCCGATGGTGCATTAGACACGGTTCAAGTTTTTTTTCCCGACCCTTGGCATAAAAAGCGTCATCATAAACGGCGTCTTATTCAGCCTGCTTTTGTTGAAGCCTTACGACCTAAATTAGCGCTGGGTGGTGTTTTGCACTTAGCCACGGATTGGGAAAACTACGCCGAGCATATGCTAGAAGTCATGTCTGGCGCTGCTAATTGGCGTAACCTAGCGGAAGACCAAGGATACATTCCGCGTCCTAGCGAACGCCCCCTTACCAAGTTTGAGCAACGAGGCGAGCGACTAGGTCATGGCGTTTGGGATTTGAAGTTTAGCCGGATAGGTTAAACTAACTGATCTAGTAAGGAATTTAAGTAACGCCGACCAAGCGCTGTAGCTTCCCAGCTATCACCTAGGTCAGTTAACAGTGCTTGCTCTGCCGGCTTAGCTAATGCCGGCGCAAGCACGGCTTCAGCTGCAGTCAAAGCTAATCCTGTGCGCTCGCAGAATAATTGTTTAGGGACTGCTTCGAATAAACGCAGATAATTCATGAAAAATTCAAACGGACGGTCTTCGTCCGATACCTGCCATTCTTTATAGCGTAGCGGCTTGGTTAAATCCAAATAGCCCTGCGGATGTTTGATTTTTTCGCATCGAAGCAGCTGATTTTGCTCTGGTAGTGAAATCTTACTATGCGCACCGCAGCCAATACCCAAGTAGTCACCAAAGGTCCAGTAGTTACGATTATGTCGGCTTTGATGACCCGGTTTCGCATAGGCACTCACTTCGTACTGCAGATAGCCAGCTGCTAATAAACGTTGATGCCCTAACTCCTGAATTTCCCAGAGAGTATCGTCATCAGGTAACTGGGGCGGCCTGCTGGCAAAGACCGTATTTGGTTCTATGGTTAATTGGTACCATGAGATGTGCGGTGGTTGCAGTGCAATAACTTGGTCTAAGTCGGCCATGGCTGCGGCGGTTGATTGGCCGGGTAGTCCATGCATTAAATCTAGATTAAAACTGCGTAGCGGCAAACTAGCAGCATGCTTAGCAGCTACTATAGCTTGCTGTGGATTATGAACCCTTCCTAGGGCGGTTAATTGTTCAGCTTGCAAACTTTGAACACCGATAGATAGGCGGTTTACCCCAGCATCCGCAAAACCGGCGAATCGCTCTGTCTCAAAGGTGCCAGGGTTGGCCTCTAGAGTGACTTCACAATCAGGTGCTAGCGGGATAAGCTTAGCAATGCCGTCCAGTAATTGCTTAATAGCTGCAGCCGAGAGCAAGCTTGGTGTTCCGCCACCAATAAAAATGCTTTGCAGTGACCGCTGTTGAACCCAGTCTAAGTCTGCTCGCAAATCATCTAATAAACGTGCAATGTAGGCCTGTTCAGGGATCTCTTGCTTTAAACCATGGGAGTTAAAGTCGCAGTAAGGGCATTTTTGTATACACCAAGGCACATGCACATACAAACTCAGTGGTGGCAGTTGCATCAGGCTCATTGGCTCGCCAAACTTAATTGCTGTAGCAACTGACGTAATGCTTGGCCGCGATGACTTCGGGCCTGCTTTTCGGTTTTACTTAATTGTGCTGCTGAGCACTGTAATTCATCAACCCCAAAGATTGGGTCATAGCCGAAGCCTCCACTGCCTGTTGCAGCCGATAAAATATGACCATGCCAAATGCCATGGCAAATGATAGGAGTAGGGTCCTCAGCATGCGTTAGATAAACTAAGACACAGTGAAAGCTCGCCGTACGCTGGGCCGCAGGAACCTCAGCTAATTGCTGTAATAATTTCTCGATATTCTGTTGGTCGGATGCTTTGCCACCATGGAGGTCAGCTGCGTATCTGGCAGAATAAATACCAGGAGCTCCGTGTAGGGCATCAACAGCTAGGCCAGAGTCATCAGCGAGAGCAGGTAATCCCGTATGTAAAGCTGCGTGACGTGCTTTTATGATGGCGTTTTCGACAAAGGTTAGCCCAGTTTCTTCGGCATCACTAAGTTGCCATTCTGATTGCGGACGAACCTGCCATGCTAACGGCGCTAATAACTCTTGCAGTTCTTTAACTTTGCCAGGGTTACCCGTAGCTAAAACAATTTCTCGCATCATACTTTACCCATATGTTAATTTGCTTGGTATTATAGAGCCATACGAGTCAGCCATAAAGAGGAATGCTAATTGATTGAAATCACCGGATTGATGTTATTAATGGGGTCACTATTGCTGGTCAGTATTTTAGCCGCAGTGGTATCTAATCGGTTGGGCGCTCCATTATTATTAACCTTTCTCGTGGTTGGCATGCTTGCTGGCGAAGAGGGCGTGTTAGGTATCGAGTTTGATAATCCGGCTCTAGCATTCTTTATTGGCTCATTGGCATTGGTTATTATTCTTTTTGATGGTGGTATGCGTACCCACAAGGAACGCTTTCGAGTAGCCTTATGGCCGGCTATCAGCTTAGCCACTGTTGGCGTTGCCCTAACTTGTGCTATTACTGCGGCTGGGGTGGTGTGGTTATTTGATTTACCATGGCCAACAGCCTTATTAATAGGCGCTATTCTAAGTTCAACAGATGCCGCTGCCGTGTTTGGTATCTTCCAATCGCAAAACCTACGAATTAAGCAACGGGTAGCTTCCACGCTAGAGATAGAGTCGGGTACTAACGACCCGATGGCGATTATTTTAACCATGACCCTCACCACTATGATTGCAACTGCCGCGGAGTTCTCTTGGCTAGCGATGAGCTTTGATGTGGTCAAACAATTAGTGATTGGTTTTGCGGCCGGTTGGTTAGGTGGACGCACCTTTATTTGGATGTCGCGGAAAATCTCCGTTCAGTTCACGTTTTTCCCATTATTTGCCGCAGCCTCGGCGGTGGTAGTGTTTGCGATTACCAGTGGTTTACAAGGCAGTGGTTACTTGGCGGTTTACCTCATGGGTTACCAAATTGGTAATTCACGGTTGCCGCAGTTGGTTCATATTTTGCAAGTTCAAGACGGCTTAGCTTGGCTGAGCCAGATTATGATGTTCTTAATTCTAGGCATGTTAGTGACGCCTTCGCATTTAATCGAATATTGGCCACTTTCGCTATCTGTTGCAGCGTTAATGATATTTATTGCGCGCCCCATTGCAGTGGTGATTAGTTTACTACCCTTCGTCTTCCCTTGGCGTGAGCAAGTGTTCATGAGTTGGGTTGGATTGCGCGGTGCCGTACCTATCATCTTGGCATTGTATCCATGGTTGTCTGGAGTGCCAGACCAAGAACTGTTCTTCGATATCGCGTTTATGGTGGTGATGGTGTCATTGATAGTGCAGGGTTGGTCGTTGGCGCCTTTGGCGCGTTGGTTGGGGTTAGAGGTACCGGCTGTTGCTGAGCCTGACCAGCGCATGCCGTTAGACCGCATAGGTAGTAAGGACCCTCTAGAAGTTCTAGCTTACAGTGTAAGTGAACGTTCACCTGCATGTGATCATTACTGGTCTGATTTAACCATTCATGCTCCGGCAGAATTCGTCGGTTTGGTTCGGCAAGGGGAGTGGATTCAAAGTGTTGATCAGCCTCGCTTTGAAGAAGGCGATACGGTGATAGTGATGGCAAAAGTTCAGCACATTGATGAAATTAGTAAAGTGTTAGCTGCCGGCGGTAAACCGAAAGAAATTCAAACCAGTGAATTCTTTGGTGACTTTAGTTTACGTGGCAGTCTTAGTTTGGCTGAGGTAGCTAGCTTTTATCCGTTGGGAGAGCTCTCTGACGATTTGGCTGCGCTCACATTAAATGATTATTTTGACCGGAAATTCCACCGTCGTGTGGTGGTAGGTGACGACCTGAAGATTGGCCAAGTGCAATTAACGGTGCGCGAGTTAAATGAACATGGTGAGATCAGCCAAGTAGGGGTGAAGCTACTTGGCTAACTTGAGTTAATTAGCCCAAAACTCTTTGCTAAAACGTAGCTCTTGCTGTTGGTTACCCTGCTTAATAGTAATATAAAAGCGCAGTGTTTCTAGATGTGTGAACTCAACTTGAGTTAGATAATAGACAGCATCACCCTCTATGACCTCTTGAAATTCAAGAGTTTGCTGCATGCTCAACGGGTTCATCACATAACCACTAATAGCAACTTGTTGAGCCGGCTTACCTGCAATATCAGCAGCTAAAACTGCAATATTCACGGTGCCTAGGTACTTACTGCGTTGTAAATTGTACTCTTTAGCCATTTCGGGGCGCAGTAAGGTGGAGTTAAAGGCATTATAGTGAACTTCCCACGGCCCCAGTCGTTTACTTTGCTCAGCTTGGGCTGTTGCGCTTAACAGGGCCAGTAGCCCCAACACGGCAATGCTCAGCAAACGCACCCAGGTACAAGAGCTCAAACCACGGCTGGTACGATGGTAATTCATAATGCAAACCTCTCGATGATTTTTGTACAGCTAGTAATAAGCTTAAATCAGCATGTTACCCAGCAAAATGCGAACAAATTGAATACCTACGATGAGCACTAAAACCGATAAATCAAGCCCGCCAATAGGTGGGATGATACGTCGAATCGGCGCTAAAAAAGGCTCAGTTAACTGCGCGAGCATGGCTGTCATTGGATGATAACCTTGGCTAAACCAGCTCATTAAGGCACGGATCAGCGTGACCCAGAATAAGATCGACAGAAATTGAAACACCACTAAGAACAAACTCCTGATTAATGCTGTGACCACCATAGGTAAAGGCGCATTAATCAGTATTTGTACTAGATAAATCTTGGCTACGGCCACCAGTAACGCCAAGACCACAGCGGCTAAGTCCCACCAACCTATAGTCGGTAATACTGAGCGCAAGGGTAATACCAGCGGATTACTCACTTTGACCACAAACTGGCTCAGCGGATTGTAAAAATCGGCTCTTACCGCTTGCATCCATACGCGAAGAATCACCACCATCAAAAATAAGTCGAAAACAAAATCAACTAAAAAGGTTACGGCATTCATACTCTCAGTTTACCTTGTATTGGTGAGCCGCAACGTCATCGAGCTGCGGCTTTAGGGTCCGATTAAAACAGTTTAGCCATTTCTTGGTTACGTTGCACTGCTGCTTTGACTGCTTGCGCTGAAATCTTGTCAATCTCAGCGGCTTGATAAACCTCGATACCTTTTGCTGTAGAGCCGCCCTTACTGGTCACTTGCTTGCGTAAATCTTCCAACGAAAGCTCGCTAGCAATGGCCATTTCAGCTGCTCCTAGTGCCGTTTGTTGCACCATCGCTCGTGCTTTGTCAGCATCAAAACCTAATGCTGCTGCTGCTTTCTGTAAGCTTGCCATAAATTCAAAGAAGTATGCAGGACCACTGCCAGCTACAGCACCTAGAATGTCTAGTTGATCTTCATCGGCAACCCATAAAGTTGCACCTACGCCATTAAAGGCTGCAGTGATAAAGTCTTGGTCGGTTTGATCAACGCGGTCGTCAGCGACCAAGCCCGACATGCCTTGCCCTACGAGTGAAGGTGTATTAGGCATGACGCGAATCATACGAATCGAGTCACCTAAATACTGTCGATATTTTTCAATACGAATACCGGCGGCGATAGTAACAATCAGTTTGTCGCTAAGGTTAGGTACTTGCTCACGCAGCTGTTGGCAGACTTGCGCCATCAACTGCGGTTTTACCGCAAGCACAATAACATCGGCTTGCGTAGCAACCTGGATGTTATCTTGACTGGTATGAACCTTGAGTTTGTCTTGTAACAGCTGCAGCTTACCAGCGCTTGGGTTGCTAACGTAAATAAGCTCGTTGGAATACCCACTTCGGACCATCCCGCCAACGATGCTTTGGGTCATATTACCGGCCCCAATAAAGGCGATTTTGCGTGGCGTGGTTGTCATCTGTGTCTCCTTGATTATTTGATTGAGTTGGTTCTGGCACCAAAAATAGCGGTGCCAATACGCACCATGGTTGAGCCATGAGCGATAGCAGCCGCAAGATCATTACTCATCCCCATGGATAGTGTATCTATCTGATCATATTGGGTCTGTAACTGTAAAAACAACCGCTGCATGGCGGCAAAGCTATGGGCTTGTTGGTCAGCACTAGCATCGGCTTGGGGAATCGTCATCAAACCGCGCAGCTGCAACTGCGGCAAACTAGCAATCAGCTGAGCCATTTGTTCTAGTTGCGCCGGTGCGATACCCGCTTTACTGGATTCGTCGTCAATATTTATCTGAATCAACACTTGTAACGGCGGGAGATGCGCTGGACGCTGTTGGCTTAAACGACGTGCTATTTTTTCGCGATCAAGGCTATGTACCCAAGCAAAATGTTCAGCAATGTCTTTGGTTTTATTCGATTGAATGGGGCCGATAAAATGCCACGTAAGCGGTAAATGCTGCAACTGCGTAATCTTCTGTACGCCTTCTTGCACATAGTTTTCACCAAAGTCTACTTGGCCGGCGGCATGGGCAGCAGCAACATCAGCGGCTGGCTTAGTTTTGCTAACGGCCAGCAGTTGTACGCTATGCGGCTGGCGCTGGGCAGCTTGAGTTGCTTGCTTTATTTGGTTGCGGACTTCTTTTATCCGTTCAGCTATGTTATTTATCACTTGCTAACACTCACTATAAAGAGGCCGTTCAATGGATATCACTGAGTTACTCAGCTTTGCTGTTAAACATAAATCGTCAGACTTACATTTGTCAGCAGAGTCACCTCCTATGATACGGGTAGATGGTGACGTTCGTAAAATAAATATCCCGGCCTTATCGCACAAGCAAGTGCAAGAGCTGGTGTATGACATTATGAACGACCGCCAGCGTAAAGAGTACGAACAGAATCTAGAATGTGATTTCTCGTTTGAGGTACCGAGTCTGGCGCGCTTTCGGGTTAACGCATTTGTACAAAACCGTGGTGCTGGCGCCGTCTTTCGTACTATTCCTAGCGAGGTTCTCACACTGGAACAACTGGGTGCTCCAGAGATCTTTAAAACGATCTCCGATAACCCTCGTGGACTCGTGTTAGTGACTGGGCCCACCGGTTCAGGTAAGTCTACGACGCTGGCGGCTATGGTGGATTACATTAATGAAAATAAATTTCATCACATTTTGACCATCGAAGATCCCATCGAGTTTGTTCATAAGAACAAACGTAGCTTGGTTAACCAACGTGAAGTGCATCGCGACACCCACAGTTTTAACAACGCATTACGCTCGGCCCTGCGTGAAGACCCTGATGTGATTTTAGTGGGTGAGATGCGTGATTTAGAAACCATTCGGTTAGCCATGACAGCAGCTGAAACTGGACACTTAGTGTTTGGTACCTTGCACACAACCTCGGCCCCAAAAACCATTGACCGGATTGTCGATGTGTTTCCGGGCGATGAGAAACCTATGATTCGCTCCATGTTATCTGAATCACTGCGCGCCGTGATTTCGCAAACCTTGCTGAAAAAGGTGGGGGGGGGGCGAGTTGCCGCTCATGAGATCATGATTGCGACATCTGCCATCAAGAACTTAATTCGCGAAGATAAAATTGCACAGATGTATTCGTCCATTCAAACGGGTGCTGCCCATGGCATGCAAACGCTTGACCAGTCGCTGCAAAACTTACTCAACCAAGGCACTGTAACCCGTGCTGACGCTAAAGCTAAAGCGAATCACAAGGATGCCTTCTAATGTCGGTGTTGGATAAGCTCTTAAAACTCATGGTGGAACGACAAAGTTCAGATTTGTTTATTTCGGCGGGGTTAGCTCCTAGTGCCAAAATTAATGGTGAGCTGCAGTCGTTAGCAGAACAGAAGTTGAGTGATAATGCGGCCTTAGCCATCGTCAAAGAAGCTCTTGGGGAGGATCATTTAGAGCAATTTATTACCCATAAAGAAGCCAATTTCGCGATTTTCCGCGAAGGCATTGGCAGGTTTCGGGTGAGTGCATTCTGGCAACGCCAAAAAGCCGGCATGGTAGTACGCCGTATTGTTACCGAGATACCTACAGTAGAGCAGCTTAAACTTCCTAGTATTCTAACCCAACTCATTATGAGTAAGCGCGGTTTGTTGCTAGTGGTAGGGGGCACAGGTACCGGCAAGTCAACCAGTTTGGCGGCTTTGATTGGCTACCGCAACCAGCATTCAAAGGGGCATATTCTGACCATTGAAGACCCCGTCGAATTTGTGCATGACCACGCTCAATGCATGGTCACACAGCGTGAGGTGGGGCAGGATACAGAATCCTTTGAGGCAGCATTAAAAAGCTCGTTACGGCAAGCTCCCGATGTGATTCTAGTCGGGGAGATACGTTCTCAAGAGACTATGGAATACGCTTTAACCTTTGCTGAAACAGGTCATTTGTGTGTGGCTACGTTGCACGCTAACAATGCCAACCAAGCGATTGAGCGGATCATGCAACTGGTGCCGAAAGAGAAGATTCACAAGCTCATGTTTGATTTATCGCTGAACCTACGTGGTATTGTGGCGCAACAGTTAGTTCCCACTACCGATGGGGGGCGTACTGCAGCCATTGAAATTCTACTCAATAGTCCGATCATTGCGGAGAAGATAGCCACCGGTGACATGGGCGAGTTAAAGGAAATCATGGCGCGTTCGCGTGAATTAGGCATGCAAACTTTTGACCAAGCTCTTTATGATCTCTACAAGGCGGGCCGTATTACATACGATAATGCGATGCGTCATGCAGATGCACCAAATGACTTACGCTTGCGGATCAAACTCAGTGGTGAAAATCACGGTGATGATGACAGTTCATTGAAGGGTGTTACCGTTGATCTAGACTGACATCAGTTAGGCTTTAGGCTAAACTAGGCGCCTTTGGTTTGTAGTTAAAAAGGATAAGATTAGATGCGCGTGCTAGGTATTGAAACCTCATGTGACGAAACCGGAATCGCCATATACGACACTGAACAAGGTCTGCTGGCTCATCAACTCTACTCGCAAGTAAAGTTGCATGCTGATTACGGTGGCGTGGTACCAGAACTAGCTTCGCGTGACCATGTAAGAAAAACCCTACCACTTGTTCAAGCCGCATTGGCACAAGCAAATTTAACCGCAGCTGATATCGATGGGGTTGCTTATACCGCCGGACCCGGACTCGTGGGTGCATTATTAGTAGGTTCTTGTATTGGTCGCAGTTTGGCCTATGGTTGGCAGGTACCAGCGGTAGCGGTACATCACATGGAAGGCCATTTACTGGCTCCTATGTTAGAAGAAGATGTACCTGAGTTCCCATTTGTTGCTTTATTAGTATCGGGCGGACACACCCAATTAGTTCGGGTTAATGGTATTGGTGACTACCAGCTATTAGGTGAATCCATTGATGATGCGGCGGGTGAAGCTTTTGACAAAACAGCCAAATTGATGGGCTTGGACTATCCCGGCGGGCCACGATTAGCAAAACTGGCAACCCAAGGCCGACCACAGCAGTATCAATTTCCGCGGCCGATGACAGATCGACCTGGGTTAGATTTTTCATTCAGTGGTTTGAAAACCTTCGCTGCCAATACTATCGCGGCGTCCGATGGCTCCGAGCAAGCCTTAGCAGATATTGCTCGAGCCTTTCAAGATGCAGTGGTTGACACTCTATTGATCAAATGTCGGCGGGCGTTAGAACAAACCCAGCTTAAGCGTTTAGTGGTTGCTGGCGGGGTTAGCGCAAACCAACATTTACGTGAGCAACTGCAGCAATTTGCGCAGCGCATTGGTGGCAAAGTCTATTTTCCGCGCGGTGAATTCTGTACTGACAATGGTGCCATGATAGCTTTTGCCGGGGCACAGCGCCTGATGGCTGGCGAGCACGCAGATATTGCCATCAAGACCTTTCCACGCTGGCCATTAGAGCAACTTACGGCCATCACTCGCTAATTAAGATCGGTCGTTGTTGACCTCAGCGTTGTCATCAGGTGGCTGTTGTGGCCGCCTAATGCGACGCTCTTCGCCACTTCTAATACGCATAATATTGGATTGATGCCGCCATAGTATCAACAGCGAAATCATAATGACCGGTACTGTGTATTGTGGCTTGATAAAATAAGCAAAGAACGGCGCTAGGCTCACGGTGACGAGTGCCGCCACAGATGATACCCGGCTAATTCGAAACACCAAAATCCAGGTGGCAATCAGCAAGAGAGCCATTTCCCAAGCAACGGGAAACATCGCACCAAGAGCGGTAGCTACGGCTTTACCCCCGCGAAAGTGAAAGTACAACGGAAAGATATGGCCCAAGCAAGCGGCTACTGCAATAAGCCCCAGAAAAAAGGGCTCAATGCCGAGAAAATAAGAACCCCAGACCGGGATCATGCCTTTGAGCACATCAAACCACAGTGTTAATACTGCGGGTAATTTGCCCCCGATTCGATAAACATTAGTAGCGCCGGGATTATGGGAGCCGGCAGTGCGAGGGTCTGGTAAGCCGAACACGCGACATACCAAGACGGCACTACTGATAGAGCCGAATAAGTAAGCTGATAATATCGCCAGTACAATTAATGCACCCATGGTGATTTTTTTCCGGTCCGCTTTCCGTTACTATGCAAAGCCCATAGCATAAGCGCTTTACGCTTAAATTTCTATCAGTTACTGGTATGACAAATCATGGATAAAGTATTCGTAGAAGGGTTGGTGGTTGATGCCTACATAGGAGTGTACGATTGGGAGCATGAAAGCACCCAGCCGTTGGTCTTAGATTTAACTATGGCATGGGATAATGCCAAGGCCGCACGCTCTGAAGATTTGGCCGATGCACTTGATTACGACAGCTTGAGTAAAGCTGTTACTGCGCTCATTCAGCAGCGCCCCAGAGCTCTGATTGAAACCGTTGCAGAAGAGGTGGCTGAGCTTATTTTAACGCATTTCAAGGTGCCGCAAGTGACAGTAAAAGTAGGCAAGCCTCAAGCGGTTAAAGCTGCTCGCCAAACTGCCGTAGAGATCACTCGGAAGGCTTCGTGAGTAGAGTTTTATTAGGTATAGGTAGTAACAAGCAACGGCATCAGCATATTCAGGCTGGGGTGCTGGCGCTGTATCAACATTTTGCATCAGCAACGACGCCGATGCGAATCTCACGAGTATTTGAAAGTGCTGCAGTGGGTTTTGTGGGGCAGCCTTTTTTTAACTTAGTTGCAGAAGTTCAGACCCAGTTATCAGTAGCTGAGGTAAATCAAATCTGCAAAGAGATTGAACAGCAGTTTGGCCACAGCGCGGCAGCACCTAAATACAGTCCACGAACCTTAGATATTGATATGCTGTTGTTTGATGACCTGATAAGTCGAGAGCCAGTGCAACTGCCACGCGATGAGATTTTACATAATGCTTTTGTACTCTGGCCTTTAGCTGAATTGGTAGGCTCCTTGCCACATCCATGTACTGGTTTAACTTTTACTCAACATTGGCAACAATACAGTAGCTCTCAACAGTTACAACCTATATCATTTGACTTTGAGCAACTGCCTCATTTGTATCAGGTGACGCCATCAACCCTGATCACCAATAATTAAGCTATTAGCAAGGAACTAATCCCAGTGGATATTATTGAAGCTATTATTCTGGCCCTGGTTCAGGGGCTAACTGAATTTCTTCCGATTTCTAGTTCAGCGCACCTGATTTTGCCTTCGCAAGTTTTCGGTTGGCAAGATCAAGGTTTAGCCTTTGACGTTGCCGTGCATGTGGGAACCTTGCTGGCGGTCATCTTGTATTTTCGTCAAGAAGTAGGTCAGCTCCTGGTGGGCTGGGTAAATAGCATGCGTGGTCAACACAACGAACACAGCAGATTGGCGTGGTTAATTATTTGGGCCACTATTCCAGCTGGGTTGGCTGGCTTACTGGGGGGGGATTTAATTGAGAACTTTGCCCGTTCAGCGCTCGTGATTGCCACCACCACTATCCTGTTTGGTTTACTGTTATGGTACGCCGATGTGAAAGCTAGCGAGCGCCAAGGGTTAGCCGGATTGACCTTGAAACAAGCTATTTTAGTTGGTTTGGCTCAAGCATTAGCGCTTATTCCAGGTACCTCACGTTCCGGTATAACCATGACCGCAGGTATGCTGATTGGCCTAACCAAAACCGATGCTGCGCGTTTTTCGTTTTTGTTATCCATTCCTGTCATTATTATGGCGGGTGGCTACCAAGGCTTGAAATTAGTGCAACAACCCGCAGCGGTTGATTGGTTAGCCGTATTGACCGGGGTCGGGGTATCTTTTGTCGCGGCTTATTTCTGTATCCATTTCTTTTTACAGATCATTAGCCGTATGGGGATGCTGCCCTTTGTGCTTTACCGCCTAGCGTTGGGTATTATTTTGCTGCTATTTTTTATTTAACAGTAGATAACGTTATCCGCTGGCGAGCTGCCATTCGTTGATCACCTTCGCGTGGCGAGCTGATTGTAGCGCTGCTCCAATTTGAGGGCCTTGTAAAGCTTGGCCCTGAGCTTTGGCCGCGGCAATCACAGCAGCTGCGGATAACTTTTGAGCAGCCTCGAAACTGCGCTGAAAAGCTGCCAAGACGGGTTCCTTAATTCCGACACATTGCCACACCTTGAGCAGGTTAGTAAGCTGTTCGGGTTGCCGCCATAAATCAAACTGTCCCATGTAAGCGAAAGCCGCGTCGGCATTCCAAGTCGAGCTAGCACTGAGTTGCGCGCGACACAACTTGAGCGCCAGTTGACGATAGCTATTGGGAACCTTCAAGCGTTCACACAACTGCTGCGCTCGTTCAGGGTTCAGCGGATACAGGCTTAGGCAAAAGGCGATGAGAGGATCTGGGGTATCCAACTGACTCAAATAATGACGAGTTAACTTGATAATTGAAGCTGGTTGCAACTCGCTGAACCAAGGAGTTAAGGCGTGGGCATCGCTTAAGACCTGCCAGAATACCGCGGGGGTTGCACTGCTGAGTGCTTTTTCAGTTTCGCGCCAAACTCGCTCAGCACTTAAAGTTGCAAGTTCACCTTGGTCGGCTATGGTTCGCATTAACGCCATAGTTTCAGGAGCAACGGTAAAGCCATCAGCAGCAAAGCGAGCGGCAAAGCGCGCCACCCGTAATACCCGTAACGGATCTTCGACAAAGGCTGGAGAGACATGACGCAGTACCCGTTGCTGTAAATCTGCACGACCATGATAGGGATCAATCAACTCCCCGGAGTCACTTTGCGCTATGGCATTAATGGTCAGATCGCGGCGCATAAGATCTTGCTCCAAAGTCACCGACGGATCAGCTGCGATAGCGAAGCCTGTGTAGCCTTGGCCAGTTTTGCGTTCGGTTCTTGCAAGGGCATATTCGGCCTGCGTTTGCGGATGCAAAAATACTGGAAAGTCTTTGCCTACTTGGCGATAGCCTAAAGCCAGCATTTGTTGAGGAGTAGCACCAACTACCACATAATCACGTTCATGCACGGGCTTACCGAGTAACCTATCGCGCACGGCACCACCTACCAAATATATGTTCATGCCATACTCCCTTAATATTCTCGGTGCATCATCGCTAATCACTGGCAGTGATGCAAGTGAGTGGTTACACTGTAGCCATGCTCGACGCAAAACCTTACTTACAACCATCTAATTATAACAATAAGCGCAGCCGGTACGCCTTGGCTACCTTGATTTAATATAGTGATACAGACAGCATGTATTTGAATTATTTTGGTTTACACACAGAGCCCTTTTCGATCGCTCCAGATCCACAGTTTCTCTATTTGAGTGAGCGTCACCAAGAGGCGCTAGCGCATTTAAGTTATGGATTATCAGGTAGCGGTGGATTTATCTTACTCACAGGTGAAGTTGGTACCGGCAAGACGACGGTGTCACGTGCCCTGTTAGAACAATTACCAGAGCACACACAAACGGCATTTATTCTGAATCCGATGCTGAATTCACACGAGTTACTAGCTACGTTATGTGATGAGTTTGGGTTGCAATCAGCTGCTCAGCCAAAAAGCCGCAAAGACTCAGCATCCGGCCCATTAACGGACAAACAACTGACAGACTTGTTGAGTAAGTTTCTCCTGAGTGCACATCAAGCGGGTCAGCAATGTGTGGTGCTGATTGATGAAGCCCAACACCTACAACCCCAAGTATTAGAGCAACTGCGTTTATTAACCAATCTTGAAACCAATCAGCAGAAGCTATTGCGAGTTATTTTAATTGGTCAGCCTGAATTGCAAGATCTGCTGCGCCGTCGCGAGTTACGCCAGCTAGCACAGCGGATAACGGCTCGTTATCACTTATTACCATTACAATTAGCTGATACCGAACGCTATATTAATTACCGCTTGCAAGTTGCCGGAGCACAGCGCGGATTGTTTGAGCGCGCAGCGATACAGCGGGTTCATCAAGCAAGCGAAGGGATCCCTCGACGGCTGAATCTACTTTGTGATAGGGCGTTACTCGCTGCCTATAACGATCAAACGCAAACGGTGACGGTAAAACATATTAAGCAGGCCGTGCTGGAATTGGATGGGGCGCCTGCAGCCACAACCAATTCTCGTAAGTGGTGGATATTGCCGGCAGCAGCAATTCTTGGTGGCGTTAGTGCTTGGCTGGCATTGTATTTAATGAACCAAGTGAACACCCGAGTGAGCACAGATGGCTTAGCAGCGACTCCCATAGAGAGCACCATGGAAGTATCAGCGCCAAGTGTGTCGACACCCGCTGATTCTGCCGCTGTTCCAGCGATTGTGGCATTAACTCAGGTCTGGCAATTACCAGCACCACCAACAGAAGCAGCCGTGTGTAACTGGGTGGAGCAGTTCCAACTGATGTGTGTTACCGGTACCGCACGTATGGACCAACTGAAACAATTAAGTTGGCCATTATTGCTGCAGTTAGATGCTGGTCAGCACCAGTTTGTTGGCAGTATGGCAACCCAACCAGAAGCCGGCTGGAATGGTCGTTTTGTTGCCTTTATTCCGCAGCCACCGGGCTATGCTGATGAAGACTCGAGCCTGTACCAGCAATGGTTAGCGCAACAACTAAAAGAGTCTGGTAGTGCTGGTGTACAACCGCTGGTGCATCAGTTACGCCAGGTTCAAATGGCAGCAGGCTTGCCGGTTACGGGCGCGTTGGATGGTATCACTCTGGCTTGGTTAGCGGCGAACAGTCGGCTAGGCGGCCCGCGATTGCAAGAGGAGCAATAAATGTCTTCAGTATTAAAAGCATTGCAGCGCCAGTCATCGCCACTGGTGCCTCAACCCAATCCCATTTGGTTAGCTAGTGCTACTCAGCCTCGAGGACCTTATACAGGCCTAGTTGCAGTAGTCTTGGCGCTGCTGCTGTTTGTATTAAGTGCAGCTGCAGTTTGGTGGTGGTTACAGGATAATCAGGCACCTACGCAAGAAACATCAGCGCTGACGCCAATCCCCAGCTTAAACCAAGCAGCAACGCCGCCAGCAACGCCAGCGTATCGATTAGGCGAACCTTCGGCTATACGCGTTCCGGTTTGGCCAGAGCCAGTTGCAGTCACAACAGCCGAGCCAGCAACAGTAGCTGAAACCGCTGAAGCAACTGCGCTCATAACAGCTAACGAGGCTAAAGAAAAGGTGATTTCACAAGGGCAAGGATTGGATTTAAACGCGGTATCTCCCGAATTGCTGGCGGCCTTTGAAGATGCCTTAGCAAGTGGAGAGAATTCGGCGCAACAAAGTGTCGTTCCTACCATTTACGATTTAAACCTGAGTATGCAACGGCAAATTGGCAGTTTTAGTTACGATAGTCATCAATATTCATCTGATGCCACCGCACGCTGGATTGTTCTCGATGGGCGACGGCTCTTTGAAGGAGATAGCTTTGGTGCGGTGACGATTCTAAAAATTTCACCAGCTCATGTGGTGATGTCAATGAACCAACAGGCTTTTCAGTTACCAGCCTTAGAAGACTGGACAAGACCCTAGGAGATCTGATATTAAAACACCTGTTTAAATTCGTTGTTTGATTTTTTCTGCCAACTGATTGAGAGAGGTGTGGTCATGGCTGATTATCGTGTACCCCGTGAAGATATGCAGTTTGTACTGCAGGATGTATTTAAAGTTCATGAAGACTGGGCCAAAATTGAGGCCTTTGCTGACGTCGATATTGACACTGCAGTGGCTATTATTGATGAAGGCGCGAAATTGGCAGAAAGCTTGATTGCTCCTAATGCTCGGGCTGCTGATGAAGAAGGCGTGAGCTTCGATAACGGCGTGGTAACCACCCCGCAAGGCTACAAAGAAAACTTCAAGCAACTGGCTGAAGGTGGCTGGGTAGGGGTGACTGCCAATCCTGACTTTGGTGGTATGGGCCTACCAAAATCCGTATCAGCGCAATATGAAGAAATGCTCTGTGCAGCGGATATCTCTTTCTCATTATATTCAGGCTTGACTGCTGGCGCTATCATGACCATCGATCAGCATGGCAGTGACGAGCTAAAAGCCACTTATTTAGAAAATATGATCAGTGGTAACTGGGCAGGTTCGATGTGTCTTACCGAACCTCATGCCGGTACCGATCTCGGTATTATTCGTACCAAAGCCATTCCTAATGAAGACGGTAGTTTTGCTATCAGCGGGACCAAGATTTTTATCACCGGTGGCGAACATGACCTCACTGACAACATCATACATTTGGTGTTAGCTAAGTTGCCCGACGCACCCGCAGGTAGTAAAGGCATCAGCTTATTCTTAGTGCCGAAGTTTCTGGTAAATGCTGATGGTTCTATTGGTGAGCGCAATGGCGTGCATTGTGGTTCAACGGAACACAAAATGGGTATTCATGCCTCTGCTACTTGTGTGATGAATTTTGATGGTGCCAAGGGTTGGCTGGTAGGTGAGCCGCACAAAGGTTTACCAGCGATGTTCACCATGATGAACTATGAGCGGTTAGGTGTAGGTATCCAAGGCCTTGGTGCTGCAGCTCGCTCTTATCAAAATGCGCTAGAGTATGCCCAAGACCGCATTCAAGGTCGTGGCGCTAAAGCTACGCAGCAGCCCGAGAAAGAAGCCGACCCTATTATTGTGCATGGCGATGTGCGGCGCATGCTGCTTACCATGAAAGCTTTCGTTGAAGGTGGCCGAGCATTCTCAACTTATGTGGGGCAACAACTCGATTTAGCAAAATACGCAGCTGATGCAGAGACTCGCCAACGGGCCGAAGCGTTGGTGCAGTTGTTAACTCCAGTTGCCAAAGCCTTTTTAACGGACACTGGGTTTGAAGCCACTGTACTTGGTCAGCAAGTATTTGGCGGTCATGGCTTTATTCGCGAATGGGGACAAGAGCAGTTAGTTCGTGATTGTCGGATAGCGCAAATCTATGAAGGCACTAACGGCATTCAAGCTTTAGATTTATTAGGGCGCAAAGTTGCCGGTAGTCGAGGTGAACTCCTGAAACCACTCCTTGCGGATATCCAAGCGTTATTAGCTGAACCGTTAGCAGGATTTGAAGCAGAATATCAACAGCTTGCTGATGCTACGCAATTGGTACACCAAGTTACCGTGCAAGTATTAAGCAAGGTGATGGATGATGAAAATATCATTAACAGTGTCGCGGTAGAGTACCTGAACTTAATTGGTTACGTTGCTTTTGGTTACGTGTGGTTGCGTATGGCTGCGGCTGCTGCGCCGCAAGTTGCAGAAAAGCCACATCTAGCAAGTAAACTAAAAACAGCTAAGTTCTATATGGCGCGTATTTTACCGCGTATTGAAAGCCTAGCTACCACCATCAAAGATGGTAGCCAGAGCTTGTATCTACATGACTTGGGCGATTTTTAATCGCCCAACGATAGTAGGGTTGCATTGCCACCAACAGCAGTAATGTTGTTGGTGCGCGTTTTTTCAGTAACAAAACGGGTTAAGTAGTGTGGGCCACCAGCTTTTGGACCTGTACCTGACATACCACGGCCACCAAATGGCTGTACCCCTACCACCGCACCAATTTGGTTACGATTAATATAAACGTTACCGACATCAATCCGGCGGGCAATGTCCGCAGCAAAGGTTTCATTGCGGCTGTGAATACCAAAGGTCAAACCAAAACCAGTACCATTAATACTATCGATAACTTGATCTAAGCTGTCAGTGCTATAGCGAATAACGTGCAAGATCGGACCGAAGTTTTCTTTCACTAACTGATTAATAGAGTCAATTTCGATAGCCGTTGGTGCGACAAAAGTACCGCCTTGAGTGTATTCAGGCATCGGAGCACGCGCAATTAAGCGACCCGCTTGGCTAATATCGTTGATGTGCTGCTCAAGATTGTGTTTAGCTACGCCATCAATAACCGGACCTACGTCGGTTTCATGTAGCATAGGGTTGCCAACTTTTAGCTCGGCCATTGCACCTTTAAGCAGATCAATCACGCGATCGGCGATATCGTCCTGTACAAATAAGACGCGTAGGGCAGAACAACGCTGACCGGCACTCTTGAAGGCACTAGCAACGATATCGGTAACTGCTTGCTCAGGCAACGCAGTGGAATCAATAAGCATCGCGTTTTGACCACCGGTTTCGGCAACCAATGGCACTATCGCACCTGTTCGGGCGGCCAAGGCGCGGTTAATTGCTTGAGCGGTGTAGGTTGAACCGGTAAAGCAGACGCCACCGATATCTTCTTGGGAAACTAGGAACGAACCAACCTCGGCACCGCTGCCTGGCATAAAGTGCAACACATCACCAGGAATACCGGCCTCAAGCGCCAACTGCACGGCACGGAATGCAATAAAGCCAGTTTGCTCAGCAGGTTTAGCGATAACACAGTTACCTGTAACCAGTGCTGCAGCCACCTGCCCTAAGAAAATAGCTAGTGGGAAGTTCCACGGGCTAATACAAATAAAGGTGCCGCGGCCTTGCAAGAATAGCTCGTTCGTTTCGCCCGTCGGGCCTGGTAGCGTGGTCCCTTGACCCATGAGTTCACGCGCTTGGACAGCGTAGTAGCGGCAGAAATCGACAGCTTCGCGTACTTCATCAATACCATCTTGTAGACTCTTGCCGGCTTCTAGCGTACACAGAGCAATCAACTCGTTACGATTCGCTTCCATCAGATCAGCGAGCTTCTCTAATGCTTTGGCTCTGACTTCAACATCGGTATCGCGCCAACGTCGATAAGCAGCATTGGCACTGGTTAGTGCTTGTTCCGCAAGAGCTTTGTCGCCCCAGCAAATGGTGCCAATAAGGCGGTCGGTTTGTTGCGGGCTATGGATCGCAACCTGATGATGGGCATCAATGACATCGCCATTAACAATCGGTCCTGCTTGCCATTGTTTGTCTTGGTATTGTTGTACTGCTGCAATAAAGTCATCTGCTTGTGAATGAATGTTCATATTCAATCCTAACGAGTTTTTCCGATCTGCAAAGATCTGCGTCGGCAAAGGAATTTTGGCATTAGCGAAATGGTCATGCTGATGCATGGTCGTTAAAGGGTGCTCAATCAAGTCGGCTACTGGAGTTTCTGGGTCCACTAATTTGTGCACAAAAGATGTATTAGCACCATTTTCCAGTAGGCGGCGCACCAAGTAGGGTAACAAGTCTTTGTGTGCACCAACCGGAGCGTAAATTCGCACGGTGGTATTTTCATCCTGCTCTAAGATGGTGTCATAGAGATCGTCACCCATACCGTGCAAGCGCTGAAATTCTATCCGTCGCTGATACTGCTTATTGAGTTCCCGAATAGCGACAACGGTGTGTGCATTGTGGGTAGCAAACTGCGGGTAAATAGCCCCATCGGTCGCGGCACTCAATAAGTAGTGAGCACAGGCTAAGTAAGACACGTCAGTATTGGCTTTGCGGGTAAACACTGGATAACCAGTTAGACCATTCACTTGGCAAAGTTTGATTTCTGTGTCCCAATACGCACCCTTTACCAAACGCACCGGAATCTCGTCGCCACATTCGCGCGCCAGCGCGGTCACCCAACATAATGTAGGTAATGCACGTTTTGAATAGGCTTGCACCACCAAACCAAAACGTGGCCAGCCTTTACAGACGCCGCTTCGATACACTTTCTCAAATAATTCTAGCGAAAGTTCAAGCCGGTCTGCTTCTTCTGCATCAATGCTGACTCCAACATCGGCCTCTTTGGCTAGTTTAACGAGCTCAGTTAAGCTTTGTGCCAGCTCAGTCATAACGCGCTCGTGATTAGCCACCTCATAGCGCGGGTGTAGGGCTGATAATTTTATTGAAATAGTTGGGCGTGGAGCCTTCGGGTTATTGAAGTTTTCTTTGCCAACTATCTTAATCGAATTGACATAATCGGCGTGATAGCGCTGCGCATCACGCATGGTTAATGCCGCCTCGCCAAGCATATCGTAAGAGTGCGTGTAGCCTTTATCGCGATTAGCACGACTGTTTTTCAGCGCTTCTTCAATAGTACGGCCTAAGACGAACTGGGTGCCCATAATTCGCATCGCTTGATACGTTGCTTTACGAACTACCGGTGTACTTAAACGACGAGTCAGGCGCTTAAATACACCACGAGGCGTTTCCATCGGCTGGCCGGTAGGGTTTATCCGATTGTTAGCAAAGGCGATGCCCCAAGTGCCGGTATTCACTAACCAAGAGGTACTTTGGCCCATATGTTTTTGCCAATCACCACCGGAAAGCCGATCTTGGATTAACGCATCAGCTGTTGTTGCGTCAGGAATACGTAATAAGGCTTCCGCGAGGCACATCAAAATGATGCCTTCTTTGGTATCTAAACTGTATTCTTGCAGGAACGCATCAATACCGCTGTTGTCAGCACGCTCACGAACTTTACCCACCAGTGCCGCAGCAGCTTGGGTAACAGCGTCAATTTGTTCAGGTTGATTCGGTACCAGTGTCATCAACTCACGCAAATAGGCATCTTCATCAACTAAATAGTTGGCGGTAATGGCCTGTTGGAGTCGACCGAGGTCGGCGCCGGAATACTGAGCCGCAAGCACTTCACTCGCTTTAAACATAGATTCTCCTGTAAGACTCAGCCGATGGCTGGCGGGGACATATTTTCGGCGCAAGTATAGGGCTTTTTGAGCGCCAGTAAAGCCCACCCGATCAGAATTTTTGTCGCTTTCTTGCGGGCGTATCAGCGCTACATTTTCGAGCACCGCCGATGGCGCCCACGTTGCATTTTTTAACCGCCAGTGTCAAGCCCTGATCAGTTGACCTGTAAGGAGTCTGCGAGTACCGTATGAGGCCTAACTAATGATGCATAGATGGAACCATTCGTGAGTCACCAACACAGCCAAGAAATAGAACTCAAACTTATCCTTGAGCCGCAGCAACGAGCAGCTGTCTTGCAACTTTGTGAGCAATTGGCCAAAGGTGCTGAGCATGACATTTTTGAACTTAACAATGCCTACTTTGATACCGATGATTTGCGTTTGCGTGAATACGATATGGGATTACGCATAAGGCAGCGTGGTGAGCACTTAGAACAAACAATTAAACTTGCCGGGCAGGTGTTAGGTGGCATGCATCAGCGGCCTGAATACAACAGGGTGATTGCCCAGCCAGTGCCTGATTTGACGTTGTTCGAAGAAGATATATGGCCGGATGACTTTCCGTTGTTTGATATTCAGCGCGAGCTAAAGGAAATTTTTCGTACCGATTTCACCCGCCATCGTTGGCGAATTCCCCAGGGCGATGGAATGATAGAACTGGTGTTCGATGAGGGTGAAATCATTGCCGCTGAGCACCGCCAACCCATCTGTGAAATTGAATTAGAAGTACAAGGTGCAGATACGGCCGCAGCGTATAAATTAGCACGCCGTTTTATTACCCGCGTGAACGCGAGAGTAGGAACCTTAAGCAAGGCAGCTCGGGGCTACTTGTTAGCTGGCAAGTCGGTATTAGAACCCTACACCCATGCTGACTTTGTCAGTCAACAAGGCCAAGACGATGTTGGTCAAGGGTTATATCGAGCATTAACTTACGCCTTGCAATACTGGCAACACAATGATGCCTGTTTAACCCAGCAGCCGTGTGTGCAGGCAGTGGCTGGTATTACTGATGGAATTCGTTTAAGTAAAGTGGTGTTGCAACAATTGGCCTTATTCGAAATTGATGTGAGTGACCATATTTTACGGTTAGAACAGATGCTGGGGCACTTGGGTTGGCTCAGTAGGTTTGATGGTCTCAATGAGCTGATAGCTGAAGATGGAGCTTATCATCGCGCGTTAAAGCAAAATACCAAGCTGTATGAACACATTTTGGAGCAACAGCAACATGCTGTGCAACTTGAGCTGGTGGTAAATTTGAGTAAACGTGATGATTATCAACTGACCTTATTTGAGCTAGGTGAGTTGTGTGCCCAACAACCTCGCCATGAACAACTTATGCAGACCCCGTTAAAGCAATGGGCCGTGCAGCGCTTACGAGATGACTGGCAATGGGTTGCTGAACCTTTCACGCGCGCTGAAGAAATGCGTCCAGAGCAATATCTCAAACAGTTACCGCAGCTGCAAAGTTCATTGCAGCTGGGCTATTGTGTAGGAGCGCTATTTGATCAACAAGATCGTGAGCAATTCCGGGCCCCCTGGTTAGATATGCTGCGCGGCATCCGAGAAATATTGGCGCTAAAACTACTACGAGAAGCCATTAAAGATACGGATGATATTAACACCGAGCGTCTACTTAGTTGGCAAGAGGTACAGTTAGAGTCGTTGCTATATGCCCTGGAACGCTCTCGCCGCTCGGCTATCAAACAAGAACCTTATTGGATTTTATAATGATAGATGCATCGGCCTTTGTCGCCTCAATCAGCCCCTTTATTGCGCGTACACTAGAGCAACAACCGCAAGCTATCGAGTGGCGACAACAGCCGGGATACCCACATCAGGTGGTGCTTCCAGCGCCAGAGAACTATTTGACCCTGGTGCAGCAAGAGTTACAGCAATGTACCGATGAGGCTAGCGCACAGCGTCAACTGCGGCAATTAAGACAACGTTGGTATGCAAGTTTGGCTGCGGCAGACCTGCTGCAGCAAATTAGCTTGGCGGACATGTTGCGACATTTAAGCGCAACTGCCGATGCTTTTATCATCGCCGCCGTTCAATGGCTGCGACCGCGTTTAACTGAGCGCTATGGTGAATTACTGGATAGTCAGGGAGTACCGCAACAGCTGTATGTGATTGGCATGGGTAAACTAGGCGGGGGAGAATTAAACTTTTCGTCAGATATCGACCTTATTTTTTGCTATCCAGAGCAAGCCGAGACACAACATCCGCGACGTCCGCTTGAAGCCAGTGTGTTTTTTACCAAGTACGCCCAAGCTCTTTTAGCCTTGCTAGACACTCCGACTGCTGATGGTCGAGTGTTTAGGATCGATTTACGCCTGCGTCCTTTTGGCCAATCTGGCCCACTGGTAGCCAGCATGGCCGCATTAGAATATTACTACCAAGAACAAGGCCGTGATTGGGAGCGCTATGCTATGGTTAAAGCGCGTTTAATTGGTGCGAGCGAGGTTGCTCAACAGCAATTTAGTGCGCTGCTAAGGCCATTTGTTTACCGCCGTTATATTGATTTTTCAGCGATTGATGCGCTGCGTAAAATGAAGGCGTTGATCACCCAAGAAACCCGCCGTCAGGGCGTTCGGAACAACATCAAGCTTGGTGCTGGGGGTATTCGTGAAATCGAGTTTATTGCGCAAGTCTTTCAGTTGATTCGAGGTGGACAGCAACGTCAACTACAAACCCAATCTTTGTATCAAGCTTATGCCGTGATCAAACAACAACAGTTGCTGGAACCGGCAGTGGTGGATGAGCTGCTACAAAGCTATGAGTTTTTGCGTAAGGTTGAGCATGTCTTGCAGGAACTGAATGACGAGCAAACACAGACATTGCCGGACCAAAATGATCAGCAACAGGCTATGGCGCAGGTATTTAAAGTCAGTTGGCCGGCATTGGTTGATCGAATTGATCAAGCGATGCAAAAGGTTCACCAACATTTTAGAGCCGTTATTGGCGCAACGGATGAAGACGACGAAGAAGCTGGTGAGTTACAACTGTTGTGGCAGGATATGATCGAAGACGACGCTGCCGTTGCTATTCTCATTGATGCTGGTTTGAACGCTGCCAGTGCCCAACAAATGTGGGCGCACATCAGTCAACTTCGTCAAGAGGTTCGGCGCCGTGGGAGCGGCCCTCGAGGACGCCAAGCAATGGCTCGATTAGTCCCCATCTTGATTGAGCAACTACTGGCTTATGAAGACGCTGAAGCAGTCTTAGAGCGCGTATTGCTAGTACTTCGAAAAATTATGAGCCGCACAGCTTACGTGGAGCTACTGGTTGAGAACAAAGGTGCTCGCGAGCAACTGCTGAAGCTATGTCGTGCCAGTTCATGGCTAGCGACACAGTTAGCACAGTACCCACTTTTATTAGATGAATTGATCGACCCTCAGCATCTGTATCAGTTGCCGCAACTGGCCGATTATGGCCGTCTGGTCGATGAATACTTGTTGCGGATCCCCGAGCAGGAGGCTGATTTAGAGGCGCAAATGGATGCACTGCGTCAGGCGCGTCAGGTCTTACAATTACGTATTGCCGCGGCAGATATCAGTGGCGCTCTGCCACTGATGAAAGTCAGTGACCACTTAACTTATTTAGCTGAAGCTATCATTGCCAAAGTTGTTCGTTTAGCTTGGTATCAGATGGCTGAAAAATACGGTAACCCAGCTGGTCAAGACAGTGACAATATGGGGTTTGCAGTACTCGCCTACGGCAAGTTGGGTGGTTTAGAGTTGGGTTATGGCTCAGATTTGGATTTGGTATTTATCGCTGATGCAGACTACGGCGGGGTGACGCAAGGCCCAAGAGAAATCGAGAATCAGCAATTCTATTTACGCCTAGCGCAACGTATTTTGCATCTGTTAACTACCCGAACTATGGTTGGGGTGTTGTATGATACGGATATGCGTTTGCGTCCATCTGGTAAGGCTGGACTACTGGTTACTCGACTAGACACTTACGCTAAATATTTAGCTGAGGATGCGTGGACTTGGGAGTTGCAGGCCTTAGTTCGGGCGCGGCCTGTATTTGGTCGTGAGGAGATACGTCAGCAATTGATTCAGTTGCGCCTACAGCGCTTATGCCAACAGCGCTCAGAAGATGAATTACGCGAACAAGTGGTGAGTATGCGTGAAAAAATGCGTGAGCACACCAAGCTAGCGGTAAACGAACAAGAGTTTGATTTAAAACAGGGCTATGGCGGTATTACAGATATTGAATTTTTAGTGCAGTACCTTACCTTAAGGTATGCTCATGACTACCCAGAACTTGCAACTTACACTGATAATATTCGAATTTTAGAAACTGCAGGCCAATTAAACTTGATGCCGACCGAGCAAGCACAACAATTAATCGAGACTTATATTAGATTACGAGAGCTGTCGCATCAATTGGCATTAGCAGAGCAAAGCAGCAAGACCCATCAAGATGTATCTGCCGCCCGAGCTGTGGTTGAAACAGCTTGGCAGCAATGGTTAGCTGCCAAGCAAGGTTAGATGTTGAACACGCAGAATCGCGTTAGCGGTAGAGGTCAGGATCCGATGAATCTGGGCGTGTCTTGAAGCGTCGATGAATCCACATGTATTGCTCAGGTTTTTGCAAAATAGCATATTCAATCATACGATTAACACGCGTCACATCTGCAACTTGGTCTCCGGTTGGAAACTGCTCAAACTGCGGATAAAACGTCATATCATAACCACTACCATCGTCGCGCCGAAAGCAGGTTACAGGCAGCACCACACAGTTAGCATTTTCGGCAAACAACAAGGTGCCGGTGGTAGTACTTGCTTGCTCTACAGCAAACAACGGGGCAAATACGGTACGCTTGCGGCCGTAATCTTGGTCCGGCAAGTAGCCAGCAATCTCACCTTGGTCTAATGCTTGGAGCATGCTACGTACGTCAGTACGTGGGATCATGTACTTGTTGGAGCGTCCTCTACCACGGGTTTGTAAAAACTCCATAACGGCATTGTTATGAGGTCGATACAAGCCTACGGCGGGTTGCACGAACCCATGCAAGCGGGCATGAACTTCAAGACTAAGAAAGTGAAACAGCAGCAAGAGCACGCCTTTACCCTCGGCGAGCGGGGCTTGAATATGCTCAATGCCATGCAGATGAAGTTTGCGTTTTATACGCCAATCAGGCCACCACCATGCCATACCAGTCTCAAAAAAAGCGATACCAGTATTTTCTAGGTTGCGTTTTACCAACTGCTCGATATCTTCTGCACTTTTATTCGGAAAACAAAGCTCCAGATTACGGCGGGCAGTGTGTGCCCGTTTAGGTACAAAGCGGTAAAACAGGCGGCCTAGGCCGCGACCCATGGCAAGCTGCCATTTGTATGGCAGCCATGAAATACCATATAAAAAGCCGGCGCTGAGCCACGTTAACCAATACTTAGGTGATAGAAAACGTAGCTCAAACTTAGGTTTCTCAATTATTTTCATTCACAAGACTTGCGTTAATGGCGACTAAATCTTGTTCACTGATCAAACCTGATGCCTGTTTAAGAGCAAGATACTGACGGATATAACCATAGCGCGCACTCGATAAATTACGGCGAGCATTAAAGAGGTTACGCGTGCTGTTTAGCACGTCCACAATCGTACGGGTACCCACTTCAAAACCTGTTTGAGTAGCTTTCAAGGCACTTTCAGCAGAGATAACTGCTTGCTCAAAAGCTGTGATAGTAGAAATGGCTGCTACCACGTCATAGTACGCGCTGCGAACTTCGCGTTCGACATTACGGCGGACAAACTCTAATTGCTGACTTGAGGCTACGTAGTTTTCGCGTGCTTGCTCTGCTTGTGAGCTAGTACGGAACCCAGAAAAAATAGGTACGCGCACGTTTAGGCCAATTGAGTTGGTATCCATTCGTGGCAAATTGACAGTAATACCGCGAGTCGTTGATTCGGTATCGTTGGTGCTGTATTCACCAGACAAAGACACGGTTGGCAAATGACCGTTTTGGGCAACGTCAATTTGCTGCTCGGCAATTTCAACAGCGACTCGTTGTACCATCAACATTAAATTTTTGTCTTCGGCCGTTTTCACCCAGTTACTGGCATCTTGTGGATTAGGTGACTCGGGGCTAAATGATTGAGTATTTAACTGGGCAAGGTCGCTGTGATAACGGCCGGTTATTTCCCGTAAACTTTCTTGTGCAACTGATACAGCATTGCGCGCTTGGATTTCCGCTGCAACGGCAGTATCAAATTGAGCTTGTGCTTCGTGCACGTCGGTAATTGCGGTTAAACCAACAGAGAAACGCTGCTTGGTTTGTTCTAGCTGGCGCTCAATTGCTTTCTTTTCTGATTCTGCGAAAGCTAAATCATCTTGCCGTTCAAGTACGGTAAAGTAAGCATTAACTACGCGCATCATCAGCTGTTGACGCTCGCTCAAATAATTTACTTCGGCTTGATAAGCTTGTTTCTCGGAGATCTTTGCTTGATCCCAAACATTCATATCGAATAAGGTTTGGGTGAGTGATAGCCCAGCATTCCAGCCTTTGCTTTCTTGATCAAAAATAACCAAGTCGCCGCTGGTGGTGTCAAATTGTACGCGCTCGGCATCAGAACGGCTGTAGCCTGCGCTAAAGTTTAGCTGTGGCCAAAAGCTGGCTTTGGTGATATCAACACCTTTTTGGGCCGCGCGACGCTCGGCGTCAACACGTTGCAAGGTTGGATCATTTTGCAAAGCTAGTTGAAATACTTGTGCAAGGTCGTCGGCATAGGTGACACTAGAGCTTGCAGCAAAGGTTAAACCTAATAGAGCTGATAATACGTGCTTTTTCATGTTCTGGGGTGTCCTGAATTATTTGAAAGCATCATCATGCAAGTGATAACTGGCAATCATTTTACATACACTGGTGAATGATTACCAGTTTACTTTGTCTTTAACTAAATTTCATCGCAACAGTTGCAACGTTGTTGTTTCAAGTGTAACCAATTATGTGCAAAACGCTCATCTATTTACAATCAAAACTAAGCTAAATAGCGGTTAATTGAGTACAAAGAACGGTGAATCACAAATTATTCAAAAAAGCAGGTAACACGTGCAAAAGTTCTCACTTAAAGATGTCAAAATTATCGCAAAAGAAGTCGTTAGAGAAGGATTTTTAAGTATTTATCAGTACCAGTTGCAGCACCGTCTGTTTGCTGGAGGTTGGTCGCCTACCTTTACTCGCGAGATCATGGACCGTGGCCATGCGGTGGTGGTGTTGCCTTATGATCCCAAACTCGACGCCTTGGTCGTGCTTGAGCAGTTCCGCATAGGAGCGTTAGAGGATCCCCATAGTCCATGGCTGATAGAGTTTGTAGCTGGAATGATGGACCAAGAGGATGAGCAACCCGAAGAAGTTGCCCATCGCGAACTCATGGAAGAAGCAGGTTTAACTACCGATGTGTTGCATCATGCCATCACTTATTGGTCGACTCCTGGCGGCTGCACCGAGCAAATCACCGTCTATGTGGCTGAAGTGGATAGCAGTCAGGCGAGTCGGCACGGTGGCCTAGCTAGTGAACACGAAGATATTCGTGTGCATGTGCTGCCGTTTACTGATGTGGTAAGCTTATTGGAGCAAGGTAAGATCAATAATGCAGCCAGTGTGATTGGTCTGCAGTGGATGCAGTTGCATAAACGTAAGTTTGAGCAAATCTAATGGCTTAAATAGCGACAAGACATTTGGATAAGATAAAGAAAGACGATGATTAGTGATGTAAAGCGAACTCGGTATCAGTTTGATTTAGCTGCGCTACAACGCTTAGCTGCGGTTAACTATGCCTGTTTGCAGCCGTTAGTAAAAACCGCCCATAGGGTCGGGGCTTGGGTCGTGAAGATCAGCCCGCAACTCAGTTTTGTGCTCAGCGTCTTAGAGCAGGCGCCTTACACCACGGAAATTCGGATTCAACAGCAAGCTACCGCTGCTACGGCGCGTTTACCGCGTTGGTCTGAAGTTCAGTTAGATGTGCGTTTGTATCACGATGCACAACTGGCAGAAGTGATCCGTAGCCAAGGAGTAGAGCGGATACAAGCCCGGTATGAACAACCAAACGCAGCGATGCATCAGCGCAATGAAAAACATCAGATCAACCAGTTTTTGCAAGAGTGGTTACAGCTATTGCGACAGCAGGCGGTGGTACCACAGCCGTTACCAGGAGCGCGTTAGTGTTACTTTACATTCATGGTTTTGAAAGTTCACCAGCTTCGTTAAAAGCGCAACAATTGCAACAGTTTTTAGCCCAACACCAAGTTCCAGCAGCGTTATTGCCACAGATGCCTGCAACTATGGCAGCAGCTAAATCGATGCTGGATGAGTTTATTGAACAACAACCTATAACTGCGGTTATGGGCAGCTCTTTGGGAGGTTTCTGGAGCCATTACGTGGCATCACGTCTAGCTCAGCAGCAACGACCTGCTCGCGCTGTATTGATAAACCCAGCAGTGGCACCGCAGCATTGGATGCCCGAGCATCCGATTCAGCGCATACATCCCTGTACCCACGAGTCTTATCAACTAGACGCTGGTGATAAACAAGTGTTACAGCAAGTGGAGCAACAACTTGATAGCGCGCTCGAACTTTTAATTTTACTACAGCGCGGTGATGAGCAACTCGACTATCGTCAGGCACAGAACTTTTATCAATCGCAGCGCATGATTGTAGAGAGTGGAGGAGACCATAGTTTTGTAGATTTTCCGCGTTATCTTCCAGCAGCGCTTGAGTTTCTTAGCGTCCTGTAACAGTATAAGAAAATTGCATAATAATAAGAACGAACCAAGTCCTCATCCTTATCCATGGCGTTCATGAAAAGCGAGATAGAACCACGCATGTCAGATTATAAAGCCGATGCCATAGAGGTCTTAAATGGCCTAGAACCGGTCCGGCGCAGGCCCGGAATGTATACCGACACCACTCGTCCTAACCACCTTGGTCAAGAGGTGATAGATAATAGTGTGGATGAAGCCTTAGCTGGCCACGCTAGAGAATTGACGGTGATATTGCACCCTGATCAATCGCTTGAGGTACAAGATGACGGGCGCGGTATGCCAGTTGATGTGCATCCGGAAGAGGGGGTGCCCGGGGTTGAGCTGATCATGACGAAGCTGCATGCCGGAGGCAAGTTCTCAAACAAGAGCTATAAGTTTTCAGGCGGTCTGCACGGGGTTGGTATCTCGGTTGTAAATGCGTTATCAACGCGAGTTAACGTTACCGTAAAGCGTGATGGTCAGGTCTATCAAATGGCTTTTGAGCATGGCGATAAAGTATCAGACCTAGAAGTTACCGGTACTGTTGGGAAACGTAACACAGGGACCAATATTCATTTTTGGCCGGACCCCAAATATTTTGATTCGGCTAAGTTTTCGGTCTTAAAGTTAACGCATTTATTGCGAGCCAAAGCAGTTCTTTGTCCGGGTTTAAAAATCAACTTTCGCAACCTTGTGGATCAAACTGAACAAACTTGGTTATACGAAGATGGCTTGCGCGATTATTTAGTAGAAGCGGTACAAGAATTACCAACGTTACCAGAAGAGCCTTTTATTGGCGCTTTTGCAGGTAACGAAGAAGCGGTTGATTGGGCCGTTACATGGTTGCCTGAGGGGGGCGAAGGTGTTACTGAAAGTTATGTAAACCTTATCCCTACGCCGCTGGGTGGTACTCACGCAAATGGCCTCCGGCAGGGCTTGCTCGAAGCTATGCGTGATTTTTGTGAGTTCCGTAATCTATTACCGCGCGGCGTACGCTTAACTCCGGAAGATATATGGGACCGCTGTGCTTATATTTTATCGGTGAAAATGCAAGATCCGCAGTTTGCTGGACAAACCAAAGAGCGTTTGAGTTCGCGCCAATGTGCGGCGTTTGTCTCTGGCGTCGTGAAGGATGCCTTTAGTCTCTGGCTCAATGAACACACCGAGCAAGCGGAACAACTTGCTGAGCTTTGTATTAATAATGCCCAGCGCCGCATGCGCGCTAGTAAGAAAGTGGTGCGTAAAAAAGTGACTCAGGGTCCTGCATTACCGGGTAAGTTAACCGATTGCGCAACACAGGATCCAGCTCGTGGCGAGTTATTCTTAGTGGAAGGTGACTCTGCTGGTGGCTCTGCTAAACAAGCTCGCGATCGTGACTTTCAAGCGGTCATGCCATTGCGCGGTAAAATTTTAAACACCTGGGAAGTTGAATCGGATCAAATTCTTGGGTCACAAGAAATTCATGATATTTCGGTCGCGCTAGGGGTTGATCCTAACTCAGAAGATCTGGAGCAACTTCGCTACGGCAAAATCTGTATTCTGGCGGATGCAGATTCGGATGGCTTGCACATAGCAACCCTACTTTGTGCTCTCTTCGTTAGGCACTTCCGTCCGTTAGTAGAGCAGGGGCATATCTACGTCGCCATGCCACCACTTTACCGTATTGATGTTGGTAAGGAAGTTTTTTACGCCTTAGATGAAGGTGAAAAAAAGGGTATTTTAGACCGCATTGAAGCAGAGAAAAAGAAAGGCAAGGTAAACGTTCAACGCTTCAAAGGTTTGGGTGAAATGAATCCACTTCAGCTACGGGAAACAACCATGGATCCCAATACCCGACGTTTGGTTCAGCTTACGGTTGACGATAGCCAAGCGACAGATGAATTAATGGATATGCTGTTAGCAAAAAAACGTTCAGGCGATCGACGTGAATGGCTGGAAAGTAAAGGTAATTTAGTTGATTTAGCAGAGGTGGGCTAAGCCCATCTAGAAGCCTTAATCAGCCCACGCATGTAGGAGAATAAATGCAATGTCGATGGATACTGCAGAACAAATACCGCTAAGAAAATTTACCGAGGATGCGTACCTTAACTATTCAATGTACGTCATCATGGACCGAGCCTTACCGCACATCGGCGATGGTTTGAAACCGGTGCAGCGGCGCATCATTTATGCCATGTCAGAGCTGGGCTTATCAGCATTGGCAAAATATAAAAAATCAGCTCGTACAGTGGGCGATGTTTTAGGTAAATTCCACCCGCACGGTGACAGTGCTTGTTATGAAGCCATGGTGTTGATGGCCCAACCGTTTTCTTATCGCTATCCACTGGTTGATGGACAAGGTAACTGGGGTTCTCCGGATGACCCTAAATCGTTTGCGGCTATGCGTTATACCGAGGCACGTTTGTCGCGCTTCAGTGAGGTGTTGCTAAGTGAGCTCGGACAGGGAACAACCGACTGGACGCCAAACTTTGACGGGACGATGAAAGAGCCGTTGATGCTACCGGCTCGATTACCGCACATTTTGCTGAATGGCGTGACAGGTATAGCGGTGGGCATGGCAACGGATATTCCTCCGCACAATGCTCGTGAAGTAGCGCACGCTTGCGCGTTGTTGTTAGAAAAGCCTAGTGCTAGCTTAGCTGATGTAATGGAACACATGCGTGGTCCAGATTATCCCACAGATGCTGAAGTGATCACCCCCCATGACGACATCGTAAAGATGTATGAATCGGGTCGCGGTACCATCCGGATGCGTGCTAAATTCCATCTGGAAGACGGTGAAGTGGTGGTAACCGCATTACCTCACCAAGCCTCTGGTGCAAAAATACTAGAACAAATTGCTGGCCAGATGCAGGCAAAAAAATTGCCGATGGTTAGTGATCTGAGAGATGAGTCGGATCATGAAAATCCTACACGATTAGTGATAGTGCCGCGCTCTAATCGGATTGACATCGAACAGATGATGCAGCACTTGTTTGCGACCACCGACTTAGAAAAAAATTACCGGGTTAACTTGAACATGCTTGGGCTAGATGGACGTCCACAAGTTAAGCCAATCTTAAGTGTGCTGAAAGAGTGGTTAGAGTTTCGTCAGATCACTGTTACCAGACGGCTTAATTATCGACTAGATAAAGTATTAGCACGGTTGCATATCCTTGAAGGTTTACTGATTGCTTACCTGAACATAGATGAAGTGATTGCTATTATTCGCTACGAAGATGAGCCCAAAGCAGAATTGATGCGGCGATTTGCACTCTCGGATACCCAAGCTGAAGCCATCTTAGAGCTTAAATTACGGCATTTGGCCAAGTTAGAAGAAACCAAACTTACCGCTGAACAAAACGAATTGGAACAAGAGCGCGACCATCTGCAATTACTGTTGAGTTCAGACCGCCGTCTTAAGACGTTAATTCGTAAAGAAATATTAGCTGATGCTGAAAAGTATGGTGATGATCGACGTTCACCTTTAGTAGAGCGTCAAGAAGCGAAAGCCCTTAGTGAAAAAGACTTAACACCGGCTGAAGCTGTTACTGTTGTACTATCCAAAAAAGGCTGGGTAAGAGCAGCCAAAGGACATGATGTCGATGGAGCTAGCTTGACCTATAAAGCAGGTGATGAGTTTTTAGCATCTGCTCAGGGTAAGAGTAATCAACAGGTGGTGTTTATCGATAGTTCGGGCCGCAGTTTTGCCTGTGAAGCCCATTTACTGCCATCCGCCCGAACTCAGGGTGAACCCTTAACTGGACGCTTTAGTCTGGTTGCAGGGGAAACGGTTGACCAAGTGTTAATGGCCGCTGATGAACAAAGATATTTGCTGGCCTCGGATGCGGGCTATGGCTTTGTCTGTAAATTTGGCGACTTAGTAGGACGCAACAAAAACGGTAAAGCGGTGTTGAACTTACCAACCGGAGCTAAAATCCTTAAGCCGGTATTGGTACAAGATGTTGCCAGCGACTTACTTGCGGTTGTTTCAAACGAAGGTCGCATGCTGTTATTCCCGATCAAAGATTTACCAGAGCTAGCGAAAGGCAAAGGGAATAAGATGATAAGCATCCCGGCTTTACGTGCGCAGTCGCGCGAAGAGTATGTGGTAGCAACCGCAGTCGTACCCGCTGATGCGGCAATTACGCTCACTGCAGGTAAACGCAAGTTAACGTTAAAGCCAGCAGATTTAGAGCATTATCGTGGTGAACGAGGGCGTCGTGGTAATAAATTACCCCGTGGTTTGCAGAGAGTTGATGCAATATCTGTCGAAAGTCAAAACTGATCGGACGTTTTTTAAATGATAACAAGGTATAATGGCGGGCATTGAAAAAAGGAGAGAGCATGCTCGCTGTTGTACGTATTTTGCTACTAGGTCTATTCGTTATTATTGGCAGCACTTTATTGCTGCTCATTTGTATTTTTCGTCCTTTTCATCCCAATAACACCCCCTTGGCAGCCCATTGGTATGGTCGTATGCATAAGCTGTTGGGAGTAAAGCTGGACATTCGAATCCCTGACGCTTTAAAAAATTCAGGCCCTTTTGTTTACATTGCTAATCACCAAAATAGCTATGATATCTTTACCTTAGCTCGAGCTATGCCGATGCGGTCTGTCAGTATTGGCAAAAAAAGTTTGAAATGGATTCCTTTTTTTGGCCAACTCTATTGGCTCGCCGGCAACATTTTGATTGATAGAAAGAATACTGGTCGTGCTCGCGGTACTATTGAGCAAGCAGCACTAGCTATTCGTGAAAAGCAAATAAGCGTACTATTATTTCCGGAAGGTACTCGCAGTTACGGCCGTGGCTTACTGCCATTCAAGACGGGTGCATTTAGAACGGCAATGCAAGCTGGGGTAGATATCGTGCCTATTTGTGTGTCAAATTTACATGGCAAAATAAAGCTAAACCGTTGGAACAATGGCACTGTTATTATTGAGATGCTCAATCCTGTTAGAGTTTCGAATTATACCGCAGATTCTGTGCGAGCATTGGTCGCCCATTGTCACGAATTGATGTTGAACAAAATGAGTGAGCTTGATAGCGAGCTGCAAGGACAATCCGCATGAGCAATGATTTGAATGAGTTATTAGTGCAAAGTGATGAAACGGTTCAAGCATTACTTGCAGACGGTGCGCCACAAGACCAAAACTTTGTGATTGAACATCACCTCGCAAGCGCTGATTTTACAAAGTTAGAGAAGGCCGCTGTAGAGCTCGTGAAGGCAGGCTATCATGTTGATGATGCCGACGAATTTGAGCTTGAGGATGATAGCCGTTGGTACGCTTTTGTGGCAGTCAGTGAAGTGGTTCTAGATGCAAAAATTCTAGCATTACAAACCAAAGAAGTAGCAACAATCGCTGATTTAGCAGGGGTAGATTATGATGGTTGGGGCACTTACTTCGGTGATGATGACGAAGAAGAGTAATCTAGTTTTATCATCAAGTAACTCCTATTTATAGAAAAGCCCCGCGTTCACCTTTGATTGGTAAGCGCGGGGCTTTTAGTTAGCCTTATTATAACGCTATTCTACATCTCATAGTGCCGCAATTTTGTCGCGTTGATGCTGCAATTGCTCAAGAGTTTCTTGGCTTTCTTTGAGCTTCGCCTGCTCTTTCTCAATGACTGCAGCTGGCGCCTTGTCTACAAAGTTGCTGTTGCTCAGTTTACCTGCAACGCGTTGATACTCAGCCTTAGCTTTATCTATGGCCTTATCTAAACGTGCGAGCTCTGCGGCGGTATCAATTAAACCAGCCATCGGGATATGAATCTCCATCCGCCCTACAAGCGCTGTTGCACTCGCTGGAATAGCCGCTGCATCATCAACAAACTCGATACTTGTGAGCTTGGCCAACGAACTCAACAAACTCTGGTTTTGCTGTAAACGTTGCATTGCTAAATCATCGGCTTGATAGATTATAATTGGCAATGAGGTGTTCGGAGATAAATTCATTTCACCACGAATATTCCGAATCGCCACAATAACTTGCTTTAACCATTCCATGTCATCACGAGCTCCGCTAAAACGCTCGCTCTGCACCGTTGGGTAGGCCTGTAACATGATACTGCTACCACTTACGCCAGCGAGTGGAGCAACGCGCTGCCAAATCGCTTCAGTAATAAATGGTAGTAATGGATGCAACATGCGTAATAGCTGCTCAAGTACAGTAATGAGGGTATGTCGCGTGCCTCGCAATTGTGCCGCATTACCGTTTGAAAGAACGGGCTTAGTCAGCTCTAGATACCAATCACAGAACTGGTTCCAGGTAAATTCATAGGCAATACTTGCAGCATGGTCGAAACGATAGTTATCCAGCGCTTGGCGGAATTGCGCCAGGGTATCGTTAAAGCGCTCGATGATCCAGCGATCAGCCAGCGATAACTCAAGCTCAGAACCATCAGTACCACAGTCTTCGTTCTCAGTATTCATGATCACGTAGCGGCTTGCATTCCAGAGTTTGTTACAGAAATTACGGTAACCTTCTAGGCGCTTCATGTCCCAATTAATATCGCGTCCGGTTGAAGCTAATGCTGCAAGGGTGAAGCGGAGAGCATCAGTTCCATGTGCACTGATACCTTCAGGAAACTGTTTTTCAGTACGCTTAGCGATTTTAGCTTCTAATTGGGGTTGCATCATATTGGCGGTGCGTTTTCCCACCAGTTCAGACAACGAAATACCATCAATCATGTCTAGGGGATCAAGGACGTTACCCTTTGACTTAGACATTTTTTGGCCTTCTTCATCACGAATTAGACCAGTAACGTAAACCGTTTTAAAGGGTACCTGTGGCTTACCGTTTTCATCTTTGAGGAAGTGCATGGTCATCATGATCATGCGCGCTACCCAAAAGAAGATAATATCAAACCCAGTAACTAGCACGTCAGTTGGATGAAATGTTTTAAGGTCATCCGTTTGCTCTGGCCAGCCAAGAGTCGAAAAAGTCCACAGAGCTGAGCTAAACCAGGTATCTAACACATCTTCATCTTGTCTTAATTCACGGTCACCCAGATTGTGTTGTGCACGAACTTCAGCTTCATCCCGTCCTACGAAGACGTTACCATCATTATCATACCAAGCTGGAATACGATGTCCCCACCACAATTGACGAGAAATACACCAGTCTTGGATATCACGCATCCACGCGAAATACATATTTTCGTATTGCTTCGGCACGAACTGAATGTCACCGTTGGTAACAGCTTGTGTTGCAACCTCGGCTAATGGAGCGACCCGCACGTACCATTGATCGGTTAAGTGTGGCTCAATAGGAACACCACCACGGTCGCCATAGGGTACTTTATTGGTGTGAGGCTCGGTTTTGTCGAGTAAACCCAATTGCTCAAATTCAGCAATTAGCTGCTTGCGTGCCGCAAAGCGCTCTAATCCTTGATACCCCTCCGGTAAGGTACCATCAAACTCTCCAATGGCAGGCAGTGCTTCACCGGTAGGCGTATAGAGCCCTGCCACTTGGCGCACGTGGGCGAGGTCATCAAAAATAGCGATCATAGGTAATTGGTTACGTTTACCTACTTCGTAGTCGTTAAAGTCGTGCGCTGGAGTAATTTTGACACAGCCAGTACCAAATTCTTTATCAACATAAGTATCGGCAATGATTGGAATTCTACGACCCACAATAGGGAGCAGAACCTCTTTGCCAATCAAGTTTGTGTAGCGTTCATCGTCTGGATGAACCGCAACACAAACGTCGCCCAACATAGTTTCTGGGCGAGTTGTTGCTACGACCAAATAAGATAGTCCAGCAGCAGTAGTAACACCGTCAGCAAGAGGATAGCGTAAATGCCAAATGTGCCCTTGTTGCTCTTTGTTTTCTACTTCTAAGTCAGAAATTGCGGTTTGAAGTTTCGGATCCCAGTTAACCAGGCGTTTCCCACGATAGATAAGATTTTCTTGATGCAGGCGCACAAAAACTTCTTTGACAGCATTGGATAACCCATCATCCATCGTGAAACGCTCGCGCTCCCAATCCACTGAGTCACCTAAACGACGCATTTGCTGAGTGATGGTGCCACCTGATTGCTCTTTCCATTGCCAAATTTTATCGATGAAATCTTCACGCCCGATTTCTTGTCGAGTGATACCTTGAGCTGCTAATTGACGCTCCACGACCATCTGTGTAGCTATCCCGGCATGGTCGGTACCGACTTGCCAAAGGGTATTGTAGCCATCCATCCGCTTGTAGCGAGTGAGGGTATCCATAATCGTGTGCTGGAAAGCATGCCCCATATGCAGACTACCAGTCACGTTGGGTGGCGGTATCATGATGCAATAGGACTCACCTTGTCCCGAGGGCTTAAAATAACCTTGTTGCTCCCATTGCTGATAAAGAGCTTGTTCGATAGCGTTTGGGGAATACGTTTTGTCCATAGAAACCTTCATATCGTTCTATTTTCACGAAGAAAACTGCACATCTTTGGCTTGTATTGTAGATAAATTCAAACCTAGACTGCGATATTGTTTAAAGCGTTCACGAGCTAATTGACGACCTTCATCATCACTGGGAACACGCTCAATAATCCTATTTGCACCGTTTAGCGGTGGCATCTCACTCATTAAATTGACGATGACAGCGGTACGCCTATTGGATGCGTTGACACCTTGCCAGCAAATTTCAACGGGGGCCCCCTGAGTGGGGCCCTCGCCAACTAGGTTATGCGGCACAAAGGCATCAGCAGGATGCTGCCATAAGGCTTGATCGAGCTGTTCGGCCAATTGCTGCGTTTGGCACCACACCCTTACGCTGCGATAGTCGCGCCAATGGCTAGCAATATGCTCACAAAAAAATGTAAGTTGCTGCTGTTCGTCTAGACCATCAAGAACGTAAAAGATGCACTGGCTCATATTAATCCTGAGTTAAAGCTTGCGTACGATTGATTATAAACTGAGTAAGCAAAGGTACCGGCCGGCCGGTCGAACCTTTTTTAGCTCCGCCACGCCAAGCTGTTCCGGCGATATCTAAATGAGCCCAGTTATATTTTTTAGTAAAGCGCGATAAGAAACAGGCCGCAGTAATGGTGCCAGCTTCGCGTCCACCTAAATTAGCCATATCGGCAAAGGGGCTATCTAACGATTCTTGGTATTCTTCCCATAGTGGTAAACGCCAAGCTCGATCTCCAGTTTGCTCTGATGCAGATAGCAATTCATGAGCAAGTGGATTATGGCTACTCATCAAGCCACTAGCGTGTGCACCAAGAGCTATCACACAAGCACCTGTGAGTGTTGCTACATCAATTACTGCATCGGGTTCAAATCGTTCAACATAGGTAAGGGTATCACATAATACCAAGCGACCTTCAGCGTCCGTGTTCAATACTTCAACCGTTTGACCACTCATGGTGGTTAGAATATCACCTGGCCGATAAGCTTTACCATCAGGCATGTTCTCGCAACCGGCCAAGGCACCAATTACATTAATAGGTAATTGCAGCTCAGCAATCGCATGCATGGCGCCAAGTACCGCAGCAGCTCCGCCCATGTCGTACTTCATTTCATCCATAGCCGCGGAAGGTTTAATCGAAATCCCACCAGAGTCAAAGGTTAAACCTTTACCAACAAGCACAATAGGGGCTTGGTCTGGTGCGCCACCTTGATAATGCATCAGGCTGAGAATTGATTCATGCTCTGAGCCACGGCCTACAGCCAGATAAGCGTTCATCCCAAGCTCAGCCATTTCTTGTTCGGTGACTGCCGAGAATGTAACATTGTCATACTTATCAGCTAATGCGGCGGCTTGCTCGGCCAAATACTGCGGCGTACAGATATTGGGTGGCATATTGGCGACATCCCGACAAACATGCATGCCTCTGGCTACAGCTAGGCCATGCTGAATAGCTTTTTCGCTTAGTGGTAGTTCACGACGCGTTGGCACGTTGAAGACTAACTTGCGTAACGGTCGACGTGGTTCTTCTTTGCGTGTTTTGAGTTGGTTAAAAGTATATAGGCTTGATTGTGCTGCCTCGACTGCTTGACGGACCTTCCAATAGGTGTCGCGTCCCTTAACATGTAATTCACTCAAAAAACAAACGGCTTCCATTGAGCCAGTTTCATTTAAAGTATGGATGGTTTTTTCAATAATTTGTTTATACTGACGTTCATCGAGTTCACGTTCTTTACCACAACCAACGAGCAGTACTCGCTCGCTGAAAATATTGGGAACGTTGTGCAATAGTAACATTTGTCCCGGCTTGCCTTCTAAATCGCCACGCCGTAGCAGGTTACTTAAGTAACCGTCACTTACTTTATCGAGTTGTTCAGCAACTCCAGATAGGCGGCGTGGTTCATAGACACCGACGACAATGCAGGCAGATCGTTGCTTCTCCGGACTGCCACTTTTTACGTTGAACTCCATAAGTGCTCCCGTTTGCTGCGGTTGACAGCAGATCGCTGCCGTAGAATAATTCTTGTGAAAATGACAAGTTTACTTAAAAATCGCAGTATTTCCAGCAAAAAGCTATGTTAAGAGTGGTCTCTAGTGCGCATATTTCGCTATTTAATCGGTGAAACATTTAAGTCTCAAATCGCTGTGTTGGTGGTTTTGATGACTATTTTCGTCAGCCAGAAGTTCGTTCGGGTGCTGGCTGATGCATCGGCGGGCGAAATTCCAAGCAACATAGTTATTCAGTTACTTGGGTTAAACTTGCCCGCATTGGCTGCGCTAATTCTGCCCTTAAGCCTATTTCTAGGAATCTTGCTAGCACACGGTCGGATCTATGCTGAGAATGAAATGAGCGTGCTGCATGCCTGTGGGGTGAGCGAGTGGTATGTTACTCGTGTCACCTTAGTTGTGGCTGTTTTATTAGCCCTTCTAACCGCTAGCTTGACCTTGTGGTTGGTGCCTTGGTCGCTAGAACAAGAACGTGTCGTGGAAGAAAAAGCACGCAGCGAAACAGGGTTAAGCGTTATCATGCCAGGCCGTTTTCAACAGGCAAGCAACCAGAAAGCAGTGATTTACGTGCAAGGGCTAACCGAAGACGGCAGTTTAGATGAAGTGTTTGTGGCGCAGTCACTGCGAGATGAAAAGGATCAAGTGGTTGGTACTAGTGTCGTTATGGCCGACAGTGGTAGTGTTTTAGCGGCCGCTTCGGGAGCACAAACCTTAGTGTTGAACAATGGTATGCGCTACGCCCAGAGTCATCTAGAAAAAGAGTATCAAGTGATGCAGTTTGACGACTATCAACTGCAAATAAAGGAACAAGAAGGCTCAGAGTATATCCGTAAACTAGAAGCATATAGTACCGCCGAATTGCTGGCAGAAGATAATCCTGAAGCCCATGCTGAATTACAGTGGCGGATTGCTATTCCACTAGCAATGCCGCTGCTTACTCTGATTGCGGTGCCATTGAGTAGGGTAAATCCTCGTCAGGGCAAATTTGCCCGAATGGCACCAGCTTTGTTGATATATCTGGGATACTTTTTGATTTTAATGGCTGCCCGCTCGGCGGTAGCTGATGGTGTTATTCCACCGGTCGTTGGACTGTGGTGGATTCATATCTTATTGCTCTTGTTCGGTGTGATCTTGATTGGTAAAGGTCGGTCGTTAGGGCTCAAGCTCCTCGCTAGCTTACGAGGAGAACGTTAATGTTTTCTATCTTAGACAAATACATCGCTCGCTCCGTGTTAGTTACGTCATTGTTGAGTTTGGCGGTATTGAGTGGGCTATCTAGTCTGATTCGGTTTGTTGAGCAACTCAAATCAGTCGGCAAAGGCACCTACAGTGTGGCAGATGCGGGCCTTTTTGTGCTTTACAGTCTGCCGCGAGATATTGAGGTGTTCTTCCCTATGGCTGCTTTACTTGGTGGCCTGATTGGAATGGGAATGTTGGCGAGCAATTCAGAGTTAGTGGTGATGTTAGCTGCCGGGCGTTCTCGTTTAAATATCGTTGCTTCAGTGATGAAAGCCGCGGTGATTATGATGCTAGCAGTTATGGCTATGGGCGAGTGGATTGCACCGCAATTAGAATCTCATGGTCGAGAACTAAGGGCCCGTGCGATATCAGGCGGCAGCCTAATTTCTGCTCAACAAGGTATTTGGGCTCGCGATGGTCAGCGCTTCGTTAATATTGGAGAAGTTGAAGATACAGGACGGTTACGCAACATCACTGTGTATGAGTTTGACCAGCAACAAGAATTGCAGGCCGTGATGCAAAGTGATTCAGCTATGTATCAGATTGATCGTTGGCGTTTACAAGGGGTTACCACCACCCGTTACGGATTAGAGCAGATTACTACTGAGCGCCGTGGTGAATTGTTATGGCAATCTAGCTTAACTCCGGACAAGTTAGGGGTGGTTACGGTAAAACCTGAGTCACTTTCTATTCGTGGACTGCTAGACTACTTAGACTATCTCACCAGTAATAGGCAAGCATCTGAGCGTTACGAATTGGCGTTATGGCGAAAAGTGCTGGCGCCTGTTACCGTAGCAGTGATGCTGCTGGTGGCGTTATCATTTATCTTTGGGCCGCTACGTTCTACGTCTATGGGCGCCCGGATTTTACTTGGTGTGATAACTGGTTTTGGTTTTCATGTCAGTAATGAGATATTTGGTCCTATGGCGCAGGTTTATCAAATGCCGCCAGTACTGGGGGCTCTATTACCAAGCTTAATATTTGCAATTTGGGCAATTTGGATGATGCAGCGCCGAGGAGCCTAGCATGGCGCTTCACTATCAAAACTAGAGTTCCTTCCAATAATACAACTGGTTAGCTTCTTTGGATAAGGTTACAAGTTCTGTCCCAGCAGCGTAATCATGCCAAGCTCGGCGATGTTTGAAATCTACGAGTACCCAAAGGTTACCTAGGCCAAAGCAACAAGTTAATACTCTAATCAAAGCTTGTTTTTTGGTAATCCGGTGGCCGTTGCGTTGTTGTACTTTTAGACGCCAAGCACGCATCCCAATAGTTTGTCCACTACGCCACCAGAACCAGCCAAAAAAGCCACCAAGCACTAGTAGTAGATAAATTTGATAAAACATGGATTGGTTCAACCAAGCGGCATGGTCCATCCCCGCTGGTAATTCTAACCAACCTAAGCTAGTGAGCAGTGCTGCGCAACCTAATGCTAGTGCAGACGCTAACATGATAATCGCAACCGCGACTAGCACATCATAAATCATGGCTGCAAGACGTCGTAAGAAACCAGCACTGGCAAACTCAGCATGAATTTGAGCAGTCGAGCGCGGTGCATCAGTAGGATTAGCATTAGCGGTATCGGTCATAGCAGTCTCTATTGGTAAATAAACGCTAATCATATTAACTAATATTCATCTCGCTGCCGAGTAAAACTGGTTGATTGGCTAGGATTTAGCCGATTGATTCAAGTTATGAATAAATCACTTGATTGGTTGCGAAGCATCAGTATAATGCGCTGCATACTTCAGTTAGCAACGCTAGCGCAAAACCCAGTGCCTGGGTGGCGAAATTGGTAGACGCAGCGGATTCAAAATCCGCCGTTGGCGACAACGTGTCGGTTCGAGTCCGACCCTAGGCACCATCTATTCAAAGATTACTCCGCGTATAATTTCTCGCTCCATGATGGGCTCGTCCTGCAAGGCTTCCGCCTTTAATTAGTGAAAGAAACTTTCGACACAGACATTATCCCAACAATTTCCTTTTCGGCTCATACTCTGAGTAAGCCCATTTTTTTAGCGCTTGGCAAGAGCTATACCTACGACGGCCACAACCGCCGCGTTAAGGTGGCAGGCAACGGTGATACCCGCTACTATCTCTACAGCCAGTCGGGGCAGCTGTTATTGAGTGAAGACAACGGCGTTCAAACGAACTACATTTACCTTGGTAATAGGCTTATCGCTGAAGACCGCCAGGCAACAACCACCTTTATCCATACAGATAGGTTGGGCAGCCCGGTGGCACGAACCAACAGCACAGGAAGGGTAGAGAGTCGCCGGCATTACCAACCTTTTGGTGACACTTACGAAGCGCCAAACGACGACATCGGATACACTGGCCATAAGTACGATAATGACTTAGGCCTGAGTTATATGCAGGCACGATACTATGATCCAGTTATCGGTCGTTTCTATTCGAATGATCCGGTTGGATTCAAAGATATACATAGCTTTAATAGGTATGCGTATGCGAATAACAATCCATATAAATATGTAGATCCAGATGGAAGGGAAGTATCAGTTGCTGCAAATTTACAAAAGGACTATAACGCAGCTAAAACTTATTTAACTTCAAAATCCAGCATAGCTAAGTCTTACTTCAATAGAATCGAAAGTAGTAGACAAACGGTTAGAATTGAAAGGACAAATGGCGGCTCTGAATCAACTGTTGGTGATCCTGTTATGGGCGACAAAATTGATTGGAACCCTCAAGAGGGATTAATTACAAGTGATGGTTCTCAATCACCAGCTACGGGACTTATTCACGAAATAATACACGTGTTAGTGAACGAAGCTGGAGTTCCGAATGAACAACAGGATCAGACTACAATTTTGAAAGAAAATGCAGTTAATTCACAAACTGGCGAAGGGACAAGGCGAGATCACAATGACGGTACTGTAGAAACTGTAAGTGGCCCGACTTGCAGGTCAACAGAAGATGGAGGCGAGGTTTGTGGTTAGGTTAAAGTATATTATTTTAACAATTATAGTTTTGCTTCAAGGATGTGGCGAATCTGGTCTGGTTGATATTTATTATGACGGATTTTGGACAAAGCATAGGGTTTATCAAAGTGAAGCTCAACTTGAAGAAAGCGCCAAAATAAAAATCACAAAACTAGATATAAAATTACTTTCTGATGAGGCATCAACATATCTTTTTGATAACTTTGGTGTAAACAACAAAGCCAAGATACCGGAAGACATAGTATTTATGGCTCTAATTCGCTCTCTAGATGGAAAATTAGAAAGAAAAATTATTGGAGACAGTATTTATCTTTATGACGTTACTAATAACTTGTTTAAAGTTTTGGACGATGATCAAAAAGATTACTTAAGGTGCTTTTTCACTAAACATGCGAGTGAACCAGTAATTGACGAAAAATTAGAAAGTCATTGTGCAAAGTATAAAATTTGACCTCACAGCCCCTTCGCGGGGCTTTTTTGTGGCCAATCGGAAATTGTTAACAACGCAGAAAGGACTGGCTGGTGTTGTATTCAAGCTTGTGTCTATCTGTGTAATAGCGGTTATATGTGGAAGGTGGAGAGTGTAAAAATATCTGTGTAAATGGCATTCTTAACAATATCGAAGAAGGATATCAGAATGCCAATATCAGACAAACTCATCGACCAGCTGCTTGACGGCTGTGATTCCCCAGAAGACATCTTAGGCGAAGCCGGCCTACTCAAACAGCTTACCAAGAAGGTGGCAGAGCGGGTGCTAGAGGCTGAAATGGAAGCTCATTTAGGCTACGCACCAAATGACTCAGCCGGCAACAACAGCGGCAACTCTCGTAATGGTAAAACCAAGAAAACTGTTCGTAGCATCAATGGCGATGTCGAACTAGATATTCCTCGTGACCGTAACGGTAGTTTTGAGCCCAAGTTAGTTCGCAAAGGCGAACGCCAGCTGAATGGATTTGATGAGCGCATCATAGCATTGTATGCGCGTGGCATGACTACTCGTGACATTCAAGCATACCTTGAAGAAGCCTATGGTGTTGAAGTCTCGCCGACGTTCATTTCTCAGGTGACCAACGCCGTCATGGACGAGGTCAAGGCCTGGCAGCATCGTCCGTTGGCAAAGCTGTACCCAGTTGTTTACCTTGATTGTCTAGTCGTTCGCAGCCGTGATTCTGGTGTTGTACAGAATAAGTCAGTGTACCTAGCGCTTGGCATCAACACTGACGGTGAAAAAGAGCTGCTCGGGCTGTGGATGGCTCAAACTGAAGGCGCTAAATTCTGGCTATCGGTAATGAACGAGCTGAAAAACCGTGGTGTAGACGATATCTTCATTGCCTGCTGCGATGGCCTTAAAGGCTTCCCTGAAGCCATTGAGGCGGTTTACCCGAAGACTCAAGTGCAACTGTGCATTGTGCACCAAATTCGCCACTCTCTGCGGTACGTAAACTGGAAACAGCGCAAGACTATTGCCGCTGATTTAAAACTCATTTATGGCGCGGCTACTCGCGCTGAAGCCGAGCAGGCACTAGAAAATTTCGCCTCGACATGGGACTCTGAGCATCCCACCATCAGCCGCTCATGGCGGGCAAACTGGGAGCGCTTAAGTGTGTTCTTCGACTACCCAGTTGAGATACGCAAGGCCATTTATACCACCAATGCCATTGAGTCGCTGAATGCGTCACTGCGCAAAATCAGCAAAACTCGCCGGTCGTTCCCTAACGACGAAGCCGTCATGAAGGTGCTGTACTTGGCCTTGCATCAGGCTTCAAAAAAGTGGACTATGCCCATACGCAACTGGAAGCCAGCGATGGCACAGTTCGAGATTATATATCAGGATCGGATTTAACAGTGAAATCAGCCATTTACACAAAATCTTTTACAGTCTCTTAACAAAAGGAGAGCGAGTCGCTGACTCGCCTCTTCCACTTATGTTAAAATTTATTTCACTTTTTATAACAATTTTAGTTATTACTGCGTGCGCTCAACAGGTAAGACTTGGTAGTGGGCACGTACTTCGTATTTATGAGAGCGAGATTGAAATCAATTCGTGGTATCGCAACAACGAAGAAAAAATTTTAATAAGTAACCTAAAACATATCCGGCTAGACAGTTTATTCAGCATAAACGCTGAAAATTATAATCTCTCTTTCTATTCTACGAGGGCTATCTCTGAATGCTTCAAGACAGAGGATTCACTAGAAACGAAAGTTGCCTCACTTATATCTGAGCAATTCTCTCCTTTGCTCAACGGACATTCGCTACATGTCAATTTTTTACCCAAGTCAAACTTCGATATAGTCAGCAAAAAAAGGGTAGATAGCCCTGATCCATTAGCCTTTGTGTTTCCAGTAGATATTTCAAAAGAATGTAGTCAATCGCTTATTGCGAGCGCTTTCAAAGATACAATAAGGACAATAGTCCATGAATTATTTCATCTTCACACGTACAAAAATAAACTTCCTTTTAGCAACTTAGAGGGAGAGGTCCTGGCCTACCAAGCTGAGTACTGCAACAATGTATTCGCAGCAAATACTACGCATTTCTATCTCAATGAAGATGGTCAGACCACCCCACAAAAATTGAATAGCAGTTCGATTTCTATTCAAGCTAGCTATATCTTCCAAGATTTCCTTGAAGATACGTACAATCGAGTCTACTCGTTGACCGATGTAAGCGAGCAAGACAAGGTTTCACTCATGATTCAAGAGGTATGTAATAGTGTTACTCAAATGGTCTACTAACTTGTGATCCGTACCAGTACTTTTGGACACCGAGCTAAGTGAGTAAAATCACTTAACGAGGTGAATCATGAAAGCAAATAAAACACGCAAAGTCCACACACAAGAATTTAAAGCAGAAGCCCTGAAATTAGCTGAAAGAATAGGCGTTGCAGCGGCGGCTAGAGAACTAAAAGTCTACGAATCCCAGCTGTACAGTTGGCGGACTGCGGCGCAAAAAAAATCTAGCACGAGCGCCAGAGAAGCAGAGCAAGTCGCTGAAATTACTCGATTAAAACGTCAATTAGCTGAACAGGCAGAGGACCTAGCCATATTAAAAATGGCGGCTACCTACTTCGCGAAGAACCAAAAATAGCCAGATTTGAGTTTATTCTTGAGCACCAGCATCAATTCAGCTTAAAGCGGATGGTGAACGTGCTCAACGTATCGCGTAGTGGGTATTATGCCTGGCGGAAACATGGTCAGACAGTCAATCCTCGAGAGCAGCGTCAAATTGAGCGAGACGAGGCGATTAAGCAGGCATTTATTGACTCGAAAGAGCGCAGCGGCGCTCGGCGTATCCAAGTGGATTTGGCAGAGCTCGACATGACACCCGACATCAAAACTATTCGCAATAGTATGATACGCCAGGGCCTTGTACCTAAGGCTGCACGTGAATTTAAGGTCACCACGGACAGTAAGCACAATCAGCCTGTGGCGCCAAACTTGCTGGAGCAAGATTTTACAGCAAGTGCTCCGAATCAAAAGTGGGTTGGCGATATCACGTATTTATTCACGAGTGAGGGCTGGCTGTACCTAGCGGTAATCATCGATTTATATTCACGCTCGGTTGTTGGCTGGTCGATGAGTAACCGAATGACCGCAACGTTGGTGTGTGATGCTCTGAAAATGGCTTTATTTCGCAGAGGTTTTCCCGAAGGGATCATTGTTCACAGCGACCGAGGTAGTCAATATTGTTCAAACGATTATCGAGATTTAATTAAAAAACATAGACTTACTCAGAGTATGAGCCGAAAAGGAAATTGTTGGGATAATGCCTGTGCCGAAAGCTTCTTTCACTCATTAAAGGTCGAAGCCTTGCAGGACGAGCCCATCATGGATCGAGAAAATATGCGCCGAGCAGTCTTTGAGTACATCGAAGTTGATTACAACAAGACAAGAAGGCATAGTGCTATTGGCTATCTCAGCCCAGAGAACTTTGAATTAACAAATAGTGCTTAGCAAAGTGTCCACTTTTAGTGGTACGGATCAGTGCTGCTGTTGGATTTGCAAGTGAGGTAATACCCCAAATAGCTTCAGGTGGAAGTGTAAGTGATTGGGGAGAGGTAGCCATGCAAACTGGTATTGGCGCTATCTCAGGAGGAACAGGCGGTGCGGCAGGTAAGTTAGCGAGTAAAGCTATCGGTGCATTAACAAAACCAGCTTCGGCAATGGGAAGCGGTGCTTCAAAGGTTGCAACTGAAGGTGATGCGGGAGCGAGAAACCCTTCAGATCCTGCTGCGGGACTATCAAGCTTACCGGCTACAGATCCTGCTGTTAACGGTGGGGCAGCTAGAGGCTCATCCAACATAAGTAACAGCAATAATTGCCCAGCTACAGCTTCTAACTGTTCATAAGGAAATGCTATGAAGATTACTCTGTACTTTTTATTCGCGTTAATGATGATGTCGTGCTCAGAGAACATGCAAATTGACAGTGAGATGGCATCAGGAATCGAGAAGGATTCTATTGAATTACTAGGATTATACCCATCCGAAAATTTTGGCGTAGACATTACGGGTAGCGTTGTGATCAGTGATTTGAATCCTGAAAAAGTTTATGTTTCTGATAAGGGAATTTATATTGTTTTGAATTCTTCGCTAGCTACAGAAAGCGGTATCTATGTACCTAGGCCTGAGGTACAGGTTGATACATCAAATGGTAATGATCCTAGCTATGAACATGTGAGCGGAAGAGTATATAAATACAAAATAAAAGGGTAATAATTCATTCTAAATCCAAAGCCCCACCCTCACCAGTAACTCGGTGTCGGCGGGGCTTTTTGTTACCAAAGCAGACAACACTCTTCAGCAAATTCGCCATCTTTCCACTGGCCGAGAGACTTTTTGCCATCGGGTGTGGTTCGAACAAGGTGATTTGGGTAATCTGGCAGATGCAGCAGTGCAATACGCAACTTCAGGCTCAGTTGACTTAAAACAGTCGTTAATAAGTGGTGCTGTTGGAGCCGTAACGGGAGGACTAACTTCTTTAGCAAAGTCAGGATTAACTGTGGGAGGGAAAGTTGTCGCAACTCAATTTGAAAAAGCAGCTGCTGGAGCATTAGTTACTTCAGGTAGCGCCGTTGCTGGTACAGGCGGCTATGCAGTCAATGAGTCGCTGAACGGAAATACCCCTACTGCTGGGAATACTGCTGTAAATGGATTATTGTCAGCGACTGGCCCCGGTAAGCAAGTAGGCAATGCTATTGGAAAGGTTGCCGATTTTACGAAAGACACATTCCGCTCCCTAGACAATCAAGCTACTGATCTTGCGACTCAAGCAACTTCAGAATTGGCTGGCAAATCAGTTGATGAGGCAATTAAAAAAGATGAATGATTCGACTAAAAAAAGCATCTTTATAAGAGCAATTAAGTTTAGCCTTATATCATCGGTAATTATCATATTACTGGTTATCTACAGGATGCTTACTTCAGACGTTGTTGGAACTCCAACAGAGATAATTATAAGGTTTATTGTTACATGCCTAAGTGTGGTAGGAGCAATGTACATTGTTTTTGTTATCTATCTTTACTTAAATCCTGAGGCAGATAAACCAAGAAACTGATAATTACTTCTGAAGTAAAAAAAGTTTGAATCCAAGCCTCTCCCTCAGGTGATGCTCAAGGACGGGTATATGTCACCACAGACCAGATTTCTGCGGCTGATGCTAACAATGCATTGTTTATGGGGCAAGGTGGAACAAAGGGAACCCATAGAGTTGAAATCACTCCTGACGATAATTTACCATTGCAGGGTGGTACGCAGCCAAACGAATTGATACACCAAGGCTCTATTAGAGATGGGCGTCAAGGAACCATTGAGGTAAAAGAAAATGACTTTTAAGTTATCAACTGACAATTATTACGAGTTATTAGCTCTACATAAAGCTTTATTGGAGTCTAAATTCAATAATGCTCCAAATGATTTTGATGTTTCTAAGAGTCCTATTGTGAATAAATTATATGCTGAGGTTCTCGAAACTCTTCTGCAAGCAGAATTAGAAAAAAATGGGGAAGCTGGAAAAAATAGATGGATTTCATGGTTTCAAATGGACAAAGCCAAACGTGAATGGAGTGTTGCACTTAATACAGTAAAACGCGAACGTTTATGGTCTGATTGGGATAACCAAAAAAAGAAAGACTTTGCAAAAGCAGTTGTCTACCCGTTTCAGCTTAATGAAGAAAACCTGCAAATGTTTATTACAGAAGCAGACAATTTAACCTGTAGCCAGTAATACTGACTTGAATCTAAAGCCTCGCCCTCGCAGTCACAATGAAGGCCAATAATCTTCTCTTTTCAATTCAAATCGTGGCATATTGCTTAAGTAACTAGCGTGACAGTCTTGATTAGCGCGGCTACTATGGAAATCTGTTATAATGCCCGCAATTACCCTGTTGCAACAAGGCTAACATGGGATATCGAGGAATTATGAGCACTAACGACCAATCATCTAATGCAGATACCATTCAATACGAAGTTGAAATCCCTTCTCGTGAAGAGCTTTTACATGCTGTCACAGCTAGATTAAAGCCGATAAGCTTTGATGAACTTGTCAAACATTTTAACTTGGCTGATGAACGGCAACTCGTTGGGATGAAACGTCGCTTGCGCGCGATGGAACGAGACGGCCAATTAATTTATACCAAAGCCAATGCTTATGGTTTACCAGAGCGAATGAGCCTAATTAAAGGACGTATTATTGGTCATCGTGAAGGTTTTGGTTTTTGTCGCCCAGACGAAGGTGGTGCAGACCTGTTCATTCCTCACCACCAAATGTATAACGTTTTGCATGGCGATATTGTGTTAGTGCAGCAGCAAGGAACAGATAGCAAAGGACGAGCCGAAGGACGCATTGTCCGCGTGATTGAACCGCGTTCAGGAGATATCGTTGGGCGTTATTTTGTTGAACACAATATTGGTGTGGTGGTACCAGATGATAGTCGTATAAGTCAGGATCTTATCATCCCCGAAGGCCAAGCAAATGGCGCTCGACATGGGCAAATTGTCGTAGCTGAGGTGACGCAACGACCAACTCGACGGAGTAGTCCAATTGGCACCATAACTAAAGTCTTGGGCGAGCATATGGCGCCTGGAATGGAAATTGAAATAGCCATTCGTGAACATAATATCCCAACGCAATGGTCATCAGCAGTTTCCCAAGAGTTAGAAAGCTTTGGAGAGGACGTGCCAGGTGAAGCTTATCAAGACAGGAAGGACCTGCGTAGCTTACCGCTGATCACAATCGATGGTGATGATTCGCGTGACTTTGATGATGCGGTTTGCGCAGAACCGCATGGTGACGGTTGGAAGCTGTGGGTTGCCATCGCGGATGTGAGCTACTATGTAAGACCTAATAGTGCGTTAGACAAAGATGCCTTAGAGCGGGGAAATTCTGTTTATTTTCCGAACTTTGTCGTACCTATGTTACCGGAGAAGCTGTCTAACGGTTTATGTTCGTTGAATCCTAACGTAGACCGCCTATGCATGGTGGCGGAAATGACAATCAACAAACGAGGCAAATTAACGCACTCAGAGTTCTATCCTGCCGTGATGAAATCCCACGCCCGGTTAACTTATAACAAAGTAGCCGCAATATTGGCTGGGGATCCGACATTACGCTCTGATTATGCTTCAGTTTTAAGCAACATCGAGCATTTGCATGACTTATATAAGATACTTAAGCAAGCACGACAGCAGCGTTCAGCAATTGAGTTTGAAACTCTTGAAACGCGATTTATTTTTAATGCTCAGCGTAAAATTGAATCGATAGAACCTGTTCGCAGGAATGTAGCTCACACCATCATCGAAGAATGCATGATTATGGCGAATGTAGCGACGGCACGCCTGATTGAGGGCGATGATGAGGCGGGTGCACTATTTCGCATCCATGAAACTCCAAGCAGTGAAAAGTTAACGGCATTTCGTGGCTTTCTAGCGGAACTGGGGCTACGCATGAAAGGTGGTGATGAGCCTAGTCCACGAGATTATGCGGAGGTGCTTGAACAAGTTGCTGAACGTCCTGATGCAGAATTGATCCAAACCATGTTGCTCAGATCGATGCAGCAAGCAGTCTATAGTCCTGATAACGTTGGTCATTTTGGCTTAGCGTTAACTGAATACGCTCATTTTACCTCACCGATTAGACGTTACCCAGATTTGATTTTACATCGGGCAATTAAAGCCATATTAAAAAAACAGCAAGGACCTTCGCCCGCCTTGAGCGGTGCTTGGATGTATCCAGACGAGCAATTGGATCATTTGGGTGAGCACTGTTCAATGACGGAGAGACGTGCTGATGATGCTACTCGTCAAGTGGATGAGTGGCTTAAATGCGAATTTATGCGCGACCACGTGGGGACTGAATTTACTGGCGTCATTGCAGCGGTAACTAATTTTGGCTTATTTGTTCGGATTGATGACTTACAAATTGACGGACTAGTGCATATTAGTAACTTGGATAATGATTATTATCACTATGATAGCGCGAAACATTTATTGATAGGGGAAAACAGTCGGCGGGTATTTCGGTTAGGTGATAAAGCTCGCATCCGGGTAAAATCAGTTAACCTTGATGAACGTAAAATTGATTTAGAATTACTCTCGGCGGAGAGCCCAACAGGGGTAACTCGCATGAATGAATCGTCTCCCCGAGCGTCACGAGATGGCACCTTAGGCCCTAACAAAAAAGTCAAAAAAGCAAGAAAAGAGAAAACAAAAGCGCGCATTAAATCCAAGCGCAAACAAAAAGAATCAGCACGTAAGGCGCGCAAACCTCAACGCTGATGGTCCTGTTTTATATCGATGAGTGAGTTATGAGTAAAAAAATAACGATTTTTGGAATGCACTCTGTGCGTGCTATTCTTGAACAACATCCTGAACGACTGGTTGAGGTTTTCGCTACTCGTGAGCGCCAGGATAAGCCTTTACAAGACTTGGTAAGTCAAGCGCAGCGATTGGGATTACGGGTACAGTTTGTGCCCAAAGCAACCCTCGATAAAAAGGCCGACAATGGCAATCATCAAGGTATTGCTATTACCGCTTTAGAAGCTCCACAGTTGACTGAGAATGATCTTGATGCGCTTTGTGCAAAAGCTGGCAAAGCTGCTTTGTTTTTAGTTTTAGATGGAGTAACCGATCCGCACAATTTAGGTGCGTGTTTGCGTACTGCTGATGCCGCGGGAGTAACCGCGGTGATAGCTCCAAAAGATAAATCAGCCTCACTCAACCCGACGGTGCGCAAGGTTGCTAGTGGTGCAGCAGAGACAGTTCCTTTTGTCCAGGTCACTAATCTTGCGCGTACTTTACGTCAGTTACAAGAAAACCAAGTGTGGGTTATTGGCACCGCCGGTGAAGCGAATGATAGTGTCTACCAAGTTGATTACACGGGGCCTGTGGCGATAGTGATGGGAGCCGAGGGCGACGGTATGCGTCGTTTAACTCGTGAAACCTGTGATCAACTGATAAAAATTCCATTGCTAGGTAGCGTAAGTAGTTTGAATGTCTCCGTTGCTACTGGAGTTTGTTTGTATGAAGTAGTGAGACAGCGTCATGTTTAATCGTCGCCGTATTCGTCCCATTATTATTTCGCTAATCATTATGGTGTTGCTGGCGTTGGCTTGGTTACCTACCGGTGACTTGCTCCCTGAACAGCGCAGTAATAAACCATTTTTATTTATCAGTTATAGCACACCAGTGCCGAATAATAATGCGCTACAAGACGTGTTGTTTGATGTGCAGCAGCGTCTTGAACAACGCCATGAATGGAAGCTTATCGATGAGCCGGCAGATTATGCATGGCAATTAACGGTATCCGTTAGCCAACCCGATAATCTTGAATTATTAGGTGAACTTACAGGTCCTAATGCGGATCTTCAACGCTTTAAGATTCAAGGGCGCCCAGAAGCTATGGGAGCATTACCGGAGCAGTATGTAAAAGTATTGATAGATCTAGTAGAAGCCGGAGATAACGCACAATGATGCTTGTGATTGTGTGCTTTTTCGGCTAAGATCCCGCCGCTTAAATCAGTCTGAAGTATTCATTCATCTAAAAAGCGTTCCTTGCTGCTGAGGGTGTGACTGAGCCCGTTAGTAGCTATGAACCATAAGGAGCAGAAATGCGTCATTATGAAATCGTATTCATGGTCCATCCAGACCAGAGCGAGCAAGTACCTGGCATGATCGAGCGTTACAGCGAGACCATCAAAGCAGGTAACGGTACCATTCATCGTTTGGAAGACTGGGGCCGTCGTCAATTGGCTTACCCAATCAACAAGTTGCACAAAGCACACTACGTGTTGATGAACATCGAAGCGACTGCTGAAGTTGTAGACGAGCTAGAAACAGCTTTCCGTTACAACGATGCGGTTTTACGCAACATGATCATGCGCAAGAAAGAAGCTGAATCTGAAGCATCTGTTTTGAGCAAGAAAGATGAGCCGCGTAAAGCTGATAGCCGCAACGAAGAGCAAGACGACAACGACGCAGCGTAAGCTGATAATCGTTGTGTCTACTATTGTGTAGTCTGTGCAAAATCACTTTGTTGTCAGTGGTGCAGTTGTTAAACCACCGCAATTAACCCACAGTCCGGCTGGCATTAGCCACTTGAAATTTGTTTTAGAGCATCGCTCAGAACAAATAGAGGCTGGATTACCACGACGTGCCTATGTACGCATGGTTACCGTAGTGAGTGGGGCATTAGCAACACAATGGGCAAATGAATTAAACGTTGGAAGTGACATACAAGTTTCAGGTTTTTTGAATCGAATAGAAGATAAAAACGGTATTGGTAAACTGGTATTGCATGCCCAGCAACTTGTGAAGATTTGAGGAGACCATCATGGCTCGTTTTTTCCGTCGCCGTAAATTCTGCCGTTTCAAGGCTGAAGGCGTTAAAGAAATTGATTACAAAGATATCGCTACTCTGAAAAACTACATCACTGAGAGTGGCAAAATCGTTCCTAGCCGTATCACTGGCACTTCTGCGAAGTATCAGCGTCAGTTGGCGCGTGCAATTAAACGTGCACGTTATTTGTCTTTGCTGCCTTACACTGATTCACATCAGTAAGCCGGCATTGCGAACGATCTCAAGAACTCAGAGGTAGCGAACAATGGAAATTATTCTGTTAGACAAAATTGCCAACTTAGGTGGCCTGGGTGACCAGGTTTCTGTTAAGTCTGGCTATGCACGTAACTTTTTGTTCCCGCAAGGTAAAGCAGTTCCTGCAACCGCTGCGAACATTCAAGTTTTCGAAGAGCGTCGGGCTGAATTAGAAGCTAAATTAGCTGCTGACTTAGCTGCCGCTCAAGAACGTGCAGAGAAAGTAAATGCATTAGAGCCAGTAGTTATTAGCTCAAAAGCTGGTGACGAAGGTAAACTGTTTGGTTCAATCGGTACTCGTGATATCGCTGATGCGGTAACTGCTGCAGGTGTTGCGGTAGTAAAATCAGAAGTATTGTTACCGAACGGCACGTTACGTGACGTTGGCGAATATGACATCGAGTTGCACTTGCACTCGGACGTATTTGCAACCGTTAAATTGCAGGTTGTTGCTGAAGATTAATTCAGCTGCTGCAAGCAAACTAGAAAAGCTGTCCATTTGGGCAGCTTTTTTTTTTGGTTTTTTATGACGCATTGTAAACCTTACATCAGCAACGTGCGACATACTGATTAACTTAATAAGAATCGCTGTACAAAATACCAAGATAGGATTTCCCGTGACAGCTCAAACTTTAACAGCATCATATTTTGATGACCCGGATGTAAAGCTTGCGCAGCAGGCCGGACAAGGCGATTTGAAGGCGTTTCGTGAAATATATGAACGGCATCATCGGCGTGTTTACGGTTTGGTGATGCGTCTTGCAGGTGATTTGGATACGGCGAATGATGTGACCCAAGAAGTGTTTATTCAGCTATGGAAGCACTTAGCGAGTTTTCGCGGCGAAAGTAAATTTAGTACTTGGCTGTATACCGTCGCTACGCGCGTCGTCATAACTGAGTTGCGTAAACAAAATCGTCGTGTACAGCAGTTGCAGCTGGTCGGAGACGGACAAACTGAATTCGAACAGAACTTGGTACATAGTGATGGGCCAGATTTGGGGCGCCTTGATGGTTTGATTCAGCGACTGCCCTTGCAAATGCGCTGGGTGTTTGTTCTGCATTGCCTAGAGGGAATGCGTCATGAAGATGTAGCCGAAGAGTTAGGAATAGCGATAGGCACCAGTAAAGTTCAGGTGCACCGTGCCAGAGCGTTATTAGAGGAGTGGTTAAGCGATGACAACGCCGAATAATAGTTCAAGCAACGCATTAGATTCGTTGATAGACGAAACGATGCGAAATGGTGGTGAGATAACGCCACCCAAAGACTTGTGGCGTGGCATTGAGGCGAGTATTAGCCGACAACAGCTCGGTTCGCAGTTGCAAGTAAATAATAACAGACGTTGGGTGATAGGTATTGCTGCGTCATTATTCGTTGCTATCGGAGTGTTTATGGGTACTCACCATGTGCAAATGTTGAGTCCAGGTAACAGGTTGCAAACCGAGGCGCAGATGAAATTGCTGACGATGGTAACCCAACAGCACCAGCAACAGCGTGAGTTGCTATTAAGTAATTACCAAGATGCCGGTTTTACGCCCTCATTTAGTGAATTAGAAGTAGAGTTACAACAACTACGTGAAGCAGCAATTAAAGTGACTCAGCAACTGCAGCAAGAGCCAAATAATCTGGAGCTATGGAAGTTTTTACAGTGGTTGCACCAGCAGGAGCTTGAGCTATTGAAAACTATGTATATGCAGCCGCGCACTTATCGGCAGGTTTAAACAAAGCACAACAGAGGAATGTATCAATGAACAAATTAATTCAATTAGCCATGGCCGGCACGTTATTACTATTACCAAATTTAGCTTTAGCCAAAGGTGAACCGATAAACCAGAAACTTGAAATACCTGCCAATACCCGGGTCGTGATTGATACGATGCGCGGCGAGGTTGACGTACGTGGCACTGATTCAAATATCGCCGAGGTGGTAGGTAACCTCGATGAAAGCGCAGAAGAATTTATTTTCGAACTGAATGGCAACACCTTAACTATTCGCGTGAAAATGCCAAACGATGGCAACTTCTCAAACAGCGACGGTAATGATTTGAGAATAACCTTACCGAAGACCGTGAGAGTTGAAGCGCAAAGCGTTTCGGCTGACTTTGTTTTTAATCGTTTTACGGGCAAGGTGATAATTAACAGCGTTAGTGGTGATATTACAACTTCTTATTTAACCGGTGGGGTGAATTTAGAATCGGTAAGTGGTGACATTAAGGGACGAGAATTAGCTGGTGAAATCACCTTAAACAGTGTTAGTGGTGACATAGAAGATCAAGGGAGTGATAGTTCTCGTGCAACATACGCCACTGTTAGCGGTAACGTAAAAGCTAAGACTAATGCTCGTGTAGTGCGTGCTGAAGGGGTATCAGGTGATGTGCAACTAACCCTGGCTTATGTCGATTCACTAGACATTAATAATGTTAGTGGAGACGTTAATGTAAATACAGCTCTAAATGAAAGCGCACGAGTGAATGTAGAAACCGTGAGCGGCGATACGACGATACAATTAGGCAAGGTTATTCATGCCGATATTGAAGTGCGCACAAGCGCCGGTGGTAACATCATTAACCGCTTGAATGGCGTGAAAGCGGCAGAAAGTAAGTTCGGATTAGGACAAAGCCTGAAACTCGAGCTTGGCGAACGCAACAGCACAGTGAGTCTGCACAGTGTCAGTGGCAATATTGTTTTACAAAAGTAAATGAATTAACGCCAATGTCTCAGAGCCAAGCTAAGCAAATCAGTAAATTTATGCTGATTTGCTTTCTTCGCGCTCGCTGATTTTGTATAGTCTCAGGTGAATTATTCATCTTCACTCACTGAGAGATACATGGCAGAAAAGCGCACTACCAAGCAAGCCTGGCAGGGACAGCAAAAGCTCAAAGACGCCAAGCTTGATGCAATAAAAACCCCTCCACATTCCATTGAAGCAGAACAATCCGTATTGGGTGGACTGATGCTGGATAACCAAGCGTGGGATACTATTGCTGGGGAGTTAATTGCCGATGACTTCTATCATCGCGGTCACCGCTTGATCTATCGTGCTATGCATCATTTAGCCGAGCGAAGCCAACCGATTGACTTAATTACGGTATCAGAAGTACTCGAGGCAAATAATGAATTGCAAGATGTGGGTGGTTTTGCCTATCTAGGTGAAATTGCAAAAAACACCCCGAGCGCAGCTAATATTAGGGCCTATGCACAAATTGTGCGTGAGCGAGCGATTTTGCGCGAGATGATCGCCGTTGCAAATGAGATTGCTGAAGCTGGATTTGATACTCAGAATCGTACCAGCGCTGAGTTACTTGATATGGCTGAAACAAAGGTTTTAGCTATTGCTGAGAAGCGTACTAGCGAAAATGATGGGCCCCAAGCTATCTCTCCGATTTTGGCCAGAACTATTAGTAAAATTGAAGAGCTTGGTGCTATTAAGAATCATAATGGCGTAACTGGTGTTGCTACTGGCTTCTTAGATTTGGATCAGATGACAGCAGGTTTGCAACCATCCGACTTAATTATCGTGGCAGCACGGCCATCGATGGGTAAAACAACCTTCGCCATGAATTTAGTCGAAAACGTTGCCATGAGAAACGATAAACCGGTAGTGGTTTTTAGCCTAGAGATGCCTGCAGAACAAATCATGATGCGGATGATGGCGTCCTTAAGTTCTGTCGATCAAACTAAGGTTCGGACCGGCCGGTTGGATGAACAGGAATGGTTGAGAATTGCATCAACAGTCAATATTTTAAAAGAAAAGAATAACATTTATATCGATGATGCGTCTGGCCTGACTCCGACTGAAGTGCGCGCTAGAGCACGACGTATTCACCGCGATCATGATGGTTTAGGCTTGATTATGGTGGATTACTTGCAGTTGATGACGGTACCTGGAATGTCTGAAAATCGGACGCTAGAAATAGCAGAGATTTCGCGCTCCTTGAAATCGTTAGCGAAAGAATTGAAAGTACCTGTCATTGCCTTATCTCAGCTTAACCGTTCACTCGAACAGCGTTCTGATAAACGTCCGGTGAACTCGGATTTGCGCGAGTCTGGCTCAATTGAGCAAGATGCCGACGTTATCATGTTTATTTATCGAGACGAGGTTTATCACCCGGAATCAGAAGAGAAGGGGATTGCCGAAATCATCATAGGTAAGCAGCGGAATGGTCCGATAGGACGGGTTAAATTGAAGTTTAAAGGGCAGTTTTCAAGATTTGATAATTTGGCCAAGATGGATATACCAGACGGGCCAGACTATTAATTGATTGAGCTAGCAGTTGGCAACTGCTAGCTCACGCAATCTCGACAGAGACCATGAGCTTCGATGGTTTGTGAAACGACCACAAACCCTTGGTCTTCTGCTTGTTTACGCAAAGCCTCGTAAACCCCATCTGATTGAATTTCTTGTACCGCACCACATTGCTCGCAAATCAACATCTGCACTGGATGCTGATGATCAAAATGAGAGCACAAAACGTAGCTGTTTGAGGACGTGATTTTGTGCACAAAACCTTGTTCTTGAAGAAAATCAAGAGCACGGTAAATGGTCGGTGGTTTAGCATTAGGTACAGCCGCTTTAAGCTTGTCTAATAAATCGTAAGCTCCGATAGCGCCTTCTTGACCTGCTAAGATTTCAAAAACTTCGCGCCGTGCGGGCGTTAGTCTAGCCCCACGTTGTTCGCATAATTTTTCGGCCTTGTTTATCAGGCGTTGGGTTTCTTGTGTGTTCATGCAACGAAGTTTATCATCGCTTATGGATACGGCAAAGTATAACCTTTCATCAAACGTTTCGTGCTAGGAAAAATCAATGAAAATAATAAGAACATTAAGCACTGCCTTGGCTTTTGTTGCTTTGTTAACGACAGCACAAGTTCTGGCGCATGAGCGGACTATTTCTGATATTCAGGCGGAATTTCAATCGGGTAAGCTCACAAGCGTGGCACTGGTTGAAGAATATTACGCTACCATCAAAAAGCACAACTCCGACGGTGCTGATCTACGTGCTGTGATTAGTTTAATCGATTTAGATACCTTACGAGAGCAGGCGCGGCAGTTGGATAACGAGCTAGCTGCTGGTCATAGTCGCGGTGAATTGCACGGTATTCCGGTATTGTTGAAAGATAATATTGATACCGCAGACGGTCTCGCCAATACTGCCGGTTCGTATTTATTACGTGATCATATTCCCCCTGATGATGCCTTTATTGTGCAACGGCTTAGAGCAGCAGGGGCGATTATTATGGGCAAAGCCAATTTAAGCGAGTGGGCCAACTTCCGCTCCACCAACTCGGCATCGGGTTGGAGTAGTTGGGGCGGCTTAGTTAAAAACCCTTACGATACCAGCCGCACAGCTTGTGGCTCGAGCTCAGGTTCGGCGGTTGCAGTTAGCGCTAATTTCTCAGTGCTGGCCGTAGGAACTGAAACCGATGGTAGCCTTATTTGTCCGGCAGCTATCAATGGAATTGTCACTATTAAACCTACGGTCGGATTGCTTAGTCGCGACGGTATTATTCCTATCTCTGCGAGCCAGGATACAGCCGGGCCTATGGCTCGCAATGTCACAGATGCGGTGTACATGCTTGATGCGATGGTAGGAAAAGATTCGGCTGATAGCGCCAGTTTTGCTCCGACTGCAAATTACAGTCGTCATTTGCGTGTCGATGGCTTGGCTGGGAAACGTATTGGTGTGGTGCGAGAGTTGATGGGCTACAACCAGGCGATGGATGCTATTTTTACTGAGCGTTTAGAACAACTAAAAGAAGCCGGCGCAGTTATAGTGGACGACGTGAAATTTCCACAGGGACGTAACTGGGGTAACGACGAGTTCGCCGTTCTCTTATATGAGTTTAATCAAGGCATGACAGAGTACTTTGCCGCTAGCCCCCATACGCAGTATAGCTCGCTGCAAGACCTGCATGATGCAAACATAGCCCATGCTGAAACGACCATGCCTTGGTTTGGGCAAGAACTCTTTACTATGGCGCTAGCAGCTACGGATAAAGAGGCTTACCTAGCGGCGAAGAAAAATGCACGAGAAAAAGCTGGTAAATTAGCCATAGATGCCGCTATGGCTGACAATGATCTTGATCTACTAATTGCTCCATCGGTGTCGCCAGCTTGGAAAATTGACTTGATCAATGGCGATAACTTTAGCGGGTCAGCCAGTGGTGCTGCAGCTGTCGCTGGTTATCCACATATCACGGTACCCATGGGATTTGTCGAGCATTTGCCGGTAGGAATGAGTTTTTTTGGGACCGCAAAATCTGAACCTATCCTGATTGAAGCCGCCTATGCTTTTGAGCAGTTAAGCCAAGCTCGTCGCGCACCTGTCTTGCGGTAGTAGCAGGCAAAGGGTGCTTCAAGGTATACTATGGGGCTAATGTATTAACAAGAGTTAGCCCCATGTCTGAGCTGTATCACTCGCCTGCTGGTCCATCCCCTGAAGTTGCCAACGCCTATGCGTGGAACCGTCTGGTTTCCGTAGCCCCGATGTTGGATTGGACGGATCGCCACTGCCGTTACTTTCATCGACTGCTAAGTCAGCAGGTGGTGCTCTATACGGAGATGGTGACCACAGGTGCAATCATTCATGGCAAGGGCGATTTCTTACGATACGCTGCTGCTGAACAACCGCTGGTGCTGCAATTGGGAGGTAGTGATCCGGCTGCGATGGCGCACTGCACAGCTGTCGCTGCAGAACGTGGTTATCAAGAAGTGAATATCAATGTTGGTTGCCCATCAGATAGAGTTCAAAATGGTAGTTTTGGCGCCTGCCTCATGGCTGAGCCAGAAACCGTTGCCGCATGTGTTGCAGCCATGCAAGCAGCGGCACCAGAGACGGTGATTTCGGTTAAAACGCGGTTAGGTATAGATGAGCATGATAGTGACGACTATTTACAGCGTTTCTTAGAGCCGGTGATGGCTGCTGGGTGTCAATTTTTCACTCTACACGCCCGCAATGCGTGGTTAAAGGGCTTAAGCCCAAAACAAAATCGAGAAGTACCACCGTTGCGCTACGATCGTGTTTATCGCATGAAAGAGCGCTATCCCCAGTTACATATAACGTTGAACGGCGGGGTAAAGACTGTTGCTGAGATTCAACATCATTTAGAGTTTGTTGATGGTGTGATGATTGGCCGCGAAGCTTATCAAAATCCCACGCTACTTACTGAGTTTGATGCTCTGTGTGGTGACAGCCATCGCCCTGACTTACAACAAGTGATAGCGCAAATGGCTGACTATACTCAAGCCCATGTGGCTGAAGGCGGACGGGTCTGGCATGTTGTAAGGCATATGTTAGGACTGTTTCAAGGTGGCCCCGGTGCTAAACGTTGGCGTCAGGTCTTAAGCCAATACGGGCCTACAGCTAGTGATGCGCATGAGCTGTTGCAAATGGCTCTGCATGAGGTTGAAATAGCTCGTGAAAGAATTGCTCAAAAAATGGCGGATTACGCTAACGGTAGTTAAAAGTTGACATTAATTCTCAGCAAAGGCACTCCATCATCAGGGTGCCTTTTTTATTTATCTTTATAAAATACCTATTAATCATTGGTTTATGATAGTTGGCATGCTCTTTGCTTAAGTCTTAGTACCGAATCGTCGGTTTCACAATGGTACAAAAGGAGATAAGCAATGAAAACTTCAGTAACTATGTTGGTAGCATTAGGTGTCTTAGTAAGCCAGTTCTATGTAGGTGCAGCATCTGCACAAACAGCGGATCAAACCACCGATAATGTAGCGGTCGAACCGTTACTAACTGAATTAGTTCATGCCGATGCACAAGCTGTTAGTAGCTCAGTAAAGCGAGCAGCTGACAACGAACTCTTAGATTGGGTTAATGATATTAAGGTATCCTTGTCATTGCCTGCAATTGTTCGTAGTGCCGCTGATTATGCCAGTGAGATGTTGCCTAGCTTAACTGGTCAGCAGCCAGAATAAGGTGGTGGCATGCAGCAGAGTATCTTAGTTATGTTAATGATTGCGCCGGTAGTTGGTACCGTTGTTGCCGGTGCGGTCGTTACAGTTTCAGCTGCGGTGAGCGCCGGTAAATCTGAGTGATTGGAGATTAGAGCTGTGGTAGGCTGATGTTCCACCGCTCATAATCATAACAACAGAGGATACTGCCGCGTGAATAAATCCGTTACTTTCACTTATAGCTTGGCAGCACTTGGCGTAGCCAGTTTTCTTGGTCTAAGTGCTAGCAGCGCACTTGCACATGATGGTAAAGAAGGCCACAAACATTATACCGCCAGCGCAAAAGCGCATCAGATTGCGCAACAGAATTTAATTATTGATACCCATATTGATGTGCCTTATCGCTTAAAAAAGGATTGGGAAGATGTCACCAAGGCCACGACTCGCGGTGATTTTGATTACCCGCGCGCCAAAGCAGGCGGTTTGAATGTACCTTTTATGTCCATTTACATTCCCGCGAATTTAGAGCGCACTCCCGGTGCTAGTTATCAGCTCGCGCATGAGTTAATTGATAGCATGGAAGCCCTTGCCTATCGAGCTCCAGGTAAATTTGCCCTAGCGGCAAGTGTTGACCAAGTGATGCAGCAGCAAGAGCGTGGCGTTATTTCTATCGCAATGGGGATGGAGAACGGCTCTCCGATAGAGGGTGACCTTAACAATTTGGTGAAATTCTACAACCGTGGCATTCGTTATATCACCTTAGCTCACAGTGAATCTAATCATATTGCTGATTCATCTTACGACATTCGCAAGCAGTGGAATGGTCTTAGCCCGTTCGGTAAAGAATTAGTAACAGCCATGAATGAGATTGGAGTGATGATAGACATATCTCATGTCTCCGATGATGCGTTTTGGCAGACCATCGAGTTATCCAAAGTGCCGGTCATTGCCTCGCATTCCTCCTTACGTAAATACACTCCCGGTTTTGAGCGAAACATGAGCGACGATATGATCAAAGCGCTCGCCGAAAACGGTGGAGTGATTATGATTAACTTCGGCTCATCTTTTGTAACCCAACAAGCCAACCGCTATGGTGCCATGATTCGTGGTCAAATCGAAAAAGTCCAAGAGCAATATGGCGCGGACTCTGATGAAGCCAAGCAGCGTATAGCTGAGCTACGAGGCAAAAACCCTTATCCGTTTGCTACCTTAGAACAGGTACTTGATCATATTGACCATGTGAAAAACCTTGTGGGTATCGACTATATCGGCATAGGTTCGGACTATGATGGGGTGGGTGATTCTCTACCTGAAGGCCTAAAGGATGTGTCGAGCTATCCTAATTTGGTGCAAGGTCTTTTAGACCGTGGTTACAGCGAAGCAGACATCGAAAAGATTCTCTACAAGAATTTTGTTCGAGTATGGCGTGAGGTAGAAGCCTACGCTGCTGCAAACTAACAGCGATGCTCGTTGCTCGTCCGTTTGCGTTGCTCACTGTTCGGGTCTAGTTTTTTTTTCGAACAGCGTGAAACGCGGACGACCAGCGAAGCGCACGAATAACGAATAACGAATAACGAATAAAGAATAACGACGTTGCTTTTTAACTACGAAAGTGTATAATTCGCGGCCACAGTTGATGAACTCCTTGGAGCTCTCGCGACTGTAATTGGTTGCCACAGCAGTCCCGATAGGGGATTGAATGGATTTTCGTTGAAAATACCTCGCCCGGTATGTGCCAGGGTGTAGGTTTTTTTCTGTGCTCTTTTTTAAATGCTCTTTTATTGAGGCTTTGATTTTATTATGGCTAATCAAAGAATTCGGATTCGCTTGAAAGCGTTCGATCATCGTCTGATTGACCAGTCGACTGCAGAAATCGTAGAAACTGCAAAACGCACTGGTGCTCAGGTACGTGGTCCAATTCCACTGCCAACGCGCAAAGAACGTTTTACTGTGCTTATTTCTCCGCACGTAAACAAAGATGCGCGTGACCAGTACGAGATCCGTACCCATAAGCGTCTGATCGACATCATGGACCCAACTGACAAGACTGTTGACGCTTTAATGCGTTTAGATCTTGCTGCGGGTGTAGATGTACAGATCAGCTTGGGCTAAGCGGGCAGTAATAGGATTACACACGAGAGGTTTTAACAATGGCTATTGGTCTAGTCGGTCGTAAAGTAGGAATGACTCGCGTCTTCCAAGAAGACGGCGCTTCTGTACCTGTTACTGTGATCGAAGTGACAGCAAACCGTGTGACTCAGGTGAAAACTGAGGAAACTGACGGTTACCGCGCGCTTCAAGTGACTGCAGGTACTAAAAAAGCAAACCGTGTTACTAAACCACTTGCTGGTCACTTCGCAAAAGCGGGTGTTGAAGCAGGTCGCGGTCTCTGGGAATTCCGCCTAGAGGACGGTGAAGGTGAAGAATACGCAGTAGGTTCTGAAATTACTGTAGAAATTTTCGCAGACACCAAAAAAGTAGACGTTACCGGTACCTCAAAAGGTAAAGGTTTCCAAGGTGCTATTAAGCGCTGGAATTTCCGTACTCAGGACGCTACCCATGGTAACTCGTTGTCGCATCGCGCGCCGGGTTCTATCGGTCAAAACCAGTCTCCTGGTCGGGTTTTCAAAGGCAAGAAGATGGCAGGTCAGATGGGTAACAAACAAGTAACCGTACAAACTCTTGATGTAGTACGTGTTGACGCAGAGCGTGGTTTGTTGCTGATTCGTGGCGCTGTCCCTGGTGCTACTGGCGGCGATGTAATCATCAAGCCAGCAGTCAAGGCTAAGGCGTAACGTCTGAGGAGAATGGTGATGGAATTAACATTAAAAGACGCAAAAGGCGCTCTTGAAGTTTCCGAAGCTACCTTTGGACGTGAGTTCAACGAAGCTTTGATTCATCAGGTAGTAGTTGCCTATGCAGCTGGCGCTCGTCAGGGTACCAAAGCGCAAAAAACGCGTTCTGAAGTATCTGGCGGTGGCAAAAAGCCATGGCGTCAAAAAGGAACTGGCCGTGCTCGTGCTGGTACTATCCGTAGCCCTATTTGGCGCTCAGGTGGTACTACTTTCGCAGCGAAACCACGCAGCCACGACCAAAAAGTAAACAAGAAAATGTACCGCGGTGCAATGAAGAGCATCTTGTCTGAATTAGTTCGTCAAGATCGTCTAATCGTGGTTGAGAGCTTTGCAGTAGAAGCTCCAAAAACAAAAGAATTAGCAGCTAAACTGAAAGCTATGGATTTACACGATGTATTAATCGTGACTAAAGAAGTAGACGAGAACTTGTTCTTAGCATCACGTAACCTACACAAAGTAGACGTGCGTGACGTACAAGGTATCGACCCAGTAAGCCTGATTGCTTTTGAAAAAGTATTGATGACTGCTGACGCAGTGAAGCAAATTGAGGAGGTGTTATCATGATGCGCGAAGAACGTTTGCTGACTGTAATCCTAGCTCCTCATGTTTCTGAGAAGTCTACTATGACTGCAGAAACTGCTAACACTGTCGTGTTCAAAGTAGCAACGACTGCAACCAAAGCACAAATCAAAGCAGCAGTAGAAAAGCTGTTTGAAGTTGAGGTTGATAGCGTTCGTACTGTGAACGTAAAAGGCAAAACCAAACGTACCGGTATGCGCTTCGGTAAGCGTAGCGACTGGAAAAAAGCGTATGTCACCCTGAAAGAAGGTGCGGACATCGACTTCGTCGGCGGCGCTGAGTAACAGGAGGAATTCACATGGCATTAGTTAAGTGTAAGCCTACGTCTCCAGGTCGTCGCCACGTTGTTAAAGTGGTTAACGAAGACCTGTACAAAGGTAAGCCTTACGCCCCATTGTTGGATAAAAACAGCAAAAATGGTGGTCGTAACAACAATGGTCGTATTACTGTTCGTCATATCGGCGGTGGTCACAAGCATCACTACCGTATGGTTGACTTTAAACGCGACAAAGACGGCATCCCTGCAAAAGTAGAGCGTTTGGAATATGATCCAAACCGTTCAGCTAACATTGCATTGATTCTGTATGCAGACGGTGAGCGTCGTTACATTCTTGCTCCTAAGGGCATGAAAGCTGGCGATAAAGTACAGTCTGGTTCAGATGCACCAATCAAAGCGGGTAACGCTTTGCCACTGCGCAATATCCCAGTGGGTGCAGTTGTACACGCAATTGAAATGAAGCCTGGTAAAGGTGCTCAGCTAGCTCGTTCAGCTGGTGCGTCAGTACAGGTATTGGCTCGCGATGGCGCGTACGTAACAGTACGTCTGCGTTCTGGCGAAATGCGCCGAATTCAGGCGGATTGCCGTGCAACCATCGGTGAAGTAGGCAACGCAGAACACATGCTGCGTCAATTGGGTAAAGCTGGTGCGAAGCGCTGGCGTGGTGTTCGTCCTACCGTACGTGGTGTGGCGATGAACCCGGTTGATCACCCGCACGGTGGTGGTGAAGGTCGTACTTCTGGTGGTCGTCACCCGGTTACCCCATGGGGTACTCCGACTAAGGGTTATAAGACCCGTAAGAACAAGCGTACTGATAAGTTCATCGTACGTCGTCGCAACAAATAAGAGTTGAGGATTAGACATGCCACGTTCTCTTAAAAAAGGTCCATTTATCGACCTTCACCTATTGAATAAGGTGGAGAAAGCGTTGGAAGCCGGGGACAAAAAGCCAATTAAAACTTGGTCCCGTCGTTCAATGATTATCCCTGATATGATCGGCTTAACTATCGCTGTTCATAACGGTCGCCAGCACGTGCCAGTATTCGTTTCTGACGAAATGATTGGTCACAAGCTTGGTGAATTTGCACCAACCCGCACTTATCGTGGCCACGCCGCTGATAAGAAAGCCAAGAAACGCTAAGGGAGAGTTGAAATGGAAGCTATTGCTATTCACAAATTTGCTCGCCTATCAGCGCAGAAAGGCCGGTTGGTTGCTGACCAGATTCGCGGTTTACCAGTAGCGAAAGCTCTGGAAATTTTGGCTTACAGCCCTAAAGATGCAGCTGGCCTGCTGAAAAAGGTGTTGGAATCAGCCATTGCGAATGCTGAACACAACGAAGGTGCCGACATCGACGAGTTAAAAGTTGCAAAAGTAATGGTAGACGAAGGTCCTACTATGAAACGCATCATGCCTCGTGCGAAAGGTCGTGCTGATCGTATCTTTAAGCGTACCAGCCACATTACTGTGGTTGTATCGGATAGCTAGGAGATAAGTTATGGGTCAGAAAGTACATCCTAATGGTATTCGCCTAGGTATCACCAAACCATGGAATGCAACCTGGTTCGCGAATACAAAAGATTTTGCTGATAACCTGCACAGCGACCACTTGGTTCGTAAAATGTTGCAAAAAGAGCTGGCGGCAGCGTCAGTTTCTCGCATCGTTATCGAGCGTCCAGCTAAGAGCATCCGTGTAACTATCCACACAGCCCGTCCAGGTGTTGTGATTGGTAAGAAAGGCGAAGATGTAGAGAAATTGCGTCAAGCAGTTTCTAAATTGACTGGCGTTCCTGCGCAAATCAACATCTCAGAAGTACGCAAGCCTGAGCTTGACGCACAACTGGTTGGTGAAAACATCGCAGGCCAATTAGAGCGTCGTGTGATGTTCCGTCGTGCTATGAAGCGCGCGGTACAGAACGCAATGCGTCTTGGCGCTAAGGGTATCAAAGTGGAAGTAAGCGGTCGTTTAGGCGGCGCTGAAATCGCTCGTAGCGAGTGGTATCGTGAAGGTCGTGTTCCATTGCACACATTGCGTGCGGACATCGATTACGCTACTGCCGAAGCAAGCACCACTTACGGTATTATCGGCATTAAAGTTTGGATCTTCAAAGGCGAAGTTCTAGGCGGCATGCCAGTTGCTGAAGAAAAACCAGCAGCTCCAGCAAAACGCCCTAAAGGCCGTAAGTAAGGAGATACGATATGTTACAACCAAAGCGTACAAAATTCCGTAAGGTACACAAAGGCCGCAACCGTGGTCTGGCGCAAGCAGGTAACAAAGTTAGCTTCGGTACTTTCGGTTTAAAATCGGTTGAACGCGGTCGTATGACTGCGCGTCAAATCGAAGCAGCTCGTCGTGCCATGACGCGTCACGTGAAACGTCAAGGTAAGATTTGGATCCGCGTATTCCCAGACAAGCCAATTACTCAGAAGCCACTTGAAGTGCGTATGGGTAAAGGTAAAGGTAGCGTGGAATATTGGGTAGCTCAAATTCAGCCAGGTCGTGTCCTGTATGAAATGGACGGTGTTTCGGAAGAGATTGCTCGTGAAGCATTTACTCTTGCGGCACGTAAGCTGCCATTCAAAACCACCTTTGTGACTCGGACGGTGATGTAATGAAAGCGAACGAACTGAAAGAAAAAACCGTTGAGCAGCTGCAAGAAGAATTGCTAGGTTTGCGTCGTGAGCAGTTTAACCTGCGCATGCAAGCTGCAACTGGCCAGCTGAATCAAACTCACATGTTGAAGCAAGTGCGTCGTGATATCGCACGTGTTAAAACTATTCTGACTGAGAAGGCAGGTGCGTAATGGCTGAAGAAAAACGTATTCGTACTCTGCAAGGTCGTGTAACTAGCGACAAGATGGACAAGTCTATCACTGTTGCAGTAACTCGCCGTGTTAAACACCCGGTATATGGTAAGTACATTACCCGTACCACTAAGTTACACGCACACGACGAAAACAACGAGTGTAAAGCTGGCGATACCGTGATTATTCGCGAAACTCGTCCAGTATCTAAGACTAAGTCTTGGGCATTAGTTGAAATTGTAGAGCGCGCTGAAGTTATCTAATGGGTTGCTCGTTTGAGTGATAAATTGATACTTAAGACGTAATAAACGAAAGCGAAAACGGCTCCATCTGGGGCCGTTTTTTTTGGGCGCGAGAAAATAATATTAAAATCATCTATAATTAAGGCACTTACGAATCATCACGCAAGGAATTGTGTATGCATAGTACGACGCCTGCAAGACTCAATCCGCCGGTCTTCTATTCGGCCGCCGGGCTTATCACCCTTATCTTACTTTTCTCGGCTATTTGGCCTGATATCGCAAATCAGCTCTTTCAAACGGTACAAACAGCAATTATTGATAACGCTAGTTGGTTTTATGTGCTTGCGGTAGCAGTGATTCTATTGAGTGTGGTGTACTTGGGGTTTTCCCGTTTTGGTTTGATAAAATTGGGGCCTGACCATTCCGAACCTGATTACTCAAAAATAACTTGGTTTTCGATGCTATTTTCTGCGGGAATGGGTATTGGCCTCATGTTCTTTGGTGTAGCTGAACCTATCATGCATTTTTTGGCGCCTCCCGTAGCTGAAGCTGGTTCGGTGGAAGCGGCCCGCGAAGCCATGAAGATTACCTTTTTCCATTGGGGCTTACATGCATGGGCAATCTACGCCATCGTGGCACTGATCCTAGCCTTTTTTGCATACCGTCATGGCCTGCCGCTGACCTTACGATCTGCCTTGTATCCGTTAATCGGAGATCGTATTTATGGGCCTATCGGCCACGCGGTGGATGTGTTCGCGGTGATCGGAACCGTATTTGGGGTTGCTACCTCGCTTGGCTATGGCGTAACACAAATTAATGCCGGAATTAATTATTTGTTTGATATTCCTGTGTCAAACTTAGTGCAAGTGTTGCTGATTATTGGCGTTACCTTGTTAGCCGTGATTTCTGTAACAACCGGCTTAGACAAGGGCATCCGCCGCTTATCTGAGTTAAATATGGGGCTGGCAGTGTTGCTGTTAGTCTTTGTTTTGGTTTTGGGCCCCACGGTCTTTCTATTACAAGCTTTTGTACAAAACACGGGTGCCTATGTTTCTGAAATTGTCAGTAACACCTTCAATTTATTCGCTTACCAAAAAACCGATTGGATTGGCGGTTGGACCGTTTTCTACTGGGGATGGTGGCTAAGTTGGGCACCATTTGTGGGCTTGTTTATCGCGCGGGTATCGCGCGGTCGAACCATTCGCGAGTTTGTACTCGGGGTGTTATTGGTACCGGCCGGTTTCACCTTAATGTGGATGACCTTTTTCGGTAATTCGGCTATTGATATGGTGCTTAACCAAGGCGCGGAAAGCTTAGGTAAGGCGGTGCAAGAAGATGTCTCGGTAGCCCTGTTTGTATTCTTAGAGCAGTTTCCATTCAGTACGGCATTATCCTTCATTGCGACCTTGATGGTGGTGGTGTTCTTTGTCACCTCTTCAGACTCAGGCTCAATGGTGGTAGATATGCTTTGTTCAAACGGACGTGATGATACGCCGGTATGGCAACGGATCTTCTGGGCCAGTGGCGAGGGTATTGTGGCGATTATTCTGCTGCTAGCAGGTGGTTTAGGGGCGCTACAGACAATGACCATTGCTAGTGCCTTACCTTTTACCATTGTCCTGATGATAGCCACCTACGGTCTAATTAGGGCGTTGCGTGTTGATGTGCACAAAAAAGACACCTTGCAGAATAACTACCTCACAGCGTCGGCAATGAGCAATAAGAACTGGCGTGAACGATTGCACAATATCATCGATTTCCCTAGTAAAGCCGTGGGTGAACGCTTTTTAGTTCAAGTGATTACGCCAGCCTTTAAAGAGGTTGCTGAGGAGATGCGTGCCAGTGGCTTAACGGTCGTGTTGGACACAAATGAGCAAGGGCAAAAGACCTTTCGAGTTCAGCATGGCGACGAGATAGACTTTATTTACCAAGTGAAATTGGCTGCTCACATACAGCCAGCCTTTTTGCATATGGATGAGGTGAGTGCCACCGCGGCAGCTGTCGAGGTTGCCGAGGAGCAAAAATACTACCGAGCAGAGGTGCATTTGCGTGAGGGCGGGCAAGATTATGATGTGCTGGGTTGGTCGCGCGAAGCGGTTATTGGTGACCTAATAGATCACTATCACAAGCATATGCATTTTTTACATATTCTACGCTAAGGAGAAGTCCCTATGAAACCTACCTCGGTAGCACTAGCGCTAGCAACCCTTGTTAGTTTGAATACGAGTGAAGCTGTTGCACAAGATGCAGAAACAGCGGCTGAATTAAAAGCCGTAATGCAACAGTTACAACAACTGCAACAACGGGTTATTGAATTAGAGCAGAAACTTGCTGAGCAATCAGACTCAGCAGCAACGACTACAACAACAGCAACGACAAATGCCACAGCGAACCAACAAGTAGAGCAAGTGGCGGCGCGTCGACAAGCTAAAAGCTCGGCCTTGGCAGCACGTGTTGAACGTTTAGAAGAGGATGTACAAGCAGCACAGAATGATCCTATCAGAATCGGTGGTGCTGTGCGCATGCAATACAAATGGGAAGATTATAACGATCCTCTTAAAGACCGCGGTGGTGATTTTGAATTTGATTTGGTCCGCATCGACTACAGCGGTGAAATAGGAGATGTCGTGCTGTCAGCACAGTATCGTTGGTTCCAGTACATGGATACGGTGCAACATGCATGGGTAGGTTACAACTTTTCTGAACAGTGGCAGGGACAATTGGGCGTCACTAAAGTGCCGTTTGGGATCACGCCCTATAATTCCAACAGCTACTTTTTTAGCTCGAACTTTTATGTAGGCCTTGAAGATGATCACGACTTAGGTGCCAAGCTACTTTACCGCAGTAGTGATTGGGACTTTGACGTTGCCTTTTTTAAAGGTGACGAAATGGGTGGCGTCAATGGCCTATCGCCAAGCAAAGCCGATCGTTATGCCTACGATGCCTTGGGCGTTCGTCTGGCTGGTGAAGGACTCTACGATGACCCTACTGCACTAGTGGCTGAATCGAATAGTGTGGCCTTGCGGGCGGCGCGTAAATACGACTTAGCCGCTGATAAGTCGGTTGAAATTGGTGCCAGCTGGCAGTTCGGTGATATGAATAACGGAACTGATAATATAGGTGAGCGGCAGGCATGGGCGGTGCACGGTGTCTATAATATCAATCGCTGGACCCTTATGGGGCAGGTGACTCAGTATGATTATGATATGGAGCTAGCTGAACAAGGTATCGTTGTTGGTGCTTATGCTTATTACGATACGATTCCTAGCAAAGCGACTTTGTATAGCGCTAACTTGGCCTATAGCCTTCCGGTGCAATGGGGACCTGTCACAGATCTTACCTTTTACAACGATTTTAGTTTAATGACGAATAAGCGCTTTTATACGGAAGATACGGTGATGAATGTGTTGGGCGTGGCTGTTAGCGCCGGTGGTTTGTATACTTATTTTGATTTAGTTACTGCGCGTAACCAACCGTTTGTAGGTGGCTCTATGAGTGGCGATAGTAAACAGACCAACACCCGTTTCAACGTCAATATAGGCTATTATTTTTAGTCAAAAATGAGTACAGTGGCTTTATTCAAACACTTGTTTAATTAGGGGTTAACGTGACGTCGCCATACACGCATTTATTTCAGCCGTTAGACTTAGGTTTTACTCAGATTAAAAATCGCATTTTAATGGGGTCTATGCATACTGGCCTTGAAGAAGAAAAAAATGGATTTGAAAAACTAGCGGCGTTTTATGCTGAACGAGCTAAGGGTGGCGTTGGGTTAATAGTTACTGGCGGTATTAGTCCGAATTTCCGTGGTCGTATCAGCCCTTTTGGGAGCGAGCTGAGTCGGCCTTGGCAAGTGGCCAAGCATCGAAAAATCACGACGGCTGTACATCAACATGATGGCAAGATCTGTATGCAAATTTTGCATACAGGTCGCTATGCCTATCATCCTTTTTCAGTAGCTCCGAGTAAACTCAAAGCACCGATCACGCCGTTTACTCCGAAAGCGATGACAGAGCGGCAAATCCAAACCACCATCAAGCATTTTGCACGGGCCGCTAAACTGGCACAGAAAGCTGGTTATGATGGGGTTGAGGTGATGGGCTCTGAGGGCTATCTAATCAATCAGTTTATTTGTCCGCGCACTAATCAGCGTAACGATAAGTGGGGTGGCGAATTTGATAACAGAGCGCGTTTCCCGGTAGAAATTATTAAGGCTATTCGTGCTGCGGTAGGTCCTGAATTTATCATTATTTATCGATTGTCCATGTTAGACCTAGTGCCAGATGGTAATCAGTTCGATGAAGTGGTTGAGTTAGGTAAACGGGTAGAACAAGCCGGCGTGAATATTATTAATAGCGGTATTGGTTGGCATGAGGCAAGGGTTCCTACCATTGTGACGTCGGTACCACGCGCTGCATTTAGTTGGATAACCGCGCGGGTACGCAAACACCTATCGGTTCCAGTGGTTGCTGTGAACCGAATTAATACGCCCGAAATAGCCGAACAAATCTTGGCTAATGATGAAGCGGATATGGTGTCTATGGCTCGGCCACTGCTGGCTGACCCCTATTTTGTGAACAAGGCAGCAGCGAACCAAGCTCAACACATCAATACTTGTATTGCCTGTAACCAAGCCTGTTTAGATCATGTGTTTGAGAATAAACGAGCCAGTTGTTTAGTTAACCCACAAGCATGTTATGAAACCGAGTTGGTCTTTAAGCCGGTGCTACAGCCGAAAAAACTTGCGGTGGTAGGTGCAGGCCCAGCCGGACTAGAGTTCGCCTGTCGCGCTGCGGAACGAGGTCATGAGGTGCACCTATTTGATGGTAGTGACGACATTGGTGGGCAGTTTAACTACGCTAAACAAATTCCTGGTAAGGAAGAGTTTTATGAAACCTTGCGGTATTTTAAGCAGCGCTTGCAAACAGCTGGAGTAAACGTGCATTTGGGCCAGCGACAAACTGCCGACAGTTTACAGCAACAAGGGTTCACCGAAGTGGTTTTGGCAACGGGGGTAGTACCTCGTGAAGTAGCAATAAGTGGTAGTGATTCGCCTAAGGTCTTGGGTTACTTGGATGTGTTGCGTGATCATAAACCAGTGGGCAAACGTGTGGCCCTTATCGGTGCTGGAGGGATTGGCTTTGATGTGGCCGAGTATTTAACGACGGCAACATCGCCATCGCTTGATATTAAAGAATGGTCTGCGATTTGGGGCGTTGATGATAGCTATCAACAGCGGGGTGCTCTAGCCGCACCCAAAGCCGAGACAAGTGAACGTGAGGTGTATTTACTGCAACGTAAAACCAGTAAAGTTGGCGCTGGCTTAGGTAAAACCTCTGGCTGGGTGCATCGTGCTACGCTCAATAAAAAAGGCGTTAAAATGCTAGCTGGAGTGACCTATCAAAAAGTCACGGACGAAGGTTTATGGATCGAGCAAGATGGGCAAAGCCAACTACTTGAGGTTGACCACATTGTTATTTGTGCCGGGCAAGTACCTCAGCGAGAACTGCAGCAGCAATTAGAGCAAGCGGGGATGCAAGTACATTTAATTGGTGGGGCCGATGTCGCAGCTGAACTCGATGCCAAACGAGCCATTCGTCAAGGGGCTGAATTGGCTGCTAAGATATGACCCTTTGTTACGATCTGCATTGTCATAGTAATTATTCTGATGGCGGCTTAACTCCTGCGGATCTCGTGGCGCGGGCTCATCACTATGGTGTGACCCATTTGGCGATTACTGATCACGATACCATTGATGCTCTGCCCGCAGCGCGTGCGGCAATAACGCAACAGCAGTTGCCACTGACGTTGGTGAACGGCGTTGAATTAACCTGCCGTTGGCAGCAACATGAAATTCATTTGGTCGGGGTGAATTTTGATGCCGAAGACGATAAGTTACGTCAATTGCTAGCGCAGCAGCAGCAGGTCAGGCGCGACCGTTACGCCGGTATGGTGGCTAAGCTTGCCAAAGCAGGTATTGCAATTGAGCCGCCCCTAGCAGAACAACTGACCATGCCAACGCGCAAGCATTTGGCTGAGGCTTTGCTCGAAGGTGGCTGGGTTAGTAGCTTTGAAGCCGCATTTCGGCGTTATTTAGGCAAAGGACAACAAGCCTATGTTGCAGCTGAGTGGGTTGATTTAGCCACTGCGATTGCGACGATAAAAGCAGCAGGGGGATCCACTGTATTGGCGCATCCTCACGCTTATCAGTTAAGTAACAAGTGGTTGCGGCGGTTATTGCAAGACGCCAAGGCAGATAATCTCGATGCCTTAGAAGTAGCCATAGGCGCACAAAGCCCTGGACACCGAGAAGCGTTGGCAACCTTTGCTAGCGAAATCGGCTTGCTGGCGTCGGCTGGTTCAGATTTCCATAATCCAGGTAGGTGGCGTGAGTTAGGCAAAAATCTTTGTCTACCAGCACACTGTGTGCCAATATGGAATACATGGCAGTAAGTTAATTTAAACCCTCGTAATAAGTTGAAGTGATATGAGCCAGTATTTCAGTATTCATTCAGAAAATCCGCAAGCGCGGCTGATACAGCAGGCTGTACAGATTATTATGCGCGGTGGGGTAGCCGTTTATCCCACCGACTCGGGTTATGCGATTGGCTGCCGTATCGGTGATAAAAATGCGATGGAACGTATCTGTCAAATTCGTGATATCGATAAAGAGCATAATTTCACCCTCATGTGCCGTGATTTATCGGAGTTATCAACTTACGCAAGAGTTGATAATACCGCCTTTAGGTTACTCAAGAATAATACTCCAGGGCGCTACACCTTTATTCTTAAGGGCACCAAAGAAGTGCCAAGGCGCTTACTTAATCCTAAGCGTAAAACGATTGGTATTCGAGTGTCCGATGACCCTATCACGATGGCTTTATTGGAAGCCATGGGCGAACCAATCATGTCGACGAGTTTAGTCTTGGGGCAGAATGAATTTGCCGAGTCGGATCCCTACGAAATTCGTGAACGACTTGAGCGTCAGGTGGATGTGATCATAGATGGTGGACATCGTGGTGAAGAGCCAACAACCGTGATTGATATGGCCGACGATGAAGTTAAGGTAAGCCGGGTTGGTGCAGGTGATATCACGCCCTTTGCAGATTAGTAGGTGTCATGATGCCGGCTGAGCAGCAATCACTCCCGTTGGGTTTTGTTCGTGGTGAACCCGTTATTGAAAAACCGGAAGATCTTTATATTCCGCCAGAGGCACTAGAGCTTATCCTCGAGAGTTTTTCTGGGCCGATGGACCTGCTTTTGTATTTAATTCGGCGGCAGCAATTAGATATTGTCGAACTGCCTATCCTCCCCATAACTCAGCAATACATGGAATATGTGGCCATGATGAAAGAGCTGAAGTTAGAGTTAGCAGCAGATTATCTCGTGATGGCAGCAATCTTGGCCGAGATTAAAAGCCGGATGTTGCTACCTAAGCCGGTTGCTGATGACGATGACGAGATCGACCCACGAGCGGAATTGGTGCGGCGCCTCCAAGAATACGAAGCTATTAGACAGGGAGCTGCGCAGCTTGAGCAATTACCACAGGCAGGGCGCGATTTTTCACCGATACAATTAGCTACGGACGTACGAGACCAGCTTGAATTACCAGAACCTAACGTCAGCTTGGCTGAATTGGCACTGGCCTTTAGTCAAGCATTGGCAACGGCACAATTACAGCATCACCATCAAGTAGAACGAGAAAAGTTATCAACGCGCGAACGCATGAGCCGAATTCTTGATCTCTTACAGACTAAGCCTCGCATTCGACTGCAAGAGGTTTTTACTGCTGCTGAGGGCCGACAGGGGGTAGTGGTTAGTTTCTTAGCTACCTTAGAATTAGTTAAAGAAGCCTTGATTGAGGTGGTCCAAGTGGAACCCTTCAGCGACATCTATCTATCGCAACGAGTAACTGCCGATGCAATTGAGACAGCTTAAGCAAGCTTTGGAAGCACTCTTGTTTGTTACCGAGCAACCGCTGTCTGAACAGCAGTTGTTAGCTTACTTTGCTCCTGAACAAGTGTCTAAAAAACAGTTGCTTGCGGTATTGGACGAATTACGACAAGACTATGCCGAGCGAGGTGTGCAACTGCAACAAGTTGCATCTGGTTATAGATTTCAGACGCGCACCGAATTGGGTGGTATAATAAGCCGTTTGTGGCAAGAAAAGCCGCCGCGGTACTCGCAAGCTTTACTAGAAACCTTAGCACTGATTGCCTACCGACAACCCATTACACGCGGCGATATTGAAGAAATCCGCGGGGTTAGTGTGAGTTCGCAAATCATGAAAACCTTGCAAGAACGCGGTTGGGTTAAGGTAGTCGGGCATCGAGAAGTACCCGGGCGGCCCCAGCTTTATGCCACTACAAGCGAATTTCTGGACTATTTTAGTTTACAGGATTTATCCGAATTACCGGCTATTCCCGACGCTCCGGCGCCGCTCAGGAATAGCGCGCAAGCAGCTCAGATACCCGCTGAGACAGCGACAGATATAGAGTAAATGCTAATGAGTGAAAAGTTACAAAAAGTTCTCGCCCGATCAGGCCATGGTTCGCGTCGCGAATTAGAAGCGAAAATTGCAGCAGGCCGAGTCAGTATTAATGGTGAAGTTGCCACGCTTGGCGAACGTGTTGATGCGGACGCTAAAGTTCGTATTGACGGCCATGAAGTGACAATTAAGCCGCCAGAAGATGTCATTTGCCGCGTGTTGATGTATCACAAACCCGAAGGCGAGCTTTGTACCCGACGTGATCCTGAAGGGCGTCCTACCGTTTACGATAAACTTCCAAGAATGCAGGGCGCACGCTGGGTTGCGGTTGGTCGTTTGGATGTTAATACTTCGGGGCTATTGCTCTTTACTACCGATGGTGAGCTGGCCAACCGGTTGATGCATCCAGGCCATGAAATTGAGCGTGAATATGCCGTGCGAGTGTTTGGTGACGTTGATGATGCAATGTTGCGCAAACTCAAAAAAGGCGTACAACTAGAAGACGGGCCGGCAGCTTTTAAAGAGATTAAACGTGGCGGTGGTGAAGGCATGAACCAGTGGTTCCGCGTGATGTTAACTGAAGGCCGCAACCGTGAGGTACGGCGTTTATGGGAATCACAAGGGGTGCAAGTAAGCCGCCTCATGCGTGTGCGCTACGGTAATATCAAACTCGAACAAGGCTTGCCACAAAGCGGCTGGGGCGAGTTATCCTTAACGCAAATTAACTACTTACGTGAACTGGTAGGATTACCTGCTGAAACGCGTAGCTTTGTTGATCCGCGTCAGCAAGAAACACGGCAGAAGCGCTATTCACGCGCTCGTCGAATGCAGGCACAAAAGCTGGAGCAGAACCGTAAAGGTAGCTCTGGCTCGAAAACAGCTGAGCCGAAACAGCCGACTGCTGCCGCTAAGCCAAAAGGTAAGCCACGCCGTCAAGAAAGCAGAAAAGATGCTTTCAATGAGCAGCAGCAAGAGCGAGCTGGTGGCCGCTCTAGCAATCGGCCTAGTAAAGTACGGGGCAAAGGCACTGGTAAAGCTACCGGCAAACCTAGTTCACGGCAAGGTACTCAGCATCAACAAACTAAGCAATCCGGCAAAGCTCGTAACCAATAAGGATGGGGTTATTAGCTGATTGGCAGCAACAACAGACGCTGTTGTTGCTGTGGCCTTATCGTGATGATGTATGGCGTTTACAAGGGCGACCTGCCCAGCAACAATTGCGGCAATTAGTGCAATTAGCAGCTCCCTATTGCAATATTTTCGTGGGTTGCCATCCTACCCAATTGGAGTATGCTCGCACCCAACTGCCGGCAACGGTCGAGTTGCTAGCGCTGAATTATGACGATGCTTGGGCACGAGATATCACACCGCTTTATACCGCACCGCAGTGGGGCGGTTCCGAGCAATTGTTTGCCCACGGTTTTCAGTTTACCGCTTGGCATGGGCTGTACCCTGATTTTCAGCAAGACCAAGCTTTCGCTAAACAACTGGCACGGCGCTTGTGCCAACGTTTTATCGCTCATGATCTGGTACTAGAAGGTGGCGCGATCACAACGGATGGTGCCGGCACCGCAATCGTACATCAAGCCAGCGTGCAGCGTAACAATCCGCAATGGACACTCGTGGCAATAGAAGCCTATTTAAAGCAGCAGTTACAGCTTCAGCAAATTGTATGGATGCGCTGGGCTAATCCGCTGGATGAGACTGGCGGCCATGTCGATAATCATGCGCAATTTATCGCTCCTGACACCCTTGTCACCAGCTTACCGCAGCCTTCAAGCCCGTGGTATCAGCATTACGCTGCACAGTTAGAGCAATTAAGACAATTAACCAATGTCTGCGGCGAGCCATATCATATTCTGGTGTTACCGCAACCTGCTGCGATTGTCCCAGAGCCAGATGAATTTGCCAGTATCAGGCGCCAACCTGGTGTCAAAGTTCGGGGCACAACTCCGTTATTAGCCAGCTATGTTAATTTAGTTAATCTGACGCAGTGTATGTTAGTGCCACAGTTTGGCTTACCCAGCGATGCTGAGGCGCTACAGATCATGCAGCAGTGGGCTGGTAAACGACCGGTACTGGCAGCCGCTGCCGACGAATTTATCAAAGCAGGAGGTGGTTTACATTGCATGACGGCCACCATTCCAACTTAAGTGACCGCTATAGGTTGGCTGAAATAGATAGCGGCGCCCGTTAGCGTAATGCAAAACTCACGCTTACTCGAGCTTCAATTTGAGTGGTGCCTGGTAGGCTGACATCGGCCATGGCTCTACTTCTAAAGGCCTCAACCGCTTGCGTTTTGACCGCTCTCGGTGCTTGACTATGCTCGCTAATTTGCACCACTTCGCCCAGCTCTGCGCCAGCCGCTGACGCCATCAGTTCTGCTTTTTGTTTCGCCACTGAAATGGCAGCTGCTAAGGCCTCATCATACCGCGCCCGCGCATCGCTAAAATCATACCTAGGCATGCCAACATCGGTCACGCCTTGGGCGAGGGCAAATTCAACAATACTATCGTAGTGATCTGGATTACGGAGCACTATGTTCATTTCACGTGACACAAGATAACCGCTAAGCTCGCGTTTGTTGTTGTCATAGTGATACATAGGTTGGGTAAAGAGTCGGTAAGAACTGATGTCTTGCTTCGCAATATTGAGTTGCTCTAATTGTTGTAAAAGCGCAGCGGTGATAGTGTCTACGGTTTGCTTCAGCTGAACCAGTTGTTGTCCCTCTTGACCAATAGAAAGCGTAAATTGCATGCGGTCAGGCACTTCAACTAAGCTAGCATCACCGCTTACTTGGATCGTACGTGCCGGCGCTGAAGGTGCGTTAGAAGCGGGCTGGCAGCCCAACAGAAAAGTACTGCCGAGCAGCAAGAGAGAAACTTTAGTTAAGTTAGAAATCCGTGACATAGCTTATTCCTTGATAGTTATTTGCTACCATTGTGTGGTTGATTAAATGGTTGGACCGCAACTAAGGCTAAAAGTTGAATTTTTATGACTGATACTAAAAAGACCGCTCAAGAACTTAACCAACAGCAGGCCGAAGAGGTACTGCTGCGACTGTTAGCCCGTCGCGAACACAGTGCCTTAGAGCTGAAGCAAAAACTACGGCAGCGAGGCTTTACCCAGCAACCATTAGAAGCAGCGCTTGCTAAAGCCCAGCAATTGGGCTGGCAAAGTGATCAAAGGTTTACCGAAAGCTGGGTTAAGCAATGCTTAGAAAAAGGCGATGGGGTGCGAAAAATACAGGCGCAAGCCCAACAAAAAGGGATTAGTGAAGCGCTGTTACAACAAGTATTGCTGGCGCACCAGCCAGACTGGCATCAGCAATGCTATCAGCGGCTCATCAAGAAATTTGGTGAGCAGCCTCCGGTGGACCAAAAACAACGCGATAAAATGATTCGCCATTTGTTACAACGGGGTTTTTCTTTTGATAGCATAAAAATTGCTCTGCAACGTCAATCAGACGCTGCGGCAGACTAGGCGTACCCTATGAATCGTGATAGGATTTTGCGCTAACTTTTAATTCATTTACACCCAATTTCTCGTAGGAAGTAGTCAATGAGTATGACCAGTGCCGATATCCGTGAAGCGTTCCTTGCTTATTTTGCCAGTAAAGGTCATCAGCGAGTCGCCTCGGCGTCATTGATTCCTGGCAACGATCCCACGTTGCTATTTACCAATGCTGGAATGGTGCCATTCAAAGATGTGTTTTTAGGTGATGAGCAACGAGATTACGTTAGAGCGACCTCATCGCAACGTTGTTTGCGCGCCGGTGGAAAGCACAACGACCTAGAAAATGTTGGCTATACTGCACGCCACCATACTTTCTTTGAAATGTTAGGTAATTTCAGCTTTGGTGATTACTTCAAACGCGAAGCTATTCAATACGCATGGGAATTTTTGACCGGTGTATTGCAACTGCCAAAAGAGAAATTATGGGTGACCGTCTTTACTGAAGATGATGAGGCTTACGACATCTGGGCCAAAGAAATTGGCGTGCCTACAGATCGTATTTCGCGCATTGGTGCCAAAGATAACTTCTGGGCCATGGGTGATACGGGACCCTGTGGTCCTTGCTCTGAAATTTTCTACGACCATGGTGCTGAGGTGTGGGGTGGCCCACCAGGCACACCAGAAGAAGACGGTGATCGTTATATCGAAATCTGGAACCTAGTATTCATGCAATATAACCGTCAAGCGGATGGCACCTTGCTGCCATTGCCGAAGCCGTCGGTGGATACGGGGATGGGATTAGAGCGTATTGCCGCCGTATTGCAGCATGTTCACAGTAACTACGACATTGATCTATTTCAGGCGTTAATTGCAGCAGCGGCAAAAGTTATCGGTACGGAAGATCTAACCAGCAAGTCGCTGCGCGTTATTGCGGATCATATTCGGTCATGTAGCTTCTTGATTGCCGATGGGGTGCAGCCGTCTAACGAAGGTCGTGGCTATGTATTGCGCCGGATCATTCGGCGAGCAGTTCGTCATGGCAATATGCTAGGTGCCAAAGGGCCATTTTTCTACCGTTTGGTCGCCGAGTTGGTGACGCAAATGGGCCAGGCTTATCCCGAGTTGGTTGATAAGCAAAGTGTGATTGAACAGGCACTGAAGCGCGAAGAAGAACAGTTCGGTAAAACACTTGAGCGTGGTTTAACCATTTTAAACGATGCCTTAGCCGAGTTAGAAGGCTCGGTGTTGCCAGGAGATTTGGTGTTTAAACTGTATGACACCTATGGCTTCCCGATGGATTTGACCGCTGATATGGCGCGCGAAAAAGGGCTGACGGTAGACGAGGCAGGTTTTGCCAAAGCGATGGACGAACAACGTCAGCGTGCTCAGCAAGCGTCTAATTTTGGTATGGATTATAACGAGCGTTTAAAATCCGCGCAGCGCAGTGAATTTACAGGATACGATCAGGTTGCTGGTAGCGCACAGGTGGTTGAGTTGTTCGCTGATGGTGAGCAAGTAGAACATTTAGCCGCCGAGCAACGGGGTATTGTGGTACTTTCGGCAACACCATTTTATGCCGAAAGCGGAGGCCAGATTGGCGATACTGGTAAGCTCATCGTTAATGGTGGCGAATTTATTGTTACCGATACGCAATATATCGGCAAAGCAATTGCTCATCATGGTCACACCACAGCTGCCATCAACCTTGGTGACTCGGTACAAGCCCATATTGATGCTGAGCGCCGTGCTGCGATAAAACGAAACCACTCAGCAACCCACTTATTGCATGCAGCGCTACGTAATCTACTTGGTGAGCATGTGACGCAAAAAGGTTCTTTGGTTACTGCTGAGCGTTTGCGCTTTGACTTTTCTCACTTCGAACCAGTAACCGCAGCTCAATTAGATGCTATTGAGCGCCAAGTTAACGAAGAGATAGTTAGTAATCACGCACTGCAAGCTGAGTTGATGTCAATTGATGCTGCTAAAGCTGCTGGCGCCATGGCTTTGTTTGGCGAAAAATACGATGATCAAGTGCGCGTAGTTCGTATGGGCGATTTTTCGATGGAATTGTGCGGCGGTACCCACGTGGAAAGAACCGGTGATATTGGTTCATTGCGTATTGTTAGTGAAGCAGGTATAGCTTCGGGTGTTCGCCGGATAGAAGCCGTTACTGGTATAGCTGCAAGCCAATACACCTTGCAACAACAACAGCAGCTACGAGCGGCTGCTGGACTGTTCAAAACGGATTGGACGCACTTGGTTGAACGTATCACCCAACAGCAAGAGCGCAGCAAAGGCTTGGAGAAGACCATAACTGAACTGCAGCAACAGCTAGCAGCTCATGCTGGTTCTGATTTAGTGGCTGGTGCCGAAAAAATAAACGATGTTAAAGTGATCGTAGCGCAAGTACATAACGTAGAATCTAAGGCTTTACGCAGTATGGTTGATGATTTGAAAAATCAGCTGCAAAGTGGTGTGGTGGTACTAGCCCTCGCCACCGACGATAAAGTAAGTTTAATCGTAGGTGTCACGTCAGATTTGACCCAACGAGTGAAAGCTGGCGATGTGGTTAACATTGCAGCACAAGCGGTTGGTGGCAAAGGCGGTGGTCGTCCAGATATGGCGCAAGCCGGTGGACAACATCCAGAACAGATCCCAGCTGCGTTAGCCGCGGCTAAAGAGAAGATTACTGAATTATTGCGATAGATGGTCGCGTGAAAATGTTCGGAAACATCCCTGTGCGGGTGTGCAAATAGATAAAGCCTGTTAGAATAAAGAACATCGGTTTATATCCAACTGCACAAAAACGCACAGGGTGCGTGACTATTATAACGTTTGTGATATATTCGATACGACTTTAAGAAAGGCTGAAACTGCGGTGAGGTGTGATGCCAAACCGTCTGGAAATTGGATGTAGGGAAGGAGTGGGCACATGTTAATCTTAACCCGCAGAGTGGGTGAGACGTTAATGATAGGTGACGATGTCACTGTTACGGTACTTGGTGTGAAAGGTAACCAAGTTCGTATTGGCGTCAATGCACCTAAAGATGTCTCAGTACATCGCGAAGAAATATACAATCGAATTCAGGCAGAACATCAAGACGGCGACAAGTCTGAAGAGCCTTAATAGAGTAATGTCTGAAAGCTGGCCCACGGGTCAGCTTTTTTGATTGTGCGATTGCTAGCAAAACACTCTAAATTGGCGGTTGTGTGGAAAATTTGGTCGAGATGCCTAAAAATCCCACAAACGAACGCTGAAATAGAAAAAACTGTTTGACATATTTTTCAAGGTCGCTATCATTCATCGCCACAAGACAAGCGGTGAGGTGGCCGAGAGGCTGAAGGCGCTCCCCTGCTAAGGGAGTATAGGGTTTGTAGCTCTATCGAGGGTTCGAATCCCTCCCTCACCGCCATTTTGTGAAACAAACCAACGCACTCGTAGCTCAATTGGATAGAGTACTCGGCTACGAACCGAGCGGTTGGAGGTTCAAGTCCTCCCGAGTGCGCCATTGTTTCAACAGCAAAATGCAAATCGTCTTATCAGTATGAATGTGCACTCGTAGCTCAATTGGATAGAGTACTCGGCTACGAACCGAGCGGTTGGAGGTTCAAGTCCTCCCGAGTGCGCCACTTCATCTCCTCCTTAGTTATTCCAGAATCATCCCAAAATTATCCCAAAGTTATCCCAAAATTATCCCAAAATTATTCCAAAGTTATCCAAATAAATCTCCAGTACGCAAACATCGCACTCATCTATCCATAAATTCAAACCTAACCCTTCGAATCTGTTGCTTAAAAACCCATAACTCCCGCTTATGACTCGTATAGCCCGTGATAAGTCTCGTAATGAACTACTTTGTGTTATTCTGCTTTTCAGCTAGGATGTTGATATCTTTTTAACAAAAGAGGTAAGTCATGGGAGAGCTCTTTACTGACGCTTTAATGATCATGGTGACCGGTATGGTCACAGTATTTGCGTTTCTGAGCCTATTAATAGGTGCTATGGCGGTGTTACGTAAACTGGCCGATGCGCCGGAAGTAACGACCACCAGCAATACCCCCGCCACCTCTGCGCCGAACGCTGCTGAATATGCTGCGATTGCAGCAGCAGTGCATCAGTACCGTCGCAATCACTAATAAAAGAATAAGAGGACCCCTCGGATGAAAAAACCGTTGCAGTTAACCGAGCTAGTTTTACGTGATGCTCATCAGTCGCTGTTAGCAACTAGAATGCGATTAGATGACATGCTACCGATAGCAGAGAAGCTTGATAAGATGGGCTATTGGTCAATGGAATCTTGGGGCGGTGCAACCTTTGACGCCTGCATTCGTTACCTGGGCGAAGACCCGTGGGAGCGGATTCGCGAATTAAAAAAGGCCATGCCGAAAACGCCACAGCAGATGCTTTTGCGTGGCCAGAACTTATTAGGTTACCGTCATTATGCCGATGATGTGGTAAAGCGCTTTGTCGAGCGAGCCAAAGAGAATGGCGTTGATGTGTTTCGTATTTTTGATGCTATGAATGACGTGCGTAATCTAGAGGCAGCCATTAAAGCTACAAAAGCTGTTGAAGGACATGCCCAAGGTACGCTTTCTTATACCGTGAGCCCGGTGCATACCTTAGATACTTGGGTGACGATGGCGCAACAAATGGCTGATTTAGGCTGTGATTCTATTTGTATTAAGGATATGGCAGGGTTATTGCGTCCGGAGCCAGCATTTGAGCTCATTAGTGCGTTAAAACAAGCCGTAGATATCCCTATCGCCATGCAGTGCCACGCCACGACTGGTTTAAGCACAGCCACCTATCAGAAAGCCATTGATGCGGGCATTGATATGTTAGATACCGCCATTTCGTCAATGAGCATGACTTATGGCCACTCAGCCACTGAAACCATTGTTGCTATGACTGAAGGGACCGACCGTGATACCGGTTTAGCTTTGGATAAGCTTGAAGAAATCGCCAGTTATTTTCGTGATGTGCGTAAAAAGTATGCCCAGTTTGAAGGCTCATTAAAGGGCGTTGATGCGCGTATTTTGTTAGCTCAGGTACCAGGTGGCATGTTAACAAACATGGAGAGCCAACTAAAAGAGCAGGGCGCCTTAGATAAATTTGATCAGGTATTGGCGGAGATCCCGAAAGTACGTGAAGATCTTGGGTTTATCCCATTAGTGACACCAACGTCGCAGATTGTCGGCACCCAAGCTGTGCTTAACGTGCTTAGTGGTGAGCGTTATAAGTCGATATCCAAAGAAACGAAGGGTGTTTTGACGGGTGAATATGGCGCCACTGCAGCCCCGGTAAACAAAGAGCTGCAAGCGCAAGTGCTGCAAGGTAAAGAGCCTATTACCTGCCGCCCAGCTGATTTGCTTGATAACGAGTTGGATAGCTTAGCTGATGAGCTTAACCAGCTTGCACAAGAAAAGGACATTAAGCTTGCTGATGCGGTGATCGACGATGTGCTTACTTATGCGTTGTTCCCACAAATTGGTCTTAAGTTTTTGCAAAATCGCGGCAATCCAGATGCGTTCGAGCCGGCTCCGCAATTGCAAGCACAGGAGCCGTCAGCGCCGGCGGTTGCGAATAATAAGCCAAGTGTAAGTAGTACTGGCGAGGCAGCTAGTTACGATGTCACAGTCGATGGCAAGCGCTTCAAAGTAGAGGTGGCGCCTTCCGGCACTATTACCTCAGCTACCGCTGCTGAATCAACCGCAACAACGGCACCTGCTGCCGCAGCAGATAGCGCTACGGCAGAAATCAAGGCGCCCTTAGCTGGTAACCTGTTTAAGCTGCTGGTCAAGCCAGGTCAACAGGTAGCTGAAGGTGATGTTGTTATCATTCTTGAAGCGATGAAAATGGAAACGGACATTAAAGCCCACCAAGCCGGAACCGTCGCCGATATTCTGGTAAAAGAAGGTGATAGCGTGAGTGTTGGTGATATTCTGGTAACCTTGAGGTAACAGCATGGAGCGCTTATTAGTTCTCTGGGATAGCACGGCAATCTCAGCTTTTACTTGGGGACAAGCGGCGATGATGGCGGTTGGTGCCTTGTTGCTTTATCTTGCCATTAGTAAAAAGTTTGAGCCCTTGTTGCTGCTCCCTATTGGTTTTGGAGCTATTCTAGCCAACATCCCACAGGCCGGCTTTAATGAGCCTGGTGGCTTACTTTACTATGTCTATTACGTTGGCATAGAAACGGGCGTGTTCCCGCTGTTGATTTTTATGGGCGTGGGGGCGATGACGGATTTTGGGCCCTTACTTGCTAATCCACGGACGTTATTGCTTGGTGCCGCGGCTCAGTTTGGTATTTTTGCAACCCTGCTGGGTGCTATTGCCTTAAACTTCATTCCTGGTTTCAACTTTAGTTTAGCGGATGCCTCAGCTATCGCCATCATTGGTGGTGCAGATGGGCCTACCGCTATTTTCCTTGCTTCACGGTTGAGCCCAGACTTACTGGGGGCTATTGCCGTGGCTGCCTATTCCTACATGGCGTTAGTACCCATCATTCAGCCGCCAATCATGAAGTTGTTTACGACGGAAGCTGAACGTAAGATTCAAATGGAGCAATTACGGCCGATTGCCCGCCGCGAGAAGATTTTATTCCCCCTTGCAGTGTTACTTTTAACCTTGCTATTTTTGCCAACGGCCACGCCACTGGTAGGAATGTTTTGCTTGGGTAACTTAATGCGAGAGGCCGGAGTGGTCGAACGCTTAAGTAAAACGGCGCAGAATGAACTGATCAATATTGTCACTATTTTCTTAGGTTTGGCGGTCGGTTCCAAGTTATCAGCCGAAGAATTCTTGTCAGTGCAAACCCTAGGTATTTTGGTGCTAGGTGCAGTCGCCTTTGCCGTAGGTACGGCGTCAGGAGTATTGATGGCCAAAGTGCTGGCGAAGTTTAGTAAAACTCCGATTAATCCACTCATTGGCGCAGCCGGTGTATCTGCGGTGCCAATGGCCGCTCGGGTGGTTAACAAAGTAGGGCTAGAGGCTAATCCTCAGAACTTTTTGTTAATGCATGCGATGGGGCCAAACGTCGCAGGGGTGTTAGGCTCAGCGGTAGCAGCTGGCATTTTGCTAGCATTAGTCGGTTAATGAGCCGATTGGATAATAGGTAACTAACGTTAACTGATAGCTTCCAGCTCATAAGAGTCACGTTTCACGGAACTCTGTGAGCTGGATTCACTTTTATCGACCGGTTAGCCACAGCATTAAGCTATAGAAAAGCGCAATAAAACCGCTAACTATCGCAATATAAATAAAGCCTCGCAGACCTTGCTTGAAGGTCCAGCCATTAACCCGTAAGTAGATAAACCAAGCGATGCTCAGCACCAACGGAATTAAAAATAAGAGGCGGATCATGGCGTGTCTCCATTTTGTTGCTGGTGTTGATGCCACAAAGCTAAGTCGCTAGCAGCCTGTTGTGCTTGTTCAAGCAGGGGATCAAGTTTCACGATTTGGTCAGCAACTTGGTCAATAGCACCTTGCGCCATACTTTCTTCTAGTTGTTTTGCCACCAAATGAATTCTGGTTAAACCTAAGTTCGCTGCAGCACCTTTAAGTGAGTGAAAAAAGCGTCGAGCTTGATCATGTTGCCCTTTACTTAAAAACTCGACAATTTTTTGCGGTGCTTGTTGGTATTCCTCAGTTAACCGCTCCACTAAACTTTGATAAAGCGGAATATTATGTCCGAGGCGGTCTAGCGCGCTAGCAAAGTCGATATCTCGGTGATTGGGATAACGTTGACGGCTGTTGTTGCTTACCGTAGTAGGCGTTGTTGTGGGCTGAGCTGATTGAGCTGCATAATCACCGCGTACACACCACTTATTAATGGCTTGTAATAATCGTTGCTCATCGATAGGTTTGCTAATGTGGTCCTGCATACCAGCGGCTAATGAGCGTTCAATGTCCTCGCTACTGGTATTGGCAGTCATGGCTATAATAGGCAGCTGCTGGTAGGAATACAGTGCGCGAATTTTTTCGGCGGCGGTTAAGCCATCCATAATCGGCATTTGTATGTCCATAAACACCAAGGCATATTGCTTTTCGGCTACCTTAGCAACAGCCTCTTCGCCATTTCTCGCTAAGTCTACGACTAAGCCGGCATGAGTCAGCATTTCTTTGGCAATAATCTGATTAATATCGTTATCTTCTACCAGTAACACAGGTGCATTGCAGAGATCACATGGTACCCCTTGGTGAGGCTGCATGGTGGTTTCCGTTGTAAGTGCTAATGCCGAACATAACACTCGCAGCAGTGCTGAACTGGTGTAAGGTTTAACAATGTACTCAGCCACGCCAAGCTGTTTCGCTTGAGCTATCATGTCTTGAGCATGATAGCTGGTAGCAAGAATTAAGCGAGGTGCTTGTTCTGGTTGGCGCAACACGTTCTGACAGAAGCTTAAACCGTCCATACCTGGCAACTGCCAATCGACAATAACGGCATCAAAGTCTTCTTGTTCGAGCCACTGCAAGGCTTCTTCCGCACTTCTACAGGTGGTTACTGCCACCGCATAACTGCGTAATAGCTCCGTGAGCATTTCGCGGGTGGTTAAATTATCCTCAATGGCCAGAACCCGTTTGCCCTGTAATCGAGCTTGCAAAGATTCATGACCGTTTTGATTAAACTCAGTTTGCATGGGCAGACTCAATTCCAAAAAGAAAGTTGAGCCCTGACCGACACTACTCAATACCCCTAAGCCGTGGTTATTCATCAGTTTTACAATGCGCTGGCTGATTGCCAAGCCCAAACCAGTACCACCATATTGGCGAGTCGTCGAAGTGTCAGCTTGGGTAAAAGCATTAAATAACTGAGCGCGTTGCGCTTCGTTCATCCCAATCCCAGTATCTGTGACTGAAATACGTAGGTAGACATCCTGATCGCTGCGGTCAAGCAGGGTTACAGCTACGACAATTTCACCGTGCTCGGTGAATTTGATGGCGTTACTCACCAAGTTAACTAGCACCTGATTAAGCCGCAGTGGGTCGCCAATCAAACGCTTAGGAATGTTGGTGGGGAGGTTAATAATAAACTCTAGATTTTTATCGTAAGCGCGATAGGCAAACATATCCGCTAAGTTACTGAGTACTTCTTCTAAATCGAAGGGGATATGTTCAATACTGAGTTTGCCGGCCTCTATTTTAGCAAAGTCGAGCATGTCATTAACAATGCCCAGCAAGGTCTTTGACGAGTTTTCAATAGAGCGCAAATAGCCGCGTTGTTGGTCGTCTAAGTCAGTTTTTAAGCAGAGCTGGGTCATCCCCAAGATGGCATTGATAGGCGTGCGTATTTCATGGCTGACATTAGCTAAGAATTCACTCTTGGCTTGGTTGGCTGCCGCTGCTGCTTCAAGTTCTTGCTCTTTAATAGCAATCCGTTCGGCGTCTTGCTGCGTATGAGATGCCGCAGTTACTTTGCGCCCCAGCCGCTTTAGCCAATTCAAAGTTGTCATGGTAGGTTCACCGTATGCGCTACTAGTCTTGGTATGATGCCACGAGTTAGGCACTGTGCCAATGGTGGTAGTTGCTATACTTTCATAGACTAACGAGCGATAAAGCTTTAGTATTTCGGGATGTCGTTCAACCTTATGAGCAAAATTAAACCCAACTGCCGTTGCATGCTTTTCTGCAGGTTTCGTGCGCACACATCGTTGGCTTTAACTTTGCTCGTTTAAGCAAGGCAGGGAATTATTTTGCAGTCACAATTTGCCACTAGCGTCGCACTGTTAGCGACCGCCGAGAACATCGGAACCTTACGCGATATTCAGCGTGGTGTTGAACGCGAAGCATTGCGCATAACCACCCAAGCGAAATTGGCGCCAAGCCCTCATCCATTAGCTTTGGGAGCAGCGTTAACGCATCCACTCATTACTACCGACTACGCTGAAACTTTAATGGAGTTTATTACTCCAGTTAGCACTGATATTGCTATTACCTTGCAGCAACTTGAAGATATTCATACGGTTACCTATCAGCACTTAGCTGACGAGCTGCTTTGGCCATTGAGTATGCCATGTTTTGTGGGTGAAGAAAGCGACATTGTGATTGCTCAGTATGGGCAAAGTCATAGCGGCAAAATGAAGACCTTGTATCGACAAGGTTTGACTCATCGTTACGGCGGTGCGATGCAGATTATTGCTGGAGTGCATTATAATTTTTCGGTACCCGATAGTGTCTGGGAGATCCTTGCTGAGCAAGAGCAGGTGGCCTTAACCAGTGATTTTGTGTCTGCGAAATATTTTGGTTTGATTCGTAACTACAAGCGGATCTGTTGGGTGATCCCTTATCTATTTGGTGCCTCACCTGCCATTTGTAAGTCTTTTTTGCGCCATACCGAAGGCAACATGGACTTTAGTGAAACTGGCAAAGGTACTGTGTATCGGCCTTATGGCACCTCATTACGAATGAGTGACTTAGGCTACACCAATAAAGAACAAGCGGATTTAAAAATCACCTACAACTCGCTGAACGAGTATGTGGCTGGTTTGCGTCGGGCGATTTCCACACCCTCGACGGCATTTGCCAAAATTGGCGTAAAAGATGGAGATACTTATCGCCAGCTCAATGCCAATATTCTACAGATCGAAAATGAGTTTTATTCACCGATTCGACCCAAACGAGTTACTCGTGCTGGTGAGACGCCAACGCAAGCATTAGCTCGAGCTGGGGTTGAATATATTGAAGTTCGTGCATTGGATGTGAACCCCTTTAGTAATGTGGGTATAACCGCAGCGCAAATGCGTTTTTTAGATATGCTACTCATGTATTGCGTGTTAAAGCCAAGCCCGACTATGGATTGGGATGCACAGGTAGTGGCGGATAAGAATTTTAATCGGGTGGTTATGGATGGTCGTAATCCGCGTCTAAGTTTGCTTGATGGTGATTATGAACGCCCGATTGCTGACTGGTTAGAAGATATTTTTGCCGACTTACAGAGCCTAGCTAAGTTATTTGATCAAGCACATGCAACGGATGACTACACGAAGACGGTAGCTGATCAATATCGAGCCGTACTGAACCCTGAACTCACCTTGTCTGGCCAATTTATGGCGCAGTTGTTAGAACAAGGTTTAGATAACATTGAAGTTGGGATGCGCTTGGCGCACGCCTACAAAGCGCAGTTGCTAGAACGGCCGTTACAATATTTTACTGAAGCGGAATTTGAGCGCTTGCGTGAAGCTTCGCTAGATGCACAATTGCAACTTGAACAGCAAGATGAACTCACTAGCTTCAGCGATTTTCTAACGGAATACTTTGCGTCGGCGGCACAAAGTGCTGCACCCCAAGCACAAACGGACGAGATGGCATGAAGGTACGGGTAGCAGCAGGGGTAGTGGCGGCTTTAGTAGCAACTCTGTTAAGTGGGTGTGCTACACCGCCACCGAAAGAACCTGAAAATTTATGTAAGATCTTTTATGAGAATCGAGATTGGTACGATGCAGCCGCTAACATGCGCGACAAGTGGGGCGTTCCGATCCAAGTGCCGATGGCTATCATGTACCAAGAAAGCTCGTTCAAAGCCGATGCTTTGCCGCCTCGAGATTATCTGTTATGGGTGATTCCTTGGGGACGAGTGAGTAGCGCCTACGGTTATTCGCAGGCGAAAACCTTGACCTGGGAAGACTACGTACGAGAAACCGGAAACAGCTGGTCCTCGCGCGATAATTTTGATGATGCGATTGATTTCATGGGGTGGTTTATTCATAAAAGCCACCAAGTTAATGGCGTATCTAAATGGGATGCCTACGCTCAGTATTTAAATTATCACGAAGGCTGGGGCGGCTATAAACGCGGTACCTACCGCAACAAACAGTGGTTAGTTAACACCTCAAAACGTGTCGCTGAGCGGGCCTCGCGTTACGGGGAGCAACTACGAGGCTGTGAAGAAGACTTACAACGTGGATGGTTATGGCGTCTGTTCTTCGGCTAAAAAACGCACCCGCTTAACTAAGCTGTCAGTGCTTTCGACAATCTCAATGGCGTGGCCATTGATGCGTAAGCACAACGGATATTGTGGGATATCGCCCAGCTGCTCAATGATCAGGCCACTCACAGTTTTGGGGCCATCGGTGGGCAGCTGCCAATTCATTTCTTTATTTAAATCACGAATATTGGCCACACCTTCTACCAATACTGAGCCGTCAGCTTGCAGCTGCGCCGTTTCACTCGGTGCCGGTGCGATGCTAGTAGTAAAGTCACCAACGATTTCTTCGAGAATATCTTCTAAGGTCACTAAACCCTGAATATCGCCGTATTCGTCAACGACCAGACCAATGCGCTCTTTGGCGCGCTGAAACTTCAGCAATTGTACGTTGAGTGGGGTCCCCTCAGGGATGTAATAGATATCCCGTGCCGAACGAATAATTTCGGCTTTATCGGTTTCTTGGTTGTTCTTGGTGAGCAGTTGCATGATATCGCGAGCATGCAAAAAACCAATCGCATCATCAATTTCACCGCGATACAGTAACAGTCGAGTATGTTGGCTTTGACTCAACTGTTTGATCATCGATTTCACATCATCTTGCACATCGATACCGGCGATTTCTGCACGTGGTACCATCACATCTTCCACGGTCACTTTCTCTAAATCAAGAATGCTTAATAGCATCTCTTGGTGACTACTAGGAATCATCGAGCTAGCTTCGTTCACTACCGAACGCAACTCGTCTGAACTGAGAGCGTCTTGGCTACCAGCGGCCGCTGGATTAACTCCAAGCATGCGCATAAAACCATTGGTAATAAAGTTTACTGACGCCACTACCGGATAAAGAAGCGTAAGCATAGGCTTGAGTAGCAACGAGCTAGGAAAGGCAACGCGCTCTGGATGGAGCGCAGCAATAGTTTTGGGGGTAACTTCAGAAAAAATTAATACCAGTAAGGTCAGGCCAAAAGTTGCAACAACAATACCGGCATCACCAAAGAGTCGAATACAAAGAATCGTGGCAATAGAAGACGCTGCTATATTGACTAAGTTGTTGCCAATCAGAATCAGGCCAATCAGACGATCAGGACGGTCAAGCAGAAACTGAACGCGATTTGCGCCGGGGTGTCCTTGTTGTGCTAAATGTTTTAGTCGATAACGGTTGACCGACATCATGCCAGTCTCTGAACCCGAAAAATATGCTGAGCAAATAAGTAAAACCGCCAGCATGATGACTAGGGTTGAGGTTGATATTGCGTCCAAAAAAACTTACCTGTTTTTAAAATAATTAGGTCTAATTTAATCACCCCACTAATCAAGTCAAGCAGATAGCGTTGAAATGCGGTGAATAATGCGTATGGGTAGTAAATTTGCGTTAATGATTACATCGAAAGCAGAATATCTCTCACCACGCGGCTACCAAAATAAGCGAGTGTCAGAATACCGCTACCAACCACACTAGCGATAACTAAGCTGCGTCCGCGTACCTTTCTAACACGATGGAAAAATAGCACCATGGCGTAGATGATTAACGCGATGAAGGTAAGGATGGTTTTGTGAGCTTGACCTTGTTCAAACATGTTGTCGAGAAAGATAAAGCCACTGCTAATAGCCAACAACAACATCAAGGTACCGGTCGCAACCAACCGAAAAAAGTAACGCTCTACGGTCATGAGCGGCGGAAAGTAACCTGTTAGTAAGTTACTGCGATGATGTTTGAGTAAATAGGTAAGATAAAGAATTTGTACCGCATATAAACTCGCGAGTACTAGCACTGCGTAGGCCAGTAGTGACAAGACGATGTGAATGGCTAGACCATTCGCAATATCAACGCTAGCACCCCAATTAACCGGGCTAGCTACCATCAGCACCAGACTGACTGCGGCAAAAATGTAAATGATAGGACGCAATAGCAGGCTGTTGGCACGCTTATTCTTAACTAAAGTGAGCGCGCTCAATAAAAACGCTACGGTGCTTAAACTGCTGGTTATATTCAAATGCTCAAAGTCGTCACTTTTCAGGTAGCTCCATAATAAGCCAGCATGACAAAGCAGTGCCGCAAACGGCAATAACCACTGCCAGCGTACCGCTTGAGCACGGGTGAGACCTCGCCAAACCACAATGGCGCTAACCACATAGAGAGCTAACGTAATTAAAAGCAAGATAATCATAGGTATCATCAGCATTGAAACAAGTAAACCTAGTATATGCATTGTTGTTGCTAAACCCAATAGGATCAGGAAACTTTGCTTGAATTAAGATATACTCGGCGCAATATGGTCAACAACCCAGATAGAAAGTGGATGCATTGGCATGTTTGAAAATTTAAGTGAACGTTTATCCCAGTCGTTACGCAACATCAGCGGGCGTGGTCGATTAACGGAAGAAAACATTAAAGAAACCTTGCGTGAAGTGCGAATGGCACTGCTCGAGGCCGACGTGGCGTTACCGGTGGTGCGTGAATTTGTCGCACGGGTAAAAGAACAAGCTGTGGGTGCTGAGGTGAATAAAAGCCTGACGCCAGGGCAAGTGTTCTTAAAGATTGTTCAAAAAGAGCTTGAGCATGCGATGGGGGATGGCAATGTCCCACTTAACCTAGCTACGCAGCCGCCGGCCGTGGTGTTGATGGCTGGCTTACAAGGTGCGGGTAAAACCACCAGTGTGGGTAAGCTAGCGCGCTATTTACGCGAAAAGCAAAAGAAAAAAGTGTTAGTGGTGAGTGCGGACGTCTACCGTCCTGCAGCGATTAAGCAGTTAGAAACCCTAGCAGCGGAAGTTGAAGTTGAGTTTTTTCCATCAGACATAAGTCAGCAGCCTGTTGCCATTGCCGAGGCTGCCATCGCGCATGCCCGCAAAAAGTTTATGGATGTGGTGTTGGTGGATACTGCCGGACGAACCGCAATTGATGAACAGATGATGGCGGAAATCAAACAGTTGCATGCGGCCATCAAGCCAATTGAGACGCTGTTTGTGGTAGATGCCATGACTGGTCAAGATGCGGCAAATACCGCTAAGGCGTTTAGCGAAGCGCTGCCATTAACCGGGGTGGTGCTGACTAAAACAGATGGTGATGCTCGCGGCGGTGCTGCTTTATCGATTCGTCATATTACTGGCCAGCCCATTAAGTTCTTGGGGGTTGGCGAAAAGAATACTGCGTTAGAACCGTTCCATCCTGAGCGGGTAGCTTCGCGAATTTTAGGGATGGGCGATGTGCTCTCCTTGATTGACGAACTTGAACAAAAAGTTGATAAAGCGAAAGCTGAGAAAGTAGCCAAAAAGGTCATGAAAGAAGGTAAGTTTTCGTTAGAAGACTTCCGCGACCAGTTGGCGCAGATGCGTGATATGGGCGGCATGATGGGGCTGATGGATAAATTGCCGGGGATGGGCAATATGTCAGCACAAATGAAAGGCCAACTTGACGATAAAGTAACGGTTCGGATGGAGGCTATCATCAACTCCATGACTCCGAAAGAGCGAGAGCATCCAGATTTAATCAAGGGCTCTCGCAAGCGTCGAATCGCGACTGGGTCTGGTACTCAAGTGCAAGACGTGAACAAATTGCTGAAGCAATTTATGCAGATGCAAAAGATGATGAAGAAAATGAAAGGTGGCGGAATGGCAAAAATGATGCGCGGCCTAGGTGGCATGGGTGGTAAATTACCGCCAGGCATGTTCCCCAAACGCTAGACAAAACTTGCATTTCGTACAAATTTCGGTAAAATTGCGCGGCTCTTCGACCTAGGTCGGAGCTTTTATTATTTACTTAACATTAAAACTGTATCGAGGAACGTAATGGTAACCATTCGTTTACAACGTGGTGGCGCTAAAAAACGCCCATTCTACCAAATGGTAGTTACTGACAGTCGCAATGCCCGCGACGGTCGTTTTATTGAAAATGTAGGCTTCTTCAACCCACTAGCTCGTGGTCAAGAAGAAACCTTACGCGTAGATTTAGATCGTGTTGACCACTGGGTTGGTACTGGCGCGACTTTATCTGAGCGTGTAGCTAAGTTAGTTAAAGACGCTCGCAAAGCGGCTTAATTTTTATTTCGCATTAGGTAGCTATGAGCACAACATCTGAAACAGTAGTACTTGGTCAACTTGGTGCCGTATACGGTGTAAAAGGTTGGCTTAAGGTGCAAAGCTATACCGACGATGCGGAAGCCATTTTTACATACAGCCCTTGGCAAATTGTAATCCAAGGCAAGCAGCAAACAGTCACGGTCGAAGAATGGCGTCGACATAATAAAGGACTGATTGCGAAGTTGGCTGGCATTGAAGATCGGGACCAAGCTCATTTAATGACTGGTGCTGACATCATTATCCCAGCAGAACAATTGCCAGAATTGCCAGCGGATGAATTTTACTGGCGCGACCTTATTGGTATGACTGTAGTGAACACTGACGGTTATAACATGGGGGTAGTTGACCAGATTATGGCCACAGCATCGAATGATGTGATGGTGGTGAAAGCGAACAATAATGATGCGTTTGGTCGCACTGAACGTTTGATTCCGTTTATTCAGAGTCAATATGTGCAGTCAGTAGATAAAACAGCTCAGCGCATTATTGTTGATTGGCCGTCGGATTTTTAATGACTAAACAATTACAGGTAGGGGTGATTAGCCTTTTTCCTGAAATGTTTCAAGCCATTACCGACAACGGTGTGACCGGCAGGGCGGTTCGTGACGGGTTATTGGATATTCATCTGATTAATCCGCGTGATTTTACCCACGACCGGCATCGTACCGTTGATGACCGTCCCTATGGAGGCGGGCCAGGCATGTTAATGATGGTGCAGCCGCTCACTGATGCGATTGCAGCAGCCAAACAGCAGCTTGGGGCCGATGCTAAGGTGATTTATTTATCACCTCAGGGTCGCAAGTTGGATCATGCTGGAGTTAAGCAATTAGCTCAGTATAGCCAACTTATCCTAATCGCCGGTCGCTACGAAGGCATTGATGAACGAGTGATTACTCGTCATGTTGATGAAGAATGGTCGATTGGAGATTACGTGTTAAGTGGTGGTGAATTACCGGCCATGGTGTTAATTGATGCTGTTGCTAGAATGATTCCTGGAGTTTTAGGACATCAAGATTCAGCTAGCGAAGATTCTTTTGCCACCGGGTTGTTAGATTGCCCACACTACACACGACCAGAAGTTTTAGATGGTGAGGCGGTTCCTGCTGTATTGCTCAGCGGTAACCACGAAAATATACGCAAGTGGCGTCTACAACAATCACTAGGTCGTACCTGGTTAAGACGTCCTGAATTAATTAATCACCTAGCTCTGACTGACGAGCAGCGGCGACTTTTAGATGATTTTATTGATCAACAACAAGTTGCAACTGATAACGAATCGGGCAGTTAATCTAGGCAAGTGAGGCTATTATGGCAAAAGTTAGTCAGAATTTGATCAAAGCGATCGAAGACGAGCAATTAAAAACCGACCTGCCGGCGTACGCGCCAGGCGATACAGTGGTCGTTAATGTTAAAGTAACTGAAGGTAACCGTGAGCGCGTTCAGGCATTTGAAGGTGTGGTTATCGCAAAACGTAATCGTGGCTTACACAGCGCAGTAACCGTTCGTAAAATCTCTAACGGTGAAGGCGTTGAGCGTACTTTCCAAGTACACAGCCCAATCATTGATAGCATCGTAGTTAAGCGTAAAGGTGCGGTTCGTCGCGCTAAGCTTTACTACCTACGTGAGCGTTCAGGTAAATCTGCACGTATCCGTGAGAAGTTGTCAGCTAAATAAGCTAGCTCAAGCTTATATCGAAAAACCCGCCGCTGGCGGGTTTTTTTATGGTACAAATAAGCACATGATTCACTCCCCCAATAATGCATGAGGTAGCCTTCCATGTTAGATCCACAGCAGCACTTGCAGCAACTGCGCGAGGCCATTGATAACACCGATAGTGAATTGGTTCAGATCCTTCTTAAACGCAGACAACTTGCAGCAGAAGTGGGGGTGGTGAAACGCCAATTAGGGCAGCCATTGTATGTTCCCGAACGAGAAGCAAGCATGCTGGTAGCGAAGCGCAAACAAGCGGAGCAAGCTGGACTTTCTCCCGATCTTATTGAAGATGTGCTGCGCCGCATTATTCGCGAGTCTTATCAACAGCAGCAAGCGGCAGATGTGCATTTAAATGACAAGACAGTAGTGATAGTTGGAGGTAACGGGGCGCTGGGGCAACTTTTCGTACGTTTATTTAGCTCTGCTGGCGCTAAGGTACTCATACTAGATAAAGACGATTGGCAGCATGCCGAGCATTTTTGCGAGCAAGCAGATTTAGTGCTGATATCCGTGCCTATAGCTCATACCTTGACTGTTATTGAAGCATTACCCAGCTTGCCTCCAGGTTGTATTTTGGCAGATTTAACCAGTGTAAAGCGGCAACCCTTGAATGCCATGTTGGCCAAACATAGTGGCCCTGTTGTGGGCCTTCACCCAATGTTTGGCCCCAAACAAGTCACCCTAGCCAAACAGCTAGTGGTGGCCTGCCATGGTCGTGATGAAGACCAATACCAATGGCTATTAGCAAGCATTGAACGCTGGGGTGCCCATATTAAGGTACTCACAGCAGCAGCACATGACCAAGCGATGGCGTTTGTGCAGGTACTGCGACACCTATCTAGTTTTGTCTATGGTTCGCATTTAGCCGCAGAACAAGCTGATCTGCAGCAGTTATTAGATTTAAGTTCACCAATCTATCGCCTCGAGCTGATGATGGTAGGACGTCTGTTTGCCCAAGATGCCGAGCTGTACGCCGATATATTGCTGGCTGAGCCGAATAATATTGCTATGTTAAGGCGTTATGTTCAGCGTTTTGAAATGGAACTAAAGCGGCTCGAACAAGGTCGTAAAGATGAATTTTTACAAGAGTTTACTCGTGTTCGCGAGTATTTTGGTGAATTTGCCGAGCGCTTTTTAAGCGATAGCCAGCGGCTGTTAGATACCGCTGGCGATAGCCATCAAATCAGATAATTGGGTGGGAGATACCGGTTTAGTCAGCTGATGTTTGATTCCAATTGCTTGGCATTCTGCGCTTATTTCAGCTGTGCTATGGCCACTGATCATGGCTGCTAGAGGGGCGTCATCACCTAACTCTGCAACGATTTTGCAATAGGCTTCAAGGCCAGTAAAATCTGGTAATTCTTGATCTAGGAGAAGCAAAGCAGGCCGTTCAGCTAGTGTTTTAGCAACAGCCTCGGAGCCAGATTGAGCGGTAATAATTTCGACAGAATAATGGCTTAACATAGCTTTGAGTACTTCAAGCGAAATAAAGTCATCATCAACTACCAAGACTTTGGCGGGTGCTGAGTGAGCGTTTGCTGCGGTCATTGGGTACTCCTATGATTGATTGTTGTTACTAGCTATTGAACAAAAGGAAAGAAGAAAATGCAACGGGTAAAAATTTGGGATGTATTCGTGAGGCTTAATCACTGGTTGATGGTCGCTTTAGTGGTAGCGCTTTGGTGGACCGCCGAGCAGGGTGAAATGGAACGTCACTTACAGTTGGCTGGCGTATTGGGCGGTTTAATCGTTGCACGCATACTGTGGGGCCTTTTCGGTAGTGAATCAGCACGCTTTAGTCGCTTTGTAAAAGGCCCTGCTGCAGTCGTTGAGCACTTCAAAGAATTAGGGCAAGGACAGTATCAACCAGGCAATACTCATAATGCAGCTGGTGGCTGGGCGGTCGTTGCTCTACTGCTAGTATTGTTGGTGCAATTTACCACAGGGTTATTTGCCGATGATGAGATTTTCTTTAGTGGCCCGCTGGCGAGTGCAGTAAGCGGTGACATGTCAGATTTTTTAACGGGTATTCACAAAGATAACTTTAATGTGTTGATTGCTGTTGTGGTGTTGCATGTTGTCGCAATTATTCTCTATCGCTTACGCGGCATTAACTTAGTTGCGGCCATGATTCACGGCAAACGAGAAGGGGTAGCAGCGCCGCGTTTGGTCAATGCTTGGTGGGCAATAATAGCGGCAGCCGCACTGGCTACCGCATTTTATTTCTTCATTAACTAAGTATTGGTTTAGTCTTTGTATTGGTCGTGGCAGGCTTTACAGTTTTTCGCCGCGGCCATAAAAGCTTTGCGAATATCACCTTGGTCACCAGACTCCGCTGCCGCAGCTAAGGCTGCAGCGTCTTGTTGAAATGACTCGGCGCGCTGCATAAAGTCGTCCCAATTATCCCAAATGGCAGGTAAAGCATCGCTGTTATTACCTGGCATTGCACCAGTTTGGCTAAAGCCAATCCAAGGCATAGCGCTTAAGGCTGAAAAATCTGCCGCTCGAGCTTTAAAAATTTCACCATCAAATTCCATATCACCTTTCACCATATCGCCAAGGTAAGCAAAGTTATTTTGCATGAGCGAGAGTGCTTTTTGACGATATTCTACGGCTTTATCGGCATCATTAAAGGCATGTTGTGCTTGCACCGGGCTGAAAGATACTGCACCAAACACTACAATGCCGCTTAGACATGACCACAGAGCTGATTTTAAACGCATAATAATCTCCTTGATTTTAGCTATTTAACGTTTGCAGTACGCTTTTCATCCCTAAATGGATTGCACACTGATAAGACTCAATTTACTGTAGCATGATAATAATCACAAAACCTTATTAAGGGGAACCAGATGAAAGGGAATAATCACCTAAGTAAACTGGCGTTGGCACTATGCGCAGCCTTACCGGCTACTGTCATGGCATCACAAACAACGCCAGTACAAGGGTTACACGATCACAGTTCAAGTTTTGTGGCACTGCAAAATGCTACAGTTGTTACTGAGCCAGGAAAACAACTTAAGAATGCCACATTAGTTATCCGCAATGGTAAAATTGAATCTATCTTAACCAATAATCAAGCTCCTGCTGGCGCTCGGGTTGTAGATGCGAGTGGTCACACGATTTATCCTGGATTCATTGACGCCTACAGCGACTACGGTTTGCCTAAAGCGAATGGTGGTGAACGTGCGCCTTATCGCAGTCAACCACCGCAATACAACAACAAGCGTGAAGGTGGTAACGCAGCGAACGATGCAATTCATGCTCAAGTAGATTGGGTGGATTCTTTCGCAACCTCAAGTAAAGATGCTAAAAGCTACATCGAACAGGGCTTTACGGCGGTTCAATCAGCTCGCTTAGACGGTATTTTCCAAGGGCAAGCGACCACTGTGTCACTAGCCGATACGATTGCTAATAATGCCGTGTACAATGCCAAAGCACGACATTTTGGTTCGTTCGATAAAGGCTCATCAAAGCAACAATATCCATCTTCTTTAATGGGCTCTATTGCGTTGATTCGACAAGCTTTGTCTGATGCTGCTTGGTATGAAGACGCAGCCGGCAAACAAGCTTACAACGGCCCGGTAGAATATAATGCCGCACTGGCAGAATTAGCTCCCATAGAGCAAGAAGGCATGGTTTTTAAAGTGTCTGACGATAAAGACTTGCTGCGTGCCTATGATGTCTTTAGTGGATTTAAAGTTCCTGTAACTTTTGTTGGCTCTGGTTTTGAATACGCTCGTTTAGATGCGATTAAAGCAACTCAAGCACCAGTCATTCTTCCTCTTAACTTTCCGGCAGCACCGGAGGTAAAAGGAGTGGATGATGATCTTGATGTGAGTCTTGCTGACTTACGTCATTGGGAGCGTGCGCCGGGTAATGCCGCTGCATTAGCGCAAGCTGATATCGACTTCTCTTTTACGTTACACCAATTAAAGAAGGCTAGTGACTTCTGGCCTAATTTACGTAAAGCCGTAGCCCACGGGTTATCTAGCGACAAAGCCTTGGCCGCGCTAACAACCGTACCGGCACAAATTGCTGGGGTTAGCGATAAAGCAGGAAAATTGGCAGCAGGTTATATGGCCGACTTTGTGGTTGTCGAAGGCGATTTGTTCGTTGATGGAACCATTAAATCAGTTTGGCTACAAGGACAAGAAGTTGAGTTGGAGCCACTGCAACAAGCTGATTTTGCCGGCAACCTCACTCTCAACCTTGCGGATAGTGAGGTAAGTCTTGAACTCAAAGATGGTAAGCGGCCATCTGGCAAGCTCAAAGTAGGGGACGAATCCGTTGCCTTGAAAGATCTTCGTCGCACGGAGTCGACCTTAGAATTCGTAGTCAACACTGCACTGTTGGATCAGACAGGTGCTTGGCGCATTCGTCTCGATCAAACCGCTGCTGATAGCTTTACCGGTGTGGCTATAGCTCCAAATGGCTCTAGCCTACCAATCAGTGCTAATCGTGCCGCTGCAGCAGAGCCCGCTGCAGAAAAAGCAACCACAACTCAAGCGAATTATGTGAGCCGGTTAACCTTCCCGAATGTGGCGTACGGTTTAGATGCTTTGCCTGAGCGTCAGAATGTACATATTAAAAATGCGACCGTGTGGACCGCCGATGAAGCGGGCGTCCTCGAAAATACTGATGTGTTAATTCGTAATGGTGAGTTTTACAAAATTGGTAAAGATCTTGCGACGCCATCCGGGTATACCCTGATTGACGGCACTGGCAAACATGTGACGCCAGGCATTATTGATGAACATTCACACATTGCTATTGAAGGCGGCGTGAATGAGGGATCAGAAGCGATCACTGCTGAAGTGCGAATTGGTGACGTGGTTAATCCAGATGACATCCACATTTATCGCTCGTTGGCAGGCGGTACCACCATGGCGCAACTACTTCATGGCTCAGCGAACCCTATGGGTGGACAGGCGCAAGTTATTAAACTGCGTTGGGGAGCAACGGCCAACGACATTAAATTTGATGCAGCGCCACCAAGCATTAAATTTGCGTTGGGTGAAAACGTGAAGCAAAGCAACTGGGGCTCGGCTTACACCGTACGTTATCCACAAACGCGTATGGGCGTTGAGGCAGTTATGCGTGATGGCTTTATTGCTGCACGTGAATATCAACAACGTCGCGATGCCTACAACAAGCTAAGCCGTAAGGAGAAGGCGCGTACTGCACCACCACGTCCAGATTATCGCTTGGAGACCTTACTTGAAATCCTCAATAAAGAACGATTTGTTCATGCGCACTCGTATGTGCAATCAGAAATCTTGATGTTATTGCGCTTAGCTGAGGAGTTTAACTTCACGCTAACCACCTTTACCCACATTTTGGAAGGCTACAAAGTTGCTTCAGAAATGGCCAAACATGGCGCTGGTGCATCGACCTTTGCTGATTGGTGGGCATTTAAGTTTGAAGTTTATGATGCCATTCCTTACAACGCCTGTCTGATGGCTGACAAAGGCGTGTTAACCAGCATTAACTCGGATAGTAACGATTTGCAGCGGCGCTTAAATACTGAAGCAGCGAAGTCTGTAACCTACTGTGGTATGTCAGAGCATGAAGCTCTACAAATGGTCACTTTGAATCCTGCTAAGCAACTTAAAATTGACCAATACGTAGGTAGTATCAAAACCGGTAAGCATGCTGATTTTGTGATTTGGAGTGGTCATCCATTAAGCGCTTACTCGCACCCAGAACAAACTTGGATCAATGCTCGTAAATACTTTGATCGTGAGTACGACCAGCAGTTGCGGGCGCAGTTGCAGCAAGAAAAGCAAGGCCTGATTCAGAAGGTATTAGGTGCCACTGATGAAGAGCGTCAGGGGAGTGCTAATGGTTACAAACCACAGCAGCCAACCTGGCACTGTGATGACAATCATGATGTCTGGAGCGATGCTTATACCGCTCATGGTGAGCACATCCACATCAACCATTCGCACACTCAGGCTGAATAAGGAGAGCAACGATGAAAAAATTAGTAACAGCGGTAGTTGCCGCCAGTTTAAGCGTTGCTGCATCAGCACACGATATGGTGCCTGGCAAAGCACAGCAACAGCCCATTTTACTGCAAGGTGGCACCTTGCATACAGTGACCAATGGGGTACAGCAAAATACTGATTTGCTGTTTGAAGATGGCAAGATCACAGCCATTGGCAACGATTTAACAGTACCAGCGAATGCTCGTGTGATTGATGTGAGCGGACGTCATGTTTATCCGGGTTTAGTTGCCCTAGATACCACGCTAGGTTTGATTGAATTAGAGGCAGTGCGTGCTACGAACGATATGCGTGAAGTTGGCCAAATCACTCCTGAAGTAAGTGGTCATGTGGCTTACAACCCTGATTCGGAAATTACTCCAACGGTGCGTTTTAACGGCATCACTCATGCCCAAATCGTACCACAAGGTAATTTGATTGCGGGGCGTTCAAGCTTATTGCAAACCGATGGCTGGACTTATGAAGATGCTGCGGAAGCACTCGATGTGGGCGTGCATGTCAATTGGCCACGAGCAGGGCTTAATAATGCTTGGTGGGAGCGCCGTTCAGCTGATGAGCAGCGTAAAGCCAATGCCGAGGCACTAAAAAAATTAAAGCGTGCCTTTACCGACGCGCGGGCTTATTTTGAAGCGAAAAAGGCTGGTCAGCTGAATGGCACAGATGTGCGCTGGGAGGCTATGCTTGGGTTGTTTGCTGGTAGCAGCAAACTGTTTGTGCATGCCCACGACAAACGCCAAATGGAACAAGCACTTGAATTTGCTAAAGAACAAGGCTTTGACTTGGTATTGGTGGGCGCCCGTGATGCGTGGCGTATCGCTGACCAACTAGCGGCAGCTGACGTGACTGTTGTTTACGGCGAACCCTATGGTTTACCAAGCCGTCATGACGAAGCTTATGACCAGGCCTATAGTACGCCTGCATTATTAGCAGCAGCTGGCGTTGATTTTGCCTTGGCTTATTCTACGGGCTTCTGGGATGTGCGTAATTTAGCATTTGCCGCAGGTAATGCGGTAGCTTACGGCCTCGATAAAGAACAGGCGTTAGCAGCTATTACGATAAAACCAGCAGAAGTCATGGGCGTTGCGGATAAAATCGGCTCGTTGGAAGTTGGAAAACAAGCGTCGTTGATTATTTCGCAGGGCGATGTCATGGATCATTTGGGGCAAAAAATTCAGCATATGTTTATTGATGGTGCTGAAGTAGACCTAAACAATCGACATAGACAGTTGTATCAGAAATATCAGCAAAAGCCTTGATTTTAAAGGGCTGACGCATAAAAAAGAGCTCCATCTGTAAAGCTGGAGCTCTTTTTATTTAAATAGCTGTTATGGGTGCGATAAAGTATTGTAATGTGCTGCGCAAGTTGGCAGTATCTTGCTATTCATAACAGTTGAAGAGGACGTGCAGATGCCTTTACATCGCCAATTTGCCAATGATGGCAAAGAACTCATTATTGCCATCAAAGGCAAATTTGACTTCAGTTTAGTGCAAGAATTTCGCCAATCCTATAGCGATATAGGGGACCAACAGCCCACCGTATTTATAGACCTGCGTGAAACTGAATATTTAGATAGCTCAGCGTTAGGAATGCTACTGAATATGCGCAAATCCCTTGGCAAGTCAGTCAAGTCTATCCATGTGATTAACTGTCGACCAGAAGTGCGTAATATTCTTGATATTTCGCGTTTTGATAAGCTTTTTGTAATTGAGTAAGCTCCTTGTATACCAAGGTTATGGCACCGTCCTTGTCAGCAACGAGTGAAATGAATAGCCGCACGAACTCAGCTGCAGCAGCTCCTTTGTGGGTACTGCAGGATGGGTCGGCTAATGCTCAGGCCTTATTGCAGCGTTTACAGCAGCTGGGTTACCACGTGGAGGTCATTCAGCCAGCGCAGTTGTTAACAACAGAGGTTACTGTGGTTCCTTTGGTTGTTATCGTTAATGAAACGCGCGAAGCATTGCTATCTGAGTGGTGGCAACAGGTATCCAGTTACCTGCGTAACTCGGCTTTATTAGTGTCAGATAGCCAGGCCTTGGTACAGAATCATGCACACAAATTTGCGTATGTAGCCTCTTATCACGATGTTGATGACGTGTTGCGGTTGAAAATTCAGTTATTAACTAACCAGAGTTGTTACCGCCAGCAAATAGTGGAGCTCAAACAGGCACTGTCTTGGCATAAGGCGCGGGTAGACCGAGAACATCAACTGGTTGAGCATATCTTTCAGAATGCTCTTAGTCGTAACTACCTGGATTATCCTCACGTAAATACTTATTTAACGCCGGTGTCCAAATTCAATGGCGATCTTTGCTTAATAGCTCCGGGGCCGTTGGGGAATTTGTACATGTTAATGGCGGATTTTACCGGTCATGGTTTAGCACCAGCAACAGGAGCCTTACCGTTGTCGCAGGCGTTTTTTGCGATGTCAGATCGCGGTGTTTCGGTCGCAGAGATGGTGACTGAATTTAACTTTCGGTTAAACCGGTTACTCCCTAACGATATGTTTTGTGCCGCAATTTTACTAGAATTATCAGCCAATGGTGAACGCGTCACTTATTGGAATGGTGGCATGCCAGCAGCCTTGGTCTGTGATCAAGCAGGAACCGTGTTACGGCGCCTAGATCCGCAGCATATGGCGCTAGGGGTGTTAGATGATGATGATTTTGATAGCCGTGTCACCACATTTAGAGCAGCACCACATAGTTCCATCGCCATGTTCACTGACGGTGTGATAGAGTTACTTGGCCATCAGCAAGAGTTTCTTGGGGCTGATGCGCTTGAAAAAATGCTAAGCCAGTATCCTAACACAGAGCGCTTTAATGAGCTGGTCAACGAACTTGAACATTTTCGTGGCGAAACGCCATTACGCGATGACCTATCGTTAGCTATTCTTTATTGCCGTCCCACCGGTTTAGGTGAAGTTAAGCCAGAGCCGGATGTGCAAAGTTTACCTTTCAAATTAACTAGTGAGCTCCACCCTGAGCAGTTACGAAGCATTGATCCGGTCAGTAATTTAATGGCGGCGCTAAGCCAATTACCCCTATTACGACGGCATCGTACCACTATCTATCTGTTGTTAGCGGAAGCCTTTAATAACGCATTAGAGCATGGCTTATTGGGGTTAGACTCGGCACTGAAGAGCCAGCCAGAAGGGTTTGCTGAGTACTATCAACAACGTGCCGATAGGCTCAATGCACTGCAGCATGGCCGTATCTTGGTCACCATAGAGCTTCAAGCGAGTACTAAGCAGCTCAAAATCACCGTGGCTGACAGTGGTGATGGCTTTATCGTACCCCCAAGTGAGCCCTGCGTTAGGGTGGCAACGGAACAGAGTTACGGGCGAGGATTAGAGCTATTACGACAGATGACAACTGATTTACAATGGAACCAGGCGCAGCGCGAAGTCTCTTTTACCTACAGCATGTAGTCGACAAGTTTGCATGGCTTTGCCATTACATCTTATCCAAACTTAACCACCAGCGAATTTAACCTTGTAGCCCTGTTGTTCTAACCACTGTTTGGCGCGCTCACGCTGATCGCCTTGCAGTTCGATCGTGTCCTGCTTTACAGCACCGCCAACGCCGCAATGCTTCCGTAAGGCAGAAGCCATATTGGCCAACAATTCTGGCTGCTTGGGAAGATCTAGAATAACGGTTACCCCTTTACCTTTACGTCCTTTTGTTTGACGTTGCAAACGTAACGGATAATCGCTCGGTTTTACGCTAGTTTCATCGGCTTCTGGATTACTTTCAGCGGCTGTGTCCGTGAGTTTAAACCCCAGCCCCTGTAACTGATCTTGTAAACTACTCACCTTCACCTCGAACTTGTTACTAGTGAAAACTGCCAAGTTGATATATATTTTAGTTATAACGAATGCGGTTATAAAACCTTAAATGCTATGAGGTGTCTATGAAGTTACAACAGCTCCGCTATATTGTGGAGATATTAAACCACAACTTAAATGTTTCAGCGACCGCAGAAAGTTTGTATACCTCTCAGCCGGGTATTAGTAAACAGGTAAGAATGTTAGAAGACGAACTAGGAATTCAAATATTTGCCCGCAATGGCAAGCTGCTAGATGCCGTCACCCCAGCGGGCCAAGAAATTATCAAAATTGCACAGCAAATGTTAGCTCATACGGATGCCATCAAGGCAATTGCGGCAGAATACACCTTACCTAATCAAGGTAAGCTCCATATTGCCACAACCCATACCCAAGCTCGATATGCTCTGCCAACCATGATCAAAGCTTTTACCAAACGCTATCCGCAGGTAACTTTGCACATGCACCAAGGGTCGCCAGAACAAATTAGCGAGGCGGCAGCCAAGGGTAAAGCGGATTTTGCTATTGCGACCGAGGCGTTACACCTCTATCAAGACCTGATCATGTTGCCGTGTTATCACTGGAATCGCTCGATTATTGCCCCACCAGATCATCCTCTAGGGCAACTAGCAGAAGTGACCCTTACTGATTTAGGCAACTATCCCATCATTACCTATGTGCATGGTTTTACTGGGCGCTCCGAGTTGGATAAAGCATTTAATCAAGCGGGTATCAGACCCAACGTGGTATTCACGGCAACCGATGCCGACGTGATTAAAACCTACGTACGAATGGGCTTAGGAGTAGGCGTGGTAGCAAGTATGGCGGTAACTAAAGAGCAAGATAGTGATCTGATATGTTTACCAGCACAGCATTTATTTGCGCCTAGCACCACTAAAATAGGCTTTCGTAAAGGGACTTTTTTACGTAGCTACATGTACGATTTTTTGGAAGGTTTTGCGCCCCATTTGAGTCGCAGTAAAGTGGATGAGGCCATGCAAAAACGTTCACAAGAAGAAATAGATAGAATGTTTTTGCATACCCAGTTACCTACTTGGTAAAGCGTCTGTGCGCAGCATTAAGTGAATTCATGCTGCGCACTATTGAGCTAGTTAGGTTTGGTCATTAGCACTCGATGATATTTACCGCCAAACCGCCGCGAGCCGTCTCTTTGTATTTGGTTTTCATATCATTCCCTGTATCCCACATGGTTTTGATGACTTTATCCAAGGACACTTTATGATCGCCGCTACCACGCAATGCCAACCGCGCCGCATTTATAGCTTTTATCGATCCCATTGCATTACGTTCAATACAAGGAACCTGCACTAAACCGCCGACCGGGTCACAGGTAAGCCCGAGGTTATGTTCCATGCCTATTTCTGCAGCATTTTCTACGGCACTTACGCCGCCACCCATGAGCTCGGCCAAAGCTCCGGCTGCCATCGAACATGCAACACCAACCTCGCCTTGGCAGCCCACCTCGGCGCCAGAAATAGAAGCGTTCTTCTTGTATAGAATGCCAATTGCCGCAGAAGTGAGTAAAAAGCGCACCACGGTTTCTTCATCCAAAGGGGCAATGAACTTGTCGGCATACTTCATCACCGCCGGAATAATTCCAGCTGCGCCATTGGTGGGCGCAGTCACGACTCGTCCGCCTGCTGCGTTTTCTTCATTCACCGCTAACGCAAATAAATCCACCCAGTCCATCGCTTGCATGGGGTCTGTTGATTTTTCATTCTTCAGACGTTGGTAGAGGCCCGGCGCACGCCGACGTACTTTCAAGCCTCCGGGTAAAATGCCTTCGGTGCGGATGCCGCGGTCGATACAGGCATCCATGGTATGCCAAATGTGCATCAAGCCACTACGAATATCGGCCTCACTGCGAAATACTTTTTCGTTTGCCAACATCAGCGAACTAATCCTTAGCCCGTGTTCCTGACATAGCTTGAGTAATTCATCACAACTATCAAATGGATACGGAATAGGTTTGCTTGATTGCTCAATAGCTTCTTCTAAGCTGTCGTCAAAGTCAGCATCTCGGACAATAAAACCACCACCAATAGAGTAGTAGAGATCTTTGTAGATCACCTCGTCTGCGCGATACAGCCGTAGTTCCATTGCGTTAGCATGACGTGGCATGGTTTTGCGACGATGGAAAACAATCGCCCCGGTAGCAGGGAACTTCACCGGATATTTGCCTAGTAAAGCCAATTCTTGAGTGGTTTCAGTTTGTTGTAAAAACTCATCAACTTTGGTGGTATCTACGGTTTCAGGTTGCTCTCCGGCTAAGCCAAGGATCACGGCTTTACCTGTACCATGGCCTTTTCCGGTTTGCCCGAGTGAGCCAAATAGTTCCACCACAATGCCATCCGCTTGTTCGAGGCCTACGGCTTGTTCTGCTGCTAATAAAAATTCGTAAGCAGCCCGCATGGGGCCCACAGTATGAGAACTTGACGGGCCGATGCCAACTTTGTAGATATCAAACACGCTAATCATAAATAGGTTCCATATTTAAAATTTAATCATTTAAAGGGCGATAGAATAACTTACGTTCAGGGTAAATGTGGTCTGCTAACTCACGTAACATACCTGCCGTGGCGCCCCAAATATTTCTTTGTTGATAGGGGATAAAGTATACCTGATCGTAAATAAAACGCTGTAGCCGATACACATAATGTTGATGTTGATGCAGCACATCTTGTAGCGGCACGGTAAAAATTTCCGCAACTTCGCGTTGCTCAGGGACAAAGGGTCGTTGGGGCGTGATCAAGCCTACATAGGGGCGGATCAGAAAATTACTAATGACGGGATAATCTTGTAGTTGCCCCACAATCGTTACATCTTCTGGGTGTAAGCCTATTTCTTCGTGACTTTCGCGTAAGGCGGTGGCCAATAAATCTTGGTCTTGAGGGTCTTGGCGGCCGCCAGGAAAGCTAATTTGTCCCGCGTGATTACGCAATTGCGCACTGCGCTGAGTTAAAACCACATGCAATTGGCCATGCTGTTCTAACAAGGGAATCAGCACCGCTGCCGGGCGTAGTCGTTTGAGCACAGGCCGCTGCAGTGGCTGTCGGTGATGGAGTTGGAAACGCTGCAAAAACTGTTGCCGATTCATGTCTGTGCCTCTGGTTTTGGGAGAGCGCTTAAGACTGGCAAAATTCGCGCAACCTTATCAAAGGTTTCTTGATATTCGCTGGCGCATTCAGAGTCGGCAACTAAGCCGCCGCCGGCCCAGCAATGGATGGTACCGCTATGACTATTACCGGGCTGTGTATGAGTTGCTACTAAGGTGCGTATAGCAATACTGGTGTCAGCTTGGCCATGTTGTGAAAAATAACCAAAGCTACCGCAATAGTAACTGCGCCGATGAGGCTCTAACTCTTCAATAACTTCCATGGCGCGGATTTTGGGCGCGCCAGTAATAGAACCACCAGGAAAGCATTGTCCCAGTAGTTGCAGGCCTTGATTTGCCTGCGCTAACTTACCAACCACGGTGCTGACCAAGTGATGCACAGCAGGGTAAGACTCAATGGCGAATAAGCGAGGCACTTTGACCGAGCCTGGCAAACAACAGCGACTTAAATCGTTACGCAATAAATCGACAATCATGACGTTTTCTGCTCGATCTTTACTGGCTTGCTGTAGCTGGTCAGCTAAGAGCTGATCTTGAGCAGGGTCTGGATGACGTGGCCGAGTGCCTTTGATCGGTTTAGTCTCTACGTCACCCGCAGGTGAAATAGCTAAAAAGCGCTCAGGCGATAGTGAGAGTAGAGCTCCCTCAGGCAACTGCATATAGGCAGAATAGGGAGCATTATTGTGGCTTCTTAAGGCTTGGTACGCAGCCCAAGTTGAGCCTTGAAAAGAAGCGCTAAAACGCTGAGCTAAATTCACCTGATAGCAGTCGCCAGCACGTAGATAAGCTTGTACTTGAGCAAATTTTGTCGCATAGCTAGCGGCGTCCATATTGGCTTGCCAGTCACCCGCCAACCAGAATGATGCTGGAGTTTGCTGTTGGCAATGTTGCTGTGCCGTTAGCCAGAAGTCGCTCAATTGCTGTACTTGGGCGGCTGGCGCTAGCAAGTAAGTATCACCACTACTGCGCTGTTGCATCAGGGCTTGGTGATAAACGCCAACACTCAGATCTGGTAGTTCAATGTCTGCCGTTGCTAAGCTGGGCAACTGTTCTAAAGCGCGGCCACAGTCATAACTCCAAGCCCCAGCAAGGCCCCCTTGAAAGGGTAAAAAATCAGGACCAGTATAGGCTGGTACTTGGGCTAACGCTTGCGCCAATTGCTGCGGCAAAGCCTGGCTATTGGTTACAGTGGTCACCGGTTGACGAAAGATCATATCCCATTGCGCTTGAGCATTATTACAACTATCTAGCAAGAGTGCCCAAGGCTCGCTGGCGCAGTAGCTAAAAAGCTGCGCTAAGGTTAGTTTAATCGGAATTTTTACGGCAACTAACTTCAAACTGATAACTCCTGTAACTTATTCGCCGCTAGCATAGCATAAAGTCGTAGTCTGCAAGCATTAGCAAAACTGGTCAGAGCCGTGACAAAAGGCTATCATACCGTCAACTTTACGTTACCTGCCGCAACTCCGAAGAGTTCCTTGCCCGCGTTCTATTAAGCTAGCTCGAGCAAGGATCAGAGAGGTGGCTATTAGGTATCCCATCTAAGTGACAACCTGAGGTATCCATGGCTATTATTCGTCAGTCTGATTTTATTGAAAGCATTGAAGATGCGTTGCAATACATTTCTTATTACCATCCACTTGATTTTGTTCAGGCATTAGAAAAAGCCTATCACCGCGAACAAAGCGAAGCTGCCAAAAATGCCATCGCACAGGTGTTAACGAACTCCAGAATGTCAGCCCAAGGGCACCGTCCAATTTGCCAAGATACTGGTATTGTTACTTGTTTTGTGAAAGTTGGCATGGGAGTGCAATGGGACAAGACTGATATGACAGTACAGCAGATGGTGGATGAAGGCACACGCCGCGCTTATACTAATCCAGATAACCCATTACGTGCATCGATTGTGGCGGACCCAGCAGGCAAGCGAAAAAATACTGGCGATAACACCCCAGCCGTAGTGCATATTGATATGGTTGCTGGCGATCACATCGAAGTGATGATTGCCGCCAAAGGGGGCGGTTCGGAAAACAAATCCAAAATGGTCATGCTCAACCCTAGCGATAACATCGCTGACTGGGTAGTAGAGACCATGCCTAAATTAGGCGCAGGTTGGTGTCCACCGGGTATGATTGGGCTAGGAATCGGTGGTACGGCAGAGAAATCTGCGGTGCTAGCTAAAGAAGCTCTGATGGATCCTGTTGATATTCAAGAGCTATTAGATCGCGGTGCGCAAACTGCCGAAGAAGAACTGCGCTTAGAAATTTATCATCGCGTGAACAAGTTAGGGATTGGTGCCCAAGGTTTAGGTGGTGTCACCACAGTGATGGATGTGAAGATTAAATCTGCACCAACTCATGCCGCATCAAAACCGGTGACCTTGATTCCGAACTGTGCAGCTACACGGCACGCACACTTTGTTTTAGACGGTTCTGGTCCGGCGGACTTACAACCACCTAAATTAGAAGACTGGCCAGATATTACCTTTGAGCTAGGTGATAACGTACGTCGCGTTAACTTAGATACCGTAACCCAAGCGGATATCGAAACATGGAAGACCGGTGAGACTGTGCTGTTGTCGGGTAAAATGTTAACTGGCCGCGACGCAGCACATAAGCGAATCAAAGATATGCTGGATCGCGGTGAGCAGCTACCGGTGGATTTCCGTAATAAGTTTATCTATTACGTGGGCCCTGTTGATCCGGTAGGTGATGAAGTAGTGGGTCCGGCCGGCCCAACTACTGCAACTCGCATGGATAAATTTACCGACATGATGCTAGAGCAGACCGGTATTCTAGGCATGATTGGTAAGGCTGAGCGTGGGCCAGCAACGGTTGCAAGTATTAAACAACACAAGGCAGTATACTTGATGGCCGTGGGTGGTGCAGCTTACCTTGTTGCTAAGGCGATTAAAAAAGCACGGGTGGTAGGCTTTGAAGATTTAGGAATGGAAGCCATTTATGAGTTTGACGTAGAAGATATGCCAGTGACGGTGGCAGTGGATAGTACCGGTGAAAATGCCCACGAGACTGGGCCAGCCATTTGGCGGGTAAAATTGGAAGCTGCCGATGCTTAACTTGCCGTTATGGCAGATACTAGCAAGTGTTGCTGGTATCGCGGCGATTGGTATGTTGTTAGCTTGGCTCGTCTGGGTGCCGCGTTTGCGCACCCAGCTGCGGCATCAACAACAGCATGCGCAGCAGCAACTGGACTTTGCCCAGCAACAGTTGGCTCAACTGCAACAGCAGTTACAACAGCAACAAAGTGATGCGGAGCAGCGGTTAGCCAAGGCTGAGCAACAGCGTGAGTTAGCTCAGCAACAGGCTCATACTGCGCAAGCTAAGCTGGCCGCCTTAACGGCCGAGTTGCAAGCAAAACTTGCTAGTGCAAAAGAAAAACAACAGCTGCTAGAAGACAGTGAAGAGCGCTTAAAACAGCAATTTGAGCGTTTGGCACAACAGATTTTTGAGCAAAAATCTGAGCGTTTACAGCACACGAGTAAGCAAACGCTAGAAACGACTCTGGCACCTTTTAAGCAGCAACTTGAGGCTTTTAAAACTCAGGTGAGCCAGCAATACGCTGATGAAATAAAGCAACGTTCTGCGTTATCAGAGCAGGTGAACTCGTTGCGTGAACTCAATCAGCAGATGGCGGCCGAAGCTGAGGCCTTAACTAAAGCATTAAAAGGTGATGTAAAAACTCAGGGTAACTGGGGCGAGGTCGTGCTTGAACGTATACTTACCCAATCAGGTTTACGCGAAGGCCATGAGTATGAAACCCAAAGTCATTATCGTGATGACGATGGTAAAAGTTTTAAACCTGATGTGATTGTGCACTTACCTCATGCCAAAGACGTAGTGATCGATTCAAAGGTCTCACTGGTTGCCTACGAGCGTTATTTTAACAGTGATGACGAGTTAGCCCGCGAACAGGCGCTGAACGAGCATGTCACGTCGCTACGAAATCACATTAAAGGCTTGGGTAAGAAGAATTATCAACAGTTAGATGGGGTTCGAACTCTTGATTACGTGTTGATGTTTATACCTATTGAACCTGCTTTTCTATTGGCTGTTGATAGAGATCCTGAGCTGATTCGACTGGCGCTAGACAACAATATTATGTTGGTAAGTCCAACCAATCTGTTGGTGGCATTAAGAACGGTCAACAATATTTGGCAATACGAGTATCAGAATCAAAATGCTCAGAAGATAGCTACAGATGCAGCAAAATTATACGACAAGTTTGTCGGTTTTATTGATGATATGCAGCGAATTGAAGGTAGTTTAGATGCTCTTCGTAAGCATTACGATGGAGCTATGAACAAACTTTCTACGGGGCGTGGCAACTTAGTGGGTAGGGTTGAACAATTCCGTAAGATGGGAGTGCAAACCAGTAAGCAACTTGATCCTAAATTACTACAAAACGAAACTACCGACGATAATGAGTGATGGTTCTATTTGGATGTACAAAAAAGCCCGCTATAAGTAGCGGGCTTTTTATTTGTGACCGTATTAACGGTCAAACCAGAGAACCCCACAAATCGTACTCGTCTGCATGCTCAATGAGCACCTCAACACGGTCGCCAGGTTGTACGTTGTGTTCGCCATTGAGGTAGACCAAACCATCAATTTCAGGGGCGTCTGCATAACTACGGCCAATAGCACCTTCGTTATCAACCTCATCAATCAAAACGGTTAAAGTACGACCAATTTTAGCCTGTAACCTAGCTGCACTGATTTCTTGCTGCACTTGCATAAAACGTTCATAACGCTCTTGCTTAATATGTTCTGGCACAGGGTCAGGTAGATCATTAGCTTTGGCGCCTTCGACATCAGAGTAGGTGAAACAGCCCACTCGATCCAACTGTGCATCGCGCAAAAATTGGAGTAGCTCTTCAAATTCTTCGTCAGTTTCACCCGGAAAGCCAACGATAAAAGTGCTACGAATGGTTAAGTCTGGGCAGATTTTTCGCCAGTTTTGAATACGTTCAAGCGTGCGTTCTGCTGAACCTGGGCGCTTCATTAAGCGTAAAATACGCTTATTGGCATGTTGTAACGGAATATCCAAGTAAGGCAAAATTTTGCCCGCCGCCATCAGTGGAATCACATCGTCTACAGAAGGGTAGGGGTAGACGTAGTGCAACCGTACCCAGATGCCGAGTTTACCAAGGGCTTCGCACAGAGCAAGCATGCTGGTTTTAACCGGTTGGCCATCCCAAAAACCGGTCTTATGTTTTACATCCACGCCGTAAGCACTGGTATCTTGAGAGATCACCAGTAATTCTTTTACACCAGCATTTGCCAGTCGTTGGGCTTCGCTTAGTACATCACCGATAGGACGGCTGACTAAATCGCCACGCATGGATGGGATGATGCAGAAAGTGCAGCGATGATTACAGCCTTCTGAAATTTTTAAATAGGCGTAATGACGGGGAGTTAGCTTAACTCCAGTATCTGGAACTAAGTTCTCAAACGGAACTCGCTCAGGTGTTGGCACGTATTTATGCACATGCCCCATCACTTCTTCATAAGCATGCGGGCCCGTAATAGCTAGCACGTTAGGATGAACTTCACGAATCTCGTCATCTTTGGCACCGAGGCATCCGGTGACAATTACTTTGCCATTTTCAGCCAAGGCTTCACCGATAGCATCTAACGATTCTTGTACGGCTGAATCGATAAAGCCACAGGTATTAACGATAACAAGGTTGGCATTATTATAGCTGTTAACGATATCGTAGCCTTCGGTACGCAGCTGCGTAAGAATGCGCTCTGAATCGACCAAGTTTTTTGGACAGCCTAGGCTAACAAAGCCAATTTTTGCGCCAATATCATTGGCTGTTTCAGGGGTAAAGGTTTCAACACTCATGCCAACACTCTGCAATTTTCATAAAATAGCCGCAGATTATAGCACCCACGGCTATTTGTTGCCTATGGCTACGAACTGATCCGATTAAACTTAATATGATCTACCCATAATGCAGTGGCACCACAGACTGCGACTGGAATCATGATTAAGTTAACTAGCGGAATGGTCGCTAAAAAAGCAACTAAACAGCCAAAAGACAGGCTTTTACCTTGGCGCGCACCCAGTTCTTGGCGCATTGCTTTGAAGCTTATCTTATGATTATCGAACGGGTAATCAGCGTATTGAATGGTCATCATCCAACCACTAAACAAAAACCAAAGAACCTGACCAATAATAGGCACAAATAGTAGCAGTAAGCCAAAGGCTAATGCTCGAGGTATAAAATAAATGATTTTCTGAAACTCGCGACCAATAATGCGCGGGATATCTTTAATCATACCGCTAACGCCGCCATCGACAGGGACAATCCCGGTAAGTTTATATTCTACTTTTTCAGCCAACAGGCTGTTAAAAGGAGAGGCGATAATATTAGCGACACTGGTAAAGGTGAGAGCAAAAATCAAGACCACGCCAATCACGATGAGTGGCCATAGTAAAATTTCTAACCAACGTAACCATTCGGGTAGCCAAGCCACCAATTGCGTAACACCGATACTGGTGTAGTGAAAGGTAGCGTAAATGGCCACAGAAAATAAGAGAATGTTAATGATTAGAGGAATAAGCACATAACGTCTTACTCCCGGCTGAAAAGCTAATTCAAATCCGCGCGCCACGTAGCTGGCACCAAAATCGCTGTAGGCAGTCATTCTTGATCCTTGAGTTGAATTATCCATTGCAGTATATCTTGCCCAATGGCCGTTCTATAGGTCAAATTGTAAGGGTAAGTTACAAGCTTGAAAATAAGTAAATAGATTACAAATAACAGGAATATTTGCTAAGGTTTTGCTTGTATCTTTAACGGGGCCATGTGCACTTGTATGAGCTCACAATATAACGACAATAAATGCGCTTAAAATACATAAAACTCGTTGGTTTTAAATCTTTTGTTGATGCCACTAAAGTTCCTTTCCCACACCAGATGACTTGTGTGGTTGGCCCTAATGGTTGTGGCAAATCAAATGTCATCGATGCGGTGCGTTGGGTGCTGGGCGAGAGTTCGGCCAAAAATTTGCGTGGCGATGCCATGACGGATGTCATTTTTAATGGCTCAACGGCACGTAAACCCGTATCACAGGCTAGCGTTGAGTTGGTGTTTGATAATAGCGCCGGACGGATGCAAGGAGAATATGCAAATTACGCCGAGATTTCTGTTAAACGTCTAGTGACTCGCGATGGCCGCTCTGATTATTTTTTAAATGGGAGCAAATGTCGCCGTCGTGATATCACTGATTTATTTCTTGGTACCGGTTTAGGTCCGCGTAGTTACGCGATTATTGAACAGGGCATGATTTCGCGCCTGATTGAGTCTAAGCCGCAAGAATTACGTGTTTTTCTTGAAGAAGCCGCCGGTATCTCTAAGTACAAAGAACGGCGTCGAGAGACTGAAACGCGCATGCAGCATACTCGCGACAATTTAGATCGCTTAAACGATGTCCGTGAAGAACTGGGCAGTCAATTAGACAAACTGCAACGACAAGCCGCAGCAGCCCGCCGTTATAAAGAACTTAAACAGCAAGAACGACGTTATAAAAGTGAGCTACAAGCATTACGTTGGTTAGCAACGGAGCGTCAAGCCGAACAGTTGCGTCTACAACAAGCTGAACAAACCACAGAATTAGAGCGCTGGCTAACTGAGCAACGAGGTAGTGAGCGAGGCAGTACTGAGTTACGCGAGCAAACGGCACAGAGTAAACAGCAGTTAGAACAGGTACAACATCAGTTTTATCAACTAGGCAATGAGGTAACTAGGCTCGAGCATCAGTTGCAACATCACCAGTTACAACGACAGCAGCGACAACGTCAGCAACAACAGCTACAACAAGAATTAACGCAACTGTCAGAAACGCTGGCGCAAGATAACGATCAACATCAGGTATTGGCCGCGCAATTACTTGAACTTGAACCTGAGCAAGCGCTAACTGACGAACAAGTGGTTGAAGCTCAGCTCCGATTTGAACAACATGAAGAAGCTTGGTTAGCTTGGCAAGATGATTATCAAGCAGCATTGAATCAGGCGCAGCACCAGCTGCAGCAACAACAGCAATTACATTTGCAACACGAACGCCAACGAGACCAAGTAGCTAAGTGTGCAGAAGCGATTGATGCTAATCAGCAGCAACAACAGCAACTGCTAGCTGAACTTGAGCACTATAACCTAGCCGCTACGGATCAACAGCGACAGCAGTTACAGCAGCAGATTAATGCAGCACAACAACAGGTTGCAGCATTATCAGAACAACTGAATGTGCACCAACAACAGTTTGAGCAAGTTGAACAGCAACGCCAGCAGCAGCAAACTCAGCAGCAACAAAACTTAGGCCTGCAAAGTGCCTTGCAACAAGCCCTCAAACAAGGCACGCATGAAGCGACCACCATGGACGTGCAACATTGGTTGCAGCAGCACCAATGCCCAGTGTTGGGGCAAGTGCAACAATTACTGAAGGTTGAACAGAGCTGGCAGTTAGCGCTAGAACAACTGGTACAGCCCTGGCTGGGGGCATGGGTCATCACGCAGCCGTTGCCAGAGTGGCCTCTCTTAGCTGGTGCTCAAGTGGTACAGTTACAAGTAAAGCAGCCCCCAAAGGGGAGTGTGGCAGCGCTAGTAAGCGGACCTTTGCAACAATGGAGCTGGTTGCATTGCATTGCTGCCGTTGATGATGCGGCACAGGCGCAACAGTTGCTACAGCAAAACCAGTGGCTAGGTGCTATCAATCAAGCTGGGCAACTATGGTTAGCTGGAGGGTATCAAGCCAGCACAATGGATGCTGCTGCTAGTAAGCTCTTGCAGCAGCAACAGTTATTGCAGGTAGAAGCAGATCTAACTCGATTACAACAGCAGTTACAAGATTCCAGCCTTCGTAAACAGCAACTTCAGCAGGAGTTAAAGCTCCGGCATCAGGAATTGGATCAGGCCAAACAGACTTTGCACCTCTATCAAGCGGATTTACGTTCGATAGACGAGCGTTTTCAATGGCAACAACATCAGCAGCAGCAATTAGAGCAACGTCTACAGCAAGCCAAACAGCAGCACCAACAGTTGCTACAACAGCTCGTTACCGGCCAGCAGCAACAGCAGCAATTAGCTGAGCAGTGTGAGCAAGCAACGGAGCAGTTGCAGCCACTTGATGAGCAGCATTGGTTAACGCAACGCAATCACTTGCAACAACAACGTCAGCATTTACGTGAGGCATTAACAGCCCTACAACAAAGGCAAATGACGCAAGCAAGTGAGGTACAACAACTGCGCCAACAATTAACGCATTATCAGCAGTTAGCTCAACGAGCACGACAGCAACAGCAACATCTCCAAGCGCAGTTACAGCAATTGAAGCACCCAGAACAGGATGACGATACTGACGTAGAAGTGTTAGCGCTAACGTTAGAAGAAACCTTAGCGCAACGCGAGTTGATTGACGAGCAACGACGCGACTTAGCTAATAAAGTGCATGAATACGAAGAGCAATTACGCCAGTTGACCAGCGGTGCTCAAGGAGTGCAGGCAAAGATTGAGCAAGCAAGGATGCGAGTACAAAGCACGCAAATGGAGCTAGCTGCAGTGCAAGAGCGTAGTCGCAGTATTTTAGCTGTATTAGCTGACCTGCAACAGTCACTTAAACCTATTCTTGAGGGGTTAGCTGAGGATGCTAACGAAACCGAGTGGCAAAGTAAGTTGGAACGCATCCAGCAGGCTATCAGTCGCTTAGGTGCAATTAACTTGGCAGCTATCGAAGAAGCTGAGACACTAGCTGAGCGTAAGCAGTATTTGGATCAGCAGAATGATGACTTAGCGGCATCATTAGCAACGCTCGAGGGAGCTATTCGAACCATAGATAAAGAAACCCGACAACGATTTAAGGCAACCTATGATGCCGTGAATCATGGCTTACAAGAGCTGTTCCCAAAAGTGTTTGGCGGCGGGAATGCGTATCTTGAACTTACTGATGATGATTTACTTGAAACCGGAGTGACTATTATGGCGCGTCCCCCCGGTAAGAAAAATAGTACAATTCACCTGCTTTCTGGTGGTGAAAAGGCGTTAACAGCTTTATCATTAGTGTTTGCCATTTTTAGACTAAATCCAGCGCCATTTTGCTTGTTGGATGAAGTTGATGCACCTTTGGATGACGCCAACGTGGGACGCTTTTGTCGGTTGGTAGAAGAAATGTCGCAAAGTGTGCAGTTTATTTATATCAGTCATAATAAAGTCGCGATGGAAATGGCCTCGCATCTTGCCGGTGTTACCATGCAAGAACCCGGCGTATCGCGCTTAGTTGCTGTAGATATTGAACAAGCTGTAGCATTAACAGAGGCTTAGAGTACGATCCAATGCACCTGAGTGCGAGCAACATACAACAGGAATATCGACATAAATGAGTCACATGTTATGAATACAGTGCTGATTATTGGTGGTTCGTTATTAATTATTGCCATTATTGCTCATGGTATGTGGACCATTCGCAAGAATGAAAAACGCCAGCGTGAGCAAGTAGATGCTATTGCCAACAAACGGCGACAGGTGGATTCAGGGGGCTTTGATGATGATGGCGTAGGAGCGGTTCGGGTTATTGCTAGTGCTAACATGAGCAAGACTACTGCGCCAACAAGCGGCGCCAAAGCGCACCCCAGCGAAGCTAATAAACCAGCTCAAACCAATGAAACCACGCCGACTGTAACTCAGTCAGCAGCCGTGGTAGCGACGGCTGCCGAGGATGCGGCTATCCCTGCGGTGGCGTCCGATACCTCGGCAATTCGTGCTACGGATGATGGATTACCTGACGAGCTGCCTTTGGCGCCGATTCGGCCTGAACATGATGATTTGTTTGCGCGAGGTCAACAGCCAGCGAGCTCGGTTGCGGACCAAGCAACAGCTGCGGTTAAAAAATCCCGAGATTCAGCGCCGGCCGAAACACCGCAAAGTATGGAACTACCGTTACAACATAGTGAGCAGGAGCCGGTCCTAACTGAAGAACCAGAAGAAGTTATTGTGCTGCATGTGGTCGGTCATATTGAAGGCAGCGTGTTGTTGCAACAAATGACCGAGCTTGGATTTAAATATGGAGATTTTGATATTTTCCATCGGCACGTAGATACTGCTGGTACTGGCCCTGTGCTGTTTAGTTTGGCTAATATGTATAATCCCGGCACGTTTAACATAGACACCATAGAAACCTTTACCACAGGCGGGGTTGCCCTGTTCTTAGCGTTGCCGATAAAGAGTAATTCGATGACGGCCTTTACCATGATGCATAACGCCGCAGTCAAATTGGCAGCTGCTATCGATCAAGGCCAAGTGTTAGACGAGCACCGTAATCCGCTCACTCGTCAAGCGACACAGCACATTCATCAGCGCATTCGAGAGTTTGAACGCAAGCGCCTGATAAGTGGTAAAGCTTAAGCAAAATCAGACCAAGACAGTGAGTTATGACCAACGATTTATTTGCTGACCAAGATGCTAGCAACCAGACTAGCGCAACCCATACACAACTGCGCTATCAGCAGCTGGTGCAACTTATCATGCGTTACAATCAAGAATACTATGAGTTGGATCAGCCGAGTGTTCCTGATGCTGAGTACGATCGTCTATTTCGTGAGTTACAGCAATTAGAGGAGCTTCATCCAGAGCTAGCTAGCCCCAGTTCACCCACCCAAAAAGTAGGTGGAAAGGCCTTAACGGCTTTCACCCAAGTGACTCACGAAGTACCCATGTTAAGTTTGGATAATGCATTTGATAGCACCGAATTTATCGCTTTCGCTGAACGTGTGGCTGAACGATTAGATAGTGCAGAGGCAATCAGCTTTTGCTGCGAACCTAAACTTGATGGCGCTGCAGTAAGTATTCTATACGAGCAGGGCCAATTAGTTAGGGCCGCAACTCGTGGCGATGGTCAAACGGGTGAAGACATTACTGAAAATGTTAAAACCATACGTAATGTACCGCTGCAACTGCAAGGGGATTTTCCGCAGCGCTTAGAGGTACGTGGTGAAGTCTTTATGCCGCTAAAAGGCTTTAATTCATATAACCAGCAAGCGGCAGCTGCCAGTGAGAAAGTGTTTGCGAATCCGCGTAATGCGGCAGCTGGTAGTTTGCGGCAATTAGATTCCACTATTACGGCAAAGCGGCCACTCCATTTTTATGCCTATAGTATGGGGGTGGTCAGTGATGAGACACAACTCGCAGGCACTCACTTTGGGCGATTGCAGCAACTACAGCAATGGGGTTTACCCATTAGTGATGAGATTAGAGTGGTTGCTGATGCCCATGGTGTTAGTGCTTACTATCAAGATATTTTGCAACGTCGAGCTGAATTGAGATACGAAATTGATGGGGTTGTGATCAAGGTTGATGATATTGGTCAACAACAAAATTTAGGCTTTGTATCGCGCGCACCTCGTTGGGCAATTGCATGGAAATTTCCGGCTCAAGAAGAGCTGACGCAACTGTTAGGGGTGGATTTTCAAGTAGGGCGTACTGGTGCAATAACGCCGGTAGCAAGGCTTGAGCCAGTTACCGTGGCCGGCGTAGTGGTCGCCAATGCCACCCTGCATAACGCCGATGAAATAGCTCGGCTTGATATCCATATTGGCGACACAGTGATTATTCGCCGAGCTGGTGATGTCATCCCGCAAGTGGTACAGGTGGTGTTAGATAGGCGTCCAGCCTCTGCCCAGTCAATTCAATTTCCACAGCACTGCCCGGTGTGCGGATCGCATATTGAACGTGCCGAGGGCGAAGCAGTTGCCCGTTGTACAGGTGGACTTATTTGTGCAGCACAGAGGCGTGAAGCCTTGAAACATTTTGCCTCCCGAAAAGCAATGGATATCGATGGACTAGGTGATAAGCTAATTGAGCAACTGGTCGACAAAGAGTGGGTGAAATCGCCCGCTGATTTGTACCGTTTAAATACTCGTGAATTAGCTTTCTTACCACGTATGGGAGAAAAATCGGCTGATAAAATAGTAGCCGCTATTGCCGCAAGTAAACTTACGACCTTGGCTCGATTTATTTATGCCCTTGGTATTCGAGAGGTAGGCGAGGCTACTGCGGCTAATTTAGTGGCTCACTTTGCGTCACTCGAGGCCTTGCAACAGGCTAGTTTAGAAGAGTTAGAGCAGGTTAGTGATGTTGGCCACGTGGTAGCAAACCATATTTTTCAGTTCTTTCGAGAGCCGCATAATCAAAAGGTGATTGACGAATTGCTTGAACTTGGCATTCATTGGCCGGCGGTGACTAAACTGAGTAGCAGCGAGGCTACATTGGCAGGTCATACTTACGTGTTAACTGGCACTTTGACCCAATTAACGCGTGACCAAGCTAAGCAAGCTTTGCAGGCGCGAGGAGCTAAAGTTGCGGGAAGTGTATCAGCAAAAACGACGGCAGTGATTGCAGGCGATAATGCGGGTTCAAAATTAGCCAAAGCTGAGCAACTCGGTGTGAGTGTACTCAGCGAAGATGATTTAATTCAGTTAATACAGCCAGATTAACTTTGTGAGCTTAGCCGGGTGACATCAACAAACAGTTTAAGTTGTTGCCCCGGCTGAAGGTATTTACTGCGACTAATTTGGTTCCATTTTTCAATATCCTGAATACTGACATTAAAGCGCGAGGCAATGCGAGCGAGGGAATCACCGGCCCGAACTTTATATTGTACACTGCGGACTACACCGCTAGCTTTTTGTTGTTGCGGTAACCATACCACCAACGTTTTACCTGGGCGCAAAGGGTCGGTTGGCGCCATACCATTCCAGCTCGCCAACGAGCGTAAATTCACTTCGTATTCACGGCTGATATCCCACAAAGTATCTCCGCTGACCACAGTATGCTCTATTTTATAAGCTCCGCGTGTTTGTGCTTGGGTACTTGCTAAACGCTGATCTGCGGACAAGCTGTAATCGTCTAAATCGCGAGTGGCCACCGGCACTAATAAATGATCACCAGCGCGAATAATATGACCATTAATATTATTGGCTTGTTGAATGGCTTGGGCAGTGGTGTGATAACGTTTTGCAATCACCAATAAGCTCTCACCCTGCTTTACCTTGTGGCGTGTCCACTGCACTAGCTCACTAGCATCTGCGCTGTTTAGCCATTGTTGTAACGTTTCTGCTTGTGGTAGCGGTAATAATAAGCGATGCGGGCCGTTAGGATCCGTGGCCCAACGATTATAGGCTGAGTTATAGTGATGGAGGGTGTCTAAATCTATGCCGGCTTGCTCAGCTGCTTTGGCTAAATCGATTTGAGCGTTTGCTTCAACCACCGCCAAAAATGGCATATTGGCAATCGGTAACCAGTGCTGTGCATACTCATCGTGATTGCGTAAAATATCAGCTAAGGCTAACAATTTGGGTACGTAAGCACGAGTTTCACGAGGTAAGTCAAGGGCCCAAAAGTCAGTTGGTAAGCTTTGCTGTTTATTGCGACGAATAGCGCCCGCGACACGCCCTTCACCAGAATTGTAGGCGGCTAAAGCATGCAACCAGTCGCCATCAAAACGTTTTTGTAGTGCATCTAAATAATCTAAAGCAGCGTGAGTTGCAGCATAAACATCACGTCGACCGTCGTACCACCAATTGATCTCCAAGCCATAGTGGCGTGCAGTTCCTGGAATAAATTGCCAAATTCCAGCAGCTCGACCATGGGAGTATGCAAAGGGATCAAAGGCGCTTTCCACAATAGGGAGTAAAGCCAATTCTAATGGCATGTCACGCTTTTCAATTTCTTCCACAATCATGTACATAAAAGGTTCAGCGCGCTTAGCCACTCGCTCCATATACTGTGGATTATTCATGTACCAGTTGCGTTGGCTAATGAGTCGCTGATTTTCTGGAGCTTGCATGGTTAGCTGGCGGCGAATGCGCTGCCACAAATCGGCCTCTTGTTGTGGGCTTAGTTGCTCTAACTCAAACGTTGGCTGATCGGTAAATACCATCAGGGAACTTGTGGTGGTGACAGACTCTGCAGGTTCAGCTACCTCATTGGCTAGGTCTGTGTTTACATTCACAGCAGAGCTAGCTGTTTTGTTATCAGCGGTAAGGCTACAACCTACAGTACTTACTGAGGTTAATGCGCAGAGTGTTAAGGCCAGCCATTTATTCATCTTGTAGTTATTTCCATTGTTAATGCAAATTGCAGTTTACGGTATTAAAAGTTGTCTTTCCAGCGCCTTAATCGAGCAAATTCTGCGACCGACTGAGCTCGCAGAAATGGATTGATTTCCAATTCTTTCCCTAGTTGGCTTGGTAAGCTGCTTAATCCTTGCTGGCGTTGCTGTTTAACCCATCGCTGGTGCATGAGCACTGCTTGATTATCTGGTTCAGCTGCTCGCGCGAAGCGCAAATTTGCCTCGGTGTATTCATGTGCACAATAGACGTTGGTACTAGCTGGTAGTTCAGCTAAAGACTGTAAAGATTGCTGAAATTGCTCAGCGGTACCTTCGAACATGCGTCCGCAACCAGCTGAAAAAAGGGTATCACCGCAGAATAAGTGACCTAGAGTGTAAAAGCATAGGTGATCTAACGTATGGCCAGGTGTGGCAAAGACTTGCCACTGGTTATCAAGCTCAGGGAGACGGAAGAGCTGACCATCATGCAAAGGATCGGTAATGCAGGCAATGGGTGTGGTTAAAGGTGCTGCCATGGCTGGATCTGGGCCGAAGACTGGGATGGGCTGTCGCGGATAAGCCTCCAGCAAAGCTGCGATGCCATCGGTATGATCCCAATGATGATGGGTGATTAATATGGCTGCCAATGCCACTTGTTGTTCTGCAAGCCACGCAAGGACAGGCTCAGCGTCACCAGGGTCAACAATAACCGCAGCCGACCCCACCCGTGCTTGAATAGCCCAAATATAGTTATCATTAAAGGCTGGGATAGCTGAAACTAACATAAAGAATCTCCATCAGGTAAGTCGCATAAGATTACGCTTTCACCAGATTATCGCTTGAATAACTGTTTGATTAAAGTCTACTCTGAATGGAGCCTAACTTAGGAGTATCAATATGTGGTTTGAACCGGCGTTGCGACCTGATATCGCAGCAGGCCCGACTGATTGGCAGCAGCTTGTGCATGGCATTTGGCTGCGCGAACAAATCGAACAGCAACTAGATCCTCATTTGACCAAAATGTTTGGTTACCATTTTGTTCGTGTCGGCCAGTTAGCGCAGCAATTACAACTGACCCAAATACGCATCGGACACGAACTCCAAGCCGCTAAACAGTTGCCAGCAGAAGTGCTGGCTGACACCAATCATTGGCCTTTTGCCGAACATAGTCTGGATGCCATTCTCATGGTTGCAGAGCTTGAATTTGAGCGTGATCCGCATCAAGTACTGCGAGAGATGAGTCGTAGTTTAATTGCAGATGGGTATCTGATATTGGTAGGGTTCAATCCTTTTAGTCCCGCATTATTGCCAGGTCTTTGGCCTGGGCGAGGTGATCGTTTTCCGTGGTGTGGACGTTATTTTAGCAAAGCGCGAATTAATGACTGGCTTGCGCTGTTAAACTTTGAAATAATCACCAGCGAGTATTTTGTTCCAAGTTTATTTATTGAGCGTTTAAACCCAGCTAACAGTGTCTTGCAGCGTCTTTATCAGTGGTTTCCGCAACTGGGTAGCATGTATCTGGTGGTGGCGCGTAAGCGTGAAATGCCGTTGACGCTAACCCGCCAACGGGCACCCTTAAAAGCGAAACTGAAGCAGATGCCAGTGGCAAATAGAGTGGAGTAGTAATGGCAATTTTAGCGGCACTAATTATCGGTTTGAGTTTGGGATTGTTTGGTTCAGGCGGCTCTATCCTTACCGTCCCTGTGTTGTTGTATTTACTTGGTTTTGCTCCAGATATGGCGATTGCCGCATCTTTATTAATCGTTGGAGCGATCAGTTTGGGGGCATCGATACCGAACTTAACCAAACGCATTATTAGCTGGCGTCATGTGGCCTTTTTTGGTATCCCAGGAATGGTAGGAACCTATGCCGGTGCTTGGCTAGGCGGTTTGTTAAACCCAACCATTCAGTTGGTTACTTTTGCGATACTAATGCTGCTAGCAGCGGTCATGATGTGGCGTAAACGAGCTGCCGTAAATCCTGCGCCAGTAGCAATCAATCCTGTAAAAATCATCATTGAAGGCACCGTGGTTGGTATTATTACTGGCTTCGTCGGAGTAGGTGGTGGTTTCTTAATTGTGCCAGCCTTGGTCTTACTTGGCGGACTTAATTTAGTTGCTGCAGTGGCAACAAGCTTGGTGATTATTGCGCTAAAATCTTTTGTAGGCTTTTTCAAATATTACGAAATCCTAATAGCTAAGGGTTTTGAGTTCGATTGGCCAGCTATTACTGTGGTGATTATTGGCGGTATTGTTGGTAGTTATGCTGGTGGTTGGTTAGGAAAACGGATTGCCACTGCACCATTGCAAAAGGGGTTTGCTGTGTTTCTAGTGATCATGGCAGCTTTTGTGCTCTGGCAAAGTTTGTAGGTGACTGAAGCAACTGCTGTTTAGCAAAGACAACAGGGTTCAAAAGAACTCCAAAATAGCTGGTTAAACAATGTACATTATGGAGAAATGATCATGATTAATTCCCAAGATTTGTGTGCACGAGCTCGTGCAAATGTTAAAGAAATCGATGTCCATACCTTGCAACAAAAAATTGCCGAAGGTGCCCGAGTGATTGATGTGCGGGAACCTGCTGAGTATGCCGTTGGCCATATTCGCCAAGCGGTAAACATGCCACGAGGCGTGTTGGAAATGCAAATTAACCAGCATCCGGCTGTAGCTGGCTACGATGATGCCTTACAACGTATTGCAGCTGAACCCTTGTATTTAATTTGTCGTAGTGGTGGACGTTCGGCGCTGGCAGCAGAATCTTTGTTACGGATGGGATTTGATGCCGATAAGGTGATTTCAGTAGCAGGTGGCATGAATGCATGGGAGGAAGCTAAATATCCGCAAGTTGCTGGAGAGTAATAAACGTGAAGGCTTAGCAAAACCCGCGTAAACCCTCGCCCAATCGGGCGGGGATATAAGCAAAACCCGCGTAAACCCTCGCCCAATCGGGCGGGGATATAAGCGGGAAACGCGAAGCGTTTCTAGTCAGGTGTGGCCTGACTTTGTACATATTCTTTCAGCGTTTCAATCGTTGCACCACCTGCGCTACAGGCAAAATAGGAGCGCGACCAGAGCGCTGCGCTCTTGCTTTGCCGGGGTACGTGGGTATTGAGTCTATGTATCCGGCGAGATGAAACCGATTTCAGGTTGTTCACCATAACGCTGATCGCCAGTTTCGGTGGGTAGGCCATCAACAGATGAACATGATCTTCTTCACCGTCCATTTCCAGCAGGTTACATTCCAGTTTCTCGCAAGCAGACTCAAATGCTTCACGCAGCTGCTCAATCATAAAGCCATCGAACAGTTTTCGTCGGTACTTGGTGGTAAAGACCAGATGAACAACCAGCTTGGTGACGCTGTGACGTTTTCTAAGGTAATCTGATAGCAATTCTTTATGATGCACACTCACTTGAAATATGACCTTAATAGCTTATAATGAATGAATTATATCAATGAGCGCTGAAATGTTAAAGGCCACGAAAGTACGCATTTATCCCACACCTGAGCAGGCGGAATTTTTAAACCGCCAGTTCGGTGCTGTGCGCTTTGCGTATAACAAGGCTTTGCACATCATTAGCAGCCAGTACAAGCGTCACGGTCTGAAATTGAAGGCCAAAAAAGACCTCAAGCCGCTGTTGGCTGTTGCGAAGAAATCTCGCAAGTATCACTGGCTCAAAGATTTTGATTCGATTGCACTCCAGCAGGCATGTATCAATCTGGATAAAGCCTTTCAACATTTCTTTGATCCCAAACTGCCTTCTCGTTATCCCAAGTTCAAGCGCAAGCACGGCAGGCAGTCCAGCTATCATTGCATGAGCGTTGATTGTGGTGATGACTGGATTAAAGTGCCGAAGTTAAAGCAGCCCATTAAAGCGCGTATTCATCGCAAGGTTGAAGGAAAACTGAAAAGCATCACCCTGTCCCGCACCGTGACAGGTAAATACTATGCCTCGCTACTGCATGAAGATGGGCAAGAAGCTCCTGCGCCCATTCAAAGCCTGAATGCTGTTCAAGTTCTCGGATTGGATATGGGTTTAACACATATTGCCATAGATTCAAACGGCACGAAAAAACCGAATCCACGCTTTTTGAAGAAAGCCAGTGCCAATCTGCGCCGTAAACAAAAAGCCTTATCACGCTGCAAAAAAGGCAGCAAAGGTCGTGCAAAAGCCCGACTTAAACTCGCTAAGGCGCATCAGCGTCTGGCGAATGCTCGTGCTGATTTTCAGCACAAGCTGTCTCGACACGTTATTGACGAAAACCAAGCGGTAATTGTCGAGACACTGAAAGTCAAAAACATGCTGAAGAACAGGAAATTGTCCAAGCACATTGCCGATGCGAGTTGGTCAGGCTTGATCCAAAAGCTGGAATACAAGGCCAAAGAGCAAGGCAAGCATCTGGTTAAAATTGATCAATGGTTTGCCAGCTCAAAAACCTGCTTTTGCTGTGGACACAAGCTGGAATACTTGTCACTGAACGTGCGTGACTGGCAGTGTCCATCCTGCTCAACACAGCGTGATCGGGACATCAATGCAGCCTTAAATATCAAGGCGCAAGGTATTTTAAAATTAAAGGCCGCAGGACTGTCGGTTTCTGCCAATGGAGGCAAGCGTCAATCTGGTCACGTACCAGTTGCTGCCTGAGAAGTTGGAAGCCTCGCCCGTGGCGCTTTAGCGCTTAGGGCGGGGAGCAGTCACCAATATAGGTTGCCAGCAGTGGGCAGAGCTACGCCTACGACGGCCACAACCGCCGCGTTAAGGTGGCGGGCGATGGTGATACCCGTTACTATCTCTACAGCCAGTCGGGGCAGTTGTTATTGAGCGAAGATAACGGCGTTCAAACGAACTACATTTACCTTGGCAATAGGCTTATCGCTGAAGACCGCCAGGCAACAACCACCTTTATCCATACAGATAGGTTGGGCAGCCCGGTGGCACGAACCAACAGCACAGGAAGGGTAGAGAATCGCCGGCATTACCAACCTTTTGGTGACACTTACGAAGCGCCAAACGACGACATCGGATACACTGGTCATAAGTACGATAATGACTTAGGCCTGAGTTATATGCAGGCACGATACTATGATCCAGTGATTGGGCGGTTTTATTCGAATGATCCGGTTGGATTTGATCCTAACAATATCGATAGCTTTGGCAGATATACCTATGGGAATAATAATCCCTATAAGTACAATGATCCTGATGGAAGAACTGCACACCCCGTAATTGAATTGCCTGACTTAAGTACGATGATGGCTAAAGCATTTGGTTATGAGTCTACTACACAAGGGAACCAAAATTTTGCGAAAGATATGGGAAATGCTGCACAGCAAATAGGAATGGATGTTGCACACGGAACTACTGATATTTTAACTAGTAAACCTGTCCAGAATCTGGTTGATAAACTAGGCTATGTACCAATACCTCAAGCGCAAGCAGTTTCAACGGCTATTAACACTGCGGCTCTAGTTTTTGATGGAGATGCGGCTGGTTTATCGGGTGATTTGGCTGGTAATGCTGCTGGTGTTCAGGCTGAAAAGACTCACGCAGGTAGAGGCGGGAGCCTCAAAGCTCAAGCGTACAATTATGTTGTCGATAAAGCTGTCGGGACTGTTGTTAGTTCAGGGGTTGAAGTACTTCAAAACAATGACGACGAAAGGCAAAAATAGTTATGAGCTCAAAAAAATGGGTTTCACTAATAGCTTCAATTGTATTAGTAGGCCATGCAACTTTAGGACTTATTAATGGCGAGTTAATGCTTAAAGGTGGAGAAACCATTGAGTTTGATGCTGAACCATTATCGTTTTTGGCAATTGTAGCAATAGAAATCGCTGTTTCAATATATGTAGTGTGGGCATTTTTAATCGCAAAAGACGATAGTAGTAAAGAAAAAGAGTAGAGCGCAACATTAAAGTTAAAACATTTGAATCCAAAGCCTCGCCTCGCGGGGCAGGGTAACCGCATGAGTGTACATTAATTCATCATCTCGTTGAAGCCCGCAGATAATACAGCCTCCAGATATTCGGCTTTCATCCATGCTCGCTTTTGTTTGGCCGGGATACTGCCTTTTGATGATTCTGCGCGCAGCATGTTTAATGCCATGTGGTGCAACATGGACCAGTTCTCCGCACCATGGTTCTGGTGGATCTGACAATCATCTTCTCGCAGGGAAACATCCAGGACCCAGTGTAAGCTATTTTCAACAGACCAGTGTGCGCGTACGGCATCGGCCATCTCCCGCTCCGATAGCTCGGCAGAACTGATATGGTAACGATACGTCAGTTCTTCCTGTTTTCCCTTTACTTGGCGGTAACTTACACTCATCCCCAAGGTCTTGAGTCCGGGCCACTGTGGAAAATCCTCGACGATTTGGTCGGCGCTGAGCACGTGAAAAAAGGCATTGACCATGTGAATCGTCGAGTGCTTGTCGCCCCGCTGATATGACCTGCGCAACGTTTTGCCATCAATGGCAATGACCTGCCCCTGAGTGGCTTCGTGTACATCCTGCATCCAGTTCACAAAACATAGTCGGAACTGCTCTGGGTCAATGCGGGAGATGGTGCGCACAAGGTGATGAACAGAATATCTTCCAGCGGATAGGTGACTTTCGCTGATTGACGTGCGTCCGTTAATGCGCCAAAGTGGCTTGTGAAAGCTTCGATATACATGATTTAACTCCCGAAAAAGGGAGTATATGATCACAGGTAACCCAGATCGTCAAACCGATCGTTTTTTGCTCAAAAAACGTTCACGATCTTGCCCTGCTTACCGATATTCTTAGATTATTGTATGCGTATCGTAGTTCATAGGTATTGTGAGCGAAAAACGATTCATCCATAGTATAGATGGATCTTTGAATTCACAGCCTCGCCCTTGCGAGGCTTTGGATTCAAAAACTATTTAGCTAGCATATACATCAAAGGAAATACCATTAACAAACCAATAAAAACAACTCTTAAAGAAGTGCAAACCCAGAGTTTATCGCTCTGATAATATTCATATTTGAATATCCTAAAACCACCGTATATTGCATTTTTGCCACCATAGAAATTTTCAAACATTTCTTTCTTAACATAGCTTCTCGCCAAAACAAATAAAGTAGCACCAGTTACAATTAGAAGAAATGAAATTACTAAAAGCGCGATTTCTAAATAGAGCATTAGTTACCTCCTGTTTTGGCAAAGCCTTTGTCCTCCTCGATAGCGAATCCAACTATAGGCTTTTCAACTACTGCACCTGCATTTATACCAGCTCCAGCTTTAATACCAAACCCAGTTACATCACCATTGTTGTTTACTGATACTTGACCACCACCAACACCAGCCATTGCAGATATCTGATTGTCACTCAACCCATTTTGAACGTCAGCTCTGGATAGGTGTGTTTTAATTAGTAGAGCGCAGCATTAAGTTAAAACATTTTGAACTCAAAGCGCAGAAAGTCAGTAAACCTAAATTCAGGTCAGTTGACTCAAATTTGAACTGTTTCGAAACCCTCATCAACAGCTAAATCGCTACCACTTGCGGCAGTGCGCGCTAATTCATCACAGCGTTCATTTTGTGGATGACCAGCGTGGCCCTTAACCCAGTCCCAGCGCACGTTATGGCGAGCTGCCGCAGCATCTATTAAACGCCATAAATCAGCGTTTTTGACGGGTTTGCGATTGGCGGTTCGCCACCCATTGTTTTTCCACTTGTGAATCCACTCTTCAATGCCTTGTTTAAGGTATTGGCTATCCGTGGTGAGTACCACATCGCACGGTCGCTTTAACGCGTCTAAGCCGATAATCGCGGCTAACATTTCCATTCTATTGTTCGTGGTTAACCGAAATCCAGCAGCAAACTCTTTGCGATGTTTACCGTATTCAATAACCACGCCATAACCGCCAGGGCCAGGGTTACCTAAGCAGGAGCCATCCGTATATATATGCACTGTTTGCATGCTAAAACGTTATCTCTAAGTAATGATTTAAGGCGCAGTTTAGCAGACCTGACAAATAAATGCGTCATAGCAAAGTCAGTATACAGTTGTTAAACTCTAACGATTATTGTTGGTGTGCAGGATTGCTAGCAGTCTTCCACAGGTAAACGTCAGGTTTATCACTGGGCAAGTGATATCAATTTAATTTGGAAAGAAGCACAAACTCTTATGCGGCAAATCGTTTTAGATACAGAAACTACTGGGTTACGCCCAGAAGAAGGCCACCGAATTATAGAAATTGGCGCCGTTGAAGTCATCAAGCGCAAGCTAACGGGGCGTACCTTTCATGTCTATATCAATCCGCAGCGGGTAGTTGAGCAAGAAGCGATTGATGTACACGGTATCACCAATGATTTTTTACAAGATAAACCGGTTTTTGCACAAATTGCGGAAGAGTTCATTGATTTCATCCAAGGTGCAGAATTAGTTATCCATAATGCCCCATTCGATGTGGGCTTTATGGATCATGAGTTTGCTTTATTGCGCAACGGCACGGGGAAGACTATCGACTATTGTAGTGTGCTCGATACCCTCAAGTTATCGCAACAGATGCGTCCTGGCCAACGCCACACTCTAGATGCTTTATGTCGTGCCTACGGGGTAGATAACTCAAACCGGACTTTTCACGGCGCATTATTAGATGCTGAATTATTAGCGGATGTGTATTTGCTTATGACGGGTGGGCAAACCGCATTAGAGTTGCCCGGTAACCGAGCGAACGGAGAACTCAGTAGTGGTTGGACACCAGTGCTCAATAAACCGGCACTTAAGGTAGTGCAAGCATCAGCAGCAGAGCAACAGGCTCACCAACAAAGGTTAGCGTTAATCAATGATGCATTGTGGCAAGAATAGGCCATAGCAGAAGTAAGTGGTAGGGTAAATTGAACAAATTTTGCGGCTTTTGCATTTTTTTTAAGCAAACGATTCAAAAACACAAAAAAAGGGTTGACGGAACATTCCAGCACTCGTAATATTCGCTCCGCATTCAGGGGGACCCAGTCGGGTTGCCCAGAGTTAGGAAAGCGGAGCGGTAGTTCAGTTGGTTAGAATACCGGCCTGTCACGCCGGGGGTCGCGGGTTCGAGTCCCGTCCGCTCCGCCACTTTCCTGAAATTGGTTTCATACCGCTGCGGAGCGGTAGTTCAGTTGGTTAGAATACCGGCCTGTCACGCCGGGGGTCGCGGGTTCGAGTCCCGTCCGCTCCGCCATTTCAGACAAACTTCTTATTTTCTTTTGGAGTGTCGTGCGATGAGTTTGGCTGATGCCTGCTTGACGTGTGGGGCTTGCTGCGCGTCTTATCGTGTGTCTTTTTATTGGGGCGAAGCAACAGGCGCACCCCAAGGTCATGTTCCAAGCGAACTAACCGAATCTTTTCATCCTCATCTTCTTTGCATGCAAGGCACGAATCAACGTGAACCTCGTTGTATTGCCTTAGTTGGCGCTATCGGGGAGCAGGTTAGCTGCAGCATTTACCCGGATCGACCCAGTCCATGTCGAGAATTCGCTATGTCGATAGACGGTAGTAATCCCTACTGTGATAAAGCCCGCGCGAAGTATGGCCTGTTACCACTCATTTCGGTGCATGAAGTAGCCTAACAGGTTAAAACGCAAAGATTGTGCCACGAATAGCTCTTGAGCCTTACTCCTTAGGCAGGTACATTAGTACGGTTAAAGCATTTAACCACAAGGGAGATAAGATTATGCGCAAGAGCCTTATTGCTGTTGCTATCGGTGCGGCCATTTCAGTTGCCGCTTGTTCTGATAAAGACGCTAGCCAAACCACCGTTGAGTCAGCTAAAACTGAGCAGGTTGCGGCTAGTTCACTAAGCCAAAGCAATCCATTCTACGCTGCAAGTACACTTCCATATCAGGCTCCAGATTTTACCAAAATCCGTTTTGAGCATTATCAACCAGCATTTGAAGCTGGTATGGCAGAGCATAGTAAGGAAATTGAGGCTATTGCTAACAACAGCGCAGCACCAACTTTTGAAAACACCATCGTAGCTATGGAAAAAGCAGGTGCTTTATTAAGCCGAGTTTCTTCAGTTTTTTATAACGTTGCTGGATCGAATGGGAACGATGACACTCGGGCTTTGCAAGGCGAGCTCGCACCAAAAATGGCACAGCATCGCGACAATATTATGCTTAATTCAACCTTGTTTGCTCGGGTTAAAGCAGTGTACGACAACCGAGCTGAACTAGAAGGCGAAGCGTTGCGCTTGGTTGAAGATACGTACAAAGGTTTTGTTCGTGCTGGTGCTGAACTAGACGCTGAGGCGCAAACCAAGATCCGTGCAATTAACTCTGAAATGTCTTCATTAACCACAGAGTTTCAGCGTAACCTGATGACGCTAGCTAACGAAAACTTGATCGTTGTTGATAGTGCTGACGAATTAGCTGGACTTAGCGAGAGTGAGATTCAAAGTCTGGCCGACGCTGCTGCGGCTGCTGGTCATGAAGGTAAATATGCCATTCGGATTACCAACACGACCCGTCAACCAGTGTTGGCATCATTAGAGAATCGTGAACTACGTCAGCGTATTTGGGAAGCTTCCGCTTATCGTGGTACTGGTAACACAGCGACAGATAACCGTCCTTTAGTAAAACGCTTGGCTGAACTACGTGCTCAAAAAGCTGAGCTACTGGGTTACGACACTTGGGGTGATTACGTATTAGAAACTAGCATGGCCGCTAAGCCAGCAGCAGCACAAGCTATGTTACGTGATTTGGTACCAGCAGTAGTGAGTAACGTGGCCGCTGAACAAGCTGCAATTCAAGAGATGATTGAGGCAGAAGGTGGCGATTTCGAAGTGCAGCCATGGGATTGGGCATATTATGCCGAAAAAGTTCGGGCAGAAAAATATGCTTTAGATGCTAACGAAGTGAAGCAATACTTTGAGTTTAATCGAGTGGTTGAAGATGGCGTGTTCTATGCTATGAATCAATTATTTGGTATTACTTTCGAAAAACTAGATAACATCCCAACTTATGGTGATGACATCATGGTTTACGAGGTTAAAGACGTTAATGGTGAAACGTTAGGCCTGTTCTATGGCGACTGGTTTACTCGTGATGGCAAGCGCGGCGGAGCTTGGATGAGCTCATTCGTGTCTCAGTCACACTTATTAGATAGCAAGCCGGTTATTTTAAATAACCAGAACATCAAAAAAGCAGCCGAAGGCCCAACGCTGTTGAGTTTTGACGAAGTAAGCACCATGTTCCACGAAATGGGACACGCTTTGCACGGAATGTTCTCTGATGTCATGTATCCATCGTTGGCAGGTACGTCAGTATCACGTGACTACGTTGAATTTCCTTCAACTTTCCAAGAAGATTGGATGTTGAACGAGCAAGTATTAAATAACTTTGCTAAACATTACGAAACCGGTGAACCGATTCCTGCCGAATTACTTGATAAAGTGTTGGCTGCGAAAAACTTCAACATGGGTTATGACACCTTAGAATATATTGCGTCAGCCTTGTTGGATTTGGAATACCACACGCTATCAGCTGATGCTGCTAGCAGCATTGACGATGTGGCGGCGTTTGAAGCAGCCGCGCTTGAACGCAATGGTGTAGCAGTAGCTGCAGTACCACCGCGTTATAAGTCGACTTTCTTTGCGCACGTTTTTGCCGGTGGCTATTCAGCTGGTTACTACGCTTATATGTGGTCTGAAGTGTTAGCCGCTGATGCCTTTGCCTTTATGCAGCAAAACGGTGGTTTGACCCTAGAAAACGGTCAAGCATTCCGTGACACTATCCTTTCTAAAGGGAATAGCAAAGAGCCGATGCAGCAATACATCGATTTCCGTGGTCAAGAGCCTACCGTTGAAGCCTTATTACAACGCCGTGGCTTAACTGCTCCGAAAATTGATTAATAGCTGATTTCGTACAATAAAAGAGGACAGAGCTGGCTCTGTCCTCTTTTTTTTGGTATATAAGCAGGTAAATATTTTGTAACAGCGAGTTTTTGAATGCCTGATGTTTTGTTCGCCTCTCAGCCTATCTACGATCGCCAAGGCAAGGTTTATGCGCATGAGTTACTTTACCGTCACGAACATGGCATTACTGCCTTTGAAGTTGGCGACAGTGTGGCTACCAGTGAGGTGTTATTTAACCTTTGTACTGGCGTCTTAGACTATGTAGAACATCACAAGCAACCAGTTTGTATCAATGTATCCACGGATTTTCTGCTCTCTGGGCAATTTCTGCCGATTGCACCAGAACATGTCATTATTGAACTCGTAGAACGGTTAGAGCCAACAGCAGAAATTATTGAGGCAATAAAAAATTGGGTCGCTAAAGGGTTTCGGTTTGCTTTGGATGATTTTGAATTTCAACAAAGCTGGGATCCACTGCTTGAATTTGCTGCAATCATCAAGGTTGATATCGAGCGAACAGGATTAGAGCTGGCGCAGCAACGGTTGCAGCAGTTGCAGCATCTTGATGTATTGTGGCTAGCCGAGCGGATTGAAGATGAGCTTACGCTTAATCAGTATCGTGAGCTTGGCTTTGATTTGTTTCAGGGGTACTTCCTAGCTAGACCCAAACTGATTGAGGGCACAAAAGTGCGTTCGCCTGCAGCACAGCAATTAACCTTGTTGATTAATCAGCTGTTTGTCGATGAACCCGAGCTTTATGAGATCGTGGCAGCCTTACAAACCGACCCGGTGTTGGTCGTTAACTTGCTCCGAATCGCCAATAGTCCTTATTATGGTTTGACTCGCAAAATTGAATCACTTAAAGAAGTCGTCATGCTCTTGGGTTTAGAGCCGTTGCGAAAGTGGGTGTTGTTGATTTTATCCGTGCAAGGACATACGCCTGAACAAGCGAAATTAGTATTGACTCGGGCCTATATGTGTAGCGAGTTAGTTCGTGCTAAAGACCCTTTTAATCGACTTTCTGGGCCTGCTTTTTTAGCCGGTTTACTGTCTGGTTCTGATATTCTATTAGGGTTAGATAAAACTCAGTTTATTGAAGGTCTTAATATTGCTGATAATGTCCGCGATGCTGTCCTAAAAGGCAAAGGTGAGTTAGGCGTGGTGCTGGCGGCAGTAGAGCGCTTCGAGTACGACCTAGCGATGAAACGACCTTTGCAAAGGCAAGAACAACTGTTTGAAATTTATCAACAATGTCATTTCTTAGTAGAACAGCTGCTAAGCCACGTTGGAGCTAGTCAATAACTCTATACTGGCAATATTCCCTACCAGTTACGACCCTTGTATAAGATGCAGGCGCTAGTGCACGGCGCCTGATCCTGCTATAATCCGCATCACTTTTTAGGCCTGAACTGATGAATAGGAATCACTATGTCGATTGATAGTTCAAAGATTATCTACACAGAAACAGATGAAGCTCCTCGTTTAGCAACGTATTCGTTACTGCCGATTATTCGTGCGTTTACTGATGCTGCAGGAGTCGTGGTGGAAACTCGTGATATTTCTTTAGCGGGTCGAATCATTGCTAATTTTTCAGAATACTTAAAGCCAGAGCAGCGCATCAATGATGCTTTGGCAGAATTAGGCGAGTTAGCCAAAACTCCTGAAGCCAATATTATTAAATTGCCTAATATCAGTGCTTCTATTCCACAGTTAACTGCAGCTATTAAAGAATTACAAAGCCAAGGTTATGCGTTGCCGAATTACCCATTTGAGCCACAAACGGATGAAGAACGCGATATTAAAGCGCGTTATGACAAAATTAAAGGCTCAGCAGTAAACCCTGTCTTGCGTGAAGGTAATTCAGATCGTCGTGCTCCAGCATCGGTAAAAAACTATGCTAAAAAACATCCGCACCGCATGGGAAGTTGGAGTAAAGACTCCAAAACTCACGTGGCGCATATGCATGATGGTGATTTTTACAGTAGTGAGCAATCAACCACCTTTGCTGCCGCAGATGATCTGAAAATTATTCTAAATACTCCAGCTGGCCCAACAGTACTGAAAGAATCCGTTAAAGTGATGGCAGGCGAAGTTGTCGATGCGGCAAGTATGAACGTGCAGGCATTACGCGAGTTTTTTGCCACTGAAACAGCAGCAGCAAAAGAACAAGGTGTGCTGTTATCTTTGCATTTGAAAGCGACCATGATGAAGGTGTCTGATCCCATCATGTTTGGCCATGCCGTAACTGTATTCTTCCAAGATGTGTTTGCTAAGCATGCGGATACCTTCAAGCAGCTAGGCGTAGATGCAACGAACGGCTTTGGTGATGTGTTAGCCAAGATCGCAGATTTACCAGCCGACCAACGCAGCGCTATAGAAGCGGATATCGCGGCAGTGTACAGCGAGCAACCTAAGCTAGCTATGGTGAACTCAGATAAGGGTATTACTAACCTTCATGTGCCTAGTGATGTGATTATTGATGCATCGATGCCAGCGATGATTCGTGATGGCGGCAAGATGTGGGATGCGGATGGTAAAACCCAAGATACAAAAGCGATGATTCCTGATCGCTGTTATGCGGGTGTGTATCAAGCAACGATTGAATTCTGTCAGCAACATGGCGCATTTGATCCAGCCACTATGGGTACCGTTCCGAACGTAGGCCTGATGGCTCAAAAAGCGGAAGAGTACGGTTCACATGATAAAACTTTTGAAATTCCTGCCGACGGTACCGTTGTCGTAGTGAACCAAGCCGGTGAGCAAGTGTTTTCTCATGACGTGCAGAAAGGCGATATTTGGCGGATGTGCCAAGTAAAAGACGCGCCCATTCGTGACTGGGTTAAGTTGGCAGTCAATCGTTCACGCTTAAGTGGTATGCCTGCGGTATTCTGGTTGGATGCTGCACGAGCTCACGATGCTGAATTAATTAAAAAGGTAAATCAGTACCTGCAAGAGCATGATACAGATGGCCTCGATTTACGCATTATGGCACCTACAGAAGCGACCTTGCACACGCTGGCGCGTATGAAAGAAGGCAAGGACACGATTTCTGTTACTGGGAACGTATTGCGCGATTATTTGACTGACTTATTCCCGATTCTTGAGTTGGGAACCTCAGCTAAAATGTTGTCGATTGTACCCTTGATGAACGGCGGTGGTTTATTCGAAACTGGTGCAGGCGGATCAGCACCTAAACATGTGCAGCAGTTTGTAGAAGAAAACTACTTACGTTGGGATTCGCTAGGCGAGTTCTTGGCATTAGCAGCATCGTTAGAGCATTTAGCACAGCGTACTAACAATGATCGCGCGCAAGTGCTGGCTGATGCGTTGGATGCAGCAACTGCTAAGTTCTTAGAGAACGATAAATCACCAGCGCGTAAGTTAGGGCAGATTGATAATCGTGGTAGTCACTTCTATCTTGGCATGTATTGGGCTGAGGCATTAGCTGCACAAACCAAGGATGCAGCGTTAGCTGAGCGATTTGGTAAGTTGGCCGCGTTTTTAACTGAAAACGAAGCAACTATCGTGGCTGAATTAAATCAAGTGCAAGGTACACCGGTAGAAATCGGTGGCTACTATGAACCAAATGCTGATTTAGTTGCGAAGGCGATGCGCCCATCTGCAACGTTAAATGAAGCACTTGAGCGCTTGTAAGTCATAGCAAATAAGAGTCATGAAGAGCCCCGCACTAGTGTTTAGTGCGGGGCTTTTTTTATGGCTAAACATAGATTAATTTGTGATTATTGCGAGGCAAGGTGTTAATCTTGGTGCAAATCAATGACTAACAATGATAAGAGATATTGATTCATGAGCCTGTATCAACACCCTGTACTTGAGGCCTTTCTACGCCAGTTATACATTGCGAACTTAGTTGACGCTGAAGCAGTGATGCAATACACCAAGCAGCCAGGAGGGCATCGTGATCCCTCTACCTGGGATGTCATAGGCATCGAAGATGTGCAGGTGTTAAGTGCGTTGTTAAGCACTCCTGTATTAGCGGAACTCTGGGCAAAGCGGTTACGCCGAACGCCCGCTACCTTAGTTTACCCTGCTGTCGTGTATCGCTTTCGCGAAACCATGGATACTATCATTCCGCAGCGCAGCTTTCAGGACAAAACCGATACCACCAAGGATTGGTTTCGTTGTGCGTTTGAGGTGGCCGAGCGTTTTAAAAGAGTGTTTGAGCCCTTTGTGGAGTTTAAGTTAGGCTGTAAATGTAACGCAGTGACCAGCCCAGAGCACTTTATTGATCTACTTATCCAGTATGCAAGCTCGGGCGACAGTAAATTATTCGCAGAGTTTATAGCGCTTAATCCGCCTCGTAGCTTAGCTGATATAAAAGCTCACATTGAACAACTGGAGCACTACCTCCAAGGGCGTGTATTGGGGCAATCCCATGCTGTACGAACTGTAGTGAGACATGAGTTAGCAAGCGGTTGTATCGATAATGGCCGACAACGAGCTATTTTCACGTTTGTGGGGCCCAGTGGGGTAGGAAAAACAGAGTTAGCACGCAGCTACGCCCATGCATTGAGTGATGCTACCGGCTCGGGGTATCGCTTTCGTGAGTTTAGTATGGAAGCCTACGCTGACGACAAAGCATACATGAAATTGACTGGGTCTGGCTCGTATTATACTGACTCAGCGTTAGGTGACTTAACTCGCCACGTACAGTGTTATCCGCGTTCCGTGATTTTATTTGATGAAATCGAGAAAGCTCATCCTAGTGTGATTCAATCCATGCTTAGCATGTTAGATAGTGGTCGCATGACGGATATCACCTCGAATGAAGTGGCTGACTTTTCGCAGACGATTGTTATTTTTACTTCCAACCTAGGCCAAGCAGAATTTAATAAAGCCACTGGAATGGGAGAGTTAGATGTCTTTGATGTTCTGCGTCAAGCCAAACGTCCGGGCGATAGTCAGCCGGCCTTAACACCAGAATTAGTTGACCGATTAAAAAGTGGGGCAGCAATACGATTTAAGCCGCTCAGTGCCAGTACGCTCTTAGCCATTGCCGAACTGCGTGTGCGGGACTATTTGCAAGCAGGCTTCTCAGTGGTTGATTTAGATTTTACTGTGGATTTTTATGCGGCTTTACTGTTTGCGCAACTACCTAAACCCTCTGCTCGAGGTATTCAGGGTGTTGCCAATAATCTTTTGGCGGGTGCTAAGCGTGACATGTTTAGGCAGTTAACGAGCGCACAGTTACAACAGATTACTCAGTTGCAATTGCATTTAGATGAGAGCTGTTACGAACGTGTGCGCGGCAGCCACAAAGTATTATTAATCAATTGTCCAGCGGCACTGGTTGCACACCTTCAACAGCAGCTGCCGCGTTATGAATGGCAAGCTATATCACTGGTGGCTGCGTTAGAATTAAAACATCAAGTGAGTCAGTACGCTGCGGTATTAATTGCCGCCGGTGTGAGTGCTGATAGTTCTAGTGCCACACCCGAGCTGGCCGAGTTGGCTGCTGCTATTCGTCAATTACACAGATTTGCTGATGGCGTACCCTTATTGATGGTGGCGGAACACACGATTGATGATGATGAATTTGACTTACTCGATGAGGTGATTTCTGCTGCAAGCCTATTGGCAACCCCGACCCGATTGCAACGCTTGATTGAAGTTAATGCAAGGTTGCAGATTGGCCGGCGGCAAGAACAGCGATTTGATTATGACTACCACCTGCAACTCGATAGTAGCCAACTAAAGATAAGTTTAGTAAATCCCAAGTTCACTACCAATGTTAGTTCTTCACGAGTTATCGCTGGGGTGCCAGGCTTGCTGCGCGAGCGGCCGAGCGTGCGTTTAGCTGATGTGGTGGGATTGCAACGTGCTAAAGCCGAGTTACAACGGGTTTTAGGTTGGCTAAAACAACCCGAGTTGTTACAACGACGCCAGTTAGCTATGCCAGCAGGCATTGTGTTAACCGGCCCTCCAGGTACCGGAAAAACCATGTTAGCCAAGGCGGTAGCTGGCGAAACGGAATTACCATTTTTGAATATTAATACCCACGATTTAGTGAGTTCAGTACAACATGGTACCGCCACTAAAATTCAGCAGATTTTTTCTGCTGCGCGTGATATTGCGCCCTGCATTATCTTTATCGATGAGATAGATATGATTGCTGGCCGTCGTGATCGTGCTGGCGCAGACACCTCGGCGGTGAATACGTTACTGACCAATTTAGATGGCCTACAAGCTGCAGCCGAGCCGGTCTTTGTGATTGCTGCCACTAATTATCCCGAGCGTCTAGATCCAGCACTCCTGCGAGCTGGCAGATTAGATGAACCTGTGCACTGTGATTTGCCAGATAGAGCTGCTCGGCAGGCTTTTTTTGAAATGTTTGCTCATCGTTATGGGGTGCAATTGAGCAGCGAGCAATTGGCTGATTTTGCTGAAATGACACAAGGTATGAGTGGAGCGCAGTTAGAAAAAGCAATGCGCTTATGTATGCTCACTGAGCAGGTAGAACAACATGGCGCTGCTGGTCTTACTATTGCTCAACTGCGTAAGGCTGTAACTGCTGCCCATTATGGGGCGCCGCTTACAAGCCTAGGTCAATCACCGCAAGAGAAAAAATTAGTCGCCTATCATGAGGCTGGTCATTTACTCGTATCCCGTCTATTGATGCCGCATTATGACGTGCCTTTTGCCACCATTGAACCGCGCAACAATGCGCTTGGTTTTGTTGTTACCCATAAAGATGCAACTTTAGCGGCAACTACCATGGCAGAGATCAAAGCGAAAATAGCCATGAGTATGGCTGGACGAGAAGCGGAAGCTTACGCTGATTTAGGTGGTGAAGCTAACACTGGAGCAGCGAGTGATATCAGTTATGCCACCCAATTAGCCGAAGCGGCAGTATGTCAATACGGTTTAGATGAGGTATTCGGACCGGTGACACCTGCGGCTTTGCAACAAGTGAAATTAACCGGAGCACAGGCTGACTTGGTGGCCGAACGGATTAAGTTTTGGGTGACCGAAGGGCAACAGCAAGCGGCTGCCTTATTAGCACAACAGCAAGAGTTGTTACATAAAATTGCCGCTGCGTTATATCGCAATGAGTCACTTTATGGCGATGAAATAGATGAGCTATTTGCTGATGCCTAGGTATAATAACCAACGACCCTTCATGGTATTTCAGCCCAGCATAGAGAGAACAGCATGAGCACAACTGAAGATAACATTGAGCAAAGTCCGTTAACGCAAACTTACTCAGCTAATGAGCAGACAGTTACTATTGATATTTATAAAGGTGAGAGTGGTTGGATTCTTGAAATTGTTGATGCCGGCAATAATTCAACCCTGTGGGAAGATGAATTTGCAACAGATCAAGAAGCCCTTGATGAAGCCTTAGCCGCTTTGTCTGAAGAAGGTATCGACTGTTTTATTGGCCCAGCGTAAGCAGGCTTAAGTGCAGTAGCGCAAGAGGATGTTGACATGACATTAGCTTGCGCATACGGCACAATACCCCCCTTGTTTTTGTTTCGCAGCGGAATATGCCACCAGATATGACAGCACCTAGCTTTATTCATTTACGAGTTCACAGTGATTTTTCAATGATTGATGGGTTGGCTAAGGTCAAACCTATCTGTGAAGCTACCGTGGCTAAAGGAATGCCAGCTTTGGCATTAACCGATCAAATGAATATGTGTGGGCTAGTTCGCTTTTATCGTGCGGCCCACGATAAGGGATTAAAACCTATCGTTGGTTGCGATTTGTGGGTATTGCCAGCCGGTTGGTCTCCAGACAGCAAAGAACAGCCGTTCAGATTAACCGCTTTAGCAATGACGAATGAAGGGTATCAGCAACTGACTGTCTTAATTAGTCGTGGCTATTTGGCTGGGCATCGCTGCGGCAAGCCTTGTATTAATAAAGAATGGTTGGCCGATCATCAGCAGGGAATTTTGTTACTCTCGGGCGGCCGAGATGGCGATATTGGCCGTGCCTTGCTGGCCAACAAGCCGGCAGAGGCTGCCCAGCTGCTGGAGTTTTATTCGCAGCATTTTGCCGATCGTTTTTATCTAGAACTGGTACGTACTGGGCGTGCTGGCGAGAATGACTACATTCATGCCGCGGTTAATCTCGCAGCGCAGCAGCAGGTGCCAGTGGTAGCGACCAACGAAGTCGTGTTTTTGCGTGCAGAAGATTTTAACGCACATGAAATCAGAGTTGCCGTATCTGACGGCTATGTACTGAACGACAAGCGCCGACCACGCAATTACAGTGCTGAGCAATATCTCAAGAGCCCAGCAGAAATGGCCGAGCTATTTGCCGACATACCGGAAGCGTTAGCTAATACGGTGGAAATTGCAAAACGCTGTAATGTGACGGTAAAGCTTGATGAATATGTATTGCCTGAGTTTCCAACGGGAGGGATGACCCCAGAAGATTTTTTAGTAAAAAAATCGCAGGAAGGTTTAGAACAACGTCTTATCGATCTGTTTCCAGATGAGCAAGAACGTGCAGTTAAACGCGTGGAATATGACCAGCGTTTAGATATTGAACTTAAAGTTATCAATGATATGGGCTTTCCTGGTTACTTCTTGATCGTGATGGAGTTTATCCAGTGGTCTAAAGACAACAATATTCCGGTTGGCCCCGGCCGAGGTTCAGGCGCAGGCTCGTTAGTTGCCTATGCCTTAAAAATCACTGATTTAGACCCACTTGAATTAGATTTGCTGTTCGAACGATTTTTGAATCCAGAACGGGTATCCATGCCCGATTTTGATATTGACTTCTGTATGGATCGGCGTGATGAAGTTATTGATCATGTTGCTGATCTTTACGGACGTGAAGCCGTTTCTCAGATCATTACTTTTGGCACTATGGCCGCTAAGGCATCGATTCGAGACGTCGGTCGGGTGTTAGGTCATCCCTATGGTTTTGTTGATAAAATCACCAAGTTAGTACCTGGCGACCCAGGGATGACCCTAGCTAAAGCATTTGAAATTGAGCCGCGTTTAGCTGAAATGTATCAGCAAGATAATGATGTTCGCGACATCATCGATATGGCTAGGATTTTAGAAGGGGTCACCCGTAATGCCGGTAAGCATGCCGGTGGGGTTGTGATAGCGCCCAATAAAATCACCGATTTTGCACCATTATATTGCGATGAAGAGGGTAAACAGCCGGTTACTCAGTTTGATAAGAATGACGTAGAAGCAGCAGGTCTGGTTAAGTTCGACTTTTTGGGCTTGCGCACACTAACCATTATTCAATGGGCATTGGATATGGTGAATGCCAATCGTGCTAAAGCTGATCTTGAACCTATTGATATTGCTAAAATTCCGTTGGAAGATCCTGCTTGCTTCGCCTTGCTCAAGAAAGCCCAAACCACAGCGGTGTTTCAATTAGAATCAGCTGGCATGAAGCAACTGATCAAGAAGTTGTTGCCCGATAGCTTTGAAGACATTATTGCTTTGGTTGCGCTATTTCGGCCAGGCCCGTTACAGTCAGGCATGGTGGACAACTTTATTGACCGTAAGCATGGCCGAGAAGAACTGTCTTATCCTGACAAAGACTATCAGCACGAATCTCTGATTCCGATCTTGGAACCTACGTACGGGGTTATCCTTTATCAAGAGCAAGTGATGCAGATAGCGCAGGTGTTAGCCGGTTATTCACTAGGTGGTGCGGATTTACTACGCCGTGCTATGGGCAAGAAAAAACCAGAAGAAATGGCCAAACAACGTGCAGTGTTTGAAGAAGGCGCACGTAAAAATGGTATTGATGGTGAGCTAGCGATTAAAATCTTTGACTTGGTAGAAAAATTTGCCGGTTACGGTTTTAACAAATCGCACTCGGCCGCTTACGCCTTGGTTTCTTACCAAACGCTATGGATGAAAACCCATTATCCAGCAGAATTTATGGCCGCAGTGATGTCGGCCGATATGGATAATACCGACAAAATAGTAACGCTAGTAGATGAATGTGAAAACATGGGGCTCACCATTTTACCGCCCGATGTTAATGCTGGTCAGTACAAGTTTACGGTTGATCACGAGCAGCGTATTGTGTACGGCATTGGTGCCATAAAAGGGGTGGGTGAGGCTCCTATTGAAGCCATTTTGCAGGCGCGCAATGAAGGTGGCGCCTTTACTGATCTGTTTGATTTTTGCTGCCGGGTTGATTTAAAAAAGCTGAATCGCCGAGTGCTCGAAAAACTTATTAAAGCTGGTGCAATGGATTCGCTTGGGCCTCATCGTGCAGCGCTGATGGCAACCTTAGAAAAAGCGATGCGTCAGGCTGAACAGCATGCGCGTGCCGAAGCCCAGGGGCAGGCCGATTTATTTGGGGTGCTAACCTCAGCTGTTGATGATGTGACCATTGAGCACGAGTTCGTGCAAGTACCGCCATGGCGTGAAGTGATTTGGTTGGAGGGCGAACGTGAGACTCTTGGACTATACTTAACTGGCCACCCGATTAATCGTTATCGACGTGAGTTGCGTCATTACGTGCCCTGCGCATTGGCTGATGTGAAGCCAACTGGGCGCGACCAAACCACCACAGTAGCCGGGTTAGTGGTAGATGTGCGTACCATGTTAAATCGTCAGCAACAGCGTTGGGCTATTGTTACCTTACATGATAAAACCGCACGCTTTGATTTTCGGGTGTATGCGAAAGATTACGAAATTTATCAACACTTGCTCGAAAAAGATCAAATATTGGTGGTAAAAGGAGAGGTCAGCTTTGATGATTACTCGTCTGCCAATACAATGACAGCACGTGAAATTATGACCTTGGTAGGTATGCGCGAGCAGTATGCTAAGGCTTTGAAGCTAACGGTTCGACAAGAACAGTTAGCTGGCGCTGGTTTGCAACGTCTAGTGGAATTGATTGAGCCTTATAAACAAGGTAGTTGCCCGCTATTGTTGCAATATCAGCAGCCTCAAGTGCAGGCGCAGTTTCATGCTGCCACTGAGTGGTATGTAACGCCCACGGACGAATTATTATACGAGTTGCAGCAGCAGCTTGGTAAGGATCATGTTGAACTCGAGTTTTAATGGCAAATAGGAGCCATAATGAGTCTTAAATTTTTAGATTTTGAACAGCCTATCGCTGAGCTACAAGCACAAATTGAAGAGCTGAAGGCGGTTGGCGCCAAGGGCGATTTTGATATTTCTATTGAAGAAGAAATTGCTAAATTACAAGAAAAGCGTGAACAGCTGGTAGCTAAAATCTTTGGCGATTTAGGCGCTTGGCAAGTAGCTCAATTAGCTCGGCATCCGTTGCGGCCCTACACGTTGGATTATATTCAGCATATTTTTGAAGACTTTGATGAGCTTGCTGGCGATCGTACTTTTGCTAACGATGAGGCCATTGTTGGTGGTACAGCGCGTCTTAATGGTCAACCAGTGATGGTTATTGGTCATCAAAAAGGTCGTGAAACCAAAGAAAAAATCCGCCGTAATTTTGGCATGCCTAAGCCTGAAGGTTATCGTAAAGCATTGCGCTTAATGGAGATGGCTGAACGCTTTAAAATGCCCATCATTACCTTCATTGATACCCCAGGTGCTTATCCTGGCATCGGTGCTGAAGAGCGCGGTCAGTCTGAAGCGATCGCTCGTAATCTAAAAGTCATGGCCAGATTAAATACTCCAATCATTTGTACCGTTATTGGTGAAGGTGGTTCTGGTGGCGCGTTAGCCATTGGTGTGGGTGATAAAGTAAATATGCTGCAATACTCTACTTATTCGGTGATTTCGCCAGAGGGGTGTGCTTCTATTTTGTGGAAGAGTGCAGAGAAAGCTCCACTAGCCGCTGAAGCTATGGGGGTCACAGCCCAACGGTCAAAAGAGTTAGGCTTAATCGACACTATTATTGAAGAACCTATCGGTGGCGCTCATCGTGACCATGTGCAAATGGCAGAGCGTTTAAAGCAACGCTTAGCAGATGATCTGCAAGCATTGCTAAATCTTGATAGTGCCGAGCGGTTAGAACAGCGTTATCAGAAGTTAATGTCATTTGGATACTGTTAAGCATAACCTATCGGATAGCTGGGCAGAGCAACTCTTCCAGCAGTTTAGCCACCAGTTAGTTGAATTGGCTTTAGTGCCAGGACAACAGCTGGTGGTTTGCCTTGGTGGCGGAGCTGATTCGCAAACCTTATTAGACCTCACCGATCGTTTTCGGCAAACGCATCCGGAATACACCTACCTAGCTATTCATTTAGATCATAGTTTTCATGAAAAATCAGCCGCTTGGGCCGCTGGTTTGGTGGCAGACTGCCAACAGCGGCAATTTCCGTTTATTTGCGAACCGCTTCAGGTTGAACTGGGGGCGCGTATTAGCAAAGAGGCAGCCGGCCGCAATGCACGTTATCAACGTCTGGTTGAATTAACTCAACCGGACGCAGTGCTGTTGTTGGGACAGCATCGCAATGACCAAATTGAAACCTTGTTCTTGCAGCTAAAGCGAGGTGCCGGACCGAAAGGGCTAGCGGCCATGGCTAAATTCATGCAACGGCATCAACGCTATTGGTGGCGGCCACTATTGGGCATCAGTAAAGCCGAAATCTACCAGTATGCGCACGCTCGACAATTGTTCTGGATTGAAGATGATACCAACTACGATGTGAGCATTGAGCGCAATTTTTTACGTCATCAAGTGGTGCCATTATTTGAACAGCGTTGGCCCCATTTTGGCGATGCCGTGCTCCGCAGCACTCAACTTTGTGCAGAAAACCAGCAACTATTAGAACTATTACTAGCAGATCGGGTGGCACCTCATATAGATGCTCAAGGACGTTTAGCTAGTCGTTGGATGGTAGGGCAGAGCGCCGAGTTACAACGCGGTATTCTGCGCTTTTGGTTGCAACAACAACAAGCGCCACTACCTTCTTTTGCACAGCTAGAACAGTTGCGTGAACAGATGCTTAACACAGATAATAATGCACGCCCTAAGGTGGGTTGGGCCGATTGTTTGGTGAGTCGTCACACTGCCGATAACAAAGATCGTTTATTAACTCTTACGCGGGTTAGCAAAAAACGCTAAGCAATCCCCGCAGCACAAGGATAGAGATGAACCAGCGCAAGGCTATTTATCTTGCTTTGATGGCCGTACTGTTATGGTCAACTGTGGCGACTGCGTTTAAATTAGCACTACGGGACTTGTCGCCGTTGCAGCTACTGACCATAGCCAGTATCACTAGTGTAGTTACCTTTGCGGTTATTTTAACCATGCAAGGGCGTTGGCGAGAAACCTTGCGCTTAGGCCGGCAACGTTGGTTATTTTATTTGGGCCTAGGGCTGATAAACCCAACAGCCTACTACTGGGTGTTATTTGCTGCCTACGACCAACTTCCCGCACAACAAGCACAAGCAATTAATTATACTTGGGCTATTACCATGAGTCTGCTTGCGGTGCCTTTCTTGCAACAACGTCTCACTCGCAAAGAACTGATTGCCATGTTATTGGCTTACGCTGGAGTGTTTCTAATTGCCACGGGTGGCCATTGGGATTTGCGTCAAACCAACTGGCTTGGCATCGGTTTAGCGTTAGCCAGCACCTTGTTGTGGGCCAGTTACTGGTTAATTAATACCAAAAATACCGATAAACCAGTACCAGCTTTATTTTGGTGTTTTGCGTTCGGTAGTCTATGGTTAGCCTTATTACATGTGGGCCAATGGTGGTGGCAACCAACTACCAACAGTATCGTTTGGCCCTGGTTTAGCACGGGCTTTTGGGCCGGAATATATGTCGGCTTATTTGAAATGGGAATCACCTTTTTCTTGTGGCTAACGGGCATGCGGTTAGCTACAAAAACCGCACAAATCTCAACTTTAATTTTTCTCAGTCCATTTATTTCGTTAATATTAATTTACTTTGTGTTACACGAGACCATTCAAGTGACCACGCTTATCGGCTTGTCGTTAATTTGTGTGGGACTTTATCGCTTACGGGAGAGCTAATGAATAGCGCGTTCACCGATGTACTCTTGTTACTCGCCATTGCGGTTGTACTAGTGTGGGCATTTCGGCGGATAAAATTGCCGGCTATCTTAGCTTATTTAGTGGCAGGGATTATAGCGGGACCAGATATCACAGGCTGGATCCATGATCCTGATGAATACCATTTTATTGCAGAGCTTGGAGTGGTGTTATTACTGTTCTCGTTAGGGCTTGAATTCTCGCTTCCCAAAATGATTGCTATGCGCAAGTTAGTGTTTGGCTTGGGCGCAGGGCAAGTAGTTCTGTGTACGGCCTTGTTTGCCATCGCTGCTTATTTATGGTTAGGGGATTGGGCTGCAGGTTTCGTGATTGGGGGAACCTTAGCTTTGTCTAGTACGGCAGTGGTGATTAAACAATTAGGTGAATCAGCCCAGTTAACCAGCCGCAAAGGCCAAATGACCGTCGCAGTATTATTGTTTCAAGATATTGCTGTGGTACCAATGCTTATTATTATTCCATTGCTGGCAGCAAGTTCTGATGTGGCTATTTGGCAAAGTCTGGCGATTGCGCTGCTCAAAGGAGCTCTAGTTGTGGCAGTGCTGATGGCAATCGGTAAATGGTTACTGCCGCATGTATTTCGTGAAATTGCTAAGTTAAGAACAGATGAATTATTTGTTTTGGCTACGCTATTGGTGGCGCTAGTTGCTGGTGGAATGACTCAATTGTTTGGGCTATCGATGGCTCTGGGTGCCTTCTTAGCAGGTATGATGCTGGGTGAGAGTAAGTACAAACACCAGTTAGAGGCCGATATTCGACCGTTTCGCGATATTTTAATGGGGTTGTTTTTTACTACGGTAGGGATGCAACTCGATCTCCAAGTATTTGTGAATAACCTCCATTGGATTGCTCTAGGGGTTGTTGCCATTGGTTTAGTTAAACTACTGATTGTGCGTGGTATAGCTGGAGTAATGGGGGAACGAGCAGAAGATGCTTGGGGCTCTGGATTAATGCTGTTTCAGATGGGTGAGTTTGGCTTTGTGCTGGTATCGTTGGCGCTGACGTACCAACTTCTGCCTGCTGAATTAGCTTCGATGATTGTCGGGGTCGGGGTGTTTGGTATGGCACTAACACCACTGGCGATTCAACGTTGCAACTCGATTATTGCGCCATTGCTACCTAAGGCTTCAGCAGCTAATGAGACGTTACCGCCACAACCTAACGGCGATAGTAGCCGGGTGTTGGTGCTTGGATTTGGACGGGTAGGACAAACAGTCGCTCGGTTTCTAGCTACTGAAGGTATTGATTACTTAGCTATTGATCACGACGCTAAGCGAGTTCAAGAAGCTATTGCTGGCGGGGCTAAAGTCTTTTTCGGCAGTGCTAGCCGCCGCGATATCCTAAAAGCAGTTCATGCCGATGAAGCAGAATTAATTATTATCACCTTTGCTGAAGATGAGCGTGCCTTGGAAGTATTAAAGGCTCTTCGTGGCATGAATGAGCACGCAGAAATTATTGTAAGAAGTAGAGACGACGTTCGTCTACAAGCCATGATGGAAGCTGGTGCAACTCAAGTAGTGCCGGATACGTTGGAAGCAAGCTTGATGTTGGTATCACAAATATTGAGCCGCTCCGGCGTTCCTATCCGTAGAATTTTAACCAGGTTAGATCATGCTAGACGCAGCCATTACGGCGATATGCATGGCTTTTATCCTGGCGAAACCACGGATATGGATCCGGAAAAACTAGATCGTTTACAGTTTCTTCATGCAGTTGCTTTACCCGAACATTCGTATGCATGTGGCCAGCAATTAGCACAATTGCAGCTAGATGATTTAAACATCAAAGTAAAATCCGTACGCCGGGCGGAACAAGAGTTTACTGAGGTACATGGCGACTTCACCTTGCAGCAAGATGACGTGGTATTGCTGGCTGGTAGCCCAAGAGCGATTGAAGCAGGAGAAAGTTATTTATTAAATGGGTAAGTGTTAACAACTGCTAACACATTGTTACTAACAGCTTAATAAATGATGCTTCATACTATATAGGTCGATAATTTCTTAATACGGAAGCAACATTCCATGGCATTTAAAAAACGAGCGCTGTTACCCCCGCTGATTATCATCATCGCTATTTTGTTGTTAGTGGCTTTAAGTATGCTGCGCCCGCAGCCGCCGCAACGCTCTATGGAGCGTCCTGCGATATTGGTGGAGGTACTTGAAGCAAAACCTGAAACCATTAACTTTCAAGTGGCTGGGCAGGGCAATGTGATGCCCAAGCATATGACTAATATTGTCAGCCAAGTAAGTGGCCAAGTGGTTGAGGTTTCACCTAAGTTTGTCAATGGCGGCTTTTTTACCGCTGGCGAAGTGTTGATCAAGATAGACCCTGCCGATTACCAAGTAGCCTTACAAACAGCCCAAGCTAATTTAGCTCAAGCAAAAGCAGCTTTGGCAGAAGAAAGTGCACGTGCAAAAGTGGCTAAAGAAGAATGGGAATCGCTGCAAATGGGTGAAATTCCGGCACTAGGTATTCGTGAGCCGCAAGTAGCCAGTGCAGTAGCTGCCGTGCAATCAGCTGAAGCTGCGGTGGCAAAAGCCAAACGCGATTTAGAACGGACCCAGATTAAAGCGCCTTTTGCAGGCATTATGCAAAATAAAGGGGTGGATATGGGGCAGTTCGTTAGCATGAACAGTCAAGTAGCTACGCTTTATGGTTCTGAAGTTGCCGAAATTCGAGTTCCTTTGAGCGATCGCGATCTTGCCTACTTAGATTTACCTGAAGCGAACCATAGTGGCGCTTATCCTGAAGTTTTGCTTACCAGTAATGTTGCTGGTGAAGAATTCAATTGGCGCGGTTCTTTGGTACGAAGCGAAGGTATCTTAGATAGCAACAGCCGAGTGATTTATGGTGTGGTAGAAGTGCCAGATCCATACAATCAAAGTGGCAATAGTCATGCAACGCCTTTACGTTTTGGCCGTTTCGTACAGTTGAAAATTCAAGGTTTGTCGGCTGAACAGGTGTTTGTGATACCGCGCCATGCCATGACTGTGAATGGCAAGATTTGGGTGGTTGATGACGAGCGACGGTTGCAGTCGCGAACCGTTAACGTGCTTCGTAGTGAAGAAAATTCGCTGATTATCAATGAAGGTTTAAAAACCGGCGACCGTGTTATGCTGACGCAGCTACCCAATGCTTTGCCAAGCATGAAAGTGCGTTTAGCGGGTGACCCGTTACCTGCACAGCAAGAAGCCCCGGTGGCTGAAACTGCTCAGGTAAAGGAGTAACACCATGAGTAGTCATTATGATGTAGACCCCAAGAAGGGCTTTATTGCTTGGTGGGCGAATAATAGTGTCGCCGCCAACTTATTGATGGCGCTGATTATCATCACCGGCTTATTTATGGTGGGGCAAGTGCGCAAGCAAATGTTCCCCGAAATTGAACTCAATATAATTAGTGTACAAGTACCCTTTCCTGGTGCGGCTCCACAAGAAGTAGAGCAAGGCGTATTGGTGCGTATTGAAGATGCCATCGAAGATGTTAACGGCATTGAGCGTGTCACCTCTACGGCCCGTGAAGGTAGTGGCTCGGTGTCGATTGAAGTTGAAAGTGGCTACGATGTGCAGGTGGTTATGGATGAGGTGAAAATGCTCATCGATGCCATTCCAAGCTTTCCTCAACAGATTGAAAAACCAAATATTTATCGTATTCGTCCGCAACGCCAAGTGATCTGGATGAGTATCTATGGTGCTATGGATGAATATTCTCAGAAAGAGTTAGCCAAATCGATTCGTGACGAGCTCAAAGATATTGGTGGTATCACCAAGGTTGAGGTAGTGGGTGCACGGGATTATGAAATATCGATTGAAATTTCTGAGGCTGATTTACAACGTTATAACTTAACCTTCCAAGATGTTGTACAGGCGGTTAGAGGCACCTCGATTGATGTGGCTGGGGGCTCAATTCGTACTCCCAATGGCGATATTCTATTACGTGCTAATAACCAAGCCTACGTGGGAGATGAGTTTGAGCGAATCACCCTAATTAATCGCCCCGATGGAACTCGCTTAACGCTTGGCGACATAGCTACCGTAAACGATGCTTTTATTGAAAGCAGACGTTTTACTCAATTCGATGGTGGCCCCGCAACCTTTATCCGGGTCGATTCAGTAGGTAATCAAAACGATTTAAAAATAGCTGAGGTGGTGCGCAACTACGCCGAACGTAAACAGAAAGAGTTACCACCCGATGTCAATATTGCACACTGGGGAGATGCCTCTTATTACCTACAGGATCGTTTAGATCTGATGATTGGTAATATGATTTCTGGCGGCTTTTTGGTGTTCATTATGCTGTCACTGTTTTTGCAACTGCATCTCGCTTTTTGGGTGATGATTGGCATTCCTTTGTGTTTCTTAGGTACCATCGCACTAATGCCGTTACCCATGTTCGATATTTCTATCAACATGATTTCGTTGTTCGGTTTTATCTTAGTGCTGGGGATAGTGGTGGATGACGCCATTGTCATAGGCGAAAGTGCCTATTCGGAAATAGAAGCCAATGGGAAATCGATTGATAACGTGGTGGTAGGAGCCAAGAAAGTAGCTATGCCTGCAACCTTCGGGGTGCTCACCACTATGGTCGCTTTTATTCCGATGTTAATGGTTGAAGGCGGGATGGGGGCTATTTGGGAATCCATCGCTTGGGTCGTTATTTTGTGTTTAGCGTTCTCGTTAGTCGAATCTAAGCTGATTTTGCCAGCTCACATTGCCCATATGAAATTTTCTAAAACGGCGACAGACAAGCAAAATGGCTTTCAGCGGGTACGAAATAAGATCTCAAACGGCTTAAAAGTGTTTGTTGATAAATACTATCGCCCGTTTTTAGCCAAGTGCCTTCATTATCGCTACACCACCTTAGCTAGTTTTATTGCTATGTTTATTTTGGCGATTGGTCTGATCTCAGGTGGCGTGGTGCGGTGGGTATTCTTCCCGAATATTCCGGGCGATTTCATTCAAGCACAAGTGCAGATGCAACCTGGCTCGTCTGAAGAAGCTACCATCAGCGCTTTACAACAAGTTGAGCAGGCGCTGCGCGCAGTTGATGCTCGTGCCGAGGATGAAGGTGGCATGGCTCTTGTTAAACACGTCAATACTTGGATGTCGGGAACCACTGGTGGTACCGTCATGACCGAGTTGGTGAAGGGCGATGACATTAACATTGATGGCTTTAAGTTCATCAATGATTGGCGCCAACAGGTACCAGAAATTGCTGGAGTTAAATCACTCAACTTTCAAGGTAGTGTTGGCGGTGGCGGTGGTTTTGATGTGGAATTTCAGCTAACTGGCGAAAATCTACAAGACTTATCGGCGGCTGCAACCCTACTCAAACAAGAGTTGGGGCAGTTTGACGGGGTGTTCGATATTGAAGACACCTTTGGTGAGGGCAACGACGAAATAATTCTCGAGTTAAAGCCACTTGCGACAGCTATGGGTATCAGTCTGCAAGAACTAGCAGGACAGGTGCGCTATGCTTTCTATGGTGCTGAAGCGCAACGGATTCAGCGGGGCGATGAGGAAGTTCGAGTCATGGTTCGTTATCCGTTAGATGAACGTCAGTCGGTGGGTAATTTAGAGGACATGAAACTGCGCACCGCTGATGGGTCGTTAGTTCCGTTCACTGAATTAGCCAACGTACGTTTTGCTAAAGGCTACAACACGATTACACGTATCAACCGTGAGCGGTCTGTAAACGTTCGAGCTCGTGTCGATAAAGACCGTGTAGAGCCGTTTCAGATTGTACGCCAAGTGATGGCCGAAAAACTGCCTCCGATTTTAGATCAATACCCAAGTGTGGGGTATAAGCTAGAGGGGGCATCGCAAGATGAAGCCGAAGCAACTAATTCATTAGCAATTGGCTTTGCTCTAGCTCTATTTGCTATTTATGCCTTGATGGCAATTCCGTTGCGCTCATACAGTCAGCCGATGATCATCATGTCGGTGATTCCGTTTGGTATGGTCGGTGCGGTGGTGGGCCACTGGGTTATTGGCATGCCTATTTCGATTTTGAGCCTATTCGGTATCATTGCCTTGGCTGGGGTTGTGGTGAATGACTCCTTGGTTATGGTTGATTATGTGAACCGCGCGCGTGCGGATGGCGTGGAGTTGCGTAAAGCCGTTGCGGAAGCTGGCGCAGCGCGTTTCAGAGCCATTATCCTAACCTCGTTAACCACCTTCTTTGGTCTGTTACCTATTGTGTTAGAAACCAGTATGCAAGCTAAGCTGGTAATTCCAATGGCGATTTCATTGGCGTTCGGTATTTTGTTCGCTACCGTGATCACGCTTTTGTTAATTCCATGCTTGTACCTGATTCTTGATGATACCAAGCGTAACATGAGGACTATGTTGAGCTGGTATGGCTTGGCCAAACCACCGGCCCCAAAATCAGCACAACACAATAGTGTCACATAATGTTAAACTATTGGCCGTAAACTGATTCTTGTGCTGGCAACCGTTGTTGCCAGCACTTCAGCACAGGAAAGCCGGTCATGAACCTAGCGATTATTGATCTCGTCGCATTGTTGTTTTTTGTGTCGGTATGGGTAGGCTACACCCAGTTTGCCCGTATTCGCGCACGCAGTACCTATAGTCTTTCGCATATTCTGCGTCAACTCCGAGTTGACTGGATGCGCACCTTAACCCGTAAAGAACACCAAATCGCTGATGCTGCGCTGCTAGGTAATGTGGAGCGTACGGTGACTTTCTTTGCGTCCTCGACGGTACTGGTGTTGGCCGGTGTGCTGACCTTGTTAGCATCCGCTGACAAGGTGGTTGAGGTGATGCAATCCATTCCCTTTACGGCGCCAACTGCGCCTGACAAAGTTCAGTTTAAGCTGGCAACGCTGTCGTTAATTTTTGTTTGGGCATTTTTTAAGTTCACTTGGTCGATTAGACAATTTGGGTTTGTCTCAGTACTGCTTGGTGCCGCGCCACAATATCGCAGCACTGAGTTTACTGACGAGCAACGTGAAACCTTTGCCCGCCAGGCCGCTAAGGTTTTAGATCAAGCCGGACATGAATACAATAATGGGCTGCGTGCTTATTATTTTTCGTTAGCCTTTCTGTGTTGGTTTTTGCATCCCTACTTATTCATTGGGGCCACCACCGTGGTGATTTTTGTCTTGTACCGTCGCGAATATCGTTCACGCGTATTGCGGGCGTTATTAGCAACCAAAGGTTTAGAGCCAGGCCCCATTACGACAGATGGAGAATCATCGTGAGTTTTGACGTATTACGTTGGAGTGTGAGCGCTGCCTTAGCGGAGCGCCCAGATGCCCCGTTAGCGGCACTATTTCAGGGGCCTGCGCAGACAGATCCCATTCAGACCACACAAACCCTAAGCAATGGCACTGACGTAGCCTTTTGGGATTATGGCGTGATTGCCGTAACCCCTCCCGCATCGGTAGCAGCAACCAAAGATGTGGTGATTTCTTGTGCGGTACATGGTGATGAAACTGCACCCATAGAAATGGTGCGGGATATGCTGCAGGATATCTTGGCTGAGCGTTTAGTGCCTAGCCAACGTGTCCTTTTTTTAATCGCCAACCCGGCGGCTATTTTAAATGACTCACGCTTTGTGGACGTTAATATGAACCGCTTATTCAGCGGTGCTCATAGCCAAGGTGATACAGCCGAGCATCAACGTGCCAGCGACATTGAGCGTTACGTGAGTCAGTTTTTTAAACTACAGCAACGTTATCACTACGATTTGCATACGGCTATCCGTGATTCAAAACATGAACAATTTGCGGTATATCCCTTTACCCATGGTGAGCCCTATAGCAAACAGCAACTGACCTTCTTGGCAGAGTGCGGCGTGGATACCATTTTGCTTAATCGGGCACCAACCACTACTTTTAGTTACTACAGTGTGCAGGCCCACAAGGCCCATGCGTTTACCGTGGAGTTAGGTAAGGTGCGTCCGTTTGGGCAGAACGATATGAGTAGATTTGCACAAGCTGATAGCGGTTTGCGTAAACTAATAAGTACAGAGGCGTTAGAACTCCCTGAATTTAGCCCGAGCCGACATCAGGTTTATGACGTATGTAGAACCATTAATCGGCAAGCAGAACAGTTTGCTTTAAATTTTCCAGATGACGTAGCTAACTTTACTGAGTTTGCGCAGGGTCACCTGTTGGCTACCGATGGCGAGATAGAATACCGAGTGGAGCAGCCTGGCGAACGGATTATTTTTCCAAATGCGAACGTGGCGATTGGGCAACGGGCCTTACTTACCGTCGTACCTATCGCTTTAGAGCAATTGAAACTGGTCTGATTTTGCAGTTTTCTGACGTCTCTTGTTTGCATGTCAGTTAACGTAAAGGTAAAGTGAGCGCAATTTTTCTTACAACGAGAAAGTTATGGCTAAAGATAACCAACATCAGTTAGATATTGTCACCCAACCGAAATTTATTGACGGTTCGGCGTTAACAATTCCAATGCTACAGATCTTGAAAGAAGATGGTAGCGTGCAAGCTGGGGCCGACGTGCCAGACATGAGCCAGGAACTAGCACTGAAGATTTTTGACACCATGCAGTTTATCCGCATTCTGGATGAGCGCATGATTGCAGCGCAACGCCAAGGACGTATCAGCTTCTATTTGTCGTCGCTAGGCGAAGAAGCCGCCAGCATTGGCTCGGCTGCGGCGCTGAGCGATAGCGACATGATCATGGGGCAATACCGTGAGCAGGGCGCGCTAGCGTTTCGAGGCTTTACTGTAGAGCAGTTTATGAATCAGCTGTTCTCGAACGAGCGAGACCTAGGCAAAGGACGTCAGATGCCAGTGCATTATGGTACCGCAGCATTAAACTTTATGACCATTGCGTCCCCATTAGCCACTCAAATTCCACAGGCAACGGGTTATGCCTATGGCCAGAAAATGGATAAGAGCGGTAACTGCACCATTTGTTACTTTGGTGAAGGTGCTGCCTCAGAAGGTGATTTTCACGCTGCTTTAAACATGGCTGCCGTGTATAAAGTACCGGTTATCTTCTTCTGTCGTAACAATGGTTATGCGATTTCTACTCCGTCACAGGGCGAACAATATGCTGGCGATGGTATTGCACCGCGTGGTGTGGCCTATGGCATGAAGACCATCCGCGTGGATGGCAACGATTTGTTTGCAGTCTACCAAGCGACTAAGTTAGCGCGTGAGCTAGCAGTTGAACACAACGAACCTGTGTTAATTGAGGGGATGAGCTATCGTATGGCCGGCCACTCAACGTCAGATGACCCAACCGGCTATCGTACTCGCGAAGAAGAGAACGCTTGGCGGGCGAAAGACCCGGTAGTGCGTTTCCAAAAATGGTTAGAGCAGCAGGGTTGGATCACCACCGAGCAGGCGCAGTCGAACTACGATGAGAAAAAAGCCGCGGTGTTGGCTGCATTAAAGGCTGCTGAAACTGTGCCAGTACCGCATATCGATGAAATTATCGAAGATGTCTATGATACTCCTCCGAAACATTTGCAAGAGCAGCTAGAAGCGTTAAAAGCGCACATTCGCAAATACCCAGAGGCCTACCCAAAAACCGCATCGCGTATGGATGGAGGAGATAAGTAATGGCAAAAATGAACTTATTACAGGCCATTAATAATGCGCTTGATATTGCGATGGCTAGCAGCGATAAGGTTTACAGTTTTGGTGAAGATACCGGGGCCTTTGGTGGGGTATTCCGAGCTACTTCTGGCTTGACCGAGAAGTATGGCCGTCATCGCAACTTTAATACGCCGCTGGTGGAGCAAGGTATTATTGGTTTTGCCAACGGTCTTGCCTCGCAAGGCAGCTATGCCGTTGCTGAAATTCAGTTTAGTGATTATATTTTCCCAGCCTTTGACCAAATCGTGAACGAAGCGGCTAAGTTCCGCTATCGTTCAGGTAACGAGTTTAACGTGGGCGGTTTAACCATTCGTACGCCATACGGCGGCGGTATTGCCGGTGGTCATTACCATTCACAGTCTCCAGAAGCTTACTTTGCGCATACGCCGGGCCTGAAAATTGTCATGCCGCGTAATCCATACATGGCCAAAGGCTTATTACTGAGCGCTATTTTTGATCCAAACCCTGTCTTGTTCATGGAACCCAAACGGGTTTATCGTGCCTCTGTTGGCGAGGTGCCAGAAGAAGATTACCGGCTAGAATTAGGTAAAGCGGACGTTGTCAAAGAAGGTAAGGACATCACCCTGTTAGCTTGGGGTGCGCAAGTTGAAATGGCCGAGAAAGCTGCGGAAATGGCAGCTCAAGACGGTATTGATTGCGAAGTTATCGATTTGGTCAGCTTATTACCATGGGATGTTGACACAGTGGCAGCATCAGTGCGCAAAACCGGCCGGTTAGTGATTACCCAAGAGGCGCCTTTGACGGGTGGCTTTGCGAGTGAGGTAGCGGCCACGATTCAAGATCAGTGCTTCTTGTATTTGGAATCACCTATTGCGCGTGTATGTGGATTGGATACTCCTTATCCACTAAGCCATGAAAAAGAATACTTTGTCGATCACCTAAAAGTTTACGAAGCGATCAAAGCTTCGATGACCTATTAAGAGGCCCATGCTATGAGTAAAGATTTTATCTTACCAGACATCGGCGAAGGGATTGTCGAGTGCGAAATCGTTGAATGGTTGGTACAAGAAGGCGATAGCATCAAAGAAGATCAGCCGGTGGTTGATGTGATGACCGATAAAGCCTTGGTACAAATTCCTGCCAAAGAAGATGGCGTGGTGGCTAAGTTGTATTACGCCAAAGGTGATATTGCTAAGGTTCATGAACCATTGTTTGCCATTGCAGGCCATGCTGATAGCGAGTCAGCTAGTGCCGCTGAACCAGCGGCAGCAACAGAAGCACCAGAAGCAGCAGCATCTGCGACTGATAGCAGCAGCGTGACGGACTTTATTTTACCGGATATTGGTGAAGGTATTGTTGAGTGTGAAATCGTTGAATGGCAAGTGCAAGAGGGCGATGTCATTGAAGAAGATCAACCTGTGGTTGATGTGATGACAGATAAAGCTTTGGTACAAATTCCAGCGAAAGAATCAGGAGTGGTTGAGAAGCTTTATTATCAACAAGGTGATATTGCTAAGGTACATCAGCCCTTGTTTGCTATTCGAGTAGCGGGGGGCGCAGCTGCACCAGTAAGTGCAAAGGCAGTAACTGCAGCGACAGCTGAGCTTGGTACTTCAGAGCAAAGCACTTCAGAGCGCAGCATGACTGACAATAACGTGGCGGCACAACGTCCAGGCAAGGCTATCGCCAGCCCTGCTGTGCGACGTCGGGCCCGTGAGTTAGATATTGATATTAGCCAAGTGAAGGGCTCTGGCGCTAAAGGCCGAGTGCTTAAGCAAGATGTAGAGGCCTTTGCCCAAGGTACTGAAAATGCTGCTGCCAGTGCAACAGTAAATGCAACCGCACAGCCAACAGCAACCTCGAGTCAGGCTGTAGGTGGTAAGCGAGTAGAAGCTATTCGAGGCGTTAAAGCCGCAATGGCTAAACAAATGATGCGTTCAGTGAGTACTATTCCGCACTTTACTTATGCGGATGAGTTTGACCTAACTGCAGTCATGGCGCTGCAAAAACAGTTAAAAGAGCGCTACGCTGATCAGGGTGTTCGCATCACCATGATGCCGTTCTTCATTAAAGCTTTATCGCTGGCGTTAAAAGAGTTTCCGGTGATGAATGCCCAGGTCAACGATGACTGTACCGAAATCACTTATTTTGACGACCATAATATTGGCATGGCAGTAGATACTAAAATCGGTTTGCTGGTGCCTAATATTAAACAAGTGCAGAATAAGAGCATCATTGATATTGCTAACGAAGTAACTCGATTAACCCAAGCCGCTCGTGAGGGCCGCGTCGCCCAAGAAGATATGAAAGGTGGAACTATCTCTATCTCAAATATCGGGGTGATTGGGGGCACAGTTGCAACGCCTATTATCAACAAGCCAGAAGCAGCAATTGTGGCCTTAGGTAAGGTGCAAGAATTGCCACGCTTTGATGCGCAAGGGCAAGTGGTTGCACGTAAAATCATGACGGCAAGTTGGTCAGGTGATCACCGTATTATCGATGGTGGAACTATTGCACGCTTTAATAAGCGTTGGCAGGAGTTTTTGGAAGATCCAACCAGCATGTTAGTGCATATGATCTAGCTGGTAGCGCCAGCTTACTCTGAAGACCTTTCCTAAAGGATAAGAGCCGGCCTAAAAGCCGGCTTTTTTTGGATAAAAATTAAACTAGTGTTAGCTAGAAAAGCTTGTGATAACTTATATTGGTTGTCAGCAATTAAAGATTTTGTCATCGTTGCCGATAGCTCGCTATTAGATAATTAACCTTGTAACGGAATTCAAAAAAGGCGGACTATGGAATTTCCTCAGTCGATAAAGCAACAAACCTGCCGGGATTGTTTAAGCGGTAAAACGCTTGGTTTTGAAATTAAAATGGCATTTCAGCCGATTGTAGACTGGCACAAGCAGGCTATTGTAGCTTATGAAGCTTTAGTGCGAGGTCCTGAAGGGCAAGGTGCTGGCTGGGTGTTTGAACGCATCAACGATGATAACCGCTATTACTTTGACCAAGCCTGTCGGGTTAAAGCTATTGAAACAGCTGCACGCTTAGGGTGCCAAGCCTATCTTAATATTAATTTCTTACCTAATGCCGTTTATAGTCCCGAGACCTGTATTAAAGCGACGATAGAAGCCGCCGACTTGTATGGTTTTGATTTAACTAAGCTGGTGTTTGAAGTCACCGAAAGCGAACAGATCATCGATAAAAATCATTTGCAGCGAATTTTTAGTAGCTATTCTAAACGAGGCTTTAAAACGGCCATAGATGATTACGGTTCAGGCTATGCACGGATGGACTGGCTAGTGGATTTGCGGCCTGATATTCTAAAACTGGATATGCAGCTTATACGCGATATTGAGCAGCATCCGGGCAAACAAAAAATGGTCAAACAAGTGGTGCAACAATGCCTGCTACAAGGAACACAAATGTTGGCGGAAGGTATTGAAACACGAGCGGAACTTGATTGTATTTTAGCTTTAGGGATTCATTTGGTGCAGGGGTATTATTTTGCGAAACCAGAGCTGGAACATTTAGCTAGCGTACCTTTTTCTAGTCTTTAACTTGTCGAGTTATTCTTCATGAATCCAGTTCAGCTTTCTGGTTGGCGCCTAGGTTTAAAGCTACTTAGCTTTGGCGTACTTGGCTTAGTTGCTATGGCCGGCGCGCATGGCGCTTCACTCAGTTCGACATCAACCTCACCATCGACACCATCAGCAGCGTTATTAGAGCAGCCTCTAACTGCTAGCGCTATTGCCGAAAAGGCACTGGGGCAGTATGCGGTGCGTACGTGGAATACCCGTAATGGGCTCCCCCATAACTCAGTCAATAAAATAGCCCAAGCTAAAGATGGCAGTATCTGGCTTGCCACGTGGGAAGGCCCGGTACGCTATAACGGCCAGACTTTTCAAATCTATGCTGACACCGCAGAAACTAAGATGCCCGAAGCAGGCGCTCTTGATGTATCTATGTCACCTAATCAGCAGTTGATTCAAGTAGCGGGAACTCGCGGTGCGGTCGTGCGATTTGATGGGCAACGTTGGGATTACGTCAAAGTTGGTGAGGGTTATATTTTTGAAACCTTGATCGACCAGCAACAACACTTTTGGGCAGCCTCGACCGCAGGTCTTTATCAGGTAGATAGTAGTGGCCAAGGGCAACATAAATTGTATACCCAAACCGAGGGGCTACCAGCTGACTTTACCTTTCGTATTCACCAAGCCCCTCGTAGTTATCGCGAAAACGCCGGCGTATGGGCCGGAACGCGCTTAGGCCTCGCCTATTATCATGCTGCTACTGACAGCTTTGTCCAAGAGCCAAGTGTACCGGCTACTCAGGTGCGAGCCATGCTAACTTTGGCCAATGGGACGTTAGTGGTGGCAACCGATGAGGGCGTTTTTTTTCAACGTGCCTTAGGCGAACCGTTTCAACCTTGGCCCGTGCCGATTAAAGATCGCGTCACCAGTTTAGTTGAAGGCCCCAATGGTTGCCTTTGGGTCGGTACCTTTACGCAGGGTTTAGGCAGGTTTTGTCTTAATTCTGAGCAGTGGTTATCGGTAGAAGATGGCTTACCGAACTCACACATCAACGATCTTTTTAAAGATCGAGATAATAATCTATGGATTGCTAGCCATGGTGGCTTGGTGCAGTTGCGCAATACTTTGTTCAGCAGCTATACCCAAACTGATGGTATCAAGGGTAATAATGTTCGCGCTATTGCCGAAGATGCGCAGGGGGCGATTTGGATTGGTACCAATGACGGTATCAGTCGGCAGCAGGGCGACCGCTTTGTCGCTGTTGCGGGGCAATCAGATACCAACAAAGTTTCAGTGTTAAGCCTGGCGCGTGGTTCGGAACAGTTGATGTATGTTGGTTCTTATACCAGCGGTTTGTTGCAATTAAGCCAGCAAGGATTGAGTGCCAGCTTAACCGCAGCAAATGGGCTTGATAGTAACGAAGTTAGAATCGTTAAGGTGTTACCTAGTGGACATCTGTTGTTGGGCACCCCTGAAGGACTCAAGTTAGTTGCCGCAGAGTTCGGTAAGTTAACTGTCTTGGATAGTTTAAATTCCGCGAACGGTTTGCCAGGTGATTTTATCTCATCTATTACCATCGACCCCAATGGTGGAATTTGGCTGGGTTCAACGCTCACACTCATGTATTTACGCCCACAGGTGGCCGATCCACTGGCCCAGCTAGCGACTACGCCATCGTTTAATTTGTGGCAGCCCGAGGCAGTAGATCTACCAGCTTTTACTGGTGCGCGTAACGTCTTTGCTGGCGTGGTCCACCAACAACGTTTATGGTTCGCGACAGATCATGGTTTAATCACGCGACCCTTAGCGAGTGACGACTGGCGCTGGTTGTCGCGTCGTGATGGGCTGCCCTTTGATAAGGCTTTTTCGATTAACTTTGATAGTAACCATCATCTTTGGTTAGGGAGTTCTCAGGGGATCGCACGCTTAAGCCGCCAGACCCTTGATGGTTGGTTGAATAGACGTATCACCAACATAAGTTACCAGCGCTTTTCAGAAGCTGATGGCATGGTTACGCGGCAACTGACTACCGGTGGGCCTGCCTCTTTAGTGAGTGACACCAATCAGTTGTGGTTTGCCTCTGCACTTGGTGTGATTGCTGTAGATCCAGCCCAGGCGCAAGCGAATGATGCTGAGGGTAATAAGCCTGAGCCTGTATTGCTAGAAGCTATTAACGCAGATAAGCAACTGCTGCTAGCGCCGCAATACGACACAGCGCAGTCTGTCGATGACCTACAATTAACCCCAACTACGAAGCGTATTACCTTTTCTTACGTCAGCATGACCTATGCTATGCCGGAGCAGTTAGAATATCAAACGCGCTTGGTTGGTTTTGATGATGACTGGATAAATCGTGGCAGCGCTACCGCAGTGGAATACACCTCGTTACCTCCGGGTAATTATCGCTTTGAGGTGCGTGCACGCTATCTAGGTGGGCAATGGAATGAACCCACGGGTATCAAGTTTAGCCAACAAGGGCGATTCTTTGATCAACGTAATGTGTGGTACGCATTGGTGGTACTGGCATTACTACTTGGTGGGTTATTAGGCTGGCGCTTGACCAGCAAGCGCTGAAGCTTGCTGGTTCATCAAGCTATTTATCGATTGGCAACCATACGACGCACTAGCCCGGGAGCAAAGCGTTGTAACCATGGCGCCAGTTTGGATACGCCTGAGCCCACCACCACCTCAGCTTGTTGCTTAGCGATGGCGGCTAACGAGCGTTTGGCACATTCTGCTGCTGAAATGCCCCCAGCATTATCAGGGTCAGCATGACCCAACTCTGAGCCGTCACCAGTAAGGGAATTGTGCGCCACTTGGGTGTTGATAAAACCAGGTAAAATAGAAGTGACCACCAAACCATGGCTGGTCATTTCAGCCCTTAACGAGTCCATAAAGCCAATCACCCCAAACTTAGCACCATTATAACCACTGCGTAGTTTGGTTCCGACTTTGCCCGCAACGCTAGATACCGTAACTATGTGTCCAGCGCGCCGCTCCACCATCCGCGGTAACACCAATTTGGTTAGCGCAATCACGGCAAAATAGTCAATTTCCATTAATTGCCGATAGACTTTTAAGTCGGTGTCTAGAATCAACGAACGTTGCGAAACACCGGCATTATTGATGAGGATATCGATAACTTGATCACCCAAGGCCGCCTGTGCTTGTGCCGCCACATGCTCCGGCTGATTCAAATCAAGAGCCAAGATTTGGTGGCGCTCTGGATGAGCAAGTTGTTGCCGTACTTGCTCTAATACCTCAGCGCGACGCGAGGTTAGGATTAAATGAGCTCCGGCGCTGGCTAGCTGTTCAGCCATGGCTAAGCCGATGCCTGAGGAGGCACCGGTTAGCCACACGGTTTTACCTTGAAAGTAACTCATACCTGTTAGCCTGCAGGGTAAATGTAGTTAGCTTGAATACCTAGTGGGAAACCAATCATCCAGTAAATGATTAAGAAGGCGGACCACAGGATCAACAAAGTAAAGGTAAAGGGTAGCATCATAGCTACTAATGAACCGATACCAGTACCCTTCACATAGCGCTGACAATACAACACCACTAACGGGAAGTAAGGCAATAACGGGGTAATAATATTACTAACCGAGTCACCTACACGATAGGCAGCCTGAGTTAAATCAGGTGAGTAACCTAATTGCATCAGCATAGGTACAAAAATCGGTGATAACAGCGCCCACTTCGCAGACGATGAGCCCAAGAATAGATTGATAAATGCTACCAGCATGATCAAGCCAACCATGGTGACTCCACCAGATAACTGCAGTGAACTTAAGAACTGAGCACCTTTGATGGAGAGTAGAGTTCCTAGGTTAGAATCGCCAAAGGCTTTAATGAATAACGCACAGAAGAATGCCATGACCATGTAGTAGGCCATGTCTTCCATCGATTTACTCATGGCTTTAATGACATCTTGTGAGTTTTTAAAGTTACCAGAGATATAGCCGTGCACTATGCCTGGTACGATAAAGAGCAAGAAAATCAACGGGACTATCATTTGCATCAGCGGTGCCGCAAAAGATTTTAACTCGCCAGTTGGATCTGCTAATGGAGTATTTTCTGCCGTGGCGGCAAAGAACAGGGCAACTAAACCCAAAACCATGGTCAAGGTAGCAGCATAAAAAGCTTTACGGTCACGAGGCGTAACATCGTCTAGCACTGGCATATCTTCTTGATCACCATCAATTGTGGCGGTCTTCTTTAACCGTGGTTCAATCACTTTATCGGTTAAAAACCAACCCACAGCAACCACCACCAGCGATGATGCAGCGGTAAAGAAGTAGTTATTGAGCGGATTTAACTGAATAGAAGGGTCGTAAATTTGCGCAGCCGCTAAGGTATATCCCTGCAAGAGCGGATCGATAGCGGAAGGTACAAAGTTTGCGCTAAAGCCACCGGAGACCCCGGCAAAAGCTGCTGCAATACCAGCAAGAGGATGGCGTCCTGCAGCGTAGAAAATCACCCCGCCTAACGGAATAACCAACACATAACCGGCATCTACGGCGGTATGGCTGACAATTGCAATAAGAATGAGGACCGGCGTGAGCAGCATTTTTGGCGTGACATTAAGCATCAGTTTAATGGCTACGTTAATAAAACCACTGCGCTCAGCTACACCCACCCCAAGCATCGCAACCAAAACGACGCCTAAGGGCGCAAAACCCATAAAGGTATTGACCATGTTGGCGAGGAAGTCAGCCATTTTGTCGCCCGCCAGCAAGTTTGTGATTTCCACATTATTGCCCGTAAGCGGGTGGATAGCATTAAAGTTAATGCCAGCGAGCAGGTAACTGAGTACCCACACAATCACCAATAAGCCAAAAAACATGACGGCAGGATCAGGTAGTTTATTACCTACCCGTTCAACTTTGTCGAGAATGCGATTAAGCAAGGTAGACGATTCTTGCGAACCAGACATGAGAAAACCCCTTGTTGTATTGTTATTATGATTAAGACGAAAGTATCATACCCCATGTTCCTTCAACAACAAGATGAAAGTTATGATTTGTGGTACTGATGAGGCAGGGCGCGGCCCTATTGCCGGGCCTGTGGTGGCAGCAGCGGTTATTTTAGACCCTGCCAAGCCGATTGTGGGCATTAATGATTCGAAAAAGCTCTCGGAAAAAAAACGTGCAGCTTTGAGTCTCGAGATCAAAGAAAAAGCTTTGTATTGGGCGATAGCGCAGTGTAGTGCTAGTGAAATTGATGACCTTAACATTTTGCAGGCTTCGCTGTTGGCGATGCAACGAGCCGTGGCAGGGCTGCCAGTTGCGCCAAGTATGGTGTTAGTGGATGGCAACCATGTACCGCAGTTACAGGTGCCAGCCCAGGCAGTGATTGGTGGGGATGGCTTACATGAATGTATTGGCGCTGCTTCGATTTTGGCTAAAGTAGAGCGCGACCGACAAATGTTGGAGTGGCACCAGCAGTTTCCTCACTATGATTTTGCCAAACATAAGGGCTACCCAACCCCTGCACATCTGGCAATCTTGCGTGAACAGGGGGCCTGCGTCATCCACCGTCGCAGCTTTGCGCCAGTAAAGCGCGTTTTGGGTAGTGTTAGTTAGACAAAATCTTACATTAAAAGAAATGCTTATAAAAAATCTATCGGCTTTTATTTACACAATATTAACACTTGACTATGTTTAATTTAGCTTCGGCTACATAAACTAAGGAGAGTGTGATGAGAATATCTACAACTTATCAAGGGCTGCAGCAATCGTTAAAAGTGATGGCATGGGTTGCCTCTTTAACGTTACTTGCTGCGTGCTCTAGCGATAGCAAAGATGATGACCCAGTAACCCCACCACCGCCGCCGCCGCCACCACCGGCCAGTTATACTCTGGCTGGCACGGCAACGGGCTTGGCGGGCGCAGTTGAGCTTAGTGCTAACGACGAGAGTCTAACCGTAAGTGAAGATGGCGATTTTGCTTTTACCACCGAATGGGACGATGAAACTACAGTAGACCTAGCGGTAGTAGCAGCCCCAGACGGGCAAGCTTGTACGATTGATCCTGAACAAGTGACCTTTGCCGGGGAGGACATCACCGATTTAGCCTTAACCTGTGAAGACGAGGTGGTAGCTCCAACCTTTGCCATGCAATGTACAGTTGCTGGTAATAGTCGTGAACTAACGCTCAACTACAGCATTAATGGAGAAGCCTACAGTCAAGCGCTTACTACCGGAGATGTGCAGTTAGAGCAGCCGGTCAGCCCAGGTGATCAGGTGCAATTAAGTGTGGATGAATTAGTTGGCCATACCTGTAGTGTTACGCCAGCGGAATTTACTGTAGGTGAAACAGCGCCTTCCATAGAGGTAACTTGTTCAACCTTTGGCTCTGTCTCCGTGTTGGTCACTGACTATCAAACAGCCATGCCAATTGCTGATGCTTCGGTAGAAGCTTATGTATTCAGCGGCGAGGCTGGTGCTGTAATTGAAGACGATAGCGCCTATTTGTTACTCGACAATGTGCAAACGAACAGCGAAGGACGAGTTACTATAAGTGGTGTCGGCTACCAAGAGCGCCTCGTGTTACGCGCTGTTGCTGATGGTTTTGCTAGCCGTTCAGATGTAGCGCGTACCAGTACTGAAAACCCTATTACCAGTACCTCGGTAGCGATGATAGCTGTGGATGCTCAAGTTAATTTTGACGCCGCTGCAGCTACCATGGTAACGGTTACTGATTCACCGATGGCGGTTGATTTGCCAGCTAATGCGTTTGTTAATGCTGCCGGTGAAGTGGTGACCGGCGAGGTGACGGCGAAGTTGACTAATATCGATGCTTCATCGGATCCAGACATCATGCCCGGCGAGTATGAAGCCTATGATCCAGAGCAAGATGTGGTGCAACTGATTGAGTCGTTTGGTGCTATTGACGCTAGTTTTTCTGATAGCAGTGGCGGGGCCATTAACCTTGCTGAAGGTACCCAAGCAACTATCCGCATCCCACTAGCGCAACGGGCGACATCACCGCCGGCAACGATTCCGCTTATTCACTTCAATGAAGTGACTGGTATCTGGGAAGTTGAAGGCGAAGCAACCTTGCAAACGGATAGCAGCAGCGGCGCTCAGTATTATGAAGGTGTGGTTGGACATTTCTCCACCTGGAATGCAGATGTGCTGTTTGATTCGATTCGAGTGAATGGTTGTGTTTTTGAAGAAGATGGTGTGACACCGCGTCGCAACGTTCGGATCCGTGCGGAAGGGGTGAATTATATCGGTCGCTCTTCGGCTTATACCAATGGCGAAGGTGATTATTCGATTCGGGTACGGCCCAATAGTCAGATCCTTATCTCAGTGGATGACGCCAGTGGCATCAGTACCACCTTTCCGTTAGTTACTGGTAGTGAAGATATGACCTTGCCAGAGTGCGTGGTCGCAGTGCCAGGAGCCATGCGTGTTACTTTAACTTGGGGCGAAAATCCACGCGATTTAGACACCCATTTTATGGGACCTACCGTGCCGAATGGCGAGGCCAGCACTGAACGTTTCCGAATCTACTACAGCAATAGCAATCAAACCGTCAATGGTGTCACCATAGATTTAGATGTTGATGATACTTCGAGTTACGGGCCTGAAGTTACTACGGTACCAGCTTTCCCGTATCCTGGTATTTATCGCTATGCCGTGCATCATTACAGCGGCAGTGGCACTGTGTTCCAATCGCCTACGCGGGTAGAACTACAGGTGAACGGTGAGAACTACGTTTTCGCACCCAGCCAAGATGAAGATACCGATGGTACTAATGATACCTGGATCGCGTTTGATCTAGAGGTTGCTGAGGATGGCAGCGTTAGCGTGATTCGAGTGGATCAGTATGTACCTCGTGCTAACTCAGATATTGGCAATGATGGTGCTAATAGCATGATGTTGTTTCCTGAAAAGTCAGTAGACTAAGCGCTATTCTTTAGCACACAGAAAAGCCCGCATGCAGCCATAGTGGTGTATGCGGGCTTTGTTAATTGTGAGAACGGCTCTATAAACAGATGCGTTGAATTAACTCGCGCAATTGATTTTGTGCCGGAGCAATTTCATCAATGCGAATGTATTCATCAGGCTGATGGGCTTGGGCAATGCTGCCGGGGCCCATAATAATGGTCTGACAGCCTAACTCTTGCACAAATGGTGCCTCAGTGCAGTAATTAGCTGGTTCCGCTTGGTTGCCAGTAAGTTGTTGTGCGAGTTGCACAATCGTTGAATCAGGCTCACAGCGATAGCCAGGAATCGGCTCATGCATGTGTTCTAAACAAATAGCGCCAGGATACTTAGCTTTTACTTCGGCTAAACGTTGATCGATGATGCCGTATAAATCGCTGATATTCATGCCTGGTAGCGGGCGCATGTCGAGGTGTAATTCGCAACAAGCACAAATACGGTTAGCCGCATCACCGCCATGAATAGCGCCAAAATTTAGGGTCGGATAGGGCACCACAAAAGTACTATCATGATAGCGTTCGCGAAATTCATGCTGTACGACACGTAATTCCGTGATCACATCGTGCATCACTTCAATGGCATTGATGCCCGCGGCAGGATTGGAACTATGTCCGGATTTACCGGTAACCCTGATGGCCTCGGTTAGATGGCCTTTGTGGGCGGTGACCGGCACCATATTGGTCGGCTCACCAATCACCGCATAAGCGGGTTTTAAGTGGCCAAATGCATCGAGCTCACGAGCCCCAGCCATGGTGGTCTCTTCATCTGCCGTGGCGATAATATAGAGGGGCTGACGTAGCTTGGTTAAATCGATACCTCGCAGTGCTTCTAATACAAAAGCGAAAAAACCTTTCATATCAGCACTACCAAGCCCATATAAACGGCCGTCGGCTTCACGAAGTTTAAAAGGATCGTGAGTCCACCGACCTTCGTCCCAGGGCACTGTATCAGTATGACCAGCGAGCAGTAAGCCGCCGCTGTCGCAGCCGTCGGGTACGTAATGAGCCAACAAGTTAAATTTACCGGCCTGATGGTCGAGTTCATGCACATCGATTTGAAAACCAAGAGCTTCAAACCAACGGGCTAATTTTTCGATAACGGGCTTATTGCTGGTGTCCCAGCTGGTATCAAGACAGGAAACAGAAGGGATCGCAATAAGATCGCGATACATTTCTAAAAAACTAGGAAGCTGTGCCATAAATTGCTCCGTACGTCAGCATCATTCATGCACACAGCATACCTCATATTCTTAAAAAGGGTAGGGGCTAGGCTTAGAAGTGGTAGCTTGCTCGCAAGCGTAAGCCATCACCAAATTCATCATCCTGATAGCCGACACCAACCGACAGATTATTTTGGAGATAATAGTTCACCCCAACTTGATACTGATTGTCGGTACCAGCATCGCTGTAATCTACCCAACCCGCGCCAGCATACACTTCAAATTGGTCAATACGTTGACGCAGAATGCCTTCAACGCCCCAAAAACTGCTATCAACAGGGCCCCAGTCTACGTTACCAGCACGTACTCCAAGATCAGCTGTTAAGCCTTGGCTTAACCAAAAATAACGGGCTAATTTGATGCCGAAGGCATCGTTGCTTCCGGCAGTATCGCTATCAAAATTACGGTAGTAACCACTCACGTAATAAGGACTGCTAAATTCATAACTACCTTGGGCAATGATGCTATCACCACCATCATGATTGGTGATACCAATGCTGCCATAGTTGTATGCCGAATAACGAGGACTCGTTTGGGCATCATTACTGCTCTGAGCAAAGCTAGCTGAGCTGGCCATAACAGCCCCCGTTGCGACCACAGAAAGCATGATTTTATTTAGCAATTTCATCGTGATTCTCCTCACTTTTTTACTGCATTTTTGCTACACTACGAGCCTAACATTAGCAAGCGTAAGGCAACTTACCTAGTGGGTTTACTGAACCTTTACCCAGCCAGCCCCTTGGTTTTAAGTACTTTATTCGTTTAAATCTTGATGACACACCGCTTTGGATAAACAACCGATGAATTCAATACCGCACATTGATATGAGCCTGTATGGGCAAGATTTTGATGCATTTGCACAGCATGTTGGCGCTGGCTACGAGCAACATGGTTTTGTAGCTTTAACTAAACATGGTATCGAGCAACAGTTGATTGATGATGCACTCGATATTTGCCGTGATTTATTCGCGTTACCTGAAGCGGTGAAAAAACAGTACCATATTCCTGGCGGTGGCGGCGCACGTGGTTACACGCCATTTGGAACTGAGATTGCAAAAGATGCTAAACATGTAGATTTAAAAGAGTTCTGGCATGTTGGCCGGGAAATTGAAGGGGTTGCACCGTACAAGCAATTAACGCCGAACGTATGGCCACAAGAGCTTCCTGCTTTTAAAACCAAGATTTTAAAGCTTTATGAAGCACTCGATGCGTTGGGTTTACAGGTGCTTGAAGCTTTAGCCGTGTATCTAAAACAGCCTCGAGATTTCTTTCACGATAAAGTAAATTTTGGTAACTCCATTTTACGTCCGTTGCACTACCCACCCATCATCGATGAGGGCACACCGTCAGTGCGTGCAGGTGCTCATGAAGACATTAACGTGTTAACGCTACTGGTTGGCTCACGTGAACCTGGGTTAGAAGTCTTAGCCAAAGACGGTAGTTGGATTCCGGTGACCATCATCGAAGGCGCTATTATCTGTAACGTGGGTGATATGTTACAGCGTTTAACCAACGGGGTGTTGCCATCAACTACCCATCGCGTGGTGAATCCACCGGCACCATTCAGTGCAAAATCGCGTTACTCCATTCCATTCTTCTTGCACTTTAATCCGGATGTGATGATCACTCCGTTAGCAAGTTGTATTAGCGATGAAAACCCACAGCGATTTGAACCTATCAGCGCCGATGATTATTTGCTTGAGCGGCTGCGTGAAATTGGTTTAATTAAGTAAGCTAAATCTTAACGCTTGGGCATGAGTTGTGGTGTGAGTTTAATCTTAAATGGGAGTGGTAAGTTGATGTTGAAACGTATTGGAATAGGCTTAGTTGGGTTGCTCTTAGCAAGTTGTGCGCAGGTACAACAACCGCAGCCGTTTCAGTTGGCCGTAGCCCATATTAACGACCACCACTCGCACCTGGTGCCAAGACAGCGAACGGCTATCAGTTACAAAGGCGAAGATCACCGCTTGCAAAGTGGTGGTTTTGCCGCTGTGGCAGCTGCTATTGAAGACATTCGGAATAAACATCAGCATGTGTTAACCCTGCATGCGGGAGATGCTATTACCGGCACTTTGTTTTATACCCTGTTTAATGGTGAAGCAGATGCGGCACTCATGAACCATGTGTGCTTTGATGCTTTTGCCTTGGGTAACCACGAGTTTGATAGTGGTGACAAAGGCTTGAAAACCTTCTTGGATTTTTTAGCGATGAGCGACTGTAGCACGGTGGTGCTAGGTGCTAATGTTGAGCCAGAAGTAGGAGTCTCACCGCTTACGCCAAAAACGCGCTGGGACAGCTTTCAGCCCTATACGATTTTCAATGTTGGCGGCGAGAAAGTAGGCCTGATCGGGCTCGATATTGCTGTTAAAACGAAAAACTCATCGCAACCCGATGCAACCACTACGTTTGCTGATGAATACACTACAGCCGCTTACTATGTTGCTGAATTGCAGCGGCTGGGGGTTGAAAAGATTGGCTTGCTAACTCACATTCAATATCGCAACGATTTGACTTTAGCTGAGAAGTTACCTGCTATTGATTTTATTGTCGGTGGTGATTCACACACCTTGCTTGGCGACTACGCACGGTTTGGTTTACCTAGTGTTGGCCCCTACCCGATGCAAACAGTGAATCTTGATGGTGACCCAGTGTGTGTCGTTCACGCGTGGGAATATAGCCAAGTGGTGGGTGAGTTAGTGATAGACTTTAACGGTGATCAAGTAGCGAGCTGTGGCGGTCAATCACACCTTTTATTAAGCCCAGATGCGCCCCATGCATTAGCCCAATTACCGCAATTTTGGGCAAAAGCAGGGGATAGCGAAGTAACTGAGCTGTTAAGCGGCTATCAGGTTCAGTTAGAAGAATTAACCATGCAGGTTATCGCTGACGTACCTGAACGTTTGTGTCTTAAGCGGATGGGTCCAGTACCCGCGCAATGTGGGCCAGGAACTTATTCAGATGCTCACCGCGTTGTCGCTGAGGCTTTTCTAGCAAGTGCGCCACAAGCTGATTTCGCTCTACAAAATGGCGGTGGCGTGCGTAACGAAATTAAATCAGGCCGTTTTACTGTCGCCGATGCCTATGGTCTTTTACCCTTCTCCAACACTTTGGTAGAAGTGCAGATTAGCGGGGCAGAACTGCGTCAGGTACTCGAGCAAGCATTAGCTTATGCCATCTCCGCTGGTGGCTCTGATGGTGCCTATCCGCATGGTGCGGGGGTAAGATTTGCGGTTGATATGAAGCAACCCGAAGGGCAGCGTGTTAGTCAGCTCGCTGTGCAAAATCGCCGCAGCAAGGCTTGGCAGCCAGTACAGCCAGAGCAAACTTATATCATGATCACCAACAGCTTTTTAGCCGGTGGTAATGATGGTTGGAAGTTGCTGGCTGATTTGCAAGCACAAGGCCGCGTTAACGATACTTACGTAAATTATGCGCAGTCGTTTGTAGACTGGGCGCGAGTACAACAAACCATTAAACGACCTAGCGAGCATAGTACTCTTAGCTACCAGCCGGTGCAGTAACATGCCGGTAACCGTATCTAATACAGCACGCTTTGATATTGTGGTGGTGGTGCTGGCGCTACTCACTGCTTTTGGTCCGCTCTCTATTGATATGTATTTACCAGCTTTCGGTGCTATCGCCGAAAGCTACAATACACCGACGAATCGTGTTGAGTTATCGCTAACATCATTTTTTCTCGGCCTCTTTATTGGCCAGTTACTGTACGGAACAGCATCGGATCGGTTTGGTCGAAAGCCACCTCTTTATTTTGGCTTGGCGTTGTATATTGTTACCTCCCTTGCTTGTGCTTATGCGCCCAATCTTGAAAGCCTCATCGTGTTGCGATTTTTACAGGCGATAGGCTCTTGTGCAGGCATGGTTATTGCGCGAGCTATGGTGCGAGATTTGTATACGCCACAAGCTTCAGCCCAGGTGTTTTCGTTTTTGATTTTGGTGATGGGGATAGCACCGATCTTAGCGCCCTTGATGGGAGCTTATGTTACTGCTGCGTTTGGTTGGCAAGCTATTTTTATTATTGTGGCCGCGCTAGCGGTGGCGTGTTTGGCGATAGTTCATATTCGCTTACCAGAAACACGTTTACCCAACCAAGCCGTACGAATCAGATCAAGTTTGCCCATTTATTGGGGCGTTCTGCGCGACCGCAGCTTTTTGCGTTATTCGTTAAGCGGTGGCATAGCCCAATCAGGCATGTTTGCCTACATCACCGCATCCCCCTTGGTGTTTATTGAACACTTTGGTTTGTCGCCCACCCATTACAGTTGGCTCTTTGGCTTAAATGCTGTAGGCATTATTGGGCTATCGCAATTGAATGCGTGGTTATTACGACGTCATGATTCTCGCAAAATTCTGAATAAATCACTGCCAGTATTAGGTTTGATTGCCTTGGTACTGTTTATCGCCGGGCATTATAACTGGGGCTTTTGGGGCGTTATTATTCCACTCTTCATGTATATCAGCACGCTCGGCATGGTGTTTCCAAATGCCATGGCAGGAGCGTTAGCAGAGCAGCAAGAGCGAGCCGGTTCGGCTTCTGCAGTAACCGGAAGTCTGCAATTCTTGATTGCTGGCATTATTTCTGCGTTGGTGAATGTGCTGGGACACTACGACCCGTTAGCTATGCTTTATATGATGGGAGCCTGCGGTCTTACTGCGGTGGTCATGTATCGAGTCTTACGCCGTCCAGCCTAAGGCTCTAGGTAGGGATTGAAGCTATAGTTATCCAACGAAAAAGCCGCTCGAAAGTTCGCGCGGCTTTTTTATGGTTGGGTTGGTATTTTCCCGACAACTTAAGGTGTGTAATACGTAGGTGTTCCCCACCAGCCCACCGGTAGTTCTAGGCCAAACACCCAAATAAAGAAGAAACTTGCCCAACCTAATAAGAAGACAATCGTGTAAGGCAACATCATCGCAATCATGGTCCCAATCCCGGTATCCTTTTTGTAGCGTACCGCGACCGCTAAAATAAGCCCGAAATAGCTCATCATAGGGGTGATGATGTTGGTGACCGAGTCACCAATTCGATAAGCTGCTTGAATGACCTCTGGAGCGTAGCCAATCAACATCAGCATGGGGACAAAAATCGGTGCTGTAATGGCCCACTGTGCCGATGCCGAGCCTAGCATCAGGTTGACGAACGCACACATCAGAATAAACAGAATAAACACCGCAGGGCCGGTTAATCCCACATCCTGTAAGAAGGTGGCACCTTTAATGGCAAGAATGCTACCAAAGTTAGTCCACCCGAAGAAGGCTACAAACTGCGCCGCAAAAAACACCAGCACAATGTACATGCCCATGGTACTCATGCTATCAGACATCGCATCAATTACATCGCGGTCTGTGCGCATGACGTTGGTGATACGGCCGTAAACAAAGCCAGGAATAGCAAAAGTAATAAAAATAAAGGTCACTATGCCTTTTAAGAAAGGTGAGCCAGCTACTTCGCCCGTTTCAGGGTGACGTAAAATGCCCCACTCAGGCACTATGGTTAAGGCCAACAAGCCACCCAGTGCTAAAAAGCTTAAGCCGGCGCCTATCAAACCACGTTTTTCTAGCTTAGAGAGTGGCTCAATCGTTTGTTCTTTTAAGTTGATAGTAGCTTCTTCTGGATCGTATTTGCCTAGTTTAGGTTCGACGATTTTCTCAGTAACCAGCGTACCCATAATGGCAATCAAGAAGGTAGAAGCGAACATAAACATCCAGTTAGCTTCTGGGCCTACATAATAGTCAGGATCAATCAGGTTGGCAGCTTTGGTGGTGATACCAGCTAAGAGCGGGTCGACGGTACCAATCAGCAAGTTAGCGCTATAACCGGCAGATACGCCCGAGAAAGCTGCAGCCATACCAGCTAATGGATGGCGCCCGAGGGAATGGAAAATCATCGCGGCAAGCGGTACCAAGACCACGTAACCTAGCTCGGCTGCGGTATTAGAAATAACCCCAGAAAAGACCACAGCGACGGTAACGACGCGCGGATGAGCGTTCATGACGAGCCCTCGCATTGCTGCTGATAACAAGCCTGAACGTTCAGCAATACCTACCCCAAGTAATGCCACTAATACCGTACCTAATGGGGTAAAACCGGTAAAGTTGGTCACCAAACCAGTAACAATGCGTTGAATACCTTCGGCATTGAGTAAGCTCACCACCTCAATCTCGGCACCACCTGGACGGGGATCAAGAGCACTTAAGCCAAAATAACTGGCAATGCCGCTCAACAGCACAATACCAATGGCAAATAATGCAAAAAGGGTAATGGGGTGGGGCAGTAGGTTGCCCAAATATTCTACCGTATCGAGAAAACGCGTAAAGGCGCCTCTTTTAGTTGCTGTCGAGGATGCTTGCGGCATGCAATAAAAGCTCCTGTTGTTTGTACTTATAGTAGGTTTCGAATCGTTTCAAGCGCTGAATTGTACACATAAAAAAGGCCAATCGCGAGGATTGGCCTTTGATTGGTGCTATTTAAAGCACTCTGACCCCACTCAAGATTAGGCAGCGTCAGCGGCTTTATTCGCTTGAGCTAGGGCATAGTCACGTGCTGCTTTGCCGGCTAATAGGTCTTCGTGAGCAAAATCGTCCACGTTGATCACTCGTAAGCGACCTGCTTCAGCACGTTGTAGCAAGGCTACTTCATCGTCGTTTAATACGCCAAGCTGTTTACCTTGTTCAGCTACTTTATCCAAGAACATAAATGGCAGGCGGCGGTTATCCGCAGCTTTGCGTACTCGATCAAACAACTCTTCAGCAGCAATGATGTCACGCAAGGTTTGCTCTAAATAGCCAAATTGACCTTCTGGTGACAAGAATTGACCTGCGCCAAGACGTTCACGGCTTTCGTTTGGCTTCAGCAAGATTTTCGCGACTTTGCTATCCAGCTTATCCGATGGACGTTTCACCATGCGACCAAATGGATACATCACAGCTTTCATGACCGCACCAACACCACCAAAATTATCTAATAGCGCTAATTGGCTTTCTTGAAGCTTGTACAAGGTATCTTGCAGTGCCCAATGTAACAAAGGTAAATCAGCTTGCTGACGGCCTTCGTCTTCAAAACGCTTCAGTGTGGCAGACGCAATAAACAAGTAGCTCAACATATCGCCTAAACGTGCAGAAATGCGTTGCTTACGCTTCAATGAACCACCTAACACACCCATAGCTACGTCAGAAAGCAGCGCTAAGTTGGCACTGAAACGGTTCATTTGCTTGTAGTATTGAGCAGTACTGTCACCGTATGGTGCGTTACTGAAGCGCCAGAAACCTAAACCAAGTACCAAAGAACGAACAAAGTTACTCATGCCAAAGCCAATGTGACCCCAGATAGCTTTATCAAAGCGTTCTAGGCCAGCTTTGCCGGTCTCAGCTGAGGCTAGCATTTCTTCTAGTACATAAGGATGGCAGCGAATTGCACCTTGACCATAAATCATCAGGTTACGGGTAAGGATGTTTGCACCTTCTACCGTAATAGCTACCGGTACGCCTTGGTAACCGCGGCCTAAGTAGTTATTCGGACCTAAACAGATGGCTTTACCACCATGGACATCCATGGCGTCGTCCATACAGGCACGCAGTTTTTCTGTCATGTGATATTTAGCGATGGCTGAGATCACCGACGGCTTCTCGCCTAAATCAATACCCTTGGTAGAGAAACTGGTGACTGCATCCATCAAGTAGGCGTTACCAGCTAAACGAGCTAGTGCTTCTTGTACACCTTCCATTTTACCAACAGGTAAGCGGAATTGGCGGCGAATGTAAGAATAAGCACCGGTTGCTAACGCGATAGATTTAACCCCACCAGCACTATTAGAAGGTAAAGTAATAGCACGGCCTACCGACAGACACTCAACTAACATGCGCCAGCCTTTACCGGCCATTTTGGGACCACCGATAATGTAATCTAAAGGTACGAACACGTCTTCACCACGAATCGGACCATTCATGAATGGTACGTTGAGTGGGAAGTGACGGCGACCGATATCAACCCCAGCGGTATCACGCGGAATCAGAGCGGCTGTGATTCCTAGCTCTTCTTTATCACCCAATAAATGCTCAGGGTCATACAGTTTGAACGCTAATCCTAACACGGTAGCTACTGGAGCTAACGTAATGTAACGTTTATTAAAGTTAAGCTTAATACCAACGATTTCTTCACCGTTCCACTGGCCTTTGCAGATAACTCCAGTGTCTGGAATAGATCCAGCATCTGAACCAGCCTCTGGGCTTGTTAGCGCAAAACATGGGATTTCTTGGCCATTCGCTAAGCGCGGCAAGTAATGGTCTTTCTGCTCCTTGGTGCCGTAATGTTGCAACAACTCACCTGGGCCTAACGAGTTAGGGACACCTACGGTTGAAGCCAAGATAGTACTTACCCCAGCCAGTTTTTGTAACACTCGAGATTGCGCATAAGCTGAAAACTCTAAACCACCGTATTCTTTCTTGATGATCATCGCGAAGAATTTGTGATCTTTCAGATATTGCCACACATCTTCAGGCATGTCGGCTAGCTCATGAGTGGCTTCCCAGTCATTCAGCATTTTGCAAACTTCTTCACAAGGACCGTCAAGAAAAGCTTGTTCTTCTGCTGACAGTTCGGCTTTTTGAATGCTGTGCAGGTTCTTCCACTTTGGAGCACCACGGAATAATTCACCTTCCCACCAAGTAGTACCGGCATCGATAGCGTCTTTCTCGGTTTCAGAGATTTCCGGCATGACTTTACGGTAAGCACCTAGTAAGGCTTTTGACAAGACGCCACGACGAAACGCCGTAAAGTTAAGCGGAATTAAGATAATAGCTAGTAGGGTCCATAGTACTGGGCCGACAATGTCGAACCAACTACCAATGGCAAACATACCCACCAAGCCTAAGCTGGTGGCTAGCAATGAACTACGAAAATATAAAAAACCACCTAGTACCACTAGGGTGGCTATAACCCATAAGGCGACACTCATGTTTCGACTCCGTTATAATGTTAGAGGTCAGACCAGTAATGATACGACGAGGGTAGTCAATTTGATCACTATTTTCAAGTGAAATTAATGCCTGGCAGCGAACAAGCAGTTAAACTATTGAGTCAAGTATGGGTCTGATTGAGTGTTAACAGCAGCCACTGGTTAAGCTACAGTGGATTAAACTACTCGCAAGCAACGATGAGGAACACAACGATGGCGATTTTGCGCAAGTTGGGCTTACCGATTTACAGCAACACTTTGAGCTACTTTTCTGCAGTTAGTGGCATGGCTCTGTTGTTGTCGTTTTGCATGAGCGAGGCAGTGGCGGCAGAGCCAGACCTGTTGCAGCCTTACGAGGCTAGGTACGAGGTACATCGTGGCGGTAGTCAATATGGTGAAGCAGTGCGCGAACTCAGTTACGATGCTACTAACAACACCTACAGTCTCTACACGGAAACTGAAATCAGTTTATTGTTTTTATCTGATCGGCGCCGGTTTTGGAGCGAATTTGTGCTGCACGAAGGCAAAGTGCAATCGCAATCTATGGAATACAAACGCTCAGGTACCGGGCGCGATAAAGGCTTTGCTGGAACCTTTGATTGGTCGCAACAACAGATTATCGATCAGGCTACACAGCAGCCTCTAAGTCTGCCTTGGTTGGCGCAACGGATTGACGAAGCCTCACATATTGAGCAATTACGGTTAGATGTGGCCGAGGCTGATAATGGGGCTGAATTAACTTACCAAGTATTGGATGAAAAAGGCCAAGCGGATGAGCTTATCTATGCAGTGCAGGCGCGTGAAACCTTGCGTTTACCCTACGGTGATATCGAGGCCATAAAAGTGGTGCGAGTGCGCGAGAACTCGCGGCGCGAAACTGACTATTGGTTAGCGCCTGAGTTGGATTATATGCTAGTGAAGATGACACAGCGCAAAGATGGTGACGAAGTTGCCTCGCTATTACTGAGGCAACTACTGAGGCATTAAGAGAGACAGTAAGAAAGACAGTAAGAGAGCCAATCAGCGCAGTAAGCCATAAGCAACAGGGCAGATTAGTCTTCGGCGTAACCAGCCGGGCCTAATAACTGCCCATCCAGCACCGCACCCGCAGCGCTCAGATGCAACCTGCCGCTACAAAACCAATGCACCACTAACGGATAAATCGCATGCTCTTGCGTATGCACACGAGCTTGCAAATCAGCGGCGGTATCATCAGCAAAAATAGGCACTTTTGCCTGCAAGATCACGGGGCCGCCATCTAACTCTTCAGTAACAAAGTGCACACTCACACCGTGTTCTTCATCACCAGCATCAAGCGCCCGTTGATGAGTGTTTACGCCCTTGTATTTAGGCAACAAAGAGGGGTGAATATTAAGCATACGACCATGGTAATGACGGGTAAAGTCAGCGGTAAGAATTCGCATAAAGCCAGCTAAAACCACTAAATCAGGCTGATAGCTATCTACCAACTGCTGTAACTGGGCATCGTAGAGTTCGCGCGTCGCAAACTCTCGATGAGATAGCACCGCCGTTGCAATGCCAGCAGCAGCGGCTTTTTCTAAGCCTGCCACTTCTGCTTTGTTGCTGATCACAGCGACCACTTGGCCAGCCACTTTGCCGGCCTGACAGGCCTCAACCAAGGCCTGCATGTTGGTGCCAGAACCACTGATTAAAACAACAATGCGCTTCATGAATTAATTTCTACTTGCGCTTCGTTGCCAACGCGAGCTGCAACTTCACCAATCTGCCAGGCATCTTCGCCATGCTCACGTAAGAGTTGAATCGCTAACTCTGCTTTATCAGCCGCCACAGCAATGATTAACCCCACGCCGCAGTTAAAGGTACGATACATTTCTTTGGTGGTCACGTTACCTTGCTCTTGTAACCAGTTAAATACCAACGGCCACTGCCAGCTGCTACCATCGATGACCGCCTTCGCAGCATCTGGTAAGACGCGTGGGATATTCTCCCAGAAACCACCGCCAGTAATATGCGAAATAGCGTGAGCGTCAACCTGCTCCAACATGGCTAGTACAGATTTGACGTAGATTTTGGTAGGGGCTAATAAGTGCTCTGCTAATGGCTTGCCATCAAGCATGGTGGTGCTTGGGTCGGTCTCGCTTACTGCTAGAATTTTACGTACTAACGAGTAGCCATTCGAGTGGGCGCCAGAAGAAGCCAAGGCAATTAACGCATCACCTGGTGCGACTTTAGTGCCGTCAATAATACGGTCTTTTTCGACAACACCTACACAAAAGCCTGCAATGTCATAATCCCCATGCTCGTACATGCCAGGCATTTCCGCGGTTTCACCGCCAATCAAGGCACAACCAGCTTGCACACAGCCTTCACCAATACCAGTCACCACATCGGCTGCTACGTCTACATCGAGTTTACCGGTGGCATAATAGTCGAGGAAGAAGAGAGGCTCAGCACCTTGCACAATTAAATCGTTTACACACATAGCGACCAAATCGATACCTACGGTGTCATGCTTTTTAAGGTCGATAGCTAACCGTAATTTAGTGCCTACGCCATCGGTACCAGAAACTAAAACCGGCTGTTTGTATTTGGTGGGTAATTCGCACAAAGCCCCAAAACCACCAATGTTACCCATCACTTCTGGGCGCTTGGTACGTTTGGTGACGCCTTTAATGCGCTCAACTAAAGCATTACCTGCATCAATATCAACACCAGCATCTTTGTAACTTAAAGAAGGTTTTGTAGTACTCACGGGCGGTCCTCAGCGTAGCAGAATGAGCAACGGCTTGTTACTAGCCCTGAGCATAGCGCTCTCGAGCAGCAACAAGCGTTGCTAAAAATTTGCGCGTTAGTTTATCACTTTCGCCCGGAGGGTGCGACAGGATTATTGCGCGGTGATGGGCACCAAACGCTGTTTTTCGGCTGGGGTTAGGTCTTCCATAAAACCAATTTTAACTACCTGCCCCTTGTTGTTATTGCTGGCATCAAGAGGCACATGAACATGTTCAGGCAGATTGAACATAGCCCCAGTAAGTGGATCAACAATCAACATGCCTGGTAAACCGCCAAACAATAAATTACCAAAATACCAACCATCTAAACTTGCAGTGAACGTATAATCGCGACTGCTATAGCCTTGCATACTTACACTTAAGGTGTATTTTTCGCCTTGAAAATAGCCGGCTGATGAAGGCAGAGTTACAGTTGCTGGCGTAACACCTGAATCGACGCGGACACCCTTGCTGTTAGTTAACACATAGGCAGCGCCGCTTGGAGTTGAGTCGAAATTAACGGGGTAATCTGATTTACTGACAATACTTGAACAACCGGAAGCCATTACAGCCGCCAACATTGCCACCATCCACTTACTTTGATTCATTGCAAATATCCTTATTTTACTTATTTTTTTGTTTATTGAGTGATTGTATTAGCGCTAACTTAAAGCGGATAATAGCGTTAACCAGACACTTAGTTGTGCTTCATTAATAGCGCCGAAAATTTATCAGGTCGGTGTGTTTAGTACAATAAGCTATATGAGCTAAATTGATGAAAAATATACAGAATTATAGTGTCGTTTTACGCCAAGCGACACGCACCGATGTCGCACAACTGAGTCAGATAGAAACGTTGAGTTATACTACCGACCGAATCAGTGCGCGCAGTTTTAAGCGTTTTATCGACCAAGGTGTGGGCGATTTTCAGGTGCTTTGTGTCGATGACCAAGTGGTGGGTTATTTCATTGTGTTGTATCGCCAAGCTACCGAGTTAGCTCGCTTGTATTCCTTAGCGGTACATCCAGAATTCCGCCGTCGTGGCTACGGTAGGCAGCTGTTGCAGGCAGCAGAAGATGCTGCCGATGAGCGCTTCTGCTTATTTATGCGCCTCGAAGTAAAAGTAGACAACATGGCGGCTTTACAGATGTATCACGTAGCTGGCTACTACGATATGGAGATCCGTGCTGAATATTACGAAGATGATAGCGATGCGGTGGTGCTACAAAAATTGTTACCGCAATTTAAGCGTAGTGATTTAGATCAAGAGCAGGCCCGCTTAGTCCCTTATCGCACCCAAACAACCGATTTTACCTGTGGCCCTGCTAGTCTTTTGATGGCTATGGCTTACTTTGACATCGCGTGTGCAGATGCTCATCATGAAGAGTTAGAAATCTGGCGCGAAGCGACGACCATTTTTATGACTTCTGGGCATGGCGGTTGCGGTCCACATGGGCTGGCGCGGGCAGCGTTAAAGCGCGGTTTACAAGTAGAACTGCATGTTAGCGAAGCTGGCCCTTTGCTGTTAGATTCGGTGCGTAGTAGCGATAAAAAGCAGATCATGGCACGTATTCAAGAAGCCGATATCGCCGCTTTAGAACGAGAGCAAGTACCTATTGTTATTGGTGAATACCCAGTAGCGCAACTCATGGCAGATTTACAGCAGGGTAAGTTAGTCATTGCTCTGATAAGTACTTATGTGTTCGATGAAAGCAAGGCCCCACACTGGGTGCTTATATGTGCTGCCGACGAGCATTATGTTTACATCAACGACCCAGACCAAGATACCTTTGCCTGGCAATCGCCCGCAGAACGGCAATACATTCCCATTCCTATCGCTACCTTTAAACGAGCCTTTGGTTTTGGTAAGCGGAAGCAGCGCGCAGCCGTGGTGCTGAGCCGCGCGCCGGGTTAATTGGGAGAGTAGTGATAAAGCTTAAGATTTGCTGCTAGCTTTGGGCTTTTTAACCGTCGCGTTTTTCATGGTTAAACTGTCATCAAGTGGCAGCGATATTAAGCCAGCGCCAGAGCGCAAGGTGACACGGTCGCTATGGCGCTCAAGTACCTTACCGTTAACTTCAAGCTTAAACCGAGGTGATAAAAACCTTGACGAAATCACCACATGGTCAGACTCGATATAGTTACCCATGCGATCGTTAAGGTAGAGCGCTAGGATCTCCTCAAAGCTCTGTTCTAGTGCGCTATGAATGGTGGTATGTTCGGTGTCGTTCATACCATCGGCGATGTCGGCAAGAGGCAGGTGTAACGAGGTTTGATGAGTATAACGACCGCCCCAAACGCTGCCATCAGTTTGCGCAACCTCAACAATTAACGCCGTACCCATACGAAGCATTTCATCCTCATCGCGAACAACCAGAACAAAGGGATGAAAGCTAACCTCTGAGAGTGACGCACAAAATTATCCTTTATTGTTGTTATTATCGACGGCGGCTAGAATACGAGAAAACAAATATCTAACGCAATATGGCGCAGATTTTTATTTACGTTGCTAGCACTTGAAATTGCTGACAGCAGCACCATATCAGTGATAGACTTTGACAAGTTAACCTTAGGGGCTGATCTGGATTCGACGGGATACACGAAACCCAAGGTGCATGCCGAGGTGAGGCTGGCCTCGTAAAAAGCCTCAACATAATAGTTGCAAACGACGACAACTACGCTTTAGCGGCTTAATAACCCGCTGAGTCCGACCCCTAGCGCTTTGTCTGTGAGACTAGGATCAGTCGGTTCACCCCAAAGCAGACTCGCGTGGAGGCTTCGCCCGTAGCCAAAGCGTTAAAACCAATCGGGATCGTCACCTTAAGTAGCCTGTTTGTCGGCGACTTGGTGATTAACTAAATGACAAACTAAGCATGTAGGACCGAGGATGTAGGTATTGCGGACGCGGGTTCAACTCCCGCCAGCTCCACCAATTCCAATAAAAAGCCGCTCATTCGAGCGGCTTTTTTGTTCCTATAGCCCATAGCTTCACTAGGAGTTGACCGCGTCTCATAAATAGGATGTTGTGTTTGGTACTCTTCAATTTTACCGCTTAAATCCGTGCAAAAAATTCTGAGTTTTCTAATGTGAAGGCGAATAAGATCGAGCCCAGTGCTTGGAATAATTTAAAAGCAAAACAGATAAAGTGGTGACAGATGAATCTGTCATGACAGACTCAAAGACATACTCCCGACTTTGGTTGTATGCAGAATTCGGTATCACAGGAGTGATTTTTCTATCACATCACATCACAAAAATGCTAATGAAATCACGTTTCATTAAGCTGGTACTCTGACATCATTAAATAAAGATATTCTAGATTCTTCCAACCAACCCTAAATTGATTCCGCTTTTTGGGCTTCCATCTACCATTAACCAACTTCATGTTCACGCCAGGATCGTAGTAAATGGTGCTGGTGTAGAGCGCACTAAGCAGCTTGTCTAAGCTTGTTCCTTTACCGAGCGTTACCTTAGGTCCGAACTGGTAGTACACCTTTTCTTCTTTAACAGCGGTGTAGGATACAAAACAGGTATTCGAGTGCTTGTTCTTCCAATGCTGAATGATCTTCTCAAACTTCCAACCTGCTGCTAACTCACCGGCGGGACCGCGCAACATCAAGCCACCCTCAGGATCGGTCACTTTGCCTGATTTGGGATCATATCCCTCAAGGCGCATGGTTAGACTAGTTTTGGCGTTTTGTTTGCCGACATCATGACGGCTTGCGAAATCTAGTCGTTCAGGCTGAATACGGGTGCCGTATTGGCGTAAGAACGCCTCCAAATCATCAAGGTAGGTGCCAACATTAGGTTCTGGTGTCATGAGCGTAACAGCGCCGCCTGAGTGTGATTTAATCTCCCAATCCATAAAGTCTGGATCTGGCGAGCCGTTGGGGGTGATGCCGAATTGGGCTTCAAGCGTGTAGCCAGCGCCATTTTGCGCTTTGTATGGAAGTAATTCGCCACTGGCGTTGAGTCGGCAGGATTCAATAGGACCAAGTTCGTAGATTTCTCGCAGCCGCTGTAAAAGCTTTTCTTCACTCGATTGCTGACTAACTTTATATTCGTGAAAAATTGAAGCGACAAGCGTCGTTTGACCGCTTTCAATGAGCGCTTTGGCCTCTCGTTGTATCTCGTCATCCCAGCTTGTGCAAAAAGCCCATATAGAATTTTCGTTGACGCCAAGTATGAGATATCGGTTTGAGCCTTGGCGCTGTGCTCGTTGCTCTGGTGTCGGCGGCTGCATCAAATGGCTTGGTGCAATATCTCGATCGCAACCTCGCATGAATCCCGACATGCGGGTTTCAGGATATTTTGGATAGAGGATAATTTGCGCATATTGCGCTTTTTGCGTTTCACCGCTAGCCGTGACCCAGTAGAAATCCAACGGTGCTTTGAATATAGGGCCTTTTTTACTCACACCATCCGCATAAACATCACCGGATGGGATCGCGCGAATAACCTCGAAATCTGAGCCGAGGTAGATTTGATTCTTCGAATTATCGTTGTTCGCTAGAGCCTTGATTAAAATCCGTTTGGCCCCGCTGAGCTTCATCTGCTCAATAATCTTTGTTAATTCCATCAACGGGATATCCGCAATTTTTATTTACCTGCTGCCTACATTACCAATATGTAAAGATTAAGTGAATAGCAAATAGCATTGTAAGTATTCGCTGAAATAGCACTTTTGGACTGGCGAGATTAACGATTAATTATACACTGTATAAATGATCAGTTTATTGTTGACGTAGTGGAACGATTGTGTGATCTTACATCACATAAATGTCCTAGGGAGCGAGCGTGTACCAGATGAGCTTTAACACAGAAGAACAACAACGGAACGAAATGGCTGATCTAGAAGTCGTTACCAAGTTACTGGAAATATACGACCAAACGTTCCTTGCTGATTATTTAAATCAGCTTCCGAATAATCGGTGGACCCGCGAGACAATTAACCGCTGGGTAAAAGGTAAAGCTGCGCCTAGCTTGACTCATTCAGAGTACCTGCACCTCCTGAAGCTTTTTCCAGAGCCGAAAGTAACACCTGATAATTGTGATTTTCGGTTTATTGACTTATTTGCCGGAATTGGTGGTATTCGTAAAGGCTTCGAAGAACAGGGTGGGTTATGCGTATTCACAAGTGAATGGAATAAATTCGCGGTGCGTACCTATAAGGCTAACTATGCGTGTGACAATGAATATCACCGTTTCAATGAAGATATTCGGGACGTCACGCTAAGCGCTGATCCGTCGGTGTCAGATGAGAAAGCCTATGAACACATTGATTCTGTTATTCCTGATCACGATGTATTGCTTGCTGGTTTCCCATGCCAGCCCTTTTCAATTGCTGGGGTGTCGAAGAAAAACGCCTTAGGTGTGAAGCATGGGTTTGAATGTGACACCCAAGGTACGTTGTTCTTTGATGTCGCTCGCATCATTGCGGCCAAGCGTCCACCGGCTTTTGTGCTAGAGAACGTTAAAAACTTGAAGAGCCACGACCGTGGTAAAACGTTTAAAGTGATCATGAAAGCTTTGGATGAACTTGGCTATGAAGTTGCTGATGCCAACCATGAAGGGCCAAATGATCCTCGTATTATTGATGGTGCGCACTGGGTGCCTCAACATCGAGAGCGAATCGTGTTGGTTGGTTTTCGGCGCGATTTGAATATTCATCAAGGGTTTACCTTAAGAGATTTGAAAAAGCCATCGAAAGCCACAGCACCAAAGCTAGGGGATATTCTTGAGCCTGAGGTTGACGATAAGTACATATTGACGCCAAACCTTTGGGAGTACCTGTTCAACTATGCGAAAAAGCATCAGGAGAAAGGTAATGGTTTCGGATTTGGTTTAGTTGGTCCTAACGATCGTGCGCGTACACTATCAGCCCGCTATTACAAGGATGGTTCTGAAATTCTGGTCGATCGAGGCTTTGACGCGAGCAAGCCATTTGATGATCCGCAAAACATCGCAAACAGACCCCGTCGATTAACTCCGTTAGAGTGTTCACGATTAATGGGTTTTAGCACGCCAAAAGGCAGCGAGTTCGTGATTCCGGTATCAGATACGCAAGCCTATAAACAATTCGGTAACTCGGTGGTTGTGCCTGTGTTTCGGGCGATTGCAGAGATTATGAAATCACGATTGATGATGAACAACCATGTAAACCGTTTTAATAATACCAAGGTTGCATAAGCCAATTCCAGTAAAAAGCCGCTCATTCGAGCGGCGGCAGCGCTCTGAGCAATAGATAACTTCCTCCCAACAGCGTTCCCATTTTTTGCGCCAACTGAATGGGCGTTGGCAAACGGGGCAGACTTTGCTGGGTAAATGTTGTTTCTTAGTCACGAGCCAGCTCTATCAGGTAATCGGCGAGGGCGCCCATACCTGTAGCGGTAACACCAGCGCGCTGTTCAGCGGCTTGGTTATAATTGGTGTTGGTGTTTACGTCGTAGACAAACAACTCACCGGCCGCATTTTCTATGAACTCAATACCAGCCACGTCTATTTGATTCGTATCTAAGAAGCCTTCAAGCTTGGCAATAATGTCGTGGTTGTTGAAGCGCTCGGTAATCGAGAACTTATGGGCTTGCTCGCCGGTTGGGCAAAACTGATCTTCAATAGAGCAGTTATCCGCCGGGCAGAGTTCAAAGCCATCTTCGGTATTGACTTGAACTGTGTATAAAAACTTGCGGCCAATAAATTCGGCGCGGGTAATAAAGGGCTGTTGGGGCTGAATGTATGCTTGCAACAGCCAAATACCATCAAGGGGTTCATCAAGATCGGTACGGGCCAAATAGTTCTTCAGCGTTTCGACAGACTCAAACCGCTGTACGCCCAAGCCTTTACCACCGCGGTTCGGTTTTAAAATAAGCGGCCATTGGTTGAATGCTTGTGCTGCGGCAACAAGGTGCTGTTTGCCAACCACAGCATGTGTGCGTGGCACCTTGAGACCGGCGCGTTGCAAGGCGGCATATTGTGATAATTTGCACACTTCAAACGCTAATACTTGGCTATTGTTTACAACAGTGCGGCCAAAGCTTTCCAGTCGTGTCAGTACCGCACGCGTTAACTCAGGGGCAAAGCGGTGGCCACGGGTGTGTGAGGATGCGCTCATGCGGTTGTAATAAACCGCATCAGCAGGGGCTTCATCAAAAGCGACCGTGCCGGTATCTAAAAACCATTCCATGGCCGTGACTTCGCGCTTGGCAAACTCAGCTCGCAGCGGTACTAACCACTCGTCGTTCTCGTGCAGTATAACTATGTTGCGCATGTAGCTCCCGGCTACTCAATCTGGTGACATTTTGATGTGCTTATTACAGCTTATACCCGGGAAAACGATCAATTCGAAAAAGCTATAAGCCAGACCAAAGAGTTCTAGGTAAGCCAAGTTGCGCAATATAGCTGCAGCAACTGACCTGTTAGTAGCCTCTAGGCACAACAAGTCGCAGCATTATTCGGTCATAGCTTTCGTAGCGTTCCAATTCACGGCGCGCCATTGGCCGTGTTGCTTTTGCAAGACGCCGGTATTGTAGAATCGCTGGGTGGGTTCGGTGCTATCTACGGGAGTAAGAACCAAGGTGAAATTCACCAAGATGGCGTCGCCAAAGCGTTTAAATTCAAAGTTTTCACCGGTGTACCAAGCGGTGACCTCGCTTTCTGCAAGCGGCGGTGCTTCGCTGAAGCCTTGCGCGAGTTCAGGCCAGCCAAAACGTGTGCCGCTTGAGCTGGTGTAGGTTAATTGTTCTGACCAAAAGGCACGGTGCGCAGCGCTATCATTCACACTGGCGCCATACAAAAAGGTTTCAATGGCTTCTTGCACTTCCTGTTGCACTTGCTCAGTTGCATTCGCTTTCGCTGTTGTTTGAGCAAACAGGGGCTGACTATACAAACAACCAAATACTAGGCTAATTATGAGCAGTTTTTTCATGTTCTTGGTCCGATGACAGTGAATAAGGGTGGTTTTACTCTAATAGTTTTACGGAAGTAACACTATCTTTTGCTCTCGATTTCCTTTCTGCGCTTTCTTTTGATGCACAAGAAGCGCTATGATCAGGCTACTCTTATCTGCCTAATTAAAAGAAGTAAAATTATGAGCCTACCCAATTGCCCAAAATGTAATTCAAGTTATGTTTACGAAGACCAAGCATTGTTGATTTGCCCCGAGTGTGCCTATGAGTGGAACCCGAATGAGGTGGCTGAAGAGACTGCGGTTCAAGTGAAAGACGCCAATGGCACGCCGTTGGCCGAAGGCGACAAAGTGACGTTAATTAAAGACTTAAAAGTTAAAGGTTCGTCGTTGGTGTTGAAAGTGGGTACCAAGGCGACAATTAAGCGCTTTGCCGATGGCGATCATGACATTGATTGCAAGGTAGATGGCGCCGGCGACATGATGTTGAAATCGCAGTTTGTAAAACGCCAAAGCAGCTAGTAATCAATGAAGAGAAAACCATGAAAGTAGGCGTGTTTGACAGTGGGGTTGGCGGTTTAACCGTGGCTAAGTCGTTGCAGCAAAGTGGCTTGTTTAGCGAAATCACTTATTTTGGTGATACCGCTCGTGTTCCCTATGGCAACAAAGATAAGGCGACTGTCACGCGCTACGCACTTGAGGCTGTTGAGTTTTTTAACGGGGCCGATGTGGATTGCGTGGTGGTGGCCTGTAATACTGTCAGTGTAACAGCGCTAGAAGCTATGCAGCAGTTTTCTAATAAGCCTGTGTATGGGGTGCTAGAACCTGGTGTGATGGCATTGCAGCAATTAGGGACGGTGACCAAGCAGACCCGGGTATTAATTATTGCGACTCGTTCAACCATAGCCTCGGGTGCCTATCAACATCGTATTCAGGCGCTTGGGGTGGAGCAGATGGATGCTATTGCGACCCCGTTGTTTGTGCCGATTGTAGAAGAAGCTTTATTTGATGGGCCAATTTTGCAGGAGACCATGCGTCATTACTTCAGTTCTTTGACGAAGCCTGATGTGGTGTTATTGGGTTGCACGCATTTTCCGTTAATTGCTGAGCAGATTGCTCAATACTTTGGTGGCGTTGCCACCATTCACTCGGGTGAAGCTATGGTGGCTTGGTTACAACAGCACCTTGAACTACCCAAACAGTACGCACAAACTCCCATCCGCATTTTAGCGTCAGAAAACGTTGAAGCAGTGAAGCGCACGGCCAAACATTGGGGCTTAATACTCTAGCTGGAAGCTGACCATTGAAAAGGGCTGTTAACCAAAGCGATAAAGTCATGTTCGGCGAGGGGGCGAGCAATCACGTAGCCCTGGGCTTTTTCACAGCCTAGCTGTTTTAACAAAGTAATGGCAGCGAAATCCTCAACTCCTTCTGCGGTCACCTTTAGCCCTAACGCATGCGCTAAGTCGATACTAGATTTAACAATTTTTAAGTTGCGGTCGTTGTTATTGATATCGAACACATAGCTACGATCGAGTTTGAGTTCGGCCACCGGAAATTTACTTAAATAGGAAATGGAAGAGTTGCCGGTACCAAAATCATCCACCGCACATTTGATTCCCAACTTGCTGAGCAAAACCCGCGTAAACCCTCGCCCAATCGGGCGGGGATATAAGCGGGAAACGCGAAGCGTTTCTAGTCAGGTGTGGCCTGACTTTGTACATATTCTTTCAGCGTTTCAATCGTTGCACCACCTGCGCTACAGGCAAAATAGGAGCGCGACCAGAGCGCTGCGCTCTTGCTTTGCCGGGGTATGTGGGTATTGAGTCTACGTATCCGGCGAGATGAAACCGATTTCAGGTTGTTCACCATAACGCTGATCGCCAGTTTCGGTGGGTAGGCCATCAACAGATGAACATGATCTTCTTCACCGTCCATTTCCAGCAGGTTACATTCCAGTTTCTCGCAAGCAGACTCAAATGCTTCACGCAGCTGCTCAATCATAAAGCCATCGAACAGTTTTCGTCGGTACTTGGTGGTAAAGACCAGATGAACAACCAGCTTGGTGACGCTGTGACGTTTTCTAAGGTAATCTGATAGCAATTCTTTATGATGCACACTCACTTGAAATATGACCTTAATAGCTTATAATGAATGAATTATATCAATGAGCGCTGAAATGTTAAAGGCCACGAAAGTACGCATTTATCCCACACCTGAGCAGGCGGAATTTTTAAACCGCCAGTTCGGTGCTGTGCGCTTTGCGTACAACAAGGCTTTGCACGTCATTAGCAGCCAGTACAAGCGTCACGGCCTGAAATTGAAGGCCAAAAAAGACCTCAAGCCGCTGTTGGCTGTTGCGAAGAAATCTCGCAAGTATCACTGGCTCAAAGATTTTGATTCGATTGCACTCCAGCAGGCATGTATCAATCTGGATAAAGCCTTTCAACATTTCTTTGATCCCAAACTGCCTTCTCGTTATCCCAAGTTCAAGCGCAAGCACGGCAGGCAGTCCAGCTATCATTGCATGAGCGTTGATTGTGGTGATGACTGGATTAAAGTGCCGAAGTTAAAGCGGCCCATTAAAGCGCGTATTCATCGCAAGGTTGAGGGAAAACTGAAAAGCATCACCCTATCCCGCACCGTGACAGGTAAATACTATGCCTCGCTACTGCATGAAGATGGGCAAGAAGCTCCTGCGTCCATTCAAAGCCTGAATGCTGTTCAAGTTCTCGGATTGGATATGGGTTTAACACATATTGCCATAGATTCAAACGGCACGAAAAAACCGAATCCACGCTTTTTGAAGAAAGCCAGTGCCAATCTGCGCCGTAAACAAAAAGCCTTATCACGCTGCAAAAAAGGCAGCAAAGGTCGTGCAAAAGCCCGACTTAAACTCGCTAAGGCGCATCAGCGCCTGGCGAATGCTCGTGCTGATTTTCAGCACAAGCTGTCTCGACACGTTATTGACGAAAACCAAGCGGTAATTGTCGAGACACTGAAAGTCAAAAACATGCTGAAGAACAGGAAATTGTCCAAGCACATTGCCGATGCGAGTTGGTCAGGCTTGCTCCAAAAGCTGGAATACAAGGCCAAAGAGCAAGGCAAGCATCTGGTTAAAATTGATCAATGGTTTGCCAGCTCAAAAACCTGCTCTTGCTGTGGACACAAGCTGGAATACTTGTCACTGAACGTGCGTGACTGGCAGTGTCCATCCTGCTCAACACAGCGTGATCGGGACATCAATGCAGCCTTAAATATCAAGGCGCAAGGTATTTTAAAATTAAAGGCCGCAGGACTGTCGGTTTCTGCCAATGGAGGCAAGCGTCAATCTGGTCACGTACCAGTTGCTGCCTGAGAAGTTGGAAGCCTCGCCCGTGGCGCTTTAGCGCTTAGGGCGGGGAGCAGTCACTTGTGTGAGTACCTCTAGGGCCCGTTCAGAGTCGTCAATCAAGCCGGTTTCAGTGATTTCAAATTGCAAGCAATGGGCATCAATACCTTGCACTGCCTGTTTTACAAAACTAACAAAGCCCGCTTCAGTTAAATCGCGGGTGGATATATTGACACTCACATGCAGGCCACGCTGACAAAGTTGATGACGTTGCATACTGGCCACCGTTTGTCGAATCACCCAGCGGGTCACTTGTTTAATTAATCCAGATTCTTCAAACAGCGGAATAAACTTGGTGGGCGCAAGCTTAAGCAGAAGCAGTAAAAGCAACCTTTGTGCATCGCTGTAGCCCTTGCAGGCTATCAGTGGCTATGTAGAGCAGCGCTTAGATCAGGCGATTGTGTCGATCATGCAATATGATGAAAGTGACGACAGTTTAAGTTTAATTGCGGGGGCGCAACTCACCACAGATTATTGGCAGGCGTTGCAGCACGTGAAAATTGGGCCTGAAGTTGGCACCTGTGGTAGTGCTGCATACTTACGTCGACCGATAGTGACTGCAAATATCGCCAAAGATAAGCTTTGGATAGCTTTTGCTGGTTATGCGGCTGCTGAAGGGTTGCAGGCCTGCTGGTCGATTCCGGTACTAAGTAACAGTGGGACTCTATTTGGTACTCTCGCAACTTATTATCGACAGCCGCGCGAACCTCAGCAAGCAGAGCTCGAGCTGATGCAGCGTGCCGCAGCCTTGGTGAGTTTGGCCTTTGAGCACCATTATCAAACACTGCAACACGAGTTAACCGATAAACGTTTCCGGTCGTTATTCACGCAGCATCCGGGAGCGGTATTTGAAATAGATACGGACGGTTTTATTCTGGCTGCAAATCATCCGGTCGGGGGCATTAATCAGCAATCGTCACAACAAGCTATTGGTAAGCATTTTTTAGATTTAATTGATGCGAGCCAGCATGAAGCCGCAAAGCAGTCGTTTGCGCAAACCTTGCAAGCAGCCCCAATGGAGTGGTGTTAGCAGACGCACAAGCGCCTGGTATGCCACTGATTTATGTTAATCCAGCGTTAGCGCTATTCGCGATGCGATCCAACAGCATCGGGAGATTCAGGTGACGTTGCGTAATTATCGTAAAGACGGCACTGCATTTTGGAACCAACTCTTGATTGGTCCGGTGTTTGATGCAAATCATCAATGCACTCATTACATTGGTATTCAGCAAGATATTACCCTCATTCGCGAGCAAGAAGACCTGATAGCCAGTCAGCGCACCCATGATTTCCTCACCGGCAGCGCCAATCGACAAACCTTTGAGGGCCGTTTAATTCAGGCCTGTAAGCTTAGTCAGAACGGGCGGTTACCGTTAGTTGTGATGTCTGTAGATCTCGATGGATTCAGGCCGATTAATGATGCGTTAGGGCATGTTGTGGGGGATCAATTGTTGTGCGCCGTGGCTGATAGAATACGGGGGTTATTAACCAAGGAAGACGTGTTGGCACGCCTAGCCAGTGACGAGTTTGCCATCTTACTCACCGATGACGGTGCGCTAGAACGTGGTATTGAGCAGGCCGAAAAGTTACTTGAATTGTTATCTCAGCCGTTTGAGTTAGGCCCTCACAATGTGCACGTGAGCGCCAGTATTGGTATCGCTGATAATAAAGGGCTAACTGGCAGAGCGATAGAAATGATGCACCATGCTGATATGGCGATGTACGAGGCTAAGCGCCAAGGGCGTAACACCTGGCACTGGTATGATGGTAGCGATGCGCAACATGGTGCTGATTATGCACAATTGCGCCATGATCTGATGGAAGCTATTACTCAACACCAGTTTGTTCTGCATTACCAACCGATTTTGGCAGCGCAAAGTCAGACCGTGAGCTCTTACGAAGCCTTAATCAGGTGGCAGCATCCACGCCGTGGTTTGCTTTATCCGGGTGATTTTATTCCGCTCGCTGAACAAACCGGACAAATTGTTGCGATCGGACAGTGGGTGTTAGAGCAGGCAGCTAAAGATATTGCTGCTTTTAATCAACAATCAGCAGGGCAGCAGGCGGTAACAGTGGCGGTGAATATTTCGCCGTTGCAGTTCCGTCGTCAGGGCTTTTATGAAGAACTCAAACGGGTACTTCGAGTATCTGGGCTGGCTCCAGAGTTGCTCGAATTAGAAGTGACAGAAAGTGTGTTAATGATGGGGGCTGACCGAACACGCGGTATTTTGAATGAGATCTGTGAGCTTGGAGTACAGGTGTCTATTGATGATTTTGGTACCGGTTATTCAAGTTTCAGTTATTTACGTGATTTACCGGTGCACACGTTGAAGATTGACCGTAGCTTTATTAGTGATATTCCAGCTAATCAGCGCGATAGCGCTTTGCTGCAAGGGATGATTCAGATGGCTCATCAACTCAGCTTAAACGTGGTGGTAGAGGGCATTGAAACGCTTGAACAATATGAATTTATGCGCCAACATGGCGCCGATTATTTACAAGGGTTTTATTTTGCGCGGCCGGCCCCGTTAACTTGGTAGCCTTGAGTTGGTCGTGATGGCTAGGGATTAACGTGCAGCTCAATGACTTTTATCAGGTGCTACAAGAGTACCGTGAATTTTGGCAATTTAAACCTTTCGCCTATCAACAATGGCCCTGGCAACACACTGATTTGACCGCTAGTTTAGCCCAGCTGCAGTTGCCAGAGATCGAGCTGATTGACAGTGACAAAGAGCGGCAACGGCAGTTTTTCAGTCCTTATTTTCCAGCAGTCTTCAGTTTACCTGAACTCAGTCAAATACCTGCTCCGGTGGAAACGCCACCGTTACCATTTTGGTTAACCAACGGCATTGGTGGGCGCAAATTAGCGCAAATTGAAGCCTTTATCAGCCATTTGCCGCAATCTCAGTTACCTTTGCTAGAGTGGTGTGCAGGCAAGGGCCATTTGGGACGACTGGCTAGTTTTGTACAACAACGCCAAGTTGTCAGTGCCGAGTGGCAACAGAACCTGTGTGAGCAGGGGCAGAAGTTAGCGCAGCAATGGCAGTTACCCCAGCAATTTGTGCCAATTGATGTGCTGTCGGCCGCAGCGGCAAAACTCTTGCAGCCGAAGCAACATGCGGTGGCACTGCATGCCTGCGGGCAACTCCATCTCAGCCTATTGCAACAGGCTGTTACTCGCGAAACCGAGTTCATTAGCCTAGCACCTTGCTGTTACCATCTTATTCATGATTCGCACTATCAGCCGCTCTCGACGCAAGCCCAGCAGCAAAACCTGCACCTAGCTAAGTTTGATCTGCAACTCGCAGTGCAAGGGCAGGTTACCGCTGGGCGACGTATTACGCAGCTACGGCATACCGAAATACAGTGGCGGATGGCTTACCATGCGCTCTACCAGGATCTGCAGCAGCAAGTTAACTATCGTCCGCTGGCCTCGGTGGGTAAGCATTGGTTTAGCGGCGAGTTTGCTGATTTTGCGCAGTGGGCTGCGGCTCAGCATCAGTGGCAGCTACCAGCTAAGGTGGATTGGCCATTCTATTTAGATCGTGGTCGGCAGTTAGCTTTACATGTAGCCCGGTTAGATTTAGTGCGGCACGTATTTCGACGTCCGTTAGAGTTATGGCTGTTGCTAGATAGACTGGTATTCTTGCGTGAGCATGGCTATCAGGCTGAATTAATTGCCTTTTGTGACTATCAGACAACGCCGCGTAACGGTTTAATCACGGCGCAAAAAATAGCTGCGAGTTAACTCGGAAAAATACTTGATGTAGATCAATATTTACTCTGCCAATTACTTCTATCATGACCTTAATAAAACCACACAAGGAGTATGGTCATGAACCTTCTAAAAGAATTTTTTACTGATCCCGTTATCTTTTTCAGCTTTACTGGCTTAGCGATTGTGATTGGTATGTGTATATTTTATGCCATCTTCTTTATTACCAAAGCTGCAGAAGCCGAGGCTGAGCAAAACAAAAATCTTAAGCCAAAAGTTTAAGGCCCCAAAGATTGTCTTGTTGCTTGAGCCAGTGGTAGCCGTGCGCTAACGGATACCGCTGGCTTTTTTTATCTAAATGACGTTGTTACTTGCATCGCTGCGACTCGTACTGTATAAATAAACAGTATTCTATATAACGAGGAATTTCTTCAATGGCTGTAGTCACTCAATTTGTGGTTGTACGCGATGGGGCTGAGAAAATGACGTTTACTTCAAAAGCTGAAGCCGATGCTTATGACAAAATGCTAGATATGGTGGATCGCCTGATGCCGTTATTGGCAGCAAGCGGTGTTGTTACCGAAGAACAGCAACAAGAAGATTTAGCACTTTATATTGCGCAGCAGCGCGAACACATGCTGGTGGCCTTAGGTGCTAAGAAACCGACCAAGCCTAAAGCTGTGAAAAAGTCCGAAGCAGCGTGATCTCCTGCTAGTCAAGTTACGTAGTGAGGTCTATAGTGCTCTTCTCATGCAATGTTAAAAGGCCGTTCTATGTTAACTCGAGTTTCTTTCATTGCTGCAGCTGTTGCTGCGGCTTTTGCTACCCTATCAGTGGGCGCCATAGCAGCCGATCAACCAGCTCAAGCTAATCCTTATGCAGCACCGCAAAGCGCCTCTGCCACAGACTTTATTGAAGTTTTTGCAAAACTAAATGGCAAAACACCAGGTTATCGCAAAGGACATGCGCGCGGAGTCTGTGCTGCTGGTGAGTTTGTACCAAGTGCAGCGGCCCGCCAACGTTTTGCTACCCCTCTATTTGCAGTGGATAAAGCACCACTCATCATGCGTTTTTCGATGGGCGGCGGTAATCCCAATGCTGATGAGCGTCGTGGTGCGCGTGGATTAGGTATTCAATTTCAATTAGATGATAATCAATTTCATCATATTGCGGGATTAACGGTGCCACTCTTTGCGGGTAAGAACCCTCAGCAATTTTTAGGGCTATTGCAATGGAGTGCCAAGATTCAAGCGGGTGAAGCAACCCCAGCTGATCTTCAAAAATACTTTGCAGCCAATCCAGAAATGCAAGCACAACGCGAGTGGTCGCAAGGTCGCCAGGCTTCTGCTGAGTATACCTCATCCAATTATTATGGCATTCATGCCTTTTTCGCCGATCAACCCAATGCCGCTGCACAAGCGTTCCGCTGGCAACTAGAGCCGGTTGCGGGTGAGCAGCAATTAACGGCAGCAGAAGTTGAATCGCTCCCACCAAGCTTTCTTGATGAACGCTTAACCGAACGGCTGAAAAAAGATGGCAAGGTAGTATTTAATTGGGTTTGGACCTTAGCCGAACCGGGTGATGCGACCAATAACCCAGCGCAGCTTTGGCCGGCCGATAGAGAGCAGGTCACGATAGGTACCATCACTGTAACTAGTAGTGGTTCTGATCAATGTGAACCGGTTAATTTTGATCCTATGCGGGTTGCTCTTGGCATCAGTCCTAGCGACGATCCTGTGCTACCGATCCGTTCAGTTGCTTACGCTATCTCGCAAGGGATGCGTTTAAATAATCAGTAACTTGGATTAGTCTTGGTTGCTTGAAGGTTGTTGCAAATCTTCAAGCAACTGCTTAAATACAGGATCATAGCGCAGTAATTCACTCCCGACATGAATCAGTGTATCAGCTTGTTCTTTGTTGAGTGATAAACTGGTTGGGATTTGATTAATAAAGCCCCGCCGTTGCTCCTGTTGCACGCCATCAAAACTAATTTCGATAAAGTAAGGTTTAACCTGTTGGCCAGAGCTGGATAACTCATGACCCCAGCGATCTATCGTGCGGCGCATTAAACTGATAGTAGCAGCGTTGTAGCGGTGCAATTGGGTGTCGGTTACAGCACCTATGGTAGGCTCAATATCGGGAATCTTGTTGGATTGTTCAATGTCATATTGCGGCTTAGTGGATGCATTCACTGAGATCACGACCAGATGCTTGGAAGGCTGGGCACCAAGGCGAGTTAAGAACTTCTCGATACCACCACCAATTTCAACCATTTCATAGAATGCCATGAGCCCTAAATTATCAGTGATACCACCATCAACAAGATGAATATACTGACGTTCATCTTTGGCGGCATAACTGCGCATAGCTGTGATGGTGTCGTGCAGGTGGGGCGATAGTTTGGCCTCTGCAATATCTTCTTCATTAAGTTCGCGCAGGTAGTTCTGGATAGGGTTGAGGCAACCTTTGTGATTTTTCAAAACAACAGGGTTTAGCATCACAGGTACTGCAGATGAAGCAGTAACTGCTCGAGCAATAGGATAGTCAGCGATGTTAGAGCACAGCAGATCAAAATATTCTTGAATAAAAGAAAAGCGAATACCAGCGCCTAAATCACTCGCATTGATAACGATAAAAGGTGCATCTTGACGCTGTTGCAAATCAGCAAAGGTGGCACCGCGGAACAACCGTTGTTCATAGATGCCCGTGGCAATATCAGTGCGTCCTCTATTGGAAAACCATAACAGTGGGCTAAGCACGCCATACACCCACTCGGTGACATAATCGCGGCGCAGAAAATCGTCTTCAAAATCGCTAAAGATTCGTTCGCCATGCAAGCCATAATAGGCTGCGGTAAAGCTGCCGCCGGAGACGGAACTGATCATGTCGACTTCACTCAACAACGAATGCTGTTGACCTTCGAGTTCTAATGGGGTGTCGCGGAGGGCTTGTAACACCCCATAGGACAAAGCCGCGGCACGGCTACCACCGCCAGAGAAAGACATAATGACTGTGACATCATCACGGCCTTTGTGACCACTGTTGTAGTCCAACATCGAATAGTTCTGTTGTCCATCACTGCTGGTTTGTGAGCTATTGTCGATGATGCCGTACGTCGCACAGCCGGAAGTCACCAAGCTTATCCCTAAAGCTAAGGTGATTTTAAAGCGAGAAACAAACCTCAATCTGTGCACGTGATGTCCTTTGGCTAGATCCAATAATAAACAACTGTAAACTTAAGTTATAGCTAAATGTGAACAATATCTGTTCTATCTGGAAGCTACTGGTTATAATGCCACCTAAGACAAAGCCTGGTAAAGCACCCAAAGCCAAACTAACGGCATAAATAAGAACAAAGAGGCAGCTGTGTTAAGTACCCGTTTTCAGCGAGGAACCTTTATGGTAGCAGTGAGTTGTTCACTGTTATTAGCTTTCTTTGCGATTGAGCACTTTCATAGCTTGCATTATCAACAACTCCGCCAACAGCAATTAAGTCAGGCGCAAACTCAATTAGTGAAGTTCCGAGCTAATTTAGAGGCTGAACTTAATGCCGCCTTGTATGCGAGTTGGGGCTTAGTTAATTACCTTACCTTAAATCCGCGCACTAGTCCGCAGCAATGGCAGCCGTTAGCCCAAGGTATAATAGAAAACCATCAGAATATCCGTAACCTAGCCATCGCTCCTGATAATATTGTCCGCTTTGTTTATCCTCTAGCAGGCAACGAAGCTGTGCTTGGCGTTGATTACAGTAAAATTCCTGAGCAATTTGCGATGATTGACGCAGCTCGACAACAACGGCAAATGTTAATTGCGGGTCCCGTTGACTTGGTGCAAGGAGGACGTGGCGTTATTGCTCGAATTCCTGTTTTTTATCGCGCTGAGGATGGTACTGGCGAGCAATATTGGGGTAGTGTAGCCGTGGTTCTTGATTTAGATCAGTTGTTGCAGCGGCAGCAGCTGACGGAGTTAACCGCGCAGTATAAAATAGCTATGCGGGGTACCGATGGTAAAGGCGCTAGTGGCGATATTTTTATGGGTAGTGAAGCCATCTATGCGCAGGCAGACTTTTATGATGCGGTGCAATTTTTAAATGGCTCTTGGTCGATTGCTATCCAGCTTGACTCGCAGCAATTGGGTTCGGTGTGGCAACAGCAGCGGGTTCGCCTAATCGGCTATCCGTATGTAACAGCTTTGTTTTTAATGCTGATGGCATTATTTAGATGGTACCGGCGCACCTACCAAGAGGCTATGTTAGATCCACTCACCGGGGTGGCTAATCGTCGCGCTTTAGATGAGCGTATGCAGGTACTCATGCAAGTGTATGAGCGGCACCAAATTAAGTTTGCCGTGATTGTGGTTGATCTTAATGGCTTTAAGTACGTAAACGATAGCTTCGGCCATCATGCTGGTGATTTGGTGTTACAGCACACCGCACAACGCTTGTTAGTCAATACCCGTGCCACAGATACGGTAGCGCGATTAGGTGGTGATGAGTTTGTACTGGTGTTGATGGGGATTGATAACGAACGTGTTGTTAGTCGGCAAGTCGATAAATTACGTGCAGCATTGAATCAACCCGTGGTGGTTAAAGAACAACAGATTGCGGTTTCTGCTAGTTTGGGATGTGCGTTGTTTCCTATGCACGGACAAACAGTAGAGGCCTTGCTGCAACATGCTGATATTCAGATGTATAAAAATAAGCGGAAAGAATGACCTTAAGAACCCCATTGCGTACCGATAAAACCTTAGCCGAGCTTATTGAAGTTATCCCTGATGCGGCATTGATAGTCAATACCAAAGGGCACATAGTGCTGGTTAACAGAATGCTGGTGAACATGTTTGGTTACCAGCGTCGTAAGGATATGGTAGGGCAGTCAATGAATATTCTGCTGCCTGACCAAGTGCGCCAACATCATGATCAACACATGCGCTATTTTTTCGAACAGGGAAAAAATAGACCCATGGGGAAAGGCTTTAAATTTGCAGGCATCAAGGCAAATGGCGACACCATTTATGTTGATATTATGCTCAGCCATGTCGAGTTTGATGGTAAAAATTTTGCGATAGCTTTTATTCGCGATACCACCAGCAATAAAATCGTTGAAGATAGAATTAGACGAGAGCTTGAGCGCGAACGAAAGCTGGCTATGACTGACCATCTCACAGGGTTGGAAAATCGGCGCGCTTTTGTTGAAGAGCTCGAAGGCAACATTCAAAGCTTAGCAGAGCATGGTTGGCAATTTGCAGTCTGTTTTATTGACCTTGATGACTTTAAGTTGGTGAACGATAACTTAGGCCATCAGATTGGCGATGACGTTTTGCAAAAAGTTGCACATATTCTGAAAGCCAATTGTCGTGGCTCCGATTTAGTAGCACGCATTGGCGGTGATGAATTTGCCACGATTCATGCCGGTGCTAGTTTGCAAGATGCTATGCACGTGTTAGAGCGGGTTCGCAGTAGCATAGTGCAGGAGTTATCAGCCGATAAAATACCTGTAACCTTGTCTATGGGGCTTTGCCATTGCTATGAGCAACAGCGCCATTACAGTGTGTCTGGTATTCTTAGCGCGGCCGATCAAGCTATGTACGAAGCCAAACAACAAGGCAAGAATCAAATCAAGATTGCATGCGTTGACGCTGATTTAGATTCTCAATAAAAGTGACTAAGTTTTTTACTGGCATAGGTCGCGCATACAAATAGCCTTGAAACTCTTCGCAGCCCTCACGTTTTAAGTAAGTAGCCTGTGCATGAGTTTCAACCCCCTCTGCTACAACACGCAGATGCAGCGCTTTGGCCATAGCTAGAATGGTGCGTACCAGCTTGGCATCTTGGCTATTGTTGGTAATATCTTGCACAAAGCTTTGATCAATTTTTACTTCTTTAATCGGTAGTAAACGCAACGTATTCAGTGATGAGTAGCCGGTACCAAAGTCATCTAGGGATACTTGTACGCCTTTGTCATGCAACACTTCAATCACCCGTTTAACCCCTTCTAAATTTATCAGAGCTGCGCTTTCGGTCAGTTCTAACTCAATCACCGACCAATCTCCGGGTAATTCAGCGAGGTTTTTGATAAAACGGTCACAGCTGCCACTGCCATTAAAATCAGTGGCTGATACGTTAAAAGAAACCCTTGGGATGTGTTTGTAGAGGAGCTGATGCTCAAGTAACTCGCGGATGCCTGTTTGCATGACAAAATCGGTGATCTGACAAATTAAACCATGCTGCTCGGCCAGCGGGATGAATTGATCCGGCGGAACTAAGCCACGTTGTGGATGATGCCAGCGAACTAGCACTTCAACGCCGGTGATAGCTTGGGCATCGGTGCAAAATTGTGGTTGATAAACCAAACTTAATTGCCGCTGGCTAATGGCATGTCGTAGATCGTAGAGCAGGAGACTACGTTGATTAGCTAATTCGCCGTAGCTTGGGTCATACACCTTATATCGACCGGGGCCACGACTCTTGGCTTCATCCAGAGCTTTTCCTGCATGGTCGATTAACGCATCGCTATGCTCGCCATCGCGCGGAAACAAGGCTACACCGACACTGCAGCTAAGGCGCAAATCTGGCAGTGCGGCCAACTGAATGGTGGCAATCCGTTGTTGCAAATTATGGATGAGCGGCTCAACGGCATGGGGCCATAAGGCTTCAGGCAGGGCAATAGCAAATTCGTCACCATTAAAACGTGCAATAAAGACCTGTTGATGACAACTGTCACGCAAAATTGCAGCAACTTCTTGTAGGTACTTGTCGCCCGCAGCCAAACCGGCATGAACATTAATTTGTTTAAAGCCGTCAATATTCACCAACAGCACTGCTAGTACCAGTTCATGCTCACGAGCGTAGCTTAATTCGGTATTAAGTTCTTGGCCAAACATGTGGCGATTCAGTAACTTGGTGAGTTCATCGCGTTGGCTAATATTACGTTCGCGTTGTAAGGCTTTGTAGGCAAGAAAATAGAGCAATACAGCCGTGACGATAACGTAGCCAAACCCTTTAAAGGTTTGTAACTCGGTAATGTAATCGCTGGCACCGGCTAGCGAAAAAACGAACTGGTCAGAAAAGCGAATCCATACCAAACCTAACACCAAGTAGATGGCAGCAATAACCCCAGCGGTTTGGCGTGGTGACATAGACGTCTCCTTGCGATGACGTGAACACAGCTATAGTGTGTTCTTTCAACATAGCAAGGAGTACGTTATTTTGCCAGTTAGATGAGCGAATAATCGCTTGTTTTTTAAGCGGCTATCGGTTTAAGTACTGCCCATGAAAGCGAAGATGATCGGCAATAAAGCTGGCGATAAAATAATAGCTGTGATCGTAGCCGGCTTGATAACGCAACTCAGCTACGGCATCCTTTGGTAGCAGCTGTAAAGCTTGCGCCAAGGTTTCTGGTAATAACTGCTCAGCTAAAAAGTTATCGGCGCTGCCTTGATCCACCAAGAGCGGAGGGCAGTGTTTATATTGTTGCAATAGCTGCACAGCATCGTATTCGGCCCAGCTTTGGGCATCCTCACCTAAATACCCGCGCAGGGCTTTTTTACCCCATGGGCATTGGCTAGGATGACTAATAGGAGCAAATGCCGACACACTCTGATAACGTTCAGGGTTGCGCAGAGCAATCACCAAGGCGCCATGGCCGCCCATAGAGTGGCCACTAATACTGCGTTGGCTGGTAAGCGGTAGGTGCTGCTCAAGCAAAGCTGGCAGTTCATCCACAATGTAATCGTACATCTGATAGTGTTGCTGCCAAGGAGCTTGGGTGGCGTTCACATAAAACCCTGCGCCTTTACCGAAGTCGTAAGCACCGTCAGGATCATCGGGCACCTCATCACCACGTGGGCTGGTATCTGGAATAATCAGAGCTATGCCAAGTTCAGCCGCAACGCGTTGGGCACCGGCTTTACTGCTAAAGTTCTCATCGGTACAAGTGAGCCCAGATAGCCAATAGAGTGCAGGTACGGCTTGGTGTTCTGCTTGCGGTGGTAAAAATACACTGAACTGCATCACGCAGTTGAGCACCTTAGATTGGTGCTCAAAGCGTAATTGACGGCCACCGAAGCTTTTAACTTCGTTGACTTTATTTATCATAGTGAATAACCGTCCGAATCGATTTACCTTCATGCATCAAGTCAAAAGCTTCGTTGATATCTTCTAAGCCCATGGTATGGGTGATGAAAGTACTCAGCTCAAACTCGCCTTTAAGGTATCTTTCTACGTAATCAGGTAATTGACTACGACCTTTTACGCCACCAAAGGCGCTACCACGCCAGACCCGACCGGTAACTAACTGGAACGGGCGTGTGGAAATTTCTTCACCAGCACCAGCCACCCCAATAATCACTGATTCGCCCCAGCCTTTATGGCAGCATTCTAGCGCTGAGCGCATGACTTTGACGTTACCAATACATTCAAACGAGAAATCCACGCCGCCGTCAGTCATTTCGACAATCACTTCTTGAATTGGACGGTCGTAGTCGCTTGGATTAATACAATCTGTGGCACCTAGCTTGCGCGCAATATCAAACTTAGATTCGTTAATATCAATGGCAATAATACGGCTGGCTTTCGCCATCACTGCGCCAATGATCACTGACAAACCAATCCCACCTAGACCAAACACAGCAACGGTATCGCCAGCTTGTACTTTGGCTGTATTCATTACTGCACCCATACCTGTGGTGACGCCGCAACCTAACAAACAAACCTCTTCGAGTGGGGCCTCTTTGTTTACTTTGGCTAACGCGATTTCTGGAACAACGGTGTACTCAGAAAACGTTGAAGTGCCCATATAGTGATAAATGGGTTGACCATCTTTAGAAAAACGAGTGGTGCCATCAGGCATTAAGCCTTTACCTTGGGTAGTACGAATGGCTTGGCAAAGATTGGTTTTACCTGATTTACAGAACTTACACTCACCGCACTCGGGGGTGTAAAGTGGAATCACGTGGTCACCCACAGCAACTGAGGTCACGCCTTCACCCACGGCTTCAACAACACCGCCACCCTCATGGCCTAAAATAGCAGGGAAAACGCCTTCAGGATCGGCTCCCGACAGGGTATAGGCATCCGTATGACAAACCCCTGTGGCAACAATGCGTACTAAAACTTCGCCTTTTTGTGGCGGCATTAAATCTACTTCTTCAATTTTTAATGGCTCGCCTGGTGCCCATGCAACCGCGGCGCGAGTTTTTATCATGTCCATACATCATCCTTTTGGGTAGAAAGTAAGTAACTGGTGTCACTATTGTAACGGCTACGCAGCAAAAAAGGAAAAGGCTCAAAAAAAAGCCGCTCACAAGGAGCGGCTAAACACACTTACAACGCAGAACTTAATCAGCTAACGCCTTATAAAGGGTTGCCGTCAGCATCAAGTTTAGTTACTTCGCCTAAGTTAAGCGCACGTACATCGGCTTCGATTTTGCTTAAGTCACCCACGATGACCCAAGTTATACCTTCTGGACGAATCACGTCTTTGGCTACTTGGCGAATGTTGTTCACCTCTAGGCTGTTAACACGCTCACCGTAGTTTTCCAACCACTGCATGTCTTTGCCTTTTTCTAGAGTGCTTACGATAGAGCCTAATAAAGCGCCTTTGGTTTCATAAGCTCCAGGCAATTTCGCCGTTTTGTTAGCTTTAACTTTAGCTAACTCTTCAGCCGTTGCTGGTTTGTCACCTTCGTATTGCTTCAGTTCTTTCACGATTTCTTGAATAGACTCTTTGGTCTTATCGGTCTGTACTGGAGCAATGGCTAGGAACATACCCGCCTCGTTATTGCCAATCCATGAGCTACGCGCACCGTACGACCAACCTTTGTCTTCACGAAGGTTCATGTTCAAACGGCTGGTGAAGCTACCACCGATGATGGTGTTCATCACGTCAATGGCTTCGGCATTATCAACTTTGTCTGATGGTGCTACATGACCAGCAAAGATGGTTGATTGTGGTGTGCCAGGTTGGTCAATCAAGAACACTCGATTCACTGATTGTGGCGCCACGTCGCTAAATTGCTTGGTTGGCTTAGCCGTAGCTGGAGCCTGCCATGCAGCTAAGTACTGCTCTAGCAAAGGTTTGATTTCAGCTTCAGTAGTAGCACCAACAATCACTAAACGAGCATTGTCAGGACGTAACCAAGTGCTGTGGTGAGCGACTAAATCATCTCGCGTGAGCGAGTTGATTGATTGCTCAGTACCAGAACCTGTAAGCGGTTGGCTGTAGGCATGGTTATCACCGAACAACAAGCTTGGCATGATACGTAGAGCTTGGCTGTTTGGTTGCGCTTTCTCACGTTTGATGGTTTCTAACCAGTTGCTGCGCTTACGATCGATTTCATCTTGGGCGAAGGTTGGGTTAAGTAGCATATCTGCGAACATATCTAAGCTTGGTGCTAAGTTCGAAGTTAATGCATCCATGCTGATGCGAGACGTATCTAAGCTAGCGCTTGCATAAAGGCTAGTACCTAGGCTTTCTAATTGACGCGAAAACTCTAACGCATCACGGTTGCTGGTGCCTTCACGCATCATGCTCATGGCGAAGCTAGCAGTACCTACTTTGTTACCAAAGTCGGAGGCATAGCCACTGTCAAAAATCAGGCTCATTTGTACGGTCGGGATGTCGTGACGTTCCGCCAGTGCAACTTCTAAGCCGTTAGACAAAGTGAAGGTGTTGAGTTCTGGCAAATCAAGCTCTGGCAATTCGCCAACTTCTGGTAATTTAGAACGATCAGCAATCTGTGCACCTGGGGTGTAACGAGGTTGTGGTACCACGTTTAACACAAAGGCGCCATCAGTTAGCCAGCGCTGCATTGCGCCTTGGATATCGGCTGCAGAAGCGGCTTGAATGGTTGCTAAGGACTTTTCAAACGACCCAGGGTTGCCGTGATAGACTTCACCAGCTGCCAAGATATCTGATTTACCGCCAAAGCCACCAATACGCTCAGCACCGCGAACAAAGCCAGCTACTTGGCTAAACTTAACCCGCGCTAATTCTTCGGCGGTTGGGCCTTCAGTCATTAATTTATTGAGTTCTTCATCGATGATAGCTTCGATTTTAGCTAATTCAACACCTGGCTTAGCATCGGCAATCAACATGATTTGACCGGCTAACAAGCGCTCGTAGTTAAAACCAGACGCCATGCTCGCGATCTGCTCATCATAGACAAGGCGTTGATACAAACGTGAGTTTTTGCCGCCGGCTAAAATATCTACCATCAGGCTCAGGTATTCTGAGTCATCAGTGCCCATTTCAGCGGTATTCCAAACTTTGTACAGGCGTGCAGCTGGCACGTTGTCTTCCATGGTGGCACGTTTGGTACCTTCACGCTTAGCGACCCAGCTTTCTAGTTTCTGTAGCGGTTTACCGGCTGGAATATGGCCGAAAAATTCTTCCATTTTTTCTTTTGCGGTCGCTACATCGATATCACCAGCTAACACAACCACGGCGTTAGCCGCACCGTAGTAATCATTAAACCACTGGTGTACATCATCTAGAGAGGCGGCATTCAAGTCATCCATCGAGCCAATCACTGACCACGAATAAGGGTGACCTTGTGGGAAAGTTTGTTCAGCTAGGAAACCAAAGGCTTTGCCATACGGCTGTGCTTCGCCTTGGCGTTTTTCGTTTTGTACCACACCGCGTTGCTCATCAAGCTTCTCTTGGGTTACTGCACCTAACAGGTGACCCATGCGATCTGATTCCATCCATAACGCCATATCTAAAGCAGGCGTAGGCACGTTTTGGAAATAGTTGGTACGATCGTTGTTGGTGGTACCGTTCATGTCGGTCGCACCAGCGCGTTCAAATGGACCGAAATACTCGTCGTCGTAGTTTTCGGTACCGTTAAACATTAAATGCTCAAATAAGTGTGCAAAACCAGTTTGGCCTTGTTTTTCGTCTTTTGAGCCAACTGCATACCAAACGTTAACAGCAACAATCGGTGCTTTACGGTCGGTGTGTACAACGACCCGCAAACCATTGTCTAAGGTAAATGATTCGTAGGCGATATCTAAGTCAGGCAGATTTTGTTGCGCAGCTGCAACAGCTTGCTGACGGTTATTCTGAGTTTCAGCAGTTGTTTGACAGCCAGCTAACAATACTGTGGCTACCGCAACTGCAGTGAGGGTTTTGGTAAAACGCATAAGTTAATGTTCCCTGTTTGAGTCTATTGACCAGCCTATCATAGTCAACTTAGCACACAGTTGTAATCCATAAGCGGTGGGAAAAATGTAACAAGATTGGTCAAATTCTCTTAATTCAGTTACAACTTGCTAGGTTACAGCGCTTCCAATTAGCTGCCGAATCAAGGATAATTGCCGGCTGTGGTCGGGCAAAAAGAAAGAAAAACGCGTGGGAAAAACAACTATCATCGCCATCGCTGGCGCTTCTGCTTCAGGAAAAAGCCTCTTTGCATCAACGGTTTATCAAGAGTTGGTGGCAGAGTTAGGCGGTCAAGGTATTGCTATCTTAGCTGAAGATGCCTATTACCGTGACCAAAGCCATTTGAGCTTTGAGCAACGCCAACTAACCAACTATGATCATCCGTCGGCGTTTGAGCATGAGTTGCTAGTTAAGCATTTAGAGCAATTGCGTGATGGTGAAGCGGTTCAAATGCCGCAGTATAGTTACAAAACCCACACCCGGGTGCCCGACACCATTAAAGTTAATCCGGGTAAAGTCATTATGGTAGAAGGTATTTTACTCCTAAATGACCCGAACTTACGGAAGTTGTTCGATATTTCAGTGTTTATGGATACCCCCCTTGATGTATGCCTACTGCGGCGCATGATTCGTGACGTAGAAGAGCGTGGCCGGACTATCCAGTCTGTTGCTGACCAGTACCAAGAAACCGTACGACCAGCCTTTTTCGAGTTTATTTTACCGTCGAAGCAGTTTGCTGATTTAGTCGTGACTCGCGGCGGTCAAAATGAAATCGCAATCGACCTAATTAAATCTAAAATTCGCCAGCTTTTGGCTGAATAAAAAACCACGGTCCTGATATTTATGAATAGTTTTCTCGGCATCGCCATCATTCTTTTTATTGCCTACTTATTCTCGTCTAATCGTAAACAGATCCGCTGGCGCACCGTGGGTGGAGCCTTTGCGATTCAATTAGCCTTAGGTGCTTTTGTGCTTTACGTGCCCTTCGGTCAAGACGTGCTGTATGCGGTGGCATCTGGGGTTGCTAACATCATTGCCTTTACCGATGCCGGTATAGACTTTATGTTTGGCGGTTTAGCCTCAGCTGATTTTGGCTTTGTATTCGCCATTCGAGTGTTGAGCGTGATTGTTTTCTTCTCCTCACTTATATCAGTGCTCTATTACGTGGGCATCATGAAATGGATTATCAAAATTCTCGGCGGTAGCTTGCAGAAGATCATCGGCAGCAGCCGTCCCGAATCTATGTCAGCGGCAGCAAACGTGTTTGTCGGACAAACCGAAGCGCCGATGATGGTGCGCCCATTTATTGCTAGCATGACCAAATCTGAATTATTTGCGGTGATGGTAGGCGGCATGGCCTCCGTATCAGGTTCGGTGCTAGCTGGTTATGCGGGGGTTGGGGTTGAGTTGAAATACTTGATTGCCGCAAGCTTCATGGCAGCGCCGGCGGGCTTGCTGATGGCGAAGATGATCATCCCAGAAACCGAAAAGCCCCGTGAAGATCTCGATAGCATCATTGAAGGCGCTGACATTGAATGTGCCGATGATGAGGTTGAACAGCGTTCGGTCAACGTGATTGATGCAGCGGCTGCAGGTGCTTCTAGCGGTGTTCAGCTAGCTATCAACGTGGGCGCTATGTTGATTGCCTTTGTAGCATTAATTGCTTTAATCAATGGCCTGTTTGGTTGGGTTGGTGGCTGGTTCGGCTACCCTGAACTGTCGTTACAGCTAATCTTTGGTTATGTGTTTCAACCGGTGGCTTATATTTTAGGAGTAAGCTGGGATGAAGCTCAGTTGGCTGGTAGTTTTATTGGGCAAAAGTTAGTCATTAATGAATTTGTGGCTTATCTTGATTTTGTGAATTACCAAGATCAGTTAAGTGAGCATAGCCAAGTGATCATCACCTTTGTGCTTTGTGGCTTTGCTAACTTTAGCTCGATTGCGATTTTATTAGGTGGCTTGGGCGGTATGGCGCCCAGTCGTCGTCATGATATTGCACGCTTAGGCATGAAAGCACTGTTGGCCGCTACACTAGCGAACATGATGAGTGCAGCCATTGCTGGTTTCTTCTTTACCTTAGGCGCAGCTTAAGCAATTGCTGCGCTAGAGACGATAAGCTAGTACCAAAAAAGACCGCGAATAGCGGTCTTTTTTTATGGTCGTAACCCAGGTTTAGCCTATTTTTGTGGGTACTTACGCATCACACCTTCTTGCATGGTAGATGCCACTAGCAACCCCTCACGCGTGAAAATCTGACCTCTTACTAACCCCCGAGCACCGCAGGCACGAGGGCTATCAATGGCGTACAACAACCAATCATCCATCCGAAAATCTTGGTGAAACCACATGGAGTGGTCAATCGTTGCCATCTGTATGTACGGCTGAGCAAAGCTATGGCCGTGTGGCTGCAATGCCGTAGGTAAGAAATTGAAATCAGAAGCATAAGCCAATAAGTATTTGTGCACCCGTGGGTCGTTTGGCATGTCGCCGTTAGCTTTCAGCCAAACATAGCGGCGCGGCTCGTCGACATGAGGTTTAAATGGATTATTGGCGGTGACAAAGCGCATTTCTATCGGCTTTTCACAAATAAATTTGTTGCGAATACTAGCTGGAATTAAGTCAGCGTGTTCGCGATAAATATCAATATCAGACACTAACCCTTCAGGACCTGGCACCTGCGGCATCGCATCTTGATGCTCAAAGCCCGGTTCGTCTATTTGAAATGACGCTGTCATATAAAAAATAGGTTTGCCAAACTGGATGGCTTGTACCCGCCGCGTGGAAAAACTCTTACCGTCACGAATGGCTTCGACATCATACACGATAGGTTTATGCGCATCGCCTGGACGTAAAAAGTAGCTATGTAAGGAATGGATTTTCCGATCTTCAGGTAAGGTTTCTTTTGCTGCGGACAAAGCCTGCCCAATCACCTGACCGCCAAACACAGCACCAAATCCTAAATCTTGGCTTTGCCCCCGGTAAATGCCTTGTTCAATAGTTTCTAAACGTAAGAGGTTAAGCAAATCACTTAATACTTGGCTCATGGTTGGTTCTCTTCCTTAGCGAACTTGTTTAGCGCTTGATCACGAGATAGCTACCGCAACAACATCGGCCTGGCTATCAATTAAAGCAGGTGATTATAGCCCGCAGGGCAACAGGGTAAAAGTAGCTAATAAGCTAATTGAATGCTTTTGTCCGTGCGCTGTTTAGCTTGATACATGGCATTATCGGCATGCTGCAAGAGGTCTTCAAGAGTTTCGCCATGCTGGCCGTACAACGCAATCCCAATACTTGGAGTTACTAGAACGTGCTGTTGCGCTAGGACAAACGGTGATTCAAAGGCTTGGTAGAGGTGCTCAGCGACACTTTGAGCCGCACTGGCATGTTGAATACGATCAGCTAACACCACAAATTCATCACCGCCCATCCGCGCAATTAAATCGTGACTGCGTAAACTCTGCTGAAGGCGTTGGGCAGCTTGCTGGATCAGTTTATCGCCACCAGCATGACCAAATCTATCGTTAATTTGTTTAAAATGATTTAAATCGAGGTACATCACTGCCAGTTGCGCATTAGTACGCAGGCGCTGCTGGGCTTGTTCAACAAATGCACGGCGATTAGCAATGCCAGTAAGGGCATCGGTAGAGGCTAACAGCTCAAGCTGTTGCAGCAGTCGTTCGCGTTCCTCTTCCATCTGTCGCTGCGCAGTAATATCACGTGCCACTGCAACGCGCAGATCACGATCGACAAAATACCGAGCTGACCATTGAATCCATGCCACACTCTGGTCGGCGCGCAGGTAGCGATTAACAAAATGAGTTTGGGCTTCACCACCCATAATTTTCTGCGCCGCCGCGCGGGTGCGCTCATGGTCATCCGGATGAATAAACTTAAACATGGATTGTCCCAACATGTGTTGGGGCGTTCGGCCAAACACGCGTTCAGCACCTTGGCTTAAGTAGACGAATTCACCGGCTCGATTGACCACACAAATGGCATCGAGTAACAAATCCATGTATTCACTGAGTGCTTGAAACGCTTTAATATCGGTAGCCATAAGTTCCTTTGTGAGGCAAACAGGGTTAGTGTGCACCAGTGTTCACACAAGTTACATGTTTATAGGGTATATTTTAGTCGAAGGCAACAGGGCGGTGGTTGATCTTTGTATGAGAAGGTTTCATAGTGAATATCAGTAGCTTAGTTTAAGTGATCGCGCACTGACGTCGACTAGCGTATTCAATCATTTCAAGCTAGGCTTTTAGGATGTTGCAAAAATAACCAGCGAAGCCAACTGAATCGGGGCTTAGCGGTTTTTACAGATAAGGAGTGCCTCATGTCGAGTAACGACAGTTTTAACACCTTAAGTACCTTAGAAGTTAACGGTAAAACCTATCATTATCACAGTCTACCAAAGGCGGCCGCGCAACTCAGCGAGCTCGCAGATATAGACAAGTTACCTAACTCCATGAAGGTTTTATTAGAGAACTTGCTACGCAATGAAGATGGCGAAACCGTAACTAAAACTGATATTGAAGCCATTGCTAAGTGGTTGCACGAACGCAGTTCAGATCGTGAGATTCAGTACCGGCCAGCACGGGTGCTCATGCAAGATTTTACTGGGGTACCAGCGGTGGTTGATTTGGCAGCAATGCGTGATGCTGTTGCTAAAGCGGGGCAGAACCCGAATCAGATCAATCCATTATCGGCGGTAGATTTGGTTATTGACCATTCGGTGATGGTAGATAAGTACGCCTCAGCAGAAGCCTTCAAACAGAACGTAAAAATAGAAATGGAGCGCAACTTTGAGCGCTATCAGTTTTTACGTTGGGGCCAGCATGCGTTTGAGAATTTCCGTGTGGTTCCACCTGGCACCGGTATTTGCCATCAGGTGAATTTAGAATATTTAGCTAAAGTAGCTTGGACCAAGCAACAAGGCGATAAGACCTATGTGATGCCTGACACCTTAGTCGGAACCGACTCTCACACGACCATGATTAATGGTTTGGGGGTACTCGGTTGGGGCGTCGGTGGTATTGAAGCTGAAGCAGCTATGCTAGGTCAGCCTGTATCTATGCTGATTCCTGAGGTGGTTGGGTTTAAATTAACCGGACGCTTACCGGAAGGCGTTACCGCTACCGATTTAGTTCTTACCGTGACGCAAATGCTACGAAAACATGGCGTGGTCGGTAAGTTTGTTGAATTCTATGGCCCCGGTTTGGACCATTTGCCACTGGCTGACCGCGCCACTATTGGTAACATGGCGCCTGAATATGGTGCAACTTGTGGCTTTTTCCCGGTCGATCAAGAAACCTTGCGCTACTTGGAATTGTCAGGGCGTGATGCTGATACGATTGCTTTGGTTGAAGCTTATGCTAAAGCGCAAGGCATGTGGCGTGAAAGTGGTGATGAACCAAGTTTTACCGCCTCTTTGGAACTTGATTTAAGCACGGTAGCAGCGTCTTTAGCAGGGCCTAAACGGCCACAAGATAGAGTTGCTTTACCACAATTAGGTGCGGCTTTTGATTTGTTCTTAGAAAGTAATGGGCAAGCGAGCGAAACGGAAAAATCCCAACCTGTGGCAGGTACCGATTATGAACTTAGCCATGGCGATGTGGTGATTGCTGCTATTACCTCTTGTACGAACACCTCTAACCCAAGTGTGATGATGGCGGCCGGTTTGGTGGCTAAAAAAGCCAGAGAGAAAGGTCTGCAACGCAAACCTTGGGTCAAATCATCGTTAGCGCCAGGCTCTAAAGTGGTCACTGACTACATTGCCAAAGCGGGATTAACCCAATATCTAGATGAACTTGGATTCAATTTGGTAGGCTACGGTTGTACCACTTGTATCGGTAACTCAGGTCCGTTACCAGATAATATTACTGATGCCATCCGTGCTGGCAATTTAACCGTAAGTTCGGTGCTATCGGGTAACCGAAACTTTGAAGGTCGGATCCACCAAGATGTAAAAGCAAACTGGTTGGCGTCACCGCCCTTGGTGGTTGCTTATGCGCTCGCAGGCACTACCCGCATCGATTTAAGCAGCGAGCCCTTAGGGACAGATAACGACGGAAACCCGGTTTATCTGAAAGATATTTGGCCAACCAATCATGATATTGCACAGGCGGTGCAGTTAGTTGATGGTGATATGTTCCGCAGAGAATACGGTGAGGTGTTCAAAGGCGATGAAGAGTGGCGTGCCATTCCTATTGGTGAGGGCGAAACTTATCAATGGAGCGATGATTCAACTTACGTGAAAAATCCGCCGTACTTTACTGCGATTGACCAGCCGTTGGCGGCTATTACGGACATCAACAAAGCGCGAGTTCTCGCTTTGTTTGGTGACTCAATTACTACGGACCATATTTCACCCGCGGGTTCAATTAAAGCTGACTCGCCGGCAGGTAAGTATCTACAAGAGCATGGCGTAAAACCAGCAGACTTTAACTCCTATGGCTCACGCCGCGGTAACCATGAGGTGATGATGCGCGGTACTTTTGCAAATATCCGCATTAAAAACCGTATGCTAGATGGCGTGGAAGGCGGATATACCCGTCATATTCCATCGGGTGAGCAATTATCGATTTATGATGCCGCTATGCGTTATCAACAAGAACAAACACCTTTGGTGGTATTGGCTGGCAAGGAATATGGAACCGGCTCTAGCCGTGACTGGGCAGCTAAAGGTACCACCTTGCTGGGCGTCAAAGCCGTTATTGCTGAGAGCTTTGAGCGTATTCATCGCTCTAACTTGGTGGGGATGGGCGTGTTACCACTACAGTTTGTGGATGGTGAAGGAGCGCAAGCTCACGGATTGGATGGTACTGAGCAAATCAGCATCTTGGGCCTGAGCGATGAGCTAAAAGCCGGACAAATGCTTACTGTGCAGGCAGCAAAAGAAGATGGCAGCACGGTTGAGTTTAAGGTGAAATGTCGCATCGATACCAGTAACGAGCTGCAATACTATCGCAGTGGCGGTATTTTGCATTATGTCCTACGGCAGATGCTAGCGGCATAATAGCTAGCACCTGCAGTTAAGAAAGACGGTGGTAAGCGGCTTAAATATTGAGCGCGCGACCGCCGTCTACTTTTATGGATTCGCCAGTAACATAGGGGTTATCGCGTAAAAAACGTACCGCCGCAAGCATGGGCTCAAGGCCTCCTTCAACTTTCAAAGGCGTTTGCGCTAATACTTTACGACGATGTTCTGAATCATGCTCGGGTAAAAATAAAATAGGCCCAGGCTGAATAGCATTGACTCGTATGTGCGGGGCTAAGTGCTTGGCGAATGCCTGCGTGAGGCTGGCTAAACCCGCTTTCGCCGCACAGTAAGCGATGTAGTCGGTGGCTGGGCTATCCACATAGATGTCGGTGATATTCAGCACCATAGCTTGCTGATTTTGGCTTTGTCGTAATAATGGTGCCAGTTCACGTATGAGCAAATAGGGCGCTGCCGTGTGTACATTTAACACCGCCGTTAAATGATCTAGCTGGTCATCCACAGTGGCGTTGTTGAAAAAGCACGACGCATTATTGACGAGCAAATCAAGTCGCTGGGTGTGTTGCTTAAGTTGCTCAGCTAACGCTAACACTTGGTTTAAGTCTGCTAAGTTGGCGGCCAAACCAACAGCTCCTAATTGTTCGAGCTCGGCAATACCGTCGCGCGAGGTATGATAGTGGGCGAACACTTGGTAGCCCTCGGCTAGTAGTGCTTTGGCTAAGGTAAAACCAAAGCGCCGGCCGGCCCCGGTAATCAAAGCAACGGGTGCTTGAGGAGGAGAGTTAGCTGGCATGGCGTTTTCCTTCATATAATTGCTGCCATTGGCGTTGTAAGTCTGGCACCACATCGGCTAGATAAGCCGGCACTTGTTGCCATACTTGCTGATGCGTTGCTGTGGTTGGTGCTTGCAGTTCACCTAATATATCTAAATCCATCGGCCGATCTTTATGGCTACAGTTTGGGTCGGTGCGGTCTCGACCTAAACTGGTTTCAATCGCATTAAACTGCTGCTTAAGTTGTTCGGGGTTATAACTGGTGCGTAATAGCAGCAACGCATTTAAGAATTCATGGTCGGTTTCAATCGCCACCGGCTGGGTATACAAGGCTGCCGAATACCAAGCCTCGCCTAGGGTGGTTAGCTGCTGCTTGGCTAATTTAAAATTCTGCTCAGGAGCTAAATTGGCCCCCATACTACAAAGATAGATTCGATTCATGCTAATCCTTACGTCACGATTGCTGTGAGCATACCCCAAGTTGCAATGATTTTCTGCACTTGCTAGCCTGTAACAAAGAGCTACGGGAAGGACGAGTGCCGCAACCAACAACCAAGCGCTTTATTATTGAGTTATTTTTCTCTATCACGCTGCTAGCGCTACTATTGTCGCTGATGCAGGCGGGACCCGCCAGTGCTAACTCCAAAGCTAGCCTGCTCGCTGAACCTAACGCCCTTGAGCTCACCAGTGTAGAGATGAGCAAAGAAGGTTATTTTGTGTTGCGTAGTAATACCGCTCCTGCAGCCACAACCTGGCAGTTAGAGCGGTGGTCCGCAGCACCTACCGCTACCCAGTTAAACAACCAGCAACCGCTAACACTTTACCCTTGGCCGGCTAACACCCAACAACTGACCTTGTCTGGCTTTGCCAACGGCACTTACTATTTTCGCTTGCGAGCTAGCAATAACAACTACAGTAACGTGGTGAAGGTACAAGTAGATCACTATCCGTTATGGCAAGCCCTGAGCTTATTCAGCTTGGGATTAGGTCTGTTTGTGATAGTGGTGGTGGTGATTGCAAAGGGAGCCTATCGCTCCGCTAACGCTACCGAGGAGCCTTTATGAGCAGTGCCTATGCACTAACTCCGCAACTCGGCTTAACGCTGGTGGTGCTATTTGGTGCAGGTTGGATAGCTTTCGGCTATTGGTTGGGGCGCAGCAACCGTAGCCATGAAGATTTTGCCTTGGCTGGGCGACAAGTAGGGCTGGCCTTGGCTGCTGCTACCGCCATGGCTACTTGGGTGACCAGTAACACTACTCTGGTAGCACCGCAGTTAACCTATCAGTTTGGGGTGTGGGGCATGGTTGGCTATTCTTTTGCAGCGCTCGGCCTGTTGCTGTTTGCGCCCTTAGCAAAACGGATAAAGCAACTCATGCCCGGTGGTTATACCGCTGGTGATTTTGTTCGCAGCCGCTACGGCAAACCGGCCTGGTATCTATTCTTAGTCATTTCTGCGGTTTATGCCCTTGCCTGGTTGGTCAGTTTGGGCATGGCCGGTGGCATCCTCCTGCAGGCACTCAGCGGTCTTGATTACCATCTGGGGATGACAGCTATTTTGGTGATCTGCGTCGGTTACACCCTGTTTGGCGGTTTTAAAGCGGTGATAGCTACAGATTTTGTGCAAGCAGTCATCATTATTATCGGTGTGGTGGTGGTAGCAGGGCTATTGCTAACCCAAGTGAGCGTTACGAGCGTGCACGAACAGTTAACGCAGCAGCACCCGCAATTATTAGATCTGCTGTTCCCCGCAGCAATCATGTTTTTGTTTAATAATATTTTTTTCGGTTTGGGCGAGATTTTTCACTCAAACGTGTGGTGGACACGGGCACTATCATTCAAGAGTCAGGTTGGCGCTAAGGCGTTCGTATTGGGTGGCTTGTTGTGGCTACCGATCCCCATAGTCACCGGCTTTATTGCCTTAGCGGCGCCACAGCTCGGCATTTTCCCGCCATCGGCAGACATGGTTGGCCCAATGGTAGCAGCGGCAGTATTGGGCAAAGTAGGGGCCGTGGTGGTATTTGTGGTGGTCTTTTCAGCCCTGGCCTCGAGCTTAGACTCCTTGCTTGCCGCTAGCGCAGATTTACTTACTCGTGATGTCTATCAACAGCAACTGCGGCCACAAGCCAATGATCAGCAATTATTAAAGGTTAATCGCTACAGTATTGTGGCCTTGGGTATTTTAACTTGGCTGCTTTGCTTACCTCAGCTAGCTACGTTGGGAGCACTGCTTAATTTTGCTGGCGCTTTTGTTGCCAGCACCATCATGCCGATTATTCTAGGGCTATATCAACCCAAATTAACGGGCAGCTACGCTACTGCGGCCATGCTACTTGGCACCTGTGCTGGTTTAGTAGGTTACCTGCTGATTGGTTTCTATGTAGCTGCGTTACTATCCTGTTTGATATCTAGCAGTATTTGTATGATTGGCGTGATACGCAGCCGCAGCCGATTTGATTGGCAGTTATTACAACAACGACAGGACTAAAGCATCATGTTGATAAGCGCAGAATGGTTACAAGGACTCATTTTAAGTTGCTTGGTGTTAGCCGCCGTAGCGCCCCTAGTACTCTTGTTGCTGTGGGTGCGCGATTGGCGTCAGCAAGGCTTGTGGTAGCCCCAGATTATCTTAAGTTAGGAAGCTAAATTTATGAATACAAATGATATTTCGTTTGAACGTAAGCGGCCGGATGTGTACGGAGATGCTCATCCCAAGGCCTTGCTGAGGGCGATTCAAGAAGATGGCGATTATCTCTTGCAACTGGCCAACCAACATATAGTAGCGGGCGATCAGCTCGATCAGAACACCATGAAGCAACTGTTTCGGCTAGCGGCTAAAATAGAAAGTAATCCGAAGCGGTTTAGCTCTCCTTTGCAAAATAAGATCTTGATTAGTGCCTTTTATGAGCCTAGTACTCGTACGCGGTTAAGCTTTGAAAGCGCTTGGCACCGATTAGGTGGCGATATCATGTCGATTACCGATCGTTCTACAACGGGTATCGCCAAAGGTGAGGCTTTAGCAGACGTGGCCGAGATGTTTAATAACTACGGGGATTGTGTGGTGCTTAGAGATAACCAGCAATCGTCCTTGTATGAAATGATGGATTCGCTGCGCATCCCCATTATTAACGCTGGCAATGGCTTAGATGAACATCCCACCCAAGCATTGGCTGATTTGTATGCCATCTTCAAGTGGCGCCCCGAGCTGTTGGATGCTAATTCGGGTGCCCAAATTAAGATCGGTGTGATTGGGGTTCCTAATAAAATGCGCACGGTGCGTAGTTTGCTTAAAGGCCTCTCCGTATTTGCCCATGCGGTGAGTGAGTTGGTGATTATTCATGATGCCGCCAGCAGCGCTGAGCTTTTTGCGCCGGGGCAACGAGAGCAATTATCGCAACGTGGCATCAAGGTGACCACGAGTACCGAGCTCAACGATTGTTTACCTAGTCTCGATGTGGTTTACATCAATGCTATCTCGTGGGAGGGCGATACTTTTCATACCTACGGTGATGCTTTTCATTTACATGCTAAGTCGCCACTTAAAGCAGATGCGATTATTTTACATCCGTTAGCCCGCGGCGAAGAGCTTTCAACAGAGTTGGATCATACCCCGCACAATTGGTACTTTAGCCAAGCTCGAGGGGCGGTATTTTTACGTATGGCGTTGCTGACCTGTATGGTAGAGCGTGCTGAGCGAGTGATTGATGTTGTCTAACGCAAGGAGAGTTGTATGTGTGGAATAGCCGGAATTTTTAATCAGCATGGCCAAGCACCACAGCCGCAAACCTTGGTCAATATGGCCGCCATCATGCACCATCGTGGTCCTGATGGCTTTGGTTACCAAATTTTAAAAGATACGGGCGTAGGTTTTAGCCATGCGCGGTTGTCTATTATCGACCTCAATGAACAGCGTGGGCGCCAGCCATTTGTCTCTACAGACGGTAACTTGCTATTAGCTCATAATGGTGAATTCTATGATTTTAAAAGAATTCGAGCGGAATTAACTGCAGCAGGGGCTCGTTTTCAGAGTAAAAGTGATTCAGAAATTGTACTGCATCTCTACCAAGCCTATGGTTTAGCTGAAACGCTGACGCACTTGCGGGGCGAGTTTGCTTTTAGTTTGTACGATCAAACCGAAGATTGTCTCTATCTTGTGCGCGACCGCTTTGGCATCAAACCCTTGTATTACACCATGACAGAAACGGGTGTAGTGTTTGGATCTGAGTTAAAAGTGCTGTTTGCCCATCCTGAAGTAACTCGAGAGTTTTCCGACGAAGGCCTGTATCACCAGTTAATCCAAGTGATGGTGCCAGGCACTACGGCCTTTCAAGGGGTCTATCAAGTGCCTCCGGGGCATGTGGTAAAAATCAAACGACGCCATGGGCAACTGGATATTTCTTCGCACTGCTATTGGGATGTGAATTTTCCGCTAGAGAGTGATTATCCGGGCGCTGAGGTGAACGAACAAGAATACATTGATGGGGTTCGCAAGCACTTGCTCGAGGCGGTTCAGCATCGTTTAACGGCAGATGTGCCGGTGGGATGCTATTTGTCGGGCGGGATTGATAGCTGTGCTATTTTAGGCTTATCAGCAGCCGCCAGTCAGCATCCGATCAAGGCTTTTACCATTGGGTTTGACGCCGACGCTTACGATGAAACGCCTATTGCCGAAGAAATGGCCGCCGCCACCGGTGCCGAACATCATATTATGCGGCTAAATAGCGATGATTTGTATGACCATTTTGTCGCCACCATCTGGCATACCGAACGAACCATTTATAACACCCTTGGGGTGGCTAAGTACCTTATGAGCCAGCAAGTTAATCAGGTGGGCTATAAGGTGGTGTTAACAGGTGAGGGCTCTGATGAGTTGTTTGCCGGCTATCCTGCGTTTCGTAAGGATATGTTCTTGCACGGGCTCGATCACCTCCCTGAGTCGGAGCGGCAAGCCTGGCAGCAGTTGTTAGAGAAAAATAATCAACTCTTTAAAGGCGCCATGTTAGCGCGTGAAGAATTCATTAGCCCAGCCTTCAACGCTAAAATGGGCTTTACTCCGAGTTGTGTGCAGCCTTGGTTGAGTTGTGGTGAACAAGCTTTGCCATTAATTGCGGCAGCTAGAAGGCAGCATTTAGAAGATTATGATGCTGGTAAAGCTATTGCTGAGACCTTAGATGAAACCATGTTACAAGGTCGTCATCCACTGGATAGAGCACAATATGTGTGGATCAAGACCATGTTAGAAGGGCAAATTTTAACTTGGGGCGGAGACCGAGTTGATATGGCTCACTCGATGGAAGCACGGCCAGCGTTCTTAGACCATCATTTGGCGGAGTATGCATTCAAGGTACCGCCGCACTTGCGTATCAAAGGCAATAAAGAAAAGTATGTGTTGCGTGAAGCAATGAAGGGACTCTTGCCCGAGGTATTGTATAAGCGCGAGAAATTTGCCTTTATGGCGCCGCCGGCGCACACAGATCCAGCTAAATGGCAGGCGGTATTAAAGCTGGCGCAGCACTATTTATCAGCTGAAGCTATTGCGGAAGCGGGGTTACTGGATTATCAACAGGTACAAGAAGTGTTTCAGCGACACGAATCAGAGCAGGTGCCTATCGATGAAAAAGTACAGTTAGATGCCCTTATTAATCATCTGCTCGGGGTGCAGATCATGCATCATCACTTTATAAAAACTGATGTGCCAGCCCTAGCTCAGCAACGGGCAGATGAGCTAGGCTGGCATGCTTAAGCAGTTAGGTTAGCGTACCAGCTGCAGCAATGCTTGAGCTAACTCGGTGTTGTCTAAATAGCCACGGAAGGCATCGGCACCAGGGCCGGTTGCCATCACCGGAACATCAACCGCGGTGTGACCGGTGGTGGTCCAGCCGGTGCGAGTGTGTTCGCTAATGATTTGCACCAATACCTTACCTAGCGGATATTGCCGATCGCGGCCACGCAATGAGTCGTCAATCTGCACTTGCTCTAGCTGCTGCCATTGTTGTTCCGTTACCGGTAAGTTCAGGATTGGGGCTAGATAATCGCGCCATTGCTCACGCGGTAGTTGCAATAATTGTTTGGTCATTTGCTCTAACGAAGCAGTAATGCCCATAACCTGTTCTGAATGCCACGCGTATTCACCGCCTTGGCCTAGGGTTAAACCACCGGTTGAATGGTCGGCAGTAATCACTAATAGGGTATTTGGGTGCTGCGCCAGGTACTCACGAACAACCTCTACTGCGGCAGCAAAATCGGCCATCTCATGCACCGCACAAGCGATATCGTTGGCATGCCCACACCAGTCGATCATGCTGCCTTCTACCATCAAGGCAAACGGCTTGTTGGTTTGCTGGCTTTGCTCGGTGAGTAAGCGTAAGGCTTGGCTGGTCATGTGAGCAAGGCGGCCAGGCTTATCATCGATGGCGAAAGGTAAGGCTTTGTCAGCAAACAAGCCTAATACCGGCAGTTGCTGTTGTTGATCCAGTTCAGAGGCATCGGTAAGGATACTCAAACCTTGCTGCTGCAACTGCGGCAGCCAGTTTTTATCATCCCGATGAAAATACTGATAGCCGCCACCTAACAACACATCAAAGCTCCAGCCACCGTTGGTGACTTGGCTGGCATAGCTATCGGCAATCTCGTTATATTGATTTCGTGAAGGGTGATGGGTAAAAAAGCTTGCTGGTGTGGCATGGTTGACTTGAACGGTAGCGACAGCACCTGTGCCCCAGCCATGTTCACGAGCTTTTTCCATCAGCGTTTGTTGTGGATTTTTTTGCGCATCAATCCCAATCGCACCATTGTAGCTTTTCACACCTGTAGCAAGGGCAGTTGCGCTGGCAGCTGAGTCGGTTACCCAAGTATCGTCATCAGGATAGGTGGTTGCGGCGCCGGTTAACAGATCATCAAAAGGAGTTGCTGCTAGCTCGCCGGCACCAAGTTCACTCATGGCATAGCGATAGGCTGAAATGTATTCAAACCCCATACCGTCACCAATCATGAAAATAATATTAGGTGCACCGGAGCTTGTAGCCGTTACATTAGCTGCTGCGCTATTGCCGTCAGTTGCTGGCTGGTTAGCACATGCGCTGAGTACCAGGGCGGCGGCAATACTACTGGCAAGGCGACCAAATTTAACCGCGGGGGCCGAAAACTTCATAACAACTCCTAAAAATAAAGCAGGTTTAATAGTAAAGCTTAAAACTTAGCTATGACAGCTTAATGACAAGCTAAGGTTCAGTTACTGGGCGGTGCATTGGCGCTGCGTTCGCTTCCACACTTTGGGTAGCCAATCGTGGCTGTTATCATCGATCACAGCTAACGGATACTGCGCACCAAGATGGTACGTGGTATTGGCAGCCACCTCTAAACTAAAGGTCTGCGTGCGTGGTTGTTGCCTATAACGACGAAAGTCTTTGCTGGCAATTAATTCCATCAGCTCGATTTGATAGGTGCCAGGACTTAATTGCACCACTGCCGTTTGTGCATCAATGCTACGGTTATTAATACGAGTAATTAGCACAGCATACAAGTCGTGTGCGGCTGGTGGTTGTTGAAATACGCTAATGCGTCCACACACCTTGCTTTGGTTAGTGGTAAGGTTGAGCTCATTAAACTGATGATCAACAATCAACCGCCAGCCGGGTATCAAGGTAGCTTGGGCTGGACCCGAGAGGGTGATACTTTGTTGTTGGCGCAGCACTTGTAGGGTGACCTGCTGCTGATGCTCCAAACTTTCGAGATAACCTAACACTGCGTCTAAACCAACCTCCGTCAACACTAAATCATCGACCTGTTGTACGACATCGCCTTGTTGCAATCCTAATTGAGCGGCCATGCTGTTGCTACGCACCACCAAAACGCTACCGTTGGTGCGCAACACCGCACCCCAATCAATATAGCTACGCGGCGGCTCCTGCAATAATACGGCTGGCTGTGAACCATAGAGTTTACTAGCGGCAATAGCGGTATCACGTGCCTGCTGGCGGATCTGTTCTTCGCTTTGCTGGGCCGGTGCCGCGGTCACAGCTGCAGCGCTAAAGTAAACTGGAAATAGCAAAGTAAGGGTAACAACAACCCAGCGATAATAAGCAGTCATCTTACCAAGCGTCCCTAGTCAACATGCTGTTGCGAGCAGCTAAAAGTTGCTCAATGGTGGCGCTGTCGGCCTCTGCCAACACCGCTTGTTGAATTTGCCGATCCATGGTTTCTAGTTGATAGTCGGCAGCCAGCAGCATCGGTTGTTGTGAGCTTGCTGGAGCGGTCGCGGGGATCATTTGTTGATGGTAGGGTCCGGCTAACCAAAACCAGGCCAGTGTGGCCGCAGTCGGCAACAATAACCAGGGCCAGCGAGCTAAGGTAAGTTGGCGCCGGCGTGGCTTAGGCCAAGTCAGGTGCAAATCAGCGGTTTGCTGGGCCGACCATTGGCGTAGTTGTTGCTTCAGCTGTTGCTCTTCACGAGACGTCATTGGGGCCTCCTGTGGGTGCATCGAATTGCTGTGCTTGGCGCAATTTTTCTAGGGCGCGTTGATACCTTTTTCGCACGGTAGCAGCATTGGTATCAAACATGGCAGCTAACTCATTATGATTATAGTCTTCTACTAAGTATAACCATACTAAGCTGCGTTCGGCAGCAGTTAATACTGGCAGAATGTTTTCTAACTCACCAAAACTGTGCCAGTCGGTGGTTTGGCTGGGGTCTGCGTTAGTATCAAGCAGTTGCTGATAGTCGCTGTCGAGGTCTAGATCAAGATGCTGCTTTCTAAGTTGTGCGAGGGCATAATTTATTGCAGACTTTTTCAACCAGCCGCCAAAAGCTTGTGGCTCACGTAGTTGGGGTAGCTTTGCAAAGGCTTGCAGAAAGACTTCTTGCGCCCAATCTTTGGCTTGCTCACGGTCATGACACAAGCCAAACAGGGTTTGCAGTACGGGCCGTTGAAATTGCTCAAATAACTGCCGCTGGGCGGTGTTTTGGCCACGCTGAGCAGCTTGCACCAGCGTGACACTAACCGGTTGACCAAACCCTGTTGCGCTCATGGTTGTTACTTAAAATTGAATATCAGCATACACAGGGTCATGGTCAGAAGCTCGATACGCGGATGGCGCATACCAATGGGCTTGGGTATCAGCGTAACTGTACTGTAGTGCAGTTGGCTCATCAGCGTTGATCGACCAGATACCTTGCATAACTACCCGCGGGTTCAATGCTGCTGATACCAGCAAATGATCAAGACTGCCTGCTTGAGCGTCATACACATAGCTGTATGCTGCTGCGTCAAAGCTATCCAAACGATTGTAGTAACCTTTGCCAAGCAGGGTAGTGATAGGGTCTTCTTTGGCGTACGCGTTAAAATCACCAAGCAGCACTCGTAAGCTATGCCGGCTCAGCTCGGGGTGCTGGTCTAACGTATCAGCTAAGAGTTCAGCCGATTGGGTGCGCGTGGCATTCCAGCAGGCTTGGCCATCGTCTTGATTCGCATCCGGGTGGCTACTATCTTTCGGGCAACTGCCCTTAGATTTAAAGTGGTTAACGGCAACTACTAGATTTTCGACCGTATTAAGTGGTGCAAAACGTTGAATCAGTGGTAACCGGCTACGGCTATCAAACGGAGCCTGATTGATGCTGACAACGGCTCCTTGAGGCTCTACTTTGTCGCTGCGGTAAAGCAAGCCATTGGTGATAGTATCGCTACCAAAACGCTCGTCACCTGCCTGAATAAAACGCCAAGGCTGACCTGTTTTAACTGCTAGCGCCTGGGTTAACTCAACAATAGCGCTGTGCTCAGTGTAGCCATCATTCTCAATTTCCATCAAACCTATGATGTCAGCATTCATCGCTGCCAAGGCGGTCACAATTTTATCGTGTTGGCGTTTAAATTGCGCGGCAGTTTTAGCACCACGTTGAGTAGGGAAAGTTTTCGCGTCGCCTTCGCCGTTAAAATAATTAAGGACGTTAAAAGCCGCCACTCGAATCGTGTTTTGGGCCGGTTGTGGCAGTGCCGCTGGGCGCGGATTACTAGCCTCAAACGTTAACTGAGTGGTTGGTTGCAAGCGGTACTGACGCTGATATTGGCTCATAATACCTACGGCGCCCTGCAGGGTATCGCCACTGCGCAAGGTGTTATCCGCACTTAACTCAGGCGCAGGGTAAGGCACTTGAGCAGGGTTTGGCGCCCGATTGTCATCAATTAGTAATTTCGCCAGTTGGTTTTGCTGTGCAAGTTGCTGGGCATCGGCTCCAGGAGCAACCACTTGGGTTGGGGTATAGAGGCGTTCATGGGCAACTTCAAATTGGCCATGGCGCGCTAACTGATAGTGTCCGTTAACTACTAAATCTTGGGCAAAGGCAACTAACATGCCCTCGTATTGCTCAAAACTATTCGCCTCAGCCTGAGGCAGCTGCAGAGCGATCGGTTCAGGTAACGTTTGTGGCGTACTACAGATGCTGACGTTGCTAACTTGCTGCAGTTGCGTTAATTGTTGCGCTTCAGCAACCACCCCGGTCACATAAACGAAACTACCTGCTGCAGCCGTTGCCGGTAACTCTTCAGTGGCAATAAAAAGTCCTTCAGCAGTAGCTGGGTCTTGATCTTGGTCGGCACTGGTACTTTGGATAAAAAAACCGCCCAGTTGCTCTGTTGCAGTCCAATCAGCGGTAATAATGCCCCGCGTGGTAACCATTTGACCAACCAGCGTAGATCTGTCGCTGGCCCCCTGAATGGTCGCAATGGCGGTGGTGTCAGCAAGACAGGCAGGATTGGTTTCAGTATTAGCACAACTCGCCAGCATCAAGGCTAGTGGCGCAAGTGCAACCGCACGGATTAACTTCTTGGTTGGAATGTTAGCGCGAATTGAATTTTTGTTGTTCATAGCTTCCTACTTCAAGTATCTCGGCTGCATCTAGTTTTTCTGCATCCATCATGGTGGCAATTCGTTGCATCGCTGCCACCAATTGGGATTGTTCCCAATCAGCGAGCGCTTGAAACTTACCGATAAAGTTTTCTTGCAAAGGTCGCGGGGCATCAGCTAAACGGGCCTGACCTGCCGCTGTTAATGTTAATACCACGCGACGTTTATCTAACGTACTGCGTTCGCGGTGAATCAACTGCCGGTGTTCAAGACGGTCAATTACGTTACTTACGGTGGCTGGGCTTAAGGTAATATTCTGTGCAACTGAGCTGGCAGTTATCCCGGCGGGGCAGGCTGCTATCTCACGTAAAATCAGCAGTTGTGGAGCGGTCAGCCCGGTTGTTTTATTCAACTGCTTTGAATACAAATCAGTCGCGCGAATCACCTTGCGCAAAGCTAATAATAATTCTTCGTATTTTTCCATAGATATCTCTCCCTGACTAGCGTCTAGCGGAGCGATCGGTCCGTCTAATTTGTACCACTAAGCCTAATTTAGGATGATCAAAGTAATGGGTTTCGTGACTAATCACTCGGCGTAACTGTTCTAAGCGGTAACTTCGTAAGAACCAATCACTAGTACTTTCAGTTGCTGTTAGCTGTTGCAGTGCCTGCTCAACTTGCGCACTCAATTGACGTTGATTGAAGCGCACTGCTTGCGGTTCGCGCAGCTCTAACTGGCTGTCGATATGCAAATAGTTGCCTACCAAATAAATATGAAGCAAGCCATCAAGTTCCCACACCGCCTCAGTGCGTTGGTTATCTGGCCGGGGCTGGCGCAATGGTGGTGGATTCGGCGTACCCGTATCGCTGTAATTTAATTGTAATTGTTGCTGGTTGGCTTGTTCTAGTAACCAGTTAAGTTCGGTGAATAATTGCTCGCTCGCCGGCGCAGTTGCTTCGCTGCCAGTCAGCGCAGCTTCAGGTTGCGATGGTAGGTCAGTAGCACTGACTATCGGTGGTAGTTGATAGCCCGAAGGTGCATACTCATGTCCGTAATTTTTGCCACCAAACAGGCGTAGGCTGTAATTCTGATTACGAGTAAAGACCGGGGTGCGGTAGGTAACATGGAGTAAAGGTGTTCCCACCCGCCGACGTTCTAGTTGCTCACGCATCTCAGTTAACTGGTGTTGGCCTGCATCGAGCAAAAAGGGTCGCGTTGCCGTATTGATATCGCCGTTATAACCGCTGACCACCTTGGTTGGTGCTTGCGCTAAGCTCCGGAGCATCAGCTCGGGCTGATACCAGGGCCGGCGCTGCTCTAAATCTAATTCAGCTTGCTGCGCACACCAGAGGCTTGGAGTGCGAATCGCAGGGCTTTCAGCTTCAGTTTCAGCTTCAGGGCAAACGGGTAAATCGAACAAGAGCGCCCAAAAATTAGGTGCGTAGTAGCTGCTCAACAAGTCATGCTTGGGGCGCAATTGGCGTGGTGCTAGCCACGGGAAGTTTTCACTGGTATCAGCATCGAGGTGTTTAAAAACTAAAACTTCGACTTCAAACCAGCGCCAGCTTTCGGGGTCACTTAGTTTACTTTGGGCAACCGCAGTGGGAGCCAACATGCTACTGGTGATAATTACCGCTAACGGCACCAACCATACTGCTAGTGAGCCTAAGGGTTTTGCTAGGGGACGAAGTGAATGGCTGTTACTTAGCCTAGTTAAAAGCCTCATTCTGTGCCTCGTAATAATTGCTCCAACAGAGACTCTACCAGTTTCAACCGTGCTTGAGTATCTTCAGTTTTCATAAGAATGCGTAAACGATTAGGACCGTCTAGTTTATAGACATTCGGTTGGCTTTGGATAAGCTCAATCAGTTGTGCTGGTTGTACCTTGTTATCTGGACCAAACTCTAAACTAATTCCCTGTTGACTGCCTTCTATTCTGCGCAGTCCCAGCAACGCAGCTTGGTGACGAATAGCGGTTACTCGTACTAAGTTTTTAACGGGTTCTGGCAGCAGACCAAAGCGGTCAATTAACTCAACTTGAATCTCATCTAACTCGCGTGGGCCGTTGGCGCTGGCAATACGCTTGTACAGGCTTAATCGAATATTCACATCGCCGATATAATCTTCCGGCAGCAACGCAGGAACACGTAACTCAACCTCTGCTTGGGCTTTTAACAATTGCTCAAGTGCTGGTTCTTTACCATCACGCATGGCTTGCACGGCCTGCTCGAGCATCTCCATGTATAAGGTAAAGCCGATGCTTTCAATTTGGCCACTTTGCTCGTCACCTAATAGTTCACCAGCGCCACGAATTTCCAAATCATGAGTAGCTAGCATAAAGCCAGCACCAAGATCTTCAAGCTGCGAAATAGCCTCTAAGCGTTTCAAGGCATCTTTGGTCATGCGTTTTGGATGCGGCGTTAACAAATAGGCATAAGCTTGATGATGGGAGCGCCCGACGCGGCCACGTAACTGGTGCATCTGCGCCAAGCCCAAATGATCAGCGCGGTCCATAATGATGGTATTGGCCGTAGGCACATCAATGCCTGTTTCAACAATGGTGGTACAAACCAAGACATTGAAACGCTGATGATAAAAATCAGACATGATACGTTCAAGTTCACGTTCTCGCATCTGTCCATGCGCCACAGTGATGCGTGCTTCGGGCACTAATTCTGCCAATTCGCGCGCAGTTTTTTCAATGGTTTCAACATTATTGTGGAGGAAATACACTTGTCCTCCGCGCAAAATTTCGCGTAACACAGCTTCGCGAATAGTGGGTTCATCATATTCGCGCACGAAGGTCTTAACAGCCAAACGTTTGGCGGGTGGGGTCGCAATAATGGATAAATCTCGCACCCCATGCATGGCCATATTTAAAGTTCTTGGGATGGGCGTTGCGGTTAAGGTCAGAATATCAACATCAGCGCGTAAACGCTTAATCGCTTCTTTTTGGCGAACGCCGAAGCGATGTTCTTCATCGACAATCAGCAAACCAAGATCGTGAAAGGCCACATCGGCGCTCAGTAATTTGTGGGTGCCAATCACCAAATCAATCTTACCAGCGGCGAGGTCTGCTAGGATTTGTTTGGTTTGTTTGCTGGTTTTAAAACGTGACAGTACTTCTACGCGGATGGGCCAATCGGCAAAGCGGTCTTTAAAGTTCTCAAAATGTTGTTGTGCCAATAGGGTCGTAGGCACTAATACTGCCACTTGTTTGCCATCGTTTACCGCAACAAAAGCAGCGCGCATGGCTACTTCTGTTTTACCGAAACCTACATCGCCACACACCAGCCTATCCATAGCTCGGTTACTTTGCATGTCATCGAGCACGCCAGCGATGGCTTGTTGTTGATCGTCCGTTTCTTCAAATGGAAAGCTCGCCGCAAACCGGCGATAATCGTCTTGGTTAAGCTGAAAAGCATAGCCTGGCTTGGCTTCGCGTTTAGCATAAACATCCAGTAACTCAGCGGCCACATCACGAATTTTTTCTGCCGCTTTGCGTTTGGCTTTTTCCCACTGGTCGTTGCCTAATTTGTGCAGTGGAGCTGACGCTTCTTCACCGCCGCTGTACCGGCTCAGAACATGGAGTGAGGCTACCGGAACATATAAAATGCTTTGTTGGGCATACTCAATAGTCACAAACTCGGTTGTGATACCACCAGCCTCGAGGGTTTTCAGCCCCTGATAACGACCTACACCATGATCAATGTGCACCACCGGTTGGCCGATACGTAACTCAGCTAAGTTACGCACCATATTTTCGGCGTTGATGCCAGTTTGTGACTCTTTGCGGCGACGCTGGCTAATGCGGTGCCCTAGCAACTCAGTTTCAGTAATAATGGCAAGTTGTTGGGCTGGGAGGAGAAACGAGTGCACGACCGGAGCAATGCTAATGGCTGTACGCGCGCTGCCATCGACAAATTGTTGCAGATCATCTACTTCGGCGAGCGCCAACTTAAGTGGTGCCAATAGTTCTCGTAAGCTTTCACGGCGACCTGCAGATTCAACTAAAAATAGCACGCGGTACTGTTGCTGTTGTAGCTGGGTGAGCTTGTTGCGTAAGTTTTGCAGCGGATCTTTGAGCTGGTGATTAACTGCGATATCGGCAAGGGCTTCGGTAGCAAAGTGCTGTGGCCCCGGCTGAGCTTTATCGCTGGGTACCATGGCACGCACCCGCGGCAATTGCTTAAAGCCGGCATGTAGTTGATCGACCGTCATGAACACCTGATGCGGAGCCAACAGTGGACGCAAAGGATCATAGCGGCGTTGTTCATAACGTTGCTGAATGTCATGCCAGAGGCTGTCTAAACTGCCTTGGATATCACCAAAAGTGACCAGCAGGGCATTGTCCGGTAGATAATCAAATAAGGTCGCCATCTGCTCAAAAAACAGCGGTTGGTAATACTCGATACCGCCCGGGAATTGTTTATTAGAGACCTGGTAATACACTGAATCGCGCTCATTTGAGGCATTAAACAAGTCGCGGTAGCGAGCCCGAAACCCCTCAATTGCGGTCTCGTTAGTAGGAAACTCGTGAGCCGGCAGTAAATTGATTGCGTCTATTTCGGTTGCCGACAGTTGGGTATCTGGATCAAACAGTCGAATAGAGTCTAATTCGTCGTCAAAAAAATCAAGCCGGTAGGGCTCATCACAGCCCATCGGGAATAAATCAAGGAGCGAGCCGCGCACGCAAAACTCACCATGCTCCATGACTTGCGCCACGTGGCGGTACCCAGCCCGCTCTAGGCGTTGTCGTAGCTGGTGAATATCTAGCTGCTGCCCTTTGCTCAACTGCAATGTTTGACCGCTGACAAAATCTTTCGGTGCCACCCGGTGCAGCAAGGTATTGAGTGATACAATCAAAGCTCCGCGTTTGAGATCTGGCAATTGCGCGAGCACTTTGAGACGCTCAGAAATAATATCTTGGTGCGGTGAAAAGCTATCGTAAGGTAAGGTTTCCCAATCAGGAAACACCCACAAGTGATCACGCCAAGTTGGCGTAAAGTAGGCTATTTCTTGCTCGAGACGGTGCGCTTGTGGCGCATCAGGCGTCACTATCAAGACTGGACCGGGATGATTTTCAATGGTTTGGCCTAGGGCCATAGCAACGCTACTGCCATGTAACTCTTGCCAGGTAAGATCAATACTTGCTGAAGTTGGAGTAGGAGGGCTGAAAATTGATACCTGAGTCATGAATAAAATACGTCCGGATAGCCAACAATATAGGTTGTGATGAAGTATACCTGAACTTGCCGCTTGGATCAGTGGCGAGTTTTCTTTATGCTTGCAGCGCGTTAATTTTTAGGAACATGCATGGGCCAGTCAGCAGCAATATACCTTGGGCTTCGTTATAGTCGTGCCAAGCACGGCAGTAAGTTCACTCGTTTTATTAATCGGTTTGCGTTTGCCGGGATTGTCGTGGGCGTCGCGGCACTCATCGTGGTGAGCTCGGTCATGAATGGTTTTGAACAGCAACTGAAACAACGTATTTTAGGTGTGGTGCCGCAACTCACAGTGAGCAGTGCTAATACTGCCGGCATCAGCGCAACCGACACTTTTATTCGGCAATTGCCAGCATTACCGGGCGAGCGCGCGAAAGTGCCCCAGGTAAGTAGTGCCGGGGTGGTGCAAAGTGGCGGTCAGCTGCGTCCGGTACTTATTCAAGGGTTATTTCCTGAGGTGGCTGGCGCCGCCGTGCAATGGCAACCGCTGCAACAGCACCTACAGTTTGGCGAGATAGAACGCCTGCAAGCAGGCGGTTATGGCGTTCTGATTGGTCAAGCCTTAGCGCAACAATTGGATGTCTGGCCCGGTGATAGTATCCGCGTGATTGCAGCCGCCGGCGGGGTTTACACACCCCTAGGCTTAATGCCAGCGCAACGGCAATTTACCATTGTTGGCATTGTAGCCATGCAATCAGAAGCCGATGGTCAGCTACTGGTGATGCACGGTAGCGATGCCGCACGGCTACTGCGTTTACCTGATTCACAGGTATCTAATGTGCGTTATTATTTCACCGATCCGTTTCAGGCGATTAGCGCTGCCGAATACTTGCAGCAGCAGTTGGGGCCGGACTTTAATGTGCGAAGCTGGCGCTCTCAATACGGTGAACTGTTTGATGCCGTAAACATGGAAAAACGCATGGTCGGCTTGATGCTTGGGCTGATTATCGCCGTCGCTGCGTTTAATATTGTGTCAGCGCTGATGATGCTCATTCAAGATAAGCAGACCGATATCGCTATTCTGCAAACCATGGGCATGCGCAAAAGTGGTATCTATCAGATGTTCCTCATGCAGGGCCTTACCAATGGCGTGATTGGCAGCCTGCTGGGGCTTACAGCGGGGGTATTGCTGGCTGGTAATTTAAACCAAGTGTTGAGTTTATTACAGGTAGATTTGAGTTTTACCGGGCAAGCCGGCTTACCTGTGCTAATGCAACCGGAGCAAATTGTCACGATAGTGCTGGCAGCGTTGTTATTGACCTTGTTAGCAACGTTATATCCAGCTTGGCGCGCTAGCCAAACTCAACCAGCACGGGCGTTAACCTATGAATAACCAAGCAGATACCGCAGCTGCGGCGCTTAGAGAGGAAGTACAGATGTTAATGGAATGCCGTCAAGTAAGTCGCCATTATCAAGATGGAGACCGGCAATTACAGGTGTTGCAAGAGGTAGACTTAAAGATAGCTGCCGGTGATATGCTGGCCATTGTGGGTAGCTCAGGGTCTGGTAAATCTACCTTATTGCATTGTATGGGCGGCCTCGATCAAGTGAGTTCGGGCGAGATCCTCTATAAAAACCAAACCATTCAGCAGTGGTCGAGTGCGCAACTAGCCGATTGGCGCAATCAGCAATTGGGCTTTATTTACCAATTTCATCATTTGTTGCCAGAGTTTAATGCCCAAGAAAATGTGGCGATGCCACTGTTTATTGCTGGGGTGAAACGCGCAGAGGCACTCAAACAGGCTGCAGAATTGCTCGAACGAGTAGGGCTGCAGGCCCGTGCACGCCATCGTCCTAGCGAGCTATCGGGCGGTGAACGCCAGCGGGTGGCCATCGCACGGGCGTTGGTGAATCGACCCCAATTAGTCCTCGCTGATGAGCCCACAGGTAATTTGGATGATGCTACTGCAGCGAGTGTTTTTGCTTTGCTGCAACAGCTTAATCAAGAGCTAGCAACGGCTTTTGTGTTGGTTACACATGATCAAAGTTTGGCGGCACAACTGCCGCGCACTCTCCATTTGCAGCATGGTAAATTGGTCACGGCTAGCGCTTATGCTGCAGCGCAGCGAGAGACAAACTGATGCGAGCTTGGCAGTTATCTTGGTTATTGGCGCGACGTTTTCGTGGTAAGCGTGAGCGCAGTGGCTTCGTTAGTTTTATCTCGGCGTCTTCGACGTTAGGGATAGCCCTTGGCTGTATGGTGTTTATCACTGGTCTAAGCGTGATGAACGGCTTTGAAGAGGTGTTACAGAAGCGTTTTTTGAGCTTGGTACCGCAAGTTGAATTTAGTGCGGTTAAGGGACAGCTTAAAGACCCTCAAGGGATTATTGAGTTGGCGCTAGCTCACCCTCAGGTAGCAAGTGCGCGAGCCGTTATTCGTAGCCAAGCATTGATCCAGCAAGGCACCGAATTTGTCGGCGTGCAACTAGAAGGTATCGCTACGGAACAGCCCCATGCCATTGCGGATTACATGCCAGCTGCAACCTGGCAACAATTACAACAACAACCTCGTGGCGTCGTATTAGGTAGTCAACTAGCAGCTCGTTTAGACGTCCAAACAGGAGATAAATTAGCCTTGATGGTGGCTCAACAGGGCAGTTTCAAACAGCCTAAACGCCAAGCTTTAACCGTGGTGGGTACTTTTACCTTCGGTGGCCAAGTGGATCATCAATACGCCTATGTTGATTTAACTACTGCGCAAGCCCTGATGGGCTTCAGTGAGGGTGCGCAAGCGGTTGAATTAGCAGTGACGGATATTTTTGCGGTGCAGCAAATCGCCACGCAGTTAGGCTATCAGATTGATGATTATGTGTATCTTGACCACTGGATGCGCTCGCAAGGGCATTTGTATCGCGATATTCAATTGGTGCGCTTGGTGATGTATTTGGTGTTGGTGTTAGTGTTAGCGGTGGCCTGCTTTAATATCGTCTCAACTCTGGTGATGACGGTGCAAGAAAAACAGCGCCACATAGGTATTTTAAGGACCATGGGATTGCGCCGCGTACGCATCATGCAGGTATTCATTTGGCAAGGCCTACAAAATGGGGTGTTGGGGATTAGTCTGGGCGTGCTGGCAGGAATTGTTCTGACGAGTTCGTTGCCCTACGTGCTGCAGTGGTTTCAGCAGCTAACGGGGGATACCTTGCTGGCAAGTGACGTTTATTTTGTCACTAGTATTCCCGTGCAACTGCAAGGGTTAGATATTGTCCTCGTGGCCTTGGTTGCTTTGCTGATGAGTGGTTTAGCAACGCTTTATCCGGCTTGGCAAGCATCGCGCACAGACATCGTTAAAGCTATTAGCGCAACTTAGTCTTCGCGCTAAGGCAAACAAGTTAATCAGGATCGTTGGAATGATTCCGTTTGTCTTGTTTGTGCGTGCGCTCATGGGGACGCTGTGCGTGCGGTAAATGCTCAATTGCCCGCTCTTTGGCTGCCGCTAACATGCGTGCAGCTCTGGCGCGCCAAGCATTTACCACAGACTGTCGCCAGAGCAAACTGATACTGATATAACCGATAATACTGACCAACACAGCCACAATAAAGCAGCCCAACAAAAAGGCCGGACCAATTGTTCCTATGCTTTGCGCCAGCCAACCCCAGGATAATTCAAACGCAAACGGCTGATTGCCTTGATCCAAAACCCAAGCCCCAAGCAAGTAGCAAAAGTAAAACAGCACCGGCATGGTGATTGGATTCGACACCCACACCAAAGCTACTGAAAGTGGTAAATTAACTCGCAATGGAATGGCCGCAGCAGCAGCTAGCAGCATTTGAAACGGCACCGGGATAAAGGCAAAGAATAAGCCCACTGCAAAAGCCCCGGCGGCGGAGCGTCGGTTTAAGTGCCAGAGGTTGGCATCATGCAGCAGACTTCCAAATATCTTCAAGCTACGACTATTACGAATAGACTCATGGCTTGGCATGATGCGTTGAATAAATTTCTTCGGCATTTTTTCTCGTTCAGACCTGTTGGGTCACCAACTAAGGTACAACATCCATGGATAGGTGGTTGTGCGCCGGGCTGTTTGGGTTTGCGTTAAGCTTTACTCTAGGCAAACCGATAGCATTCTGGCAATGGCTATTAGCCTCAACTTTAGTCGTAGTGGCTACATTCTATTGGCCTGCACAGCGCCGGCATAGCATCTTGTTAGGGTGTCTATTGTGCGGTATTGGGTGGGGCTCTGGCAATGCCTATTTCAGTCAAAACTGGCAAATACCCCCAAAGTGGCAGGGGCAACATGTAACCATAAACTTAGTGATTGAAGAGCTCCCACAACATGCTGAGGATTATTGGCGTTTGGCTGGAACGCTGACCGCGATTGATGGTGAAGCAGTACCATCAGCATGGCTACAACCGAGTGTAAAAGTGCGTTTGAATTGGTATGAACCTACTGCAGAGCGTCTGCCTCAAGCTGGAGAAACTTGGCAATTGCAAGTCAAGCTGAGGGCCCCGCAAGGAGTTCGCAATGAAGGTGGTTTTCTTTACCATCGTTATTTACTGAGCCAAGGTATTGTGGCGCTTGGCAGCATCAAGCAAGGCCACTATGTAGCTGGTAGAGCAAATTTACGACAACGCCTCTTTAATCGAATCGCACAGTTAGAGTTAAGCCAAGGGGGCATTTTAGCTGCATTGTTGGTAGGCGAGCGGCAACTTATTCCTACCGAGCAGTGGCATGCTTATCAGCGCACCGGGTTAGCGCACTTGATTGCTATCTCAGGATTACATCTAAGTTTAGTTGCCGGTTTTGTGCTGCTTAGTGCCAAGCAACTGGGGCGGCGGCTGGGGCAGCAGCGCAGTAGGCGTGAACGCTTGAGCTTGGTGCTACCGAGTGCTTGGTTGGCCTTGTTAGTGGCGTTAGGCTATGCCTATTTGGCGGGGTTTGCTACCGCTACTACGCGCGCCTTTGCGATGTTGCTGGTGGTGTTATTGCACAAACAAGCTGGCCTTTACACGCCGCCCTCGCGAGTGCTGCTGCGCGCTGTGGCGCTGGTATGTTTGGTGGAGCCATTAGCACCGTTGCAGCCTGGCTTTTGGTTATCGGTGCTGGCTGTTGCGAGTATTCTATTCATGCAGTGGCGCTGGCTGCCGGCTCAAGGTAAAGGTCGGGCAATCAGAATGCTCTGGCGGTTAGAGTGGGTGTTAACCTTGTTACTATGGCCCCTTACATTAGTATGGTTTGGTGGCTTGCCGCTATTAGCTCCAGTAACAAACTTACTTTTGGTGCCTGTGTTCTCCTTGTGGGTGTTACCGTTAGCTTTACTGGCTCTGTTGGCGATGTTGCTACAACTTAGTTGGCTGAGCGAGTTGCTGTTGCGAATTGCGCAGTGGCCGATAGAGCTGGTTGAACCTGTACTCCTGTGGCTAGCACAGCAACCATGGCAATGGTTAGCAGCCGAACATTCCGCACCCCTGGAACTCTTGTTAGTGGGGTTAGTCTGTTGGTTTTTACCGTTAGCTTGGTATTGGCGTTTAACCAGTCTAGCCGCACTGCTATTGGTGTTAGCTATCCAACAGCAGTTGGTGCAGTACCAACTGCATTTGTGGGTGCATGTGTTGGATGTAGAGCAAGGCAGCGCTGTGGTTATCGAACGCCAAGGTTTTGCGCTCTTGGTGGACGTGGGCGCGCGCTGGCCTAGTGGTGGTGATATGGCAGAGCGGGTGCTACTGCCTTTTTTACAGCAGCGTAGATTAACCCCCGAACTGGCTTTTATCAGTCACACGGATAGTGATCATCGCGGCGGCAGCGCTACTGTCAAAGCTCGTTATCCGCAGGTGCGTTGGTTCGGCAGCAATGAAGGCAGTGCTTGTGTGGCTGGCCAACAGGGCGATTGGCGCGGTGTGCATTGGCAAGTACTGCACCCGCGCCAACTGTCGGATAATCAACACAACGATCAGTCCTGCGTGTTGAAAATATCCTACGGCGCATTACAGATGTTACTCCCTGGGGATATCTCCACCCGTGCCGAACGCCAATTGCTAGCCCAGCTAGCACCGGTAGAAGCCGAGGTACTGGTGTTGGCCCATCATGGCAGCAATAGCTCCAGTGAGAGCTACTTTTTGCAGGCGGTTAAACCAAGTATCAGTATCGCCAGTAGAGGCCGAAATAACGCCTATGGGATGGTTAGCCCAGCGGTAAAAGAGCGGTTACAGCAGTTACAGATCCCGTTGCTAGATACGGCCATGGGTGGGCAGATAAGCATCTATGCAGATAGTCAGCAGTGGTATGTACAACAGCCCTATGCCGCAGCTGTCAGGCCATGGTTTGACGCAGACAACTAGCCAGTTACTAGGTAAAACGGTTAGAATGGCGCTAATCTATGGCTAAATGATGGCTAAACAGCATATTACATGAGCACAGAAACTATCCCAGACGCTGTTAAACAGCGCACTTTTAAGCGCTTGTTAGCGTACATAAAACCTTATCGTGCAGCCTTTGCACTGTCGATTTTTGGCATGTTAGGTTACGCGGCAGTTGATACTTTTTTCTTCTCCCAGATAGAAACCCTGATTGATGATGGTTTAACCGAACATAACCCTAAAATTTTGCTTTACGGTGCAATTTTTGTACCTTTGGTTTTTATAGGTCGTGGCTTATTTAACTTTATTTCGACCTACTTCTTGAATTGGGTAGGTTTTCGGGTTGTGACAACCATGCGGCAACAGCTGTTTGACCACATGGTGAAGTTACCCGTTAGCTTTCACGACAACCACTCAACCGGCGAACTGCTGTCCAAAATTACTTACACCTCACAACAAGTCGCTGAGGCTAGTAGCCGTGCGGTGCTTGTCTTGATCCGTGAAGGTGCCTTTGTGATCGGCTTGTTGAGCTTGATGTTCTATCATAGCTGGCAGCTTAGTTTAGTATTTTTGGTGGTGGGACCGCTTATTGCTAAAGTGGTGTCCGTGGTTTCTAAACGTTTTCGGCAAGTATCGCGCCGTATTCAAACGGCGATGGGCAATGTCACCACCACGGCAGAACAGATGCTAAATGGGCATAAAGTGGTGGTGATGTACGAAGGCCAAAAACGCGAATCTAAACGCTTCAGTGATATTAATAATGTCACTCGTAATCAAAATATGAAGCTGGTCACCTCGCAATCTCTAAGCACCTCGGTGATTCAGCTGATCGCCTCTTTTAGTTTGTCGATGGTGTTGGTGTTGGCCAGCTTTCCAGAGATGCTCACAGAGCTCTCGGCAGGTGCCTTTACTACTTTGTTAACGTCGATGATCATGCTACTGCGTCCGCTCAAACAATTAACCACTGTCAATAGTGATTTTCAACGAGGCATTGCTGCGGCGCAGAGTATCTTTGAAGTATTAGATGAGCGTCCAGAGCAAGATACCGGCAAGTTGGTGATAGAGCGAGCGCAAGGCAATATTCGTTTTGACGATGTACAGTTTGCATATGGCGATAGCGATGCGCCGGCCTTGGATCACGTTAGCTTTGAAGTGACGGCGGGTAAAACCTTGGCCCTGGTAGGGCGTTCGGGCAGTGGTAAATCGACCATCTCGAACTTGCTGACACGTTTCTATACCCCGCAAGGGGGTAGGATCTTGCTTGATGGCGTGGATATTTACGACTACAAACTCAAATGTTTGCGGCGTCAGTTTGCGTTGGTATCTCAGCATGTGACTTTGTTTAACGATACCATCGCCAATAACATTGCCTATGGTGCGCGTAGTGAAGTAACCCCAGAACGTATCCGCGAAGTAGCAGAACAAGCCTTTATCACCGAATTTACGGATAACTTGCCACTTGGGTTAGATACCATGGTTGGTGAGAATGGGGTGATGTTATCTGGTGGTCAGCGTCAACGGATCGCTATAGCCCGCGCTTTGTTGCGTGATGCTCCGATTTTAATTTTAGATGAGGCGACATCGGCGTTGGATACTGAATCAGAACGACACATCCAAAAAGCACTGAGCCGGTTACAGCAGAATCGTACCTCGATCGTGATTGCACATCGGCTATCAACCATCGAAAATGCCGATGAGATTTTAGTGATGGAAGACGGCAAAGTTCTAGAGCGTGGCAGCCATGCCGAGCTTATTGAACGTCAAGGCGCTTATTATCAATTGCACAGCCTGCAGTTTAATGGAGGCGAGTTGTAATGGCGTTGCAGCGGGCCTGGTACCGGCCCCGCTTAACTTGGTGGCTCGTTTTGCTGCTGCCGTTACAGGCCTTATTTGTGCTTCTGAGTAACCTGCGCCGGTGGAGTTATAAAATTGGCTTAAAGCGCGCTTATCGAGCGCCAGTTCCAGTCATTGTGGTAGGTAATATTAGTGTCGGTGGCACGGGTAAAACGCCCGTCACCCAAGCGCTAATTGCCTGGCTAAAAGCCCAAGGCTGGCAGCCCGCTATCATTTCACGCGGGTACGGCGGGCAGGGGCCGTTTCCCTTATTGCTCGATAGCACTATCGACCCCGCCATTAACGCGCGTCATAGTGGTGATGAGCCTTGGTTATTAGCGCAGCGCTGCCAGGTACCGGTAGCCGTTGGCAGCAACCGTGAGCAGAGTATCAAGCTGTTACTTCAACAGCATCCCCAGATTAATCTTATTGTCAGCGATGATGGCTTGCAGCATTACGCCTTAGCTCGTGATCTTGAGCTGGCTGTGATTGATGCTGAGCGCGGCCTTGGCAATGGTTGGCGCTTACCCATGGGGCCGTTACGGGAGCCGCAGCACCGCTTACAACAGGTAGATTTAGTGGTGCAGAATGGCACGGGTGAACGCAGTTGGGGCTGGCAGTTTAGCTTGCAAGCTGGCAGGTGGCATCAAGTAGCAAGTCAGCAGCCGATGCCATTACCTCCCCCGCCTTATGTGGCTGTGGCTGGTATTGGTCATCCGCAACGCTTTTTTGCCACTTTAAAGCAGCTTCGTATCGAGCCGGCAGCTTGCTATCCTTTTGCCGACCATTATGCTTATCAAGCCAGCGACTTTGCGTCCATGCCAGCTGACCATACGGTTTTAATGACGGAAAAAGATGCCGCTAAATGCCGCTCTTTCGCCCCTGAGAACTGGTATTATTTGCCGGTGCAAGCGCACTTTGAACAAGATTTTTGGCTGCAATTGCAACAGCTGCTAGCGCCTCTAGCAGCCCAACAGCAAGTCGCCCTATCAACGGAAGCGAATGGATAGTTTGCAGGTTTTTGAGGAGTAGAGAATGGCTGTAGATAATAAAACATTAGCAATCTTGGCTTGCCCCTTATGTAAGGGGCGCTTGGTTTGGCATGCGCCAAGCCGAGAATTGATTTGCCGTGGTGATAAATTAGCATTTCCTATTCGTAACGATATTCCCATGCTGTTGACGACCGCAGCACGTGAATTAACAGCGACTGATTTGGAGCAACTTCCCTCATGAGCTTTACAGTGATTATTCCGGCGCGGTATGCCTCCACTAGGTTACCGGGTAAGCCGTTGGCGATGATTGGTAATAAATCGATGATTCAGCGGGTGTATGAGCGCGCTGCAGCAGCCGGTGCTGCGGAAGTGATTGTTGCCACCGATGATCAGCGTATCGTGGATGCGGTTGAGGCATTTGGTGGGCGCGCTATGTTAACCTCAAGTGCCCACAATTCGGGCACTGAGCGCATTGCTGAAGTGATCGAATATTTAGCGATTGCGGATGATCATGTGGTGGTTAATGTGCAAGGTGATGAGCCTTTTATACCGCCTGAGATAATCCGCCAAGTAGCAGACAATCTAGCCAATCAAAAGCAAGCACAGATGGCGACGTTAGCCGTGCCTATTCATAATTTAGAAGAAGTCACCAGCTCTCATGCAGTAAAGGTGGTCACTGATGTGAACGGCTATGCCTTGTACTTTAGTCGGGCGCCAATTCCTTACGAGCGCGATGGTTTATGCCGCGCACGCTTAGGTGAGCTTGCCGACTATCGTCGCCATATTGGCATTTATGCCTACCGGGCAGGTTTTGTTTGGCGTTATGTTGAGTGGGAGCCAAGCCCGCTTGAGCAAATCGAGTCGTTAGAGCAATTACGAGTGCTTTGGTACGGTGAACGCATTCATGTTGCGGAAGCCATTGCGTCGCCGCCGGCTGGTATTGATACACCAGCCGACCTAGCACGAGCTAATCAGGAAGTAACTGACTAACTTTTATCTGCGCGTGCTGGCACAAACGTTGCCAGCGCGCTCGCATACCTATCAAACGGGCATAGGCGTAAGGTACCAAGAACAAACTGGTGAGAGTCGAGAACACCAAACCACCTATTATGGCAATCGCCATAGGTGCATAAGGAGGACCATCGCCACCAATTTGAGTGGTGCCGAAGGCTAACGGCAACAAACCTAATACCGTGGTTGAAACCGTCATTAATATGGGCCGCAAGCGGCTGACACTTCCCTCAATGATGGCTTCTTGCAGGCTTGCTCCGCTAGCCAGTAATTGGTTGATGCGGTCGACTAAGACAATGCCATTATTCACCACAATTCCCATCAGGATCAAAATCCCGATCATGGCCATCACGGAAATCGACTGTCCGGTGATGAGTAGCGCCCAAAACACCCCAACAATAGAGAATAAGAGCGAGGTTATGACCGCTGTCGGGAGCAGGATTGACTCGAACAACGCAGCCATAACAATGTAGATCAGAGCCACGGCAAGTAGGGTATTCACCAGCATAACGCTTTCGTTTTCACGTTGCCGTTCAAAGCTACCATCTAAACTCCACAAATACCCCTGCGGTAACTGCAACTGACTCAGAGCCGCGGTGATTTCATCACGTGCTTCGTTGGTGGTAAGGTCGGTTAGGTTAGCATCAATCGTTAATGACGTACTAGGTTGCCGGGTTTAACGTAACGAAAAGCAATGTAGCCACTGATAGGTGCTCGAATCTCGGTTTCTGCGAGATTTAATGCTGCCATGTCGTATTTCGCTTGTAATATCTCGGCTTGAAAGCGCAATTTGTCATACGCATCGGCGCTGATCATGTCGCGCTCAGCCATATCCTTTACGCGTTTTAATTCTTGTTTGATGGAGTTTAGCTCGGCGCGAGCTTGGGCTACCTGAATTCGATATTCATCGTCACGCATGTGAGCGAGTAATTGTCCAGCTTCAACATAATCACCTTCCTCAACCAAAATCGTTTCAATAATGCCCGTGGCTTTACTGGTGACATCAGCTTCATCGCGCGCTTCAAGAGTTGCTGTCGATTTAAAACTTGAGGTTATTTCACCCGCCATAACCGTCTGAGTGGCCACTGGAATACGTGCCACCTGAGTTTGTTGTATGTCTACAGCGCTTTCGTTATTAGCGCCGGCATCGCTACAGGCACTGATAGGTAGTGCTAGCATTGAGAGCAAGGCTACTGCGGCAAATCGATTAGTATTTCTGTAGGTGTTCATCATCTTGTCCCGATTGAATGCGTTAATCACTCGTTATTATTAGATATTGGTTTTCGGTCAGTAGGTGTTGGTGTAACGACCAGGTACGAAGACAGATGCATAGAACGTGCCAATTTTATCACTAGCGTTTAAAAAATTGGCTTAACCCTTTGTTTTAACGGTTTTATACAGGTGCCTCGATGGTTTAGATGAAGACGAGACAGAAAAGGTTTATTGAAGAGAAAACAAAAAAAAGCACTCCGAAGAGTGCTTTTCACTAAAAAATGGCGAGTTCCACTGCGATGTTAGCGTTTCAGTGGTTTAAAATCGCGTTGTGCTGAACCTGTGTATAATTGACGTGGACGTCCAATCTTCTGATTCGCTTCACCCATCATTTCGTGCCAGTGTGAAATCCAACCGACAGTTCGCGATAAGGCAAAAATAACCGTAAACATATTAGTAGGAATACCAATAGCTTTCAGGATGATACCTGAGTAGAAGTCTACGTTCGGGTACAGTTTCTTCTCAACAAAGTACGGGTCTTCAAGAGCAATACGCTCAAGTTCCATAGCGACATCTAACAATGGATCTTGGATGTTTAACTCTTTGAGTACTTCGTGGGCACTTTCACGCATGACGGTAGCACGTGGGTCAAAGTTCTTGTAAACGCGGTGACCAAAGCCCATCAGACGGAACGGATCGTTCTTATCTTTGGCCTTTTCAACGTACTTAGGAATGTTTTCAACAGAACCAATCTCACTCAACATACGCAAGCAAGCTTCGTTGGCACCACCATGAGCTGGTCCCCACAAAGATGCGACACCCGCGGCAATACAAGCGTACGGGTTAGCGCCTGAAGAGCCGGCTAAACGTACGGTTGAGGTTGAAGCGTTTTGCTCATGATCCGCATGCAAAGTGAAAATGCGATCCATAGCTTTGGCGATGGTCGGGCTGATTTTGTAATCTTCAGCCGGTACTGAGAACATCATATTCAAGAAGTTTTCAGCATAGCTCAGGTCGTTACGAGGGTACACGAACGGTTGGCCGATGCTAAATTTATAGGCCATCGCAGCAATCGTCGGCATTTTAGCGACCAAGCGATAGCCACTACGTAAGCGCGCTTGCTCGTCGTGAATATCGAGATCAGCATGATAAAACGAAGATAAAGCTCCGGTAACGGCACATAGCATAGCCATAGGGTGCGCATCACGACGGAAGCCGTTAAAGAAATTATGCAAACCTTGGTGAACCATGGTGTGCTTGGTGATGGTTTGCTTAAACGCATCATATTCTTCACGCGTTGGTGCTTCACCGTGCAGCAACATGTAACACACTTCGAGATAGTCCGCTTGAGTCGCTAGCTGATCAATAGGATATCCGCGATGCAGAAGAATGCCTTGCTCACCATCAATGTAGGTGATCTTTGATTCACAAGATCCTGTTGCTAGGAAGCCCGGGTCGAAGGTGAAAAAACCATGCTTGCCTAAAGTACGCACGTCAATTACATCATAGCCGGCTGTACCAGATAAAACTGGCAATTCAATGGATTGGCCGTCAATCTGCAGGGTGGCTTTACGATCAGCCATAAGGAAATCTCCTTGTTTAAGTCTGCTTCATCACTAAAAAGGGCGATAGAATTTACTAGATCTTAACCCTCCGTGTCAATTCAAACAGTTGTTTGAACCACATCTTTGTATTGATTTAGGTCAACACTGAGTGTCTTGCTAGGCAACACAACCGAGTATGATTACGCAACTGTGTGACAGTTAGATTATCGCCCATTAACTTTTTCGGTGCTAGCGGTGATCGATGCACCGGGTTTGTTCGTTTGCTTGCAGTTGGCAAGAGCGTCAACTGGGATCAGCCAAACGATGACAAAAAGATCCAACTGCTGTTATACGCTCATCCCTGTGCGAGCGGTATACTACTAAGGTCGGATTGTCATTTAGTGCTGGATTTTATTGTCTTGATCTAATCTGAATTAATTTGCGTTTTTAAGCAGAAAGCCGCTGTTTGATAATTGTAATTAAGTGTTATGGCTTATATACTTTGGCGGCGATCTCACAGGGTCCTCTAGTCAATGCTCGATTATGAGGATGTTTGAAGTTCCGAGCATGTTATCAATGCTTTTCTGTAAGGCACAACAATCGTGAAAAAACAAAGACCTGTAAATTTAGAACTAAGTACTATTAGATTTCCTGCTGCGGCAATCAGTTCCATTCTCCATCGCGTGTCTGGTGTTATCATGCTAGGCGGTGTTGGCTTTTTGGTCTGGGCGCTAGCTACATCATTGCAATCAGCTGAAGGCTTTGCGCTCGTGCAAGACCTGCTTACCGGCTTCGTTGCTAAGTTTATTGCTTGGGGTATTTTAACCGCCTTGGGGTATCACTTGTTAGCAGGTGTACGTCACATGGTTATGGACCTTGGTCACTGGGAAGAGCTTGATTCAGGCCGCATCAGTGCACAAGCCGTATTCGTTTTAGCAATCCTTGTTTCAATACTGGTAGGGGTGTGGTTATGGTAAAAGCAGCTTCAACCTTCGGCCGTTCAGGCAGCCACGATTTTATTTTAATTCGTGCATCCGCCATCATCATGGCGTTATACACCATCTTTATGGTGAGCTTCCTGGTGTCAGCCGACACGTTAACGTATGCAACTTGGACTAACTTATTCGCTAACCTAGGTATGAAGATCTTTACCATGTTGGCCTTAACCGCGGTGTTAATTCACGGCTGGATTGGGATATTCCAAGTTTTAACTGACTACGTTAAAAACACCGGCTTACGAGCTTTTCTTCAATATGTGGTATGTGTTGCACTTATCGTTTACTGGTTAGCCGGTTTATTGGTAGTGTGGCCAGTGGAGGGTGTCTAAGTGAGCGTACAAACACTCGAATTTGATGCCGTAGTAATCGGCGCTGGCGGCGCAGGTATGCGCGCTGCTTTACAAATTTCTCAAGCGGGCATGACCTGTGCCTTGATGTCTAAAGTATTCCCAACTCGTTCGCACACAGTTTCAGCGCAAGGTGGTATCACCGTAGCGTTAGGAAATGCGCACGAAGATAACTGGGAATGGCACATGTTTGATACCGTGAAAGGCTCAGACTATATTGGTGACCAAGACGCGATCGAATACATGTGTAAAACAGGTCCGGAAGCCATTTTGGAACTAGAAAACATGGGCTTGCCTTTCTCACGTTTCGAGAATGGTAAAGTTTATCAGCGTCCATTCGGTGGTCAATCAAAAGCCTTTGGTGGCGAGCAGGCAGCGCGTACTGCAGCTGCTGCCGACCGTACCGGTCACGCCTTATTGCATTTGCTTTATCAGCAAAACGTCAAAAATAAAACCACCGTTTTTTCTGAGTGGTATGCACTAGATTTAGTTAAAAACGAAGACGGTGCCATTGTTGGGGTGACCACCCTGAACATCGAAACTGGCGAAATCTTCTACGTTAAAGCGAAAGCTGTCGTGTTAGCAACGGGTGGTGCGGGTCGTATTTACGCATCAACCACCAATGCTCACATCAATACCGGTGACGGTGTAGGTATGGCATTACGCGCTGGCGTACCAGTGCAAGATATGGAAATGTGGCAGTTCCACCCAACTGGTATTGCCGGTGCCGGTACCTTAGTAACTGAAGGTTGCCGTGGTGAAGGTGGTTACTTGTTGAACAAAGATGGCGAGCGCTTTATGGAGCGTTATGCTCCGAATGCTAAAGATTTAGCATCGCGTGACGTGGTAGCTCGTTCAATGATGACGGAAATTCGCGAAGGCCGTGGTTGCGATGGTCCATTAGGGCCACACTTGAAACTGAAACTAGACCACTTAGGTCGTGATGTTTTAGAAAGCCGCTTACCAGGCGTGTGCGATTTGGCTAAAACCTTTGCTCACGTTGATCCAGCCGAAGAGCCGATTCCAGTTATCCCAACCTGTCATTACATGATGGGCGGTATTCCTACCGATGTTAACGGTCAAGCATTGCAGATCGACGACCAAGGCAACCCTACGCCAATTCACGGCTTATTTGCCTGTGGTGAGATTGCGTGCGTATCGGTGCACGGTGCTAACCGTCTTGGTGGTAACTCGTTGTTAGACTTGGTGGTATTTGGTCGTGCAACAGGCTTACATTTGGCCGAGGCAATGGCATCATTGGGCGATGCGAAAGAAGCTCGTCAGGATGATATCGATGCTGCGTTGGCACGTGTTCGTCGTTGGGAAAATAACAAAGATGGCGAAGATCCGGTTCAAATTAAGAAAGATTTGCAGCGTTGCATGCAGTTAAACTTCTCGGTATTCCGTGAAGGGAAAGCGATGGCTGAAGGCTTAGAAGAGTTGAAACAGATTCGTGAGCGGCTGAAAAATGCACGTCTTGACGATACCAGTAAAGAATTCAACACCCAGCGCATTGAGTGCTTAGAGTTGGATAACTTAATGGAAACTGCCTATTCAACCGCAGTAGCAGCTAACTTCCGTACGGAAAGCCGTGGTGCGCATAGCCGTGCTGACTTCCCAGATCGCGATGATGACAACTGGTTGGTACATACCGTGTATCGCCCACAAGATGAATCTATTGTGAAGCGCGAAGTTAACATGCAGCCTAAGCTGCGCGAAGCATTCCCGCCGAAAGCGCGGACTTACTAAGGTTAGGTGAAACGATGAAGACGTTGAATATTTCAGTGTATCGTTACAACCCGGACGTTGATAACGCCCCGTACATGAAGGATTACTCCATTGAAGTGGAAGCTAATCGCGACATGATGGTGTTGGATTTATTATTGTTGCTGAAAGAGCAAGATCCAACGTTGGCGTTCCGTCGTTCATGCCGTGAAGGTGTATGTGGTTCTGACGGCCTCAACATGAATGGTAAAAACGGATTGGCTTGTATCACGCCATTGTCAGCTCTTAAAGGTGGCAACAAGAAAATCGTGATTCGTCCATTACCGGGCTTGCCAGTGATTCGTGACTTGATTGTAGATATGAGCCAGTTCTACGCTCAATATGAGAAGATTAAGCCTTATCTGATCAATGATGACAAAACTCCACCAGCGCGTGAGCGTCTGCAAACGATTGAAGAACGTGCGAAATTAGACGGTCTGTACGAGTGCATCTTGTGTGCATGTTGCTCAACCTCTTGTCCGTCGTTCTGGTGGAATCCAGATAAGTTTATCGGTCCTGCTGGCTTGTTACATGCCTATCGGTTCTTGATTGATAGTCGTGATACTGCCACCGAGCAGCGTCTTGATGACTTAGATGATGCCTTCAGCGTATTCCGCTGCCATGGCATTATGAACTGTGTCAATGTATGCCCGAAAGGGTTGAACCCAACCAAGGCTATTGGACACATCAAATCCATGCTATTGAATCGTGCGATTTAACCATTTCGCATAGATTTGCTATAGTTGTGGCCGAGCTGTATCGAAATAGCCATCCAGCTTGGGTGGCTATTTTTTTGTAAAACGAGTGTGAAGGAACAGCGATGCAAGATGGCGTAATGCAAGCCTGGCTAGAATCCTCCCACCTAGCCGGTGGTAACATGGCGTATGTCGAAGAGTTGTTTGAGTTATATCTCGACGACCCGACGTCGGTGGGTGACGAGTGGCGCACTTTCTTTGATCAGCTGCCGCGTGAAGGCAGTGCTCAAGATACTAAGCACAGTACCATTCGTGACCAATTTCGTACCCTTGCCAAGAATAAATTGAAGCAAGCAGGCACTGCTGCCGCAGGGGCTCCTGATCAAAAGCAAGTGAAGGTCTTGCAGCTGATTAATGCGTATCGTTTTCGTGGCCATCAGCACGCCAACCTAGACCCGCTTGATTTGTGGAAACAAGAGCCGGTTGCGGACTTGTCGTTAGAGCACCACGAGCTTAGCAAAGACGATTTTGACAAAGAATTTAATGTAGGTTCGCTAGCCGTTGGTCAAGAGACCATGAAGTTGGGCGAAATCTACCAAGTGTTGAACGATATTTATTGTGGCTCAGTGGGTGCTGAGTACATGCATATCGTGTCAACCGAAGAAAAACGTTGGATTCAGCAACGTCTAGAAGGCGTGCGTGGCCGTCCTAAATTTGAGCAACAGCAGCAACGTAAACTGTTACAAGAGTTAACTGCGGCTGATGGCCTGGAAAAATACTTAGGCTCAAAATTCCCAGGCGCAAAACGCTTCTCGTTAGAGGGTGGCGATGCTCTGGTACCTATGCTTAAAGAGTTGATTCATCGCAGTGGCGAGCACGGTGGCAAAGAAGTTGTTATCGGTATGGCGCACCGCGGTCGTTTAAACGTGCTGGTGAACGTCTTAGGTAAAAAGCCCCAAGATCTATTTGATGAATTTGCTGGCAAGCATGCCATCAGCAAAGGCTCTGGTGACGTGAAATACCATTCAGGCTTTTCGTCAGACTTTGCTACTAAAGGCGGTGATGTGCACTTAGCCTTAGCATTTAACCCATCGCATTTAGAAATCGTTAACCCGGTGGTGATGGGCTCAGTGCGGGCACGGATGGATCGGTTAGGCGATAAAGATGGTGCCAAAGTGCTACCTATTACCATCCATGGTGACTCTGCCATCGCTGGCCAAGGTATCGTGCAAGAAACCTTCAATATGTCTCAAACCCGCGCCTACCAGGTGGGTGGTTCGATTCGTATTGTGGTGAACAACCAAGTAGGTTTCACCACTTCTAAGCGTGAAGACACTCGTTCAACTCAGTATTGTACTGATATTGCGAAAATGGTGCAGGCGCCAATCTTCCACGTTAATTCAGATGATCCTGAAGCCGTAATTTTTGTATCTCAGCTAGCGCTTGATTTCCGTAATACGTTCAAACGCGATGTGATGATCGATTTAGTTTGTTATCGCCGCCATGGCCACAATGAGGCCGATGAACCTAGTGCAACGCAACCGCTAATGTATAGCAAGGTGAAGAAGCACCCAGTGCCTCGTGCCATCTATGCTGAGCGTTTGGTCAATGCAGGTATTGTGGCAGCGGATGAAGCAGAAAGTTTGATCAATAACTACCGTGACTTACTTGATAAAGGTGAGATCGTCGTAGACGAATGGCGTGACATGAAGAGTCACTCGTCAGATTGGAAGCCATATATTGGTAACGAGTGGGATGTTGATTACGACGCAAAAATTAGTCGCGAACAGCTAACTAAGCTTGGCGAGGCGATGAGTACTGTGCCAACAGCTCACAAGCTGCATTCACGAGTTCAAAAGGTTTACGAAGAACGCGCTAAAATGGCTGCCGGTGAAAAACCAGCAGATTGGGGTTTTGCTGAAACCTTAGCTTATGCCAGCTTGGTGGACCAAGGGGTGCATATCCGTCTTACTGGGCAAGACTCAGGCCGCGGAACCTTCTTCCATCGGCATGCCGTATTGCATAACCAAAAAGACGCAAGCACCTTTATGCCGCTAAATAATATTCGTGAAGGCCAAGGCCAAATCGAAATTTATGACTCGGTATTATCAGAAGCAGCGGTGGTGGCGTTTGAATACGGTTATGCTACCGCAGAGCCCAAATCGTTGGTGATGTGGGAAGCTCAGTTTGGTGATTTCGCTAACGGCGCACAAGTAGTTATCGACCAGTTCTTAAGCTCAGGTGAACAAAAGTGGGGCCGCTTGTGTGGTTTGACTCTATTGTTACCTCATGGCTATGAAGGACAAGGGCCAGAGCATAGTTCGGCGCGGTTAGAACGTTTCTTGCAACTGTCAGCAGATCATAACTGGTCGGTGTGTGTTCCTACCACACCTGCTCAGGTGTTCCATATGATTCGTCGACAGCAGTTACGTCCCGTGCGTCGTCCATTGATCGTGATGACGCCGAAGTCGCTGTTACGGCATCCGCTAGCGGTATCTGATCTTGAGGATATGACCAGTGGCGTGTTCCAAAATGCGATTGCTGAAATCGATTCTTTAGATCCGAAAAAAGTGAAACGCGTGGTACTCTGTTCCGGTAAGGTTTACTACGACTTGTTACAAGAGCGTCGTAAACGCGAGCAAACCGATGTAGCAATTATTCGGGTTGAGCAATTGTATCCGTTCCCAGCGGAAGAAATGGCTGAAATCATGAAAGATTATCAGCATGTAAAAGATTTTGTCTGGTGTCAGGAAGAGCCTCAGAACCAAGGTGCATGGTACAGTAGCCAGCACAATTTCTGGGCCGCAATTCCGAAGGGCGCTCAGTTAACGTATGCCGGTCGTGCTGCATCTGCTGCACCAGCGGTAGGCTATTTGTCTGAGCACAATAAACAGCAGCAACAATTAGTCGATGACGCGCTAACCATTAAATAGGTGATAATTGACCATGGCTATAGATATTAAAGTTCCACAATTACCAGAATCAGTTGCTGATGCAACTGTTGCTACTTGGCATGTTAAGCCAGGTGACAAAGTTTCACGTGACCAAAACCTTGTCGACATCGAAACCGACAAAGTGGTGTTAGAAGTCGTAGCAACGGATGACGGCGTGATGGGTGACATCATTGCTGAAGAAGGCACCACTGTAGGTGCTGACGAGGTTATCGGTAAGCTAGAAAAAGCTGATGGCAGCGCCGCTAAAGCAGAAAGTAAAGACGACAGCAAAGCTGATAAAGCTGAAGCTAAGGCCGACCAGCCAGCTGCTAAACAAGCATCAGGTTCTGGTGAAAAGCTAGAAGTTAAAGTTCCTCAGTTGCCAGAGTCAGTTGCTGATGCGACCATCGCTACTTGGCACGTTAAGGCTGGTGATGCAGTAACTCGTGACCAAAACTTAGTGGATATCGAGACCGACAAAGTGGTGCTAGAAGTAGTAGCTCCTGCTGACGGGGTTCTGGCTGAAATTAAGTTTGACGAAGGTGCCACTGTAGGCGCTGATGACGTGATCGGTATTGTTGAAGCAGGCGCAAGCGCAGCTGCAGATTCAAGCAAAGCAGACGACGCTAAAGAAGAAGCGACTGACGAAGGTGATAGTGAAGTGGCTGGCCCAGCAGTACGTCGTATGCTAGCTGAAAATGGCTTGCAAGTAGCTGATGTTAAAGGCACTGGTAAAGGCGGTCGTGTCACTAAAGAAGATGTTGAAAAGCATCTGAAAGACGGCAGCAAAAAGGCTGAGCCAGCGAAAGCAGCAAGCACCCCAACTGCGGTAGCAACCGGTGAGCGTGAACAAAAACGTGTGCCTATGACGCGTTTGCGTAAAACCATCGCTAAGCGTTTGCTAGAAGCAAAAAATGCAACCGCCATGTTAACCACTTTCAACGAAGTTAACATGAAGCCAATCATGGACTTACGTTCAAAGTACAAAGATGAATTTGAGAAGCGCCATGATACCCGTTTAGGTTTTATGGGTTTCTATGTCAAAGCTGTTACTGAAGCGTTGAAGCGTTTCCCTGAAGTGAATGCATCGATTGATGGTGATGACATTGTTTATCACAATTATTTTGATATTAGCATCGCTGTCTCTACGCCACGTGGTCTGGTAACTCCAGTATTACGTGATACTGATAAGATGAGTATTGCTGATATTGAAAATGGCATTCGTGATCTGGCACTTAAAGGTCGTGATGGCAAACTAACCATGGAAGATATGCAAGGCGGTAATTTCACCATCACGAACGGTGGCGTATTCGGCTCATTGCTTTCAACTCCAATCTTGAACCCGCCGCAAAGCGCTATCTTGGGTATGCACAAAATCCAAGATCGTCCGATGGCGGTTGATGGTAAGGTAGAAATTCTACCTATGATGTACTTGGCGTTATCATACGACCACCGCATCATTGATGGTAAAGAATCCGTTGGCTTCTTAGTAACCATCAAAGAATTGTTAGAAGATCCACAACGTCTATTGTTGGATATTTAACAAATAACACAGCCGCTTGATGTCAGTTACATGACAATGACACAAGCGGCTATTATTTTTCCGCACAAAACGTTAAAATGTGTGCGAAATTTTCGGGTAAGCAGCATGACGCTGCTTTTGTTGTTCAAACGAATCGGAAGATCATCATGAACTTGCATGAGTATCAGGCTAAACAACTCTTTAGAGAGTTCGGATTGCCAGTATCTGAAGGCTTTGCAGTAGACACTGCTGATGAAGCCGTAGAAGCTGCTAAAAAAATTGGTGGCGAGCGTTGGGTTGTTAAGGCGCAAGTACACGCAGGCGGCCGCGGTAAAGCGGGCGGCGTAAAATTGGTTTCTAGCTTAGACGAAGTACACGCATTTGCGAGTAACTGGTTAGGCAAAAACTTGGTGACTTATCAGACTGACGCAAACGGTCAGCCGGTCGCTAAAATTTTAGTAGAAAGCTTAACTGACATCGCCTCAGAACTTTACTTAGGTGCAGTTGTTGACCGTGCAACACGTAAAATTGTGTTCATGGCATCAACCGAAGGTGGCGTAGAAATCGAGAAAGTTGCAGAAGAAACTCCAGAGAAGATTCTTAAAGCAATCATCGACCCAACGGTTGGCGCACAGCCATACCAAGGTCGTGAACTTGGTTTCAAACTAGGCCTAAATCCAGAGCAAGTGAAGCAATTCACTAAAATCTTCTTGGGCTTAGCGAAGATGTTTGAACAGTACGATTTCGCATTGTTAGAAATCAACCCGTTAGTGATTACCGACCAAGGCAACTTGCATTGCTTAGACGGCAAAATCAACATCGATAGTAACGCCCTGTATCGTCAACCAAAAATCCGTGAAATGCACGATCCTTCACAAGAAGACGAGCGTGAAGCCCAAGCAGCTAAGTGGGAATTAAACTACGTAGCTCTAGATGGCAACATCGGCTGTATGGTGAACGGTGCTGGTTTGGCGATGGGTACGATGGACATCGTTAAACTTGCCGGCGGTCAGCCAGCAAACTTCTTGGATGTTGGTGGCGGCGCAACCAAAGAGCGCGTTACTGAAGCATTCAAAATCATCTTGTCTGACAACGCTGTTAAGGCTGTTTTAGTTAACATCTTCGGCGGTATCGTTCGTTGTGACATGATTGCTGAAGGCATCATGGGCGCAGTTGAAGAAGTTGGCGTGAAAGTACCTGTAGTAGTGCGTTTAGAAGGTAACAACGCAGAACTAGGTCGGCAGAAATTAGCAGAAAGTGGCCTCAACATCATTGCAGCAGAAAGTTTATCTGATGCAGCTGATAAAGTGGTTGCAGCGGCAGGAGGTCAATAATGTCTATCTTGATCGATAAAAACACCAAAGTCATCTGCCAGGGTTTTACTGGCGGTCAGGGTACATTCCACTCTGAGCAAGCTATTGCCTATGGTACGCAAATGGTTGGCGGTGTAACTCCAGGTAAAGGCGGTCAAACGCACTTGGGTTTACCAGTATTCAACACGGTACGCGAAGCTGTAGAAGCAACTGGCGCAACTGCTTCAGTTATCTACGTACCAGCTCCTTTCTGTAAAGATTCAATTGTTGAAGCTGCAGATGCTGGTATCGAGCTGATTGTATGTATCACCGAAGGTATTCCAACCATCGATATGCTGTACGTTAAAGAATATTTGACGCACAAAGGCGTTCGCATGATTGGTCCAAACTGCCCAGGCGTGATCACTCCAGGCGAATGTAAGATCGGTATTATGCCAGGTCACATTCACAAGCCAGGTAAAGTAGGTATCGTATCTCGTTCAGGTACCTTAACCTATGAAGCTGTTAAGCAAACAACTGACGAAGGTTTCGGCCAATCTACTTGCGTAGGTATTGGTGGTGACCCAATCCCAGGCTCAAACTTTATCGATATCTTAGCGATGTTCGAAAAAGATCCAGCAACTGAAGCTATCGTTATGATCGGTGAGATCGGCGGTACTGCTGAAGAAGAAGCTGCAGAGTACATCAAGCATAACGTAACCAAGCCAGTAGTATCTTACATTGCTGGTGTTACTGCTCCTCCAGGTAAGCGCATGGGCCATGCTGGTGCGATTATTTCTGGTGGTAAAGGTACTGCAGACGAGAAATTCGCAGCCTTAGAAGCAGCTGGTGTTAAAACCGTGCGTAGTCTTGCCGATATCGGTAAAGCTTTGCGTGAAAAAACGGGCTGGTAAGCTCTGCTTCGGCATCCTTGCTAACTTAAATAAAAGCCGCTCTATGGAGCGGCTTTTTTGTGCGTGCAAGATCATGGCTCTATCTACAAGGTCCATAAGGGTCGTGGTAAGGTGGGGGACAAGCTTACATCTCAATCTTTTCTCAACCGTCAAACCGCAGAGTTGCTGGAGCAGACTATGGTAAACCGTCTCAAATTAGTTGTTCTTTTTGCAATGGCACTAGTAGCGTTTGCCGGAAATTCCATTCTTAATCGCTATGCATTACTTGAGCCTGCCATAGATCCTGCTTCATTTCTTGTGATCAGAATAGTGAGTGGGGCTGTGATGTTGGTGCTGTTGGTGTGGTTACGTAGCTTCTTTCATCGGCCGCAAAAACAACCCTATAGTAAGGGCAGTTGGTGGGGTGCACTTACTCTAAGTTGGTATGCTATTGCTTTTTCTTATGCCTACGTGGAGTTGCAAACAGGATTTGGTGCGTTAGTGTTATTTACTGCGGTGCAGTTAAGTATGTTAGCTATAACCCTCTATCAAGGCACGCGGCTAAGCCGCCGAGAATGGTTGGGGGTGGTCATTGCCTTTGCCGGCTTTGTGTATTTGCTGGTGCCTAGCATGCAGCTACCATCGTCACTTTTAGCTGCTATGTTGATGGCTGGTGCCGGTGTGGCGTGGGGATTCTATTCAGTGCATGGACGCGGACGAGGTTTTCCGCTCGCCAATACTGCCTTTAATTTTGTCCGCGCTATTCCTTTTGTGTTAATCGCTTTCTGGTGGCAAGCCCCTGAGCTCATCGTATCCACCGATGGGGTGATGCTGGCCATGGTTTCTGGAGCTATTACTTCAGGCGTCGGTTACGCTATCTGGTATTTGGTGCTACCCCAAATAACTGTGACGACCGCCGCTATTGGACAATTGTTAGTACCATTAATTGCTGCCCTAGGAGGGGTTTTGTTTGCTCATGAAGTACTTACCATGCATTTGCTGATTGCAGCAGTTGCAATTATAGGTGGCATCTTAGTGGTGGTGCTTAAACGTACTTAGATGTACTGAGATACACACAGCAACCCATAGACAAAAAAAAGCGACTCGCTAGAGTCGCTCAAGAGCTTAACACACAACAAATAGATACTAGAGTGAGGCTACTGCGGTTGCCGCTGCTGCCAAGGCAGTTGTTCGCGGTTCTTCACCTAGGTTAACGCCTTCAGCACGAATGATGTGAACATCAGTAATACCAACAAAAGCTAACGCTTGTTTTAAATAGCTTTCTTGATGATCCATGGCTGCTGCCTCACCTTGGCTGTAGATACCACCGCGACCTGATGCTATGTAAACGGTTTTATTGTTAAGTAAGCCAACCGGACCCTGTTCGGTATACTTAAAGGTCACGCCAGCTTTTAAAATACGATCTAACCAAGCTTTCAGCTGAGTTGGGATAGTAAAGTTGTACATAGGAGCGCCGATGACTAACACGTCGGCCGCTTGTACCTCAGCAATCAATTGCTGAGTAAGAGCGTTGTCGCCGTCTAATAATGTGCTTGCGTCTAAATGAGGCACAGGCTGCGTGACTAAGTCACGGTACACCAACTGAGTAGGCGATTGCTTCGCACTCAGGTGCGCAACTATGTCGGCGCTTAGTTTACGGCTGACAGACTGATCAATAAAAATGCCTGAATCTATGTGTAGAATATTCATAACAACCTCTTAAAATTTTGCGCTGTATGCTTGGGTATTAATTGATGATGGCTATTCTACACTGTTCCATATATGTCGGTAGCTAGGTATATTGGAAAGCATCGTTCCATATATGGAATAGTTGAGTCGTTAAAGGAAACCTATGGCATTACCTGATCTCACTAATTATTTAATCTTTGCCAAAGTGGTCGCAGCGGGCAGCGTCAGTGCCGGAGCCCGTGATCTGAAGATGCCAAAATCGACTGTCAGTCGACGCTTAACCGAGTTAGAAGAGCAGCAGGGGGTAAGACTGCTACATCGAAGTACGCGCGGCCTTAAGCTAACCGATGTGGGCCAGGCTTTTCTGGTGCATTGTGAAACGCTAGTGGCAGCGGCCGAAGCGGCGCAACAAGTGACGCAACTGGTGATGGATACACCGCGAGGGGATATTCATGTGAGCTCTCCCTATGCTATTAGCCAAAGCATGTTGGTGGCGTTATTACCCGAATTTATGGCCTTGTATCCTGAAGTACGGGTGAATCTGATGGTGACGAATAAGCCTGTGAACCTGATTGATGAGGGCATTGATGTAGCGCTGCGGGTGCGCTCAAGTATTGAAGATTCATCGCTGATTGCAAGACCGCTGGCCGATGCTCCCTTGACCCTTTATCGAAGCCCTACGTGCGGCGACGTTGCTGCGATAGCTAAAGAGTTACAACATCCGTTAGATTTGGTGCATTTTCCACATTTAAGTTTGCACTACACCAGCGGTCAATATCGCTATGACTTAACCTCAGATACGGGCGATAAATTAGCAGTGAGTTTCCGACCTCGGTTAATCACCGACGATATGATTGTTCTCAGAGAGGCTGCAATTGCTGGGTTGGGAATGGTGGCGCTGCCAAATTATTTGTGCCAACAGGCGGTAGCTGCCGGGCAATTAGAACGCGTGTTACCCGATTGGTCATTGCCACTAGGTATTATGCATATGGTGTACCCTTACCGCCGAGGCTTGCTGCCTGCGGTGCGGGTCTTTATAGATTTTTTGGCAGCCCGACTGCCGGTGATTGCGAAACGTTCGTTAACAAATATTGATTGAGTTTTAGCGCCGCTTCACTACAATCATTTAAACAAGCGTTTAAGTTTTATCGAAAACGTACTACTAATAACGATTTCAGAACAACACAAGGCCCAGACGATGGATTTTTCTCCGAGTGCCAAGACCCTGCAATATCGGCAGCGGTTAATTGACTTTATGCGCGAGCATATTGAACCAATAGAAGCCAATTACCACAAAGAAAATCGCCGCTTGAACCCAGATGGGCAATGGCGTGATTGGCAAGTCGCCCCGATGATTCATGAGCTTAAACAACGTGCCAAAGCAGCTGGGCTATGGAATCTATTTTTGCCCGACGCGGAACTCGGGGCAGGATTAACGACCCTCGAGTATGCGCCGTTAGCCGAGGTGATGGGGCATAGTTTAATTGCACCGGAAATTTTCAACTGCAATGCACCTGATACCGGCAACATGGAGGTGTTGTATCATTTTGGCAGTGCCGCGCAAAAGCAACAATGGCTAACGCCCTTGCTTGCCGGTGAGATTCGTTCGGTTTTTTGTATGACAGAACCGGATGTTGCTTCATCAGATGCAACTAACATGCAAACGCAAATTACTGCCGATGGTGATGATATCGTTATTCATGGGCGTAAATGGTGGTCTACTGGGTTAGGTCATCCACAGGCGAAGTTTGCCATAGTGATGGGCCTCACTAACCCGGAAGCAGCTAAACATCAGCGCCATAGTATGGTCATTGTGCCGCTTGATACCCCCGGCGTCACCGTGGAACGAATGCTCCCTGCTTTTGGTGAGTATGATGCACCGTACGGTCATGGCGAAGTGCTTTTTGATCAAGTTCGAGTACCTAAGGCAAACTTAATTAGCAACTTGGGTGACGGGTTTAAGATAGCTCAGGGGCGGTTGGGGCCAGGCCGTATTCATCATTGCATGCGCGCCTTAGGGGCCGCCGAGAAGGCCCTTCAGTTATTTATGCAGCGAGGGGCTGAACGTATTGCGTTTGGCAAGCCGCTGTTGCAGCTTGGTGGTAACTTAGAACGGGTTGCCGATATGCGGATAGCTATTGATCAAGCGCGACTGCTGACCTTTTATGCAGCATGGAAAATAGATCAAGTTGGGGCGATGAAAGCCCTTGCTGAAATTTCTGCAATCAAGGTCGCGGCACCTAATGCCTTGCAGATGGTGGTAGATGAAACCATTCAATTATTTGGTGGCGCAGGTATGAGCCATGATGTGCCGCTAACTGCTTTGTTTGCCGTAGCGCGCGCCTTACGCATTGCTGATGGTCCAGATGCTGTGCATCGAGCAACCATTGCTAAAGTTGAATTAGCTAAGTATCGGGAGCGCTAAGTGCAACAAGAGCAACATGTGCAACAAGAGCAAGCATTAGAAGATAAAGCCGGTCAGGTTCGTCCCGGTGAAGAGCTACCTGAAGCTGAGCTACTAGCTTATTTACAGCAACATTTAGAGGGCCTAACTGGGCCGATGCAGGTGACCCAGTTTAGTGGTGGGGCTTCAAACTGGACTTACCGTCTAGCTTGCGCCAATGCCGATTTAATTTTGCGGCGGCCACCGGCTGGCACGAAAGCTAAATCAGCTCATGACATGGGCCGCGAGTTTCGTATTCAGCAAGCGCTGAAACCGGTTTATCCCTATGTGCCTAAAATGCGCCATTATTGTGCAGATGAAAGCATTATTGGGGCCGATTTCTATATCATGGATCGGCTGCATGGCATTATTCCACGCAAAAATATGCCGCGCAATTTAGATTTATCCACCGCGCAAACACGCACCTTATGCCAACGTGCGTTAGACTGCCTCATAGAATTACATCAAGTTGACATTCATGCGGCCGGCTTGACGGATCTTGCTAAAGGTGAAGGCTACACAGAGCGCCAAGTGAGTGGTTGGAGTGAGCGCTATCGCCGCGCTAAAACCTGGAATGTGCCATCGGGTAAAGGCATCATGCGGTGGCTAGCTGAACACATGCCAACCACCGAAACCATTTGTATGACCCATAATGACTTCCGCTTTGATAATTTGGTGCTAGATAGCCAAGAGCCCACCAACATCATTGGGGTGTTGGATTGGGAACTGGCGACTTTGGGTAATCCATTAATGGATATTGGCAACAGCTTAGCCTATTGGATTCAAGCCGATGACGATGCTATTGCCCGTTCTACCAGGCGTCAGCCAACGCATTTGCCGGGGATGTTTACCCGTCAGCAAGTGGTTGATTACTACTGTGACAAAATGCAGCTTGATGCATCAGATTTCGCTTTTTACGAGGTGTTTGGGTTGTTTCGGTTAAGTGTGATAGCGCAACAAATCTATTATCGCTATCACCATGGTCAGACTCGTAATCCAGCTTTCAAGAATTTCTGGTTTTTGGTGAATTATTTGCATTGGCGCTGCCGCAAACGAATGAAACAAGGATAATGCATGCGTAAAACAATATTGATAACCGGCGCAAGCTCTGGATTAGGTGAGGGCATGGCCCGCGAATACGCTAAACAGGGGCGTGACCTCGCCCTATGTGCCCGCCGTACGGAACGTTTAGAGCAACTTAAAAGCGAAATAGCGCAACAGTATCCGAGCGTGAAAGTGTCCGTAAAAGCCTTGGATGTAAACGATCATGATGCAGTGTTTCAGGTGTTTAAAGAGTTTCAACAGGAATTTGGTAGCATCGATAGAGTGATCGTGAATGCAGGCATGGGCAAAGGTGCATCGCTAGGAACTGGCTATTTCTATGCCAATGTGCAAACCGCACAAACTAATTTTGTAGCTGCCTTGGCCCAATGTGAGGCGGCCTTAGAGATTTTCTACCAACAACAGCATGGCCATTTGGTGACCATCAGTTCGATTAGTGCGTTACGAGGTATGCCGCGCGCCATGACCGTTTATGCCGCTACTAAAGCTGGCTTATTGGCACTGACCGAAGGGATTCGCGCTGATTTAATTAGAACCAAATCAAAGGTTAAAGTAAGCGCTATTTTACCCGGGTTTATACGCTCTGAAATTAACGAAAAAGTTAAGAACACGCCCTTTATGGTGGATACTGAAACGGGCTGTAAGGCATTGGTGAAGGCGATTGAGCGAGAGCCGGTACAAGCTTATGTGCCCGGCTGGCCATGGGCGTTGATTGGCTTTTTAATGAAGCGTCTGCCGTTAAAGTGGGTGATGAAGTTAGGTTAACTCGTGTTAGCCCTAAGGCAGCGGGCAGTCTTCAGTGCGCTCGCTGCTTACCGCTAGGGTGAAGGGTTGACCTTGTTCATTACGGTAAATCACAGAACTTTTTGCCAACTGTAGGTCACCACGGCTATGACTGTGATGAATGATGAGTTGGCCATGTTTAGCTAAGCTCACAGTCAGGCATTGGCCTTGCTCGGCAGTCGCGATACGTTGCCAATCGTTACTGAGTGGTTGGCGTAGCCAGACTTCAAAGCCTTGCCATTGCTCACGTTTACCGCGTTGGCACTGGTAGACTTGAATTTCAGCGGCTACGGCAGACTGGTCGTTGGCTTTGAGTGGTAACACCTGCAAGGCTTCGCAGGCGGCCGCGGTTGGCGGCTCTGGCTCAAAGACCCACCATTTGTATAACAATACCGACACAAACAGCACGGCTAAAGTGATCACTGCAGCAATAACCCATAACATCAGTCGGTTTGCAGCAGAACGTAATTTAGCCAGCATTGTTTATCCTTTTTTGCTCAATCAGTATTAACATCGCCAAATCTTGGGTGGCCATTATCCCAATCTTGTTGTGCTTGCTCAACCCGTGCAAGCTCGGTGCTGACAAAATTCCAGCGCATAAACAGATGTTGACCAAATGGCTCACCACCTAATACCAGCACTCGAGTATCTGCGGCAAGCTCTATTTCTAAATGGTCACGTTCACTGCCTAGATCCAGTAATTGATGGGCAGTAATGGGCTGGGTTAGTTCACTGTCCACCAGATATAAGCTGCCACTCACGATATAGATAGCATGTTCAAACGAGGGGTTAAGTGACAAGCTTAGCACTGTGGTACGAGGGGTGGTTAGGCTTAATGCCAGGCTTGGATGAAAACTTAGCGCAGGTGATTGCCAGCGCTGCTTCAGTAAACGGTCGTAATAGTCGCCAACAATTAGGGTGGCAGTGCATTCGCCTAGGGCAAACTGTGGCAAATCGCGATAGTGATCAAAGCGTGGGTAAGTTAGCTCATCAGCTGGGGGTAAGGCGGACCATAATTGCAGCCCATGCAAAGGCTGGGTGGGATTATCTTGCGCTATTTCGGCATGACTGATACCGCGGCCTGAGGTCATTAGATTTAACTCACCTGGGCGCAAGGCTTGTTGATAACCTAAGCTATCATAGTGCATGAGTTCGCCCGAATATAACCAAGTTATCGTCTGTAGCCCAATGTGCGGATGAGGCGGGATATTGAAATCCTGATAGGCGGGCGTTGTTAGAGGACCGAAATGGTCTAAAAAACACCAAGGACCAATCATTCTTAGCTCTGCTTGCGGCACCACCCGCTGCACTTGCAACTGAGCGGTTAATGGCTTGGTTTTGCTATGCAGGATCTTTAATACACCGCCGCCTGGATTAGAGTCACATTCTTGTAAGTGCTGATCGTTGGCGCTTCTACTCATGGGCTTTACTCGCAAAGGGTAGCTAATATCGATAGCCATCAGTATGGCATTGGCCACGACAATAGTCGAATATCCACCCAAGAGGCTTTATTCGGCATCCAAATTTAAGTAAGGTGAGGTCCTAACCTAAGGAGATAATCATGATTTATGCAATCTTGATTCTAGTCATCGGGTTTGCCGCTATGTTGAGCGGCGTATGGGAGCACAACCTGGTGACCATTATTATTGGTTTAGTCATGCAAGCAGGTGGTGCAATCGGATTTTTTATCAGTTGGCGCAAAGCCGCTAAGCAAGGACATATAAACAACAATGACAACTAGTATTGCGAAGCGAATTGCCGCATTGGCTGTAATTATAGTGGGGCTGTTGTTACTGGTGCTAGCACCAGCAGGCGATGCCACCTCAAGTTATCGGATTGTTGGCCTGTTAGTGGCTGCTGCCGGTGGCGCTTGGCTAGGGGCGCAACGACGAGATACCAGTGAGGTGACTGATGAACCTTATCAGCAGCCCGTATTGCGTTGGTATCAAGCACCGATTGTGTTGTTTCCCATTATCTTAGTGATTGTGGCAGGCTTAGTTTATTTGGCCATGTAGTTGTGCTGCCCGAGCTAAACTTGAGTAAAACAAAGACCTTTTGATTATTACTTTAGAGCCCTAACAGGGCTCATTTCACAGGATGAATTATGGCGTTAACAACCCGATTAGTCATTTTGGCTGGTTTAATTGGCCTGATGTTTTATAACCTCAGCGACCAGCGCCTTGCCGCACTTATTATTGATTACCAGTTAGGCTGGTACAAGCTGGGCGTGCCACTTGCTTGGGGCTTGGTGTTGGGAGCCTTGCTGCAGTTGCTTGGGCTGAAGCAACTGCATAAATTTTTAGAGCCTATTACCTTTATTGCCGTATGTGTGATGACCATCGGATTAACTGGTGCGGCTGCTATTTTCGGTGCTCACCAAACGGCGATCTTGATGTTGCCGGCACTACAAATAGCCACCATAGGTTTGGGCGTTTATCTATTTGCCTATAGCTATGCGCGCTTTGCCGGAGCACGAGAATCGTCATCAACTGCCACAGGCAAGGATGAGTGATGCTATTGAACTGCGATATGGGCGAAAGTTTTGGCGCCTGGCAGATGGGCAATGATGCGGCAGTGATGCCGTACATTGATATGGCCAATATCGCCTGTGGCTTTCATGCGGGTAGCCCGGCCATCATGGCTGAAACCGTAGCTTTGGCGAAACAGCACCAAGTATTGATTGGCGCGCATCCGGCGTATCCAGATTTAGAAGGGTTTGGGCGCCGTTCGATGAGTTTTCAGCAAAGCGAATTAGCCGCCATTTTAACCTATCAGATAGGGGCTATGGAGGCTATTTGTGCACAACAAGGGGAGACTTTAGCTTATGTTAAACCCCATGGCGCCTTGTATAACGATAAGCAAAGTCAACCGCATTTGTTTGAGACGGTCGTGCAAGTGCTAGCGGAGCGTAATCGTCATCGTCAGCAACCCTTGCGCTTAATGACCCTAGCTCCGTTAGTTTCGGCCGCAAACACCGCCGTTACTTGGCAGCAACAACTTGCTCACCGCTACGGCGTGCCGTTATGGTTTGAGGCTTTTGCTGACCGGCGTTATGAGGCCAACGGTCAGTTACGTGCGCGGCGCCATGCCGATGCAGTGTTACAGACCAGCGCTGAGATTCTCAGCCAAGCCCAAGCGCTAGCCCAGCAACACCCCATTAACGCCAGTGATGGCAGTAGCATTCAGTTGCAGGCCGACACCTTGTGTGTGCATGGCGATAATGCTGAGTCCATAGCTACGGTAGCGGCTATTCGTAAAGCCCTCACCGAGATCACGCGGTCAACCACAGGTACGACCGCAGTCAAGCCGCAATGACAGCAAGGTTATCAGACTCCCAGCAGCCCCTAGCACAGGTGGAAATAGCTGCCGCAGATGCCTTGTTGGTTCGTTTTGCGAACCGAATTGATCGCAAGATTAATGCGCAAGTATTGGCTTTGCGAGACGTACTGCAACAGCGACAGCAGAGCGGCCAGTGGCCTTGGCTGTTGGAGCTAGCACCGGCCTATCATAGTCTGCTGGTGCATTTAGATATTCGCCACATCTTGCCCGATGCCGCTCAACATCAGATCCAGCAGCTGTTAGCACAGCCCGAGCTGGTGCTGCAGTTGCAGGCCGCAATGCCAGCCAGTAAGCCTGATACAATCCACCAGATTGACGTGTGTTACCACCCCAAATTAGCGGCTGATTTGCAAGTTATTGCCAGCGCTGCGAATTTGTCAGTAGCCGAAGTGATAGCTTTGCATACCCAACCCACCTACCATGTGTATGCATTGGGGTTTGCGCCACAATTTGCTTATTTAGGAGATGTGCCTGAACCACTGCGGCTGCCGCGTTTAGCCACCCCTCGACAACAGGTTCCAGCCGGGAGCGTGGCTATTGCCAATCAGCAAACAGCGATTTATCCGCGCACCTCGCCAGGTGGATGGCAATTGATTGGACGAGCCGTAAGCTGGCCTCAGTTGCAAGCAGGTGATCAAGTTCGCTTCAGGTCGATTAGTTTAAGCCACTATCAACAAGCGGCAGCAGCCATTCACTCGGCGAGCGCGCGCGAATGAGCTTACGCATACTGCAATCTGGGCCGCTAACCACCCTGCAAGATTTTGGCAGATTTGGCTATCTACACCAGGGTATCAGTGTGGGCGGGCCTCTTGATGAGCAAGCTTTTCTGTGGGCTAATAGGTTGTTAAATAACCACTTTAATGCGGCCCAGTTAGAAATTACCTTGGGTGGCTTTCGTGCAGAATTTACCGCGGCTACGGCGTGGGTTGTGACAGGGGCTGAGCTGCCTATGAGCCTGAACGGTCAACCAGTGCCGGCGCAGCAGGTTCAACTGGCAGCGGCTGGTGACGTCCTGACGGTCGCACCGGGCGGAGTTGGCTTACGCGCTTACTTAGCTGTTGCTGGCGGCTTACTCGCCACGCCCCTCTACGGCAGCGTTGCTACCGTGGTGCGTGATGGCTTAGGAGGATTGCAGCAGCAGGGACAAGCAGTGCAAAGTGGCGATCAGATCGCTTACGCAACAGTGCCTGGTTATCGCACTCTGCTGGGGCGCCGCCCCGGGCGCAGCGTGGCGCCGCAGTTACCAACCGCAGCCACAGGCGCTCGCGACAAACCTGTTATTCTAGAGGTGATAGCTAGCGGACAGTATGCGCAGTTTGAACCGGAGCAACAGCAACTCTTTACGGATCAGCTGTACCAAGTGACGCCAGCCCAAGACCGGATGGGGGTGCGTTTAGCCGCAGCCGAGCCTTTGCAGTGGCCTCATGCACAAATCATTTCTGAGCCACTACCGGTCGGAGCTGTCCAAATTCCCCCCAACGGGCAACCGATTGTGATGCTCAAAGACCGGCAAACGCTGGGCGGTTATCCTAAACTAGCAACCCTAACGTGGCGAGCTCAGAATACGCTGGCGCAATTGCCAGCGGCTACTGAAATACAATTTCGCTGGGTTAGCGCAACCGCGGCAGCGCGCCACTTGCAGCAGGTTTATCAATTCTTTCAGGTGCAGCGTTAGGCCTTGCACCTATGCTAAGAACCTGCGATCATAGCGGTCATTTTTTCAGGTCTATTTACTGGAGACAACGAATCCATGGCAGCAGATGCGCCCCGTAGTAATTTCATTCGTCAAATTATCGATCAAGACCTAGCTTCAGGAAAGCATAACCAGGTACATACAAGGTTTCCGCCAGAGCCAAATGGTTTTTTACATATCGGTCATGCCAAATCCATCGTGTTGAACTTTGGCATTGCTGAAGACTATCAAGGCACCTGTAACTTACGCTTTGATGACACCAATCCGTTGAAAGAAAAAGTGGATTATGTGCACTCGATTCAAGCCGATGTGCAATGGCTGGGATACCACTGGAATGGTAAACCACGTTACTCATCTGATTATTTTGAGCAATTACACGGTTATGCGGTAGAGCTGATTGAAAAGGGCTTGGCTTATTGTGATTTTTCGAGCCAAGAACAAATGCGAGAAATGCGTGGCACCCTGAAGCAGCCGGGTAGCAATAGTCCTTATCGAGATACTAGCGTTGCAGAAAACCTGCAAATTTTCGCGGACATGACAGCGGGTAAGTATCAAGAAGGCGAAGTTTGTCTGCGTGCCAAAATCGATATGAGCTCACCTTTTATGTGCATGCGCGATCCGGTGATTTATCGGGTTCGGTTTGCTCATCATCACCAAACGGGTGACACTTGGTGTGTGTATCCTATGTACGATTTTACTCATTGTATTTCAGATGCTATTGAGGGGATCACCCATTCACTTTGTACCCTTGAGTTCCAAGATAACCGTCGCTTGTACGATTGGGTCTTGGATAACATCAGCATTGAATGCCACCCCCAGCAGATTGAGTTTTCGCGCTTAAGCCTGCAATACACGGTGATGAGTAAACGTAAACTAAATCAATTGGTTGAAGAGCAACGAGTGAGTGGTTGGGATGACCCTCGTATGCCAACTATTGCTGGTATGCGTCGCCGCGGCTATACGCCGGCTTCTATCCGTGAGTTCTGTCACCGCATTGGTGTCACCAAAATGGATAATCAAGTAGAGATGAGCATGCTGGAGGCTTGTATTCGTGATGAGCTAAATCAGCATGCGCCTCGTGCGATGGCGGTATTAGATCCGGTGCGTTTGGTGATTGAGAACTATCCGCAGGATCACGTTGAGCAACTGCAAGCGCCAAATCATCCGAATGATGACAGTATGGGCACTCGCACGGTACCTTTTGCGCGCGAAATATTGATTGAAGCAGATGATTTTCGTGAAGAAGCCAACAAAAAATACAAGCGTCTGGTGCTTGGAAAAGAAGTGCGGTTACGCAATGCCTATGTGATTAAAGCCGAGCGCGTTGAAAAAGACGAGCATGGCAATATCACCACTATTTTCTGTAGCTACGATGCTGATACTTTAGGCCAAGATCCTGCCGATGGACGTAAAGTAAAAGGCGTTATCCATTGGGTTGCAGCGGCTCATGCTAAACCAGCTGAGTTTAGGTTGTACGATCGCTTGTTCCAAGTGCCAAACCCAGCAGCAGAAGAAGATTTTGCGGCCACGCTTAACCCACAATCTTTAGTGGTTAAGCATGGCTTTGTGGAAGCTTCGTTAGCAGACGCTCAGGTAGAAAAAGCTTATCAGTTTGAACGTATTGGCTACTTCTGTGCCGATAGCAAAGACCACAATGCCGAGCATTTGGTCTTTAACCAAACGGTAGGTTTACGTGATACTTGGTCCGATGAAGGCGAGTAAGCTAATTTAGCAAAAAGTTAAATAGATTTGCGTTACCGCAACTTTTAATGCCACAATCCCTGCTAGTAAAACAGCAGGGATTGTTTGTTAATGCCGTTACCGAAAAACCCATACCCCGATTTAAGTGATGCCCAAGTACGTGAGCAGTTGCAATGGCTTGAGACCATGATGACGCGCTCAAAAGTAGCGACTTGGAAGTTACATCGTCCCAGCATGAAAATGTTCATCAACTCGGCCCTAGCTGAGTTGTTAGGCCAGTCATGGCAGCGAGAACAAAGCTATCCTTTTGAGTTGTTAGTGGAAGCGATGCATGCAGAGTGTCGTCATTCGGCTATGGCTGTGATGCAACAATTGTGGGCTGGCGATCTTGAGCATGCTGATGTGATCTTTCGGGTGACAGCAGCACATGGCCAAGCGCGTACCATTCGCGATACAGTATCGGTGATTAGTCACGATCGGCAAGGGCAAGCTGAATGGCTCACCGGAGTCTGGATTGATATGACAGACACAGTGATGGCCCATCATCGCTTGGAGCGAATAGCTAGTACTGTGCCTGGGGTTATCTATCAGTTCTCTATGTATCCTGATGGGCGTATGTGTTTTCCTTACGCCAGTGCGGGTATCAAAGCTATTTATGGTGTTGATGCGGACGTTGTTAGCACCGATGGCAGTGCCGTGTTTGATGCCATTCATCCGGCTGATCGTGAACGGGTACGCAGTAGCATTCAGCAATCAGCCGAAAGTCTACAGCCTTGGTTTTGCGAGTATCGTATTGTACGAGGAGAACAAACCCGTTGGGTGGCCGGTAACGCTATGCCAGAACTGGATGCCGAAGGCGTGTATCACTGGTTTGGTCAGATCGTGGATACCACGTTAGATAAACAACGTGAGTTAGAGCTGGAAGAAAGCCGAATCACCTTAAAACGAGCCCAAGAAATAGCCGAGTTAGGTTACTGGAAAGCAAATTTTGCTACCGGCGAGCTCTATTGGTCAGATAAAATTTACGACATTTTCGGGCTCGATAAAGATACCGTAAAACCTAGTATTAGTTTGTTTCAGCAAGCTGTTCACCCAGACGATTTAGCGTTGGTGTTAGCGAGTGAACAACAGGCAAAAAAATTCGGCACGCACGATGTCGTGCATCGGATTATTCGCCCGGATGGCAGTGTTCGTTGGGTGCACGAGTTAGCTGACTATAACCAGTATATCCATGAAGACATTCTGATCGGGACAGTGCGAGATATCACGGAACAAAAAATTTATGAGCAAGAGCTTGAACGCTTGTCCATTACTGATGAATTAACAGGGGTTTATAATCGGCGCTATTTTATGCAGCAACTTGAGCAGTTGGTAGTGCGCTTTACGCCTTCTACCCAAGCCGTTGTAGCTATCTTTGATATTGATTATTTTAAACAGATTAACGATAACTACGGGCACGCCGAAGGTGATGCGGTGTTACGTCGCTTAGCTCAATTCATGCAACAGCAATTACGCCCCGGTGATATCTTCGCTCGTACTGGCGGAGAGGAGTTTGGATTGTTACTGCACCGCACTAATGCGGCAGATGCCAAGCGTCGCCTTAATGCAATTCGCATCTTAGTCAATGAATTAGAATTTGTGCCTAGCACAGGGACAGAGCAGCCTTATCGAGTATCGGCAACCATTGGTTTAACCAACGTGCATGTGGATGACGACAAGGATAGTGTGTTGTATCGAGCCGATCACGCCCTTTATTTTGGTAAAAACAAAGGGCGTAATTGTGTTATTTGGGCTGACGACGAGGCTGATGCCGACGTTGTCTAGGTTGTTGGGCTGGCTTTTTAGGAGCCGGCCGACCTTTGTTTAAATCAACCGGTTGGTAGCCAGGCGCACTGATACGTTCAAGTTTTTGATCAATCAACCGCTCAATTGCCTTGAGTTGTTTCACTTCTTCCGGGCTCACTAAGCTTAAGGCATGGCCACTAGCACCAGCACGTGCCGTACGGCCAATACGATGCACGTAGTCTTCAGCAACGTTAGGTAAGTCGTAGTTTACTACCAGTGGTAGTAAATCGATATCAATACCACGTGCAGCTATATCAGTAGCAACTAATACCTGTACTCGATTATTTTTGAAGTCATCCAGCGCTTTGGTACGGGCACCTTGGCTTTTATTGCCATGAATGGCGGCGGCCAAAAAACCATGCCCATCCAACTGCTTCACTAATCGATTAGCACCGTGCTTGGTACGAGTGAAGACCAACACTTGCGGTGTATTGCGTTCACGCAAGAGTTGCGCCAACAATTGCGTCTTCTGGTTTTGTTCAACACCATAGATGGATTGTTCGACTCGCTCAGCCGTAGTGTTTGGAGGGGCGACAGAAACTTCTACAGGATCATTCACCAAACCTTTTGCTAGCGCTCTAATTTCGTCTGAAAACGTCGCTGAAAAAAGCAGGTTCTGGCGTTTCTTCGGTAAAATCCTTAAGATTTTCTTGATGTCGTGAATGAAGCCCATGTCTAGCATACGGTCTGCTTCGTCTAACACCAAAATCTCAAGCTGATTAAATTTGACGGCATTTTGTTGAAATAAATCTAATAACCGACCTGGGGTAGCAATGAGGATATCGACGCCTTTGCGAAGTTTCATCATCTGTGGGTTGATACCCACGCCGCCAAACACCACGGCAGAGGATAAACTCAGATTTCGACCGTAAGTAGCTACGCTTTCTGCCACTTGGGCAGCAAGTTCACGCGTAGGGGTCAGAATTAAAGCACGCACATGGTTTGAGCGTGCGCGCTCACCATCTTTGAGTAATTCTAAGATAGGTAAAGTAAAACCAGCGGTTTTGCCGGTTCCTGTTTGTGCTGCTGCCATCACATCTTTGCCTGCTAACACAGAAGGTATGGCTTGTTGTTGAATGGGGGTAGGGCTGGTATAACCTTGTTCGTTAAGAACACTTAAAACTTCTGGCGCTAGGCCTAAATCAGAAAAACTCATCAACGGCTGTGGTCTCTTTTTGCGTGAGGATGCTACCAGTATCACACTGGTAGCATCGGTATCTAGGTAGGATTATTCGCTACTTTGATTGTTTTCGCAGGTATCTGGTGACTGACATTCACCATACAAATACAAGCTATGATTGGTCAGTTTAACGTTATGTGCGGTAGCAATATCACGTTGACGCTGTTCAATCATTTCATCTTCAAATTCAAAAACATGACCACAGGTTAAACAGACCAGATGGTCGTGGTGGTCTTTATTGCTTAGCTCAAACAGTGAGCGACCGCCTTCAAAATGGTGACGACTTACAATACCTGCATCATCAAATTGGTTGAGAACGCGATACACGGTAGCTAAACCTATCTCTTCGTTTTTCTCCAACAAGATCTTATACACGTCTTCAGCACTTACGTGCTGATTAGCCGGGTTTTTGAGTATCTCCAGCACTTTAATCCGTGGTGAAGTTACTTTTAGTCCGGCTTTTTTCAGTTGTAATTCGTCTTTGCTGCTCATGTCTCTACATCGCTTAGTTAGGCGAGTTGGTCTAAGCCCATCTCTGTACGGATTTGCGCACACCATTGTTGCACGCGCTCTTTAGTGAGTTCAGGCTGACGATCTTCGTCGATGCCTAACCCAACAAAGTGGTCATCATCAACTAAAGCACGTGAGGCGTCAAATTGATATCCTGCGGTCGACCAGTGGCCAATGATAATTCCGCCACGTGCCTCAACGATATCGCGCACGGTTCCCATGGCATCAAGAAAATACTCAGCGTAATCTTCTTGGTCGCCACAACCAAAAATAGCAATCAGTTTGTTGTTGAAATCAATTTCTTCTAATTCAGGGAAGAAATCGTCCCAATCACATTGGGCTTCGCCGTAGTACCATGTTGGAATACCGAACATTAACAGGTCGTATGAGGCGATGTCTTCTTTGCTGGATTTGGCAATATCAAATACATCAATTAGGTTCTTACCTAATTCTTTTTGAATCATCTGTGCAACAGCTTCGGTGTTACCGGTGTCACTTCCAAAGAAAATACCAACACTAGCCATAAATTCGTTACTACCTACTTAACTGTGTATTACATGCCCGCTTCCCAAAAGACTTGAATAATGCCTTTTGCGATAAAGCCAGCACAACCTAAAAATAAAACCAACCAAACGAACCAGCGGCCATACTTGGGTACGTTGCCTTTATTTAAAACGTCTTGAATAGCTAAGCCGATCAGCAAAAACAACACAGCAATGGCAAAATTCGTCGCAAGCGTTTCAATTAATTCGTAATGTTCTGACAACATAACAGCAACACCATTTCATTAGGCCGGAAAAATAAGCGCTGATTATAGCATGCAACCGGCTCAGGTGCGAGAATGTTGCTGGATAAATGCAAGCGCCAGACGGTTGAAAATACGTGGCTTTTCAGCATGCAGCCAATGCCCAGTACCCTCAATGATTTTCATCTCTATGTTACTGAAACGAGAACGAATTTCGTCCTCGTGTTGCGCTAATAAATAATCGGAATCGCCACCTTTGATAAACAAAATCGGGCCTTCATAGTGACCGTCGCGAACGGCGCCAGAAATCGCATCGTAACAGGTATCCAAGCGCGCTAACGGTAGCCGCCACTGATAGCCTGTGTCAGTGTGCCGCAGATTTTTCAGTAAAAACTGCCGCACGCCGCGGCTGTCAATACTTTTAGCCAGCTGGCGATCGGCATCTTGACGGTTAGTCACGGCGTCTAAATCCACGCTAATAAGAGCTTCCAGAATATGCCGATGGCGCGGGTCATAAGCTACAGGAGAGATGTCCGCCGCTATGACACTAAGGGTTCTATCGGGATAGGTTAGAGCGAACTCCATCGCAATCTTACCGCCCATCGAATGCCCGACCACATGTATTTGGTGTAATTGCAAATGGTCTAAAGTGGCAGCGAGGGCTGCTGCCATACTGGCATAATCCATCTTAGCAAATTCAGGAGAATCACCGTGGTTAGGAGCATCAACTAACAGCACTGGATAATGCTCGGCTAATTCTTTTGCTAAACTTTTTAAGTTATCTAAATCGCCGAACAAACCATGCAATAGCACCACGGGGGCCTGCTGCTTAGCTGCATCTGGTGACGGGCCGAGCTGTTCAAAATTAAGAATCTGTGCGTTACTCATGTTGAATTCCTGTACCCTTGGCGTTGCTTGGGTATAATAGCGTTTTGGTGAACCTTGTAAAACCACCCACAACTTAAAAGAAGCGAACGGGGAATGACAAAACGCATTGAAATTGATGACGAATTATACCGATTTATTGCCGGTCATACACTGCATATTGGCGAGAGTGCTTCGGCTATTTTACGCCGGCTGCTAAATTTACCTGCGGTAGTAGCTACCACCAGTACCACCGAGGCTGGTAGCGAACAGCCCACTGCTGCACCGGTAGTTGCTCAGCCACCAACCACACAACAAGCGATTGTGAACGCCAGTGAGCGCACGGAAAAGTTATCTACGCCAGCCGGTCGGCAGATTTTTGATGTGATGACCCGAGCCGATTTAGCCGGGCAACGCAGCGTTGTCGCACGCTTTCTCTATATTCTTAGTATGCTTTATAAATGCCACGCTAAGCAGTTTGACCAAGTGCTGCAGATTAGCGGTCGCGACCGCCAATATTTTGCGAAATCTGAAGCTGAATTAGCGGCCAGTGGCACCAGCACTAATCCCAAGCAGATTCCGGATGCACCTTATTACGTGGTGACTAATAATAACACCACCCGCAAGAAATCGATGTTAACGCAGGTGGCACTTGAGTTAGGTTACAGCGAGCAACAGGCAGAAAAAATCAGGGACTTTTTATAATGGCGATACATGCACGGGCCGGACAGCCCGCACAAGCAGAAGATTTGACCAATATTGCGCAGTTAGTTAGCGCATATTTTGTCAATGATGTGGACCCTCGCGATCCAGCGCAACAGGTAAAATTCGGTACTTCAGGGCATCGTGGTTGTGCCTTAGACTGCTCCTTTAATGAGGCACACATTCTAGCTATCAGCCAAGCCTTGGTGCGCTATCGTGAAGAGCAGGGGATTACTGGGCCATTATTGGTGGGGCGGGATACCCATGCTTTGTCTGAAGCCGCATTTATGACGGCCCTAGAAGTTTTTATTGGTAATGGCATTGAAGTACAGGTTCAAGCCGATGATGGCTACACGCCAACGCCGGTCATCAGTCATGCAATTTTGCGTTATAACCGCGGTCGTACTCGCGATCTAGCGGACGGAGTGGTGATTACACCTTCGCACAATCCACCAACCGATGGCGGCTTCAAATACAATCCTCCACACGGTGGCCCTGCCGATACTGATGCTACCAAAGTCATTGAAAAATATGCGAATGCGTTATTATCATCAGAGCTTTTGGGCGTAGAAGCCGTGTCCTATGCTGAGGTACGAGCTAGTCGCTTACTGCAGCAAGTGGATTGGCGCCAGGCGTACATAGATAGTCTGCCTGAAGTGATTGATATGGAAGCTATCGCCAAGCAAAAGATTCGGATTGGCGTGGATGCGATGGGCGGTGCTGGCGCAAGTTATTGGGCCCTAATTGCAGAGCAATACGGCTTAGACATCGAGGTTCATAACGCCGCGGTAGATGCTAGTTTCCGGTTTATGAGCCTTGATAAAGACGGCAAAATTCGAATGGACTGTTCGTCTCCTTATGCTATGGCGTCCTTATTAAAATACAAAGATAACTACGATATCGCCGTAGGTAACGACCCTGATTATGATCGTCACGGTATAGTAACGCCTACCCATGGTTTGATGAATCCTAACCACTATTTAGCTGTTGCGATTGATTATTTGTGTTCACAGCGCCAATGGTCGTCAACTCTGGCTATTGGTAAAACCTTGGTATCTAGTGCAATGATTGATCGTGTCGTCGCTGCGCATCAACGTGAGCTGCGCGAGATGCCGGTTGGGTTTAAATGGTTTGCGCAAGAATTGCATCAGGGCATCACGGCGTTTGCCGGTGAAGAAAGTGCCGGTGCAACTTTTCTAGACAAGCAAGGGCAAGCTTGGACCACCGATAAAGACGGTATCATTTTAGCGCTATTGGCGGCTGAGATTTGTGCGGTAACAGGGCGTAACCCTAGCCAACATTACGATGATCTCTGTGCCAAGCATGGTACCAGTTATTATCAACGCGTGGATGTCAGTTCATCGAGCGAGCTGAATGCCGCTTTTGGTGATATTCGTGCCTATAAGCTAAAGATTGCTGAGCTAGCAGGTGACAGTGTGCTAGATATTACCACCAAAGCACCGGCCAACGGTGCCCTTATTGGCGGGGTTAAAGTCACCACAGCCAATGGGTGGTTTGCGGCTCGGCCATCAGGTACTGAGCCAGTGTATAAGATCTATTGTGAGAGCTTTGTCAGCGCTGAACATCTTGCTGAAATGACCAGCCAAGCTCAGCAACTGGTGCATATCTGGCTGCAGGGTTAACGCCCCGCAGCAGCTTCGTCGTCTTGATACTCTTGCTCATCAGCTAAGCTGGTGAGCAATTCATCGGAGGTTTGGGTCGGGGTTAACATCGCGTAAGCACTGTGACTTTGGTCTTCAGGTTTGGCACGGCGAGTCACACGATAGAGTGAGTAGCCGCAGACAATACTGGTGAGCACCATAATCAATAAAAAGAAGTAATCTACCGCACCAAACTGCATCAATGCTGCCACCGATGGTGCGCCTATGATTGAACCCATGCCACCTACTTTTATGATGGCCCCAGTTGCACCAACCATTTGGTCTTTATCTAAAAAGTCGTTGGTGTGAGCCATGCCGAGAGAATAGAGTGGCAGGGCGCAAGCGCCAAACAAACCTACACATAAATAGATTAACCACACCGTTTCTGAACCCAATTGTGATAACACAAAGGCCATGATGGCGGCAGTACCAGCACAGGCAGCCATAATAAAGCGTCTATCGATGCGATCTGATAATAAACCTATTGGCGCCTGTGCCAACATGCCGCCTAAAATAAAGGCGGCCATAAATAACGATACTTGCCCTACGCTTAAGCCGATATAGGTGGCGTACATCGGGCCGATGCCATAGAACATGGCATAACAAGCCTGCATGATAAAGGCACTTACCATGCCCAAAGGCACTACCTTCAGCAATGAGCGAATGGGCACTTTCTTGGCTTCGTGGGTGGTTGGTTCAACAGTCACGCTGATTAAGATCGGAATCAACGCTAAGTTGATCAGCAGGGCAACAATCGCAAAGGCAAGGAACCCAGCCGGGTCAGCAACCCCGAGAATTAATTGCCCAGCCACTAAACCACCGTAAATAAGTACTAAATAGACCGACAACAAGGTGCCACGGTTTTTATTGTCAGCCATGGTGTTAAGCCAGCTTTCCACGATCACAAAGATGGCAGAGATAGCAAAACCGGTCAAAAAGCGCATTAGGAACCAGACTACCGGATTAACCCAAATGGCTTGAATTAGAATAGAGGCAGCGGCTAAGGCTGCTAAGCCACCGAAAGCGCGAATGTAGCCAACCCGCCGAATATCTTTCGGGGCCCGCGTGGTGCCAAATAAGAAGCCGATAAAATACGCTGACATGATCACCCCGGTGGTGAGGGTACCGAAGTCTTCAATGGTAGCGCGCAAACTCAACAAGGTGCTGGTCATGCCGGTACAAATACCAATCAGGGTAATGCTGGTCAGCAGAGAGCTAATAGCGCGCAGTTGTTGTTTTAACATGGCGGCAATCCTTGTGCGTTGCGGTGTATTTTTGGGCGGCAATGATGGAAAGTTTACCACGTTGTGAAAAATTCGGAAACGTCAAGAGGTTATCCACAGCTTGTTACTTGCTCCTGGTTCGTAGGCTGTTTATGATGCACCTATTGTTCTTATCTGAGGTTGCTATGATCGCTGCAGTGATGAAACCCCTATGGCTGGCATTGACGCTAGCACTGGTCTTAGTGGCAGCTACGCCAGCGCCGGTCCAGGCGGCACTTGAGTTGACCCGCATGTATCAGGCGCAAATCGCCGTGAATGACCAATCGGTGGCACAACGTAACCAAGCGTTGCGTGAAGCACTCACCTATACCTTATTAAAAGTTTCTGGCGACGAGCAGGTGTTATCCCACGACTTAGTGCAATCGGCATTGCAAAATGTGAGTAAATTTGTGGTGCAGTATGGTTATCGGCAAGCGCCTGCAGTAACCCAGCCAAAAAGCAACTCTAGTAACCTTAGTAATGATGATACAAGTCCAGCTCCAGTGCAGGAGTTACAGCTATGGGTACAATTTGACCAACCGCAAATAGACCGTTTGTTACAAGAAGCGGGTTCTGGCGTCTGGAGTAATTTACGCCCGGAGTTGTTAATTTGGACTGTCTATGAAGACCTCAACTTGCGGCGGCGGTTACTCGGTAGTGGTGATAATCACGAGGCTAGCGAGTTCATGCAGCAGTTGGTGACACATGCCAATGCCCGCGGTTTACCCATTAAGCTGCCCTTATTAGACCTAAATGACAGTATGTCATTAAGTGTGCTTGACGTGTGGGCGCGGTTTGAGGATACCTTAGCTTTTGCCAGTAGTCGTTATAGCCCAGACGGTGTTATTACGGCTCGTGTATACCAGGCCGAGCCAACCCCCAGCGATGCCGCAATAGAAGGTGCCGCCGAGTCAGCCCCGCAATGGGTACTTGATTGGGTCTTACAATTAGGCGAGCTGCGTTGGCGGGGCGAGGTGAGTAGTTCCGAACAAGTGCAATTAGCTCAGCTTTTTATTAGTGATGTAACGGCACAATTGGCACAAAGATACCGGATCAGTAGCCATGCCGGTAGCACTCAACAATGGCAACTGCAGGTACAAAATGTCACCTCGTTAACGCAGGCTATCGCAGCCGAGCAATTCTTGTTAGCCTTGCCGTCGGTGGCAAATGTGCAAATTGAGGCTTATGGCGAGCACACCGCACAATTTAATTTATTGCTGCAAACCAATCCCGGCCAAATTCTGCAAGCTATCGATCTATCCAAGCAGATGCGACCAGTCTCGGTGCCTGGGCACGAGACTGAGCCAGCGCAACCCAATTATCGCGAACGCTTCTTGGCACCACAGACGCCAGAACAACCACCAAAAACACCGCCGATGCCGGTGTATCGTTGGGTTGGTAGCGAATGACGCAAGCCCAATTACCTCTTGCTATTCAGCTTCCTGATGATGAAACTTTTGCGACCTTTGTGGTGGGGGACAATCAGGATGCGCTAGCGCTGGCGCTTACACACACCGACACCTTACTGTACTTGTGGGGTGCTCATGGCGTGGGTAAAAGCCATTTATTACATGCCATCTGTGCAGAAACGCAAGAACCTTTGATGTACGTGTCGTTACGCGAGCTTTATGGGCAAGTGCAACCACAGGTTCTGCAGGGATTAGAGCGCTACAAGTTAATTTGTCTCGACGATATTGATAGCGTAAGCCATGATCCTGATTGGTGCTATGAGCTATTTGCCTTGTTGAATCGCTGTCGCGACCAACAAGTACAACAGCCGCAACAGGCGTCGCGATTATTGGTGACGGCGCATGCCGGGCCTGCTGCATTAGAAGTGGCCTTGGCCGATGTGCATTCGCGGTTACAGTGGGGTGTGGCACTGCAACTGAAAAGCTTAAGTGATGGCGACAAAGCGCAAGCGCTGCAACTACGAGCAAAAACCTTAGGCTTGCATTTAAGTGCAGATACTGCGCAATTTATGGTGCAGCGCTTGGGGCGTGATATGCGTACGTTGATGGCTTGCTTGAAGCAACTAGATAGAGCATCGATTGTCGCCAAACGGCGCCTAACCACGCCGTTTGTCAAACATGTCTTGGGTATTTAGGTTTGGTCTTTGAGTTTCTTCAGCCCTAAGCCCTGAGCTCGGCCTTGAGTGCGGGCGTAGCCGGTGCAGCCAACAAACGCAATACAAGTTAAGACAAGCTCGGCTACCGCTAGATATTTAGCCTCGGTAGCTACCCACAACAGCGTTAAACTATGTAAAAAATACCACATCAAAATGAAGTTGGCCCACGCATGAGTGTATGGTTTGCCGCGAATGATACCGGGCGTAGCAAACAGCAAGGGTAGTACCCAAAACAGCAACCGAAAGGTCAAACTGAGCTCGCTCGTGTGGGTGTAAAACAGTTGCCACAGCACCATAAACAATAATAATCCGATATAGCCAGTTAAAGCCATAACCCGAAACGTACGAATGGTTTCAGCAGAGGCAATAGGTTTACTGGCGTTAGCATCGTTCGTCATAGAATTCTCACCGTTGTTTGACCGTCAAGAGATGGGCTTAAGCAGCCGCTTTTAAGGTAATCGCGAGGCTGGCAACGCGCCGGCCTAGCGCAATGGCACAGGCATATTCGTCCTTACTCAACGCCGTTGCAGCATGGCTAACATGGCTGGCACCGTAAGGTGAGCCACCGGTTTGGGTGGTTTGAATAGCCGGCTCAGTGTAAGGAATACCGCATAGCATCATGCCATGATGTAACAAAGGTACCGCCATCGCTAACAAGGTTGATTCTTGCCCACTATGCATACTACTGCCAGAGGTAAACACCGCCGCAGGTTTGTCTTGTAAGCTACCTTTTAACCAAGCTCCGGCCGTGGTTTCCCAAAATTGCTGTAAATGTGCACTCATGTGACCAAAGCGAATAGGGCTACCTAAAATTAATCCGTCACATTGGTTAAGCTCATCAGCGCTAAGCTCTAAATCACGTGCGCTGGCTGGCTCACCTGGTGCTGCGACTGTGCGTAGCAGGGCAACTGCACCCGTTTGTTCAACCCCAGCAGCAATCGCATCAGCGAGTAGCTGAGTACTGCCGTTACGGCTGTAATACAAAATAATAATCTGAGTTAGGTTGGCATCTGCCATGGCTGTCGTCCTTAGGCCAGTAGCTCAAGCACAGCCTCAGGCGGACGCCCCAAGCGAGCTTGCTCAGCGCGTACCACGATGGGGCGCTCAATTAACTTCGGATGAGCCACCATAGCTTCAAGTAGAGCTTGCTCGTTGGTTTCTGCGGCCAGATTCAGCTCTTGATAAATGGCTTCTTTGGAGCGGATCAATTCCCGCGCCGAAACCATGCCGAGTTGCTTGACTAACGTAGCTAGCTGGCTTACCGTCAGCGGAGTTTTAAGGTACTCAACAATCTCAATCGATGCTCCTTGTTGCTCTAGCAACTGCAAGGTTTGTCGACTCTTCGAACAACGAGGATTGTGGTAGATGGTGACAGTAGTCATGTCTGAGTATCCTTTTGGCTAAAATCTACGTATAACAAGAATAAGAGTAAATTACGCAATAGCTTAAGGGAAAGCATATGGTTTGTCGATTATTGAAAGGCGCAGGACAACTGGCAGGTGTGGCCTTGCTTGCACTCACGTTAACGGCCTGTAGCAACGAGCCGGAGGCTGATTTCCATTCAGATCAACATGGACCAGAGCAATGGCAACAGCTGCAAGGACGTTATGTAGTGGTGAACTATTTTGCAGAATGGTGCGCGCCTTGTTTGCGCGAACTCCCTGAACTTAATGAGTTTCATCATTTGTACGGCGACCAAGTGAGCCTTTACGGGGTGAGTTTTGATGGCTTAGACAACGTCGAGCTTGCTGCCTTGCGTGAGCAATACAGTATTGAGTTTCCACTTATTCAAAATCAGCCCTTGCCGAATTTGCCGTTCGCCACCCCGAATGCGTTACCAGCTACTTATATTGTCACCCCTGCGGGTGAAGTAAAAGGGCCGTTATTAGGTGAGCAAACCATTCAATCGCTGAAAAATGCCACCGGCTTGAATTAATTACGGAGCTCGTCAACTTGCCGCTTCTGCTCCATGAGTTTATCGATGCGAGCTTGTAAGCGGCGTTTGTCGAGGTCGTGTGCGTTTTGCTTGTGGGCGCTATGGAGATAATTAATCGATTGATCGAAAGCACCATGCAGCGCTGCCAAGTCTGCTTGCACTTCGTACATGCCACTAATATTGCCATTTAATCGATAGGCCGTAGAGAGTAAATCTAAACTTACGATATCTTGCGGATTGCGTTGTAAAAAATCACGCAGTAAATCGATAGCTAGTTGAAACTTGCGCGCTTTTACCGCGGCGTTGGCAAAGTTTAAGGTAATGGTACGTTCATTAGGCTGTCGCATATAGGCTTGCTCTAGCAATCTTAAAGCCTCGTCATAGCGTTCTTGCCCTAATAAAATATCCGTTTGCACATCAAGATAGAACGTATTGCGTGGGTCTGCTTGCAGCAAAGGTGCCAGCGTTGCGGCTGCTTGCTGGTGCTGATTGTTGTCGAGATACCAAATCGCCAAACCGTAGCGAGCTGCAGTTGCATACTCAGCAACATTAGAACTCATAGCTCGTTGCAATTCAGCTTCAGATTTTTGCCGTAAATGTCTCGTTTCGGCTCGTATTTTTGCTAACCAGAATTGCTGTTCATCGCGTTTAACCACTCTTGGCATTAGCGCTACTCGCTGCCGCGTGTCAGCCACCCGTGATTCAGTATAAGGGTGGGTTTGTAAAAACTCAGGTAGGCGCGTGGCGTAGCGATACTGCTCTGCTAAGCGGCCGAAGAAATCGGGCGCGCCGTTTGGATCAAAGCCTGCTCGCGCAAGAATATCGATACCGACCCGGTCGGCTTCTTGCTCAAATTGCCGGGTGTAGTTGATTTGTACCTGTTGCGCCCCAGCCGTGGTGGTGGTCATTGCCGCCATGCCTAGGGTAGGGTTAATCACTGCCAATAATAAAGACCCTAGAAAAGCTGACATAGTGGTAGCGGAATTAGCCTGCATACGCTCCATATTTCGCACGATGTGACGTTGCGAGACGTGGGCGATTTCGTGACCTACTACCGCCGCTAATTCAGATTCAGTGCGGGCAGCAGCGATTAATCCGGTATGCACACCAATATGCCCACCAAAGAAGGCAAACGCGTTAATGGCGTCATTATTTACCCAGAAAAAAGTATAGGGGAAACGCACATTGTCGGTAACCCGAACCATACGGCTGCCCATATCATGCAGGTATTCATCTAATACCGGATCGTGAATAAGTGGCGCCGTTGCACGTATTTGTCGCATATAAAGATCGCCATAAATAAGCTCACGTTCAATCGACATGACCCCTGCGCCAGCGGTACCTATCTCTGGCAGCCGGTCTTGGGCGCAAACTGGGGTCGAGGTGGTTGCCGATAAACTTAAAAGTAAGCTTAAAGCTATCGCACTGAAAGCCCCGGCACTCGTCTTGAGCGCTGCTTTAGGAGATGTCTTTGATTTGCTAGATAGTGCTAAATGACGCTTCAACTGCATGATTTCTTACCTTAAATGATGTAGCTATGAGTCTAGTTGACTGAAAAGGTTCCGTGAATTTCAGTTCAGCTACTGTAACTCTTAGCCCGACCCAGCTATCATGTGATATCTCACAAGCAACTGCAAACGCTAACAGGCTTTTTAGCAAGGAAACTTGAACATGTTGCAATACTTAAAAGACTGGTATACCCGCAAGTTCTCAGATCCTGATGCTGTTACCTTATTCCTATTATTAGTGACTAGTTTTGCTGTCATTATCTTGTTCGGGGATATCCTAGCCCCTATCATTGTTGCCTTAGTGTTAGCCTATTTGCTTGAATGGCCGGTGCAGCGGCTACTACAAACCGGATTACCCCGGTTAACCTCGGTACTCGTGGTGTATACCGGCTTTATAGGTGTCTTTATTATCTTGTTGCTGTTCATGGTGCCAGTGATTTGGCAACAAACGGTGACGTTAGTGGCCGAGCTGCCGCAAATGCTTAGCCAACTCAAAGTATTGCTTAACCGTCTACCGGAGATGTTTCCTGGCTACATTAGCGAGGCTAATATCAATCATTATGTGCAAAGCACCACCGAGAAACTGCTCGCGTTTGGTGAGAATTTACTCAGCCAATCCCTTAGCCGTCTCGTGGGCGCCATGGCACTACTCATTTATTTGATTGTGGTGCCATTACTGGTGTTCTTTATGCTTAAGGACAAACGGCAGCTTTTGGATCACATCAACGCCATCTTGCCCAATAATCGCCGCCTTATTTCTCAAGTAAGTGATGAAATGAACCTACAGATCATGAATTACATTCGTGGTAAAGCCGTTGAGGTGGTGATAGTGGGTGTGGTGAGTTATTTATGTTTCACTTTATTTGATCTGCGCTATGCCCTATTACTCGGGGTGTTGGTTGGTTTTTCAGTGCTTATTCCTTACATAGGTGCTGCCGTAGTTACCTTACCTGTGATGCTGGTGGCCTTGTTCCAGTTTGGCTGGAGTGCCATGTTTGCTTGGGTGATGATTGCTTATCTGGTGATTCAGGCGCTCGACGGTAATGTGTTGGTGCCTTTGTTATTTTCTGAGGTGGTGAATCTCAATCCGGTTTACATCATTGCCGCAGTTTTAGTGTTTGGCGGATTTTGGGGATTCTGGGGTGTGTTTTTCGCGATTCCGCTAGCTAGTTTGGTGAAGGCGGTGATTACCGCCTTACGATCGCCGCTAACCATGGCTACTGAACCAAAGTTAGCGGACCAAGAGGCTAACAGTTAGGCACCAGCTAAGTAGTCGAGGACTACTTGGTGATGATCTTTGGTTTTAAATTTATCAAAGACATGGGCGATAGTCCCATCTTGGTTAATCAAAAAGCTCATGCGGTGAAGGCCATCATAAACCTTACCCATGAACTTTTTTTCACCCCAAACGCCAAAGGCTTCGGCCACTTGATGATCTTCATCACTAAGTAAGGTGAAATTGAGCTGATCACGTTCGGTGAATTTTGCTAAACGAGCCGGTGCATCCGTGCTAATACCTACGACGGTTAGGTTATGGGCGGCAAGTTGTTGTTGATGGTCGCGTAGTTGCTGCGCCTGCACTGTGCAACCTGGGGTCATGGCTTTTGGATAAAAATAGACTAAGACACGTTGTTGCTGCAGTAACTGCGCTAAGGCAACCTCGTTTTGTTGGGCATCAAGTAACGTAAATTGTGGGGCTTTTGCACCTGCCGCTAATGGCTTCATACTGCGCTCCTAGTTCATACATGAGTGAGAATACGATACTCATCATAAAAGATGCGCCGCAGGAGCGCAAAGAGCAATCAGCAAAGATGAACCAGCGCTTGTGTTTAGAGGGTGGTAAAAGTACCATGGAAATCAGAATGAGATTGAGGGGATAGTATGCTAACAGGCAGTATTGTTGCGCTGGTGACGCCATTTACGCAACAGGGCAATATTGATTACACAGAATTAGAAGCCTTAGTTAACTGGCATTGTGAGGCTGGTACCGATGGTATCGTTGCCATGGGTACTACGGGTGAAGCCGCGACGATGAGTCACGACGAACATGTCGATGTGGTCAGTGCAGTTGCTGAAATCGCCGCAGGGCGTATTGCAGTTATTGCTGGTAACGGCTCGAACTCTACCGCGGAAGCAGTCAATCTAACTGAGCGCATGAGCCATCTGCCTTTGGCCGGCTTTTTAAATGTGAATCCTTATTACAACAAGCCTTCGTTGCGCGGGCTTATTGCTCATTACACTGCTTGTACTCAAGCCAGCGATTTGCCACAGTTACTGTACAACGTGCCTGGGCGAACCGCGGCCGACTTGTTACCCGAACAAGTGGCTGAACTGGCTCAAATCCCGAATATTGTCGGTATCAAAGAAGCTACTGGTGATTTAACACGAGTGGCACAACTGCAAGAACTTTGCGGCAAAGATTTTATTTTATTGAGTGGTGACGATCCTACTGCCTGTGAATTCTTGTTGCGAGGTGGTCATGGGGTTATCAGTGTGACTGCGAACGTTGTGCCAGCCCAAATGAAACAGATGATTAGTGCGGCGGTAGCGGGTGAGCGCGAGCAAGCTGAGCGTATTGATAGCGAGTTGGCTGCATTGCACGAAGCTATGTTTGTACAAGCAAACCCGATACCAGTTAAGTGGGCACTAGCCTTGATGGATAAATTACGCCCAGTTTATCGATTACCGATGACTGAGCCGGAACTTCCGCAGCAACAACATATCGAACACATACTAAAACAAGCTGGATTAATCAAAGCGGAGTAAGAATGAAATTAAAATTAATCGCCTTGGCCTGCTGCAGTGCAGCCATGGCTGCTGGATGCAGTTACACCCCAGCCGGGCAAGCGCAAGGATCGTTCGAATACACAAATGTGCAGCAACGCCCAGAATTACAAGCCGCTGATGGTTTAAACAAGCCGGTTAGCACTAACCGTTACGAGATCCCACCGGTACCTGCGAGTGAGCCTATTGGTACTGAAGTCGATATTAATGCACCAGTAGTGGTTTGGCCCTTAGCTGATGGCAGCCGGGTAGAAGAAACCGAGCAACTGCCACGCATTTACTTTGATGAGCTTGAGGGGATGACTAATATTTCTGATTACGTGTGGAACTCGGCATTGCAAGGGTTACAAGCGTGTAATATTGGAGTAGCAGCCACCCAAGATAAACAAGTGATTAGTACCGATTGGCTAACCACTCAGTATCAAATAGGTGAGAACGAAACGCCCTTGCAAGTTCAACGGCGCTTTAATTTAATCATGGAAACTGCGCCACACGGTCGCACTGCGTCCTTATTGGTTGAAGTTGCAGAGCGGCAAGATAAGGGTCCAACTATTGGTGAGGTACTTGCCTCTAAACAAGATCGTGATGCCGCTGCAGGGTTGTTAAACCAAGTAGTTAGTGAAATTGCTATCATGCAATATCAAGGCGTCGGCAGCTTAACCGAAGACGGTACTTTAGCGATTGATACAGGCTTTGATGATGAAGGCTCGCCAGCGATGGTATTGGGCGCTAGCTTTAACTTCAGTTGGACCTTAATGGCCAGCGTCGTAGAAGAATTGGGCTTTGAAATTGATGACTTGAATCAGTCTACGGGCCGCTACTATTTGGATTACGATAAAGACAAGTCAGGTGCTTCAAGCCTAGCTTTTTGGCGTAGTAGCAAAGAAGGCAAGTTAGATATTGCCAATGGTAGTTATGAGTTAAAAGTGACCGGTGATAGACGTCGTACCACGTTAACTTTCTTCACCAACGGCGAAGCTTTTAGCGCGGCTGAGTTAAATCGAATTTTTGCGCCTGTAGCTGCTGAAATTAAACGCCAAAGTGAATTATAATAGGCGCTTCTTACACCTGCTTGGAGACCTAGTTGCTCATGGAAAAACGTACTGAATTGTATCGCGGAAAAGCGAAAACTGTGTTTACCACGGATAACCCAGACCGCTTGATTCTTGAATTCCGCAATGACACCTCAGCTTTTGATGGTGAAAAAGTAGAGCAGCTAGACCGTAAAGGTATGGTCAATAATAAGTTTAATAACTTTATTATGAGCAAACTTGAGGCCGCTGGCATCCCCACTCAATTGGATCAGGTATTGAGTGATACTGAAACCCTAGTCAAAAAACTTAGCATGATTCCGGTCGAGTGTGTGATTCGTAACTATGCCGCCGGGTCGTTAGTACGTCGTCTTGGGGTTACCGAAGGGCAACAGCTAAATCCGCCTACTTTTGAGCAGTTTCTGAAGAATGATGCGTTGCATGATCCTATGATCAATGAATCTTTAGCGATCAGTTTTGGTTGGGCCACCGCCGAACAATTAGCCAAGATGAAGGAATTAACCTTTAAAGTGAACCAAGTATTGCAAGCCTTGTTTGATGAGGCTGGCATGTTGTTGGTAGATTTTAAACTTGAATTTGGTGTTGATAGCGCTGGTAATATTGTCTTAGGCGACGAATTTAGCCCTGATGGTTGTCGTTTATGGGATAAAGAAACCCGCAAAAAACTAGATAAAGATCGCTTCCGCCAAGGTTTAGGTGGGGTGGTTGAAGCTTACGAAGAAGTGGCATCACGTTTAGGTGTGCCACTGTAACTAAGCGTCTTTATCACTATCCCAATCGTCATCATGCCGCTGCGAGTGTTCTACTTTCGGCGGCATTTTCATAGGTGCGGTATGGCGTAACAGCATGATATTGCCAATGACAATACCAAAAACGATAAGTAAGGCTATCCAAACCATGCGCTGGCTCCTGTCACCTCTGGGCTACAGATGGTATCGACATACCGCTGTTTTAGTTCAGTTAACTGCGCCAAGATATAGCTTTTACCAGCAATATCAGCCTCAGTTATGACTTGTCGCAATAGCTCATTGCTTAATTGTTGTTGTGCGGCTGCAGCACATTCAACATGGCTGATGTGCCAAGGTTCAGCTGCCACCCCACCTTGATAACGAGCGTAGGGAAAGAAAAAGCCAAAATCTTGTGCATGGCTCTGTAGCCATTGCCACATGGAATAGCAGGGGCCGCCCTCTTGATACTCGTTAGCAACCAGCTGTAGCTTGCTCTCATGGGCAGCAAAGGGGCGTGGGTCGTAGACATCTAAATCTGTGCCCCAATGATGGCGACTGGCGCCGGGTAGGGCAGAATAAAGCAAAATCGCCTCGACTTTTTCCCCGCTACTTAAGTGCTCGGTAGCTAGTTGTTCACCACGGTCATTGTAAATGGGGAGCTCACCATAAAACTTTCTATTCCAAATACTTAGCTGTCGGTCGAAGTCACGAAAACTCGAAGCAACAGCAACCTCAATACCGGCACTTGCCGCAGCCTTTTGCATGGCGGTAAAGGCTGCGGCCACCGGTGCTTGTAACAACACCTGCGGCGCATCAGGTAACGCCTCTAAGTGACTTGTTGTTCGACCGGTAAGTTGCGCTGCCGTTAGCATAGAAGGTGCTCCAGAATGCGCTCATAAATATCTGTGAGAAGTTCCAGATCTTGTTCTTTAACACATTCGTTTACTTTATGGATGGTTGCGTTCACCGGACCTAGTTCAATCACTTGCGCACCCGTTGGCGCAATAAAACGGCCATCCGAGGTACCACCAGCAGTAGATAACTCAGTTGTGCGCGCCGTGATTTCCGTGATCGCCATTTGGGTTGCTTCTAGTAAGCGTCCTGATTCGGTAAGAAAAGGCTCACCGTTTAGCTTCCATTGCAATGAGTAATCAAGGTCGTGCGCATCTAGAATGGCGATAACCCGTTGTTTTAAACTTGTGGCAGTACTTTCAGTACTGAAACGGAAATTAAACTGCAGATGAAATTCACCAGGAATAACATTGCCGGCGCCGGTGCCAGCATGCAGATTGGAAATCTGAAAACTAGTAGGTGGAAAGTACTGATTGCCATCATCCCAATGTTCAGCACATAACTCGGCGATGGCAACAGCGGCTTTGTGTACCGGATTTTCGGCTAAATGGGGATAAGCCACATGACCTTGAATACCAAACACCACCAAATCACCAGTGAGGCTGCCGCGACGGCCATTCTTTACAACATCGCCGACGTGGTTTGTACTTGAGGGCTCTCCTACTAGGCACCAGTCGATCTTCTCTTGTCTCGCTTCTAACGTCTCGATGACCTTGGGCGTGCCATTGATAAACGGGCCTTCCTCATCACTGGTAAGTAGAAACGCAATACTACCTTGATGATCCGGGTGTTTCTGCACAAAACGTTGGGTGGCTTTAACCATCGCCGCTAAACTGCCTTTCATGTCAGCAGCCCCACGGCCGTACAAATAGCCCTCGTGGCGAGTAGCAGCAAAAGGCGGGAAGCGCCACGCATGTTCTGCTCCAGCTGGGACCACATCGGTATGCCCAGCAAAACAGAATAACGGAGCCTTGGTACCACGGCGGGCCCACAGGTTGGTGGTATCAGCGAACACCATAGACTCCAATTTGAACCCTAACGGTTGCAGATAACTCCCAATAAGCTCCTGACAACCTTCATCGGCGGGGGTTACCGAGGGGCGCTGAATAAGCTCACAAGCTAATTCAATGGTACTCATGGGGTAAGCTCTAAAAATTGTTGCCAAGCAGTACTATTAAAACCAGTCAAGTAGCGGTCTTCTTGTGCTAGCAAAGGCCGTTTCATTAGTGTGGGATACTGCTGTAACAAGGCAACGATAGCGTCATTGTCGCCTTGTTTCACACTTTGTTGCTGGGCACTGGTTAATTCTCGCCAACTGGTACTGCGCTTATTGACTAAAGCATCCGCTCCCAGTTGCTGTAGCCAGCTACTTAAAGTGGTGCTAGCGACGGGTTCGACCCGCACATCGTGAAAGCGATAGGTTATTTGGTGTTGTTCTAACCATTTGCGTGCTTTTCGCACGGTGTCACAATTGGTGATGCCATAGACAGAAAGGCTCATGGATAAGGTCTCTTGTTATCGTTTAGTGTTACCAGTTATTCTACTATTGTAGTGTTCATCGCAGCATTGATCTACTATAACGACATTCTGGCAAAGGCGCTGTGAATTCTCCACAAATTATGTGGATAACTCTGTGGGTTAGCTGCTTTGAACTAAGTAAGCCATTGAAAATTATAGCAAAAGTTTTGTGGTTGAATAGTGACCAGTTTGTCTGAAGAATGATCTGTCAAGGTTTATCTAAAGTATTTTCGCCGGCGACTTGGATGAACGCGGTGCGTTAACTCATTAGCATCAATAAGAGTATCCTGACTATGAGCCAATCCTTTTGGCAGAGTTTTAAAGATGGCCAAGCTTATGCTGCCATCTGGCCTAAACATTCAGTAGTAGCAGCCATGACGGAATCACGAGTGGTTCCAGCGGTTCGCTTAGCTGCGCGCTGGATGCCAGCCCTAGCTGTGCTGAACTTTGTGTTGCAGTGGCAGTTACAAGGGCAGGCGATGCAACCGCAAGGCATCGTTACCTCATTATTTATGCTGAGTTTGCCGTTTCAAGGCTGGTACTGGCTGGGTAAACGCGCCAACAGCAAGTTGGATGCGCGGTTACAGCATTGGTATTTAGATTTAACGCAAAAATTGCAGGTGCAGCCGCGGCCAGAGCCGCGCTACATGGATTTGGCTAAGCTGATCCGTAAGGCGCTGCAGGAGCTACCACCGGATCAGCATTAGCAATCTTAGAACTGAAAGGTAGACCAAATAGGGGCATGATCGGACGGTTTTTCTATGCCGCGTAATTCATAGTCAATCCCACTATCAATGCATTGCTCAGCTAACACCGCAGTGGCTAAGATTAAATCAATGCGTAACCCGCGGTTATCATCAAAGCCACGTGAGCGATAATCAAACCAACTAAATTGATCCATGCTATCTGGATAGCGAGTGCGGAAGGTATCTACCAGGCCCCAATCTAGGACGCCATTAAGCCACTCGCGTTCTTCCGGTAAAAAACTGCACTTGCCGGTGCGTAACCAGCGCTTAGCATTATCGGCACCAATCCCGATATCACAATCTTGATGAGAGATGTTCACATCCCCCATCACAACTAAAGGTTGGCTAGGATCTTGTGTGGCTAAGTAAGCCATTAAATCGGCATAGAATTTTTCTTTAGCCGGAAACTTCAACGGATGGTCACGGCTTTCGCCTTGCGGAAAATAACCATTTAAAATGCGTACACTACGACCATCGTCGCTTTCATAGTCGCCCATAATCATGCGCCGTTGTGCATCCTCAGCGTCTCCAGCAAAGCCGTACTGGACATTAGTGAGTGGTTTTTTACTGAGTAAGGCAACGCCATAGTGGCTTTTCTGGCCAAAGAAGACCACGTGATAGCCCATCGCCTCAACGTCTGCGAGCGGAAATTGTTCATCATGAACTTTGGTTTCTTGTAACCCAATAACATCGGGTTGGTGTTTGTCGATTAAAGCTTGTAGCTGGTGCAATCTGGCACGAAGACCGTTGATATTAAAAGAAATTAATTTCATCAAAAACTCTCATTTCGGTTCATTCTAGAAGTTATCGGCAAGCATAGCAGATTGCCGCAATCGGTGCGACAGTGGGCTGCCTTGGGGTATTAATTCAGGTATACTCGAAGCATAAATTATCAAAAATCATTAGGTTGTATTACAGGGCAGTGAATCATGGCAGGCGATTTAATTCGGGTACGAGCTGGACGACAGGCGTGGCAGCAGATTAAAGAACAGGGGTTGCGACAACAAGATATTGAGTTGTTGCTTGGTGCTTCTGGTGGGCCTAAGTGGTTTATATTGCAAGGCTTAGATCGCTATTTCTTTGGTGATTTCTTTGCCGCACGGCAGCGTCCGTTGAATACTTTAGGAACTTCCGCTGGCGCTTGGCGTTTCGCCAGTTTAGGCCAGCAAGATCCTGTTGCAGCAAGTGACTTGTTTTGTCGCTTGTACCGAAGCCAAACTTACAGTGCTAAACCTGATGTTGCGGAAATCACCGAAGAGGCACGCAAGTTATTGCATGAGTACATTCCTGATGCCGCAGTGGCTGATATTTTACAACAGGATCGATTTCATCATCATTGGATCGTGACTCGTTGTCGTGGACTTACTGCGCACGAAGGCAAACGTCAACTGCTGGGCTTATTAGGCTCGGCCGCCGCCAACAGCGTTAGCCGTAAGTGGTTGGGACGCTTTTATGAGCGGGTGGTTTTTCATCATCCGCATGCAAGTGCTGAGTTTAGTCGCGCTTGGCGTGATATGCCGACGGTACATGTTCCGTTAAGCGAGCAAAATTTTAAACCAGCCTTGCTAGCAACGGGCTCCATTCCCATGGTCTTGGCTGGAGTAAAAGATATTATTGGGGCACCAGCAGGTACCTATCGCGATGGCGGTATTACGGACTATCATTTTGATGTCGATTTGTCTGCCGTACCTGGATTGGTGCTGTATCCGCATTTTCATCAACAGGTGGTACCAGGTTGGTTTGATAAGAACTTAGGCTGGCGGCGTACGCATGGTAAACAATGGCCTAATGTGATCTTAATCACGCCAACAGACGAATTCATTGCGTCATTACCTTATGGCAAAATTCCAGATCGTACAGATTTTGCTAAGTTGTCGGTTCCTGATCGTTTTGCTTATTGGCAGCAAGCAGTACAGCAGGGACAGCAACTAGCAGCGCAGCTACAGGAATGGATTGAAAGTGGTGAAATTCGCAACAAAGTGGCCTTGTGGTCTTAGGAGAACAGCCAATGAAATTTACAGGTAGCCCCAAATTTAGCCATCAACAACGGGATCGAATTGGTGTGCTTATCACCAACCTTGGTACTCCTGATGCGCCCGATACGCCATCACTGCGACGTTATCTACGCCAGTTTTTGTCGGATCCTCGTGTGGTTGAGGTACCTCGCTTATTATGGTGGTTGATTCTTAATTTAGTGATTTTGGTGATTCGCCCTAAGCGTTCGGCGGCCGCCTATAAAACCGTCTGGACCGAGCGTGGTTCGCCTTTACTGTTCCATACGCAAGATCAACAGCGAGCTTTGCAACAGGCGTTAGCGCGTGATTATGGTGACGATGTGTTGGTGGAATTTGCCATGCGTTATGGCAACCCAAGCATTCAGCAAGGTTTACAGTCGCTGTTTGAGCAGGGCGCAAGAAAACTGGTGGTGTTGCCTTTGTATCCGCAATATTCGGCGGCAACTTCGGGCTCAACCTTTGATGCAATAGCGGCAGATTTTACCCAGCGGCGATGGTTACCAGATTTCAGGTTTATTGCGCATTATCACGATTACGCGCCTTATATCAAAGCAGTTGCTCAATCGATTGAGCGTTACTGGCAACACCATGGTAAGCCTGATAAGTTAGTCCTGAGCTATCATGGCGTTCCTTTAAAATACTTGCACCAAGGTGACCCTTACCATTGTGAGTGTCATAAAACATCGCGATTAATCGCTGAGCAACTTGGTTTAAGCAAGGACCAATACGTGACGACCTTTCAATCACGATTTGGTCGTGAAGAGTGGTTGCAGCCCTACACTGATGCTACCTTAAAAGCATTACCGGGGCAGGGGGTTAAGAACATTCATGTGGTTTGCCCTGGCTTCTCGGCTGATTGTCTTGAGACCATTGAAGAAATTGGCGAAGAGAATCGTGAGTATTTTATCGAAGCTGGCGGCGAAAATTATGGTTACATTCCAGCTCTGAATGCTGAACCTGAGCATATTGAAGCGCTAGCTCAGTTGGTTCGCGACAATCTAGTCGGATGGCAGTTACATCACGACGAGAGCGCTCGAGCAGCTCGCGCAGAAGCCGTACAAGCGGCATTAAAAAAGAGTAAATCTGCCGGTTAACAAGCCGGTTAAGGAGTTCATCATGACAGTTGATAATCACCAGCAACCAGCTGCAACGAACGATGACCATAACAGTAGTGAGGATGAGCGGCATCGGGTGTATCAGGTGAGTGCCAATCGTGGCCGAGCTAAGCACAAAATGCGCTACGTTGAAAGCATGATAGCCGATGAGGATAGTGGTGATTGCCGGTTGTGTCGCGGTGCTTTGGCACCTAATGATGAGGACCAAGCAGCCACCACCAATACGGGTGATCAGGCTGATACAGACCTGACCGCGAAGCCACCGAAAGCACCATGAACGCAGCTAGCTCGGCACCTCAGCCGTCCGCTTATGCTACCCCGTTACAAACGCTGAAACGGCAACATCCTGGCTTAAGCGGGGTGTTGCCGTTAGTGGCAGCGCCCGATGCTTTTGCTACCCGCGTGTGGCTGGCGCGCCAAGCTCAACATAGCCTTGATCTGCAATACTACATTTGGCGACATGATCGTACCGGTACCTTATTATTCGAAGAATTGCATGCTGCTGCCGACCGCGGGGTGCAAGTGCGGCTACTGTTAGATGACCACAATACCGCTGGGCTAGATGCCATTTTGTTTGGCTTACAGCGCCATCCAAATATTCAGATCAAGCTGTTCAATCCACTCAAATTGCGGCGCCCACGGTGGCTCAACTATCTGCTTGAATTTCGGCGTTTAAACCGGCGCATGCATAACAAAGCTTTTATTGTCGATCAGCAGGTGTTGGTAAGCGGTGGGCGTAATATTGGCGATGAATATTTTGGCGCCACTGATGATCGTCTCTTTGCTGATTTAGATGCCGTCATGGTTGGCCCAGTCGTGGATCATGCTGTCAGCCAGTTTGAAAGTTATTGGCAATGCTCAGCAGCAGTACCTATCAATCAACTCATCACCTTAACCAAGCCACAGCAACTGAGCCTGCTGGCACAACGCGCGCACGAGGTGAGCCAAGATCCGAAGGCCCAGCATTACATGCAAGCGTTACGGGATTCTAATTTTGTGCAGCAGTTAATCCAACACCAGCTTGAGTTTGTCTGGTGTGATATCAAACTTGTGGCCGATGCGCCCAGTAAAATCATGGGGCGGGCGCGTGGGCGACAGTTGTTGAGTCAGCAGTTACAAGAAGTGATCGGGCAACCGCAGCAGCGGGTACGCTTGGTTTCGCCATATTTTGTCCCAACTGCAACTGGGGTTAAACTGCTCACAGAGATGGCAGCTCGCGGTGTTCATATTTCAATTCTAACCAATGCGCTAGAAGCAACCGATGTGGCAGTGGTGCATTCTGGTTATGCTAAGTGGCGTAAGCCGCTGCTGCGGGCAGGGATTGAATTATTTGAATTACAGCGAATTTCACCGTTAGCCCGCAAAAAAGAACGTCAACTAAGACGGCAGCGGCTGAAGGGGAAAGAGCGGTTAGGTAGCTCAGCATCAAGCTTGCATGCAAAAACCTTCAGCGTCGATCAACAACGGGTGTTTTTAGGTTCGTTTAACTTTGACCCACGTTCTGCGCAATTGAACACTGAGCTAGGGTTTGTGATTCACAGTGAAGTTTTAGCGAAACGTATTGATGATGCCTTTGTTGAAACTTTACCCAACTACGCTTATAGGCTAGTGTTAGAACCACATGTCCATGCCCAGCGAGCGAAACTCGTTTGGCAAGAACGTCTGGGTAGTCAAATAAGTCAATATCATAGCGAACCAGGCACCTCTTGGTGGCGTCGCATGGGCATGAAGACCCTAGCGCTGCTGCCAATTGACTGGTTGCTTTAGCGAATACGGAGCAGCCGATTCGCCTTTCTTAAGCCAAGGAGTATGTATGCGATTAACCTTTTTAGGTGCAGCCGAAACGGTAACAGGCTCTAAGTATTTGCTCGAAACTGCCACCACTCGAGTGCTGATTGATTGTGGGATGTTTCAGGGGTACAAATGGCTACGGCGGCGCAATTGGCAGCCGCTACCATTAGGGATTAATCATGTTGACGGGGTCGTGCTTACTCATGCTCATCTCGATCACTCCGGCTTTTTACCCTTGTTGTATCGTGAAGGTTACCGTGGCCGCGTGTTTACTCATGCTGCTACTGCTGGCTTATGTGGCCTCTTATGGCCTGATAGCGGCAAGATCCAAGAAGAAGACGCAAAGTTCTATAAACGCCATAAGTTAAGCAAACACCAAAATCCAGAACCTTTGTACGATGAAGCCACAGCAGAAGCAGCCTTAACACTGCTTGAGCCGGTTGAGTTTCATCAACCTTTTAGTATTGGCGATATTCAGTTCAGTTTACGACCAGCAGGACATATTCTTGGAGCTGCTAGTGTCATTGCTGAGGCTGATGGCGTGCGGATTGGTTTTAGCGGAGATGTTGGGCGGCCTAACGATATCTTAATGATGCCGCCAGAGCCACTGCCTGAATTAGATGCTTTGTTATTAGAAGCAACCTATGGCGATCGGCGCCATGATCCGGAAGACCCTTGGCAACAGTTAACTGACGTCGTAAACGAAACCGCCAGCAGTGGTGGGGTGTTACTGATCCCAAGTTTTGCGGTAGGACGGGCTCAGTTGTTGCAGCATATGCTGATCACCCTGATGCAGCAAAAAAAGATCCCTCGGATGCCGATTTTCTTGGATAGTCCAATGGCTATCAATGCATCTGAGCTGTATCAACAATTTCATCAGTATCACCGCTTAACAGCCGAGCAATGCTATGCGGCTGCAGCAGGAGTTGAATACACCAGGCATGTAGAAGATTCGAAACAAATAGCACAGCAAACTGGGCCTCATATCATTATTGCTGGTAGTGGGATGGCTACTGGTGGGCGCATCTTGCATCATTTTAAACATTGGCTGGGGGATCATCGCGCAACCGTCTTGTTTTCTGGCCATCAGGCTGGTGGCACACGTGGCGCCAAGATGGTGCAGGGCGTTGAGCGTATCAAGCTGCACGGTGAGTGGTTGCCCGTGAAAGCACGTATTCGGCAGCTTAACGGTTTGTCAGGGCACGCCGACTACAGTGAAATAGGTGATTGGCTGAAGGCTTCGAAGCTATCGCCACAGTTGCAGATTTTTTTGGTGCACGGTGAGCCTGATAGTCTTGAGGCCATGTCGGATTACCTCAAACAAGAAACCTCATTTGATATCAACGTGGCTGATTATATGGGCGTGCAGCACTTCAAGCGCTAAGCCTGCGGGCTTTGTCGCGCAGTTTAAACCAGCACCAGTACCAAGGCGGTGGTAAGCACCGCCAAGATAATATTCAACATCAGGCCTTCACGCACCATATCTTTGATGGTGACTTGATTGGATGCAAATACAATCGAGTTTGGCGGTGTTGCAACGGGCAAACAGAAAGCACAGCTACAGGCAATCGCCGCAGGAATCATCAGCACTTCTGGGGGTAATTCTAAAGCGGTTGCAGTAGCAGCTAAGACTGGCATCAACAAAGTAGCGGTGGCGGTATTGGATGTCACTTCAGTTAAGAAGCTTACCGCCAAAGTTAAGGCCAGAATCAAGAGCCACAGAGGCAAGCCTCCAAGCCCAACTAAGGCTTGTCCGATAATATCGCTCAGCCCGCTTGAAACAAACCCCTGGGCGAGCGCAATACCACCGGCAAACAGCAGCAAAATCCCCCATGGAATAGTCACCGCATCCTGCCATGTGAGCAACGGTGAGCCTTGCCTATCGGTTGCAATGAAAAGTGCTAGTACTCCAGCGAAAGCGACCGTAGCATCGCCAACACCAGCCAGCCCTAGCCAATCGGTCCAGCCACCGAAAGGAGCGGTACGAGTCATCCAGAGTACAATGACGGCGCCAAATATCCATAACACACGGCGCTCGTTACTTTGCATGGTTGGCAGGTTGGCTAAGTGGAGCGTAACGCTACCTCTGAGTGAGCGCGTTAACCACCAAGCAATGACAGGAATACCGACAATGACCAAGGGTAACCCTATTTGTAGCCAACGTAAAAAACCAAAGCTGGTGCCAGTATAGCTTTCGTAAACCGAAGCAAAAATTAAGTTGGGCGGGGTGCCGACTAGGGTAGCGACGCCACCTAATGAAGCTGAATAGGCTAATCCTAGTAGCAACGCACGCTGAAATTTATGATCATTCGCAGCTTCGGCCAATGCTAAAGCGACTGGCAAGAGCGCTAGCACGGCCGCCGTGTTAGAGATCCACATCGATAAAATAGCAGTAGCTAACATAAAAGCAAATACCATACGCCGCCCGCTGCTAGCGCCAAGACGCTTCACTAAACCAAGCGCAATGCGTTTATGCACACCGCTAACCTCAACTGCTTTGGCGAGCATGAAAGCACCCATAAACAGCAGAATGATGGGATTACCTAAGGCGGCTGAGACCTCATTGACGCTCGCGACGCTGCCCAAAGGTAACAAAATAAAAGGTAGCAACGAGGTTACTGGTAATGGGAGAGCCTCGCTAATCCACCACCAAGCCACCCAAATGGTGGTGGCTAAGGTCCAAGCCGCTGGCGCCGGCATCTGCCCCCAGTGTTGGGCTAAGAGATAGCTCACAAGTGCCGCTAACGGTCCTAGCCATAGTGGATTAAACCAAGATTTTAAGCTATTTAGCATGGCAGAGGCTCGCTGGTTAAGGGGTATCTAGTTGGGTTTTTACGTGAATGACTAATTTAGCAGAAACTAAGTTTATTTGAAATTTTAACGCTTTACGCATAGGGTAAAAAGAAACAACTTACAGGAGAAAGGATTTATGTCCGCAACCAAAGCGAAGTGGAACTCCGCTATTTTGGCACCGGTCTTTATACCCGCTGTTGCCGTCATCGCCTTGTTAGTCATAGGCACCCTAAGTAATCCCGAGCTAGCTGGCGAGGTGTTCAGTGATGTGTTGGCCTGGATAACCGCTGATTTTGGCTGGTTCTACATGCTAGCGGTCGCTATTTTCTTAGTTTTTATTGTTGTGGTGGCTGTCTCCAAGTGGGGCCGAATAAAACTAGGGCCTGATCATGCAGAACCTGAGTACAGTTTTGTGGCTTGGTTTGCCATGCTGTTTTCGGCTGGCTACGGCATAGCCTTACTCTTTTTCGGGGTGGCTGAGCCGGTGCTGCATTATGCAAGCCCGCCGATGGGGGCACCAGAGACGGTCGATTCTGCTAAGCAAGCCATGCAAATAGCATACTTTCACTGGGGCTTTCATATTTGGGCCATTTACGGCTTGGTTGGCTTGGTGTTGGCTTACTTCTCATTTCGTCATGGTCTGCCGTTGTCGATGCGTTCTACCTTGTATCCACTCATCGGCGAGAAAATCCATGGCCCAGCTGGGCATGCCGTCGATACCTTTGCCATCTTAGGTACCATGTTTGGTATTGCTACCACCCTGGGTTTATCGGTGATTCAAATTAACGCTGGTTTGCACTATCTGTGGCCCGATATTCCGATCAATTCAACCGTGCAGATTATCGCTATTGCGGTGATTACTGTGTTTGCTATTTTATCGGTGGTAGCGGGTCTAGACAAAGGGGTTAAACGCCTCTCTTACGTCAATATGGTGTTGGTGCTCTTCTTACTGTTATTTGTGTTTTTTGCAGGGCCAACGGTACATATTTTGGAGACTTATTTACAAAACACCGGGGCCTACCTGAACAATATTGTTGAGCGAACCTTTAATTTGCAGGCTTATTCGCGGAGCGATTGGATCGGTAACTGGACCTTGTTTATTTTCGGTTGGACTATTGCTTGGGCGCCATTCGTTGGTTTGTTTATTGCGCGTATTAGTCGTGGCCGCACCATCCGCCAGTTTGTGTTCGGGGTGATGTTTGTGCCTACCATGTTCACGTTCTTTTGGTTCAGTGTATTTGGTGACACCGCACTGAATTTAATCATGAACGAAGGTTACACCACCTTGATTACTGAAGTGCAAAACGATGAAGCCATCGCGTTATTCAAGTTATATGAACGCTTACCTTGGACAAATATTTTGTCGTTTGCCACAGTGGTATTGATTGTTACTTTCTTCGTTACCTCGTCAGATTCGGGCTCGTTAGTGATCGACTCGTTGGCTTCCGGTGGACGTACCGACACGCCGGTATGGCAACGGGTGTTCTGGGCTTCGTCAGAGGGAGTTGTGGCAGGGGTGTTATTGCTTGCTGGAGGGCTAGGAGCGCTACAAACCGCAGCTATTGCCAGTGCTTTACCCTTTGCGGTGGTGATTCTTATTGCAGCGTTTGGTATGTGGCGTGCGTTGGTGATAGAGGGACATCAGCATGCTAGCTTGAAAAGCGCGATGCGTACCCACCGTCGTGGGGTTCATGCAGGGCCATCCTATTGGAAGAAGCGCTTAGCCGGAGTCGTTGATTTTCCTAAACAACAAGCAGTGCGAGAGTTTATTGAGCACACCGTAATGGAAAGTTTAGGTGATGTTGCAAAAGAACTTAAAGGGCAGCAATGGCAGGCCGAGACTAGCTTTGATACCGAAAATATTCGGGCTATTTTTAGCGTGCAAAAAGACGATGAAGTAGACTTTACCTACGAAGTGCGGATGCGTGCCTATCAACGACCACAATTCGCGGTAGATAAATCGAATGGTAAGGATCGTGAATACTATCGAGCTGAAGTCTTCCTGCGCCAAGGTGGACAAGCTTATGATTTATATGGTTATGAGCCGGGCGATATTATTAACGACGTGATTAATCAATTTGAAAACTACTTGCAGTTTATGCATATCTCACCAGGGAGCTTACCTTGGGATTTAGAGCAGCATGATGACGACTTGAAATCATCGTAGTGATAGCGCTGTCTTAACGCAAAAGCCCCGCCCAGTGTAGCTGAGTGGGGCTTTTTTTAGGCCATCACAAGTGCTTTAACAATCTTGCTTATGCGTGCTGAGCCAAATAAACTTTAAGCTCTTCTAACGGCATGGGCTTGGCGTAGTAGAAGCCTTGAATGTAGCCGCAGCCAAGCTGCTTGAGCATAGTGATTTGCGCTAGGGTTTCGACACCTTCAGCAATCACTTCCATATCAACCTGGGTGGCCATATTGATGACCCCAGCAGTGATCGCCTGATCACTTGCAGATTGGTCGATGTCTTGCACAAAAATACGGTCAATTTTAAGCTTGCTAACCGGGAGCTTCTTTAAGTAACTCAGCCCAGAAAAGCCTGTGCCAAAATCATCAATCGCAACTCGAATACCAACCTCTTTAAAGCGCTGCAGAACCTCGATGGTATGATGTGAGTTCTCCATAAGAATACTCTCAGTCAGTTCTAATTCGAGGAGATCGGCTGGAGTGCCCGTTTCTTCGAGAATTTGCTGTACCTGATCGAAAAAGTCAGCACGGTGAAATTGTAAAGCAGATAAGTTTACCGCAACTCGGATAGCGCCAAATTGTTGCATCTCGTGCACATCGGTGCAGGCTTTACGCAGCGCCCAACGCCCAGCTGGAATAATTTGTCCGGTAGACTCAGCCAGTGGAATAAACTCACCCGGTGAAATGAACCTGCCATCTGGAGTTATCCAACGCATCAAAGCCTCAACGGTAACCACGCGGCCGCTATGCAGATCAATAATAGGCTGGTAATGAAGCTGTAACGCATCATCATCAATCGCTTGCTGAAATTCACTCCGTAAAATAACATTCGCTTGATAGTTATCATTGTTGGCGGCTTGATAAATCTGGAAGTGATTGCGGCCCTGTAATTTAGCTTGGCTCATGGCTATATCAGCTTGCTGAATCAATTCTAACGGCTGCTTTATCTTCCGAGTGTAATAGGTCACCCCAATACTCGCTGAAATGTAAATATTGTGGCCCTCGACATGGTAGGGTTCATCAATGACATCCATCAGCTGTTGAACTAGGCTTGTTACCGTGCTGGTATCCTCAATTTCGCTTATTACAGCAACAAACTCATCGCCGCTAAAGCGGCTGATAAAATGCGGAGCTTGAATAAGTTGCTGCAGGCGCTCGGCCGCCTGTTGCAAAATCGTGTCACCAACTTTGAGGCCAAGACTGTCGTTCACTGGCTTGAAGCCATCTAAATCGATGAACAATACTGCCAAAGTACCTGGCGCATGCCCTTGTTGTTGACGCTGCACCAACCTTTGCAGGTGCTGCTCTAAACTGAAGCGGTTGGCTAAACCAGTGAGTGCATCATGGCTGGCCTGATAGGCGAGTTGCTCTTTATCTGCAACCTGTTCAGTAACATCATGCTGTACTCCCAAAAAGTGAGTGACGTTGCCTTGTTCATCTCGTACTGGCGACAGGTATAATTCATTCCAGAAACTACTACCATCTTTGCGATAATTAAGTATTTGCGTACGAAAATCTCGTTTTTCACGCAGCGCTTGCGCGATTTCGGTAACCGTAACTGGATCGGTCTCAGGGCCTTGTAACAAAGCACAGCTTTTCCCCACGATCTCGTGATAGGAATACCCTGTTATCTGTTGGAACACTTTGTTCACATAAACCACTGGGAACCCAATCACATTCGCATCTGCAATGACAATACCATTGACGCCACTATCAATGCCGCGACTAAGCAGCAGCCGTTGTTCAGCATCTTTTTTGGTTTGGGTAATATCTTTGGCGACCCCAAAGGTACCCAGTATGTGTTCGTTTATTTTGATGGGCAGGTTGGTCAGATCTAAGTCTATCTCCTGCCCATGCGCAGCTATGGCGGTGACCTCGTAGCGCTGACTATGGCCAGCTAGCACTTGTTCAAACAAAGCAGCAACCGATGGATGTTGACTGCTTGGTATCAGCTTACTGTAATGCATGCCAAGTATTTGTTCGCGAGGCAACTGCAACAGCTTGCAGAAAGCATCGTTCACCTGACTGAGGCAGCCGTTAGTATCTAACGAAAAGGCAGGGTCTGGGTTGTTATCAAACAGCGAACGGTAGCGCTGTTCGCTTAAGCCGAGTGACAACTGCTGTTCACGCATCAGCCGGTTTTGCTGAAACATCAGCAAAAAGGCCATGCTAAACAATAAGCCTAAGGCCACGATGACGCTACGCATACCGGCAGCACGATTGAGGTCAGCAAAGCTATGTAAAGTAGCCGTTAGGGTTAAGTTTGGCCCGTGAGGTATCTCAAGTAACGTGGAAGCGAGCACCACTTCATTGCCATGAGATGGCTTGCCCTCGTCAAAACTACGCACAAAGCCACTACCCAGCTGCGTATAGATTTTAATTTCATCATCTGACACCCGCGTATCAGGGTTCATCATTCTGTTCAAATTAAGCGTAGTGAGTAGGTAGCCCGGCTGACTACTCACTCGATTTACCGGCACCAACAGCAGTGCCACGGCGGGTAGATCACGCTTGGCAAAACGCAGGGGAGGGATGAGATACTGAGTTTGTTGAGGTTGTTGTGCCAACCATTGTTGCACTTCTGCATCACGCAGAACTTCCGCGGCTAGGGCAAAACTATCATCGCGGTCAAAGCGCCAGAGCGGTTGTGCTTGGGCGTCGAGTAACGAAATCGATAAGATATGAGGGATATCCCGCATGTAGGCCTGCACATCTGATTGTTGCATATCAATCGCGAGCCGATCATCTGCGACCCGCCAGCGTTCAACCATACGCTCAAGTAGTTGGACATTGACATGGGCCATTTGAATCCGAGCTTTTGCAACCCGTTGTAGGCCATCATCAGCAGCTGTTTGAATTAACTGCAAATGGCTTTGCCCCATATAGAACCAGGTTGAGCAGGTAATAAATACGGCTAAACCACTTAGACTCGAGGCGGTGCGGTTAGGCATTCGTATAGGGGGTGCTTGGCGATGACTAGCAAGTAGAAAAGCAATCCCTATCAGTAATAAAAGAATACCTGCAACCCCGGTAATATCGGGATGCGGGCCAAAAATCATAAAGCCGCGAGAATCAAAATGAGCGACTAAAATAATACTACTGGCAATGATCACCACTAATGCTAGGGTGCGCACCCACAGCCGCTGCACTATACCGCGAGGATTGAGCATAAGCATGGTGCCAAGCAACATGAACAAGGCAACCATGGGGGTGTATAACACCGCTTCGTAGTTGGCGAGCCACGGCATAAAAAATACGCGGTTTAAGCTCGAGTGTACCAATAGACTATGTAAGGCGAAGCCAACAATCACCGCACCTGCGGATATTTGCAGCCAACGTCGTGCCGTTAACAGCCCCAATAGCGCCGCAGCAATGGCCACACAAATAGCTGCGGAGGTGTTAGAAAGCATGCGATCGAATAAGCCCGTAGGAGGGCTGATGAGGTTGGTCAACAACCCCCAAGCGCCGATGGTCGCAGTGGCGGCTAATCCAGTGAATAATGCTGCGGAAATCACCGCCGGATGGACTCTGAATGATGTCATAGTTGGCTGTTATCGTTTTCTTGTAATTCTTATGTAAACAGCACTATATGAGAACCAAGCGGACTTGGTCAACCGTTGTCACAGGGTTGATTCAGGATATTTTATGGGTGTAGGTCACAACTCAGCAACAAGCGGTCTTCGCCCGGGCCTAAAAAGTCAGCTAAATAGGCTTGTTCGCTAAATCCTAACTGCTGATACAGCCCAATGGCTGCGGCATTGTTGGGGGCAACGGTGAGCTTTACTTCACGATAACCCGCCGGCAGATGCTCAAGCCATGCTTGTAACAATTGTTTGCCTACGCCTTGTCCACGCCAAGCGGAATTAACTAACACCGACATGATCCAGCAGCACTCGGGTTGTTGGTCGGGGGCGGCCATGATGTAACCCGCTAACTGCTCAGTCCTAGTCGATAGCCCGGTGCCCTCTGCGAGCCATTGCAAGTTCGGCCACTGCGCGAGCGCTTGATAGAAGAGTGGGGCAGGGTAAGCTTCGGCGCCGTACTGGTCGTATTCTAGCGCAGCTAACTGCAGCACATCGGCTGCAGTTGCGATACGTACATTTAGGGCAGCCATTAGCGCGTAAATTGCACCGAGAAAGTCACAGGTACGCTGTAATCAATTCGTTTTAATCCGGCGATGTCGCGTAACTGATTAATCCCCTCTGCCAATTTAAACGCTTGGGTATCAATCATCAGCGGTTGTACGGTGGTTGCTAAAAAACGATTTTCCGCCAAGCGTGTGACCTGCAAGGTGGCACTTAGTTTCTCAGTCTCGCCAGCAATGAACACACTTAAGGGTAAGCTCAAAGGTAAGCTCTCACCCACTTGTAAGCGCAACAGCGGGGCTTCTTCTACCGTAGCCGTGGCAGTCACAACCGTGTAATTGTCAGAGTCAAACAGGTGCTTCAGCATGCGTTCATTGCGAATCGGTATCAGTGTATCTAAGCTAATCACCGGGATTTCGATGCTTACTTGGCTGTCGAGCCACTGACCTTGTAGGTCAGTAAAACGATGCACTTCTGCAACCACATCGTTTTTGACCGAAACAAAATGTAGCTGTGATAATTCGCTATCTAATTGCCATTCACTTGCTTGTACCGTAGCGGTGGCGCTTAATCCCAATAGGCTGCCGGCAGCAATCGTGTGTAGTGCCAACTGTTTAAATTTGGTAAAAGGTAATTGCAACATCATAAGCTCCTTGTTTCTGTAGAGGATATAGCCGTATCGACATGTTATTATTACGCAATAAGTATTATGATTGTTCACCAGCACATTGTACGAGTAAATCAACGAGACCGCCATGCAAGTTGCAGACACTTTACGCCAAGTTATCTCGGAATTTGAATTAACCGGTAACATCACCAAGCCCCTAATTGCGACTTTGATTTTAGTGTCGGCGATTTTGTTGGTGCGGGCGATATTGGCTAAGTTTATTCGCAAAAGTGTCAGTACCACCGAATTAAGGCGGCGTTGGTTAGTGCAAACGCGCAATGGTTTGTTGCTGTTGATGATGCTGGGCTTAATGCTGATCTGGGCGGAAGAATTGCGCACGTTAGCGCTAGGTATTGTGGCCATTGCGGTGGCGTTTGTGGTGGCAACCAAAGAACTCATCATGTGCTTAACGGGCAGTTTAGTTAAGTCCGGCAGTAGTTCATTCAGTATCGGCGATAGAATTCAAATCAAAGATTTTCGTGGCGATGTGATTGATCAAAACCTACTGGCGACCACCCTATTAGAAGTAGGGCCGGGCAAGCACAGTCACCAACGAACCGGGCGCATGATAGCTATCCCTAATTCGTTGTTTGTGTCGGAGCCGATCATTAATGAAAGCTACACCCATGATTTTGTCTTACATGTGTTTACCGTTCCTTTTAAACGTGAAGACAACTGGCGCGCAGCACAAGCTGCGTTTTTAGAATCGGCTAATCGGCATTGTGCCGATATCCTTGAGTTTGCCCGGCGCTATATGCAACGCATGAGCGATCATCGAGGCATAGATGTACCCTCAGTGGATCCGCGCGTTACCATCACGGCTCCCGTTGCTGGTGAAATACACTTAATTGTTCGGTTTCCGGCTAAAGCTGGAATGCGTAGCTATTTAGAACAAGCTATCTTAACGGAAGTGTTTGAGCACCATGATTTTACCAACAAGAGCAGCACTGCCGAGCTAGGTGTTAGCAGAAGTGAACGCAGCAGCACCGAGACTGCTGCGGAAATCATCACGCCACCGCTTACTTAATCCGTATCAGCACTGGTAGCGAAATGTTGCTCGAACTCAGCTTGCGGCAGCGCTGGCGCGTACAAGTAGCCTTGCAGTAGGTCACAGCCTTTGGCGAGCAAATGATCTCGCTGAGCCGGCGTTTCTACCCCTTCGGCAACAATATTCATTGCTAAGCTGTGAGCCAGCTGGATCATGGCTCCCACAATCGACGCCATGGATGGAATCACTAGCATGTCGCGGACAAAAGTAACGTCAATTTTGAGTGTCTCGAACGGCATTTCTGCTAAATATAGTAATGATGAGTAGCCGGTACCAAAATCATCAATGGCAAAGTGAATGCCATGGTCACGTAGCTGCGCCATTTTTTCGGCGACAGCTTCGACATCATGTAGTAATAAAGTTTCAGTCACTTCAAGTTTAAGTTTACTTGGGCAAACGCCGTAACGTTTAACCGTATTCAGCACTCGCTCAACAAAGTCGGGCTGCTGAAATTGCATACCGCTGACGTTGATAGATAACACTAGGTTGCTCAGGGGCGCGTGGTATTGCCACTGTTTTAGCATAGCGCACGCTTGTTCTAGCACCCAATGGCCCACCTGAATAATAAGCCCCGTTTCTTCTGCTAGCGGGATAAATTCAGCAGGGGATACAAATCCACGTTGTGGATGCTGCCACCGAAGAAGTGCCTCTGCGCCTACCCATGAGCCATCGCCATCCACTTGCGGTTGTAAAAACAAAGCTAATTGCTGTTTCTCGATAGCGTTACGTAAGTCGGCCTCAAGTTCTAAGCGCTGTTGCGCTTTTAATGAAAATTCGTTGTCGTAACATTCAATGCCTGTTTGTCGTTGCTTTGCATGCGCAAGGGCTAAGCTTGCTTGTTGCAGCGTCGTCTCCGGAGCCGTGAATGCATCAATGCGGGTTACCCCAACAGACACCGTGCTCAGATGGCTATAATGGCCCAATTGGTATTCTTCTTGAAGGTGATCTCGCAGCGCCTGAATTTTAGCAAAGGTAGTTTGTTGTTCTGCGACAATGGCATCGTGTTGGCGACAGGGGAGGACCACAGCAAAATCATTGGCGCCCAACCGCGCGACAAAATAATGGCCGTTGCTCCAATCAAGAATACGTTGCGCTACTTGTTGGAGTAGTACATCGCCATAGCTGCTTCCAAAACTGTTATTGAGAGCTTTAAATTTATCTAAATCATAGATTGCTAAAACGTGAGCTGCACCAGCGCTAGCATTTGGCTTGAGCTGCTGATTTAGAAGCTGTAAATGCTCGAGCAACAGCGCGCGATTAGCTAGGCCAGTTAAACTATCTTGGGTGGCCATCGTACGAATCATTTTTCTAGCTTCGCGTTGAGATTTAGCATGAGCGTAAAAGCGTTGGTCAACTTTACTACCAAGGGTAGCCGCAATCGTGGCTGCAATCAGACTAAACCAAACCACGTAGGCCAACCAGTTATCGTGTTGATGGCCATGCATGGCTAGTTCTTTGCTATAAAAACGGGCCGCTAACAGCGCAGTGTAATGCATGCCGCTGATGGCTGCGGCGATGATGGCAGCAGGAAACAAGCGACTCACTAGACGTTGTAATTGGCCATCACGTTCAAAACGCAGCAGACCGCGGTAAGTTAACATGGCTACGATACCTAGGCTTAGTGCTACCACTAAGGAGGTGAGAAACCACGTAATGTCATAGACTAACGCGCCATTAAAACGCATGGCTGCCATGCCAATATAATGCATCGCACCAATCCCCAGCCCCAGCACGAGGCCAGCGCTAATGGTTCTGCCCGTAGCGGCCGTTTGGCGAGCATTATCATTGAGCGCCGGTAGTTGACTGTGCAGGGCGTAAGCATTGGCTAAAATAGCAGGTATCACTGAGAGGATGGTCAATCCAGTATCATGATGAATGGCCAGTGGAATTTGAAATGCCAGCATGCCAATAAAATGCATACTCCAGACTGCCACGCCGGCTATTGCGGCACTTATCCATAACCATAAGTTGCGATAAAAGGCATGGCGATAGCTTTTTGCTCGACTGAGAGTTAACAACGACGTGTAGCTACCAACTAATGCAGCTAGGTAGGACAACATCACCAAGCCTAAATGATGAGAACCGGGTATGGCGCTGTAATTGAATTGGCCGAGGTCGAAAAAATGGCTTAGGGCTTCATGCATGTTGTTGTACATCCTTTGTTAGTCATTTTGATGAATAACGTAACCCATGCGACTTTAGTTTAATTGTCGACAATAAAATTGATTTCAACCTTGGAATTCCATTTCCAAGGGCGTAGAATAAGCTCAGTTCAAAGATACTGTCGACAATCAATCGGGTAACGTCATGACAACCGAAGCTGCCATTATACATAGTCCTATCTGGCGTTCGCCGATCACTTCGGCCGATCGCGTCTTACATGAAATTCAACGGGCGATCGTAGCAGGTGACATTGCTGCGGGCAGCAAAATCAGCGAACCTGAATTGGCGCGGCGCTTTGATGTCAGCCGTGCGCCTTTGCGCGAGGCGTTAGCGCGACTAGAACGTTGCCACTTGATTGAACGAACGCCTAATGCTGGCTCTCGTGTCGTTACCTTATCGACCGCAGGGCTGCAAGCTTTATACCAAATTCGTGAAGAATTAGAGGGCTTAGCCTGTCGTTTGGCTGCCACCAACATGGATGAGCATGAAATTGAACAGCTGCGCCAGTTGCTAGACCAACACCTCACCAGCCAACGAGTACGCGAAGGTGAAAGTTATTATCAAGAGGCCGGCGATCTTGATTTTCATTATCGCATTATTATGGGTAGCAAAAACCCTTACCTCATCAATATGTTATGCGATGAATTGTACTTTTTAGTACGAATGTATCGAGTTCAATTAGGGATGAATGGTCCGCGCGTGTCGCGTGCGTTTGATGAACACAAAGCTATTATTAATGCCATCGCTAATCGCGATGGTGAACTGGCGGATCTGCTGATGCGCCGCCACATCGCTGCCTCGCGTGGCAACATTGAATCTAAACTACAGCAATTGGGGAAATAACATGACTCAAGTACACAGTGCCGGCGCTAAGTTTCGCCAAGCCATTGCCGCCAACAAACCGTTGCAAATTGTTGGCACCATCAATGCTTACACCGCCATGATGGCAGCACGGGTTGGCCATCAAGCACTTTATTTATCGGGTGCCGGCGTTGCCAATGCTTCATTTGGTTTACCTGATTTAGGTATGACGTCACTGAATGACGTGTGTGAAGATATTCGACGTATTACTGGCGCAACGGATGTGCCCTTATTAGTTGATGCTGATACGGGTTGGGGCGGAGCCTTTAATATTGCCCGTACGGTGAAAGAAATGACGCGCGCAGGTGCGGCAGGTTTTCATATTGAAGACCAAGTAGCGCAGAAACGTTGTGGCCATCGCCCAAACAAAGAGATCGTGTCACAAGCAGAGATGGTAGACCGAGTTAAAGCTGCAGTAGATGCTCGCATTGATGATCAGTTCTACATCATGGCGCGTACCGATGCGTTTCAGCAAGAAGGCCTCGCCGCAGCGATTGAACGTGCACAAGCCTGTGTTGAAGCTGGTGCTGATGCGATTTTTGCTGAAGCAGTGCATACTTTAGAACATTATCAAGCCTTTACCGATGCGTTGAACGTACCTGTTTTAGCCAATATCACCGAGTTTGGTGCAACACCGTTGTTTAGCAAAGATGAGCTAGCTGAGGTTGGTATTGAATTAGTGCTATACCCACTTAGTGCCTTCCGCGCCATGAACAAAGCAGCCTTAAATGTGTACGAAAGCATTTTAGCCAAAGGCCATCAGCAAGACGTAGTAGACAGCATGCAAACCCGCGCTGAACTGTATGATTTTCTGAATTATCACGCCTTTGAAGATAAATTAGATTCATTGTTTAAAAAGTAGAGCAACAGCGCTAGTGGGTTTTAACTAGATCGATATTGGGGTGGTGGCAGTCAGCAAATAGCTGCTATCACCTTAAGATTTCAATAATAAGGAGTTAATCATGGTTGATAAGAAACTAACAGGGGCCGGATTGCGCGGTCAAGTAGCAGGAGAAACGGCACTTTGTACGGTAGGTAAAAGTGGCTCAGGCCTAACCTATTACGGCTATGACATTAAAGAATTAGCCGACAAAGTGAGTTTTGAAGAGGTCGCATACTTATTATCACGTGGCGAGTTACCGAACGCGACACAATTAGCTGAGTTTAAAGCGCGTCTTAAACAACAACGTGGACTGCCACAAGCATTGAAAGATGTGCTAGAGCGCATTCCTGCTGATGCTCATCCGATGGATGTGATGCGCACCGGCTGTTCGTTTCTAGGCAACATCGAACCTGAGCAAGATTTTAGCGAAGCAGATGCAAAAATTGAGCGGATGTTAGCCGCATTCCCTAGTATTTTGTTGTACTGGTATCGCTTTAGTCATGATGGCAAACGTATTGAAACTGCCACTGACGATGATTCCATTGGCGCGCATTTCCTTCATTTATTGCATGATAAAGCGCCGTCAAAATTACACACGGATGTCATGAATACCTCATTGATTCTGTATGCGGAGCATGAATTTAATGCTTCAACCTTTACTGCTCGGGTATGTGCTTCAACCCTTTCTGATATTTTCTCATGTGTTACCGGTGCGATTGGTTCGTTACGCGGTCCATTGCATGGTGGCGCAAACGAAGCCGCAATGGAGTTGATTGAGAATATGCAAAACGCTGATGACGCTGAGCAACAGCTGATGGGCATGTTAGAGCGTAAAGAGAAAATCATGGGCTTTGGTCACGCTATTTATCGCGAATTTGACCCACGCAACGATATCATTAAAGAGTGGTCAGAAAAGCTCTCGCAAGAGTTTGGTGATAGCCGTCTGTACGATGTATCTGTGCGTTGTGAAGAAGTGATGTGGCGCGAGAAGAAATTGTTCCCAAATGCCGATTTCTTCCATGCTTCGGCCTATCATTACATGGGCATCCCAACTAAATTGTTTACCCCAATCTTCGTGATGTCGCGGGTAAGTGGTTGGACTGCACACGTAAAAGAGCAACGTGCAAATAACCGTATTATTCGTCCTAGTGCCGACTATACTGGTCCTGCACCGCGCCCAGTTCCAGCGTTAGCCGACCGTTAAACCGGCGTACGCACCAGCTTAGTTGCTCCGGCAAACATTCAGTGTGTCGGAGCACTTTTGTCCTATTCATCTAAGGGGACCGCCATGAATCAAGAATTTCGTCAACAGCTCCCAGGCACAACGTTACAATATTACGATACCCGTGCTGCGGTAGAAGCTATCGAACCAGGCGCATATGATCGCCTACCTTACACGTCTAAAATTTTAGCTGAGCAGTTAGTGCGTCGCTGCAACCCCGCGGAGTTAACGGCCAGCCTTGAACAATTGATTTATCGCAAGCGCGATCTGGATTTTCCATGGTATCCAGCGCGGGTAGTATGCCACGATATTTTGGGCCAAACAGCGCTCGTTGATTTAGCTGGTTTACGTGATGCAATTGCCGCTAAAGGTGGCGACCCAGCTAAGGTTAACCCGGTGGTACCAACCCAGTTAATCGTGGACCACTCGCTAGCAGTAGAACATGCTGGCTTTGAGAAAGATGCCTTTGAAAAGAACCGAGAAATAGAAGACCGTCGTAATGACGACCGGTTTCATTTTATCAACTGGACTAAAACAGCCTTTAAAAACGTTGATGTTATCCCTCCAGGGAACGGCATCATGCATCAGATCAACCTAGAAAAAATGTCGCCAGTTGTGCAAGTGCGTGACAACGTGGCTTTTCCTGACACCTGTGTAGGTACCGACAGCCACACCCCCATGGTCGATGCCTTAGGCGTCATTTCTGTTGGGGTAGGTGGCCTAGAAGCCGAGAGCGTGATGCTGGGACGAGCCTCTTACATGCGTCTACCCGACATTATTGGGGTAGAGCTAACAGGCAAGCTTAAACCAGGCATCACTGGTACCGATTTGGTCTTAGCTATCACTCAGTTTTTGCGGAAAGAGCGCGTGGTAGGAGCCTACTTAGAGTTCTTTGGCGAAGGTGCTGATGCTTTGTCAGTAGGTGATCGGGCGACTATTTCAAATATGACGCCAGAATATGGTGCAACTGCAGCCATGTTCTACATTGACCAGCAAACCATTGATTATTTGAAGCTTACCGGTCGTGATGACAAGCAAGTTGAGCTAGTTGAACGCTTTGCCAAACACACGGGCTTGTGGGCGGATAGCATGAAGGCAGCTGAGTACGAGCGGGTATTAACCTTTGATTTAGCCGCTGTTGAGCGCAATTTAGCTGGGCCGTCTAACCCGCATGCGTTGCTACCTACAGCTGATTTGGCAGCACGTGGTATTGCGAAGCATATTGACCAGCCCGAAGCAGGTTTGATGCCTGATGGCGCAGTCATTATCGCGGCTATTACCAGCTGTACCAATACCAGCAACCCACGCAATATGATTGCGGCCGGCTTGATCGCACGTAATGCTAATAAACTAGGTTTAACCCGTAAGCCTTGGGTGAAAACCTCGTTAGCACCGGGCTCAAAAACGGTAAAAATGTACCTAGAAGATGCCAACTTATTGCCAGAACTCGAAACCTTAGGGTTTGGCGTCGTTGGTTTTGCCTGTACAACTTGTAATGGTATGAGTGGTGCTTTAGATCCAAACATCCAGCAAGAAATTATCGAGCGAGATTTATTTTCAACGGCGGTTCTCTCTGGTAACCGTAATTTTGATGGCCGTATTCATCCATACGCCAAGCAAGCATTCTTAGCATCACCTCCGTTAGTTGTGGCTTATGCTATTGCCGGTACCATCCGCTTCGACATTGAGAAAGACGTTCTAGGTCTCGACCAGCAGGGTAACCCTGTTACCTTAAAGGATATTTGGCCAAGCGACGAAGAAATTGACGCCATTGTTAAACAAGCGGTTAAACCAGAACAGTTCCGTACGGTTTACGACCCTATGTTTAGTTTGAACGTTGATTATGGTGAGAAGACTGAACCGCTTTATAACTGGCGTCCACAGAGCACTTATATTCGCCGCCCACCTTATTGGGAGGGCTCATTTGCTGCAGGGAACAGCTTAAAGGGCCTACGTCCGCTAGCTGTGTTAGGTGACAATATTACGACCGATCACTTGTCGCCATCCAATGCGATTTTACCTGACAGCGCAGCCGGTGAATATTTAGCCAAGATGGGTTTGCCCGAAGAAGATTTTAATAGTTATGCAACTCACCGTGGTGACCATTTAACCGCACAGCGGGCAACATTTGCTAACCCTAAACTCTTTAATGAGATGGTCCGTAATAATCAAGGTGAAGTGATTCAAGGCTCTCTAGCACGAGTAGAGCCCGATGGCAAAGTGATGCGCATGTGGGAAGCCATTGAAACCTACATGGAGCGTAAGCAGCCATTGATTATTGTTGCTGGCGCTGATTATGGTCAAGGATCGTCACGAGACTGGGCTGCGAAAGGTGTTCGCCTGGCAGGTGTTGAGTGTATTGTGGCAGAAGGCTTTGAGCGTATCCACCGTACCAATTTAATTGGTATGGGAGTGTTACCGCTAGAATTTGAAGCAGGTACCACACGTGACACTTTAGCTATTGATGGCACTGAAACCTTCGATGTGGAGGGCGAGGTGCAGCCGGGTGCGACCATGACTTTGGTGATTCATCGGGCCAACGGCGAAGTGGTAAAAGTACCTACCAAGTGTCGGTTAGATACTGCTGAAGAAGTGTCAATCTACTCAGCTGGCGGTGTTCTACAACGTTTTGCTCAAGACTTTTTAGCTGGTGAGGTTTAATCCTATGGCATTTGCTCCGCAATTAAAAATTGCCGCTACGTATATGCGTGGCGGCACTTCGAAAGGGGTCTTTTTTAAACTGGATGATTTGCCCCTAGCTGCGCAAACGCCGGGGCCAGCGCGTGATAAATTATTGCTGCGTGTTATTGGTAGTCCGGATCCTTACGGCAAACACACCGACGGCATGGGCGGAGCTACTTCCAGTACCAGTAAAACGGTCATTTTATCCCGTAGTAGCCGAAGTGACCATGACGTCGATTATCTATTCGGACAGGTAGCTATCGACAAGCCATTTATTGATTGGAGTGGCAACTGTGGCAACCTAACGGCAGCCGTAGGCTCGTTTGCAATTAGCAATGGTCTGGTTGATGCTGAACGGATTCCGTCGAACGGCATCTGTATCGTTCGCATTTGGCAGGCAAATATTCAAAAAACCATCATTGCGCATGTGCCTATTACTGACGGTGAAGTGCAAGAAACCGGTGATTTTGAACTGGATGGGGTCACTTTCCCAGCGGCAGAAGTGCAGGTTGAATTTATTGATCCTGCAGCTGATGAAGACGGTGCTGGTGGAGCAATGTTCCCCACGGGCAATTTGGTTGATGAGTTTGAGGTGCCAGGGCTTGGCAAGTTGCAAGCAACTTTTATTAATGCGGGTATCCCGACGATTTTTGTCAATGCCGCAGATATTGGTTACAACGGCACTGAATTACAAGGAGCCATCAACGAGAACGCTGAAGCCTTGTTGATGTTTGAAAAGCTGCGCGCCTACGGTGCCGTTAAAATGGGGTTAATCGACTCTATTGAGGCTGCTGCGGCACGTCAGCACACTCCTAAGATTGCCTTTGTGGCTGCTCCGGCAGATTATGTTTCAGCCAGTGGTAAAGCAATTCATGCTGGTGACATTGATCTGTTGGTACGGGCTATGTCGATGGGTAAATTGCACCATGCCATGATGGGAACAGCAGCAGTTGCGATCGCAACAGCAGCAGCTGTGCCAGGTACCTTGGTTAATTTAGCTGCTGGCGGCGGCGACCGTAGCCAAGTTGTCTTTGGCCATCCATCAGGCACTTTACGAGTGGGAGCTGAAGCTACTCAAGTGGATGGTGAATGGACGGTGACCAAGGCTATTATGAGCCGCAGTGCACGGGTGCTGATGGAAGGCTGGGTGCGGGTACCACAAGACTAAAACCACAACACCGGGGCTTAGCGGTGTTACTAGGCTAGCCAACAAGCGCGAATGGATTGTTGTTGGCTAGTCGCTTTTAGTTCATCTAAAGGCACGGATTCTGATACACTTTAGCGGATATCTTCGTCTATTAAGGTGCTTTTTAACCTATGCAAGTCAACCAATCATCTCCACGTGATGCCGTGCGTCTCAATAAATTCATCAGCGAAAGTGGTATGTGCTCACGCCGCGAGGCAGATCGCTTTATTGAGCAAGGCCAAGTGACACTTAACGGTCGTCCTGCGGTGGTGGGTGACAAGGTGGGGCCTAGCGACGAAGTGCGAGTGAATGGCCGCCTAGTAGCAGCTCAAAATAAAGATAAGTTCGTTTTCATTGCGTTAAATAAGCCCGTTGGTATTGTAAGCACAACCGATTCAGCTGAGCCTAAGAATATCCAAAAATTTGTCGGCCACAAAGAGCGGATCTTTCCCATTGGCCGGTTAGATAAAGACTCGCAGGGGCTGATATTTCTTACCAGCAATGGCGATCTCGTTAACAAAATATTGCGTGCGGGTAACCGCCACGAAAAAGAGTACGTGGTGACGGTTCATAAGCCTATTACCGCCGATTTTATCAAGGGAATGGCTAACGGTGTACCTATTTTAGGAACCATGACCAAGCGTTGTAAGGTACAGCAACTGTCGTCGTTTGTGTTTCGGTTAACGCTAGTTGAGGGTATGAATCGACAGATTCGTCGGATGTGTGAATACTTCGGCTACGAGGTGCGTAAATTAGAGCGAACTCGCATTATGAACGTGCGTCTAGGTGCTCTTCAAGTGGGTCAATGGCGCAATCTAAATGCTGCCGAGTTGGCTGATATTATGGCGGCCATTGAAGGCTCTACTGGATTAGCACCAGAGGGACATAAAAGTCGGCGCCCGAAGCCGCAGAAAGTCGCTTCAGCATCAGCGGGTTCGCGCTCAGAGCGTCAAGCTTCTGCGGCCTCACGCAAGAACCGACGAGGTGGTCGCTATGATTAATCTTCCAGCCAAGAATATGGGTAAGAAGTGCCCCTGCGGTGGCGGAAAATATGCCAATTGCTGTGGGCCTTTTCATACTGGCACCAAGTTGCCACGCACAGCAGAGCAACTGATGCGGTCTCGCTACAGTGCATTTGCTCGCAACCTAGTGGAATATATTGCTGCTACTTGGCATCCCTCCACTCGACCAGAGCAGTTAGAACTCAGTGATAATCCGGTTTGGCTTCAGTTACAAATCATTGCTAGTGGTAGCCAAGGAAATCGTGGTTACGTGCACTTTATCGCTTATTTCGCAGCTGAAGATGGTATTGCAGAAATGGAAGAAGAGTCTGAATTTATTAGAGAACAGGGCCGCTGGTGGTACTTAAACGCTATTTCCGTTGAACACTAAAATAGCTTTGCCGCGGCGGTGATAAAACCAGCAGTGCAAAACAACCACATGCATTGCAACTGCTGGGAGATTTGGTCAAAAGTTAGAAACGTAAGTAAGTAACTTATACCGGCATAGGTTTGTTATCGTTCAAGTTTAGTAAGCCACGTACGGCGCGATAGATAAACCAGACGGCTGCGACCAATAGCACGATAAAGCCGATGCCAAAGAAGGTAGTGACTAAACCAATGAGCGACCACACTAACATCCACCAAAAGGTGCGAATTTGCCAAGTAAAGTGTGACTCTAAGTAAGTGCCACGAACTTCAGCTCGTTTAATGTAGTTAATAATAATACCCACAATGCTGGTGAAGCCAACAAAGCAAGACACTAATTGCAGAATATAAATGACCAGTGTCAGGGTTTTATTCTGGTCTTGATCTACAGTATTAGTGGCATGAACTGTTGTTGAATTCATTGTGACTGCTGGTTCTGGGTTCGGTTGTCCTGTCGTGTTTGATTGCTCAGTCATAAGCTAAAACTCCTTGTTATAATGTTGTTACTGCGTTTGCAAGGATAACCAAACTGTTTAGAACAATCCAGCTTTTTTTCAGGTACCACAAAAGGTTGTGGTAACCTGCTGGCTCGCAGTAGCCGGCGGCATTAAATCTGCGTACTCTGCTCGTTCTTGGTATGGCTGTGCGAAGGCTTGCTGTAATCGAACAAATTGAGCAAGGGAACCTGTCTTAACTACCTCACTAATACAGGCTTCAATTAAATGGTTGCGCGGTATCAGAGCTGGATTAACCTCATTAAGTTGGCGCTGTAATTGATGCGCCGGAATACTCGCAGTCGCGTGCTGCCATTGCTGTTGCCAAGTTAACCATGACGCACTATCACTAAACAGTTGATTGCGTCGATTTGGCTCCGTATCTCCTAGGTAACGAAATGCGAGGGTGAAATCAATGTGCTGCTGTTGCATTATCGCAAGTAGCTGTTGAACTAAGTTGCTGGCGTCTGGATGGTCTGGGCTAAGCCCGATTTTAGCGCTAAAGTAAGCTTGATAATACTGTTGGTACTTGTCACTAAAGCCCATGACCAGCTCGGTAGCTCTTTCTATGGTAGCAGCGATGGCTGCTTCTGGTTCAGGTGCATCGTTAGCGGTCATGATAGGTAGCAAGGTTTCGGCAAACCGAGCTAGGTTCCATTGTGCCATTGCAGGTTGATTGGCGTAGGCGTAGCGCCCTTGTTTATCAATAAAGCTAAACACTTGGTGTTCGTTGTAGGCTTCCATAAAGGCACAGGGGCCGTAGTCAATAGTGTCACCAACTAAGCTCATGTTATCTGTGTTCATAACGCCATGGATAAAACCCAAACTCATCCATCGTGCAATTAATTGTGCTTGGCTTTCGATAACTGCGCTAAGGAGCGCATCATAGCGAGCAAAACCAGGCGCATGTTGGAGTATAATCTCTGGGTAATGCCGTTCAATAAGGTAATCGGCAAAGCTTTTAAGCTTAGCCGCACTATTTAAATTTAAGACATATTGGGCGGTACCTACACGTAAATGGCTGCGCGCTACGCGTGCCAAAATTGCGCCGGGTTGGGCTTGTTCACGCTGTACCCAATCGCCTGTCGCGACTGCAGCCAACGCCCGCGTCGTAGGTACGCCTAAATGATGCATGGCTTCGCTAACTAAGTACTCTCGTATCACTGGGCCGATGGCAGAGCGGCCATCGCCGCGGCGAGAGTAGGGGGTGCGGCCACTGCCTTTTAGCTGCAGATCAAAACGTTGTCCCTCAGGGGTCACGATTTCCGTCAGTAAAATGGCGCGGCCATCACCTAAATGCGGGTTAAAATGACCAAATTGATGACCACTGTAGGCGAGCGCATGGGGCTGGGCCCAGTCCGGCAGTTGGTTACCAGCAAAGAGTTGCAAGCCGGCTTCAGTCCCCCAAAAAGCTTCGGGTAAGCTAAGCTCAGCCGCTAATGGCTGATTAAAAGCTAGCCATTGTGGCGCCGATACTGGGCTGGGTGAGCAACTCGTCGAAAATTCATTGGCTAGCTGACAATAACTGAGTTCGGTAGTAAATGACGCTGACATGATAGGCCTCTATCTATTAAAAAACCCGCGATGGTTTTGCCAACGCGGGTTCTAGCTTAGCGCATTGTCGATTTAGATTAAATCGAAGCGATCTGCATTCATGACTTTGGTCCAAGCTTTCACAAAGTCATGCACAAATTTTTCTTGTGCGTCATCTTGCGCATAAACCTCTGCATAACTGCGTAAGATTGAGTTAGAACCAAAGACTAAATCAACTCGTGTTGCGGAATACTTGGTAGCTCCGGTCGCACGCTCCTTAATGTGGTAAAGATTCTTACCAGCGGGCTCCCATGTATAGGACATATCAGTTAAGGTAACAAAAAAGTCATTGCTTAAGATACCTTCACGGTCAGTAAATACACCATGTTTGGTACCACCAAAATTGGTGCCTAGTACTCTCATGCCACCAACTAAAACCGTCATCTCAGGTGCTGTTAGGCCCATGAGTTGGGTGCGGTCTAACATGAGTTCTTCGGGTGCTACTACGTAATCTTTTTTCACGTAGTTACGATAAGCATCATGCACAGGCTCTAGTGGCTCGAAGCTCTCTGCATCAGTCATCTCATCGGTTGCATCGCCGCGACCTGGGGCAAAAGGTACCTTGATATCGACCCCCGCTGCATGTGCGGCTTGCTCAACCGCTGCAGTACCACCTAAGACAATAAGATCCGCTAAACTAATTGGTTTATGGAAGCCGGCTTGAATACTCTCGAGTACTTTTAGTACCTTCTGGAGACGTTCAGGCTCATTTCCCTCCCAATCTTTTTGCGGTGCTAAACGAATTCGCGCACCATTAGCTCCGCCACGATAATCCGAGCCGCGGAAAGTACGAGCGCTATCCCAAGCCGTCGCTACCAGTTCATTTGTACTTAAGCCGCTACTAAGAAGTTGCTGTTTAAGCTCGGCAATGTCGGTATCGTTGAGGCTGTAATCAACCGCAGGAATAGGATCTTGCCAGATCAAGTCTTCAGCCGGTACATCAGGGCCTAGGTAGCGAGATTTTGGTCCTAGATCTCGGTGCGTTAATTTAAACCAAGCACGGGCAAACACTTCAGAGAAGTATTCAGGATCGTTATAGAACCGCTCTGAAATCTTACGATAGTCAGGGTCCATTTTCATGGCCATGTCGGCATCGGTCATAATTGGGTTATAACGCTTGCTAGGGTCATGGGCAGCAACTGGTTTATCTTCTTCTTTAATATTGATGGGTTCCCACTGCCAAGCACCGGCTGGGCTTTTCTTTAATTCCCAGTCATAGTTCAGCAAGAGATAGAAGTAGCCGTTATCCCACTGCGTTGGATGGGTGGTCCAAGCCCCTTCAATGCCGCTGGTAATCGTATTTCCACTGTGACCTTTACCGGCTGGGTTTTTCCAGCCTAAGCCTTGCTCGGTTACATCAGCCGCTTCAGGCTCAGCACCTAACTTAGTAGCATCGCCATTGCCGTGACATTTGCCCACAGTATGCCCACCAGCGGTAAGAGCACAGGTTTCTTCATCGTTCATCGCCATCCGTGCAAATGTGCGGCGGACATCATGAGCTGTGCGTAATGGATCCGGCTTGCCATCAACCCCTTCAGGGTTCACGTAAATTAATCCCATTTGCACTGCTGCTAGAGGGTTTTCTAAGCTATCACGGTCTTGATCGTCACTGTAACGTTGCGCCGTTTCAGCTAACCATTCTTTTTCAGAACCCCAATAAATATCTTTTTCAGGATGCCAAATATCAGCGCGGCCGCCAGCAAAGCCATAAGATTTAAGCCCCATTGACTCATAAGCCATGGTTCCTGCCAGAATCATAAGATCCGCCCACGACAATTTGTTGCCGTATTTTTTCTTGATAGGCCACAATAAGCGACGTGCTTTATCAAGGTTGACGTTATCTGGCCAACTGTTTAAGGGAGCAAAGCGCTGATTGCCGGTACCACCGCCACCACGACCATCCGCGGTACGATAAGTACCAGCCGAGTGCCACGCCATGCGGATCATAAGACCACCATAATGACCCCAGTCAGCTGGCCACCACTCTTGGCTGTCGGTCATGAGTGCTTTCAGATCATTTTTAACAGCTGCTAAGTCTAATTTTTTAAATTCTTCGGCATAATTAAAGTCTGCTCCCATCGGGTTAGTCTTGCTATCATGCTGATGCAAGATGTCGAGATTAAGAGCATTAGGCCACCACTCCATCACTGTTTTACTCGAGCTGGTATTGCCACCATGCATCACGGGGCATTTGCCACTTGAAGCTGATTTATTATCCATAGCTGTTCCTCTTCATTTTGAGCTGCAAAGAACTCTGACGAAATTAGCTTGTGGTGCATCTAAGTATCCGATAATACAAAGGATCAGCACCATTCACTGCACTTTATGACTATAGACTATAGCGCCCCACACACAAGTTAGATAGCTAGAATTATCGATGACTGAGATAGGCTTTTTTGATGACAACTTAAGCACTTAGTCTCAGCGGTAACGCGCTAAAGCCGGTAGCAGGGTAGTTAGACCATGTTGGCTGGCCGGCTAATTCTAGACAGGATACCCGCTCTAGCAAAATACGTGTAAATGTTTCTAGTTCCAGTTGGGCTAAGGGTTTACCGGGGCAGACATGAACTCCAGCACCATAAAGTAAGTTATGTGCGGCATTTTGCTGCGGATTGAATGTCAATGGCTGTGGAAAAACGGCAGCATCCCGCTGTATTTCTGGCCATACTAGGGTTATCGGAGTTGCTGAAGGAAGCTCTTGCTGAGCAAGTTGTACAGGACAACGAGTGCGTCGTCGATTACTAGGCAAGGGCGCATGAATACGTAGTATTTCATCAATACTTTCGCGCAGCGGTAAGTCGTTGTTGCGTAGCTGCTGTTGGAGCTGCGGATGTTGCGCCAAATAGCCGGTTATAAGACCGACACTGGCGGTAATGGTTGCTAATTCTCCTACCGTCCAGTTTCGAATTAAGCTGGTTAATTCGGCTAAACTAAGTGCTCGGCCGTGAATCCTTAATTCGGTGAGTTGACGCATCACCGTTGGTTGTGACTGTTGTTGAGCTAGCTTGGCCAACGTGGCTATGTGTTGCTCAAATTCGGCCGCAAGCATTACCATAGCCGATTTATCTTGTTGGCGTTGCGCCTGCTGTTGGGCTTGTAACCAAGCCTCAATAAGCGGTTTGTAATCGTCTGGCCAACCCATAAAAAGCCATTGAATATCCAACGCAAAGGGACGAGCAAAAGCTGTGATAAAATCGATAGTCATACCATCTGCGTGGTCAACTAAGGCTGCTATTTGGCGCTCTATCAAAGCACGACAAGCGGGCTGAAACTGAGCGATGGCAGTCGTTGAAAAAAAAGGCTCAATCAGTTGCCGATAGGTTTGATGCTGCTCATCATCCATGCCGTTCGGTACTGAGAGATGTTGCGATACCTGATTGCTAAAAAGCTGAGGCTTAGACAAGACTTGCATAGCATCAGCGTGACAGGTGACAGTTACTTGCGACGTTGCGGATTAAGACATATTAAGCCTCCTTAATGATCGAGACTTCATTATCCGCACTACAGACTTGTTTACAAGTGAGCTTTTCGTATTTTGGTCAAACCAATTGACCTAGATCATGATCACAAACTTTTTTCTTTGCAAAGCGCAACTAACCACTTACCTAAAGCTTCAAGACCAATCCGCTTAGCTGCTTGATTTGGATAAACAAAGTAAAAGCTATCGTCGGTGCGGATACTATGTAAAGGCAATTCGTACAAGCTATCGGCACGCTCAGCAGTACTGGTCATAAATTCATTGAGTAGGGCAATTCCTTGGCCATATTTAGCCGCTTCAACCGCTAATAAAACATGACTAAAGTGATGAATTTTAGTATGAGGTGGTAAGGGTTGCTGAACCGCAGCAAACCACCGTCGCCAATCCTCGCCGGGCTGGTTGGAACTGAATACAGATGCGGCCGACAATAATGGGAATTGCGTTAATAAATGAGGCTCTCGCAATTGCTGTGCTTCGCTCCAAAGGGGTTTGGCACAATAGGGTTTGAGTCTCTCATCGTATAAATGATATTGAGCAAAGCCGGTGCGTGGTGGTTGAGTCGTAATAAAACAATCGGCAAACTGTGTATCAAAACGTCCGTCTTGAGTGAGCATTTGCAGTGATAGATCAATATTAGGATAACGCAGGCGAAAGTCATCTAATGCTGGAATCAGCCACTTGACCGCTAACGAGCCATGCAACGCTAGTTTTAGCTGCCGAGATTTTTGTTGCTTCATATCGATACTGGCGTGACTGATAGTATCAATGGCTGGTGCCACTTGTTGTAGATATTGCTCACCTAAAGCCGTAAGCAAGATATCTCGCCCTCTGCGGACAAATAATGGATGCCCGAGGAAATCCTCAAGCCCTTTTATTTGGTGGCTTACAGCACTCTGCGAGACATGTAAGCGCTGGGACGCCAAAGAAAAGCTTTGAGCACGAGCCGCTTCAACAAAATAGTGAATAGCGCGTAAAGGGATACTCATTATCCAAAAATCTCATAGTTATTTTAATTAATATCATTATAAGTAATATCACCACGATAGTACAATCTAACAACAAGCCAAAGTCTGTTAGTTAAAGAGGAGTTAGTCGTGGATCGTTCGCTTATTCTAGCCGTGTTGTTATTAATTTTTGGCAACAATATTGCGATTTTATCTGACTCCTTAATTAAGTTACTTGATGGCTTTGAAGCACCCTTTCAGTTTGTGCTGCTGCGCCAATTAAGTGCAGCTTTGTTATTACTACCTGTGATGCTTTATTTACGTCGACCGTTACTACCTCAAAAATTACGCTGGCATGCCACTCGTGCTCATATCTTCTTATTTGGCGCGGTATTTATGGTTATTTCACTAACGACCTTACCCTTGGCTACTGCGAATGCTATTTTTTATGCAGCACCACTGATTACAGTGGTATTTGCACGTGTTTTTTTCAAAGAAAAGGTTACTCTCTGGTCATTAGGCACAGCGGCTTTAGGTATGCTTGGCGTATTAGTTATTGTTAATCCTAGTGAGGGAAATATCTTTGTTTTGGCGGCGTTGGTGGTGGCTGCAAGTTTAGCTATAAATAATCTACTGATTAAGAAACTGCCGGTCGAACATAGCATCATTGATACTCTTTATCTGACTAACATACTTGGTATTCCTACCACCTTGGTGTTGACCCTTATTGAGGGGGCTACTTTTGATTGGTACTTATTTTGGTTAGCTATAGGGTCGAGCTGCTTTGCGATGATTTATGCGGCAACATGCGTGTATGCATACCGAGCTGCCGATAGTAATAAGATAACCAGTGCTGAATACACAGGATTGATTGGTGCCGTTCTTTTAGGATTCGTGTTTTTTGCCGAGCAACCCGATTTACGTTTTTATCTAGGGAGTCTATTAATTGTTATTCCTCTTACACTACTCACTTGGCGTCAGGGAAAGTCGAGCTAGTAGGCAGTAAGTGATACTTGATAACTAATCTAAAAATAAAGCTTGAGCGTAATTGTGGTGGGAAGCATCACAAAAGAGCAAACAAGTATGAGTAAAGGGAATAACTGGGATTATCAGCTTGAACCTTCAGAATTATCACGAATTATCGAGATGGCATGGGAAGACCGAACTCCGTTTGAGGCAATCAAAACTCTATACGGTATGGATGAGCAAGCTGTTATCTCGCTCATGCGGCGGCAACTCAAATTTTCTAGTTTTAAATTGTGGCGTCAACGGGTTAGTGGTCGTGTCACTAAGCATGAGCGCTTACGAGACCCCGCTGTAAGCCGAGCTTACTGTCCGACTCAATATAAGCGTTAATGAGTGTTTATAAACCTGTTGGGTTGTTCTATTTTAGTTGGATTAAACCTTGATGGATCGCCTCATAAAGCTGGGTATTAAGGGGCTGATATCCATGTTTCAAATCAACTAACACATACAGGGGATCGGTAACCTTGGCTAAACTAAAGCTTTCTTTCTTCAATTGAGTTTTCATCATCTTGAAAGTAGTCGTCAGCTCGTGATGTTGACGAAGCCGAATAAAGCGAGGTAACGCATATTCGGGTAAGTGCTTGCGGATGGTTTGAAAGAAGTCTTGAGGATTGAACTCTCGACCCTGTGCTAGAACAAGACTAACCATCCCCGCTTTACCCTCGGCATGGGGTACTTTTACACCGTAGGCTACAGCTTCAATGATATCGGTAACACGAGCTACTTGAGCCTCAACTTCTGTGGTGGCAACGTTTTCTGACTTCCATCTGAAGGTTTCACCTGTTCTGTCGACAAAGGCTATATGGCGAAACCCTTGGTGTCGAACGAGGTCACCCGTATTGAACCAACAATCGCCGGGTTTAAAAACATCTGCCAGTAATTTTTCAGCATTAGCTTGGGGATTATTCGTGTAACCATCAAAGGGAGCTTTCGATGAAACCTTTGTTAGTAAAAGGCCAACGTCACCTTTTGCTACGGGTTGTAAATAGCCGAGATCATCTTGTACTGGTATTTCGCGTTCAAAATCAAATGCGACAACAGCATATGTCATGGGTGAAAAACCGACAGTACGTTTTAAGTTGAAGGCGTTAACAAAGCCTACATTGCCTTCGCTAGCACCGTATAGTTCGCAAATATGACGAATACCAAAACGTTGCTGTAACTCATCCCAGATTTCAGCTCTTATCCCGTTACCAATAATGGCACGAATACCATGCTGGTTATCACTGGCTTGTGTCGGCTGATTTAGTAAGTACCGGCACATTTCTCCCACATAAACAAAAACGGAGGCTTGAAAATCTTTGATATCCTGCCAAAACCCTGAGGCACTGAATCGTTCAGATAATGCCATCGAACTACCACTCATGACCACGGCACTTAATGCTATGGATAAAGCCGTATTATGATAAAGCGGCAGGGTGTTGTAGAGGGTATCTTGTTGTTTCAATCTCAGCGCCATATGGCCGAAGCCGATACCGGCTTTATACCAGCGAAAATGGGTCATGGCTGCAGCTTTAGGTAAACCGGTAGTGCCAGAAGTAAGCACATAAAAACAATGCTGAGCTAAAGTAATGGTCTCGGTTTGGCTTGGATTATGTTGATGTTCAGGCTTAATTAGGGGCGTTAAATCAGTGGAAAAACAAGCTTGCGCGGCAGCGCTTAATTGGTTCCATTCCACTCTAGAATCAAGTGCACATTGAAGATCTAGGTTAAGAATTGCTACATCCTCGGCGTAAGCACTTTGGCTGATTAATAACTTGGGCTGCAATACCTTAATACTATGCGCGAGAGCTTCTTGTCGTTGTTTTGAATTAAGCATGCCAGCTATTGCTCCAAGTTTATTGATTGCAAATGCCCAAGCTAGCTGTGCAGCCGAATTATTAAAAAGTAACGCGACACAATCACCGTCCTTGATACCATAGGTAGCAAGTGCGTGGGCTAATTGATTAACCCAGTTGTTGAATTCTTCGTAAGTAAAGTTGCCCTCATGAGTCTTCAAAAAAATACGTTTGGGATATCGGCGAGCTGCTTGCTGTAGAAACCATCCCGTAGAGCCACGGTGATGTTTTTTAGCCCATGCTAATTTAACAAGAGTGCAGAAAAAAATAGGTAAACGAGGGATGAATTTAATCAAAGCCTCTAACATCATTTTCCATGAAATCGTATTGTTATTATTTTTATCCATGGTTAAAGGTTTAGTTGGTATGATTAACTTTATATTAGCGCTAATACTGATGTTATTTCCATAGCTGGCCAGCGTAATTTTTGCTTAATAGTTGCCCTAGTGATCTGACTTAAATTGAAAGCCCTGCAGCTGATTCAGCTGCAGGGCTTTGCTTTTATCTGGTTCTTGTGGCTTGCGGGCCGGTTTTAAAACTTATTGCGACATAAGAAAACTAACAACATCATCAATCGCGATAGTTTGTTTTGCACCAGTTGTTCGGTTTTTGTATTCAATCAAACCTTCATCAAGGTTACGCTCGCCAATCACTAATTGGTGAGGAATTCCAATCAACTCCATATCCGCAAACATAACGCCGGGTCTTTCCTTTCGGTCATCAAAAAGTACATCTACATGATGTGCTTGAAGGTCTTTATACAATTTTTCTGCAGTATCTTGTACTCGTGACGATTTGTGCATATTCATGGGTACGATTACTACTTGGAAAGGAGCTAGTGCCGTTGGCCATTTGATACCGAATTGATCATGGTTCTGCTCAATCGCTGCTGCGACAATTCGAGAAACTCCAATACCGTAGCATCCCATCATTAACGTTTCATGTTTACCGCTATCAGTAAGGACACCAACTTTCATTGCATCTGAGTATTTCTTCCCTAATTGGAAGATATGACCCACCTCAATACCGCGTTTAATCAAAAGGTTACCTTTACCACAGGGGCTAGGATCGCCTGTAACCACGTTGCGGATATCTGCTACTTCTGGTAGCGGAACATCACGGTTCCAATTGATATTGAAGTAATGATAGCCATCATCGTTAGCGCCTGCAGCAAAATCTGCCATAGCTGCAACACTGCGATCTATAACCAAGGGGATTGGAAGCCCAACAGGACCAAGAGAGCCCGGGCCTGCGCCAATGGCAGCCACAATGTCTTCTTCATTTGCGAACACGAGCGGTGATGCGATCTGTGGCAGTTTTGCTGCTTTTATTTCATTCAACTGATGATCGCCTCGTATCATAAGTGCAACTAGCGACCCTTCGGTACAGCCATGGACAATAAGAGTTTTTACGGTCTGTTCTATGGCGATACCAAACTCATCAACTAGGCTAGCAATAGTTTTAACATTTGGGGTGGCGACTTTCTCCATAGCTGCGGTTGCTGCCGGTGGCTCGGCTAGAAGTGTTATAGCTTCGGCCATTTCAACGTTCGCGGCGTAATCAGAGCTATCAGAGAATGCAATATCATCTTCACCAGAGTCAGCCAATACGTGAAACTCGTGAGAGGAGTGACCGCCAATGGAGCCTGTATCAGCGATAACAGGGCGATAATCTAGGTTTAAACGCTCGAAGATACGACAGTAAGCAGCATGCATTGCGTCGTAAGTTTCTTGAAGACTAGCTTGGTCCAAGTGAAAGGAATAAGCATCTTTCATGATAAATTCACGCGCCCGCATGACGCCAAAACGAGGTCTAATTTCATCTCGAAATTTAGTCTGGATCTGGAATAAGTTCATAGGCAATTGCTTATAACTATTGATTTCTTTTCGAACGAGTTCAGCAATGACTTCTTCGTGTGTGGGGCCCAGCACAAAATCACGATGACTACGATCTTTCAATCTAAGTAGTTCAGGACCATAATCTTCCCAGCGACCAGATTCTTGCCATAAATCAGCGGGTTGAACCATAGGCATTAATACTTCTAGCGCACCAACGCGTTCCATTTCTTCTCTGACTACACGCTCTACTTTACGCAAAACTCGTAAACCTGTTGGTGTCCAAGTATAAAGACCAGCAGCTACTTTGCGAATCATACCGGCGCGAAGCATTAATTGATGGCTAATAACTTCGGCATCAGCAGGTGTTTCTTTTAGTGTTCCAAGTAAGTATTGGCTAGTACGCATGTGTCCCTCAAAGTTCCAACTAGGAGCTAATTAAAGCGCTTATAGTAGTTAAGTAATGGATAGAATTCTACCAGCAGCGGGGCTAAGTCAAAAGGTTTTAGTGACGCTTAAGACTATATTTTGCTGTTGCTTGACCCGCCACTTAATATTTAAATCATAAAGCGCCATACCATAGATTTTCTCTTGATGAGCTGCTTTGTTATAAGCAGGACGTGGATCCTGTTCTAACACTTGCCCGATCAATTCTTTTAGGTTTGGATAATCGTCAGCAAGTAAGGCTAGGTCTTGTATGGCTTGTTCACTGAAATGAGTCTCTAATTCGGTAGTAGGGCGATTATCGGCAAAGCCACCTTGAGCATCGATAACACTATCAGCGTAGGGTAAATAAGGCTTAATATCGACCACCGGAGTTTCATCTACCCAATCCGCACCTTCAACGGTAATCCACGTGCTACCGCTGTGGTAATCAATGCTCAGCAGTTTTACCACCGACATCCCCAGGCCATTGGGGCGATAGGTCGCTCTGGTAGCGAAAACGCCCTTACGTTGATTACCGCCTAATCGCGGTGGCCTCACCAACGGTTTCCAACCGCTTGCAACGGTCTGATGAAAAACAAAGATGACCCAAATATGAGAAAAATCGAGCAACCCTCGGCAGCAATCAGGCTGGCTATAAGGGCCTGTCAGTTCAATGGTAGTGGTAGCAGCGCGAACCAGTCCCGGTTGTCGAGGAACAGCAAATTTTTGTTGGTAGGGCGAATGTACCTTACCTATGATTTCTATTTGATGGTGTTTCATGAAGCTATGCTAGCCCCTTAAGGTAGGACTACTGAGGCTTGTGTTACTGGCACTCTATTTGCATCACTAGGTATGCTTATAAGTGCCAGTTCGGGTTTATCTATTTTATTAAAAACTGTTCTAAGCTGGCACCTTCGGCTAGCGCCTTTACGATAGCTTTTGGCATGCGGCCTTGGCCCGTCCAGGTTTTACGTGCACCATGCTCATCAGTGTAAGTATACTTTGCTGGCTTGGGCGAACGTGGTCGTTTTATGTGGGCAGAGGTACCGGCAAAGGAAGTATCCATCAGATCTTCCGGAGATAAACCAGCATCAGCGACAGCAGCTTTCAATGCCGCTATTTTCTCGAGTTTTTCGGCTTCTTGTTGACGAAGTTCTGCTTCTTCTTGAATCCGATCGTCGATTATTTTCCCAAGCTTTAACTGAACTTCTTTTAACTCTTCAACCGATAACTCTTTTATTGCAGCTTTTAACCGTCGTCCGTGGGTTAATATAGAAATAAATTCACTCATTAAACGAAACTCTCTTTATTAAGTTATGAGGCGATATTACATACGAGTTTTATTACGACGACAATCTTATTTTCATGTCCGATTTCTCGGACATGAAAACTAAGCTGTTACATATTAGGATAATTAGGTCCACCTGTACCTTCAGGTGTCACCCAAGTAATATTTTGCGACGGATCTTTAATATCACATGTTTTGCAGTGAATACAATTCTGGGCATTTATCTTAAATACATCTTTGCCATTTTCTTCTACCACTTCATAAACGCCAGCAGGGCAGTAGCGCTGAGCTGGCTCTGCGAATTTGGGCATATTCACATTCAATGGAATGCTCGAATCCTTAAGCTTTAAATGACATGGCTGATCTTCTTCATGATTAGTATTCGATAAAAAAACGGATGATAATCTATCAAAGGTCAATTTGTTATCAGGCTTTTCGTACTCAATGACTTGGCATTCGCGCGCCAGTTTTAACTGAGCGTGATCTTCATGCTGGTCTTTAATGTTGAATGGGAGCTTACCGCCAAACCAGTTCTGATCGATGGTGTTATATGCGCCACCAAGGTAAGTACCAAACTTATGAACGGCCGGACCAAAATTACGTGAGCGGTAAAGTTCATCATATAACCAAGATTCTTTAAAACGAGATTCAAAATCTTTTAATTCGTGGTCTTCGGTATCGTTATGTAACGCATTAAAAATACTTTCGGCAGCCAACATGCCAGATTTCATTGCAGTGTGATTGCCTTTGATTTTGGCAAAATTGAGCGTGCCAGCATTACACCCTATTAAAATGCCACCGGGAACCGTCATGCGCGGCAAGCTATGAAAGCCGCCTTTAGTAATTGCTCTCGCTCCGTACGAAACACGTTTACCTTGCTTCAGTGTGGCAGCAATCTTGGGATGCGTTTTAAATCGCTGAAACTCGTTAAAGGGGCTTAAATAGGGGTTCTTGTAGTTTAGATCGACAATCAGGCCTACATAAACTTGGCCATCTTCAGCATGGTAAAGGTAGCCTCCACCGGTTGCTTCGTCGGTGAGCGGCCAGCCGGTGCTATGCACAACTAACCCTGGTTGATGTTGCTCGGCTGGGATATCCCATATTTCTTTAAAACCAATCGCATAATGTTGTGGTGAGCAATCTTCGGCTAGTTTAAATTCTTGCTGTAACTGCTTACCTAGATGGCCACGGCTTCCCTCGGCAAAAACAGTATATTTAGCACGAAGCTCCATGCCGGGTTCAAATCCTGGTTTTTGTTCGCCGTTACTGTTAATGCCCATATCACCAGTAATTACACCAGCTACACGTTGCTCTTCAATGATGATGCTGGCCGCTGGAAATCCAGGGAATATTTCAACGCCCAATGCTTCGGCTTGTTCGGCTAACCAGCGACAAAGATTACCTATACTAGTAATGTAGTTACCATGGTTGTGGAATGTCTTAGGCACCATGAAAGAGGGCAGTTCAGTTGCCTTTTCTGCGTTTTTAAAGAGCATGATTTGGTCGTGCGTGACTGGAGTGTTCAGCGGCGCTCCCAATTCTTGCCAATTTGGCAATAACTCATTTAATGCGCGTGGTTCAAAAACGGCGCCTGATAAAATGTGAGCACCGACCTCAGAACCTTTTTCAACAACGCATATCATTAATTCTTGTTGTTTTTCTTTGGCTTGTTGAGCCAAGCGAATAGCACAACTCAATCCTGCTGGACCTGCTCCAACAATAACAACATCAAACTCCATACTTTCGCGTTGCATTTGCTACTCCTTTTATTGACTAGTGTGCTCAACCACGCTGTTGTATCTGAGCATCTAAAATACTTTGAACTTGTTCGGCTGGAACTGGACGAGAAAGGAAATATCCTTGCGCCGATACACAATCACGCTGTAATAAGAAATCTACTTGCTGCTGATTCTCTACACCTACGGCGCTAATTTCAATCGCTTTGTGCCGGCTAAATTTAATCATAGTGTCAGTAATCAAGCTTTGTATTACATCGTAGGGCAGCTTCTCAATGAGGGGCTGCCCGATTTTTAGTTGATGGGGAACGCATTTTTCCATCGCAGCAATCGAAGCATAATTTAATCCAAGGCCATCAACGGTTAATCTAAATCCAAGTTTTTTAAGCGTTACTAATATCCCATCATCGAATTGTGCGTGAGAACAGTAAAGCTCTTCTCTAATCTCAATATAAACCAACTGAGCTGGTATATTAGTTCGTCTCAAGTTTTCCTTTAATAGCTCTGGTAATTCAGGTAGTGCTAACTGTTTGCCTGAGAGATTTATTCCAATTCTTAAGTCATGATAATCGCCATCACGCCATGTTTTAAATTGATTAAATATTTTTCTGAGAATAGTTTCCGTTAATCGTACAATCAAACCTGTATCTTCGACGAGTGGCAGAAAATATTCGGGAAATGCCAGGTCACCATCATGTTGGCGCCAACGCAAGAGTCCCTCTAGCGACACAATTTGATTACTACGAAGGTCAAAGATGGGTTGATAGTGAACTTCCAATTTTTGTGACTCAATAGCTTCATGTAATTGTTCAAGTACGTATAACCGCTGACTTAATTCTGACTGCTGATCTTGGGTATAAATACATACGCCGCGATAACCAATTTGCTTAGCCTTATTTAGGGCAATATCAGCATGGCGTAATAGAGTTTCAGCATCGTAATTCGCATCATTGGCAAAGGCCATACCTATTGAAAATGAACTATAAATCTCATGGTTATTGATAAAAAACTGAGGTTCTATTTGTTGATTGACTAGGGTCGCAATTTCATGTGCCTTGTCATTACTATTCACATCGGCTTTAACTAACAAAAACTCATCACCACCTAACCGCGCCAAGTAACTTCCTGGCAGTGATAACCGTTCTAATCGATGAGCTACGCGTCGAAGTAATTCATCACCGATTTTGTGACCTAGGGCATTATTGATGTCTTTAAAATGATCGAGATTTAATTGCAATACTAGCGTATTGCCTAATTCTGCTTGTTGCTCGGCTAAGTGCTGTATTAAATAACGAATGAGTGCATTGCGATTCGGTAATTCAGTTAAAGCATCGTGTTCAGACAAGAACTCTAGCCTCGCCTGAAGCTCATTTTTGGTTTGCAGATGAAGCTGCAATTCAGCAAGCTGGTTATTTAGCCGCTTGATATTTAATTCGCGCTTATTAATGGCATAAGCTGCTAAAAAACCAAGCCCCAGCAGGAATAAAGCAGCTAACGGCAAGTAAATAGGTCGAACAATATGAAGTTGCTCAAAACGCTCATGGCTTGGCCATAGGGTAAATAAGAAACGCGAGTCAGCGATTCTTATCGTAAATTCTTTTCCCCATAGATTGCGTAGCTCATCGTTAGCAGCGAAAGAAAAAATCGGTTGATTGTCACGAATGACGCTAACTTGGTTACCTTCTTGAATATGGTGCCTGATGGTCTCACCAAATAACTCTTGTAAATCAACCAGTAGAACCATGAAATAGGTCGTGGAACCATCTTTAAAAGGGACAATTAGGGCAAAATGGTGAGCATCGTTAGCGAGGTTTTTTCCATCCACGAATAGGGGCTGTAATTGACTTTGCTGAATATGAAGTCGATCTTCAGGGCTAACCAATAACTCGGTCTGCTGAGCTAAATGAGCATTCACCGAGCCGTATGTTTGGATAATTTTCAGCTCATCATCTACTAAGATAACGGCTTCAACCGATTTATAAAAGTCGGCTAGAATATCATTAATGGCTTGGCCAGGATCATCAACCACTGAAATAGACGGTTGCTGAAGCAATTCACCGGTGATTTCCGCAGTGTACATGAGTCTGATGAGGCTAGCTCTGAGGTTGCTTTCAACACTCTGTGCATCGTCTTGAATACGTTGGTGAATGCGCGAATGATCATAACTCTCTAAGGTTAGCCATGCCAGCATGGTAACCCCGAGAGTGATAATTGCTACAATAAAGTAGGACCGCCAACCGCGCACTAACGCTTACTCCTGTAGTTCTGGTCGATTTACAAAGTATTGCAACGCGTCTGGGTTTGCGAGAGCGTCGGTATTTTTTACCGGTTCATTATGAATCACTTGGCGTACCGCAAGTTCAACAATTTTACCACTGATAGTTCTTGGTATATCAGCTACTTGAGCAATAACCGCAGGAACATGACGTGGCGTAGCATGCGTCCGAATAGTCTGTCGTATTTGCTGTTGTAAGGCATCGTTGAGCTGTAACCCATCACGTAGACGCACAAACAGCACCACGCGCTCATCATCTTGCCAGCGTTGTCCCACAGCAATACTCTCTAAGACGGCTTCGACTTTTTCAACTTGTCGATAAATTTCAGCAGTACCTATGCGAACGCCACCAGGATTAAGCACAGCATCGGAGCGACCATAAATAATCACCCCCTGGTGTTGGGTTATTTCGGCATAATCGCCATGTGCCCAGACTTGATTAAATCGTGCAAAATACGCATTAAAATAGCGCTCTCCTTGGTTGTCATTCCAAAAACCAAGGGGCATGCAGGGAAAGCTGTTAAGACAAACTAATTCACCTTTTTCGCCTGTTACTGGGTTACCTTGCTCGTTAAATACTTGCACATCAAGAGCTAAGCCACGACATTGTAGTTCACCACGATAGACGGGAAGAATAGGGTTGCCTAGTGCAAAGCATGAAACGATATCAGTACCACCTGAAATAGAGGACAGACAAAGATCAGCTTTAATATCTCGATAAACATAATCGAAGTTCTCCGGCGCCAACACCGAGCCGGTCGTTAAAATGGTTCGCAATTGATTTAACGAATGCTGTTGTTTGGGCTGATAACCGGCTTTTTCTAGGGCTGATAGATATTTCGCACTAGTCCCAAATACGGTGATGCCTTCCTCATCGGCCACTTGCCACAAATATGCAGGGCTAGGGGCAAAAGGAGAACCATCAAAAAGCACCAAGGTAGCGCCTTGAGCAAGACCAGAAACCAACCAGTTCCACATCATCCAGCCGCACGTGGTGAAGTAGAAGAAAACGTCATCGCGACGGATATCAGTGTGGAGAGCATGTTCTTTTAGATGCTGTAAAAGTGTTCCACCAATACCATGCACGATACATTTAGGGACCCCCGTTGTGCCTGAGCTGAACATAATATAGAGCGGTGCATTGAACGGCATAGGTTCAAAGTGAAGGGTGTTGGCATCTTCTATCAGGTAATCATCCCAAGCGTCACAACCAGGAGCTAAGGTCCGGTCTAGTTCGGCAAAGGGGACAACAAGGGTGCGTTGTAAGCTGGGCAATTGTTCTCTTATGGCGGCAACTTTTTCATGAATATCGATGGTTTTGCCGTTATAAAAGTAGCCATCAATGGTGATCAGCAGTTTAGGCGTGATCTGACCAAATCTATCCACGACACCTTGTACGCCAAAATCAGGAGAGCACGACGACCACACAGCTCCGATACTGGTGGTTGCTAGCATCGCTATAACTGTTTCAATACAGTTAGGCATCATACCAGCAACGCGGTCGCCGGCAACGATACCGTCTTTACGCATAGCTGCTGCTAGCGCAGCGACCCTGTGATACAACTGTGCGTAGCTAAGTTGCTGTCGACTACCATTTTCGCCGCGAAAAGTGAGTGCAATGCGGTCGTCGCGATAGCGTAAGAGGTTTTCTGCAAAATTAAGCGTGGCTTGAGGAAACCAAGAAGCGCCGGGGAGTTTATCGGCATCTTTAACTATTATTTCGCCTGGCTCACCAATAACGTCACAATAATCCCATAGGCTGCGCCAAAAGGTGGGGCTATGAGCTACTGACCAAGCATGTAAATCATGATAGCTAGCCAGTTGGAGTTGTTGTTGTTGGCGATTGATGGTGCGCATAAAATCAGTCATACGCGCCTGCTCAATTTGCTCGGCAGAAGGCTGCCACATAACTGAGTTCGACATTACTTGGTTTCCTGTTTTGCTAATTCAGCGAGTGCGACCTGTGAGCGTGGACCATGATTTAAATGCTGACAAATAGCGGCGCCGGCTTCGACTAATTGATTAAGATTGATACCGGTATTAATACCCATACCTTCAAGCATATAAACTAAGTCTTCGGTAGCTAAGTTACCGCTAGCACCTTTGGCATAAGGACAGCCACCTAAACCTGCCACGGCACTATCAAAGGTGCTTATTCCCATCGGTAGACAACTAGCGATGTTGGCCAGTGCTTGCCCGTAAGTATTATGAAAATGCAACGCTAAGTGCTGCATCGGCACTCGTTCAGCAACGGCTGCTAGCATCTGTTGGGCGTGCAATGGTGTCCCTACGCCAATAGTATCGCCAAGGGATATTTCGTAGCAGCCAAGCTGCCAGAGTTGTTCGGCTACGGCGGCTACTTGCGAGATCTCAACGTGGCCTTGATAAGGACATCCGAGAACACAACTGACATAGCCACGAACACGGATGTTAGCTTGCCGAGCAGCTGCAATAACAGGTGCAAAACGCGCAAGGCTCTCTGCAATACTGCAATTAATATTTTTTTGACTAAAAGCTTCAGATGCCGCAGCGAAAACTGCGACTTCATCTACTCCGGCTGCAATTGCTGCTTCAAAGCCCTGTAAATTAGGTGTCAATGCTGCATAAGTGGTTGTTGGCGAGCGCTCGATGTTGGCAAAAACAGCGGCGCTGTCAGCCATCTGAGGAACCCATTTAGGGCTAACAAAGGCGCCTGTTTCAACGTAAGTTAAACCACTTTTTGCTAATGCATTCACCAGTGCGACCTTTGCCTCAAGGGGTACAGCAACTTCGTTCTGCAAGCCATCTCTGGGGCCTACTTCAACTATTTTAACTTGCGTAGGTATTGTCATTTCTGTCTCCGCACAGTGAATCATAAATAGCTATTACTCTGAATCTGCTAAGCTCAACAGTTCAGCTCCATCGCTTACTAAATCACCCGCTTGATAGAAAACTTGTTCAACTACCCCAGCCTGAGGTGCGCGAATGGTATACTCCATTTTCATCGCTTCCATGATAATGAGCGCTTGTTCTGCTTCAACAGAGTCACCCGGCGCAACCATAACTTGCACCACAGTGCCGTTCATGGGTGCGGTTAGATTGCCAGCAGCAACCTCCTGTTGCAGGGTGTCGGCAATCAAATGCCGAGTAAATGGCAAGCAGGCACGTTCTGTCATCACTAGGATATCTTGGTTTGAACGCATGATATGAGCGCTGAAACGGCGTCCATTTTGAGTGAAGTAATACTTATCCGCAATTTTTTCCACCAACCAATGATCGCTATCGTCAGTCGCTTGCCAGCCGGTGGCTGTTGCGGTCAGCTCAATATGGAGCAGGTCGTCAGCATAGCGCAATGCTAATGCGAACTGGCTAGGTTGATTCAGCCTAAATGACTGCTGCGATGTCCATGGGTTGGCTGGCGCTGAGGCTGTTTTTAAATCCACCATTTCCGCTAAAGTAGCCATGATTGCGTATGGCTTAATAAGAGCATCATTATTTGGAAATAATTCAGTATGATACTTCTCAATAAAGCGAGTTGTTAAATCAGCTTGAGCAAATTTCTGATGGCCAGCAATTTTACGTAAAAAATCGATATTAGTGCGAACCCCAGCAATTTGATAATCGTTTAGGGCTTGAATTAAGCGTCCTAGTGCGATGGCTCGATCTTCACCCCAAACCACAAGTTTAGCAATCATAGGGTCATAGTAAGAACTTACCTCATCACCCTCGACCACACCGCTATCGATACGGACGTATGCATTAGTGCTTGGTGGTTTTAAAACATGCAAGGTACCGGTACTTGGCAAAAATTCATGGTCTGGGTCTTCGGCATAAATCCGGGCCTCAAAAGAGTGTCCGGTGATCTGGATTTGGTCTTGAGAAAGTGGGAGTGGAGCTCCGCCTGCTACCAGTAGCTGCCAAGCGACAAGGTCTTGGCCGGTCACCATTTCTGTTACCGGGTGCTCTACTTGTAACCGAGTATTCATCTCCATGAAATAGAACTTATTATCGGTATCGAGTAAAAATTCTACCGTACCAGCACCAACATAATCGATGGCCTGTGCAGCGCGAACGGCAGCTTCGCCCATTGCGATTCTGGTACTACTACTGATAGATGGAGCAGGGGCTTCTTCGATGACTTTTTGATGGCGGCGTTGTACTGAGCAGTCACGTTCAGCTAGGTACACGGCATTACCATGCTCATCGCAGAACACCTGAATTTCCACATGTCGAGGATTACCGATAAATTTTTCAATCAACATCTTGTCGTTGCCAAACGCAGCTTGTGCTTCGCGTTTCGCAGAGCTTAATGCTTCGGCAAACTGATTGGCGCTTTCAACCACGCGCATCCCTTTACCACCGCCACCATACGCGGCTTTTAATAGTACCGGGAAGCCGATTTTTTGTGCTTCTTCTTGTAATAACTCAAGGCCTTGTTCACTACCATGATAGCCTGGCACCAAGGGAACACCAGCTTCACTCATGATAGCTTTAGCGGCGCTTTTTGAGCCCATAGCTGCAATAGCACTAGTAGGGGGGCCGACAAAAATGAGTTGGTTGCTGGCGCACGCATCAGCAAAATCTTCATTTTCTGAGAGAAAACCATAGCCTGGGTGAATAGCATCAGCGCCGCTTAGCTTAGCCGCCGCAATGATTTTATCGATGACTAAGTAGCTTTCGGCACTGGGCGCAGGACCGAGATAAATGCTTTCATCAGCCATGTGTACGTGTTGGGCATGACGATCTGCATCAGAATAAACGGCAACGGTTCGGATACCCATACTGCGCGCTGTGCGGATAATACGGCAAGCGATTTCACCGCGGTTAGCAATTAGCAATTTGCGTAACATTGCAGATCCTTATTTATTTGTGGTTTTCCAATCAGGAGAACGCTTTTCTAAGAAAGCAGAAAGCCCTTCTTGACCTTCAGCAGAAACACGAATAGCAGCGATGGCCTCAATAGTTGTGGTGCGCGTATTCTCGTTCAGTGGCTGTTGATCTAATGTCAGTATTAGTTTTTTAGCTGCAGCTACGGCATGCGGACCATTACCTAGTAGTTGTTCAATGACAGGAGTAACTGCTTCCTCAAGATCATCAACCAGGCTATGTACTAGGCCCATTTGTTGCGCAACGTCAGCACTAAAACGTTCTGCGGTGAGCATAAAACGGCGTGCCTGACGAGTCCCGATAGCACGCATCACATAAGGGCTTATCACCGCTGGAATGAGCCCGATTTTTACTTCGCTTAAACAAAAACTTGCGGTGGGAGTGGCCAGGCAGATGTCGCAGCAAGCGGCTAAACCTACAGCGCCACCAAAAGCAGCACCTTGAACTAGCGCAACCGTTGGTTGCGGAAGTTCATCTAACTCTTGCATAAGACGGGCTAACTCACTCGCATCTTTGATGTTTTCTGCGTAGTTCTTAGTTGCCATAGAGCGCATCCAGGTAAGATCGGCTCCAGCAGAAAAGTTTTTGCCTTGCGCTTGCAATACCAGCATTCTCACGTTGTTATTGCTACGTACCTGAGCTAATGCGTGTAGTAGCTCGGCTATCATGTTGTCATCAAAGGCATTGTGAACTGCGCCTCGGTTCAACGTGAGCCATGCTACCTGGTTTTTTTCTTCTAAAATGATGGATTGATAATTCATAGCAAGCTCCTACATGCGGAACACGCCGAACTTGGTGTCGGCAATAGGGGCGTTATTCGCTGCGGCCAAACTTAGTGCCAAAACGGTACGAGTTTGGGCAGGATCAATAATTCCGTCATCCCACAATCGTGCGGAAGCGTAATAAGGATGCCCTTGCTTTTCATAGGTTTCGATAATTGGCTGTTTTAATTCTTGTTCTTGTGCAGCCGTCATCGTTTGCCCAGAGCGAGCTAGGTTATCTTTGGTGACCTGAGCCATCACACCAGCGGCTTGTTCACCACCCATGACCGAAATTCGTGCATTTGGCCACATAAACATCAAGGTGGGGTCGTATGCTCGTCCACACATACCATAATTACCAGCACCGTAGCTCCCGCCAATTAAAATGGTGAATTTAGGAACTTGAGCGCAACTAACCGCTGCCACCATTTTCGCACCATGCTTAGCTATGCCTTCGGCTTCGTATTTTTTACCGACCATAAACCCAGTGATGTTTTGTAAGAAAACTAAGGGGATTTTACGCTGGGCACAGAGCTCGATAAAATGCGCGCCTTTTTGCGCTGATTCAGAAAACAGGATCCCGTTATTAGCAACGATCCCAACGGGGTAGCCGTGAATAGTGGCAAATCCAGTAACCAAGGTAGCACCGTAGTTTTGTTTGAACTCATCAAAATCAGAGCCATCGACAATACGCGCAATCACTTCTCGAACATCGTAGGGCTTACGTAAATCGGTGCCGACAATACCGTAAATTTCATCAGCTGAGTAACGCGGCTCAACAAAATCATGCTGTGGCAGAGGCGCAGCCGGCTGGTAATTGAGCCGTGCAATGGAACGTCGAGCGAGTGCTAACGCATGTTCATCGTTTTGTGCAAAATGGTCGGCAACCCCGGAGATACGAGTGTGCACATCAGCGCCACCGAGCTCTTCGGCGCTTACTTCTTCGCCTGTCGCCGCTTTAACCAACGGCGGACCAGCTAAGAAAATGGTACCTTGTTCTTTCACGATAATACTTTCGTCAGCCATTGCTGGCACATAAGCACCACCGGCGGTGCATAGCCCCATCACAACCGCTACTTGAGGAATTCCTTTGGCTGACATATTGGCTTGATTAAAGAAAATACGGCCAAAGTGGTCACGATCAGGAAATACTTCATCTTGCCGTGGTAAATTAGCACCACCTGAATCGACGAGATAGATACAGGGGAGGCGACAACGCTCTGCAATTTCTTGGGCGCGTAAGTGTTTTTTCACGGTCAAAGGATAATAAGTACCACCTTTAACCGTGGCGTCATTGGCTACAATCATACATTGCACGCCAGCTACGCGTCCTATTCCAGCGACCACGCCAGCAGCAGGAACATAATCCTCATAACAATCCCAAGCAGCAAATTGGCCAATTTCTAGGAAAGGTGAGCCGCTATCCAAGAGTTTATCAATACGCTGGCGCGGAAGGAGCTTTCCGCGTGCCAGATGGCGCTCTTGATATTTTGCGCCGCCACCTTGTTTGATCTGTTCAGCTTTCTCGTACAAGTCGTTAACCACGTCTTGCATCGCCTGCTGATTAGCGATAAACGTGGCATCTTTGGTATTTACACTGCTGCTTAATACAGTCACAACGGCAACTCCTGAGTAGGTTAAGCTGATTCGCTGAACAGTTCACGACCGATCAGCATGCGGCGAATTTCTGAGGTACCAGCGCCAATTTCGTAAAGCTTAGCATCTCTCAACAAACGTCCAGTTGGATACTCATTAATGTAGCCATTGCCACCTAATAGCTGAATCGCATCCAGTGCTAATTGGGTGGCTAACTCAGCTGAATATAAAATGGCGCCCGCAGCATCTTTACGAGTGGTTTCACCGCGATCGCAAGCTTGGGCGACGGCATAAACGTATGCTCGGGCGGCGTTGGTGCGTGTGTACATATCGGCTACTTTGCCTTGCACTAGCTGAAACTCACCAATGGCTTTGCCAAATTGTTTACGATCGTGGGTATAAGGTACCACAACATCTAAGCAGGCCTGCATAATACCCAAGGGACCAGCGGCCAGAACAGCGCGCTCGTAATCGAGACCACTCATTAAAACTTCGACACCACCATCTAGTTCACCCAAAATATTACTAGCTGGTACTTTGCAGTCAGTAAATACAAGTTCACAGGTGTTTGAGCCACGCATTCCTAATTTATCTAGTTTTTGCGCCGTGCTAAACCCGGGAAAATCTTTTTCAATGATAAATGCGGTGATGCCTCGAGAGTTTTTCTCAGGCGAGGTTTTTGCATAAACGACTAGAACATCAGCATCGGGACCGTTGGTGATCCACATTTTGTTGCCGTTAAGGATATAGTCATCGCCCTGACGCTCTGCTTTTAATTTCATACTAACAACATCTGAACCCGCATTAGGTTCACTCATAGCAAGAGCACCGACGTGTTCGCCACTACAAAGCTTGGGCAAGTATTTTTGCTTTTGCTCGGTGGTGCCATTACGGTAAATTTGATTAACGCATAAGTTAGAGTGAGCACCGTAACTCAAGCCAACCGAGGCGGACGCCCGGCTGATTTCTTCCATGGCAATCACGTGCTCTAGATAACCCAAACCCGAACCACCGTATTCTTCTGCAACAGTCATACCAAGCAGGCCTAAATCACCGAACTTACGCCACAAGTCAGCAGGGAACTCATTACTTTCGTCGATGGCAGCAGCACGTGGAGCGATTTCATCGCGGGCAAAGGCATTAACGCTCTCACGAATCATATCGGCGGTTTCGCCAAGGCCAAAATTAAATACAGTATACTGACTAATCATAAGGTCTCCTGATTACTACTTGGGTTCTGGTTAGCGGCTGCCTGTGCGTTAATTTCAGCTAATTCATCACGACAGCGTTCTTCTAAATTACTTAATTCAACAAGCAATACTTTGATGTCCTCGAGTTGCTGTTTGAGCGACATTTTCTTATCGTCAATCAGCTCTAACACCGTATGCAACTGACGAGAACTACTATTTTCCATGTCATAGAGATCAAACAAGCGCTTAGTTTCCGCTAAGGAAAAACCGAGTCGCTTACCGCGCAAAATCAGTTTTAGGCGTACGCGATCTTTATTGCCGTAGAGGCGTGTTTGGCCTTGTCGCTCCGGTGCTATAAGACCTTGATCTTCATAAAAGCGAATGCTGCGCGTGGTAATATCAAATTCGCGCGCTAATTCACCAATGGTATAGGTTTGTGATGGCTTCATTTGTGCTTGCTTGTGTCCAGTGAGAGCGGTAAGCTTAAAACAAGTTAACGTTAACGTAAAGGTAAGAAACTACGAAAACTTCCGGTAGCAATAAAGTTACTGACGAGTTGGAGGGTTGATAAGGAGAAAATATGTCTGATGCAGTTGTGATTGTTGCCGCCAAACGTACTCCAATGGGTGGTTTTCAAGGTAGTTTAGCTGACGTAAGTGCCCCACAACTTGGCGCTACAGCCATTCGAGCAGCCGTAGCTGCAAGTGGGTTAACCGCGGCCTCCATCGATGAAGTTATTATGGGGAATGTACTCCCGGCCGGTTTGGGACAGGCTCCAGCGCGACAAGCGACGCTCTTTGCAGAACTCCCTCGCAGTGCTGGCGCAACCACCATCAATAAGGTGTGTGGTTCAGGTTTGAAAGCAGTCATGTTAGGGCATGATATTATCCGCGCAGGCTCAGCGAAAACTGTTGTAGCCGGTGGCATGGAAAGTATGAGTAATGCGCCATACCTATTGAAAAAGGCTCGCACAGGCATGCGTATGGGACACGATGCTGTCTATGATCATATGATGTTAGATGGCTTAGAAGATGCATACGAAGGTAAAGCGATGGGGTGCTATGCGCAGGCCACTGCAGATGACTATGGTCTGGGCCGTGAGGCGATGGATGCGTTCGCTATTTCGTCATTAACCCGAGCCCAAGAAGCCATCAAAAGCGGTCGTTTTGATGATGAAATTACTCCCGTAACTTATTCAACCCGTAAAGGCGATGTAACCGTTAGTATTGACGAGCAGCCTGGTAAAGCGATGCCAGAAAAAATTCCGGGGTTGCGTCCAGCTTTTGCAGCTCAAGGAACTATTACTGCAGCTAACTCGAGCTCTATCTCTGACGGTGCTGCAGCATTGGTATTAATGTCAGAGAGTGATGCTAAGCAGCAGGGCTTAACCCCACTAGCCAGAATTGTTGGGCATGCCACTCATTCGCAAGCGCCTGCAGAATTTACTGTTGCGCCAATTGGAGCCATGAATAGCCTGTTAGCTAAGCTTAACTGGCAGGTTGAAGACGTTGACTTGTGGGAGATTAACGAAGCTTTTGCGATGGTGACCATGTTAGCCATCCAGCAAATGCAGTTAGACCCTGCCAAGGTTAACGTGAATGGCGGCGCCTGTGCGCTTGGGCATCCGATTGGTGCCAGTGGCGCACGCTTACTGGTTACCTTGATCCATGCCTTGAAGCAGCGCCAGTTGTCAAAAGGGATAACGTCACTCTGTATTGGTGGCGGAGAAGCTGTCGCAGTGGCGGTTGAAGTATTCTAACCGCCACCATGGATTAGTTGGATGGGGTTGGCCTTGGCGACGAGGCCAACCAGACTGCGAGTGCTAATACCGCAGCTCCGATGATGAGTCGTGGCCAAACCACAGCTTGCTGCCAGAATAGATAATTAATCAGCAGCCCAGCGGGTATCAGCATATTGTTCATGGTCGCAAGCTGCGCCACATTTACTCGTTTGGCAGCGATGTTCCAGGCCCAATAACCGAGGCCTGAAGCAACTAAACCAAGCCAGGCTAGGATAAACCATTGTAGCGGTTGTTGCGGTATTAGCTGAAAGTTAGCAAAGCTAAGCATCGCAAGGCCGGTAACTAAGGTTGCACCGAAGAAAAATAGAGCAAACAGGTGCAACTGATTACGCTCATCGCCAAGTTCTAAACGCTTGTAGAAAACTTGGCCAGCGGCAAAGCAAAGGTTAGCGGCTTGGATGAGTAAAAAGCCATACCAAAAAGAATCACTTAAGTCGTCGAAACGAATAATGGCAGCGCCAACTACTGCTATTGCGGTAGCAAGCCACCAACGCAGCGGTAACCGACGTCGTTGGTAGAGAAGCTCATCCAGTAAGGTAATATAGAGCGGCGTAAATATAGTAAACAGCAGTACTTCAGGCACGCTTAAGTACAGAAAGGCATGATACAGAAAGAGGTACATCACGCCTATTTGCAAGGCTCCGATAGCCGCTAGTTGACATTGCTTAACTAGATTAATGCGGCGGGGGCGCCATAGTGGAATAAATAATAAAAAGGCTAAGACCATGCGGATAAATACCGCAATATAACCATCAACTTGGCCAGCAAGGAATTCACCAATGAGTGAGAAACTTGCAGCCCATAATAGGGTGACAGCCCAAAGAATCCACATAGTTAACGACCTTGTTGTGGGTTGAGTAAGTTGGTTTGAGAATGAGTCATGTGACTACTCTCGCGATAGTATTGGGGTGAAATCCCCATGGTTTTTTTGAATAATCGTGAAAAATAATAGGGATCATCAAATCCTAACTGTTGACCAATTTGGCGAATAGAATAGGTGGTAGTATCCAGTAATTGGCAGGCTAATTTTACTTTTATTTGGTTGAAAAATCGCATCGGGCTGCTGCCAGTAATTTGTTTGAACTTTTTACTAAAATGATAACGAGATAAGCCCGCAAACTCGGCAAATTCATCCAAACTGATATCCCGATGCGAGTTGTCGTACATGAATCGCTCAAGGGCGCGTAGATCAAAGCCCGCGGGTATCTGCATGGCAGACGTGAGTCGCGGTAACTCGGCGATAATACGTTGTAATAAGCTTGCGGCAACGATCGCCGCAGAGAATTGATAGCGTTGTGTTTGTAAATTGAGCAAATCAGTAACGACAGGAATAAGCTGGCGCCAGCGACTCAAAGTTAGTACCGGTGATTGGGCTGAAAGCGATAGAAAATCAGAGCATTGGACGGCCGCAGAACCGCGAAAATGAGCCCAGTAAATGCTCCATGGTTGCTCATGGTCTGCAGCATAAGCATGCGCTTGCCCCGCTGGTAATAGCAGTAATTGGCCGGCTTCTAAGCTACCAGTGGCATTATGAGTACGGAACCAACCGCGACCGCGATGACAAAATATCAGCAGGTGATCGGTATGCTGCTGGCGTTCAACTTGATGCCCCAAGGCGTCAACGTAATGGCCATAAGCAACGGGATACAAATGTTTCGTCAGTGGATGTTGATCAAGTTGACGAGTCAGTTGCAAGGGTAACACTACCCGCGAACTTCCCGCTGGGAGTGGCCAGGTTGAAGGTTGGCTCATGATAAACTCCATAAATGACAATTTTGTCCATTATTGTGGCAAGATAGTCGATGTTAAAGCAACAAAAAAACCGCCAGAATGGAGTCATTAACCCCATTCCGCAGATTGCGAACAACGAGGTATGAACCATGTCGAAGAAAGTTCCTTTATATATTGATGGTGAATTTGTGCAATCACAAAGTAGCCAGTGGATTGATGTCACTAACCCAGCCACGCAGGAAGTGATTGCTCAAGCACCTTGCGCAACCCAAACCGAGATGGCTCAAGCTGTGGCTAGTGCCCAACAAGCTTTTCTAACGTGGAAAGAAGTTGCCGTGTCTGAGCGGGCCCGGGTGATGATGCGCTATCAGGCGTTACTGAAAGAACATCATGATGAAATTGCAGAGATTTTAGCAAGTGAAACAGGTAAAACCTTTGAAGATGCTAAAGGCGATGTGTGGCGAGGCATCGAAGTGGTTGAGCATGCAGCTAATATTCCATCGTTGCTGATGGGAGAGACCGTAGAGAATGTCGCACGCGGTATTGATACTTATAGCTTTACCCAACCTTTAGGGGTGTGTGCAGGTATCACGCCGTTTAACTTCCCAGCAATGATTCCGTTATGGATGTTTCCGTTAGCTATCGCTTGTGGTAACACGTTTATTTTGAAGCCATCTGAGCAAGATCCGTTAACCCCAACCCGACTTGTTGAATTGTTTGAGCAAGCTGGCGCTCCAAAAGGCGTATTGCAAGTTATCCATGGTGGTAAGGAGCAAGTAGATTTCTTACTTGATGAGCCGGCGGTGAAAGCTATTTCATTTGTAGGGTCGGTTGCTGTAGGACAGTATATCTATCGCCGTGGTACTGAAAACATGAAGCGCGTGCAGGCCTTTGCCGGTGCCAAAAATCACTGCGTAATTATGCCTGATGCTAATAAATCACAAGTGATTAGCAACCTTGTAGGAGCCTCAGTGGGCGCAGCTGGACAACGCTGCATGGCTATCTCGGTGGCTGTATTTGTAGGTTCTGCGCGTGAGTGGATACCTGAAATTGCGGCTGAGTTAGCTAAAGTGAAACCCGGCGGTTGGGATGATCCAGATGCCGCTTATGGTCCGTTAATTAGCCCACAAGCGAAGCAGCGAGTAGAAAATTTCATTACCCAAGGGGTGAATGAAGGTGCCGAATTATTGGTTGATGGACGTAACTGTGACGTTGCTGGTTATCCACATGGTAACTGGGTAGGGCCAACGATGTTTGGCAAAGTCACCACGGACATGGAAATCTATAAGAACGAAATTTTTGGTCCGGTATTATGTGCAACGGAAGTAGACAGCTTGGATGAAGCTTTAGCTATGGTCAATGCCAACCCATACGGTAATGGAACGTCAATCTTTACCGCCAGTGGTGCCGCAGCGCGTAAATATCAACACAATGTTGAAGTAGGGCAAGTAGGTATTAATATTCCAATTCCAGTGCCATTACCCTTCTTCTCGTTTACTGGTTGGAAAGGTTCGTTCTTCGGTGATTTGCACGCTTATGGTAAACAGGGTGTTCGCTTCTATAGCGAAACTAAAACCATTACGGCGCGCTGGTTTGAGAGCGATATCGCCGACGTGAATGGCCCCAATATGACGATTAACTTGAAGTAACAGGACAACGCCATGAATTTTAATTTAACCGACGATCAACAAGCTTTCGTTGATACGGCTAAAGCTTTTGCAGAAAATGAGTTAGCACCTTATGCAGCTCAGTGGGATGAAGAATCCCACTTTCCTGTTGAGGTTTTTCGTAAGGCCGGCGAGATGGGTTTCATGGGCATGTATACCCCAGAAGCAGCCGGTGGTTTTGGCATGAGTCGGTTAGACTCTGCGTTAATTTTTGAACAGCTGAGCATGGGCTGTACTGCAACTACGGCCATGATGACCATTCACAATATGGTGACATGGATGATCGGCTCTTTTGCACAACCTGAAGTGATTGAGCAATGGGTACCGGAGCTAGTAATGGGCCATAAGCTAGGTTCTTATTGTTTGACTGAACCAGGTGCCGGCTCTGATGCCGCAAGTTTACGCACAACTGCCAAGAAGGACGGTGATGAATACGTTCTCAACGGTTCAAAAATGTTCATTTCTGGTGCTGGCAGTACGGATGTGTTGGTGGTGATGGCGCGTACTGGCGAAGCTGGGCCCAAAGGTATCTCGGCTTTTGTAGTACCAGCCGATGCAGCAGGTATAAGCTACGGTAAAAAAGAAGCCAAAATGGGATGGAATGCCCAGCCTACGCGTCTTGTTAGTTTTGAAGATGTACGGATCCCGGCGGCGAATTTGCTCGGCGCTGAGGGTGAAGGCTTCAAGTTTGCCATGATGGGGCTAGATGGTGGTCGTATTAATATCGCGGTATGTTCAGTGGGTACTGCCCAAGCGGCGTTAAATACGGCGACAGCCTATATGCATGAACGCACTCAGTTTGGTAAAGAGCTTGGACATTTTCAGGCGCTGCAGTTTAAGTTAGCGGATATGGCTACTGAATTAGTAGCCGCTCGACAAATGGTGCGTTTGGCAGCCTTTAAAGTTGATGCTAATGATGCTGATAAAACGACCTATTGTGCGATGGCTAAGCGCTTTGCCACGGATGTTGGCTTCCAGGTTTGCAACGAAGCTCTGCAAATTCATGGTGGCTATGGCTACATTAAAGAATACCCTTTAGAGCGGCATGTCAGGGATGTACGGGTGCATCAGATTCTTGAAGGTACCAATGAAATTATGCGAGTGATCATTGCTCGACGATTATTAGCCGATCTAGACCGAGCCATCCTTTAAGGGTGGCTTTGTTGTCTTAGAGGAGAGTGACATGAATTCAGTTGTCTTATTCGAGACGTTACCAGGACAAAACGGCAAGTCTATTGGCGTTGCGACATTAAATTCAGAAAAATCATTAAATGCCCTTAGCTTAGCGATGATTCAGTTGTTAATGCCACAACTCCAGCAGTGGGCTGACGATGATAGCATCGCTTGTGTGGTCTTACAGGGGGCCGGTGATAAAGCCTTTTGTGCCGGTGGCGACATCGTTGCAATGTATCATGCGATGCAGGCGAGTCCTGGAGTTTTGGTTGATGAAATTGCTGATTTCTTTAGTCAAGAATACCGTTTAGATTATGCTTTGCATACTTTTCCTAAGCCGCTTGTAGTATGGGGACACGGTATTGTCATGGGTGGTGGTATGGGGCTGATGAATGGTGCGAGCCATCGTATTGTAACCGAACGGTCGTTGTTAGCGATGCCAGAGGTCACCATCGGTCTTTATCCAGATGTGGGTGCCACACACTTTTTAAATCAGATGCCAGCGGGCTGTGGTTTGTTTTTGGGGCTGACAGGCGCACACATGAATGCGACCGATGCTCTTTATTTAAATTTAGCGGATCATTTTATTGCTAGTGAGCATTATCCGCAGGTATTGACGCAATTACAGAGCATAAAGTGGGGTGACACCGCTGCTTTAAATCAGCAAAAAGTTACCGACGTGCTCTCTCAATTAGCCAAAGCCGATGCAGTGTTGCGCCCAGCCGGACAGGTTGAAAAGCATCAGTTACATCTGCAAAAGCTAACCCAAGGCAATGATATAACCGCCATTGTGGCTGCTATTTTGTCCGATAACAACGATGATAAGTGGTTAACTCGGGCGCGTCAAAATTTAGCAGCGGGTTGTCCGATGACCGCCCATTTAGTATGGAATCAGTTACAACATGGGGTTGATTTAAGCTTAGCTGATTGCTTCCGTCTCGAATTAACCTTGTCGGTGCGGTGTGCCTTACAAGGTGATTTTGCCGAAGGCATTCGAGCCCTATTAATCGATAAAGATAAGCAGCCAAAATGGCGCCATGCAAGTGTTGCAGACGTGCCTGCTGAAGCAGTTGATGAGATGTTTACTGCGCCATGGCAAGGCCATCCGCATCCGTTGGCAGATCTTGGTTAAATAAGATAAAAATGATAAGAACGAGGTTGTTATGGCAACAGTAGGATTTATTGGTTTAGGCAATATGGGTGGCCCGATGGCTGCCAATCTAGTGAAGGGTGGCCATCAGGTTACTGTCTTTGATTTATCAGCAGCAGCTTTAACTGCAGCGGCCGCAGCCGGTTGTGCAACGGCTAGCAGTGCAAGCCAAGCAGCAGAGCAGGCTGAGTTTGTGATTACTATGCTGCCTGCAGACGCTCATGTAAAAGGCGTTTATTTAGGCGAGCAAGGCTTAATTAACCAGTTACCGGAAAATACGTTAGTCATTGATTGTAGTACTATAAGTGCTGCTACTGCGGTAGAAGTTGGAACTGCGCTTCAGCAGCGCGGTATCGAATTTATTGATGCTCCCGTATCTGGTGGCGTAGGCGGTGCTAAAGCTGGCACCCTGACCTTTATTTGTGGTGGTAGTGAAGCAGCAGTGACACGTGCACAGGCAGTTTTACAGCCGATGGGTAAAAATATTTTTCGAGCTGGTGAACTAGGCGCCGGACAGATTGCCAAGATCTGTAACAATATGCTGCTGTCAGTTTTAATGGTAGGTACCTCAGAAGCGCTACAATTGGGCATCGCACACGGTTTGGATGCCGCGGTTCTCTCCGAAATCATGTCGAAGAGCTCCGGCAGTAACTGGACTTTAGATGTATATAATCCATGCCCCGGAGTGATGGATAATGTGCCTTCTAGTCATGATTATCAGGGTGGCTTCTTAGTAGACTTGATGAGCAAAGACCTAGGTTTGGCGCAACAAGCTGCACTAGCCAGTGGTGCTGCTACGCCGATGGGTGCCTTAACCCATAATTTATATCGTAGCTGGTCTCAATTAGGCCACGGTCGTGAAGACTTCTCGAGTATCTTTAATTTTGTAAAAGCCAATAAAAAGTAATGGGAAAAGCATGAATATTTCTGCAAGTACAATTGTGATTACTGGTGGTGCCCAGGGGCTTGGCCGAGCTATGGCCGAGCATTTTGCGGCAGCTGGTGCCAAACTAGCGTTAATTGATATGAACGCTGAAACCTTGGCTGAAGCTTGTGAGCTTTGCACTGCAAAAGGTGCGATGCAAGCGCAAGGCTACGTGGTTAACGTTACCGACGAAGCAGCTGTTGAACAAGCCTTCGAGCAGATTGTCGCAGACTTTGGCGAGTTGAATGTGCTAGTTAACAATGCCGGTATTTTACGCGATGGTATGTTGGTTAAGTGCAAAGATGGCGAAATCACCCACAAAATGCCACTGCAACAGTTTCAATCGGTATTAGATGTCAATCTTACTGGTAGCTTCCTCTGTGGACGTGAAGCCGCTGCCCATATGGCAAAGGCCGGCAACGGTGGGGTTATCATTAATATTTCAAGTGTGGCACGCTCTGGCAATATTGGACAGACCAACTACGCTGCAACTAAAGCTGGCGTCGTGGCGATGACAGTGACTTGGGCTCGTGAATTAGGTCGCTTTGGCATTCGCTGTGGTGCTATTGCTCCTGGCTTTATTGAAACGCCAATGACGGCACAAATGAAACCAGAAGCTATTGAACGCGCTCTGAGTATGGTACCTTTGCGCCGCTGGGGTCAGCCAGACGAGATTGCTCACAGTGCGCGGTATATTATAGAGAATGACTTTTTTAGCGGTCGTGTGATAGAAATAGACGGCGGAGTCAGATTATAAACGAGAAAAAATGCGAAAATTACCCCCATTAAATGCTCTAAAAGCTTTTGAAGCTGCAGCTCGGCACTTGAGTTTTACCCGCGCTGCGGATGAATTATTTGTTACCCAAGCTGCGGTGAGTCATCAGGTGAAAGCGCTTGAAGAGTTTCTGGGGGTACAGCTTTTTCTTAGGCGTAATCGGGCGTTATTACTAACGCCCGAGGGCCAAACTTATTATTTAGAACTAAAAGAACTCTTTGATCATTTAGTTCAAGCTACAGAGCGGGTCAAGTTCGCCAGTCAACGAGGCTCGCTAACGATCTCGTTGCCGCCAAGTTTTGCCATCCTCTGGTTCGTTCCTCGGTTAAGTCGTTTTCGTGAGGCTTATCCTGATATTGATGTTCGTATTCGGGCCGTGGATGAAGTTGATGGCAGCCTGACTGATGACGTGGACGTGGCGATTTACTATGGTGCTGGGAAATGGCCAGGCCTACGTGCTTATAAACTTCATAATGAATATTTAATTCCGGTTTGTTCGCCGCTATTACTCACCGGCACCAAGCCATTGCGTGAGCCGCGCGATCTGCTTAACCATACTCTCTTGCACGACGAAACTCGTAACGCATGGAAAGACTGGTTTAAATTAGTGGGTATTGACAAGAACAAAGGCGACAACGGTCCGATCTTTAGTCATTCTAATTTAGCGTTAAAGGCTGCGGTTCATGGGCAAGGCATTGCTTTGGCTAACAATGTTCTGGTGAAGCCAGAGATAGATGCAGGCCATCTTATTCAAATTTTCCCGGAAGCCTTACCCCGACAGAAATCATTTTACTTAGTTTGTCGTGACTCTCAGGCAGAAGTAGGTAAAATCGCCACCTTCCGTAACTGGTTATTGCAAGTTGTCGAAGAAGAAGAGGATAGTTATGAATAAAGCGCAGCGAGTGGCCGTGCAGCGAGATAACCCGCATGGACACACCCGCATCGTTTTTGCTCATGGCGCAGGCGCCGGATTACAAAGTGATTTTATGCAATTTATGGCTCTAGGGCTGGCGTTGCAGGGCTTTGATGTGGTGCGCTTTAATTTTCCTTACTGGCAGCAGTTTATGGAGTCAGGGCGGCGTCGCCCCCCGAATCCTATGGCCGTGTTAGAGCATACAATGACGACAGTCATTGAACAGTTTGATGATGCTAAGCCATTGTTAGTGTTGGGGAAATCGATGGGAGCACGAGTGGCCTTTCGAATCGCCGATCAGGTTGCAGCGAAACATGCTGTTGCCCTTGGTTTTCCGTTTCATCCGGTGGGTAAGCCGGACCAGTTACGAGTGACAGATTTAGCTAATCATTGTGCCAGCAATCTCATTGTGCAGGGGACGCGTGATAGCTTTGGCAAGCCAGACGAGGTTGCAGGCTATTCTTTACCCGACAATGTCCAGATGCGCTGGATTGATGGTGGTGACCATAGCTTTGAAGCAACCAAACGCAGTGGTCTGGTGCGTGAGCACATGTGGCAACAAGCCATTGATGCAATTATAGAGAGTATTTGAGGTTTTTCATGACAGGAATTGTGGCTTATTGTCGGCCCGGATTTGAGAACGATTGTGCTGCAGAGCTGCAAGATAAAACAGCGATGCTCGGTATCTATGGCTATTGCCAAACACAACCTCAGCAAGGTTATGTGCTGTATGTTTGCCAACCCGAAGAAGCAGATCATCTAGCTAAAAAATTAAACCTAAAAGAATTGATGTTCACTCGTCAGTTTTTTGTGGTGTTGGTGCAGTTAAACGAACTACCTCTGCAAGATCGAGTCGGCGCTATTCAGGTGGCCTTGCTGGATGATGAACTGAGTGAAAAATTCCCAGGGGTAAAACCTGCGGGCGACATCCGAGTAGAAACGCCAGATACCAATGACGGCAAAGAACTATCTAAGTTTTGTCGTAAATTTACCGTGCCGTTGCGACAAGGATTACGCAAAATCGACTGGTTAACGGTTAAAGAAAGTGACCGCCGACCTACCTTGCACGCTTTCTTTTTAAGCAATCAGCAAGTACTTATAGGATATTCATACTCTTTTAATCAGTCGCCTTGGTTGATGGGAATTCCTCGATTACGCTCACCGAGCGATGCGCCGAGTCGTTCAACCCTCAAACTAGACGAAGCTTTTCAAGTTTTTGTGCCAGAGCATGAGCGTGAAGAGCGCATCAGCTCCGGAATGAATGCAGTTGATCTAGGCGCTTCACCTGGCGGCTGGACCTACCAATTGGTGCGGCGCGGAATGATGGTTCAGGCAGTTGATAATGGGCCGATGGCACCGAGCTTATTGGAAACGGGACAAGTAAAACATATTCAAGAAGATGGCTTTAAGTACCGTCCGAAAAAGAAGAATGTAACTTGGCTTGTTTGTGATATGGTCGAGAAACCTGCGCGAGTAGGTGAGTTGATGACCAGTTGGTTGATTGATGGTGACTGTAAAGAGACCATCTTCAATTTGAAGCTCCCGATGAAAAAGCGTTATGCCGCTGTTGCTGAATATCTGACACAGATAAAGCAAGCTTTGGTTGAGCAGGGCAGTGGTAAATTTGAACTACAAGCCAAACAACTGTATCACGATCGCGAAGAAGTGACGGTTCATATCCGTTGGCTATAACAGCTTAGTAAACAGGCTTTAGCAAGAAAAAAGGCGAGGATAAGACCTCGCCTTTTGTGATCCTAAGCGAATGTGCTTACAGACGCTCAATAACCGCTTGAGTAAAGTCCGTAGTACCACCGTTACCGCCTAAATCACGGGTAGTGCGGTCACCACTTGCAATCACGTCTGTAACAGCCGCTAGAATACGCTTCGCTTTATCTTGCATACCTAGGTATTCAAGCATTTGAATAGCCGCAAGAATAACAGAAGTAGGGTTAGCTAGGTTTTGGCCGGCAATATCTGGTGCTGAACCATGCACGGCTTCAAAAATAGCCGAGTTTTCGCCGATGTTGGCACCTGGTGCCATCCCTAAGCCACCCACTAAACCAGCACACAAATCAGACAAGATGTCGCCAAATAAATTGGTTGTTACAATCACGTCAAACTGCTCTGGGTTCATGACCAACTTCATACATACTGCATCAACAATCATCTCGTCAGTTTGAATGCTTGGATATTGCGCCGCTACTTCGCGGGCAACTTTTAAAAACAAACCAGAGGTTGATTTCAAAATATTAGCTTTATGCACGATAGTGACTTTTTTGCGGCCTTCGCGTTGTGCTAACTCATAGGCAAAGCGAACAATACGTTCGGCACCAGTACGAGTGATTTTACTCATAGCTTGGGCTTCGCTACCATCATCGCTTACGACCTGGCCAAGGCCCGAATACATGCCTTCGGTATTTTCACGAACCGTAATGATGTCGATATTCTCGTAGCGAGCTTTCGTACCTTTAAATGAGATTACCGGACGAACATTAGCATACAGATTAAATTGCTTACGCAAGCTTACGTTAATGGATGTAAAGCCTTCACCGACAGGTGTAGTCAGTGGCCCTTTCAAGGTCGCCTTATTGCGAGCAATGGCATCAAGCGTTGCCTGTGGTAATAACTCGCCGGTCTTCTCTAAGGCCGCTAAGCCGGCATCAGCAAACTCATAGGTAAAGTCACAACCAGCTTGGTCGAGGATTTTCAGGGTTGCATCAATAATGTCTGGACCGATTCCATCGCCAGGAATCACAGTAATGGTGGTGCTCATTGGGGGTACCTTCTAAAAACTTTCGGTGAAACTTCTAAGACTAATACGCTTGATTAAATTGGCGGGCATTATAGCAGAAGTACTATGACACTGCGGTGGGGTAGATCATTAAAACGATTGATACTCACTATAAGCGTCAGCTCCCCATGCGATTAAAGCATCGTCCTTGAATAATAACGGAGTACATTCGTCACGGGTGGTAATGCCATCTGATTTAACGTGATGAGTTCGGTAAAAGAGTACCAAGACTTCGCCATCAGCAGTGGCCTTTGCTTCGCTAATATCTGGTGAACCTAACAGCCTGATCACATCACCTTTATCTGCGCCTAAATCTAAGCGACCAATTTGTTTTAGATTAAAAGTCTCACGTTCTTGCCAACTCATATTTTCAGGGTCAGCTTGATATAGATTTAACAGCAAGGCAGCTGCCGCAACATAAATGGCAAAGCCAATTAAAACCACTTTGAGCATTTTTGACACGAGCAGACTCCCTTGGTGTTAAGATATGAAACAGTTAGTACTTAATCAGTAACAACTCGATAGCAAGGATGATACACCGAACCCGGTAGCTTCATCCGGCTTTGCTCGACAAATGCTTGTAATAATACGTCGAGTTTCTTCATCATTTCTTTTTCGCCGTGAATTTCGAACACCCCATGTTGACGAATAGCCCGAATGCCTTCGTCTTTGACGTTACCAGCTACAATGGCTGAGAATGCACGACGTAAGTCCGCAGCTAAGGCTTGCGGTTCTTGATCCGTATGAAGATTCAAGTTACGCACATTATCGTGATTAGGCACGAACGGACGTTGAAATGCTTCATCAATGTGGAGCGTCCAGTTGAAGCAGTACGAATCGCCAGTTTCGCGACGATACTGTTTCACCGCCTGCGCACCTTGCGTCATCGCTTTAGCTACAGCGGCTGGGTCAGCAACGATAATCTGATAAAGCTTGCGTGCTTCATCGCCCAAAGTTGCCGCAACAAAGTCGTCAATAGCTTCGAAGTAGCCACGGCTACTCTCTGGACCGGTAAGCACCAGCGGGAATACCTGACGCTCGTTTTGCGGATGCATCAGAATACCTAGAATATAGAGAAGTTCTTCAGCAGTGCCGGCTCCACCTGGGAAAATAACGATACCATGAGCACAACGTACAAAGGCTTCTAAACGTTTTTCAATATCAGGTAGAATCACCAATTCGTTGACAATCGGGTTAGGTGGCTCAGCTGCAATAATGCCTGGCTCGGTGAAACCTAAATAACGACCATCAGCAATACGTTGCTTAGCATGGCCGATTGTGGCGCCTTTCATCGGGCCCTTCATGGCACCTGGGCCACAGCCGGTACAAATATTCAAACTACGCAGGCCAAGCTCGTAACCTACTTCTTTGGTATATTTATATTCTACTTCGTTAATGGAGTGGCCACCCCAGCAAACAATCACATTTGGATCTAAGTTGGGCTGCACCATTTGCGCATTACGCAAAATATCAAAGACCACGTGCGTTAGCGTATGGGTGTCGGCAGAGTCTAGAGTTTGGGCGTTGTAGCGTTCACCAGTGAAGAGAATATCTCGTAAGACAGCTTCTACCAACTCCTGCATACCGATAATCAATTTGCCATCAACAAAAGCTTCAGCGGGTGGGTTTACTAACTCAAGTTGTACACCACGCTCACACTTGATCACATTGACATCAAAGTCTTTATATTTTTCAAAAATCTCTTCGCTACTATCAGTCGTACTTCCCGCATTTAATACAGCTAAACAACAATTACGAAAAAGTTTATATAATTGTTCGTCACTGGTTTGTTGTAAGCGGTTGATTTCTAGCTGTGACAGTAAGCTCATACTGCCACGGGGTGATATGGTAAATTTCATTCCTTTTCCTTTTCCTTTTTCGTTCTTATCATTACTGCCGGCTCAGGCGGACTGATGTTGGTGTGGTTTCGAAGTCGGATCGAAACGGATTAATGTCGAGTCCACCACGCCGGGTATAACGTGCATACACGGTTAATTGTTCGGGTTGTAGCTGCCGTTTAATGTCCATGAATATACGCTCAACACACTGTTCATGAAATTCATTGTGGTGCCGAAATGACACCAGATAACGGAGCAGCGCAGCTTGGTCGATTTGACGACCGCGATAGCTGATTAACACCGAACCCCAATCGGGTTGATTGGTAATCAAACAGTTCGATTTTAACAGGTGACTGTGTAAGATTTCTGACACCTGCTGCGTTTGTGCGTTCGGCTGCAATAATTCCGGGGCATAGTTGTAGGTATCGATAGTTATATCTTGGTTATCAATACATTGGCCGGGTAAATCGGCAAATGCCTGTTGCTGTGCTTGTTGCACCGTCATTAGTTTTACCTTGACTGGCGCTTGTGCGCAAGCCGATAAATCATGACTAAGCTGAGTTTCCACCTGTTGCCAACTGGCAAAACGACTATCGTTAAAGCTATTTAGATAGAGCTTGAACGATTTTGACTCAATTAAATTTGGACTATTACAAGCTACCCTGAATTCGGCTAAAGCTACCTGTGGCAGCCCCTGTTGATTTAGCCATGACAGTTCATAGCCATGCCAAATGTCGTCACCATGAAAGGGTAACGGCTGGGCTTCTGGTAAGCCGATTGGAGTACGGTTTAGCTGCCTTGGTACCGCTTGCAATAAGCTGGCATCGTAGGCGGTTGGGTACTGAGTGGGTTGCCCGAGATTTAAATGAGCTAGTGGTTGATTCATCGAATTAAATTACCTGTTACACTACTGTTTTTAACGCAGTCGGCCATTGTAGCCTTGGCGGTTGCTAGATGCTAGCAAAATCATTTACCGATAAAACTGATAGAGGGATCATTTGCCATGTTAATGACTACCGCGCTGGATAACTTGTTAGCGCAATATCAAAGTGCCTATGCACAGGCTGGACAACCGCTAGTGGTTGAAGCTAACCCAGATTGGCAGGCACCTATTTATCAGCAACCGCTACAGCAGGATTGGGTGCATTGGGTACCGGTAAAACAAACGCAGCCACTACTCTTTACTGATCTAGCCAATGCGCTGGAGCAGCCGCTGCATGACTCGGTAGAAGCCTTTTACAGCCATTGGTATGCGGCCGATTTAGCCGTCACCTTTGCGGAACACCCGTTACAGCTGCTGCAGAATCATGGCCCAGAAGATGCCGAGCGATTGCAAGCGAATTTAGCCGGACATGTATTGATGAAACGTCGGTTGAAGCAACCCATTACACTTTTCATTGGTTTAGCAGAAGAGTCCGATGATTTATTAATTACGGTAGATAATGATAGCGGTGTGGTTGGGTTGGAGTTTGTTGGGCAACCACAACATCAACAGCTTGCGCCATCTTTGCAAGAATTTATTCAACAATTATCGCCGCGAGTTGTAGACCAATTGATCTGAATCAAGTAATTTGGTGGTTGAAATTTATCCATAAAACGCATGGGGTTTTTCAATGAATCAAACTTATGACTCAGACAAGGTTAATCCAGCGCAATTACGTGATGGACAATTAACTTATTTGGTCGCCGAAGATTTAAAACTCGCAGCGTCATTGTTGTATCAAGCCTATTTTAATGACAGCTTGTTAATGTCGTTATTTCAAGCCGATAAGCCGGATTATGAGAAACGCTTGCGCGCAGCCATTCGCGAAGAGCTCACTGCCTTTTGGGAAGCTAAGCAGCCGATGGTAGGCGTCTTTGATGGCGAATCTTTAATTGGCGTGGCCTGTTTAACCCAGCCAGGGAAAAGTTTTGGTCCCGGTCGTTATTGGCATTGGCGGTTAAAGATGTTGTTGACAGCAGGCTATGTCAGTACCAAACAGCTGATAGAAAAAGAAACCATCATTCAACAACATATTGAAGGTGATGATTATCATATGCTGGCATTTATTGCTGTTAGTCCGCGTTATCAACAGCAAGGATGGGGGGATTTACTCGTGCGAGCGGCGCAATCGATGTTAGCGGACGAGCCGCAGTCACGCGGGATTGCCGTGTACGTGACCCAGCCTCAGCATCTCGCTCTGTTTTATCAGCATGGCTATCAAGACATTACCGAGCTAACGATAGGCAATGTGGTTGGTACTTTGCTGTTTCAGCCGCGAGCTGTCATTACAGAAACTGAACAAGAGGTTAGTCGTGCAGTTTAAAACGTTTGCTGAATTTTATCCCTATTATTTAGCTGAGCATGCCAATCCCAAATGTCGAGCTATGCATTATATTGGCAGTAGCCTGGTGTTGGCGGTGTTGGCTTATGTTTTAATTACCCAGCAGTGGTGGGGATTAGTACTGGTGCCAGTAATAGGCTACGGCTTTGCTTGGCTTGGGCATTTTGTGTTTGAACACAATAAGCCGGCTACTTTCAAATATCCGGCTTACTCATTATTGGGTGACTGGGTTATGTACGGTCAGTTTTTGCAACGATTAGTAGGACTAAAACGCCAGTCAAGCTAATCGGGTAGACGGTAAGCTGGGGTGTTGACCTCAAGTAGGCGCAAGTTCAACATCACCAGTTCGCCTTCATAGCGGCTTTCGCCATCGCTGCTAAATGCAAACTGATAACTACTGCGCCACCCCCAATGGCGTTCAAACCGTGCTGGTCGTCCGGCCTGCCACGCAATATCTAGCAGTTGAAGTTGATGATTTTTACAATAGGCAGCGGCGTAACGTCGGGCCTGTTCAGCTTGGCGTCTCCCTTGCCAAAAGAGAAAAATAATAAACCCAATAAAAATCAGTAGCATGGCATCACTTAACTGCATAACAAGCTTTCCTTGACGCGAATATTCATGAACGAGATTGCTTGATAATAAACTGCTGCCAGGCCGCAGCTACAGGAGCTGGCAACTCAGGTTGCTGCAGTAGCATCAATAGCTGCGTTCTGGTGCTAGGTACTCGTAATAAATCGCTGACGATACCAGCGAACAGCTCGCTAGGCTGGCTCACCGCCAGACGTTGCATAAACTCAAGTAACAGCTCACCTTGGAGTAGGGGCCATAGCCGTGTCGCAAGAATAACCAACTCATCTGCGCTAGCGTGCGGTAGTAATTCAGTCAGGGCCGCCACTAAAGGTAACTCGTTATCGAGAGCAGCGTCTGCCTTATGCGCAACACCAGCCAATGCCCGTAACGTCTGCAATCGCTGCGAGTTTGAAACATCGGTTAGCTTTGGTATCAACTGTTGATACAAGTAAACAGGTGCTTGGCAATGCTCGAGTGCTTCGGCGAGGGCCTTTTGTAAAGGTTCCGGATAATCTAGCCATTGCGCAGCAATGCTGGTGGTTAGATATTGGTCGCTTTCTAGACGCTGACAGACATCGTGGATGCCTTGCAAGCCAAGTTGCTGCCAACCCTCGCTGCTAGGGCTTAATAACTCGCTTTGGGCATGCTCATAATAAATTGAAGGAGGGCGCTGCCAGCGCTTACTTAATTGCGCATGTAGGGCTGCCCGTTTTACTTCAGCTGGAGTAAACAAATAGGCCGATTGCTGCAGTTGTTGTTGCTGCTGCTCAGTTAATGCTCCGCTAATTTGCTGCCCCAACAAAGTAATGACTTGAGTCATAAAGTCTTGTTGTGCAGTTAAGCTGAGCAAACCTCGTTCATCGAGTGGCATACGTAAAAACCACAAGTAAGGCTCAACCTTGCTGGTCGCTAATTTAGGCCAAAACACCACAGCAAACCAAGCCTGATGTTGGGTTGGAAATGGGTAGGGCTGATGCTGTGCACAAATCGCTGTGAATTGTTCGGCGCCCATGGGCACCACCCGCCGTCCCATATCGTACACCACGAAATCACTTTGGCTTTGCTCAAGTAGGTCAGATAGGTAATTGATGGTCATTAAACTTGCAACCTAATCGTTTTTGCTGAAAGATGTCGCCATTATAACGATAAATCAGGTCGTGGAGGTAGTCATGGACCAACGTCAACGCGCTGCGCGCTTATTAGAACGAGTTGAAGCTGAGTTAAACTGTTTAGGATTATGGCAAAATCATCATCCACCTGCGCAAGATTTGGCGAGTACCGAGCCTTTTGCTATGGATACGCTAGATTTTCATCAGTGGCTGCAGTTTATTATGTTACCGCGGATGTGGGCTATTTTAGACTCTGAACATCCATTGCCGCAGAACATTGCCGTGAGCCCGATGGCGACGCATGTTTATCGTGATGAGTTAGACCACCATGATAGTTTAATCACGCTGTTGCGCGAGTTTGATGTGCTTTTAAGTGGTACTGACCCGCTTGCGGATGATGTTTGATGAGCCAAGCTGTTTTACCGTTACCGGTATTATTCGAGGATGACGAGCTCATCGCTATTGATAAGCCTAGTGGGTTGTTAGTGCATCGCAGTTGGATTGCGAAAGAGGCAACAGAGTTTGCGTTGCAGCGGGTTCGTGATCAAATTGGCCAGCGAGTTTATCCGGTTCATCGTTTGGACCGGCCAACCTCAGGTATTTTATTATTCGCTAAATCAGCCGCTAGTGCTCGCGTGATGACTGAGATCTTCAGTCAGCGTCAGATTCAAAAAGGGTATCATGCAGTAGTGCGTGGCTATTTAGGAGATGGCATTCTTGATTATCCACTCAAAGAAGAGCTGGATAAAATAGCGGATGCCCAAGCTGATCCGAACAAAGCAGCACAGGCGGCGGTGACGGCGTACCGTTGCCTACGTCAGGTAGAATTACCATTTGCGGTAAGCAAACGTCATTCGACCACTCGCTATTCGTTGATGCATTTATTACCGCAAACGGGCAGAAAGCATCAGTTGCGCCGGCATATGTCCCATCTGCGACATCCGATTATTGGAGATTCAAATCACGGTGATGGGCGGCATAACAGATTTTTTCGTGAGCAATTTGGTCTGTCACGATTAATGCTTGCAGCCACCTCACTGCAGTTTCCGCACCCAATTACGGAACAGCCAGTTGTTATTGAGTTGGCTGTTCCGAAAGAGTTTGAGCTGATTTTTAATCAGCCGCCCGCAATAGCTCGTTAATACTTACCTTAGCGCGGGTTTGTGCATCGACTTTTTTCACGATGATGGCGGCATACAACCCATGAGTGCCGTCTTTACTTGGTAGTGTACCAGGCACTACCACCGCACCAGCAGGAACCCGACCATAATGAATCTCACCGGTTTCACGATCGTAAATACGGGTGCTTTGGCTGATGTAAACACCCATGGAGATAACGGCTCCAGTCTCTACAATAACGCCCTCGACAATCTCTGAGCGAGCCCCAATAAAACAGTTATCTTCAATAATTGTTGGATTAGCTTGCAATGGTTCAAGCACACCACCAATTCCTACGCCACCTGACAAATGCACATTTTTACCAATTTGCGCACACGAACCTACGGTTGCCCAAGTGTCTACCATGGTTCCGCTATCAACGTAAGCACCGATATTTACGTAAGAAGGCATTAACACTACGTTACGGCCGATGTAAGCGCCTTTACGAACTTGTGCCGGAGGCACTACACGCATGCCTTCAGCACGAAAACGAGCTTCATCGTAACTGGCAAATTTGCTTGGTACTTTATCAAAGAACCGTGTTTCTCCGCCTTCCATGAGACCATTGTCGTTGGTGCGAAATGATAATAATACGGCTTTTTTCAACCATTGATGAACAACCCATTGGTTATCGATTTTTTCTGCAACTCGTAATTCACCCTTATCAATACTGTCAATCACGTGTGCTAGGTCATCGGCTAGGCCGGCGGGCATGTCGGTCGGGCTGATGTTAGCACGTTGCTCAAATGCAGCTTCAATGCGTTGTTGTATGTCTTGCATGGTTTATTCCTTTCTTAGTTAATCATCTAAAGCAGTAATAATTTGTTCTCGTAACTGTTGCTTTTGTTCGTGAGTCAGCGCTTGGTTGCGGCGCGAGGTAACAATAAAAAGGTCTTCAGCTTGTTCGCCAACGGTGGTGATTTTAGCGGCCAAGATATTTAAATCTAGTGTTTGCATAACTTTTGCTACGCGCGCAACTAGGCCGGGTCGGTCGAGCGCAACTAATTCAAACGCTGTACGGCGTGGATTGCGCTCACTGACAAAATCAACTTTGGTAACCACATTAAAATTGCGCAAGCGCCGGGGCAATCGACGTTGGCCGCTAGGTACTGGCTGGCGTTTGCGCAGCACATCGTGTAGTTGTTGTTTCAATGACTCGATATGGCGGCTATCGGTTAATGGTTGGCCATCATGTTGTAACACCACAAAGGTATCCATCACATAACCATCCCGAGTAGCTAAGATTTGGGCGTCGTGGATGCTTAAATTTTGGCTATCAAGCACGGCTGCAACTGCGGCAAAAAGGTGTTCATGTTCCAAATGATAAATGAACAATTCGGTGGTGCCTTGATTGTTCTCGTCACCTAACAAAATGAGAGGTAACTGTTCATCGGACTGCACCAACAAGATGTGCTGTGAATGCCAGGCAATTTGTTCTGGTTGATGACGTAAAAAATAGTCCGCGGTAAAACGTCCCCACAACTCTTGGATTGCTTGTGCTTGAAATCCTGCACTAAGTAGCAGCCCCATAGCATGGGCTTGATGCTGGTGAATGCGGTGACGCATTTCGGTGGCTGCATTAGGTTTATTTTGCGCTAAAAATTGTTTGGTTGCGTGATATAGATTCTCTAGTAGGGTTGCTTTCCAGTTGTTCCACAAGGTGCTATTGGTGGCACGAATATCGGCTACTGTAAGACAATACAAGTAATCTAAACGGGTACTGGTTTGCACCACTTCAGCAAATTGTTTCACCACCTCAGGATCATGGATATCACGTTTCTGCGCAGTTACAGACATCAACAAATGATGGCGAACCAACCATGCAACTAGGGCTCCATCATCAGGCGGGAGCTCGTGTTGTTGGGCGAAATTTAGAGCGTCGCGCTCACCTAATTCTGAGTGATCACCGCCACGCCCTTTGGCAATATCATGAAAAATAGCCGCTAAAAATAATAGCTCTGGCTTATCCATAGCCGCCATTCGTTCTGCACATAAAGGAAATTCATGTTGATACTCTGCATCACGATAGCGATGGATATTTCTCACCAAGCGATAGGTGTGTTCATCAACAGTATAGGCGTGAAATAAATCAAACTGCATTTGCCCGACAATTTGTTGCCAAGGTGGCAAATAATGCGCCATCAACTGATGTTGATGCATCAGTCGAAAGGCAGTTCCAGCGCCATGTGGATGGCGTAATAGTGCTAGGAACAACTGGCGACATTGAGGGTCGCTGCTTAGCGGTTGGCGCAATTGCGTTCGCGCATGCCGAAGCAAGCGTACCGTATGAGCTTGAATATGAGTAATACTTGGATGGTTGGCGATCACTAATAAAAATTCAAGTAAATGCCAAGGGGTATTAAATACGTGATCCTGGATAGCCGCAATACTTTGTCCAATTTGCTCAAACATGGGTTCAGGCTTAGTTAAGCCTTGCTGCTGAGCCTTCTCTTGGGCCCATCGAGAGCAGGGTAAAGGTTGTCGCTGTAATTGCGCATGACTAGCTAAGATATCCTGCTCAAAAAACTGCAAGAGCATATTGTTGAGCTCATTAACCCCGACGACAGCGTTAAAGTAGTCTTTCATCATGGCTTCAACGCTGCGTTTGCCTGGCTCACCATATCCTAGCCGTGCTGCCACCCCTGGTTGATAGTCGAACAGTAATCGATCTTCAGCTTTGCCTGCCTCTAAATGCAAGGCAAAACGGATGCGGGCTAGTAAGTCGTGGTACTCGCGTAGCTCTAGAAGTTCTGCCGCCGTAATGTAGCCATGCTGTACTAAGCTCTCATCGGATTGGGTTTGAAAATGGCGTTTAGCGATCCAACCAATGGTTTGAATATCACGCAACCCACCTGGGCTACTTTTAACATTAGGCTCGAGATTATAAGAAGTGCCATGATAGTGCTGATGACGACTTTGTTGTTCAGTGAGTTTGGCTTGATAAAAAGCGCGACTAGTCCATGGGAATTGCTGTTGAATAAGTAGATTAAATTGCTGTGCGATAGGCTCATCGCCAGCGATCAAACGTTGTTCTAACAGGCTGGTTGCAACGGTAACATCAGCTTCTGCTTGAGTAAGGCACTCGGCGGTGTTACGCACACTGTGGCCAACTTCTAAGCGCAGATCCCACAGTAATTGAATGAGTTCACGTACGGCTTGCTGTTGGGCATCCGTCAAAGGTGATTGGTACAGAATAAGTAGGTCGATATCAGAATAGGGGTGTAACACTCCGCGACCATACCCGCCTACCGCGAAGAGGCACAACTGATCACTGGCGAGACCAAATTGCTGCCAAAGCTGCTGTAGCATAGCATCCATAAATTGGCTGCGATGCTGCAGCAAAAAATCAATGTCGGCAGTAATGAAAGCTTCAGCTGACCAATGTTGGTAGCGTTCTAAGCAATCACGCCCGCTGGCAAGAGTAATAGTGGCGGGCCACTGAGGTGCTGGTGCAGGCGTCATCGCTGTATCTCGCGTTAGGTTATTGCCAATCTTATTTAGTTGGCATGTTTGATCACTCGGGGGAGGTCTTCATCACTGCGCAAGGTCAATACTTCAACTCCATCCTCGGTAACCAGCAAGGTGTGTTCCCACTGTGCACTTAAACTGCGATCTTTAGTGAGTACTGTCCAGCCGTCACGCATCAATTTGGTGTGGCGTTTACCCGCATTCACCATAGGTTCAATGGTAAAGCACATGCCTGGTTGTAAAACATCACCCGTACCGGCGGTACCATAGTGCAAGATTTGTGGTTCTTCATGAAACACGGCGCCAATACCATGGCCGCAGTACTCACGCACAATAGAATAACCATGCTGCTCGGCATGTTTTTGAATGACTGCAGCGAAATCACCTGTCCGCAGACCAGGTTTCACCATGTGAATGGCTTGATAGAGACATTCTTGCGTCACGCGCATCAAGCGCTCAGCCAAAATACTTGGTTTACCTATCACAAACATCTTTGAGGTATCACCATGATAGCCATCTAACTTGACGGTGACATCTAAGTTCATGATGTCGCCGTCTTTGAGAGGCTTCTCGTTTGGAATGCCATGGCACACCACATGATTCAGTGAGGTGCATACCGATTTCGGAAAGCCATGATAGTTTAGCGGAGCTGGAATTGCCCCATGCGCAATGATGTAGTCGTGGCAAATTTGATCGATTTCTGCGGTGGTTACCCCGGCTTTGATGTGGGGTTCAATCATTTCTAATACGGCTGCTGCCAAACGACCTGCAGCGCGCATTTTCTCGATTTCTTCAGGGGTTTTAATTGAAATGCTCATGCTCATGTTTCAGTTAGCAAATGTGGACGATATTCTAGCAGTTTGTAGCGCTTCGGTGAAGCCTAAAACAGCCCTTAAATTGTTGCTAAATGGGGCTGCTTATGTTATAAAGCGCCCGCAATTTCGAATTGCATAACCATTAACTTAAACACACACATACATCGACACATAGCTCGGGGTGCTCGATGCAGCGATAAGACGTTAGCTGCGGATGAGTCGAACTATGGGATGTATGGAGGCATAACCCCTTACAAAGGAAAATAATCATGGCAAACGTGTCTATGCGTGACATGCTGAAAGCTGGTGTACACTTCGGTCACCAAACTCGCTTCTGGAACCCAAAAATGAAGCCGTTCATTTTTGGCGCTCGTAACAAGATTCATATCATCAACTTAGAAAAAACTGTGCCTATGTTCAACGACGCGTTGAACTTTTTACAGCACGTTGCTAGCAACAAAGGCAAAGTGTTGTTTGTTGGTACCAAGCGCGCTGCTTCTGAATCAGTACAAGAAGCCGCGATTAGCTGCAAACAGTTTTACGTAAATCACCGTTGGTTAGGTGGTATGTTGACGAACTGGAAAACCGTACGTCAATCAATCAAGCGTTTAAAAGAGCTTGAAACCATGAGCCAAGACGGTACTTTCGACAAGTTGACCAAAAAAGAAGCGTTGGTTAACACCCGTGAAATGGAAAAACTAGAGAAGAGCTTAGGCGGTATTAAAGATATGGCTGGCTTGCCAGACGTATTGTTTGTTATCGATGCAGATCACGAACACATCGCGATCAAAGAAGCTAACAACCTAGGTATTCCAGTTATCTCTGTGGTTGATACCAACTCAAACCCTGATGGCGTTGATTATGTCATTCCAGGTAACGACGACGCGATTCGTGCAGTACAACTGTACTTGAACGCTGCTGCAGCTGCTATCAACGATGCTCGTGGCGTTGTTGTTGAAGGTTCTGCAGACGATTTCGTTGAAGCTGAAACTGAATAATTTTAAGTCATCTGATTAGAGGACAAGTACATGGCTATTACAGCAGCTCTGGTTAAAGAACTGCGCGAGCGCACTGGCGCTGGCATGATGGATTGCAAAAAAGCATTGGAAGAGACCGGCGGCGATATCGAAGCGGCGATCGAAAACATGCGTAAAAGTGGTCAAGCGAAAGCTGCTAAAAAAGCAGGTCGCGTAGCCGCTGAAGGTGTAATCCTGACCAAAACTGAAGGCAACACCGGTACTTTGGTTGAGCTTAACTGCGAAACTGACTTCGTTGCACGTGACGAAAGCTTCTTAGCTTTCGGTGATAAAGTTATCAACGCGGCTTTTGCTAATAAAGAAACTGATGTTGATGCGCTTAAGGCTACAGCAATCGAAGGCGGCACCGTAGAAGAAGTACGTGAAGCTTTAGTTGCTAAAATTGGCGAGAACATGAACGTTCGCCGCGTGATGACCATCTCTGGTGCTGACGTGGTAGAAAGCTATGTTCACGGCGGCCGTATTGGTGTACTAGTTGCACTTACCGGTGGCGACAATGAGTTAGCTAAAGACATCGCTATGCATGTTGCAGCCAGCGCTCCACAGTTTGTGAAGCCTGAAGATGTATCAGCAGAAGTGGTTGAGAAAGAGCGCGCAATTCAACTAGATATCGCAATGCAAAGTGGTAAGCCACAAGACATCGCTGAGAAAATGGTTGAAGGCCGTATGCGTAAGTTCACTGGCGAGATCAGCTTAACTGGTCAGGCGTTCGTGAAAGATCCAGCGATTACTGTTGCTGATTTGCTGAAATCTAAAGGTGCCGACGTAGTTACTTTCGTACGTTACGAAGTAGGTGAAGGCATTGAGAAGAAATCAGAAGATTTCGCAGCTGAAGTACAAGCACAAATGGCAGCAGCAGCGAACAAGGCGTAATGCTAAGTTCTGTGGCTAAACTGCTAAGTTGTTAATGAAAACCGCATCATGGTTGGCATGATGCGGTTTTTTTATGAGTAACCTAGTTTGGTTGATAAACTAGATTCAGAATATCCAGTTAAAGTAGCAAAAAGCGCTGGACCTAAGGCTGGAATAGCACAACAATAAACACCAATAAGATGGCTGATGAGTAGTACCTAGGCCTATCTCGCAGCTAACTTTAAGTATCTGTTAGTATAACGACCTGAACATGGAGCGAACCTATGACACCAAGTAGCAAACCGAGCTATCGCCGCGTTTTATTAAAATTGAGCGGTGAAGCCTTAATGGGAGATGAGTCTTTTGGTATTGATGCCAAAGTACTTGATCGCATGGCTCAGGAAATTAAAGAATTAGTAGAGCTTGGGGTGCAAGTTGGCTTGGTCATTGGTGGTGGCAACCTATTTCGTGGTGAAGGTTTAGCAAAGGCCGGAATGAATCGAGTTGTGGGCGACCACATGGGTATGTTAGCAACCGTAATGAATGGTTTAGCAATGCGTGATGCGTTGCATCGTGCTTTTGTTAATGCTCGCCTAATGTCGGCAATAGAGCTTAACGGTGTGTGCGATAGCTACAACTGGGCCGATGCTATTAGTTTGCTCAAGTCTGGCCGTGTGGTGATTTTCTCTGCGGGTACCGGTAATCCATTCTTTACTACAGACTCGGCCGCTTGTTTACGAGGTATTGAGATCGAAGCAGATTTAGTGCTTAAAGGAACTAAAGTGGATGGTGTCTACTCGGCAGACCCGGTTAAAGACCCCAATGCGCAACTGTACCGCCAGATCAGTTACGATGAAGTGCTACAAAAACAACTTAAAGTAATGGATTTAGCGGCATTTACGCTAGCCCGTGACCACAATCTTCCTATTCGTGTCTTTAATATGAATAAGCCAGGTGCATTAAGAGCCGTGATTATGGGCGAAGAAGAAGGTACACTTATTGCTAGTGAAAGCATGCTTAACCCCGCATAATCAAGCGTACGAGCAAGACATAAGGAAACTACAACGTGATTAATGACATTAAGCAAGACGCTAAACAGCGTATGGAAAAAAGCGTAGATGCGCTACGTTCACAAATTTCAAAAGTGCGCACTGGGCGTGCTCATCCAAGTATTTTAGATGGTGTGATGGTACCTTACTACGGGGTAGATACTCCGTTAAAGCAATTGGCAAACATCACGGTAGAAGATTCACGTACGTTAGCTTTGACAGTGTTTGATAAGTCATCAGCAGGTGCGGTTGAAAAAGCCATCATGACCTCAGATTTAGGCCTAAACCCAGCTTCTGCTGGTACTGTCATTCGGGTGCCATTACCACCGTTAACCGAAGAGCGTCGTCGCGATTTAGTTAAAGTGGTTCGTAATGAAGCAGAGCAAGGGCGAGTTGCCATTCGTAACATTCGTCGTGATGCTAACAGCGATTTGAAAGACCTACTTAAAGAAAAAGAAATTAGCGAAGACGAAGAACGTCGCGCTACTGAAGAAATTCAAAAGTTGACAGATACTTATATCGCTAAAATTGATGAAGCCTTAGCGGAAAAAGAAAAAGATCTGATGGAAGTTTAAACTGTTGTTTCTATTCCACATTGGTGGAAAGCGCCGTGTCAGGTATACTCACACGGCGTTTTTTCTTGTATGGCGTTATTTATGACAATCACGGACGTTTCGAGTATTCAAATGCCTAAGCACGTGGCAATCATCATGGATGGTAACGGGCGTTGGGCGAAGTTGCGCGGCAAACACCGCACCTTTGGCCATAAAGCTGGGGCTGAAGCGGTGCGGCAAGCGGTGCAGTTTGCACGTAAAAAAGGTATTCAATCGTTAACTTTGTTTGCCTTCAGTAGTGAAAACTGGAATCGCCCGCAACAAGAGGTTTCAGTGTTAATGGAACTCTTTATGACGGTACTAAAACGTGAAGTAAAGAAGTTACATAAACATAATGTACGCCTACGTATTATTGGCGACAAAAGTGCGTTTAGTGAGCGGTTACAGAAACAAATGGCGACAGCAGAAGCCATGACCGCAAATAATACCGCTTTGAATTTAAATATTGCAGCCAACTATGGCGGCCGTTGGGATATTACTGCGGCGGCAAGACAATTGGCGAGTAAGGTGCGTGATGGTGAATTGGATGCTGAGCAAATCACAACTGATTTATTAGCTGAGCAGTTACAATTAGCAGACCAACCTGAGCCAGATTTATTAATAAGAACAGGTGGCGAACACCGAATTAGCAATTTTCTGCTATGGCAATTAGCTTATGCGGAATTTTATTTTAGCCAAGTATTGTGGCCCGACTTTGATGATAAAGAATTTGCAGCAGCAATCGCTGACTTTAGTTGTCGCGAGCGTCGCTTTGGTATGACCAGCGAGCAACTGCAACGGGCTATTTTAGATACTGATGTGACAACCGGGGACAACCTTGCTTAAACAACGTTTACTGACTGCGCTGGTGCTTATACCTGTCGCCCTTTATGCGGTGTTTGCACTGCCATTAACAGGCTTTGCTGTGGCGGTGCTGATATTGATGACAGCTGGGGCGTGGGAATGGGCGCCATTGATGGGGGTCACCAAACGCCTAGGTCGTATCGCTTATACGCTCAGCGTGAGTGTTATTCTGGCGGCCTTGATGTGGTGGGTGCCGGTTGATCAAGTATGGCAGCAAGGCGAGTTAGCGCAGCCACTATACATCCTGATCGTGCTGGGCTGTGCTTGGTGGGTGTTGGCTTTAGTGTTGATATTAAATTATCCACGTAGTCGGCGAGTGTGGTCGCGTACGCGCTCTATCGTGGGCGTATTTGGTTGGTTAACACTGGTGCCTGCTTGGGCTGGCATGCTGGCTATTCGCTCTTTGAATTATGCTGAGCAGCCGTTGTTTGGCGGCTTTGCTGTACTGTTTGTATTGTTACTGGTATGGGCCGCCGATGTTGGAGCCTATTTTGCTGGGGTTCGTTATGGGCGCAATAAACTGATGCCAGCGGTCAGCCCAGGTAAAACCATGGAAGGGCTTCTAGGTGGTATCACCTTGGCTTTTGTGGTGATGATGGTAGTAGCCCATTGGTTAAAGGTACCTGCCGAGCAATTCGCTGGTTATTATCTAGCTGGGTTAGTCACTGTCGTTGCATCGGTGTTTGGTGATTTAAACGAAAGCATGTTTAAGCGCTGTGCAGGAGTAAAAGACAGCGGCAGTTTGTTGCCAGGGCACGGTGGTATTTTAGATCGCATTGATAGTTTAACAGCTGCGTTACCCGTCTTTGCTTTAGCTTACTTATTGTTATTGGCCTAGTATGCAATCTATTACGATTTTAGGTGCCACAGGCTCGATTGGTAAAAGTACCTTAGCTGTTATCAACGAGCATCCACAACGCTTTAATCTCTTTGCGGTGACCGCACATGCTAATGTTGCGGAGATGCTAAGTATTTGTGCACGTTTTAACCCAACCTACGCGGTTATGGTCGATGAGCAGGCTGGTTTAGCGCTACGGCAGCAGCTGTTAGAACAACGTAGCAGCACGGAAGTACTTATCGGCCCTGCAGCCTTGCTTGATGTTGCTTCAGCTAGTGAAGTAGATACGGTGATGGCAGCTATTGTAGGTGCCGCCGGGCTATTGCCAACCTTGGCAGCGGTTAACGCGGGCAAACGTATTTTGCTGGCTAACAAAGAAGCCTTAGTGATGTCAGGGCAGCTGTTTATGGATGCTGTAGCTCGTTCTGGCGCAGAGTTGCTGCCCATCGATAGCGAACATAATGCAATCTTTCAGTGTTTGCCGACAGCAGCACAACAAGCTTTAGGTCAAGCTGATTTAGCCGCTCATGGGGTCAATAAAATCTTGCTTACCGGCTCAGGTGGCCCCTTTAGAGAGCTACCCTTAGCCGAATTAGCCCAACAAACCCCAGCTGCAGCCTGTGCCCATCCCAATTGGAGTATGGGGCAGAAGATTTCTGTAGACTCCGCCACCATGCTCAATAAAGGATTAGAGTATATTGAAGCGCGCTGGTTGTTTAATTGTCAACGCGAGCAATTAGAAGTGGTGGTACATCCTCAGAGTGTTATTCATTCTATGGTAAGTTTTACCGACGGTTCAGTGATTGCACAACTAGGACAGCCGGATATGCGTACGCCAATTGCTTATGGTTTAAGTTATCCTGCACGTATCAGCAGCGGTGTTGCAGCACTTGATTTCTCCCAATTAAGCCAATTAACGTTCAGTACTGCCGAGGCCGCTCGTTATCCTTGTTTAGCCTTGGCTATTGAGGCTTGCTGGCAAGGGCAAGCCGCCACCACCATGCTTAATGCAGCAAACGAAATCGCAGTTGAAGCCTTCTTAGGTACTCAAATTGGCTTTACCGCTATTGCTGAGATTTGTGATAGGGTATTGAACGAAATAGCAGTGATTCCGGTTAGCTCAATTGACGATGTCATTGCCATAGATCAACAAGCGCGACAGGTTGCCCAGCGTTGGGTGGAGCATTATCGGTTATGTTAACAGTGGTTTGGTCGTTAGCAGCGTTTGTAGTAACGCTGGGTATCTTAGTTACTTTCCATGAATTTGGACATTTTTGGGTTGCACGACGTTGTGGGGTGAAAGTCTTAACCTTTTCGGTGGGGTTTGGTAAGCCACTATGGCAGCGGCAGGCTGCTGACGGTACTGTTTATCAAATCGGTGCTATTCCACTAGGTGGCTATGTACGAATGCTTGATGGGCGCGTTGATGAGGTGCCAGAGCACCAGCGTCATTTAAGTTTCAATGCTAAATCAGTACCACAACGAGCTGCCATCATAGCTGCAGGGCCATTAGCTAATTTCATCTTAGCTATCGTGGTGTTGTGGGTGATGTTTTTGCTGGGTGTGCAATCGGTCAAGCCCATTATTGGTGATGTACGTGAGCAGTCAATTGCAAGCCAAGTATCAATTCCGGTGCCAAGTGAAATTATTGCAGTTGATGGTCGCCGTACGGAAGATTGGCAACAAGTTAATTTAGCCTTCGCTAGTGCTTTAGGGCAGCAACAGGTGACTCTAACAGTGCAAGATGAGCGCTTGCGCGAGCGAGACTATGTATTGGATATTGCGGATTGGCGATTATCTGACCAACAAACGCCAACCTTTGTTGATTTAGGTTTGCAGCCGTACCAGCAACGTGTATCGTTAGTACTGAGTTATGTGGCAGAAGAATCACCTGCAGCACAAGCTGATTTGCGCGTTGGTGATAAAATTGTCGAGTTTGATGGAACTCCTGTAGTAGATTGGTCTCAAACCAGACAGCTGATTATGAGTTCGGCCGGGCAGCAAGTAACCCTAAGCGTTGAACGCAATGGGCAACTACTCGCGTTGCCGGTTACCATAGGCAGCCGCGAACTAGAACAAGAAAGTATTGGTTTTCTAGGAGTAGAGCCGACCGTTGCACCTTATCCCGAAGAATATCGGTTTGTGCAACAGTATGGTTTCATAGATGGATTAGTAAAAGGCACCGAACGAACTTGGGAGCTCATTGTACTCAGTGTAAAAATGCTGGGTAAATTGGTTACCGGAGTAGTGTCAGTAAGCAACCTGAGCGGTCCAGTTGCGATCGCAGAGGGGGCAGGGACTTCGGCCAGTTATGGTCTGGTCTACTTTTTAGGGTTTCTTGCGCTTATTAGCGTTAACCTTGGGGTGATAAACTTAGTGCCATTACCCGTTTTAGACGGTGGGCACTTAGTGTTTCTTGCAGTAGAAGGAGTACGCGGTAAGCCCGTCTCTGAACGCGTGCAAGAAGTTTTTTACCGCATCGGTGGCGCGCTTATATTCGCGTTAATGGCAATTGCTATCAGTAATGATATTCTGCGATTGTCGCAATGAAACGACATGTACAACACAACAATTAAGTAGCACAGAATGACGTTGAAACAGCTGTTCTTGAGCGCCCTGGTAGCAGCGGCGGCTCTTCCTGCACATACTGCATACGCACAAAGTGCAACCCAAGGTTCTGAACCCAATGCTTCCGAGCAGAGTGCCAACAAAAATACCGAAACATTTGTCGTTGAAGATATCCGCGTAAGAGGATTACAACGAGTGGCCCTAGGTGCCGCGCTAACTTATATTCCTATTCGTTTAGGTGACACTGTTGATGCGAACGCAGTTCGTAACAGTATCCGCTCTCTTTATTCATCCACCCACTTTGATTACATTGAAGCGAAACGCGAAAATAACACGCTTATTTTTGAGGTGGTGGAGCGCCCAACCATCAGCTCGATAGAGTTTGAGGGAAACAAAGATATCAAGGATGAGCAGCTCACTCAGAGTCTTACTGATAGCGGGATTGTCGAGGGCGAGCAACTAGATCGTACCGTCATCGCAAGCATCGAAACAGGCCTTGAAGATTTCTTTCATAGTGTAGGTAAATACAACGCTAAGGTTGATGTAGAACTGGTAGAGCTTACCCGTAATCGAGTAAGCGTGCGGTTGAACTTTGATGAAGGCGAATCGGCCGAAATTAAACAAATCAATTTAGTGGGTAATAAAAGTTTTACTGATGAAGAGATACTCAATCAATTTGAGTTGAAAGACAGCTTGCCTTGGTGGAATTTTATCGGTGAAAACCGTTATCAAAAACAACAGTTATCAGGTGATTTAGAAGCACTAGAGAGTTTCTATAAAAACCGTGGTTATTTGGGCTTTCAGGTTAAGTCCGTTCAAGTAACGTTAACGCCAGATCGTAAAGGCGTGTATATCACTATGAACCTTGAAGAAGGTGAGGTATACAGCATTAACGAAGTACGAGTGATTGGTGACTTGAAAGGCCATGACGAGATGGTTGAAGCTTTCACCACCATCAAATCAGGTACGACTTATAATGCAGCACAAATAACAGCCCTAGAAGAGGCTATTGCTCGTTTCTATGGTCGTTTCGGCTATGCGTATCCTGAAGTTCGCGCTATTCCTGAAATTCAAGAGGGTAGCAACGAAGTTGACTTGATTTTCTCCGTCAACCCTGGCAAACGCGTCTACGTGAATAGAATTAACTTTATCGGTAACAATGTAACTGCGGATCAAGTTTTACGCCGAGAGATGCGTCAACTTGAAGGGGCTCCACTTAATGAGGCCCAAGTAGAGCAAAGTAAGGTTCGGTTAGAGCGTTTAGGCTTTTTTGAAACCGTAGAAACCAATACTACCAAAGTAGATGGTAGTGATGAGCGTGTAGATATTGATTTTGTGGTTAAAGAGCAGCCGTCAGGTTCATTTAACTTTAGCTTTGGTTACGGTGACTACTCAGGTCTACAAATCGGTGTTGGTGCGTCGCAAGAAAACTTCTTGGGCTCGGGTAACCGCGCTGCGATCAACGTAAACACTAATAAATATAATCGTACTGCAAGTGTTGCTTATACCGACCGCTACTTTACTAAAGATGGCGTGAGCTTAACCGGTAGCGTGTACATGAGCGAGTTTGATGCTGGTAAGTTAGATAACTACATTCGCTACAACAAGAAGCAATACGGTATTAGCGCTAACGTGGGCTTCCCCATTAGCGAAATCCAAAGTTTAAGCTTTGGTGCAACCTATCGTAGCGAAGAAATTAATGATGTTGAAAGTTACGAGCAGATCACGCGGTTTTATAAACCATATGTTGACAAACGTACTCCAAACGATGGGGTGGCTTTTGACATCTACGAACTTACCGCAGCTTGGAACCGTGTGACTTTAAACCGTGGTATGTTCCCGACAGCTGGGTCATCTAACTCGGTGTCAGTTGGCATATCGGCGCCTTTGAGCGATGTTAATTACTTCCGTGTAAACTACGATTATCGCCAGTATTTCCCATTAACTGATACTCATAGTTTTGTGTTTATGACCCGGATGCGGTTAGGCTATGGTAACGGTTATGGTAAAGATGATAACGGTAACGAATATCTGTATCCATTCTATGAGAACTTCCGCGTTGGTGGACGCGATAATTTACGCGGTTTTGAAGCTAACACCATTGGTCCGAAAGCAGTCTATCGTTATACTCAATCCATTCCTGGCTTGCCGCCGGTAGATGGTGGTCCAGTAACGAGTCCGCTGCCCGAATACACGGATACCTTGGCTGTAAGCCAATACTCGGTGGGCGGTAATGCATTGTTCGTGGGTGGATTAGAATTAATTGTACCAACACCGTTTATTTCTGAAGAGAATAAGAATACAGTTCGTACAAGTTTCTACGTAGATGTGGGTAACGTATGGGATACCGAGTTTAATTACGACGATTATGCCAAATTGCAGCTTAATCCTAACTCGTACCCATTAGAGGATTTTAGTAAGCCTAACTCGTTCCGCGCATCTGCAGGTATTTCTGTGCAGTGGATTTCACCGATGGGGCCGTTGACCTTCTCTTTAGGGCGCCCACTGAAGTCAGAAGATGGTGATAAAACCCAGGTCTTCAGCTTTAATATCGGTACCACCTTCTAATTTGAAAAATTATAAAATATATCAAGGAGTTTTATTGTGAATACTTTAATGAAAACAGGTGTTGCAGCAGCGTTACTAGCTACCGCAGTTTTTGCTAATGCAGCAGAAGCACAACAGAAAGTTGGCGTGATTAACGTGCAAGAAGTATTGCAGAACCTGCCACAAGCTCGTGAACTTGAAACCCAAGTTCAAACTGAGTTTAAGAGCCGTATTGACGAAGTTTCTAAACTTGAAAATCAAATGCGCGAGCTACAAGAAAAAGCGCAACGTGATGCATCTATCATGTCTAATCAAGAACGCTTGAACATGCAGCGTGAAATGGAGATGTTAGAAACCACCTATCAGCTTAAAGTAAAAGCGGTACGTGAAGATATGGGTCGTCGTCAAAACGAATTACGCGACCAACTATTGATGGATATCATGCGCAACACTCAAGACGTAGCTACTGCGCAACAGTTTGATCTTGTTCTGCAGCGTTCAGCGTTAGCTTATGCTACTGAAGCATCTGACCTCACTGATGCTGTGATTAAAAAAATGACTGGTGGCAACTAAGGCTATGACGAATCAGACATTGCTGTTACAGCAATTGGCTGAGGCGATTGAAGCTGAAGTACACGGTGATGGTGAAATCACCATCACTGGTGTCGCAACCCTTGCCTCGGCTAAGCCGGGGCAAATTGCCTTTTTAGCCAATGAAAAATATCGCTCGCAGCTAGACACTACCCAAGCCAGTGCCGTGATTGTGGCACCTAATGTGGAGTTACCAGCTGGTTTGGCGGCCCTGCGTACCCGTAATCCTTATGCTGGCTTTGCTAAAGTAGCGCAACTTTTAGATACCACACCAAAACCAGCTGACCATATTCATGCCTCTGCACAAATTCATCCAACCGCAAAGATTGGAGCAAATGTTGCTATTGGTGCTAACACCGTTATCGCTGAGCATGCGGTTATCGCAGATGATGTGGTGATTGGCGTGGGCTGCTATATTGGACCAAGAGTTGAAATTGGTCGGGCAACCCAATTATGGCAACACGTGGTGGTTTACCATGGCTGTGTGATTGGGGAGCATTGTCTCGTGCATGCAGGCACCATCATAGGTGCTGACGGTTTTGGCTGGGCCAATGAGCAGGGTAAATGGGTTAAGATCCCGCAACTAGGACGTGTAGTTATCGGTAACCGGGTAGATATTGGCGCTAGCACTACCATCGATCGCGGTGCGCTAGACGACACTATTATTAGTGATGGCTGTATTATCGATAATCAGTGCCAAATAGCGCACAATGTATTTATTGATGAAGACACAGCCATTGCAGGTTGTACTGTGTTGGCAGGGAGCTGCCGCATTGGTAAGCGTTGCTTAATTGGCGGTGCAACAGCCATCAATGGCCACATTGAAATTTGTGATGACGTGCAAATAAGTGGCTTCTCGATGGTGATTAAAGGTATTTCTGAGCCCGGCGTTTACGCCTCGGGTATCCCTGCTGCGCCTCATCGCGAGTGGCGCCGGAACGGTGCTCGTTACCGTCAACTTGACGAGCTCTTTCAGCGGGTGAAGAAGTTAGAAAATCAGCTAGCTAGTGCTAGCGAGTAAGAGGACCTTGTTTTGTCAGCAGATGGCGCTTTTGATATTAAAGAAATTTTAAGCTTGTTACCGCATCGGTATCCTTTTTTGTTGGTTGATAAAGTATTAGCTTGTGACCATCAAACTCGGATTCATGCGGTAAAAAACGTGAGTGTTAACGAGCCGATATTTACTGGACACTTTCCTGAAAATCCAATTTTTCCTGGGGTACTTATTTTAGAAGCCTTAGCCCAAGCGGCTGGATTACTTGGATTTAAGATAACGGCAAGCACGCCGGGCGCAAAAGATCTATACTTATTTGCTGGGGTGGATAACGCTCGTTTTAAAAAGCAGGTTCTGCCTGGTGACACTATGCATCTGCATGTTACCTTTGAGAAAGAACGCCGCGGTATTTGGGTGTTTAAAGGACGCGCCGAAGTTGACGGTGAGTTAGCCTGTAGTTGCGATATTATTTGTGCAAGAAGAGAAGTTTAAGTGATTCATTCGACTGCGATTGTTGATAAAAGTGCAAAGCTTGGGGCCAATGTAGAAATTGGCCCTTACAGTATTATTGGTGCCGATGTAGAGATAGGTGATGGCACTGTGATTGGGCCCCATGTGGTAGTTAAAGGGCCAACCACTCTTGGTAAAAACAATCGCATTTTTCAATTCTCTTCGGTTGGTGAAGACTGCCAAGATAAAAAATATGCGGGCGAGCCAACTCGCTTAGTGATAGGTGATAACAACATTATTCGCGAATGTGTGACCATCCATCGCGGCACGGTGCAAGATCAAGGGTTAACCCAAATTGGTGATGACAATCTCTTAATGGCGTACGTTCATGTTGCTCATGATTGCATGGTTGGTGATCATGTTATTTTAGCTAATAACACCTCGTTAGCAGGCCATGTTCATGTGGGTGACTGGGCCATTTTAGGTGGCTTTACTGGAGTTCATCAGTTTTGCCATATTGGGGCCCATGCTTTTACCGCAGTAAATTCTGTGGTGGTGCAGGATGTTCCGCCCTACGTGATGGCGCAGGGTCACAATGCTGTTCCTCGTACCATTAATAGCGAAGGATTAAAACGGCGTGGTTTCACCAGTGAACAAATTTTGAATATCAAACGTGCCTTTAAACTACTGTATCGACAGGGGCTCACCGTAACCGAGGCGGTTTCCCAGATGCAAGAATTGAATGCGGCAGAATTAGGTCCACTTATTGAATTTGTGCAACAAAGCCGCCGTGGCATTATTCGCTAACCTAATCAGCATGTTTCGATGATGAGTGAAATGGAAGTGACACAGTCAGCTCCTCTAATTGCAGTGATAGCAGGTGAGCATTCGGGCGATTTATTAGGTGCCGGAATGCTTGCAGAGTTGCGCGTTAAGTATCCTAACGCTGAATTTATTGGGGTAGGTGGTCCGTTAATGCAAGCGCAAGGGCTCACCAGTTTAGTACCCATGGATGATTTAGCTGTGATGGGAATCGCAGAAGTTCTGGGGCGTCTATGGACCCTACTAAAGCATCGCAAACTGCTGGTTCAGACCATGTTAGCACGACGCCCAGACGTGTTTATTGGGATTGACGCCCCTGATTTTAATCTCCCTATAGCTAAACAGTTAAAGCGCCACGGCATCGCCACTGTACATTATGTTAGCCCAAGTGTTTGGGCGTGGCGCCAAGGGCGAATTAAAGGAATTAAAGCGGCGGTAGACCATGTTTTGTGCCTTTTACCGTTTGAAAAGCAGTTTTATGATCAGCACCAGTTAGCTGCTACTTTTGTTGGTCATCCACTTGCTGATAGTATTGCGCTGCATTCGGATAAGCAGCAAGCAAGAGCCGATTTAGATTTGCCTGAGCAAACTCGCATTATCGGGTTGCTACCAGGTAGTCGGAAAGGTGAGATAGCCAGATTAGGGCCACTGTTTTTGCAAACTGCGCAGCAGTTGCAGGAGCAACATCCGAATTGGTTGTTCATTGCTCCGATGATAAGTTCTGCGCGAGCCGAACAATTTAGTCAGCTCATTGCTCGTTATTCACCACAGTTACGCATCCAACTGATTGATGGCCAAGCCCGTACCGCCATGGCGGCTGCTGACGGCTTGTTACTCACCTCAGGCACAGTCACCCTTGAAGCCATGCTTATTAAGCGTCCGATGGTGGTGGCCTATCGGTTTAATTGGTTAAGTTATCAGTTAATTAAACGCTTATTTAAAGCTAAGTATTTTAGCCTACCAAATCTCTTGGCGGATCAAGCTTTGGTCCCTGAGTTTGCTCAACAACAAGCAACCGTAGATAACTTAGCGCAAGCACTAGAGCGGCAGTTAGATCCTGCCAATCAAGCTATGTTGGCGCAAGAATTTACCCAGTTGCATCAACAGTTACAACAGCGGGCAAATCAAATCAGTGCTGCTGTGGTAGCAGATTTAATAGCACAGTCCCCCAAATACCTTTCTAATAAATAGAAAGGTTTGCTGATTAAATTCCGATTATTATTCGATTAGTTGCCAGCTATACTTACTCCGTTATTAACTGTTAAAGCGGAGGATAAGCAGATGGGCTTATTAGTAGATGGAAGATGGCAAGATAAGTGGTACGACACTGATAGCCATGAAGGCGCTTTCGAGCGCAGTGCAGCGCTATTTAGAAATTGGATCAGTAACGATCAGGATGCTGAATTTAAACCCGAGTCAGGTCGCTACCACTTATACGTATCCTACGCTTGTCCGTGGGCACATCGAACCTTAATCTTTCGAAAGTTAAAGGGCTTAGAAGATCATATTAGCGTATCTGCGGTGCATCCATTGATGCTTGAAAATGGTTGGGAATTTAGCTCACAAGGGTTTGGCGATAATCCGTCCGAATCTTTACAAGATCCTTTATATCAACATAACTACCTGTATCAATTGTATCTACAAGCTAACCCGAACTACAGTGGTAGAGTCACAGTGCCGGTATTGTGGGATAAGCAACGTAAAACGATAGTCAGTAATGAGTCTGCGGATATTATTCGGATGTTTAACTCTGCGTTTAATGAACTCACAGGAAATCAAGTAGATTTTTATCCAGATGAGTTAGCTGAGCCGATTGATAGCATCAATGAACGGGTCTACGATCGTATCAACAATGGCGTGTATAAATGTGGTTTTGCGACTAAGGCTCCCGCATACCAGCGTGCTTACCGAGAGCTTTTTGATGAACTTGATACGGTCGAGGGCATTTTAGCGCAACAACCTTTTCTAGCTGGTGACCAAATTACGGAAGCCGATTGGCGTTTGTTTACCACCTTAATTAGATTTGATGCTGTGTATTACAGTCACTTCAAAACCAACCGGCAGCGGCTTATTGATTATCCTAATCTGTGGGACTATGTACGGCAACTTTATCAAGTACCAGGGATTGCCGAGACGGTCTTAATGGATCATATCAAAACTCATTACTACAGCAGTCATACCATGATCAACCCAACCGGCATTGTGCCTGAAGGTCCGGAATTAGACTTTAATCAACCACATTCACGTGGTTCTGTGTTAGGAGCTTAACTATGGCGCACGTTATTACGGGTCGCTACCGCGGTATCCCAGCTCAAGACGGAGCTGGGGTTAAACTAACGCGGGTCATTAATCAGCCGCAACTACGGCATCAGGATCCTTTTTTAATGTTGGATGAGTTTCGTTCTGATAATCCCAATGATTATATTGCGGGATTTCCACCGCATCCGCATCGTGGCTTTGTTACCCTCACTTACATGTTAGCAGGGCGGATGGAGCACAAGGATTCAAATGGCAACACAGGCGTGGTTGAAGCCGGCGGAGCCCAATGGATGAAGGCAGCACGCGGGATCATTCACGCCGAAATGCCAAAGCAAGAAGACGGCCTGATGTGGGGCTTTCAGTTATGGCTTAATCTACCCGCAGCACGTAAAATGGAGGCGGCTGATTGGGCTGATTACCCGCAACATAAGCTGGGCCTAATCGAGCGAGATAACTATGAAATTCGCGTGATTGCAGGTTCATATGAAGATGCTGTAGGGCCCATTCAACAGCCGGAGCAAGAATTTTTGATGCTGGATGTACGCCTACAGCCGAAAGCGGAATTAGAGTTATCCTCGCAGCAGCAACAGACTCGACTCTTGTATGTCTACCAAGGGCAAGTTAGTCTGAATGGCTCGCAGCTAGAGCGCGGTGAGTTGGTCCGCTTGAATGCCACTGATAATCTACAGTTGCAGAGCTCTGAGTTAGCGGGTGTTGTTCTCTTAGCGGGCCAACCCATTGGTGAACCTATCAGCCAATATGGGCCTTTCGTGATGAATTCGCCGGCCGAAATTGAACAAGCGATTCGAGATTACCAAGCTGGACGTTTAACTGGTTAAGCTAGTATTGCCCGGCTATTGCTAAGGAGTAGAAAGCAAGATGATGCGAGTGATTGTACCTAACGCTGCGGGCGAACCCGAGATGATTCACCAGCAACGGCCCCAAGCTGGCGCCAACGAGGTGGTGATCAAGGTTGCCTACAGTGGCATGAACCGTGCTGATGTGATGCAGCTTGCAGGGCATTATCCACCGCCAGCTGGTGCTTCAGAGGTGTTGGGGTTGGAAGTTAGCGGCTGGATTGCTGAAGTTGGAGCCGATGTTCAGCACTTTCAGCGCGGTCAATCGGTGTGCGCATTACTTAGTGGCGGCGGTTATGCCGAGTACGTGGCGGTGCCGGCTAATCAAGTACTACCTCTGCCAGCTGGGATGCAATTACCAGCGGCTGCTGGTATCTGTGAAGTTTTTGCCACCGCTTTCTACAATTTATACATGCTAGCAGCGGCGCAGCCAGGCGAGCATATTTTATTACATGCCGGTGCCAGCGCAGTGGGGCAGGCAGGATTGCAACTAGCCCGTGAGTTTGGTAACCCGACGTTTGTTACTGTTAGCAGTCAAGCAAAGTTAGACCATTGTAAAGGTCTGGGGGCGGCACAAGGCTGGTTGCGCGGTGCTGGAGATTTTACCGAGGCGGTAAAAGCTTGGGGGGGCGCTGATATTATTTTAGACCCGGTGGTTGGTGATTATTTACCAGCCAATCAACGAGTGCTGCGTCAAGATGGTCGATTAGTGGTGATAGGGCTTATGGGCGGACGTTTGGCAGAGTTAGATGCCGCAAGGCTATTAATGAAACGCCAGCGGCTTATTGGCAGCACTTTAAGAAATCAGCCCAATCAAGTGAAAGCAAGAATTATGGCCGCCTTGTTTGACCACGTATGGCCGCTATTTGAAGCAGAAAAACTAACCGCCAATATTGATTCGATACTTCCTGTGGCACAGGTAGGCGAAGCCATCCAACGACTTAAGCATAATGACACTATGGGTAAGTTGGTGTTGGTTTGGTAGTTAATAATTGTTTGATGAAACCAGAAAGGAAAGTGGTGGAGGGGGCAGGATTCGAACCTGCGAAGGCTGAGCCGTCAGATTTACAGTCTGATCCCTTTGACCGCTCGGGAACCCCTCCACACGAGCGCTGCATGATAGCAGATTGAGCCTGCGTGTAAACCGTTAATAGGGTAAAATCTCTATACCTGTCTACAAATGAGCCTTAGTATTCATGATTCCAGCCGCAACAGAAGAACTAATAGAACAATTTTTAGACCGTTTATGGTTGCAGCAGGGCATTAGTAAACACACACGTGCAGCTTATCGCTCAGATATCGTGAATTGCTATAAATTTGTCCGCACTCGGCAGCGCAAAGATTTACTCACGTTGAGCGCTGTCGATCTCGAAGACTTTCTGTTGTGGCGACGCCAGCAAGGTTTTTCACCACGTAGCACTTCTCGTCTTCTGAGCGCTTTGAAGAAATTTTTTCAGTGGGCGGTGCAGCAGCAGCTATGTAGCACTGACCCAACTGCAAAGTTACAACGCCCAAAGCAACCTCAGGCTATCCCCCACAGCCTCTCAGAGCTTGAGGTTGAAGATCTGTTAAATGCTCCCGATACTAGTGATGTGATTCAACTGCGCGATAAGGCGATGCTAGAAATACTTTATGCTACTGGCTTACGCGTAACTGAATTGGTACAGTTAAATGTCGACCAAATAAGCCTGCAGCAAGAGCTAGTAAGAGTGATAGGTAAAGGTAACAAAGAACGTTTAGTGCCCCTTGGAGAAGTTGCGTTAGAATGGTTACAACGCTATTTTGCTGAGGCGCGTCCGGTGCTGTGTAAGCAACCCCATGATTGGGTTTTTGTTACGCGCCGAGGAGGGCCGTTAACGCGGCAGGCTTTCTGGTATCGAATTAAGTATTATGCGCAACAAGCAGAGATTCGGTCGCATTTATCGCCACATACGTTGCGCCATGCGTTTGCAACCCATTTACTTAATCACGGAGCTGACTTGCGCGTGTTGCAAATGTTACTGGGCCATAGTGACTTATCTACCACCCAAATTTATACGCATGTAGCACGCGAGCGATTGCAACAACTACATGCAACCCATCATCCACGAGCTTAATATTTATGAAATTATCTTTTTCTTTGGTAAAACAGCTAGCTGTTCCTGTTGTTGCTGCGGCTTTAATAGCCTGTCAACCCGCTTCTAAAGCTACGTTAGCTGATGGTCAAGAGACCGAATTTAACACGGCCTATCTGGAGCAAATGGGGTTTGTTGTCGAGTCTTATCAAGCAGCACCCATGGGGGGACTAATCGAGGTCATTACCAATCAAGGATTGGTTTATACCAATGCCGATGGGAGCCAATTAATTAGTGGTCGTATTTATGATATTACCGCTGCTGAGCCAGTTAACTTGAGTGATTTGTCACTCAATGCCATGCGCCAACGCGATGTGGCCGCATGGGCTGATTCCACCATAGAATATGCAGCACCGGACGTTAAACATGTGGTGTACGTTTTTACCGATCCTAGTTGTGGTTATTGCCGGCAGTTGCATGAGCGACTTGAAGACTATCTAGCCTTGGGGATTAGTGTACGTTATTTGGCTTGGCCACGGACTGGTTTAACCGGCTCCGCGGCAAAGTTGTTGGAACAAGCTTGGTGTGCAGACGATCAGCGCCAAGCGTTAACGGCGATTAAACAAGATCAAGCTTTGCCCGCAGCTAATTGCGAGGCGCCGATTGCCGATCACTATGCTCTAGGACACAAATTTGGCGTGCGTGGCACACCAGCTTTTGTGCTGCCATCTGGGCAATTAGTGCCAGGGTTGTTGCCGCCACAGCAATTATTAGCGGAGCTAGAACGTTAAGATGCAAGTGCAAATTAAACGTCACCCTGATTTTGACGCTGGAGAACTTAACGCACAGCTACCGCCTTTACTGGCGCAAATTTTGGCGCGGCGGGGCATCACGAACCTAGCCGAGTTAGAATTAAGTGCTAAGCGACTACCTCATTATCGATTGTTAAAAGGGGCAGAAGCCGCAGCCAAGCATTTAGCTGATGCGTTAGAGCAACAACAACGAATTTGTATTTGTGGTGACTTTGATGCTGACGGAGCTACCTCCACAGCGTTGATGGTGTCTGTGCTGCAGGCGTTAGGGGCTGAGCAGGTCTTCTATTTAGTGCCGAACAGATTCGCAGATGGTTATGGTTTATCAGTATCGGTGGTTGAACAAGCTCGGCAGCAAGGCGCTGAACTGATTGTAACGGTCGATAGCGGAATATCCTGCCACGCAGGCATCACTGCGGCAAACCAGTACGGGATTCCTGTGTTAGTGACAGATCACCATTTACCTGGTGACAGCTTGCCAGCTGCTCAGGTGATTGTTAATCCTAATCAGCCCAATTGTGCTTTTCCGAGTAAAAATATTGCTGGGGTAGGGGTGGCATTTTATGTGCTGCTGGCATTACGTGCTGAGTTACGCCAACGTCAATGGCCAGCCGAAATAAATTTAGCCGCTTGGCTAGACTTGGTTGCCGTGGGTACCGTTGCCGATGTGGTTAAACTCGACGGCGTTAATCGAATATTAGTACAGCAAGGTTTGCAGCGAATAAAAGCAGGGCATTGTCGTCCTGGTATTGCTGCTCTTCTGAGCGTAGCTGGACGTGATCAAACCCGGTTACAGGCGAGCGATTTAGGTTTTGCAATCGGGCCTCGAATTAATGCTGCCGGACGACTGGATGACATGGCAGCTGGTATTGAGTGCTTGCTGGCAGCTACCGACACCGCCGCACAATCTTTAGCCCAGCAGCTGGATAGTCTGAATCGAGAGCGACGAAGCATTGAAACAGAAATGCGGGAAGAGGCCGAGCACTATGTAGCTGAATTGGCAACCGATAATACTGAGCTACCATCGTTGTTAGTGTTATTTCAAGCGTCTTGGCATCAGGGAGTCATTGGAATAGTGGCGGGACGCGTCAAAGAGCAGTGTCATCGTCCAGTTATTGCCTTTGCACAAGCTGAAGATGGTTTACTTAAAGGATCAGCTCGGTCTATTGCAGGGCTGCATATAAGAGATTTACTGGAACGGGTACATACCCGTTATCCAGGCCTTATTGAACGTTTTGGTGGGCACGCAATGGCAGCTGGCTTGAGCATTCAGCAACAGCAGTTAGATGCGTTCACTAAGGCTGTAACTGAAGTGGCTTCTGAGTGGCTACAACCGCATCAATTACAAAGAGTTATCTGGTCTGATGGTGAGCTTGATGCAAGCTGCTTACAGCTTCCTTTTGTCCAGCAACTAGAGCAACTAGGGCCCTGGGGGCAAGGCTTCGCAGAGCCTTTATTCGATGGTGAATTTAAAGTGGTTAAACAGTACTTAGTAGGACAAAAACACCTAAAGTTAGTGCTGGAATCACCGCAACGAGTGATCATTGATGCGATAGCATTTCAAGTTGATACTAACCTGTGGCCAAATCCTGCGATTGAGCATATTCATGCTGCCTATCGTATTCAGCTGAATCATTTTCGTGGACAAACTTCGGTACAACTGCAACTAGAGCATTTTACTGCTTTACGGTAGAATATGCGCCCTTTGTTTATATTGATAAGTTTGGATTGCTGCACATGTTTGAAACAAATGCTACTTATGTTGCCATAAAAGATCTGCGCAAACGCAGTGAGTTGCTTCGGGGGTACCTTTGACTACGCTCATAAAGTAGAGCGTTTAGAAGAGGTAAGTCGCGAGTTAGAAGACCCAAACGTGTGGAGCAATCAAGAGCGAGCGCAAGCTCTGGGCAAAGAGCGTGCTAGCTTAGAACAGGTAGTTACAACGCTACAACGGCTTGCACAAGGGTTAGAAGACGTAGAGGGCTTGGTTGACCTAGCGGTTGAAGCTGATGACGAAGAAACCTATCAAGAAGCAGTTGCTGAACTTGAGCAATTAGAACAACAATTAGCGACGTTAGAGTTTCGACGCATGTTTTCGGGTGAACAAGATACCGCCGATTGCTATGTGGATATTCAAGCAGGATCAGGCGGCACAGAAGCCCAAGATTGGGCGAATATGCTGTTACGAATGTATTTGCGTTGGGCTGAGTCGCATCAGTTTAAAACAGAAATCACCGAGCTCTCGGAAGGAGAGGTGGCTGGCATAAAATCAGCAACGGTGCGTATTCAGGGAGAGTATGCCTACGGTTGGTTACGAACTGAAACCGGTGTTCATCGGTTAGTTCGTAAATCGCCATTTGACTCTGGTAATCGTCGCCATACCTCGTTCGCATCAGTGTTTGTGTATCCAGAAATTGATGATTCAATAGAAATTGAGATTAACCCAGCAGATTTGCGTATCGATACTTATCGAGCATCTGGCGCAGGTGGACAACACGTTAACCGAACCGATTCGGCAATTCGTATTACCCATGAGCCATCAGGTATTGTGGTGCAGTGTCAAAGCGATAGGTCGCAACATAAAAACCGTGATGCTGCAATGAAACAGTTGCGAGCAAAGTTATACGAGATGGAACTGCAAAAGCAGTTGGCTGAAAAGCAAGCCCTTGAAGATACCAAATCAGATATAGGTTGGGGCAGTCAGATTCGTTCTTATGTGCTCGATGATGCTCGTATCAAAGATTTGCGTACAGGCATTGAGAACCGAAATACTCAAGCAGTACTAGATGGAGCTTTAGATCCATTTATTGAAGCCAGTTTAAAATCTGGTTTATAACAACGATTCACTTTTAACGCTTTAGAATTCTATTGATTAGTTACAGGAAAAATAACCATGAACGATAAAACGCAGCAAGCACCTGAAGTTGATGTTAATGAACAGATTGCTCAGCGAAAGGCGAAATTAGCTGCTCTGCGTGAACAAGGTGTAGCGTTTCCTAATGATTTTCGTCGTGACAGTTTAGCGGCGGATTTACACGCGAACTATGATCACGTTGAAAAAGAGCAACTTGCTGCGCAAGGAGTTCGTGTGAGTATTGCTGGCCGGATGATGACTCGGCGGATTATGGGCAAGGCGAGCTTTGCCACTTTGCAAGACATGTCAGGCCAAATTCAAATTTATGTAGCGCGGGATAACTTGCCAGAAGGTTTCTATAACGAGCAATTCAAAAAGTGGGATCTTGGTGACATTATTGGAGCCACCGGTACCTTATTTATCACTGGAACCGGCGAGTTAAGTGTTCAGGTTGATGATGTGCGTTTATTAACCAAAGCACTACGACCATTACCCGATAAATTTCATGGTTTAGCTGATCAAGAAATGCGTTATCGTCAGCGCTATCTTGATTTGATTACTAATCAGGAATCGCGTAGAACTTTTATTATTCGCTCCAAAGTAGTGGACTACATTCGTCGTTATTTAAGCGAACGCCAATTCTTAGAAGTTGAAACGCCGATGATGCAAACAATCCCTGGCGGGGCGGCGGCACGTCCGTTTGTAACTCATCATAACGCCTTAGATATGCAACTGTATTTGCGTATAGCACCAGAGCTTTATTTGAAGCGGTTGGTTGTCGGTGGCTTTGAAAAGGTTTTTGAAATCAATCGTAATTTCCGTAATGAAGGGCTATCTACGCGGCATAATCCAGAGTTTACCATGCTTGAGTTTTACTGGGCCTACGCCGATTATCAAGATTTGATGAACCTAACGGAAGACATGCTGCGTGGTATGGCAACTGATATCTTAGGTTCAGCGCAATTTGAAAGCGAAGGCGAGATGTATGATTTCAGCAAGCCATTTGCACGCATGACAGTTAAAGAGGCTATTTTGGCCTATTTACCAGAAGCCTCTGAGCAACAACTTGATTCTTTAGAGCAAGCAACGCAGCTGGCGGAATCCCTCGGTATTAAAGTCAAATCGAACTGGGGCCTTGGTAAAGTTCAAATTGAGATTTTTGAAGAAGTAGCTGAACATCGTTTATTGCAGCCAACATTTATCACAGCCTACCCAGCTGAGGTATCGCCTCTGGCACGTCGTAATGATGCGGATCCATTCATTACGGATCGGTTCGAATTTTTTGTTGGTGGACGCGAATTAGCCAATGGATTTTCCGAGTTGAATGATGCTGAAGACCAAGCTGAGCGTTTCCGGGAGCAAGTTCAACAAAAAGAAGCCGGTGATGATGAAGCGATGTTCTATGATGAGGACTACGTTACTGCATTAGAGCATGGTTTGCCACCAACGGCAGGTGAGGGTATCGGCATTGATCGGTTAGTTATGCTGCTAACTAATTCAGCTTCTATCCGTGATGTATTACTGTTCCCTCACATGCGCCCACGCAAAGGCTAAGAATTAAGTGAATATGCTGTACGTTGTTAGCCCTTCGAAGGGCTAACAACGCAACTTACTCTAACTAACGACTTGGCAGTGCCTGCAACAAATCTGCTAATAGTTCATGTTTGTCCTCAATCCCCGCCGATAGTCGTAATAAATCCGAAGGACAAGGAGTACCAGCGCCTTCAACACTGGCTCGGTGCTCAATTAAACTCTCTACGCCGCCTAAGGATGTTGCACGCTTCCATAACTTGGTATTGGCGGCAACGTGAATAGCAGCGGCTTCACCGCCCACTACCTGTATAGAAAGCATCCCACCAAAGCCGCCAGACATTTGTTTACAGGCAACTTCGTAGCCTGCAAAATTCGGTAATCCTGGATAAAGCACAGCTTTGATTTGTGGGTGTTGTTGTAATTGTTCGGCTAAGAATAAGGCATTCTCACAGGCGGCTTTTACTCGTAGATGTAGCGTACGCATACCGCGCAACAGTTGTGCAGCATCATACGGGCTAGGAACAGCTCCTAGTTGCGCTCGAATACTCCGAATACGTTGCCAATAGGGATGATCAGCAGCTGTAATCAGTGCTCCAGCAATAACATCTGAATGACCATTTAAGTATTTGGTAGCTGAATGCATGACAATGTCAGCACCTAGTGCTAGGGGCTGACTAAGAATAGGCGTCGCACAAGTTGAATCTACTGCAACCCAAGCGTCAGCCTGATGAGCCAAGGCCACAATTTCAGTAATATCGGAGATGGTCCAAAGTGGATTTCCCGGTGTTTCAAGCCATACTAATTTGGTTTTTCCCGGTTGCATAGCTTGCTTGACTAAGTGTAATTGGGTCATATCTACAAAGCTGAATTGTAATCCCCAATCTTTAGCAAAGTTCAGTAACCAATGACGCAAAGCCCAGTACATAATGTGTGGGACTATAACATGGTCACCTGGTTGTAAGGCCAGAAAAACTGAAGTAGCAGCCGCCATACCCGAACTAAACAGCAGCGCTTGTTCACCTTGCTCTAATTGGCAAAGTAGCTGTTCAACCGGCTTATAGGTCGGGTTGTCAGCACGCGAATAAACATTACCAGTAGGGTAACTGTTATCAACGCCACGAATATAGGTTGTCGCTACGTGGATAGGAAGCACCACTCCTTGGCTTTCTTTATCAATAGTACCGAGAGCTTGGGCAACGGCGGTAGCCGAGCTATAGGGATATGAAAAACTGGTCGTTTTAATCGTCACTGGGTTACCTATGAGTCGTCATTTATTAACCAACCATAGCTTATCTGACTCTGTTTAATTCGGCTATATGAATCACTCACTCGTTGCTATATCTAAAGCCACCGGGCAGCCCGGTGGCACGAGCTATACCTACGACGGCCACAACCGCCGTGTTAAGGTGGCGGGCGATGGTGATACCCGCTACTATCTCTACAGCCAGTCGGGGCAGCTGTTATTGAGTGAAGACAACGGCGTTCAAACGAACTACATTTACCTTGGCAATAGGCTTATCGCTGAAGACCGCCAGGCAACAACCACCTTTATCCATACAGATAGGTTGGGCAGCCCGGTGGCACGAACCAACAGCACAGGAGCGGTAGAGAGTCGCCGGCATTACCAACCTTTTGGTGACACTTACGAAGCGCCAAGCGACGACATCGGCTACACTGGCCATAAGTACGATAATGACTTAGGCCTGAGTTATATGCAGGCACGATACTATGATCCAGTTATCGGGCGGTTTTACTCGAATGATCCTGTTGATTTCCTAGGACATGTGCAACACGGTAATCCGACGATGGGATTCAACCGTTATGCGTATGCCTATAATAATCCCTATAAGTACAAAGATCCGACTGGTAAAATTCCATTACTAATTCCTGTTATAATGTTTGTTGCTAAAGAAATTGCGGCAGAGGCAGCTAGTCAAGCAACAGGTGGTGCAACTGACTTTCTTTCTACAAGGCGTATGGCAACAAAGGGGCCAAGAAGCTATATCTGACCTATACCAAAACTAATAAAAGAACTGGTGAAGTTTACTCAGGTAGAACAAGTGGTACTGGCGACCCTATGGAAATTTTGAAAAAAAGGGATGGTAACCATCACAAAAACAAAGATGGATTTGGACCAGCTGAACCGGATAAAGTATCTGAAAATAAAGATGCTATCCGAGGCAGAGAGCAGCAATTGATAGAGGGTAATGGTGGTGCTAAGTCTCAAGATGGTACATCAGGAAATGCTATTAACGGAATTTCAGATAAAAATCCGAACAAGCAAGAATATATAGAAGCAGCGAAAAAAGAGTTTAACTAATTATGGCCAAAAAATTTAAAGAAGGGGATATTTTTGTTATTCCTATGAAAGGTGGTAATTACTGCTTCGGGAAAGTGTTAGCGAATACATGGGGCTTTTTCGATTTTTGTTCAAAAGAACCTATTTTTGACGAAGAGAAATTAAAGTCATCAAGTTATGCATTCCAGATATCCGTAGTTGACGCACCTTTAAAAAATGGACAGTGGAAAATTATCGCTAACATGGATTTAACCGAAGAAGAACGAGTTAAGAAATATTTCTATAAAATGGATAAGCTTAGTCATAAAGTATGGAAGACCCTTACTGGCATTGAAGAGATTCCGACTACTATTGAAGAGTGTTTATCCCTTGAGCTTTGCGCTGTTTATGATCCTGTTCATGTGCTTGAACGGCTTGAGTATTATTTTTCAGGCGAGGATGATCCTAGTATATTATATGATACCAAAATGCTAGAAGAGAAAGGCATATCTACTATGTAAACCTAAGCCTGTCCCTCAATAAAAAAGGACAGCAAAAATTGTTTCAATAAAGCTCTAAATCCAAGCCCCTCCCTCACCATTAACTCGGTGTCGGCGGGGCTTTGGAGAGTGTAAAAATATCTGTGTAAATGGCATTCTTAACAATATCGAAGAAGGATATCAGAATGCCAATATCAGACAAACTCATCGACCAGCTGCTTGACGGCTGTGATTCCCCAGAAGACATCTTAGGCGAAGCCGGCCTACTCAAACAGCTTACCAAGAAGGTGGCAGAGCGGGTGCTAGAGGCTGAAATGGAAGCTCATTTAGGCTACGCACCAAATGTCTCAGCCGGCAACAACAGCGGCAACTCTCGTAATGGTAAAACCAAGAAAACTGTTCGTAGCATCAATGGCGATGTCGAACTAGATATTCCTCGTGACCGTAACGGTAGTTTTGAGCCCAAGTTAGTTCGCAAAGGCGAACGCCAGCTGAATGGATTTGATGAGCGCATCATAGCATTGTATGCGCGTGGCATGACTACTCGTGACATTCAAGCATACCTTGAAGAAGCCTATGGTGTTGAAGTCTCGCCGACGTTCATTTCTCAGGTGACCAACGCCGTCATGGACGAGGTCAAGGCCTGGCAGCATCGTCCGTTGGCAAAGCTGTACCCAGTTGTTTACCTTGATTGTCTAGTCGTTCGCAGCCGTGATTCTGGTGTTGTACAGAATAAGTCAGTGTACCTAGCGCTTGGCATCAACACTGACGGTGAAAAAGAGCTGCTCGGGCTGTGGATGGCCCAAACTGAAGGCGCTAAATTCTGGCTATCGGTAATGAACGAGCTGAAAAACCGTGGTGTAGACGATATCTTCATTGCCTGCTGCGATGGCCTTAAAGGCTTCCCAGAAGCCATTGAGGCGGTTTACCCGAAGACTCAAGTGCAACTTGTGCATTGTGCACCAAATTCGCCACTCTCTGCGGTACGTAAACTGGAAACAGCGCAAGACTATTGCCGCTGATTTAAAACTCATTTATGGCGCGGCTACTCGCGCTGAAGCCGAGCAGGCACTAGAAAATTTCGCCTCGACATGGGACTCTGAGCATCCCACCATCAGTCGCTCATGGCGGGCAAACTGGGAGCGCTTAAGTGTGTTCTTCGACTACCCAGTTGAGATACGCAAGGCCATTTATACCACCAATGCCATTGAGTCGCTGAATGTGTCACTGCGCAAAATCACCAAAACTCGCCGGTCGTTCCCTAACGACGAAGCCGTCATGAAGGTGCTGTACTTGGCCTTGCATCAGGCTTCAAAAAAGTGGACTATGCCCATACGCAACTGGAAGCCAGCGATGGCACAGTTCGAGATTATATATCAGGATCGGATTTAACAGTGAAACCAGCCATTTACACAAAATCTTTTACAGTCTCTATGACAAAAAAGCAACTAATTCTCCAATATGTTTTTTATATTCCCATAGCAAGTGTTCTGGGGGTTGGGGCGATTACTTTACTATTTTATTATAGCTATGGCTGGAGCCTTGAATATGCATTTTCTTGGTTTAAAGTAGCTTCTGTTTTTATAGTTATTTTATTTTACATATTAAATCTAAATGTTCTGATTAAAGTCTTGAAAAAGAAAAATGGCATGTAGCTTAATATATTGAAGGCATAAACCTTTAAATCCAAAGCCTCGCACTCGCGGGGCTTTGTTTTTTCTGGCTCTGGTGGATTTAATTTTGTTTTCAAGGCTGCTGAGCGACTCAGTGAAAAAATCCGTTTGGTGCCAAATTCAATTGGGTGATCTGCTCAGGTGAAAAGCCGTGCCGAAGGAGTTCGAAGTCAATTATTTGCACTTGAGCCTTTTGGCCTTCGCCAATCAATTTATAGCAACTGCCACTCGCTGTAATGATTAATCTTTTGTTTGGAAAAATCTTTTCAACCTTTGAGGTACTGATATAGCTGCCCGGTGAAGGTAGTGTTCAGAATTCTGTGTCATTTCGATAATCTAAGCAAAAAGGACAACACTGCACTGAATCGCTTAACCAGCGTCAACGGCTCAGGTGCTGCGGCAAAGAGTTATGGCTCCTTTGATTACGACACACGAGGCAACATCACCGACAACAGCCATGTTGAGATGAGTTACAACCTAGCCAACCAGATGACCGCAGCGCTTGGCAAGAGTTACAGCTACGACGGTTACAACCGCCGCGTTAAGGTGGCAGGCGATGGAGATACCCGCTATTATCTTTACAGCCAGTCGGGGCAGCTGTTATTGAGTGAAGACAACGGCGTTCAAACGAACTACATTTACCTTGGTAGCAAGCTTATTGCTGAGGAGCGCCAGTCAACAACCACCTTTATCCATTCAGACATGTTGGGCAGCCCGGTGGCACGAACCAACAGCACAGGAAGGGTAGAGAGTCGCCGGCATTACCAACCTTTTGGTGACACTTACGAAGCGCCAAGCGACGACATCGGCTACACTGGCCATAAGTACGATAATGACTTAGGCCTGAGTTATATGCAGCAGCGGTATTATGACCCAGTGATTGGCAGATTCTATTCGAATGACCCGGTTGATATGTTGGGGCATATGCAGCGTGGCAATAATCCAGCGAATGGTTTTAACCGATATGCGTATGCTAATAACAATCCATACAAGTATGTAGATCCTGATGGTGAATTTGGAGTTTTAGGTGTAATAGCTGGTGCAGGGTTTGAAGTATTTTCTCAAGTAACTTCCTCGATGAGTAAAGGTAGTAGCTTTTCTGAGTCCATGTCTAATTTGAATTTAGGTAAAGTAGCTGCCGCTAGAGGAAATATGACTGCAGGTTTTGGTGCTGCAAAAGTAAGCTTGGAATTAGGCTCGAAAACAGAAAGAGCAATAGTTGGTGCAAATGGGGCGGCAATTGCGGGTACTGCTGGTGCCGCTACTGCTGGTATGCGAGAAACTGATATGACAAATGCTGGCGTAGCTAAAGTTGTCGATGGTTTAACCGCTCCGATTCCAGCGGGAAGTATGATAAATGGTGCTTTAGAAAATCCTGATGCGGTTAGCAATGCTTTTGATAAGGCTAAACAAGTTATTGATGATATTAAAAAATAGTGAGCGTGATCTAATTTAGAAGACATGAAAGTTATGAAATATCTAAAAAATTGTGTTTTTAACCCAACGGTGTTGTTATATGCAATGTGCCAGATAATTAGAAAGGGTTATATTACGTTTCTGATTATAGCTGTGCCTGCCTATTTCATGGCGCCGGAAATTGAATTTAAAATTATGTATTTCTTGATTGCCTCTTTCGTTATTCTTGTATTTACATTGCTTGTTTGTTTTATATTAAAGCTGTATGACTTGTCTTCAACTGGTGAATGGAAAAGCTTTTATGCGCTGCCACCCAAAGAAAGAGGAATTGCAATTGGCGACGTAATTTGACAATGAAACTTTGGTGTCAAGTCTTGAATTTTGCCCCTGTATATTAAACAAAAAGGGCACCCATTAAACGGTGTTCTTTTTATCCCCAAACCGCGCAAAACCACCAACAGCCCGATCAGTCACTGCCAGTAGAAGTGATCAGTGTTCACCAGCAGGGCTGTCATTTTGCTGCAGCGCCTACAGGTGGCGGTGCTGCATAAATTGATCTTTTCTGCTGGCAGTGACTGATCAGTTCTGCTGCTCAATACTGCTCAGTCTGCTGTTAGTTTTTGAGCAGGGTACGCTCAAATATAAGATGTTTTAAGTCACGGAAATTATCTGGGATTGGTCCGTCTTGATAGAGAATGTCTGATAGCGGTTGTATCTCGGTGTGCCAGATAAAAGTAACCGTAACTAGAACCAGACACCGACCAAGTAATTGTCGCTGAGGTAGACCTGCTTTTATTCCGTTGCCGCCGTATTATTAAAGCTTAATGCAATATTCCAAGGTAGCAGATGGTCAAGATCATCGCCATCGTTTATCAGTGGCAGTTGCTTGAACAGAGCGATGAGGTAATCCGCCGGCATGAGGCCGTTGGCTTTGGCGGTCTCAACCATACTGTAGAGTATGGCACTTGCTTGTGCACCGCCGCGTGACTTTGAGAACAGCCAGGCTTTGCGCCCGACAACCAGCAAGCTGTGCATCAGTTTTCTCATAGCCTTGATAGCCGTCCACCTGCAATGGCCCCTGATAGCCTTGCAAAAAGTGAACGGGATGTGAGCTACCACGTCCGTCTTGATAGTCGTATAAAACGATATTGGGCGACCTGTCGGGTTTAGGCTTGTCGGTGCCACAACCATACACCCACATGTAGCACTTGGATTTATCCACATCGAGCACATTAACGGTGGTCTCATCGGCCCACAGCGTTGGTTGCTCAAGCAATATCTCATGCATTCGCTGATACAACGGCCTGAGCTTATCACTGACCTTCAACAACCAACGGCTCATGGTTTGACGATTCAGTTCAATACCGAACTGCTTAAATAAGGCTTCTTGACGATAAAGCGGCAAGCCAAACTGGAACTTGGCGCTGATAATTTGCGCAAGCAAGCTTGGGCTGGCTATGCTCTTGGGTAAAATGCTTAGCGGTACCGGTGCGATTTTAATGGTCGTTTCAGTGCCGTGTTTTTCACAAGCACGACAGCTGTATTTAGGTCGCACGTGGCGCAGTACTTTAATGGTTGCAGGAATGAACTCAAGCTCTTCGCTAGTTTCCTCGCCCATACGGTGCAAGTCATGACCACAGCAGTCACAGACTTTATCTTCGTCGCTAATATCGTGCAGCACGTCTTCACGCGGCAATGAAGCATCAATGCTCGGGCGACGTGTTTTTTTACGGGTATAAGTAATGGTTTCGTCGGCAGCGACTTCATCCGCTTCAGGTTCAAGCGATGCTTCAAGTTCGTTAAACAATGAACCTTGGCCGGGCAAGCCTTCCGTACTCGCGGCAAAGCGTTTTTGCAACGATAATTGCCATTGCTCCATCACGTGGCGCAGTTTTTGCTGCAACCCTTGATTTTCAGATTGCAGTTTGAGAACCATCTTTTTCAGGCTCTCAATATCATCTGGAAGTGGCTTGTTATCGTGTGTTTTCATGGGGCGCATTATACCCCATTTATATGCTGTAAACCGCTATTTCAAGGGGTTCTCTTAGACCGATTGGTGATCAATAATCAGCTCTTATGCAGGATCCTTATAAGGCCTTTTAGGATCATGTTGTGCTGCTAAAATGCAGCGGTTGATGGCCTTTCATTAGCGTAATATCAAGGCCTTCGAGTAGCCATTGCCACTGCTGTGGTGACAGGTTTAATACACTGCCGTTGAGCTTGCGTGGCCACTTAAACTTGTTCTTTTCAAGGCGTTTGTACCACAAGCAAAAGCCAGTTTTATCCCAGTACAGTGCTTTGACTTTATCGCGTTGACGATTGCAAAATACAAAGAGCGCACCGCTAAACACTGGGAGCGCCATTTCAGCTTCGACAATGGCACTGAGACCATTAATGCTTTTGCGAAAATCCACCGGCTGTTTGTACAAATAAATGGCTGCAGGCTCGACAAACATCTTCATGCGCCGAGCGACTTCACCAGTTGAGCCAACCACTGCGGCTCAATATGCAGCGGCAATGTCAGTTCAAGCTGACCGTAACGCAACGTCAAAGCCCGATTGCTGTCGTACACAACTTGTTGCGCTTGAACAAAACCGTTATCGTGCTCCTCAAGCAGTTCGCGCCGGCGCTTACAAAAGTACCCGGGGTTTAATGCTCGTTCGGCACAAAATGCTGCTTGAGTTTGGCCACTTTGCTCAAATGCCTCGAACAGCTCAAGCCACTGAGCATGGCTGCGATGGGTACGACTCATAAATCACCTCGTTAGTTGAAACGTGGCGATAAACTAGGCCATCTGCAAGAACATGCCTAGGTGTGGTTGCTGTTACGTGTATGGACTCCTCCTCTTTTGCAAGCATTTTGTTCAATTGCGAGTAGGTACGACTGCCTACGTGTATTCGGTCTCTAAAAAGATGCTGCATCGGTAGGCATCGGACCTTAATGGGCTATTCGCGCACTGATTTCCAAACGCTTACACGAGCTCAAGGCTCTTCGTAACACAAGGAGTTTCTCAGTGCCGGTTCGACCTGTTCGCCATCAAGCAAAAGCTTTGCAATCGTGGTGTTGAGTTTATCCTATTAAAATTTATTTGTTACTTTAGCATCAGATTATCTACTTGCAGCTGCAAGTGTTTCATCATAAACCGTCTCATTGGCGACTAACGCCCAGGCAATTCGGGCCGTTTTGTTAGCCAACGCAACGGTTGCTACGTTAATGTGCTTACGGTTGACCAGACATTTTAACCAATGACTCAGCCCATCACTTTTTCCATCAACATGGCGTAGTACCGATCGTGCACCATGGACAAGCAACTTGCGGAGGTAGCCATCACCGCGCTTGCTAATTCCGAGTAATCGCTCCCGGCCGCCGGTGCTGTGCTGTCTGGGTGTTAATCCTAAAGACGCTGCAAAATCACGTCCTTTTCGAAAAGCTTTGCCGTCACCCAGCGCCCCGGAAAGTGCACTTGCGGTTAATGGCCCAACACCACGCAACGTCATCAAGCGACGCGCAACGGGATCCTTTTGGACATTCTCAGTAATTTTCTCATCAAGACTTTTGATACGGTCATCGAGGTAACGAAGATCCTCCGCCAAACTATTAAGAAGCGTGCGGAAAGTATTACTCAGCCCGTTTTCAGCATCCTCAAGCCATTTTGGTAAAGCCCTTCTCAGTTGATGGATGCCAACTGGCGAAATAACACCATATTCGCCTACCAAACCGCGGATCTGGTTAGCTTTGGCGGTACGTTGCCCCACCAATTCTTCGCGGATGCGATGAGCAGCCTGGATATCTTGCTGCTCTGCTGTTTTGAGGGCTACAAAGCGCATGTTGGGCCGGCTCATTGCCTCACAAATCGCTTCAGCATCAACTTTGTCGTTCTTATTACTCTTTACGTAAGGTTTAACAAACTGAGCAGGAACCAAACGAACATGATAGCCAAGCTTCTGAAGCTCTCGTCCCCAATGATGGGCTGATGCACACGCTTCGATACCGACTGTGCAGCCTACCGGGACCTTGCGGCTCAGCGCGTTTAACCATTTTGTGCGAGTATACTTGGCCTGCCATACAGTTTTACCATAGCGATCTACACCGTGGACGTGAAAAACTGATTTGGCAATATCGACTCCAACACGGATAATATTCATTTGGGCTTCTCCTCATCTCAGTGATGTTTGACTCACTCACCATTTTGGCACATCGACGCCGGTTAGGTGAGGAGGAGTCCATCCCATTGCTTACAAACTATTCGCAATAGTATGATACGCCAGGGCCTTGTACCTAAGGCTGCACGTAAATTTAAGGTCACCACGGACAGTAAGCACAATCAGCCTGTGGCGCCAAACTTGCTGGAGCAAGATTCTACGGCAAGTGCTCCGAATCAAAAGTGAGTTGGCGATATCACGTATTTATTCACTAGTGAGGGCTGGCTGTACCTAGCGGTAATCATCGATTTATATTCACGCTCGGTTGTTGGCTGGTCGATGAGTAACCGAAAGACCGCAACGTTGGTGTGTGATGCTCTGAAAATGGCTTTATTTCGCAGAGGTTTTCCCGAAGGGATCATTGTTCACAGCGACCGAGGTAGTCAATATTGTTCAAACGATTATCGAGATTTAATTAAAAAACATAGACTTACTCAGAGTATGAGCCGAAAAGGAAATTGTTGGGATAATGCCTGTGCCGAAAGCTTCTTTCACTCATTAAAGGTCGAAGCCTTGCAGGACGAGCCCATCATGGATCGAGAAAATATGCGCCGAGCAGTCTTTGAGTACATCGAAGTTGATTACAACAAGACAAGAAGGCATAGTGCTATTGGCTATCTCAGCCCAGAGAACTTTGAATTAAAAAATAGTGCTTAGCAAAGTGTCCACTTTTAGTGGTACGGATCAAAGCACAAGTTTCTCAGGTTATTCCTAGTAGCGGTGGTTGTAGTGGCCCTTCTGACGTGATCGTCATTTGTTAAATTTTTAGTGGAGGGGTACCCCCTCCACTCTTTTTGTGACATTGAGCTTATGAATCATTCTTTTAAGTCTATTTTTACTTTAATGACTATCCTAGTCATTGGGGGGTGTTCGTCTACTGTGGTACCTACACCTAAAGGTTATGAAACAATATATCACGTTGTGGATTTTAAAAATGGGGATGTCGTTGTCACTTCAGCCTTTCAGTCCGAGTCAAGAATGGAAATGACAGGTACAGTAGATCAAAGCTTAGACTTTGTTAAGTTACACTCTTTTAAAAACGATTGGGCAAACATAACATTCACTGTACATAAAGAAAATAGTCATTGCTCTTCTGATTATAGTGCGCTGAGCGGGAACTTGACGAAGACATTCTACAAAGGAATATTAAAGGCTGAAAATCTGGATATAACTATTAATTTCATGCCGTTGAAAAACTTTCTGATTGAAGAGCGCTTTTCGCCTGAAGATGCCTATAATTTCTATTATCCTGTTGATTTCTGCGATCCTGCTGTTTTTCCGAGAGGCGCTATTTACGCCGCCGGAAAAGTAGTTCATGAAGTTTTTCATATTATAGCTTTTCATAATAAAAATATGCATATATCTAGTGAGGACGAAGAAGAAAGAGCAAATATTTTGCAATTTTGTAATGGGGTTCTTTCCGAACATCATGTAGAGTTTTCAGAAGACTATTTTTCTTTGGATTTCGAATTAGAAAGATCGTCTATTATGGCTAATAATTTTAGTAGAACCTACAGAGATTCGGCAATTGGCCGCTTAAGTGCGATGGAGAAAGTACGAAATCATTTGACCTCTGACGTTTCTGATGTTGATTTTTGTGAGAAAGAAGTCAGTAGGATTTTGGTTGATATTTAAGAGCAATATGTTGTTTGGCACAATCAGAAAGCTGCGCACGATAAGGTCTGAGCATTCTAGACACCTTTTATTCTCAAGGAGAAGCTAGGCCCTCTAAAGTAGCTAAGAAAGCTGACTGGGGTCTGTCGGTTTACAACGATTAGCTGAGAAAAACTTCATGGTATTTTCTCTCGACATTCGCGACTTTGACAGGCCCCCATCATTAAAACCACTCGCTGAATGAATTGAGCTGTTCAATTTCCAACGGATGCCACAAACTGCGAGGGTGGCAGATTATTTGAAGCCCGGTGAGGGCAACTCTTGTTATAGTCATCCCGCCAAGCTTCGATTTTTAATTTAGCATCGGTTAGTGATTCGAAACAGAGGCAGTTAAGACATTCATCACGAAAACTTCCGTTTAGTGACACGATATACGCATTGTCAGTCGGCTTGCCTAGACGCGAGAAGGCTAGCTTCACTTTGTTCGCATAAGCCCAGAGGGCTATCATTTGGCCTGCAAACTCGCCGCCGTTTATGCAATAAATACGTGCTGGAGCGCCTCGCTGACGACAAAGTTGGATTAGTGTAGCGACTACATTTCCTAAACGTAATCGAGCCCCAATATCGGCTGCCACACATTCTCGTGGGTATGTATCAACAACGGTCAGGATTGGGAACTTGTTACCGTGAGGAGAAATTTGTGGTTAGACTAATCTTACTGATTTTTTTACTATCGTCGTCTACGGTCAAAGCTGACAATGTTGAAGTGTTTTATAACGGGTTTTGGTCTCATAGCCCTTTTCCAACAACTTTAGAGCGTTTGCGTAAGACTTATTCTTTGCATTTTTCTATACATAGATATTCGATACCCGAAGAGTATTTAGATATTTTAGAAAAAGGCTTCCAACCTAACGAAGATAAATCTCTCTCTGTGGATTATGTATTCTACTTAATCGAGACTAATGACAGTGGTGAGATAGTGAAAGAATTGGCTGGTGGAAATAATATTTTATTTAATTTAACCAACAGTACTTTTAAGCGTTTAAGCGAAGTGGAGAAGAAGAAATTAAATAATTATATTAAGGATATAAGCTGCGACGATTCGGACTTCTTACCATACAAAAAGCTGTAAATATATTGTGAGTCGAAAGCCAGGGTAACCGCATGAGTGTACATTAATTCATCATCTCGTTGAAGCCCGCAGATAATACAGCCTCCAGATATTCGGCTTTCATCCATGCTCGCTTTTGTTTGGCCGGGATACTGCCTTTTGATGATTCTGCGCGCAGCATGTTTGTGATCGTAACTAGAACCACACACCGGCCAAGTAATTGTCGCTGAGGTGGATCAGTTTTATTCCGTTGCCGCCATATTCATGCTCAGTGAGATATTCCACGGCAGTAAATGGTCTAGATCATCGCCATCGCTTATCAGTGGCAATTGCTTAAACAGAGCCATGAGGCAGGGCAAGATCGCAGTTAATCCAGCTAACGGCTCAAATTTTGGCAATGTTCCAAAAACTGAGCAGCGAGCGCGAAGTCACATTGAATTAGAGAATTAAAATTATGGATATAGCACTGCTAGCTCTAGCCAATAAAAGGGCAAATGATCATCTTCTTAAGTGTCAGTTGGATAGGTTGATTGTTTCAAGTATCGAGTTGCGCCTATGCTTCTTGACAGAATCATTTCCAAAAAAAGAAATTTGGTTAACTGTTTCAGGTGCTGCATGGGTCGATGATCAATCAGAAAAAGAGGGTGACTTTTTTTTGCAGCGAGGTCGGTTTTTATCCCAAATTTATATGCTTATGGGGGAAGGTGTAACAAGTGTAGAAGTTCACAAAGACGGACAGCTTTCGCTATCAGTTGGGCAGCAAAATCTCGTTGTAGAACCTGATGAAGAAAGCTTTGAAAAGGTTTGGTCAATTACTCCAGATAACAGTTCTCAGTTCGCCGAGTTTGACTGGTATGTAACTTACACAGACAGTCGTGAGCTACATGTTAAATAGACAACGTTTGAATCCAAAGCAGACAAAGCTCTTCAGCAAATTCACCATCTTTACAGTGGCCAAGTGACTTTTTACCGTCGGGCGTGGTTCGAACAAGGTGATCTGGGTAATCTGCCATTTTGCCATATCGCGTCTGCCCCTGAGCCAGCAACTCACTGCTTAACTTCCCAGATTGGCTATCGCGCTCGACTTCCTCAGACAGGGCGAGCACATCAAGATAAGTCATAACTATTCACTATTCAGATGAGACGGTGCAAGGTTTCGTGTCAATGCGATGCTTGGTGGCAAAAGCCATCAGTTTTGCAGTAAGGCATGAACACACCGCAACGTTGGTGTGTGATGCTCCGAAAAGTAAATTATTGTGACAAAGCCTGTGCCGAAAGCTTCTTTCACTCATTAAAAGTGGAAGCGCTTCAGGACGATCCCATCATAAATAAAAAAGCACAGCTCAGATAGAGTTGTGCCTTTTATCATTATTAAGTCGATGTGGTTAGTTAGCCGTGCTGGTGATTACCGTCAGCATGAACGTGACCATGGTCAAGTTCACTCGGATCTGCATCACGAACTTCCACTACTTCAACGTTAAAGGTTAGTTCAACGCCAGCTAGCGGATGGTTACCGTCAACAGTAACTTCTTCGTCAGCTACGTCGACAATCATTACTGATTGCTCACCGTGGTCAGTACTTGCACGGAATTGCATACCAACGGCAACTTCATTATCACCAAACAGGCTCCGTGGAACTGTCTGAATAAGACCTTCGTGGCGTTCGCCATAAGCGTCAGCAGGGGCAATTTCTGCATCAAACTTATCACCAGAAACTTTGCCGGCTAAAGCGTCTTCTAGTCCTTTAATTAACATGCCACGGCCAAAGATAAACTGGAGTGGTTGACCTTCTTTTGATTGGTCTAGTACGTTTCCTTCTTTGGTTTTCACGGTGTAGTGAATACCAACAACTTTGTCCTGGCTAATTGATTGAGTCATGATTCATCCAAGTTATAAGGCAGTGGGTAAATTTCCAAAAGACTCGCGTCATCATCCTTCAGTCGTAATCGCGTAGATGCTTCAATATCATTGGGCAACACTGCTAATACGTCGAGTTGATGCTTGGCATGGCTCACTGCATTAATTACCGTGCCGGCACGCCGCCAATTGTCGCCAAGCTGCTGTTCTATGGTTGCTCCTGGAGCTGCCATTTCAGCTTGGCCACGAAGACGAAAAAGTGCACGCTTCTGCTTACCCAGATATTTCATCCGGGCTATGGTCTCTTGGCCGATATAACACCCCTTCGTAAAACTAATGCCATTTAATGCTTGAACATTAAGCATTTGGGGTACGTATTCCTGTATTGTACCTGAAAGTAGGGTAGCTCGGCCACGCTCTATTTCCAGGGTATGCCATAGTTTGCTTTCAGAGTTAGTAGGTAAGTCATCTTGCTTACTAACAATCAGAAACTGGTCTGGCTGGGAGCCTAATTGTAATGCCACCGCAGTTTCTGTAGGTGTAGCTGCTTGTAGCGAGTTACTACATAACGGATGTTGGAGCTGTTCCGCTAACCGCGCTGGTGCGGCAGTACCAAATAAACCATAAACACTTAGGTTAGTAGACTCATCGACAATGGTAGTTTGGCTAAACACGCCAAATTTCTGCAATTGAGCTAAAGAGGCCTGAAGTGCAGGTAACGTCGTAATAAGCAGTACACTTTCGTGCCAACGCGTCACGAATAAAGTACTAAGTGCTTTTCCTTTATTGTCACAATGAGCTGCGTATAACCAATTAGAGTCTCCAAGTTGGTTCATGTCACAGGTAAGCTGTCCCTGTAAAAACGTATCCGTTTGTGGTCCAGTTAGAGATACTACACCGTATTCTGGCAATGAAACCGTTACGTATTCTGGGGGAGCTTTGGTAAACTCTGTTGTTAACACGCTAATCACCTCGTTTTCCGCTATTAATGTCAAAGGTGGGGACGAATTATGATTATACAAGTACTTTTTATGGGTCAGAAGGAATCATCATGCAAAAACTTCAACAAAACGCCGAATCTTTAAAAAATAAAAACCGATTACGGTGGGCTTGTCGCCGAGGAATGCTAGAGCTTGATGTGCTATTTATGCCATTTGTAGAAGATGCTTACGATGACTTAGACGCTGCTCAGCAAGAAGCCTTTCGGCGTCTACTAACGTGCGATGATCCGGATCTCTTTGCTTGGTTTATGGGGCATCAAGAGTGTGAAGATAAAGAGTTAGCCGGCATGGTGGAGTTTATTCTGAGCCGAGTAAAAGTTTAGTGGCGCTGCTGCGGCTAGCCCTACAGCCTTGGCGTCGGTTTGCTGTGTCGACTCAGATTTGGGGAGTCGACACAGAGACCGGTAACTGGATGCAACTGGATGATTTAGATCAACGTCAGTGGCAGGCAGCAGCATTGAGTTGGGTCACACCTTGGTTTTTGCTAGTACGGCTACACCAAAGTGACCAGCCGCACCAGCACCGATGGTGGTGGTGCTGGCAAGGCTGGGTCAGCGAGGCTGATTATCGACGATTATCGAGATGGCTGTTGCGGCGGCGTGAGTACAGTGGGTTGGGCATTCGGAAGTAACTCAGGATAGTCTAAGTTGTAATGCAAACCCCGGCTTTCATGACGTGCCATGGCGCAGCGCACGATGAGTTCTGCCACGGTAACCAAATTTCGCAATTCGAGTAGGTTATTACTAACTTTACAGTGGCTATAATATTCGTGAATTTCTTGCTGTAATAACTCAATTCGCCGCAATGCACGCTCTAAGCGCTTATTAGTGCGAACAATACCAACGTAATCCCACATAAATAGGCGCAATTCATGCCAGTTGTGTTGAATAATCACTTCTTCATCAGAATCACTGACTTTACTTTCATCCCAAGCAGGAAGTTGTGTTAATAATTCCATTTGATTAACACGTGCGGAAATGTCTTGTGCTGCCGAACGGGCGAAGACCAAGCATTCTAACAACGAATTACTAGCCATGCGGTTCGCACCATGAAGACCTGTGTAGGCGACTTCGCCGATAGCATATAAGTTATGGATATCAGTACGCGCATTTAAATCAGTCTTTACGCCACCACAGGTATAGTGTGCCGCTGGTACCACTGGCATCGGTTGCTGGGTAATATCAATCCCGAGGCTTAGACACTTTTCATAAATATTCGGGAAGTGTTCGCGTATAAAAGCAGCTGGTTTGTGCGATATATCTAGATACATGCAATCTGCTCCGAGACGCTTCATTTCATAATCGATGGCTCTCGCCACCACATCGCGCGGCGCTAGTTCTGCGGCTTCATGAAAATCAGGCATGAACCTACTACCATCAGGGCGTTTTAGTACAGCGCCTTCGCCTCGTAAGGCTTCTGTCAGCAAGAAAGTCTGCGCGTTAGGGTGAAACAAGCAGGTTGGATGAAACTGATTGAATTCCATATTAGCGACTCGGCAGCCAGCTCGCCACGCCATAGCAATACCATCACCGCTAGCGATATCCGGATTACTGGTGTATTGATACACTTTGGAGGCACCGCCCGTAGCCAATGCCACAAACTTTGCGGCTATGGTTTCCACCTGTTCGGTAACTCGATTCCAGATATAGGCGCCATAACAGCGACCACTGCTACCACCGATATGCTTATCGGTAATTAAATCGATCGCATTGACGCGCTCGACGACCTGAATATTGGGATGTTTTTTAACTTCATCTACTAGGGTGGTTTGAACTGCTTTACCAGTTGCATCAGCAGCATGCAAAATACGGCGATGACTATGACCGCCTTCTTGGGTTAAATGAAAACGAGGTTGGCCTTGCTCATCAGCAACGCGGTCGAATCCGACTCCAAGTTCAATCAGCCACTGTAAACTTTGCTTCGCATGGCGAGTGGTAAACTCTACAGCTGCCGGTTCACATAAACCGGCGCCCGCAATCAACGTATCCTCAATGTGGCTTTCAATGCTATCATTCTCGTCAAAGACGGCAGCAATGCCTCCTTGCGCGTAATAGGTTGAACCTTCAGTGAGAGGGCCTTTAGATAAAACGATAACGCGAGTTTGAGCGGCTAACTGTAAAGCTAAAGTTAAACCTGCAGCACCGCTGCCAATAACTAGCACATCGCATTGATAATGAGCGTGTTGTTCCATAAAGTATGTTGGATATCCGCGTGCAAGACGCTGTGTTGCCAAATAGATAAACCCGATTTTACTCTTTTGAATTTTTTTTGCGAACTTTTTACTCGGTGATAGGTCATAGCTACAGATAAGAAAAACGGGGCCTATCATCTGACGTACCAAGGGGTTGAGGAGAACAAGCTCGGATGAGCGATTTAGATACAGATAAAGCCCTGGTAGAACGAGTTCAACAAGGTGATCAACGAGCGTTTGATTTACTTGTTAAAAAATATCAGCACAAAGTGATGAGCCTAATAGCGCGGTACGTGAAGCAGCCTGCGGATGTGCCAGACGTAGCTCAAGAAACTTTTGTGAAAGCTTACCGAGCTTTGGCAAACTTTAGAGGTGATAGTGCTTTTTATACTTGGCTCTATCGAATTGCTGTAAACACCGCCAAAAATTATTTGGTATCGCAAGGGCGAAAACCTCCTGCGAGTGATGTAGATGCAGAAGAAGCAGAATATTATGAAGGAGCTGGTGCTCTCAAAGACGGAGCATCGCCCGAAAGTTTATTACTGACCGATGAGATTCGTGATGTGGTGATGCGGACCATCGATGGATTACCAGAGGACTTACGCCAAGCGATTCTCCTTCGTGAGATAGAAGGTTTAGGTTACGAAGAAATAGCGATTGAAATGGATTGCCCCATTGGTACTGTGCGGTCTCGAATTTTTCGGGCTCGTGAAGCAATAGACCAGCAGTTGCGGCCATTATTAGAGCGTTAAATATAAGTGCGCAAAATTACTGAGGAATAACTATGTCAGAGCGTCGTTTACAAACTACTTCAGCATTGTTAGATGGTCACACGAGTGATCTTGATGATGAAGTTAGTCCGTTCAGCGCTAATTTCGATGAGGTGTTAGGTGATCCAGAAGCTCATCGAGCATGGCAACGTTATGCCTTTATTGGGCAAGTCATTCGACACCAACAAAGCGACTGTTGGCAAGTAGATATTAGTGCCAAGGTGGCAAGTGCAGTCGCTGCAGAAACTACAGTGAATGTTGAGAAAAAATTAATAGAGCCGAACCTAACTCAAGGTGGTGCATCTGCCAAAGCAGCTATGCGCTGGTTAAAGCCAGCAGCAAGTGTTGCGATTGCGGCAAGTGTTGCGATTGTTGCGGTATTATCGGTACAGCAAACCGGTATCAATGGTCAACTTGAAGCAGAGATACTTGAGCCGACGACACCGGCTTTAGTAACTAACCCCTTTGGCGGTCGTAACCCAGTAAGTTTTAATACTGTGGTACCTAATCAACAGCCGAGTGCGGCAGAAGTTGCTGAGCAGCGCATGCTGTTAGAGGCTTATATGCTAGATCATCAACGACAGTTGAATATTTCGTTACAAGAACAGACGAAAAAAGCTGCGATTACAGAGACCCAACAACCTGAGCCACAAGCGCCACAGAATGATTAAACATGCCTTTGCTGTTGCTCTGCTTAGCGGAGCAACACTTTTGTTTATGCCCGCCGCGGCAATGGAACAACCTAACTTAAACTCAAACGAAGATGCAGTAACTCAAGCTGAGAATATAGGGCAGCACTGGTTTAATCGCATGGCGTCTGCATTACGCGAGTTAAATTTTCAGGCTACGTTAGTGCGTAGTCAGGGACAACGCATGCAGCCTTTACAATGGTCTCATGGTGTTTTAGAAGACGGTCTTGAAGTTGAGTTACTGCAACACCTCAATGGGGCAGACGTCAGAATTTTAAGGTTAGGTAATCAAACCTCTTATTATTTTCAGCCATCAGATCGCTCTTATTTTGTGCAAACAGATATCACACCGGGACTGTTGCCTCGAGCTTTTTATCAATCTTTTTCTCACATCAATGATCACTATCAAGTTGTTGCCGTTGAAGGACACCGAATTGTCGGCCGTATGGCTCAATATCTTCGTCTGGTGAGTAGAGACAACTATCGTTATCACTACGATTTATGGGTAGACAGTGAAACCGGTATGCTACTGCGTTTGCAAATGCTTACGCCACAACGCGAAGTCTTAGAAGAATTGCAACTGACTTCTATCGATCTTCCCGCCGCATCGCCGATTGCATTGCAAGCATTAGAGGGCGTTCAGCGGCCCCCCAGACTATATCACCACCAACAACAAGAGCCCTTACAATTCGGCCTCTATCCACAATGGTTACCTAGTGGCTTTAGCCATCAAGCTCAACATCATCGTCGTCTTTCCAACACCGGATTAGCTACCGATTACTTTCTGTTTAGCGATGGCTTAACTGAGGTATCGATTTATGTTACCGATGGCGATAGTCAGCGTTTACCGGGATTGGCGTTAGAGGGAGTCGACTCGCTCTTTAATACGCAAACGAATGGTTATGCGATAACGGTAGTGGGCAAGTTGCCGGTTGCAACTCTGCAGCGAATTGGCGAGAATATGGCTTTGGGTCAGCCTGATTAATGTAGGTATAAAACATGATTCGTGAACTAGCTGAAGTTATTGCAGTGGATGATACGAGCCTGTTAGTAGCTACCCAACTCAAAACCGGCTGCAGTGGTTGTGCACAACAAAACACCTGCGGTGCTGGAGTGATATCTAAAGCCTTTGCGGACCGCCGAGCGCAGTTTCGGGTGGCTAAACCGATGGGCGATTTTCGTGTTGGCGAACAGTTAGAACTGCTCTTGCCAGAGCAAACCTTAACGCACTTTTCATTACTTATGTACGGTCTACCTATCGTTGTGTTAACTCTACTAGCAATGCTGCTAACTAAGTTTACCAGTTGGCCTGAAGGCTGGATCATTTTGACGGCATTTGCTGGGTTTGGATTGAGTTTTATCAGTCTTAAAAAATGGCTATCACAACGCGATATTCAGATTAACAAGCAGCTAAAAGTAGAACAAATCAGCTGATTTCTCCGAAAATCCTTTGTTACTCGCCGTATTATCAGTATGATCAGCGGTTAATTCGTATTCCTATTTTGTTTTTGCGGGGGCATTAATGCCAGATAAGGCGTTTAAGCAAGCAAATATTCGCAATTTTTCAATTATTGCGCACATTGACCACGGTAAATCAACGTTGTCTGACCGTCTCATCCAGCATTGTGGAGGCCTAACTGATCGTGAAATGGCCGCTCAAGTATTAGACTCGATGGACCTAGAACGAGAGCGTGGCATTACTATTAAAGCACAGAGTGTAACGTTACATTACACGGCACAAGATGGTGAAACCTATCAGTTAAACTTCATTGATACACCAGGACACGTAGATTTCACCTATGAGGTGTCGCGTAGCTTGGCTGGTTGTGAGGGTGCTTTGCTAGTGGTTGATGCAGCGCAGGGTGTAGAAGCGCAAACATTAGCAAACTGCTATACCGCAATTGAAATGGATCTTGAAGTTGTGCCGATTTTGAACAAGATCGATTTACCGCAAGCGGATCCACTGCGGGTAGCTGAAGAAATTGAAGATATTGTGGGTATCGAAGCGATTGATGCGGTGCAATGCTCCGCAAAAACTGGGATTGGTATTGAAGAAGTCCTTGAGCGAATTGTTCGTCAAATACCGCCACCACAAGGAGATCCAGATGCTCCGTTACAAGCGCTCATCATTGATTCATGGTTTGATAATTATCAAGGAGTAGTGTCTCTCGTTCGGGTGAAGAACGGGACGCTGCGGGCCGGTGATAAGATGAAAGTGATGTCTACCGGACAATCCTACCAGATCGATAAAGTTGGCTTTTTCTCACCTAAACCTACAGAAACAGGTATTCTACGCTGTGGTGAAGTAGGCTTTGTGATTGCCGGTATTAAGGAAATTCTTGGGGCGCCGGTGGGCGATACCTTAACCCTTACTAAGCAACCAGCCGATGCAGCACTCCCAGGCTTTAAGAAAGTTAAGCCACAGGTGTACGCGGGCATGTTCCCCATTTCTTCAGATGACTACGAAAACTTTCGAGATGCTCTAGCAAAACTATCTCTCAACGATGCTTCGTTGTTTTATGAACCGGAGAACTCGGCTGCGCTTGGTTTTGGTTTTAGGATAGGTTTCTTGGGCATGCTGCACATGGAAATTATCCAGGAGCGGCTAGAGCGAGAGTATGACATAGATCTTATTACCACTGCACCGACGGTGGTTTACAAGGTTCTAAAAAAAGACGGCAAAGAAGTTAACGTGGATAACCCAGCAAATTTGCCAGCGCTTAACGATATTGACATCATTTATGAACCCATTGTAGAAGCAAATATCTTGGTGCCTCAGGACTATTTAGGCAACGTGATTACTTTGTGTGTCGACAAGCGCGGCGTGCAAACGAAAATGGCCTACCATGGCAAACAAGTTGCAGTAACCTACGAGTTACCTATGGCTGAAGTTGTAATGGACTTTTTTGACCGCTTAAAATCAACAAGCCGTGGGTACGCCTCACTCGATTATCAGTTTAAGCGCTTTCAAGAAGCCGATATGGTGCGAGTGGATGTGTTAATTAACGGTGACAAGGTTGACGCTTTAGCGATGATTACTCATCGCGATAATGCGCAAGGTCGTGGCCGTGAGTTAGTCGATAAGATGCGGGAACTGATTCCGCGCCAGATGTTTGATATTGCGATTCAGGCAGTTATTGGTACGCATGTTATCGCGCGCTCGACGGTAAAACAGTTACGTAAAAACGTTATCGCTAAGTGTTATGGCGGGGATGTTAGTCGTAAGAAAAAATTACTGCAGAAGCAAAAAGAAGGTAAAAAACGGATGAAGCAACTAGGTAATGTTGAAGTTCCGCAAGAAGCTTTCTTAGCTGTACTCAAGGTTGGTAAATAAGACGACATTGGCGTCACGATAAGGAAAAAGCACGAATGGCCAATTTTTATTCGGTGTTGTTGACAATTGTCACCTTGGTGGCAGGTGCGCTCTGGTGGTATGACGCACGTTACAAAAAGCCAGTGCGCTTGCAACGTATTCAAGCTGAAGAGCAACGTTTGCAACAACAGTTGGATGAAGAGGCGCGAGCTCGGATTGCCCCTCAAGGGCGCTTAGCCGAGTTTGCGCAGTCGGTGTTTCCGGTGTTGTTCGTGATACTTATTCTACGTTCATTTATTTTTGAGCCGTTCAGAATACCTTCAGCGTCGATGATGCCAACCATGTTGGCCGGTGACTTTATCTTGGTACAAAAGTTTAGTTACAGCTTACGAGATCCTATTTTTCGCACCGAATTGATGAAAACTGGTACCCCACAACGGGGTGATATTGCGGTCTTTAAATACCCAGGTAACCCGCAACTGGATTACATTAAACGAATCATTGGTACGCCTGGCGACCGGATAATATATCGTAATAAAACGTTATATTTAGAGCCTGCATGTGTTGAGCAATCCAGTGAATGTCCACAAATGCAGGTGATTGAACGGGATGTGACGGCTCAGGATGAAGTTTATTTTAGCCGGTCTACTCCTTTGGTGCGCTACCAAGAGCAGTTGGGTAATGTGACCCACGAAATTCTTATTGATCCAACTATTGCACCACGCACTCCGTATTTTTATCAGCAAGAAGGCACGGCTCCTGATGAATGGATAGTACCCGAAGGACACTATTTCTTTATGGGTGATAACCGTGATAATTCTGAAGATAGTAGATACTGGGGCTTTGTACCAGAGCATTATCTGGTAGGTCGTGCTACTTTTATTTGGATGAGTTTTGAAATGGACCGTAGCCGGAATAGCTGGCTACCGCAATGGGTTCCTACTGGCGTTCGCTGGCACAGACTCGGAACCGTGGAGTAATAAGTGAGTTTACCAAAACCACCTATTCATAAGTTAGAACAAGCGTTTGGTTATCGTTTTAATAATCGTGATCAGTTAGCGCAAGCCTTAACTCACCGTAGTGCGGCGGCGCAACACAACGAACGCCTGGAGTTTTTAGGCGACTCGGTGTTAGGAATTATTATTTCCGAGGCCCTGTTTGAACGCTTTCCGAAAATAGATGAAGGCGATTTAAGCCGAATGCGCGCCACTTTAGTTTGTGGTCGCTCATTAGCTAAGCTTGCCCAGCAATTTGAGCTTGGTAAATATCTGGTGCTGGGGCCAGGAGAAATGAAGAGCGGCGGCCATCGGCGTGAATCTATTCTTGCTGATGCAGTGGAGGCTTTGCTCGGTGCCATGTACCTAGAAAGCGATTTAGTGACCTGTCGTCAAGTCGTGCTGCGTTGGTTTGCTCCTCACTTAGCTGCGATAAAACCTGGCGTCAGCCATAAAGATCCCAAAACGCGATTACAAGAATTTTTACAGGGTCGGCAATGTGCATTGCCGCTTTACGAAGTTGTGGCGACCCAAGGCCAGGCGCACAATCAACAGTTTACCGTGAGTTGCCAAGTAGACGGTTTGGCAGAAGTGGTGCTTGGTACTGGTACCAGTAGACGCAAAGCTGAACAGAAGGCCGCGGCAGCAACGTTAGAGTTGCTACAACACCAGCAGGAACCTGTGTAATGGATGTGACTGAATATCAATCAGAGTCAGCTTTTGTCGCGATTGTAGGGCGTCCCAATGTGGGCAAATCTACCTTACTGAATCGTATTCTTGGACAAAAAATTAGTATCACCTCGAACAAGCCACAAACCACTCGACATCGAATTTTGGGTATCGAAACTGAAGGTGATAGACAAATAGTCTATGTTGACACGCCAGGATTGCATCAAGACGAGAAAAAGGCGATTAATCGACTCATGAATCGCGCTGCTGCAAGTTCTATGAGTGGTGTTGAAGTGGTTTTATTTGTGGTGGAAGCAAATCGCTGGACCACAGATGATGAGATGGTACTTAACAAACTTAAGAAATCTCAACGTCCTGTTATTTTGGTTGTGAACAAGATCGATCAGATAAAGGATAAAAGTAGTTTATTGCCACAGCTGCAACAATTAGCAGCGCGACATACATTTGCCGAGATTGTGCCTCTGTCTGCCGCTACTGGCGATCAAGTTGAGGCTTTACGTAGTTTAGTTCATCAATATGCCAAACCAGGTGTGCATCACTTTCCTGAAGATTATGTTACCGATCGATCATTGCGTTTTATGACCGCTGAAATAGTGCGTGAAAAACTCATGCGTTTTACCGGCGATGAATTGCCATACAGTACGACCGTTGAGATTGAACAATTTCGCACTGCAGATAATGGTACCACCCATATTCATGCGTTGATTTTGGTCGAACGAGAGGGACAAAAGCGGATGATTATTGGCGCTGGTGGCAGTAAGTTAAAAACCATTGGTACTGAAGCGCGAAAAGATCTCGAGCCATTGATTGGTGGCAAAGTCCATTTGCAGCTCTGGGTTAAAGTAAAATCCGGCTGGGCTGATGATGAACGAGCACTCCGCAGCTTAGGGTATGGTGAGGATTAAGCCATGCAACCGGCATATGTGCTGCATCGCTGGCCTTATCAGGATAGCAGCCTACTGGTTGAATTATTTACTCTGCAGCACGGGCGATTTCGGGTTATTGCGAAGGGAGCTAAGCGGCCCAAAAGCCGCTGGCGAAGTATCCTTCAGCCCTTTACACCGTTGCTGGTTGAAACTCGCGGTAAACACGAATTACAAACGCTTGTTGATGCCGAAGCCAGTGCACCAGCCTTTGCGCTGCAGGGGGTTAACCTCTACAGCGGTTTTTACCTTAACGAGCTATTACAACGTCTGACATCAATCTATCAGCCGTTAGATGGGGTGTTTGATGACTATCAGCAAGCACTGCAGCTGTTAACGCAGATGGCCCAAATAGAACCTGTCTTACGTCGTTTTGAATGGCAACTACTGTGTCATTTAGGGCACGGTTTTGATTGGTTTTATGATACTCAGCAACAGCCTGTAGTAGCGAACAGCCATTACTTATTTGTGCCAGAAGCTGGTTTCAGTGCTGTCAGCGCAACACCTCACTCCTATGCCGGTAGCGATTTACTTAAATTAGCTGCTTTCGAATTAAACGATAGTAGGCTACTTAACGTATTCAAACGTTTAATGCGAGAAGCGCTCGCACCCTATTTAGGGCCCGCACCGCTTCGTAGTCGCGAATTATTCATACAGTTGCAAGTAGCGTCAAGCACGGCTAACCAGCCAGTGGTGGCGCCGCTGAGCACAGAAACACCCAAAGGATACACATCATGAGCTTGCAGCAATTTCCCATTTTGTTAGGGGTCAATATTGATCATGTCGCTACACTACGAAATGCTCGTGGCGTCAGCTATCCGGATCCGGTAACAGCAGCTGCGTTAGCAGAACAGGCTGGAGCCGATGGTATAACTATTCACTTGCGTGAAGATCGTCGTCATATCCATGATCGCGATGTTGAATTGCTCGCCCATACTCTGCAAACCAGAATGAACCTAGAAATGGCGATAACTGATGAAATGCTAGCCATTGCTGCAAAAGTTAAGCCGGCTTATAGCTGTTTAGTGCCCGAAAAACGTGCTGAGCTTACTACTGAGGGTGGTTTAGATGTAGCTGGCCAGCTTGCACGAGTAACTGATGCAGTAGCAAGTTTAGCAAGTCATGGCACTATTGCTTCTTTGTTTATTGATGCCGATAAAAAGCAAATTGATGCGGCCAAAGCCAGTGGTACTCAAGTGATAGAGCTGCATACCGGGCATTACGCTGAACAAACGACTGAAGCAGGGCAACAACAAACGCTTCAGCAACTAAGAGACGCAGCTGATTATGCGCATGGTCTTGGTTTACAAGTAAACGCAGGTCATGGTTTGCATTATCATAATAGCGCTGCAATAGCGGCAATTTTACCGTTAGTAGAGTTGAATATTGGGCATGCCATCATAGCTCGCGCGGTGCTGGTAGGATTGGATCAAGCCGTGCGTGACATGAAGCAGCTGTTGCAGCAAGCTCGCATGCAAGCTATCGCAGAGCTGAACTAAAGGATGGCGCAGTTTTATCGGCCTGGTCAAGGGCCGCAGCAGCGAAAACGCAAAGCTAAGCCAAAACCTGCAACTATTGCAGCAGCAGATGTGGTTGGGCTGGATCATTTTGGTCGCGGTGTCGTGCGAAGTGCGCAAGGGGTTAAATTTGTGGCTGGGGCCTTACCTGGCGAAGTTATCGACTACGTTGAGAGTAGCAAGTACGAGGCGGAACTTTTAGCGGTACAGCAATCTAGCCCTGAGCGGCAGCAACCGGCCTGTGAATTCTATCGGCAGTGCGGTGGTTGTGACTTGCAGCATTTGAATGTAGCAGCACAACAGCAGCATAAGCAGCAAGTAGTCACTGAGTTATTGCATAAGTTTGCTGGAATTGATGTCACTGCACAGGCGTCACTGTGGCAACCGACACTTAGCGGCAGCCCGTGGAACTACCGTCGACGGGCTCGCTTAGCAGCTCATTATGATAAAAGTAAACGGCAGCTCACGTTGGGGTTTCGGGCCAGAAAAAGTAAAACCATCGTGCCGATTTCTGAGTGTGCTACGTTAGCGCTAGCGTTAAATAACTTGTTGGCTCCGTTGCGTGCATGCTTAGCTGAGCTCAAACTGGTGCCGTTTTTGGGGCATGTAGAACTCCTTGAAACCACAGCTGAGCCGCTAGTGGTGTTGCGTTTAACTCGTTCGTTGGCAGCCGCCGATAGAGCACGTTTAGTGGCATTTTCAGAACACCATCAAGTGCGCATCGCATGGCAGGATGAGCAGCAGGTACATTTGTTAGATACTGGGCCGCTTCCTCAATACGCAACTTGGCAGGCTAAACTGCAGTTTAACCCAGGAGACTTTTTACAAACTCACCGTGATTTAGCTGAGGCTATGGTCGCCCAAGCTCTGCAATGGCTTGAGCCAGAATCTGGTGATACTATTTTGGAGTTATTTGCCGGTAGTGGCCATTTTACTATTCCGTTTGCTCGCAGTGGGGCTCAGGTAACGGCAATAGAGGGTGTACCTAGTATGGTCCGGCAATTACAGCACAACGCCCACCTGCATGGCGTAGCTGTGACTGCGGCGTGCAGCAACTTAGCCCAGCCCTGGGCGCAAAGTGCAGCAGCAAAGCTATTGCAAGGGCCATTCAACAAGGTGCTGCTGGACCCAGCTAGAGCTGGTGCCGCGCAAGCAGTACAAGAGTTAGTGCGGATGCAACCAGCGCAAATTCTGTATATTTCTTGTGCTCCGGATACCTTAGCGAGGGATGCCGCGACGCTGGTGCAAGGCGGTTATCACTTAAAACAAGCACAACTGGTTGACATGTTTCCGCAGACCCATCACATTGAGGTTATGACACTATTCGAAAGGGAGTAAAGCCGTGGTTTTTGTGCGCAGTACCCATGTTGACAAACCGAGTCAAACGGGCGGGGATTGGTTAGCTCACGTTGACTCTAAGCAGCGTAAGCAAGTGTTAACTGAGCTTAGTCAACAGTTACAACAGCTGTTAGTGAAACAACCTAAAGCTGCGCACATTGAACTGAAAGGTCAAGAAATGGTGGAAATCCTAGCTGGTTTAGGATTGGACCAAGAGACCCTAGTAGCGGCCTTACTCAGCCCTGCCTACGAACTGAAGCTACTGACACCGGAGCAAGTGACGGCGTGGGGTGGTGAGTCCTTATTGCAGCTGATGCAAGCAGTACAGCAGATGCAGAGCATTAGCGCCTTGCAACATTTTCAGCATGGTAAACCTAACGATGCGCAAATAGATAATGTACGTCGCATGTTGCTGGCGATGGTGGCAGACGTACGAGCAGTGTTAATTAAACTAGCTGAGCGTATTTGTTTTTTGAGAGAAGTCAAAGGATTAGACGAAGAAACACGAGTTCTTGCCGCCAAGGAATGCCATGAAATTTACGCGCCACTAGCTAATCGGTTAGGCATTGGTCAACTCAAGTGGGAACTAGAAGATCTCGCATTCAGGTACTTGCATCCAAACACCTACAAAGCTATTGCCAAACAGCTCTTAGAACGACGTATTGATCGTGAAACATATATTCATGATTTTGTGCATCAACTACAGCAGGCACTGCATGATGAATGCGTAGAAGCTACCGTTTACGGACGGCCTAAGCATATCTACTCGATTTGGCGAAAAATGCAGAAAAAGCATCTTAACTTTACCGAGTTGTATGACATCCGTGCAGTTAGAATCATTACCACATCGCTAAAAGACTGCTATGCCGCGTTGGGCGTAGTTCATAGTTTATGGCGTCATATTGGCTCTGAGTTTGATGATTATATTGCCACTCCTAAGGCTAACGGGTATCAATCGATTCACACCGTGGTGCTTGGGCCTGCTGATAAACATGTAGAAATACAAATTCGTACCCAAACCATGCATGATGATGCTGAACTTGGGGTTGCAGCCCACTGGATGTACAAAGAGGGGGCGGCAGTTAGTAAAGGGCAAGGCCTAGAAGAAAAGATCGCGTGGCTGCGCAAATTGTTAGCTTGGCATGATGATATGGCGGGCAACGATGAATTAGTGGCAGAAATTCGCTCTCAAGTATTTGAAGATAGGGTGTATGTATTTACTCCAAAAGGAGAAGTCATAGATTTACCTAACGGCGCAACGCCTTTAGATTTTGCCTATTACATCCATTCACAAGTTGGGCATCGCTGTGTTGGAGCCAAAGTGGATGGCCATATTGTACCTTTTACTTATGCGTTAAAAAATGGCGAGCGGGTAGAAATTCTTACGCAAAAGAATGCGCAACCGCGCCGCGATTGGCTCAATCCTACCAGTGGTTATCTACAAACCTCGCGTGCCCGGGCTAAAGTAGCCACTTATTTCAAAAAGCTTGATCGTGATAAAAATATTAAAGCAGGTAAAGAGCTACTCGAGCCAGAGCTAGCAAAACATGGCATTCCTCTGAGTGCTGCCGAGCAGGTTCTTGAGCGCTTTAATATGACGCACTTAGATGACTTAATTGCCGGCATCGGTGCGGGTGATGTGCGCTTGCAGCATGTGGTAAACCAACTTAAACCAGCCACAGATACAGCGGCCGAGCGCATCGAGCGACTCACAGCCAAACCTGTCAAGCAGCGCACTGGTAAACAGAGCGATGTCACTGTTGAAGGGATTGGTAATCTCCTCGTGCAATTTGCCAAATGCTGTCAACCGGTGCCAGGTGATAGTATTTTAGGCTTTGTAACTCAGGGGCGGGGCGTTTCAGTACACCGCAAGGATTGTGAGCAGTTGCAGCATCTTTTAGACCAACATCCTGAGCGTGCATTGGCGGTAAGCTGGAGTGAACAAAAGCAAGCTAACTATCGAGTTGATTTGCGCCTTATCGCAAATGATCGTCAAGGATTATTGCATGACATTACCAGCGTCTTAGCCAATGAACGTGCTAGCGTGGCGCAACTTGATTCGAAACGAGATGAAGCTAGTGCTTTAGCCAGTATTCGGGTTGGCGTGATGGTAGCGGACCAAGCAGGTTTGCAGCGCTTAGTCAGTCGTCTAAGCCAACTCAAAGGTGTGCATGAAGTGGTGCGAGTGCCAGCTTGATAGGTAAGGAATAACATGAATTCATTTACAGGTGTGCAAGCCTTGGTAACCGTTATGCAACGGTTGCGAGATCCGGTTGGCGGGTGCCCATGGGATTTGCAGCAATCCATGGCCAGCCTCATTCCTTATACTTTGGAAGAAGCATACGAAGTTGCCGCCGCAATTACCGCAGGTGAACCAGCAGCGATAAAAGATGAACTAGGTGATTTATTGTTCCAGGTGGTGTTTTATGCACAGCTTGGCAAGGAGCAGGAACTATTTGATTTAGACGCCATTGCTAAAGCTACAGCAGAGAAGCTCATGCGGCGACATCCGCACGTGTTTGGTGAGCAACAAGCCCTCAGTGATGCCGAGATAAAAGCACAGTGGGAGCAGATAAAAAGTGAGGAGCGTGCTGAGCAAGGCCAAAGCGATAGTGTGTTTGATGGTATTGCAAATAATTTACCAAGTATTTTAATGGCTCAAAAACTGCAAAAACGGGCTGCGACTGTGGGTTTTGATTGGTCTGAGATGGCTCCCGTGATTGCTAAAATAAGGGAAGAATTAGCGGAAGTTGAAGACGAAATTAGAGCTAACGATAACGCAAAAATAGCTGCTGAGATTGGCGATTTGTTGTTTGCGGTGGTGAATTTGGCCCGCCACGCTCAGGTTAATCCTGAGCACGCATTACGCCTGACCAATCACAAGTTTAAACAGCGTTTTCAATGGATAGAAACGCAATTAGCCCAACAGCAAAGACGTCCTGAAGAGTTGAGTTTAGACGAGTTAGAAACCTATTGGCAACAAGCTAAACAACAGTTAAATCACGTTGAAAGTAAGAAATAATTTGTCGGCTATGGGCTACTCGGGTATACTGTTTTCCCGTCTTGAAGCATTTCCCTATCAACCTGACGACTTAGGTTTCGCATGACAACTAATTATATTTTCGTCACCGGCGGTGTTGTATCTTCGCTGGGCAAAGGTATTGCTGCAGCTTCATTGGCGGCAATTCTCGAAGCACGTGGCCTAAAGGTTACGATTCTTAAACTGGATCCTTACATTAATGTGGATCCTGGTACCATGAGTCCCATTCAGCACGGCGAAGTGTTTGTGACCGAAGACGGTGCCGAAACCGATCTGGATTTGGGACATTACGAACGATTTATTCGTACCCGAATGACCAAGAAAAACAACTTTACTGCTGGGCGCGTATACGAAGATATCATTCGACGCGAACGTCGCGGTGAATTTCTTGGCGCTACCATTCAGGTCATTCCTCATATTACCAACGAAATCAAACGTCGTATTGTTGATGGAAGCAGCGATTATGATATCGCTATCATTGAAATCGGCGGCACCGTAGGTGATATTGAATCACAACCTTTTCTTGAAGCTATTCGCCAATTAGCCACTGAAGTGGGTCGCGATCGTACGTTATTTATGCACCTCACCTTGGTACCGTTTTTAGGTGCTGCTGGCGAAGTAAAAACTAAACCAACCCAACACTCGGTAAAAGAACTTCGCTCGATTGGTATTCAGCCGGACATTTTGGTGTGTCGTTCAGACCGTGCGTTACCTGCTACGGAACGGGCTAAAATTGCGCTATTTACCAATGTTGAAGAACGCGCGGTCATTGGCTTGAAAGATGTCGATAGCATTTATAAAATTCCGGCTATTCTGAAGTCGCAAGGCCTTGATGAAATCGTGACCCACAGGTTCCGATTAGACTGCCCAGAAGCAGATTTAGCTGAGTGGGAACAGGTGCTCTATCAAGAATCGAATCCTAGCGGTGAAGTAACCATTGGTTTTGTTGGAAAGTACATTGAGTTGCCTGACGCTTATAAATCGGTGAATGAAGCTTTAGCCCATGCCGGCTTAAAGAATCGTTTAACCGTGAACTTACGCTACATTGATGCGCAAGATATTGAAACTAAAGGTGTTGCTAAACTTGCTGATGTAGATGCCATCATTGTTCCAGGCGGTTTTGGTGAACGCGGAATACTAGGTAAGATCATGGCGGCCCAATACGCTCGTGAGCACAATATTCCTTATCTAGGCATTTGTTTGGGGATGCAGATTGCGCTGATTGAATACGCACGTAACGTTGCGGGTTTAACAGGCGCCAATAGCACTGAATTTGAAGCCGATGCAAAACATCCGGTGGTAGGATTGATCACCGAGTGGATGGATGCCAAAGGTCAGAAAGAATTACGCAATAACAGTTCTGATTTAGGCGGTACTATGCGTTTGGGTGCGCAACCATGTAATTTAGTGCAGGGCACTAAGGCGCGGACATTATACGGTGCCGATGTGATTCAAGAGCGGCATCGCCATCGCTATGAAGTCAACGGTCATTATATCGAGCAATTAGAAGCGGCAGGCTTGAAAATATCAGGTTGGTCACATGATAATCGCTTAGTAGAAATTATTGAAATTCCTACCCATCGCTGGTTTGTGGCAGCGCAATTCCATCCGGAATTCAACTCTACTCCACGTGATGGGCATCCATTATTCCGCGGTTTTATTGAAGCCGCAGGACAGTATCAAAAAGAGCGTCGCGCTTAAGCGTCGCGTGTTATGGCAAAGGAGTATTAAAGATCATGGCAGCAATTAGTCGTATTGTAGCTCGTGAAATCATGGACTCACGCGGCAACCCAACTATTGAAGCAGATGTTTATCTAGACAATGGTCATTGGGGGCGCGCCGCTGCCCCTAGTGGTGCATCAACTGGCTCTCGTGAAGCACTAGAGTTACGTGATGGTGACGCTCACAGATATTTAGGCAAAGGTGTGCAAACGGCCGTGCGAAACGTGGTGGAGCTTATAGCGCCAGCGTTACAAGGCATTGATGCAACGGAGCAAGCTCAAGTTGACCAAATCATGTTAGATTTGGATGGTACTGAGAACAAAGAAAAATTGGGTGCGAACGCTATTTTGGCCGTATCGCTAGCTGTTGCAAAGGCTGCTGCTAGTGCCAAGGGAATACCCTTGTATGCTCATATTGCTGAACTCAATGGTACTGCCGGCAAGTACAGCATGCCATTGCCGATGATGAATATTCTTAATGGCGGCGAACACGCTGATAACAATGTAGATATTCAAGAATTTATGATTCAGCCCGTAGGTGCGAAGAATTTTGCTGAAGGGTTACGTATGGGAGCGGAGATCTTTCATGCGTTGAAAAAAGTCTTGCAGCAACGTGGCTTAAGCACAGCCGTGGGCGATGAGGGTGGTTTTGCGCCAAACTTGGCGTCTAACGAAGAAGCTTTAGCGGTGATTGTTGAAGCTGTTGCCAATGCTGGCTACGAGATGGGGCGTGATATCACCTTAGCCCTTGATTGTGCTGCATCAGAATTCTATCGCGATGGCCAGTATCATCTAAGCGGCGAGGGTAAATCATTCGATGCCGCTGGTTTTGCTGAGTATCTTGATGGCTTGTGTCAACGCTATCCGATTATTTCAATTGAGGATGGCTTGGATGAAAGCGATTGGGCTGGCTGGAAAATCTTGACCGAACGTTTGGGCAGTAAAGTGCAGTTGGTAGGTGATGATTTGTTTGTAACTAACACCCGTATTCTTAAGCGTGGTATTGATGAACAGATCGCAAACTCAATTTTGATTAAGTTTAATCAAATTGGTAGTTTGACTGAAACCTTAGCGGCCATTCGAATGGCACATGAAGCTGGTTTCACCGCAGTTATTTCACATCGTTCAGGTGAAACTGAAGATGCTACTATTGCTGATTTGGCGGTGGGTACAGCGGCAGGGCAAATCAAAACAGGTTCGCTCTGTCGTTCAGACCGAGTGGCTAAGTACAACCAGTTGTTACGTATCGAGGCTGAGTTAGACGGTCAGGCTGCGTATCGTGGTCGTGCCGAAGTAAACGCAAGCTAGCGCATGGGTTGTGGTCAGCGTTTAACTGTCGCAAGCTTGTGAACTCTGCCGATGAGCAATATGAACGAGAATCAACAAGCTGACATTTTCCAGGCGTTGCACGGTGGTTATGTTAATAGCCCCCAAGCCACGCCTGATAAATGGCCTGCGGCAGCTTTCGCTGAACTTTGTAACGCCTTGTACGAACGTGAATTGCAACAACTTGCACAGCAGTTGGGGCTAACGGTTCAGGGGTTACAAAAGCGTTTACGAAGTTTGCCTTACTACATTCAACAAGCGGCGCGTGGCATGTTACAGTGCGGCGCGCCGTTTGTGTTAGATCTCCAAAACGCCTCCTGGCAGGCGCCACAAAAAACAAAGCTGCAGACCGCGGCCAAGCAAACGACTAAACTTAGCAACTGGTTACACAAGCACGCCAAATTAGGCGATGCTGTGGTGATTCATGTGCAAACCCAACATCTACAGAAAGCTGTCTTAGATTCGCTTGATCGTCTTGATCTAGCTCAACAGCGGGTACATTGTAATCATTGGGGATGGTTTGATTTGCAGGGGCAATGGCTGGATCGATTGCCAGCGCATGAAGCGGCTGCAACGGCAATGCAGGCGGTATTAGTCTTGCCTGATAAGTATCATTTAGGGGCAGCTATGGGGGGCCATCAATGGGGCCATAAAGGCAAGTTAGATCCCCGCCCCTTGAGCTTACGTGAGGTACTGCTTGCCACCCGCATTCAGTGGCGGTAACAGCAGTTAGAATGCGCCCCAAAAGGCAACCACACCCGCAATCATCACAATCACTAAACTTAATTTGCGAAACAAAGATTCGGATAAGCGGCTACTGATACGGTGCCCTAGCCAAGAACCACTAATAGCACCAGCCAACAAACAGAGTAAAATAGGCCATTGCTCTAATTGATAGCGTTGTTGCCAGCTAAAGCCAATCACATTAGTTAATGCAAGCAGTAAAAAGAATAAGGTTAGGGTGGCACGAAACGATACCCGGGCGAGACCGTAACTTGTAAGAAATAGCACCACGGGTGGTCCGCCTAAGGTTAAAGCGCCATTACTAAAACCACCGATGGTACCAGCTAATATTTGTTGCCATGGGGCTCCGTTACTTTGCCAGCGTAGGTTAAACCAAAACAACAGGGCGACCAGAATAACTCCACCAGCCATGATCTGTTGTAACAACTGCAAGTTGATTGCGGCTAATAGGTATTGTCCAGCAAGGCTTCCAAGCACGCCGCAGCCAAGCAGCCAAGGCCACTGGCGCCAGGCAATAGCATGTCGTAGCAGCCAGCCTAAATAAAGTGCCATGGCTAGGTTAACTACCGACAGTAGTGGCGTGAGGGTAGAAAGCGGCAGCCAAAGCACCAATAAGGGCACGGCAATCAGGCCGGAGCCAAAGCCAGAAATGCCTTGCAAACAGGCTGCAACAAACATAATCATTAGGATTATCAGATATTCCATAGCTTTTTCATTGGGGTTAGCCGTAAAGGTCGATATACTACCAGAAATTATCTGACAACCTACTAGTTCTAACGGGTTATTCACGTTGCAGGTGGAGGCGAGGATGCGATTGCTAAAACTCACGTTTCTAGTGATTTTAATTGCGCTGCAATATCGTTTATGGTTTGGCAAAAACAGCCTGCCAGATTATTGGAATATGCAAGCAGATGTGCAACGACAGGCCGCTGCCAATGATAAGTTGCGGCAACGCAATCAATTGGTCGCAGCTGATATTGAAGACTTACGTGAAGGCCAAGTAGCGCTAGAAGAGCGCGCTCGCAACGAACTAGGACTGATAAAAAGCGATGAAACATTTTTCCGTTTGGTGCCAGTAAAAACACAACCATGATAGATCACATTCCAAGTATTGCTGCGATTGTTCCAGCGGCCGGTACGGGCCAGCGGATGGCAAGCAAGATCCCTAAACAGTATCTGCAATTAGCTGGCAAAACGGTGCTAGAGCATAGTTTACATGCACTCACACAAGACTCACGGATCTCGAAGATCTATCTTGCTTTAAGTGCAGAGGATACATTTTTCAGTGCACTTCAGTTGCAGTTACCCATTCCAGTCGTACCCGTCGTAGGGGGAGCTAGTCGAGCAGCCTCGGTATTAGCGGGGGTAGAACAAGCACGTCTCGATGGTGTGGCCTATGTGGTGGTGCACGATGCGGCTCGACCATGTTTGCAAGCTGATGAATTATCCAAAGTTATCGATGTGGCGTTAACCCATCCTCAAGGCGCGCTGTTGGCATTGCCCGTAGCCGATACGATGAAGCGAAGTGATGCACAAAACGCGGTGAGGCATTCAGTAAAACGAGAGCATTTGTGGCATGCACTGACACCACAGGTGTTTGCTTTGCAACCTTTACTCAATGCCTTAGTTAGTTTAGGGGTGGATCACCCAGAGCTTACTGACGAGGCCTCAGCGATCGAATTATCGGGTGGCAAGCCGCAGTTAGTGGCCGGTAGGCGCACCAATATTAAGGTGACGCAACCGGGTGATGAGCAGCTTGCCGACATGTATTTAAAGTTTTTTGCGACAGAACGTCAGGGGTAACTATGGGATTAAGTTCTATCCGCATTGGGCACGGTTATGATGTGCATAAATTTGGTGGCAGCGGACCATTAACATTGGGTGGTATTCAAGTACCATACGAACAGGGTCTACTCGCACATTCTGACGGTGATGTGTTACTTCATGCGATTGCTGATGCATTATTAGGAGCGGCTGCTTTGGGCGATATTGGTCAGCATTTTCCTGATACTGATGCCGCTTATGCGGGCGCTGATAGTGCGGGGCTTTTAAGCCAAGTTCTGCAACTGGTTAAACAGCAGGGCTATGGTGTGGGTAACCTTGATGTGACCGTGGTTGCTCAAGCACCTAAATTAGCTGATTATATCAGCGCAATGCGTCAGCGCATTGCTGCTTTGTTAGAAGTCTCCGTAGGCGCGGTAAATGTGAAGGCAACCACCACCGAGAAGCTTGGTTTTGTTGGCCGTAAAGAGGGCATTGGCTGCCATGCAGTGGTGTTGCTACAAGGCCAAATTAATGACTGAGACTAGCTATGATTCATTACTAGGCCCTTATTTACACGGCGTGCCTAACAGCGGTGGGGTGATTAAAGCCGAACCCGAGCATTTTCAGGTGGTTGAAGAGCTCGAACTACCGCAGCAAGATCCACAGTTACAGCAAGGTGAACATCAGTGGCTATGGGTGCGTAAACGTGGCGCAAATACCCCTTATGTAGCGGCCCAATTGGCTAAGTTTGCCGGCGTTAAAGAACGTGATGTGAGTTATTCAGGTCTAAAAGATCGACAAGCCATCACCGAGCAATGGTTTTCTATCCAATTGCCAGGCCAACAACTGTTACCCTGGCATGAGCTCGAGCATCCCGAATTTAGTGTGCTGCAGGCGGTATTACAGCCGCGCAAACTTAAAACCGGTACTCATAAACGCAATCGTTTTACGATTCGAATCGAAGCTATCACGGATGCTGATGCCTTTAACCAACGTTGGCAACAGGTGTGTACGCAAGGGGTGCCTAACTACTATGGGCTGCAACGCTTTGGCAAAGATGGGCAAAACATCAGTAACGCAGTTGAGTGGTTAAGTGGGCGGTTACGCCGGCGCTTAAATAGAACTCAAATAGGTTTGTATCTATCTGCAGCTCGATCATTTTTGTTTAATCAAGTGCTGGCAGAGCGAATTCGACACAACCTTCTGACTCCGTTAGAAGGTGAACCTATGCTCCTCAGCGGTAGTCAGTCATTTTTTATTGCCGAGCAGATTGATGCAGCTTTGTTAGAACGGTTGGCGTCCGGTGACATTGAACTCAGTGGTCCGCTAATGGGCAGTGGCGAGCGTCAACAGATTAGTCAGGCGCAGGCAGCTGAGCTTGAACAGCGAGTCTTTGCACAGTATCCAGAACTTCTTCAAGGTCTTGCGAAGCAACGTTTGGATGGTGGCCGCCGAGCATTGTTGTTGCGCCCACAGCAAGCACAATTAAATTGGTTAAGTGATACGGTGGCAGAAATTAGTTTTGCCTTACCTAAAGGATGCTTTGCAACTGCTCTAATACGCGAATTAGTTACAACGGAATAATTGGTAGGTACCTTAGTTATGATGAAATTATTAGTCAGTAATGACGATGGCGTCCATGCTCCTGGCATTCACGCCTTGCATGAGCGTTTAAAAGACATTGCCCAATGTCGCGTGATAGCTCCAGACCGCAACTGTAGTGGTGCTAGTAACTCTCTGACGTTGCATAATCCGCTGCGTATGCAACAGCTTGCTAATGGCTTCTATTCGCTTAATGGCACGCCAACGGATTGTGTCCATTTGGGCACGAATTCACCGCTAGCCGACGATGTCGACATCGTGGTATCGGGGATTAATGATGGCCCTAATATGGGTGATGACGTACTCTATTCGGGAACCGTAGCTGCTGCAATGGAAGGACGTTTTATGGGATTGCCAGCCATTGCTGTGTCGATGGGCTCGCGTAGTGATGATTATTATGACACCGCAGCACGAGTGGTGGCAGATATCGTCAATCAAATGGCGGATGAACCCCTAAGGTTGGATACCATTTTAAATATTAATGTGCCAGCAGTACCTTATGAGCAATTAAAAGGCATTAAAGTAACGCGGTTGGGGCGTCGTCATCGCGCTGAAACCATGGTGCAAAGTAAAGATCCATTTGGCCGTGATATCTTTTGGTATGGCCCTATTGGTGGTCATCAAGACGATGCGGAAGGCACTGATTTTCATGCCGTGCGTGAGGGTTACGTCTCTATTACCCCATTAAGTTTAGATATGACGGCGCGCAGCCACCAAACCACACTGTCAGATTGGTTAACTAAAACAAGCTCATGATTCAAAATTTTCAAGGGATGGCGCGCCGCTTGGTGGCCCAGCTAGAACGTGAAGGGATTCGTAGTAAACCGGTGTTGGAGGTGATTGAAAAGACGCCTCGTCATCTGTTTATGCCGCAATCGTTGGCGCACAAAGCATATGAAAACACGGCGCTACCGATTGGCAAGGGACAAACGATTTCGCAGCCACTGATGGTTGCATCGATGACCCAGCTACTGATGCAGCATGATTGTAAAAAGGTGTTAGAAATAGGCACAGGGAGTGGCTACCAAACGGCAATCTTGGCCCAATTGGTGGCACAGGTTTGTTCAGTAGAACGCATCGCTGAATTGCAATACCAAGCGAAACGACGGCTCAAGCAACTGGAGCTACATAACGTGAGTATGCGCCATGGTGATGGCTGGTTAGGCTGGCGCAGTAAAGCGCCGTTTGATGGCATTATTGTTACTGCGGCAGCAAGTGAGTTACCGCAACAGTTAATGGCCCAATTATCCGATGGTGGGGTGATGATTATTCCGGTTGGAACGGATAAACAACGGCTAATTGTGGTGCGTCGATTTGGCGATGTTTTTGAGCACAAGGAGTTAGGCGAAGTGAAATTTGTTCCCTTAGTACCAGGAGAACCAGTATGAGGATTTTTGGCTGGCTGTACGACAAGGTATTAAGTTGGTCTCAGCATCGTCGAGCCCCAGCTATCTTAGCGGCTTTGAGTTTTTCTGAATCAGTGGTGTTTCCGATCCCGCCGGATGTGATGTTAGCACCGATGGCGATGACCCAACCTAAGCGCGCTTGGTTTTTTGCTGGGCTAACCACCATCGCCTCCGTTTTAGGCGGGATTGCTGGCTACTGGTTGGGTTATTGGGCGTTTGAGCCGCTGGTGATGCCGCTGGTGGAATGGGCTGGTTATCAAGATAAGTTAGCGAGGGTCACCGCCTGGTTTACCGAATATGGCTTTTGGATTATTTTCATTGCTGGATTCTCGCCCTTGCCGTATAAATTGTTTACGGTAACAGGGGGAATGCTACAAGTGATGTTTATTCCTTTTGTGTTGGGGTCGTTGATTAGTCGTGGCTTGCGATTTTATTTGGTTGCTGCCTTGTTACGTACTGGTGGACCAACAATGGCGCTAAAACTGCGCACTTATGTAGACCGAATCGGTTGGGGAATGGTGTTAGTTGCCATCGCTGCGTATGTGTGGACACGTTAAACAGATCATTGGTTTAAGTGCCTTGGTGGTGCTATTTGGCTGCGCTGAGCCGCCACCACCAGCGCCCGTCAAGAAGCTTTATCATGGCCGCACTGTGCATGATTTTGAAGCGGCTAGTTTGGCTGCTGCTAGCTATCAAGTAGAGCGTGGTGACACGCTTTATTCTATCGCTTTTAGAGCTAACGTGGATGTGCGTGAGCTTGCTCAACTTAATAACATCAGTGAACCTTATCTCATTTTCCCTGGCCAAAGGCTACGTTTAAAAGCCGTTGAAAAAAGTAGCAAAAGCGTTGCTAAGACATCACAGACAGGGTATCGTGATACTAAATTAGAACAAAAACAAAGCAAGCCTGTAACAGCTAAAACTGCGGCAACGCCGGTTGCGAGCAAGCCTCCAGCTACCGTCATAAGTAGCCCAAGTAAAGAGCCCTTTGCGAAAGAGGTTCAATGGCGCTGGCCCGCGACAGGAAAAGTGATTCGTGACTTTTCGACCGCTGAGGCTGGTAACAAAGGGCTAGACATTGGTGGTGATAGAGGTGCTCCTATTTATGCTGCTGCAGCGGGTAAAGTGGTGTACGCAGGCAATGCACTGAAAGGGTATGGGCAATTAATCATAGTGAAACATAACGATGATTATATTAGTGCCTATGCTCACAATCAGACCTTATTAGTACAAGAACAACAATGGGTCAAACAAGGTGAAGTGATTGCCGAGATGGGGGACACTGATGCCGCGCAAGTGATGTTGCATTTTGAAATTCGCTTTCGGGGTAAGTCAGTTAACCCTCGGCACTATTTGCCGCGGGGGTAATAATGAGTCGAAGCCAGGATGAGATTGATGACATTGACGAGCAAGAGCTTGCTGCAATGCAACAATCTGAGCAGGAAGATAACGACGATACGGAATTTGAAGAGATTATTGCAAACCGGTCTCATTATCTGAAAAAAATGGACGCAACTCAGATGTATCTGAGTGAGATCGGCTATTCGCCGTTGTTAACAGCCGAAGAAGAAGTGTATTTTTCGCGGCTAGCACGCAAGGGTGATGCCAAGGCTCGCTGTCGTATGATCGAGAGTAATCTGCGCTTAGTCGTCAAAATTGCACGACGCTATACGAATCGCGGACTAGCTTTACTCGACCTCGTTGAGGAAGGTAATTTAGGTTTGATCCGCGCGGTCGAAAAGTTTGATCCAGAGCGAGGCTTTCGTTTTTCTACCTACGCCACGTGGTGGATTCGACAAACAATCGAACGCGCCATCATGAACCAAACTCGTACCATTCGCCTACCCATTCATGTTGTGAAAGAACTAAACAGCTACTTGCGCGCCTCGCGCGAGTTAGCACAAAGTTTAGATCATGAACCTACGGCAGAAGAAATTGCCGAAAAAATGAATGTTGATGTGGCTGATGTGAACCGGATGTTTCGCTTAAATGAGCGGATAGCTTCGGTTGATACCCCAATGGGGGGCAGCGATAACGATAAGTCTTTGGTTGAAATGCTAACGGCTGATGATGATCATGGCCCAGAAGGGTCATTGCAGGATGATGATACCAAACAACATATTTTAGCTTGGTTAGAAACCCTAAACGAAAAACAACGTGAGGTTCTGGCTCGACGCTTTGGCTTATTGGGTCACGAGCCGGCAACCCTTGAAGATGTTGGCCGTGAAATTGGCCTTACCCGCGAGCGGGTAAGACAAATTCAGGTAGAAGCCTTGCGCCGTTTGCGTGATATGTTGCGCCAGCAGGGCTTAAGTTTAGATTCGTTATTTCATCGAGAGTAACCGTTGTTGCCATTGCGCCAACCAGGTTAAGGCAGCAAGCGGAGTTAACTGATTCACATCTAAGTCACGTAGCGCTTGCTCGAATTCACTAGGTGTCGACGAGCTTGCCTGTGCTGTTTTGATCTCGCGTTCCATCTGCGCAAATAAATCGGCTTGCTCGGTGTTACTTAAAGATTCGTTTACCATACTCTGTTGCAGCTGCTGACGAGCTTCTAGTTGTTGCAAATGCAACCGAGCTTGCTTTAATACGCTAGTGGGCAGGCCTGCTAACTGGGCAACTTGCACGCCAAAACTGCGACTCGCCGCACCTTCACTTACTTTGTGCTGAAACACAATATGCTCGTCATGTTCCGTCGCCTCAACATGCACATTAACGCACCCTGATTGCTGTCCAATGGTTTGAGTTAATTCAAAATAATGGGTAGCAAACAAGGTTAACGAACGGTTGTTATCAGCGAGAGCTTCAGCGCAGGCCCAGGCTAAGGCTAAACCATCATAAGTAGAAGTACCGCGGCCTATTTCATCCATCAACACTAAACTTTGTGCTGTAGCATTGTGTAAAATATTAGCAGCTTCAGTCATTTCGACCATAAAGGTCGAACGGCCTGAAGCAAGATCGTCAGAGGCTCCAATTCGGGTGAAGATCCTATCGATAGGGCCAAAAACAGCTTCTTTAGCAGGCACAAAACAACCGCAATGAGCCATGATGGCTAAGAGTGCTGTTTGACGCATGTAGGTGGATTTACCACCCATGTTGGGCCCGGTAATGAGCAGTAGACGCCGCTCAGGATTGAGTTCAACGTCATTCGCAATAAAAGGCTCTGTTTGCATGCGCTCAATCACTGGATGCCGTGCTTGTTGCAATCTAATTTGAGTTTGTTCTGATAATTGCGGACGTTGGTAGTTATGCGTCAATGCATGTTCAGCAAAGCCACGCAATACGTCTACTTCAGCGACACTTTGCGCTGTTTTTTGTAACGTCACCAAGTGCTCAGCTAGCTGCTCTAATAACTGTTCATAGAGCCATTTTTCACGTGCCAAAGCACGACTTTGACTATTAAGGACCTTGTCTTCGTAGGTTTTTAGTTCAGGAATGATGTACCGCTCGACATTTTTAAGGGTTTGCCGCCGTTGGTATTCTGCTGGGATCTGATTGCTGGCGGCGCGGCTAGCTTCGAGGTAATACCCATGAACCTTGTTAAAGCCAATCTTCAACGTATGAATGCCGGTACGCTGACGCTCTCGCGTTTCGATATGCTGCAAGACATCGGTAGCACCTTCAGCTAACTGACGATAATCATCGAGTTCGTCATCAAAATGGGGCGCAATAACGCCGCCATCTCGTATCAGAAGAGGTGGCGTAGCTACAATCGCGCGTTCTAGTAATGCCGTTAATTCCGGTAGTTCAGCTACGGCTTGTTGCCAGTGGGCTAACGCAGGTGCATCCAGCAATTGCTTTAATTCGGGCAAGCTTTGCAATGCTTGCCGCAATCGAGCGAGATCACGCGGGCGTGCGCTACGCAAGGCAATACGAGTGATGATCCGTTCAAGGTCACCAACCTGGCGTAAGACATGCTTCAGTTCAGCTAATTCGCTATGTTGTAAGCTAGCCACTGCGTCATAGCGCTGTTGCAAGAGTTGATGTTGTCGTAACGGCCGTTGCAGCCACCGTTGCAGCAATCGGCTGCCCATAGCAGTACTGGTATTATCTAAAACATGATAGAGCGATGTTTTCTGTCCACTAAACGAGCGCACCAGTTCTAAATTTCGACGAGTGGCGGCATCTAACATAATCGCATCAGCTTGGCGCTCAGCCACAATCGCAGTAATGTGAGGAAGCGCTGCGCGTTGGGTGCTGCGCACATAACTTAAGATTGCACCGGCAGCCCCGATAGCAGCGGGTAGGTGGCTTACCCCAAAACCATCTAAGTGAGCCACTTGAAATTGACGCAAGAGTTGTTCGATAGCACTGGTGGTTTCAAATTCCCAATCGGGGCGGCGGCGAATGCAACTGCAGGCCAGCTCTCGTTGGCTGAACTCATGGGTGTCTGGATACAGTACTTCAGCTGGTTGCAGTCGTTCTAATTCAGCTTGAAGCTGCTCACGGTCGGCGACCTCCAAAATGCTAAAACGACCGCTCGCCATATCTAAACAAGCAATTCCAATAGGTTCAGCCGGATGGATGGCAACCAGTAACTGCTCAGCATGATCCTTGAGCAGAGCCTCATCAGTAATGGTACCTGGAGTTAGTACTCTGACCACTTGACGCTCGACCGGACCTTTGCTGGTCGCAGGGTCTCCGACTTGCTCGCAAATTGCGACGGACTCGCCTAGTTCGATAAGCCGAGCAAGATAACCTTCAGCGGCATGATAAGGTACCCCTGCCATCGGGATAGGTTGGCCATTGCTGGCACCGCGCTGGGTAAGAGAAATGTCGAGTAGTTCAGCCGCACGTTTGGCATCGGTGTAGAATAACTCGTAAAAATCCCCCATCCGATAGAATAATAAGCAATCGGTATGTTCTGCCTTAATGCGCAGATATTGCTGCATCATAGGCGTGTGTGCGGCGAGATCTTTTGTTATATTTTGGGCATCCGACATGCTTGTTATAATCCGTTCTAAAGTCGTGGTTAGCTGGCGTTTAAACTGAATATGTGTAGCCGCTTTGCGGCCCTCAAGGATAACTAAATGGTACCACAAAGCACAGTTAATTTAGCAGTAGAATTGGGCGCTTGGTTAGAGCAGCGTGGTTGGCGTTGTGTCACCGCTGAGTCGTGCACGGCCGGCGGAATTGGGTATGCTATTAGCACTGTTGCTGGTAGCTCAGCATGGTATGAAGGCGGCTTTATCACTTACAGCAATGCGATGAAGCAAAGCCAGTTAGGGGTAACTTCCTACACCTTAGCAAAATACGGTGCGGTGTCTGCCGAAACTGCAGCAGCAATGGCTCGCGGTGCTTTGACAACCAGTGGGGCAGAGATGGCGGTAGCAGTAACAGGGGTCGCAGGGCCCGGTGGTGGGAGTACCGAAAAACCCGTAGGTTTGGTTTGGTTTGGCTTAGCTTGGCAGGGGGAATGTATTACTTGGCAACAGGTCTTTCCTGGCGATCGGCAAGCGGTGCGATTAGCTACCATTAACGAAGCATTATTAAGTATTAAAAAAATAACTTGATACTGTATAAATTTACAGTACAATCATTTTAAAGCGATTAACAAACGGACACTAGCATGAGCAACGATAAACAAAAAGCACTCGACGCCGCCCTTGGTCAAATTGAACGCCAGTTTGGTAAAGGCTCTATTATGCGCCTTGGCGATAACCACGCGATGGATATTGAATCGGTTTCAACGGGTTCATTAACTCTAGATATTGCCTTGGGTATTGGTGGTTTACCGTATGGTCGTGTCGTAGAGATTTACGGACCAGAATCAAGTGGTAAAACGACATTAACTCTACAAGTAATTGCGGAAGCGCAAAAGCAAGGCAAAACCTGTGCGTTTGTTGATGCTGAACATGCGCTTGACCCCGTTTACGCTGGCAAGCTGGGCGTGAAGGTTGATGAATTACTCGTATCGCAACCTGATACGGGCGAACAAGCCCTAGAAATTTGTGACATGTTAGTCCGTTCAGGTGCGGTGGATGTGGTGATTGTAGACTCGGTAGCAGCGCTAACACCAAAAGCTGAGATTGAAGGTGAAATGGGTGACAGTCATATGGGCTTGCAAGCCCGGTTGATGTCGCAGGCGTTACGTAAACTCACAGCCAACATCAAGAAATCGAATAGTTTATGTATTTTCATTAACCAGATTCGAATGAAGATTGGGGTTATGTTTGGTAATCCAGAAACCACCACGGGCGGTAACGCACTTAAATTCTATGCATCGGTTCGATTAGATATTCGTCGTACGGGTTCGGTGAAAGAGGGCGATGAAGTTGTTGGTAACGAAACGCGCGTGAAGGTTGTAAAAAATAAAGTAGCGCCGCCATTTAAAGAAGCTAACTTCCAGATCATGTACGGCAGCGGTATTTCTAAAGAAGGCGAGTTGATTGATCTTGGCGTGAAACAGAAGATTGTTGATAAAGCAGGAGCTTGGTACAGCTACAAGGGCGATAAGATTGGTCAGGGTAAAGCTAATGCCATGAAGTTCTTGATAGAAAACAAAGCGATTGCTGAAGATATTGAACAACAGATTCGTGAACAATTGTTAGCCAAGCCAGTTAAAGGTGAAAAGCCAGCAAAAGCCGATGATGCTGTTGACGTTATGCTGGATGATGATTTAATTTAAGGTTTTAGCAATAAAATTAGGAATAGCGTCATGAGTTATGCACAAGTTGCGTTAGCACTTGGCTCAGGTGCTGCACGAGGTTGGTCGCACATTGGTGTGATTAAAGCGCTGCAGGACATGGGAGTAGAAATAAACATGGTCGCAGGCACTTCAATCGGCTCCCTTGTGGGGGCCGGTTTTGCTTCTGGTCGCTTAACTGAGCTAGAAGAATGGGTGCGCGGCATGGGGCGTTGGCAAGTTTTTAATCTCCTAGACTATGGGCTAAGTAACGGCGGCATTATTCATGGTGAAAAAGTTTTCAGCCATGCCCGTGAACGCTTTGGCGCAATAGATATTGAAGACATGCCGATTACTTACGGCGCAGTTGCTACCGATTTGTATACTGGAAGAGAGATTTGGTTACGCAAAGGTGACGTGTATGCAGCATCCCGAGCTTCTTGCGCTATGCCAGGTATGTTGGCCCCTTCTGCGGTTAATGGACGTTGGTTAGTTGATGGTGGGTTAGTGAATCCTGTACCAGTATCCTTGTGCCGTGCGCTTGGTGCTGACTTTGTCATTGCAGTGAATTTAAATTCACAACTGAACACCAGCGCCATCGAAGCAAGATCCAAGTATGTAGCGCCTCCTAAAGATGGTGTTGAGCCGCAAGCGGATGTGCATGGGCATAATACCCCGGCCACGACTGAGGCAAGTCATGTCAAGCAGCCATCGGAACAAGACGAAGGTGAGGGGTTTTTCAATAGTTTTCTTTCCACTAGTCAGCACTATTGGGATGCGGTTAAAGAAAAGTTTACCGGTCCTTCGTACAAAGCTCCTGGTATGTTTGGGGTGATGGCAGGCTCTATCGATATCATGCAAGAGCGAATTACTAAAGCACGTTTGGCTGGTGATCCGCCCGATATCCTGATTCAGCCCAAATTAGGGCATATTGGTTTAATGCAGTTTGAAAGTGGTAACGATGCGATCGATATTGGCTATGAAACCACGATTAGAATGAAAGATTACATCATGTCTGAGTTGGAGCTTTTTGCCCAGCGACGCGGTTAGCGGTTCAAGTTTTTAAACAGTTATAAAAAAGCCAGCGTTTTAACGCTGGCTTTTTAGATTTGGAACCTTAGGTTCTATTATTTGTGTTCAGTAATGACGGCTTCCATTTTAGCGAAGGTTTGCTGTAAATCAGCACTTGGCTCAGCTGTCATTGAGCTAACAATCCATACCGCTAACGAGCTTAGGATAAAGCCAGGGATAATTTCGTAAACAAGGCTACTAAGCGTTGCTCCGTCAGCTAATACCGGTGCGTAAATCCAGAATAAGACAGTACCAGCACCCACCAGCATGCCGGCTAGGGCACCATGACGATTCATTCTGCGCCAGAACAAGCTCATAATAATGACTGGACCAAAGGCCGCGCCAAATCCTGCCCAAGCGTTAGCAACGAGACCTAGAATGGTATTTTCAGGATCCCATGCTAGCGCAATAGCCACCAATGAGACTAACAACACCGAAATACGGCCTACGGTTACTAGTTCTTTGTCACTGGCATCGCGGCGCAAGAAAGCTTTGTAAAAGTCTTCTGTAAGCGAGCTTGAGGTAACCAGCAGTTGCGATGAAATGGTACTCATAATAGCTGCAAGAATTGCAGCCAATAAGAAACCCGAAATTAATGGATGGAACAAGAATTGCGAGAAGATAATAAATATAGTCTCAGCGTCATTAAGTACCATTTTAGTTTCAGTAACATAGGCAATACCTACAAAGCCGGTAACCATAGCACCAATGATAGAAACAAACATCCAGCTGATACCAATTCGGCGTGCGGTAGGAATATCCTTCACTGAGCGGATTGCCATAAAACGGACGATGATGTGCGGTTGACCAAAATAGCCTAAGCCCCATGCTAGCAATGAGATGATACCCAGCCAGCTGAGCTGATTCACCAACGGGTCTTTTGCGGCATCTTTAAATAGTTCAAGGTAGTCAGGATTCATCGATTCGACGGTGTGGGTCACAGCGGTCATACCACCTAAATCGAAGATTGCCACGATTGGCACCAGTACCAAGGCGACAAACATGATGCACCCTTGTACAAAGTCAGTCATGGAAACCGCTAAAAACCCACCGAACAGGGTGTAGGCACAAACCACGCCGGCTGTTACCCATAAGCCTAAACTGTAGTCCAAGCCAAATGCGGCACTGGCAAAAAGTTTACCGCCAGCAACTAAGCTAGCCGAGGTATATAAGGTAAAGAAAACAATGATGACAATCGAAGAAAACACCCTTAAAAAGCGTTTTCGGTCGTCAAAGCGATTGGCAAAGTAGTCCGGAATAGTGATGGAGTCGTTAGCAACTTCAGTGTAAGTGCGCAATCGCGGTGCCACGACAATGTAGTTTAAGTAGGCACCAATAAGTAAGCCTACGGCAATCCATAGTTGCGATACCCCAGACACATAGATAGCGCCTGGCAAACCCATCAGCATCCAGCCACTCATGTCTGAAGCACCAGCAGATAAAGCTGTTACTCCTGGGCCTAAACTGCGCCCCCCCAACATGTAGCCGGAAACATCGGCCGTCGATTTTTTATAGGCATAAACACCTATGCCCAACATAACGATGAAGTAGAGCGCTAGAGATATTAGCGTACCTGTTTCCAAAGTTTTACTCCTGTGTTGTTGTGTGTTTAAGCGCTTTGTTTAATAGTTCTGACTGCAACAGCATACGCGTTAGCTGATGTTGCGGATTATGGATAAGCGCTTCTGTCGTTCCAAACTCAATCATTTTACCACGATGCATTATTAAGATCTTGTCTGCAACATGTTTCACGATCTCCGGCGAATGAGAGACGAAAATGAATGAAATACCCATGTCTTCTTGAAGATCTAGGATAAGGTTAATGATTTGAGCTCTAATCGATGGGTCCAGTGCTACGAAGGCTTCATCAGCCACAATGATCTGTGGTTCGAGAATTATTGCTCGGGCAATGCACACCCGCTGTTGCTGCCCCGTGGATAGCATGTGCGGATAAAAATGATAATGATCGGGCAATAAGCCGACTTTGCTTAAGGTTTGTAGCACGTGTTCGGTTTGTTGTGCGAGGTTCCAATTGGTGTTGAATTTAAGTGCTTCTGAAAGCTGCTTACCTATGGTTAACTGCGGATTTAACGATCGCATCGAATCTTGAAAAATCATTCGAATATCGCGGCAGCGCTGGCGGTAGTTATGGGGATCAAGACGTTTGCCGTGCAGCCAAATTTCGCCATTAGAGGGCACGTCCGCACCAGCAATCAGTTTTGCGATCGTCGATTTGCCAGAGCCTGTTTCTCCCATAATAGCAAGCGTCTCGCCTTTGTTGAGGCTAAAACTAATAGGCTCAAGAGCACAAATCCTGCGACCTGGTAGCCACCCTTGCTTTTGCTGGTAATACTTACAAATAGCATGTACCTCAAGCAATTTAGTCATCGCGATTGCCCTCAATTAACGGAAAGTGGCAGGCGTATTGATGTTGTCTACTTTTTTCTAAGCGCGGCTGATGAATACAAGCTTTACGAGCATACGGACAACGCGGGCCTAGGCGACAACCGATCGGCATGTGTTGTAAGGTTGGGATGGCGCCTGAAAGCGTTGGTAACCGTGTCTTTGCTGCGGAGGTTTGGTTGTAAAGACTCATCTCAAGCATAGCTCGAGTATAAGGATGGTAGGGTTCAGTCATCAATTTTTCTGTTGGCCCCGTTTCCATCAATTGCCCGCAGTAAACTAAACTCATACGCTTACTTTCTGGAATAATCGAGGTTAAATCTTGAGTTATCATAAGAATCGACATGCCTTGTGAACTCAATTTGGCTAGCAAGCGATAAATCTGATTGCGAGTACCTGGCTCCATCGCGGTAGTGGGCTCGTCTGCAATAAGTAGTTTAGGATTGTAGGCGATAGCCATGGCAATACTCACTTTTTGAGCGATGCCATCGGATAATTCAAAAGGATAGCTGTTCATCACCGCAGCGTGATCCTTGATACCAACGCGATGCAGTAAGCGTTCTGCGCGCACGGTGCGGGAAGCTTTGCGGCGCAAATAGATACCTTTTAGCTCGCTGGCGGGGATGGTTTCACGCAGTTGGTCACCCACCTTACTGTTGGGATCTAAATAGCTGCTGGGATTTTGGAAAATCATCGCCATATCCCGCCCAGTTACTAGCCGGCGCAGGCTAGGGCTTAGCGCCAGCAGATCGTAATGACGCCACCAAAGACGGTCGGCGGTAATTTTCCAGCGCGGATTAATAAACCCCATAACGGCTTTAGCCAAGAGACTTTTACCAGAACCAGATTCGCCTACAAGGGTATGAATTTCGCCTTCAGCAACTTGCAGGCTAAATTTATCCAGCACTTTAACCAAGCCGGAGCTGGTCTGTAACTCAATGGTTAAGTTGCGAATATCAAGTAACGTTTGGCTCATGAATTACGTATCCGTTCTTGAATGGCGGCTCGCACACTATCTCCTAGTACATTGATAGAGAGCACGGTTAAAAACAAGGCTAAGCCGGGCAATACCATGGTCCAAGGCGATAAATAAACTTGATCTAAGCTACGTGCCAGCATGGTACCCCATTCTGGCGCCGGTGCCTGCACGCCAAGCCCCAAAAAGCCTAATGCCGCAATATCTAGTATAGCGGTAGAGAGTGCAAAGGTGATTTGCATCACCACCACCGAGGTAATATTCGGAAAAATCACTCGAGTAAGCAGGTACCAGCGTGTGCAGCCATTGAGTTTTGACGCAACCACGTACTCTTTGTTGCGCTCTTCATAAAAGGCATTGTGCACGCTATGAATAAATTGCGGAATCAACACTAAGGTGATAGCTATCATAACGTTATGTAGAGCAGGGCCTAGAATGGCAATAATCACTAGCGCTAACAGTAACGATGGAATGGATAGCAGGACATCTAATAAATGATTGAGGGTAGAAGATTGCACACCTTGGCTCATGCCAGCCCAAGCACCGATACTGATGCCAATCACTGCTGCCAATAAGGTAGCTAACAGGGGATAACCAAGGCTGTAAACAGAACCATGTAGCACTCGGGAAAGTAAATCTCGACCCAAGTCGTCGGTACCAAACAGAAATCGAATCTGTCCCTCGGCGTGCCAAGCAGGAGGTTGCAGCACATGATCTGAAAATTGAGTTTCAGAACTGAATGGACTGACCAGAGGCGACAACACCATCAGCACCATGATGCCGGCAAAAATATAAAAAGCTACCATCGCAAAGGGATTAGCAGTGATGTGTAGCCATAATTGCCGCAGTGGACTAGGCTCGCGGTGTTGATAATAAATACTAGTGTTCGGCATGTTGTTCTTTCCTTACTTGCGGATACCGCCATGCATGCAATAGCTCAACCAGCACATTAACTAGCAGAATTAAGCTTGCTAACACTAAAATACCTGCCTGCATAACCGGGTAATCGCGCTCATAAATGCTTTTGACTAACCAACTGCCGAGGCCCGGCCAATTAAAAATAACTTCAGTAATAATGATGTTTGTCATTAACACACTAAATTGCAGGCCCAATTGACGCACTACTGGTTGCAGGGCATTAGGAATAATGTGTCGGAATAAAATACGGCTATCAGCTAAACCACGAGCTCGTGCCGCTTTAATGTAATTTTGTTGCAGCACATCGAGCATGGCATTGCGCATAATACGAATGAGCATAGTCATCGGCATTAACGACAATACCAAGACCGGCAACCACAAGTGGGCTAGGGCATCAATAAATGCTGCTGGGCGGTAGGGCATATCACTGCGCCAGATATCCCAAAGAATCGAGCCACTCTGTAATTCAATATTATAAAGTGGATTAATTTGTCCTGAGATGGGACTCCAGCCCAGCTTGACAGCAAACAACAGAATAAAAAGTTGTGCTAACCAAAAGACCGGAATGGAATAAGTACTTAAACTCAATCCCATAATCACGCGATCGAGAGGTCCTCGTTGCTGTAATGCCGCATATATGCCGAGTGGCAAGCCTAGTAATAATGCCAGCGCCATGGCTAATAAGCCAAGCTCAAGGGTTGCGCCAAACAGCGGTTGTAATTGAGCAAAAACGTCTGTTTGACTGGCTAGGGAGTTGCCCCATTGCCCGGCCAAAAGATGGTCAATAAACCCCACATATTGCTGCAAAATACCGCTATCAAAACCACGTGCGTCAACCGCTTGCTGGTAGGCGTAGCTGCTCTGATCACGGATTCCGGTCATGTTGGTGAGGGGATCACCAGGAAACCAATAATTCAGTGCAAACACAAATAGGCTTAACAGCCACAGCGTAATGATAAAAAGAATGAGTCGGCGTAAACTATAACGGAGCATCGGTTAGCCTCCGTGCCTTGCGAAAACTGAGGCCGCCATACGGGGGTAACTCAACTCCTTGAATATCAGCGCGATGGGCTTGAAACCGCAATGAATTGGCAATGGGCACCAGCGGGGCTTGTTGCATCACGTAATTTTCAATCTGTTGGTAGAGTTGTTTACGTTGCTGCGGTTCAGTCTCAGTGATGGCTTCGACCAAGAGCTGATCAAATTCAGGATCGCACCATTGGGTCCGATTGTTACCACTGCGGGTTGCCGCACAACTCAAGATGGGGCGGAAAAAGTTATCCGGATCGGCATTGTCAGCCACCCAGCCAATCAAAACGCTATCATGCTCTCCGCGAGCCAGCCGTTGCCGAAAGGTATTCCATTCGTAACTGATAATATCTGCCTGCACACCAATACGAGCTAAATCTGCTTGCATAAGTTCGCTCATACGCTGTGCATTAGGGTTGTAAGCACGTTGTACCGGCATCGCCCAAATATTCATGCTAAATCCGTTGGGGTAGCCCGCTTGTTGTAGTAGTTCAATGGCTTTAGCTGGATCGTAAGGATAGGCTTGGGGTTCAGCGCTATAAGCCCAAGACGTCTCTGGTAGCATGCCACTGGCGAGCCGGGCTTTACCGCCGTAGATGTTCTGGATAATGGCAGGACGATTAATCGCATGAGCTAAGGCTTGACGCACCAAAGGATTATCAAAAGGGGGGCGCTTGGTATTAAAGGCCCAAAACGACAAACTTGGGTTCACTGCGCTAGCTACTTCAATTTCAGCTTGCGTATCAAGCTGAGCTAATTCGTCAATCAGTGGATAAGGAATGACGTCACATTCGCCGGTCAGGAGTTTCAACATCCGCTTATTGGCGTTGGGAGTAATCACATACACTAACTGAGTGATATGCGGCTGCGAGCGCCAATAGTCGGGATGGTTACGATAGCGAATAACAAAATCTTTACGAAATTCATCAAACACAAAGGGACCGGTGCCGATAGGAAGCCTATCGATATCGCTTGGTGTTCCTTGAGCGAGCAGCTGAGCACCGTATTCGGCTGCTAAGATCACATTAAAATCAGTAGCTAAGTTGGCTAAAAATGAACTATCCGCTTGGTTCAACCAGAAATCAACGGTGTGATCATCGACGCGTTCTACTCGTTTAATTAAGCGCATTAAACCGCTGGAGCGAAAAAATGGGTACCGGCCGCCGCCAACGTCATGATAGGGATGTTGTTCGTTGAGCCAACGGTTGAAACTAAAAAGTACATCATCAGCGTTAAACGGACGACTGGGCTGGAACCATGCAGTTTGATGAAAAGCTACCTGCTGTCTGAGCTTAAAACGATACCTGGTACCTTGGTCGAAGGCTTGCCATTGGGTTGCTAACGCGGGAATAAATTGCTGTTGCTCAGCGTCATAATCAATCAGCCGATCGTAGAGTTGCGCCGAGGTTGCATCAACGGTGGTGCCGGAAGTACCTAACTGTGGATTAAAGCTCTCTGGATTACCCTCAGAACAATACACCAAGCCCTCACTTAACGGGGCCGGTAGTTGGTTATTGTCATTACATGCGCTTAAAATTAAAACGCTAGTAACTGCGGTAAGCAAACATACCGGTTTAAGGAACACGCTAACCTCAACTTTCTAGTAGTTGGTACTTTTTTAAGTAGCCACGTAATTGATGATAGGTTAAACCGAGCAATTCTGCGGTTTTCTTTTGATTAAATTGCGATTGCTGTAGCGCATGCTGCAATAGACTGACCTCAAAGTCAGCACTAACCTGTTTAAAATCGATGTTGCCGCAGTTAAAGTCGGGCAGGTTAGAGTCGGACATGTCTTTACTGCTAGGCGGCTCGGCGGTAGTGTCTGTAACATAGTCAGTGCTTGCTGGTGGTTGCTTATCCGTTGCTGATGGCGACGCCCCGGGATTTGTTCGATGGGCGGCAGCTTGCGGTCGATAAGGACTGGCAAAGGGATCAATAATAATCTGCTGTACAGGAATCTGGCCGCTGCCGAGCCGATATACCGAGCGCTCCACCACATTCTTAAGTTCACGCACATTACCAGGCCAATGGTAATCGAGTAGCGTTCTGCGAGCTTGTTCAGTAAACCCACTGAACAACTCATAACCCAACTCGCGCGCCATTTGAATGGCAAAATGCTCAGCTAGCTGCAAAATATCTTCACGTCGCTCACGCAGCGGTGGCAGGGTAATCACGTCAAAAGCTAAGCGGTCGAGTAGGTCGGCGCGAAACTTACCTTGTGCAGCCAATGTTGGCAAATCTTCATTAGTGGCAGCGATGAGCCGAGCATCAACGCGCACTGTTTTACTGCCGCCAACCCGTTCAAATTCTCCATATTCAATCACCCGAAGTAACTTTTCTTGCACTAACGTGGAGGTGTTGGCTAACTCATCAAGGAATAGGCTACCCCCATCGGCGCGTTCAAAGCGGCCTTCGTGGCGCTTTTGTGCACCCGTAAAGGCGCCTACTTCGTGTCCGAATAATTCACTTTCGAGCAGACTTTCACTCAGCGCGGCACAATTAAGCTTGATGTAGTTTTGTTGCCAGCGTTTGGAGAGGTAATGCAGTCGCGCTGCTATCAGTTCTTTACCGGTACCGCGTTCACCAATGATGAGAACGGGCTTATCTAACGGCGCAACTTGCGATACATGTTCTAATACCGCAAGAAAACTATTGGCTTGGCCGAGTAAATTATCGGCATCGCGAAACCGGCTCATATCAGGCACCACTCATTATTGTTGTTATTGGTGAAATTCACTAATTATTAGTGTATTTGATAAATGCTGCAGGTCAAATTTAATTGATGTCAGAATGTTTTATCATTACTAATCAATGTGTTACTTGAAATATAAAAAGTTGGCACGGTATCTGCATTACTTTTTACTGAGTAGACAAACTGACAATCCCACACTGATTTAACTAGTGATGAGTATTTTCGACAATTAATGAGGAATTAACAATGGGTATCTTTTCACGTTTTACAGATATCGTAAATTCAAACTTAAACGCATTACTGGATAAAGCTGAAGATCCGGAAAAAATGGTACGTTTAATCATCCAAGAAATGGAAGACACCTTAGTTGAGGTGCGTTCAACTTCAGCCCGCTTAATTGCGGAAAAGAAAGACAGCGAGCGACAGTTGGCGCGTGTTCAAAATGAAGTCAACGAGTGGCAAAACAAAGCTGAATTGGCGTTAAGCAAAGATCGTGAAGATTTGGCTCGATTAGCGCTAACCGAGAAGCAAAAGGCCAGTGCTGAGGCGGCAAGTTTGCAAGGCGATGTGAATCGTGTTGAAGAACACTTGCAACGCCTGAGCGAAGAAGTTGGCCAACTGCAAGAAAAACTAGCCGATGCCAAAGCTCGGCAGAAAACCATTATCATGCGGCAACGAGCGGCGAGCAGTCGCTTGGAAGTAAAAAAACGTATTGATAGCGGTAAAATCGATGATGCAATGCTACGCTTTGAGCGCTATGAAAGTAAAATCGATGACCTAGAATCGCAAGTTGAAGCTTATGATTTAGGTAAGAAAACGCTTCGTGATGAGTTTGCTCAATTAGAAGCAGATGACAAAATCACTGATGAGCTAGAAGCCCTAAAAGCAAAAGTAAAAGAACAAAAATCAGCGGACTAAGAGAGCCCGTTGATGCCTTTAGCTGGGCCGGGCTGGTGCGACAATAACGCATCTAACGGTTCAGCTTATTAACCAAATAAAACGAGATCAGACACAATGGATTTATTAGCTTCTTTAATTTCTGCGCCAATTATTATTTTTATGGTGATAGTGGCGCCTTTGTGGATCATCATGCACTATCGCAGCCAGCGTAAATTGAACGAAGGCCTATCGCAGCAGGAATTACTGCAATTGCAAGAATTGGCCCATCAGGCCGAGCGTATGCAAGAGCGTATTAAAACGCTTGAAGCTATTCTTGATGCCGAGGCACCTCAGTGGAGAAACCGAGTATGAGTGACCTAAGCAAACGGGGACCCTTAGCGCGCAGCAAAAAGGACGCCAAAATCTCGGGCGTTTGCGCAGGTATTGCCGAGTACTTCAACATTGAAGTCTGGTTGGTGCGGCTGGTTGCAGCTTCCTTCCTGATTTTCAGTGGTACGTTAGCGGTTATCGTCTATTTTGTGGCCTATTTTATTATGGACGAGAAAAAAGCGGACGATAAAGCGGCCCATACTGTTGAAATAAAAACTAAGGTTTGGCAAGGAGGACAACCTCCGCAGCGAGCTTTTCATGAAATCGCAAAAGAGTTTAATGAACTTGAGCAAAGCTTGCAGCGGCTAGAGGGTTATGTCACCTCTAATGCTTACAAAATCGACCGCGAATTAAAGCAGCTGTAAGTTTTTCGTTACGCCTGAGTTTGATCCACATCAAAGTTCAGGATTGCCATAAGGCAGCCTCGCATGCACTCTTGTGGGCAACAACAAGAGGATGTTCTGCTTTATGTGCACCAATAATAAACACAAGCACTGGCAGCCAGCGACGGTCACTATCCATGGTGGTAAAGCCAAGGATGAACACGGTGCGCTGGTCAGCCCTTTATATCAAACAGCGACTTTTGCCTTTGCCAATACTGCGCAGGGGTCAGCACGCTTTGCTGGTGAAGAGCCAGGTTATATTTACAGCCGTTTAGGCAATCCAACCATTACTGAACTAGAACAGCGAGTGGCAGCGCTAGAGGACTATCCTGCTGCCGCGGCAACAGCAACGGGAATGGGGGCAGTATCAGCGGCGATGCTGGCGTTTTTGCAACAGGGCGATCATGTGCTGGTATCCGATGCTATCTACGGCTGCAGTTTTGCCTTGTTCTCGCATCTGTTTACCCGCTTCGGTATCGAGGTGAGCTTTGTTGACATGGCCGATTTAGAGCAGACGGCGGCAGCCATGCAAACGAACACCAAATTGGTCTTTCTCGAGTCGCCGGTTAATCCTCATCTGAAAGTGATTGATATTGCAGCGGTGGCAGCGATTGCCCATGCTGGCGATGCTAAGTTAGTGGTCGACAATACTTTTATGACCCCGTTACTGCAGCAACCACGTCGACAAGGTGCTGATTTAGTCTTACATAGCGCCACTAAGTATTTGAATGGCCATGGCGATGTCGTGGCGGGCATCGTTTGTGGTAGTGCTGAAGATATTGAATTAATCAAACTAACCACCTTAAAAGATATGGGCGCGACCATGAGTCCGCACGATGCTTGGTTAATTTTGCGTGGTTTAAAAACCTTAGATGTGCGGATGCAACGTCACTGCGAAAATGCACAGCAGGTTGCTGAGTATCTGCGTGATCATGCTCAAGTGCGTGAGGTTTACTATCCTGGATTTGCTGATCATCCAGCTCAGCAACTGATGGGGACACAAATGCATGGTGCCGGGGCGGTGATCGCATTTGAATTATGCGGTGATATCAACACGGCACGACAATTTTTAGATAGCTTACAGCTGATTACAATCGCGGTGAGTTTAGGTGATGCAGAAACCCTCATTCAGCATCCCGCCTCAATGACCCATTCGCCCTATACACCAGAGGCAAGAGCGGCGGCCGGTATCACCGATACCTTAGTGCGGATATCCGTTGGATTAGAAGCTGTTAGCGATATTTTGTCTGACCTAGAGCAGGCGTTCACACAGTTAACTACAGGGGAGCACCAACATGGGTAAAACCAGTCAGTACGTGTCGCGGCAACCTGATGAGCACGGCATCATTGCGTGGAGCGATGAAGATAATGCGGTTTGGCATGATTTGGTTAAACGCCAATTAGAGATCATTCCAGGCAAAGCTTGCGATGAATTCATGCATGGTCTTGATTTATTGCAGTTGCCGCAAGATCGGATCCCACAATTGCACGAAATAAACCAAGTTTTAGAGGCAACAACCGGCTGGCAGGTAGCACAAGTACCAGCATTGATTCCTTTCGATGAGTTTTTTCGGTTATTAGCCAATAAACAATTTCCGGTAGCCACTTTTATTCGTACCCGCGAAGAGTTCGACTACTTACAAGAGCCTGATATCTTTCACGAGATTTTTGGCCATTGTCCGCTGTTAACAAATCCAGCGTTTGCTCACTTTACCCATCAATACGGAAAACTTGGCCTTCATGCTAGCCCCAAAGAGCGGGTTTATTTAGCAAGGCTCTATTGGTTTACGGTAGAATTTGGATTGCTCAATACCGCTGATGGCTTACGTATTTATGGTGGTGGCATTTTATCGTCACCAGGTGAAACCGAATATGCGTTGTACAGTGACCAACCAGAGCGTAAGCCTTTGGCACCGCTAGATGCGTTACGGACACCGTATCGTATTGATATCATGCAACCTATTTATTACACCTTGGAATCCACTCAACAGCTGTTTGATATTGCGCAGTTAGACATCATGGCATTGGTGCAAGAAGCGATGGAGCTTGGTTTGTTTGAGCCTAAATTTCCGCCTAAGCCAAAAACTGAAGTGGCCTAAGTTGTTTTAAGAATTATTTTATTAATACAGTGAATTGAGGAAGTTATGTCTGATTTACACCAGCAAAAATGTGAAGCCTGTAACGCCAATGCACCTAAAGTTAGCGATGCAGAATTAGCCGAATTAATGCGTGCAATTCCTGATTGGACACCGGTAGTTCGAGATGGCGTGATGCAATTAGAGCGGCAGTTTAAGTTTAAGAACTTTAAACTGGCGTTAGCCTTTACCAATCGGGTTGCTGATATTGCCGAAGCAGAGTTTCACCACCCAACCTTAATTACCGAATGGGGTAAAGTAACCGTGGTATGGTGGACTCATGCCATTCAAGGCTTACACAAAAACGACTTTATTATGGCTGCCCGTACCGATACGGTCTTAGCCGAGTAAACCAGCCCAGCAGTCTTATTGTTGCGGCAGTACGCATATTTTAAAGCTTGGTACTTATAGGGTACCAAGCTTTTTTTGTGTATACTTTGCTTTACATTTGCTCTAACGGTCGGCTTGCCACTATCGGGTTGCTGATCCTAGATCCACTGCGCATGGGTACATGCATTCATTGCAGTGACATTATCGCAACAACCATTACTACAACAGCGGGTAAATGATGCGGCTAGAAATTACGTGTGATGATCGCCTGGGTATTGCACAAGATGTGTTAGAAATATTGCGCAATTATGAAATTGATTTGCGTGGTATTGAGGTGGATCCGAAAGGTAAGATCTTTCTAAACTTTCCGGAATTAGAGTTTAAAGATTTTCAGCATCTGATGCCTGAAATAAGGCGTATCGCTAATGTGAAAGATGTTAAAACAGTCGCCTTTATGCCCTCCGAGCGCGAACATTATGAGTTCAAGCTGTTACTGAATACGCTGCCGGATCCTATTTTGTCACTCGATAGTCGCGGCGATATTGATATTGCGAATGACGCCGCGCAGCGGATTTTGGGTGATAGTGGTAAGACGCTGTTAGGAAGTAATATTAGTCATTGGATCAGCGGCTTTAACCTGCTGCGTTGGCTAGAGAAGCAACCGCAACAAGCCACGGTGCAGCAAATCAGTGTCAGTGGCGCAAAATATTTTGCCGATTTATTACCCATCTGGATCAGCGACGAGCAAGCCAAACAAAACTTTGCTGGCGCTGTGATGACCTGCAAACCACAGCCACTCGCCGAGCAATGGCAGCGTAATGTATCAGCGGACGCATTTAGTCAGCTGTTAGGCGAACACAGCAGTATGAAACGACTGATCAAAGAAGCGTCTCGGATGGCTGAATTAAATGTGCCTTTGCTGATCCAAGGCGAAACTGGGGTGGGCAAAGAGTTGTTGGCTCGTGCCTGTCATCAGGCCAGCAAACGTGCTGAGCAACCCTTCTTGGCGATTAATTGTGCCGCGTTACCTGACAATGTCGCTGAAAGCGAACTCTTTGGTCACGGCAAGGGGAGCTTGGGGCCTTATACCGAAGCTAAGAAGGGTATTTTTGAGCAAGCCAACGGCGGTACTGTGCTGCTAGATGCAGTAAGTGAAATGTCCAATGGACTGCAGGCTAAACTGCTGCGCTTTATTCAAGATGGACGTTTTCGTCGAATTGGTGAAGAACAAGAAGTGACCGTAGATGTACGGATAATTTGTTCAGCCCAAGATGACTTGCTAGAGCAAGTAGAAAACGGTCGTTTTCGTGAAGACCTGTTTTATCGCCTTAATGTTTTGTCGTTGCACGTGCCCCCGTTACGAGAACGCAAAACAGATATTCCGTTATTAGCTGACCAATTTACCGTACAAGCATGTCAACGTTTGGGGCGAAGTTTGATTATGGTAAGCCGAGCGGCTCGGGAGCGACTGCAACAATATGCATGGCCAGGTAATGTACGCCAACTAGAGAATGTGCTGTTCCGTTCGATCTCGATGGCAGAGGGAGACAGCCTTGATGCTGATGATTTGCAATTGCCGAGTACCAGTAACTTGGCTGATGCGGTCACGGTAGATTTAGAAGAGGGTAGTTTAGATGAAGCGGTGAAAAAATTTGAAAGTACGATTTTGCGCCGACTTTATCCAAGCTATCCCAGCACCCGTCAATTAGCCAAAAAAGTAGGCCTTTCGCATACGGCGGTAGCGAATAAATTACGCGAATACGGGATCGGAAAAAACCGTAAAAAGAAACCGTTGTAAATAAATCTTTACTTGGGATGTCGGGTTTTGTATCAGAATGCTGACAGCAAGCCCGATAAAGCTATCTATTCTTTGATCTGTATCAATAACTTTACAAAACTATCGGGTTGCTGCGTCGCAGCTAATATCACCTCGCTGCTAGCGTAAGTAGCTATTGTTGCGCATAGTAAAGACCTAATAAAAGCACGCTATGGCATAGTTAGTGATGCTTTATCTTCGAAACTCTAGAACAACAATCAAGGAACTAGCATGAGCGATATTCATTATAATCCACTGCAAACTGACGGCTTCGAATTCGTGGAGTACACAGCCCCTGATGCTGAAGGCATTGCTGCTTTAAAAGACCTGTTTGGCAAGTTGGGTTTTACTGAAGTTGCTAAACACAAACGCAAGCAAGTATGGTTGTTTAAGCAAAACGACATCAACTTTTTAATCAACGCTGAGCCAGGCGGTCAAGCGGAAGAGTTTGCCAAAGCGCACGGTCCGAGTGTGTGCGGCATGGCGTGGCGAGTTAAAGACGCAGAACATGCAGTTGCCCATGCGGTAGCCAATGGTGCGAAGCCATTCCAACGTAATCTAGCAGCCGGAGAAGAAGACTTCCCAGCAGTTTATGGCATTGGTGCTAGCGTCTTATATTTTGTTGATAAATTTGGCGAAGACAGCATCTATGCCACAGATTTTGATTTCTATGATAACTGGCAAGCGCAAATGCAAGAGCACGCTGCAGGCCTTTATGAAGTTGATCACCTAACTCACAACGTGTTCCGTGGCAATATGGATACTTGGGCTGGTTTCTATGAGCGGATCGGTAACTTCCGTGAAATCCGTTATTTCGATATCGAAGGCAAGCTAACGGGTCTCTTGAGCCGTGCGATGACAGCACCTTGCGGTAAAATCCGGATTCCAATCAACGAATCACATGATGATAAATCACAAATTGAAGAATACTTGCGCGAATACAAAGGCGAAGGTATTCAGCATATTGCGTTAACCTCAGATAATATCTACAAGACAGTACGTGATCTGCGTGCCATTGGTATGGACTTTATGCCAACGCCAGATACCTACTATGCGAAAATTGATGAGCGCGTAGAAGGTCACGAAGAAAATGTTGATGAGTTGCACGAGCTGCAAATTCTCATTGATGGCGCGCCAATGAAAGACGGTATCTTGCTGCAGATTTTCACTCAAACAGTAATTGGTCCGGTATTCTTTGAGATTATTCAACGTAAAGGTAACGAAGGCTTTGGTGAAGGTAACTTCAAAGCTTTGTTTGAATCTATCGAAGAAGATCAAATTCGTCGTGGGGTATTAAGCGATGCGTAAATGGATCAGCTTTCCGAAACAAGTAGGTACGGCTTCTAAGCAAGCTCATGCAGACTTTCCGGAGCAAGCGATCTATGAACGCGAAGTAGGGCGCAGTGGGTTCTTTGGACCCGCTACGCACTTTCATCATCGCCATGCGCCAACCGGTTGGAGTGAGTGGACCGGCGAGCTGCGCCCACGCAACTTTGATTTTAATCAATTAACCCAAGTAGCCACTGAATCGCCGTGGCAGGTGCCCTTATTGTTACACAATGCGCAATGCAAATTCCGTATTTGGCACTGTTCTCAAAAGATGCCATTTTTAGTGCGTAACGCAGATGGTGATGAACTTTTGTTTATCCATGAAGGGCGCGGTGAATTATTTTGTGATTACGGCCATATCACTTTAGAAAAAGGTGATTACTTCTCGATTCCACGATCAACCTCATGGCGGTTAGAGCCCTTAGAACCCATGCAAATAGTGATGATTGAGGCGACTAACAGTTCCTATCAATTGCCTGAGAAAGGTTTGGTGGGTAATCACGCTATTTTTGATCCTGCTTGCTTGGATACGCCTGATATTGATGCGCAATTTAAAGCGCAATACAGCGAAGATAGCTGGCAAGTGCAAGTCAAAAGACACGAGCAAATCTCAGTCATTACCTATCCATTTAATCCGTTAGATGCAATTGGTTGGCATGGTGATTTGGCTCCAGTCAGAATTAACTGGCGTGATATTCGACCTTTAATGAGCCATCGCTATCACTTACCGCCATCAGCACATACCACTTTTGTCGCCGATGGTTTTGTGGTCTGTACTTTTGTGCCACGGCCGATTGAATCCGATCCGGGCGCATTAAAAGTACCGTTTTATCATAACAATGATGATTACGACGAAGTGCTCTTTTATCATGAAGGAGACTTCTTTAGTCGCGACAACATTGATAAAGGCATGGTGACTTTTCACCCCGCCGGGTTTACCCACGGTCCACATCCAAAAGCGTTTCAGGCCGGCTTAGAATATCGTAAGAAATTTACTGATGAAGTAGCCGTGATGCTAGATACTCGTAACCCATTACAGATGGGCGATGTGTGCGCAAGTGTGGAAAACCCAGATTACGTATATAGCTGGAAAGCTAAAGACGAGCAAAAGGCAACTTAGACGATGAAATTTGCAACTTATAGAAATGGAACTCGCGATGGCCAATTGATGTTGGTTAGCCGCGACTTGAGCAAAGCCGTAGCAGTACCCGCGCTTGCTGCAACCTTACAAGAAGTGTTGGACGACTGGGATGGCATTGCACCGCAATTAGAGAAGGTATATCAGGCATTAAATGCCGGCGAGCTGAGTGATGCGCAAGCCTTTGATGAACACTTATGTGAATCGCCATTGCCACGTGCTTACCAATGGGCTGATGGTAGTGCTTATGTGAATCATGTGGAGTTGGTACGTAAGGCTAGAAATGCTGAAATGCCACCAAGCTTTTGGACTGATCCTTTAATGTATCAAGGGGGCTCTGATGACTTCTTGGGCCCTAAAGACGAGATCAGCATGGCTGATACTGCTTGGGGAATAGATTTTGAAGGTGAAGTTGCGGTTATCACCGACGATGTCCCTATGGGAGTTAGTGCAACCGAAGCAGGCGAATACATTCGCTTGTTAATGCTAGTGAATGATGTCTCGTTGCGTGGCTTGATTCCGAATGAACTGGGCAAAGGTTTTGGCTTTTTTCAATCGAAGCCATCATCAGCTTTTTCGCCAGTTGCCGTAACTCCCGATGAATTGGGCGCAAATTGGCGTGACAATAAGGTGCATTTGCCATTGTTGAGCTACTATAACAACAAGCCATTTGGTAAACCGAATGCCGGTGTCGACATGACCTTTGATTTCGCTCAGTTAGTTGCCCATGCAGCGAAAACTCGTCATCTCGGAGCTGGTGCTATTATCGGATCTGGAACTGTGTCTAATAAGCAGGGTACTGATCACGGTAGCGCAATCGATGAAGGTGGTGTGGGCTACAGCTGTATCGCTGAAGTACGCATGATAGAAACCATTCGCGATGGCCAGCCTAGTACCGGGTTTATGCAATTTGGTGACACCATCAAAATTGAAATGATTGATGCAGATGGGCACAGCATTTTTGGTAGTATCGACCAAGTTGTAGTGCAATACGACCCAGCTGCAGAATAACAGCGGAGTTAAGCATGGAACTCTACGGCTACTGGCGCTCAAGCGCCAGTTACCGGGCGCGGATTGCGCTCAACTACAAGCAAATTGACTATCATTATATTCCAGTGCATTTAATTAAAGAGGGTGGTCAGCAACACAAACAAGCTTACCGCCAGCTTAATCCTAATGGCTTGGTGCCTACCTTAGTCGATGGCAAGGTGATTTTGCATCAGTCGTTGGCGATCATGGAATATCTTGAAGATACTCATCCACAGCCTTCATTGTTGCCAGGTAATGCGCAGCAGCGGGGTGCTATTCGAGCACTAGCACTGGATATTGCAAGTGAGTTGCAGCCGCTCATTAATCTGCGTGTTCAGCAGTATTTGAGCCAGCAATTAGAGGTTTCAGATAACGCTAAGCAAGCTTGGTTACAGCACTGGTTTAAACAAAGTTTTCAGGCGTTTGAACGGAACCTAGAAGAGGTCGCCGGTGTTTATTGTGTGGGCGACCAGTTCTCTATGGCTGATGTGTGTTTGGTACCGCAGGTGTATAGCGCCCAGCGGTTTGGCATAGCGTTAGATGATTATCCCATCATGATGGGAATTTATCAGCGTTTGCTTGAGTTACCGTGTGTTGCAGCGGCACATCCAAGTAAACAGCCAGACGCCGAAGTTTAACTGATACTGTAACAGTTTTATCGCATCTTATTTATGCCCAGCTCGTATCTTGCTGGGCATTTTGCTTTAATGGGCTGATAACTCAGGTTTCATTCCCAATGGCTAGGTTAACAAGGAAACAATAATGAAAACAAAAGTAGCAATTGCTATTGCCGCAGCCTTGCTTTCGGCTGCTTGTGCAACCACCACTCCTACATCCTCTACAGCTGCGACGCAGGTCACTCCAGCGGTGTTAGCAACAGCACCTAATAGCCAAGCTCAAGTAGGGCAAGAGCTTACTTTAAAGCAGATTATGGCGGACCAAGATTGGGTGGCGCGGTCACCAGAAAGTGCCTATTGGATGCTAGATGGCAGCGGTGTGCTGTATCAGCAAAAACGTGCCGGCTCACAGCTACGCGATTGGTTTCATCAGCCGCTAACTAAAGCTGCTCATCAAGTACCTCTTGAGCGTCTCCATAACTATGCCTATAACGGTGGCGTTTATAATCAGGATCGTTCCCTGATTGCCTATACGTTTGAAGGTAATATCTTTGTTAAGCAGGTAGTTAACGGTGAAACCAGCCAGTTAACTCGTGATGAAGCGAGACAAAGCCAATTACAGTTTCTAACGGACGGCCGGCTAGCTTATCGCCAAGGTAATGACTTTTTTGTGGTGGATGTTAATACCGGCAAAACTGAGCAAATTGCGAGCTTAGTTAGTCAAGATAAACCACAAGCGAATCACGCACCAAAAGATTTTATTGCACGCGAGCAACAGCAACTGATCGAGTTCGTCCAAGTAGAACGTCAGCAGCGCGCTGAGCGTTTTGCCCAGCAACAAGAGTTACAACAAAAAAATCCTTCGTTGGCGCCCGAATCCTTTTATCTGGGCAAAGGTAAGCAACTGGTAGCAGCGAGCTTGTCGCCAGCCGGTGATAAAATGATCGTAGCTATTAGCGATCCGCAGCAATGGCGGGCTGATGGCGATATTATGCCAAACTATGTGACCGAAGACGGACGTGTGGCAGCAGAGTCGGTGCGTGCACGGGTAGCCGATGCTAAGCCGGTAGAGCATCAGTTGTTGGTGTTAGATTTAACCAGCGGTGAGCAAACCCAGTTAACTTATAATTCGTTGCCCGGTTGGAACGAGGATGTGTTGGCGGCAGTGCGAAAAGAAAACTATGCCGCTGAAGGAAAAACCTATACGTCTAAAGAACAACCACGACCGATTACTTTAATGCAAGATTGGGGGTGGCAAGCTGGCGCCGTTCGTTGGACCCAAGATGGGCAGCATGCGGCAGTGATGCTAGAAGCTTGGGATAACAAGGACCGCTGGATTGCTAGCATTGATTTTGCTGGTAAAAAACTAGTGAATCAAGAACGCTTGCATGATGAAGCTTGGATTAACTACACCCATAATGAGTTTGGTTTCTTACCCAATAGCGATACCTTGTGGTTCCAGTCTGAAGCAGATGGTTATGCACATTTATACGTCAAACCTTTAACTGGTAAGATCAAGCAGTTAACTCAAGGTAGCTTTGTGACGGAAGACCCAACGGTGAGTCACACGGGTGATTATATTTATTTTAGTGCCAACCAACCGCACCCAGGCAACTACGAAGTTTTTCGGGTGAATACAGCAACCGCAGAACTTGAGCAGCTAACTCGCTTAGGTGGTATCAATAATTATGAATTAAGCCCCCAAGAAGATAAGTTACTAATCAAACACTCATCGGCCCTGCAGCCAGAAGAGCTCTATGTGCAAACATTAGACGACGCGGCCCAGCCAGAGCGATTGACGACAACGGTCACTGATAGTTTTATGGCCTTTGATTGGGTTGCTCCAGAAATTGTGCCGATACCATCGAGTCATGTTGATCATCCTATCTATACCCGGGTGTATTACCCCAAAGATTATGATGCAAATCGTGCTGAAAAATACCCGGCCGTAGTCTTTATTCACGGCGCCGGCTATTTACAAAATGCCCATGCTGGCTGGTCAGGTTATCAACGTGAATTTATGTTCCATACCTTTTTAACCCAGCAAGGGTATGTGGTATTGGATTTAGATTATCGTGGTTCTAAAGGATATGGTCGTGATTGGCGTACAGCCATCTATCGGCAGATGGGAACACCTGAAGTAGAAGATTTGGTAGATGTTGTGAATTGGGCTGGTGCTAATACTAATGTTGATGTTGAACGCATGGGTACCTACGGCGGCTCTTACGGTGGCTTTTTAACTTTCATGGCACTGTTTAAAGAGCCAGGGTTATTCAAAGCCGGTTCAGCGTTACGACCTGTCAGTGATTGGGCTCATTACAACACAGGTTATACCTCGAACATTTTGAATTTACCGGATGATGATCCTATTGCGTATCGTCGTAGCTCGCCGCTTTATTTTACTGAGGGGCTTCAAGATGCATTATTAATCAACTCACCTATGGTAGATGATAATGTCTTCTTTCAGGATAGCGTGCGCGTAGTTCAGCGCTTAATTGAGCATGAAAAAGAAAACTTTGAAACCGCTATTTTTCCGGTCGAGCCTCATGGTTTTCGTCAGCCTTCAAGCTGGTTAGATGAATACCGCCGGATCTTTAAGTTGTTTGAAGACAACTTAAAATGATTGAAGCAGGGCTAACCTAATGCGTTAGCCCGCTAGCTAAATCAAGAAAGCCAACAAAAAAGCCGCAATCGATGATGATTGCGGCTTTTTTTAGGCCTGAGCGAACTCGCTCTTAATGAGTGTGTTCGCTACAGCCTTGTGACTTACTGTGTTTTACTCATTGGCGCAGTAATCACACTTTTAGCTTCTGCAAAACTCGCAACTCGAGCATCTTTCGTAAAAGCTACACGATGGCTGTTATCTGACGCCTTTAATGGCTGATAATCACCATCACGAGCTACCGCAGCAGCTTTCGCCATAGCAGCGCTCGTCATCTTGCCTCGCACAGCGGTAGCTACAGGTGCTTCTGGTGCAGCCGGAGCTTCTACTTCAGCTTTAGCCGCTGCCTCTGCTTCAACTTGAGCTGGTGCTTCAACAGTTTTTGCTTCAGCAGGAGCTTCTACTTCAGCTTTGACCGGTACTTCTGTTTCCGCAGGAGCTTCTACTTCGGTTGTAGCCGGAGCCTCTGTTTCAGCAGGTGCTGCTACTTCAGCTTTGACCGGAGCCTCTGTTTCAGCAGGAGCTGCTACTTCAGCTTTGACCGGTACTTCTGTTTCAGCAGGTGCTTCTGCTTCAACAGGAGTTTCTACTTCTGTTTTAACCTGTGCTTCTGTCTCAGCTGGTGCCGATTCTACAGGAGTTTCTGCTTCGGTTTCAGCCACAGCTTCTGCTTTAGCAGGAGCTTGTTCTTCTGTTGCAGCCGGTGTTTCTGTCTCAGCAACTGCTGCTTCCGCAGGAGCTTTTACTTCAGCTGTAGCTGCTTCTACAGGAGCCTTTTCTTCGCTCGGAGCCGCTGCTTCAACGTGAGCTGTAGCTGCTTGCGCTTCTGCTGCAACCGCTGCTTCTGCGGTAGAATCAGTACCGTTTTCTGTTTGCTGGGCTTGTTCGGCTTTACGACGTTGGCCCGCTGCGCGTTGATGACGCGGTGAACGACGGCTGCGATTGCGCGGCGCGCGTTCGGTTTCAGTCGCTTCGCTATCGCTAGCATCAGTTGTAGAGGTCGCTGACGGATCCGTTGTTTCAGCTGGGGTTGCAACATGGCCGTCATCAGCTGTTGCTGTGTCGGTTGCAGTCTTAGTGCCACTGTCATGAGCTTGGTTATCGCCACTAGGACTGGTCACGCTCGCTGTTGCTAGTTCAGCGTTTTGCGCTGTGGCAGCTTGAGTCGTGGTCGCTGCACCATCAACATCGCCAGTACTAATACGTACAGAACGCTCTAACTTACGGCGCTGACGGCGTTGTTTTGGTGCTGCCGGCTTAGCTTCTGTTGGCGCTTCGTCATGATTAACAGCTTCTGCGGTAACCGCTTTGTTGACGTCAGTATTTGCCTGGTCGTTGTTTTTATTGCGATTACGACCACCACGACTGCGACGATTACTACGCTCTTTTTGACCATCACTGGCTTTACCATCATTTGCTTTAGCGGCATCAGCTGGCTTATTGTCTTTGCTTTGCGTGGTTTTTGCCGCCGCATCTTTGTGCTCATCATCGGTGTCGCGTGAACGTGAGCGGTTATTGCGACGACGGTTATTGTTACCGCGATTATTACGACGGTTATTATTAGGACGGCGCTGTTGCTGTTGCTGCTGCTTTTGCTCAGCTTCGTCCGAGTCGCTGCTAAACAAACTAGCCAACCACTTACCTAATCGTGACAATAAACTTGGGCCCGCAGCTTCCGCTACTGGGGCTGGGCTGGCAGCTGCAACTGTTGGTGCTGGTGCTGCCGGTGCCTGTAAGCCTTTTAAGGCAGGCTCTTCAAAGCTTGGCTTGTCTTTATTCAAGACAACTTCGGTGGTGGTGTGGTCTGGCTTCTCGATTAAAGTGAAGCTATTAGCTTCATCTACTTCATCATTACGTAAACGCTTCACATCAAAATGGGGCGTTTCTAAATGAGGGTTAGGAATAACGAGCACAGAAACGGTATGGCGTTTTTCGATATCTACGATAGATTGACGTTTTTCATTCAATAAATAAGTAGCTACTGTAACAGGCACCTGAGCTTGGATCTGAATGGTATTATCTTTCAGAGCTTCTTCTTCAATCAAGCGAAGAATAGATAATGCCAAGGATTCGGCCGAACGAATCGTGCCATGACCACTACAACGCGGACAAACATGGTTAGACGCTTCACCAAGTGATGGGCGCAAACGTTGCCGTGACATTTCTAACAAACCAAAGCGCGAAATTCGAGTCACTTGGATACGAGCGCGGTCTTGCTTTAAGCTATCGCGCAAACGATTTTCAACTTCACGTTGATGACGAGTAGGGGTCATATCAATAAAATCAATGACAACCAAACCACCGACATCGCGTAAACGCAGTTGTCGTGCAATTTCTTCGGCCGCTTCTAAGTTGGTTTGAAAAGCCGTTTCTTCAATATCGCCACCTTTAGTAGCGCGAGCAGAGTTGATATCAATCGAGGTAAGTGCTTCAGTTGGATCAATGACGATTGAACCGCCCGATGGCAACCGCACTTCGCGCTGGAAAGCTGATTCTATTTGGCTTTCAATCTGATAATGATTGAATAGCGGCACGTCACCTTGATACATTTTAACGCGGCTGACGAAATCAGGACGGATTAAAGTGACATGATCACGAACCATATCGAAGACTTTCTGATTATCAATCAGAACTTCACCGATATCACGGCGCAGATAGTCGCGAATCGCACGGAAGACAACATTGCTTTCTTGGTGAATAAGGAACGGAGCAGGGCGCGCATTGGCTGCTTTTTCAATAGCATCCCAATGGTGTAGCAACACGTTAAGGTCCCACTCAAGTTCTTCTTGCGACTTGCCAACGCCCGCAGTACGTACAATTAACCCCATGGATTCAGGTAAGTTTAGGGCATCCAATGTGGCTTTTAATTCTGACCGTTCTTCACCTTCAATACGGCGCGAAATACCACCAGCACGTGGGTTGTTTGGCATTAACACCAGATAGCTACCGGCTAATGAGATAAAGGTCGTTAGAGCTGCGCCTTTTTGCCCGCGCTCTTCTTTATCTATCTGCACAATAACTTCTTGGCCTTCTTTAATAACATCTTTGATGTTAGGGCGGCCAGAGAAAGAGTAACCACTAGGAAAGTAGGTTTTGGCAATTTCTTTAAGGGGGAGGAAGCCGTGGCGCTCGGCACCATAATCTACAAAGGCGGCTTCTAAACTGGGTTCAATTCGGGTAATTTTACCCTTATAAATATTAGCTTTCTTTTGTTCGTGACCAGGGCTTTCGATATCTAAATCGTACAAGCGTTGGCCATCAACGAGGGCAACACGCAATTCTTCTTGCTGTGTTGCATTGATCAGCATTCTTTTCATTAGTTGTGACTCTTTATAAGGCCACAACCCAGCACGACTGGCCTAAGCCATCGCCATTTCAGGTTTGAATTGTAGTTTGCCAAACTCATAACATATTGAGTTCTGGCTACTCCCGTTGTGTTGTTACATCAACACCAACGTGAGTTTTGCAATTGGTTACCAAGCCGAAATGCGCTTGTTATAAGTCGTACTGCGTTGCAGCACTGGTGTTACTAAAGTGATTCGATTCAGGGGCGGGCGCGCTGGTTTCAGCCTTTCGCTATAAATCAAAAAGGAGGACTAACCTATCTTCCGTGCCGCCAACTTCTCGAAACCCAATTGACCGATTTTCTTTATCGGATGCAATCTGGACTAAATCGTAAGCTGGGGTGGACTCGTTAGTACTAACGCAGCTCCGCTCAAATCACGCGTAAAAATATGTTTGCCTGTTTTACGAGCCATCAGAATTCAGCATGATGACCACGTACCGCGCTCAATCAACCGGTGCGGATTTTTCCGGTATCCGATTGTCGCATAAAAATTGGTGCAAATACAAGATGAACATTGTCAAGGGTTAGTGCTAAAATCCGCATCCTATGACAGAGACAAACCAAACTTCGCAGGTGCGCCTGCAAACAATCGATGCCGACTATGCCGGTCAGCGAATTGATAATTATCTTATTGCGCAGTTAAAAGGGGTGCCCAAATCGTTGGTGTACCGAATTTTGCGCAAGGGAGAAGTGCGGGTAAATAAAAAACGAGCCAAGCCAGAATATAAGCTTCAAGCTGGGGATATCGTAAGGATTCCGCCTGTTCGAGTGGCTGAAGCAAACCCGTTACCATCAGTTCATTTAGACCGCGTGCAAGCATTGCAAGAACAGATCTTGTATGAGGACGATATTTTGTTGGTGATTAATAAGCCAGCAGGATTAGCCGTTCATGGTGGCTCGGGGTTGCAGTTTGGCCTGATTGAAAGTTTGCGGGCCTTGCGTCCTCAAGCTAAACAGCTAGAACTCGTACACCGGTTAGATCGTGATACCAGCGGCTGCATACTTATCGCTAAGCGCCGCTCGGCACTGCGCCATTTGCATGAACAATTGCGCAGCAAAACCATGGATAAACAATATTTAGCGCTGGTGCGCGGGCAATGGCAAGAGCATGTTAAGTTTATTGCTGCCCCCTTGCAGAAAAACACCCTCAAGTCTGGTGAGCGAGTAGTTCGGGTTGACGCCGAAGGTAAGCCTTCGGAAACTCGATTTCGGGTGATCGAGCGCTTTGGGCAGAAAGTTAAAGCTCAAGTGCAGGCGAGTTGCACCTTGGTTGAGGCGTCACCTATCACCGGCCGTACCCACCAAATTCGGGTGCATGCTCTGCAAGCAGGCCACCCCATCGCCTACGATGATAAGTACGGTGATCGTGAATTTGATCAGCAACTGCAAGGCTGCGGGTTGAAACGATTATTTTTGCATGCCCATCAGCTTAGTTTTCAGCATCCACAAACACTTAAAACGATCACAGTGAATGCGCCGTTGGATCATCAGTTGACGCAAACCTTGCGTGCCCTAGGTGGAACCAAATTCGTATGAAGTATCCGTTAATCATAGTGGACTGGGACGGTACCGTAATGGACTCCGTTGCTCGTATCGTCGCCTCGATGCAAGCCAGCGCCAGAATTCTCGAATTACCGGTGCCGTCAGTGGCCGCGGTCAAAGATATTATTGGTATTAGTTTACAGCCAGCCATCGAAAAGCTATTTGGCCGTTTTACTACGGAGCAAATGGTGCGTTTTACCGATGTTTATCGGCAACAGTACGTGGTCGATTGCCAAACCCCGTCGCCACTTTTTGCGGGAGCATTAGCCACTTTGCAGCAGTTACGGGAGCAAGGCTATCAACTTGCGGTAGCAACCGGTAAAGCTCGTCAGGGCTTGGAACGGGCTTGGGATGAAACAGCTACGCGGCAATTATTTGATTTTTCGCGCTGTGCTGACGAAGCTAAATCCAAACCCGACCCAACCATGCTGGTTGATATTTTAACTGCCGCCAAACGTCAGCCTCACGAAGCCGTAATGATTGGGGATTCTATTCACGATATGCGCATGGCTGCTGCTGTTAATATGCCACGTATTGGGGTGGGCTTTGGCGTGCATGATGCCGCTCAGTTACAACCTTATCAACCGCTCGCCATCATTTCGCAGTGGCCGGATTTGTTAGCGCACGTGTAAGGCAGTCAGACTGCAAGATCATCAAGCAAGTTTAAGTGAGACCCGATATGAACCTAGTCTTAGCCTCCACCTCACCTTTTAGAAAAGCACTCTTAGAAAAAATCATTCCTACCTTTACGGTTGCCGCACCAGAGGTGGATGAAACGCCGCTAGCCGGCGAAACAGCACCGGCGTTAGTAGAGCGCTTAGCCCAAGCAAAAGCCAAAGCGTTGGCGTCTCAGTATCCTCAGCATTGGTTGATTGGTTCTGATCAGGTCGCGGTGGTCAATGGTGAGATTGTTGGCAAACCTCACACGGTGGCTAATGCAATAAAACAGCTTCAAGCCGCGCAGGGTAAATCAGTAACTTTTTATACTGGGCTAGCTCTTTATGATAGCCATACCGGCGCTATGCAAAGTTGCGTAGAACCTTTTGTAGTTCACTTTCGCGAGTTAAGTTTAGCTGAAATTGAGGGCTATATTGCGCTGGAGCAGCCATTGCGCTGTGCCGGTAGCTTTAAAAGCGAAGGCTTAGGTATTAGCTTGTTTGAACGCTTAGAAGGGGATGACCCTAATAGTTTGATTGGTTTGCCATTACTGCGCTTGCTGCAGATGTTACGGCAGTGGGGTTATAATCCATTGACCAGTACATTTTAAAAATGCGAAAATCACTTGTGTTCACTAGGCGAATCCTTTAACATTCGCGCCCTATGCAGAAGGTTCGAGTACCGATTACGGTCGATCCGGTTAAAAGTGCCGGCAAACAAGTTTCTTATATCGGATTAGTTCCGGGGAAGAGTCTTGCGCGTTTGCAAGAGCTGTTATTAGAGCCGATGTCTGATGTTGATGTATCATTAAGTTTTGATACGGATGCACAAGGCATCAAACGGTTAACGGGTCATGCTGAAGTTACTGTGTGTGTTGCTTGTGAACGTTGTTCAGATGCAATGCAATGGCCAATTTCATGTGATTTTGTTTATGCTCCGATAACGAAGCGGCAAAAGGCCACCGAGATGCCGGAAGAGTACGAACCGATTGAGCTTGACGAGCTGGGCGAAATTAATCTGCATGCCTTGGTCGAAGATGAATTGATGTTGGCGTTACCCGTGGTCATTAAGCACGATGAGCGCGAATGTCGGGTAGATAGTAAAGCAATGCAATGGGGCAAGATTGATGATGCTCCAGCAGCAAAAGATAATCCTTTTGCGGTATTGCAGGAATTAAAGCGTAAATAAACTTAGGAGATAGCGTAAATGGCTGTACAACAGAATCGGAAAAGTCGTTCGAAGCGCGACATGCGTCGTTCTCACGATGCACTGAGCGGCCCTACACTGTCGGTTGATTCTACCTCTGGTGAAACGCATCGTCGTCACCATGTAACAGCTGATGGTTTCTACAAAGGCCGTAAAGTAATTAACAAGTAATAGTGACGGAAGTGAGGCTATGGCCACACTGACACTAGCACTTGATGCAATGGGGGGCGATCATGGCCCCTCAGTTGTTATTAGCGCGCTTGCACAGGCGCTAACAACATTTCCTGAGGTTCACTTTATTGTCGTTGGCGATGAAGCAGAACTGACGCCTTTATTGCAACAGCAACAGCTGCTGCAACACCCTCAAATTACTCTCAAGCATGCCAGCCAAACGGTCACTATGACCGACAAGCCGGGCTACTCTCTGCGTGCTAAACCAGATTCATCCATGCGCGTAGCACTCGAATTAGTTGCTAATGAAACAGCGGCAGCCTGTGTGAGTGCCGGAAATACCGGCGCCTTGATGACCAAAGCCTACTTTACCTTAAAGACCTTGCCAGGCATTTTAAGGCCAGCCTTGATGTCGGCGATTCCTCAACAGCAGGGTAAATTAGCTTTTATGCTTGATTTAGGTGCCAATCCTGTATGTGATTCAGACACCTTGTTTCAGTTTGGGGTGATGGGTGCCGAAGCCGCGCACCAGGTCTTAAAAATCGAGCGCCCACGGGTAGCTTTACTGAATATGGGTGAAGAAGAAATCAAAGGTAATGACGTGGTAAAAGCAACGGCTGCCTTGTTACAAGCTTCTGAACACATCGACTACATAGGTTTCATTGAAGGCGATGATTTATTTTCTGGCAAAGCAGATGTGATTGTTTGTGATGGTTTTGTCGGCAATATCGCTTTAAAAAGCTGTGAAGGCTTAGCTGATTTATTGCTCGATAATATCAAATCAAACATTAATGCTCACTGGTTAACTCGTTGGTTTGTTAAGCTTTTTTACCAGCGCCTGCAAAAATCATGGGATTGGCTGAAGCCCGACCACTATAATGGTGCAAGTCTGATAGGATTACGTGGCGTTGTGATTAAAAGCCACGGTGATGCCAATGCTCGTGCATTTTTTAGTGCCATTGAGCAAGCTGTGGAAGAAGCACAACGGGATCTACCTGGGCGAATTCGCGACCGAGTAGAGCAAGTTCTGTTAGCACAGGAATAAATGTTACATGCATGCAAAGATTGTAGGCACTGGGCATTATTTACCAGCTCAGCGTCTCACTAATGCAATGCTGGAAGAACGTGTGGACACCAGCCATGATTGGATTGTTGAGCGTACCGGTATTCATGAACGGCGCGTAGCTACTACCGCAGAGAGTGTGGTAACCATGGGGGCAGCCGCCGCTCGATCGGCTCTTCAACAAGCTCAAATGAGCGCCGATGATTTAGATCTTATCGTGGTGGCCACCACCTCTGGTGAACGAGCATTTCCTAGCGTAGGCTGTGAAATCCAAGCAGCACTCACGCACCGTAACGTACCCGCTTTTGATGTGGCTGCGGCTTGTTCAGGCTTTATTTTCGCCTTAAGTGTGGCGGATCAGTACATTCGTGCCGGTACTTATCAGCGCGTTTTAGTGATTGGTGCTGACGTGTTATCACGCTTGTGCGATCCTGATGACCGCAATACTATTGTGCTGTTCGGTGATGGTGCCGGCGCCGTCGTGTTGCAAGCTAGCGATAGCGCTGGGATTGTGTCGACCCATTTACATAGTGCCGGTGAATTTGCAGACTTACTTGGTGCCAACCATCCGCGCCGTCATCAGCCAGAGGCGTTAAGCGAAGCCTGGATGTACATGAAAGGCAATGAAGTCTTTAAAGTAGCGGTAAACAAATTAAGTGAGCTGGTTGGCGAGACGCTAGCAGCGAATCAATTAACGGCTAGCCAATTAGACTGGTTAGTTCCTCATCAAGCCAATATGCGCATTATTAAAGCTACCGCAAAGAAGCTACAGATGCCCATGGAACAAGTGGTAACGACCTTAAGTTACACCGGTAATACGTCGGCGGCATCGGTGCCAATAGCGCTGGATGTAGCAGTTCGCGATGGTCGTATCCAACGTGGGCAACGGCTACTGCTAGAAGCTTTTGGTGGCGGTTTTGCTTGGGGCTCAGCGTTAGTTGTGTATTGATTATCATCAGAATGAAATAAAAGGATAGCATGATGCGTGCTTATGTTTTTCCCGGTCAGGGGTCGCAAACTGTAGGTATGTTAGCAGAGCTTGCGGCTGAGTTTCCGCAGGTCGAGCAGACCTTTGCTGAAGCCAGTGACGTGCTTGGCTATGATTTGTGGCAGTTAACCCAGCATGGTCCGGCCGAGCAACTGAATGAAACGCAGCGCACTCAACCAGCGCTGTTGGCTGCTAGTGTGGCTTTGTATCGGGTGCTGGTAGCCCAAGGTGTGGCGGTGCCAGAATTCATGGCCGGACATAGTTTAGGTGAATACTCAGCGCTGGTTTGTGCTGGGGTGATAGAGTTTACTGATGCGGTGCAATTGGTGGCTCATCGTGGCGAGTACATGCAGCAAGCAGTGCCAGCTGGGGTAGGTGGCATGGCAGCGATCATCGGGTTAGATGATGCCGCTGTAATAGCTGCCTGCCAAGAAGCAGCCGGAGACGAGGTGGTGGCCGCAGTTAACTTTAACTCGCCAGGCCAGGTGGTTATTGCCGGCCATGCTGCGGCCGTAGAGCGTGCCTCGGCAGCCTGTAAAGAAGCAGGAGCAAAGCGAGCGTTACCGTTGCCCGTCAGTGTGCCATCCCATTGTCAGCTGATGCAGCCGGCCGCCGAGCGTTTGGCAGTGGATTTAGCAGCGCTGACGCTGCATCAGCCGCAAGTACCGGTCATCAACAACGTTGACGTGGTAGCTCCGCGTGAACCCGATGCTATTCGTGATGCCTTAATTAGACAGCTGTATTCGCCCGTACGCTGGACTGAGACTATCGAAAGTTTAGCAGCGCAAGGCGTGACTGAAGTGTACGAAGTGGGTCCAGGTAAAGTTTTAACGGGCTTGATCAAACGCATTGATAAAAATCTGCAGACAGACGCGCTCAATACCATCGATAGTATGCAAAGCGTCATAAAAGGAAGCAACCATGAGTGAATTATTTAAATTAACGGGACAAGTGGCGTTAGTCACCGGCGCGAGTCGCGGTATTGGTAAGGCGATTGCTGAGCAATTAGTGGCGCAAGGTGTAACTGTGGTAGGTACAGCAACGACTACGGCCGGTGCAGAAGCTATTTCTAGTTATTTAGGTGAGCACGGGGTTGGCGTCGCATTAGATGTCACCGCAGATGAAAGCGTGGCTAGTATCTTAGCTTTCATTGATGAAACCTATGGTCAACTTGATATCTTAGTTAATAACGCCGGCATTACCAAAGATAATCTGCTGATGCGAATGAAAGAAGATGACTGGGATAGCGTTTTAGACACCAACTTAAAGTCTGTGTTCAGACTCAGTAAAGGGGTGCTACGCGGTATGATGAAGCGTCGCCATGGTCGTATTATCAATATTTCTTCGGTGGTGGGTACCACGGGTAATCCGGGCCAGGTGAATTACTGTGCAGCCAAAGCTGGAGTCGTCGGCTTTACTAAATCATTAGCGCAAGAAATTGCGGCTCGCGGAATTACAGTAAATTGCGTGGCGCCAGGTTTTATTGATACTGATATGACAAAAGCGCTGACAGAAGATCAAAAACAAGCTATTTTTAGCAATATACCAGCAGCAAGACTGGGTAAACCAGAAGAAATAGCTGCAGCCGTGGTGTTCTTAGCATCACCGGGTGCAGCCTACATCACCGGTGAAACAATTCATGTTAACGGTGGCATGGCGATGGTGTAACAAGCCAGTTAGTTCAAGTAAAGTTGTGCTTAAGGGGTACGACCTCTCGGGTAAAGCGCAATTTTTGCTTTATTAATGGCGATGCATTCACTACACTAAGCCCAATTTTGAACGGGTGACCTAAATTTCAAGGGACATACAATGAGTAATATCGAAGATCGCGTAAAGAAAATTATTGTTGAACAACTAGGTGTTAAAGAAGAAGAAGTGAAACCAGAAGCTTCTTTTGAAAATGACCTAGGTGCTGACTCACTAGATATCGTTGAGTTAGTTATGGCTTTAGAAGAAGAGTTTGGTACTGAAATTCCAGACGAAGAAGCTGAAAAGCTGAAAACTGTGCAAGCAGCAATCGATTACGTGAACAATCACGCAAACGACTAAGTTCTAAGCAAGCGCAGAGGCGGAATGAAAATTCCGCCTTTTTTTTGCATGTGGATGAATGGCCAGCCCCTTACTCAAACTTCTCTAGACCGTGGTCTACAATTTGGCGACGGACACTTCACTACGTTAGTTATTCAGGCCGGTACGATCCAGGCTTGGTCGTCTCATTGGCAACGCCTTCAGTACGCCAGTCAGCAGTTACGGATGCAACTACCCAGCGCCGATGAAGTGCTGCACTTACTGCAGCAGATTGCCCAACAACATCCTCAGAGTGTCATCAAAATTATTATAACTCGTGGCGCAAGTGCTCGCGGTTATCGCTTAGATCACCAAGCTAGGGGCCACTGGTACGTGCAGCGCTCAGATCTACCACCTTGGTCAGCACGCCCGTTACGAGTGGCGTTAGCGCATTTTAAGTTAGCGCAGCAGCCTATGTTAGCTGGTTTAAAAAGCTTAAACAGATTAGAGCAGGTGTTGCTTAGCGATGAATGTGAACAACGTGGTTTTGATGATTTATTAGTCACAGACACACAAGCGAACATTATTGAAGCAACCAGTAGTAATATCTTTTGGTATGATGGTAAGCAATGGTGCACACCGCGCTTAGAGCAAGCTGGAATTGCCGGTGTGGTAAGAAAACAATTGATTGATAAGCAAATCATTGGCAAGGTAAAGCTTACTAAACTAAGGCCCGCAGAATTAGCGCAAGTAGAACAAATGTTCGTGTGTAATTGTGTGTTAGGGCCGCGGCCAATAGCCGCTATTGATGGCCGAATGCTAGCCATGCCAGAGTTACCAAAGGAACTTAATCAGTGGGATGTAAACGCCTCGTTATTGCTAGCTTAATTGCTTGCCTGCTTGTGCTTGCTGGGGGCATTGGTGCCTTTGGTTATGGTACTTGGTTGCTTAAACAACCCTTAGGTTTAGCAGATGACGTGTTGCTGGAAGTTAAGCCAGGTACCCATGCGCGTAGTCTGTTGCATCAGTTACAACAACAAGGTGCGCAGCTTGAAGTCACTCCAAGTTATCTAGCAAGTCGCATCTTGGTTACTCCGCATCATTTACAAGCTGGGGTTTATGCGATTACGCCAACACATACCTTGCAGCAAGTATGGCAAGAGTTGCAAGCCGGTAAACAACATCAATTTCAAGTGAGTTTGATCGAGGGGATGACGTTGCAGCAAGTGTTGGCTCGGTTGCAAGCAAGTCCATATTTAGCCAGTGAGCCGTTGCAGCAATTGGCCGCGAACGACGGTGAGGCTTTGTTAGCTTTGCTAGGACGTGAGCTTGGCCGCGATTATCAGCACCTGTTTGATGAGATTCCGGCAACGTTGGAAGGCTTGTTTTTTCCGGAAACCTACCATTATCGCGCCTATACCTCTGCGCTTGATATTTTGCGGGCTGCGTACGATAAAATGCAGCAGCAATTAGCACAAATTTGGCAGCAACGAGACGCTGATTTGCCCTATGCAAATGCTTATGATTTGCTTATCATGGCATCCATTATTGAAAAAGAAACAGGGATCACTGGCGAGCGAGCTACTGTTGCTTCGGTGTTTGTAAACCGTTTGCGTTCCGGCATGCGGCTGCAATCGGATCCAACAACAATCTACGGCATCACTGAGTTTGATGGTAATTTAACCCGAGCTCATTTGCGCGAACACACAGCTTATAACACCTATCGGATTAAACGTTTACCACCAACGCCAATTGCTATGCCAAGTCGGGCGAGTTTGTTAGCAGCGGCCCATCCCGCCTCAACGGATTATTTTTACTTTGTTGCGGACGGCTCTGGCGGGCATGTTTTTTCCAAAACCTTAGCCGAGCACAACGCCGCGGTAAATCGCTATCAACGCCAACAACCCTAGGCTATAACGGAAAGCTATGAACGGAAAATTTATTGTAATTGAGGGCCTAGAAGGGGCCGGTAAGAGTACCGCAATAGCTTGTGTGATGGCTTATCTACAGCAACACAAGCTGCAACCTGTAACGGTACGCGAGCCCGGTGGCACCCCGCTAGCTGAGGCGATTCGAGATTTAGTGAAGCAGCAGTGGCAAGAACAACTCACTGCAGAAACAGAATTATTACTGATGTATGCCAGTCGTTCGCAGTTGGTGGCCAATGTGATCAAACCGGCGCTAGCGCAACAACAATGGGTCGTTGCTGATCGCCATGATCTGTCCTCACGGGCTTACCAAGGGGGTGGGCGCCAGCTAGGTGATGCTAAGCTTCAAGCATTAAAAACCCTTGTCTTAGGTGACTTTGCGCCAGACCTAACATTACTCCTAGATATCGACCCTCAGGTGGGACTGCAGCGAGCGCGCAGTCGTGGTGATTTAGATCGCATCGAGCAAGAGCATGTTAGTTTCTTCGAGCGAACGCGGCAACGCTATCTGGAGATAGCTGCAGCAGATCCTTCTATTAAGGTGATTGCTGCAGAGCAATCCATCGAGCAAGTGCAACAGCAAATCATTGCTGTACTTGATGAGTATCTTGTTCAGTTGGGGTTACGCTAGATGAGTGCGCCTTGGCTACGTATACCTTGGCAGGAGCTGGTGCAGGCTCAACGCCAACAACAATTGAGTCATGCTCATTGCATTCCGTGGCAGCCAGCGTTAGGCACGGACGTGTTTATCGATGCCTTTATTGCGTTGCTACTATGCCAGCAGCCAAGCGGTAAGGCCTGTGGTACCTGTAAAAGTTGTTTGTTATACAAAGCTCATACTCATCCCGATTACCATCAGGTAGACGTTGCCGAAGGTAAAACGACCATCGGCGTTGATGCTATCAGAGCGCTGACCGAAGCGCTGCAAGGCACAGCAACCCAGCAAGGCAACAAGGTTGCTTGGATTCAGCATGCCGACAGGATGACTGTAGCGGCGGCGAATGCGTTGTTAAAAACCTTAGAAGAGCCAACTGCCAACACCTATTTGATTTTGAGCCCAGAACGCACCAGTCAGTTATTACCGACGTTACGTAGCCGGATGCGACTTCATCGCTTTTCTTCACCGGCGCTGGCAGATTTACAAGCGTGGCTTGAACACCAATTACAGCAACCCTTGAGCAAGGCGCAGCAGCAATTGATGCAGCGTTATGCGCAGGCACCCTACACAGCATTGGCAAAGGTGCAAGCAGGCAACGATGACAGCGTAGCTGAGCTTGAACTCCTGCTACAAGTACTGGCGGGTCAGGGCAGTTGGCCGCTACTTACCAAGGGCAATTGGCTGGGCTATCTAGATGCCAGTGCCAAGCTGTTACAAGAGCTTATTCGAGTAAGCCAAAGATTACCTGAACAACGTTTGAACTATCCAGAGCTGCAGCAACAGCTAACCAGCTTATTGGGCGTAAAGGGCTACTCGGTTAGTCAGCTAAACCAGTGGCTGCACCTATGCTATACTTTGCGTCAGCAAACAGAGCAGCAACCAGGCTTGAATGGCCCGTTATTATTACAACAACAGTGGTTATTATGGACTTAGAGCAGCGACCGATAGAATCACCTTTGGTGAAAAAACGCATTGTGTTGAATTCAGAGGCACAACTGCGCCGTTACTATATGCCTTTTATCAAAGGCGGAGGCATGTTTCTTAATACCGATGAGCCACTCGGTATAGGCGATGAGTTTTTGCTCGAAGTTCGCCTGTTCGGTGAGCACAACTCAGTGCTAGTTAAAAGCAAAGTTATATGGTTGGCGCCCTCTAAGCCTAGCCGCCCTGAACAACAAGGGGTAGGGGTGCAATTTGTTGACGATAAAGCCATGTTAAAAAACATGATTGAGTCAAAGTTAGCTGCCATCAGTGATACTGCACTAGCCACTGCTACCATGTAGCCCTTGTAGCTGATGGCTATTTGATTAAATAATAAACACACCGTTATAGGAGTCCTTGTGTTTATCGATTCACACTGTCATTTAGACAAAATTGATTTAGCCGACTTTGGTGGCGATTTCGCGCAACTAATAGACACGGCTCGCGCCGCCCAAGTTGAACGTATGTTGTGTATTGGCGTTACTCTCGAAGAGTTTCCCGCTATGGCTGAGCTGGTGGCCGATTATGAAGATATTTACCTAAGTTGTGGTGTGCATCCCTTGTATGTCGCTAAACACCCCTTGCAGCAGCATCTACTGCGTGATTTAGCCAAACACGAACGAGTTGTAGCTATTGGTGAAACCGGCTTGGATTACTATTACGATGCCGACAGTAAAAAGGTACAGCAAGAGAGCTTTGCTTATCACATTGAGTTAGCTAACGAACTTCACAAGCCATTAATTATCCACACCCGCGATGCTCGTGAGGACACTTTAAGTATGTTAAAAGAGGGCGGTGCTGAGCGTTGTGGAGGTGTGCTGCATTGCTTTACTGAATCGTTAGAAATGGCGCAGCGAGCCATTGATGAACTGGGCTTTTACATTTCAATTTCAGGCATCGCATCGTTTCGTAGTGCGACTGAGTTGCGTGAAGTGGTTCAAGCTATTCCGTTGCAACATCTATTAATAGAAACCGATAGCCCTTGGTTAGCGCCGGTACCACATCGGGGTAAACAGAATCATCCTGCGCTAGTTGCGGATGTGGCAAAATGTGTTGCCGACATCAAAGGTTGCAGTTTAGCTGAAGTTGCGGCAGTGACTAAGAATAATTTTTTCAAGTTATTTCAAGGTGCTAATTAAGGATTGTGTAAAAATCCAGCTAAAAGTTAGCAAATGTAGAAAATTTGTCTACACTCAAATCATGAGTTCCTTTTAGTTTTAGCGCACGGCTCAATCCCTTGAGCCATTCCCCTTGCTCGGGACAACCTTGGATTGGTCCCGAGCATTTTTTTGTCTGCAATCTACTGCTTGCAAATCGAATTAAGCGGTTAATTCACCGCGTAAATTAGTTTCTAGTAGGGTATTAATCTGAGTCTGACTTAAGTTTTGCGATAACAAATAATGTAACTTCGTCAGTGCTGCTTCAATGGTCATATCATGGCCACTGACCACTCCCACTTGGGCTAAGGCATTGCCCGTCGCGTAACCCCCCATGTTCACCTTACCTTTAAAGCATTGGGTACAATTAAGTACTACAGTACCAGCCGCAATAGCGCGCTCTAAACTAGCCAGTAAAGCTGGATCTTGTGGCGCATTGCCAACCCCATAACTTTGCATGATAAGAGCCTTTACGGGCTGCTGAAGCATGTTGTCAAAGATCGCAGCCGATATGCCTGGGTAAAGGGTAACCACGCCAACTGGCTGAGGCGTTACTGCGGTTAAGCGCAACGGCTCATTCCCTAAGGCTTGGATTTTGCCCTCTTGCAGGGTGATTTGAATGCCGGCCTTTAATAACGGCGAAAAGTTGGGTGAGGCAAATGCGTTAAAGCCATTCGCATCGGCTTTGGTTGCTCGATTACCTCTGAACAGGGTGTTGTTAAAAAATAAACCAACTTCATGAATGGGATAATTAGCTGCTATGTACAAAGCATTTAATAAGTTGGTTTGACCATCTGAGCGCAACGCCGCGAGCGGTATTTGCGAACCGGTAATAATCACCGGTTTAGCCAAATTTTCGAACATGAAGGAGAGGGCTGATGCGGTGTAGGCCATGGTATCGGTGCCATGGAGGATCACAAAGCCATCGTAAGCTTGGTAGTTGCGTTGAATGTCCTCAGCAATATGAAGCCAATCAGCGGGCGACATGTCAGACGAGTCCATGAGCGGCTGGTATTCGTGAATGGTGAAATTGGGCATTTCGTCACGAAAGAATTCCGGCATATTGTGTACGCATTCTGTTAAAAAGCCAGCCGCAGGGACGTATCCCTGGGCTGACTTTTGCATACCTATCGTGCCGCCGGTATAGGCAACATAAATATTTTTTTTAGTCATTTAGTTTAGTTTGCATAACTCACACAAAGCATACACACCGTTCGGGTCATTGAATTTAGAGGTTACTTCAACTTCTTCCCATAAGCTGTATAGCTGCGCTTTAAGTGGATTCTGCTCGGTGCTGCGAAGTTCGCTAGGAACTAACAAACTAGCTTGACCAAACAACTCTTGCATAAATTGCTCACGTGGACTCAGATCATTGCTCACGGTCACCACGTCGTAGTCACTGACACCCGCTCGGGTGGCCGCAGCGCTAATGGCATCATCAAGTTCACCTAATTGGTCAACTAAACCCAACTCTTTGGCTTTGCGCCCGGTCCAAATCCGCCCCTGAGCCACCTCGTGCACGGCATCGTAACTCATGTTGCGACTTTCGGCTACCATCCCAACAAAATCACGGTAGAACTTTTCGATGGAAACTTGCACTAGATAGCGGCCGTTATCATCGATACCACGAGTAATATCTAATACCGGCAAATCTGTGGTGTGGTAACCATCGTTGTACACGCCAAATTCGTTTAGCGCTTTTTCGATGGTAAAGAACATACCAAAAACGCCAATCGAACCAGTAATGGTGGTAGGAGTGGCCCAAATCTCATCGGCGCTAGCGGCAATCCAATAACCACCTGATGCAGCAACCGAGCTCATTGAGGCAATCACTGGGATGCCTGCTTTTTTCAGTTCTAGCACCTCTTGGCGAATCACTTCTGAGGCAAAGCCACTGCCGCCTGGGCTATCAATACGCAACACCACAGCTTTGGTATCTTCGTCTAGGCGTGCTTTACGCAGTAGGGCAGCGGTACTATCTCCGCCAATACTACCAGGTTTGGCTTGGCCATCAGAAATAACACCACGAGCTACAACAATGGCAATTTCTGCCTTGTCTTTATGTTCGCTGCTGTCCTCTAACTGCTCCGCTTGACCGTTAAGAGCAGCTAAATATTGTTCGTGGTTGATTTGACGCCAGCTCTTTTCATCGTCATCAAGGCCGGTAATTCCAATCATTTCAGCACGGAATTGTTCACGACTGTAGAGAGCGTCAACTAATCCAGTATTCAGGGCTAGTTGCGCCATATCATTGTCATACTGAGTCAGAGCTTGACGGAAATCATCCATCTTGCCACTTAGCATCAATGGGCTGATTGAACGTAATTGGCTTAGGTCATCCATGTAGGTGTCCCACAACTCGTCATACAACTCTTTGTTCGCGGCTAGCGCTTCATCAGACATATCGTTGCGGGTGTAGGGTTCTACCGCCGACTTAAAGGCACCCACTTTAAAGACATGAGCAGTAATGTTGAACTTCTCTAAGAAATCTTTGAAGTAGAGATTGTAGCCACCAAAACCTTCGAACATCATCGACCCGAGTGGGTTCAAATAAATGGTATCCGCATGGGCTGCCACATAATATTGGTTTTGAGTGTAATTATCGGCATAAGTTACTACAGGTTTACCAGCACTGCGAAAATCAAGTAAGGCCTGGCCCAAGGCTTGCATTTTGTTACTGCCGCCACCAGCGAAGTTACTCAGATTTAACTGAATACCACTGATGCGATCATCAGTTTTAGCCTGTTCGATGCTTTCTAACACGTCAACGAGTAAGACTTCAGGAAGTTGACTCCCGCCACCGAAGGCTTCATTAAAAAACTGGTCAACGGGGTCGACCCAAGTTTCTTCTTCAACCAAGATACCATTCAGTTGCAGCACCAACATGCCATTTTCAGGTACCTTAACTTGTTCTTCCTCAGCGACAAGTAGCCCTAAAACTAAAATTAAAACAAGAAAAAATACCGCATTGACAATCAACTTTCGGAAAAAGTTGATCAATCCAAATAGCTTTTTAAAGACTGAAGCAATCCCGCTCATATAAAATGTTCCTACTCTAAATTAAGACTTACTACGAAGATTACAGCAGATTTTTTAGAGAAACTAGTCAGACAATGTAACAGAGCATGATCATTTGTTAAGCTATGCATTATTTAGCGCTGCAGCAGCACATTATTAGTTGAATCTAGGAGTCCGAGGACACCATGCAAGCCATTGAATTATTAACGACTCGTTCATCTATGCCTCGGTTAGTTGCACCTGGGCCAACTCATGAACAATTACAATTGATGTTTCAGGCCGCTTGCAGAGCACCTGATCACATGGCCTTGATGCCGTATTCTTTTACGCTTTATCAAGAGCAGGGGCGCGCTAAGTTGGGCACAATATTTGCCAGTGCCGCAAAGGCTCGCGAGCTTAATGAAACGCAAGTGGCACAAGCCCAAGAACTGCCTTTGCGAGCACCTGCAGTGATTATGGTAGCAATGCGGGCACAGCAACACGACAAAGTACCGCGCGATGAGCAACTGGCCTGCGCTGCCTGCGCCACCTTATTGCTGCAGCAAGCTGCGTTCGCACAAGGGTTAGGGGCCATCTGGCGTACTGGATGGTTAGCCGAAGATGAGGTGGTTAAAGCTCAACTTGGCTTAGCGCCAGCCGATGCTATCGTTGGCTTTTTATACGTTGGTACGCCAGCGGTCGCTACGCCCATCAAGCCTGATAAAGATTGGCAGAGTAAAGTTGAGATAGTGGAGTAATAACTTAGGCTCACAACGAACAACGCCGAGGGGTTACTCGGCGTTGTGACAGCAGCAGCTACTTAAACGGGTAGCCCAATAGCGTCTTAGAAATCAGCGTTTTTCGGAGCCCGCGGGAACGGGATCACATCACGGATGTTACCCATTCCAGTAACATAGGTGACCAAGCGCTCAAAGCCCAAGCCAAAGCCGGCATGAGGAACTGTGCCGTAACGGCGTAAATCACGGTACCAACCGTAGTGCTCAATCGGCAAGCCCATCTCTTGCATGCGCGTATCAAGGCGATCTAAGCGCTCTTCACGGGCGCTACCACCTATAATTTCACCAATACCTGGCGCTAACACGTCCATGGCTGCGACGGTTTTGCCGTCATCATTTTGGCGCATGTAGAATGCTTTGATGTCCTTCGGATAGTTCTTCAGAATAATAGGCGCACCTACATGTTCTTCAGCTAAATAACGTTCGTGCTCAGATTGTAAATCCATGCCCCATTCAACGGCGTACTCAAACTTCTTGCCACAATTTTGCAAGATTTCGACCGCAGTGGTGTAATCCATGTGCACGAACTTATTGCTCACCACATGCTGTAAGCGATTAAGGACATCCTTATCCACCCGTTGCTGGAAGAAGGCCATGTCATCGGCTCGTTCGCTCAATACCGCATTGATACAGTATTTCAGCATATCTTCAGCTAAGTCTGCGATCTCGTTAAGATCGGCAAAGGCTAGCTCTGGCTCAACCATCCAGAATTCCGCCAAGTGCCGGCTGGTGTTTGAGTTCTCGGCACGGAATGTGGGGCCGAAGGTGTAGATTTTAGATAGTGCACAGGCGTATGTTTCACCGTTAAGCTGCCCTGATACTGTCAAAAAGGTTTCTTTACCAAAAAAATCCTTACTGAAATCAACATCACCTTGTTCAGTGCGTGGTAAGTTGAGTAAATCTAAGGTAGATACTCGAAACATCTCGCCAGCGCCTTCGGCATCTGAGGCGGTGATGATTGGCGTGGCAACCCATAGGTACCCACGTTCATGAAAGAAACGATGAATTGCTTGCGCTAAACAGTTGCGAACACGCATCACTGCACCGGTGATATTAGTACGTGGGCGTAAGTGAGCAAATTCACGCAAATATTCCATCGAGTGCGGTTTGGGCGACATCGGATAGGTGTCAGGATCTTCAACAAAGCCAAATACTTGTACGGCTGTAGCTTGCAACTCGAAAGATTGACCTTTGCCCGCAGATTCAGCCACCGTACCTGTCACCGCAACACTACAACCGGTCGTGAGTTTTAACACGTCATTGTCGTAATTATCGAGTTGATTTGGAACTACAGCCTGAATTGGATCAAAACAAGAACCGTCATGCACATTGATAAAAGAAATTCCTGCTTTTGAATCGCGGCGGGTACGAACCCAACCACGAACAGTAACTTCTTCACCAACGGCAATTTTCCCCGATAAAACATCGACAATGGTAGCGCAGGACATGGGCCTAAAAACTCCGTTTGTTGAACAAATAAAAAGATAGTGAGTTAACACATCACAAATAGACCGTTATGTTACCTTGCTTTGCGTCAGACTCAAGCGAAAATCAACGCCTTTCTACCTGTTTCACGATTTCTTGCATGGCAAGGGTTAAACAAGCAAGTTGTTCGGGGCTAATAATGAAGGGTGGCATGATGTACAGCAATTTACCAAAGGGTCGGATCCAAGCCCCATGAGCAACGGCAATACGCTGGGCTTCAGCAACATCTAAGGGGGCTTGCATCTCAACCACACCAATAGCTCCGAATACTCTGACCTCAGCAACGCAGGCATATTGTACGAGATGCGCTAATTGTTGCTGCAGCGATTGCTCTATTTGAGCTATTTGTTGCTGCCATGGCGACGCCAATAGGAGTTCAATGCTGGCACAAGCGACCGCACAGGCGAGTGGGTTAGCCATAAACGTCGGGCCGTGCATAAAGGTACCGCCTGCGGGTCCATGGCTGATGGTGGTAGCAATGTCAGTAGTGGTTAATACGGCTGCAAGCGTCATGTAACCACCGGTTAAGGCCTTCCCTAAGCACATAATATCGGGGCTGATTGCAGCATGTTCACAAGCAAACAGGGTGCCAGTGCGGCCAAATCCGGTAGCAATTTCATCGGCAATCAACAACACCTGATAGTGGTCACAGAGTTCTCGGATTTTGCGCAAATAGTTTGGATGATAAAAACGCATACCGCCAGCTCCTTGCACTATCGGTTCGAGGATAACCGCGGCCAGTTCCTGCTGATGTTGCTGTAACAGGTGCTCGATGGCGTCGGTTGCCGAGTCTTGCCACTGCTGCGTAGGGGTGATCTCAGGGCGGGGGGCAAATAATTGCTGACGTACACTATTTTGAAAGAGCCCATGCATACCATTTACCGGATCGCACACCGACATCGCCGCAAAGGTATCGCCATGGTAACCACCACGGATGGTAGCTAAACGATTTTTCTGTGGCTGTTGCCGTGCCACCCAATATTGCACAGCCATTTTGATCGCAACCTCCACCGCAACTGAGCCTGAATCAGCAAGAAAAACCTGTTGCAATGGTGCTGGGGTAAGTTCCACTAGTTGTTTACAGAGAGCAATGGCTGGGGCGTGGGTAATACCCCCAAACATCACATGGCTCATGTGCTGCAATTGGTCACTGACGGCCTGATTGAGCCGTGGATGATTGTAGCCATGAATTGCTGCCCACCACGAAGACATGCCATCAACCAAATGACGGCCGTCGCTGAGGATTAGCTCGCAGCCTGTCGCTGCTTCCACAGGATAGGTAGGCAGCGGCTTGGCAAATGAGGTGTAGGGATGCCAGATATGTTGCTGGTCAAAAAGTAAATCCGCCTGACTAATTTTGGTCATTAATTCATCACTTGTTATTTTAACGGTAATTATTAAGTTGACAGTTTAAAATGTCGAAGTAGGCTATGCAATAAGTGAATGAGCTATTGGATATTAGAGCGAGAGTTATGGCAGCTAGTGATGCAGTTAGGCACGATTGGAGTGCAACCGAGTTAGAGCAGTTATTTGAATTGCCTTTTAATGATTTGCTGTTTCAAGCACAGCAAGTTCATCGGCGTCATTTTGACGCTAATGCGGTGCAGGTTAGTACCCTGTTATCGATCAAAACAGGCGCCTGTCCGGAAGATTGCAAATACTGTCCGCAAAGCGCCCATTACCGCACTGATGTCGACAAAGAACGGTTGTTGGCAGTGAAAAAGGTTTTAGCAGAGGCAGAGGCAGCAAAAGCAGCTGGAGCCAGCCGTTTTTGCATGGGAGCCGCTTGGCGTAATCCCAAAGATCGTGACATGCCATACTTAATTGAGATGATTCAAGGAGTGAAACAGCTTGGGTTAGAAACCTGCATGACGCTGGGGATGTTAACGCCCCTGCAAGCTAAATCGTTACAACAAGCAGGGCTGGATTATTACAATCATAATTTAGATACCTCACCAGAATTCTACGGTGAAATTATAACGACACGAACCTATCAAGACCGCTTGGCTACGCTACAACATGTTCGTGATGCCGGCATGAAAGTCTGTGCCGGCGGCATTGTTGGCATGGGTGAGAGTCGGCATGATCGCGCTAGTCTTATTAGCCAGTTGGCACAGTTACCACAGCATCCTGAAAGCGTACCTATCAATATGTTGGTGAAAGTTAAGGGAACGCCTTTTGCTGAGCTGGAAGATCTTGATCCTTTTGAATTTGTGCGCACCATTGCGGTTGCTCGAATTGCTTTACCCACCTCCTTTGTGCGTTTATCAGCTGGCCGGGAGTCGATGCCCGATACCATGCAAGCTTTATGTTTTATGGCTGGTGCTAACTCTATTTTTTATGGCGAGCGGTTATTGACTACGGCCAATCCGGGTACTGATAGCGATCAGGCCTTGTTTCAACGGCTTGGCATCAAACCGCTACAACATACCGATTATGCGGATGAAGTACACCAAAGCGTGATAGCCGATGCGATTCAAGAGCAACGCCAACCTACACTCTATTATCCGGCTAAATAGGAGCAGGTGGCAAGATGCATCGGCAGGTAACTGATGCGCTGCAACACGCAGCATGGCAGCGCCAACAGCAACAACGTTGGCGTCAACCGCAAGTGCGACCTCAAGGGGTGTTGCTCGCTAGTAATGATTATCTAGGTTTGAGCGAACACCCCCAAGTTATTGCTGCCTACCAGCAAGCGTTGCAGCAATATGGTACGGGTAGTGGTGGTTCGGCGTTAGTGTGCGGCACCCAATCGCCGCATCTTTACTTGCAGCAACAATTAGCTGACTGGTTGGAGCGCGATAATGTCTTACTGTTTAGCAGTGGCTTCGCGGCCAATTTTAGTACCTTGCTGCAGCTTGGCAAACTCTACCACAAAATCCATGCCGACCGCTTAGCGCATGCCTCCCTCATTGATGGCATGCGCGCAAGTGGGGTGCGCTGGCAGCGTTTTGCTCATAATCAGTTGGCGCCTTTGCTGCCTGAATTAACGGCGACAGATCAAGCGCACTTAGTCGTTACCGAGAGTGTCTTTAGTATGGACGGCGACAGTCCCTGTTTAGCACAACTGCGGCAAGTGGCGGAACATGCTGATCTTTATGTCGACGATGCGCATGGTCTCGGCGTGGTTGGTGCCGATGGTCGCAGCATTGGTGGGGTGATGAATCAACGCCAATTGCCGCTGCTGATGCTGACCTTTGGTAAGGCGCTGGGGGTAGGCGGTGCAGCAGTGTTAGCGCCCACAGCTGTGATTGACTATCTTCATAATCATGCCCGAGAGTACATTTATTCGACGGCAATAAGTGCGGCGCAAGCAGCAGCGGTGAGTGCCGCAATTAAGCTGGTGCAAGCGTCAGAAGGAAGTTCGTTGCGCCAGCGCTTGCAAGAAAATATCGCCCATGTCTCTCGGCTCGCAGCTGAGTACGGCATCCCCCTTATGGCTGCCCCCAATACGGCCATTCAACTGGTGCCGGTGGGGACCGATAGCAAAGCATTGCAGCTGCAACAACACTTACGCAATCGAGGTTTTGTCGTGGCGGCGATTCGTCCGCCCACGGTGCCGCCAGGGCAAGCTCGGCTAAGACTAACCCTAAGTGCCAGCCATACACCGGCGGTGCTGACGCAATTGATGCAGGAGCTAGCCCAATGTCTGCAGCATTAACGCCCTTGCCGAGCCTGGCTCTAACGGCGGGTAAGCAGCAAGTAGCGCAACGTTTTGGTCGAGCGGCTAAGTCGTATCAACAGCATAACGAGTTACAACAACGTTGTGCGCAGCAGTTACTTCAGTTGCTGCCAGCCAAGGTAGGACAAGTGATTGATTTAGGCTGCGGTCCCGCGGTAAACACCATGGCTTTGGTGGCCCTGAGCACCGGTTATCTTGGCGTAGATATTGCCCCAGAGATGATTGCAGAAGCGCAACGCCAGGTTCGCAGCGTTGAGCATCAACACACCGCAGTTAATTGGCTGATCGCCGACGCTGAATCTTTACCCTTGCCTGCTGCCAGTGTGGATACTATTTTTGCCAATTTATCGTTGCAGTGGGTTGGCGATTTGGTAGCCACCATCAATCAATTTCATGCTCTGCTGCGTGCGCAAGGCTGTTTAGTCTTCAGTACCTTACTAGAGGGCTCGATGCAGCCCCTTGGAGCAGAGCTACAAGTCTTGCAAGGTGGGCAATGGAGCCACCGGCAATTCTATAGTGAAACCGAATTGCAGCAATTATTAGCCGCTTTACCCGGTTGGCAGCTTGAGTTTAAACGACTCCCAGTGACGATCATGAATGATTCGGTGCTGGCTATGTTGAAAGACTTACAGGGGATAGGGGCCACCTACCGTGGCGACGTCAATAGGTGGCAGCACCAGGCGCAGTTGCCGTCCGTGCTAAGTAAGTCTAAGTTACAGGCCCTGCAGGTTAACATGGCTAAGTATCGCAATGAGCAAGGCCGGTTGCCTCTACACTGGCAAGTGGCGCTAGTGAAAATGACCAAACAGACAGATTGATAAGAGCCAACCATGGATAAATTGTTTATCGCAGGAACCGATACTGACGCTGGTAAAACTGTGGTTAGCGTGACCTTGTTGCATGCACTACAAGCACAGGGCCGGCGTTGTCTCGCACTAAAACCGGTAGCCGCTGGTGCTACCTGGCGGCTGCATGAAGGCCAAGAGCGTTGGATGAATGATGATGCCGAAGCTTTGCAGCAAGCGCTGGCAACAACCTCTCATCAGCAAACCTACGACCAAGTTAACCCTTATTGTTTTGCAGATCCTATCGCCCCCCATATCGCTGCCGAGCATGCGGAACAAGAGTTAGTGTTGGCTGATATTTTGCAGCATATCAGAACATTAGAACAGCTGCCGGCTGAAATCCTAGTGATTGAGGGGGCCGGTGGTTGGCTCGTTCCTCTTAATGCGCAGCAGAGCATGGCCGATATAGCGGTGCAGTCTGGTGCCCAAGTGATATTGGTGGTCGGGTTAAAGCTGGGCTGTATCAATCACGCGCTACTTACAGCTGCGGCCATTAGCGCCAGTGGTGCTCATCTGGTTGGCTGGGTGGCCAACCAACCGCAACCGCAGCCGATGGTAGAACAAGCCGCAAATATCGCCAGCTTAGAGCAGCGCCTATCAGCACCTTGTTTAGGCGTTTTGCCCTATTGTCCGACTTGGCGCCAAGGGCACTTGGTTGATTACTTAGCAACGAGCCAATTACTGCAGTCGCTGTTGGCCGCCAATTCAAGCTTGTCGCCTGCTAAGAAGGCATAGCCAGGATGCGGTCCTAACAGTTGCATGGTGTCGCCAGTAACTTTCAAGGCAGTGCCTTCTTTGATCGCCAATACCGGTGTTGCAGGATCAACCAGCATAAATTCAGCCAAGCGTTGATCACGGGTTTCACCATGAAAGCCAGGGGCTTGATAGTCACTGTAATGAGGGTTTAATTGAAAAGGTACCAACTGCAGGGCCTTAAACGATGGCGGCTCGATGATCGGCATATCGTTGGTGGTACGAATAGTAAGCCCGGCAATGTTGGCGCCAGCACTCCAACCTGCATAAGGCATACCGGCAGCTACTTTATTAGCAATAAGCTTGAGTAAGTCATGTTGATAGAGCCGATTGAGCAACTGAAAGGTGTTACCACCGCCAATCATGATGGCACTGGCTTCATACACGGCTTGTTGTGGATGACTAAAGCTCTCAATGCCTTCTAGGGTAAAGGGTAAGTCCGCCAAGGCTGCCGCTACTTTGGCCGTGTAGGCGGTATCACCCAAGCCAACCCCCGCATAGGGTATAAACAACACTTTACTGGCGCTGGCAAAATGTTCGCGTAGCCAAGCTTTGCTGTGTTCTAGATAATCCGTTTGGCCAGCTTTTGAGCTACTCATTAATAAAAGTTTTGAGTGATTTGCCATGTGAGTACTCCGACAGCGTTAAAAGATACGCTATAAGCTAACAGAATTGACTGAAAAAAGCAGTTAAAGACCTTGTTTTTAGATACTTTTAACCCTATAACAAGGCTACGCTCAGGCAATTTTGTACGGGTGTTCCGTAGGATTTTATTAGAGGTAAATTCAGTATGTTGCGGATTGCATTATTTCTAGCCACTAACCTTGCCATTTTGTTGGTTTTGGGTGTGGTCATGAATGTTCTTATGCCAGCTTTAGGTGTTGATACCTCGGGTTACAGCGGTTTGTTGATCTTTGCTGCGGTCTTCGGCTTTGGTGGCGCCTTTATCTCATTGGCTATGTCAAAGTGGATGGCGAAACGCGCTGTCGGTGCACAGGTGATTAGTCAGCCTCGCAATCAAACAGAGCAATGGTTATTACGAACCGTACAACGGCAAAGTCAACAGGCCGGAATTCCGATGCCAGAGGTGGCCATCTATGATTCGCCTGAGCCTAATGCATTCGCAACCGGAGCCAGTAAAAAAAGCTCGCTCGTTGCGGTAAGTACCGGGCTTATGCGCAATATGACCCAAGCCGAAGTGGAAGCCGTACTAGCCCATGAGATCAGTCATATCGCCAATGGCGATATGGTTACTTTGACCCTCATTCAAGGGGTGGTAAACACCTTTGTTATTTTCTTTGCACGGGTAATTGCGGGCGTGATTGATAATGCAACTCGCAGTAATTCTCAGAATGGTCAAGGTTTAGGTGGTATTGCCTACTTTGCTATTGTGATGGTGTTAGAATTGGTCTTCGGTATTTTGGCCAGTATCATTGTCATGTGGTTTTCACGTCAGCGCGAATTTCGGGCCGACGCTGGCGCTGCCAAACTCGTCGGTGCGCATAACATGGTGGCAGCGCTGCGCCGCCTACAAGGTGCCCCAGAGTCAACTCTGGATGGTTCTATGATGGCGTTCGGTATTCAAACCAAACGCAGCTTTAGTGAATTATTTATGAGCCATCCACCGTTAGCAAAACGTATTCAAGCCTTACAACAAGGCCGTTAATCATTAATAGGAAAGAGAATGACGCATTGGAGTGCCCGTAGCTGGCGGGATAAACCAATTCAGCAGCAACCGCAGTATCCTTCGGCGCAACAATTGCAGCAGGTAGAACAGCAATTAAAAAGTTTTCCGCCGTTGGTCTTTGCCGAAGAAATTCGAGCCCTACGCAAACAGTTGGCCCAAGTGAGCTTGGGCCAGGGCTTTTTGCTGCAAGGTGGCGATTGTGCCGAGAGTTTCAGTGATTTCACTGCGCCGAAAATCCGCGATACCTTCAAGGTGATTCTACAGATGGCGATCGTCATGACCTTTGCTGGCTCATGCCCGGTTACCAAGGTTGCTCGTATGGCTGGCCAATATGCCAAACCGCGCTCTAGCGACACCGAGATCCAAGACGGCGTAGAGCTGCCGATTTATCGCGGTGATATTATTAATGGGGTTGATTTTAACGAGGACCAACGAATTGCTGATCCGCAACGGATGTTGCAGGCTTATCATCATTCAGCTGCAACTTTGAATTTATTGCGTGCTTTTGCGCAGGGTGGTCTTGCTGATTTGCACAAGGTGCATAAATGGAATATGAGCTTTGTGGCAGCTAATCCACTGAAAGAACAATATTTACAAGTAGCGGAACAAATTCAATCAGCGCTGAAGTTTATGGAAGTGTTGGGGATCACCTCGGCTACTAATGCCACCATTCACGAAACCCAGCTGTTCACTTCGCATGAGGCTTTGTTATTGCCGTACGAAGAAGCCTTAACCCGTACCGACACGCTTACTGGGTTGCCCTATGATTGCTCGGCTCACATGGTTTGGATTGGCGAGCGCACGCGTCAATTAGATCACGCTCACGTAGAGTTTATGCGTGGCATTCATAACCCAGTCGGTGTTAAAATAGGTCCAACTACCAAGCCTGATGATGTGATCCGATTGTTGGATGTGCTTAATCCAGAGAATGAAGCCGGCCGGATGACTTTGATCACCCGGATGGGGGCGAATAATCTGGCCGAAGCATTGCCGCATCTGGTGCGCAAAGTGAAAGCCGAAGGCCGTCATGTGGTGTGGTCGAGCGATCCTATGCATGGCAATACGGTGAAGGCTGATAACGGTTTAAAAACTCGTAACTTTGATGCGATTCACCAAGAGTTGCGACAGTTTTTTGCCGTGCATCAGGCGGAAGGCACTTACCCAGGCGGGGTGCATTTAGAAATGACGGGCGAAGACGTTACCGAGTGTACCGGCGGCGCTTATCAAATCAGTGAAAAAGACTTAACACAGCGCTATCGCACCCAGTGCGACCCGCGGTTAAATGCGGATCAAGTGTTAGAGTTAGCCTTTTTAGTCGCTGATTCATTGAAAGAAGCGCGCCAAGGTCGCGGTTAAATTTTTTGACATTTTCGAGGTTAAAGCAGTATATGTCACAGGCACAGGTTGAAACTACAGAGCAAGTTACTGAATTTTTTAATAACTTATGGCAAGACTATATTAAGTTAACGCCATCTGCAGCAAAGGTTCATGAAGTACTGGGCAAAGGTCGTGAAATTATTAATGACCATGTTGCCTTTCGTACCTTTAATATCGCACCAGTACGCTTAGCAACGTTGGCTCAGCACTTTGAGGCAATGGGCTATCAAGCTTGTGAAGATTATCATTTTGAGGCCAAGAAGTTGGTTGCTAAGCATTACGAGCATAGCAATCCGGCGCTACCTAAGATCTTCATTTCAGAGTTGTTAGTGGAAGAATTCTCTGACTCGCTGCAAACCATTGTGCGCAATCTGGTTGCGCAAATTGATCCGGCAGCCGTGGCCAGCCCAGACTTCTTGTATTCGGGTGCCCATTGGCAAATCAGCAGTGCTGACTACGAACAGCTCTTAGCTGAGAGTGAATATGCAGCTTGGATGGCGGCCTTTGGTTATCGCGCCAATCATTTCACCGTAAATGTGAATGAGTTACCTGATTATCAATCGCTCGAGCAAGTTAACCAAACTTTGAAAGAAGCGGGATTTAAATTGAATACTTCAGGCGGCGAAATCAAAGGCTCAAAAGAAGTGTTTTTAGAGCAGTCGTCAACGCTAGCAGACCATACGTTAGTGCGCTTTAGCGATATGGAAAAAACCATTCCTAGTTGCTTTTACGAGTTTGCTAAACGCTACGAAATAGCTCCCAACCGCCTTTATACCGGCTTTGTTGCTGCTTCTGCAGATAAAATCTTTGAAAGTACCAACGCGCGTACCGAACAAGAAATGTAAAGCGTCATAAATAGCAAGACACCGGGTTAAAACCGGTGTCTTTCTATATTGGTCTCGGCCAAAATTTTAGCGGCGATCTCTTCTACCGAAAAGCGCGTTGAATCCAAAAATGGAATGGCTTCACGGCGGTACATTTTTTCTACTTCCTGCAATTCAAATCGACACTGCGGCAATGACGCATAGGTGCTTCCTTCACGGCGCTTGCTGCGTATTTCGTGTAACCGTTGTGGGTCTAAGGTTAAACCAAATATTTTATGACGATGGGGTTTTAACACCTTAGGCAGTTGCAAGTTTTCCATATTGTCATCTTCGGTTAACGGATAGTTCGCCGCTTTAATGCCATAATGCAGGGCTAAGTATAGGCTGGTAGGGGTTTTACCGGTACGAGAAACGCCCAGCAGAATGATATCAGCCTCGTCGTAATTCGCGACGTTACTACCATCATCGTTAGCTAGACTATAATTCACCGCATCAATCCGAAAATCGTAGTTTTCGCGCACGCCTGTGTCCTCTTGAATACCATGGGTGCGATGGGTTTTGGGTTGGGCTGGAATACCAAGCTCTTTACTGAGGGGCGCCACAAAATAATCTAGGAAGTCGTAGCAGCTGCCTTGGCTCGACATGATGATACGTTTAATGTCGATACTGACAAAGGTGTGAAAGATGACAGGACGTTCGCCAGAGTCGGCGTAAGCCTGATTAATTTTATTGACCGCAGCCGTAGCTTTCGCTTCTGTATCAATAAAAGCAAGGGTCTTATGAACCACTTTTAAAGGAAACATCGACAGCATAGCGCGACCAAAAGCCTCAGCGGTTAGCGCCGTACCGTCTGAGATGTAAAAGATTGTGCGCATAAAGGGCAAATTCCTAGCAGATAAAAGTACATAAGATGTTAACTTGTTGCCCCCCAGTGTGTAAAATATAAAGCCATTCGGACAGTTACAAAAATGTAACTGTGTCACGCCTAAAACCTCACGAGGAACTCAACGTGCAGAACAACGTACAAGACTATGTGCTTTGGTATGATCAGCTAGGAATGAATGATGTCGGCCGTGTTGGCGGTAAAAACGCTTCTTTAGGTGAAATGATTAGTCACCTAGCCGGAGCCGGGGTCGATGTGCCAAACGGATTTGCAACCACAGCAGAAGCTTTTAACGAGTTTCTCGAGCAAAGTGGGGTAAACGAACGTATTCACGCAATTTTAGATACGCTCGATACCGATGATGTTAAAGCCTTAGCTGAGGCGGGCAAGCAAATTCGCCAATGGGTGATTGAAACGCCATTTCAGCCTGAGTTAGACCAAGCGATTCGAGCTGCCTATCAGGATCTGAGTGGTGGCAACGCTGAAGTTAGTTTCGCGGTGCGTAGCTCAGCTACGGCTGAAGATATGCCGGATGCCTCGTTTGCCGGCCAACAAGAAACCTTTCTAAACGTACGTGGTATTGATGCCATCATGGAAGCCATCAAACACGTATTTGCATCGTTATTCAATGACCGCGCTATTTCTTATCGCGTACACCAAGGCTATGACCACCGCGGCGTTGCTCTGTCAGCCGGGATTCAACGTATGGTGCGCAGTGATATCGCTGCCTCTGGGGTGATGTTCTCGATTGATACTGAATCAGGTTTTGATCAAGTGGTCTTTATTACCTCCTCTTATGGTTTGGGCGAAATGGTTGTGCAAGGTGCAGTCAACCCAGATGAGTTTTATGTGCATAAGCCTACGCTGAAAGCGGGCCGCAAAGCAGTGCTGCGCCGTAACCTTGGCAGCAAAAAAGTGCAGATGATTTACTCAGATGCAACCGCTCACGGTAAACAAGTGAGTATCGTTGACGTAGCACCTCAGCAAGCCCAACAATTTTCGATTAGCGATGCCGAAGTTGAAGCCCTTGCAAGACAAGCCGTTATTATCGAGCAGCATTACGGCCGTCCAATGGATATCGAATGGGCTAAAGATGGTATTGATGGCAAACTCTATATCGTTCAAGCACGCCCAGAAACGGTGCAGTCGAATAAAACCGGTCAAGCACTAGAGCGTTACGCGCTGAAAACTAAGAGTAGCGTTGTGGCCGAAGGTCGTGCCATTGGTCAAAAAATTGGCGCTGGTGTGGCTCGCGTGCTCACCGATATTTCCGAAATGGATAAAGTACAACCTGGTGATGTTTTAGTAACCGACATGACTGACCCAGATTGGGAACCTATTATGAAGCGGGCGGCGGCGATTGTAACCAATCGTGGTGGCCGTACCTGTCACGCAGCTATTATTGCGCGCGAGCTAGGTATTCCGGCAGTGGTGGGTTGTGGTGATGCCACCGATCGCATTGCCGCTGGTAGCGAAGTCACTGTGTCCTGTGCCGAAGGTGATACCGGTTACATTTATTCAGGCGCGTTAGATTTTGCCGTAACTACATCTGATGTAGGTGATATGCCAGCGTTGCCATTAAAAATCATGATGAACGTGGGTAACCCAGACCGCGCCTTTGACTTTGCTAGCTTGCCGCATGCGGGCGTTGGCTTGGCACGGTTAGAATTCATCATCAATCGAATGATTGGTGTGCATCCTAAAGCCTTGCTGAATTTTGATCAGCAAACGCCTGAATTACAAGAGCAAATTCGCGGCTATATGGCTGGTTACGAGAGCCCTCGTGAGTACTACGTGGGTAAGCTTACTGAAGGTATTGCGACCTTGGCGGCGGCATTCTCACCTGAGCGGGTGATTGTTCGCATGTCTGATTTTAAATCTAATGAATACGCTAATCTCGTTGGCGGCCGCCAGTATGAACCGCACGAAGAAAACCCCATGCTTGGTTTCCGCGGGGCATCACGCTATATCTCAACGGAATTCCGTGAGTGTTTTGCGATGGAGTGTGAAGCGATCAAACGAGTGCGCGATGAAATGGGCCTTACTAACGTTGAGGTGATGATCCCGTTTGTGCGTACCTTAGAGGAAGGCCGTAAAGTCATTGAACTCTTAGCCGAGCAAGGACTGGTGCAAGGTGAGCGTGGCTTACGAGTGATCATGATGTGTGAATTACCATCAAATGCCTTACTAGCGGATCAGTTCTTGGATATTTTTGATGGTTTCTCTATCGGTTCTAATGATTTAACTCAGTTAACTTTGGGCTTAGACCGAGATTCTGGCGTGATTGCTCATCTTTTTGATGAGCGCGATGAAGCGGTAAAAGCCATGCTAGCTATGGCTATTCAAGCGGCTAAGCGTAAAGGCAAATACGTGGGGATCTGTGGCCAAGGCCCTTCGGATCATGCGGATTTTGCTGCTTGGTTGGTTGAGCAGGGGATAGATTCAGTGTCATTGAATCCTGATACTGTTGTTGAAACTTGGTTGTATTTAGCGGAACACCACGGTTAAGCAGGCTTCAATAGCCTCAATAAAGGAACAGTGCGCGTTATGGTTCAAGTAGTTAACGAGTTACCTAGTTATGCAGCCTATGAACGGCGTCAACAACGCATACAAAGTGTTTATCAGGCCTACTTATTAGAACTAGAACGCGCCCAGTTTGACGGCGATATAGATGGTTCCTACAGTGGCCGCTTAATTGCGGCTACTGATAACAGCGTCTATCAACAATTGCCGCAAGCGGTGCTGTATCCTCGGACGCAAGCAGCACTGCAACAAGCCTTTCAACTGGCGCAGCAAGCTGCGTTCAGAAGTATTCAATTTACGCCTCGAGGCGGCGGTACTGGTACCAACGGGCAGTCGTTAACGGCTGGCATTGTTATCGATTTAAGCCGCTACTTTAATCAGGTGTTAGAGATTGACCCAGAACGAGCCTGGGTACGCTGCCAAAGCGGTGTGGTTAAAGATGCGTTAAACGACGCAGTGCGACCCCACGGGTTTTTTTTCAGTCCTGACTTATCCACCAGTAATCGCGCCACGATTGGCGGCATGATCAATACCGATGCCTCCGGACAAGGCTCATTAGTGTATGGTAAAACCAGTGATCACATCTTAGAGTTGCGTGCAGTTTTACTTAATGGCGAGGTGCTACACACAGCGCCAATAAGCCTGCAACAAGCGCAAGAAAAGGCTCGTGGAGAGAGCTTAGAAGCTGCCATTTATCGCCAAGTTCTAGCGACTTGCGTTGATAAACGAGCTGCTATATGTGCAAAATTCCCGCCTTTAAATCGATTTTTAACCGGCTACGATCTCAAGCATTGCTATGATGAAGATCGCCAACTCATTGACCTTTCCAGGCTTTTAGCCGGCTCTGAAGGAACGCTTGCGATCATCGTTGAGGCTAAACTGAACTTAACCTTGATTCCGCAGCACAAGGTGTTGGTTAATGTTAAGTATGATGATTTTCAATCGGCTCTGCGGCATGCCCCAGCCTTAGTGCAGGCACGTGCTACTTCAGTGGAAACCATTGATAGCAACGTTTTAGATTTAGCCCGCAATGATATTATTTGGCATCAAGTTGCTAGCCAATTAGAAGATGTTGCCGATAAGCCGATGCGCGGCATTAATATGGTTGAATTTACTGCGGTTGCGAAAGCGGATATCGATGACAAAGTAGCGTCTCTTTGCCAGCAGCTTGAGCACTTGATCGCTAACCAAGCAGAGCGGGGCATTATTGGTTATCAGGTTTGTGCCGATGGCAAGAGTATTCAAAATATTTATGCCATGCGCAAGAAAGCAGTCGGTTTGTTAGGGGCTACCAAAGGTCGCCGTAAACCCGTTGCTTTCGCGGAAGATACGGCAGTCCCGCCCGAGCATTTGGCTGACTTTATTTTAGAGTTTCGTGCCATTCTCGATCGCGAGCAATTGCATTACGGCATGTTTGGCCACGTCGATGCGGGAGTGTTGCATGTGCGTCCAGCGCTCGACATGACCAATCCTGATGACGAGCAGCTACTAAGAAAAATCAGTGATCAAGTAGCCGCACTAACCGCCAAGTACGGTGGCTTGATGTGGGGCGAACACGGTAAAGGCTACCGCTCTGAGTATGCGCCAAAGTTCTTTGGGGATGAACTCTATCAAGAACTACAGAAGCTCAAAGCTGTATTCGACCCTGATAATCGTCTTAATCCAGGCAAAATTTGTACCCCGTGGGGAACCTCAGCGAGTTTAGTATCCGTCGATGCTACCAAACGTGGTTTTTATGATCGGCAAATTCCCATTCATGTGCAGGAGAGTTATCAGCCGGCGCTGAACTGTAATGGCAACGGCTTATGTTTTAACTACGATGCCGATTCAGCCATGTGTCCGTCATTTAAAGCCACCGGCGATAGACGTTTTTCACCTAAGGGTCGTGCCACGTTAATTCGTGAATGGCTGCGACTTAACGCCGAACACGGGTTTGATGCAAGCCAACCACCAGCTGCCAAATGGCATCCCATGAAAGCTGTTACAGGGGCCTTTGCGGATGATTTTAATCACGAAGTAAAAGCTGCGATGGATAGCTGTCTAGCCTGTAAAGCTTGTGCTAGTCAGTGTCCGGTAAAAGTTGATGTGCCAGCGTTTCGGGCGCGGTTTCTAGAGTGGTATCACCATAAATATCGGCGTCCAGCTAAAGACTTCTTAGTGAAACAAGTCGAGACGTTGGCCAGTGGCTTAGCGCGAGCGCCGCGGTTAGCAAATTGGCTGACTCACAATGGTTTCAGCAGATGGGTAACTAAGCGTTGGTTTGGCTATGTGGACGCACCTAAATTGTCGGTACCTACGCTCCATAAGCGTTGGCAACAACGCCAATGGTTGAGCATGGATGAGCAGCAATTGACCGCGCATGTGACTACCTTGACCAGCGCACAGCGCGACAACATTGTGGTTGTGGTGCAAGACCCTTTTACTAGTTTTTATGAAGCAGAACTGGTGGAGGCATTTGGTACGTTAGCCAGCCATCTTGGCTTTCAGCCGATCTTGTTGCGCTTTGCCGGTAACGGTAAGGCCCAGCATGTAAAAGGCTATTTAAAAGATTTTGCTAAAACTGCAAACCGTGTAGCAAAACAGCTTAATCACGTTAGTCAACTGCAGTTACCCATGGTAGGTTTAGATGCATCTACCGTACTTTGTTTACACGACGAATACCGTAGCGTGCTCACTGAGCCGCTAAACTATCAGGTGCAATTGAGTCAAACTTGGTTGCTTGATGTGCTGCCCAGTAGGGTGGAGCGGGTAGCAGTGGCTACGCCTAACTTAGATTTGCAATTGCTCACCCATTGTACCGAGCAAACCGCCATGCCTAAGGCTGCTAGTGAATGGCAACAAATTTTTGCGCTATGGCAGATACCTTTAGCGATGGCTAACACGGGGTGTTGTGGTATGGCCGGAACCTTTGGCCATGAAAGCAATAATCAAGCTATTAGTACCAAGCTGTACGATTTGAGTTGGCGTAACAAGGTTGAGCGAGAGGTGGTAACTTTGGCGACGGGTTTTTCTTGTCGTAGTCAAGTAGAACGCCACAGCCCCAGCAAGCGGGCATTACACCCGCTGCAGTGGCTAGCAGCAAACTGCAGGTAATTAACCTGCAGTTTTAGCGGCTTTCGCGTTAGCGATAATTTCTTGTGCCATTTGATCTGCGATTTGTCCAGTTGGACGCTTCTCAGCTGCTGAACGGGCAAAGATCTTATCTAGCGTATCGTAGATGTCACGCACACGCTGGTCGGTTTCAGCGCGGCTCATGTTAGCAGCTTCGCTACAAACGTGAATCACACCACCGGCGTTAATAACGTAATCTGGTGCATACAGAATGCCCATATCCATCACCACCTGGTCGTGGGCTGGCGTTGCTAACTGGTTGTTGGCGCTGCCAGCAATAACCTTGGCTTTGATTTGTTTCAGAGTATCGTCATTTACGGTGGCACCTAGGGCACAAGGTGAATAGACATCAACATCTAATCCATAAATTTCGTCTAAACCAACAACAGTGGCATTCAGCTCTTGCGCTGCACGGGCACATGCTTCTTCATTAATATCGGTAACGAACAGCTGTGCGCCTTCTTTATGGCAATATTCAGCGAAATCGTAGCCTACCGCGCCCAAGCCTTGCACAGCAATTTTTAAGCCTTGTAGATTATCACTACCGAATTTATGTTTAGCTGCCGCTTTAAGGCCTAAATAGGTACCTAGTGCAGTGTGAGGTGATGGATCACCGGCTTTCTCTGCGGTTCCTGCGACAAAGTTAGTTTCTTCAGCAACGTAGGCAATATCGCTGGTACGGATATTAACATCCTCAGCAGTGATATAGCGGCCACTTAAAGAATTAACGAAACGACCATAGGCACGCATTAACTCAGGCGTTTTAATGGTTTTAGCATCACCAATAATAACTGCTTTACCGCCGCCTAATGGCAACCCGGCCATCGCACTTTTATAAGTCATACCGCGCGATAAGCGCAGCACGTCGGTTAATGCTTCAGCTGACGAGGCGTAGTTCCACAAACGGGTACCGCCCAAGCTTGGGCCTAAGGTGGTGTCGTGGATAGCAATAATCGCTTTTAAGCCGGTTTCTTTATCATGACAAAACACGACTTGTTCGTGTTGGTCGAACTCTTTGTGTTCGAATAGAGACATTCTAGGTAATCCTCGTTCATCCCAAAAATTGCGCGAACAATATCACTTTGCTAGGTATTTCACCAGTGAATTGCGGAAATAAAACGTTAACGTAAACGTAAACTTTTGCAACCAAATATTACCCAGTTGAAATGATTGCGTTTGTAACAAATCTGCGTAGTATTGTTAGGGTAGGTAGCCAGCACAACTCCGATCAGTGATAATCTGAGTTGCTAGTTCACCTAGTGAACGTCTAACAACAAATTGATAAAAACAGACAAAAGGACCAAGCAGTATGGCCGAACCATCAACCCCACAATCTCCGGATCAGTTAACCGACGAGCAACGTACCACTTGGGTACGTGAACACTTTCAAGCGGCCAATAAATTTCTTGCGGAACAAGGCATCATTACTGAGCGCGTGCTAACCAAAGAAAGTCGTTACATTGCCCCTATTGTGGCCGTGTGGAAATTCCAAACCCAAGACAAAAAAGAAGTTTGGGTGATTAATGGTGACGTACCCACGGATTTAGCCGCTGGCAAAAATGCCAAAGACGCGCGCGATGCAACGCGTCATTTTTCGTTACAATGGCAAGTAAAAGCGGAAGTTGTAGCTCATCAAGCGCAAGGCGACCGGCAACAACTTAACTATGCTAACTACTTAGTGAACCGCGCTGAGCAGTTGTATGATGTGTTTGAAGACGAAAAATTATGGCAACAGCACGCTTAAGCGTGCTGTTCGTCGGTATCTTCGTCGCTCGCATCAACTAAGTAAAATACGCCCATCTGTACAAGCTCACTCAGTAGCTGTAAGGCTGCTGGGTGTTGCCAATCCAAGTCACTGGTTGTTGTTAACTCAGTTAATTCTAAATCTTGCCACTGTCCCGCTAAATATTCAGCAAAAGGCCGGTTGGCATCGGTTAAGGCAAGTTGCTCGCCGTTGCTGTAACAATGCCCATCGGGACCCAACAGAATACGAGCACCTGGCGTGCGACACAGCAGCAGGGGTTCTTGGTTAGCCAAGCAAAACTGTAATTCCTCTTCGCTCGGGGCAGCTTCTGGTTGAGGTAACGGACGCTTGCTGGTGGATAATACCGCCATCAATGCGCTATCCCATTCCAACTGGGTGAGTTGGCTGAGGGTAAATTCACGTAAATGGTCTAAGCGACTTTGGCTCACTTGATAGGGAGCTCCGTAATCATCGCTGTGGGGATCACGGTAACGAGCTAATTTGGCTGAACTATTTAAGAGATGATCACAGACTGCAGTGGTTAATTCAGCGCTATTTTGTGCCCGAAATCCAACCGAGTAATTTAGACTAGGTTCCAGAGCAATGCCTTCATGCGGGCAACCCGCAGGAATATAAAGCATATCACCCGGTTCTAAGACAACATCAATGACCGCCGTAAAAGGCTGTGCGAGCTGTTTTAAATCTGGATGAGGGCAATGTTCTGTGGCGCCAATAACGCGCTCGCCAACACGCCAATGGCGACGACCTTGCCCTTGAATGATGAAAACATCGTACTGGTCTAGATGTGGACCAACACCGCCACCTTCAGTAGCGAAACTAATCATCACATCGTCAATGCGCCAATCCGGTAAAAACCGAAACGGAGCTATCAGCTGTTGCACTTCAGGAATCCATTCATTTACGGATTGCACCAGTAAGGTCCAACCCGATTCACCAAACGCATCATAAGCCTCGAAAGGACCATGAACCACATTCCAGTTACCTTGGTGATTCTCAATGATGCGCGAATCAACCGCTTCTTCGCAGGCTAAACCGGCTAGTATTTCTGCTTCCACCAAATCTTCAAAGTCAGCAAAAGCCGCGCGAAATAAACGCGGCCGTTGTTGCCAATCTTGCTGTAAGAATTCAGTTTTATTCAGATTTAACGTGAGTGCAGCGACATCACTCATGCGTCTAACTCGTCAACGAAAGCAATCGCACGACCAATGTAATTGGCCGGACTGAGTAATTTAAGTTCTGCTTTGACCTGCTCAGGCAAGGCTAAAGAGTCGATAAATGCGGCCATAGCAACTTGATCCACACGCTTACCGCGAGTGAGTTCTTTGAGTTTTTCGTACGGCTTTTCAATACCATAACGACGCATCACGGTTTGAATAGGTTCGGCTAGAAGCTCCCAGTTTTGATCTAATTCAGCAGCTAGTTGCGCCGTATTAACTTCTAGTTTGCTGATGCCTTTCAAGCTCGCTTGATAAGCAATAAGTGCGTAGGCAAACCCAACCCCAAGGTTACGTAACACGGTAGAGTCGGTAAGATCACGTTGCCAACGGCTGATTGGAAGTTTAGCGGCTAAGTGTTGGAACACGGCATTGGCTAAGCCCAAGTTACCCTCGGAGTTTTCAAAATCAATGGGATTCACTTTGTGCGGCATGGTTGATGAACCCACTTCGCCAGCAATAGTGCGCTGTTTAAAGTGGTTAAGAGCAATGTAACCCCAAACATCACGATCAAAATCAATCACAATGGTATTGAAGCGCGCTACGCAATCAAACAATTCAGCAATGTAATCGTGCGGTTCAATTTGGGTGGTATAAGCGTTAAAGGTTAAGCCAAGTGAGGTCACAAACTGTGCTGCAACTTGATGCCAATCAACATCCGGATAGGCCGCCAAATGAGCATTGTAATTACCTACCGCACCATTGATTTTGCCGAGTAATGGCACTTGTTGAAGCTGTACCAGCTGACGTTGTAAGCGCACATACACATTGGCCATTTCTTTACCCAAGGTGGTTGGGGTGGCTGGTTGACCGTGGGTACGCGCCATCATGGGAACACTTTTATGCTGCTGTGCTAACCCTTTAATGGCCTGAGTTAGTTCAGTCATAGCCGGCACCATCACAGTCGTTAGCGCATCTTTAAGCATTAACGCGTGAGATAAGTTATTGATGTCCTCAGAGGTGCAGGCAAAGTGAATAAATTCACTGACCGCTGCTAGTTCAGCGTGGTCCGCCACTTGCTCTTTAAGGAAGTACTCGACCGCTTTTACATCATGATTGGTGGTACGTTCGATTTCTTTGACACGTTCGGCATGCTGTTCGTTGAAGTTTGCTAACAACTGTTCTAGGAATTCGTTGGCACTAGCAGATAGCGCAGGGACTTCGGCAATGGCTGGGATAGCGGCTAACTGCTGCAACCAACGAACTTCTACAATCACACGTTGGCGAATTAAACCGTATTCACTAAAGATGGGACGTAACGCAGCGGCTTTGCTGCCATAGCGACCATCTACGGGTGATAGGGCAGTTAATGCAGTTAAATTCATCATGCTTGGGGCTCCGAATGCTCACGAATATCGCGAAGTAATTGTTGGGCAACGCGAACCATACGCTGCCGCGAGAAAATAAATTGTCGACGTTTACCACCGTATTGACGCCATAATACTGTATTGCGAATAGCAGCCAACAGCAGGGCTCGGATCATGTGTTGGGCGCTAGGTTGTTGTAGTACATCCTGCTTGCCACTGATTTTTAATGGCGGCCCAAGAGGCGAGATAACATCGCTGTAAGTACCAGCCATACTGGTAATCACTGTATCGTCAGAGAACTGGAACTGATGCCGTTGGCGACCAATATGGGCTAAGCGCTCGCCTAAGGTCTTCAATGCTGCTGGATTTTTGTTGAGCTTGCGCTCCAGCGCTAGCACTCCTACCATGTAGCGGGTAAGTTCTACATCTTTATTCCGACTAGGCCCAATTTGCAGCAGCAGATACTCAAGTCCCAACTGCAAATCAGCCGGTTGCGGATACAAGTCAGTGAAGTCGGTAGGGTTTTGATTGAGTACGCTATCTAGCACGGTTTTGGCGAAATGGGGCTGGCGAAAACTACCAAACCGTGCCATTTGTTTCACTAACGCAATCGCTTGCGCAATGGCTGCAAGAGCAAGTACTCGGTGTTGCCATGCATTCACAGCAACACCTCGTGGTCAGCTAAACGAGCTTCAATAATGCCACCACCTAAACAAACCTCATCAGCATAAAATACGGCTGATTGGCCAGGGGTAACCGCTGCTACCGGTTGGTCAAATACCACTTGCATCCGGCCATCAGGAAGAGGCGTTACAGTACAAGGAATATCTTGCTGGCGATAACGGGTCTTCACCACACAGGTGAACGGCTGTTGCCGCTGCTCGCGGTCAACCCAATGCAGTTGCCCGGCAACTAAGCCTGTTGAATACAAGCGCGGATGATGTTTACCTTGGGCTACGACCAAGATGTTACGCTGCACATCTTTATCAACCACGTACCAAGGCTCGTCGCCAGCATCTGCTAACCCACCTATGTGTAAGCCTTTACGCTGCCCTAAGGTGTGATACATCAAGCCTTCGTGCTGCCCTAAATGGTGCCCATCAACAGATTCAATGGGGCCGGGTTGAGCCGGTAAATACTGCTGCAAAAAATCTTTGAATTTGCGCTCGCCAATAAAACAAATTCCGGTAGAGTCTTTTTTGTCTGCGGTTACTAAGCCTTGTTGTTCCGCAATTTTGCGTACTTCCGGCTTTTCTAGTTCCCCCACCGGAAACAGCGTTTGTGCAACATGGCTGTGGGCAAGAGTGTACAAAAAGTAACTTTGGTCTTTGTTGCTATCGAGCCCGCGTAACAGCTGAAATTTACCTTCATGTTCCCGGCGCCGCACATAGTGCCCAGTAGCAATGTAATCAGCATCCAACGCAACCGCAGCAAATTCTAAAAAGGCTTTGAATTTGATTTCTTTGTTGCACATGATGTCCGGGTTAGGGGTGCGGCCGGCACGATATTCCGCCAAAAAATACTCAAACACATTATCCCAGTATTCAGCGGCAAAATTAACGGTATGTAACGGTATGCCTAAGGTTGCACATACAGCTTCAGCATCGGCAAGATCACTGGCGGCGGCACAATACTCGTCGGTATCGTCTTCTTCCCAGTTTTTCATAAACAAGCCTTCTACCTGATAGCCTTGCTGCATTAGCAAGTAGGCAGAAACAGACGAATCCACACCGCCGGACATTCCGACGATAACTTTGTTACCGGCTGCAGGGTTTGCAGGGCTGGTAGGGGCATGCAGGCTAGCTGACATCGTGGTGTTAGATCCTAACGTTATACAAGAAAATTAATGGTGCTATTTTACCACACCGGAGGCTCTTCACGCCACTCACCTGGCTGCATTTGACGGAGCAAGAAGGGGCCAATACCGGCGCGAATAAGACGTAAGGTTGGCAAGCCCACGGCTGCAGTCATGCGGCGTACTTGGCGGTTGCGGCCTTCGGTGATTTTTAGGCACAACCAACTATCAGGTACACTCAGGCGTTCGCGCACAGGTGGGTTGCGCGGCCATAGGTTTTGCGGCTCTGGCATGACCATGACTTCTGCCGGCAAGGTTATCCCATCATTTAATTCTACGCCTTGGCGCAGTTGTTGTAACGCTTCAGCCGTTGGTTCGCCTTCTACCTGTACCCAATAGGTTTTCTGGAGTTTCTGGCTAGGGTGGCTTATCTTATGCTGTAACACGCCGTCATTAGTTAGTAACAATAGGCCTTCACTATCCTTGTCTAAGCGTCCAGCCGGATAGACATCGTTATGGGGGATTAAGCCCTTTAAGGTTTGTTCATCGGCGCTACCGGAAAATTGGGAAAGCACCCCGTAAGGCTTGTTTAAAAGCACTAGTTTCGGGTTGGCGGTGCGCGGTCGAGCCGCAGCGCCTGAGTTGGGACTGCGCTTGCGTGAACGTCGACGAAAGGTTGCCGAAGCGGGTTTTGCGGTTGCCATAGGAATATCCATTACAGTACTTAAGGCTGATTATCGATATGGATTATCGCACATTTGCTAACAATTAGGCAGGTGGTTCGGCTATGGTATGGTGAGTTCTATTCACCTATAATGCATGCTTGATTCGAACAACAGGATCATTTCAGCACTTACAAGGAGAAAAATAACGTGGCTGATTACCCCAAAAATCCAAATTATGATGTTCCCCCTGGTGATTTTGCTGCGGCGCTACGCGGTGAAAAAAGCTTTGCGATAGGTCAATTATTGCAACGTGCGTGGGATATCACTTTACGCTCATTACCGATGTTATTGATAGCAGGGGTGGTGGTTATTTTAATTAGTATGGTTGTTGGTAGCTTGGTGGAAGCACTGTTACCTACTAGCGATGTTGTGGTTGACGATTCTGGCGAAGTGAATTGGGCCAGTATTAGCTGGACCAACATCGTACTTTCAAACTTGATCAACCAAGCCATTCTAGCTCCTTTTGTTGCTATGCTAGTGCTTATTGGCTTACGTAACGGTGCTGATTTAAAAACGAACTTTGGCCAACTGAAGCAAGTTTTCGCGTCTACTCCACAATTGGTTTTGATTGTTATAGTGACCACTGCGATCATGGTAGTAGCGGCTGCTACTTTGGTCTTTTTAGGTTCATTCGTGAGTATGGTGCTAGGCTTTACGCTGATGGCATTAGTTTTGATCTATTTTCAAATCGCCTTTACCTTGGCCGTACCTTTGGTATTAGACCGCGGATTAAGCGCATGGCGAGCCATCATTGCATCGCTACTGGTGATCAATAAGCAAATGTGGCGCGTATTAGGTTTATATTTGGTGATGTGGATTATTATGTTTATCTCTGCGTTACCGTTGGGCCTAGGCTTATTATTTACTATTCCTATGTTGTACAACCTAAATGGCGTGTTGTATCACACCCTGATTGGTTGTGCGGCAGCAGAAGGACAAGCTGAAGTGGTAGTGAATGACCATCAATAATGCTTGATCAACCACTTATGTTGGTTTTACGACAGCCCCATCTGCAGCGCCGGTGGGGCTTTTGTTTAACAGACTGATAAACCTAAACATGGAGTTTTCATGCGCAAGTTATTTTGGATCTTAGTTGCAGTTGTGATAGCTGTCGCAGTGTGGTTGCCAACACAATTACATCAAGTTACATCAAGCGAACAACTAAGCAAGACAACAGCAGGGCAGGCGCTGTTAAATGTGCCTGTAGTCACCCAAGTACCAGATTTTAGTGGGTACGCAGATGTACGCGACAAGAAAAAAGCTTTTTTTGCCTTTTTAGCACCTTTGGTACAGGCAGAAAATGCCCAAATAGAACTCGACCGCGAGCGTATCTTGGCTTTGCAACAAAAATCCCAATGGAGCGCAAAAGAACAAGCTTGGTTGTTAAAAATAGCTGATGACTATGGTATTGATGGCGATATTGAACAGGCCAACGAATTATTTGAGCTGTTATTGCGCCGTGTCGATTTGGTACCTGAAACACTGGTGTTAGTTCAAGCTGCAAATGAATCCGGTTGGGGAGCTTCTCGATTTGCGCAGGATGCTTTGAATTTATTCGGTCAATGGTGTTTTACCAAGGGCTGTGGCTTGGTGCCCGATGCCCGTGCCGATGAAGCCCGGCATGAAGTTCGCAAGTTTGCTTCAGTGAATGCCTCGGTGCGCAGTTATTTGCGCAATATCAACACTCATCCAGCGTACTTTGATTTACGCTCACTACGCGCTGAGCGACGTGCGCAAGGCCGCGATGTACGAGCTTTAGATTTAACGCCAGGGTTACTGAGCTATTCAGAACGCGGGGAAGAGTATATCGCTGAGTTGAACGCCATGATTCGGGTTAATCGGCCAATCATTATGGATGTGTTAGCTAGTGGCAACGCCGCCGTAAACGACGACGCTGCCCCTCAGAATACGGATACTGTTAGTTCACCATCCGCACCTGAATAACACCAAGACTACTGGCCGCATCGTTAGCATCGCTAGCGCGGTCAGTGGTTTCGCTATCATCGCTATCGCCACGGTAATTTAGAAAGGTTGTTGGAGTACTGTGATCAAAGGCAGTATCACCATCTTGATTAGCTTCGCCGGTGGCAACAATATTTTTAAAGTCATGCAGCTTAGCATCGGCTAAATGAGATGGCACCACGTTCTGTAACGCACTGAACATACTTTCAATTCGGCCTGGGTACTGTTTATCCCAGCTCTTAAGTAATTCTTTAATGACTTTACGCTGCAGGTTTTCTTGGCTGCCACACAAATTGCACGGAATAATCGGAAAGGCCATCTGCTCAGCATATTTGCTGATATCTTTTTCGCTGGCATAAGCTAATGGACGAATCACCACGTGCTGACCATTGTCGCTGACTAACTTAGGTGGCATTGATTTCATGGTGCCGCCATAAAACATATTGAGCATCATGGTTTCTAGCATATCATCACGGTGATGCCCCAGTGCAATCTTGGTAGCACCTAACTCTGAGGCTACCCGATACAAAATACCGCGACGTAGACGCGAGCAAAGCGAACAGGTGGTTTTGCCGGCCGGGATTTTTTCTTTTACGATACTGTAGGTATCTTCTTCAATGATGCGAAAATCCACGCCTTCGTTAGCTAAATACTCGGGTAAAATATGCTCAGGGAACCCCGGTTGCTTTTGGTCTAAATTCACCGCAATGATGTCAAACTTGATAGGAGCAATACGCTGCAAAAAGCGCAAAATATCGAGCAAGGTGTAGCTATCTTTACCACCCGATAAGCACACCATAACGCGATCGCCATCTTCGATCATATTAAAGTCGCTAATAGCTTCGCCCACTTTGCGACGTAAACGTTTTTGCAATTTGTTGAAGTTATACTGCTGCTTTTTCTCTTTGGCAGTATTGCTTGCTGCGCTCATAAGTACCCTGTGTTGCATTGGCCTAACAAAAATTGGCGGCGATTATACCTCAACTGGCGACACAAATCCTTCCGGTTTTACTGCCAACAAATCACAATTAATGGTTTGAATAACATGTTCAGCAGTATTACCAAGTAGAGCGGCTCTAAAACCGGTACGGCCAATGGTTCCAAGTACCACCAGTTCGGCATCTAGCTGCTCTGCAAGTTCTGGAATAACCTGTTCGGGCAAGCCCTCTAAGACATGTTGCGCGCTTTCAGGAATACCATAAGCACGAGCGTGCTCAGCTAATGCGAGACGGTGATTTTCTTCAATAGCTTGCCGGTAGTTGGTGGTGTCAAATTCGGGAATTTCTGCGGCAATAGTGATGGGCGCGCCAGGGTAAGCATTGACCAAGTGAACTTCACTAGATAAACAGCCGGCAAACTTTTGTGCTGCTTCAGTTACCCGTTGATTCAGCGACTGATGATGTTGATGTTCACCGGTGGTGTGGATAGCGGCCAGTACTTTGCCTTGCTCTGGCCAGTCATGTTCTTTTACCAGCAGCACGTGGCAAGGTGCTTTACGTAACAAATGCCAATCCGTAGGGGTAAAAAATAAGGTAGCGAAGCCGTCCCGCACATGGGTTGCTTTTACAATCACATCATGTTGCCCCTGGATGGCGGTTTCGATAATGGCTTCAAAGGGACGGTTATGCCAGACTACTTTGATTTCGATCGCGATATCGCGAGTATTATAGTCTTCGAGCAAATCAGCTATCCAAGCTTTACGATCCGCAATCAAACTATCTCGCATCACATTGCGTTCATCAGCTGCAAGCATCGTGGTCATTTCATAGGAGAAATCATAAATGGATAGCATGATAGTCATGCGGGCACCACTTATTCGAGCAAGCTGTAGGGCTCGATTGAGGGCCTTTTGTTGTTGATGTTCAGGATCTAACACCACCAGAATATTAGCAACGCAACTCATAGCACTATCTCCAAGCTGTCATGGCGAGTTGGAACTCGGTATTTTTAACTTGCTTTGAGTTTAGCTAACAATAACTTAAACATCCATGTCATAACGCATGCTAATGCAATATTCCCAGTTGCCGTAGCGCAATGATGGCAGTCCAAGCTGCGTATAGGATCATAATGATCCCCATCAGTTGTTTGAAACCTTGTGATTTAAGAAACGCCTGCACCGCTTGACTGAACCAACCAAACGCAACCATCGCAGGCAAGGTGCCTAGGCCAAATAGCGCCATATAGAGTGCACCTTGGCTGGCAGATCCGCTTAAGGCTGCCCAACTGAGGGCGCTGTAAACTAACCCACAAGGTAACCAGCCCCAAAGCATGCCGGCCAAATAGAGTGCAGGCATGGATTGAGCTTGGCGAAATTTGACGGCAACCGGTTGTAACGCACGCCACAAGGGTATTCCTAGCTTTTCTAGGCGTTGCAAGCCAAGCCACCATCCGCCTAAATAAAGGCCCAAAACCAATAAAAAGAAGGCAGCAAGCAAGCGTAAGTAGACCAGTCCGTCGGGCATATTTTGCATGATTTGGCTGGCAGCCGCACCGATGATAGCTCCAGCGATAGTGTAGGAGCTAATACGCCCAGCATTGTAGGCTAACAGTCTAGGTAGGGAGGCGTTGCCACTGAGCGCTCCGGCAAGCCCGCCACACATCATTAAACAATGCCCGGCACCAGCTAAGCCCATCAGCAATGCTGCAACAGCATCAATCTGCATCTGGCTTATCCGATGGCTGTTGAGGCTTGGCAGCAGACGCAGCTTTGGGGCCGTCATCATCAAGCAAAACATTCATGCCTTGGCGCTCGAGATCTTCGAATTGGTCACTGCGCACAGCCCATAAGAAGATCCCGACGGCAATGATGACAAATAAAATCGCGATGGGAATAAGTACGTATAAACTATCCATAATTATCGATACAGCCTTAATGAATTAAGCAACACAATAAGCGAGCTAACCGACATACCAATGGCGGCGATGTAGGGGGTTACCAGACCAAACATAGCAACTGGCAATATACCGACATTATAAACCAACGCCCAGATGATATTTTGTCGCAGGATGGTCCGGCTCTTGGCCGCTATGTCAACAAAGCTTAACACCGCACTAAATTGATTACGCATCAGTACCACATCAGCTGCCGTTCGCGCTAAATCAGCGGCATGGCCAAAGGTGACTGAAATATCAGCTTGGGCTAAAACTGGCCCATCATTGATGCCATCACCAATCATCATGACCGGATGCTGCTGTTGCGCCTCACTCACATAGGCGAGTTTATCTGCGGGTAGACAGTTAGCTTGTACTTCTGTGATTCCTAATTGTTGTGCTATGGGTTGTGCCAGCTCTAATCGATCACCGGTTAACATCACTACCTTGAAGCCGGCTTGTTGCAGACGGGCAACACCTATTTGTGCATCGCTGCGAAGCTGATCGCCAACCTGATACTCGGCCCACACCCCAGCCACACTGGCTAAGAACACCTGCGCCTGAGGTAAATGAGGCTGATACTCGGGGTGCCACTGCTGAATAAAAGCTAAGCTGCCCAAACGTACCGATTGGTTCTGCCAAATACCTTGCAAGCCAGCACCAGTGATGGTTTCTACTTGGCTAACTTGGCATTTCGTAGTGGTTAACTGGCGTAACGGTTGTGCTAAAGGATGTTCACTGTAGTGCTCTAACGCCTGGGTTATGGCATGCAGCTGATCACTCGCATAGGGGCTACAAGGAGCAACATAGCTCTGTTGTAGTTTAAACTCACCGCTAGTTAAGGTGCCGGTTTTATCAACAAACACAGTTTTGACTTGCTGCAGTACTTGCAATACATCGGCGTTGCGTAACAGCACGCCGGATTTATTTAATTTATGAATGGCTCCAGTTACAGCGGTTGGTGCGGCCAAGGCTAGGGCGCAAGGGCAGGTGGCAACTAACACCGCTAGGGTTACCCAAAAGGCTTCAGCCGGATCAATCCAGGTCCATATAAGAAACGTAAGTGCCGCCATAATAAGTACCTGTACGACAAACTGATTGGCCAGGCGTTCAGCTACTTGGGCTAGTTTAGGTTTGCGTGACAGCGCTAAATCTTGTAGGGCGATAATACTAGCCAACACGGTATCTTGTTGGATCGCAGTTACTTGTAATCTAGCCGTCTGCTGCTGGTTGATGCTGCCAGCCAGCATGGTCTCACCCCTGTGCTTTTGTACCGGTCGACTTTCGCCCGTAAGCACACTTTCGTTCACTAATGCGGTGCCGTCCAACAGGGTACCATCAGCCGGTAGTGTATGGCCCGAGAGTACGCGAATCACATCACCCGGGTGTAACTGACTGACTGGAACGGTCTCAATCTCACCATCAGCGCCTTCACGGTCCGCCACTGCTGGCAGTAATTTAATTAAATTGGCAGCAGCGCTGAGCGCTTTTTGTTTGGCTAATAATTCTAAATAGCGTCCAACCAATAAGAAGAAGGTGAACATGGCTACGGATTCAAAATACACCTCACCTTGATGAGTGATGGTGGCATAAGCACTGGCCCCATAAGCACCAAGCAGAGCAATACTAACGGGAACGTCCATGTTGGGCCGCTGGGCTTGAATACTGCGCAGCGCGCTTAAATAGAAAGGTTGGGCGCTGTAGAGCAATACAGGCGTGGCGAATAACAAACTAATCCACCACATAAATTGCTTCAAGTTTTCGTCAAATTCCGACAGCACCCCGAAATACAAGGCAACTGCTATCATCATCACTTGCATGGTGGCTAAACCAGCCACTCCAAGCCGATTAATAAAATAGCGGCGTTTACGTTTGAAATCTTGCTCTTGGGTGGCGGATTGAAAGGGTAGAGCGCGGTACCCTAATTGCGCAATTGCTTGTAGCAAGGTACTTAATTTAACCTGTGCTGGCACCCAAGTAATATGCACACGTTCAGTGGTTGCGTTCACTTGTGCTTGCACAACGCCGGCGATTCGAGCTAAGTGCTGTTCGATAAGCCAAGCACAAGCCGAGCAGGTCATACCTTCTACAGACAGTGTCATGCTGCGCGATTGATCATCATGAGTGCGAGTAAATTGTTGTTGTAATTGCTCGTCATCATAAGCGCTAAGTTGCTGCAGTTCTTCTGGCACCAATGGAATAGCGAGGGGATTACTGGTATCACGATATTGATAAAAGTGCAGTAGGTTTTGCTGCGCAATGGTCTCTGCGACCGCCTGACAGCCATAACAACATACGGGACGTTGTTGATCAGCGATAACCACTTGATAGCCACCATCATCAGGAAGTGGCTGCAAGCAGTGAAAACAAAGCCCCGGAGGGGCTTCGGGAAGCACTTTGCTCATGCGGTTAGACGCCGTAAGTTAAGGGTTCAAGCACGATGGTGCGATAGGCTGGTAGATTTAATGATTGCGATAAACGCCAGCTATCATCAAATGGCGTGATGGTGATGGTCCATTTACCGGCTTCAGTTGCGGGTAAATCACCTTTAAATACGCCTTGAGCGTCGGCTGTTAACACTTGCGAAAAGTCTTTATCTGATTGCGTACTATGATAAAAATTAACCGTGAGTGCGGTTAATTGCTGCGGCTTATCGCCACGGTAGCGCAGGGTGAATTGCTGATCCACCTGATTAAAATCAAATTCAATTCCTAATGCTTGAGCAGCTTGTACACGCTCTACTTCAGCGTTAATGCCTCGTCCTTTCTTATAATAATCATCCACCACCATAGGATTGTCGCCATATCGAGCGGCAATGGTCAGGGTGATAATCATTGCAATAATCACTGAAAATGGCAGTGACATCAGAAACCAGGGCCAGAACTGCTTGTACCAAGGTTTTTCCATAGGTTAGACACCTCCACAAGGTGGTTAAAATAAAAAACCCCGCAGGAGCGGGGTTTTTCGATTAGTCCTGCGACAGCCCGTAAACGTACGCGCTAATAACGTGTATCTTATCCTCTCCTAGAATATCTTTCCAGGCAGGCATCACACCGTTACGACCGTGACGTAAGGTTTCTTCGATAGTTTCTTGTGAATTACCGTACAACCAAATGTTGTCAGTCAGGTTAGGTGCGCCTAAGGCGTAGTTACCTTTACCATCTTGACCATGACATGCGGAACAAATCACAAAGTTTGCTTTACCTGCCGCAGCAAGTTCTGGGTCAACTTTACGACCACTTAAACTTAATACGTAGTTGGCTAATTCTGTAATTTGTTTATCGCTAAACTGGCCTGCGTAAGCTGGCATAGCACCACGGCGGCCAGCAATCAAAGAATGCTTGATGGCATCTGGTGAACCGCCATATAACCAATCATCGTCCGTTAGGTTAGGGAAGCCTTTGCCACCCATCGCGTTAGAACCATGACATTGTGCGCAGTTTTGTAAAAACAAGCGCTGGCCAATCTCGGTTGCTTCCTCATCTTGCGCTAGCTCTTCAATTGGACGAGCTGATAATGCCGCAAAAATTGGTCCGTAGGTTTCATCTGCGTAATCCACTTCACGGTCATACTGTACGATTAGACCTGCTTCGCGATTAGCCTTGGTGGCTGCTCGAGACTCTTCTAATGACAATACTTCTTGGTTAGAGCTGGTCCAACCCAGTAAGCCGGCAAAGTTACCCAAACCTGGATACAACGCTAGGTAAACAAAACCCCACACGATAGTGATCCAGAACAGAATCATCCACCAGCGCGGTAGTGGGTTATTGATCTCCACAATACCGTCGAACTCGTGGTCCATCAGTTCGCCTTCTTTGATGTGGGTATAATTTGACATGTTCCAACGCAACAGCCAGATAATACCAACCAAGAAGGCCAGTGTTAGCACGATTATCCATGCACTCCAGAAGCTACTCATTATTCTTAGACTCCTGTTTAGTACTCTTATTGGTTGTGGTTAATTCATCTTCGTCAAAGATTGAATTGGCAGCCTCATCAAAGCGCTTCTTGCTACCTTTGCTATAAGCCCACCAAACCACACCGATAAACAGTACGAAAACTAAAACGGTGTAAAAACTACGCCAAGTGATGTAATCCATCTTACTTAGCCTGTGTCAAGCCAGTTCCTAGTACCTGCAAATATGCAATCAAGGCTTCCATTTCTGTTTTACCTTCAACTGCAGCTTTGGCACCGGCGATATCTTCGTCGGTATAAGGCACGCCGAACGAGCGGAATGTTTCAAGTTTCTTCGCAGTTAACTCACCGTCTAAGGTGTTTTCTGCTAACCACGGGAATGCAGGCATATTTGACTCAGGCACCACATCGCGAGGATTCATCAAGTGAACATAGTGCCACTCATCACTGTAACGTCCACCAACTCGCGCTAAGTCTGGACCAGTACGCTTAGAACCCCACAAATGCGGATGCTCCCAAACGTGCTCACCAGCAAGTGAGTAGTGACCGTAACGTTCAGTTTCGGCACGGAAAGGACGAATCATTTGGCTATGGCAGTTGTTACAGCCTTCGCGAATATAAATGTCACGACCTTCCATTTCTAACGCGGTGTAGGGCTGAAGACCTAACACTGGCTCGTTAGTTTGCTTTTGAAACAGCAACGGGGTGATCTCCACTAAGCCACCGATAGAGATGGCAATAGTCATGAGAACGGCTAACCAGCCAACGCGCTTTTCAACAAATTCGTGTTTTACGTTCTTGCTCATAAGTCGACTCCTTACGCTGACTGAGGTGCAGTGTGTGCTGGAGCTGGCTCAACATCGAGAGTCTCGACGGTTGGAGAACCGGCACGGATGGTGCGATAGCAGTTAACTGCCATCAAGATCATCCCAGCAACAATGAACAGGCCACCGACAAAGCGAATGAACCAGAACGGATAAGAGGCTTCTACGCTCTCTACGAAGCTGTAGGTAAGAGTACCATCAGCTGCGTTTACTGCACGCCACATCAAGCCTTGCATCACCCCTGAAATCCATAGCGCAACAATGTAGAGAACCACACCAATGGTATGCAACCAGAAGTGTACGTTAATCCATTTTACGCTGTGCATTTGGGTTTGGCTCCAAAGGCGTGGAATCAGGTAATACAATGAACCGATAGTGATCATCGCTACCCAGCCTAAAGCACCAGAGTGTACGTGGCCTACCGTCCAGTCAGTGTAATGCGATAGGGCATTTACTGATTTGATTGCCATCATCGGACCTTCGAAGGTCGACATGCCGTAGAATGACAAAGAGACGATCAGGAAGCGCAAGATTGGATCGGTTTTCAGCTTATGCCAAGCACCTGACAAGGTCATGATACCGTTGATCATACCGCCCCAAGAAGGCACGAACAGAATCACCGACATCACCATACCTAACGACTGTGCCCAATCTGGCAACGCAGTGTAGTGTAAGTGGTGCGGGCCGGCCCAGATGTACAAAGAGATAAGGGCCCAGAAATGAACCACCGACAACCGGTACGAATACACCGGACGCTCAGCTTGTTTAGGAACGAAGTAGTACATCATACCTAAGAAGCCAGCCGTCAATAAAAAGCCTACCGCGTTGTGGCCATACCACCATTGCACCATCGCATCCACAGCACCTGAATAGAGGCTGTAAGATTTGGTTAGTGACACTGGTACTGCCATGCTGTTCACAATATGTAACACAGCGATAGTTACGATAAAGCCACCGTAGAACCAGTTAGCTACATAAATGTGCGAGGTACGGCGTTTTACCAAAGTACCAAAGAACACAATGATGTAGGCTACCCAAGAGAGGGCGATCAGAATGTCGATTGGCCATTCTAATTCAGCGTACTCTTTAGTAGAGGTTAGGCCTAGTGGTAACGTAATAACCGCCAAAACAATAACGGTTTGCCATGACCAAAATACAAAGGAAGCTAGCTTGTTCGAAAATAAAGCTGTCTTACAAGTCTTCTGGACAATGTAGAACGATGTTCCCATCAGGGCCGAAGTACCGAATGCGAAAATAACCGCATTAGTGTGCAACGGACGAAGACGAGAATACGTTAGCCAAGGGGTATCAAAATTTAGTTCAGGCCAGATCAGCTGAGCGGCAATAAATACGCCCAGTGACATGCCAATGATTCCCCAAATTACAGTCATCACAGCAAACTGCCGGACGACCTTTAGGTTATATTCAATTTGTTGTGGATTCGTATGGCTCATTTTTGGATTCCGCGTTGATGCTCTGATTTAAGGAGACAGAGTAACGTGATAATAATTAGTTGCTAGCAAGCTACTGAGTAAGTAGTTTGAGTAGCGATGCCATTTTACGGTCATTAACCAAAAAAATACAGGTCAAAACCGAGAAAAAATCAAGCCTTTCGGGCGCTTGGTGGAAATTTGACCAGTTAAAAATACCCTTTAACCAAGGTAGATTATACCCGTATGAAAACTAAGGTCTTTATTTTCGTGGTTTGCAGCATGGTGTTCTTGTATGGCTGCAGCGACAAAGTGCCACAGGTTCAGCATAGCGCAGATACAAAAATCTTCCATCAAATTGATCCAGATCAACCTATGGTAGAGCAGCCTATCCTTATCCAGTTGACCTTGCCAGAGCAGGTACAGCCGCAATTAAGTAAAGTTACGGGAGTGAATATGTATATGGGAGCGATTCCATTAGTTTGGCAGCAACAAACGCAGACTCGCTGGCAGGCCGAGCTGTTATTGGGCGCTTGTGCTGAACCTCTGATGCAATGGCGGGTGACGGTACCGCTAATAAATGGCGAACAACAGCTATCACCTTACGTATTCGAATTCAGCACCAAGCAGCATTAATGCGCGACACAAGCACAAGTTATTTTTAAGACACTAATTGAAACAATTAAGCGATTCATAGCCAGCTTTTGCATGCTATATTGGCTTAGTGATAACGCAATAATCAAAGGATTAGACCTATGTCCATAGCCTTAGTTTGGATAATCATTGGAGTTATTCTCATTCTATCAGAACTCATGCTAACCAGCGTCATTGCAGTGTTTCTGGGGATTGGGGCGATAGTTACTGGGCTACTTTTGCATTGGGGTTTGATTGATCAAATCGCAACGCAGTTTGCAGTTTTCGGAATCGTGAGCTTGGCTCTTTTATGGTTGGCGCGAGGCCGGATAAAACAGTGGTTTTCCGGTTATACGGCAGATGAGGACGAATCCAAACCGAATTTTCAACGCGATATCGGTGCTCGGGTTACGGTTGTGAAAGGGTTTCGTCATGGTGCTGGCCGGGTAACTCTTAATGGGGTGCAGTGGGATGCTTTTTCTGAAGATGAATTAGAAGCAGGTGATACCGCATGGGTGGTAGCCAATGAAGGTATCCAGTTGACGGTACAAAAAGAAAAGCTAAAACGAGCTGCAGCAGCTAACACTCATGGCGAACAATAAAAACCGAAAAACAAAAGCCTAGTGATAAGAAAGTTTGCGGCGGTAAATCGATACTAGAATTAAAATTAACGAGCGAGATAACTACATGAACGAATCTATTATAAACGTCAATTCGGTACTAGCGCTTGGTTTTGCGCTGGCCGCCATCATCATTATTCTGAAATCGGCGCGCATTGTGCCGCAACGTTCTAATTTTGTCATTGAGCGCTTAGGGAAATACAACCGAACTTTAGATTCTGGTTTCCACTTCCTTATTCCTTTTATCGACAAAGTAGCCTACCAGCACACGTTAAAAGAAGAAGTGATTGACGTAGAACGCCAAGCCTGTGTTACCCGCGATAACATCCAAGTAGGCATTAATGGTGTCCTTTATATCCAAGTGGTTGATGCGCACAAGGCAAGTTATGGCATTAACGATTACCGTTATGCGGCGTCTCAGCTAGCACAAACGACCATGCGTTCTGTAATTGGCCAGACGGATCTTGATAAAACCTTTGAAGAGCGAGCGCAAATTAACGAAGTGGTAGTGCAAGCATTAGATGAAGCGGCCGCGCCATGGGGTATCAAAGTCTTAAGATATGAGATTTCTGATATTGAGTTGCCGATGAGTATTAAAGATGCATTAGAACAACAAATGCGGGCTGAACGAGAACGTCGAGCCGCTATTGCGAAATCTGAGGGTGAACGCCAGGCGATGATTAACGTTTCAGAAGGTCACAAGCAAGAAGTGATCAATTTGTCTGAGGCGGAAAAACAAAAGCAAATCAACGAAGCCGAAGGTCGTGCGCAAGAAATCGAGCTGATTGCCACTGCTACTGCGGAAGGTCTACGTAAAATTGCCGCAGCAATCCAAGAGCCAGGTGGGCAGGATGCGGTTAGCTTGCGGGTTGCTGAACAATATGTGAAAGAGTTCGGTAATTTAGCGAAAGAAACAAACACCTTAATCTTGCCGGCACAGCTTGCAGATATTGGTGGTGCGGTGGCTGGATTAACTGAAATCATCAAGAAAAAATAATTAGTTACACTTATAAAACTTTGGGCGTAAAGAAAAGGCCGTTCATCGAACATGAGCGGCCTTTTTTGATCAAATTTGTTCAAATAAGACTATTCGTAAACTGACACAATTTTGTAAAGGACACAGGGAATGCGGTTGTTAACCAAAACCAGCTTAATAGTAAGCACCATTTTACTCTTGCAGGGGCTACCAGCTCAGGTACAAGCCCAGCAATGGGGTGGTGATCGTGCTGCAGTTGTATTAACGGAATCGATTGGTTTTGAACGCATTCAACGTCGTGTTGACGCCGTCGGTTATGCTGAAGCAGTGCGCTCAGTGGCGTTGTATCCCGCGGTTACCGATGAAGTTAAGGCGGTCAATTTCAAGCCTGGCGATCGGGTAGAACAGGGTGCTGTGTTGGTTCAACTAGACGATAGCCGTGAACAAATCGCCTTACAGCGAACGCAGATTCAGTTAGCGGATGCTGAACGCACCGTAGAACGGCTGCAAAAAAGCCGCGCGCAAGGAGCCGTGCCGCAGAGTGAACTTGATGATGCTATCACAGCCCGCGACCTGCTTGAGATTACCTTGAAAGAAATTGCCGACGAAATTAACGACCGCCGCGTGATTGCTCCTTTTAGTGGCGTTGTTGGTATCACTGACGTTGAAGTTGGCGATCGCATAAATCCACAGACCTTAATCACCACCATTGATCAGCGTGATCGGCTGTTTGTTGATTTTCGCGCGCCTGAAGCAGCCATGGAAATGCTCATGAACCAGGCAGAATTGTTCGTGCGCCCATGGAATGCCCGAGAAGCCGCTTATCCGGCTGACATCGTAGAGATTGATTCTCGGATCGATGCCACCAACCGAACTTTGCGGGTTCGGGCGGTGATGGATAACAGTAACGATCAGTTCCGGCCGGGTATGAGCTTTCGAGTGGCGCTAGAAATGCAAGGCGACAGTTATGCTGTGGTACCAGAAGCTGCGCTGATGTGGAGTGCCGACGGCGCCTATGTGTGGCTGAACAAAGATGGCAAGGCCACTCGCGTTGATGTGGATATTCGGCAGCGTCTCGCTGGCCGAGCCTTAGTTGATGGAGCGTTACAGTTAGGTGACGAACTGGTGGTTGAGGGCGTTCAGGCATTACGTCCAGGCCAAGCCTTAAACCCACTGAATAAAGAGGCGGCACAGCCATGAAATGGACCCCGCAACTCAATGATCTCCCGTCGTTATCAATCCGCCGGCCGATTTTAGTTATTGTTCTTAATTTACTTATCATCATTGCGGGCTATGCAGCTATTAATGGCGTTGAAGTTCGCGAACTTCCTGATGTAGACCGACCGTTATTGACCGTTTCGGCAAGTTTCCCAGGTGCTGCACCAGAAACTGTCGATACTGAAGTTACCAGTCAGCTTGAGGGCGCTGTCGCTCGAGTGAGCGGCGTGAAGTCGATACGAGCGTCGAGCGAAGAGGGTAGCTCACGCATTGTGGTTGAATTCAGACCCGGTGTGGATCTTGATGATGCCGCCAACGAAACCCGTGAATCTGTGAGTCGAGTACAGCGGATGTTGCCGGAAGAAGTTGAGAATGTTGCCATTATTAAAGCTGATAATGATTCTCAAGCTGTGGTAAACCTCTCCGTTTCTAGCTCGACGCTGGATCTTGAAACCCTCACGGAACGCGTCGAGACTGACATAGCTCCAGCTTTTTTAGGGGTTCCTGGTGTTGCCGATGTGCGCCTTAACGGCGATCGGGCGCGGGTGTTACGGGTTATTTTAGATCCGTTACGTTTAGCTAGTTATAACCTTGCCGTTACCGATGTTTCGCAAGTTTTACGACAAGCTCCGTTTGATGTACCCGCGGGTAGCTTAAAATCGACGGATCAACAACTTATCGTGCGAGCAGATGCTAGCTCAGTTACTGTTAAAGATGTTGAAGATATCGTTGTTCGTGGCGATACCCGAGTTGGTGATGTTGCTACGGTTTATTTTGGCCCCGCGGATGCAGGTAGCATGGTGCGCCTTGATGGTAAGCCTGTGCTTGGGGTTGGTATTATTCGGCAGGCTCGCTCTAACACCATTGAGATCTCTGATGAAGTGTTGGCTCTCGTCGAAAAACTCAAGGTTCAGTTTCCTGAACTCGAAATTGAAGTCACCTCAGATGACGCCAAGTTTATCCGCAGCTCAGTAGAAGAAGTCTTTGTTTCTCTTGCTTTAACTATCTTACTAGTGGTTGCCACCTTGTGGGTGTTCATCGGTTCAGGCCGAGCAACCATTGTGCCTTCTTTAGCTATTCCGGTGGGCCTCATTGGTTCTATCGCAGTGATTTGGGCACTAGGTTTCTCCATCAATATTTTGACCTTGTTGGCGTTGGTGTTGGCAACGGGCTTGATTGTCGATGATGCCATCGTGGTATCCGAGAATATTCAACGACGCCGCACCATGGGGCTGGGCGCTCGCGCTGCCGCAGTGGTTGGTACTCGTGAAGTGTTCTTTGCGGTTATCGCTACGACTGCAGTGTTAGTAGCGGTGTTCGTTCCTATTGCTTTTTTACCTTCGACAGCGGGGCGCCTATTCCGTGAATTTGGCGGGGTGTTAGCAGCCGCAGTCATTATCTCATCGTTTGTGGCGCTATCATTAGTACCAGCTTTGACCGCCCGGTTACCGCTTAAAGAAGAAAAACAAGCGAATAAGTTGCAGCAATGGGGCGGGAAGCTTCGTGATGGCTATGCCAAAACCCTTCATTTTGCATTAGATAAGGCTTGGTGGGTGTTCATTGCTTGTACTTTGATTGCAATTTCAGCGGTATGGTCGTACAGCAATGTAGATAGTGAATTAATGCCATCAGAAGACCGTGGCACCATTCGTATCTTCGCCCGTGGCCCTGATGGTGTTGGGATTGATTTTATGGACCGCCAAGCGCGGCAAATGGAAGAAATTCTATTGCCATACGTCAACGGTGGCGATGTCGATAGTATCAATACAACCGTAGGGCAGTGGGATCCAAACCTAGTGTTCATCACCGTACGGTTAACGGATTGGGAGCAGCGCGAGCGTTCGCAACAAGATATCATTAATGAAATAAACGGGCCGCTGACCAATATTCCTGGGGCTCCAGCTCGCGCCTTCGGTTCTAATAGCCTTAACCTGCGTGGCCAAGGTGGTGGTTTACAAGTGGCGTTAACGGGTGAGGACTACCAAACCATTTTTGCAGCTGCGAAGAAATATACCGCACGCATTCAAAAAGATTTACCAGAGGTTGGTTTTCCGCGAATTTCGTATCAGCCTACGCAGCCGCAGTTACGGGTCAATATTGATCGCAAACGCGCAGAAGAGCTCGGGGTGCCGCTGAGTGACATCTCGACGACATTACGCGCCGCGATTAATGGCGATAATGTTGCCGATTTGAACGTGGGCGATCAGTCCGTGCGGATCATTCTGCAAGCACAACGCAGCCTGATTAATGATCCTTCCGATTTAATGAATCTTTATGTGGGGTCATCAGCGTCAGGTTTAGTGCCTCTTTCAAGTATTGCGACCATTTCAGAAGAAGGTGTTGCCGCAGACCTTGGCCGACGCGCACAACGGCGTGCTATCGAGATTGACATGCAGTTACCAGAATCCATGCCGATCGAAGATGTGGTTGATAAACTAAGACAATTAGCAGCTGAAGAATTGCCGAGTGGGATTGGTTTAGTGATGTTAGGTGAGGCGGAAGCTTACGAAGAAACCGAACGGGAAGTAGCCTTAACTTACATCTTGGCCTTTGTTATCGTCTTTCTAGTACTAGCAGCGCAGTTTGAAAGTGTGAATAGTGCCGTAGTTGTCATGGCCACAGTACCTTTTGGCATAGCTGCAGCCTTGTTTGCGTTGTTTGTGACGGGTACCTCAATCAATATTTTCTCGCAAATCGGTTTAGTTATGTTGATTGGCTTAATCGCGAAAAACTCCATTTTGCTAGTTGAGTTTGCGGACCAACTGCGCGACCACGGACAATCCGTACGTGAGGCAGTCGAAAATGCTGCGGCAATTCGTTTGCGGCCGATTATGATGACCTTGGTATCTACCTTGCTAGGCGCATTACCACTGATCCTTTCCATGGGTGCAGGGGCTGAGGCCCGTAATGCTATTGGTTGGGTCGTCTTTGGTGGCTTGGCTTTTGCTGTGGTATTCACTTTATATTTAACGCCGGTTATGTACCTAGCTATTGCACGTTTCACCAAACCACGTGCTGATGAAAGTGATCGTCTGGCTGATGAAATGGAAAAAGCCGGGGAGTTGTAATCACTTAACGGCTCACTATCGAAAGTTTATAAAAGCCTCGCATTGATGCGGGGCTTTTTTTTGAATAGCGAAAACAAATCGATGAACACTAAGAAGCGCCCACCAAGAAACCCAAATAACGCTACCGGTGCTAGATGAATTTTAGTTGCAGGGAGATAAGTTACAGAGAGGTGAGTTGCTATCATTAAGTTTAATGAAGCTAAGGATGAGAGTTTTAATTAGCTACATTTGCCAGGCCTGCAAACTAATCTGAAAAGCTATGAACTCTATGTGGAGTAAAGCGGATTTAAATTCAGAACTAGCTAAGAATCTTGTAGAAATGTAAGTCATCACATCTTGTTAAAGATAATAATAATCGTTGATTTAACATAATATACATTATACGCAATCATATAATCATGAAGATGGCGGTAGATTTCTTTCCTTTGGCATTACCGCCTTATTCGGCGTTCAACAAGCTGAATAAGGCCAAGTTAGAAACCTTTGGTTACGGTTTTTCGGTAGCTTGCTGCTTGTTGGTTTTAGCTCTCTCACCTAGTATTCGTTATTGAAAATTTAACGACATCTCAATTTAAGGACGATTCATGAAAGCTTGGTTTAAGAATGTGATTGGCGTTGCTATGGCAGTGACTTGTAGCTCTAGCTTGTTGTTTGCGCCTAGCGCTCAGGCTGATTTGTTTTATCAAATTAGTGGCAAGGATTTGACTCAACCATCTTATTTGTATGGCACCATGCATATGCTCTGTCAGGATGACTTCTACATAGATCCAAGCGTGACTGAAGCTTTTGCTAAAACTGAGCAACTGGTGCTAGAAATTGATTTAACGGATCCAGCCTTGGCGCAGGTCTTTCAACAGCATTCTGCGCAGCCCGATGCACAGTACTTAAGAAAGTTTTTGAATGCTGAACAGCATCAACAGATGAATCAATACTTTGTTGATAATTTAGGCGCTGATTTAACTCAGGTTGGCCATTTACGGCCGTTTATTTTAACCAGCTTGCTCTTACCTATGCAGTTGAACTGTCAGCAACAGGCATCCTATGACGGTTATTTCGCTGAACAAGCTCAACTTGGTGGGCATACCATTGCTGAGCTAGAAACACCTTTGTTTCAATTAGATCTATTTAACCAAGTACCTGTTGCTGAACAAGTTAACTGGTTGTGGGACATGATTTCAGACCCTGCAAGCTCGCAAGCCGAGATGCAGAAACTTAACCAGCTTTATATCCAAGGTGACGCTGACAAATTATATGCCTATACCGTGGCTCAGCCTGAATTTGCTGAATATGAAGCGCTATTACTGAGTGACAGAAACCGTGACTGGGTGGTAAAACTACCGCAAATGATGGCTACTAAGCCAAGTTTCATCGCGGTAGGTGCGGGTCATTTAGGCGGTGATCAGGGTGTGGTTGCCTTGTTGCGCGAGGCTGGTTATCAAGTGCAGGCAATCAAAGTTGAACGCCCTACTACTAACTAACACTTAAAGTCTCTACAAATGCGTCGCAAACGCTAACAAACATGGTCAGTTACCCCTTATTTCGGCTATCATAGCTGTCTATAAAAGGAGAACGGCAAATTATGCGGATTGCGGCGCAAGCTTTACAACCAAATCTCACCGAATGGGCGGCACAACGTCCGGTCACTTCAGCTCCTAACCCTCTCATTGGGCAACAGCGAGCGCTTCATGCGATTGAGCAAGCGTTAAGTATTTGCGGTCGTTACGCCCATGGTTTTATTGTGACGCCAGCTGGCTTACGGGCCTTAGATGTGTTGGCCGAGTTACCTACGCAACAAGGCTGGCAAAGCGCTCATAGTCAACGCGATTGGCTCTATGTGGCTAATCCGGATTCAGCTAACCAGCCATTATGTATCGACGTAAATGCCGGCCAAGCAGATAGCTTTGTCATCAAGCTATGGGAATTTCTACAAGCCGCCGTGAATGTTCGACAACCGTTGCTTGAATATATGCTGGAAACCTTTACCAGTGCGCGGGTAAAGCACTATTTAGAGCTCATTTCAGACAAAACTTTTGACGATCTGCCCGGTGCTGAACTTGCTACTATATTAGTACGACAGCCGGCCCAGCCAGAGCCTTTTACTTATTGCGACAGAGTTACCGATGCGAGTTTGTTTGGTAGTATTCGGCTTCAATCCGTTGAAGGAACCATTTCTTCTGATCTGCATTTAATTGAGCCCGGCGCCTTGCTGCGTGCTAATGGTGGCGTGCTGGCCATTGATGCCGAAGAGCTGTTCTTGCAGCCCGGCTTGTGGCGCAAATTAAAATACGTTCTGCGCACCAGTATGATGCATTGGCAAGCACCAGGCGAAGCTCACATTGCAGCTTATTACCAGCCAGAACCTATTCCTGTGCAGCTGAAAGTATTGTTATTAGGGGATCGTGATATTTACGCCCAATTACGCGAAGTAGACCGTGATTTTGATAACCTATTCCCTTATTTAGCGGACTTTTCATCTCATTATTCGCTAGCTCAAGCTCCCCTAGCCCCTTATTTTGACTATTTAGCTTATGTTGAGCGTGAGGCTGCGGTACGTCCATTAGCGCCTGATGCTATTGCGCCCTTGTTAAAGTTTGCGACTCGTCTGACTGATTTTCAAACAGAGTTAACACTAGACACTATCGCCTTAATGCAATTTTTGCGTGAAGCCAATGGCATTGCCGCCCAACAACAGCAGCAACAGATTAGTGCAGCACACCTTGAACAAGTGCTTGAACAACGCAAGCAGCGTGATGGCTACATCGCTGAGTTGAGTCGCCGCGCTATCTTAGAAGGTCAAGTCTACATTGAAACCAGTGGTCAGGTTATCGGCCAGATCAATGGATTAACCGTGGTTACTGCGGGTGGGTCTGAATTTGGTGAGCCAAGCCGGATTACGGCAACCGTGCATTACGGTGACGGCGATATTATTGACATCGACCGAAAATCAGAGCTCAGTGGTAGTATTCATACCAAAGGGGTGATGATTTTAAGTGCCTATATAGCCAATGTATTCGCTCGCAATGATGCTATGAGTCTGTCGGCTACCATTGTATTTGAGCAGTCTTATCACGAAGTTGATGGCGATAGTGCCTCTTTGGCTGAGCTTTGCTGTCTGCTGTCGGCACTAGCTGAGGCTCCTATTGAGCAAGGCTTAGCTATTACCGGCGCAGTCGATCAATTTGGTCGAGTACAAGCCATCGGCGCCGTCAACGAAAAGATAGAAGGTTATTTTGCGCTTTGCCAAGCGCGTGGACTAACCGGCAAGCAAGGCGTCATCATTCCTCAAGCCAATTTAAGCCAGCTTAATCTTGATCATGAAGTGATTGCTGCGGTAGCTGCCGAAAAGTTTCATATTTATGCCGTTGAACACGTTACTGCAGCCTTAGAGTTATTGACCAACGAGCCGCAGAAACAACTATACGCTAAGATAGAACAACGACTTAGCGAACTACAGCATATAGAAAAACCCACGTCATGGTGGCAACGCTGGTTTTAAATAAAGAACAAATCGGACTTGTTAAGCGTACAAGTGTTCGCTAATCTGAGCGGGTATTTGCGAACACTTATTCTTTAGCTGTAATAAAGGTCTTTATGAAACAGTCTAGCTTCACCCGCGAAGAACTTCTGGCATGCGCTCGTGGCGAAATGTTTGGTCCCGGCAATAGTCAGCTCCCTGCCCCGAATATGTTGATGATGGATCGGGTTTTAGAAATTACTGAAACCGGCGGTGCCTACAACAAAGGCTACATTCATGCCGAGTTAGATATCAACCCAGATCTATGGTTTTTTGATTGCCATTTTATTGGTGATCCTGTCATGCCTGGTTGCTTAGGTTTGGATGCCATGTGGCAACTTACTGGCTTTTTCTTGGCCTGTTTAGGTGGCCCCGGTCGTGGTCGCGCGTTAGGCGTTGGCGAAGTGAAGTTTACCGGTCAGATTCTACCTACGGCGAAAAAAGTCACCTATCACATCGATATGAAGCGTGTGTTGAAACGTTCATTGTACATGGGTATTGCTGATGGTCGCGTCGAAGTGGATGGCAAAACTATCTATACTGCAAAAGATTTGAAAGTAGGTTTATTTACAGACACTTCCACCTTTTAAAAGGTTAGTGTCTCGTCCTGCTAAAAGAAAGCCCGCTCTTATGCGGGCTTATTTCATTCGGCTTTATTGTAGCTGTTTCTGATGAGGACGCATCAGCGGAACAGACCAACGCCACGAGCTTCCATCGCATCGCGCCAACCGCCTAGCCACTGAGATCGAACATCCTGGTTTTGATAAGGACACAGTTCCTTAGAACGACCAGATACTCCGGCTTTGAACCCCTGTGCGTGAGCACGTTCGAGGCGATCGCGTTTTTGTCGTTTCATATTTACCTTCCTCGTCCAATTGTCGTTTTTGATTTATGACAAGAGCATGACGTTTTTTTGACTGCTCTCCCTTTAATAGATAGCAACTTAATCAGGGAGTTCAAGCTAAAAAAATGGCGTAATATCATCGTTACCGTTAAGTTGATGATATTACGCCAGTTTGTCAGAAGGCTTTACTTAGAAGATTATTGCCAGTTAAACCTTGATTAAGCGACGAATAGTAATAAGGCCACCAATCAAGAACATAGCAATCAAGCCAAAAGGAGATGTGGCAGCGCCTTCACGTGTAATTATCTCATCCTCAGTAGAGCAACCTGTAACCTCGCCTGCGGCTGTATCCAGCTTCAGCGTCGCATAGACATTACGAGTGTAGGTATCACCCTCTTCTGTGGTTTCTTCGATGGTCGTTAACGCGGTGGCCAAGATTTGATTATCTTCGTTGATATCGTCTGCCGACACTATGTAATAGTCCGCACTGCAACCAATAGCATCATTGAGGTTGATAAAACCAACATCTGGTTTATTTAAGTCATAAACAAAACCAACTCGACGGCGTTCGGCGTTCAGGGTGTAATCGATTTCACCTGAGCCCACCACTAAGCCTTGATTGTTGATGGCATTGGGATAGGTGCTTGAACCCTCGAAAAAGCCTGGTAACTCAGCGAAAGTTTCAGCTTCTACATCATAGATAAAGCCAATAGCGCGACGTACCCCTTGGATGGTACGAATCACAAAACCCGTTGCCTGATCTTCATCGTTGATGGCAGTCGCCGAGCCCCAAATGTATTCCTCATCTGTCGTGATCGCTTTAGTTTCGCCATTTTGGTAAACCACTGGCATTTTAATCCGGTTGCCCGGTTGTTCTACGTCGTTGTAGTAAGTCCAGCTTTGGCCTACCGCAATGCCGTTGTTGTTGACTGCATAAGCATAAGCAGACCAGTAGGCTCCATCATCTTCTGAACGCTCACGCAATGGCGGATACAGAGTTTCTGAAATAACCTGGCCTTGGTCATCAAGTTGCCACACGGCTGCATGCATATCGTAAAGAGAGCCATTAGCAGTAAAAGAGCCGCCTAAGGCTGCTTCGCGCTGAAAACCGTACCAAAGATTCCAAATACAGGTATAAACGGCGCGATTGGACGCTGGGGTAAAGTCTTCAATACAAGCATCTACTCGCTCTTGAGCAGCTGGGAATAACGCCACACTAGCGTTACCTACGGCTAAATTGGTGTCATTGATGGCAAAGATTTGTGCTTCACCACCTAAGTATTCCTGCTCTGGCGGCGCAATTAAGCTGTAATTAGTGCCATCAAACCACAAACCACGACTGATGTACTCACGCTCAGCAAAGTTTAACGTGATGGGGTCTGGCATCTCGCCACCCTCTTCAGCTGGTTCAGGTTGATACGTGTGATCAAAGCGAGTGTAAGGCGCAGATGCCCAACCTACTCTCACGTTATTGTTATTCAAACCTAAAAAGGCATGATCCGCTGATTTTTCTTGGCTTGATACGGCCCCGTCGGTACCGTTGAGTAAGCCATGAAACAGGATATCTTGACCGTTATAAGTTCCAGCAAAATCAGTAGCAATACGCAACTCAGCACTATTTGCATTCTCTCGATCAGCCAGCACTTGAACGAGTCCCCAATATTGGGCCTCAGTTAAGCTATCGGTGGCAGGATCAAAATCTTCATCTAAACCGATATAGCCTTTTAAGTTATCGGTCATAAGATCAAAATCAATCTCGGTGTTAGCAGAAAAGCGACCATGTAAGGTGATCAACCCACTATCGTTGATATTGCGCGGAAAACTAGCCCGAACTTGACTGTGCGTTTCTGGGAGTACGGTAAAGGTGTAGCTATCGGCCATAGCTGCGGCACTAAAACTACTGCTTAATAAACCGGCTACTGCCAGCGTAAGTGCTTTGGTTTTAAACTGTTTCATAAGGAATTCAATGACTCTCTTGTTGTAAATTTTCTAATTCGTCCCAGCGCTCTAGCGCGGCCATAAGTTCTTGTTCTAATTCGCCTAATCGCTCTAATACCGGCGCAGTAACTGAATGCGGCTGAGTAAAAAAATCAGCCTGACTGGTTTGTTGTTGCAAGTGCTCTTGCTCCTGCTCTAACGCTTCAATCCGTTGCGGTAATTGTTCTAATTCACGTTGCAGCTTGTAGGATAACTTTTTACGCGGCGCAGCTGAACCCTTGTTAGCAGATTCTTTACTTGCCGCAGTGCTGCTACTACTTGCAGATGCTGCAGGCTGTGACTTGCTGGCAGCCGAATTAGTTCCCGCAGTTTGGCTTAAATAATGATTTACTTCGGTAAAGCCACCCACGATTTCGGTTACTTTACCCTCACCTTCAAATAACAGCACGCTTGTCGCCGTATTATCCACAAATTCACGATCGTGGCTGACCAAGATTACCGTCCCCTGATAATCTGCCACAATTTGCTCTAACAGCTCTAAGGTGTCGATATCAAGGTCGTTGGTAGGTTCATCCAAGATCAAGAAATTACTTGGGGTTAAAAACAGTTTGGCTAATAAAGCTCGGTTACGCTCTCCGCCAGATAAAGCTCTTACCGGCGTTCTGGCTTGTTTAGGTGAGAATAAGAAATCTTGTAAGTAGCTCAGAATATGTCGAGTTTTACCATTGTAGGTAACATCCTGCTTACCATCACCTACGTTTTCAGCAATGGTTAGATTAGGATCTAGTTGCGCTCGATGCTGATCAAAATAAGCGACTTGTAAGTGAGTCCCTAGCTTGATCTGCCCGGAATCTGCCGCTTGTTGTCCCAGCAAAACTTTGATCAACGTACTCTTGCCGCAACCATTCGGTCCTACCAAGGCAACCTTGTCACCGCGTTGTAAGGTAAACTCAAACTGGCGTAGGATGGTTTTATCACCGAACGCTAAATTAACATCACTGCCATCAAACACCAGCTTGCCTGATTTACTGGCTTCCTGCACAGCTAACTTGGCCGAACCTTGCTGTTCGCGGCGTTGCGCACGTTGTTTTCGGAGCTCTTTTAACGCCCTGACGCGGCCTTCATTGCGAGTCCGCCGTGCTTTAATGCCCTGACGGATCCAGGTCTCTTCTTGAGCCAGTTTTTTATCAAACTCAGCGTTGTGAGTCTCTTCAACTTCCAACTGATGTTGCTTGAGCTCTAAGTAGGCATCGTAACTACCGGGATAACTATTTAATTGGCCCCGATCTAAATCAATAATACGAGTTGCTAGATGACGAATAAAGGCCCGGTCGTGGCTGATAAATAGCACCGCACCACGAAAGTCTTTAACCCGCTCTTCTAACCACCGCACCATTTCTACGTCGAGGTGGTTAGTAGGCTCATCTAACAGCAACAAATCAGGATTGACCACCAGTGCACGGGCTAATGCTACCCGTCGTAGCCAACCGCCCGAGAGCGCCGCCATGGTGCTATCGGCAGGTAGTGCTAGCTGCGTTAACACTTGTTCTATGCGGGTTTGTAACTGCCAGCCATCGGCCGCTTCTAAAGCGGTCTGTAAGCGCGCCAAATCATTCATGATTTGGTCACTATCATGCTCCTGTTCGAGCTGTTGCAGGGTATGGTGATAATCTTTAAGTAAATCGCCCACCTCAGCTAAACCTTCAGCAACATAATCGTATACCGACTGCTCTGAGTTTGCTGGTGGATCTTGCGGCAATCTAGCAACAACCGTATCACCGACCAATTGCACTGCCCCGTCATCGAGCTGCACTTCGCCGTCGATAACCTTGAGTAGCGTCGATTTACCGGCACCGTTACGGCCCACTAAACAGACCCGCTCGCCTGCTTCAATGGTTAGGTCAACATGGTCTAAAATGGCATCGTTGCCAAAGGCTAATTGCGCATTCTGAATTCTTACAATATTCATGCTATTAAAAAATCCTCAAGTGCTGTTGCAAACGGCCAACGTAACTCGGCATCGTCGCTAGCGCGCACTAATACAGGGATCAACCAAGCGTACTCTGCTAGTAGCTCGGGTTGTTGGGTAATATCAACCACATGCAGACGCCAGCCCGTTGCTGGTGACTGAACCGCTTGCTGCATGGCTTGTTCAACGAGCAGCTTAGCTTGGTCACACAAAGGACAATGAGGTTTGCTAAGCAGATAATAGTCAGCCACTGTGGCGTACCTTGAACAAATGGTGAATGCCTTTGTGGCGCTCAAAATCAGCAGAAATAGAGCGCTTGGTTAGGTCTTCTGCAACCAAAAAGGCTTCAGCTAAAGCCTCGTTATCAAGCTTGAATTTGCGTTTGTTGTTGGAAAACAAAATCACCCCGTCGTCTTTCAACAACCGTGCTGCTAGTTTTAACAATTGCACGTGGTCACGTTGAACATCTAAAACATCATCCATCCGCTTAGAGTTTGAAAACGTGGGCGGATCGAGGAAAATCACGTCGTAGCGCTGCTGTGGCCGTTGTTCTCTAAGCCATGCAATACAATCAGCTTGAATAAACTGATGGGCGCGCGTGTTGAGCTTGTTGAGGTGGAAATTGCGTTCGCCCCAGGCCAAATAAGTTTTAGATAAATCGACTGAAACCACCTCTTTAGCACCGCCCATTGCGGCATGCACCGATGCCGAACAGGTGTAGGCAAACAAATTCAGAACACTCTTATCCGCACTGATTTTACCTAATTCTCGGCGTGCCCAACGATGATCTAAAAATAGCCCTGTGTCTAAATAGTCACTCAGATTCACCTCAAACTGCACGCCGTATTCATGCACTATCCGAACTAAGCCACGCGGGGTCTGTTTTTGATATTGCTGTTTACCAGCCTGCCGTTGCCGCACCTTTAAGGTCATGTTTTCAGCTTTAAAAGGCAACTCAGAGGCTAAGGTATCGATTAAAAACCATAATCTATCTTTAGCTACCGCCGGCGGAATGTCTTTCGGCGCTGCATATTCTTGAATCACAATACAATCATCGTAGACATCAACGGCTGCATTGTATTCTGGAAGGTCGGCATCATACAGACGCCATGCGTTAACCCCTTCTTTTGCCGCCCATTTTTCTAATTTTTGGTAGTTTTTCCGTAATCTGTTGGCAAGGTCGTTTGATTGCGTTTGGGTAAATTCAGGTTGCTCTACGGTTAAGTCGTAAGTAGCCAATAAAGTCTCAATGGCACCGTTAAACAACTTGTATTTGCGTTGACTACGTAACTTAAGACGTTTTAAGAGAGTTTCATCACCGGCTAGAACCGCCACTTGCCAACCGGAAAACTGTTGCCGTAATTGCTGACCAAAACGACGATACAACAGCAGCGTTTCAACTTCTTCGCCAAGCCGCTCACCATAGGGTGGATTACAAATAAGCAAAGGTGCGGTGTGTTGTTCTGCCGCATTTACGGCCGGTTCTGCATGCTCCGCATCCCCTACTTGCCAGTCACATACATGGCTTAATCCCAACCGTTCGGCATTTTGTCGGGCAATCCCCAGCATGCGTGGATCATTGTCGCGTCCGTAAAACCTAGCGCTAGGCTCGGCGATAGCTTCGGCAAAACGCTGCTCTGCTTGCTCACGCACTTGTAACCACAAGCTGTGTTGGTGCCCCATCCATGCTTGAAAGCCCCAATAGCTGCGCTGTAAGCCAGGCGCTAACTGATAACGAATCATTGCTGCTTCAAGTAGTAAGGTGCCCGAACCACAGAATGGGTCCATGACTACTTCAGTTGTGGTATCAACACCCGCACGAATCACCACCGCCGCCGCTAAGGTTTCACGTAACGGTGCAGCACCCTGCTGTTGCCGATAGCCACGTTTATGCAGGCTCTCACCCGCTAAATCTAAATACCAAGTAAGCTTATCTTTATGTAAGTGAGCATTAATACGAACGTCAGGCTCTTTGCTAACTGAAGGTCGTTGGTTTAATTGTTCTCTAAAGCGATCCACAATACCGTCTTTGACTAGCTGCGCACCAAATTGCGTGTGGCGGATATCTGGATGACGACCGCTGAAATCAATTAAGAACGTATCTTCAGGCGCAAAAACCTGTTCCCATTCAGTTTGGGCAACGGCCAATGGAATGTCTTGGGCTTGCTTGACGAAGCATTCGCCCAATTTTAATAACACTCGATTCGCTAACCGAGTCCACAGGCACACTTGATAGGCCTGCTCTAAGGAGCAGTCGAACCAGCAGCCGCCAGCTGTTTGGCGCACTTGGGTAATACCCAACTGGTTCAGTTCATCAAACAATAAAGGCTCGAGACCTTTGGCGCAGGTTGCAAAAAGTTGCAGAGTTGCCGACATGAAAATAATCACTTATTAAGAAAGATAGAAACAGATTATACCGAAAGATGAGGCTGCTGTATTGCTCGATATGGACGTAAAAGCAGCAATCAAATCAATATCGGTTAATAACTAAGCGAACGATTCAACGGGGGCTTGCGTTTGCAGAACTAACTCTATACTATGCACTTCATCGGACGCGGGGTGGAGCAGTCTGGTAGCTCGTCGGGCTCATAACCCGAAGGTCGTAGGTTCAAATCCTGCCCCCGCAACCAATTCCTTACTTGATTTTTCCGACTATTCCCGGTCAACAATAATCCAATTCTTATCCAGCTGTTGCCCTGCTAAATAGGGTTGTGGTAACTGTTTCAGATACTCGATAAGAATATGCTGAATTTGATCTGGGCTGCTAAACACTATCTGACTGCCATCTAATCCGGCAAAATCACCACCGCCATTAGCGCGATAATTATTGGTTACGACCAAGACTTCTTCCGTTGCTATCTGATCGAGGATGGTGATGCGCTGACCTATGGGTTGACTCACATTAATCTGGTACTTGATGCCGGCAATCGTATCAAAATTATAAGAAGGCACTTGGCTCTCAACCCAACTGTATGGCTCTTCGTTACTGCCTACTTTAAGCGCGGCCGCGCTGATTTCTAACCATTGCTGTAGTTGTGCCACCGATATTTTGACAACGTCCAAAGTATTGGGATATCGATATAAATTACCCACATCGCCGATGGTAACTGGGCCTGCATTGATAAAAGTAAACTGCTGTTGCGCGGCCTCCTCTGCTGAGGTTGCGGCAAAAAAAGGAGCCGCAGCACTCAGTAATGGCAACCGTTGCCATGATTGTTCGGTGCTAGTGGAAGACTCATCGGCCAAACCATCTAGATAACGCTCCACATACCACCGCTGAGCATCATGCAAGAGTTGCATGGCGGTCGTGGGCTGTAACCGTGATAATTGATGTGATAATGCTACCTCTGTATGCCCAATGGGTTGCTTCATATAAGCCAAAGTAGCTTGATCAGCCTCTGCTAATAACGCCTGAATATTTGTGTCTGGAGTTGCCGCCGCAGCTCGTAAATGACTCTTACTGCGACTAACTTGCCAACCTTGTTGCTGCCACTGTAAATAGAGATCTATCACGCCAAGGTACTCGCCTTGTGCACCAGGCTGCGATGCTGCAACACCATGAATGGTGCCGGCTTCGCTATCTACGTCAGGATTTAATTGGTAAGCATCAGTACCGGGGAATAACTCATGCTGATGGCCAAATGCGATTGCATCTACGCCGTCAATTTGCGCAAGCGACCAAACATCTTGCTCACTGCTATGGGTCTCGCGAGAATTTTTCGGCAACCCCGTATGAGCTGCGATAATGATCACCTCGGCTCCTTGTTGTTGGGCCTCTTGCACACTTCGCTGGGCTGCTTCATACATCCCCTCTACCGCAACTTGATGCTGTAAATAATGGGCATCCCACTGCATGATTTGCGGCGGTAGTACCCCAATCACTGCAACTTTAACAGCTGGTAACGATGCCTGTGCAGGCTGCTTTTCTAACATCACCCAAGGCGCAATCTTTAATTTATTCTTGGCCGCTTCGGTCAAGGGTTTAAGATTGGCGCTAAGCAGCGGAAAATTTGCACCAGCATAGGCTTGGGCAAGGTAATCTAGACCGTAATTAAATTCATGATTGCCTAAGTTGGCCACATCAAACTGCAGGGCATTCATCACTTGAGTGAGTGGCAACGGCTGTTCGCTAGCTGCTGCGGTTACCATCCAGTCCGTCATAGGACTACCTTGGATGAGATCACCGTTATCAATTAACACATGCAAGTCTGCTTCCGCCCGGGCTTCTTCGATGACCTTGGCTAAGTGTGCATAACCTGCTGCTACTGGTTGTTCGGTAAAGTAATTTTTCCCGATAAATTGGCCATGAACATCGCTGGTACTGAGAATACGTAAATGGAGGCTAGGTGCAGCAGCACTGCTGGTAGCTGGTAGTGTTGGTGTGGCTAACGCATGGCTCGGGGTTAACACCAGACTGATTGCACTGGCTAACAAAGTAACAGTTGCAGCAATATGACCGGGTAATTTCATAGGTTACAGACTCAACTAGCTTAACAACAGGAGTAAGATGACGCCTTTAGGCTAACCGCAGAGTAGGACTACCGTCAGCATGAGTTTCATGAGGGCCTCGTTGTAAACGATTAATCATGACCTTGAACACATCAAACTGGCGTAATGTTTTCACATCGGATAACACAAATTCTGCTCCCAACACCATGCATTCAGCAAATTCACCATCTTGCTGCAACACCACACAGAGCCCTTGTTGCAGCCCCGAATTAAGCTGTACTAGGGCCCCGAGTTTTAGTTCTTGTTGGGTTTGTTCGGCGATTAAAGCTTCTTGAAAATACCAACTCTGAGGCAATTGTGGCCGCCCAAAACGCTGGATAATCAGTAAATTCAGCCCTGCGGCCTGTACCCAGTCTGAGTTACAAGGTTGCTGAATGCTTGTCTCAATAAGTGGGCTAACTTCTTCTAAACATTCAGTAAACTCTTGAAACAACTGAGCTTCATCGGTTGTTAGGCTCGCTTGCAAGGGGTACAAAGGAATCAGTCTACTGGCTTTATAAGGGCATAGGTGTGCTGTGCCAGACTCAAGCTGGATACCGAGATGCTTTGTTGCTGGCTCACAGAACCATTGCCACTGGATATTTACGTGCACGTTCAACCTTGTCGTTATCGTTATTGCGAGTGAACTTTGACTATGCTTTATACCATAAAGAAATCTGAGATTGTTTACAAGTCGTTTACGATAGTGCGGATCAACTGCGGTCCATGGTAAATGAAGCCGGTGTACACTTGCACCAAGCTTGCTCCTGCGGCTAGTTTTGCTTGAGCTGCGGCCGCGCTATCGATGCCACCAACGGCAATGATAGGTAGTTTACCCTGAAGATGTTCTGCTAGTTGCTTAACTACGGCCGTGCTCGCATCAAATAGCACTTTGCCACTCAAGCCCCCTGCCTCATCGGCATGCTTACAGCCGACTACCGCGTCCCTACTGAGAGTTGTGTTGGTCGCTATAACAGCATCTATCTGATGTTCTATTAAGGCAGCCGCCATCGCTGCAATGCCGTCGTTATCAAGGTCAGGCGCAATTTTTACTGCCAGTGGCACATAACGGCCGTGTTCGGTGGCGAGTTCTGCTTGAGTTTGTTTCAAGCTGGCCAGCAGTTGATGCAGCGCATCGCCATGCTGATAGGCGCGTAAGCCGGGCGTGTTTGGCGAGGATATATTGACCGTAATGTAGCTCGCAAAAGCGTAAACTTTGCGCATGCAATGCACATAATCGTGCACGGCATCAGCTTCTGCTGTAGCTTTATTCTTGCCTATATTAATCCCCAGCACCCCCTTGAACTTCGCTTTTTGCACTTGCTCAACCAAGTAATCAACGCCAAGGTTATTAAAACCCATGCGGTTGATAATGGCCTCACGTTCAGGGATCCGAAACAGACGTGGCTTGGGATTGCCTTCTTGCGGTTTTGGGGTAACTGTACCGACCTCGATAAAACCAAATCCCATTTGTGCAAAAGCATCAATGCACTCGGCGTTTTTATCAAGACCTGCCGCTAAACCTACAGGATTAGGAAATTCGATGCCCATCACTGTTACAGGTTTAGCTTCAACTTGTTGTCGCCAAAACCACGCCAACGGAGTGTTGGCGTAGCGTTTAAGTAACCCCAAGGTCAAATCATGTGACTGTTCAGCATCTTTGCTGAACAGCCACTTACGCAAGATCCCGTACATAGGCTTAAGCTGCCGACGTACAGTTTTGATTGAGTAACATCAGCTCTCGTAAGGCGACGGAGAACTTAGCAAACTCATGAGTTTTGGTGGTACGGAAATCTGATAGCATCACTAACCAACGGTCTACAAAGACTTTATTGGCATCTAACCAAGCCGCTAACACATCAAGGCTATCTTGCGCTTCGTCACTACCGTTCAAGACGCTCATGGTTAATGAACGCTGTTGCCAATCCAACTCTTCGCGGAACGCAGCACGAGCTAGAGCTTGCCAGTGGTTATCAACCGGCTGACTGTTAATTTGCTCCAAGAACCAATGCAAGGACACTTGCGAGCCTAAATTAAAGTAGGCTTTCGCTACGCTAGCTTCACTGCGTCCTGTTTGTTTAGCCACGTCGGCAATATCCAGCGCCGAGAACAAGGTGGACAGAATAGCAACTTGTTTAGCAAGATCTGCTGGTACGCCTTGCGCTTGTAGCTTATCAATGTCTTTCTGAATAGCATCACGCTCTGCTGGAATAACGTAATCCAGCACATTCTCCCGCAAGTCATTAAAGCTGTCTTGATAGAAATCAATGTGCGCTTGAATGTTACCTAGTTCAGGATTTGGATGGCGCAAGAACCAACGTGTAGCACGACGCACAACCCGACGGATCTGGAATAACATGCTGTTCTGCACATCGGCAGGAATTTGGTTGTTACCTGCTTCAATGGCTTCCATTAGACCACGCAAATTAAAGCATTCACGCGCAATCACGTAGGCGTTTGCTACTTCAGCAACAGTAGCCCCGGTCGCGTCTGCTTTGCGATAAACAAAGTTCGGTCCCATATCGTTAACGATATTATTGGCTAAACGCGTAGCAATAATCTGCGCCCGTAATGGGTGATTTTGCATTGCCTCAGCATAGGTTTCTTGCAACGGCTTAGGAAACGCATTAATCAGTGAACGCGCATGGAAAGGGTCATCCATAATAGCGTCATCGACCAATTGATCTTTCAATACCATCTTGCCATAGGCAGTGATCACGGCTAATTCAGGACGGGTTAAGCCCTTATTGAGCGCCTGACGTTCTGCCAATTCATCATCATCCGGTAAAAACTCAAGTGCACGGTTAAGTTGCCCTTCACGTTCTAGGTGATAAATAAAGCGCTGCAATTCTTTAATCTGATCGGCACCACGAATGGCTGTAACGGAAATTGATTGCGATTGACGGAAGCAATCTTTAATCACGATTTGCGCCACTTCGTCGGTCATGTCGTATAGCAACTGATCGCGTTGTTTTCGGGTCAAATCGCCGTTGGCAACCAAACCATTCAACAAGATCTTGATATTAACTTCGTTATCCGAACAATCAACGCCACCTACGTTGTCAATCGCATCAGTATTGATACGACCGCCGTTACGAGCGTATTCGATACGTCCTAATTGGGTGAAACCTAGGTTACCGCCCTCGCCGACAATCTTAGTGCGCAGTTCACCACCGTTCACCCGTACCGCGTCGTTAGCACGATCACCAACATCACTGTCGCTTTCTTTGCTGCTCTTAACGTAAGTACCAATACCACCGTTCCAAAGTAAGTCGACGGGCAAAGTTAAGATGGTTTTAATCATCTCAGTTGGCGTCAACGACTTTTTCTGAGTGTTAAATAATTTTTTCATTTCTGGCGTTAATTCAATGGCTTTCGCACTGCGCAAGAAAATACCACCACCAGAAGAAATTAACGAACTATCGTAATCGGCCCAGCTTGAACGCGGTAACTTGAACAGGCGCTCACGCTCGGCGTAGCTGCTTGCCGCATCCGGATTTGGATCCACAAAAATGTGCATGTGGTTAAAGGCTGCAACTAAGCGCGTATGTTTGGATAACAACATACCGTTACCGAACACATCGCCAGCCATATCGCCGATACCTACTGCGGTAAAATCAGTGGTTTGGCAATCAACCCCAAGTTCACGGAAATGACGTTTCACAGATTCCCATGCACCACGGGCTGTGATCCCCATTTTCTTGTGGTCATAACCTACAGAGCCACCAGAGGCAAAGGCGTCACCCAACCAAAAGTTGTATTCCGCTGAAATACTGTTAGCAATGTCAGAGAAAGTCGCGGTTCCTTTATCGGCCGCAACCACTAAATAAATGTCGTCTTCATCATGACGAACTACGTCTTGTGGTGGTACAACTTCACCGTTAACAATGTTGTCCGTGATATCCAACAAGGCACGAATAAAGGTGCGGTAACAAGCCTTACCCTCTTCGAAAAAGGCTTCCCGCTCTTCTGGTAAGTTTTTACAGAAGAAACCACCTTTGGCGCCAACCGGAACTATCACAGTGTTCTTAACTTGCTGCGCTTTCACCAAGCCGAGAACTTCTGTACGGAAATCTTCACGGCGATCTGACCAGCGCAAGCCACCACGAGCTACTTTGCCACCACGTAAATGCACCCCTTCTACGCGAGGTGAATACACAAAAATTTCGTACTTAGGTAGCGGCAATGGCATTTCAGGAATAAGTTCAGGCATAAACTTAACCGAAATGTAGGGTTTTTCGTTGCCAGAGGCATCAGCTTGGAAGAAGTTGGTTCGCAGTGCAGCCAAAATCAGCTCAACGTAACGACGAATAATACGGTCGTCATCGAGGTTGGCTACGTTTTCTAGCTCAGAAGCAATACGCGTTTCTAAGGCTTCGATTTTCTTCGCGCGGCTCTTCTCTTTCGGTTCAAACTTTGTATAGAACAGCTTAATGATCAATTTGGCAATCAGTGGGTATTTCCCAAAGGTACTTTCAATGTAGCTCTGGCTGAAGGTCGTACCAATTTGACGCATGTATTTAGCAAACATACGTAAAATAATCACTTGGCGACCTGTTAGACCTGCGCTTAGTACCAAACGGTTAAAACCATCATCTTCATAGTGACCGTCCCAAACCTTCGCAAAGGCGTCTTGGAACAAATCACGACTGGCTTCAAGGTCGAGCTTGACGTTGTTGTGCAACATCTGGAAGTCTAACACCCAGAATAGATTGCCGTCGGTCGTTTTAATCTGGTACGGGCTCTCACCAATGATCCGCAAGCCGAAGTTTTCTAACATCGGCAACACATCAGACAAATGAATCGGCTCGTCTTTATGGAACAGTTTTAAGCGAATTTTTTTACTGGTTTCGTTCTCTTCGCGTGAACGATAAAACAGCATGCCTAGTTTGTGTTCGTCGTCTAGGGCTTCAATCTGCTGTAAATCGGCAATAGCAACCGATGGCAAGACGTCCTCTTTATAGGCCCGCGGGAACGCATTGGCATATTTTTTATTCAGCTCGTTAGCGCGACCTTCACCGAAGGTGCTACTTAAAATGCGCTCGAAGTTATCTTCCCAAGTGCGCGCTGCTTCAACTAAGTTTTGCTCAAGTTCTTTCACATCAATGTCCTGTACGTGCTCGCCAATGCGCACGGTATAATGAGTTCTAGCTAGGGAGGACTCAGAAAAATAGGTGGTAAAGTCAACTTCCGCAGTGCTGTGCAACGAGGTTGCTAAAATCTGCTGGGTCTTTTGACGTAATAAGGTGTTGTAGCGTTCTTTCGGTACAAACACCATGCACGATGCAAAGCGACCAAAAATATCTCGACGGACAAACAACCGCGTCATATCGCGCTCTTGCATCTGCAACACGCCCAGCCCTACTTCAAGCAGGTCGTCTTCATTTGCTTGTACAATCTCATCGCGCGGATAGGTTTCAAGAATATTCAATAACGCTTTGGCTGCGTGTGAGTTAGGTGCGAAACCTGAGGCTTCCATCACGCGTTTAATCTTATCGCCAACTAATGGAACATCACGCGCGCTGTTGTTATAGAAACTGCTAGAGTACAGACCAATAAAACGATCTTCACCAATCACTTTGCCGTTGTCATCAAAGCGCTTAATGCCAATGTAGTCATTGTAAGCTGGACGGTGAACCTTAGACTTGGTATTGGTCTTAGTTACCAATAACAAACTATCGTCAAAAGTCATGTCACGCGCTACTTCTGGTAAAGATGATACCAAGCGTTCTTTGTTAGTGGCGCTTTTGCGCATCAAGCCAAGGCTGGATTCAGTTTGTTGGCGAATGATGTAGTCACCTTCAATCGGCACTAAGTCGTAACGACGATAGCCCATTAAGGTAAAGTTATCTTTGGCTAACCAACTTAAAAACCGCTGTGCTTCTTGCAGTTCTTGTTGACTACCAGGGTAATTAATCTTGCTTAAGTCTGCGGCCAGTTCGGTCAGTTTGTTACGCATTGGCAACCAATCACCTACCGATACCGTCACTTCTTCCATTACTGCAGCTAATTCTTTTTTCAGCGTTTTGATAGCGTCGGCAGAGGCTTGACGATCCACTTCAATCAGAAATACCGTATCGACTTCGTTATCATCGTTACGAGTACCAGCCTTAAGCAGTTCGTTGATTTGGTTTTGCTCATTTCGTTTATGGCTAATTGGCAAATGCAGTAGCAAATGCGAGGTGATACCCAAGCGCGTTAAAGCCATGCGAATGGAATCAACCATAAACGGCATATCTGATTGAATGATTTCAATAATGGTATGCGCAGATTCCCAGCCGTGGCGCGCCACTTCTGGGTTATAGATTTTAATTAAGGCTTTTTTACCGGGCGTGTATTCGTTGAAGCTGTGCCACAATCCCATCACCGCGCCGTACATGTCGCTGTCATTTCGCAGCGCCAGATCATCCGGTGAGATATTTCTATATAACCTCAACGCAAAATCTTTGATTAAGTCGGCTCGATCGGTAGCTCTGTGTTCAATCAGATCGGCCACCTTCTGCAAAATAACGGGGATCTGGCCTTCGCCAAACGCATTCATGCTAGTGTCCTTTTAACGTGATGAGATATAACGATGTGGTTCTACCCTCTGGCACCGCCAGCCGGTAAAATCACACAGCGAAATAATTCATATTATTGTCGGACATTTAGCTAGGTTATTCAATCATTATAAAGCACAAAAAACAGTGTTCAGACCACGAATTTCGCGGTCTGAACATGTTTATCCAAAAGCTTTGCATGATTATTACAAAGGCTGCGGCTAGGCCTGCATATCAGGAGCCAAACTACTGCTAATTTTCTCGGCCAAATCAGGCGCTAAATTTGGCAATTGTTGCAGCTCTTGCAGATGACCAAGCAGCAGCTTTTGACGTTGCTTATCGAACCGTCGCCATTGAGTGAATGGCGTGATCAGCCGCGCTGCCACTTGAGGGTTTTTACTGTTCAAGTAACGGATCATGCTCGCAACCACTTGGTACCCTGCTCCATCAGCTTGATGAAAAGCCAGCAGATTGCGACTGAAAGTAGCTAACAACGCATAGACACGATTCGGGTTATTTCGATTAAAACGCGGATGATCAACCAGCTCAGCTACCCGTGCAACAGTGCCCGCCACAGGTGCACTAGCTTGCACCGCGAACCATTTATCTAAGACCAAAGGATCATGTTGCCAGCGCAACTCAAATTGCTCTAATAAGTCGCTGGCACAAGCTAATTCTAAGTGCGTTGCAATTTGCAGTAACGCCTGCTGACTCGTCATATTGTCGGCATGGCAAAAAGCTTGGCTAATCTCATTATTGAAAGCTTCAGGATCGTTCAATGCCAAATAGTAGGCAGCTAGATGCGTGAGGCTGCGCTGCGCTATAGCCTCGGCGGTTAGTTCATAGGGTTGACCTTGCTGTTGTTGCCACCAGGTGGCTAATTGCTCCGCCAAGGCTGCCGCAATCGCTCGTTTTAATTGCTCACAAGCCAACCCAATCAAGGCAAGCGGAATATCCTGCGGATAATGCTCGGCTAATTCTTCCGCGGCCGGCGGGGTCAAAGCTAAGGCTTTTAGCGCGGGGTCGAGTGGTGCTGCCAGAAGCTCTTGTAAGGCCTGACTTACTTCCGGTGGCAAGCTGACTAGCCCATCTTTAGCTACTGCTGCTGTGAGCAAATCTAGATACATCTGTTGGGCGGCTTCCCAGCGCGTTACTTCTTGTTCTGCAGACCCCAACAGTACCGCTTTGTCAGCAAAGCTTTGGTTGTATTCTAAGCGCACCGGCGCACTGAAGTTCTCTAATAAAGCCAGTATGGGGCGCTCGTGTAATCCGGTTATCGTCAATTCTGCCGTGGCCTCGGTGAGCTCAAATAAATAACTGCCCGATTCGTGCAGTTGCAGCTCAGGATGGGTTAAGTTAAGACGTTCGCCGCGGCTTGAATAGGCACTTAACAATACCGGGATATGTACCGGTTGTTTGCTAGTTTGCCCCGGCGTAGCTGGTGTGTGTTGCGCGAACGTAAGCCGAAGCTGCCCCGCCGCCTGAGCGCTCGCTGGAGTATAGTTTTCTGTTACTCTAACAACTGGAGTACCAGCTTGACTGTACCAGTTTTTAAACCGAGTTAAATCGCACTGATTAGCCGCAGCCATCGCCGCAATAAAATCATCACAGGTCACGGCTTGGCCATCGTGGCGCTCAATATAGCACTGCATGCCCGCTTGAAATCCCGTTTCACCAAGCAAGGTGTGTAGCATCCGGATAACCTCGGCCCCTTTGTTGTACACAGTAACTGTGTAAAAGTTATTCATTTCAATAACTTTGTCAGGCCGAATCGGATGCGCCATAGGGCTAGCATCTTCATTGAACTGATGACTACGCATCACTCGGATAGCTTGGATCCGATTAACCGCCCGCGAGCCTAAATCGGAGCTAAACTCTTGGTCACGAAAAACCGTTAAGCCTTCTTTTAAGCTCAGCTGAAACCAGTCTCGACAGGTAATTCGATTACCGGTCCAGTTATGAAAATATTCATGGCCAATAACCGATTCAACATTCAAAAAGTCTTGGTCAGTTGCAGTTGCAGCATCAGCTAACACATAACGTGAATTGAACACGTTAAGGCCTTTATTCTCCATTGCCCCCATGTTGAAAAAGTCCACGGCGACAATCATGTAAATATCTAGATCGTACTCAAGCCCAAAGCGTTGTTCGTCCCACGCCATGGAGTTTTTCAAGGCCTGCATCGCATAATGAGCCCGCGCTAAATTGCCGGGGTCGACAAAGAGCTGCAACAACACTTGCTTACCAGAACGAGTGGTAAAATGGTCTTCCAGTAACTCAAAGTTGCCAGCCACCAAGGCAAACAAATAAGCTGGTTTAGGAAAGGGATCGTGCCAGGTAACCCACTGCTGGCCTGCGGCAGTGGTACCTGAGGCCTGAGGATTACCGTTACTTAAGAGATAAGGATACTGTTGCTGATCGGCGTAAATGGTGGTAGTAAAAATCGCCAGCACATCTGGCCGGTCAAGATAATAAGTAATACGCCGAAAACCTTCCGCTTCGCATTGAGTACAAAAACTACCATTGGTCTGATACAAACCTTCAAGCGCAGTATTATTAGCAGGGTCAATTTCAGTGACCACCTCCAGTTCAAACGCTTGTTCTGGAACCTTTGTTAGCACCAGTTGCTGGGCGTCAAGTTGATAATCGTTGGCGTCTAAAAGTTCACCGTTAATACTCACTTCAAGTAGCTTTAATTGTTCGCCATCAAGGCATAGTGGCTGCTGTTGGCGCTGCGGATGAACTTGCATGCGGTTATGCACGCGGGTGTGATGAGGGTCGAGATAAAAGGTTAGTTCAACAGTACTGATAGAAAAGTCCGGAGCACGATAATCGCTCCGGAACTTAGCTTGTTTCTCACTCATAGGGAGTACACACCTCGTTAGGCTGTGGTTGGCTTGGCCGTTTGCTCTAGGCGCAAAATTTTAATACCGGTGTAACCGTAGAATAGCGCAATCAATGGGGTTATCCAGTTAAAGAACGCAAACGGGGCGTAAATCCATGGGCTGACACCTAGAGCACCCATCATGAAGGCACCACAAGTGTTCCACGGGATTAATGCAGAGGTTAAAGTGGCGCTGTCTTCTAAAGTACGAGACAACACTCGTGGGTCAAGCCCACGCCGCTCAAATTCTTCGCGGTACATGCGCCCGGGTAAGACAATCGCCATGTATTGGTCTGCGGTGAGTACATTGGCGCCAAAACAAGTAAATAGCGTAGCTCCAATCAGGCTTCCTACCGACTTCACATACCCTAAAATACCAGCAACTAGGCGTTGCAATAGGCCTAGTTTCTCCATAATGGCACCGAAGGTCATGGCACTTAAAATCAACCATACGGTATTTAGCATGCTTGACATGCCGCCACCGCTAAGAAGATCGTTCAGATCAGCTGAGCTGGTTTCAATTTTCACCCCATCAGTAAGTGCAAGCCAAACAATTTTCAGGGTCGCAACATAAGAATCGTCCCCTTCTGCGAGCTTACTGATCATTTCTGGTTGAAAAATAACCGCCCAAAGGCCGCCTAACAAGGCACCAAAAAATACCGTGGGTAACGCTGGCTTGCGGGTGGCTGCTAGATATAACAAAACTAGCAAAGGCACTAACATTAACCAACCAATGTTAAAGGTGTTTTGCAGTTCTAGCTGCATTCTTTCTAGCTGGAGTAAGCTCACTGAAGTATCAGCGTTGAAGCCTAAGATTAAGAAAATAACCAAGGTAATGGCAAAGCCAGGGCCCGCCGTAAGCGCCATGTACCGAATGTGCACAAACAATTCAGTGCCAGCCACAGCTGGCGCTAGATTAGTGGTATCTGACAAAGGTGACATTTTGTCACCGAAATAGGCACCAGAAACAACAGCACCAGCGGTAATAGCTGGTGATAGGCCCATACCTGCCGCAACCCCCATTAAGGCTACCCCGATAGTGGCTGCGGTCGTCCATGAGCTGCCTATTGCTAACGAAATAATGCCACACATCAACGCACTAGCAGCATAAAACCAACTAGGATCAAGCAGCTCTAAGCCGTAATAAATCATGCTAGGCACGGTGCCGGCTAAAAGCCAAGTACCAATAAGCGAACCCACGGCCAGAATAATCAAGAGCGCGCCAAGGGCTACCGAAATCCCCTCTTTGATGCCATCTTCGATTTGTTCCCAGCTAAAATGGTTGTAAAAACCGATGGCAATAGCAACGCCGGCAGCTATCCAGAGTGCAATTTGGTTTGGTCCATAAGATGAATCTTCGCCAAAAAGATACACTGAACTGGCTAGCATGATAATCAATACCACGAGCGGCGTGGCAGCTTGCAGAACACTCGGCGAACGGGTTCCGTTAGATGGGGTGTGTTGCATAAATATTCTCTATTATTTTTATCGTCTACTCACGATTGCGTGAGCTAGGCTTATGTTCTAGTCAGACTAATGATAAACCAGCTCGGACTAAGATCATATTCTTGTGTGCTGTCATCAGGCACAATCAAGCTACCATTCACCTATTTCTAGCCTCGGTCACTGCCCATTAAAAAAGCCGCAAAAAGCGGCTTTCTATGGGGATATCAATATATTAGCTAGTTTAGTTAGCAGCCATCTTCGCTTGATCTACTAACCTAAACGCCAATTCGACTGTCTCTTCTAAGTAAGGATCTGGCGCCTCTAAATCGGTCGGAATTTCGTCAATTTTCTCAACCGGCTCCTGTCCTAAACGCTGTAAACGTTCATTAGCACGGGCAAGGTTTCGAGCTTTGTCGGCCGCTTCTTCCGCTTTCCTTTCCGCCAGTACCAAGCTTACCCAAGTTTTTTCTTTCTCTTGTTGATAGCGTTCGATATCAGCAAAAATATAATTAAACTCTGGGTTTCCTTGAATCTGTTCATCGAGTTGTTGCTGCAGCGTTTTAAAATCATAACCACGAATGCTATGGGTAGTTTGATATTTAGCTGGGGTAATTTGATCCCACGGCAATGCGTTTTCTTGCGAACTCTCACCAAACTCTTCAGCATCAATGATGGATGGATACTCTAAATCAGGTTGTACCCCTCGTAATTGCGTGCTGCCACCATTAATTCGATAAAACTTAGCCATGGTGTATTGAACGCTACCTAAAGGCTCGTCATAAAAATCAAACGGCCGTGCAATCCCACGATGTTGTTGTACTGTGCCTTTACCGTAGGTATTTTCACCCACAATCACCGCTCGGTTATAATCTTGCAGAGCGGCGGCAAAAATTTCCGAGGCAGACGCACTGTAGCGATCAACCATCACTACCATAGGACCATTGTAGAAAGTTTTACCATCGCGGTCGCCGTTGACTTCTTTCCGACCGCTACCATCGGCAACTTGTACCACAGGACCTTGGTCAATGAATAGTCCCGTCAAACTGATAGCTTCAGCTAACGAACCGCCCCCATTGCCACGCAAATCGATGATTAAGCTTTCCACATTCGCTGCGGCAGCTTCCTCTAATAACGCCACTACATCAGTGGTGAGGTTATTGTAAAAGCCCGGAATGGTAATCAGCGCGGTGGCCCGACCATCGTACTTATCATCCGTAGATTGCTTGATCTCAATCTTGGCAGCACGGTCTTCAAGTTTTACCTTATCGCGCACAATCATCACTTCTTTGGGCGTGGCACTGGCGCTTTGGTTCGCTTTAAGTACTTGTAGTTTAACCGTAGTACCTTTGGGCCCTTTAATCAGCTCCACCACATCGTCAAGCCGCCAGCCAATCACGTCGACAAAGTCAGCATCGTCATCATCACCCTGAGCCACGCCAACGATCTTATCATCTACGGCCACTTGCCCGCTCTTATCAGCGGGTCCACCAGGAACTAAACTGCGGATCACCGTGTAATCGTAATCCGCTTGCAGTACGGCCCCTATTCCCTCTAGGGAAAGGTTCATGTTCTGCTCAAACCGCTCTGAATTTACCGGTGACAAATAGCTGGTGTGCGCCTCGACACTGCGTGCAAAGGCATTCATTACCGTTTGGAAGACATCTTCACTTTTGGTTTGAGTTAAGCGTTTTAGGGCGTTGTTGTAGCGTTTACCAAGCGTTTCAACAACTTCAGGCCATTCTTTACCCGCCATGGTTAAGTTGAGCGCATCGTATTTAACCCGCTGACGCCACAGTTCATCCAACTCAGTTGCTGCTGCAGGCCAATCCGCATCTTCACGCTGAAAATGATACTTGTCACCCGTTTCAGTGAAATCAAAGGGGTGTTCTTCGTCTAACAAGGATAACGCATGGGAGTAGCGTTCAAAGCGCCGCTGCAAAGACTTCTGATAGAGCGAAAATGCTGGGCTAAGTTTGCCTGAATCGATCATGTCATCAAACAGCAACCGATATTCTTGGGCCTGTTCAATATCGGTAGCCAGTAAAAACATTTTATTGTAATCAAGCATTTCTAAATAACGCTCAAGAATTTGCTCTGAGAGTTCGTTATCCAGTTCCATTTGCTTGAAGTGATAGCGCGTAAAAAAGTTTTTCACACGTTGGCTAGCTACGCCATGCTGAGCTGCTGGTGCTAACTCAGGCAGTTCGTCCAGTTGATGTGCCGGTGGTAAGGCAAGCGCTACATGGCTTAACGATAAACCAATAAATACTGCAATCGCCTTTCGTGTGAACCCTTTTTTACTCATACTTACTACTCCTGCTTGGCAACAAATACTGCGGCAACGTTAACTTTGACCGTTAAGCCGTTTTGAAGTTGCACATGCACATCGTTTTTGTCTAGTTCAGTAATACTGCCTGGAATAGGTGCAACGCCGGCTTTTACATGCACAGCTTGACCTACTTTAAGTGCAGCTACTGTCGTTGCCGCTAACTGCGGTTGTGCTGCTTTAGCCGTGTTACTTGCGTTGGTGCTGCTGGCACTTGCTGCAGCCGGCTTCCGAGCTGGACGCTTAGCCCGTGCCTGCCGTGCAGCATTTGCTGGTGCGGCTTTTGGTGCTCGGCTACGAGGCTTTTTGTCTGCCTCTACTTTACGTTTCGCCGCTGCACGCTCTGCTGCTGCCGCTTTGGATGCCGCTAACGTTTCTTCGGCATGTTGTTGATGCTGCTCTTCTACAATACCCGCTGGCTTTCCATCTAGATCAACCCGTTCAACGCCAGCTTTTACGGTACGTAGGTAACGCCAGCTGTTGGTATAGTGGCGTAAGGCAATACGCAAACGCGTTTTGCTTACCGTCTCATCATCATCTAAACGTGCGGCAAGGTCATCAAACACTCCAATTTTTAGAGGTTTTGCATCTCCTTCCGCGTAAAAGCAGGCCGGAAACTTTGCCGCTAAATAAGCGATCACGTCTTTAGTTTTGGATAACTTACTTGCGGTTTGGTTTTCTTCAATATGGGTCATCTTCGTCAATATCCTGCTGGCGTACGTCCGCCAGTTGCTCCGTTATATAAGCCTGCATTTCTTCACTGTCTAGCTCCAGCAAGGCTGGGTTTTCTATCCATTCAAAAAGTACACGGCGTACGACTTCTTCAAGCTGCGCTAAAGTGTCGGTTTCTTCACTAAAGTCGACAATATAGTGCAGCATTTCGTTTAATTGATCCGTTGCAGTTTCTTCGTCACCTTCAAAAAACTGCATATCCTGTTGACTAACTAAATACGCATAAATATCAAATTCGTTATACATGGTTAGCCTTATGTTTTCGTAACCTAGGCGCTAGGCTGCAACTGTGACCAGTCTAAACTCTCAATAAATCGGCCTAACTCGGTTAATCCAGCCGCATCAGCTGGACTGAAACGAGCCACACTAGGGCTATCAATATCCAACACCCCTACCACCTGATCCGCTACGATTAAAGGCACTACTACTTCTGAATTAGAAGCAGCATCACAAGCGATATGTCCAGCGAACTGGTGAACATCTTCTACCAGTTGGGTTTGCCGCGTTGCTGCGGCAGCTCCACAAACGCCCTTACCAAAGGCAATACGTAAGCAAGCTACTTTACCTTGAAATGGCCCCAACACCAACAACTCAGGCGCCCGCGTTAAATAAAAGCCGACCCAATTAACATCGGCTAAGGTCTCGTTAATAAGGGCTGACAGGTTGCTCAAGTTGGCAATCAGGTCGGGTTCATCAGCGGTAATGGCTTTAGCTTGCTCAATTAACAGCTGATAGTCTACAAGGGTTTGACTCATAACAGTGTTATTGCCTTAGTTATCATTGAGTGAAAAGCTCGCAATGGTGCCAGCTCCAGTTAAATCGGCCTTCATCTCGCGCTTACTGCGTGTGACTAATTGCCCATCTGAGCCAATCCGAAATGGCTCATCCGATGGCCGGTAGCGCGCCTGATAGGCCATCACGAGTTGAATAGAATTAGCACGTTGCTCTTCTGAAAGCTTAGCACCATCGGGCCAACGGCCTAATTCAACGGCTTGCAACAAACGCTCAAAAGTTTCCGGGGTAATACTGGCGAGAAGTTCGTCAAACTGCATGACTAACGCTTCCTTTTCAAGAACAATAATCGAACGCGGTTAAGCACAAACCACACCAAGCCAACAATCATAGCACCATATGCTGCGCTCGACTGCCAACTCTCGGGATGAGGTTGCTGAATGAAAAAATACGTAAAGGCAGCAATTGCGATCAATAACGCAAGCATAGACTGGCCTAATATTTTATCTTTTTTAGCTTGTAATAAGCGCTCTAGCTCGCGATTACGTTGCTCCGGAGTTGCACCTGCCACCCGAAAATCACAATGGGGACAAGTGTCTGCTTTGTCGGACATGCGTTTGTTACATGACGGGCATTCTATTAACGCCATGGGTACCTCAATTTTCAGCAATCTAAGTAGGCAATATAAGGGATCTCAGAGTAAATTCAAGCATTCCCCAGAGTTTGCGGACAAATAAAAACCCGCCGCAGCGGGTTTTTACTCAATCAATGGTTACTTGTCAGATTGACTGCCATTTTTTTCGGCTTCAAAATCCTGCCAGTAAGCCTTCACCGTATCTTTCATCTCGCGTCTGAGTAACACCAAACCAAATAAGTTAGGTAGGGTCATCAACACAATTGCGACGTATGAAAGTGTCCACACCAAGGTGGTATCGGCAAACGAGGCGACAAAGAAGCCAGCCACGTACAGAATCCGATAAGGCATGACACCACGCTGTCCAACCAGGTAGACCACCGCCCTATCACCGTAATAGGACCAAGCAATGGCAGTAGAAAACGCAAACAGCAGCAAACTGATAGGCACAATGTATTCACCTGCATCACCTAAGAAGCCACGCCCAAAGGCCTTGGCGGTAAGTGCTGCTGAGTGAATCAATGAATCACCAAAAATTTGGATATCTTGTTTGCGTAAGGCGCCATTATCGATTCTAAGGACACCCGTGTAGGGGTCTTCACCAGCTACAATAAAGCGCACGTTTTCTGCAACCGAGCGCGCATGCAAAATGGTAAAGCCATTACTCACAGGTTTACCATTAGCGACTTCAATCGTACCTGTGTACTTCTCAATAGTATTTTCAGAGGTACCATTTAAGTAATGGTATAAGGCTTGGCGATCCGCTTGAGTGGTATCGTCATAGTGGCCGGCCACGATTTCAAGGTCAGTACGAGAGAACTCATTTGTATGCTTCTCTGACCAAACCCCGGACGACAAGATCACCAAACCGGTTAAGGTACAGATAACTATGGTGTCGATAAAAGGTTCTAAAATGGACACCATGCCCTCAGATACAGGTTCGTCGGCGCGCGCTGCTGCGTGGGCAATCGGAGCTGAACCTTGACCTGCCTCGTTTGAGAACAAGCCTCGGTTTACCCCGCGATTAAAGGCGTAAGCAAAGGTCGCACCTAAGAAGCCGCCAGTAGCTGCTGAGCCAGTAAAGGCATCGCTGAAAATGGCTGCAAACGAAGGCCCAATCTGGTCTAAGTTAAATAAAATAACACTTAGTGAACCTATGATATAAAGCACGCCCATGATGGGCACAATTTTTGAGGTCACTGCAGCGATACGTTTAATGCCACCGATGATAACCATGGCTAACATGATGGCCAAAATACCACCCGTTAACATAGGTTCGATACCAAACGAGGCTTGCATGCTTTGCGCAATGTTATTTACTTGCGGCATGTTGCCAGTACCGAAAGAGCTGATAATGGTGGCTATCGCAAAAATCACGGCCAACCACTTCATGTTCAAGCGACGGTCCATAAAATACATAGGGCCGCCAGCCATGGTGCCATCTTCAGTTTGTACCCGGTATTTGTGCGATAAAGTTACCTCAACAAATTTAGTGGTCATCCCCAAAAAGGCAGTGATCCACATCCAGAACAAAGCTGCTGGACCACCTAAAAAGATAGCTAGGGCCACACCACCGATATTACCAGTACCGACCGTACCCGATAACGCGGTTGATAAAGCTTGAAAGTGCGTGGTATCGCCTTGTGCACCCTTTTTATCAAATTTTCCCGTGACCACTTTCCAGGCATGCCCGAAAAAACGGATTTGTGGAAAGCCCAAGTAGAGCGTAAAAAACAAACCTACACCCAACAGAATATATGGGAAATAGGCTGCCGAACCTAGATAGCTATCTAGTAGCAGTAAGAAATTATTAATTGCTTCCAAGGTGTCCCCCTAGCGTTATTATTGTTGTTGTTCGCTTTTAAGCTAGCTTGCGCGACTTAGTCGCGCAAGTTATTTGCGATTGAATAAATCGCACTTAATACATCGGCACCTAACTGCTGGCTACGATTAGCAGACCAACCGAAATCAGCATCAGGTAAATCAGCATTATCTTTAAATGGCATTTCTAAGGTAAAAGCTAAACAGTTAAAGCGTTCTGCCACCGCATTACTCGCTACGGTTAAGTTAGCTTCACCTGGTTTATCCACCTCATAGCCAAATTTAGTTTGAAACTCTGGCGTAATGTTCAGTAAGGTTTGCTTAAATTGCTCACCTAATTTATCCATCTGCTCATTATAGCTTGGGATGCCTTCTGAACCGGCCAAAAAGTTATAGGGTAGATTTTCATCACCATGAATATCCAAATACAAGTCTACCCCACTTGCTGCCATAGCTTGTAGTACCAAATAAACCTCAGGGCTACGCTCTAGGCTTGGCTCTGCCCACTCACGGTTTAAGTTTACGCCGACGGCATTGGTACGCAAATGACCACGCACACTACCATCTGGGTTCATGTTAGGCACAACATAAAAGACGTTGTCTTCTAATAACCGTCGCGCGGTTCCATCTTCATCATCCAGTAAGCGACTTAGCAGGCCTTCTACGAACCACTCGGCCATAGACTCACCAGGATGCTGACGTGCGGTAATCCAGATAGCCTTTTTATGGTCGTCCGGTTCGCCAATCACCAGCAGATTCATATCACGACCATCAAGGGTTTGGCCTAACAGCACGTGTTGGCATTCAATACTTTGTTGCGCCCACTGTACCAAGTCTTGGTGACGCTCATAGGAGTATGGTGTGAAGTATGCAAAATAAACGCTTTCTTGGTCCGGCGCGAAGCGGATCACCAGTTCTTTGCCGTTGTATTCGGTAGGTACCCGGAACCAGTTTTCGCGATCGTAGGATGCGACGGCACCGTAATCTTTCCAGCCATCAGGGTAAGCTGAAGTACCGGCGTTGGTGATGGTCATCACATGCTCAACACCGGGTTCACCGTAGAGCTTAAAATGGAACCATTGATAAAAATCTGATTGGTTATCTTTGCGAATCGCTAACTGAATATTGTCTACTGAATTAGCTTCGATAACCTCGATATTACCGCTATCAAATTGGGCCGTAATGAACATCGCGTTCCCCTTTTTTATAATGATTAGAGTCGCCACAACCTGGGTTTCATCGGTTGCGGACAAAATAAAAAGCGCCTATCGGAAGGCGCTTTTGCATGGATGTATTGCTATTTAGGTAAGTTCAGCAGTTGCTGACCAGCCATTTGCTCAGCTACACGAACAACCTGACAGCTGTAGCCAAACTCATTGTCATACCAGACGTACAGAACCGCACGGTCTTGGTCAACAATGGTCGCTTGTGAATCAACCACACCTGCGTAACGAGAGCCAACTAAATCGGTCGAAACAATCTCAGTTGAAGCGGTGAAATCGATTTGCGCTTGCAACTCTGAATGCAATGCTTGGTCACGCAAGAAGGCATTCATTTCGTCTTTGCTGGTCGACTTGTTTAAGTTCAAGTTCATGATCGCCATAGATACGTTTGGCGTTGGCACTCGAATCGCATTCCCGGTTAATTTACCGGCTAATTCTGGCAGCGCTTTAGCAACAGCTTTGGCCGCACCGGTTTCGGTCAACACCATGTTTAATGGCGCTGAACGACCACGACGGTCAGCTTTATGATAGTTATCAATAAGGTTTTGGTCGTTGGTATATGAGTGCACTGTTTCAACGTGACCATTGCGAATACCAAACTCATCATTAACGACCTTCAATACTGGCGTAATGGCGTTTGTCGTACAGCTGGCAGCGCTAACAATTAGATCTTCTGGCAAAATGTCGTCATGGTTCACACCATAGACCACATTCTTGATGCCGCCTTTGGCTGGTGCTGTTAACAAGACTTTTTTCACACCTTTTGATTTCAAGTGCAAGCCTAGGCCAGCTTCATCTTTCCAAATGCCGGTATTGTCGATCACGATGGCGTTATCGATTCCGTATTGGGTGTAATCAATTTGGTCTGGACCGTCTGAGTAAATCACTTTAATGCTGGTGCCGTTGGCTTTGATGGCACTGTTTTCGTGATCAACAGTAATAGAACCATTAAATGGACCGTGAATAGAATCGCGACGCAATAAACTGGCACGTTTTTCTAAATCACCGTCACGCCCGCCACGCACAACAATAGCGCGTAAACGCATTTTATTATTGCTGCCGTTACGCTCAATTAATAACCGTGCTAGCAGGCGACCAATCCGGCCAAAGCCATACAGCACCACGTCTTGCGCTGTAATTTCATCAGCTTTGTCGATGATGTCTGCGAGTTCGCGTTGCAGGTAGGCTTCAATGCTGTCGCCCTTTCCCGCATCTTTGTGCAAATAATTGTAAGCTAACTTACCCAAATCAACGCGCGCTGGCGCCAATTGCATTTTGCTTAAAGCTTCAATGAATGGAAAGCTTTCGCGCAACCGTACTTTCACCCCTTCGTGGCGACGAATTAACCGATGCGCTTTGATGATGTTAATGGTGTCAACGTTTAATAACGAGCGGCCATAGACTAAGATCTCCACCCCGTAATTACGGTATAGACGACCAATTAAAGGCTGCATCATTTCTGCGTATTCTTGGCGTTCCTGCCAGCTCTGTAAAGTCAGATCCTGTTGCTGATCACTCATGAGGTTACCTTTATGTTGAGTAAATTTGACGGTTGCGTGAAAAATTGCTGGCTATTGTACTTAAAACCTGCGCCAAGCGCCAGAATCTATGTTACCTAAGGTTTAACGTGATATAATTCTTAAGCTTATCACTAAGGAGTACTGTCATGTTACGTCGTACTAAGATCGTTACCACGCTCGGTCCTGCCACCGATTCCCCTCACGTTTTAGAGTCTCTGATTAAAGCTGGCGCTAATGTGGTGCGTTTAAACTTTTCTCACGGTAACGCGGCTGATCATCAGCAACGTGCTGCGCAAGTTCGTGAGATTGCACAAAGCCTGGGCGTTCATGTGGCCATTTTAGGCGATCTACAAGGCCCGAAAATTCGTGTCGCAAAATTTGCAGATGGTGCGATTACGCTAGATGAAGGTGATGTTTTTGTACTGGATGCCGAACTCGACAAAAACGCTGGCACCCATCAGCGGGTTGGCATTGATTATAAACAACTCCCTGCAGATGTAGATGTTGGCGATATTTTGCTGCTCGACGATGGTCGTGTTCGGTTACAAGTTGAAGATGTTTCTGGCAATCAGGTCACCACCACTGTCTTGGTGGGTGGCAAATTATCGAATAATAAAGGCATCAACCGCTTAGGTGGAGGCCTGTCGGCAGCAGCACTGACTGATAAAGATTTAGAAGATATTAAAACCGCGGCAGCCATAGGGGTAGATTATCTTGCGGTGTCCTTCCCTCGTACCGGCGCCGACATCAATCAAGCGCGCACACTATTGCGCGATGCCGGTGGTGATGGCTTAATTTGTGCCAAAATTGAACGAGCTGAAGCCGTGGCTTCCGATGCTGCATTAGATGACATTATTCGCGCTTCTGATGCCGTGATGGTGGCCCGTGGTGATTTAGGCGTTGAAATTGGCGATGCTCAATTAGTGGGTAAACAAAAGCGCATCATTGAGCGTTCACGCCAACTCAATAAAGTGGTGATTACAGCTACGCAAATGATGGAATCGATGATAGAAAACCCGATGCCAACGCGAGCTGAAGTAATGGACGTAGCTAACGCGGTGTTAGACGGCACCGATGCAGTGATGCTATCTGCCGAAACTGCCGCCGGTAAGCACCCAGTCGCTACGGTCAAGGCGATGGCAGAAATTTGCTTGGGCGCTGAAACTCACCCAAGTGTGGTGATTGACAATACTGATTTAGAAGAAACCTTTTCCAGCATCCAAGAAGCGACCGCCATCACCGCCATGTATGCGGCTACTCACTTAACTGGAGTCAAGGCGATTATTGCGCTTACAGAATCAGGCTCAACGGCAAAATTGATGTCACGTATCAATACCGCTCTGCCGATCTTTTCACTATCTCGGCATGCCAGCAGTCGAGCCCGTTGTGCGCTTTATCGTGGGGTCTACCCGATTAACTTTGACTCAACCCAAAGTGAACCCCATGAGTTAGTGCATGACGCGATTGAACAGGTGAAAAAGCGTGGCCATTTAGTCAGTGGTGATTTGGTTATTTTAACCCACGGTGATGTGATGGAATCCGTGGGCTCTACCAATACCTGTAAAATTATCGAAGTACGCTAACGCGGCGCTTGGTTTGGTATTAAATAGCGTCGCTGCTAACCTCAGCGGCGCTATTGGTAATAGCGGACAATGCCATCAATATCATCCAAATAGCCATCTATTTTTCTTAATAAATGACGTTTTTGCTTAGCATCCATGCTAGCGTAAATAGCTAGCACCAAATCCGTAGTTAACACCCTGTTGGCCTCAATACTTTGCTGCAACTCGTCACTACGTAATTCATGTGGTGAAAACATCAGTAACTTTAACTGTTGCTCAAAGTCTTGCTGTTGTGGGTAGTCGACTAACAGCAAAAACTGTGCTTGCCACTGCATGCTATAAAGCAGCCATTGTTGTTGATTATCCACCCGTTGCGCTAGCCATTGACGCAATAACTGTCGCTGCTCGCTATTGACTGACCCCAGCCAGGTTTTGATATTTTTCTCAGCCCGCTGTAAGCGTCGTTGCGGTTGGTCTTCTTGTTGACGCTCCTTAAACTCCTCTATTTGCTGCTGCTGACGTTGCTCCAAACTTTCTCGTAGTTGAGCTCGTTCAGCATCATTAAGGCGAGGTAGGAGTGACTGAGCATGCGGTTCTAATTGCTCTAAAATACGTTGCCAAGCTTGCCACACAGCCTCATAGCTGGTGTCTAAAAAGGCCGCATCCACTTCATCGTTGGCAATAGCGGTACGAATTTTTGTTAATTCTTGGTGATAACGAGGCATTTCTTCACGGGCGTGCCATTGATGCAAATCAGTAATCACCTGATCCACATCACGTTGCAATTCTGGCCGCAGTTCGACAATGCTACTCAATTGCCATTCGATGATGGTATCGGCGAAGCGGTAACCTAACTGAGTTGAACAGCCTACCAAGAACGTCAGCATGGCTAGTAGGGTAAGCTTTTTCAACATAGGTTTTCAGCCTCAGGGGTTAAGAATGAGTTTTTTTATTCTATCCTTATAACTACGACTTACTTTCAGCTCTTTACCATTACGTAAAACGATGTGGTATTCGCCATTTTGACGACTACAGAGCTTTTCTACGTGTTCCATATTAACAATGGCCGAGCGATGAATCCGTTGAAACCGTTGCGGGTTTAATTCTTCTTCAAGCTCTTTCATGGTGCGTCGTAGAATATGGGTTTCATTGCTAGCGTGAATACACATGTAATCCCCCGCCGCATCTACCCACTCGATTGAGTTGATGGCTACGCGAGTTATTTCACCACTTTCTTTGATCGCAATATGCTCAGGATAGCGAGCCACGTTAACGTCATCACCACTGGCTAGACGTTTAAGAATATCTTCACAATCTTCGCCGGTAGCATCAGCTAACAAATTAAGAATACGCTGCTGTTGCTGTTCTTGTTCACGTTGCTCGAGATTTTTTTCAATCCGTTTAATACTTTGTTCTAAGCGCTCGTGGTCAACAGGCTTTAACAGATAATCGATGGCTCGCACTTCAAAAGCTTTAATCGCGTATTGATCGTAGGCTGTGACAAACACCACTAAGGGCATCTTAAAACCACTAGCTTTAACCTCACGCAATAACTCAAAGCCATTCATACTCGGCATTTGAATATCTAAAAAGACCAAGTCAGGTTGTTCTTCGCCAATCATGGCCAGCGCTTGCCGTGCACTTTGGCACTCGGCTAACAATTCAATCTGGTCAAAGGCCTGTAATCGCACCACCAGCCCGCGGCGGGCCAACGACTCGTCATCAACTACCAAGGTGCGGATTTTTTGCGTCATGATTCAACCTGCTCAAATGGAATACGAATTTCTACGCGTAAGCCCTGCGGCTTATTCTCTGCTAATGTAAAGGAGTAATTCTTTCCATACAAGGCCTGTAAGCGTTCACGAGTATTGACTAACCCCACCCCGCCTTGTTTCATCATGTCTTTAATGGGCTTTTTACTTCCCGGTCCGTTATCTGCAACGCTAATCAGTAAATCCTCACTAAACCTTTGTGCCTTAACGATAATTTCACCGCCATCTTCCATTTTGCCAATGGCGTATTTAATCGAATTCTCAATTAAAGGTTGTAACATTAAACTAGGCACCAGCGCCTGTTTAACTTCGTCATCAATGTCTAAAGATACTTTTAGACGCTCATCAAAACGCACCTTCTCAATATCCAAATACAGCATCAAAGCCTCAATTTCGCGCTCGAGTGGTATTTTCTTAATGGGTTCGTTATCTAAGCTAAACCGAAGAAACAAACTTAGCTTTGACATCATCCGGTTAGCTAGCTCATTCTCTTTCACCAAAATGAGCGTGGAGATAGCGTTTAAGGTATTAAACAAAAAATGCGGATTTAATTGGTAGCGCAACATCTTTAACTGCGCTTGGTGCGCCATTGAAGTGGCTAATAACGCCTTTTGTTTTTCTTCTTGCAGCATTTGGTAATACTTGATGCCAAAATACAGGCCGCTCCAACTCAACATAATGTAAAATTTAGCGATGGTATTTTTAAAGTAAAACCAAGGGCTATCAGGCCTAAAACCAAACTTATAGATTTCCCAGTAAGTCGCGTTATCAATCACAGCCCACAAAGCCGCTGAAACATAGGAAGCAGCTAGCACCACCACGATCAACAGCCAGGGCGTAGCATCCCAAATACGTCGGTACAAATAACGTAACGGAACCGTAATCAGAAACCCCGCGTAAGCACCTAATAATAATATCAGGACGTAAATGTCGCGCATTTCATGCATTAACGAGCCAATATAATGCACTAAAGCATAACCACTCCAACCGGCTGCTTGTAGCACCCAGAAAAAGCGATTACGATCTTCAAGTAGCGATTTCCAAGTCTGGTTCATAACGCCCCTGTCACTGTATGTCATTGCCTCAATTATACCTATTTAGCAAGATAAAGCGGTGCTATTTATCGCACTGCGAGAGCTATATAGCGCCTATCCCTCGTGTTACTATAACGTCATTCATAGTTGGCTAGGCGTTGGCCCTGCTATTGTTGGCAATTCATGAGGTGTGTATGTTGCAGTACCGAATTTGTGTAGATAATGCCGCCGCTCATCAATTTCGAGTGGCGCTAGATATTCCTGTCACTGGCCCGGGCGCCCTAACCTTGCGTCTACCGGCATGGATACCTGGCAGCTACATGATTCGCGACTTTGCCCGCAATCTAAGTAAAGTGACTGCGCATCAGGCCGGTCACGCCGTTGCCATCGACTTAGTGGATAAACAAAGCTGGCGTATTTTTCCGCAACAAGCTGGCACGGTAACCGTTGAATATCAGGTCTATGCTTTTGATTTATCCGTTCGCAGTGCTTACCTAGACCAATTTTTTGGGTTCTACAATCACTCAAGTTTATGCCTAGAAGTGGTCGAACTGTCCGAAGAGCCCTGCCAGGTGGCAGTATCTGTGCCTGCGGGTTGGCGCCTTGCAACCGGTATGCCACGCCTGTCTGGTAGCCATTTTGCTGCGGGTGAATTTCGCGCCGAAAATTATCAGGCACTGATAGACTATCCGGTGTTGATGGGCCCGCTTAATATTCATGAATTTATCGCCGGCGGCGTGAAGCACGCACTCGTCTTGGCCGGGCGTGAATTCGCCGATAGTGAACGTATTTGCGCAGATTTAGCCGCGATCTGTGAATATCAAATCGCCATGTTTGGCCATCAACCGCCGTTCCAACAATACCTCTTTTTAACCATGGTGGTCGGGAAAGGTTTTGGCGGCCTCGAGCACAGTAACTCCACCGCCCTGCTCTGCAGCCGTAAAGACTTAGCCAAACCCAACAAAGCTGTAATTGATAACGATTACCGCACCTTTTTAAGTTTATGCAGCCATGAATACTTTCATAGCTGGAACGTAAAAACTCTGAAGCCGCGCGAATTTCTGCCTTATCAATTGCAGCAAGAGCAATACACTAAGCAGCTTTGGTTCTACGAAGGGATCACTTCGTATTATGACGACTATGTTTTGCACCAAGCAGGTTTAATCGATCAAGCGACTTATCTCGCTCTACTAGGTGACACCATTGCACGTGTTTATCGTGCTGCCGGAGTGACCAAACAGTCGGTTGCAGAGTCCAGTTTTTATGCTTGGACTAAGTTTTACAAACAAGATGAGAACTCGCCCAATAGCATCGTCAGCTACTATGCTAAAGGGGCATTAATAGCCTTATGCTTGGATCTTAAGATCCGCTTAGCTAGCCAACATCAACTTAACCTAGGCTTGGTGCTGAAGGATTTTTGGCAAGCCTATGGGGCCACCTCACTAGGTACAGAAGAAACAACCTTTGTTGATTTTGTAAATCAGCAGTACGCCATTCAGTTGGCGGGGTTTATCGATGCTGCTGTGTATGGCACCAGTGAACTACCTCTAGCCGAATTACTGGCGGAGTTTGGTGTGAGCCTGCTTACAGCCGCCAGCGCCGATGACAATAGTGTGGTCGGTAAGGCCGTTACGCCAACACACTCAGTGTCTTTAGGCGCCAAGTACAAAGCCACTAGCGCCGGCTTAGAACTGCAAACAGTGTATGAGCATGAGGCAGCTCAGCAAGCAGGTTTAAGTGCCTTAGACAGGATTATTGCGATAGATAACTTGCAGGTCACTGATGCCACCCTAAAAGAGATGTTCGAGCGCTACCAACCAGGACAAACAGTAACGGTGCATGCTTTTCGGCGCGATGAGTTATTCAGTACTGAATTAACTTGGCAAGCGCCATTGCAATGCAACAAGGTACTCAAGGTAACCAACCCACAGTTATTACAGGGGTGGTTACGCTGAAAAGCGCAGATGAACCATCACTCTGCTTGAAAATGCTCAAGGGCCAGGGCTGGATCTAAACGCTCATGGCCCCAGTTAATTCGCCAATCGAGGTGAGGGCCAGTAACCCGGCCGGTGGCACCAATATCAGCAATATGCTGGCCCTGCTCGATGTTATCACCCACTTTGACATGCAATTGATTGAGATGGATGTAAGTGCTGGTGATGCCAAATCCGTGATCAATAATCAGGGTACCGCCAGAATAAAATAAATCGGGCTCAGCTAATACCACCTTGCCTGGCCAAGGCGCTTGCACCGGGGTGCCGGTGGGCGCGGCAATATCTAACCCATAATGCGGGTTGCGTGGCGTTCCGTTAAATATTCGCTGGCTACCATAAACGCCGCTAATCCGTCCTTGTGCTGGCATTATCAGCGGCTGTAAATAATCTTCACGGGTACTGCTTACGGTACGCGCCAACCAGACTTTCTCGGCTTCTTTACGAGTACGCTGTTGCTGCTCTGGGTTAGGAGTAACCGTGCGTTGGGGAACGCCGTCAACGCGATCAATCTCATAGTCGCGCGCGCTTATCTGTAACTCTAAGACATGCTGCTCACCGTTAGCATGTTGTACGGTAAGGGTTTGAGAGCCGTTTGTATCACGACCAAAACCAAACACCACATGGCCACTGTTACTGACACTTAGCACTTGTTGATTTAACCAGACCTGACTAGTCGGTTGAGTTTTGCCTATGATGAGACCACCCGAGCGAAGGGCTCCGCGTAGTTGAATGCCCTTGCTGCTGGCTTGTCCTTTATTACTGTCACTGATCACCAGCACCGCATGACTGCTGTTGAGCCCGGCTAGGTTTGTCGAGCTAGCAGCAACCGGCTGCGTTGCTGCCAAAGCGAACATGGAAGCTAGCGTCGCTAACGCCAGTAACAGCGGCTGCCGACCGAACTTAGGCATAACCAATTGCTCCTTTGCCAACCCCTTCGAATCCAGTCACTTTAACTGCACAATCGGGATGTTGCTGTTTTACCGCTTGGGCTAAATAGGTGGCAATACACTCGACCGTCGAATCCGTTGGGATCAGATAATTTTCCGCTACCGGCACGACGAGTTCAAACAGCCCTTGATCAGCCGTGTAGCTGTAGCCGATATGGGAAGCTGGAGTCACGTCCGTAGCGCTTGGTGATAACTGTAACTGCGCAAGCTCAACCACATCTTCAGTCGAGCCTAAGTAGATATCTTGCCATTTGGCTGCCCATTGCTGTTCTAGCGCTTCATCACGGTTGCCATCAAGGGCAATAAAGAGCCGCGAGCGGTGGCCATGAGCAATCCTTTGGCAATTGCCGTCATGCTTTTTTAACCCGTGGGTGTAATGATAAAACGCCCCTTCGATTTGTTCTGGTCTCAGCAATAATTCTAAACCTTGCACATTATCGGGTAATTCACGCTTAATCACCGCGCGTAAATAATCGGTAACAGTGGCCATGGTAACAGCTTCAGCGTCAATAAAAGCAAAAGCATCAGCAGGACAAAACAAATGAATTGAAGCTTGTTGCGGGCGCAAAAAATCAACCCAATAACTATTACCATCGGCGTGATGATGTACACGGGTAAACGAATGCTCAGCAGGCACAGCTAACTTATGATCAACAGCACCATCTATAATGCGTTTGATCTGTTTCTTTACCCGTCCAAAATCTAATACCATGGATTGCTCGTTAAGCGAGCCATCTAGAATAATATCAACAATCCAACTTTCTCCCACCATTCCCCGCTCTGGGCACAGGTAAGAAAAATCAATCACGGTCAGATCGTTTACAAATAACTGCATATAGACATCAACTCTTAAAAATAGTGAGCTTAAGTTAGGCGAAAAACGCCATGCTACTAAGCTTAGTAAGGAATAATTTGGTTACTCGCAATGATATCATAGCTGGCTGTTAAGCCTTATAAAAATAGTGCAAATTAAAGCTGCCACCAATCCCAAATTAGCTTCAGGCTCAATAATACTAGCGCTAAGCCCATGAGCCTATCGAGCCAATGGCTGTATCGCCAAAGCTTGCGGTAGAAAGGTCCCCAGGTAATCGCGGTGGCTAACGCCATAAACCATAAACCAGTAGCTATGGCCATATAACCGCCGTACCCGATTTTTACCCAAGTTGGTGTGGCTGGATCGATCACGGTCGAGAATAACGCTAAAAAAAACAGCGTGGCTTTAACATTCAAGCCATTGGTTAAAAAGCCTACCCGAAAAGCTTTACTTGCACTGACTTGGCTGGCCCTGCTGGTAAACTCTTCGGTACTTGGCATAGCGCCGCGAGGCTTAGCTTGTAACGCTTGCCATCCTAACCAACCTAAATAAATGGCACCCACCCACAATAAGGTTGCGTACAGCCATTGGTATCGATGAATTAATAACGCCACCCCTAACACTGAATAAGCAATATGCAACAGAATGCCGGTACCTATACCGACAGCGACCCAACGGCCAATACGGCCACCAAAACTAATACTGTAGCGAGTGACGACTGCAAAATCAGGCCCTGGGCTAGCTACCGCCAGAAAATGTAACACTGCAATAAGCAAAAACTCATTCCAATAGATTGCTATTTGATTCATTATGATTTACTTTTAGTTAATTGAATAATAACTCTGGCATGCTTATGAAATCGCAAAAACAGCCTTCTCTCAATGCGTTACGTGTATTTGCTGTGGCAGCTACGGCTCCATCATTCAAGCATGCAGCGCAGCAACTTAATGTTTCTCAATCCAATATAACTCGACAGATACAGGCACTGGAAGAGCAGCTTGGCACACGTTTGTTTCAACGTGATAATCGCGTGCATGCGTTAACTGCTGCTGGGCAAGCAATTGCGGCAGATGTTAGCCAGTTATTTAATGAGCTTGACCGCATCATTGAGCGCGCCCGTAACTTAAGCTATACCGAGCATACGACCCTAAAACTTGCCGTGCCAGAGAGCTTTTTGCGGTGGTGGCTATCGGCCCGCCTGGCTGAGTTTTATAGTCTTTACCCTCACGTGCAATTGCATTTTACTACCATCCCTTTGTTTCCGGAACCGGGCAGTAGAGCTCATGTTATTGCCGAGTTACAACATGAGTCCTTAGATATAGCCATTCATTACGGTCCGTTAAAAGATAAGACCATTCAACAACAGGCCCTGTATCAACCTACTTATCGCGCTGTAAGTGCCATCGACAGTAGCACCGCTTGGGCCTCACGGTTATGGCATATTGATGTAAATGCGCCTTATTGGGCGCTATTTAAACGCCAACAACCCGCTTTAACCAAACAACTGCAGTTGCGCCCCGTAGGAAACAGTAACATCGCTATTGATTTAATGGCTGGTAGTGATCAAGTAACCCTACTAGATAGCTTGTATTTGCAACATCCCCAGTTGCAGGAGTTTAGCCAAGCGCCGGAACTAAGCGTGCAATTACCTGATGCTCTCCAACTGGCGGTGAAACAACGTCAACGCCAGCCGGTCGCTGTGATTGCCTTTACTAAGTGGCTCCAAAGCCGATTACACAAAGGTTAACCCTAACCTTGTGTAGGTGGATAACGCTCTGCCAAGCTAATACTATCGCCGGTGTGGGTAACGACACGGGCATGGCGCCGAGTGAGTTCTCGAGGGTCAGCAACACCACAAGAGTGCGCGATGATATTAACGCCGTATTCAAGATATTTGTGGTAATTCGCAACTCGGACGCTTTTATCGGTTGGATCTAGGCCCTTCTGCAAGCTCTTATTGTGAGTGGTGATGCCGGTCGGACAGGTATTTTTATTGCACTGCATCGCTTGAATACAACCCAGCGAAAACATAAAGCCGCGAGCTGAGACAATAAAATCCGCACCAATGGCAAGCGCCCAAGCAACATCGGCGGGCGTGATCATTTTTCCAGAAGCGACCACTTTAATCCGATCTTTGAGCCCTGCTGCCATTAACTTATCAACTAAAATCGGTAAACTTTCAGAGAGTTTTAATCCGACATAGTCCATCAAAGGTTGTGGTGCAGAACCAGTACCGCCATCAGCACTGTCAAGCGTAATAAAGTCAGGTGCAGAGGCTGCTCCGCGGGCATGAATAGCGGCAATCAATTCATCGATCCAAGTCGGGTCGCCCATCACAAACTTAATCCCCGTTGGCTTACCGGTGATGTCACGAACGCGCGCGATAAAGTCCAGTAATTCTTCGTTATTACTAATTTCAGGATGACGATTGGGACTAATTGAATCTTGGCCAACAGGAATACCGCGGATGTCTGCAATTTCTTGATTGACCTTAACCCCCGGCAAAATACCACCTTTACCAGGTTTAGCGCCTTGGCTGAGCTTAATCTCAAACATTTTAACTAGGTCATGGTCGGCAATCTGCTTGAGACGTTGCTTACACAATTCTCCTTGCTCAGTGCGAACGCCATATTTTGCGGTACCTATCTGAAATACTACATCGGCTCCGCCAACTAAGTGATAAGGGCTCAGCCCTCCTTCACCGGTATTAATCCAGCAGCCTGCTAATTTGGCACCTTTTGATAACGCCGTAACCGCAACCGGTGATAGCGCCCCATAGCTCATCCCTGAAATATGAAAATAGCTGGTTGGCGAGTAAGGATGAGGGCATTCTGCGCCAATAGTCACCGCCATGGGCTGTGTTTTCTCTTCTTGCTGCCGCGGGTAGGCACTATTGGCAAAAATGATGGTGCTCTGCTTGGTTAAGTCTCGGGTAGAGCCAAAGGCGAGCGTTCTATCAGCATTTTTAGCGGCTCGATAAACCCAGCTACGTTGGGCTCGATTAAACGGCATTTCTTCTCTATCCATGGCATAAAAATACTGGCGAAAGAATTCACCTAAGTGTTCAAACAGGTAGCGAAACCTGCCAATAACCGGGAAATTTCTGCGAATGGTGTGTCTGGTTTGGGTCTTATCAATAATGTAGAGAACGAGTAACCACAACGCGCCTAATATAAGCACCAGGACAAATCCGGCTACCAGCCATTGGGCTATCATTAACAGCGTGTCGAGGCCGTTATAGGTTGTTTCAGTCGTGGCTGGCGTCACCGTTTGCAGGGTTAATAACATAGTTCACCTAATGCGTTCGTAGAAGATGCTATAACCATATAAAAAGCCCTCGTATTTAGCGAGGGCTTTTTACTCAACTAGACCGGATATTTCGCTCGTTTGTGGTGCAGAGCTTGAAAAACATCAGCAAAGGTATTTACTTGTGGATACAGCCTTACCGATTCTCCCGTCGCCGCCATGATGTGCAGCGAGGTAATCACTCCAGAAAAAGTCTGGGCGTCGGCATCACCGACCCACAGTACATCGCGTCCTGATGCTTGCATCGTGGCAGCTAGATCGCCGATGCGTGCGCTGGCTAAATCTTGCGGCTGAATCACGGGCAACAAGTCAGCTGGTTGCATCACATAGCCTACTTGTAATTCGTGCCAAGGCAACTGTAATAAGTTTGCAATAGCTAGGGTTTGCCTGCTACGCAAATCGCTGCTCATGATAATACCACTCACCTGGTTATCGGTACCTAGCACTACTGCATACCGCGATGCCTGCTTGCTCAACAAAGCTTCAGCTTCGGGTAACAACAAAGACTCGTTAATTCGTAACACCGATGGCGCTTGCCACTGCTCAACCACAGCCGTTGCTGGCTGATGCCAATCTAGCACCGCCGGCGCTGCGTAAACTGCGGCTGGTAAAAATGTCGCGCTGGTGGCTGTAGCCCAGCGTAATGCATGAAAATCTGCCATAACTAACCTCGTTGCTGATAACAGCACTTATTGAATTGAATGTTTTTATGGTGCGAATAAAAAGTCAACCAACAACGGGCGGAGCTCTGGCTTTATAGGTTTGGTAGGTTTTTTGGTAGGTAGTAACAATGACAGGGGTAAGTTGAACTGCCCCAGTCGGGACCAGGGTTGGCCGAATAACGTTCGGTAACGCCGGGTCGGGCTCGTCTAACGACAGCAGCTCTTGATGAACACTGGTCGAATTAACATGGCTAGCAATGGCCTGAGACTCAAGTTGATAGCCGTCAGCGGTCTGTACTTGCGCATGTGGCGCAAACCAGAGCAAGCTCACGATGAGGGCTAAACTGAGTAATCGAATGGCGACCATGGGGTTCCTAAGTTGGACAAACTGCATCTTAACTTAAGATAAGGTCGATTGGATCAATAAACAAGATATATTTCAAAAAAAGAAGTGGTGCCCGGGGCCGGACTTGAACCGGCACGCTGTTACCAGCGAGGGATTTTAAACCATGCTGCACAATCAATTAAAACAATGACTTGCGCATTTTATTTGGAAGATGTTTGCAAATAATTGACTTTTAATGTGTTGATATATAACGAGCCAGTAAGTCTATCTTCCATCAATTTTAGCTTAAATTTTGAACAAAAAAAGGCCGACCGAAGTCGGCACTTTACTCTCGCAAAGGACGTGGCTCGCCCTGGTTAAATACTGCAGCTAAACGCCCTTTTGCGCAATCCTAAAAAGTTGTGCGAAATATCTTACACTGACGGCCAATGCGCATCATCCGTATAATTCACATCCAACAGGTCGCTACGCTCAAGAAGTAAGTTGCAGGCGCTTCGGTGTGCATTGATGCAATCAATGCAATCCTGGGCTTCTGCGGCGCTATAAATACCCAATGCGGCATTGATTTGGCCAATAGGGCTCCAGTGCTTTGTGATGCGCTTTTCGCACTCATCGCGCACGCCGGCATTGGCTCGCTCTAGTTCGTATTCCTTTTGACTATGCACGGCCTCAATCGCTTCGTCGTCCATGCCTAAGTTGCGCATATAGGCGATATCGGTGTTGGTATAGGTATTGCCTTGGTAGATGTAGGTAAACATGGTTATGTCCTCACAGTGTTAATTCAGGGTGTTCGCGCTTGAATACGGCCTTGCCTAATACAAGCCGGCGAATGGTGTATGACTCAGCGTGCTGCGCGTGGCCTAGCCAACTGGCAATGCGGCGCTGAATATCAGGGTGGTTGATTTCCCCGCGTGCGTACTGTTTGCGCATCTGCTCCATGCGTTTGGCCATGCGCTTCACTGACTCACGCCGTAGGCGTCGGTGTGTGGTCCACTTGCTGTTGCGATATGGGTTGTTGCTGCACGTTATACCTCATTGTTCGTTAAGCTGCGCTCTCGCGCAGCCCACAGGATTCAAGACCAAGACATCAAGCGACAAAAGCGGGGCGCAACCCGACGTAGCTGATCGTTTGCGAGCGCAAAAGGCCCAGATAGCGCGCGGCGAGGCCAGCACTGCTGCCACTGTACCAACCGCCGCCACGAAACGGGAAACGCTCGCCATAGTTACGTATGTAGAAATAGCCTTGCGGGCTGATTCCGGCGGGCTCAATCATAAGGCGCTTCATCAGCTCATTACTCACGTAAGCGCCAGAGGTCGCCATGCTCGACCATGGGTTGATTGAGTTGTACGCTTTGTTAGCGTCTGTATCAGGGTCTGCATCGCCGTAGTTCGTCACTGCATCCGCCAATTTAGGCTCGCCAACATTGGAGCTTGTGCCAGTGCCAGTGCTTGGTGAATCGAAAAACGCCTGTTGCGCGACCCAGTTGGCCTCGCCGAGGTCGAAGTCGTTATCTGGTGCGCAAATGACTTGGCCGCGCACGATTTTGAGCAAGTCCGTCCACTCCCACACATTACCAACAAGGTCAGCAATGCCAAATGGTGAGCCGTCATGTCGCCATGCGTCGGGGCCAGAGCCGTTTAAGATGCGAGCAGTGCCAGAGGTATCACCCGCAATGCCACCATCTTGGCGGCGGCCTACTTCATGCGTTGCATCGTGTGCACGGCCATAATTGGTGTTGCCGCGCGGTTGGTAGCCGTTCGCCATGCACCAAAGGGTGATAGCAGCCCATTCGTGCTCGCTCTTTAAGTGCCAGCCTGGGCCATTGGCCATGCACGCCGCTTTGGCGTTGTCATAGTTTATGCTAGTGGTTGGGTCGAGTCCTGGTAATGACACGACTTGCCCGTTGTGTACGCGACCTTGGAAGCAGCCGATAAAGATTTCAGATTTTTCGACACCTCCTTTCAGGAATGCAGTGGCCACACCGGTGCCGAATGGGTTCCCGGCAAAGCCAAGGTCTTCGTAGCGGAACTTGTACACTGGGAACATGATGCTTGGGTCGCCATTAGCGTTGTACAGCACCGTGTTCTTGCCTTGGGTAGCGAGCTCAACTTGCTTGCGCAGCGTGTCCGGAATGAAGTTCAAGCTGCTTAAGCCGGCTACCTTTTTAATGAGCGTTGAGTCAGTGCCTAAGACAGCTTTTAAGCGGGCGTTATCGACTAGGCTTGCGTCAGCTTCACCGACGGCTTTTGTCGCTGCGCTGCCAAGGCCCAGTTTGGTTCGCCATGCGGCCGCGTCAGCACTGCCCAAGGCTTCGGCTGAAAACTGGCTCACGCCCTGTAAAAATGTCTCGATGCTCTCACCGGCGGCACTGGTTGCGTCCGTGGCGGCATTGAGTGCATCCACGGCGGCATCAAACTCGGCAGCTGTCTTAGCGATGATAGCGCGACGGCCATTGTCGGTGACGTTTGGCCAAGGCTCCATCAACTCAATTTGCGTGGCGGTAGCGCGCTTGACCACTACGGGTAAATAGCCGGCTACGAATAGCAAGCTTAGCGGACGGATTAGCGACAGGTCATCGCCGGTGGTAACGTCAACAAACGCATTGTTGGCTGTGACGTTGATGGATGTTGCAGTCCAGTACATGGTTTATGCCTCTTCGGTTATAAGTGATAAACGCTGATTGCCGTTCGGCAGCAATGGCGTGGTGTTATTAGTTACTTCGAGCCGGTAGGTTCGAGAGCTTGTTGTTTGTAGATTGTCGGTATAGGTAAAGCTGCCGTTTAGGCTCCAGCTTTCTATTTTTTCAGGGCCTTCCTGTATGCATCTGTATGAACCTGAGACTGCTTGCGTGGCCACGAGAATCTCTCCACCAGACGTGGCTCGATAGAGCTTAAGCGTTGCTGATGGGTTTGGCGGTGCTGGGTTCGGGCACAGGCCTGATGTTAGACCTGTTGAGCGTGACGCACTTAGTGAGCATTTAATTTCAATGATGCCGCCGTTCGAGCCAAATGGCCCAACGGTAACGTCGGTGTTGCCGAGCTGTGATGATTGCACCGCGTTCTTGAGTGTGCCGGCAGTGATTGAGCCGCCGAAATAAGCTTGGCCGGTTGCGCTCAAGTACGTGATAGCGTTGGCTTTAGTGAGTCCGTCAAACTTCACCGTGCCGTTGCTGCTGTTGTAGGTGTAGGTGTTTTTTGGTCCGTACCACTCAATCAGGTCATTCGGTCCAAATGGCGTGGCCGTCGTAATCTTCATGTGGCTTGCGCCCACCATTTGGATTTGCCCAGACATGATGACCGGAGCGTTGAGTGATGTGCCGGCAATGAGCTTATCGCCTGCAATGGTGTCCGTAGCAATAAGTGAGCCGTGGAGCATAATTGCAGGCGCGACCCAGTTGCTACCATTGTATTGTCGGGCTTGTGAGTCAGTTCCATCCGTGCGAGTTTGCACGAATATATCCAGTGGCACAGGGGCTCGTCCGACAAGGGTGGTAAATCGGCTGTTGGCCGTTGCAGTTACCCAAGAGATTGAGCTATAGGTTTGGCCGTACATGCCCGCGCCCGGGAGGCCATTTGTACCATCAGTGCCAACATGCTTAACAAATATACCTGTGACCGGCAATGTAGGCTGCGTCTGACTTTCGTAGAAAGTAACCCAAGTTTTACCAGTAGCATCAAAGCTTTGATTTGATCCAGATGAATCAGTTGCGTATATGGGCCAGATGCTTTGACCCGGAGAGCCGTCGTTACCGATGAACTGCACGAATGTTGCACTTATTGGTAGTGTAGGTACTGCCCCAGTGTACTCGTAATAATTGATAAACTTACGAGTGCCTGCCGTCAGTGATTGGTTATTACCCGCAGCATCATCTGCGTAGACAACAAGGACAGACACACCATTATTACCGTTATCGCCAACGTGTTTAACGAAAGTCGCTGTAACAGGCAATGTAGGCTGATTAACAGACTCATAGAAAGTAACCCAAGTTTTACCTGATGGGTTAAAAGATTGGTTAGCTCCAGTTTCTGTGTCTGCATATATAGGCCAGATGCTTTGAGCAGGTTGACCATCTTCACCAATAAAACGAACAAAATCAGCAGTAACAGGCAATGTAGGAGCAGTAGATGTATATTCGTAGTAATTAACAAACTTACGGCTTCCTTGAATAAACGATTGGTCTGTTCCAGAGCTATCCATTGCATAAATAACAGCTACTGAATTACCATCCTGACCACGAATATCATCAAGCGTATTCACCTGGTGGCCATCACCGAGAATCAGTCGTGCTTTGATTGCCAGAACGCCGGCGGCAGCATCGAGCCAGAATAACGGGATGAAAGCCCCCTCGCTGTCCACATCACCAATACGAGTTTGACCGGCTATAAAGTCGAGTGAGCTTTCAAGGCCTGTGTTGCGGTTGAGCATGCCGCTAATGCGACCTGCGTTGTCGGTCAGCATTGAGCCGATAGCGGTGAGTTGGCCATCATCATCGACGAACGCCTGGGCCAGTTGTGACACGCGCGCATAGCTGCCATCTTCGGTTTGCACTTGCACGTTGCGTAACGCTTCAGCAAGTGGTGCTGTTATCCATGTGCCGCCGGCATCTTCGCAGGCTTCACGGGTTTCGTGACCCGTTGGTGAGTCGTTTAATTCGCAATATCCAATCCGGGCGTTGAGCAGGTCAAGCGCATTGGCTGTTGCTTTACGTGTGGCGTCGGTACCAGCGCCTAAGATTTGCGATTGCAGTGATATACGAGCCTGTGTGAGCGCAGCTTCAGCATTACTGATAGCGGTAAATGCTTGGTCTACGCGCGCCTCTAGTGCTTCAGCTTCTTGCGCAGTGACGGCCAGCAGTTTAAGCGTTTCATTGGCAAAGGCTGACAGCTCAGTACTTTGCGCCTGCAGGTCGCGTCGAGCGGATGCCAGGCTGATACGGGTATTGGCAAGCTCTTGACCTTGTAAGAATCCTTGATACGCCTCAAGCACGGCGGCAACCGCGTTTTCAGCATCAGCGATAGCATTTTGCGTGGTCGAAATCACCTGATTACGAATGCGGCCATTGGCGGTATCCACTTCACTCATTGCTTGGTTTGCTGTTTGCGCAGCATCTTGCGCTTGACCCTCAACGTCATCAACACGGTTGTTAATCGTCTGCACGATTTGCGTAATAGTGCCCGTTTGGCCATCGATGAACACAGCGGCCGCGTTCGCTTTGGCAATGGTGCCATCTTCGGTCAGCGTCGTGTAAGTCGCCTTGATTTGTGCGTATGACTCAATCGCGTCGAGGGTCTGCTCAACATTGCCGAACGTGACTGTATTCTCGTTGTAGTGCTCTGAGGTTACGCGCAGGTTAATTTGCGCCTCAAGGCCATCAATCGCGATGAACGCATCGTTGACGCGGTATTCGACTTGTTCAAGTTGCTGCATGGCCGCATCGGGCTTGCCGATGGTGAGCGACTTCACACGGAACTCATCCGCAGCGGATGCGCCAAGCTCAATGCGCATGCCGTTAATCATGCCGGCATAGGTTTCAAGACCTCGGAAGTCCACGTTGCGCACGACCAGCTCGCCGGCTTCGACTGCATCAATGATGCCAGGGTAAGATTGAGAGCCGCCACCATCGAAATAGACAATGACTGTACCGCTCCAGCCGGTTCCAGCTAAGCGCTCAACCTCAACGCGCAATACTGGATTCTCTGCTGCATCATAGAAAAGGCGCGTATTCTCAATGTCGCCGTGGGTCAGCTCAATGGCGTTATTCACTGGCGCAATGGTGCCTGTGACTGCTTCCCAATGTTGCGTCGAGTCAAAGAAGTTAAACGCGTGCGCAGGCTGCAATGCACTAATGGAGCTTGCGACAATAGCTGTCGCACGAGCCTCAATCAGACCAGGTAATAACGTCAGTTCGCTCGATAAATTCTCAACAGCGCCCTCATTCAGTGAAATGCGCTCAACGGCCGCATTGATTGAGCCGTCAATGCCATCCATTCGCAATACCGCTTGCGTAAATGCGCTGTCGGTATAGCTGTACGCGAGATTAGTGATTTCGCCCGTCTCTGGGTTGACCTCAACCACGGCGCCAATCAGGCGTTCGCCACTGCGTTGCCGACGCTCCATTTCGAGGCGCGCGGCTGACTGGTTCGCGATGGCCAACATGGCCTGCATGTCGCTCGCTGTGCGGTCAATACCCTCGGCGTTGAGCATGTAGCCAATGTTGCGCGTTGACGCCACTAGCTCATCAATGCTTTCTTCGGTGCTATCGATACGGCCCGCTTCTTCATCAATGCGCTGATCAATGCCGGTCAGCGTGTCATTGATGCCCTGGATGACTTGAGATTCAGGCAGGAGTGGGTCGATTTGCTCCGGCACTTTCGTTGTGGTGAATGTTTGTGACACCCAAGCAGACTGGCCAAGCGGGTTGATTGTGCGAGCATAAAACGTGTACTGGGTTTCTGGTACCAGACCAGGTTGCGATATGGACGCGCCCCGCCCGATGACATTGGTCGTATCACCAAAAGCGAACTCGAACATGGTGCCAAGACCGATGCCGGCAAGCACGGGTTTACAGGTCGCTTCCCAGTTGCCGGCAGTGATCAACAATTGGGTTGGTGCAGACGGCTGATTTAACGTGATGGATACCGTTGCTGGCGCGCTTAAACGCTCAAAACGGTTCTTTGCGTATATCTCAATGGAGTACTGCCCTGCATCAAGTCCGTTGATATCTTGGCGCATCTGCACGCTTGAGCTCGCCACACTCGAGTATTCAACCACAGTGGCGCTATCTTTGACCAATCGTATGATGTATTCGCTCACTGCGCGCGGCACAGGGTGCGACCATTCCACGAAGCCTTGACGGTGCACGCTCACCGCATCAAGTGTAAAAGCAACCGATTCTGGCGGCTCCGGCACGTTAAAATCGGGCAAGTTTGTGTTTGGTGTGATATCACCCTCGTTGGGCACCGTGCTATCTGAATAGAGTAGTGGCGATTCTTCTTCAAGCAGTAAGTTCGTTATTTTCTTGCGGCGGTCAAAATCCCATTCAGCAACGATAAACTCTTTATCAATACCCTCATTTGGCAAGCTGATGCGCACCGTTTTGCCCGCAAGCGCTGACAACCCTTTACCCTTACACGGAAACTCAATGCGCATACCTGCGCGGTTACGCTCCATGTGGTACTTCATGAGGCGCTGCGCCATAGTGCTTGAGTTAGTAAAGCTCAGCTGCAGGTCATCTTCGAGCTCCATGCCGTCTGATGCAATGTAACCAGCATTCTTGTGCACTGGCGCATCGGTCGGTTGATATCCCTTTTTAGGGTCAACAAAGCTAGCGCGCACTAAGTTGACGCGGTCCCGCAACTCACGGTGTGGTGAGATTTTAATAATGTCAGCGGCATCATTCTCGGTCAGCGTGAGCGTGGCCAGACCGTGGTAGCTCGCTGTCTGCAAATAGATTTTACCGCCGCGTCGATACGGCTTGCCGCCGCACGACATGAGTAATCGCTGCAGTACGCTTGGTGGGCTTTCGTCATACATCCATGTGCCGTTGGCGGTGAAGCGTCTCTCGTAATGTGAGGCGCCGCCTGCGTCTTGGTATTCGACCTCTTCGTCACAGATGTTTGCCTGCTCAACAATGTGAGCCAAGTCGAATTTGTTCAGTGACAGCTTTTGAAAGCCTTTGAAGCGCACATAATCAAGCGCGCACAGAATGCTGTTGTTACTCCATTCCCACGTCAATGGGTCATCAGCTCGATGTGGGCCATCACCGCCAACTGTGGTGTCTTTGCGTGGGTCGTAAACCTTGGCGCCTTTCACCTTGAATGTGACGTTTTGCAGGCCACCAGACATGGCGTCAGGGTCAATCGGGATATAAACAACCGCATAGGCCACACCATGCCCAATATGGTCATCGGTCCACCCTTCGCAATGAGATTTGGCATGCGCTGATGCAACAGTTTGCGTGCCATCATAGATATGAGCAACGCAGCCAGAATGCGGTGGGTTCCCGTTGATTTCATAAAGCGAGGCCGACTCAATATTGTGGCCCGCCAGTGTAATGACGCACACGTGCACGTCTTTATCACCCTGCTTCGTGCGTCCATAGCCTACCAATGAACCAGAAACAACCTGCTCACCGTAAACACCACGCCTTGGCTGCAGCGGTTGCGTTGTCATCGTTTGAGCTGCAGTTATATTCTCTTCGACACTTGGCATTTCTGGCTTGATAGCGTTTTGCAAGGCGAGCACGCCAATGCCAACGATGATGCCGACTGTTACGCCATATACCACACCTGCTGCAACACCAACGGCTACCGCCGCTATGACCATAGGCATTATTTAGTACTCCATGCTTTCACAATCCACGATGGCGGCGCTTGAACAAGGCCGTTCTCACCGACCACCCAAGCAGCGTTAAAATGAACGCCTGCGGTTAGCTGGCCTTCGTAGTCAATCAATAGGATGTCACCACGCTCAGGCAGCTTGGTCGCTTTGGGCTCACCTAGCTTGGCGCTAAGCACATCATCAACGCTTTCATAGCCAAGGCGTTTAAGCGCTCGATAAGCACCAAGCTCAGTTTTGTAGCGACCACGAAACTCGCTCGCCAAATCTTTATCACAAAGCGCTATATAGGCATCTGCTGCAAATAAACAGCAATCGTGCTTACCCCACTCGAACGGCATGAGACGCCGCTCTTGTAGTAAGCCAATTAAGCGTGTTGACCAGTCACGTACTCGCATTACTTCATTTTCCTCGCATCAGGTGGGTGCTTTGAGCCACCGCCGCTACCACCGCCGCCAACTTTATTGCCAGGCACTTCGCTATCAATGCCTTTAGCGATGATTTCGACTTGGTTAAAAAACTTATCGCCTGGGTGTAGGGATTGCTGCGCTTCATCCGTCATTCGGGCGTTCTGAACTGGTTGGCTCCATCGTTCCCACCAGTCCGACAAGCGCAAGTTCACGGTGAATGGCTTGCCCTTCATGACGTGGGCGTTAGCGATGAGGCCATCAAATAGGAGCGCTCCGCCGGCAATGCGTCGGTCTTCGTCAAGGGCTACTAGGTGAATGCGCGCATCACCGCCTATTGGGTCCTCGTGAACCACATCTGCAAACAAAGTGATGTCATCAATGCGCATGGTTAAATCGAGCGTATTCGCACCGCGTGAGGCGTTTTCTTTGAAGCGACCGATTTGCGCAAGCTCACCAATACCCTTGTAGGTTTGACCGTTGTAAATTCTGTCGCCCACGCCCGTATGGGCACGCACCCACCCGCTTGGAAATTCCAGCTCACCGAATAGCAACAAGCGCTTTTCTGGTGTGGTTTCAATTAACTCACTGATGCTTGGGTCTTCAAATCTCATACGTTCAAGGCCTCAATGAATTCAAGCTGAATGCCGCGCACAATCTTCTTGTTACCTGCCCAGGTTGGCAGGCTGTTTGGGTTCTCAATGCGAAAAGCGCCGCGCGGGTTCGTTGTGATAAGTGGCTCACCAAAATCAATGGGTTTTCTGATTTCTGGTTGCACGCGCAAGGTTGCGCGGCCAGTTGCGTCCGCGGTGGCATCCTCGGTGAGCTTTAAGAGTTGATTGCCGATTTGAAAGCGGTCACCGGCCTTAGCGAATAGTGCGTTAACCGGTGCGCCATTGATGGGCAATGCGTTGCCGTAAGCGTTATCCTGGTCGCACGCAAGACTGGATGAGTTGAGTAGCGCGTTTTCGTGCGCGGTGTCACGGATCATGGTGACGCCAACATGGCCGCGCAGTGATGCTAAGTAAGCATCAAGAACGCGAAACTCTTCGCGCGTGAGAAAGTTAAAGGCTAGCGTACAGCGCCACTTATCGCCGGGCTCCTCCCACACTTCTTCAACCTTGTTATAAGGCGAAAATAGCAGCTCGGTCGCAGTCATTATTTGGAAGCCGGAACGAGACACCGGCAATTCAGGAAACTGGGTAATCATTGGCATCCCTCAACATCATGTATGGGGATTGTGTATGGCACGGGCAGAATCAACCACCCGTGTTTTTTCCGATGCTTACCCGCCCTTCGCTCTTAAGGTCTGGTAAATCCGACCGCCAGATGAGAAGTCATCAATCAATTCGGCTTTAAAGCGCTCATTTGCGGCAGTTACAGCTTGCTCGACTTCCTCACGATTGCCGCCGGCTCCGCCCTCGAATTTGAACTCATTGAATATCTCAATCCTTGTTCCGCCACTGCCACCTGAGGCAACACTGCTTCCCTGTTGATTTTGTCGTTTAATGTGATCAACTAGGAATTCAAAATTCTCTCGTTGCGCTGGGTTCAAAACCATCTCGTCTTTGCGCAGCATCCATGTGCCTTCATGGCTCTCAGGAACACGGCCAATGCCATCGTGCGCCATACCAGCAAGTGATAAACCTTGCGCTGCTGTCATAGTCGCTGTCATGCCGGCGATTGCTCCAGCTGAGTTACCACCCATTGTAGCCAGTGATACCATGGCTGCAGCTGGTGTCCACACAGACGCAAGTGTTACCGCGGTGGTTGTCCCTGCAGCTATGTTTGCTGCAGCTGTGGTTGCTGCGGCTGACTGTTCGATGCCAGCAAGCAATAGGCGTTTTACGCCAATCTCAACAAGACCTGAAATGACTGTTTTCAGAACGCTTCTTGCGAGATTCTGCATCACCTCACCAAAATTCTGCCCCTCCATTATCGAGGTGGCAACAGCATCACCGATGCCGGCAGCGAACCGATCAAAGGTTTCTGACCACATTGCATCAATCTGAGCGGTCATATCGCCATTGATTTGAGCCATTGCCTCGGTGTGGCGTTGCATCTCAAGCTCTTTAAGTGCGTTAAGCCGTGCTAGCTTTTCAACCTCAGATTCGCCAGGCATGGTTTCGGCCAAGCTTGGGTCTTGAATCGCTTGGTCGATGTGGCTCATGTTTGTGCGGTGTTGCCACATTTCAGATTGCTGTGGCATTAGTTGGTTGCTAAGCGAGCCGATATTACTGGTCACAGCTTGACGCTGGCGCTCTACATTAAGCTCATCTTCTTTGGCCTGGCGCAACTCACGAATGCGCGCAATTAGCCGATCGAGCGAAGCGATTTGGTCTTCGGTTAGGTTGGTGCCCGCTTCCTGCAGTATCTGGTACCGCTCCCAACTGTCCTCAGAAAGTGAAAGTTCAACCATCTGCATGGCGAGCTTATCAGTAACCTTTGCGAACTGCTTGGCAGCCTTGTCGGATGCATCGCCTGCGTTAGATACACCCTTAGCGGCTTCATCTGCGTTTTGTGCAGCCTTAAGTAATAGGCCGCCGATTTCCTCTAGCAACAACTCGAATCCGCGCTGTTCTTTCTGGGTTTCTTTGTACTCGGTTTTTAGGCCATCAAGACGGTCTTTTAGTGCGCTGTATTGGCTTGAGTTCATTTGCACGAACGGGTCCGCAAGTTGCTCCTCGAGCTTTTCGATTTCATCTCGATATTTGGCTATTTTACTGCTCGCCTCGACCCACTTCATTTGGAGTGAGTTTTCTTTATGCTCAAGTTCAGCAAGGGTTAAGCCCTCGAAGCTATCCCGAAGCTTCTCAAGCTCTGACTGCAGTGATTTGGCGCGTTTTTCGGCCTTATCACCGGCATCATCAGCAAAAATAAATAACGCACTGGCAGCTAGGGCGACAACGCCAATGGGACCACCAAGTAAACCCATGGCAAATGAAGCGCCGCGAGCGGCCGCGCCAACAGCGACCAAGCGATGCGCTGTCATTCGGGTTATACCATTCATGGCCGCATAGCGAGCAATAACACGAGTCTGTGCAGCCTGATGAATCAAAAAGGCCTGTGTTGTGGCAGCAACAGAACCAAGCATTCGTGCACCAAATACTGACGCAATCAGCAACCCAACATCAACAATGGTTTCACCATCTTCTTGGATCACCTCTGTCAGGTATCCCAAAGCTTCGGTGCCGGCTTGGATGCTTGCCTTCATCGCATCGCCGATACCGCCTTCGTTGATTGTTTGTAGCGTTTCAATCCATTGGTTATTCATGCGGTTAAGAGCGGCTTCTACTTGGTCTGCTTGCTCGTCTACGATGCCGGCAAATTGATTCTCACCAAGACCAATCAAATAGTCTTGGATAGCGCTGGCGCTATTGGCAACCTCGGTGGTAATCCCTTGGAAGGTAAACTTAATGGTTTCGCCTTCATTACGGGCTTTAATACCAAAGTCTTTCAGCCGTTCAAACTCGGCAACGGATGCGTCGGCAACAGCTTCGATAAACTGCTCTAAGCTTTTACCCATCGCGCGAGACGTGTTCATGTACGACAGCAGTGCTTCCTCAGATGGCTTCAGGCCAAGGTTGCTTAAGCGAGTGAAACCAAGAACCAGTTCATCTATTCTGGTACCCGTCTCATCGGCCATCTGGTTGAGTTCACCCATTTTAACGCGGGCTTCTTCAGTGCCACCGGCAGCAACGCGCATCTGCGCGCCCCACCGGTCAATCATCTTTTGGTTTTCAAGAAGCGCACGAGCTGATGTGGCTGCGGCATAAGCTGAACCGATGATTGCCGTCGCGCGCTTTGCAGTATCCTTGAGTCGCTCGATATCCGAGACGCTTTGGTTGGTGGCTTGTTTTAGCTTCTGATTCTTACCATCAAAGATGACGGATAACTTCAAGGCCATGTTATTTGCTCTCCATTCGAGCGTTTAGCTCGCGAACTGCAAAGCGCATGAGTTTGCGCAGCTTGTCGTATTGTTCTGGCGTGTATTGGCGGCCGCTCATTTCAGCATCGGCTTTTACGCCTACTAAATTAGCCCCGACACAAACGCCCTGGGTGTAGTTGAATTGGTCACTGACTTCGAGAAACCACTTCAAGGCCTCCCAGTTCTCATCAAGAACAAAGAAGTCCTCGTTGAGGTCTTTGCGCCCCTTTAGAGCTGCAGCGATATCTTCATCACTCGCCCCAAAGATGCGCATCTCATCAGCCAGTTGCTGGCGCTCTTGGCTATCTTCGGCTGGCCCGTGCACCCAATACCGGGCAGCCTCTTCTAGTTTTTTGCTGTGAACCCAACGTGCAGGTCGGTGTAAGCACGCATGATTGCGGTGCGCACGAACACGTATTCACATAATTGGCGCAGCGTATCTTTGCTGAACGGCACTTCGTTGCCGTCATCGTTCTGCACTTCAGACCAACCGGTGACAATCTTCTGAATGACCTCAACATCGTCCTTTTTGCTCTCAATTAGCTTCTGATACTCGCTGTGCTTGAGTATCAAAAACTGAGCTTTGAACGATGTTTCGCCGTCCACTGGGTGGTGCACTTTGACGGTCGCTTCGGCGGTCATTGGACCTGTTTGCAACTTGAATCCCATCGGTACCGCTCCTTATTTACTGACCATGGCCACGTCTTGAATGACACGGAACGGCAGCGTGTAGCACACTTTGCCTTCACGGTCGGTGTAAGTTGGCTTGCCTAGCTGAATCTTGGCGGTCGATAGCTCAAAGATTTTGCCGGCAGCGGTGCCGTGAATGACGTCCATTGACATTAGCGTGTTAGCGCGTGCAATTGGGAACGGGTCAAACTCGCTCACGTCCGGCGCCTCAATCACGAATTGACCATCAGGCTTCCAGTCGGTCAGGTAGATGCGCTCTTCAACGGTGTTTTCGTCATAGGCCACTTCGTTGTTCTCGTTGTGCTCGAACTCATACATCTTGTACTCAACACCATCGAGTTTGAACGTGGTCTTGTCATGACCGACCTTTTCAGGCGTTTGCCAGGCACTGAAGTCAGCAGCAGGAATACCGCCAGCAACAACACCACCATACAGGCCAGTGATCTCAAAGCTCATGCGTGGAATCTCACCCACCTTGAGTGACGTGCCAATCGTACCGCGCGCACCAAGCAGCTTGTGAATCGCACCGTCTTGGTGAAAATAGAACGTGCCATCAGGCTCGCTGTTATCAGTTAAGCGGCTATAAGCGACTTTGGCCACGTCAGGTGTTGCGCTGAATCCGGCTACCTGCATGATTGGCGCAAATGGTACAGGCGTGGTTGCTGCACCAGAACCAGTTAGCTCAACATTGCCCGTCATTTTGACGTGCATGCCGACCATCATCATCTGCTTGTTGCCGTTCTTGCCATCATCAAGCTCACGCTCAAGCTCTTCACCCTCAAGTGGGGTGATTTCAAGGCCGTTGGTTTGAATAGCGATACCAGGGCCGTTGGCGGAGATTAAATCAATCCCGTAAGCTTCAGCACCGCTATTGATAGCGGCCAATAGTAGTTTTTTCTTAGTTCGACGCATCTTGGCCACCTTTCTTCTGTTCGCTCACAACCTGAACACTCAGGCGTGGGTCAGCTTCAACTTGAGCAAGCTGCGCAGCGCTTAGCTCACCCGATTTAAATTTGTTTTCACCCTTCTTGAAGTCGATACCAGCGCGCCGGCACGCTTCACTTGCTGTGATAATCATCATGATTCACCCTCGTAGATGTACTCGACGCTGTACTCTTCAATCCAAAGCACACCGCCTTTGCGGAATTCAAATAAACTGCCCTGCTCAAACTGAATAGATTCGTAACTACCGCCCGGCTCGAACCCTGCTAACGCGGCACGAACCTGCTTTTTCATGGTGGCCAAACGGCGATTGACGTTCGAGCCAAGCGGGTCGTTGATGCTGCGGCACGCAATCAGCACACCAAAGCGCTCGCGTATGAGCTGTGAGTAGCGCCCCGTTGTGCGCTCGTTGGATTGCCCGCCGTCATCGATGGGAACCACGAACGCGCCATCAGCTTTGACTTGGGTATTGTCCAAAATGGTGGACGCATCAACCGCCTGTTCGATATTGCGAAACAGCTTATTGCCGTCCACCTGTATCGCCGCTAGGCGCTGTTCAACCACATCAAGCAAGTCCACTGCGCTCAACTCCATCAATGCTGCTCATGTAACGGTCGAATATCTGCACTATCTTGCGTTCCTGCGGTGCGTAGATACCAAGAAACTCGCGCTTTTCGATATTCATCTTGCGGTTGTGCGCTCCCACGGTCTGCGCCACGGGAAAACGCAACGGGCGGCCAAAAGCCTTATTGACAACGCGCGTATGGGTGCGAATTTTGACGGACTTATTCACGCCGTCTTGATGCGCTGGGCCATACTTAACATTGGTTCCCACCTCGGCTCTTAGGTGGGAAAACCGTGCGCGTATACTCTCTTGTAGGCGTCGAGTATCACGTAAGGGCTGGCCGCCCCGTTGAACCGGCTTCCATTTGGTGCCGTCAGGTGCAGTACTGCGCCGAAAGCCCATCTGGTAATCAGCGCGCAGGCCTTGACCAACACGCTTAAAAAATTCTTTTCGGCGATCACTGCCAACCTCATCGAGCGCACGGCGAATGCGTTCAAATTCTTGCTCGTTGAGGCTTACGGTCATCACCATGTTAGAAATCCTTGAGCGATTCGCGTGTAAAGCTACGGTCGCCCGCTGTGCGCTTTACAGCAACGCTAACGCGCGCGCTTCCCTCTTCTGCGCGAGAAAGACCAAGGGTGGCTTCACCTTTGGCTAATCGCTTAAGCCATGCAACTGCATCGACATAGCGATTGCGTACCTCTTCTGTGGCGCTGTTATCCCAGAGGCGATAACGGGCGATGTCGCAGCATACAGTTTTCAGAAACGCAGGGGTTGATGGCAATGGCAGTGCATACGCTACCGCAATGAACGTGTCCATTTCAGCGCTCGCTTCGCCCAGGGCAGCGGTTAGCTTAACGCTGTCATACGATTCATTGGCGTTATCGGTTGGCGCAAGATGCTCAAGCTCATCAACCCCAAAGCGCGTTTCTAAATCCTCAATAGCTGCGTACATCGCTACCTCTTACTTCTGCTCGCGTGCCTGCTCGATAAGCTCAATCAGGTTGGCCTTGGTGTGCTCATCGCTCACCTCAACGCCCAATTGTTTCGCAATCGCGATTAACTCATCTTTCTTGAGCTTGCTAAGCGCCGGGTCTTCGTTGTCGTCATCATCAGATTTCGACTCAACCGCAAGCGCATTCGCTTTAGCGAGCTGCTCAGCAATTTCCGCATCTACTTCGATTGGCTTGCCAGTCACGTTATGCTTTTCGCCATTGACACGAGCCGGAAATGCGAGAGTTACGTTTACTGTTGGCATGAGTGTTCTCCTATACCATTAGCGGTAGTGAAGCGGCGCTTTACAGCACCGCATTGAAGAAGAAGCCGGCCTCTTTTGAGATCAACACTTCTTTCACCGACTCACCCACACGAACACGGATACCGCCACGAAGACCAATGTCACCGTCTTCACGAGTAGCCGCAACACGCTCGCCATGCTCTGCAGTCAAGCCAAAGGTGACGTCATCACGAAGTGCAGCCACTGGGTTGATATACAGCAGCGCTGCACCGCCAGACCATAAGCGTGCAATGCTCATGTCTTGGCCTTTGTTCGCGGTGTTGTAGCGGCCTGCGCCAACGATGATGCTCTGCAGTTCAAACATTTCGCGAATGAACTCCCATGGCACCATGCCGGTGTCGCCAGTTGAGCCGTTGAAGGCTTTCACTAGGCTAGCGTTGCGACGCATTGCAGTGGCTTCAGCGCGGCCTAGCACCAACGTATTCGGGCGCACCAATGGCGTGTCTAGCGCATCACTGATTTGCTCAATTAAGTTAGAGCCTGCATCGTTCCACTTGTCGGTACCCGCTAGGGTTTCCGAGTGGTTATAGTTGTTCACGTTCATGACCATGTCAGCGACGCGCTTCTCGCGGCCAAGCAAGATGAGCTCAGAAAGCTTCATGGTTGCGCGACCTTCAGGGTCAATCGCTGGGTTGTTTTTCGCTTCTTCGATATCGCTATTTGGAATGGCGTCTTCCAAGCCGAAATCAACGACTGAGCTGGTGTGCTCAGTGGCACCAAATTCCACTTCGTTCGGACGCGATTTGCGACCAACTAAGCTATTTGGAATGGTGAAGGTGTCTTTGGCGTCGAACTCAGTCCACTTAAAGTTCGCTGCGCCAACTGGGGTGCGCGGCATTACCTGGTCGGCAATGAACTGCGCATTCTTAAAGCCTAAGGCGATAGCCGTCAGGCGCTGTTGTTCTACGAATGGTGCTGGCATGATGCTACCCCTTACTCTTTGTCGATTTCGATGCTGATGATGTCACCAGCGGCGTTGGCAGCGGTTAACGCGCGGCCAATGATGTTGTCAGTGCCAACCGCTGAGGTCACAACGCGGCCCTGGGTGTCAACTGTCAACTTGGCACCTTTAGCGATTGCAGCGCCTGCTTCAACCTCTTCAATGCCGTTAAACGTTACGTCGATACGACCGCCTGCAGCCACTTCGCGTGGTTCGGCAGAGGTACCTAACAATGGGCCCGCTACATCGGTCGCCAATGCAACCTCGTTATCACCTGCTGCTAAGGCAACAACGCGATGCGGAGGGATGACAGTGGCGGCGATAAACGTTTTGATTAAACCTGGGTTCTTCATGGCGTTTACTCCGCTTCTTTGATTACATGGTTAACAGCTTCAGTAATCGAAACCGTACGGCCAGCTTTACGCTGCTCTTCTTGGTACTCGACCGCTTTCACTGAAATGGATTTTGCTGTCACAGGCTCTGGCTTTTGCTCGTTATCATCGCCAGACTGCTCTTCAAAATTGATGACAACCTTGCCGTCCTCGAATTGCTTCAAGTAAGCATCTTGTGCGTCAAGGCCCTTCTCGTCTTCGCCCTCACCGAAATCAACGGTTTGGTTACCAAGGCGCTCAGCAAAGGCTAAAACACGGGCTTTATCAGCCGGCTTCACCTTGCCGCTTGCCACTAACGCGTCTACACGAGACACAAGTGCGGCATGCTTGCGCTGGTTTTCTTGCTCTTCAAACTCAGTCACCTTGGTTTGCAAGGCGGCTTTATCGCTTTCAAGCTTGGTTTTTTCGGCCTCAAGTGCTGCCACTTGTGCCTGTGCTTTTTCTAGCTCGTTCATATCGAATGTCTCCGGCTCTGGTTTGTCGCGGGTTTCGCTAAAATCAGTCACCGGAGTGCTGCTAGAAGAGTCCTTTTCAGGCTCCTTCATGAGCGATTCCGCTGACCTGTTTAAATCATCGATAACGTAATTAGGGATAGCCTTGTCGGCCTCGTCCTTGCTGAACTTATCGATGATGAATTCACGTAGGTTCTTGAATACATCGCCAACGCTCTTAAACATCCAGCCGCGCTGCCATTGCTCCTCGAACTCAATCACGCCCTCTTCTGCCTCACTGAACTCGACCGCTTTCAAACCTTTAATGGCGGGCGGTTGCGCACCTAAAAAGCCAACATGGCGCAAATACAACGTGCCTGGCTTGGGGTTGTTTGGTGCGTCCGGGAGATAGAAGCTAGCACTGACTTTCTTGAATGCGCCGCTTGTGACCATTTCTTCAAAGTCAGTGTTTAACTGGTGAGGAATGGCATCTAGCGCGCCCTCACTGAATTCCATGGATGCTACCCACCCATAAGCAGGGTGATTATCTTTGGGGTGGCCGATAACGATTGGTGCTTCATGCAGCTGTGGGTCATAGGCTGACGCTGCAGCCGAAAGCTTGTCCTCACTGAAGTCCAAAGTCTGGCCATGTGAGTCGGTATGCTTACCCGGTTTGAATATGTTGATACGTTTCATATCACGTCAGTCCTCTTTGATTGTCGCTATTTTGCGCATGTGTTTTTAGCTCCACCACCCGTGTTTTTTCCAAGCATCAAATAAACGTTGGCCCCACACCTTCAGGGTGCGCTATTTGGCGGCCGTCAGCGGTTTCGTGAATGAGCCATTTAACGTCTGGCTGGTCAGATATGCGCAGGCCGTACTCGGCGATGTCATCCCACGTCAGCTGGATGACGCCACAGCGGCAGTTGTAGTCATTTGGAGGGTAATGGGTCTGCCAGAATGGGTGGTCAGCCGGTAACACAATGCCGTCCCATGCGCGGTGTTGTGTTCGTGTTCGCGAGTCATCCACGGCGTCATACATGAGGTATGGGAACGTGTCTTTGGTTTCCTGAATGTTCTCCCACTGCCCCTTCGCATAGGCGCTCTGTAGGTTGGTTCTGAAGATGGTTTCAAGGCGGCTAGCGCTCCCTAGGCGCGCTTCAATAACCTGCCCAGTTAGCGGGTCGATGACATCACGCTTGCCCCACCAACCGCGACGCTGCAATGCCGGCATGATTTGCTCAGCGAAATCCGCAAAGGTGTCACCATTGGCGATCACTCGGTCGAGCTCCTGCTTAACGAAATCAAGCAAGTCCTGATTCATGAGTTTGGCCACGGTGAACGCAATATCATGCTCTTGGCCAACCATGTCATCCCATCGAAAAGAGCGAGACAGCCCTTTTGCCAGAAAGAACTCAAGTGCTTCCTCTGGCGTTATCTCGAATTGCGCTGCTGCTTCGTAATAGTTCACGATGTGATGGATATTCATCGCTATTGAGCCCCGCCGTTCTTCAGGTAGCCTCGCATACGGGCCATGACGTTGGCATTACGAATGCGCTCAAGAACCTTGTCGTCAGGGTCCTGCTCTGCAAGCTCATCAAGGCGCTTTATAAACTCCTGCTCGTTGCTGGCACTTTGGGCAAACTCAAGCACCTTGCGCACAAGACCACCAATTGCGCTTTCTGGGTCTTGTGCTAGATATTCGCCGGCATCAACCAGGTCACGCATGTCGCGGCGATGCTGAACGCGCTTCTGTGTCAGTGGCGACACCTCAGCGAATTCCATACCCATCGGCGGTACCTGGTTGCCAAATGGCAAATTAGATGCGCTCATATCGCGCTTGCGCCAGCCATCACCGTAGGTCTCTTTGATGTACTCTTCGGTGGGCTCGTAGCCCATTTCAAAAATCTTCTTGTCGCGCTCAGCGACTTGATTGAGGTCTTCTTTTTCCTCGGTCTTGCGCCAAATGCGTGGTGGTTTCGCCCCGTCGAAGTTAAGCGCAACCAGGTAATCAACCACTTGTCGATTGAAACTATCGCAAATAAGGTCGGCATCTGACTTGATGACGTCCGCTTTCACGCTGCCATGTACCTTGGCTTGACTGTAGCTGCTGCCATCGTCGGTAGTCATGGTTTGGCTTAAGATGATTTTCGAGATTGCTCGGTTCATGGCATCTTCGAGCGACTTGTAATCGACGGTGCCAGTACGACTTGCCTCGATAAGCTCAACTACGAAGTCCTCTGGGATAACCACCCCACTGTCAGCCTGAATCGCATCGAGCACATCAAGCGCCATGGCTTTTTGCTCTGGGTCCTTGATGGCCGCCTGTGATAACTTGGTGGCCACCGTAGGCATGCCAAACTTCTCAAGGTATATCAGCCAAAACTTGATGCAGTTACGCTTGAAGAACACAGGCCAGTACAGCGCATGGGCTAAGCCTTCGCCATACGGGTTGTCGTCATGCTCTTGACCAACGCTAAACACCCAGAACTTCTCACGCGGCATGGGCACCTTTTCAGCGCCCTTTTTGAGTAGGAATAATTCGTTGTTGATGCCAAACCTAAAGCGGCCGCGGTCACGAACCCGGATTGAATCGAGGTACCACAGGCCATCACGAAACACCGGCATAAGCTCCGCCACGCTGTAACCGTAGTGCATCGCAAAAAGCATCTTGTCAGTGACCTGGTCAAAGCCAACATCATCGAGAACGGTTTTGATGTATTCGGCTGCAGCGGTATCAGCTGCGCTTTGGCCGCCCGGAACGATGTCGATTTCAGCCTGCACAACGGCCGTACGGCGTTGTTGAAAAGCGCTTCGCACTTGATCATCACGCAGCAGCTCTTTATAGACATTGAATTGCCCATGGCCTTTGGTGCGCAATACGTTGTCAGGATTATCAATCATCACTTGGATAAGCGCGCTAGCGAGCGCTCTACCGTGGTCAGCTTTGGATAACTCGGTTTGAATGGGCTTTTTGGTATCTGGCATCAGGTATAACCTCCGAATCTATTTCGCCCTCGGCGGCGTGTGCCACCTGAGCCTGTATTGTCTGCATCAACGGATGCGCGGCGCCCTGTGCTGGCGCTGCTAATCTCGATTGAGTGATTGTGCGCCCAGTCGAGGTACTGCGATGTACTATCCACCTGGTCGTCATTGGTGCTTAGCGGGAAGCCAAACAGCTCTGACTCGTAGGCAATCAACCAATCGGCGTACTCAGGTAACCAAACGCGCCCAGACTCAAATTGCGGGCTAATGCGTATGGCTCGCGTGAGCTTGCTACCCTCTGGCTCGATGGCCACTACCGGCATGAGCACCTTTTTAGGTAAATCAGGGAGCTCAACGCCCTTCCTCAATTCCTGTATCAATGACTGACCTGAAGCCTTATCTTCAATAAGCACAGCGTGTGGGCGGTACTGCATGTAGTAGTTCGCGAGAATGCGCTTCAACTCTGGGTATTCCACCCGGTCACGCCACACATGCATCAGGAAGTGGCCAAGCTGATTGTTCTCGCCCCACACGCTCAACACGCTCGGGTCATTGTGTTGCTCTGGTTTGTACGCCGTATCCAAACTGAAGACCACCCGAGAAATTTCCGGCAACTGACGATAGCGTTGTGGCCAAGCGCGTTTAATGATGGAGCCTTCTGCAGGTTTAGGACGCTGCTGGTAGAGTGATTCCCAGTTACGTGAGCCCTGTGAGCGCTTTTCTTGCTCCCAGTGCGCCACGCTGAACCAATCGGTCCATAGGTATTCGCCAGGCTTGCGACCTAGCGGGTCGTCATCACGCTCACATTGAGCCTGCAGACAGATAACAAGCCATCGCTCACCGTCCTTGGCGATAACATGACCGCTTTCACCATCCCATGTATCGGGAAGAATGCGACCGGCTAAATCGTCCTCATGCCAGCGTGTTTGGATAATCAGGATACGGCCACCGGGCTTGAGTCGCGTGCGCAGGTCAGCGTTATAGGCGTCCCACGTTTTATCACGTATCTTTGGGCTGTCTGCGTCTTCACGGCTTTTGAAAGGATCGTCAATCACCAGTAAGTCAGCGCGGTTACCCGTGATACCCGAACGAATGCCGCCAGACATGTATGCTGAGCCGTTTTCAAGCGACCAGAAATCAAGCGCTCGGTTATCAGCAACCAGGTTGGTCTTAAAAACGTCGTTGTATTTCTCCGACTTCGCTATCGAGCGAACCTTACGTGAAAACTTCTGAGCTAAAGAAGAGCCATAACTAGTGCTGATAACACTTTTTGTTGGATTTTTCCCCATGAACCAAGGAGGGAAGGTAACGGTGCCGTAGGTAGACTTAGCGGAGCCCGGTGGCATCATCACGAGCACACGCCGCTCTTCTCCGCTTTCGAGCTTCATCATGGCGTCGTTGATTAGCTCATGGTGCTCTGCAGGTGTCACCGAATCAGGGTAGAACTCTTCGCAATCCTCATCATCTTCATTGACGGGAACGCCAGGCACGTCGATGTAGCGAGCAAAGGCATTTAAATCATTGCGCGCCCTCTCCCTCAACTTCTGTTCGAGCAGCTCCAAGAGCTCACGCTTTGCCTGCAATGTCATTTTTCCAGTTTTTGTAGAAGCTCTGCGATTCGGTTATCCATCTCACTTTCAGACATGGACTGGTAAGGCTTATCACCTTCAGGGTTGGTTGGTGCCACTTTGGTTGGTGCATCAAGACCAAGCAATTTACAGCGGCGCTCTACGATGTTCAGGATGACGTTCATATAGCGAGGGTCACCTGTTTGGCCGCCAGTCTCCGTGCGAACGAACTTGGCCTTAGCCTCAATCGGCTCACCATCATCATTGATTGCTGCCTCAGTGACTTCTTCGCCCTGCTCGTAGCGCTTGTGATAATCCTCACATGAACGCTCAAACTCACGCCATGCTTTCGCCTCAAGCAGGTCCAGCCGCGCCAACTGCTCTTCACGATGCGCATCAAAGTCACGCACAGCAGAAGAGCGCCAGCGCTTGCGTATCTCACGCAAGTCGTAGTTGACCATATTGACGCTGTACTTGATGCCGTTCGCAGCCTCTAAGGCCTCCGCAATGGCCGCCATGGTGAAGCCTTTGAGGTACATCTCAGCGACAATGGCTTGGTCTTTGATAACCTGGTCAGGTGTACGCCGCGGTTTAGCCATGTTATCGAGCCTTACTCAGTAGTTCTTTGACAGCTCCACCCATCTTGGGGCCCTTGTGCTTGCTAAAGGCGTCTAATGTGCGAAAACCCATATAGGCCAACGCAGGTGAGAATATCGCGCCGGCAAGCGCCATATCAGCACCATCAGCACTGGTGAATGCCGCAATAAGCTCGAACAGGAGTACATACGCAGCGCCAGCAACGAATGAATGACGAGCAATTTTCGGGCGAGTGCGGCGCACATACTCATCTTCTGCGTTGTCGCCACTACGAATGGTTTCTTGCTGCTGTTCGTGTTGGTGCTGCTTATCGGTAATCTGTAGCTTTGCCTGCTCGAACTGCAGCTGGCGCAACTGGATGCGCTCTTCGATTTCCATCTGCTGCAGCTTGGCCATTGATTCGGGATCGGCCTGCAACTTGCGCATGACTGCATCAGCATCAGCTTCAACACCAAGCCAACTGGCAACCAAGCCGCCCACCGCACCACCGGCAGGACCGCCAAGCAGCGAGCCAATAACCGGTGCAGCGCCACCGATTGCATCTTTAACTTTTTCCCAGCTCATACGTCACCTCACTCATCGCTCAACGCGGTGTTATAACAAGAAAATAGGCGGCGGTACCAACCACGGCCAAAGTGTTCAAGCAAGCCACCTGTTCGCGCGTATCCTAGCGCTCGCTCTGCTGCTATAGCCTGAATAGTTCGATCGCATCCGTAGCGCTGCTGATAAGCCACCAGGGCGGCAATCGTCTTGCTACCAACAATGCCGTCAACGTATGCACCCACAGCACGCTGTAGGTGTTTGCCCATAGCGCCAAGCCCTTGGTTGATACAGCCATCGAATACCATCAGCGCAACGCTATCGCTCATCTGGTCACACTTAATGGGTAGCCAGAACATGTGGTAGAAGATGAACTCAACGTGCTTGGGCTCAAGGTCGCTCACGCTTTCGGGTAAGTCGGCTTTTGGAAACTTACGCCGCGCGCTATTCAGGGTTAGTTGCGTAACTCCTAGGTTAGTATGGCCACCCGGGTCATTGGGGTGGTCAACCTCGCCACCCTCCCAGTGCGCTACAAACTGCAGTCCACGCTTGAAGCTGTTGCTGTACGTCACTATTCAATCTCCTTCCCCCGATAAAATTTACCGGTTAGCTGACCATTAAGGCCGATAAGGGTGCGCTCAGCGTCAATGAATGCGGTTTTCATGGCCGCAAGCACAGCGCTAAGTAGGAAGCTTGTCTTTTTGGAATTTGAGTCCGCTATCTCGGAGTCTTGCAAGGTGGCAATGGTGTGCGTGATGTAGCTCAAACTAGCGCGATTCCAGTCACGGAACCTTTCAATGACGATGTCAGGAATGCCCTGCTCCTTAAATCTTTTCTCGTACTCGGTGACGGCCATAGACAGTACTAGAGTTGCATGGCGCTGCCATTCAGCATTTGATGACTTTGCGCTAAGGTCTTTTAGATGCGCTTCAAGCTCGCTGCTCATCGTTCGCACCAGTATCTTGAGCATGTCACGGTACATCTGCGTGCGTACTGGGTAGCGACTGGGGAATGGCATCTGGTCAATACCAAGGTTTAGCCAGTAACTGGAAACGCTGAACAATCGGTGGTCAGTTAATGGCCGCTCCGACTTAATAAATTGCATTTCGGTGTTCTCAACGCCATCGCGCGGCGGCAGAAAACGGTCAATCACTCGCCCCAACACCTGGTGGCTCACAACGGCCAGAACAAATCCTAAGGCCGTTGGCCATCCGTACTGTGTGGCGATATCTGCCACGGCTTGAAAATCAGGCATTGTAGTTATACTCCTCGCGCAAAATATCTTTGATTCGCCTAGTGGTTAGACGGTATTTTGCGGCGAGCTCTTCGAGTGTTACACCCGTGTTTTTTCCATCACGCTGAATTTGCAAGTTGCGCCGTATGCGCTTGAGCTTCGTAGGTATGTAGATTGAGAACCCTCCGTAAACTGCGCTCAGCTGCTCAGCGGAATTATCCCCAATTGCATCAATCAACTCTGGTTGCGTGCGTGCATCAACGTGAACCGTTAAGTACGTGCCGCCCCAATGCTCTTCAAGCGCTAGCAATCCATCTTCGCCAACAAGCTCAATCAGCTCCTGCTCCCACACGCTATTCGTGATGTAACCCATCGCTACTGCTCCTCAAGTGGTTCAATCTCAACTTTCACGCAACCAGGCTTTTGTACCTGGGCGCGAACAATCGTTAGGTGGTCAATTTGGGAATCGTCTAAGTAGACGCCGGCATGGGTCATTACATCCAATAGGGCCTTGTTGAAGTTGTCCAAATCACGCCGCTTGGCGTCTGGTGGGAATAGCGTGATTGTGACTCGTAAGCTGTGACTGAGTCGCTTACAAGCTTTTTGCTGTTTTAGCAGCCAGAAGCATTCCGTTTTGTACTTACGGCCGCGCTCGCTGATTTTGGTGAATTGCTTATTGCCCACACGAACATTGCGATAGTAGGTATTCGTGCTTGGTGGGAACGGTAGCGTGATGTTAATCAACGTGCTCTACCTCGCTTTCGTTTTGCATGCGCAGGTAAATCTCTTCGCGAAAGATACCTGTTTCTTTTGGCGCCGTTATTCCAAGTCGCACCTGGTCGCCTTTGATGGCCAATACGGTGATCACGATATCGTTGCCAATATTGATGCTCTGTCCTGGTGTTCTGGTTAAATGCAGCATGATGAAGCTCCCTGTTGTTATAGTTATTTGCCCTCATTTCGCGCTTAGACAGCGAGGGCTACTGCCACAAACATGACCACTTGCGCTTACACGTTACTCAGGCTTACTCCCGGTCATTTGCTCCGTCGTAGTGCTGACGTTGCTGCTACCTGCAATCCCGGGGCCTAGCCGCGACGTGCCCACGCGGCCCCTGTCGGTGTTATCTGTTCGTTTGCGTTTCAGTACTGAGTCAATCACGGCGCGAGACTCTTCACGCGATAAGGTTTTGTAGCCTAGGCGTTCGTACATGGGGCGATTATCTTCTGGCTCTGACTTGTGCGGCAGTGCGTTGCGAAAGCTTGGTAGCTGCCCTGCGACGGCCTGTTTGACCAGATAGTGATACTCACGGCTAGCGCGCTGACGCCATTCACGCTCAGATGTTTGGTAAAGGTCGTAGCCCACACGTTGGTCAATGAAACGGCACACATCGTGGCTGAATGGGTATGGTGTTTTGCTGTGTCGCCATGTGGTTCGTGCTTCACGAACTTCGTGTGTAGCCGTCTCCAAATCGGGAATACCAAGCTCTTGGATGGTGGGCTTGCACAGTTCAGCAAACTCAGCTGGGTTTGGCGTGAATTTGTTTTCTGATGCACGTAGGCGTAAGCGGTTTATTCCGCGTCGCAGTCCAATGCGGCCAATCTTGTGATGGATAAGCAGCTTTGCATACTCACGCATCACATCATCTGAATGCTCACCAAAACGCGCTGCGTAATCCACGCAGTAGAGGCTGAACATTGGTTTCAACTCAGAATTTAGGATCATCATCAGATTGTTCTCTCTGGTCGTAATATCCAGTTCGTGCAAGTTCTGCTGCTGCCTCTTTGGACTCTCTGAGCAATCGCGCTGTTGGATTTTCTGCACGCTGGTTGCCGCCAGGTCGTGAATGTTTTTGGGTGTTTGGTCTGCCATACGATTTCTCCCTTCCGCACCAAACGCGCCATTCGGCTAGCCAGTCAGCCGGTGAGCGCATTGTGTTGCGGTGTTTGTTATGAAAACGGAATGCGTCAAATAGGCCGCTTAGCTGTTCTTCGCTAAGGGTTAGCCCAGTGATTTTTGCGGTTTGTTTAAATTTATCGCTGAAGCTGAGCTCTTGGCCTGTCGAAAAATTTGATTTTTGGCTCGTTTCGCGCGCACGCGCGTTAGAGAGAGAGGGTTTTATATCGGAAGTATCAGAGGTGTGGCGCTCATGGTGTGGCGCTCCTGTGGCGCTCATATTCACTTCAGCCGTTGGTTTTACTGGGTTCCGCTGTGGCGCTCCCACTGTGGCGCTCATGTGGCGCTCCTCATTTGGACGGACTAATCCTGCGCTAGCCAAAACAAGCCGAAAAACCATGTGTTCGCCCGGCTGTTTCGAGTGTAATGGCTCAATCCAACCGTAACGCTCAAGCTTGCGCAAAAGTCGCTTCACCTGGTCTTTGGTTAGATAGGTGTGCGGCTCTTTGGAGCCTCGCTCTGGTTTGTGCTCAAGATTCTCCCGTATCGCCTGATATGAGATTTTGCGCACAGCACCAACGATGCCTGTGTCATAATCCATGTGCCATCGTAGGTACAGGTACAGCGACCTTTCGCGGTCACTGATATGCCTGTCCTCGAATAGCGCCGAATACTCAGCTCTATTCATTACGCGTTACCGCTCTCAAGTACGCCATCAATCTGGCGTTTGATACACATGGCCGCCTCAACAACATCCATCAGCTCTTTACGCGCCAGCATCACTTCTTTCACCGGCATGTTCTCGATGCCGGTTTGCGTGAGCACCTTGCTTAATTGGTGAATTGCCTCTCCGCTTTCGCGAATGAATGTGCCCAGGTCAGCCATTTCTTTGTTCTGGCCAAGCTCGGAATGATGCACCGGAATAACGCCATATCGCTCACAAAGGACCGCACGAGCTTCTGAACGCTCTGGCTCAGGCAAGGCCTCAACCAGCGCTTCTTCAAGCTCGCTTGGTATCGATTGGGGTTTATCGCTGATGGGTGTGTGAACAAGGCGTGATATGCGCTTTTCAGCTGCAACAAGACCGTTGATGGTATCCGTATCAAACGGCTTAAGCTCCCGCAACTCTTCAGGAACGGTTTGTGTGTAGTGCGTGATAGCACGCTCAACGTAGACCTTAAATAACATACCGCGCCGATTGAGCGCCTTGGTCACATAATTACGGATAACTTGTGGTCTGCTTATTTTCTGTACAAACACTGACGTTTCAGGCTGCCGCATTAGTCTCTATCCTTTGGTCGAAGGGTTGGTTAATAAACTCCGCATCCACTGACAGTTTGCCGCCTGTCTTTACGTGGAGCTCAAATTGCACACCGCGGGGAACGCGTTTCCATTGGCTAACGGCGCCATCGGTTATCCCAAGTGTTGCAGCGAGCGCCCTTTGAGAGCCGAAGTATTTGATTGCTTCTTGCTTAGTCATGCTCACCTCATGGGTATAGTAAATCATAGCCATGTTAGTCAGCTAAAATATAAAGATCAACAAGAAATTATAGTTTGGGTTGTATAGATTGATTGCTAACTATGATTCGTAGGTGGTGAAAATGCAGAAACAGTCGCTCGGTGAGCGCATCAGAAGACGGCGGAAATTATTAGGTTTAAGCCAGAAGAAGTTGGCTAATTTGCTCGGCGTTACTTATGGGAATATTTCGCATTGGGAGATTGGGATAACAAACCCAAAACCATCGAATTTGAGCACGCTTGCTAAAACGCTAGACACAACCGTTGAGTGGTTACTCGATGGCACAGAAGACACAGACAAGAATAGTGACGCTGATTACTTTCTCGATGTTCCACCGTTAATTCACGGCGGTGGCCCAAAGTATTTCCCCAGGGCGCAACTCGAAACCCAAAACCTTGACCTGGAATATCTTCATTGGCTTGCTGCCCCAGATGACTCGATGTCGCCAAGCATTCGCGAGGGTGACGTTCTGGTGGTCGATATGCACGACCGTGAAGTCAAAGATGGCAAGGTTTACATCGTGCGATATGCCGATGCACTCATCATCAAGCGTTTATTTAAACGTATCAACGGGCTACTGCTGCGCTCCGATAACACCGCTGCAGTTCCTGATGAAACCCTACCCCCAAACAAGCAGGATGCCATTGAAGTGGTTGGCCGTGTAGTACTGCGGATTGGTGAGTTATAACAACAAGGAAAATACTCATGCCTATCATGTACGTCAATATGCAAGTCTTACCTTTGAAAACAAAGAGCCAGGGAGGGCCTGGTTTTATTGGCCAAGAGGGTTACAAAAATCTTTTTACTGAGCTTTCAAGATTGGTAAATAAGGCCAGAGAAGACAAGAAGCTTCACGAACTTGGGCATCGCTTGAAGCGTTCTGAATATTATCTTGTTTTTGACTCTGTAAAAGTTCAACCAGATTTAGCGTTTGGAACGCTCGTCAGATACAACAAGGTTAGACAGGTTGACGATTTTTACACTGGGGAAGAGCTTTTTAGTGAAAGCGATGGCAAGGCAGGGGTCTCATCCAAGAAGAAGTTCACATTTGTATTCGATTTCAACAAGCATGTAATGGCTATTCAGGGTTCGAGCTTCCCGAGCGTTCTCGCCCTGGAAGATGCGTTAGCAAATATTTTTCAGCAGCCGCTCCATAATACATTTAAAACGCACAGTTTTAACTGCCATGTTCTCACAGAGGCGAACTCTTACAGCGAGTTATTCGTCGCTAAAAGTGTTAAAAGAGTCGAGGTTAAGCTCACATTCTCTAATGCCAACAACGCGCTTAAAGGTAGCGCAAAGAAAATTGAAAAAGAACTCCAAGACCGCGGGGTTCATACCATGGAATACAAAGAATCCGGTGGTGAAGAAGGTTATATTGATGGTTTAAGCAAATTCACCAAGGCATATATAGAGCTGGCTTCTCGATATGGGCATGCTAAAGCACGATACATTGATCCAGCAACATCTAAGCTAAAATCTTATTTTTCTAAGGACCACCCAGTTGAGGAGCGATCAGTAAGAATAACGAAAAACATGAAGGAAGGTGACATTATCAGCAAGATAAAGCAGACTATTACCTCAGCGTGGAATAGGGCCTCTAACAAAGATGTTTAAAATTGTGGGGCATGGAGGTATGTACTTGTGAAGTGTTACAATATTCCGATACTCGGCTTGCTAATAAAATTTGCTAACGCATACGTTTTAGATGGCCGGCCAGAATACACTACAAGAATCGCTCCAAATACACTATGGCTTGAGTGTATCTTTAAAGATGTTTTTTACGCCGCATTAATGTCACTGGCTGCAATGGCCTTAACAGCTATTATAGGTTTTAATTTTTCTCCATCTTCAGTGATATCAGATGTTTTCCCTGATTTTATTGGTTTTGCGCTAGGGGCTTATGCTTTAACATTTTTGTTGCCCTACTCTATTCCCGATCACGTTTTTAAAGAAAATGAGTCATTGCTGAAATCGCTACCTTTTAATTTTGGTTACCCATTGTCGCTAATCGTTGTGGTATTGCTTTTGAACTCTATATTTAAGCCCAGTGAGCCTGGCTTGTTGTTCAATTTTATCTTCGGCACTGCAATGTTTTATTGCTTTATTCTGGTAATTGAAATTATCGAGTTGGTTGGTAATTTGGGCCGATCGATAGTGAGCCATCGAATGGATGATGCTAGCGCCCCCAGCAAGGATGACAATAAAAGGGATTAAGAAGCTACCGGTAACCAACCAGTAGCGCATATCGCAAATTGTGGTATGCGCCCTCTCCTTTTGGTGGCAGCTTTCGCCACCCTACCCAATCACTAGCCACTGCAGCTGACGCCCGGCTTCTATTAGCCCCGTCTTTCAAATCCCCTCTTATCCATAAAACCTATTAAATTCAAACCTTTGCCATTCAGTAGCGCAAATATCCAAACGTGGCAATATACACTCCAACTTGACTGGTCAATAAATCGACCAACCTGAGGAAATGGCCACCTTAGGTACGAGCCCATGGGTTCCGGTCTTCATCAACCAAATGAGGAACTGGAAAATGAATAATGATATTTGCGCGGTGTATGTGAGTTACCAGGTGTTAACCAAAAGCGGAGAATTGGTAACGGTAAATCATCAGCTGCAGCTTGACGCTTCCACTGGTGACGAACTGCGCCAGCACGTTGCTTCAGCTGTAGGTGAAGTTACCATCAGCGCGCGCCAGCCGGAGTGGAATTTTATGTAATGTCTGAATAGCGACATGGCAGTTGCATTCATGTTAATTTATGATTTCATCGTCATAAAACATGGAGAGTACCAGTGAAAGCACTATTACCAATCGCAATTGCCTTGTCGCTTGCCGGGTGCAACGTTACACCACCTAAAATTGAGTGGTTTACCCAGGTGAGTATCGACGAGTTTACCGATGAGGTTAGCTGTACAGTTACCCAAGGCGGGTTGTACACCAGTAGCGGTGTTATATACACAATCAACAACCAGGTTTACCCTGCCGTCCACTTTGACTCCTACGGCGTTTTTGCTGGTGTTATCAGTGGTGGCAATATACGCATTCCCGTTGGCGATGTTCGTGTTCGTGTTGACAACAATGAGCCTTGGACACTTCAGGCAGTGAATACGCCAAAGACCGCGCTTAAGGTTGATGGCCCAACAAGCCAAGAACATCTAAGCACTTACACGCAATCACTAAACCCAGAGCAAAAGGCACAAATTGAAGCCGCTTATAGCTCAACAATGAATCTAACAGCTAACATGATGCTGCCCTACACTTTCGTTGGTGGGGATGATGCTGCACGCTTAATCGATGAAATGAAAAGCGGCCGACAAATCAGGCTACAGCGCATCGCTCTTGGTAATACAACTTCGACCGTAGGTGTTCACGATATTGACCAATCTTTTCATGATGCACTTGCTAAGTGTCAGTCTTTGATTCAATAAGAAAAGCCCGCACTTGCGGGCTTAATATCCTTCATTCATTTCAAATTTACCGATCCTGTCGCCACTATAAACGGAGCACCGGTAACGGTAATTGGTCCATGCTCCAAAGCCATTCTGAAGCTTTGCCCTGCCTGTGACGATGACATCACTACTCATAGACTTTAGCGTTTCAGTTGTGACGATTTCAGCCTGGTGCTTGGCGCGCGAATGCACGCGGTCATGACAAGCTTCTATCGCTTTTCTGTATTGCCAATTGCAACCTGAAACCAGAATAACTAAAAAAATAACTCCCAGTAACCTCATCGCTAAATCTCCCTTTAAGCCCTTTAAATATCGGCTATTCAATGATGCCCTATTCCTACCGAAAATCAATTACCAAAAGTTTTCTATATTTTTCTATATCTTTTTGTTGACTATCAACTATAGTTTACTATACCTTTAATAACGCAAGGCAACTTCATCGCCTTTAAACAGCGAAGGGAGGGAGCGAAATGCAACTGGCTTTGTAATGAAGCTGACACCGCCGAGAGGCGGCGCATTTTCAAGCGTTCTTGGTTCGGACCTCTAATCCCCCGTCCGAAGTCCACACGAACTGAGAGCGCTTGGCAATGCGGAGTGTGATTCGCAGAAATGAAAAAGCCCAGTGGACGGCAATCCAACTGGGCTCGGGCAAACCGGGTGAGCAATCACCCTTCAACCAACAGGGAGTATAGCCAAATGACTCAGGCTTCTCAAGCGTTGTACGAACTAAATCTGAACGATCTGATTGACCAGGTCACAACCCATCATGCCGCACTTATGCGTTGCCGCCAGTTTAGCGGCCACATGAATGTAAGCGGCGACCATCTCGAACTTGTTGTTGATGAAGATGATGAGGTGCTTTTAACCCGCAAATTCGACCTGAACGACAAGTTCATTCTGCAGCGCCTACGCGGCGTCATTACCACGATGCAAGAAATTATGCCGGCATCAAGCGCATTTGAAACCACTGGAGGTGTTGCATGAGCAACCAAAATCAAAATCAAGTTGCTGAGCAGCACCAAGCGCCAGCAAATCAATTTTCAAACACCACTGACCTTGTCCTGGACTATCAAGCCATGGAGCAAATGGGTCGCTTAGCTGAAATGATGGCCAACGGTCGTGCGACTGTTCCAATGCACCTGCAGGGTAATCCTGCTGACTGCATGGCGGTCATCATGCAGGCGGCACAGTGGCGCATGAATCCGTTTGCGGTAGCGCAGAAAACGCACGTTGTGAGCGGCACACTCGGTTATGAGGCGCAACTGGTGAACGCCGTGGTGTGCTCATCAACCAAAGTGAAAGACTCGTTTCACTACGAATGGTTTGGCGACTGGACCCGCGTGATTGGCAACTTCGTGACCAAGACCTCACAAAAAGGCAATCAATACCAGGCACCAAACTGGACTGCAGCAGATGAAAAAGGTCTTGGCGTTCGCGTTTGGGCGACCCTCAAAGGCGAGAGTGAGCCGCGCGTGCTCGAATTACTGCTGAGCCAAGCGCAAGTTCGCAACTCCACACTATGGGCGTCAGACCCGAAGCAGCAACTTGCTTACCTTGCTGTGAAGCGTTGGGCTCGCCTGTACGCTCCTGATGTGATTTTGGGCGTGTACTCAGCTGATGAGCTTGATGATTTACCAGAGAAAGAGTTGAACCCTCGCGCAAGCGGTACTGCTGAACGTGCGCCAGAGCTTGAGCCCTATCCACAGGATAAGTTCAAAGAGTTCCTACCGAAGTGGACCAAGATGATTCATAGCGGCCAGCGCAGCGCCCAAGAGGTCATCGATATGGTTAGCGCTAAGTACCAACTGAGTAATGGCCAGATTGACACCCTGCTCGCCATTGAGCAAGAAGCGCCCATCGATGGCGAATACCAATCAGCGGATGAGGAGTAAGACCATGCGTATATTAAAGCTACAACAAGGCACGCCAGAATGGCATGCGGCGCGCGCAAAGCACTTCACGGCATCTGAAGCGCCCGTGATGATGGCCGCATCAAGCAAGATGAAACGCAACGAGCTTCTTGAAATGAAAGCGCTGGGTACCGAAAAGGAAATCAGCGACTACGTGCAGAAGTTTTTGTTTGACAAAGGCCACGAAATGGAAGCTCTAGCGCGCCCAATCGTTGAAGAGCTTATCGGCGAGGAACTGTACCCCACCGTGGCGGTAAGCGAGTGCGGTGAATACCTGGCATCGTTTGACGGCTTAACTATGATGGGCGACATCGTGTTTGAGCACAAAATGTGGAACGAGAGCCTTGCGCAAAGCGTGCGTGATGAAAAGCTAGATCCAGAGTACTACTGGCAGCTTGAGCACCAACTGATGGTTTCCAAAGCGGAAAAGGCTATTTTCGTAGTGTCTGATGGCACCAAAGATAACATGGTGCACATGTGGTACACCCCCGTTCGTGGCCGCCGCGGCAAGCTAGTGAAAGGTTGGCAGCAATTCCGTGATGACCTAAGCACGTTTGAGCCACCGGCTAAGGCTGAACCGGTTGTTGGCGAGTCGCCAGAGGATTTGCCGGCATTGTTGATTAAAGTTGAAGGTCAGGTGAAAGAAACGAACCTTGCCACGTTCAAGCAAACCGCTATGCATTTCATCGAGAATATCAACACTGAGCTGCAGAACGACAAGGACTTTGCTGACGCGGAAGTGATGGTGAAGTTCTGTAAGCGCGCTGAAGATGAACTCGAGCAGGCCAAGAAGCATGCACTGGCACAAACGCAGAGCATTGACGAGCTATTCAAAACCATTGACCACCTAAAAGACCAGTTACGCGACAAGCGCCTCACCTTGGACAAATTGGTTAAATCGCGCAAAGACGAGATTCGCGCGCAATTGCGTGTTGATGCGACCGATGCGCTCAAAGCACATGTCGAGCGCGTAAACAAAGAAACCCTTGGTGATGCTTACATCACGCTTGATAGCGTGTTGCCAGACTTTGGCGCGGCCATGAAGGGTAAGAAAACGGTCGATAGCTTGAAGTCGGCCATTGATGACGCCCTGGCTGCAGCCAAAATTGATGTAACTGAGCGCGCTGAGGTGATCACCGAAAACCTACTGACTTACGCTGAACTGGTGGGTGAAGAGCACCGCATTCTGTTCAATGACGTGAAGCAATTAGTGCTCAAGCGCGCTGATGATTTCCGTGCAACCGTGAAAGAGCGCATCACAGACTACAAAGCGCAGCAGCTTGAAATTAAGCAGCGACAGCAAGAGCAGGAAGCAATAGCGAAAGCCAAGGCTGGTACTGAAGTAAAACGCCCTGCTGAGCCAGAGACAGAGGCGTCAGCGGTTGAACCTGAAGTAGCCAAGGCGTCAGCTGAAACGGCTAAAGCATTTGATGGTATCAAGCCACCCAAAGAGCTAGTTATTCAAGCTGTAGCTGATGCTTACAACTGCGACCGCGCTATGGCCAGTATCATCATTTGCGAAACCGCTGACAGCATCCGCGGGCTTAAGAATGGCGGTGGACGCATTGGCAAAACCGCCTTAGCGATGGGCGACCGCATTTTTGAAGCGCAGTCCAAAGAAGACCTACTGGCCGTTGGCAAAGAGATTCAGCATGCCAAGCATGCCGGCGATATCGATGAAATCGACGATGCCGTTCTGCAGGCGCAGTACCGTCGTAAGCAATTCGAGTTTCGGGCATAGGAGCGCGCACCATGGCAACTTCAATGAATGATCTGCTGAACGATGCGAACTGTCGCATTCAGCAAATGGAGATGGAGCGTTTTCACGAGCGTGCAAGCTTAGTGATGATGGCCACTCTACTGGTTCAGGCTGCATTTGAGCGGAGCGGCGTCAGTATTGACGCTGTTACCGCCAAAGGCGTTGAGCGTGTTGACCTGGTTGATGTGAATCTCGTGCTGGCAGAGCTGCGCAAACTGGCTTTTGCCGGAACTTACTCGCAAGAGGACGTGCACAACAAGGTGGTCGAGCTCAGTCGTAGCAAACGCGACCGAGGTGCTGCAGTTGTACGCCAGGCGAAAATCATCAACCGCATGAAAACTGCCCACGATGCTCTACTTGAGGACTTTGATTTAATCAATAGCGCCATTGAAAAGGTTCTTGATTACCGCATTGCGCCCAAATCGGAGCTGCAGAATCTATCTAGTGCGCTCAACATGATGCGCATTCACCTGGGTGGCGTTCGACTGCTGCTGAAGCACAAGCCAGCGCTTGATTCGGTAGTGGTTATCCGCAAGCCAAACCGAGAGCGTGGCCAGTTCCTATTTGACGGTCGCGGCCAACTCAAGGAGACGGTCCAATGACATACATCACCGACTTAAAAGAGAAGCTTCGTAGCACCGAGGAAGCGCTTGATGCTTGGAAAACCGAAGCGGCAGAGCTGCGTGACCAGGTGCAGGCGCTACAGGCTAGCCGCTCGAAGTTAAGCGCAACCCTTCGCCTGCTTTGTGGTGACCTGATTGCGCTTAGCACCGAAAGCGCAGGTGTGGCCGGCTGGCACAAGAACAGCCAAATCGCTGCGTGGGATACCTTCGAGGGCATGATGAGAATTGCCCACGATTACCACGACAAAAAAGAGTTCGACCGACTGGGCAAAAGCTACATGGCCGAAGGTATCCGCATGGTTTTTGATGAGGACCTAGTAACACGTTATTACGACGATGAATTCGATGCTGAGTTTGTGTTGCTACCAGACGTTGATGACCTACTGAAAAGCATTGAGGAGGTCTCGTAATGGTTTTATTCAAAGAATGGCACAACACCATGACCGCTGGCCGCATCACCATCATTCTTGCCAAGCTATTTGGCCGCAAAACGGTGGCACGCGATATGAACTTCACCGTAACGATTCACCACTTTATGGGTAAGTCATACATCACCAATGCGGTTAAGGATGGCAACCATGGCTGATTTACAGCGTTTAGCAATGGAGCACGCCCGGTGGTCTCGTGTGAAGCGTGAGACCAAAAAGGAAGCTGGCCAAATCGAATGCAAGCGTCAAAGCACCGAGGGTTTATCGCTGCCTCATGATACCGAGGCGTACTTCAACGCGACATCCCGAGAAAACTGCATTGAATTTGTGTACCGCTTGGTTTCTGACACCAATGCAGAGCAACCTTTTGATGTCCAGGTCAGCTTCAATGAAGTGTGGGATGACGAGATGGCCGGCGGCAACGTCTGCCCAGGCTGCGTTCGCATTCGAGAGTTGAAGCGCCAGCGCGTTGAAGCATCACGCAAGCTTGGTCAAATCCGTTCAGCAATCACAAAGGCAGGCGAGCACCTGCTTAAGGCTGGTGAGTCATGAGTAACGCCGATCCATTTTTAACATGGGTGAACGGATACCCGTGCGGGGCCATTGACGCCCAGGGCCGCATCTACATGGTGAGAAAGTTCAACCGCGAGCAATGCGAAGCTGCGCTGAAAGTTGATGGCCTGCAAAAGTCAGTTGAGAAAGCGGTTCACAGCCGCCTGCGCAAGTTGGCTAAGGATGGTGAGTGATGAGCAACTTAACTATCGCTGTACGCTGGAATCGCTTGCCAGATTGCTGTAAAGGTTGTCGCTTCCACGAAAGTGAAGCGGACGATGAGTACTCACCGAATTACCATTTCTGCACGAAAGGTGTTGCTATTCCGGTGAAAAAGAAAAGTTGTAGGGTTAAAGAAAAATACGCCAATCGCGTTAAGGATGGTGAGTGATGAAACCTAAGATATGCATTGAAACCGGGCGAACCGCCTATTTGTTTTCAACAATGGTTTTTGATGCCAAGTCAAAGCAAGAAACTCGCCGCCAGGCAATCAAACGCTGCCCCTGGTGGGCAAAGCTTATTGGTGTATCTACTGGTGTGCTTGGGTTTCTAGCTTTGTATGCATTCATTATGTGGGAACCAAACCTTGTTAATTCACTGGCGCTAGCAGAGCCATGGGAAAGATTTTTTATTGTTTTATTTGCCGTTATTTTTGGCTTCTGTGGTTGGGTTGCTGTGGTCGCATCACATGAAAACCGAGGTGATTTATGAGTGAAACACTATCCCCACAAGACGTTGATAACTATCGCTGGCTAACCAATCTGATGCTTGCTGACCGCATGGCTCGCGCTTACGGGGTTAATCGCCCCGCTGCCATTCGCCGATGTGCAAGACGCATGCGTGACCAGACGGTATCAACCGTTGCCTACGGCATCGCTAAGCTACTAGTTGAGAAGCCTGATTCGTTCTTGGTGCCCTACATCGAAAAGCGCATTGAGGACTTCGAGAAGCGCAACATGCTGAATCGGGCTTTGCCAGAACTACCTAGCGCCGAGAAATTGTCGCCAGCATAACAACGAGGGCTGAAACAATGGATTTAAAGAGCAACTCAATAGTTCTTAATTATGAGCAATGGTACTTCGCTGTAATGGATGAGTTCGCGGAGACTCACACCAAAGAGGATTGCGACGACTGCAGCGGTGATGGCGAGTTTGAGTGTGATTGCTGTGGTCACATTGCGGACTGCAAAACCTGTGACGGTGACGGCTTTGTATTTGTCGATACATCTGGTCGCCTAGCTTATCCGCCGCAACGCAATAAGCGAGAGCACCGGCTTTATATTATCCGCACATTCTTGCGGCTCGCTAAGTTCACGGGCCGAAGCTACTTCAAGCAATGCAAAGAGGCCTTGAAACTTTATAGCTACCCTCTTGGAGGTTCGCTATGAAACTCGATTTTTTGACATCACTGCAGCAGTTAGGTCCGTGCGGACTACGCCCAGTTATCGACACCTTGAGCGACAGCTATTCAGTTATGGCTTTTGGTGACTGGAAAGCGCTCGCTATATCGCTCATCGATGACGGCTTTGTTACTCAAAAAGGCAATGGCCAATACATGGTCACTCCTGCCGGCGATGAAGCCATTCACAAAGGCCAAAGCTTTTTTGATGAAGCTGATGTCGATGATGAACCGCAAGCTGATAGCGCTGAGGGTGATAAAGAACCACCTGCACTAACAACCGCAACGCAAGCGCACCGCCCTGCAGCTGACCACGAATGGCGCAGGCCATTCTCACCCAAGGCGCCCTACCAAGAAACGGGTAAGCGGACTGAAGAGCCAAAGCCTAAAGGTGAGCCGGCGCCAGTGGTCCAATTCAAAGTAGAACAGGTTAATGGTGGCAACCAGGTCAAGGCAAGCGATGGACTATTTATCAACCTACCTGTCAAGAATAGCAGCACTGAGCTCAATCAAATGACGATTGATGATTTACTGATTGTATTCACGCTTGGGAAGGAAGCGGAGACAATCATTGAAACGCGCCTACAAGCTTTCGAGTTTGGCCGTAAGGCGGCATCGAATGAGTGATAGCGTTGACGATGCAAATGCAACGCAGGCGCACTTTAATGAGCTACAAATCAGCAAGGTGCGCCAAGCGGCGAAACAAATGGATGCTGCAGCGACAGGTTACTGCCTGTCATGTGGGCAGCAAATAACAAAATCTGGTCAGCGCTGGTGCAATGCAGATTGCCGCGATGACTGGGAAAAATTAAAGAAGCGAGGTTTGTTATGAGCAAGGGAATCAATAAGGTCATTCTGATTGGAAACTTGGGCGCTGACCCAGAGGTCCGTTACACCCAAAGTAATACGCCAATTGCGAATATCAGCGTGGCCACAACCGAGGCATGGAAAGACAAAGCCACTGGTGAACCCAAAGAGCTGACCGAATGGCACCGATGTGTAGCCTATCGCCGTTTAGCTGAGATTGCCGGTGAATACCTGAAGAAAGGCTCCAAGGTGTATATCGAAGGCCGCCTGCAGACGCGCAAGTGGCAAGGCCAAGACGGCGTTGAGCGCTACACCACCGAGATTGTAGTGAACGACTTGCAAATGCTCGACGGGCGCCAACAAGGTAGCCAGCCGCAAACTGGTGGCCAACAGGGTTATGCATCACAAGGTTATGGCGGCAACCAGCAACAACCGCAACGAAGCAGGCTTGGCACGACCATGCCTGGTGCACAACCGAGTCAGCAGCGAGCTGCAGCGCCAGCGCAGGGTTTTGCGAACCCACCGGATTTTGATGATGACATACCCTTTGCCCCGATTGGCAAGCAGTATCGCAGTTTATTGAACTGCATTTAATCAACGGAGAACGTAGTCATGAGTGCAGCAGAAGACATGAGCCGTCTACTTAATGACGATGAAATTGCGGAGATTACAGGCTATTCTCACCCAAGCGCGCAGTGCCAAGCGCTGCGTAAGCATGGGGTGTTCTTTATTCAACGCAAAGACGGGCGCCCTCGGTGCACGTGGTACCACATCAACCACCCGATTGGTGCCAAAGCGCAAATGAATAGCTCAAACGAGCCTGATTTCAGTCGATTGGATTAGTGTCATGGTTGGACGGAGAAAGGATTCGAGCGGGGAAAAACTCCCCGTTCGTGTTTACAAGACGAAGTATGCCTACGTTTGGAAGCCGCGAGATAACCAGACGGTTACGCTGTGCAAGGCTGACGCTGCCATATCGGAAGTGTGGCGCGCTTGGGAGGATGCAGTTGAGATTTCCAGCAACAAGCAAACCGTGCAATGGCTCGTTGAGCAGTTTCTGCGTAGTGCTGACTTCTGCGAACTGGCCGTGGCCACACGCAAGGACTATTACAAGCACTCTAAGTTTATTCTTGATGTGTTTGGCAAGATGGACCCAGACCGCGTTGAGCCGCAGCATATTCGCTTATACATGGACAAACGAGGCCTGCGTAGTCGCGTGCAAGCAAACCGTGAAAAATCATTCTTTAGCCGGGTGTATCGGTGGGCTTATGAGCGCGGTCTAGTTAAGCGCAATCCGTGCAAAGGGGTTCGTCAGTTCAAGGAGACGCCACGCAATAAGTACATCACCGATGTTGAATATGATGCGGTTTTCCAGTGCGCCCCACCGGCCGTAAAGATTGCGATGGAGCTTGCTTATCTTTGCTGCGCGCGACAATCTGACGTGTTAACACTGCGCAAGTCGAACATTCTCGATGAAGGGCTATTCATTAAGCAGGGTAAAACAGGCAAGGAGCAAGTGAAAGCCTGGTCACCACGGCTTCGAGCGATTATGGCCCTAGCAAAGCGCTTACCAATCAAGAAAGGCATGGCGAGCCAGTACGTCATTCACAAGCCAGATGGTAGCAAGTACACCCGTAATGGCTTCAATACGACGTGGGCAAAAGCACGAAGCGAGGCGCGAATAAAAACTGGCTTGCCGCTTGATTTCACATTTCACGACATCAAGGCAAAGGGTATTTCAGATTTAGATGGTGAGCTGCATGAGAAGCAACGCATTAGTGGCCACAAGAGCGCATCACAGACTGCTCGTTACGACAGAAAAGCGGATGTTGTACCAGCTGTTGACGGTTTCAATGAGCGTAAAAAATGAGGGTGAATCTTCTAAGTGTATCTTCTAAGAATCTTCTAAGTGTGGTTTTGCTGAAAGTGCCTGTTTCGCTACAGGCCTTGTCAGAATTGGTGCCCGGGGCCGGACTTGAACCGGCACGCTGTTACCAGCGAGGGATTTTAAATCCCTTGTGTCTACCAATTTCACCACCCGGGCATACATTGTAATTCCGAGGTACTACCTAAGGTCTTCGAGATGGAGGCGGGTCCCGGAGTCGAACCGAGATCCACGGATTTGCAATCCGCTGCATAGCCATTCTGCCAACCCGCCAACCGAATTTGGAGCGGGAAACGAGATTCGAACTCGCGACCCCAACCTTGGCAAGGTTGTGCTCTACCACTGAGCTATTCCCGCATCCAGTGCTTGCGCATTCTACTGGCTATTTCGTTAACGTCAACGCTTTTTTTCAATCATTTGGTTCGTTTGCTTTTTTTTTAATCCACTTGGCTTAAATCTGACCAAGCAGCCCGCAAATATTCCCACATTGACCACAGAGTTAACACAAAGGCTATGTATAACAGCAAGGTTGCGGTGCCAATTATAAAACTATTTGCCTCCCAAATTAAACCTCCAATTGCCACCATTTGTGCAATTGTTTTTAATTTTCCCAAATTAGAGACTTTAACTTGTTCTTGCCGCCCTATTTGCGCCATCCATTCGCGTAGCGCCGAAACGACCAATTCACGACTTACAATCGCCAATGCCGGAATACTGATCCACCAAACGGCGTAGTTCTCTACTACGACAATTAACGAAGCTGCCACCATAACTTTATCGGCAACCGGATCTAAAAAGGCGCCAAACTTAGTAAATTGATTAAATTTGCGTGCCACCCAACCATCTAAAGCATCGGTAATCCCGGCAATAGCAAAGACAAACGCTGCCCAAAAATGAGATTCAGGCCCGGGAATATAGTAAATAATTAAAAATACCGGAATTAAAACAATGCGAAAGCTGGTAAGCAGATTAGGAATATTCCACATCTTTAAAATTTATCCTCTATTCGTCCCGAAATGCATGATAGATGGTTTCAGCGATTTCTCGGCTAATTCCGGGCACTGCGCTAAGTTGGTCAATACTAGCCTGTTTTACTTCCTGTAATCCACCGAGATTTTGCAATAATTTCTGCCTTCTCTTGGCGCCAATACCAGGAATATCCTCCAGCTTGGATGAGCGTTTTACTTTTGCTCGCCGTTGCCGGTGCCCGGTAATGGCAAAACGATGGGATTCATCGCGAATATGCTGCACCAAATGTAAAGCAGGAGCATCGCCAGCTAAAGGTATGGTTTGATGGCTACCAGCGAGGATCAAGGTTTCTAAGCCAGGTTTGCGTGATTCGCCTTTGGCGACGCCAATTAACAACGGCGCATCTATATGTTTTGGTGCGGCCCATTGTTCAAAATAAGCTTCTGCTTGTGATAACTGCCCTTTACCACCGTCAATAAACAAAATATCAGGTAACGCCGCCAAGCCCTCTGGACTCTTCAGGGCTGCATCAAAACGGCGCTGTAGCGCTTGCGCCATCGCTGCATAATCATCACCAGGCGTGATGCCTTTGATGTTGAAGCGGCGATAATCACTCTTTTTCGGGCCTTGGCGATCAAAAACGACACAGCTAGCCACTGTTTCTTGGCCCATAGTATGGCTGATATCAAAGCATTCCATCCGTTGAATCGGCTCAGCGACATCCAGTACTTGTTCTAACTGCTGCAAACGCATACTCATGGTTGAGGCTTGGTTTAATTTAGATTCAAGCGCGTTGAGCGCATTCTTTTGCGCTAACACTTGATACTGTTTCCGTTCGCCTCGCACGTTATGCGTCATCCGTACTTGTTGCGCTAAGGCTTGTTCAAGTACTTGCAAATCGTGTTCGGGGTCAAGCAACAAAGCGGCATTGTCGGCCGGTAGAATAATTTCTCGCGGTAAGCGTCGACCTACTTGGTCATTCAGATAAAATTGCAGCAAAAAGGCTAACAACACTTCGTTATCACTGGTGTCACTAGGTAGTTTCGGAAAATAGCTACGACTGCCCTGCACTGCTCCTTCACGAATAAATAGCAGATGGATGGCAGCAATACCACCACGGCGAGCAAAGCCAATCACATCCAGTTCCTGCTGATTACCGGTAACGGCGTTGCGTTCTTGTACCTTGCGCAAGGCCCCAATTTGATCACGAAAACGCGCTGCTCGTTCAAACTCCAGTTGCGTACTGGCTTGTTCCATTTTCACCACCAACTGATCGATCACTTGTTGGTTCTTCCCCTGTAAAAACGACTTCGCTAAGTCTACTTGCTCTTGGTATTCCTCATCACTGCAGTAGCCTTTAACGCAAGGAGCCAAGCAACGTTTAAGCTGATACTGCAAACACGGACGGCTGCGGGCGCGATAGTAGGAATCCTCACATTGCCGCACCGGAAACAGCTTTTGTAACAAGCGTAAGCTTTCACGCACGGCTACGCCATTGGGGAATGGGCCAAAATACTCAGCTTTTTCGCGGCGCGTGCCCCGATGAAAAGCTAAACGTGGATGCTGGTGTTGGCTGACAAGAATGTATGGATAAGACTTATCGTCTCGTAATAAGACGTTATAGCGCGGGCGGTACTTTTTAATGAAATTATTTTCAAGAATTAGGGCTTCAGCCTCAGTATTGGTAACTGTGACATCCATCGCCGCAATATGACGGACCAAGGTTTGGGTTTTGGGCCTATCTACCGTAGCGCGAAAATAACTACTCACGCGCTTTTTCAGGTCTTTGGCTTTGCCCACATAAATAACAACACCTTCGTCATCATACATGCGGTACACGCCAGGTTGATGAGTCAGGTGTTGAATAAATGCTTTTGCATCAAATAACTGCTTTTCGGTCATGCTGTTTTATGTAGGTTCTAGGTCAACAAGTCCCGATTGTATCGCAAGATGAGTTAATTCTACATCTCCGGCGACACCAAGTTTTTGGAAGATACGATAGCGAAAGGTATTTACTGTTTTACTACTGATATTTAAATGCTTGGCTATTTCGACGACGCGAATACCTCGGCCTAACATCTGTGTCACTTGTAATTCACGCTCACTTAAGGAGTTTATCATTCGCACCTGCTCTTGCCGCCGCGGATTCTTAGCAAAGTATTCCGCTACTGCGCTGGCCACAAACATTTGCCCACGACTTAAAGAATAACAAGCCGCATCAAACTCTTCATAGTTTGCATGATCTAACAAATAACCGTCTACTCGAGAAAGATTGCACTGATAATCCAGCACATCTTGAAATGATCGCGCCCATAAGAGCAGCTGCAAATCATTATATCGTCTATGTAACCGACGCCAACTTTCAATTGTCCCATCACCTACAAGCTGACTACTAAGAATAACCGTGGCATACGGGTTGTTTTTTGCTTCTTCCCGTAATTCATTCATATTCTTGACGCTTGCAACAACTCGGTATTTTTTATTCGAGCTTAACGTGGCGTACATTCCTGCACGCACTAAATCACTCGATACAGCTATAATGAAATCAGCCATGAGCCACATTCCTTTGTTTAGTTTTCCACGAGTCCTGAAACCATTTCAGGTGGCTTAGATTTGCGCTATATCGGCATAAATTGCAAGCAAAAATTATTGATTTAATTAGCTATTAGGAAATTAACAAGGCGTTTTTAGTCTTTTTAAAAACACCTTGTTTCAAATGACATAAATAAGGTTTTTTTGAGTTAAATCAGCCTGTTTAAACCTTAACCAAAGACCGTCACAGTCTGACGGCTAATGGCAACTAGGTTACCAGCGGCATCCCAAATATGTGCATGAGTATGACCATACCCCTCATTGGCGTAATCAATATAGGCAGCATACTGCCACCAATCATGACTACTCAATTGGTTATCTAACGGCTCTGGGAACTCAATCGTCCAGGTAAGAGAACTGGCAGGTGCTGGAGCGGTTAAATGCGGCAATACGGCTGGCGGCCAAGCATCAACCATACCTAAGAGCAGGCCTATCGACATCGGTTGTTGTTCTGCACGAAAACGCATCCAGCCACCAAACTCGCGACTAGCATTGCCGGTAAAAGGTAAGCCACCCAAACTCACACGGTAATCAAAGTGACTAGTAAACTCTGGCAGTATGTCGATTGGCGGAAAAGCTGGGCCTTGCTCTCGTGGCGGCACATGGGCGCTGGGCAAATCTACCACTCGCACGCGGGATGGCCGTGATCGGCCATAACTTGCTAAAGCGGCTAACACCACGTCATCAGCCTGCACGATTTCAACGGCGATTTGCGTCACATTTTTGCCTTCTCGTAAAATTCGCCGTTTTAATGTTGCTGTGCCTGGTTGCACTGGGGCTACGAAAGAGACAGTTAGTGCCCGTAGGTGTTGTTCAGAATTGGCACCAAGGTGAGCATGTTGCCAAGCAATAGCGGCAGTAAGCCCACCAAATAACGCGCGTCCTTGCCCCCAGCCCTCAGGCAGCTCAATCGTTTGCTCTGCGGCAGCGCTTATTTGCGCTAATGTCTCACTAAACTGCATGGTAAGTTTCCTTGTGCCATTACTCTTTGCTTCAACAGAAACCAGTCACTATTCACCTAGCCACAGCAAAAATTGAGCTATAAGCCGTTAGGATACGTATGAATAATACTGAACTAATACCTTGAGATTATACACAGGTAAGACCATATGGCCAGCAGCAGCCGTGACGAAAAACGGGCAAAAAAAAGCCCGCTTAAGTAGCGGGCTTTTTCTAGAATGTGGCGGAGAGAGAGGGATTCGAACCCCCGGTGGGCGCAAACCCACGCCTGATTTCAAGTCAGGTGCATTAAACCGAGCTCTGCCATCTCTCCGGTGTCTGTGGCTGTGCGCCTCAAGACGAAGCGAATGATAAAGAGCTAAAACGCGCTTGTAAAGCAAAAATTTGAATCATTTGGTTCGTTTGCTGTCATTTTATACAATAAGCCAATAAAAGTGCTGAAATCATTGCTAAGTGCCCCCATATATAAGGTACACTGGTTGCAGTTTTAATTTGCAGTAACAACAACACGGAGATATCCATGAGTAACCAAGCTCACCTATCAACCACTCATCAATCAGAGTCGGTGTTACAAACAAATAAGGTTTTACGCAACACCTATATGTTGTTGGGCATGACCTTAGGCTTTAGTGCTTTAATGGCGTTCGTAGCTATTGCTACTAATGCAGCACCGATGCACTTTATTATTACCCTTGTCGGTTTTTATGGTTTGCTCTTTGCTATCCACAAAACGGCTAACAGTGCTATGGGGCTGGTATTAGTGTTTGCCTTAACCGGCTTCATGGGTTACACCATTGGGCCGTTACTAGGTATGATTAGTGCCATTGGGCCGCAAGGTAATGAGATTATCATGACTGCCATGGGTGGCACCGCGTTAATCTTTTTTGCCCTATCAGCTTATGTATTAACCACGAAGAAAGACATGTCTTTCTTAGGTGGCATGATGGTTGCCGGTTTTGTGGCCTTGGTGGTCATGATGATCGCAAATATCTTCCTGAACATGCCAGCGCTAAGTTTAGCTTTGTCAGCGCTGTTTATTCTGTTCTCAGCTGGTGCCATTTTGATGCAAACCAGTGCCATTATTCACGGTGGTGAGCGTAACTATGTATTAGCTACAGTTACCCTATTCGTGTCTATTTATAATATTTTCTTAAGCTTGATTCAGTTATTAATGGCGTTTGCCGGCGGTGACGAATAAGTTATCTGTTATCTAGCAGGGGCTCCCGCCCCTGCTTCTCAATTTGAAGCTCTTGCTATGGCCCAATTTGTTTTAGCCTTACATACTTCCCCGAATGCCGCTCAACCAGCTCATTATCGTAGTTTACTAGCTTTACGCTTTGCTCAGGCTGCCGTGACTGCTGGCCATCGTATTAGCCAAGTATTCTTTTACCAAAGTGCGGTATTGCATGGGCAAGCTACCGCCGAGCAAAGTATTGCCACCCAATGGCAGGCATTTGCACAACAACATCACATTCCCTTGGTGCTTTGCCATACCGTAGCCGCTACCGAGTATCAGCTCGAGCAACTTGCTGAGGGATACAGTAACGGTGGTTTAACAGAATTTGCCACGGCGGTAGCCGCCGCCGACAAAGTCGTTCAATTTTAAGCTGAGGTTGCTTGTGAGTTTCGCTATTATTCAAACGAGTCCAATCAACCACCCTGCCATCTGGCATGGTCAAGATATGCTGTTGGCATTAGCTAGTTTAGATCTTAATCCACAGCTTATCTTAACTGGCGCCGCGGTGCAGGCATGGTTGAGTAACCAAGATCAACAACGTCATGGCCAGTCGCTGCATAAGAGATATGCATTATTGGAGCTGTTTGACTGTCCTAACGTGTGGATTCAAGCCAGTGAATACCTAGCTGCCGGTGGCGCTAATAGCAACTGGATAGCTACGGTAGAAGTGATAGATGACGAGCTATGGAGCGCTCGCTTAGAGGAATTTCAACATGTCTTACGCTATTGAGGGCTTGTCCAAGGATATTGATACTCAGGCTGCGAGCAATCCCTTATGGGTTATGCGCACTTGGCCTGATACAGCGTGGTGTCAGCAGTGGCTAACTGCAGCAAGCCAAGTCATCTTATCGGAACGAGCCTTACTTGAGGTCTGGTATCACCCTGAGCGCATTGATGAGCTCCCGGCAAGGCCATTAGCGCTGCATACAGAAATTCAACTACTGCGCCAACAGCAGCCTGAGTTAGCTGAATTAGAGCTGCCTATCACGGTGATTCAGATTGGTGACCAACGTTGGGTGGAACTTACCTTGGAATGTCAGCCAGTGATATTATGGGAGCAACCATGTTCGAATTAGAGGGTCAGCAATATGCTACCGACCAACACGGCTATTTAGCTGATTTTAGCCAGTGGTCGCCCGCTTTAGCGGAGCATATTGCCGAGCTAGAAGGCATTGCGCTTAGTGATGCCCACTGGGAAGTCGTCCATTTTGTCCGTGATTTTTACCAACAATACGATACCAGCCCTGCGATGCGAGTGCTGGTTAAAGCCATAGGCAAGAGCTTAGGCGCGGACAAGGCTAGTAGTATGTACCTTTACAAGTTATTTCCTAAAGGCCCAGCCAAACAAGCCACACGAATTGCGGGTTTACCCAAGCCAGCCAAGTGCATTTAAGTGTTCGCCATAAACAACAACGCCAGCGATTCATGCTCTCGCTGGCGTTGTTATTAAGCTAGCTAACTCGTCACCTTTAGCGCAATTCAGTAGCGCCACCTAAATAAGGCTGCAAGGCTGCTGGAATAGCTACCGAGCCATCAGCTTGCTGGTAGTTTTCTAACAAGGCCACCAACGTACGTCCTACCGCTAACCCTGAACCATTTAAGGTATGCATCAACTCAGGCTTTTTCGCACCTTTGCGACGGAACCGAGCTTGCATTCTGCGAGCTTGAAAATCTTGCATGTTAGAGCAAGAACTGATCTCACGATATTTTTCTTGGGTTGGTAGCCAAACTTCTAGATCGTAAGTTTTAGCCGCACCAAAGCCCATATCGCCCGTGCACAAAAGCACTTTACGATACGGCAGTTCTAAGCGTTGTAGAACGGTTTCAGCGTGCGCGGTGAGCTGCTCTAAAGCTGTCATCGAATGCTCTGGTGCAACCAACCACACTAATTCAACTTTATCAAACTGATGCTGACGGATTAAGCCACGTGTATCACGCCCATGAGACCCTGCTTCGCTACGAAAACAAGGAGTATGAGCCACGTATTGCAGCGGCAGTTGAGCTTCGTCGGCAATCTCATCGCGCCACATATTGGTTAAGGGAACTTCTGCGGTCGGAATCAAAGACAAAGGTACTTGATTCTCGGTAGCTCCTTGCACATGAAACAAGTCTTCACCAAATTTAGGCAATTGTCCGGTCCCAAACAAGGTTTCATGGTTCACCAGATAGGGCACATAAGTTTCTTGGTAACCATGCTCATTGGTATGTAAATCAAGCATGAACTGGGTTAAGGCGCGGTGTAAGCGGGCAACCTGACCTTGTAACACCACAAACCGTGCACCGGCTAGTTTGGCTCCAACTTCAAAATTCATCCCCTGCTGTAAACCTACTGCAACATCCACATGGTCTTTCGGAACAAAGTTAAACTGGCGTGGTGTACCCCAGCGCGCCACTTCTTGGTTATCGTCTTCATTAGCGCCTAACGGCACCGAGTCATCGGGTAAATTAGGAATACCAGCAATGATACTGTGCAGTTCATCTTGTACTTGCTGTAACTCCGCCTTGGCCGTATCTAAGTCCTTACCCAGTGCATCTACAGCAGCTAACAAAGGCGCAATGTCTTCACCTTTGGCTTTGGCTTGGCCCACGGCTTTGGCACTGGCGTTACGCTCAGCCTGTAGTGATTCAGTACGCACTTGTAAATCTTTACGGCGTTGTTCTAATTGCGCTAAGCCAGCAACATCCATGGTAAAATTACGGGTGGCTAGCAATTTAGCTGCGGTTTGCTCTAATTCACTACGAAAAAACTTAGCGTCTAACATGTTAATCCCAGATATTTAAATAATAAGGTTTTAGCCACAGCGCTATCAGCACTGCCGCCAGACAACAAATAAAATTAGCAGCTGCATGAATCGCAGCTTTAAGTAGTTCGCCTTGTTGGGCAAGCTGCACAACTTCTACCGAGAAAGTTGAAAAAGTAGTAAAAGCACCGAGCAACCCGACTCCTAGAAAGAGCCACCAAGACTGATGAATGCTTTGCTGTTGTTGCCACACCAGCAGCATTGCCAACAAGAATGACCCCAATATGTTAACGGTAAGTGTTGCGAAAGGGAACGTTTTACCAAGGATATGTGGCAACAGTAACCCTACCCCATACCGAGCCATAGCACCGATGGCGCCGCCTAAGCCTACCCAAACCCAGTTAGTCAACATCACTGCGTCGCCAATTGCTACGTTGATCTTGTTCACGCAACCACTCTAGTTTAGCTTTTAGTTGCTGCTCTAAGCCGCGGTCGTTAGGGCGATAAAGCTGTTGATTGGCAAGAACTGCGGGCAGATAACGTTCACCCGGAACAATCGCTTGTGGATAGTCATGGGCATAACGATAATCGGCACCGTAGCCATCAGCTTTATGCAACGCTGTGGGTGCATTGGTTAAATGCTTAGGTACAGCTAAATCTGGATAATCTGCCGCCAGTTGCTTGGCTTGGTTAAAAGCTTGATAGACAGCATTACTCTTGGGCGCTAAGGCACAATAAATCAAAGCTTGCGCAATCGCCCGTTCGCCCTCGGCTGGGCCTACTCGGGTAAAGGTATCCCAAGCATTTAAAGCCAACTGTAGCGCACGCGGGTCGGCGTTACCGATGTCTTCAGAGGCAATCGCAAGGACACGTCGTGCGACGATCAAAGGGTCGCCGCCGCCATGCAAAATCCTAGCATACCAGTAGAGTGCGCCATCAGCAGAAGAGCCGCGAACTGATTTATGCAAAGCTGAAAGCAACTCATAATAAGCATCACCCTGCTTATCAAAGCTTGCTTGCCGCCCACCGACAGCCTCCTTGACTAAGGCTAAGTTAAGTTCAGACTCGGTAGCCGCATCGGCACTAATTTCTAAGTAATTCAGGGCACGCCGTGCATCCCCAGCAGCAGCATGCAATAAATACTGCAAGGCGTCGTCGCTAAGCTGCAAGTGGCGTTCACCCAAACCGCGTTCAGAGTCGGTTAAGGCCTGCATGATGACTTTTTTAATGGCCTCTTCATCCAGACTCTGCAACCGGTAAATGCGGGTCCGAGACAGCAGTGCGTTGTTGAGTTCAAACGCAGGGTTCTCAGTGGTGGCCCCCACGAAAATGATGGTGCCATCTTCTATGTGAGGTAAAAAGGCATCTTGTTGGCTTTTATTAAAGCGATGTACTTCGTCGACAAACAATACCGTGCGCTGTTGCCGTTGCAAAGCTCGCTGCTTGGCCGTTTCTATGGCTTGGCGAATATCTTTCACCCCAGCAGTTACGGCACTGATTCTATCTAATTGGGCAGCCCCACTGGTTGCCACCAGCTCAGCTAAGGTGGTTTTGCCGGTACCAGGTGGCCCCCACAAAATCATCGAGTGTAATAGGCCCTTGCTGATAGCTTGATAAAGCGGTTTTTCTGGCGCTAACAAATGCTCTTGGCCGATGTACTCAGCCAAACGCCGAGGTCGCATCCGTGCCGCCAATGGCCGAAAATCAGGGTCGAACGCCAAGCGCTGGTTAGCGTTGGTCATCCACATCTACTCCAGCCGGCACTTTAAAGGTAAATAATTGCTTGGCGACCGCACCATTAAGCTTCACGTTGGTTAGCTCAATGGTACTCATTTGGCCTTGCCCGTCATCTAGAATGATTCGGCTCAGTGGTGCCTTCAGATCCGCACCGGCAAACACCAACTGCAAACTTTGCGGGCTCTGCGCTTGGTCATTTGGTTGTAACGCAAAACTGTTGTCAGCCATTTTAACGTCATAATTTGCCCAAGCTGTAGCATCAGCATCAAGCAACAATAATAACGGACTTTGCTCCACTGCTTCAGCTTGTTGATAGACAGTAACCTGTTCAACAAAGGGATTGTAGTACCATAAATTGATGCCATCAGCGACCATCAGGGTCTCATCAGGAGCATCGGTTTGCCAATACAGATAATTAGGACGTCCGAGCGCCATGCGACCATGCAATTGCTGCACCAAATCGCCGTTCATATCGGTAACTTGCTGACTAAAGTCTGCTTCGAGTGTGGATACTTGCGCTAGGCGCTCTAACAGAGCATCACGATCGGCATCGTTGGCCGCAACCGGCTGTAGCGCTTGCTGCGCTAACGCAAAGATACCAACTGAGTATGCTACTAGGGTTTTAAACGTCATTTTTTACCTTCTACCTTTTTGAGTGAGACCAGCAATAGCAATGTTTAGGTAATAAGCCTTAATCGCGCGGAGCACGCGGTGCAATAACGTCACGCTGGCCATTGTTGCCGGCACTACTAACGACCCCACTTACTTCCATTTGTTCCACAATTCGTGCCGCCCGATTGTAACCAATTCTGAATTTGCGCTGCACGCTAGAGACGGATACCCGACGTGTTTCAGTCACAAAAGCGACTGCTTCGTCATAAAGAGGGTCACTTTCTTCATCACCCATGTCTAATTGTTCGCCAGGCAACAGGTTGTCTTCATCTAAGCCGCCCTTGAGAATTTCATCCAAGTAATTAGGTTTACCGCGTTTCTTCCAATCAGCGACCACCGCATGTACTTCATGGTCATCCACAAAGGCACCGTGAACTCGCGTTGGCACTCCGCTGCCGGGCGGTAAGTACAACATATCCCCTTGCCCTAATAGCTGATCAGCACCGGGCTGATCCAAAATGGTGCGCGAATCGATTTTAGACTGCACCTGAAAGGCGATACGCGTAGGAATGTTTGCTTTAATGAGCCCAGTAATCACGTCTACCGACGGACGCTGAGTTGCAAGAATCAAATGAATTCCTGCTGCCCGCGCTTTTTGTGCAATACGAGCAATCAACTCTTCTACTTTTTTGCCAACAATCATCATCATGTCGGCAAACTCATCAATGACCACCACAATACTTGGCAATTTCTCTAAGTAAGGTGGTAATTCGTCCATCGAGTCCCCTGGTTTCCAGAACGGATCGCGTAAGGGTTCGCCTGCATCCATGGCTTCCAACACTTTTTGATTGTAGCCTTTTAAATTACGCACACCCAAGGCTGACATCAGTTTGTAGCGGCGCTCCATTTCTCCCACACACCAACGCAGAGCATTGGCCGCATCTTTCATGTCGGTGACCACTTCGGTAAGTAAATGAGGAATCCCCTCGTACACCGACAGCTCCAACATTTTCGGGTCGATCATGATTAAGCGGACATCATCAGGTGAGCTCTTATACAGCAAGCTCAAAATCATTACGTTCACACCAACGGATTTACCCGAGCCGGTGGTACCCGCGACCAATAAATGCGGCATCTTAGCTAAATCAACTACAACCGGCGCACCAGAAATACCTTTACCTAGCACCATGGTTAGCGGAGATTGGCTTTGTTGGAAAGCATCACAGGCTATCACTTCACTGAAAAATACCGTTTCTCGAGATTTATTAGGAAGCTCTAAACCGACGTAGGATTTGCCTGGAATAACTTCGACAACGCGAACCGAAATAGCCGAAAGTGAGCGCGCAATATCCTTATCTAAGTTTGAAATCTTAGACACTTTGACACCAGGCGCTAAATCAAGCTCAAACCGGGTGATCACAGGGCCAGGTTGAACATTCGCAACCTTCACTTCCACTCCGAAGTCTTGCAATACAGCCTCAACGGTTTCACTGATTTGCTGTAATTCAGCTGGTGTTAACGGGTTACCTGTGCGATTAGGACGGTCTAATAACTCAATCGATGGTAATGGATCTATCGGGCCCTGATTTGGTTCTTCGTTAGCATCATCATCCGCGGCTGACGGTACTGCCGTATTCGCCCCAAGCTCAGTGTCCGGTTCTGGTTGCACAGCGTTACTAGTACTCAAAGAGGTCGCGTCAGAATTCACCCGTACTGGCTCGCGCGGTGGTTGGAATCGGCTCAGATCATCGGTGGCTTGAATACTTGGCAAGTCAAATGCTTCATCTAATTCTGGCTCTACTCGCGCACTAACAGGAGAGTCAATCGCTAGGCGGTTTGCTTTGTTAGCTGTGCCAGCGCTTTTCTTATTAAGCGCAGCATCGCTCTCATTGCTATTTTCGGTATCACTATGTTCTGTATCGCTATCTTCTGTATCAATGATGCGCTGCGCCGCTTGGCGCTCTGCCGCTTGTTGCTTGCGCTGTTGCGCTTGACCTTGTAACTTCATCATCGCCCAAGCCCAGCCGCGCTGACTTTGGGCGGCTAGCCATAATGCTGCAGTAATGGTCCACTCACCTAACTTATCGGCTAACCAAATCCAACTAACACCGGTAACTAAGGTCAAACCGGTACAGAGAAAAGTTAACAGTAATAAGGTCGTGCCGATCATATTAAAATAGGGTAACAGCGATTGGCTAATAACGTTTCCCACTACCCCGCCGGCAGAAAAAGAAAAAATATTAGCAAAATTTAAGGAAGCTAAGGCTGAAGCACCGATCAGCGTCAGGACTAAACCAATCAGGCGCAATCCTACCGCCAAATAGTCTAGCTCTAGTAAACGGTGGGGTTGCCGAAACATCAAATAGCCCAAACCAGCCAGAGCAAAGGGGATTAAATACGCAACATAACCCAAGGCAAAGAGCAAAGCGTCGGCAAACCATGCGCCAATGGCGCCGGCATGATTATGAATGGTGCCTTCAAATCCCGTTTGCGACCAACTAGGGTCGGCCGGATGAAAGCTTGCTAACGCCAGAAACAAAAATACCGCAAAGGCCCCACATAAAATAAGGCCAACTTCCAACATGCGTTGTACACCGCTCATTTAAGACCTCGCGGTTGCTGCTGTTTTGCCATGGTATCGATATCCTTGCGCTTAGCGTTATAATTATTTTATCCCCTATTGTAGCGTGCTTGTGCGGGTTATTCAGCTATTTAGTAGGGTTCTTTTGTTAACCTTTAATCAAGACCTTATTATCAGCTTTAACTTCTTCCATCACCACGTAAGTACGTGACTCATTGACCCCTGGCATGGTTAAGATAGTTTCGCCCAATAACTTGCGATAAGAAGGCATATCTGGCACTCGTGCTTTAATCAGAAAATCAAAATCACCGGCGACTAAGTGGCATTCTAGAATTTCCGGTGTTTTTTGCACCTCAGCGCTGAAATCAGCAAACGCATCAGATGAGGTTCTACTCAAGGTAATTTCTACAAACACCATTAAGTTAGCCCCTAATTTAGCGGGATTAATCCGAGCATGATAGCTTTCAATGACGCCCTCTCGTTCAAGTTTACGCACCCGCTCGCTGCAAGCCGTTGGGCTAAGCCCCACCCGCTGGGCTAAATGCACGTTACTAATACGCCCCTCAGCTTGCAAGATGCGTAGAATCCGCCGATCGATACGGTCGACCGTGATTTCTATTGGAACTTCCGGACTAAACATTATTTTTCTCTATTTAGCGCATGTTAATGCTATTTATACACTAATTTCTGCGTCAAAAAAAGTACGAAACACACCCCTGCTTTCTACTATAATGCCCGCCATTATCCATTGTTTTACAGAATCAACCAAAGAGGCTTGTTCCATGCTTATCGGTGTACCAAAAGAGATTAAAAACCACGAATACCGCATTGGCTTAACCCCCACTGCAGTGCGCGAGTATGTTGCTCATGGCCATCAAGTTATGGTTGAGCAAAATGGAGGCTTAGCGATTGGTTTTACCAACGAAGATTACGAGCAAGCCGGTGCCACTATTGTTGCTGACCCAAAAGATATCTTTGCCAAGGCTGAAATGATTATCAAGGTCAAAGAACCGCAACCACATGAATGTGAACAATTGCGTGAGGGTCAGATTCTTTATACCTACTTACACTTAGCGCCAGACCCAGTACAAACTGAGTTGTTAGCAAAAGCTGGCGTAACTGCTATCGCTTACGAAACTGTAACCGATCGCAACGGTGGCTTACCTTTGCTTGCACCGATGAGTGAAGTAGCTGGCCGCATGAGTATTCAAGCAGGTGCACACCACCTTGAAAAAGCCAATGGCGGCAGCGGCACCCTGCTTGGCGGCGTGCCTGGCGTAGCTCCTGCAAAAGTCCTGATCTTAGGCGGCGGTGTGGTTGGTACTCAAGCAGCTAAAATGGCTGTTGGCATGGGTGCTGACGTTACTATTCTAGATCGCTCATTACCGCGGTTACGTCAGTTAGACGACATTTTTGCTGGCCGCGTGAAAACCATCTACTCAACGGTTGATGCGGTAGACACCTACTCGCGTGAAGCTGATTTAGTGATTGGTGCGGTACTTATTCCTGGAGCCGCAGCGCCTAAGTTATTAACCCGTGAACACCTGAAAAACATGAAGCCAGGTTCAGTGGTTGTCGACGTAGCAATCGACCAAGGTGGCTGTTTTGAAACCTCTAAAGCAACGACCCATCAAGATCCAACCTATGTGGTTGAAGATGTGATTCACTATTGTGTGGCTAACATGCCAGGTGGCGTTGCTCGTACGTCCACCATTGCCCTGAACAATGCTACCTTGCCATTTGGTTTGGCATTAGCTAATAAAGGTCTGCAAGCATTAGCGAATGATCCACACCTGCTGAACGGTTTGAATATGCATCAAGGTAAAATCACCTATAAAGCGATTCACGATGATTTAGGTGCGCAATTAGGTCTGGAATACCTAGACCCACAACAGGCGGTTGCTGGTTAAATTTCACCTTTTGTCAACCTATTAAGCCAAGACCCGCAGCGTGAAAACCCTGCGGGTCTCTTGTTTCTTAGGGTTGCAAACCCTACAATCAGGCCATATACCTAAGAAATAATTTGAACGCATAACGGAGTACATTTTTCATGGCTACAGCCAAACATTGTCGTCTTCTCATTTTGGGTTCTGGCCCAGCCGGTTATACCGCTGCTGTTTATGCAGCACGAGCCAATTTAAACCCAGTGCTAGTGACAGGTTTACAACAAGGTGGACAATTAACCACCACCACCGAAGTAGAGAATTGGCCAGGTGATCCTGAAGGTTTAACAGGTCCTGATTTGATGGTGCGGATGCAGCAGCACGCGGAAAAATTTAATACAGAAATCATTTTTGACACCATTAATAGCGTTGATTTTTCTACTAAGCCGCTCAAGTTATTCGGTGATAGCGGCGAATACACTGCCGATGCGGTGATTGTAGCTACTGGCGCGTCAGCTAAATACCTAGGCTTAGAATCAGAACAAGCTTTTATGGGCAAAGGTGTTTCTGCTTGCGCAACCTGCGATGGTTTCTTCTATCGCAATCAGAAAGTTGTCGTTGTTGGTGGTGGTAATACTGCCGTTGAAGAAGCTTTGTATCTTGCTAACATTGCTAGCGAAGTTCATGTTATCCATCGTCGCGATAGCTTCCGTGCTGAGAAAATCTTGGTCGATCGGTTAATGGAAAAAGCAGCCAACGGTAACGTGACCTTGCATTTACATAAGACCCTCGACGAAGTCCTAGGTGATGATATGGGCGTTACTGGAGTGCGCGTAAAAGACACTCAAACCGGTGCCTTGAGTGAGATTGAGGCTATGGGCTGCTTTATTGCCATCGGCCATCAGCCAAACACAGGTATTTTTGCCGATCAGTTAGACATGCAAGACGGTTACATCAGCGTGCAATCGGGTACCCACGGTAATGCCACAGCGACCAGCGTACCTGGCGTCTTTGCGGCCGGTGATGTGATGGACCATATTTATCGTCAAGCCATTACCTCGGCAGGCACGGGCTGTATGGCGGCGCTGGACGCAGAACGTTATTTAGATGGCTTAACCAAAGCCTAAGTTTAGTTCAAGACGACTAGGGCAAAACGTGATTGCACATCTTGCAAGCGATTCTATCTGGTTTCCATCACCACGTTTTGCTCTAGCTGATCCTAACGGCTTGCTCGCCATTGGTGGTGACCTTGCCCCCGCTCGTTTAATCGCAGCTTACCAACAAGGTATCTTTCCGTGGTTTGGCGAGGACGACCCCTTGTTGTGGTGGAGCCCGGATCCGCGCTGTGTGTTTAGTCCAACCTCCCTCCACGTCAGTCGCTCGATGCGTCGATTTATCCGCACTACGAACTTGCAGGTCACCATCAATCAGGATTTTGCCGGGGTGATCCAAGCTTGTGCTGAGGTACACGCACAAGCTGAACGTGGGGTCTGGATTCATCCCGAAATGATCGCGGCTTATCAGCAACTGCACCAATTAGGCCACGCCCACGCCATTGAGGTATGGCAACAAGGTCAGTTGGTCGGCGGCTTATACGGCGTTGCCGTCAACAATCTTTTTTGTGCAGAAAGCATGTTTCAAAGGGTCACGAACGCGAGTAAACTTGCGCTGCTGCGTTTTGCGCAGGCATTTTTTGCAGCTGGTGGCAGCTATATTGATGCACAGATTATGAATCCACACACAGCTTCCTTAGGTGCCTTTGAACTCGCCCGGGCGCCTTATTTAACTGAACTTGCACAGCCGCAACGGGCAAGCGTCAAGCAATTTTGGCAGCAAGCTCAGCTTTAAATCACGGCCAAACGGCATTATCAGTGGCATTTATTGTCAAAAGCGGCTAAAATTCTGGCCACTTTTCGCACGGGGATGTCATCAGCGCGAGCGGTTAACCTCTTAACCACCTTCATCATTCCCTGCAACGCATATATAAACGATAAAATATCGAGGATTTGAATGGCAAAAGAAGACAGTATTGAAATGCAAGGTACGGTACTAGATACCCTACCTAACACTATGTTCCGTGTTGAGCTAGAAAATGGTCACGTGGTGACTGCGCATATTTCTGGCAAAATGCGCAAGCACTATATCCGCATTTTAACGGGTGACACTGTCACGGTGCAGCTTACCCCGTATGACCTAACCAAAGGTCGGATCGTCTTCCGCGCTCGTTAATAGCACCACCGAGCCCTGCTTAGCTAGCAGAACTCGGGGTGGTTTCGCGCTCACTAATGGCGAGGTCTAACTCGCCATTTTTCGTAGTAACAGCCACTGCCCCACCATTGCTTAAACGGCCGAACAGGATTTCGTTAGCTAATGGCTTTTTCAGATATTCCTGAATGACACGAGCCATCGGCCGTGCGCCCATAGCTTTATCGTAGCCTTTTGCTGCTAACCATTTCACCGCTGCTTGATCTAGAGTCAGCGACACTTGTTTTTTGTCTAACTGCACTTGCAGCTCACAAATAAACTTGTCGACGACTTGTTCAATCACTTCGGTATTCAAATGGTTAAACCAAACGATGCTATCGAGACGATTACGAAATTCCGGCGAAAAGGTTCGGTTGATTTCTTGCATGGCATCAGGAGCATGATCTTGTTGCTGAAAACCAATACTTTGACGTACGGTTTCTTGCACGCCAGCATTGGTGGTCATCACCACAATAACGTTCCTAAAGTCCGCTTTACGGCCGTTATTATCAGTAAGGGTGCCATGATCCATCACCTGCAATAAGATGTTGTAGATATCGCTGTGAGCTTTCTCTATTTCATCTAACAGTAACACCGCATGCGGATGTTTTATCACCGCATCTGTCAGCAGCCCACCTTGCTCGAACCCTACATAGCCCGGCGGTGCACCAATTAACCGGCTAACGGCATGGCGTTCCATGTATTCAGACATGTCGAAACGCAAGAACTCAATGCCCATGGCCTTAGCTAGCTGCTGCGTGACTTCAGTTTTACCAACACCCGTTGGCCCGGCAAACAAAAACGAACCAATCGGTTTTTGTTCATGACCTAAGCCCGATCGTGACAGTCGAATAGCTGCGGTTAATTGGTCAATAGCTTGGTCTTGCCCAAACACCACCAGCTTCAGGTTTCGATCGAGATTTTTCAGAATGTGTTGGTCTGAACGAGACACCGATTGCTCTGGAATACGGGCAATCTTGGCCACAATCGCCTCAATATCGCCAACGCCTATGGTTTTCTTGCGTTTCGACGGAGGCAATAGCCGTTGGCTGGCACCCGCTTCATCAAGCACATCGATGGCCTTATCTGGCAACTGGCGGTCGTTAATGTAACGTGCGGCTAATTCAGCAGCCGCTTTGATGGCCGGTTGGGTATAACGAATTTGATGGTGCTCTTCGTAACGTTCTTTCAGCCCCATTAGAATGCGGGTGGTATCTTCCACCGACGGTTCGCTGACATCAATTTTCTGAAACCGACGTACTAATGCCCGATCTTTTTCAAAAATATTTTTAAATTCACTATAAGTCGTAGAGCCTATGCATTTTAGCTCGCCGTTTGAGAGCAACGGTTTGAGCAGGTTTGAGGCATCTAGCACCCCACCACTGGCAGCACCGGCGCCAATAATGGTATGAATTTCGTCAATAAAAAGAATCGCATTAGTTTGCCCGGCTAATTCTTTGAGTAATTGTTTAAAGCGCTTTTCAAAATCACCGCGATACTTGGTGCCAGCTAGCAAGCCGCCCATATCAAGGGAATAGATCACGGCATCAGCCATCACGTCTGGTACTTCATGATGCACAATGCGGTAGGCCAAACCTTCCGCAATAGCAGTTTTACCTACGCCTGCCTCGCCCACCAAGAGAGGGTTATTCTTGCGTCGACGACACAGCACTTGAACACACCGTTCCACTTCGTACTCACGGCCAATCAAAGGATCAATACGACCATCTTTGGCACGTTGGTTTAAGTTGCTGCAAAAGCGGCTGAGAAAGCTCTGTTCTTCATCGGTATGATTATCAAGGGTTTCGCTAGCGCCGTGCTCATCGCTTGGGTTGTTAGCTTCATCCTCTAGTTTAGTCAGCCCATGAGATAAATAATGCACCAAATCGAGGCGCGTAATGTCGTGTTTGTTCAGGAGGTACACGCCATGAGATTCTTGCTCACCAAAAATGGCGACCAAAACGTTAGCACCGGTCACTTCGCTATTACCAGCCGACTGCACATGAAACACCGCGCGTTGCAACACCCGCTGAAAGCCTAAGGTAGGTTGGGTCTCGGTATCCGCGCTGTCATCGTCAAAACTCGGTGTAGTGCGCTCTACATAGCCTAATAACTCAAGCCTAAACTTGGTGAAATCCAAACCGCATGCGCGCAACGCTTTGCTGGCTTCAGGATTATCCAATAATGCTAGGAGTAAATGTTCAACGGTCATCAACTCATGCCGATAATCTCGTGCTAAACGAAATGCATCGTTGAGTGTTACTTCTAAAGCTTTGTTCAACATATCAACTCCTTATACCCAAACAACCCAACATTCTTATGCTTAGGCTAGTTCCATGCCACATAACAACGGATGTTGATGTTCGCGCGAATAGTGATTTACCTGCGCAACTTTCGTTTCAGCTATCTCGGCTGAATAAATACCGCAAACGGCTCGACCTTTGTAATGAATGGTCAGCATGGTGTCGGTAGCTCGCTCCTGGTCCATCCGAAAAAACTTGATTAATACTTCTACCACAAAATCCATCGGAGTGTAGTCATCATTATGTAAAACCACTTTATACATGGGTGGTGGCTTTAACGCCTGTTTGTCTTCAGTATGCACTTCACCCTGGTGATGATGATTTGGATGACTCATCGATAACCCTTTCTCTTATATATAGTATTAAATTCAAAAAATGGCTTAACTTTAAAAAATTAAGCTGTTCGGTTACTAACTAGACAAAAAACGCCTTGACTATCCGCAAAAGTCACCTATTGTAAAACATGGCGTTAACAAAAAAGAAATTCAAGACCTGCGCTTATGCATACTGGTTTCTTTTTTCACGATGCCATTCTAACAATAACTAAATCTTAAATGCAGAATAAAGGAAGTAGAAGTATGGCAACCGGTAAAGTGAAGTGGTTCAATAACTCTAAAGGGTTTGGCTTTATCGAGGCGGAAGATCGTGAAGGTGATATCTTCGCGCATTATTCAACCATTGAAATGGATGGATACCGCACTCTGAAAGCTGGCCAAGATGTTGAATTCCAACTAGAACAGGGCCCTAAAGGTTTACACGCAACCAATATCATTCCCGTTCAAGGTAAATAACCCTGCCGTGGTTAGATAATGAAACCTTCACAAACGCCGGCTTTCGCCGGCGTTTTTTTAACTATCAATACCAAAATACCGCCGCAGTTGATCGCGTAAGTTAGGTGGTGTCCCATGAATGGTTAAGGTATCTGTGTGTGGGTCATACTTAACCCGTTCATTCAACAGAGTTTGTTCAAAACCAACACTCAAACCGCCACCTTGCCCTTGAAATTTAACCAGTTTTCGTAAGGTGGATCGATCCGTTAAAACTTCCTCGGGCAAAGCTTGCTCTTGGCTACCTGCAAAATCAGCAAAACTGCGCTCCAATGGCACTTGAGCCTGCAGCTGTTCGGACAAGTCCTTAACGCGCACCGGTTCGCCTTGTTGCCATTGATTGTCACAGATGTCGTACACCGATTGACGAACTTGACTTGCCTGCTCAGCAGCTAATTGCGACTCTTGAACGAACTTTTGCACACTTTCAACCAAGTGTTGTGATTGTTTTTTCGGGTTGGCAGCCTCGGCACAGCCCAAAAAGTCCAAGAAAAAGTCTGAAACTTTGCGCCCCACTCGTCCCTTAATAAAGGAAATGTAAGTGACTGAATCCGGTTCTTGCTGCCACTCACTGATATTAATAGTGGCAGCTAATTGCACTTTGCTGATAGCTAATTGCGACGAACGGTCAACAGATAAATCGGGGGCTATGGTAACGCCATCTTGAAAAGGCAAAAAAGCCACCACGAGGTAATCTTCACCGCGGTCGGTATAGCTCGCCATCAATAAAAAGCCAGCCTCTAAGATGCCGTAATGCTGCAATTGCTGGTGCAAAATTTTAGCGGCTTGCTGCGAAAAATCGACAAATTCTAGTTGTTGAGCTAACCACCCCGTAAGCAAGTGCGGAAACTCACTAAGCTGATGCGGCTCGGCATCCTCATCATTGGCGCTTAAAAACCTAGCGTACCCCTTGCTTGGCTTGGCTTGGTATACATCGGTTAACTCGGTCAGTAAGAGACTAACTTCATCGTTAATCGGTAAAGTTGCTGGAGCTACGCGCAGTCCAATTTGGCCGTCATTGGTATAAAACTGATGAATAATGCTATGTTTTACTTCTGCGTACATGGTCACCCTTGTATTCTGTTGCAGTGCCTGTGGTAAGATGACGCTATTCTATCAGATTGAGACAAAAAACTATGCCTATTGTGTCCAAATACAACGCCAACCAACAACAGCAATTACTCGACGACGTGTTAGCCGTATTCAGTCAACACCAAGCGCCTACGGATCTTATTTTAATGACCTTAGGGAATGCCGTTAGTAATACCATTCAAGCTCGTTATCACCCCGACGATACGCATAAGATTGCTGAACAATTTGGTAAAGTGCTGTTACAATCACTTGCATCTAATAAACAATAATCGCTAGAGCTTACTATGAAGCAACGTAAACAACGCAGAGACAAAATAGCTCGCTTAATAAGCTGGGGCCATTGGTTTACGTTTTTTAATATTCTTTTAGTATTAGCTATTGGTACTTTATATATAGAAGCATCTGCTGCGCCAGGATCTGCGCTTGGCGTTGTTTATCTGATAGTAAATTGGCTTGGCCATTTTGCCTTTTTACCCTTTATTGTTTTTATCATTCTGATTTTTCCGTTCTGTATTTTTATTCCGATATCACGAGTGCTTCGGGGCATCGCCACGTTAGTTGCTAGTTTTGGCTTGATCGCTCTGGTTGCTGATGCTTTGTTTTATCGCCAATACGGCTACCATTTAAATACCTATTCACTCAGTCAACTGGCAAGCGACGCTGAATCAGCTTTTGCCGGCGCTAGTTTTTTAATTCTCTTAGGCATGCTACTTATTTTTGTGGTGTTGTTGGTCTTTGAGCTAGGCCTGTCTAATATCGCTTGGAAGCGCCTAGATTCATTACAACAAAAGCATTGGGGACCAACCTTTGCTAGCATCTTTGTCGCCTGTTTTTTAGCAAGTCATAGTATTCACGTGTGGGCAGATGCGGTGTTTTACACTCCGATAACTAAACAAGATGATATGTTTCCGTTATCTTATCCAACTACCGCAAAAACCTTAATGAGCAAGCACGGCTTGTTGGTGGAAGAGCGCCAAGCCATTACCCAGAATCTGATCCGCACTCGGGCTGATATCAGTCTGCAATACCCGCTTAACGAGCTGATGTGTTCGCGCCAGAGCAACCCTAACGACACCTTGTTAATTGCCGTGGATAAGCTGACGAGCAGCCAATCAGCTAAGCTTATGGAGCTTTCCAGTAGCCCAGTAAAAGCTGCTAGCTTACGCGAGTTTAGTAGCGTTGCCACGCCGGTACTCGGACAAACCCATGTCAGCGCAGCACTGTTTGAGTTAACTTATGGCTTACCCGATTTGTATCGACGCGCGGTGCAACAAGCCAACACCCCACCGGCCTACTTAACCGTCTTAGAGAGCTACGGCATTGAGCTTCGTGCCGATGACGAATTTGCGCTTGCGGACATCACCTCGAATAACCCTAACGCAAGCCTCGAGCTGCTCTATTATCGCCAAGATCAATGGGCGGAATTGGTAGCTCGCGTTGACACCGCACTCACTGAGGTACAGAAACAACAACTGCAGCTCATTATTGTGGGGCTAACGCCAGCAGCATCCAGTGGCACCGAAACATATGCCATCAACAACCTGCAGGTGCCTTTGTTGATCAGCTCAAACCTGGCATGGCAAGCCCAACCCTTGGTGCTGCTATCGGATATTATGCCCTCGGTATTGCACAGCTACATGCGCTGCGCGAACGAGGCCGCCAGTTACTCGGTGGGCGTGAATATGACCGAGAAAGTGAGAAAACTGCCATTGATGACGAGCTACGGTACTGATTTAGTCATCTATCAAGAACAGATGACGTCGGTGATCGAAGCTGATGCTAATATTCGCACCTTTGCCAACGATACTTATGAACCTTTAGCTGGGGTGGTTCCGGCAACCCCTATTCTTGTAGACGGTATTCGTAAGCTCAAACGCTTCAGTAATAATAACACGGCTGCAATTGATTAAATAACCCGCAGTTGAACGGTGCAGAGCTTGCTAAAGTTGAATTTATCAGTAATATAACGCCCTCGGTCGGCGTGTGGCGCAGCTTGGTAGCGCACTGTCATGGGGTGTCAGGGGTCGTAGGTTCAAATCCTATCACGCCGACCAAAAAATCAAATAAAAACAAGGGTTTAGGCTAACGCTTAAGCCCTTTTTTTTAGACCCTTGAAATGTTGGTATACGAGGGGCTCGTGGAGGGGCAAACGGCCCTAGCTGCTTGTCATTCCGCCACGCAATACCTATTGCGGCCACTTTCTTTCGCACGATACATGGCATTATCGGCTTTATTGAGCAAGGTTTCGTAGTATTCACCATGCTGTGGATAAAGCGCTATCCCAACCGATGCTCCAACAGTGACCGTATGCTGCTCGAGCACAAAGGGCTGCTGTAATGCGAGCACCAGCTTCTGAGCAATAGCCTCGGCATCTTTAGGCTCAGTGAGCGCATTGAGAACAATCACAAACTCATCGCCACCAATGCGCGCCACCACGTCATGATGGCGCAGTTGCGCCTTAATTCTTGGTCCAATACAACGTAACAATTGGTCCCCTACATCGTGACCATAGGTGTCATTAATAGGCTTGAATTTATCCAAATCTAAAAACAACACGGCTAGGTGTGTCGGTGCATTGTGTAACAGCACCGTAATCTGATGGTTGATAGCCGCTCGGTTAGGTAATCCAGTTAAGGGGTCTGTTAGGGCCTGTTGTTTGATGTTTTCCACCGCTAATTGGTCTGCTGTTACATCATTAAAGATATGGATAAGCTGTGTGACCGTGCGTTCTTGATTGCGCACCGCTGTGATCGTTTGCAAAGCAGCAATGGGTTCGCCTTTTGCAGTGCGATACCAGATTTCGCCTTGCCAGCCATCCTGTTGTTGTAAATGTTTACGAACGGTTTCGGTAAGCCGCAGAGAGACTTTGTTGCTATCAATAAAATCACTTAAAGAATGCTGCTTTATCTCTTTGCTGCTCAGGTTAAGCAAATTCAAAAAAGCTTGATTAGCTCTCTTAATACGTAAGTCCACATCCGTAATGACAATAGCTTCATGAGTCTTTTCAAACACCATCCCAGCTAGCTGGAGCTGCCGATTGAGTGCCTGTAGTTGCTGCTGCTGTAGTTGCTGCTGCTGGATAATGGGTCGCATGTAAAGTTTTAATAAATAGGCACCTATCGCCACAATCAAGAAAATTATGCCGCTTACCCAGAGCAACTCAACCAAGAGTTCTTCACGCAATGACGTTTCTGGCTGTGTTACCCACAAGCCCCAATTAGACTCGCTGAGTGGAATATAAAAGTGACGATGATGTAAGTTATGAAATACACCACTATGAAGTTGAGGTTGCTGGCCTACTAAAGCATGGGCAACTGTAACTGCTTCAGAATTAATCAGCTCGCGCACATTCGCGTTAAATTCAGTTGATGCGGCAGTGGCTATAGGAGTCAAACTAAAGTGAAGCTCAACTTTGCGGGTTAAATGCAGTAAACTAAATTCAGTGGTTGCATCAAATTTATTCAAGTGCTCTAAAATATCAATGATCTCAGTTTGGTCGAATAGCAACACATCATGACCAATGATTTCATTATTAAGGCTTATAATAGGGGCTACTACACTGATATAAATATGCCCAGAGAGGTTGATGTAGTCCGTTCTATGTAGATTTAATTGGCTCAGATTTACCTGCTTTAATAGGCTGGTGGTGCCTGATTCACCTGCAACTCGAGCAATCTCGGTGCCATTAGCTGCAATTCTTATCACCCCCACTAGGGTTGGAATAAAATCGACAGCATGTGCCAGCCGCGCGGCTGTCTCTTGTTGTACTTGAGCTAGCGCAAGTTGCTGGTCCAAATACAAAGCCAAACGCTGACGTATCTGTGAGCGACTCGCAAACTGTTGAGCTATCTGTTCATAATGAGTAAGTTGTTGCTCTACAGCAAGAGCTTGTGCAGAAGCATAAGCTAAATCCTGCCGATCTTCTGTTTTATCCAAATAAAAAAACAGCGGAATTAAGGTACTGGTGCTAGCGATAATCCCCGTTATTAACACTCCAATAATCACTCGGCGGCTTAATAAAGACAATGCATTCGTGTAAGGCGGTGGGGATTTGCCTTGGTCCTTTGTTGTTACGTGCAATCCTTGGTCTGGCAATGATGATATCCCTAAGCTAGAAATAATTACCCCATAAATAACCAACCCTTATGCATCTGTTACCAACTGGGTTGGGTCGCTCAACGTTGGCTATCTAACACATAAGACTTGAATTGATAAAATTATCTAATTAACTGTGCAACTAACTTGTCTATATATGTAGCACGTTCTGGCTCATTGATAAAATTTTCTTGCGCTAAAGTTGACCATTGCGGATTTTTTCGCGCTCCTTTAAACAAAGATTTTAGCTTACTTAACTCTTGTTCACGCTGGCTGTTATCACTGCTGAGTAATAAGGTGTTTGTCGCCCCATGACCACGCAAGCTCAATTGCTGCAACAACTGCAGTTGGCGCACGGCTAAAAGCAAGATAATAGGGTCTTCAACGATCAGTTGATGTTGGCCTTGTAGCTTATGTTTCAGTTGCTTGCCGTAGTGTTGCCAGCCTTGCCACAAACCACCGATAGTGGCCCCTAACAAGGTTCCTGCGCCTAAACTGGCTCCGCCGACCAAGAGATCAAAACCAGCCCCCACGGCCGCCCCACTGCCTACACCTAAGCCGGCCTTGATACCAAACTCAGTCAAGGTCTCAGTATCGAAGAGATCATCGTGCCAGTGACCGGTGCTAATATCTAAGTTATCGAGCGCCACGGCATCTAAGTTGAACTCATACAAAGCTAGTAAGTCTTGCACACATCGACGCTCGCGTTCGGTAACTTGACGCTGTACCTTAGCTAAAACCTCCTGCAGAGCGCTACTATCGAGCTCCGCACTCACCAGATGTTGCAGTGCAGCTACATCAGTCAGTAATTCAGCGATCTGCTGTAGCCCCTGGTGCAGACGTTGCTGCCGTTGCTGCTCACGGTGCTCAATAAGTAGGTTTAGCTGCTGATCAAAGCCTTTCACCACTAACTTTAAGCGCGTTAATAATTCAGCTTCACCGCCCTCAGGTGGGCTCACCGCATCAAACTCAATAAAGCTATGCAAATTTACCTGCGCTAGTGCTTGTTGCCAGGCGCTGCTGTAGCCTGCGGTAGTTGCGGTAAAGTTAAGCACAGGTAGTAGCGGTTTACCGCAGCGCATCAATACGGCTAATTCATCTTGGTATTTTGGCAACACAGGATCACGCACATCAATCACATAGAGCGCAGCGTCACTTTTAAGCAGTTGTCGTAGTACTTTGGCTTCTTGCGCAAATTCTGTTTCGGCTAAGGTAGAATTTAGAAACTGGTGTATTTGTTTGGCGCCATCGTGTCTAAATTCGGCATCGCTTAGGCTTAAACTCTCAAATAAGTCACTACCAGCTTCTAGCCCCGGAGTATCATAGAGCTCAAGCAACACCTGCTCAGCATTCCCAATCGCCATGGTAAGCACGTCACGAGTGGTACTTGGGCGGCTAGCTACTTCACCAAATTGGCTGTCATGCAAAAGTGTACGCAATAACGAGGTTTTGCCCGTATTGGTATGCCCCACTACGGCCAATTGTAACGCCGTTAAACGAGTCGCCATGGTATCTCCTGTTGAGCTAACAGCTGCTGCCAATGCTGCAGGCGCTGTTGTTGTTCGGCACTAGCATGCTCACTCGCTGTGATCAGTAGTACTTCTAGATGAGCAACATATGCCATCATCTCTCGTAACAATTTAAGCGTGGTACGGTCTGGGCTTAGTTCACTATTAACCCGCACCCATAATTGCTGCGGAGGGTGCGCATGTAGGTGAGCTAATAACCGGCGTTTTTCTAGACCGCTGGCAACAACACCATAAAAACCAACCGATGCTGCAGTTTGCTGTTGTGCTAACCACGCATGGTCTAATTCAAAATCCAGGCTCACGGTTAAGCTATCAGCAGTTAATTGCGGCGGCTCCAGACGCTGGTGTTGTGCTGAACTAGCCATGGTTACCGTAACTGGGGAATTCGTTGGCGATTGGGTATCTGCATCAATCACCACGGCTTGGGCGCGAGGTTTTAAGCCCTGCACTACGGTTGCCATACCAGGTGCTTGTAAATCAAGTTGGGCCCGCCACGCCCGCCAGCCTAGCAGCAGCATAGCAGCAAGCAGAAACAACAACCGCGGCACAATACCGTAGCTAAACACGCACATAAGTAGCCAGCGGCCGGCTGCCAGTTGATTCGTGGCATCAGCACTAGCTGGGCCTAAATCTGCATAGCTAGGAGCGCTAACTCCCCACCAGCTGGGGCCCCAACCTATCACTTCAGCCCAGCTAGAAACCGTCGCCGCCGGCCAGATGGTACTAGCCCAAGTAAACTGATAAACATTGGTGCTTAAGCTCACAAACAAAAATAACCAGGTGGCCAACATCACCAAGAGCCAGTAGCCATGGCTGAGCATAGCGGTGCCCGGCGCAATCATTTTATTGCGCTGAGCAACCGACCACAGGGCTGTTTGATACTGCTGATGTTGCGGCCGCCGACCTAGGCGCTGCATCAACCACATCGATAGCCGCAAAATACTGGTGCCGCTAGCCTGTGTGCTGGCTGGTCGCCGTACCCCCTGCAGTAGGCTCAGCACCAGCCACAGCAGTAACATGACACTATTCATTCCGAGTAATAGCACCAAGGCAAATAGCAAGGAGATTGGACTTGGCAAGGCTAGCGTTGCCTGCACTTGCGCCAAGCCAATGAGTACTGCCAACAAACTCAAGCTGATCGCAATCACCCGCCGCAGTTGGTGCCACCGTTGCAAGTGCTGCGTAAGCCCGAGTCGCTCTGCCCAGAGTTGTCCACGCAGCAACACTTGCTGACTGAGCTGCGGCTGTTGCCGAGCCTGCTGCTCAATCACAGCATCGCGCTGAAAGCCGTGTTCGAGCTCGTATCGACGAACCAACTCGGACATCCAAATCGCTTTAAATTTTGCAAAAATAGCTGTCATAGTGCCTATTATTCTTCGGGAATAAAGCCGCCTGATTGGCGCGCCCATAATTGGGCATAAATACCGCCCTGCTGCAAGAGTTGCTCATGAGTTCCTTGCTCTACAATTCGGCCTTGATCCATAACTACCAAGCGATCCATTGCGGCTATAGTTGATAACCGATGGGCAATAGCAATCACAGTTTTACCTTCCATCAAGCGATATAAATTCTCTTGAATGGCCGCCTCAACTTCTGAATCTAACGCCGAGGTGGCTTCATCTAAAATTAAAATCGGCGCATCTTTAAGCATCACCCGGGCGATAGCTACCCGCTGTCGTTGTCCGCCCGACAGTTTAACCCCACGCTCACCCACATGTGCAGCCAAACCACGGCGCCCTTCGGCATCCTCTAACTCATCAATAAAAGTATCGGCTTCGGCTTTGTGGATGGCTTCTTCAATCATCGCATCGGTAGCATCGGGGCGACCATAACTAATATTACCGCGTACCGAACGGTGCAATAACGAGGTATCTTGAGTAACCATGCCGATGTGCTGACGTAAACTGGTTTGCGTCACCTCAGCAATATTCTGACCATCAATCCGAATCGCCCCATCATTTACCTCATAAAACCGCAGCAACAAGTTAACTAAGGTTGATTTACCGGCACCCGAACGTCCTACCAAGCCAATTTTCTCACCGGCAGCGATGTGTAAGCTCAAATCATGTAAAACCGGTTTATCGCTATGATAATTAAAACTTACCTGATCAAATTCAATACTTCCTTGGGTAACATGAAGCGGCACCGCGCCCTCTTTGTCGAGAATATCTTGCGGTACCGAAACGGTCTTGATGCCATCCTGCACTGTCCCAATATTCTCAAACAATGCGGAAATCTCCCACATAATCCATTGGCTCATGCCCCATAAGCGCAGTACCAAACTCAAAGCAACTGCAATGGCACCCACACTGATCTGATTGTCTACCCAAAGCGAAATGGCTAAAAAACCGACCGCAAATAACAGCGTTGAGTTAAGCAGGTAAAGACAGGTATAAAGCTTGGTCACCCAGCGCATTTGTCGATGCACTGTGCCAAGAAACCCCGCCATACCGTCTTTGGCAAACTCTAATTCGCGCTCCGCATGTGAAAATAACTTCACCGTTTGGATGTTGGTATAACTATCAACAATGCGACCCGTCATGATTGAGCGCGCATCTGCTTGGGCAGCAGCTACTTTGCCCAGGCGCGGCACAAAAAAGCGTAATAGCAAACCGTATAACACCACCCAAACCACCAGCGGTGCCGCCAAGCGCCAGTCCGCACTAGCAATAATGGCAACGGTACCAATAAAATACACGGTAACATAATTCAGTACGTCGAACAGTTTGATCACGCACTCGCGCACTGCGAGTGCTGTTTGCATCACTTTGGTGGCAATGCGTCCGGCAAACTCGTCTTGGTAAAAAGTGAGGGACTGATTAAGCAAATACTTGTGCACTAACCAGCGAATACGCATGGGATAATTACCTAATAGCGACTGATAGGTAATTAAGGAGTGCAAAATGACCAGCATGGGCAAGCCCAACATCACCACCAAAGCCATTCCGGTGAGCCCCCAGAATTGCTCCTGCACAAAGGTTTCTCGATTCTGCTCAGCCAGCCAATCGACAATATTACCGATAAAACTAAACAGCCAAACTTCAGTTAGCGCAATCAACATCATCAGCAGCCCGGCCGCAATGATATAAGGCCAAGCGCCGCGGCTATAATAAAGGCAGAATTTCACCAGGGTTTGCGGTGGTTGCTCTACTTTATCTTCGGGAAATGGATTTAACCGGCTTTCAAACCAACGAAACATATCGATCCTTAAATTGAGGTTTAGCCTAGACTTTGGTCCAATGTCAGACTTTACTATCTATGCATTACCATAACGCAGTTATTGATTTGCCAATAATAAACTAAAAAAGGATAAGCCATGAATGCAATTCTGCTGATGTTACTGGGCTTAGGTGCGATGTTTTTGGGCTACGTATTTTATTCAAAGTTCGTAGCCGAAAAAATCTACCAGCTAGACCCTAATTTTCGCACGCCAGCGCACGAGTTTGAAGACGGCGTAGATTTTGTTCCCACTAACAAGTACGTGTTGTGGGGTCACCATTTTACCTCAGTTGCGGGTGCCGCGCCTATCATTGGGCCAGCTATCGCCGTTATTTGGGGTTGGGTACCGGCCTTTTTATGGGTAGTGTTCGGTACTATCTTCTTTGCTGGCGTTCATGATGCTGGTGCTATTTGGGCCTCGAACCGCAACAAAGCCCGCTCCATTGGGGCGCTCACTGGTGATGTGGTAGGCCGACGCTCACAAAGCCTGTTCATGATCGTGATTTTTTTAGTGCTGCTCATGGTTAATGCGGTGTTTGCAACCGCCATTTCAGGGCTACTGATCAACTTCCCTAGTTCCGTGGTGCCCGTATGGGGAGCTATCTTTGTGGCCCTGATTATTGGCCAATTTATCTTCCGTAAATGGATGAACCTAGGCACGGTTTCTATTTTAGGGGTGATTGCACTCTATGCACTGATATGGGCTGGACCATCGTACCCGATTGAATTACCAGAAACGGTATTTGGCGTTTCTGATAATGCGCAGTGGATTATTGTGCTTTTCCTTTATGCTGCTATCGCTAGTTTGTTGCCGGTATGGATGTTACTGCAACCACGTGATTACATTAACGGCTTACAATTATTCATCGGCTTAATTCTTCTTTACGGTGCCGTGCTAATAAGCGGCCCTGAACTCGTTGCTCCAGCATTTAATACCAATACTCCGGAAGGGACACCATCGCTGGTGCCACTGTTATTTGTCACCATCGCTTGTGGCGCTATATCTGGGTTCCATGGATTAGTTGCATCAGGAACCACCTCAAAACAGCTCGACAAAGAAACGGATGCTCGTTTTGTTGGTTATTTTGGTGCAATCGGTGAAGGTTCATTGTCTCTTGCCACCATCATTGCGGCAACTGCTGGCTTTGCTACCTTAGCCGATTGGCAGGCCGTGTATCATAGCTTCGGTCAAGGAGGCGTGGCTGCCTTTGTATCCGGTGGCGCAAATATCCTCGAGAATGGTATCGGCTTAAATGCTGAAATCTCGCAAACCTTGCTCACGGTGATGGCGGTGTTGTTTGCCGGTACCACCATGGATACAGGGCTACGTTTACAGCGCTATATCTTCCAAGAATGGGGCAATATTTATAACATCAAATGGATGGAAAAAGCTGCGCCTGCTACCTTACTTGCCGTAGGTTCGTGCTTGTTGCTCGCCTTTGGTGCCGGCGGTGCTGATGGTTCTGGTGGCTTGCTAATTTGGCCACTGTTTGGTACTACCAACCAGTTACTTGCCGGATTAACCCTACTGGTGATCACCACCATGCTGGTTAAGCTAGGTCGCCCCATGTATGTGACCTTGATACCCTTGCTGTTTTTGTTAGTCATGGCCATTTACGCATTGCTTATTCAGTTAATGACCTTCTACCAAAAATCAGACTGGTTCTTGTTAAGCTTAGACTTAGTGGTGTTAGTTGCAGCTATTTGGATTTCTTTAGAAGCGGCTAGTACTCTTACAAGGCTACGTCGCGAACAACGTAACAAAGCTTAATAAGGCGAGAAGTAAAAGGTCATACTATGAAAATACGAGCTATTGTCGATTGGTTAGGGAAAGCTAATAGGTATGCCACGGCGGTCTATAACGCTCCTTACCGAGCAGCCATAGCTCGTGCGAAGCGGGACGAGGACGATCTTTTCATGCTGTTAGTGTTCTCAGAACTGATGGGGGTTCCTAATCCCGCTTCTTATTACACCCTTGAACTACAACCTTTATTGCTTGAACGTTTTCATGAATGGCATCTACGCATGGGGATGGAACACTCCCCATTAGATGGCTTTCGTTGTTGTTAACACCCCTAACCTAGCTGAGCTTTTATGTTACCTATTTTATCTAAACGTATCTTATTTGTCGGCGGTAAAGGTGGTGTAGGTAAAACCACGGTTTCAGCAGCCATTGCCTTACAAGCAGCGCAACTTGGCAAGCAAGTCTTATTGGTCTCTACAGACCCCGCCCATAGCTTGGCCGATGCCTTTGATTTAACTATTGGTGACCCCAGTAGCGAACAAGAACAAGAGCAATATCAACCACTGTTGCCAAACATTGATGCGTTAGAAATCGATCCGGATAAACAAGTGCGGGCGCACATCAATCGAGTCATGCGTACCATGAAGCGTTTTGCACGGCCGCAAATGTATGGGGAAATTGAGCGCCAAATGCGCTTAACCGAGCAGTCCCCCGGAGCGCAAGAAGCAGCATTATTAGAACGCATTGCGAAAATCATCGATAGCGCACCCAGCCAGTATGATTTAGTTATTTTTGATACGGCTCCTACCGGCCATACATTGCGCCTGTTAACCTTGCCTGAAGCCATGGCCGCTTGGACTCAAGGATTGTTACGGCAAACCAAAAAGAGTGAACAGCTTGAGGGCGTATTAGCCCATCTCTCGGCTAAATCAGGTCGTGATATCGCTAACCCAATGGGCGACCCAACCACCCATGAAACAGCCGAGATGGATGATCGAACGGCTGAAATAACGGCTACTTTGCAACAACGGCAAAGCCTGTTTCATCGTATTCGCCATCAGCTCACAGATGCGCAGCAATGTGGCATTGTGTTTGTATTGACCCCAGAAAAACTCCCGATCCTCGAAACGACGCGGGCCGTGCAAACCTTACAGGCTGAGCATCTGCCCGTTGCGGGGTTAGTGATCAACCGCAATGTTCCTGATGCGATCGATAGTGAGTTTTTTGCCCAGCGTCGCCAGCAAGAGGCCATTTATCGCGAACAAATTCAGGCGCAATTTAGCAGCCTGCCGCAACTCTATTTACCGCTCTTCCCTACTGATTTACATGGCGTGGAAGCCTTGCGTGCGATCAGCGCCAAACTACAACTCAGCTAAGGCTACTAAACCAATAAATATACTGCATAACCGCCCCCCAACAAGGTTAGCAACAACCATCCAGCTTTACGCGAATGTTGTTGCCACCATCCTAAAACGAGCGGTCCAAACCAATAAACCAAGAGTGCTAGGCCATAATAGCGCAGCCCGCGAGCTATCACGGCTGCCAACATAAACAGAGAAAAAGGATAATTACTACTCCCCGCCGCTAACATCCCTACCTGAAATGGAATGGGCGTGATCCCCGTCAGTAACAGGGTCACAAAGCCGTACTGTTGAAACTGTGCGGTAAATTGTTCAAACGCTTGGCTGTAGCCAAAATAGGTGAGAATAGCGTCACCGATATCATCAAACAGCCATAACCCAACCCCATAACCGATACTTGCGCCAACCAAACACCCTGCCAGCACCACGGTAGCTATGGCCCACAGCCGCTCACGCTGATGAATCAACAACGGAATAAGAATAAGCTCGAGCGGGATCGGAATAATGATTGATTCTAACATCGACAACACAAACATCAGCGGTAACACCGCCGATGATTCGGCAACCCGCTGATACCAAGCGTCAGCTTTGCCGCTGTTAGAGCTTGGAGTGACTGCTGGTTTAGACACTTTGGACTCGCTAATTCCTTAAAATGCATTGAGCCTTGAGCGGGCCGCCCATCTTAGCATCATGTTGTTACATAATACTGGGCTTTGATTCCCTCAACGAGGGACCTAAATTAGTCTACAATGTAGCTAATAAATTCGTTTAATCTTGGTATTTTAACCTAATGACCAAGGTTTCAGGTAGTTTAACCTCTGGCTTACTGAGTTTTTACGTTAAGCTAAACCAGAACATCACTTCGGCACTGAGGAACCAAGCATGAAAGCAGTCGGTTACCAACAATCGTTACCCATTGATAACAACCAAGCTTTATTGGACATAGAAATAGCTGAGCCAACTCTACAAGCCGACGACATCTTAGTTGCAGTGTATGGCCTATCAGTGAACCCTGTTGATACCAAAATTCGCCAACGCAAACAGCCGCAAGCCGGCGAGTTTGGAGTTCTTGGCTGGGATGTCGCCGGGGTGGTGATTGGCGTTGGTGACAATGTCATGGATTTTAAAGAAGGTGACGAAGTTTGGTATGCGGGCGCTGTAGACCGCGCTGGTGCTAATGCTCAGTATCATGTGGTTGATGCACGCCTCGTCAGCAGAAAACCGCACAGCCTTAACTTTGCGCAAGCGGCGGCCATGCCGTTAACCTTTTTAACAGCGTGGGAGCTGTTGTTTGAGCGCTTAGCCTTAACCGCAGATACTACCGGTAGTTTGCTGATCACCGGGGCTGCTGGCGGCGTTGGTTCAGCCTTGATTCAACTTGCAAAACAACTGACCAAGCTCACCGTGATTGCAACTGCATCCCGACCAGAAAGCCAGCAATGGGTGCGTGATTTAGGAGCTGATCTCGTTATCAACCATCATCAGCCGTTAGCCCCACAATGGGCTCAACATGGTGTAACTGGAGTTGATTATGTGGCCAGTCTAACCCATACCGACCAGCATTTTACTAGCTTAGCTGAGCTGATCGTGCCGCAAGGAAAATTAGCGCTCATTGATGATCCGAGCGAGCTGTTAGACATTCGCCTGTTAAAACAAAAGAGCATCAGTTTGCATTGGGAATTTATGTTTACCCGCTCCATGTTCAACACCGCTGATGCCTATATACAAGGCCAGATTTTGCAGCGAGTCGCTGAATTAACCGATGCCGGTATTTTAAAAACGACCCTATCTGAGCATTTAGGCCCCTTAACCGCGGCCAATCTTCGTCTAGCTCACAGCTTGCTTGAAAGTCATCAAGTGATTGGCAAACTGGTGTTAGATGGCTTTAATGCGCCTGATTAGATGACCGCGCGGCTTGGTGCCTATCCGCTGCAGTCGGTAGGCACAAAGCGTAGTGTAAACAAAGACTGTTCATTTTGGTCGAGGTAACGAATTTCGAGAAAGTCAGCATGCTCACGATAAAAAGCTAAACTGTCATGCTGGCAATACTGGCGTAACATTGCTGGTTCAAGCTGTTGCTCAATATTGGCCTCATCGTGACTGTACTTGTCAATGCCTACTAACGAATAAATAAAGCGCATGCCGTAATTAACCACTTCGGCCCGTTCAAACCGAGTTTGCCGGTCGAGTAATTTAGGTAAGTCACGATTTAGCTGTCCCGAACGCTCCAGTAATTGTTGATACAAATAGTTACGATTTTTTGTTGAATCAGTGGCCTGCCATTGGCGTTGCACAATTATTCCGATGATGGCAATCGCTAAAACCAATAATCCTAGTAACAACTGGCGTTTGAACGAAGTAAACATAATCTTTCTCGGTGTTTGAAGCGTACTTAGCACATACCTTAGCATGTTTCTAACGCAGATAAACAAAGTGATTTTTGCTAATTTGTACTTACAAACATACATGAATGTATGTATAATTGGTGCAATTTTGTCGTCCTAGATTATTCCAATTGGCTGCGGCCAATCCATACATAAGAATAGAGGTAATTCATGCAGCAACGTTTACGTGTACCTTTGTTAGTTTCGATGCTTAGCGCATCGTTAGCGCTAGCAGGTTGCGGTGATGCAGAACAGGCACAGGGGCCTGGCGCACAACAACAACAGCAAATGACCGTAGGAGTAGTAACTATTGCTCCGCAAAATGTCGACCTCACCACCACCCTGCCCGGTCGTGCTAGTGCCTATCGGGTCGCTGAAGTGCGCCCGCAGGTGAACGGTATTTTACAACGCCAGCTGTTTCAAGAAGGTGCGATGGTCGAAGCCGGCCAGCAACTGTATCAAATCGACGCAGCCATGTACGAAGCAACTTTAGCTAGTGCCGAGGCCGAATTAAAGCGAGCACAGGCCACACTAAAAGCAAGTAAAGCGCGTTTTGAGCGTTCACAAGGGTTGGTCGCGGATAAAGCCATTAGCCAGCAAGATTATGACGAAGCAGAAGCTGCTTACTTACAAGCTGAAGCTCAACTTAAAGTCGCTGAAGCAAGCATCACTCAAGCCAAGCTCAACCTTGAGTATACTCGTGTTAAAGCGCCTATTAGTGGGCGCATTGGACGTTCACAGCTTACTGAAGGTGCATTATTAAGCGTTGGCCAAGCCCAAGCATTAACCACTATTCACCAATTAGATCCAATTTACATAGATATTGCGCAAAGTAGCTCAGAGTATCTGCAGTTACAGCAAGCTATGCGTTCGGGACAAATAGTGACTGATGCCAATAACCGTGCGGCAGTGACTGTTAAAGTCGGTGATAACACCGAGTTACAAGGCGAATTGTTGTTCAACGAAGTTACCGTCGATCCGCAAACCAGTGCCATTACCTTGCGTGCCAAAGTAGCCAACCCTGAGCAGGTGTTGATGCCTGGTATGTACGTACGCACTGAGATTGCTAGCGGTGAACTGCAACAAGCTATTTTAGCGCCGCAAACAGGGGTAACCCGAGACCCACGCGGGCGCGCCATCGCCATGGTGGTTAACCAAGCGGGTGAAGTTGAGCAACGCTACTTAACCGTGCAAGGTACCGTTGGTAGCGATTGGATTGTGACCGATGGTTTAACTGCTGGTGACCAAGTCATCGTCGAAGGTTTGCAAAAAATTCAGCCGGGGATGCCGGTTAAAACTGAAGAAGTGAAATAACCTATGGCTAAGTTTTTTATCGATCGCCCAATTTTTGCTTGGGTTATCGCTATTATCATCATGTTGGCAGGCGGGCTAGCGGTCACGCAGCTTCCTGTTGAGCAATATCCTGAGATTGCGCCGCCGTCGGTGCAAATTAATGCCTCTTATCCCGGCGCTACGGCAGCCACCTTAGAAGAGAGTGTGACCCAGGTTATTGAGCAGAACATGAATGGTATTGATAACCTCAAATACTTTTCATCTACCAGCGACTCCGCTGGTAACGCCAGCATTACGCTTACATTTGAAGCCGGTACCGATGCGGACATCGCGCAGGTTCAGGTGCAAAACAAATTGCAGTTGGCGCTACCGCTGTTACCACAAGAAGTACAAGACCAAGGTCTGGTGGTAGCTAAAGCGAACAACTCTTTCTTGTTAGTAGCAGCGCTCATTTCTGATAACCCTGAGATTACTCAAATCGATTTAGGCGACTATATTGCTAGTAACATTCAGGACCCGATTAGCCGTACTCCTGGCGTTGGTAGCGTACGTTTGTTCGGTGCGCCCTACTCCATGCGTATTTGGCTCGACCCTGAATTGTTAGTACGCTACAACATGAACACCATCGATGTGGTGCAAGCGTTGCGCGAGCAAAATAATCAGGTTGCCGCTGGCCAAGTTGGCGGTACTCCATCCGTTGAAGGCCAACGTCTAACCGCTTCTATTATTGCGCAAACACGCTTAGAAACGGTGGCGCAATTTGAACAAGTGTTACTACGGGTAAACAACGACGGCTCGAAAGTCACCGTGGGTGATGTCGCCAAAGTCGAACTTGGTGGCCAAGACTACAGTGTTGCCGCACGTTATAACCGCCAACAAGCTTCTGGTTTAGCGGTTAACTTGGCGACCGGGGCAAATGCTTTGGATACGGCTAAGGCAGTGAAAGCAACCTTAGCTGAACTCGAGCAATTCTTCCCTGAAGGCGTCAGTTTAGTCATCCCTTATGACACCACTCCGTTTGTTGAGATCTCCATCAAAGAAGTGGTGAAGATTTTATTTGAAGCGGTCATCTTGGTGTTCTTGCTGATGTTCTTGTTCTTACAGAACTTGCGCGCCACTATCATTCCATCGTTAGCCATTCCGGTGGTACTGTTAGGTACCTTCGGGATCATGTCGGCCCTTGGTTTCTCGATTAACACCCTAACCATGTTTGGTTTGGTGCTTGCCATTGGCTTGTTGGTGGATGATGCCATCGTGGTGGTCGAGAACGTTGAACGTTTGATGAGCGAAGAAAAACTATCGCCACGTAAAGCTACGATTAAGTCCATGCAACAAATCACTGGCGCCTTGGTGGCTATTGGCTTGGTTATGGCGGCAGTATTCGTGCCTATGGCCTTCTTCGGCGGCTCTACCGGTGCTGTGTATCGTCAATTCTCTATCACCATTATTTCAGCGATGTCGTTATCAGTATTGGTGGCCATCATCTTCACACCATCTTTGTGTGCGACCATTCTGAAACCATTAAACCACGACCATCAGCCAAAAGGTTTGCTAGGTTGGTTTAACCGTACTCTCGATAAAGCCACCAACAAATACACCAATTCTGTCCAAAATATCATCAAACGTAGTGTGCGTTTTGTACTGGTTTATTTGGGCTTAGTTGTGGTACTTGGCTTCTTATTTGCTCGTATGCCGAGTTCGTTTATTCCAAACGAAGACCGCGGTGTATTCTTAACTCAGATGCAGTTACCCGCTGGATCGACCCTTGAGCAATCACGTCAAACCATGGCTAAGATTGAGGATTATTACCTCGAGCAAGCAGAGGGTATCCAATCCGTCTTTTCGGTGGTTGGCTTTAGCTTCAGTGGTCAAGGACAAAACTCAGGGTTAGCGTTTATTCGGTTAACGGACTGGAGTGAGCGTACTGAGCCACACCTGCAAATAGATGCCATTATTGGTCAAGCTTTTGGCTTCTTCTCGCAAATTCGTGAGGCTATGGTGTTTGCCTTTAACCTACCTTCAATTCCTGAGTTAGGTACTGCCAGTGGTTTTAACCTTTACATTCAAGACCGTGTTGGTTTAGGCCACGCAGAACTCTTGAATGCACGCAACCAATTGCTGGGGATGGCCGCACAAGAACCTAGTTTAACTGGGGTGCGTCCGAATGGCTTGGAAGATACCGCACAACTGCGTATTGACGTTGATTATGAAAAAGCCAAAGCACTGGGCTTAAATATCAGCGAAATCAACGCGACCTTATCGAATGCTTTCGGTACTACCTACGTTAACGATTTCGTAGATCGTGGTCGGGTTAAGAAAGTTTACCTACAGGGTAAACCGGAAGCCCGGATGACGCCAGAAGACGTGAATGAGTGGTATGTACGCAATAATCAAGGCGATATGGTCTCTTTTGCTTCCTTTGCGACCACCCGTTGGGACTTCGGTCCGCAGCGCTTAGAGCGCTACAACGGGGTGCCAGCGATGAACATCCAGGGTGAAGCTGCACCAGGTTATTCGTCAGGCGATGCCATGATGAAAATGGAAGAATTGATCAGTCGTTTGCCGCCTGGTATTGGTTATGAATGGAGTGGTATCTCACTCGAAGAGCGCACCTCTGGTAGCCAAGCACCACTGCTCTACGCGTTGTCGTTGCTCATCGTATTTTTGTGCCTAGCCGCACTTTACGAGAGCTGGTCCATTCCATTTGCGGTCATGTTGGTGGTGCCCTTAGGTATTCTTGGTGCCGTGATTGCAGCAACCATGCGCGGCCTTGAGAACGATGTGTATTTTCAAGTGGGACTACTTACCACGGTTGGGGTATCGGCACGTAACGCGATTCTTATCGTGGAATTTGCTAAAGACCTACAAGCACAAGGCAAAGAGCTCTTGGCTGCAACGCTGGAAGCCGTCCGCTTACGCTTGCGCCCAATCTTAATGACCTCGCTGGCCTTTACCTTCGGCGTCTTGCCACTAGCCTTGTCAACTGGTGCCGGCGCGGTAAGCCGTCAAGCCATTGGTACCGGGGTGATTGGTGGTATGGTCGGTGGTACCATATTAGCTATCTTCTTCGTTCCTCTGCTGTTTTACGTCGTACGTAAAACTTTCCCGCCGAAGGCTCGGCCCGAGGATTAATAGTTAGCTAAACCCATAAAACATGCTAAGGTTGAGTCACTTTTGTGACTCAACCTTTTTTTATGCTGAGACGATACTTTTCTTTATTATTAGCATTAGCTGCGGCCTTAGTTGGAGTGCAAATTCCCAACTACGTGACCCAGTACCAGCAGCGCATTGACGCCCAGTACACCGAAGCAATGATTTATTACCGCGAGTATCAGGCTATCGCCGATACTTATTTAAACGGTGATATGCAAGCACTGCTAGCTGCACATGAAAATAGCGATAATGACATCTTTAAGGCAGAAGCTGTACCGCTCCGTACACTGATTGAACGGGTCGAATTACTCAGCTACGAACAGCAGCAATTGCAACGCCCCCTACCCGTTCAAGTTTGGTTTATTGCGACGCAAGCCAATCCCCAAATTCGCCAAGATACCTGGCGCATGTATAGCTACAACGTACCTATGACGACGACCGCAGTGGTGACCGCGTTGGTGAGTGCAGTACTGACGCTACTGCTATGGGATACGTGTTGGGGCTTACTGAGATGGGGTTGGCGACGTATTCGTCATACCAACAAAGGGCGCCGAGTGACGCCCTAGATTGCATCAATACCAAGGCGACTCCTGCTAGGATTGGGAGTCGTCGCGCTTAACCTCATATTCACCTTCAATAACGCTATCATCTTGACGATTTTGGCGTTGCTGATAAGCATTCTGTGCCTGTTGACGAGCTTGCTGCTGTGCCTGCCGCGTCGCTTTACTAAACTGCCACATTTGTTTGAGTTGGCGACGTTTACGCCACATCACTGGGAGTAATAGAATCCAACCAACCAGCAAAAACACCAGCCCTAAAAATAAACCAAGTAACAATAAGGCACCAAACAACAACCAGCCCAAAATAACCGCCAGCGGGTTTGCTCCAGGCTGTGGTTTTATTTTGCTTTGCATTTGGCGAATATAAATCAACATAAGGTCTCGCTTGTTTAGCTTGTAACTATCACCCTAACTTAATATATGGGGATGATTATTTCTCAGACAAGTCATTGCCCTTATTGGTTGCACGAGCAGCGAGCTTATCTTGTAACATTTTAAGAATAATGCTGGTTAAGTTAACAATATTAAATACGGTACCAGACACACTGCCAACTAAAATGGCATAGGCTAAACCCAGTATTTCAGCCAGTAAAAACCAACGCCGAATCAGCACAGGATCGTTGAGTACGATAGCACCAGCAGTAAAAATAATAGACGAGGTATAGGCCATCAATAAAGGTAATAATGGGGTATCGCCGGTTAATTCCCAAAAGAAGAAACCTAGGTTGATGCTAATAAATCCCCATAACACCAACTTGCCGCGCCACCGTAATGCAATCAGATTACGTAATACTGCAATCCCAGTAACAATCGCGCCAGCAACAGCACCAAGCATCGCAAAGTGAATCGACAAACTGCCTAAAGCAATCGCCGAGACAATACGATACCGATTTGCGGTGCCTTGACGGTAGGCAATAAAATTAGCTACCAACGCAATAACGCCAAAGACTTCCGCTATTCCTTCTATACTTAAACCCACGGTTCACCTTTACCAGATCAAAGCAATAAAAAAGCGGTCATGGTAGCTGCGCCACCACCACCGCTTTTTAATGTCATTTACGTCACTTAATTATTGGCGCTCGCCTGCACTTGCGTCACGAATCGCTTTAAATTCGTTGCCAGCATTCCAGTTCGGCCATAGCGCACTATTGGCAAGTTCTTCACCTACCCAGTAATACAACCAAAGATCTTGTTGTACACCGCGTAAATCCCAATTCGGGTCAAACTCATCAGCTGGCTTATGATAAGCTACTTGGACATATTCTGCACGTTTTTGCTGACCATATTCCTTGCCAAACTCAATGTGATCATTGCCACCTTTAGCGTACAACATAGGTACACCACGCTTAGCTAAGTTAAAATGATCTGAGCGATAGAAGGATCCCGCTTCAGGGCTTGGCTCAGGCGCAACGTAACGCCCTTGTTGTTCCACATACTTAGCCAAATAACCCTCAAGCTCGGAATTACCGTAGCCAACCACAACCATATCGCGCATCGGACCATAGACATTCAAAACGTCCATGTTGATGCCACCTACAGCTTTACTAAGAGGTAACATCGGGTTATCCGCATACCAATCAGAGCCCAACAAACCTCGCTCTTCGGCTGTTACCAACACAAACACCACCGAACGCTCTGGTTGCGGTTGGCTGCTATAGAACTCGGCTAGCGCCATCACCCCAGCAGTACCACTGGCGTTATCCTGCGCACCATTAAAGATACCGTCGTCAGGATTGATCGGGTCTAACCCCATATGGTCCCAATGAGCCATATAAATGACGTGCTCATCAGGTTTTGATTTACCTTCAATGTAACCAATCAAGTTAGGTGAATTAAGGTAGTCAAATTTGGTTGATACGCTAATGCTCATAGCTGTATTCAGCGCAACTGCTTTAAAGTCGGGTTGTTGTGCCGCTTTGCGCATATCATCATAACTGCTACCTAAGCGAGCAAATAACACATCGGCGGCGTCTTTTGTGATCCAACCTTCAATTTGAGTTCGGTCCATGTTTTTATTGTCACGGGCCAAATCAAATCGCATCGGCGAACCACCAGCAATCACGCCCCAGCCATAACCTGCAGGCCCAGTGTCATGAATCACAATAACCCCAGCGGCTCCTTGTCGAGCTGCTTCTTCAAACTTATAAGTCCAACGCCCGTAATAGGTCATCGCCTTACCGTTAAAGACTTCCGCATCTTGGCTATCGTAACCAGGGTCATTCACTAACACCACTACGGTTTTACCGGCCACATCTAAGCCTGCGTAATCGTTCCACCCAAACTCAGGGGCAACAATGCCATAGCCAGCGAACACCATCTCGCTATTGCTTAGGTCTACTTGTTCTTGTACTCGTGGTGACCAAGCCATCATATCTTTGCGGTATTCAAACGCACTGATATCGTTATTGCTAAACGTCATATTAGATACTTGCGTTGGCAACATACGTACCAGCGGAACTTGCTGTTGATAGCTACCCTTCTCGCTATCATAGGGCTGCAAACCCCATTCTTTAAATTTACCCTCGATGTAGGCAACTGTTTTTTCTTCACCTGCTGAAGCTGGTGCGCGCCCTTCAAATTCATCGGCGCTGAGGGTTTGCAAATATTCCGTATAATTTTCATTAAAACTGTACGGGTTAACTTCTACCGCCGGCTTGCTAGTTTGTTCTTGAGGTGCTTGCGCTGGGTTACAGGCAACCATCAGTAAACTAGCCGCAGCCAACGCTGAGAGCTTGTTCATGGGTTTATTCTCCTGGTTGTTTGCATGACTGTAATTGGGCGCCAACGGTAATACCATAACGCTCAAAATATCCTTGGTTTAATTCTAATGCTGCCATATACCGTACTTTTGGCTCGTACACGGGGCAGCGACGTGAATCAATACTTGGGCATGGGTCCATCGATAAAATGGTGGCAATTTTCATGTCCTTATCGAGATAAGCAATATCTAACGGTAAGTAGGTATTGTACATCCAGAAACCTGCACTACCGGGGCGTTCTTGTTGGTACTTAAACAACATCCCCGCGTGTTCAGCGAGAGTTTCACGAAACATCAAGCCACGAGCACGGCTATCATAGGTGTCAGCAATTTCTAACTGCAATGGATGCTCATGCCCAGCAATACACCATTGCTCGGTTTTTAACGAGGGTGATGCCGGCTGCCCCGCCAATGCCGCAGTTCCGGCTGGCTCTAAATGCAACAAGGACACTAACCACGCGGTAGAAATAAGACTGGTAAGAACCATGAGCTATGCCTCTGTGTTAGTAGCTAAAAACCTAGTATCGCTTTATTTAACTCAGAAAAAAAGGTAAAAAAAAGCCTCCATTTAAGGAGGCTCAAAGGGAGAGTGTATTCTTTACTCAATAACCACCGTCGTCACCTCACCATTATCGACAACTGTGACTGTTTGATGGCCTAACAAGCTAATATCGTCATCCACTTCAGGATCATCTGCGACATCGCAGGTATAGCCTAGGGTATAGTCCCCAGCGCTCACATAGCCAAGCTCAAACTGATAATTTACCGCACCATCAAAATAGACCGCGCTCACGGCATAAGGTTCAACGGCTTCGCTACCACCAACATCAGCAAGATCCGCAACAATATGATCAACACCTGGGTACAGGTAGACGCTTGCTACCGCCGTGCCAGTATCAGCAGGGGCGACAGTGCAGCTATTTTCAATCAAGAGGGCTTCCGCCATGCTACCTTCAATGTGCCCCACGGTTAGATTATTAACCAAACGAACTCCGCGCGGCTTCAAGAAATACTGATCTTGTCCGACCGGATTAACTAAGGCTTGGCGTAAATCAAACTCTGCAGTGTAAGCAGTTTCACCGCCAGCACCCACGGTAATACCATCAAACTTCAATTCATTCGATGGCACGCTTAGTGGGATCCTTTGGTCCCCCACTTGAACATAAGAACCATCCGCCATCACTAACCGTAGTTGACTGTAATCCCCAGCAGGCACCTCCACACCACTGATCAAATCTTCTGCTGTTGAACCGGTAAAGTTCATAAGGTTAATGCCGCGAGTATTAGCGATAACCTCACCGTCGCTATCAACACAGACATCGTTACTAGCAATGGTGTTACTGTCCTCGCCAATGGTGAAAACTTGCTTGCCAGCACTATTGCCGAGCAATTCGATAGCATGAAAGCAAGCCCATACCTCATCAGCGGCGTCTACGGGGGCATCACTGACAGCAAAGGAGAATTGACCGGTTTGCGCAACCACTTCAGAATCACTATCTGAACCACAAGCAACAAGCATGCTGCTGGCTAACGTTAAAGCAATCATGGTGCTAATAGGAGCTCGGTTAAACATATCAACCTCTTTGTTATATGAAAGATGTCATATTTATAGCAAAATTGAATAAAGAAAAAAGCTGTAGCCTTCCATTTTACTTAGCCTTTACACTCATCAACAAAAGATAGAATGAATACCATCTAACCGTTGATAAGCACCGCAGAACAGCATAAAGTAGCGCTATAAACAAACCACATATTGTTAACATGACACTAAAGACATCTCCTAGTCCCCTAGTAACAGCTCCTAGACAACTGCAACAGTTGCGCTCAGTGACGGCTATTGGCGGTGGCCATGGTTTAGGACGGGTACTCTCAACTTTGGCGTTTCTAAATCGACGCTTAATAGGGATTGTGGCCACCACCGATGATGGTGGCGCTAGTGGCCTGCTTAGACGTAATCATGACTGTATTGCTTGGGGCGATATTCGCAATTGTTTATCACAACTGGCCAAGCATCCATTAGCGGCGGATGTGCTTAACTATCGCTTTACCACCGAACACAGCCTCCATGGCCACAACTTGGGTAACTTATTGCTCTACACCTTAGATCAGCTAAGTGCGCGACCACTCGATGGGATTGCCCTGTTGAGTCGACTACTCAATATCAATACCCGTTTGCTGCCGATGTCTGAAACGCCCGTTGATTTGGTGGCAGCCACTCACGATGGAATGGAGTGTTTCGGTGAACTCCTAGTGGATGGCTTACAACAGATGCCTGCACAACTGCGCTTATCGCAACCGGTGGCGGCAACTCCTGAAGCCTTGCATCATGTGGAACGCAGCGAGCTGATCATTTTAGGCCCAGGCAGCTTTCTAACCTCGGTGATGCCACCGTTATTGGTAGAAGAATTTGCTCAAGCTATCGCAAACAGTGCTGCGCAAGTCATTTTTATTGATAATCTAGTGCCGGAAAATAGTCCTGCGGGGCAATTGTCATTGAGTGAAAAATTAGCTTGGATGGAGCAGCAATTAGGTGTGCAAGTGGTAGATAAGGTCATTACTAATCGACCGGACCCGAACCTCACCCTGCCTAGTTTTGATCACGTCTGCCCCTCCTCAGAAGCAGCTCATCGGCATCAACCTGAATCCTTATTAGCAGCGCTAGCAAAAGCTTTTAACGCCTAACCGGCAGCGCTGTGATCCTTACCTTATCGAGGAATGGCAGATGAAATTAACCAAACTTGTGGTGCAATTGGCGGCACTGTTAAGTTGCACCAGTTGGAGTGCGCTTGCCGCAGAACCAGCACAACAGCTTGGCTTGGCAACCGATTATCAAGCCAACAGCCCAACTATCGAAGCCGTTTTAGGGTACCCAGGCGGCAGTCGTATCAGTTCACCCGAGGCCATCGAAGCTTATTTTAATGCCTTAGCCAAAGCCTACCCAGAGCAGGTACAAGTGCACTCTTATGGGCGCAGTTGGGAGGGCCGAAATCTCTATTACGTGGTGATTTCGAGTGCTGAAAATATGGCTAAGTTAGGTGCTTATCAAGCAAATATTGCGGCGTTAAGCGCAGCCGATAGTACCTCCAGCAAACAAGCCGAGCAGCTGATCAAAAGCATGCCAGCCAGCGTTTGGCTCTCTTATGGGGTGCATGGTAACGAGATCTCGTCACCTGAAGCCGCCATGCTTACGGCGTGGCATTTGCTGGCTGCAACCGATGCCACAACGCAAGGCTACTTAGACCAAGCCTATGTGTTTATTGATCCTGTTCAAAACCCAGACGGGCGTGCACGCTTTGTCAGTCGCTATTACATGACCGCAGGGTTAGAACACAGTAGCGATAGACTTTCAGCAGAACATAACGAACCTTGGCCAAGTGGTCGTAGTAACCACTATTTGTTCGATTTAAACCGCGACTGGCTAGCTCTAACCCAGCCGGAAATTGCCGGTCAAGTGGATGCCCTGTTAATAAATATGCCGCTAGTGTATGTCGATTTGCATGAGATGGGCGGCGACACCAGCTACTACTTCACGCCTGAAGCTGAACCCTATAACCCTTTGATTACGGAAACTCAACGCAAAGCGCTATGGACCATAGGTGAAAATAACGGCAAGTGGTTTGATCAGCACGGTTACGATTACTACACCCGTGAAGTGTTTGATGCCTTTTATCCAGGTTACGGCGCCAGTTGGCCTTTGTACCATGGCGCAATTTCCATGACTTACGAAATGGCATCGGCGCGCGGCCATCACTTTCGCACCAAAGATGGTGAAATCTTAACCTACGGTGATGGCGTACAACGCCATTTTATTGCCTCTATCGCTACCATTGAGACGGTCGCTAAAGAGCGTCAGCAATTATTGCAAAGTTATTGGGATTATCGCCAACAATCAGTGCAACTGGGGCGTCAAAGCAAGCAGCGTTACTGGGTCTTTAATCCACAACAAGATGCGGCAGCAGCGCGTCGGTTAGCCGGCTTGCTAACTCGCCATGGCGTTAAAGTTGAGCAAGCAGAGCAAGACTTCAAAGCCTGTGGCAATCAATATGCTGCCGGTAGCTTTATTGTCGATAGCGCCCAGCCAGCCTATTACATGTTGCGCACGCTGCTCGATAAAGACATTGCCATGGATGCCGACTTTATTGCGGAACAAGAGCGGCGCCGTAAGAATAACCTGGCCGATGAAATTTATGACGTCACTGCTTGGTCACTGCCGCAGATGTTTAATGTTAGCTATCAAACCTGTGCCAAGTTACCGCGGGTGGCCACTGTTGCTGCTGGGACGGATCTGATTAAGCCAGGTCAAGTTAATCAGGCTGATGCCAACGTGGGCTTTATCGTCCCTTGGGGTGATATGAATGCAGGACGTTTTCTCACCGCTGCTCTACGTGAAGGCCTCACAGTAAAACAAACGGATTTACCTTTTACCCATAGTAACGGCAAGCGCTATCCAGCCGGGTCTCTCATTTTAACCCATGCCGACAATGCCAATTTGGCTGCAATTATCCAAGACTTAGCGGTTGCCAGTGGGGCTCAGGTTGATGGCGTGAATTCTAGTTGGGTGACTGATGGCCCTAACTTTGGTTCCAATAACGTGCAACGGGTGCATGCGCCCCAAATCGCGATGTTGTGGGACGAGCCGGTATCTAGCCTAAATGCCGGGCATACGCGGTTTGTGATTGAGCAGCAGTTTAACTATCCAGTTACCGCCATACGCGCTGCCCAATTAGCTGGCGCCAACTTAAGCCAGTATCAAGTGTTGATCATGCCAGCAGCCAGTAGCGTTGCATTGCAAGCCGCATTAGGTGAACGCGGGCAACAAAATATTCAGGATTGGGTTGCTAAAGGCGGCGTCTTAATTACTCTTGGCAGCAGTTCTGCGTGGGCCGTAGATGCCGAGTTTTTATCTAGTGCATTAGAAAGTGTTGTGCAAACTAAAGCCCCAAGCCACGGCGACGAAAAACGCATTGAGGGCTTGCTGTTTAAGCAACGTGAAGAACTTATGCACTATATTCAAGCCGACCATGCCGACCCATATTGGACCGCTGGCGTCATCACCCGCTTGCAGGTAGACCAAGAACATTGGTTAAGTGCTGGGGTCAAACCTGAGGTTTTTGCAGTAACGGTTGGTAATCAAATCTTCCGCCCGCTTACCATTGATCATGGTCGCAATATTGTGAATTATGCCGGCCCTAACGAGGTGTTAGCGAGCGGTTATTTGTGGGCTGAGAATCAACAGCAGTTGGCTTATAAACCTTATCTGATGTGGCAGCCGCAGGGTCGCGGCATGGTGATAAGCTTTGCCCAAGAGCCCACCTATCGGGCCTACCTTGATGGTCTGAATATTCTGTTAATGAATGCCATCTTTGCTGGGGCTAGTCACGCTAGCCCACTCCGATAAGCTTAGGGCTCATTTTAACGACACGAAGCGCCTAGACCACCTCGTCTAGGCGCTCTTATCCGCTCCAATACGCGATGCGACCGCACCTCTTTGATCCTTGTATTTAGCGTCTTTGCGCGAACGATAAGGACGTACACATGGCTCATCAAGTTGTTCAAAGCTAAGCGCACCGATTTTCATCAAGGGCCGCAGCGCTAACGGCAACTTACCACTATTAAAAAATTCAAGCACCACCTGTCCCGACCAACCTGGGTCGATGCGGTGGGCAGTAACATGCACCATTAACCCCAACCGCGCCAACGACGAGCGACCATCTAACCACCCCACCATATCAGCGGGTAAGGTCACCGATTCATGCGTAACCGCCAAGGCAAACTCACCCGGGTGAATAAAAAAGGCTTGGTCTTCATTCAGTACAATGGCATCGCTCATCACCGACTGAATCGCTTTATCAATCTCATCGCGTGGGCCGCTGATATCGATAAAAGGAGCGGCGTGATCTTGCAACACTCTAAATTCATTTCCCAAATGAATATCTACGGTGACGCCGCTGATATCCTCCGCCAATGGCGCTGGGTCTAATACAATTTTACCAGCTGCTAAGTAGGCTTCTATTTGACCATCGGTTAAACGCATGGGGAGCTCTCCTGCTTGTTCTTATGATGCGTTAGCTTGGGCTTGTTGATAAAGCTGGGCCGCCAACGCCGTTGCGCTTTGTTTGATAATAACACTAATTGGATCCTCAGGAGCACTTACCACCAAAGGGGTGCCGTTATCTAAGCTCTCACGTAAGCGCGCTGCTAGTGGCCACTGGCCTAGCAAGGGCACGCCATGTTCAGCAGCCACGTTAACCCCGCCGCCAGTACCAAAAATCGCTTCATGATGACCACACTGACTGCACTCAAAATAACTCATGTTCTCGATTAAACCAGTAATCGGCACCCCTACTTTCTGGAACATGGTAATGCCTTTTTCAGCATCGGCTAGTGCCACAGTCTGCGGTGTGGTTACTACCACCGCCCCAGTGATGGGTAGCTTTTGCGCAAAGGTTAGCTGAATATCGCCGGTACCCGGCGGTAGGTCAACAATCAGATAATCGAGAGCTGGCCATTTGGTATCCCGAAAGAGCTGTTGCAACGCAGCACTGGCCATAGGGCCACGCCAAATAGCTGCATCCTTGGTATCAGTAAGATAACCTAACGATGAAGCATACACACCATGGCGTTGATGGGGGATCATTTTTTGCTGCTCATTCACGGTCATCTTCTCATCAGCACCACCGAGCATGGTAGGTAACGAAGGACCATACACATCGGCATCGAGAATCCCTACCTTGGCACCGAAACTTGCCAAGGCCAACGCCAGTTGCACGCTCACCGAAGATTTACCCACCCCGCCCTTGCCTGACGACACCACAATCACATTGCCATAGACGAGCGGCAATTCAGGTTGGGAATTTTTTAGCTTGGCGACCTTGCACACCAACTGCCATTGATACTGACCTAACTGAGGGTCTTGCTGGAAAGACTCCAACACACTGGCATCAGCGGCAAAGGGTAAGCTCAAAGTGGCTTTATTACCCGCTACGCTCACCCATGCTGAAGGGATAGCGCCTTGCCAACCTGGCAACCTCATCTTGGCTAAAGCAGCGTTAAACTGCGTGGTTGCATCCAACGTGGTTGATGGGTCTGTGGCGGCGGCTTTGGATTTTTTGAAACGACTAAACATCTATCCCTCCCAGCTTGGTTGTCGGCAGCCATGATACGGCTAGTTCGGCTGGATTGCCAGCCACGATTAAGTTACACTTTAGGCCTTTAAATATCACGGAATTAACGGAAATATCCATGCCGACAGCAACTCGCAAAATTCTGGTTACCAATGCCCTTCCTTACGCTAATGGGCCAATTCACATTGGGCATATGCTTGGCTACATTCAAGCCGACATTTGGGTTCGTTTTCAGAAGTTACGTGGACACGAATGCCACTATGTCTGTGCCGATGATGCGCACGGTACGCCGATTATGCTTAAAGCGCAGCAATTAGGTATTGCGCCAGAGCAAATGATTGCCGATATGAATCAAGCGCACCAAGCTGACTTTGCGGACTTTCATGTGGCCTTTGATCATTATCACTCGACCCATAGTGACGAGAATCGTGAACTAGCGGAACTTATCTACACCCGCTTACGTGATGCTGGGCATATTAAAACCAAGACCATTGAGCAGTTGTACGATCCACAGCAAGAGATGTTTTTGCCCGATCGCTTCGTCAAAGGCACCTGCCCTAAATGTGGTGCAGAAGATCAGTACGGCGATAATTGCGATGTGTGCGGCGCTACCTATGCACCAACTGAACTTAAAAACCCTAAATCAGCGGTTTCTGGTGCCACCCCTGAGCTGCGTCAATCAGAACATTACTTCTTTGATTTGCCAGCCTTTGAGCAGATGCTAAAAGAATGGACTCGTTCAGGTTCGTTGCAAGACGAAATGGCAAACAAATTAAACGAATGGTTTGAGTCAGGCCTACAAATGTGGGACATCAGCCGTGATGCCCCCTACTTCGGCTTTGAAATCCCAGATGCGCCTGGCAAGTATTTCTACGTGTGGCTTGATGCTCCAATTGGCTATATGGGTAGTTTTAAGCACTATTGCCAAACCACCGGCAAAGCTAATTTTGACGACTACTGGCAACTCGATAGCCAAGCCGAGCTTTATCATTTTATCGGTAAAGACATCATCTACTTTCATAGCCTGTTTTGGCCAGCCATGCTTAAGGGTGCAAGCTTCCGGCAACCAACCAACGTGTGGGCGCACGGCTTCATCACGGTGAACGGCACCAAAATGTCCAAATCCAAAGGTACTTTTGTGATGGCTCGTACCTATTTGGACCATCTAGATCCGGATTACCTGCGCTACTATTTCGCTGCCAAACTGACCAACCGTATTGACGATTTGGATTTGAATCTGACCGACTTCGCTCAGCGCGTTAATGCAGATTTAGTTGGTAAGGTGGTCAACATAGCGAGTCGTTGTGCTGGCTTTATTAGTAAGAAATTTGACGGCAAGTTAGCAGCTAGCATTAGCGATACCAGCCTCTTAGATGAATTCCAAGCGGCGGCCGCTGGCATCGCCCAAGCGTATGAAAAACGCGAGTTTTCGAAAGCGATGCGCGACATCATGGCACTGGCTGATAAAGCAAACTTCTACATTGCTGAGCAAGAGCCTTGGCAGCTTATCAAAGACCCAAGCAAACAGGCTCAAGTGCATGAGATTTGTTCTATCGGGATTAATTTGTTCCGCTTACTGATGATTTATTTAACCCCAGTGGTGCCAGCCTTGGCGACCCGCGTGCAAGAGTTCTTGAACGATGAATTTAGTTGGGATAGTCACCAACAGCTATTAACAGATCACACCATTAGCCCGTTCAAGGCCCTGTTACAACGTATTGACATGGAAAAAGTAGAAGCCATGATTGAAGATTCTAAAGCCAGCGCAACCCCAGCTGCGGCCGCTACCAGCAACGGTGAACTCGAACGAGATCCTATCAGCGCCGAAATTAACTATGACGACTTTGCTAAAGTTGATTTACGGATCGCACTTATTGCTAACGCCGAGCACGTTGAAGGCGCTGATAAGCTACTCAAGTTAACCCTAGATTTAGGCGGTGAAACACGCCAAGTTTTTGCCGGCATTAAATCGGCTTATGCCCCAGAGCAACTGATTGGCCAACATACCGTGATGGTCGCTAACTTGGCACCACGCAAAATGCGGTTTGGCTTATCAGAAGGCATGGTTCTAGCCGCCGGCCCTGGTGGCGAAGAACTGTTTATTCTTAATCCACACGCTGGTGCAAAACCAGGGATGCGGGTTAAATAATGGTCGCTACCGTACACCTTTACGAAGGCAAAGAAAAATCTCTAAAGCGCTTACATCCGTGGATATTTAGCGGAGCCATTGCACGCGTTAAAGGCCAACCTGAAAGCGGTGCTACTGTCTCTATCCATGCACACAATGGAGACTGGCTCGGCTATGCCGCTTGGTCTCCCAAATCGCAAATTAGAGCGCGGGTGTGGAGCTTTAATCAAGGTGACAGCATTGATGCCGAGTTTTTTCTGCAACGCATTGCTGCGGCAAAAGCGCTACGCGATGGGCTCGATCTGCGCAGTAATGCCTATCGGCTGGTTGCCGCCGAGGCCGACCAACTGCCCGGTATCACCATCGATAAATACGATAATTGGCTGGTCTGCCAGTTACTCAGCGCAGGAGCTGAACTCTGGCGCGATGCTATTGTAAACGCTTTGCGAGCATTGTTTCCTGAGTGCTCTATTTATGAGCGCTCCGATGTGGATGTGCGGCAAAAAGAAGGCTTACCAACAGTCACTCAAGTACTCTACAGCCAATCCGGCGAGGCGCCTCCAACCACTTTATGGATTGAAGAGAACGGCTTGCAACTGGGCGTGGATATTCAAGCTGGACACAAAACCGGTTATTACCTAGATCAGCGTGATAGTCGGTTAGCGATGCAAAAGTATGCACCCGGCAAACGTGTCTTGAACGCTTTTAGTTATACTGGTGGTTTTGGCTTATACGCAGCAGCAGCTGGTGCAACCGAGGTGGTTAACTTAGATGTGTCAGCTCCGGCCTTGGCGCAAGCGGCTGCCAATCATGAGCGCAACCAATTGCCCCCCGAACAGCTACAAAACCTGCAACTTGATGTGTTTGAAGCCTTACGCAAGTTTCATCAAAACGGTGAGCGGTTTGATGTGATTGTGCTCGACCCACCCAAGTTTGTCGATAATAAGGCGAACCTCAATAATGCATGCCGTGGTTATAAAGATATCAATCGTCTCGCAACTATGATCCTCAAGCCCGGTGGTACCCTGATCACGTTTTCATGTTCTGGCCTGTTGCCTGTAGATTTGTTCCAAAAAGTAGTCGCAGATGCAGCCCTGGATGCCAAGCGCCCGCTACACATCATTGAGCGGTTATTTCAGGGCGCGGATCACCCGGTCCGCACTAACTTTCCAGAGTCGTTGTATCTAAAAGGATTTGTTCTGCGCGGTTAACTTAGCTAGAGTTATGAGCATAAGCAGCGCAACAGCAGCATAGACGAGGTAAGCATGAGTACTATTTTTGACAAAATTATCAGCCGCGAAATTCCAGCTGAGATAGTCTACGAAGATGATCTGAGTTTGGCGTTCAAAGATATTAATCCGCAAGCGCCCGTTCATCTGTTGATTATCCCGAAACAACACATAGCCACCATCAATGATATTACGGAAGAAAATCGTGAAATTGTTGGGCATTTGTATTGGGTGGCAGCAAAAATTGCCGCTCAGTATGATTTTGCTAAAGACGGCTATCGGGTCGTGATGAACTGCAATGAAGATGGTGGCCAATCGGTGTACCACATTCACTTGCACTTGTTAGCGGGGATCACCATGGGCTGGCCGCCGTTTGCAAATAACCGGCCGAAACAAGTTTAGGCGAAGCATAAAAAAGGCCGCAGGTAGCATTAAGTCACCAGCGGCCTTCCTTTTTAAGAGCAACTACTGACCGGTCGCAATACCCTCGCGACGAGGATCTGCACCACCGTACAAGCTACCATCTTCTAAGCGGCTGATACCATGCAAACCGCTGTTAAGGTCTTGCACCCGTACCTGATGGCCACGGGCTTTGAGGCCCTCTGCTAGAGCTTCAATCGTGGTTCCCCGCTCTAGTGCAGTCTCACCATTTAGGTTAGTCACGTGCGGCAAATCCATCGCTGCTTGCATATCTAAATTCCAATCAAGCAAGCCTATCAAGGTTTGTGCAACATAGTTAATAATCCGAGCACCGCCAGGTGAACCCACCACATGCAGTAACTCTCCTTGCTCATCAAACACCATCATCGGTGACATCGAGCTACGCGGGCGCTTACCCGGCTCAACCCGGTTAGCGACCGGATTGCCGTTCACTTCAGGTACGATTGAAAAGTCCGTCAGTTGGTTATTTAGCAAGAAGCCTCCTACCATCACCCCTGAACCAAATCCTGTTTCAATACTGGTGGTTAAAGACACCGCATTGCCTTCAGCATCAACAATAGAGATGTGGGAGGTATTAGGGAGCTCCGGCGATTGATCATCTGCATATACCAGAGTCGTTAGTTCACCGGGCGTTGCCTTACCTAAATCACGCTCGCCAATCAATTGCGCGCGCTCGGTTAAATAGCCCTTATCAAGCATGGCGGTGACAGGAACATCCACAAAATCGCTATCAGCAATGTAACGATTACGATCCGCAAAAGCTAACTTCGATGCTTGGGTAAAATAATGGACAGCCTGTTCACTGTTTGGCGCTAACTCGGCTAAATCTTTACTCTCTAACATGCTTAATATTTGCAGCACGGTAATCCCACCAGAACTTGGCGGTGCCATCCCGCACACCTCATAGACACGATAGTTACTACAAACTGGCTCACGAATAACTGCTTGATAACTTGCTAAATCTTCGACACTTAAGGTGCCTGGGCTACGTTCGGCTTGTTGCACCGCTTGCGCTATTTGTGTCGCCAACGGCCCTTGATAAAAAGCATCTGCACCCTGTTCGGCAATCATTCGTAAGCTGGCAGCTAGCTCAGGGTTTTTTAATACTTGCCCTTGCTTGAGGGCTTGCCCGTTTGGATAAAAATAGTCTTTGGCTGGGCTTAAAGTTTTTAAGCCAGGATGAAATTCCAAATCAAGTAAGCCTTGAAGCCGCGCAGAAACCGTAAAACCCTGCTCAGCTGTAGTAATGGTATCGGTGAATAGCTGCTGCCATGGCAACTTGCCCCATTGCTGATGAGCTCGCTCTAAACCACGCAAAATACCCGGGGTCCCTACCGAACGCCCACCTACCACAGCGTCTAAAAAGCTAGCCGGTGGCTGCCCTTGGGCGTCGAGGAACAACTCCGGCGTGGCAGCTGCGGGTGCAGTTTCACGCGCATCAACGGTGTAAAGTTGTTGTTCGCTGGCATCCCAATAAAGTAAAAAACCACCGCCACCAATACCAGAAGACTGTGGCTCAGTTAAAGTGAGCATGGCTTGTACCGCCACTGCGGCATCAATTGCACTTCCACCTGCCGCTAACACCTTCCGCCCAGCCTCTGCCGCCGCCGGGGTAGCTGCTGCCACCATATATTGCTGGGCTGCTTGCCCGCTTTTCGCAATAAAGCCAGTAGCTGCTTCAGGATCAGCTGCAACCCGTTCCGTAGGGGTAGTTTGGCTACCACAACCAACTAATGCTAGCGCTAGTAACGCCCAATACTTCTGCATAATTATCACCTTATTCGTGCTATTACTCGCAAGATGCGGATTTACCTAGTCATTCAGTCTTTTCATACTATCGCTACTATCATAAGATCTTGTGCCATTGATAACAACGCCATTGCGGCTTATCCTCGTCATTCATAGGCCGCCATGTAAGGATGACAACGTGTCAAAATCACCGCCCAAAACAACATTATCTGCCTTAGTCTTATCTGAACGAGGACAAATTACCATCAGTAGCTTGTTGCTTGCTGTGATTATGGTATGGCTGCATTTTTATCAGCAACAACAAGGCTCGTTGCTTGAGACCTTCGATTTTACTCAACCTTTGGTGTGGCAAGAGCCTTGGCGCCTGCTTACCGCTCATATCCTGCACCTTGATGCTCAGCACGCCATCTACAATGCGATTGGACTGCTTCTGCTTACCCTATTTTTTGCTGGCAACTTCACCCTGCGGAGCTGGTTTAATGCACTTCTAATTATCGCCGTTGTCATTGCTGCTTTGGTCTGGTTGATTGGTTACCCAAGCCGTTTTGTAGGCTTTTCGGCAGTGTTACACGGGCTACTGCTACTTGGCGTGCTACTTGACTGGCGGCAACAAGATTATCGCTGGGCTGACTGGCTGAACCCCATAGTGCTTGGGCTGTTAGGGCTTAAAGTGCTACTCGAGTACTCTGGTTTGCTGCAAAGTAAAATTCTGTTGAGCATCGGCGATCCGCAAGCGATAGGTATTCTTCATGCCTGTGGTTTAGTGGGTGGTTTACTCGCGTGGCATCTGCACTGCCGCAGCCTCAAAGCTTTGGCTACCATGGCAGAATCAAACCAGGACAAATAAAATAAAGGGCCCAATCCTTGGGCCCTATAACTTAATCAGATCCGTCGCTATAACAACTGCGTTAACACCGTTACAGGACAATCCGATCTTTGTTGAGTTCGAGCATACGTGGGCCGATTCCTTTCACCTGCATCAGTTGGTTAGCATCACTAAAAGTGCCTAACTGCTCGCGTAACTTGATGATAGCTTCAGCTCGCTTTAAGCCGACGCCGGTGAGTGCCATCGCTAACTGTTCGGCGCTGGCAGTATTGATATTAACCGTAGGGGTACTTGCTGCTTCTTGCATCGCCACTGCAGTAGGAGCAAATAATAAAGGTTGGGCTACAGCCGGCTGTAACAACACCAGCGGCGATAACATCGAGGCGAAAATCAAGGTTTTCCGTAACATAAGGCACTCTCCAAGTCAGTTTGATGACTGCACCATGCAGACCTGAAGAGTGTACGAAGGTGCTGGCGTTTAAGCCATTAAATAGCTCGTATTAGGCCGTGAGCGATTGCTTAATTGCAGTTAAGGCTGCGGCGGGGTCAGACGCTTGAGTAATAGGTCGACCGATGACTAACACTTCAATTCCTAATTGATTGGCCGCTGCAGGCGTCATAGTACGGCGCTGATCATCTGCAGCACTACCGGCTGGACGAATACCTGGCGTGACTCGCATAAAGTTCGGGCCACAGTGTTCGGCAATCAGCTCGGCTTCTTGGGCCGAACAAACCACCCCATCTAAGCCCGCTTGCTGGGTTAATTTGGCTAACCGTAACACCTGCTCTTGCGGGCTTACGTTAATGCCTTGCTCGGCTAAATCTTCGGCTGTCATACTGGTTAACACCGTAACCGCGATTAAGAAAGGTGGCTGGGGTAAGTCTGCCAGAGCCTCCCGCGCCGCTTGCATCATCCTACTACCGCCGCTTGCATGCACGTTAACCATCCAAACCCCAAGGTCGGCAGCAGCTCGTACCGCTTTACCTACGGTGTTTGGAATATCATGAAATTTCAGATCAAGAAATACTTTAAAGCCCAGCGCAACCAACTCTTTCACAAATTCAGGGCCTGCCGCAGTAAAGAGTTCTTTGCCAACCTTTAAACCGCACGCACTAGGTGAAAGTAACTTAATCAACGGCCAAGCTTGTGCAGGCGTGGCATAATCTAAGGCTACAAAGATTTCTGACTGTTTCATTTATTCTCCATCTAAACCAATTATGGGTTTTATTTCGCCCCAACTACGACAGCTAGGGCAATGCCAATAAAGGGTACTGCCCGAAAAGCCACAGTGGCGACAGCGATACTTCGGCCGCTGTTGCATCTGCTGTTGCACCAACTTCTGCAGCATGCGCAGACTATCGCGAGCTTTACCAACATCAGCCGCACGAATATGAAAATCCATTAATTTATGAAACCCGCGCATGGTCGGATTTTGAATCAAGGAAGACTGAATAAATTGTTCTGCTGCCTCAATGCTATTTTCACGAGCGATAAGTTCAGACAATAACACGGCAGCTGAGGTTGAGTGTGCCACCTTCACGCATTCATGTAAAAACTGCACCAAGCCTGTTTCATCGTGTAAATCATCAAAACATGCTTTGATGAGTGGTAAGGCTTCGCTGACGAAATCGCTATCTTCATGCAGGATGCCCACCAATATATTACGCGCTTTGACTAGCTGCCCCTGGGCATACCACATCCGCCCTAGCGCGAGCGCTGCACGGACACATTCAGGATCGTGCTGACGCGCTTTTAAATAATACTTTTCGCCCGCTTCAGGTTGCGTTTGTTGCTCTGCTAATTCGCAATAAAGTTGTCCTACCAATACCTCAGCAGAGCTGTCAAAGCGAGTGATTTTCAAGGCGACACGAATCGCTTTATCCCACTCATGGGTCGATTCATAAAGTTCTAATAAATGGCGTTGGCAGGCTTCATGAAACTGTTTGTCGGTTTGCAGGGCCAGTAACATGTCTTCGGCCCGATCGTAAATACCCGCAGCCAGATAATCTAGACCTAACTCAAACATGGCCATGCGCCGTTGCTGTTCGGTTATCGAGGGTCTGGAGGTGAGGTTCTGATGAATTTTAATCGCGCGATCTATTTCACCACGACGGCGAAATAGTTTACCCAGCGCCCAGTGGGTTTCTAAGGTGTCTGAATCTACATCAAGCAGTTCAATAAACAGATCGACTGCTTTATCCGGTTGATCAGAAAGTAATAAATTTAAGCCGGTGACATATTGCTTGGAGAATTGTTCTTGTTCTTTGCGGTCTTCATTACGCACACTGTTACGCCCCATGAACCAGCCATAGGCAGCAGCAACAGGTAACAATAAGAATAACAGTTCAAGCATTAAGGGGTGCTCGTTTTCACCAGCTGTTTACGTAATTTCTTTATTTCTCGGCCTAACAGAAATTGCCGAGCTAACATGGCTATCACACCAATGATAAAGCCAAGAGCCAAAAATAGTGCTGCAACTAGGGCTAACGAAACTTGTTGCTGTACAGCCAGAAAATCGACGGTGACTGGCGTATTGTTCATAGCACCAAAAGCGATGGCAATTAAAAATAGAATCAATAAGGGTAAGCTAACAAACAAGAATCGGATCATAGTTACAGGTCTCGTCTTCATAAAAAAACGGCATGCTTTATAGTAGCATGCCGTTTTGTTTAACTCGACGTTAAAAATCAACCGATGTTGTCGACCCGCTCGCGCAGTTCTTTACCCGGTTTAAAGTGAGGGACATATTTGCCCTCAAGTTCAACCGATTCACCGGTTTTAGGATTACGTCCAACCCGCGGCGCTCGATAATGCAATGAGAAACTACCAAAGCCACGAATCTCAATCCGTCCGCCTGACGCCATTTGCTGCGCCATCTGCTCGATAATTTCTTTCACCGCATCTTCAATCTGACGCGAAGAATGCTCTGGGTACAACGCCGTTAACTGGTTAATCAGTTCCGATTTTGTCATCTTAAGCTCCTCTATGTGTGCGTCAATGCGCTCGGGTTTTCAGTAAACCTGACTTATTAGTCGTTTTTCGCCGCTTTGAAGGCTTCAGCCATTGCGTTAGAGAAGTCAGCTTCGTCTTGCTGCTTGTTCACTGACTCAATAGCTTCTTTCTCTTCAACTTCGTCTTTAGCACGAATAGACAAGCTCAAAGTACGGTTCTTACGATCAACGCCCATGAAACGAGCTTCGATTTCGTCACCAACTTTCAACTCAGTGGTAGCGTCTTCAACGCGATCACGTGAGATATCAGCGGCACGAACGTAACCTTCAACGCTGTCAGCCAGTTCAACTTTTGCACCTTTGGCATCAACTTCGATGACCTTACCAGTAACAATAGCACCTTTTTTGTTAGCTGCCAGATAATTGTTGAACGGATCTTCTTCTAATTGCTTGATACCAAGAGAGATGCGCTCGCGCTCTGCGTCAACTTGTAACACCACAGCGGTAACTTCTTCACCTTTCTTGAATTCGCGTACAGCTTCTTCGCCAGTAGCGTTCCAGCTGATGTCAGACAAGTGAACCAAACCGTCGATGCCGCCATCTAAACCGATGAAGATACCGAAGTCAGTGATTGACTTGATCTTACCTGACACTTTGTCACCTTTGTTGAAGTTCTTCGCGAACTCTTCCCAAGGGTTAGCTTTACACTGTTTCAGGCCAAGTGAAATACGACGACGTTCTTCGTCAATTTCAAGAACCATAACTTCAACCACGTCATCCAAGTTAACAACTTTAGATGGGTGAACGTTTTTGTTGGTCCAATCCATTTCAGAAACGTGTACCAAACCTTCTACGCCTTCTTCGATTTCAACGAAGCAGCCGTAATCAGTTAAGTTGGTTACACGACCAGTCAAACGATGACCTTCTGGGTAACGAGCAGCGATATCCGCCCATGGATCTGCGCCTAATTGCTTCAGACCTAATGATACGCGAGTACGCTCACGATCGAATTTCAATACTTTCACATTGATTTCGTCGCCTACGTTAACCACTTCGCTTGGGTGCTTAACGCGCTTCCAAGCCATATCGGTAATGTGCAACAAGCCGTCAACGCCGCCTAGATCAACGAACGCGCCGTAGTCAGTCAGGTTCTTAACGATACCTTTAACTTCTTGACCTTCTTGCAAGTTCTCTAGCAGCTCATCACGCTCTGCACTGTTCTCAGTTTCAATAACAGCACGACGAGAAACAACAACGTTGTTGCGCTTCTGGTCTAGCTTGATAACTTTGAACTCTAAATCTTTGTTTTCTAGGTGCGTCGTTTCACGAACTGGGCGAACATCTACCAATGAACCTGGTAAGAATGCACGAACGCCACCTAAATCTACAGTGAAGCCACCTTTAACTTTACCGCTGATGAAACCGGTAACAGTTTCTTGGTCTTCATAAGCTTTTTCCAGCTGTAACCAAGCTTCATAACGTTTTGCTTTTTCGCGTGACAGGATAGTTTCACCGAAACCATCTTCAACCGCATCTAGTGCTACGTCAATTTGATCGCCAACTTGAACTTCTACAACGCCTTCTGCGTTGCGGAATTGCTCAACCGGAATAGCACTTTCAGATTTCAGACCGGCGTCTACCAAAACAACGTCACGGTTGATAGCTACGATGGTGCCTTTTACGATAGAACCTGGGCGAGTTTCGACCTCTTTGAGGCTTTCTTCAAACAGCTGTGCAAAATTTTCTGACATATGAGTTAGCTTACTTCAGTTAAGTACGTCCACCAGACATCCTGTTCGGCGGGGTTATTAAAAATAATCTGTTCGCTTATCCTTGCTACAGACCGCTAAGTTAGCCAGCTACATGCTGACCTACTCAGAATGCGAGAGCTTGCTGTATGCAAACTCAAGAATGTTGTCCACCACCTCGTCAATGCTCAGATCCGTTGAATCTATCTGCAACGATCCTTCGGCAGCACGTAAAGGTGCAACCGAGCGATTGGTGTCGCGTGCATCACGCTCGCGAATTTCGGTGATTAATTGGTCGATTTTAGCAGTAAAACCTTTATCTAGCAATTGTTGGTAACGCCGTTGTGCACGTTCTTCTGGGCTGGCTGTTAAAAACACCTTTGCCGCAGCGTCGGTAAACACCACAGTTCCCATATCTCGACCATCAGCAACGAGGCCTGGCAGCTCTTTAAACGCCCGTTGACGGCGCAATAAAGCTTCACGTACCCGTGGCAACGCAGCAATTTTGGAAGCCATATTACCGACCTCTTCATTACGAATGGTCATGGTAACGTCTTCACCTTCTAAGATGATATGGGTTAAGTCTGGGTCTTCTTCTACGTCAAACTTAACGTCTAGCGCACCTGCTAGAGCCACTAAGCTTGCTTCATCATCGGCGGCGAACCCATGATGCAACGCAGCGAGAGCTAAAACGCGATAGATGGCGCCACTGTCAAGTAAATGCCAACCTAACTTATCAGCGAGAATACGGCTTACCGTACCTTTGCCGGCACCGCTTGGTCCATCGATGGTGATTACCGGAATCTGTTTGGTCATGCTATCCCCTACCCAATAAAAGCGCCGCAATTATACGGAATTGGCAGAAAATTGCACCTTTATTCGGTGAACTTACGATGAACCTTACTCGACGTTTGCGTTACCGCACAAAAATCTTCGAAATAACGCGGGTAGGTTTTGCGACAGCAATCAGGGTCAAGAATAGTCACGCCACTGGCACTGAAACCTAACAACGAAAAGCACATCGCCATCCGATGGTCATCGTAGGTGGCAATCTCAGCATGCTGCAATTGGGCCGGCGCGGTGATTTCAATGCCATCAGCATGCTCAACCACCTGTGCCCCCACTTTGCGCAGCTCGGTCGCCATAGCGTGCAGGCGATCGGTTTCTTTAATCCGCCAATTGGCGATATTGCGGATGTTTGTGGTGCCCTCGGCAAACAACGCCAAAGTGGCAAAAGTCATGGCGGCATCAGGGATGGCATTTAAATCAGCATCTAAAGCCTGTAACGGCTCGGATAACTGGCGGCTCACCCTGATTTGTTGCGGCTGGATATCAACCTCAGCGCCCATTTGCGCAAGGTAATCGGCAAAGGCTATATCGCCTTGAATACTATCTGCACCCACCCCTTTAACCGTTAACGGACCACCGCTAATCGCCGCCGCCGCTAACCAGTACGAGGCCGCACTGGCATCCCCTTCTACCCAATACTGCTGAGGGCTTTGATAGCGTTGTCCGCCGGCAATGAAAAACTCATGGGCACTCACTTGGGCAATGGTGATACCAAAACGTCGTAACATAGCCAGAGTTAATTCAATGTAGGGCCAAGATACCACCTCGCCGGTCAGCTCTAACAGGGTGTCATCCGCCAACAACGGCAGCGCCATCAGTAGCGCCGAAATGTATTGGCTTGAGGCACTCCCGTCTACTTGCAGCGAGCCCCCACACAAACCAGCACCGAGTCGTAACGGCGGATAGCCTGGCTGTTGTAGAAACTTGATTGAAGCATGGCCGGCTTGCAAGGTATCGGTCAACGCCGCGAGCGGACGTTCATGCATGCGTGCATCGCCGGCTACCACCACAGCGGCAGTTGCGGGTAAGGTGGCAGCCAAGACTGCGGTCAACGGCCGTACCGCAGTACCTGCATTACCTAGGAACAACTCAAGGGTTGCCGTCGGGTTAGCTTGCCAATAAGGCCAATCACCACCGCAACCATGCACGGTAACCTGGCTGGGGTCGTTGGCATCAAGCTCAATCCGCACGCCTAACGCAGTCAAAGCTTCGAGCATGCGTTCAGTGTCGTCGCTGCGCAGTAAATTCGTTACCTGAGTTACTGCCGGGGCAGCCCCAGAATGAGAACCAGAATTCGAATCTGAGTTACTACACAAGGCCGCCATTAGTAAGGCACGATTCGCGATACTTTTTGAACCGGGCAAAGTAACCTCGCCCGTACAAGAGCTTAATCCACGTAACGCTATCCTACCGCTCATAGCACCAATAACCCCACCAACTTATTACAGTAGCATGCTTTTTAGTGCATCAATTACAGTAGCATGCTTTTTAGTGCATCAATAAACACTTGGTTTTCGTGTTCAAGGCCAATACTTACGCGTAAGTGGTTCGGTAATTCGTATCCAGCTACCGGCCGCACAATCACGCCTTTATGCAGTAACTGCTGATAAATATCGGCCGCATCAGCTCCAACTTCAATGGTCAAAAAGTTTCCGTAGGATGGAATGTAAACAAAGTTAAATTGTTCACAAAATTCAATCAGTTGTGCCATTCCCGCCTGGTTGACAGCAATAGATTGGGCTAAATAATCAGCATCATCTAAGACAACTTCAGCAGCCTTTAGGCTCAAGCTGTTCATGTTAAATGGCTGACGCACCCGATTCATTAAATCTGCGATATCCGCATGAGTCACCGCATAACCCGCACGTAAGCCGGCTAAGCCATAAGCTTTAGAAAAAGTACGGCTTACAATCAAATTAGGATAGCGCTGAACCCATTCAACCGAAGGCGCTCGTTCAGCTGCAGGCACGTATTCGTAGTAAGCTTCGTCTAACACCACCAACACCTGCGCAGGAACTTTAGCTAAGAAACTTTCCAGCTCAGCCGTGGTTAAGAAAGTACCGGTTGGGTTATTTGGATTAGCGATAAAAATCATTCGTGTTTTATCGGTAATAGCTGCGGCCATAGCATCCAAATCGTGACCATAGTTTTTCGCTGGTACTGCAATACCCTTGGCACCAATAGCTTGAGTTACCAATGGATACACCACAAACGCATGTTGCGAAAACAGCACTTCATGATGTTCGTTAACAAAGGTACGCGCCAACAGTTCTAAGACATCGTTGGAGCCGTTACCCAAGGTGATTTGATTAATATTTACACCCAGTTTCTCAGCCAGTTTGCTCTTTAGATAAAAACCGTTGGCGTCAGGATAGCGAGCTAATCCAGCTAAGGTATCTTGCAAAGCTGCGGTAACCTGCTTGCTCAACCCCAGCGGATTTTCGTTCGAAGCGAGTTTCACGATATCTGTTAGCCCTAGTTCGCGCTCAAGCTCTTCAATGGGTTTACCTGCCTGGTATGGGCTTAAGTTACGTACGCCAACATTAGCGAGAGATTTTGCATCAAAGTTTGTCATGAGTTTCCTGGTTGTTCGTTATTGATTGTTCGTTGTTCGTTGTTCGTTGTCAGTAAAGGGTGCCCACGCCAATAGCTAATATCCAATAGCTAACAGCGCTCTTGCTTTCGCGACAGCGCTCTTGCTTTCAAGCCATCACACCTTACGTTCAAACTCAGCCATAAATTCCACCAACGCATCCACGCCGGCCATTGGCATCGCATTATAAATACTGGCGCGCATACCACCCACAAACCTATGCCCTTTTAGACCAACTAAACCAGCCGCTGCAGCCTGTTTTAAAAAGGCACTATCAAGCGAGTTATCAGCCAGCAAAAACGGAATATTCATGCGTGAACGATAATCTGGATGCACCGGATTTGAATAAAAGTCTGATTGATCAATGTAGTGGTAAAGCTTAGCCGCTTTAGCTCGGTTCAATTCACCTATCGCAGCCACCCCACCTTGGCGTTTTAACCATTGGAACACCAAGGCTGATAAATACCATGCAAAGGTGTTAGGAGTGTTGTACATCGAGCCTTCTTTGGCCTGCACGGTATAATCCATAATGGTGGAGGTATTGGTTTGCGCGTGACCTAACAAATCTTCACGCACAATACTAATCGCGAAACCAGAAGGACCTATATTCTTTTGTGCACCGGCATAGATAACGCCAAACTTACTCACGTCCAGCGGCTCAGAGAGAATATTCGACGACATATCAGCCACAATGGGAGCATTCACTTGCGGTATCTCATGCACCGCAATACCGTCCACTGTCTCATTTGGGCAATAATGAAAGTACGCTGCATGTTCAGATAACTGCCATGAGTCTGGATGACTAATTGCTTTACCTTGATCGGTTTGCACGGCCGCGCCGACAACATTGACATGGCGCACGTACTTTTGCGCTTCACGAATCGCAAAGTCAGACCAAATCCCGCAGTTTAGATAATCCACGGTCGCGTCAGCAGCCGCAATATTTTGTGGGACAGCACTGAATTGACCGCGTCCACCACCATGCATAAACAGCACTTTATACTGGTCTGGAATAGCCATCAAATCGCGTAAATCTTGCTCAGCCTGTTCCGCCAAGCGGATAAACGCTGGGTCGCGGTGACTTATTTCCATCACTGAAATACCTAAATCATTCCAGTTTAAAAACTCATCGCGCGCTTGTTGCATTACTTCTGCCGGCAACATTGCCGGCCCCGCAGAAAAATTAAACGGGGCGCTCATGGCTTATTCCTCACCTTCTACAACATCGGTTTCGTCATCCGCTTCGTCATCTAGCGGCTCGTCTATGTCGCCTTCAACAGGTTCATTCAACAATGGATCCAGTTCTTCGTCCTCGTCGATATCATCAACCCGTTGTAACCCAACTACTTTTTCATCATCACCGGTACGAATCAAGCGCACGCCTTGGGTGTTACGGCCAACCACTGAAACTTCACTGACGCGAGTCCGTACCAAGGTGCCTTTGTTACTAATGAGCATGATTTGATTACTATCAATCACTTCCATCGCACCGACGACTTGGCCGTTACGCTCACTCACCTTAATCGAAACCACACCTTTGGTAGCACGGCTCTTAGCTGGGTATTCGGTGATTGGCGTACGCTTACCGTAGCCATTCTCCGTCACGGTAAGCACCGATGGCATTTCTGCTTCACCGTCGTCTCCAACTTCGAGTTCGTCGCCAGTGCGCGGCACAATCAAGCTAACCACATGCTGCCCAGCTTCTAGACGAATACCGCGCACACCTGTAGCAGTGCGGCTTACCGAACGAACTTGATCTTCGCTAAAGCGAACTACTTTACCAGCGTTCGAGAACAGCATGATCTCATCACCAGCGGTAGTCACATCAACCCCAATCAACTCATCGCCTTCAACCAAGTTAAGCGCAATAATACCGCCTTTGCGTTGCCGCGAATATTCCACCATTGGGGTCTTCTTCACGGTACCGTTACGGGTGGCCATGATGATGAATTTATCTTCCGGATAATCGCGCGTTGGCAGAATCGCAGTGATCCTTTCATCCGCTTCTAACGGCAACAAGTTGACGATAGGACGGCCACGCGAAGTGCGGTTGGCCAGCGGTAATTGGTACACTTTCATCCAATAGATTTTACCGCGGGTTGAGAAGCATAGAATGGTGTCGTGCGTATTCGCCACCCACAAGCGCTCAATGAAATCTTCATCTTTCATCTTAGTTGCGGCTTTACCTTTGCCGCCGCGGCGCTGTGCTTCATATTCGGTAAGTGGCTGGTACTTCACGTAGCCATGGTGCGACAAAGTCACCACCACGTCTTCTTCATTAATCAAGTCTTCCATGCTGATATCGTGTGCTGCCGCCGTAATTTCCGTACGTCGCGCATCACCATAATCAGCTTTGATTTTCTCTAGCTCTTCACGAATCACTTCCATGAGCCGCTCTGGGCTATTCAAAATCAACAGTAATTCTTCAATAACCTGCAACAAGCCTTTGTATTCATCTAGGATTTTTTCATGCTCAAGACCCGTTAACTTGTGCAAACGTAAATCCAAGATAGCTTGTGCTTGCTCGTCAGTTAAATGGTACTCACCGTCACGAATACCGTATTTTTCATCCAGATGATCAGGCCGCGCTGCATCAACCCCAGCCCGTTCTAGCATCGCGGCAACATCGCCTAAACGCCAAGCGCGACTGGTTAAACCAGCCTTCGCATCGGCCGCTGTTTGTGACCGACGAATCAGCTCAATGATCTCATCGATGTTAGCTAGCGCAATGGCTAAGCCTTCTAAGATGTGGGCGCGCTCACGAGCTTTACGCAGCTCATACACAGAGCGGCGGGTAACTACTTCACGCCGGTGCAAAATAAAGCAATGCAGCATATCGCGTAAGTTAAACAGGCGCGGTTGGTTTTTATCCAACGCCACCATGTTAATACCAAACACCACTTGCATTTGCGTATTGGCGTACAGGTGGTTTAAGACCACCTCACCTACTTCACCGCGTTTTAATTCGATGACAATCCGCATCCCGTCTTTGTCAGATTCGTCGCGTAAAGCGCTAATCCCTTCCAGACGTTTTTCTTTAACTAATTCAGCTATTTTCTCAATCAGTTTAGCTTTGTTAACTTGATACGGGATTTCAGAAACAATGATGGTTTCACGGCCATTATCTTCCGTTTCAATCTCAGCTTTGGCGCGTAAATGAATACGACCACGGCCGGTACGATAGGCTTCAACAATGCCTGAGCGACCTGAAATGGATGCTGCAGTTGGAAAATCTGGGCCCGGAATGTAATCCATCAATTCATCAATGGTGATGTCTGGGTTTTCAATCATGGCCAAGCAGCCATTCACCACTTCTGTGAGGTTGTGCGGCGGAATATTGGTAGCCATACCAACCGCAATACCCGACGAACCATTCACTAATAAGTTAGGTACTCGGGTAGGTAAAACATCAGGAATTTGCTCTGTGCCGTCATAGTTGGGCACAAAGTTAACGGTTTCTTTATCTAGGTCAGAGAGCAACTCGCTGGCAATTTTTGCCATCCGAATTTCGGTGTAACGCATGGCTGCCGCCGAGTCACCGTCTACTGAACCAAAGTTACCTTGACCATCAACCAACATGTAACGCAACGAGAATGGCTGAGCCATCCGCACGATGGTGTCATACACAGCACTATCACCATGAGGGTGATATTTACCGATCACGTCACCAACAATACGCGCTGATTTTTTGTAAGGCTTGTTGTAGTCATTACGCAGTTCATTCATCGCAAACAGTACACGACGGTGAACTGGCTTGAGGCCGTCACGAACGTCCGGTAAAGCTCGACCGACAATTACACTCATGGCGTAATCTAAATACGAACTCTTCAACTCATCTTCAATGTTAACCGGAACGACTTCTCTGGCGAGATCACTCATAGTAGTTATATCCCTAAACGATCTGTCTTTTTATAGTTTTACAAGATAACGCCATTGTACCCGTACGGGCTTACTATCGCATCTTTTTTTATCCCTGTAGGTTGGGTACACTGTACCTACTTTTAAGCCGTAGCAGAAGCCCTATGACCACAAGTTCTAATGTTGATCCTGCAGAAATTGAAAAATTCAGTGCCATCGCCTCACGTTGGTGGGACCCCGCCGGAGAGTTTAAACCGCTGCATCAAATTAATCCGTTGCGCTTAGACTTTATCCAAGCTACCTGTGATGGTGTGTTTGGTAGCCGTATTGTCGATATTGGTTGCGGTGGCGGCTTGTTGGCAGAAGGCCTAGCCCGTGCTGGTGCTCAGGTGACCGGCATTGATTTGGCTGAACAATCGTTGCAAGTAGCCAGATTACATGCCTTAGAAAGCCAGCTACAAATTGACTATCAATTTATCCCAGCCGAACAACTGGCCGCGAGCGAGCCAGGCCAGTTTGACGTGGTCACCTGTTTAGAAATGCTCGAACACGTGCCCAACCCGGCGGCGATAGTCCAAGCGGCAGCAGACTTGGTTAAGCCAGGTGGTAAGGTATTTTTCTCAACCTTGAACCGTAATCTAAAATCTTGGCTGCTTGGGATCGTTGCGGCAGAATATGTGCTGCAGTGGGTACCGAAAGGCACGCATCAGCACCAAAAGTTCATTCAACCGGCTGAATTATTGCGCATGACCGATGCTGCTGGATTGCTTGCGCAAAGCATGACTGGGCTCCATTACCTGCCGTGGCGCGGCTTTTACTTAGACCAGAACAATGTTGATGTAAATTACATCGTCTGTTTAACCAAACCGTTGAAGGACTAAGCATGTCACGTCCAGCTGCAATCCTGTTTGATTTAGATGGCACCCTGTTAGATACCGCCCCTGACTTAGGCGCAGCTTTAAACCGCGTCCTTAGGGCTGAGCAACGCCCCTTAGTGAGTGCTAGTGATTACACTCCGATTGCCTCTCATGGCTCCGCTGGGCTTTTACGCTTTGCCTACGGTGAAGCTGAATTTGAACAACGCAAAGACGAACTCAGACACAAGTTCTTAAGTTTTTATAGCGAAGCTATTGCTGAACAAACCCAGCTTTTTGCTGGGGTTAGCGAACTGCTAGCACAACTACAACAGCAACAGATACCGGTTGCGATTGTCACCAATAAACCAACGGCCTTAACCGTGCAACTGCTGCCTAGCTTTCCTGAATTAGCTGCAATCGAGGTGGTTGTCTGCGGCGATACCTTAGCGGTAGCGAAACCATCACCACAACCCCTACTGCACGCTACCCAAGCACTACAAGTAGTGGCGGACGATTGTTGGTACGTGGGCGATGCCGAGCGGGATATTCAAGCCGGTCGCGCTGCTGGCATGCGCACTATTGTGGCGAATTATGGCTACATCAGTGCCATCGAAACGCCAACCGCTTGGGGCGCCGACAGTTTCATCGAAACCCCCTTAGAGTTACTCGATTTATTAACTTAATTATGATCTCTTGGCCTAACTACGGGGCTTGCGCTGGTCTGGATTTTGGCCTTGATTCGGCACCAACAAAAAGTGCCAGCAGCGCTGCTTCGCAGTTTTCACCAAAAAAACCAACACAACATATAGACAGTCACACCACTGAAACGCCCATATGTAGATTTATCTAACCAAACCTCCGCTTTCTAATCGGTTTTCATTGAGCAACAAAACGTCAGCTAATGACGGTAAAAAAATTTCCAATATTTTTTTTCAGGGTGCTTGATTTTACTAAACCTCTATTGCACCGCAGGTTTTAGCGAAAGCCTACACTTCGGTTAGTCAAACCTTCCGGTTTTTGTAACGTAAACACACTTGATCAGTGTGCGATAAGTGCTAGGATAACCCTCATTCATTCATCCCAAGATATTGTGTAAAAAACCGTCGTGCGGTCGCAACACGCACTATATCTTGTGGCTAGACAAAACAACCATAACAACGATGGATGCGCCTCATGAACCAAAAGCTTTTCGTAACTAAACGTAGCGGTGAACGCGAACCTTTAAACCTAGACAAAATTCACCGTGTGATTAGTTGGGCAGCCGAAGGCTTGAACAACGTTTCGGTATCACAAGTTGAAATTAAATCGCATATCCAATTTTATGACGGTATTAAGACTGAAGATATTCACGAGACCATCATCAAAGCTGCCGCTGACCTTATCTCTGAAGAAGCACCTGATTATCAGTATTTAGCAGCGCGCTTAGCAGTTTTCCATCTGCGTAAATTAGCTTATAACCAATTTGAGCCGCCCCATTTGTATGATCAAGTCACTAAAATGGTGGCTGCGGGTCGTTACGATAAACATTTGTTGACTGACTACACGCGCGAAGAATTCGAGCAAATGAACGATTTTATCGATCACGCCCGCGACTTGAACTTTTCCTACGCAGCGGTGAAGCAATTAGAAGGCAAATACTTGGTGCAAAACCGGGTCACCGGTGAGCTCTATGAAAGTGCGCAATTTTTGTATGTCTTAGTTGCTGCCTGTTTGTTTGCTAACTATCCGAAAGAAACTCGGATGAGCTATGTGCAGCGTTTTTACGATGCCACGTCATTGTTTAAGATCTCCTTGCCAACCCCTATCATGTCAGGCGTTCGTACACCTACGCGCCAGTTTAGCTCGTGCGTATTGATTGAAACAGGCGACAGCTTAGATTCAATTAACGCCACTGCAAGTGCGATTGTTAAGTACGTTTCTCAACGCGCTGGGATTGGCATCAACGCTGGCCGTATCCGTGCGCTTGGTAGTGCCATTCGTGGTGGCGAAGCTTTCCACACCGGCTGTATTCCATTTTATAAGTACTTCCAGACCGCAGTTAAAAGCTGTTCTCAGGGCGGTGTTCGTGGCGGTGCCGCTACCCTGTTCTATCCGCTTTGGCACCTAGAAGTAGAAAGCTTGCTGGTTCTTAAAAACAACCGCGGCGTTGAAGAGAACCGTGTGCGCCACTTAGATTATGGCGTGCAATTCAACCGTGTTATGTATCAGCGCTTAATCAAAGACGACTACATCACTTTGTTTAGCCCGTCTGATGTCCCTGGTTTATACGATGCTTTCTTTGCTAATCAAGAAGAATTTGAACGCCTCTATCTGCAATACGAAGCCGACGATAGCATTCGCAAAAAGCGTATCAAAGCCATTGAACTCTTTAGTTTGTTCATGCAAGAGCGTGCTAGTACAGGTCGCATCTACCTGCAAAACGTCGACCATTGCAACACCCATAGTCCGTTTGACCCGGCGGTTGCCCCTATTCGACAAAGTAACCTGTGTTTAGAAATCGCGCTGCCAACCAAGCCTTTGCGTCACGTGAATGATGAAGAAGGTGAAATCGCTTTATGTACTCTATCGGCCTTTAACTTAGGTGCGATTAAATCATTAGATGAACTTGATGAAATGGCTGATTTAGCCGTGCGTGCGCTTGATAGCTTACTCGATTATCAAGAATACCCTGTACCAGCTGCTCGCAACGCAACCATGGGCCGTCGTACGTTGGGCATTGGGGTAATTAACTACGCTTATTATTTAGCTAAAAACGGTGTTCGTTATTCGGATGGTTCCGCTAATGCGTTAACTCATCGCACTTTTGAGGCTATTCAATACTACTTGATGAAGGCATCCATGAACTTAGCGAAAGAGCTTGGTGCTTGTCCTAAGTTTAATGAAACCACCTATGCCAAAGGTGTGATGCCAATCGATACTTACAAGAAAGATCTGGATAGCGTTTGCCAAGAGCCATTGCATCTTGATTGGGACCAGTTACGTCGTGATGTACAACAATACGGTATGCGTAACTCTACCCTGTCTGCCTTAATGCCATCAGAAACCTCGTCGCAGATTTCTAATGCAACCAACGGTATTGAACCACCGCGCGGACATATCAGTATTAAAGCATCAAAAGACGGCATTACGAAACAAGTCGTGCCTGAATACGAAACGTTGAAAGACGCGTATGAGCTGTTGTGGAGCATCCCTAGTAACAAGGGTTACTTAGAATTAGTTGGCATTATGCAGAAATTCGTCGACCAAACCATTTCCGCTAACACCAACTACGACCCAGCCAAGTTTGAAGCAGGCAAAGTGCCGATGAAGCAACTGCTACAAGACTTGCTGTATGCCTATAAGTTAGGCGTAAAAACGCTTTATTATCACAACACGCGTGACGGTGCTTCAGATAACCAAGTAGATTTGCGTGACAAAGTAGAAGCCAAAACTCGTGAAGAAGAGAACCAACAAGCAACTGTCGCCATTATTGAAGAAGACGATGATTGTGCCGGTGGTGCCTGTAAGATCTAGTTCTGCGGCTTAATAACAACAAGTTGCACTCGCTGAGCAGTACCGCTGCTCAGCTGATGATGCTAAAAAAGGTGTGCTAAGGTATGAGTTATTCAACATTTAATCAGAACCAAGTTAACCCTCTGTTAGAGCCAATGTTTTTTGGTAATTCAGTCAACGTTGCGCGCTATGACCAACAAAAACACAGCATTTTTGAAAAACTGATTGAGAAACAAATTAGCTTTTTTTGGCGCCCAGAAGAAGTTGATGTCAGCCGCGACCGCGTTGATTTTCAAGCGTTAACTGATAGCGAAAAGCATATTTTTATCTCTAACTTAAAGTATCAAACCTTGTTAGATTCAGTACAAGGACGCAGCCCTAACATTGCATTGCTGCCGATTGTATCGATTCCTGAATTAGAAACTTGGATTGAAACTTGGTCGTTTTTTGAAACCATTCACTCACGTTCGTACACGCATATTTTACGGAATTTATTTACTGACCCGAGTGAAGTTTTTGAAGATATCGTGATTAATGAAGAAATTCAGAAACGCGCCACCGATATTTCTCGCTATTACGACGATTTGATCTTCTATACGCAGCTTTGGCAAACCCATGGCGAAGGCGAATGGGAAGTTGACGGTGAGAAGCATCTGGTTAGCATGCGTGAGCTCAAGAAAAAGCTATTCTTGTGCATCAACTCAGTGAATGCGCTAGAGGCAGTTCGTTTTTATGTGAGCTTCGCTTGTACCTTCGCCTTTGCTGAGCGTGATCTGATGGAAGGTAACTCAAAAATCATCCGTCTTATCGCCCGTGATGAGAACTTGCATTTGGTCTCTACTCAGCAAATTCTTAATCTATGGCAATACGGTCAAGATGACCCAGAAATGAAAGAAATTGCCGAAGAGTTACGCGACGAAGCACTGAACATCTTTATGAAGGCCGTCGAACAAGAAAAGCAATGGGCCCACTATTTGTTCAGACATGGCTCTATGATTGGCTTAAACGAAGAAATGCTCTGCCAGTATGTGGAGTACATCGCCAACATGCGGATGGAAGCCATTGGTTTTGATGCGCCATTTAAACAGCGTAGCAACCCGCTACCTTGGATGAATAAATATCTAGTATCAGATAACGTTCAAGTAGCCCCTCAAGAAGCTGAAATCACTTCTTATTTGGTTGGGCAAATTGACAGTAACGTAAGTGCTTCTGACCTTGGAGACTTTGAACTCTAAATCATCATGAGCACCGCGTATAAAGTCATCGTCAATGGTCAGCAGCAGCTGACCGTTGACAGCTCACAGGGTACCCTCTTAGAAGCTATGGAAGCGGCTGGATTAGAGCCCCACTATCACTGTCGCAATGGTTTTTGCGGCGCCTGTCGAGTGCAACTAGTACAAGGCGATATCACCTACATCAACGAGCCACTGGCTTTCGTGCGACCCGGCGATTGCTTGCCTTGTTGCTGCGTTGCAGCCTCGGATCTTGAAATTAATCAATAATCGCTCGGTTCGATAGCCGCTATCCACAAAACTCATTGGCAAGCCGCCGCGGTTTGTAGGAAAATACGGGCAATATCACATTTTTTAAGGAGTCTGAGATGTTTACTGTTATTTTTGGTCGCCCTGGCTGCCCATTCTGCGTTCGTGCAGTACAAATCGCTGAAAAACTGACCGCTGACCGCGATGATTTTGAATTTCGCTACGTCGACATGCACGCTGAAGGTATCTCAAAAGCAGATTTAGAGAAAACCGTCGGCGCACCCGTCTTAACCGTACCGCAGATTTTTGTGGACGAAAAACACATCGGTGGATGCACTGAATTTGAAGCTTATGCCCGCGCCAATTTAGGTTTATACGCCTAACTTAGTTAAGCACTACTGCAGCAGCATTTAAGCTGCTGCAGCAAGCGCTTGGCGAATTCTCTTTTCTGAGATCGGGTATTGGGTACCCAACGTCTGCGCAAAAAAACTTACCCGCAGCTCTTCTATCATCCATCTGATTTCAAGCACATCTGACGGTATCAACTGCTGTTTGTTTTGTTTCGCCAACAAGCTTTGATAGGCTTGCGACAAGTCCGTGAGGACCAAGGTGTGTAAACGATCTTTGTTCGGATCCACCGGCAGCTTATCTAAGCGTCGCTCGATTGCTTTCAAATAGCGTTGAATATCATCCAAACGCTGCGATCCAGCGTTACTGACAAAACCTGGGCCCACCAAGGCATCCAACTGTTGAGCTATATCGCCGTGGGCTTGAATTTGCTCTAAGCTAACCTTGCCTTTCATCCGTTTACGAATGCTGTGGCTAAGCAGCAGACAAGGCTCCAATTGTTTCGCTATCTCACTCACCCGCTCGTTTAAATGTGCTCTAGCAGTATCATACAAGGCTTGAAAAGCCGCTGGGTCACGGGCTGGATTTGCCTCAATAAACTCATCCAGCGCCGCCCTAATACAATCAGCGATAAGTTCTTCAACATTGCCCCATGGATTGTAATAAAGCGCTAATTTCGCTTTATTAGAAAGCGTTTGCTGCAAATGCCGAATAGGTGACGGTAGTTGCAGCAACAACAGCTGCCGCAATCCTTGCCAATGCGCATGTTCGGCTTTCGCTAGGCTATCGAAGAGTTCTTCACGCACTCCTTCGGCCTCAGCCACTAACGCCGGAAAGGCTTTAATCGCATAACCTTGTTGTTGCTGCTCGAGCATGTCGGGGAGCGTACCAAACTGCCAACTGGTTGCCGCTTGCGGTGCCTGCTTACTGGCTACTGCCTGAGCGAGGGCCTCTTTCACGTCACCTTGTAGCCGCTGTTGCAACTGGTGTAAATCTCGCCCTTGTTGCAGTACCTTGCCCTGCTCATCCACTACCGCAAAGTTCATCTGTAAATGTGGTGGAATAGCATCTGCGCCACCATGATACCAAGCATCATCAGGGATAGTGACACCCGTCATACGCCGTAATTTGGCAGATAAGGCCGTAAGCAAAGGCTCTTTCGCTATCGTTGCCGCTGGGGTATCAGCTAAAAACGCTTGGGCGTAGTTAGGTGCCGGCACAAAGTTTCGACGGAGTTGTTTGGGCAGGCTCTTGATCAAGGCTACCACTAGATCATGCCGCAGAGCTGGTATTTGCCAATCAAACCCTTGCGGCGTCACTTGGTTTAGCAGTGCTAGCGGGATCTGCACCGTCACCCCATCATCTTCACTGCCTGGAGCAAAATGATAATGCAAGGGTAAGGTCAGTTGGCCCTGCTGCCAAACATCTGGATAATCATCAGGGGTGACATGTTCCGCATCTTGGGCCATCAGATCAGCGCGTACAAAATACAGAAGTTGGGGATTCTGCTTAACAGCTTTATGCCACCACCCGGCTAATAACTGCTCGTTGTAAATACCCGCGGGAATATGCTCATCATAGGCCTGAAACAGAGCTTCATCATCCACCAGGATATCGCGCCGACGCGATTTGTCTTCGAGCCCTTTAACACTCTCGATAAGTGCAAGATTGTGCTTAATGAAAGGCACTTGCCGTTTAAGCTGCCCTTGCACCAGTGCCTCACGAATAAAGATCTCGCGCGCTTCAATAGGTTTTACCGGGCCATACTGCACTTTACGCCGTGGCACGATAATCAAGCCATAAAGCGTCACTTGCTCATCAGCTAACACCGAGCCCTGTTTTTTCGAAAAATGGGGTTCAAAATAGCTGTATTTAACCAGGTGTTTCGCCAGTGGCTCAACCCATTCGGGTTCAATCCGAGCATTGATGCGGGCAAACAAGCGGCTGGTTTCTACAAGCTCTGCGGCCATCAGCCACTTAGGCGACTTTTTAAACAAGCCAGAGCCCGGGAACACAAAAAACTTGCGTTGCCGCGCACCCATGTATTCATGGCCTTCTTGCTTGGTTCCTAGATGCGAGAGCATGCCGGTTAAGAGCGCTTGGTGGATGGCCTCATAGCTGGCGGGTTCTTGATTAATCCGAAAGCCCATACCTCGCACACTTTGGCGCAGCTGAGTGTACACATCTTGCCATTCACGCACCCGCAGAAAATGAATAAACTCTTCTTTCAGACGCTTTCGCAGTAGGCCTCTAGAAAGCTCTTTTTGTAGACCCTCAAGGTATTGCCACAACAGCAAGAAGCTCGCAAAATCAGAGTCTTTATGGTGAAACCTTTGATGCAGTTGGTCTGCTTTTTGCGCTCCTTGTTGCGGACGTTCACGTGGATCTTGAATACTCAGTGCAGCGGCAATAATTAACACTTCTTGCATACAGCCACATTGATTCGCCGCTATCACCATCCGTCCCAGCCGCGGATCAATCGGCAACTGGGCGATTTGGCGCCCAATCTCGGTTAATCGTGGGCCCTGATAACCGCGTCGCTTTTTGCTTTTACCTGGCCGTCCAGTACCATCTAACGCATGGAGTTCTTCTAATAAATTCAGGCCATCTTTAATAGAACGCTCATCGGGCCGTTCTACGAATGGAAAGCGGCGAATATCGCCAAGTTTTGCCGCCGTCATTTGCAGAATAACCGCAGCTAGATTGGTGCGTAAGATTTCCGGATCTGTGTATTCAGGCCGAGCTAAAAAATCAGCTTCATCATAGAGCCGGATACAAATCCCCGGTGCGACCCGGCCACAACGCCCCATCCGTTGATTCGCTGAAGCTTGTGAAATTTTCTCAATCGGCAAGCGTTGCACTTTGCTGCGGTAACTGTAACGACTGATACGAGCCGTACCTGGGTCTATCACATAACGAATGCCGGGCACCGTCAGTGAGGTTTCAGCGACGTTGGTAGCGATCACAATACGACGTTGGCTATGCGGCTGAAAAATCCGTTGTTGCTCAGCAGCAGATAGCCGTGCAAACAGCGGTAAAAGCTCAGTATTAGGTAACTGCAAATCACCAATAGCTTCAGCAAAATCACGTATTTCACGCTCACCACTGGCAAAAATCAAAATATCACCGGGGGCTTCACGGCTTAGCTCTAATACCCCATCACACACGCCTTGCACTACATCAGCGCTGTCTTGGTTATCATCATCGGCATTGCTTAACGGCCGATAGCGCACCTCAACTGGATAAGTACGGCCGGTAACGGTAATGATCGGGGCCTGATTAAAATGTTTGGCAAAGCGTTCCGTCTCAATGGTAGCTGAGGTAATCACCAGTTTTAACTCTGGTCGCTTAGGCAAAATAGTGGCCAACGCGCCTAACAGAAAGTCGATATTCAGACTGCGTTCATGGGCTTCATCGATGATGATGGCATCGTATTGCCGCAACATGCGATCATTCTGCAGTTCAGCCAGCAACATCCCATCCGTGAGCAATTTTATTTCGGTAGTGGGTGCCGTTTGATCATGAAAACGTACCTTATAACCAACCCGGTTACCCAACTCAGTTTCTAATTCTTGTGCGATACGTTGGGCAACACTGCGGGCAGCTAAACGCCGCGGCTGAGTGTGGGCAATCATTTTACCGTAGCCCATTTCTAGCAGCATTTTAGGTAACTGTGTGGTTTTACCTGAACCGGTCTCGCCCGCGACAATCACCACTTGGTGTTTGGCAATGGCCGTTTGAATCTCGGCCTTGGCCTGCACCACAGGGAGTTCAGCTGGAAATTGAATGGTTTGCACAAAAATCCTGCATTAGCACTTAGATTTAAAAGGGCTGCTAGTTTAGCAGCCCTCTGTAAGCTTGTTAACCCGCACCAACAGCCCTGATTGCGAGTTAGTTTTCGTCTGCATAAATTGCAATATGAACCGGACCATCACCTTGTTGACTAGCGCGGTACATGCCTTCGGTATTAAAGGGCATATGCACCTTGCCTTGGCCGTCAACAATGATCACGCCGCCAGTACCACCAACGGGCATCAGCACCTCATGAATTACGGTATCACCAGCACTTACGATATCTTTGCCTTGATAGGTCACTCGTGCGCAAATATCTGCTGCTACCTGATACTTAATAAAATATTCACCATGACCTGTGGCCGAAACCGCACAACTGCCATTATCCGCCCAAGTACCAGCGCCAATCACTGGCGAATCACCAATACGACCGTAGCGCTTACCCGTCATTCCTCCGGTTGAGGTGGCGGCAGCTAAATTACCATGAGTATCCAACGCTACCGCCCCAACGGTGCCATACTTGAAGCGTGCGTCTAGCTGCTGCCATGCGGTTTTATCTTGGCTACCAAGCTGCTGCTTCATGTGTTGCAGCGCATCGAAGCGAGCTTCGGTATTGAAGTAGCTGTTATCCACCCGTTCTAGTTGATGCAGATCAGCAAACTCCTCAGCACCAGCGCCGCTGAGCATCACATGCACCGATTCTTCCATCACTTTACGGGCCAAGGCAATAGGGCTTTTAATCGTTGTCACCCCAGTCACCGCTCCCGCTGCACGATTGGAACCGTCCATAATAGCGGCATCAAGTTCATGCTGTTCATCCCAGGTATAAACGGCACCACGGCCAGCATTAAAGAGCGGTGAGTCTTCCAACACTTGCACCGCCGCAATAACTGCATCCATACTGGTGCCACCAGCGGCTAAGATCTGCTGTCCGGCGGCGATAGCTTCGGCTAGTTTTTCGCGATAGGCGCGTTCCCGTGCTGGCGTCATGCTTGCGCGGGTAATGGTGCCGGCGCCGCCATGAATGGCAATCGCAAACGGTGCGGCCTCGGTCACAGTCGCCTTGGCAGCTACACTAGAACTTGGCTCAGGTGCACTGCTGCAAGCGGCGGCAGTAAAGCAAGCGGTGGCGAGCAGACTTAAGCCCACGCGCTTGTTGGTGGCAAAAGAAAAAGAACTGAATAGACCCATAATCGCCTCGGTGCTGTTGAATCATTTTATTATCATTAGTTAGCTATCTTAGCGGTAATTAGGGTTGGCCGTCACCTCTTGATTGCGGCTAAGTCAGCAATCAGGTAGTCTGACCTGCATACATTAGCAAGGATTATTATGCGCCATGTCTGACGCCAGTTTTTACTTTCATGACTACGAAACTTGGGGGGCTAACCCTCATTACGATCGGCCCTCCCAATTTGCCGGTTTAAGAACCAATTTAGAATTAGAGCCCTGCGGTCGTCCACTGACCCTATTTAGTCAGCCCACGCCAGATTTTTTGCCTCATCCTCAGGCGGTGCTAGTGACAGGTATTACGCCGCAGTTTGCGCTTGCGCAAGGTACCAACGAAGCGAGCTTTGCCGCGGCTATCGCAGCGCAAATGAGCGTACCGAACACTACTATCATTGGCTACAACAACATCGCCTTTGACGATGAAGTAACCCGACACCTGTTCTACCGTAACTTTCATGATCCCTACGCTCATACTTGGCAGCACCAAAATTCACGCTGGGATCTAATCGACTTGATGCGCGCTTGCTATGCCCTGCGCCCCGAAGGAATCGAATGGCCCTACCACGACGATGGGCGGGTCAGCATGCGCTTAGAAGACTTATCTAAAGCCAATGGTATTGAACACGCCAACGCCCATGATGCTATGGCTGACGTTCATGCCACCATCGGCATGGCTCGTAAAGTTAAACAAGCACAACCAAGGTTGTTTGCCTACGCTTATGGATTACGCCGCAAACAAGCCGTGCAACAACTGATTGATTTGGTGAATTTTGAACCACGCGTGCACATCAGTGGTTTTTACGGCGCACTGAACGGTTACGTGAGTGTGATCATGCCGCTAGGCTATCATCCGGAGCAGCCCAACACCCTGCTCTACTGGGATTTGCGCCACAACCCGCTGGAGTTTTTAGAGAGTTCGCTAGATGATTTGGTCGAACGCCGCTTTACCCCGCGTAAACAGCTAGCTGAGAACGGTTTATCAGCCTTCGCTGGGGGAACCCTGCAACTCAATCGCTGCCCCTTTATCGCTAAACTCAATGTGCTCGACAGCACCGCGCAGCAGCGTTGGAACTTAGATCTCGAGCAACTTGAACGCCACCGGCAGACGCTACTAGCACAAAGCGAATTACGCGACCGCTTGTGCCAAGCCTTACTGACCAGCAAAACCTATGACGCGGTTACGGATCCTGATTTTATGCTCTACAGCGGCCCTTTCTTTAGTGAACAAGACCGCTCTAACATGGACATTATCCGTAGTACCGCGCCTGAACAACTACCAGGTTTGACCTTAAACTTTAGCGATTCGCGCTTACCTGAGATGTTGTTTCGCTACCGTGCCCGTAATTACCCAAGTACGTTAACTGATTCCGAACTACTAAAATGGCGTGAATTTTGCCAAGGCCGTCTGCTCTCCCCCCCTCCGGGTGGCTTGTCTGCCGAGCGATTTATGCAAGAGCTGGAGTTAGCTGCGCAGCAGCATAGCGATAACTCTCGTAACATGCGTTTATTGAATGATCTTTTACGCTACGCTCAAAGTTTATAAAACGAACAATCACTAACAATAACGAATACAGAACAACAACCATGAGCACAACAAAGTACGATTTTATCATTGTCGGTGGGGGTTCCGCTGGATGCGTGCTGGCGGACCGTTTGAGTGCCTGCGGTAACTACCAAGTGCTCCTGGTCGAAGCTGGCGGCAACGGCCAACACGAATTCAGTGATATGCCCGGTGGCGTAGTACGCTTTATGCACCACCGTGGCTTTAATTGGGGCTACCGCAGCAGTGATAAAGCCCCACTTCGCCAAGGCAAAGGCTTGTTTACCCCGCGCGGCAAAGGTTTAGGTGGCAGCAGCTTAATTAATGCCATGATTTATACCCGCGGTGCCCCTAGTGATTATCAACATTGGGCCAGCTTAACCAACAGTAACTGGGATTGGCCCGCCATGTTGGCAAGGTTCAAGAAACTTGAAGCCAATAGCCGCGGTGCCGACGCTTATCATGGCGCTGATGGGCCGCTTAAAGTCAGTGATGTGCCCACCTATTTTCTCGCTGCCCAACGCTTTGTTGAGGCAGGAGTTGCTGCCGGTATTCCCTTTAACCCAGATTTTAACGGTGCCGAGCTCTACGGTATTGGCCCGTTCCAATTTACGATTCACCAAGCGCAGCGCTGGAGTGTGCGCCGTGCTTTCTTGCTGCCAGCAATGCAACGCCCTAACCTCAAGGTGTTAACTGATAGCTTGGTACAACGGGTGCTCTTTGACCAAAGCCAAGCCCAGCCCCAAGCCGTAGGGATTGAATTAGTCAGTGGCGAGCAATGGTTCGCGCAACGCGAAGTGATTATTAGTGGCGGCGCAATCAACTCTCCGCAATTGTTGATGTTATCTGGTATTGGCCCAGCAGCCCAGTTGCAACAACATGGCATCAGTGTCATTGCCGATCGTGCCGAGGTAGGCGCAAATCTGCAAGAGCATGTGGATGTGATGATTCATTACCGCAACAAACGTAAAGATGGCATCAGTATTAATCCCATAGGATTAGCTAAGATGGCGAAAGCTTGGTGGCAATATCGGCGTGATAAAACCGGCCCACTCGCACATCCACCGGCCGAGGTGGGTGGATTCTTGCGCAGCAGTGAACAAATAGAGACACCTGATCTACAACTTCACTTTGTCTCGACTCGCTTTAACGACAGCGGGTATGACCTTAAACCGGCTTTCACCCATGGCTATGCCTGCCATGTTTGCCTGTTACGACCACAAGCCCGAGGCCAGTTACGTTTGCGGAGTAACAAAGCCACAGATAAACCGCTTTTTAGCTATGACTTTTTGCAGCATCCTAGTGATCAACAGGCGTTGTTGGCTGGGGTGCGACAGGTACGCGAGATTATGAACCAAGCGCCCCTTGCTGAGCATAATGGCGGCGAAGTATGGCCAGGGCCTTGTGCTAATGATGAGGAGTTGTTAGCTAAGCTGATGAGTAATGTCGGGCTGATTTACCATCCAACCAGCACCTGCCGCATGGGCAACGACCAAGATGCTGTGGTTGATGCGCAGTTGCGAGTAAATGGCGTTGCTGGTTTACGCGTCATTGACGCTTCCATCATGCCGACCGTAGTGAGTGGCAATACCAACGCGCCCACCATGGTGATCGCTGACCAAGGTGCTGATTTTATATTGCAAGACGCCGCTAACAAGTAGCGGCGTCTGCTGGTTCTAACGGTAACGCAAGCCTACAGTTAGTGGGCTTTGCGGGTAAAGTTAGCAAAGAAGCGTGCTAACGCTGGGATCAGGATCAAGGCACCTAGCATGTTCCAGATGAACATAAAGGTTAACAGGATCCCCATATCCGCTTGAAACTTAATCGGCGAGAAGATCCAAGTAGCTACGCCAATAGCCAAAGTGAGCCCAGTAAATCCAACCGCTTTACCAGTGCTGTCTAGCGCGTACTTGTAGCTGTCATCAAGATGCATGCCTTGCGCTAAACCTTCACGAATCTTGGTGTAGATGTAAATACCATAATCCACTCCAATCCCCACACCTAAGGCAATCACTGGCAAGGTTGCTACTTTCACGCCAATGCCCAGAACTGCCATCAAGCCTTGGCTCATCACCGTGGTTAGTGCCAACGGTAAAATGATACAGGTTACTGTACGTAAGCTCCGGAACGTTAGTAAGCATAAGAAAATAACCACGCCATACACCCACAACATCATTTTGTTCTGAGCTGACTCAATCACTGAGTTTGTCGCAGCTTCAATCCCTGAGTTACCTGCTGCCATCAGTAGTTCAAGACCATCTTGTTGATATTCTTGATTAAAACTATTGACCGAGGCGACCACGGTTTGCAAGGTTTCGGCTTTGTGATCATTCAAGAAGATAATCACCGGTGCCATCGAACAATCAGGGTTAATCAATCCCGGTGGCGTACGCCCGGTGTAACCATTCAATGAATATTGATTACGAGTTAGGCTGTACCACTTTAAATTACCCTCGTTAAGACCATAGGAACCCATTTTCGCCACATAAGCGACAGACTTAACGTCTTGCACCCCAGGGGTATTTTGCATGTGCCACGTAAAACGGTCTAATAGCTCCAGGTTATCGTAGGCAATACATTGGCTGGGTGCGGTTTCGGCCATCACCACAAACACATCGGTACTCGAGCTGTAGTTATCAACAATAAATTGGTTATCTAAGTTATAACGACTATCTGGGCGCAGTTCTGGTGCCCCTGCGTCTAAATCACCAATCTTCATTTGCTGGCCGTAGTACAAACCCCAGGCTAACCCCATCAGAGCCACAACTAAGGCACTATAGGCCCACTTAGGGCGCGAAAAACGGCTGAAAATATTGAGCACCGGGTGTTCTTTTTGGCGCGCTTTAGCAGCATATTCAACTCCGGCTTTAGAGACTCCGGTGTAGGACATCAAAATAGGTAACATCCCTAAATTAGTTAACACCACGACCGCCACACCAATACTCGCGGCAATAGCTAACTCTTGAATCACCTCAATATCAATGACCATCAAGGTCGTAAAACCGATGGCATCTGAAACCAAAGCAGTTAAGCCAGCGATATATAAACCACGGAACGCCAAACGGGTAGCGCCCACCTTATCTAAGGCATCCACTCGGTTATTACTGATGGCGTTGATGATTTGCACCCCATGGCTCACGCCAATGGCAAACACTAAGAACGGCACCAACATCGAGTAAGGGTTAATCCCACTTCCAATCAGTTCAATAATGCCTAACTGCCATACCACCGCAATGATGGAACAACCCAGCACCGCAAACGCACTGCGCCAACAACGGCTGTACCAGTACAGCATCACGAGAGTGATCATAATGGCGATAACAAAGAACAGCCCTACCTGATACGCACCTTCAATCAGGTCACCAATCACTTTGGCAAAGCCGGTAATGTGAATTTTTACGGTATCCGTTTGATACTTATCACGAATGTTCTGCTCTAAGGCTTCAGATAGCACTTTGTAATCAAGTTTTTCGCCGGTATCTGGATGCACTTCATATAAAGGCACATAAATCAGTGCCGATTTGAAGTTATTGGCAACTAAGTTACCTACTTCACCCGAGCGTAAAATATTGGTGCGCAATTGGTCCAGTGAACGCTCAGATGCATCCCATGTGTCTGGAATTACAGGTCCGCCGACAAAGCCCTCTTCGGTAACTTCGCTCCAGCGCACATTCGGCGTCCAAATACTTTTTAAACCACTACGGTCAACACCAGGCACATAAAAAACTTCGTCCGTAATTTGCTGCAAAGTTGCCTGAAACTCTGGGGTAAAAATATCCCCTTCGGTGGTTTCTACCGCCACCCGAATCACGTTACCCAAGCTCGCCAAATCTTCTTGGTGCTTAAAATAGTTCTGAATGAACTCGTGATTAGTAGGAATCATTTTGGTTAAGCTAGCTTCAGGACGAACCTGACTTGCATGCCAGCCCAAATAAACCGTCAAAATAGCAAACAGAGCCAACCATAAAGGTCGCATCGAAAACAACACCCGCTCTAACAAAACACTTTTGCCCGGCGGAGTTGATGTTGAAGGTTGTTGAGACATAAAAACGTCAATCCTTAGTTACGCAAAGCGGGTTGAGTGAGCAGGCCTCGCTGCCCCACCATAGTCAGAGTACCGTCATCGTTAAGCACCACGTCGGTTAGTGCGGCACCACTACTGTGAGTGCTTTCAAGCACCTCGCCAGCGGCATTCGCCCACGCTATCACACCAGCATTACCCACTAAATAAACGCCACCATCCGGGGCATCTATTGCAGCATTAATATTGACCGGATCTTGCAAGCTAATCTGACTAAAAGATTCGCCGTGATCCTCGCTTACAAAGATATTACCACGTAGGCCAAACGCCCACAGCCGCTGCTCTGCATCCACATGCAAACCAAAAAACGAGCCGTAATAAGGGCTGTCTAGGGTTTCCCAGGTCGAGCCCTGATCAGCACTTCGAAAGAGTAATCCCGATTCACCCGCTAAGTAAGTGTAATCCGAATCTGCCGTTAAACTATTCAAATGATAACCATCTGGATTTTCGAGTGCGCCGTCTAGTACCTGCCAGCTAGTACCAGCATCGGTACTGCGCAACAAGGAGCCATAAGCACCAGCTACTAAGACGACCTCAGGGGTTAGCGCTAATACATCTAAAAACGGTTTGGTGGGGCCTTCTTCTTCGGCAAACTGCGCATTTTCTAAATTAAACTCGGCAGTTTCTAGTGCAAATTCAAGATCACCAATAAGCTCGTCAGCACCGTCTGCTTCAGCTGCTGCGATCTCATCTGTTAACTGTGCAATACGAGTTGCGAAGTAATCTTGCTGTAGCTGAATAAATGCAAAACCATCCAATTGCCGCTGCCAAGTTTGGCCGCCATCGCTGCTGCCAACAATCACCCCATGGTGACCGACAGCCCAGCCCTGTTGCGCATCGGCAAAACTCACTGAGCTTAGAAAAACACTGGTAGGAACGGGCATTTGTTGCCACTGCTGCTCGGTGCGGCGCAAAATAATGCCATAATCGCCAACGGCGATATCAGCCTCGCCTGCTTCAGCGATATCACTTAATACCGCCCGCTGCGCTTCTTTTGCCATCACCGCAGGTGCGGTAATCACTTCGTAGGCAGAACTTTCTTCAGCGCTAGCTATAGGCGCTGCTAAGGCCGTTGCCACTGCACTTGCTAGCAGCGTTAATGCTGCACCAGCAGACGCTGTTGCTTTAATCATGGAACCCTCTTGATTGTTCTTGGTCTTAGAATTGTTATGTAAACTGTTGCAAATTTTTGTTTCGCGATACATGCTATGTGAAATCGCTAGAGGTCAAACCAGCTGATACCTTACATCGAGAATGAATGTAACGCTAGTAGCAGTTGGGCATTTATATTACATTAGTTTTGATGTAGCTTTAACGCGAACTAAGAACAACAAGGAAAAGCACAATGAATAAAATGATGCTAAAAGCCGGTATTTTTGCGCTATCAGTGGTATCAGCAAGTGTCATGGCTAAAGTTAGTCCTGACGAAGCCAACCGCTTAGGTCAAGATTTAACTCCGGTAGGTGCCGAAATGGCAGCCAATGCTGATGGTTCTATCCCAGCTTGGACTGGTGGCTATAGTGTGAAAGCAGACGGAGAAGTGCCAGACCGTCCAGCCGACCCGTTTGCCGATGAACAGCCGATTCTAACGATCACGCCAGCTAACGTCGACCAGCATGCCAACATGTTGTCGCCTGGCCAGGTGGCCATGTTCAAGAAATACCCAGACTTTAAGATCCACGTCTATCCTACCCACCGTACCGCAGCTTACCCGCAAGCCGTGTACGATGTAATTAAGAAAAACGCCCTTAACGCTGAGCTTATCAGTGGTGGTAACGGATTAGCTAATTTTGAAAAGCATATTCCGTTCCCAATTCCATCATCAGGTGTCGAAGCTGTTTGGAACCACATTACCCGTTATCGTGGTGGCTCGGTTCAACGTTTAGTGAACCAGTTCCCAGTACTAGAAAACGGTAGTTTTGTACCTGTGTTATTGCGTGAGTCGTTGGTAGTCCCTGAATACTTAGCCAGCGGCCGTGAGTCAGCAGACGACAACGTGCTGTTCTACTTCTTACAAGAAGTTCTTGCACCGGCGCGTATGACAGGTACCGTATTGTTGCTTCACGAAACGATTGACCAGGTGAAAGAAGCACGTCGTGCATGGCTGTATAACGCAGGTCAACGTCGTGTTCGTAAAGCTCCATCGGTAGCCTATGACGGTCCAGGTACCGCATCAGATGGCTTACGGACTTCTGATGGCTTAGATATGTTCAACGGTGCGCCAGATAAATACAACTGGGAACTTGTGGGCAAGCGCGAAATGTATATCCCATACAACAACTACAAGCTGATGGATACGAGCTTGTCGTATGACGATATCATCGGCCCTGGCCACATGAATCAAGACTACGTGCGGTATGAAAAACACCGTGTATGGGAAGTGAAAGGCACCTTGAAAGATGGCGAACGTCATATTTATGCAACCCGCCATATGTTTATCGATGAAGATACCTGGACAGCCTCAGTCATCGACCAGTACGATGGTCGCGGCGAATTGTGGCGCGTAGCGGAAGCCTACAACACCCAATTCTACTACCACGACACCCCGTGGATGGCAGCAGAGGCTTTGTATGACCTTAACTCAGGTCGATACATCCTACTGGGCCTATCTAACGAAGAAAGCGAGTTCATGAACTTTGGTATTAAGATGAGCCGCTCAGACTTCAGCACCGGTAGCTTACGCCGGATGGGTATTCGTTAAGATCTAACCCGCTGAGCTTATAAGCAACAGATAATAAAAGGCCTTATCAATTGATAAGGCCTTTTTTATTGGCGATTAATCTCGTTCTAGACGGGCTAACAAACTGGACGTATCCCAACGTGAACCACCCATTTTCTGAACTTCAGCATAGAACTGATCCACCAAAGCTGTCATCGGCATACTCAAGCCTTGGCGTTCTGCTTCCTGTAACGCAATTTTTAAATCCTTGCGCATCCAATCCACGGCAAAACCATGCTCATAATGATTGTTCCACATGGTTTGATAACGATTCTTCATTTGCCAAGAGCCGGCGGCACCTTGGCTAATGGCGTTGATCAAGGTGTCTGCATCCAGCCCTACCTTGCGTGCCAGTTGTAATCCTTCCGCTAAGCCCTGCACCACCCCAGCAATGCAAATTTGGTTCACCATTTTGGCTAATTGCCCATGGCCTGCTGGCCCCATGTACTCGCGGGTTTTCGCATAACAAGCTAAGGCCTTGTCGGCTTGAATTAAAGCCTCTTTATCACCACCAATCATGGCCGTTAAAACACCGTTCTCTGCGCCCTGTTGACCGCCAGATACCGGCGCATCGAGCCAACCAATACCACGTTCGGCACAAGCCGTAGCGAGTTCCTTCGCAAGTTCTGCTGAAGCGGTAGTGTGGTCAATTAAAATGCTGCCCGGCTGCATGCTGGCCAACACCCCATGCTCACCGTACACCACGCTGCGTACATCATCGTCATTGCCCACACACAACATCACTAAATCAGCGCCTTGCGCAGCAGTTGCTGGAGTAGCAGCTGCCTTACCTTGGTAACGCTGTTGCCACTGCTGTGCTTTGCTTGCAGTACGGTTGTAAACAGTGGTGGTAAAACCCCCGGTTTGTAAATGGCCGGCCATGGGATATCCCATCACACCTAAGCCAATAAATGCACATGCAGTCATGTTTGTCTCTCCAACTCAGTTATACACAAGGCTTCATCTATTGGTAAATTAAGTTTAATTGCCTGCGGGCAGACACTTACGGCCACCGGCCCCTCACCAACAATATCACCATCTACTTCAAAAGTTATTGCCGCCGCTGCTAGCATGAATACCTGCCCTGGCGCGGCAGTTACCGGCCGACAATCAATCACTGCTGAGGTATCAATACCACCCCATTTAACTTGTATTAACGCAGCTAACTGCTGCCAGCGTCCCAACAAGGGGATCTCGATACTACGCAAGTCGCCGCGCTGGCGGTCGGCTTGTGGGTAAACCTCTAAGCCACCGCCAATAAAGCGCCCTAATACCACCAGTTGGCCATTTAGTGCCTGCCCTGATGAGGCGTGCGAGTACCATTGAGTGCGTTTGCTGAGCGGCCCAAACAGGTAACGCAATAACGCAACCGTGTAGCTGAATGAACCTAACCAGCGCTTCATCCATGGCGGTTGTAAGCGCGTAAGATCAACACTGAGGCCACAACCAGCATGATTGATAAAATAATAACTGGCCGTGGCTGTGGCGACTTTACCTAGCGCTAGTTGCAGCTCTTGGTAAGGCGCTCGCATCCGCCAACGCCAGTCCTTAAGCGCAGTACATCTGTGTTTTGTATGGTTCAAATAATGCCGCGCAAAATCATTACCCGTTCCAACCGCTATCAAACTAATACTCACAGCGCTGTAGGCAAACGCATTGACTGCAATATTGAGGCTGCCATCGCCACCAATCACCAAGCATTCAGCCTTGGTTGTTGGCGCCTTGGTTGTTGGCGCCTTAGTTACTGGCGTCTCGAATGCCGGCGCCATGGCTGCCCGAAGCGCTGCTACGTCGGTGTCTCTATCACCGCTGCTAGCAACTAACTGGGCCTCGCCAAAATAGCTCGCATAAGCTTTAGCATAACGCCGCGCACGCCTACTTAGGCTATGAAAATAAATCACCTGCAGCATATTAGTGACCCAACCCTATGCTCGCTTGAGTTGCCAATGTAAATAACGGCCAATATCACAAAACGGAGCTTGCTGGTTGTAGCGCAGTTCAAGTGCTAATAATTGCTCGAAGCGCTCTTTGTCGGCGGCATTTTTAAGATAATCATGAAAACAACGCACGCCAGTTTTGTGTTCTATCTGTAGCCCTGCTTGTTCTAACCACTGGGCTACGTGCGCGGGAGCTAACGGCTGTTGTGGGCTTAATCGCACTTTTTTCTTAACTGTTAAGCCGGCTTCTACGTAGTCAAAATTACCAAAGATAACGTTAGCCAACACCTTGGCGTCTTTGTTGTAGAACATCAAGGAAATGCCGCCCTGCGGCGCTAGTAGCTGGGGTAACAAAGCAATCGCCGCAGCGGGATCTGCTAGCCACTCTAACACCGCATGGCATAAAATCAGATCATAATCATCAGCTACATGTCCAGGTAGTTGCTGCAACGGCGCTACCAAATACTGATAGCGCTGTGCTAATCCAGCTTGCGCATGCTGTTGTTGCGCTGCCGCCACTATCTCAGCGGATATGTCCGTGTGCATGATGTTGCAGCCTAACTCCGCAAACCACTCGCTAACTTGCCCTAACCCACCACCAATATCCAAAATCTTTAAGGGGCGCTGCTTTGCTCGTGTTAACCAAGGCTGCAAATCACGTTTTAATACAGCTAAGCGCAAACGACCTTTAGTGGTGGCATAGATGTTGTGCGAAAACTTATGCGTGATGCCATCAAAGGATTGATCGCCTGTGGCTTTCGATGCTTGGTTGTTCTGCTTGTTGTTGCTGTTCATGAAGAAAGTTTGGCCTACGCTGGGTTGTCAATATCAATAAAGTGATGCCGCAGGCCAAACTGCGCGGCCAAGTGCTTACCCAAAGCCTGCACACCATAGCGCTCGGTCGCATGGTGTCCAGCTGCGATATAAGCAAGACCTTGCTCGCGCGCACTGTGGGTGGTCTGTTCGCTGATTTCACCACTAATGAAGGCATCAAAACCAGCCGCAGCTACAGCATCGATGAAACCTTGTCCGCCGCCGGTGCACCAAGCCACTCGTTGAATGGGTGCAGCCCGCTCAATACACGCGGTTACTGGACGCTGTAGCGCCTCACTGAGGTGTTCGGCTAAGGCGACGCTGCTTAACGGCGCGCTCAAATCACAACCCATCACCACCCCAGCGGGGCTGATGCCTGACACCTGATAACCATCCGGCCAACCTAACACCCGTGCTAATTGAGCATTGTTGCCCAGCGTGGCATGAACATCGAGCGGTAGATGGTAAGCAAATAGATTAACATCCGCTTGAAGCAAGCTTTGTAGCCGACGTTTTTTCATCCCCGTAATCACTTCCGGTTCGTTTTTCCAGAAATACCCGTGATGCACCAACACGGCATCGGCATTGAGCGCAAGGGCTTGGTCTAACAGAGCTTGGTTAGCAGTTACACCAGTCACTAGGGTGTTGATCTCCGCTCGCCCTTCTACTTGCAGACCATTGGGACAATAATCCTTGATGGTCTCTACCTGCAGTAATTCGGCCAGATACTGTTGTAATTGATATCGTTGCAAAATAGGCCTCAATGTCGTCGCTAAATAGGCTCTTTTTTACCATAAATTACAATCTTTTGCCTTGTTGATTAGACAATAACTAGAAAAGACGGTATAAAAAAGAATCACTCTCATGCAACAACGATAGGAACAACACATGAGCAAACTTGATAAGGACCAAGTATTAGCTGATTATTCAGCAGCTTACCTAAAGGCTCACGGCAAACAACCTAATATCGAAGCCAAAGGCGGCTGGTACAGCGTGGATGGCGGTAAAAACATGCGTCTGGCCCAGTTAGCTGAAGCAACAGCCGAGCTTGGCGGTGCAACTGGTAGCTCAGCAGCGCCCGCCAAAGCAAAAGCTTCAGCGAAAAAAGCAGCAGCGAAACCGGCAGTTGCGCCTAAAAAGGCTGTTAAAGTCAGTAAAAGTGGTGGTGGCTTGAGTGCCAAAGAATTGTGGAAGCAGCGCTTAGAACAAGATCAAACCTTGTCGCGGCTACCCCGTGGTTACGATGAGTAAGTTATAACGAGCCGCCTTGGGCGGCTCGTTTGTTATTGCCTGCCTAACCTTTTGTACTCACACCTAGGTGCGAATACCTACGCGCAAATAGCTACGTACCAAGACCTATGAACGCTTACCTATATACAGAGTGATTTCACCTACCGGCAAGCCAAATTTGTACATTTGAGTACGGTTAATCATGTTGTTTTCATCCACCAAGTACATCCAATCATCAAGGTCCACAGCAAAGGGTTCACCATCAAGCTCAATGATTAGGGTATAGCGCCAATGTAAGGCGTTACCACTAGTAGTGCCTATCGCGGTGCCTTCAACATCGCTGGCACGGCCCTCATAGGTATGGTCTGCGGTTTTGGTTAAATACCAAATACGCTCTTGGCGGGTACCGTCTGCATAGTAAAACTGCTCATCTAACACTCCTTCGTTGCCATCCCAAGTACCCTTGAGGTCAGCAGTAAAGCGCTGAATAACCTTGCCACTGTAATCTTGGACAATGCCATGTGCCACCAAGTCACCGTTAAAAAAGGTTTCTAACTTAAGCTGCGGTTGCTCACCTTGGTAGTCTTCTAACTTTGCCGAGCAGCCCACCAGCAGCACCAACAGCATCAGCGCGATCATAGCTTGCCATGCTTGTTTCATTATTTAGCTCCTATTAATTCATCACGCTCATCTTTAAAGCGTGATTTAGCATCAAGCCAGATAGCTAGAAAGTCATCGGTAAACTGCGCCGATGCAATCTCACCAAGTAATTCCTGATTGGCATAAAACTGTGCATCGCCAGCATTGGTCTCAACCAAGGTAATACAATCACCTTTGCTCACGTTAGGCCACATCTCACGCAACTCTTGTAACCATTGCTGGTGCTCTGGGGTTTGCTCAATACCTAAACGCTGCCATTCATCAGCGGTGGTATCCACTAAATCATCCGCATCGATATCACGTAAGTAGGTGAGCTGCAGTGCACGCTGGTTGGCATCGCCAAACGCGCCTGTATCGGTTTTGAGTTGTGCATCATAAACATCCCAAAACCACACTTTTAAGCGTGTTTTGCCTACGGTTTGTAGTTGCTGAAATGCCGGTACTGTACAACTGTCTGCCGCCGCGACAGCCGTCGTCATGGCACTAGCTGCAGCGGCCTCGTTAGCGGCTGCGCTTGGCATACCAACGGCTACCGTTAAGAGCATCCCCGCGGCTAAACTGCTCAGTAACGAACGTGCGGCTGACTGCGGTGAAAACATGTTATGCAGGCTAAGATTAAGACGACTGCGAACTGTTGCTAATGACATCATGACTGCCCTCCTGTGTCTGCTTTATACGTTGTGACACCAGCGCAAAGATCACCATATAAGCAGCCCACAACAAACCATACACCAACCACAAGAGCCATTCTTCAACCAAAATTTCTGCAGCACCCAAGCGGGCACCTATCGCATAAGTTAACGGACCCGAGGCAATGCCCAGCAATGCTGCCCACCAAGGGCGCCCGGCTAAGCCACTGAGGGTGTTCATCAGCATGCCGACAAAGCCCACCCACAGAAGTACCAGCCAAATGGGTAGCCAGCCTTCACTAAAACGTAGGATGCCCATGCTAACCACACTGGCTTCTAATACTAACCCCAGCACCAACAAAGCGACGTACAAGCGCCAGCTGAAAGGCCCAGTACGCAGTGCTAACACCACCTGAGCAGCCACTAAAACCAACGTCAGCGCCAGCCATTCACCACGCCCAGCAACTGCTGCGAACCACACTGCATCAAATAAAAACAAACCTACCAGCTTAGGCAGGTAGGTTTTTATTAACGCCTTAGGATTAGCCATAACCTCTTAACGACTCTGCGGCTTAGTTGCAACCAACTGCACCGCAGATACGGTCCGCTCCCAAAAACCACCTTCGCAATAGCACAGGTAGTAATTCCACATCCGGCCAAAGCGCTCATCGTAGCCTTTGTCGATCAGTTGCGGGTGCGCCTGATTAAAATTGTCGCGCCAGTCAGCTAAGGTTTTGGCGTAGTCATAACCAATATCACGTACTTCACGCATTACCATATCTGTATGCTTAGTAAACATTTCAGCCATCATGGTTAACGACGGCAAAAAACCACCTGGGAAGATATATTTTTGAATAAAATCCACCGAGTTGGCATAGCTTTTCATGCGCTGGTCCGCAATGGTAATGGCTTGCAACGCCATTTTGCCATTTGGCTTAAGTAAACGACTGCAGGTTTTAAAGAAGGTCGGCATGTACTTTAAGCCTACGGCTTCAATCATCTCTACCGATACCAACTTATCGTAAGTACCTTCTAAATCGCGGTAATCTTTTTTCAGCAAAGTGATCTGCTGTGTCAGCCCTTCTCGTTCAATCAGCTCTTTGGTATAGCTATATTGCTCTTCTGAGATGGTCGTTGTAGTTACTTTACAGCCGTAATGTTTGGCGGCAAATACCGCCATACCGCCCCAGCCCGTACCAATTTCGAGCAGGTGATCTTCCGCACATAGCTCTAAGCTATCACACAAGCGTTTGAGCTTATGTTGTTGCGCTTCAGCAAGACTTGCATCAGCGTGCGGATACACCGCACTAGAATACTGTAGGGCTGGGTCTAAAAAGGCTTGATACAGGTCGTTACCTAAATCGTAGTGCGCTGAAATATTCTCTTTAGCCTGGCGCTTGCTATTGTTGCGGCGCCAATGCTGAAACTTTTGGAGCGGTAATAACAACCAGCTAAATTTAGCTTCGGCTGCATCTAACGCCGGCAGGTTCCTAGCAAACAATTGAATGACCTGGGTCAGGTTGGGTGTTGTCCAACTTTCATCCATAAATAATTCAGCGGCGCCAATACTACCACCAAACAAAAAGCGGCGATAAAAATCCCCTTTCTGTATATCTATCTCAGCTTTTAACTCACTGGCTTTATCACCAAACTCAGCAATCAGCTGACCTTGCTCAAACATCTTAAGGTGACCTAACTGCAGATGATTCAGTAGGCGTAAGACAATGGTACGAAAGGTTTTATCGAGCGTAGTTAAATCGTTCTGCATCACTGTTAAGGCATCTTCTTTATACATGGAACTTACCTGTTATATTGGCCTAACTTAGACCATTATTTGTTGAGTTCATTCTGTTTGGACTCAGTACTGGTTGCCGCTGAACTTGTTGTCTCTGAAGCTGTTGTAGCTGAACAAGTACGCTCACTGATATACACTGGATTACGTTTTAACCATAATCGCAATGCTTGCCAGTAAATAGCCGCCACCGTACCTACCGTATTTATTGGATACCGCAATAATACGTTCCGAATGCTACGTCGGTTCAATGCCACCCGCGATAATTTCATCGTGGCACTAAAATGACGTACCCAACTGGCGGCCTCTGTGCCTGCCGTTGCTTGTTGTTTAAGCACATCTAAATGAATGAGAGCCTTGTCACCCGCCTCTGCTGCATACCCAGCTGGTGGTTTGAGCTGCCAACGATAATGCATGTTAAGTGGATTAAAAGGCGATACAAAAAAAGTCTTGGGATGCCGCAGTGGTTGTTGTAAATCTACGGCATAGTAATGGCGTTCGTTCCAGGGCGTGTTACTTACTTCAGCCAACATATAACTGAACTCTTGCGCCCCATCGCTCTGCACGAAGTAACAATTTAATGGGTTGAAGTAAAGCCCACAGGTTCGCAGCGCACCAAGAAAGAACACCCGTCCGCTGATTGGCTGCTGCAACTGTTCACTGAGTTTTTGGCGCACAGCTGCGGCTAAATCACCGTCGGTATCAGGTAAATAATCGCTGCGTTTAAAGCGTAATGGCGCCCAGCGGTTGGTTAACGAAAACCACCGACTTTGCGCCGCCACTTGCTCTAACTCGTCCAATGCTAACCACCACTGCGCGATACTGTAGCTAAAGGCGTGGGGATGCGGTAAGTAGCGAGCGTGGTGCACTCGCCCCCGATAAATAGCACTAGCTAGCGACAAATTCTACTCCTAACCGTTTGGCGACATCGACGGCACTACGAACCCCGTCTTCATGGAAACCGTTATACCAATAAGCCCCGCAGTAATGAGTATGTTGCTGGCCACAAATCAGCTCACGCTGGGCACGGGCTTGCATCGACTCTACACTATACACGGGGTGCGCATAATGGTAGGTGCCTAAAATCTTTTCAGGATGAATGGCTGCCGTGTTATTTAGCGTAACGCAAAACACCTCTGGAGCCTGAATGCGCTGTAAGATATTCATGTTATAGCTGACTGAACTCGGCCGTGTCCGTGCCTGATCGTCGCTATGCAATAGATAATTCCAGCTGGCCCATGCCCGCTGTTCGCGCGGTAGTAAGCGCACGTCAGTATGCAACACTACTTCGTTCATTTGATACGGAATAGCACCCAAAACCTGTTGTTCCGCCGCACTCGGTTGAGCTAACAAAGCTAAAGCTTCATCGCTGTGGCAGGCAAATACCACTTCGTCAAAATCGCGTAACTCACCATCAGCAAACTCTAATGTGACTGCTGCTTGGCGTTCTGGTAGCTGACGATGAACCGCAACAATATTGGCGTTTAACTCAATGCGCTCGCGATAACTAGCTGTTAGTGGCGTTACGTACGCACTTGAGCCACCATCGATGGTCGCCCACTGTGGCCGGTCTGCAACATTCAGTAACCCATGATTATTAAAGAAGCGTAAGAAAAAGCCTAACGGAAAGGCTTCTGCTTCCTGTAACGAGGCACTCCAAATAGCCGCCACCATGGGCAACAAGTAAAACTCGCTCACTGAAGGATGGATGTGCTGCTGACGTAAAAACTCACCTAAGGTCAACTGATCAAGATCCGCTCCGCTGTTGTAAGCCTCTTTTGCAGCCTTGTTGAACTTTAAGATACCGCGAATCAATCGCCAGAAACTGGGGGATACTAGATTTTTGCGCTGTGCAAACAAGGTGTTCAGATTGTGCCCATTGTATTCCAAACCAGACTCAGGGTCGCGCACACTAAAACTCATTTCGGTATCTTGCCAAGATACGCCGATCTCGCGCATCAGCTTACGAAATAACGGATAGGTTCTATCGTTAAATACGATAAAACCGGTATCAATGGCGTATTCCTTGCCTTGCACCTCAACGGTAACAGTACGGGTATGGCCACCGATATAACTATTCTTTTCAAACAGGGTGATTTCGTGCTGTTGCTGCAACAAATAGGCCGACGTCATGCCAGCAATCCCAGAACCAATAATGGCGATCTTCATGAACGCATGTACTCCGTTAACTTAAGCGTTTAGATAGTGCAACTTGCCAACTCTGTGGCAACCGCGATAAGAATTTAAGCACCCAGCCAAACAGCGTCGGAAAGGTAATGTCGGTGGTTTTATTAGCAATACCCTTACGGATCCGCTGTGAAGCGAATTCAACCGTTACCTGCATCGGCATCTCAAAGGTATTGGCGTCGGTCATCGGGGTTTTTACAAAGCCCGGAGATACGGTTTGTACATGGATACCCCGTTTCGCTAAATCCACCTGTAAGCTACGCGCGATATACTGGATAGCTGCTTTAGAGCCACCGTAAGCTTGAGCTTTGGTAAACGGCAGCAGCCGTGCAGTACTGCCAACAAAGACTAACTGCGAACCAGCTTGCAGGTTCGGCAATAAAGCCTCGACACAACGCATCATGCCAAACACGTTCACTTCAAACACGCGCTCGAACATGGCCGCTTCAAACTGCTCGACGTCCAAGTACTCACATACACCTGCCGACAAGATCACCACATCAACATCTTGATACACAGCTAAAACTTGCTTGGTGCTGGCCGCATCACTTACATCCAAACGCTGCCCGGCAATGTGCTGGGGATGAACTTGTTCAAGTTCAGCTAGCGCATCTGTATTACGGCCACAAGCTATCACTGTGTGGCCGGCTGCCGCATAATCGAGGGCGAGCTGCTTGCCGATACCAGAGGTCGCGCCAGTAATCAAAATTTTCATGCAGACTTCACCTTATCTTTGACGGTGCGAATGGCCCAACCAAGCACCGGAATATGTTCATAGACCATAGCACCAGCATCGTAGTAATCCACTTGAGCGATAATCTTGCCATTCGCTAACTTAAAATGGCTGGTACCTGGCAGTATCACCTGCTCGCCTTTAGCCAACTTAGGGTGCCTTAACAACATCTGCCAAGCTACAAACAAGTTATCACCCTGCAACGCATGGTCGGTAAACTTAAAGTAGCAGCTCTGCACATTTTTAATGGTGTTTTGAAAATAAGCTTTGAGGTCGCTCAATCCATGCACTTGGTGAATAGGATCAACAAAACTCACCTGATCAGCATAGAGTGCATCTAGCGCGGCAATACTTTCTTGGTTTAGCTCGGCATAGACCTGTTCTAGGCGTGCCACAATGTCACTGTTATCGGTTGCGCTTGTATCAGTCATGCCTGCTCTCCGGTGTTATGCCTACCATCTACCCTCTAACTTAGTAAACTCAGCGGTTTTATAATGCTTTAAACGCAGCTAAAAAACGCTCTCGAGCTACTTTATGGTCCACGATAGGTTGCGGATAATCACTGCGTTTACGGTCTTTCAGCCATTTTCCTGGAGCATGGATATGCTGTTTCGGACAATCGGCTAATTCTTTCACCCATCTACGAATATAACTGCCGTCGGGATCAACTTTTTCGCTCTGTAAAGTAGGATTAAACACCCTGAAATAAGGTGCTGCATCAGTACCCGTCGAGGCACTCCACTGCCAGCCGCCGTTGTTGGCCGGAAAGCTGCCATCAATTAAGTGACGCATAAAAAACTGTTCACCTAAGCGCCAATCCAGCAGTAAATCTTTAACTAAAAAGTGAGCTACTATCATCCGTACTCGGTTGTGCATCCAACCTTCTGCAGCTAATTGCCGCATGCCAGCATCCACGATAGGAAAGCCGGTACGGCCTTCACACCAGCGTTGAAAGCTGTCGGCATCCTCACGCCATTGCATAGCATCGGTATGTTTTAAAAAGGCTTTGCCATAATTTAAGCGCGGCACGTGGAACATCAGATGTTGGTAAAACTCTCGCCAAATCAATTCCGTTAGCCACACATCAGGACCTTGATCTAACGCATCAGGAAAGTCCGGACTTAACTGCGCTAACTGCTGCACGGCTTGCCATGGCGATAGCATGCCTAGTTCCCAGTAGGGTGATAAACGCGAAGTCGTATCTAGACCTGGCAAATCACGTTCCGCCGCATAAGCGGTCACCCGCTCCTCGATGTACCCTTGTAATTGCTGATACACTGCATCTTCACCCACCACCCAGGCGCTGGAATCCTGTCGCGGGTAATCAACCTCGGGTACCACGGCTGCTGCGACCTTGCAGCGGCGTTCCACGGGTTGCATGAATGGCAGCCCATTATGACCAAGCTGCTCTCGCAAATGCTGCCGCCACGCTTTCGCAAATGGAGTGAACTTCTGGTAAATAGTGCCGGTTTGAGTGGTCAACACAGGGGGGACGACGAGGTTGCCATGATGCCCATGCCACGCCACACCTTGCTGCTCCAACAGCGCCTTTACTGCACGATCTCGGCGCACTTCGTGCAACGGATACTCTACATTGACATGAACCTCTGACAGCTGCTGTTGTTCGGCAAATCGCTTCACGGCTTTAGGCGCTACTTGCCAACTCTCAATCACCTGAATGGATAGCGCTATCCCAGCCGCCGCCGCACTTTTTACAAACTCGTGTAGGTGCCGATAATACAAGTCCCACTTGATTGGAGCCCAATCGTGCTCATGCATTTGCTGTGGGCAAAGCAAAATCAACGCCGGGATGGGCTGCTCAGCGCCATTCAGCTTAGCCGCTGCTGCCAGTGCCGGATTACTGCGTAGCCGCAGGTCGTGGCGCAACCACAACCCTGCCCGTGCGCTTCCCGTTGCTGGTGCCTCTGAACTCATAACGCGTACCTCAATTTCAAATCAGCTGGGTAAGGATTCAAGTAACGCTGTCCGGCCAAGTAGCTATCTGGATATTCCCGTAAATAATGTCGTAGCAAGGTTAATGGCGCCAACAACGGCTGGATACCATCGTGGTAATCCAGAATCAGCTGACTTAGTTCTTGCTTTTGCTCAGCGTTTAAATGACTACCAAAATAGCCCTGCAAATGTTGCAAGACGTTAGTATGGTTGGCTCGTGTCGCTGGTTTACCTAACGCCTGCATCACCTGCTCAATGTACTCTTGTGCATCTGCTGGGGTTAAATCTTGTTGCGCTGCAACCCAGCGGCCAAGCTCACGATATTGCTGCTGGTTATGCGCCATAAGGAGTAGTTTTAGGCTGGTATGAAAGGCTAATAAATCAGCTTTCTTCACCGCCACCGCCGGCGTTGCTTCGCTCAACAGTTGCTGCCAGGCATGATATACATACACCCGCATGATAAAGTTCTCGCGTAGTGGTGCATCGTTTAACCGGCCATCTTCTTCTAGCGGCAAAGCGGGATGTAGCTGCCTTAACCGCTGTACAAAAATGCCCTCAGCAGCTTTTTTTGAATAGCCAGTAACAGGATCGTACAACTTAACCCGTTCCATCCCGCAACTGGGCGATTTTGCACAAAGTACGTAGCCACTTAATTGGCGCAAATGCGGCTGCGCCCGGTCGGCAAATTCGATTAAGCGTGCAGTCACGTCTTCACCTGTCTTTGGTACAATTGCACGTACCGAAGATGCAGGTTCCGAAGCGGTAGGTGCTTGTTCATGCCACTCTAAGCGGATGGTTGGACGCGGCACCGGCATACCAATCCCGACTTCGGGACACAACTTGACAAACTCCACATGACGAATTAACTCATCGGCACAAAAAGAAGACCTTTTATGGCCGCCGTCATAACGCACCTGATCGCCTAATAAACAGGCACTTATCCCAACTTTGATGGTCACAAGCTACTCCTTGTTCTTGAACTCATGCTGACAACATACTGACAAATTACGCTAGTCGCGAGGAAAAGTTCACTAAGTACTAATCCAAAGACCAGAGGCTAGCGTACTAAAGCATAAGTTTAACTATGAAGGATTTAAGCATGACACATGCGCAACCCACAATTCCCTTGTTTCCTCTCTCTGGACACGTGCTTCCTGGGGGAACCATGCGTTTGCGCATCTTTGAGCCTCGCTACGTGCGGATGGTGAAAGAAGCCTGCAATGGTAACAGTTGTTCACCGATTGGCTTATGCATGCTCAATGAGGATGGCGACGTAGCTTCCAATACTCATATCCATCCCATTGGCACCAAGGTCACCATTGTTGATTTTGAGCAATTACCTGATGGCTTACTGGGGATCACGGTAGCCGGCAATGAGCTATTTCGTATCGTCGACATTCAAGTGCAAGACGATGGCCTACGAGTAGGCGAAATTGAGCCGATTGGAGCTTGGTCAGCGTTGCCATTAAGCGCGAACGATAAGCATATCGCTGACCAGTTAAACGCTGTCTATCAAGCTTATCCAGAACTTGCCATCGAAGCTGCCCCTGAACTGTGGCAACGAGCTGATTGGGTAGCGCTACGCTGGCTAGAGTTATTACCCATAGCCGCGACTGCCAAGCAAGAATTGTTGCAAGCCCCAACGGCTGATGCCGCCTTAGAGTTTTTACGCGATTTGATGGATGCTAGCCAAGAATACGACAGCTAATTATTTTTGCAGATTTTTTAGGCAGTAGTGATCCTTGTGTAAAACCTTGGCGTAAACATAGGTAATCCTTGAATATCCAAGCGGGTATCACTACTATGCAGATAGCAACTGAGCAAATAACACAACGGAAAACTATGCCTCCTGCGCAGCCGGATAATCCCGAACACGCTGCCGAGCTTCTCGCCCAAATTGCTACTGAGCAATCGCGTGCTGCCTTTAGTGAATTATTCAAACACTTTGCACCACGCTTACAAGCTTACGCAACGCGACAATTCGGCAATGAACAGACCGCGATGGATTTGGTTCAAGAAACCATGACCAACGTTTGGCATAAGGCTCATTTATTTAAGCCCGACCGCGGTTCTGCAGCCACTTGGATATTCACTATTGCTAGAAACATTCGCTTTGATTTCTTGCGGAAGAATAAATATCGCCAGAATGATTTAAGTGCGGATGATTTGTGGCCAGTTCTGGCCGAGCAAAATGAATCTCTTGATGACGATTATGCGTTAGATGACGATTTACTGATGCAGCAGTTGGCGGTTTATTGTGAACAACTACCGCCGGCTCAAAAAACCGTGATTGAGTTGATTTACATAGAAGGCAAATCGCAGCAAGAAGTTGCTGACGCCTTGGATATTCCGTTGGGTACTGTTAAATCACGTACTCGCTTGGCACTACAGAAATTGAAAGAGTTAATACAGCATGATTAAATTCCACCCTTCAGAACAGCAACTTGTGCTTTATGCTGCTGGTGAACTCAGCCCTGCCATGCTGATGATGGTGGGTACCCATGTGGACATGTGTAAGCAATGCCAAGCACAGGTACAAGACATCGAAGAGCAGATGGCACGCAAACTATTTGGCGAAAACAATTTTGCCGATTATCAAGCTAACAGCCTAGACAGTAAGACTCATGATGCCATGCTAGCTGCAATATTTGCGTCAACGGCGCCGGTTGCTGAACCCAGCCCACCACAGCCCCATGACAACCTATTGTACTTAGAAGGCAAGCGTTTTACGTTGCCTGCGACCTTAGCACGCAACAGCCACCGCATTGGTGACTGGAGCCGCTTACCGGGTAAATTGTGGCGTGCCTCCGTAGATATCGGAGCTGAGCAGTCGCTCAACTTTATCTACATGGGCGAGCAAAGTACCGTACCAGAGCATACCCATAAAGGTAACGAAGCAACCTTAGTGATAAACGGTGTGTTCAGTGACGAGCAAGGTGACTATAAAGACGGTGACTTTGTGTTACTGGATGGCGCGCACAAACACAGCCCGCACACCACTCACGAAGATTGTTTAACCTTAGCGGCACTAGACGCTCCGTTGCACTTCACCACGGGTCTAAGTCGCTTGTTAAATCCTTTTAGTAGCTTGTTTTTTAAATAACTCAAGCTGCAAACTAAAGTCATTAAAAAAGCCGTTGTGATTATCACAACGGCTTTTTTTTAGTCTTGCGGGTTGGCGTTAACAACGCGCTGCTTTAATTTCTGTCCAGGCCGGAAGGTTACTACCCGGCGAGCTGAGATTGGAATATCTTCGCCCGTTTTTGGGTTTCTACCCGGCCGTTGGTTTTTAGTACGCAACTCAAAGTTACCAAAACCAGATAGTTTTACTTCTTCACCAGCTTCTAATGCACGACGAATTTCTTCAAAAAAACATTCAACCAGTTCTTTTGCATCACGTTTGTGCATGCCAAACTTTTCATTTAATTGTTCAGCTAATTCAGCCTTGGTCAGCGCCATAGCATCACTCCCTTAGGGTTGCCCCAAATTCAGATGTCAGCATGTCAACCACTGCCGCCACGGCAGCGTTGATTTCTTGTTCTTCGAGCGTGCGCTCAGCGTGCTGTAACGTCATCGATAAAGCTAAACTGCGATGACCTTCGGCAACACCAGCACCTTGGTACACGTCAAACAAGTTTAGGCCAACTAAATGATTTACGCCAATATTTTCAATTGCAGCCAAAATCTCACCGGCGGCAATGCTCTGTTTCACCACAATCGCCAAATCACGACGAATAGATGGGTATTTAGAAACTGCTTGAGCTTCTGGTACCGCACGGTTTACCAAGCCGTCTAGCTCTAGCTCAAATACGTAGGTGCGACCGTTCAAGCCCAGTTTTTTCTCAAACTGCGGATGAATCGCGCCCAAGTAACCGATGCGCTCAGCACCGCGGAACACAGCTGCGGTTTGCCCTGGGTGCAAGGCTGGATGCTGATCTGCCACAAAGCGGAACTCGCCCGCCTCGCCAGTCATGGCTAACAATGCCTCTACATCACCTTTAAGGTCATAAAAATCGACCGCACGCTCCCCATCACTCCAATGCTCTGGATGGGCTTTACCAGCTCGAATACCAGCAATCATCGGCTGTTGGCGAACGCCATTTTCAGCATCCTCAGCAGGAATAAAACGTAACCCAGTTTCACAGAAAGCTAACGATTGTTGCTGACGTTTCTGGTTGTGCGCCACGGCACCTACTAAGCCTGGCCACAAACTCACACGCATCGATGACATCTCTACCGAAATCGGGTGCGGCAGCGTCAACGCAGCCACGTCATCAAATAGCATCGCTTGATGTTTAGGATCAACAAAGCTGTAAGTGATAGCTTCTTGATAGCCACGGTCAATCAAAGTGCGCTTTAATGAAACAGCACTAAGCTTGCCTTCTTGGCGGGCAATCATGCGCAATTGTGCTGCTGGAGCAGCAGCTTGAATGCGATGATAGCCATAGATGCGGGCCACTTCTTCAATCAGATCTTCTTCAATGGCCATATCAAAGCGGAAGGTTGGTACAGTCACCTGCCAAGCATCTGCATCTTCTTCAACAGCAAAACCTAAGCGGGTTAAGATGTCAGTTACTTCTGCTGCAGCAATGCTAATCCCCAACACTTTGGCTAACCGAGCTTTACGTAACACAATCTGTGCTGCTTGCGGCAGATGTTCAGGGCTTACTGCCTCAACAATCGGACCTGCTTCGCCACCGCAAATCTCTATCAACAACGCAGTGGCTCGCTCCATCGCCGTGCGTTGGAGTTCAGGATCAACCCCACGCTCATAACGATGCGATGCATCTGTATGTAAGCCAAACCGACGTGCCCGGCCGGCGATCGCCGCTGGTGCAAAAAACGCACTCTCTAAGAATACATCCGTGGTGGTACTGGTTACACCGCTATCGGCACCACCAAAAATACCTGCCATGGCTAGTGCTTTTGCTTCATCAGCGATAACCAATACGTCATCGGTTAAGGTCACTTGGTTACCATCTAACAAAGTTAGTTGCTCGCCAGTTGCTGCCATTCGTACCTGCACGGCACCTTCTAACTTAGCGTTATCAAAGGCGTGCATCGGATGACCCAGCTCTAACAACACGTAGTTGGTCACGTCCACCACAGGATCAATACTACGCACACCACTGCGGCGCAGACGTTCACGCAACCACAATGGTGACTCGGCTTGCACGTTAAGATCTCGTACAATTCGACCCAAATAACGAGGACAAGCTGCCGGTGCTGCTAAGATTACCGCGCGCTCTTGGTCATGGGTTACCGTAACTGGAGCCATAGCTGGTTCAGTTACTGTTAATCGATTCAACACGCCCACTTCGCGCGCAATACCACGAATGCCTAAGCAATCAGCGCGGTTTGGGGTTAAATCCACATCTAAAGTTACATCATTAAGTTCTAGATAATCGCGATAATCCATGCCTACCGGCGCATCGGCTGGCAATTCAATAATGCCATCGTGATCATCACTTAAACCAAGCTCAGCGTTCGAACATAACATGCCGTGCGAAGGCTGACCGCGTAATTTGGCTTTCTTGATTTTAAAATCACCTGGTAGCACAGCACCCACAGTCGCTACCGCTACTTTCAAACCCAATCGGCAGTTCGGCGCACCACAGACGATATCAACCGGCTCATCAGCACCGATATCAACCTTAGTGACTTGTAATTTATCGGCATCAGGATGCGGACCACAGGCAATAACTTCGCCCACCACGACGGCACTAAAATCTTCCGCTACCGCATCAATACTGTCTACTTCTAGGCCTGCCATGCTTAATTGCTCTGACAACGCCACACTATCTAAGGCCGGGTTAACCCAGCTACGTAACCACTTTTCACTAAATTTCATCTGCGTACCCGGCTTAGTTAAATTGTTTTAAGAAGCGTACGTCATTTTCGAAGAACGCACGTAAATCGTTCACGCCGTAGCGGAGCATAGTTAAACGCTCAACGCCCATACCAAACGCAAACCCGGTGTATTTTTCGCTATCAATGCCAACTGCTTGCAACACACTTGGATGCACCATGCCGCAACCTAGTACTTCTAACCATTGACCATTTTTACGACGCACGTCCACTTCTGCGGACGGCTCGGTAAATGGGAAGTAAGAAGGACGGAAACGTACTTCTAGCTCTTCTTCAAAGAAGTTCACCAAAAAGTCTTCTAGAATGCCTTTAAGCTGGGTAAAACTCACATCCGTATCTACCATCAAGCCTTCAACCTGATGGAACATCGGCGTATGGGTCTGATCGTAGTCATTACGATACACGCGTCCTGGAGAAATAATCCGCAACGGTGGCTGTTCCTGTTCCATGGTGCGGATCTGCACCCCTGAAGTTTGGGTGCGCAACATGGTCTTTGGGGTAAAATAAAAGGTATCGTGGTCGGCTCGAGCTGGGTGATTCGCAGGAATATTGAGCGCATCAAAGTTATGAAAATCATCTTCCACTTCCGGGCCTTCAACCGTACGAAAACCTAAATCACCAAAAAACGCTTCAATTCGTGCAATGGTCTGACTGACCGGATGCATGCCGCCACGCTCAGCACGCCGACCTGGTAAACTAACATCAATCCGTTCAGCCGCTAACTTAGCCGCTAATTCTGCTTGTTTTAGTTCATCGTTACGCGCGTTAATCACAGCTTGCACTTGCTGCTTGGCTTCGTTAATCGCTTGTCCGGCAGCTGGACGCTCTTCAGCACTTAGTTTGCCGAGGCTTTTCAGCTGCTCGGTAAGAGCCCCTTTCTTACCCAAGTAATCAACTCGTACTTGGTCCAATTGTTGCGCGGTAGTGGCCGCCGCAACCGCCGCTTCAGCTGCAGCTACAATGTCAGATAACGCCATGAGTTTCCTCGGTTATGACTAAAACATAAAAGTGAATAGTTAATTGCGCCTATGATAACGAAAAAGCATAAAAAAAGGGAGCTAGAAAGCCCCCTTTTTATGTATTTCAACTAGCTTACAGAGCGCTTTTAGCTTTCTCTACCAGCGCAGCAAAACCAGCTTGGTCATGAACTGCGATGTCGGCCAGGATTTTACGATCGATTTCTACCGATGCTTTTTTCAAGCCATTGATAAAACGGCTGTACGACAAACCACTTTGACGCGCTGCAGCATTGATACGAACGATCCATAATTGACGGAACGTACGTTTCTTAGCTTTGCGGTCACGGTATGCGTATTGACCCGCTTTGATAACGGCTTGCTTCGCTACGCGATAAACGCGTGAACGAGCACCATAATAACCTTTCGCCTGCTTCAGGACTTTCTTGTGACGCGCTCGCGCGATCACACCACGTTTTACTCGTGCCATTTGCTATCTCCTTTCCTTTTACGCGAACGGTAACATGCGCGCGACTAACGCTACATCAGACTCGTGCACCATGCTTTTCGCACGTAAGTGACGTTTCCGCTTTGAGCTTTTCTTAGTCAGAATGTGACGCAAATGTGATTGCTTGCATTTAAAGCCGCCTGAAGCGGTTTTCTTAAAGCGCTTTGAGGCGCCTTTTTTGGATTTCATTTTCGGCATGAAAATTACTCCGCATTGTTAGTTAACAGTGTAACAGGGTGAGTTTGGTGAACTTCAATTGAAGCCCGCCGCCCTACTTGAAAACCACAGCTACTTCTTAGTAGGTGCCAGAACCATAATCATCTGACGACCTTCAGCCCGTCTTGGGAACGACTCGCAAGTTGAGATCTCTTCTAAATCGGTTTTGATCCGGTTTAGTAGGTCAATACCCAACTCTTGGTGCGCCATTTCTCGGCCACGGAAACGAACGGTGACTTTAGTTTTGTCACCTCCCTCCAGAAAACGAGTCAGGTTGCGTAGTTTTACCTGATAATCGCCTTCATCAGTTCCAGGACGGAATTTAACTTCCTTCACCTGAATCTGCTTCTGGTTTTTCTTTTGCTCTTTAGCGTTCTTAGCTTTCTCGTAGACAAACTTCCCGTAATCCATCAAACGACAGACTGGCGGCTCAGCGTTAGGGCTGATTTCAACCAGATCAACGCCCGCTTCTTCAGCTGCATTAATTGCATCCTGAATAGCGACAACACCGATTTGTTCACCTTCAACACCGATTAATCGTACTTCTTTGACACGAATTTCTTCGTTAATCCGATTCTTATCACCAGCTTTCTGAGTTTTTTTTCCGCCTTTAATGGGTCATTCCTCCAATCAATTAACTAATCTTGCGACTACGTACTTCTTCGTTGAGCTCAGCAATAAACTGCTGTAGCCCTTTAATACCGTGGTCTTCACCACGTCGAGTACGTACCGCAACCGCTTGGTTCTCGACTTCTTTATCGCCAACAACCAACAAATATGGAACACGTTTTAAAGTGTGCTCGCGAATTTTAAAGCCTATTTTCTCATTTCTCAAGTCGGCTGTCGCCCTAAATCCGAGTTTATTCAACTCTTTTACGATTTCTTTTGCATAATCAGCCTGATTATCGGTGATATTCATCACCACAACTTGATTTGGTGCCAACCATAATGGGAAGTAACCCGCATATTCTTCAATGATAATTCCCATAAAGCGCTCTAACGAGCCCAAAATGGCACGGTGAATCATCACGGGCGTATGGCGTTCATTATCTTCGCCCACATAAGTAGCACCTAAGCGGCCCGGTAACGCGAAATCTAACTGTACCGTACCACATTGCCATGCCCGACCTAAACAGTCGTGCAGGGTAAATTCAATTTTCGGACCGTAGAAAGCGCCCTCACCCGGCAAGTATTCAAACTCAATGCCGTGATTCTTTAACGCATCGGCCAAGGCTTGTTCAGCATGGTCCCAAGTTGCGTCATCGCCTAGACGATGTTCTGGACGGGTTGACAGTTTCACTACGATATCTTCAAAACCAAAAGTTTTGTAGGTTTCGTAAACCATCTTAATGCAGCCACTAACTTCTTGCTGCACCTGTGCATCCGTACAGAAAATATGCGCATCGTCTTGGGTAAAGCCACGAACGCGCATCAGGCCATGCAAGGCACCTGACGGTTCGTTACGATGGCACGAGCCAAATTCAGCCATCCGCAACGGCAAATCACGGTAAGATTTTAAACCTTGATTAAAAATCTGCACATGCCCCGGACAGTTCATGGGTTTAATAGCATATTCACGGTTTTCTGAAGCCGTAGTAAACATCAGCTCAGAAAACTTTTCCCAGTGCCCTGAACGTTCCCACAGCACTCGGTCCATCATCAATGGGCCTTTTACTTCTTGGTATTTGTACTCGCGTAATTTTTCGCGAATAAAACGTTCAAGTTCTAAGAAAATGGTCCAGCCATTGTGGTGCCAAAACACCATACCTGGCGCTTCTTCTTGCCAGTGAAACAAATCTTGGGTTTTACCAATTTTACGGTGGTCACGCTTTTCTGCTTCTTCTAATCGTTGCAGATAAGCTTTCAACGCTTTTTTATCCGCCCAGGCCGTACCATAAATACGCTGTAGCATCTTGTTATCTGAATTGCCACGCCAGTATGCACCGGCTACCTTCATGATCTTGAAGTGTTGGCAAAAACGCATGTTCGGCACGTGCGGACCACGGCACATGTCGATGTATTCTTCATGGTGATACAAGCCAGGCTGATCATCTTGGCTGATATCATCATCTAAAATCTCAACCTTATAAGGTTCATGACGGCTGACAAAAGTCTCGCGAGCTTCTTGCCAGCTTACCTTTTTCTTCACCACTGAATATTCAGTTTTTGCCAACTCTAGCATGCGTTTTTCTAACGCCTGCAAATCGTCTGCAGTGAGCGTATGCTCCATATCCACATCGTAGTAAAAGCCATTATCAATGACCGGACCAATGGCCATCTTCACATCAGGGAACATCTGCTTTAAGGCATGGCCGAGCAAATGTGCACAAGAGTGACGAATAATATGCACACCATCATCGTCTTTTGGCGTGATGATCTGAACATGGGCGTCTTCAGTAATGAGGTCACACGCGTCGTGCAAATCACCGTTAATTCGTCCAGCTACCGTCGCTTTGGCTAAACCAGGGCCAATATCTTGGGCAACATCAAGAATGGAAACGGGGCCATCAAAGGCGCGTTGACTACCATCAGGAAGGGTTACTACAGGCATGACTGAATCCTTTTTTACAGTGGTGGCACCTACCAAGTGTCACTTGTGATTTTAGAAAGCAGCACTATAGCGTATGATGCCCCTCAAGGAAAGGCCTGCACCGCAATCGCACCTAAAACTTAGCCGTTACCAGAGACAGTAATCATGGAAAACCTCATTGGCCCACTAGCAGCTTTAACCGCAGCCTTATTTTGGACCCTTGCCACCTTACTTTATAGTCAAGCTGGCAGTTATTTGTCGGCCACCCAATTAAACTTGGTCAAAGGCATTGTAGCCTGTCCGCTACTGCTCATCGCCGGCTGGTTTACCGGGCAACTACTCACCTTAGAAGCTAAATCGTTGAGCCATCGACTAAAAAATTTTACGTAGTCAGCAGCAGGAAATTTTCGCAGAATCAGCCATACTAAAGTGACTCAAGTCACTGCAAGGAAGTAAGTATGAACGCTGATAAACTCTACGATGCCGGCCTCCGCTGCCCTCACTGCGGACACCGAATCCACGTTAGTATCGACCCCTCAGAAGGTGCTCAAGACTACCTCGATGAGTGCGCTGCATGCGGTTCAGATATTCATTTGATAGTGAAGATAGATGAGGTAGCGGATAAAATAATTGTCCGCGTGGCCAGCGATGACGAAAATTTCTACTGAGTTTTAATCACTCGCTCGTCAGCTGCCATAGACTAATGCCCGCGCTGCGCTAAAACTCGCTCGACTGTGTTGACAATGGTCATGGTTTGTTGGTCAAACTCAAGGTTAACCTGGTCTGCGTCTGCCAAATTAGTAAGCCGCAAGGTTTCCGGAATTAAATGCAAAGAAAATGTATTGCCTACCACTTGGCCTACGGTCAAGCTTGCACCATTGACACTGATAAAGCCCTTGGGCAAAACGTAAGGCGCAAATTCAGGCGCAAATTCAATCCACAAAGCTAAGTTATCAGGGCTCTGTTGCCGCTCAACAATGCGCCCCACCCCATGAATATGGCCCGAGACGTAATGGCCGCCCATTTCATCGCCCACCTTCAAACTACGCTCAAAGTTAACCTTGTCACCCACGCAGAGTGCGCCTAGATTAGTTAAGCGCAAGGTTTCATCAATGATATCAAAACTTACTGTGGTCTCGGTGAAACTCACCACCGTTAAACAACAACCATTAATCGCAATACTGGCACCTAGTGCCACCTGCTGCAGATACTCAGGGGCTACGCTTAGGGTAAGTTGACGAAAGTTGTCACGGTCCTGTAATTTGGCCACTTGCGCTTGGGTTTGTACTATTCCGGTGAACATAAGAGGTCTCGTTTTGCTGAATCTCAGGTAAAATATTGTAACCACAATAATGATGAAGTGCCACGTAAAGTACGAGTACCACTGAGCGCAGATCACCAACAAACAGGAACCCTATGACTCAGCCGCAGCATCCTAACCAACGTTGCTTAACCTGCCGCTATCGCACATGGGCGTGGCTAACAACGTTGCTGCTACTGACAGCCTGTAACCCGGCACCCGTTGGATTAGAGCAAGTAGCTGATTACCGGCAGCGGGTCGCTAATACCCTCAAGAGCCCATTACCAGCACCCGTGCTAGCAGCGCCCACCTGGCAACTGCCGCCCTTGCGCGAGCTTCGCATCGAAGTACCAAGCCAGAGTCTGTCGTTGCTGGATGCGATACGTTTAGATCAATGCCAAGCGGGCAGTCTAATCGCTGAGCGCAACAGCAGTTTAGGCAAATTACAACAGGGCTTAGTGCGCTACTATCATGATTATCAGCTGCTGCAAGCGCTTTATATCTGTGCCGCTCAGCTAGAACAACAAGGTCAGCTTGAATTAGCGCAAAAGGTGAGCGACCTAAGCCGCAACAAAGCTGCCAATATGACCCAACTCAAGCTCCAAGCCTTGGTAAGTGACCCTAGTATACGGCAAAGTTTACGCCTAGCAGATCGTCCTTTAGCCAAGGTCGACCCTGCCCAACTCGCGCCGCTTTTAACCGCCTTACAACAAGTCTACCTACTGTTAAATGCGCCCTTACCAGCGCCCAATGCGGCATTCAATCAAGAGCAGCAAAGCGAGTTATCGATAGCCCCGGTGGCGCTGGACGAGCTAGAGCAGGCATTGCAGCTCCTCGAACAGTCCCCTTACTTAAGCCAACTGTGGCGCGCTTTGTATGATCAGCAACAATACCTGCAGCAGCTAACGCCATTAGTACAAGACTTGAGTGCCGCAGCCGGTTGCCTAAGTGCCGGCACCCCCAGTCGGGCCCTAGTATTACGCAATGTTTTTGTGCAATATTTCAGTGGCCCTGTGCAGCAGCATTTTGCCGGCCTAATTCGCCAAGCTCAGCAAGTAGCTCCGCTATTAACCCTATTGGCCTCACCCGAGGCACCGCAAGCGTGGTTAACCCACCTGCGACAAATCAACGCATTACCTGATCAACTCACCGATACCACCCGTAATCATGTGCGTTATTGGCAACAGTTCTTCAGTGATTGTGGTTTTACCCCGGGGGCATAACTCAAGTAAAACACTTGGCAGCCATGACAAATTAGAGTATTTTATGAGAACGATTCTCATTAAGCATTTGGCTTAAGTTGTCACTCAGTCTACCCAGGAGCTTATTCATGACCCTTTTTAAACAATTAACCAGCGCCTCTATTGCCGTTATCCTTGCCAGCGGCGTAGCTTTTGCACCAGCTAGCCAAGCTAGCGATGACCGTCCCGACCACTTTAAAGGCAAGCCATCAGAAAACCTTGAGCAAGCCTTAGATAACTTGCGCGAATACAATAAAAAATTAGCCGAAGTACTTAACGGTGAGTTAACGCCTCAAAAAATGGGTGAAATTCATCAATTAACCTACACCCTCGAAGTTGCACTGCAATGTCTAGAGACCGAAGTTGATGATTTACAAGACGTGCTAGAGGAAGTTCACAAAGGCTCAGAGCACATGGACTTTGACAAAGTGAAGAAAAACGGTAAACAATACCTGCAAACTTCAGGAAAAATAGTGGACTAACATGAGCTTTACCAGTACCAGTAATTATATTGTTGCCGATGATCTCGGCCTAGCCGTAAACGCCGCAGTAACTTTAGAAAAACCGCTCTTACTCAAAGGCGAACCTGGCACTGGTAAAACCCGACTGGCGGAAGAATTAGCCGCCAGTTTGGGCGTACCACTGATTCGTTGGCAAATAAAATCCACCACCAAAGCTCAGCAAGGTCTGTACGAATACGATGCTGTATCGCGCTTGCGTGATAGTCAGTTGGGCAGCGACAAAGTGCACGATATTGCCAATTACATTAAACCGGGCAAACTCTGGCAGGCTTTTAGCGCCACCACCCGACCGGTATTGTTGATCGATGAAATCGACAAGGCGGACATCGAGTTTCCCAACGATCTCTTACATGAACTGGATCAAATGGAGTTTCATGTGTATGAGACGGGCGAGCAAATCAGAGCTCAACAGCGCCCTATTGTTATCATCACCTCCAACAACGAAAAAGAACTGCCAGATGCCTTTCTGCGACGCTGTTTTTTTCACTACATCAAATTTCCGGATGCAGACACCTTAGCGAAAATCGTGCAGGTTCACTTTCCAGACATTCGACAACAGTTGTTGAGTACCGCACTCGAGGTTTTCTTTGACTTGCGCCAAGTGCCAAATCTGAAGAAAAAGCCATCCACGTCGGAACTAATCGACTGGCTAAAACTCTTGCTCGCGGAACAAATCCAGCCCGCGGACTTACAACAGAATACCGGCCTGATGCCGCTGTTCGGTGCCTTGTTAAAAAACGAGCAAGATGTGCAACTGGTTGAGAAACTCGCCTTTATGGCGCGTCGCCAGCGCTAATGCTAATAGAGTTTTTTTACTGCCTGCGTAAACATGGGCTTAGCACCAGTATTACCGAGCTATTAGATCTATTGGCTGCGTTAGAGCGCGGTGTGATCTTTGCTAACGTCGATGACTTTTATACGCTAGCAAGGCTGGTGCTCGTTAAAGACGAGAGTCTGTACGATAAGTTTGACCAAGCCTTCGCCGAATATTTTACCGGCGTTGAGCAGGTTGATCTTGCTGCTAGCATTCCGCCTGAATGGCTAGAGCAGGCTTTGCAGCGCCAGCTCAGTGACGAAGATAAAGCTAAACTTCAAGCTTTGGGCGGCCTAGATGAACTCCTTAAAACCTTCCGCGAGCGCTTAGCCGAACAACAAAAGCACCATGCTGGTGGCAACAAATGGATTGGCACCGGTGGCACCTCACCGTTTGGCGCATACGGCTATAACCCTGAAGGTATTCGTGTCGGCCAAGACCGCAGCAATGCACGACGCGCAGTCAAAGTGTGGGATCAGCGCGAATTTAAAGATCTCGATGGTGGCCAACAACTCACCCAGCGCCATCTGCAGCTCGCCCTGCGCAAATTACGCAAGTTTGCTCGCTCCGGCGCAGCCACTGAACTAGACCTTAACAACACCATTCGAGCCACCTCGCAAAAAGGCGGATTACTTGATTTGCAATGGCAGGCGGAACGTCACAACGCCATCAAAGTGTTGATCTTGTTTGATGTCGGTGGCTCTATGGATGACTATATCTATGAATGTGAACAGCTTTTTAGCGCTGCCCGCAGTGAGTTTAAACACCTCGAATTTTATTATTTTCATAACTGCGTGTATGAGCATGTGTGGCAACATAACAGCCGCCGTTTTACCGAAAAAACGCCCACGAAAGAGCTTATCAATAAATACGGCCGCGACTACAAGCTGATTTTTGTCGGCGACGCCACCATGGGGCCCTACGAGATCGCTTATCCGGGGGGGAGTGTCGAGCACTGGAACGAAGAGCCTGGTTCAGTTTGGATGCAAAGATTACTGGGGCAGTACCAGCATGCGGTTTGGCTTAATCCCCAGCCACAACAGCACTGGCATTATTACGCGTCTATCGACATGATGAACGAACTCATGGGGCACCGTATGTTTCCACTCACCTTAGATGGCTTAACCACAGCCATGAGCAGGTTGCTACAAAAAGGCTAAAAAACCCCATAAAAAAACCGCTCATAGCCAAAGCTACAAGCGGTTTTAACTCACTTAATGACGGGTATTACCGCTGCACTCCATCCATAGAGTCTCGCACAGGTGCTTGTTGCGCCTGCTCTGGCTGCCATTGCGGCTGCCGTAATTGCTGTAACAACTCAGCTGAATCTGGATGCTCAACGCGACCACTCGCAATCGACGGATCCACCACTTCACTATAGCGGTCAACCACCCGCACATGGTCAATCACCCAACCACGGAAGCCATTGTATAAATGGTCTATCGTTGCGAACTGGAAGCGGATCTGAATCTGCGAACCTACGTACGCCGATAAGTCTAACAGTTCGTTGGTCCACACCGGTTTACGATTGTAGCCCGCTGATGAGAACGGCTTAGCAGCGCGTTGCGTATCATTCGGATCAACATACGGATTTAACGTACGCACCGTGACAAAATTATCACCGTTCATCGACACCTGAATCCGTAGCAAATCAAAACCGCTACTATTAGGATTCACTGACTCGATTTCCCACCAGCTTTGTAGATCTAGCATCGGCTGGTTGGTATTACTCAAGTCAATCACTGGTGAAGTTAGCATACCCATATTACTTGACGTAGAGCGACCACCACTTAACAGCGTATCTGAACTAGCTTGTTCACCAATAAAGGTACCTGTATCGGCTTTGCCGTACCACCACACGTAATCGCCATCATAAGCCTGTGGCAGATATGCATGGTCAGCAACTTCATCTGGAGCAAACAGCACATACCCTTCATCAACCAACAGGTTGTACAAGCTATTACCCGTCATTGATTCCAAGTGCCACATACCTACTGCAGACCATTCGCCGGGGCCATTTTCAAAGCTATCTGCAAAAATAACTTCTTCAGATTCTTCCAGCTCGTTCAAACGGAAGTTTTCTACCCGATCTAAGCCTGCCAATACGATCACTTCGTCACGTACCGCAGTGGTATGCATCGATGCTGTCGCTTCCATGGTAAAGCTCTCAATCGGTTGGCCAGTGCTCGATACTTTGGAGATGTTAGAAATCACATACTCACCGGCACTATTGGTTACCGCCGAAGCAAAGTAGCCATTAGTGAGCTCACCACCAGAGATACGTACTGACGCGCCTGCTACCGGCTCATCATTTTGATTCACCACACGGCCGCTAATAGAGCCCACCGAACCGGCATCTAGTGTCGTCATATTGAGGTAAATCGTTTGCGGCTCATCAGTCGTTACGGTAAAGCTCACCGCGCTGCTCTGATAATCCGTTGCCTCGGCATAAACCGAATAGCTACCCGGCTTCAACCATGCTGGAGTAATACCACTTTCAGGCGAATAACCGGTAAAGCTATACAATTGACCAGCTTCGTTAGCTATTTGCAACTCAGCACCACCAATGGCGTTCAGGCTGACCGTATCACGAGTATTGATGAATACTTGCGCTAGGCTAAAGGTATAGCTACGGCTCGCATTCACGATGGTATCGCTTTGCGGATCATACAAATCAACGTTAACCGTTAACCGATGCTCCTGCGCATCTCCATCAAACATTCCCGCAAAAATACCCACATCACCGGTACCTGAATCCGTCACAGACCAGTTTTGCTCAGCAGATAAGCTCTCTAACTGCCAATCAAAAGACTGCACCGCTAAGTTGTTATCAATGCTAGTCATAATAAACTGCACTTGATTCATAAACGGATTCACCATGTAGTGGCTAATAGTCACTTTACTGTTGATGATGTCTTGCGCCATCGCCACCGCGTTAGCCACATTCAATACCGGAATCGGGCTAGGTAATTCAACCGTTTCTGGCACGCCATTACAGCTCGCAGCATTGGCATGACGCTGAGTAACATAAGTATCAGCACTGTCGACCAAGATCTGCTTCACTTCAGTTGGGGTAAAGCCCGGATACATGCTGTAAATTAACGAAGCAGCACCAGCCACTACTGGCGACGCAGCCGAGGTACCATTAAAGCCGCCGCTGTAACAACTGCCATAACTATCGTCTTCGCTGGCATAGTATTCAGACACACCCGCGTTAACTGCACCTACCCCAAGATACTCACTAGGAGCTGCAATATCTACGCTGGTGCCATAGTTACTGTAAGGCAACAACAAGCCGTCGCTGCCGTGAGCCGCAACCACCATGATATTACTCAAAGGCGAGTAGCTGCCGTTGTTATTTAAATGCAAGGCACCATTTTGATAAGTTGCTGAGCGCCCGTCATTACCGGCAGCCCATACGTGCAATACATCTTGATGAGCTAAGGCTAATTGGCGATAACTACGGCTGAAGTAAATACCCATGCTTATCGAGCTGGAGTTATTCCCCATCGGACCCCATGAGTTATTCACCACCTTAATTTTACGAAGATCATTGGCATCATCTTGCGCCAAAGCTTCAGCGTACGACTGCACGCCCCAGCGCGCTAACACTGCTTGCGAACTGTGATTGATACCAGTAACACCCACGCCATTGTTGCTAGCCCCGACAATCGCACCAGCGGTGCCGTTGCCATGCGCTGACTGGCTCGCCGTCAACAAGTGGCTATAACGACCTTGCAGCTCTTCATGCTCGGCATAAAACCCACCATCAACCACAGCAATTTGCACGTTTTCGTTACCGGTAACCGTATTCCAAGCCTCGACAAAGTTTGCCCCTTGCTCGGTTTCTAGGTGCCAGTTACTGCCGCCATCAGCCCAAGTGTCACCATCATCAGGTAATGCGGTACTGAAGCTGATTTCAGCATTCACACCCACATGCACACGCTGATTGACAGATGCGATATTCGGCTGCAACTTAAGCATTTCTAACTGCTCGCGTACCAAAATAGAATCCGCATCGTACTGCACCAATAGGCCCTGCGTTGCATCATAAGCAACCGGGTTAAGGGTGCTGTAATCGCTGGTAATAAGCGCGGTAAGCTCAGCTTCCGTGAGCGTATCACTCACCACCCACGATTGGTTCAGTACCACCGCCACCACTTCATCTAATGCTGTGGTGCCATCGTAGTTTTCTAACGCGGCGGGGTCTGGTGCCGGCACACTAGAAGTCAGTACCGCCATCGACTGCATGCTATCACCACTGTGCGAGGTAGCCACTACATCATACAAGCCTACATCATCGACATTGAATTCAATGGCTGCGTTGTCGTTGATAGCAGTAAAATCAACCGCGCTTGCATCAGCACGCTTAGTTACCTGCCAGTTGATAGAACGCAGATCTTCGCTGCTGTCTAAATAGACGGTTACTGTGCTACCTACGGCACGAGCATCGCCAGCAAACATAGCGACACCAGTAAGTTCCGGATACACCGGATACAGCGTAACTGTCACTTCATCCGTAGCAGTTTTGCCTTCGTTATCCGTAACTGTTAACCGAAATACCAACGTAGTGACCTCGGTCACGTCAGGGGCATCAAACTCAAGGGTTGGGCTAGCGGGATCAAGAATCACCACCTCAGGACCACTTATCTGCTCCCATAACCAGCTCACAATCTCCATATCGTCTGAGCCAGTCCCTTCAATACTGACCCGATCACCGGCATTCGCGTCGGTGTCATCACCTGCATCACACTGCGGTGCTTCGTTAAACTGTAATTGCGCTTGTACCACACACGCAGCGGTAATCGGCCCGGTAGTATAAGTGTCATCAGCAAAACTACCTTCACAGCCCTCGGTGGTTAAAATACGATAATCTACCGGGTCCCAGGTCAGCACAAATGAGGTGCTATCACCGTGTTCAACAATCGCTTCGGTTGGTGACCAACTACCGCCCTCAGTTACATCTGTGGTAACTGTGTACGTCTTTTTAATAAAACTTGCGGTGACGGTACAGTCTTCAGTAATTGCACCGGTGGTGTAAGTCGTACCAGCTAAATCACCGCCACATCCGGTTACGCCATCAATGTCATAACCCGTATCAGCAGTCACCTCAATCGATGCTTGCTCGCCAGACTCTACTTCTTGTTCGGTTGGCGCCACGCTTCCTCCCTCACCGGCTTCAGCAGTTACCGTGTAACTTGCTGGCGGTGGCGGCGGAGGTGGTGGCGGAGTAATAGGCTCAGGATCATCAGAGCCACCACATGCAGTAAGCACGGTAGCTGCTGCAACCCCGGTTAAAATCAGTTTAAGGGAACGAGCTAAACCGCCCATTCGATAGGTACTTCTATCCATAGTTATTATCCCTGTACTGGTGTTGTTAAAACTCATTGCAGCTGAGTGCGCACCTCAGTGAGTGATTTAACCCATAGGTCTGTACGCATTTGGCTACAGATAAAGTGAGTGAAATATAGACGCAAATGTTATCACTTTCAACATTTTTTCAACTAACTTTTAATAGCGTAAAGAGATAAATGCTATATCTGGCTGATTTTCAGACACAATCGCTTTGCAAATAAACCTTGATCTAAAAAATGAATCATGATTCACTTCTTGTATTGAGTGACACGGTCGTACACCCGAGCAACTACGAACAAATAACGAGCAACAAACAACGAGCAACCACTATGGCCTACCGCGAAACCAGTAAAATACGTGAACGCAAACAAGCAACCCACAGCACCATCGTAAGCCATGCACTAGCAATGCTTAACGAAGTGGGCTTCAGCGGATTGCAAATGGCCGCATTAGCCAATCGGTGTGGCTTAGCTACCGGTACCTTGTATCGTTACTTTCCCTCAAAAGAAGATCTCTGCACGGTGCTCTTTGCCCATGCTACCGATATCGAAATCGCTCAAGTGGAACAACACCTTAGCAGCACCACAGATACTGCCAGTGAACGCATAGCTGCTGCCCTAAGCACTTTTGCTAAACGTGCCTTACGTGCACCTATCACCGCCTGGGCCCTTATCGCTGAACCGGTAGCTCCAGCAGTGATTGCAGCACGTTTACATTACCGTGAACGCTACGCTCAACTCTTTGCCAACGCCATCGAGCAAGGCGTAGCTACGGGCGAACTCCCTGCGCAAGACAGCAGCTTGAGTAGTCGAGCGTTGGTAGGAGCTATAGCTGAAGCTTTAATTGGGCCGCTGGCCAAAACCGAACAACTTGATGCTCATGCCGCGGTGCAAACCAGCGTTGCTTTTTGTATGCAGGCCATCAGCGCCCGCCCATGGCCGTCAGCCCATCTCGCATCATCAATAACTCATAAATAACGATCAACACAGGACAACCATCATGCCAGCCGAACGCGACCCTACTTATCTAAGCAATACCCACCAAGTAGAAAACCAACCCCCAGCTTTAGAAGACTATAATCTTTATGCAGAAGATAGCGCCCTTCAAGAAGCAGTTAACCGCGAAGGCGGCGCGTGGGCGCAACAAGACTTAGCCCGGTTTGGTGCAGAGTGCGGTCTGCCCGAACGCATTGCATTGGGCTTTCACGCCAATGCAAATAAGCCACAACTACTTACCCACGACCGCTTTGGCCACCGTATCGATCACATCGATTTTCATCCTAGCTATCACCAGTTGATGGACATTGCTATCAGCGAAGGCTTACATGCAAGCCCATGGACTGACCCGAAGCCTGGTGCCCACGTCGCCCGAGCCGCCAAGTATTATTTGCACACCCAAGTGGAAGCTGCCCACGGTTGCCCGATAACCATGACCTTTGCCGCCCTACCAGCCTTGCGCCATCAACCCAACTTGTTTGCGCAATTCGCACCCAAAATTACCAGCAGCATCTACGACGGCCGAAACCTACCTGATGGGCAAAAATTGGGCCTAACCATCGGCATGGCGATGACCGAAAAACAAGGTGGTTCTGACGTACGTAGCAACAGCACCCAAGCCTATGCGGTAGGTACGGAAGGTGCCGGCGAAGCCTATGAACTGGTGGGCCATAAGTGGTTTGTATCTGCTCCTATGAGTGATGCCTTCTTAGTCCTTGCGCAAACGCCAGCCGGCCTGTCCTGCTTTTTAGTGCCCCGTTGGCGCCCTGATGGCAGTAAAAACGCGCTGCAGATCCAGCAACTGAAAAACAAAATGGGCAATATTGCCAACGCTTCCAGCGAGTGTGAGCTGCGCGGTGCACTTGGCTGGATGGTAGGTGAGCCGGGCCGCGGCGTGCCCACTATCATCGAGATGGTGGCCATGACTCGTTACGATTGCATGATTGGTTCTAGTTCTGGAATGCGTCAAGCAACCGTACAAGCCATTCATCATGCCCGTCATCGCCAAGCCTTTGGTGCCCTCCTCTGTGATCAACCCTTAATGCAGAATGTGTTAGCCGATTTAGCTCTAGAAAGCGAAGCTGCGATGACACTTACCCTGCGCATGGCTCGCTCCATGGACCAACAAGATCAAGAACACGAGCGGCTGTTGGCCCGTATTGCTACTCCCATAGGTAAGTATTGGATTTGTAAACGCACCCCTAATCATGCTTACGAAGCCATGGAGGTTATCGGTGGTATGGGCGTTATGGAAAACACCATCATGCCGCGCTTGTATCGAGAGGCCCCGGTTAACGCCATTTGGGAGGGCAGCGGAAACGTGCAATGTCTGGATATTCTGCGCGCCATAGCAAAAGAACCACAAGTACTCGAGGCCTATTTTAACGAACTGCAGCGAGCGAGCGGCTGTGACCGACGCTTTGATGAATTTGTCGCTGAACTACAACGCAATTTCAAACAAACGCCGCAACAGCAATGGCCCTACCATGCACGTTACTTTGCCGACCACATGGCGCTTGCCTTGCAGGCGGCCCTGCTCTTACAACACGCCCCCAATACCCTAGCTGATGCTTTTATCGCTGCACGTCTGGTTGCCCGCAGTCATGCCAATTACGGCTGTCTGCCCAGTGGGCTCGATCTTAACTCAATCATTAACCGCGCGTTTTAAGGAGCCTGCGATGATTATCCCAGCTTACGTAGCACGTAACGCCCGTAAATACCCAAACCAAGAAGCCGTGATTGATGGCCAACTTCGAGCAACATGGCAGCAACTCGATAACGATGTGGATCGCTGTGCACGCTACTTAGTTTGTCAGCACCAAATTAGCGCAGGCGACCGGGTCTGTTTGGTGTTACCCAATACCTACACTTTTGTGGTGGCGTATTTTGCCATCCAACGTATCGGTGCCATCGTCGCTCCGATTAACGTTAAACTCACCGCCAGTGAGCTTAACTACATCTTCACCGATGCAGATGCCCGTTTAGTGATCACCTGTGATTTAACCAGCACCCATGCACTAGCAGCCTGCCGCGACTTAGGTATAAACAGCCTGGTGATTAACCAAATGCCCGAATTTCTTGCCAGCCAGCCAATCGCCCACACCTTGCCGCCAGGGCCATCAGATAGCGCCCAAGACCCATTACAACCGTTGGCAACAGACGCTGTATTAACCGCCGCAACCTTGCTCTACACCTCAGGTACCACTGGCCGCCCCAAAGGGGTCTTGTTTCATCATCAAGCGTTACTCTTTGTTGGCATGATGTTCGCCACAGAAATGCATTACGGCCCCGATAGTCGGCTGTTATCGCTGATGCCATTTACTCATTCGGCACCGCTAAACCTAACCTTAGTAGGCGGTACCATCATGGGCAGCACCCATGTTATCGCACCAACTTTTACTCCTGAACTGCTCCTTCAGCTAGTAGCACAAGAACGCACCACCCATTTCTTTGGCGCACCCGTGGCCTACCTGATGACGGCACAGCACCCTGCTATTAAAACAGCTGACTTAACCAGCATGAGTCACTGGATTTATGGTGGCGGCCCGTTAGCCGCAGAACATGCAAAACAAGTACAAGAAGCCTTTGGTAGCGATCAATTTTATTGCGTTTACGGCCTAACCGAGGCCGGTCCAACTGGCAGTTTTTTACGCCCAGAAGAGCATGCCAGCAAAGCTGGATCTGTTGGCAGGCGTGCCGCCGCCTTTACCGAGATGAGAATTATCAACAGCGATGGCAAGATCGCAGCAGTGAACGAACCGGGCGAAATTCACATTGGCGGAGAAGGCCTGATGCAAGAATATTGGCGTAATCCCAGCGCCACCGCAGAGGTCTTCACCAGCGACGGTTGGATCCGAACTGGAGATATAGGTATTCGTGACCAAGACGGCTATTTCTGGGTTAAAGATCGCATCAAAGATCTGATTATCTGTGGCGGTGTAAATGTCTATCCGCGCGAGGTTGAAGACGCTCTAGCCCGGCACCCTGCGGTGCTAGAAGCCGCGGTTATTGGTATTCCGCACCCGCAGTGGGGCGAAACCGTAAAAGCCTGCGTGGTACTGAAAGCTAACGCCACTGAAGCTGACTTGCGTGCACACATGAGCAACTGCCTCGCCGATTATAAATGTCCCCGCATTTACGCCGTCATGGATGAACTCCCCCACAACGCGAACGGTAAGGTGTTGAAGCATCAATTAAGATAAGCTTATTTTGGTCTGGCGCTTGTTACTTCGCTGCCGTGCGCAAGGACAAGTGCCAGCCCCAGAACCACCTATATGTGCCAGCTAAAGCGTAGACACCCCGGAAAAATTCTCCTACCATGCCCCTCATCGCAATACCTAATAAAAACAACTAAGGAACCTAGCAGTGTCTTCACAACCAACAACCTCCAGCGATAAAGGCTTCATCGCTTTTGTTGAACGAGCTGGTAAACGCATCCCCGATCCCGTTATCATCTTCATTTACTTTCTAATCGGCGCGCTGGTGTTAACCTGGGCCATCGGTGGCTTAACCTTCACAACCTACGGTGGCGATGGGCAACCCATAGCCTATGAAATCAAAAACATGCTGGCCAGCGACAATGTGGTATGGCTGTTTGATAATGCGTTATTAACTAACTGGTTAGGTTTTGGTGGCGGCGTGCTTGGCGTTATCTTAATCGTCATGCTAGGGGTAGGCATTGCAGAACACTCTGGATTATTTGGCGCCATCTTAAAGAAAGTATCGCGCGGCTTACCCATTAATTGGTTACCCTTATTCCTCGTCTTTATTGGCATCATGAGCTCCATTGCTACCGATGCCGGTTACTTGATCTTGATCCCGCTGGCCGGGCTACTTTATGCAGGCTTAAACAAAAACCCGCTGATCGGCATGGCCGCAGCTTTTGCCGGAGTTTCCGCCGGCTTTAGTGCCAATTTAATTCCCGCAACCCCGATTGATGTCATTATTGGGGTCAACGCTCAAGTTTTTGCCGAAGCTCAGGGGATTCCTTTCACCAATCAAGCCGGAGAACCTTTAACGCCAGCCACCATGAATTACTACTTCATTTTGGCTTCAACTTTCGTGTTAGGTGCGGTAGGGGCTTGGGTGACGCTAAAATTTGTGCAGCCACGACTCGAGCAAAAGCCCTATACCATCCCAGCTGAATTAGAGCTCGGCGATTTTGATGTCACTGCGCAAGAACAAAAAGGTTTACGTGCCGCAGGCATTGCTCTAGTGGTAGCGTTACTGGCTGTTTATGGCTTAGCAGTGGGCCCCCTGGCACCCTATCAAAACGCCGAGGGCGCAACCATTACTCCCTACCTGAATAACGTGATCCTGCTTATTACTTTCGTCTTTACCGCCGTGGGTGTTGCTTTTGGTGTGGCAAGCGGACGTTTTACCTCGATGCAAGATGTCGTGAAAGCCATGGTGAAACAGATGGACACCATGGGCTACATCTTGGTACTTACTTTCTTTTGCTATAACTTTCTGGGCGTACTGAGTTACAGCGGACTTGGTGCCTACATCACCTACTTAGGCGCAACCCTGCTCACCAACTTAGGGCTACAAAGCTTTCCGGTATTATTATTGATTGGCTTTATCCTAGTTACCGCCATCATTAATATTTTCGTCGGCGGGCTCACCTCTAAATGGATGCTGTTAGGCCCAATATTTATTCCGATGCTGTACTTGGTTAATAGCGAAATGACACCCGATTTAGTCGCCGCAGCCTTCCGAGTGGCGGATTCATCAACCAATATCATCACCCCGATGATGAGTTACGCCGGTATTATCTTAGCCTTTATGCGCAAATATAATCCGCAACTCACCTTCGGCGAAATGATTGCCATGATGGTGCCCTATTCACTGGCCTTTATGCTGGTATGGACCGCGCTGTTAGTCGCGTTTTTCAGCTTTGGCATCCCGCTTGGGTTCTAATCAAACTTGAACAAAGGTGGCGTGCCGGTTAATTTAACTCACCGCGCGCCACCGTGAATATCTCACGTAATTGTGGCGCCTGCACCATCAAGCTGGCTAGCGAATATTGTTCAAGGTACTGGTAAAACAACTCTTTTCCACGTGCCACTATACCTTTTAGCTCACAAGCAGGCATCGCCACGCAGTAGGGATTTTCGCATTCAATCCACTTCTCATCACCCTCAAGCTGCCTTATCACAAAAGCCAACGAGATCTGCTCTGGCGCCTGCGCCAACAAAAACCCACCATTTTTGCCACGACGAGTTTCGATTAACTTTAGCCGTCCTAAATGATGCACCACCTTATTCACATGATTAGCTGACAAATCGAACGTAGCACAAATCTCTTTTATCGTTGCCAACTTAGCCCCCTCGCCCAACTGCTCGTAGCTGGCCAAGTACATCAAGATGCGCAAACCGTAATCCGTATATTTTTTTAATTGCATAAGACCGCCGTAAAGGTGCATTTACAAAGCAGATATTAACCCAAAGCTTGATCCACATCAAACATGCATGCATAATGCATCTTATTAAACATGCGTTGAAGATGATTATTATGATCTACAGCAACCAAGGTGCCCTATGACTACCATTGATACTCGTTTCAGTAGCGCCGCTGCTACCGCTGTTGCAGCACACCAAGCACATCAGGCTAATCGCCCCAGCCCCGCTCAACAGCAAACAGCCCAGCGCCTCCTAACGGGTGCCAACTACGCCATGCTTATCTTTTTGGGAGCATTCTTAGTAGTAGCCTATCTTGCTTGGGGTCTCGAAGCCGAGTTCCCACTAATGACAGTGGCTGTGTTGCATTTTTTACAGATATTTCTAGCTGGTTTGTTCAAACTAAGCTACGTGGTACGCTTAATCGCTCAGCACCTCCTCGGTCAGCAACTGCGCTAGCATATATGGTGGTATGGACAGCTTAGTTGGTTAGCTTGTTCAGCTTCGGAATACCGCTAGGTTTCTAGAATAGGTCGAAACTTACGCGATCGAGCAACGACAGGGCAGAAACCACTTGCACCGTCGTGTGGCAGAATGACTAATATAGCCCCCGTTCACAATCGTGAACGCCTCAGAATGTGCGTCCGTAGCTCAGTTGGTTAGAGCACTACCTTGACATGGATGAAGATGAACAACACTTTTATAATTTTATCTGTCACACCGAGATGCAACAGCTTTCAGACATCCTCTATCAGAACGGACCAATCCCGGATAATTTCCGTGACTTAAAACACCTGATATTTGAGCGTACGTTGCTCCGAAAGTAACAGCAGACTGAGCAGCCTCAAACAGCAGAGCTGATCACACCCGGCCAGCAGAACAGATCAGTCTGTCCAGCCCCACCAGTTAGTGGCGCTGGCACAGATTGCACAACCTGCTGCTAGCAAGTGCGTAGTTCTACTGGGTTTGGTTGCGCACTTGATAGCTTTTTCTAGGGAAATTGTTAAAAAAACAAAATACAACTCCATCCTGAAAGGACTGAAGTTGTGATGATGGGTAGAAGGTTGGCTCAGGATCCTAAAGAGATCCTGAGTCTTATTTTAGGTATTGTTAAGTAGATTCATCATCATGAACATAAATTGCCCATAATGGCTTATGAGGAGAAGATCTTATCCAGCCAAGCTCCCTAATTACTCTGCTAGCCATTTTTCTCATCTTCGCCCATTGAACACTGCTCGATACCGATTCATTGGTCCACAGCTCAGCATTCTCTTGACCGCTAATAGATAGCATATAGTCATCAAGTTCTTTGATGGCGCTTCTTGCACTATCAGACAGCTCATCCAAATCAGTATCCTCTAAGGCTTCTTCCCAGCTTAATGCTAACTCGTCAGCCGCGTTAGCAAAATCAGGAAACAATCCAAGTTGAACTTTTGCAGGTTGAGCTAATGCTAATAGTGCCCATTCAAATTGTTCGCTAACCATTAATTAACTCCACTTACTATTGTGCCTTTTTGGTTAGGGTCGGCACGGAATGTTGCAGGATTAACAACCCAGACTCTACCTTGAGTACTGGTCGATATTTTGTAATAAGCGCCACCATGTCTGCCGCCACCTGCATGAACTTGAATTTGTGTAACTTGCTTATGTCCGCCTACTTTGATGATTGTTGCGTTACCAGACCCCCTTGTCGATTGTCTTACTGCAACTTGATAACCTTCAGCGGTCAATATGGCAGCTATTTGTTCTGCATTTCGCCCCCATAACAGCTTGGGTTGGGCAACCATATTCCCAGATAGCCCTCCTGACGGTAACCGCATTGAAGCTGAGGAACTAGCACGTAGAGGGGTATTTGCAAGTAAAACTGAACCTACTTTCCTAAAGTCATTTGCCACACCTTGTGCGACTTCGTTATCTACATCAACCCATTGCCCCATCCTACCTAGAAAGCCAGAATCTTGATGTAGAAACCTTTCAGTCCAATCAGCAATGCCATTTGCCATGTCAGGTATTAGATTACCAATGGCAGCGGCTGCACCATTAGCAATCGTAGAGGCTGTATCTGAGTATATTTGATTGTAATTGGTACTATTATTACCTTTTGCAGTTGTTGATGGTGTGCCTATATCGGCTGTTGCAGACATATTGCCTATCTGAATATTAACCGTACCATTACCATTGCCTGTCATGGTGCCGACTTTCACATCGCGTTTTATGCGGGAACCTGTGACAGATTGCTTTTGTGTTACATCGGCTGTTTCGCCTTTACCCAGATCTTCTGCAACGTCTTGGCACCCTGCGGCATCATCTACACTACAACTTGCATATCCCGTCGGATCTGTCCCACTTAACGGGTTATTCATAATATACGAATAGGGGTTAATACTTTGGCTATTCGTGGGGCTTTGAATAAATGGATCAACCGACATAAACCGGCCAAGGTTATAATCGTACACCCGCCCGTTCATATGAATGAGCTCAACGTCATCCAAATGCAGGTGGTCGGTAAAGCCGCGGCGAGTGATGCCGATATTGCTGATACCCGCATAATCGGCAAAGTTCTTCAGGCGTGGCCGTGCTCCGGGCTCCATCAAGGTGCCGTCAATCATTCGCGGTTTACCAAAGGCGTCATAGTGCCGGCGCCCGACGACCTGCCCATTCTCGTCACTGAAGGTCAAGCTCGTGCCCAGACGGTCCTTATGGTGGTAGCGGATGCGATGCCCATCGTCATTGCTGTAGCTGATAATGGCCATGGCGCTTAAATAGACCTTCCAGCTCCCATCCGGGCTGGCTTCATAGGCGTGGTCGACTTCATAGGTGGTCACCCCATCTCGAACGACTTTCACCCGCTCACGCTGCGCCCCATACGTAAAGCTATACTGGCTGCCGCCACGGGTGATGGTGCATATTTATCGCTATTGCTTTTTAGCATTCCAGTTGTAATAAATATCCAATCCTCTGGGGTTACCACGTCGATAGTGGTTTTAGCTCGTACAAAACAATTATCCATCATCTTAATTGCCTTATTTTTCAATTCTACATTCATTATTATGTGACTGCGCAATTCCATGAAACCAAATATTTGAGGAAAAGCATCAAGCTTCACTGTGAAAGGCTTATATGACATTTCATACGAACCGCTACTTACAGTTAGTTGAGTGACGTAGTCGGGTGCCTCTAGGGAGGCTCACTACGCCAACATTCAAAAATCTGAAAGATAAATTTTTATTGAATTTTTTTCGTCAAAATAGACATCGTCGATCTTTGTTGACCTAAATATTAAATTCAAAACCGAGTAATCAATGGACGCCTTTCTAATCCTCAATGATACTTCAGCGCCTTTTTTCGGCAACGGGAATATTACCCATTCACCTGTTTTAAAATTTGATAAAGTAATTTCTGAAATTTCAGAGCATTTACGGCTATTAGTATTGGAATCAATATTGACGACAAATTCTACAAACTCTCCATTTTTTCCATCGTACGATTTATCTATAGTAACGCCACATTCTTTCAATCTATTTGTGTCTGCATTGCATGCAGCAGTTAGGGTTAAAGCTGCAACTAGAAACAATATCTTCATTGTTTGCCTACTCCTTTTTGACGCCTGAATCGGTCAACTGCTTGTTGGGAAACCAGCGCAAACGCTCTCTGCTGTAACCTAGAGTTATGTGGACGTGCTTTACCTAGGTTAGCTGGATTGTAATGCCTAGACTCATGCGCCAATGTCGCAATAGCTCTTTCCACCCCTGTGAAACCCGGCCTAGAAAACGTTGCAGGTTTATAAATAGTTGATTTTCCCCCATAGTGGTACCCAAACACCCACACTTTCTCGTATCCAGCGCCGTAACTTTCACCTGCATATTCGTTTGCCTCTTCAAAGCTTTTAAATAATTTAGGGGCGTAAGTCTCATTATGGTCGGACACACTTCGAATAGAGATTGCGTATTCATCTTTAAACTCTACCTCTTCGCCCATGTTGCTTGCATCATCTTTGAAGAATTCATAAGCCTTATCAAATGTTTTTTGCGCACTACCTTCGTCTTTTCCAAGTTCAGATTTTTCTATTTTCCCAGTTAGCCCAGATGACTCTGCACTCCCATGCTTCCCACTGGTATCACCCTGACCACCCTCAGCCTCGGCTGGCGGCGCTAAATCGCTGGTTTCACCACGTCCGTGAGCGGTAGCAACTTTGTCACTCGCACCATTACCTACGGTATTGTTCGAACTGTCGTTTTGGCGCGGCTTCGATGAGGTGTCCGTGGTGACGTTTTCAAGGGCTATCATATGGGGGCACATCGAGTCCGCCATTTGTGATACCCCACAGCCAATATAGCCCGTGGGGTCGGTTCCCGCCAGAGGGTTATTCATGAGGTACGAATACGGGTTTAAGGATTGGCTGTTGCCGGGGCTTTGAATCACCGGGTCGACGCTTAAGAAGCGCCCTAGGTTATAGTCGTACACCCTACCATTCATATGAATGAGCTCAACGTCATCCAAATGCAGGTGGTCGGTAAAGCCGCGGCGAGTGATGCCGATATTGCTGATACCCGCATAGTCAGCAAAGTTCTTTAGGCGTGGCCGTGCTCCGGGCTCCATCAAGGTGCCGTCAATCATTCGCGTTTTACCAAAGGCGTCATAGTGCCGGCGCCCGACGACCTGCCCATCCTCGTCACTGAAGGTCAAGCTTGTGCCCGGTCGCGAAATTCGGCACACGCCGACCAAAAAGAGTTGTTGGAGTTTTTAGAAACTACCGAAAAGCCATTGCACGACGTACGCTTAGTTCACGGTGAGGCCGAGCCAAAGCGCGTACTGGCTGAAGCAATACGTCAAAGTGGGTTGATTACGGGGTAGTTACAATAACTCCGAGTCAAGCTGGAAATACAACTAAACATAAATTCAGTCGAATAATCGCCCAACAAAAACATCTTTACCGGGAGAGAATTCAACGGAGTATGATCTCCCTCCTGTTCCAAAAACTACAATTCTTACTTGTCCGTCGAGACCGAGGTGAAACTCCTTGACTTTATAATCACTACAAAAATCTCGATCGCTATTGTCACACCAGCTTTTCAACTTTGAAAGTTTAGTATTGTAAATTTCGAAATTAATATCACCTAACTTGCCAAGATACAGAACTGCTTGTTCTCTATCTAACTCAGCACATTCGCTGCCAGCAATTTGGGCTTGAAACAATTGAATAGGCTTTGATGATGTAACTCTATTATTATATAACGTTAATATAACTCTATCCTTCATGCAAAGTCCTTTATGGCTAAAAGATGGGCCATCAACAACCAGACTTTTTTCATGAGAGCCTGTTCCAGAAAATTTAAAATGCTCAATACCTTCATCATATGAAGCTGCCAAATGAAATGGCATGAAAAATAAAAAAAGAAGATACTTATTCATAGCCGTCTTTCCTGTATTGCTGAAACAATCTTTGCAAGTCGTTATCTGTGAGCTTTCTTTCATGCCCTTCGACATGAGCATAACTTAATAGACTTTTCGTATCGTTATGCTGATGAAGAAGACCTAACATATGGCCAAACTCATGTGCAGCTGTATTTCTATCTGCGGCCGGTGCGCGCAGCTCTATTAAAGTCGATCCGAGAGAAGCGCGACCAGCATTTCTAAAAGAATTTGCAGTGCTGCACCATCCGGGGCACTCGTTTATGTAGAAGTCAGGATTCTCTTTGCTAAAAGATACGTCTGTTTTTAGAAGTATTTTATACCCATTTGAGTGAGTACCTTCAATATTGAAGTGTTCGTTAATACCGGCAATGTAATCTGACAAAAGCTCATGCTCAATATCATTTGTTCCAACTGAGAGCTTAATTTGTAATGTGTAAGCTTTATTTTTCACATCGACTGTTGTTTTTATTTTTCCTTTAAAATTTATATTAGTATAAACATCATTGGATATATCCGTTGGAGATTTGTCATTCTGACTGTCAGAAAGTACGTATCCCAGTGCTGGCGCTTGATTTTGACTGCCAATATCAGCAACTTGCATCTGTTGAACTAAATCCGTCAGTTCACTTGGTTGTGCACCATTACCTACGGTATTGCTCGCACTGTCGTTTTGCCGCGGCTTCGATGAGATGTCCGTGGTGGCGTTTTCAAGCGCTGTCATATGAGGACACATCGAATCCGCCATTTGTGATACCCCACAGCCACTATAGCCCGTGGGGTCGGTTCCCGCCAGTGGGTTGTTCATCAGGTAGGAATACGGGTTTAAGGATTGGCTGTTGCCCGGGCTTTGAATCACCGGGTCGACGCTTAAGAAGCGACCTAGGTTATAGTCGTACACCCGACCATTCATATGAATGAGCTCAACATCATCCAAATGCAGGTGATCGGTAAAGCCGCGGCGAGTGATACCGATATTACTGATACCTGCATAGTCAGTAAAGTTTTTAAGGCGCGGCCGTGCCCCAGGCTCCATCAAAGAGCCATCTAGCATTCGCGGTTTACCAAAGGCGTCGTAGTCTAGCTGGTTTGTTCAAACTAAGCTACGTGGTACGCTTAATCGCTCAGCACCTCCTCGGTCAGCAGCTGCGCTAGCATTTATGGTGGTATGGACAGCTTAGTTGGTTAGCTTGTTCAGCTTCGGAATACCGCTAGGTTTCTAGAATAGGTCGAAACTTACGCGATCGAGCAACGACAGGGCAGAAACCACTTGCACCGTCGTGGCAGAATGACTAATATAGCCCCCGTTCACAATCGTGAACGCCTCAAAACGTGCGTCCGTAGCTCAGTTGGTTAGAGCACTACCTTGACATGGTAGGGGTCGGTAGTTCGAGTCTACTCGGACGCACCATCTTCTTAAAGTTCCAAATCCCTTGATTTTATTGACTTGCAGCCGTGATGGTTGGCTTGATGCTTTGTGCGTATTTGTGACCATATTGGGGCTTGTGACCAAATGGTGACCAAACGGTGACCATGTTTGATTTCATACCTTAAAAGCGACTGTCTTTGATTCTTTAAATGTACTGGTGACAATTGCCAACTAAGGATGAATAATTATGCAGCTAATAAGTTAATTCGCATTGTTTATTCGACAACTAATTCATTCTTCCGAATCTGATTCTGCATCAGGTGGCTTTTTAGAGATTTTTCGAGCTTTCGCTTGCAACTTCCCAGCACTTTTTTGCGCTTCAGGATTATCTCGTATAGCCATTTCTAACGCTGCTGCCGCGCGCTGCGCCTCTCCATTCCATAGACTTTGAGCTTTCATAATGTCTTTTATGGCGCTATGTTCTTTTAGGAATGCTAGTTGACCTTGCAATGCCCGATACACATCACCACCCCATTGACTTTGAGCAGTCACGCTATTTTTAAATGATTCAAAATCATTCAATGCCGCCATTTGACTAGCAATGGATTGAGCAATGCCGATGCTTGATCTTTCGTTAAATTCACGGATTTGGTCCGCAATAATTAGCGCTTGTTCCTCATCCGTAATTTCGTCTAATTCATCCTCTGTTGGGCGTGTTATAACCCCGCTGTGCACGGATGCCTTCTTTTTGCATTAAGCGTAAGATCCGATCTCGGCCGCAATATTGGTTGGCATCACGAAAGTCCATATAGATATTGCGGTAGCCATGAAAACCACCGCTCTCTATCCAAAACTGCTTAATTTTTTGCGCGAGTTGTTGTGTAATCCCCCCATTTTAAGCCATTTAACCGACAACTAGCTTTCCCCGATACATTTGCATCTGGCAATGAAAGTCGTACTCTCCGGGTTCCAGCGCTGGTATTTGAATTTGCTTTAATTTGTTAGAAGGCAACGTTTCACTTATTTCTAGCTTGGGAATGAGCAAAGTTACAGAACAAGGCGATTGATCCTTCCGCAGGAACTTAAGTTCAACCGGTTTACCTTCAGGTATTTTTATTCTCGAAGGCGAGTAGATACCGTTTTCGACGGCAATCACCAAATCACCTTCTCCCAGCTTCAGCTGCTGGGGCTTGTAAAGCCAAAACCACCAGACGATCAGCGCGATCAAAGTGATACCAGCAATATTAATGAATAACATGTTTATTCTCCTGAATGCGTCAGTGTTAGAAGGTGCGTTAATGTTTCTTGGCTTTGAAAAAGCGTAACCGGTTAGCGTTACTCACTACCGTAAGAGAAGAAAAAGCCATTGCTGCACCAGCAATAACCGGGCTCAATAGCATTCCCAAAAACGGGTACAGAACGCCTGCGGCAAAAGGAATACCCCCTACGTTGTAAATAAAAGCACCAAATAAGTTTTGCTTAATATTGCGCAGCGTGGCCTTGCTCACCGCGATCGCATCGGCAAGCCCATGTAACGACCCACGCATCAATGTAATATCGGCACTTTCAATAGCAACGTCCGTCCCTGTGCCAATAGCGAAGCCTACATTGGCAATAGCTAGCGCTGGCGCATCATTAATACCGTCTCCCGTCATACCAACAATTTCGCCTTCCATCTGCAGCTCCTGAACCTTTTTTGATTTTTCTTCCGGCAGAACTTCGGCAAAAAACTCTTTAATTCCTACTTTTTCAGCAACCGCTTGTGCAGTCGCGCGATTATCACCAGTAAGCATTACGACTCGCACACCGTTATCCTGCAAACGCTTAATGGCATCGACAGAGTCGTCTTTTATTGGGTCAGCAACTGCAATTATTGCAGCCAATTCATTATTAACAGCAAAGTACATTGGTGTCTTAGCTTCAGCTGCTAATTCTTGGGCTTTTTCAATAAAGTTACCGAGCTCAATTTGACGTTCACGTCAAAGTTTTTCATTACCAAAAAGGAGGGACTTCCCGTCTACTTTAGCCTCCACGCCATGGCCAGCAATCGCATTGAAGTTTGAGACTTTAGTTGTTTCAATTCCTCTTTCCCGAGCTGATTAGCCGTACCGCTTACTATTACGAGCCAAAATTGAACGATGATGACGAAATCATTGATGCCTTGAATGCTTTAATCGACAAGCACCATCGGTGGGGGTTCCCGAAGTGCTTTAAACGCCTTCGAAAGCTAGGCCATCGATGGAACCACAAGCGTGTTTATCGCGTTTATACTGAGCTAAAACTGAACCTGCGACGCAAAGGCAAAAAGCGATTACCCAACCGCAACCCAGAGCCATTGGCTGCACCGAATGCATTGGGTAAGTCCTGGTCAATGGACTTTATGAGTGACAGCTTGCACAACAAAGTCAGGTTTCGCACATTTAATGTCATTGATGACTTTAATCGCGAAGTTTTAGGTATCGATATTGCGACCAGCATGCCGTCGTTGCGCGTCATACGCTATCTTGACCAACTTGCTGAGTGGCATGGTTACCCTGAGAAAATTCGGGTTGATAATGGCAGCGAATTCACCTCGGAAGTGTTTGTAAATTGGGCAAAAGCACATGACATTATGATTGATTACATTAAACCTGGTTGCCCATATCAAAACGCCTACATTGAACGATTTAACCGAACTTATCGTGATGATGTACTCGATTGCTACATCTTCAACAACCTGAACGAAGTGAAGCAAATAACCGAAGATTGGATTGAGCTATACAACAACGAACGACCGCACGATTCACTCAATGACATGACGCCATTTGAGTACCGAAATGCGGCATAAATACTCTACGAGATGACTGTGTTAGAAATAGGGTATTTACAGCTTTACTATCCTCACACTCATTGTCATCCCGGTATTCTATACGCTGGTGAAACAGCATCGATTAATGCCTCGTTAATCAACGGATGGTGGATGAGGGGGCACAAGCTGCTGAAACATCTGTTCTTCAGCAGCTTGTGTTATCAGAGCATCATTCCGTGGGTTATCGCCCCATTCAATCGCGTGAGCCACGAAGCCGGAGAGCGTTGAAAACCACCGATGCCGAGCTGAGACTCATTGCGAGTGCGGCGAACATGGGTGAGAGCAGAATACCCGTGAGGGGATACAACACACCGGCTGCGATCGGGACGCCAAGCGCATTGTAGATAAACGCGAAACCCAGATTTTGCTTCATATTAGCGACGGTACTATCGGAAAGGTGCCGTGCGGTGGAGATTCCACGCAAGTCGCCTTTGACCAGGGTTACCTGAGCGCTGTTCATGGCAACGTCTGTACCCGTCCCCATGGCGATACCTACGTTAGCCTTTGCGAGAGCCGGGGCATCGTTAATCCCGTCCCCAGCCATAGCTACAATACAACCTTCAGCTTGAAGCTGTGTGACGAGGTCAAGCTTGTCAGCAGGTTTGACTTCGCCGTGCACTTCGTCGATTCCCAATTCCTTGGCAACAGCGTTAGCCGTTGTAATACCATCGCCGGTTGCCATGATGATACGAATCCCCGCTTGCTGGAGATCTCGCACTGCTTCCAGCGTGCTCTGTTTGATCGGGTCGGAGACAGCCAACAGGCCTGCAAGTTGGCCATCCGAGGCGAGATACATGACACTCGCACCTTTTTCGCGCAATGAGTCGGCGATGTTTGTCAGGTGGGTAACATCAATCCCGTCTTGCTGCATCAGAGCTGTATTGCCCAGGACCAGCGACTTACTATCGACTTGGCCACGAACGCCGATGCCGCTACCTGATTCAAAATCGTCGACTGCACTGAGTGTGAGGCCGCGCTCGCGCGCCGCGTTCACAATAGCGTCGGCAAGTGGATGTTCACTGCCTTGATCGAGGCTCGCTGCAAGACGTAGTACTTCATCGGCAGTTATGTCACCTGCCGGAATTGCTTGTTCAAAAGCCGGACGTCCTTCAGTCAATGTGCCGGTTTTATCAACAATCAGAGTATCGACTTTGCGGAAGTTCTCAATCGCGGCGGCATCGCGAAACAGCACGCCTTGCGTAGCGGCTTTGCCGGTTGCCACCATGATGGACATGGGTGTGGCCAGCCCCAACGCACACGGGCAAGCGATAATCAGCACCGCAACAGCATTTATCAAACCGTACACCCAGCTCGGTTGCGGACCGAAGAATCCCCAAACGAACAGAGTTGTTATGGCGATGACCACTACAGCCATAACGAAGTAACCGGCAACCAAGTCAGCCATGCGCTGCATGGGAGCGCGCGAACGCTGCGCCTGCGCTACGAGCTGCACAATCTGAGAGAGCACTGTGGCAGAACCCACTTTCTCTGCCCGAATCACAAGAGCGCCTGAAGTATTCATCGTCGCGCCAATCACCTTGTCTCCGGGCCGCTTGCTTACGGGGAGTGGCTCTCCGGTCAACATCGACTCATCCAATGAGCTATTACCTTCCTCTACCGTGCCGTCAACCGGGACTTTTTCACCAGGGCGAACGCGCAAGCGATCACCTTCATGTACGTGATTCAAAGGCACATCTTCCTCAGTGCCATCCTTGTTGATCCGCCGTGCTGTCTTAGGCGCCAGACCGAGCAAGGACTTGATGGCAGCTGATGTTTTCGAGCGTGCCCTCAACTCAAGCATCTGACCCAACAATGTCAGCGAAATAATGACAACTGCTGCTTCAAAATAGACTGAAACGCGGCCCATCGACATGAAAGTTTCAGGGAATATGCCCGGTGCTATCGTCGCGATAGTGCTATAGATAAACGCAGCTCCAGTACCAAGGCCTATCAGCGTCCACATGTTCGGGCTGCGGTTCACTACTGATTGCCAGCCCCGTACAAAAAATGGCTGCCCTGCCCACAACACTACCGGTATTGAGAGAACGAGTTCGATCCATGTTTGCACGCTCATGCTGAACCAGCCAAGCTGCGGGCCGAACATAGCAAGTATTGTCACGATGACAGTAAACGGCAGCGTCCACCAGAACCTGCGTGAAAAATCTTTCAACTCTGGATTGTTATCATCATCCAGACTGGGCATCAATGGCTCAAGAGCCATGCCACACTTTGGACAGGTTCCCGGGTGATCTTGCAGGATCTCCGGATGCATAGGGCAAGTGTACGTCGTGCCGGGCTCATGCGGCGTTGTATGTTCCTCCGACTTGGTGGGATCGAGGTACTTTTCCGGGTCATCACGGAATCTACCCAAACACTTGGTGCTGCAAAAATAGAAAGACTTACCCTCATGCTCCATGTGATGGGATGAATTCTCTGTAACTCGCATGCCGCACACGGGATCTGAGAGCGGCGCATCTGTGTGCGACGGATCCACGTGGTGTGGATGTTCTGATTGATTCTGCCTCATAACAACTAATCCTCTCGAGGTATGTGCCAAATTCCGTATACGCGTGCGTATAGCCTCATGACTGCATACATTTACTTCTTTTCAGCACCACTTTAACCCATTGGATGTACTGGTCAACTAAATCCGGACACATTTTTAAACAATAATTCATGGTTAACTGGCGACCTGCCGCCGTTGGCCGAATGTAGTCGCTCCAGGTGGTAGTAACGGATGTAAGCGGCCACATCCCTTTTCATATGTTCACGTGTCGGTTGTGACACTTTAAAGAGCCAATCATGTTTCAGGCTGCCAAAAAATCGTTCAACAACTGCGTTGTCCCAGCAGGCGCCAACGTCGCCCATACTCGCTCGCATACCAAAACGCTGAAGCTGCTTCCGGTACCGCTTGCTGGTGTACTGCGACCCGCGGTCGCTATGGAACACCAGCCCCTTGCTCGGCCTGCGCAGGTTGTAAGCCGTAATCAGAGCCCGCAGCACCAAACTGGTGGTCATCGTTTTATCAATTGCCCAGCCCACGATGCGCCGCGAATACAGGTCCATCACAACCGCCAGATACATCCAGCCTTCGCCGGTGCGGCAGTAGGTCACATCGCCCGCCCAGATCTGATTCGGGCCCACTGGGTTGAAATTCTGATTCAGCAAATTGCCCGCTACGCTGTCGCTGTGTTTGCGCTTGGTGGTTACTTTGTAAGCCACGCGCTGCGTCACCTTCAAGCCCATTTGATCCATAAGCCGGCGAACCCGGTATCGGCCAATTTCAAAGCCTTCCGCGCGAAGTGCCTTCATCATTTTCCGGCTGCCCAAGCTGGATCTGCTCGCTTTGAACAGTTCCTTGATCCGGCGGCGAAGCTGCAGCTCTTGAGCGCCAATCAGCTTGCCCGGGCGCTTGCACCAGTCATAGTAAGCCGACTTGCTGACCTTCATAACCCGACACAGAGCCCTGATTGGGTAGTTGCCAGATTCGACCTTGATGAATTCAAACTTTACTTTATTTCTTTCGCGAAGAAGGCTGATGTAGATTCAAGTCATCAACGCAACACCCTTATCAATCATGTGTGACGGTGTCATAAAGCTCAATGTTTTTCTCGGTCTCTCGTTTAATTGGGTCGCTACGTTGTTAAGAACTTCCTGTGAATGAACAGATAAATCAGTTTTTCTTGGGAAGTATTGCCGAACCAAACTATTAGTATTTTCGTTTGTGCCTCGTTGCCATGGTGATTGGGGGTCGCAAAAGTAAACGGGTATACCAATTTCTTTTGTTAGATCAGCATGCTTAGCCAGTTCCATACCGCGATCCCAGGTGAGCGATTTCCGGTATTCTCCCGGCACTGCTTAAATATTTTTAACAGCGCCCGGTAAACCGACTCCGCGTCTTTGCCAGCTAATTTCAATAGGATAGTTACAAGCTATTTCCCGTAAAGTACCAACGATAAAACCGTCACTAACTACATATCCGAAAATCGGTTCGCAGTTTGCACCATTCGTTTAATTTCATTTTCTTCAACGTTTTTTACTGTTTCTAACAGCTCTTTTGCGCTGTCTATATCGACACGGGAATATAGGTGTTCATACAACTCAATGACTTGCTCATGATGGTTTACAATGTTCTCCATAATGTGATCAGTATCTAACTCTTTAAAAGGCGAATCACAGTGTCCATGCTCAACGATGGGATGTTTCCCAATATAGTCATAACACCAAGTGTCTAATGCATTTCGGTTTGCTGTACTCAAAAAACCTTCGACCATTCGCTCTAAGCTAGCCTCATGACCCGACACGTAGTTTAGAATCATCCGAGCTCGTTCATCTTGGTTTTGTTTAGAGCAGTGAGTAACACACTCCTTCAGGTTTTTGTGGAAATCAACGGTCCAACTCAGCACATCTTTGATTGTTTCTATTTGCATTTTTTACTCCTTACCTATAATTAATCGTTACTTTCGTTTGCTTTTGTTAACTGGCGGACTTCTGTGACAACTCCACGGTGTATGTTCCGAATTATCTTTAATATTTTGGTCAATAAACTTGTAGTACTCTTCTTTCAGATGAGTCCACCACCCACTATTTATTTCAACACCAAACTTCCTGAGCTTTTCCTCTATAACATTGAGATCCACTTTAGAGGCATCATAAGCTACCAATAACAAGTTACGCTCAGAGTCATAGGCAACGCTATCGAGACCAACCAAGCGATCGATTTCGTTAATCGCTTCGCGAACTTTTTTCACACTCTCAGTGTTTAGCTTTAATGTGCGATTGACTAAGTTAATTTCCCGCACTCCGGCTCTATGATCGTTATTTGACATCAATACTGTCCTGTTAATTAAAACTACCAATACGTTTCAGGCAACATTTGCTCGGTGTTAACTTTGTAACGAAAGCTCTTTATTAGTGGCTGCTCGTTTATCGTGACCCCAGAACAATTCATCGATTGGCGAGATAGAAACTAATCCCTCGTTAGATACCCCAGTATGGGCCGCTTCAACTACCAAGAGGGCAACATCACGCGCATCATCACTGTTCACATAAACTTCAAGCTGTACGTGATCAACTAAGTGATCATCGTTATAGCTATCGAAGTAGTAACCCCGTCCTCGCACAGGAAACAGCGTAAAGCCGCTAACGCCACGGCCGATGAGAGCCTCTTCCACTGAGTCTTGTCGAAGTTGATCAAAAATAGCGGTAATTTTAGATAGGTTCATATACCCCCCTAAAAGCCCTAAAACATATAGCTTATGGACTGTGTTTAGTCTAGTTACTTAAATTTCGAGAAAATCTAGAGTTGTAATTTAGTAGTGCTATTTCGGAGGGTAGTAAATATCGAAGAGTATTTGCTTCACATCACCTTTATAAGACAAGGGATGTGGCAAGTTGCTAGGAGAGTTTATCGAGGTGTCGAATTGAATAAATACTAGAGGTGAGTTCGCAGAGTTACACTCTTCATCCATAGAGCATTTATCAGCTACGCAGCAATAACAGTCGTCAATGATAGATTGCTCACTTTCATCGCAATGAAAGTTATCTTTGCTTTCGTTGCTAACATCCATATGGCTAACACTTTTTTCGTGCTGTACATTGGAAGCATTGTTATAAGGAGGAGCGGCTGGGAAGGATAGCTGTATCACTATTCCTAACATAAGCACAACTAAAAATTTTGCTTGAAACATATGTGCGCTCCTATTGCCATGCTATAAATTAGCATACTACCCCCTGCACATCATTGATCGAGATCAAAGATGCGCAGGTGATATTTACAGAGTAAGGTATCATCTAACCTTAACGTCTTTCTTTCGCCACAAATAGTAAACAGCAGGTAATACGAGCAAGGTTAAGATAACAGCGCTGATCATTCCTCCAACCATTGGCGCCGCTATTCTACTAACCACCTCAGCCCCAGTCCCTGTACTAAACATTATAGGCAATAAACCAGCAATTGTAGAAACGGCCGTCATCATGACTGGGCGAACACGAAGTCCTGCCCCTTCCATTACGGCAAGAGAGAGACCCTCTTTCGTTAATGCCTTACCATGCTCTAACTGACTTTTTTCATATTCATTATAGGACTGGTTTAGGTAAGTCAGCATTAGTATTCCTATTTCTACAGTGACACCTGCTAGAGCTATAAAACCAACCGCTACAGCAACTGAGAAATTATAATCTAAAAGATACATTAGCCAGATTGCCCCCACCAATGCGAGAGGCAAAGTTCCCAATATAATGGCTATTTCTGTAGCGTTTCGAAAGTTCATATATAAAAGAACGATAATAATCGCGAGCGTTAACGGAATCACGTAAGTCAGTTTTTCCTTTGCCCTTTCCATATATTCGTACTGCCCGGACCAGGTAACTGAATACCCTGCTGGCAACTCGAGTTCTTGTTCTACAACCTTCATTGCTTTTTCAACATAAGTGCCGACATCAACTCCCTCAATGTCGACAAAAGTCCAGCCATTAAGTCTTGCGTTTTCGCTTTTAATTGCCGGCGGTCCAAGTTCAACGTAGACATCAGCCACATCCGCCAAACTAATACGCTGCCCGTTTGGCGTAACTAAAGGTAGCTTCTTTAATTCTTCCGGCGAATCACGGTAATCTTGAGGGTAGCGCAAGTTTATTGGGTAACGTTCAAGCCCTTCAATGGTCTCTGAAACATTCATTCCGCCAATAGCCGTGGCAACAACCTGCTGAACATCCTCAATGTTCAAGCCATAACGTGCAGCCTGCTCTCTTTTTATGTCGACTTTGACATAGCGTCCACCAGCCACTCGCTCTGAATAAACAGAAGCCGTACCATCGACATCATCAAGTATCGTTTCAAGCTGCTGACCGATCTTCTGAATTTCATTAAGATCAGCTCCGGCAACTTTTATACCTACCGGCGTTTTTATACCTGTCGATAACATATCAATGCGAGTTTTAATGGGGTAAACCCACGCATTGGTCAGCCCCGGAAACTTTACAAGCGCATCCAGTTCTTTTTTCAACTTCTCAGTGGTCATACCGTCTCTCCACTGATCTTTCGGTTTCAGTTGAATAAAGGTTTCAATCATCGTTAGGGGTGCCGGATCAGTGGCGGTATCCGCTCGACCAATTTTGCCAAAAACCGTCTTCACTTCCGGTACCGTTTTTATGAGCTTGTCGGTTTGCTGCAACAGCTCCCTTGCTTTACCAATTGATAATCCGGGATAGGTAGTGGGCATATACATCAAATCGCCCTCATCCAAATCTGGAATAAATTCACTACCAATTTTGTCAATCGGCCAGACACCAACGGCCAGGATAACAAGCGCTCCGCCAACTGCTGTCTTGGGGTATTTCAAAATGCCTTTTAAAAGCGGTTTATACCCGGCGATCAATAACCGATTAAGCGGGTTTTTCCCCTCAGGTGTTACCTTTCCTCTGATAAAATATCCCATCAACACGGGGATAACGGTAATCGCTAAGGCTGCACTGGCTGCCATTGCGTAAGTTTTCGTGAAAGCAAGCGGAGAAAACATCCGCCCTTCCTGGGCTTCTAAGGTAAATACCGGCATAAAGCTGACGGTAATAATGAGCAAGCTAAAGAAAAGAGCAGGGCCCACCTCTGAAGCAGAGGCGGCAACCACCCGCCAGCGGTTCTCTGCTGTCAGTGGCGTTTTTTCCATATGCTTATGCATATTTTCAATCATGACGATGGCACCATCGAGCATAGCGCCAATAGCGATTGCGATCCCTCCAAGTGACATAATATTCGCGTTAATTCCTTGCCAATACATGACAATAAACGCGGTTAAAATACCCAAAGGCAAGCTGATAACGGCAACCAGCGAGGAGCGGACATGGAAGAGAAAAATCACACAGATAAACGCGACAATAGCGAGTTCTTCTATTAAACTTTTCCAGAGACTTTCCACGGCATCCGAGATAAGCCCCGAACGATCATAGACAGTGACTATATCGACACCTTCTGGTAGCCCAGACTTTAATTCTTCCAACTTTTGTTTAACGCCATCAATCGTTTTTTGGGCATTTTCTCCGAAACGCATTACCACAATACCACCCACGGCTTCTCCCTCACCGTTGAGTTCGGCGATACCGCGTCTCATTTGGGGGCCCACACCCACATCAGCAACGTCTTTAAGCAATAATGGCGTGCCATTTTCATCAACGCCAAGCGGGATACTCTCTAAGTCTGACACACTATCAATATAGCCTGAGGCCCGGACCATATACTCAGCTTCCGCCATTTCAACCACCGACGCCCCCACTTCCCGATTGCCTCGCTGGATAGCATTTTGTATGTGAGCAAGAGGAATATTGAATGCGCGCAGCTTCTCCGGATCCACTTTCACCTGGTACTGCTTTACCATCCCGCCGAGGGCGGCAACTTCCGAAACCCCCTCGACCGTTTGCAGTTCATACTTTAAAAACCAATCCTGCATACTGCGTAACTCACTCAAATTGTGGTTACCCGTGCGATCAACCAAGGCATACAAATACACCCAACCAACCCCTGTTGCATCAGGGCCTAATTGCGGTCTTGCATTAGAAGGCAGTTTCGGAGCAACCTGAGACAAATATTCCAGTACTCGCGAACGCGCCCAGTAAGCGTCTGTATCTTCGCCAAAAATGACATACACATAGGAGTCGCCGAAAAACGAATATCCACGGACGGTTTTAGCGCCGGGGACAGACAGCATAGCGGTTGTTAATGGATAGGTAACTTGATCTTCTACCACCTGCGGCGCTTGACCCGGATAGCTGGTTTTAATGATCACCTGGACATCCGACAAGTCCGGCAGTGCGTCTACGGGCGTATTCTTAACCGCAAAAGCACCAACACCCACGAGGATTAATGTCGCCAGAAGAACGAAAAAACGGTTACTCACTGACCATCGAATGACTGACTTAATCATGGTTATGCTCCTGCTCTGTCACTTGTTTTTGCTCAGGAATATGAATCGATGTGAGCTGGTACTGTTGCTTCCCGACTTGCGTTATTTCCGCATGCAAGGATAACCCCGTGCTAAGCTGAGAAAGTTCAACATCCGAAGCAACATCGAAGTCCATCGTCATTGCAGGCCAGTCCCATTCAGAAATCTCACCGTGCTCCAGCGTAACCATCGAGTGCTGAGGCATAACATTTTTAACGGTTGCTTCAACCCAGACAGCTTGAGCTGCTGCGTCACTTGACATACTGCCATGGCTCTCGTTATCAGCATCAGTGTCATGTTGCATGCGCTTAAAGTCAGAGGATTTACTGGACTCAGAATCAATCAAAAACTGAGCTGAAGTAACGATCTCATCACCTGCCATAAGACCCGATAAAATTTCAACTCGCGAGCTCCCTAACCGCCCAACGTCAACATTAACTGATTTAAATTTCCCATCACCCAGTGCCAGTACAACTCGGTTCGAACCACCCATTCGGATAAGCGCTTCTTTAGGGATGATTAAGTTTTTGTCGCCTAAACCAGCCTTAATGTTAAGTTTCGCAAACATGCCCGGTTTTAAAAAACCATCTGGGTTGTCGAAGTGAATTCGAACTTGTCCCGTCCGAGTTTTAGGGTTAAGTGACGGATAGACATAATCAACCTTTCCTTGCCACTCTTTACCTGGAGCATACTCAAGGTTCATTTGAACGTCATTGCCTACCTCAACCTGGTTCAATTGCCGCTCAAAGACTTCTGCAATAACCCAAATGTTATCCAGTTGAGCAATGGTCATTAAATTCATACTCGGCGTTACAAACGCACCTTCACGCACAGTCAGTCTATCCAATACCCCGGACTGCTTTGCTTTTACCGTGATTGTTTTCTGAATTTTACGAGTTTCTTTTAACTTCTTAATCTCAGATTCAGAGACTTGCAGAGCTCTTAAGCGTTCTTCAGCGGCATCAATTAGCACCTGATTACCTCTTTGCGAGGCCAATACAAGCTCCTCTTGCGCATTAACCATTTCAGGAGAGTAAATACTGTATAAAGGCTCGCCGGCTTTAACCGAGTTACCAACCGCTTTTACGAAAAGCTTCTCAATCCAGCCTTCAACACGGGGACTTACTGTTAATACTCGGTCCTCATCAAACTGAACATAGCCAACTGTTTCGATATCTAGGTTGAGTCTCGAGGACGTGACGGTTGCAGTTGTAACCCCAAGGTTATTAATAACGTCGGGATCAATTCTCACCGTACCAGGTGAACTCTCTTCTGCATCATCGCCATAGTAAGGAATAAGGTCCATCCCCATTGGAGACTTTCCTGGTTTGTCTCGACGATAATTGGGATCCATCGGAGCCACCCAATATAACGGCTCTTTTTCTGCATTGCCCGATGAACGGTCAGACACTTCAGTCGATTGCATTACATAGCCAATAGCGCCAGCGCCAACTGCAAAGCCTACAGCTAAACTTATAAGAGATTTGGTGACTGTTTTCATTTTACACTCCTGAAAGTAATAAGTAGTTTGCTTCGGCAATCAATTTTTGGCGGTTGATGGCGATTGCTAATGCATCAATTTTTGCGTCGATTTCCGCAATCTGTGACCGTACCGCCTCGGCAAAGTCGCCATCATCATTGTTGTAGGCAGTCAATGCGGCTTCAGACTGGGCGGACATTTGTGGAAGTAGCTCTTCGTGATATAGGGCAGCACGTTCATTCAAACGGTTCAGTTGTAAAAACGTACTGCGTAAATTGGCTATTAACTGCCTGGCAACCAATAACTTCTCAGTTTTTTTTGCTTCCGTTTTAAACTTTGCTGAGCGTACCTGCTTATCCTGTTTGTTATCAGTAAATAAAGGGACATCGAACGTAACCCCGACTGACAGCAAGTCGGCACGGTCATTGCCGCTTGGATCGTCGTTTCTATGGCCATATTTCAGATTGGCTGACCATTGCGGTTTATAACCTTGCTGAGCGAGCTCGACAGACGTCTCCGACGCCAAAATGTCTTGATCGGTCGCTTGCAAAACCGGGTGTTCTTTTATCAATTCGTACAAGGCTTGATTCGGTATTGTCGAAGGTGATAGCAATGTCTTCTTCAGCGTAAGACTCGGAAGGTCATCCGGTAACCTTGATTTCGCTATAACACCTATCCATTCCGACAATTCGCTTTGAAGTTGCTCCTCTTTTTGTCGCAGTGACGTCAACCTATCATCCAGGCGTGTAAGCTCAAGTTGGGCTCTAATAACATCTTGCTGCCGTGCTTTTCCCTCGGTACTGGTATAACTCGCCTTAGCGGTTGACACTAACTGTTCAAAAAGCGCTCTATCCGATTCAATCAAGCGAATACTTTGCTGAGAGAAAAAAACATCTAACCACAACTTGGTGACCGTTGTTTGGACCTTTGCAATACGATCCGCTCTCAAAAACGGTTGTTTTTGAGCTAATTGGTTTTTCTGCTTACGAGACAACGATAAAGTGTCTCCTCTGGGAAATGCTTGTGAAACACCGACGACTAACTGGGTCATTCCTTCCTGTCTTGAACTAAAACTGTCAACCGGGAAACTGGCAGCCGTGAGCGATATTTGAGGGTCAGGCAAACTGGAAGAGGCTATCGCTTCACTCGCGAATGCCTCTTGGGTTTGCTTACTTGCCGTTAACCAAGGATCTTCTTGTACAGCGATACTCACTGCTTCTTGTAAATTCAAAAGTGGCTCTTGCGCACTAACAACATTTGGCACTACTGCAGTCAGAACACCTAAATAAGCCATTCTTCTTAAAAGTTTCATATTGTTACTCTCAAAAACTGTGAATTTTTAGATTCAACACAGACCAAGCTATGAATCAGAGCGTAACGAGGACGACGATCGGCGTCGTAACAACAATGAGCGAACCAAAGCTTATAGCTGTGCTTTTACCTGGACGATAAACGCGCCAGGAGCGAGAAATTTAGTACTTTTTAAGAGTAGATTGGGGGCCGAAATAGCGCAAGAGAGTGCTTTTCTTTAATATTCGTATCTAAGAATGAGGAAGCGTTAAAAAGCAGCTTTTCAACAGGAGGAACGGTGGATTGCTCAGAATAAACGACAGTAATTGACGGGCTGTAACAATGACGCATCATTGAATCAGAGCAACAGTTATCGGTAAGAGAATGTGACACTTCGCAATCTGCAAGATCGCAAACTTGCTCAGTAGGATCGTGCATACATGCCTTTTCCGTACTGATAGTTTGTGAAAATGACATTGTTGTTACTGCTAATAGCAGTAGGGCAATGATTAAACGATACATGCGAAGGTTCACTATAAAAACATGCTTGCATTGTATCTCTTTTGGCTGATAAAGATCAATCAATTAAAGGAAGTACCCATAACGAGGTAGTCAACCCAGGTGGTGATACGACTTCTACATCACCACGCAGATTTATTGCTAACTCAGGCGCTTTCAAGCTCTAAATACCAAAGTCATCGAACCTTACTTGTTCTCGCGGAACGCCAAAGTCAGCAAGAGACTTTAACGTTGCTTTCAGCATTGGTGGAGGACCACACACGTAAACGTCCAATGTGTTTTTGTTTTCATCTGCCAACCATTTCATTGCGATTTCGTGCACAAAGCCAGTGTGCCCGGCCCACTCATCTGATTTAGCAACCTCTGAAAGTACCGGTATATAATATAACCGCTCATCTCTTTCGAACTCATCCCTATAACAGAGCTCTTTTTCATATCGTGCGCCGTAAAAAAAGATACAGCGACGAGGAGAGCCTGCTGCTAATTCACTTTGTATTAACGCTCTCAACGGTGCAACACCCGCGCCGCCCCCGATGAAGACTTGTGTATGAGAGTTTTGCTTTGCCAGTTGGAAGTCTCCAAATGGCCCAACGGCATCGACACGAGCGCCAGCTTCTAAATTACATAAGTAATTTGATCCCACCCCCGGCGGTACCCCTTCGCTTGGCGATGGCAGCTGCCTTATGTTAAACACAAATCGAGTCGGGTGAGGCCGCGTAGCAACCGAGTAGTGCCGTGACAATATTTCGTTTATATGTGGAATACGGAACTGCATAAATTGCCCGGCTTCATAACTAACGGGGTCTGAACTTACAAAAGTAAGCTCCATAATGGATGGAGTGAGTTGCCGCTTTGAATCAAGTGTTAAAGCAATATCATCGACTCCGACATTATGCAGCTTAACGTCATAATTGGATGACGTTCTGTGTTGACAAGATAGGCGCGTTCCTGCTTCTAATTCGTTGGCACTCAATAACGCTTTATCAGCTGCTTTCGGGCTGGGTATATTGCTGCCTTGCAGTGTCACTTTACATAACCCACAGGTACCGCCTCCGCCACAATTACTCGCAATTGGTTGCCCTTTCTGCTGAAAATATTCTAGCCACGTTTTCTTACGTTTTGGATTAAAGTCACCGTCAGTAATATTTCGGCCTAAGAGAATTAAACCGGATAATGAAAACCAAAGAGCGAATAATCCAGCACTCCATATCAATAGATGATTAAAACTTCGACCGCCCGTGTAATCCATAAAGTGCAGACGAAACGCCCAGTCAGCGATTGTCCATGGCGTATTACGATGTTCCACAACCCGGGATGACGCTTCATCGATATATATTCGGGTATTAAGATCATCCTCGATATCAATGCGGAATCCTGAGGCATTCCAGCCATTCACTTCATCGCTTCCCTTGACTCTTTCAACCCTTTCAACCTGGCCCGGTCCATTGTAGCTATTCAGCGCTAGCTGAGTCGCCAAAGCTTGGTCCGTAGACCACCGTTCACCGGTATCTGCGTTGAAGTAAAGCAAACGTCCATCTGGCAGAGACACCTGATACTGACCTACCCCGGCAACACTGACCAGTTCAATGGAGTGAGCTAAGGGGAATCGTTGATGCATTTCAGTAACATCGATTTGAGGCGCTATTTTTTTAAGTGGGGGTTCAGAGTTTTTTGAGACCATATATTGGTGGCCTGACATTTCGTGATGTCCGGTTAAGCTAAAAAATAACCCACTCACTAGCCACAAAGCGACTTGAATCACTAAAACCAAACTCACCCAACGATGAAGCCATTGCATAAACCTTATCATTGAGCACCCCCAGTCGATTTTCTTTTAAACGTAATCGTATAAAAAAGCAGGACAGTGCCCGTTATCATTAAAATAAACGTACCGATAATAAAGCCCTTTAACCACCAGGTCTCGATATCCACACGCTCGTCGTAGTCCATTATGTGTAACATCCAGGCGATATCAAACCCCCGCCAAAACGTATGTCGCTTTACCAAAAGCTCCCCGGTCGTTTCAGATAAATACAGACTGGTATTACCGAAATCGTCATAATTTACCTGCCAAATCGGTAACAAAGCACCACTCACTTCTGTTGGTGGGTTATCAGTCATGTAAACGACCGATTCAATAGCGTCGGGATCCTTCGTGTAATATTGATTCGCTAACTCTTTAATGTGTTGTTCGGTTATATCAATACGCTGCAGCGACTCCGCATTAACTAAAAACGCTCCCTCGTTCCTCTCTATTTTATACACCGGCTGTAACTTCTGATTCAGCCATACGCTTTTTAACGACGTTTTTCGTGTTTCTGGATAGCGGCTCAACAGGTCATTTAAGCTTGATATTTCAACACCTTTCGGTATTGGCTGGCTTATATCCTGAACTAAGTGATCACCATGAATATAATCCAAATCGAAGAATACCATGTAAGCGCCACTGATTGTCCAAACAACCATTTGCAGGCCAAAAATCAAAGATAGCCAACGATGCCAAACTCGCCAGCTACTGGAGCGTTTCTTTTGAGTCATACCCTACCTCAAATTTAATAAAACAAAGCTGGCGCTCCCAGGGAAAAGCGACAGCCAGTCTAGTCTTTAAAAGCTGTAACGTACCTTCAGATATAACTGACGGCCTAACAAGTCATATGTCATAGTGTCAGTATTGGCGTCCGTCCAACTTTTAAAATAAGCTCTTCAAGATGACTAGAAAAGTTATAAAAAAAGTTGTCCACTTTTTTCAAAATAAAAATAATTTTTCATTTTTAATGAATTTTTACCCTTTTTTGATTATTGATGCTTTTAATCTTTTGCCGACTATAATGCGTACACGAATACATAACTTTTACGTAAGGAACTTGGCTATGAGTCAATCAACTAAAAAAGCCACGCTTTACAGAATGTCGACACCTGACCACCAATGCCCTTTCGGTTTAAAAACCCGGCACTTACTTAAAGCCAACGGTTACGATGTGGACGACAACCTACTGGAAAGCCGCGAGGAAACCAACATATTCAAGGAAAAACACAACGTCGATACCACTCCACAAGTGTTTATTGGTGATGAACGCATCGGTGGGTACGAAGAGGTTCGAGCCTTTCTAGGAAAACCTCTTCCTGACCCTGACGCAACCAGTTACCGACCCGTTATTGCATTATTTATTATGACAACGCTCCTCTCTGTAGCCACGTCGTGGCTGTCTTTTGGTCGCGCATTTACCGTACAAACCATCGAGTGGTTCATCAGTTTCTCTATGGTGGTTCTGGCCTTGCTCAAACTCCAGGACGTAGAGAAATTCTCTACCATGTTTCTCAATTACGATCTTCTCGCCAAAAAATGGGTGCCTTATGGCCGTATTTACCCCTACGCCGAAGGCTTGGCGGGTCTGTTAATGGCAGCGGAATTTGCTCATGTCATTTCCATCCCTATTGCGTTATTCATAGGCATCGTGGGTTCTGTCTCCGTGTTTAAAGCCGTTTATGTCGACAAACGCGAGCTAAAATGCGCCTGTGTCGGTGGCTCCAGTAATGTGCCGTTAGGCTTCATTTCACTCACTGAAAACCTCATGATGGTCGCTATGGCTGTCTGGATGTTTTTTACAATGAACTAGAAAAAGAGCGCTATGCGCTCTTTTTCTTAACGCTTTTTACGTAAAAACAAAATCTCACCAGCGGCAATCAATGCCATACCGATAAGAGACGCCCAAATAACCAGCGGATCGCTTGTCCATTTCACCCATATAAAAGCGGCTAAAACGATGACATCTAGCGTGATTGCGCTGACAAGTATGTAAATATTGGCATTCACCTTTTGCCTTAGATGCCGTAATACGCCCCAGTGGATCGCAATGTCCATCACGATATAAAAAATAGCGCCCAGTGACGCAATTCGACTCAAATCGAAGAATGCCGCTAAGATCATAGCCATAACAATGGTGTAAACCAGCGTATGCTTCTGAATGGAACCTGGCATGCCAAAATGACTGTGTGGAACAAGCTTCATATTGGTCAACATGGCTAACATTCTTGAAACGGCAAACGCGCTGGCAATCACTCCTGATACCGTTGCTACAATTGCAAAAGCGACCGTCACCCATAGTCCGGTCTCGCCATAGACGGGTCTGGCTGCTTCAGCAAGCGCGTAGTCTTTCGCTTTCACAATTTCATCTATGGACAGGCTCGAGCCAACCGCCAGAGTGACCAGAACGTATATTAACGCGCAGATAATAAGCGAAATAATAATGGCACGCCCGACATTTCTCTTAGGCTCAACAATTTCACCGCCACTATTGGTTATTGTTGTAAACCCTTTGTACGCAAGTATGCTTAAAGCAATCCCCGCTAAAATACCGCCACCCGTAGCTTCTTCTGGAATAGCCGATATCGATTCAAACTGAATGCCTGAGGCCCACAAACCACCAGCCGCTAAAATGACCAACCCTAAAGTCTTAACAAAGGCCATAAAAAACGAGAACGTTTGAATAAACTGATTACTCAAAATATTGATAAAAAACGCAAAGACCAGCAAACCCACCGCCAACAAAGGGATAAGCCACTGCGCTTCAAAAGAAATTAACTGGCTGGTATAAGACGCAAATGTCCGAGCGACTAAACTTTCATTAATGACCATAGAAAAGTACATCAAGAGTGCGAATATCGCCGTCACACTTCCTTTTCCATAAGCTTTACTGAGGAACATCGCAATACCGCCCGCTGACGGATAGGCTTTCGCCAACTTAACGTAAGAGTACGCGCTAAAGCCGGCAATGATACCGCCGCACACAAACGCCAGGACAAACCACTCTCTTGCCAGCTGAGCAACTTGTCCGGTCAGTGCAAAAATACCAGCGCCAATCATCACACCAGTCCCCAGCGACACCGCCCCCCAAAGGCTCAGGCTGCTTTTCTGATAATCCTGATGTCCGTGTTCATGATCGTGTTCTGCCATAATCAGCTCCTGTGATTGAACTCAGTTGGACCAATGGATCCGGATAATTTTCCAGCCAGACTCAGTCGTATTTGATACGGTTACGGTTTCATTCATCGTTAAATCAACCTCACGCCCGTTATACTCCCCGGAAACGCTATACCGAGAAGTGATCACAGCAAGGCCATCGGCTTCTTGTACTGTCCTTTCAAGCAACTGTGAAGGAACCGCCTGGCTAAACTTAATATCTGACTTAAGATGATGAGCACTGTATTCAGCCAGGGACCGTTCAACGCCACCACCTTCAAAGATAAGCACATCATCGGAAAGCACGTCTTTAACGACCTCCGTGTCACCTTCAGTTAAAGCAGTTCGAAATGCATCAAGCACAGCGGTCGGCTCAGATAGTTTTTCGGCGCTACTGGGCGCTGAAATAAACATTACCGAAACCATAAAAACACTCACAAGTAATTTCATTCTTCTTATTCCTTACATTAACCGGGGGAAAACGCGCTGCTTAGCGCTGAGGCCAGGGTAAAAATAGTGACAGCCAATACCATTTCCGCCGTTATGGAGTTTTTGAGTCGCTTGGCGGCCGCGTTATCATTTAATTGCGGTACGAACTTTAATTTATGCAATGCGGCAACAAGGAGAATCAGCGCCACAAACACAAGTTTCGCTAGTAGTACCGTGTCATACGACGTAAGCGGCAGCTCTGGCATCCATCGCCCTGTTGCACTACGATACATAACCAAGCCCGCAATAAGGAGTATTGGAACCGCTGCAGACATATGCACACCAAAACGCTCCATAATGGCTTTCGCTTTAGCAAGCGGTACCGACGTTGCCAGCTTTCGCAATGAGTTAAGACTGCCGAACCAAATCCAAGCGACTAACAAGTGTGTTAAAAGCGCTAGCTTTCCCCACCAGACGGCGTCACTGCCGTGACCAATACTTAAAAAGCTCCATCCCATGAGTCCAATGGCGACAACATATAGCACCCACTTTATACGTTTTAGCTTAACAACGGAGTAAACAATCCAAGCAATAGCAATCGCTATCTGAAGTTGGATGAACAACCCAACAGGGCCGGTCCATATAAACTGCATGTAAGTCTTGTCAATCATGCCGGCAAAGCCTTCAGCAGCAAAACTACCGACTTTCAGAAAAAAATACAGAAGGCTTGCCAGTAATAGAAGCAACGCAACAAGGCTATTCTTTCGTTCAGACTGCTTTTTTAAACCGGACAAATAAACGATATAAGGCGAGGCGGTCATCACCGCGTTAAGCCAGAATATAAAGGCCAACGTTAAAACGCTGGCCACACTCCAAAGGGTCATCATTTCACCTCAAAGCTAAAATCACCCGATATTTTATGACTGTCCCCACCCATTGCCGTCCAATAAACCGTATAACCACCTGACGCCAAATTGTTTTTAACAGCAATTTCGTACGCTGCTTTGGGAGTCATGCTCATCGAAAAGTCCAGCGGATGCATTTTACCGTCATCTGAGTGCAGCATAATTTTAGCCAGACGAACATCACCGGAAAAATTCATCGTAATTTCCGTTGGTGACTCGGACAAAGTCGCACCGTCCTCCGGGCTACTGGATGTTAGGCCGACGTGAGCGCTGGCCCATGCACTAAAAAATAACGTGGTACCGAAGGCTAACTTAAGTATGTTTTTCATGTTGTTTCCTCTTTGTTTATTATCAATTAAAACCAAACTCTGGCCCCAAGGACCACGCCTGTTTCTGTGGTGTCCTCTCCCATTCGTTTCATTTCATCTGCCGTGTTGCCTAACGCGCCGTTCCAATAAACACCAATGTAGGGTGCAAACTCACGACTGATTTCGTGACGATAACGCAACCCCACACGCAAGTTGCTCAAGCCACTTTGCCGTTCATATTTGTCTGAATCTGTCAGGTTGGCTGTAAACTCAATGCGAGGCTGTAAGTACGATGTTTGTGTGAGCTGCCACTCGTACTCAGTTTCGCTAACAAACTGGACATCACCTTCTTCGTTCACCATCAACGAGTTGTCCATTTCAAACCAATACGGAGCCAGCCCCATGAAGCTAACAACGGCATAATTTTCCATAGAGGCATTGGACGATAAGGAGCCTCGCGTACCAACACCGGCCTGAAACGACCAAAACGGAGACATCAGGTAGCCGTATAACAACTCAGCCCTTTCCAAGTCAGTGGGCTCTCCGTCATCTTGAATATTTTCCCCCTCACTTTTGAAGACAAACCGATGATAATCACCACCGTACCAAGCCATCATGTCCCAAACGGCAACGTTCTCTTCCTCGTCTGTTCGCGTTAATTCCAGCCGGTCAAATAATACCTGCCCGGTGTAATATTCTTTAACGGGCTCTGGCCAGCCTTCCTCTGCATGTCCCGCCATTGCCACTGCGGGTAAAAGTGCTGTAGTGAACAACAATGATTTAGCGTACATAGCCTTCCTCCTTATGCCACATTTACCACACGAAACATGCCCGCTTTCATGTGATAAAGCAGATGACAATGAAATGCCCAGCTTCCCGGTGCATCAGCGGATATCAGTAGTGACACTTTCTCGCTTGGTTTTAAACTAATGGTGTGCTTACGAGGACGAGGATACTGTCCATTTTCAAGTTCCATCCACATACCGTGTAAGTGGATTGGATGATCCATCATGGTGTCATTAACCATCACCAACCTTAAGCGCTCGCCGTGACGGAACTGCACAGGGCCGTCAACTTCGGTGTAGTTCTTCCCGTCAAACGACCACATATACCGTTCCATATTACCGGTCAAATGCAGTTCAATCTGGCGCTCTGGTTCCCGCTTATCTGGCCATTCTTGGGCGCCAATAAGATCGCTATACACTAAGACTCTATGGTCAACATTATCCAAACCTATGCCCGGTTCATGGAGACGACTGGTCGGATTCATAGCTATCATGGCGGCAGCAGCTCCGTGACCACCTTCACTGTGCTCAATTTTAATGTTTTCCACAGGAAGCTCTTTTTTATGCATCATTTCATGATTCATATGACCGTCTGTGCCGCTCATATTCATCATACCTTTCTCTTCCTTATTTCCTGACATCGCCATGGCCCCCATTCCCATCGCGGCCATCCCACGTTCAGGCACCGCGCGTAACTCAGGAACTTCTGCTTCAAGGCCAATTTCTGGTGTTAATGTGCCTCTGACATAGCCACTACGGTCAAAGCTCTCCGCAAAAATCGTATAAGCCTTGTTATGCTTTGGCTGAACAATGACATCATAGGTTTCAGCCACTCCGATACGAAACTCATCAATAGACACAGGCTTCACCGGTTGACCATCTGCCGCCACTACAGTCATCTCTAGACCAGGAATACGTACATCGAAATAGCTCATCGCAGAGCCGTTGATAATACGAAGTCGCACTTTCTCACCTGGTTTAAATAATGCTGACCAGTTCATTGCTGAATCGCGACCATTCATCAGGTAGGTGTATGTACTCCCTGTCACATCAGCGATATCGCGAGGACTCATCCGCATTTGTCCCCACATTTCTCTTTGCTTCCAGGTTTTCTCTAACCCATGCTGGCGCACGTCCTCGAACGTCTCAAATATCGTACGCTTTTGGTAGTTATAGTAGCCTTCCGCTACTTTCAAATTACGAAAAACCTCATTTGGATCTTCGAATGTCCAGTCACTTAGAATAATTGTGTGTTCACGATCAGCGCCTATATCTCCGTCTTTTGGGTCGATAATCAGCGGACCTAAGTGCCCCAGTTGCTCCTGTAAACCCGAGTGGCTGTGATACCAATAAGTTCCGTTTTGCTCGACATCGTAGCGGTATTTGAACGTTCGTCCTGGCTTTATCCCTTCGAAAGATACGCCAGGCACGCCATCCATATTCTCCGGCAAAATAATCCCATGCCAGTGGATTGACGTGTCTTCAGATAGTCTATTGGTCACATTTAGCTTGGCTCGTTGACCTTCTTTCAAACGAATTAGAGGACCAGGCATTTGACCGTTAATCGTTATAGGTGTGCCAACCTTATTCCCTACTAACAAAGGAGACTTCGCGATGGTTAAATCAATTTCATCTTTCGTCAAAACTTGATCTTTAAATTTACGCCCTTGAGGTGTTGCCCATGTTGGGGCTACTTTGGCAATTGCTAACGCGGACGCCACAGTAAATGCAGATTTAATGAATTTTCGACGCCCTTTATTAAACTCATTGTTCATGATGACGCTCCTCTTCTGAGGTTAAATTTTGATGACGTTGAATGTCCTTTTCCCTATCAGACGGTTCATCAGTAATCGATGATTTAAACCCTTTTATCGCACTACCAAGATCGGATCCCAGGGTTCGTAGCTTTTTGCTACCAAAAAGAAGAATGACAATAACCAGTAAAACTCCTAACTGAACCATACTCATGCCGCCAAATCCCATAGCTAAAGCCCTCCATTTGAGAGTGCTTGCTGCTGCTCTAAACTTGCTATCTGCTGATAAGGTGTAATTGAACCGTCCTTTTTGATTTCATAGACCGTATACGGTTGAAACCGAGTACCCATTTCCATACCAACAGACCCTACCGGCATGCCAGGAACAGTTAATCCAATGCCATTTTCTGACTTTTTCCCAGCTAAATAATGAGAAACCAATGTAGGAGGAACGTGCCCCTCAAAGACATAGCCATTACTAGAAATAGCGGTATGACAGGATTGGACCTCGGCACTAATACCGGAGTCACGTTTTCGTTGGGTCAGGTTGTTCGGATGTTGTACGGACACACTAAAGCTATCGGGTAAAGCTTGTAACCACTTTTCACAGCAACCGCAGTTGGGATCTTTTAGAACGGTTAGTTGCTGCTCTTCTACATCGGTTGCAGATACAGACACGGAAAACAGCATCGCCAAAACAGCGATATTGCGTTTGATAGACATAATTATTCACCGATTAATAAGTTTTAAGGAAACACGCCGAGCGTGTGTTAAATTTCTAGTAACTTATTAAGCGGTAATTATTGGGGGACGGAATAAATTAGACGCGTGTTTAGCACGAATTGAGGTGTCGATGGTCGTATCGACTTTGGCAGAGAGGTTAACTGCAGCGGCATTAACCGAAGAAGACTGTCCGACAAATAAAACCGAGCCGCCGGAGCAATGCCGAATGGTCATGTCAGCACAGCACGAGTTGTGCTTTTGCGTCTCATGCTCGCAATCGTTTGTGTCGGCTTCGTACATCATGCTGTGCTGCATTTGGCTGTTATCATGACATGCGTGAGCTTCTGCCGTTTGCGAAAACGACATCGACACCAATAGCACTGTCATTAATAACAGAATTCGAATTAGCACGAGCACCCTGCTTTTTGCAATTTAATAAACTTCAGTCTAACGTCATTTTAGCGCATGTCAAATATCATTCTTCTTTACTTTATAGCGTTCGGCCCATGGAAAAATGTTGATAAATAGCTAATTCACTTTAACCAAAGCAACAAGTATAGCTTTTCATCTCTGATCAGAAGCACGAATTTATTTGCCACTACACGTTCACAAGTTGCAGACCACTATAGCTATGTTCAACGTGTTAAGCGAGTATTGGGCATAGCCAAAAAGTTAAAAGATTCATTTGTGAAAAAGCTTTCAATCAAAAAACTAAAGCTGAAGTTTTAGTAACAAGGTAAGTAACACGCTTGAATCTTGATATTTTTTATCCACTATAAAACAATAAGTTATTAGATCTTATCGATTCCGCCTCCGGCACCATTATTGATAAGGCCTCGCTAGAAATAGCGGGGCTTTTCTTTTTCTGGCTTTGTACCAGATTTGTACCAGTTGTACCATCCACATTGCCCGCCACCCGTTTCAAATGATGACTCGCAAGATGAGCGTACCGCAGTACCATCTCATACGATGACCAACCGCCAAGCTCCTGCAACTCTTGTAAGCTTGTGCCGCGTTGAACATGCCAGCTTGCCCATGTATGGCGTAAATCGTGCCTACGAAAATTTTCAATACCCGCTCGTTTTAACGCTGCATGCCATGCTTTGGTTGATGTGCGCTCAACTGGTTTGCCTTGATACACAAAACAATAGTGAACATCGTCGCCCTGCACTTCTTGCAACACCGATAAAGCATCGTTATTGAGTGGCACGTTTATCGCCTTTCCTGATTTTGATTGATCAGGATGAATCCACGCAAAACCACGTTCTAAGTCCACTTGATCCCACCGTAGATAACTCACATTCGACTGACGCAAACCTGTAGCCAGTGAAAATTGAGCCATCAACCGCAGATGCTTAGGTAACTCATTCAATAAACGTTGTGCTTCATCGTGTAATCCCCCCGATTTTTCGGGGGGATTACACATTGGCTGTAGGAAAAAGATTACGGATAAAGTTAGCTTAGTATGTGCTCGTTGATTTAGGCTGCAAGGTTAACGTTAAACCAAGTGCAGATGCCACCTTAGCGATAGTTGAAAATGTCGGATCTCCATCAGATTCCTCCACGCATGCATCCAAATATGCTTGAATGGCTTCGTCATTATCGAGGTGTTGTGTGTATGTAACTACCCCGGGGTTTGTCAACTGCAGTTAACAACCTGTGCGTTGACACGAGGTTTGAAGAGTATGGTTAGTTGGTAAAAGTGGCAAACGTAATATTGTGTAGGATAAAAACTTAATAGTTAAAATTCGACGAAGCTATGTCCGCTGTGTGCCATTAAGAGACATTCACTTAGCTCTTACAACAACTTTGGCCTTCTTGAATTGGTGGGCATTTCACTGTTCCATAAGAGCAGTATACACAACAATCGCCCTTCAAAGGCTTTAGGAGAACTTTGCAAGATTCACATTCATAATACCACTGGCAAGCGTTGGTTGACATTTCTTCGGTTTTACTGAAACCGCACTCAGGGCAAGTAATGGTAGAATTTAACTCTATACCTCGCATGTTTGCTCCTTCAAAGGTTTAACAATGTCCAATACGGACATTACAATCATCAAACAAATACCCACATAGAACAAATAAGTGCTCCAGTCATATTGCCATAGTGGATAGAGGGTTAACAAAACAGCTATAGGCCCAATAACTCCAAGAGTACCTCTCGTATGATTTTGGTTTTTATACCAGTTATACAAATTTACCAACAACGCCAAAGTTGCAAATATAGGTAACAAGGTATTTACAGCAATCCCCTCAAAGTGAGAGAGAAAGCCTAATCCCAATGCTGATGCTAATGAACCGAGAGCAGGGAAACACCCCGTACAACTGAGGGCTGCAAGCCAAACACCACCTGAGCCAACTTTATCTAAAATCTTATTAATCATTTTTAACGCCTAACATTATTTGAATGACTTGAGTGTAAACTCCGTAGATAGGTACGGAGTCAATGCTATTTTAGCGAATCGATTATTGGGCAGTGAGATTGGTCGTTATTGTTGCGGCATGAATTAGTCATTTCTTTTATGACGACTTCTAAGCGTTGAAGGTCAGCTATCTTACTTTGAATTAAGCTCAGTTTCTGCAAACCTAGAGATTCAACTTTGGCACAATCGCCATCCATTGACATCAAAGACGCTACTTCCTTTAGAGTAAAGCCAAGTGCTTTAGCCTTACAAATGAATTGTAATTGCTTGGTGATTGAGTCGTCATACACACGATAACCATTTTGAGGTTTTTGAGGTTGTTTTATCAAGCCTTCTCGCTCATAAAAGCGTATAGTTTCTACGCCTAAACCAAGTTCTTTAGCCAACTTGCCTATTGTTTTCATCGTATAACCACAAAATCAGCCTACTTCATGACATTAGTATATCAATACGATATAAAATTTCTCGAACTAATAATGACCGCTTCTCGCTCTTAGCAGACCACAAAATTGCCCTGTCAGGCGGCTTCGTGCCAAGAGCGGACGTTAATGCCGTCAACACGCGCGGCTTTGTAGTGGAGGCGCAGCCACAAAGGAAAAGCTGTCGTCGTGATTGGCCTTGTTAACTGCTGGCATTTTCGAGCAACTTTTTCACTACAGTTTCTAAATAGTCAGGTTCTGGAAAAAGCGATTTGGTATAAAGCCAGTTTCGGCGTGGCCCTATTGTGAATGTGCCAGTTCTTGCTTTGTAACCAGGATTCACATGATAGGCTTCTGAGTCAAGAATCGCCTTGGCTTCGGTTTTTGAAAGAACCCATTGAGGACCACCTTTTCCTGGTCTGGTGTCATCAATTCGACAGGAAAGGCCTTGATCTGTAACCGCCAACCAAGTTTTCTGTTTAGATGTCCTAAACACAAGAATTTCCCGAAGGCTATCCTCTGCTTCATTATCCGAGGCATTCTCAGGTTCCGCCTCTTCCTGCTCTGGTGCTCTAAGATATGTTCGGTACGCCAATACAGCCATCACAACAGCAGTCACGGCTGTAACGATCTGTGTAATCACTTGTGTCCAAACAGGAAAACTCATTTAGATAAATTTCTCTCTACTATTGAGGCAGTTAACGCCGCAAACATGGGCTGGCAGAAGTGTCACGTAATTGCGAATGCAATTTAAGTGACGCTTTTGACAGTCCAGCGCAGCTTTGCTGTGCGACATGCTTTGCCTTGTTATGCGCTGACAGCATCTGTTCTGACTTTGGTTTTGGTGTAGTTTATTGGTGGGTACTCACCGTGATTCTGAAAGTACCACCACAAAAATTGTCCTTCAGCACCCAGCAGAGTGTCGCCAAACTTACGATAATCACAAAACGCGATCTCTATTGCCCCATAATTTCTTATTATCATATCAAATTTCAACGAGTTAGCCTTTGACGTGGCATGCAGGTTTGCGTGGCGGAAATATCTGGACTTGAAACTGGTCTTTGTTTGGCCTATGTAAAGTATGTTGCTCTCGCCATTGAGGCGAGGCACAGGTTTTGAGGACAAGAAAAAATAGATTATGTTTTTTGCCTGAGCAGCAGCTTCCGTGTCATAAACACTTTCAAAGGCGGACTTTGAGAGCTCATTGATTCGGCCCGGTAGACGCTCAAAATTGCTCACAAGAGATGGCAAGTCATGCTTTGTAATCAAACTTACTGCTCCTCACCTGAATGATCTGATAAATGGGTAGACCCGTCAGGCAACCATTCAATACTCAAGTCGCCACCACCAAAACGAACAATCCCTTCTTTTTTCGGCAACTCATTACATCGGCCTCGGTGTGCAATAAAATCATCGAGAAGCTCGAGCAGATGCAGCTTAAAACCAGACTCCGTAACCTGATCGAAAATATCCTCTTCAAGTGTCCAAGATGTACCACTCAAGCGGTCTTCATCATCTTCTGCACGGAAAACCACCTCACCTGTAACTTTAACAATGTCTGAATGCTGTTTGGCCAGCGAGGCAAGACGTGCAGCTTCAAAATTTTGATCGAAATTCGACATACCTTTTCCTTTATGATCATTGCTCTTTCAGCTTACGCGAGCTTGCGAGCGTCGGGCGACCGAAGGGAGCGTACTTGATGGCTTGGTTATGCATATTATAGGTCTCCTGCGTCCTGAACTATTTCAGACCAAGATTTATCGGAATGCCACTCGTCGTACTTTACCATCATTGGCAAGTAATGCTCTGGAATGTCTGATTCCGGTGCGTTGCTATACACATACGCCATACCTTCTCTAAACCATTCAGGTTTCATCATGGTCGAAACAGGGCCAATTTCATAAAATTGGAACCAATGAACCAATTCGTGCTGAGTGATGTAGCGCTGCCACGATTCAGGAGCTATAACCGTACCGAGAAACGGATAAGAAATCGCTCGCTCATTTCCTCCACCAAACGACTGGTAGCACTCTGCAGTAGAGCAATAAACAAACGTTGGGCTAGCTCTAAGTGGAAGTTGAGCTGCAGAGATGTTCGTTACCGCAGAGCCATAAAGCTCAATAGCTTGATACATCCCACTCGTATCCTCCACGCACACTGAGCCGTTGCACGTCACTCCATTTAAATGAGGCAGAAGTAACCTTAACGGCTTTGCATATGACCAAGCGAGCGCTGGAATTGACGCAATTACTAAAACCAGAAATAGTTTTCGTATCACACTGAGTCCTTATGCATAACGCCCGGCTCACGCGCCGGCTTGGAGCCGCAAAGCGGCGGAAAATCGGTCGCTGTGCAGCCGATTGTTATGCCAGAAGTTCCGCGAAATCAACGGCAAACTCCTGTTCCAAAAACTTTATAGTTTCTGGCTGACCATCCAACGAGGCTCGGATGAGCTGCGAGGTAAACAGCCCACTCTTTGATTTCCACTTTGCCTCGTTTCGCGGAACAGTCCTGATCCAGTCGACGAGTGCGACATACTCCGACTTATCGAGATCGTTCGAGTTTTCTGCAATATTTGGGCATACCAGCTCATGCTGCAAAAGTGGGATACCGCCTACCAGAACGTCACGCACCGGCCGAGCGCTTTGAGTAATTTGGCCAACCCCAACAAAACCGTGGCGCTTGAGATATGCTGCGACAAAATCCCCTGTCTGCAAACCTAGCATTGCATCCCGGAATCTTGGTGCCTGACCTGCGGAGATAAACCCATGGGAAACGTAGTCATCCCAGTTGCGATGCACACCTTCCCCTACGTTGTAATAATATAGCCCATTTTGAAAATCGAACCCCGAAAGGTATTTGTGTAGGGAGTCATGCGGACGGAAATTGTCTGCATAATGGCCCGAGGATATATTCGTTAACTGCTTACCCAACTTCCAGAGTAGCGTCTTCTCAACCAGCAGCGCATCGTGCTCAGATAGATTGCGAGCAATAACCCTGATTATTGGCTCCAACCCTTCTTTCTTGATGGCCTTTATCCGCCGGGATTTTTCGCTATCCGAGTCGTCATTCAGGTGAGCATGTTTACGGGAGCCTTTACCTTTTCCAAAGTAAAACTCCTCGAAATTTCTGGGATCAATGTAAACGTAGACGTAATAGTTACTCATAACACCTTAGGGCATAACGTCGTGCTAAGCCGACCGAACCGAGAGTGTAACACAGCGCGTACAATGGCGAAGCCATGCGCTGTGTGGAGCGTAGGTGAAGGTTCGGCTTGAGCACCTTGTTGGGTGCTTTGCGCACTAGGAACCACTGCCCCACCAAGAAGCCCTGAACTACCCTACTTTGAAGATGTACTACAATGGCCAAATTGAAGAAGGGGTGTACGCGCCGCTTGCCCAACTTACGCGAACCACCAGAAAAGCTTGATAAAATGGTTAACACTGAAAAAACCTACGCCCTCATTTCAAACTCTTCAAGCCGAGAATTTCAACGACAACCTTCCTTTAAAACGCGCCGGAAACGATATACCAAAGACCACAGAAATAATATCGTTCGCGCAAAGCCTTCACTGAACTCTGACGACTAGAAAACAAAATTTAGAATGTTTTACCTACACCCAACGCCGTGCTAAGCCGGCCGAACCGAGAGTGTAGCACAGCGCGTACAATGGCGAAGCCATGCGCTGGGCGGAGCGTAGGTGAAGGTTCAGCTTGAGCGTCTTGTTGGGTGCCTGCCAGTTAGAACCTACCCACTTCCAGCGAACTAACTTAGCCTTGCAAAGACTGGCACGCTTTTAGGCTGCTTGCGATGTGAAACCCCAAGGACAGCTAAAGTATAGAACACCGTTTTTTGCGGGAACACCACTGTTTTGCAAATGAAAATAAACACGGCTTGTGAACTGGTACGACGACGATATTCGCCGCTCTAACTTAGGTTAACCCTGTTCCCCAACCTGCAGGAAAGATAGCTTTGGCCCTCTGACTTCCGTTATTAAAAACGTTCTCGCCTCGAACCACCACGATTAATAATGCCAGGCTTCTGCACATTTAGAACCAAGATGTTTTTTTACACCCAACGCCGTGCTAAGCCGGCCGAATCGAGAGTGTAGCACGGCGAGATATAATGAGCGAAGCGAACCAGCCTGCGCAACGTAGGTGAAGGTTCGGCTTGAGCACCTTGTTGGGTGCATACCACTAACGCTGATCCCAGTGACGCTGCATTTCGAGATAGAGAAACGAAGCTGTCCAAGTAATAAGTACCAACCCTGCTATTGACTCAATGCCTGTAAGATAGCGAATATACCCTAAAGGCTCAATATCACCAAAGCCGACTGTTGTGTAAACCGTAAACGAAAAATATACGCAGTCCAACAACGTACCATCAAAATTGCCTTCTAAACTACCCCAACCCGAACCTTGAGATTTAAAATAGTAACCTAAAGCAAAAATCCATATTTCTATAACATGAGCAATCAAGGCGCCAAAGACTCCGAAAACTATCCGTAGGCTATGAGCGAAAGTAAAACGTGGTAGGATTTTAACGATCTGGTGCAATATGCCGTAATGCACCATGACCACTACGGCGACAAGCAAACTATTGATTACAAACGCGAGAAGCAACTGCATTACAAATTTACCCAGAAATTACTGTGATCTACTTTAGCACCCAACATTTGTATATTGTGCGTGCGCATTTAGAAACTCGTCCAATTGACGGTTTTCGGTTCTTAACTTACTGATCAAGCAGGCATTCCTGACTTGAAAAGTCCCGAGTTAGCAAAGGCTATTTGAGAATGCTCAGTTACACTCTACCGAGCGCACAATATCCAACCTTCATTTTTTGTTATGTCACTGACAGTAAACGACTTAAATACACAACACAACAACAAAACGCGTAATATTGCCGACGTGAATGTGCCGTGCACCGCTAGCAACACCCACACTGACGAATAACGGAACGGCTAGTCACTAGTTGGAGTAGGCTGAAAGTCAGAAGGTCCGCTGTTCGCTCATTCGAGCCCGGCAAGCCAGAATTAGGAATGCATGATAACCCTAGCCATAACGTTCAAAAACGCAGTTAGATAACAACGCTATTAATCTTTAACTTTGTTGGCTTGTTAGTGATTATCGAAGTTATTGTGAGGGGTTCCTAAACTTACAGAAACGTACATCTCTAAAAGTGCCTGTCGCATTGGTTCCGGTTCGGAAACGTAGCGTACATGCATCTCCCTCACCCTCTTTTTCTGTTTGATAAATTCAGGACCAAACGTAGCATCTAACTCTAAATTCGCACGTGAGCCATCGGTAACATATGTCGCCTGTGTGATTCCGGTAATTTCTCGCGTAAGCCTAAAAGCAAATGTAGCTGAATTATGTCCTGAACTTGGCCGACAATGATTCTGCAAACGCTTTCTTATTGTATTTGTTCTGCCAACGTACAGATGTTTACCATTCTCTGAAAACAGATAAATACCGGACTGTGGGATTTCCTTTGGCAACGTTGCAACCGTGACTGGTTTCATATTTAGAAGTTGTTGGAAAGATGGTTCTAGTGAATCAATGTACTCTTTAAAAACTGGATGCATTTTTAATTATCCTAGCATTTTTAAAACAAAAGTTAGCACGAATATTGGAGGTCCGTTCTTCGCTCATTGCTGACCTTCAGCTAAACCCCGACTTTAGTAGTCGTTTTTAATTTAGCCACTCGAGAGTCTTCCCTTGCATTTCAGTCATTGTTTAGTAAGAATAACTGAGCAAGGATTAAGTACGTTTCGATTAATAGCCCGCCAAACTATTAGTCATTGAATAGGCACTCCAAATGGGCGCCTATTCAAATCTCCCCAAACCGCATTTCATTAATCAACCTAAGCAGTACATTACGACCATAGGTTGTTTGCATTAAAAGTCAAGGTTGTGTTTGCTCTAACGCTCTCGCCTCACTGTTTAACCACATGAGCAATATGTCGCGACGGCCATCAAAAAAAGCCAGTAATTTACACCATGTTCGCACAAGATAAAGCAACGTGTCTGATTGCGAAACGTTCAACTTTATCTGATTTGCCACTTTTAACTTAATTGTACGCTCAGTCAAACCGAGCGCATCAGCAATGAGAGTCAAAGGAATGAAATGTTGTAGCGAGTCAATCACGCAAGCATCAATCCCATCTCGCAACTCTTGCTGCACCTTGGATGCCGGAAGGGTGATTCTTGCGCAAGAATCACCTGGAGCAAGATTAACAAACCACTGGCTCAATGAACTCGTGTTTTCTTCCGTTGATACAGTGTTCATTCTATTCCCCCCGCTTAGCTTCTGCGAGATTGTAGCGTCAATTTTAAAATATGTTACTCATGTTAACCATAGCATCAATTTCTAAGACTAAATTTACTGAGTATCGATTGGAGAAATCACATGGGGATTATGATCACGGTTGCGTTTGTTATCATGGTTATTGGCTATCTAATTGGCAAAGGCGACGTTGCTGCAAAACGCTCGCCGGACCTGCTCGCTCCTGTACCTATCAAAAAAACTGGTGACCAGCTTAACGGTACGACCACACGCCTCTTAAGCTCGGATATCCTGAGGTTATACGATTGTGATGATGAGCCAACACCGCACCTTTGCCACTCTTATTGGAGAAACCACCGTTTCAGTCATCACTCAGTGATGCATCACGACTTACTCGACCCAGCCAACCTACTCTCGCCCTTCAATCCAGTAAATGTTCAGTCAGGGTTTCATGACGACATGTTCACGCACAGATTGAGTGATGACGGCATCTTCAATAGCAGTATCAATAATGACTCATTCAGCTCATTTGACTCACATAGCCCATTTGATTAACCGCCCTGCAGCGCCCTACTTTTTGGCCCTGCCAATCAGTAGCGCCAATATCGAAACATGCTAGCGTGGTTCTGCATAAGTTATTTTAATCACCAAGGAGCCACAACTATGCACTACTCAAAAACCGTATTCGATAAGGCATTCGCTAATGCTGACAATGTCCAATGCCTGTTTGATATGCAGCATCAACTGATTGCGTTGGTCGACAACCACCAGCAAATTTTAGGCGCGCTTCTGTTCGAGCTACGCGATGACAAATACGCTCAAATCGAAGCCCTTGCGACTGCTACCGAGAAAAAGGGTTATGGCTACCGTTTATACCTGTCTGCACTTGCTGCTCTTGCACCTGGCATGCAGCTTATACCTCAGGCGCTCCAAGACAGCGATGTCTGCTTAGATATTTGGTACAAGCTTTACATGGAGCCGGATACCATCAAGACATCGCTCAACGGCACCAAGCATTATCATTTTGACTGGGATGCCACCTACTCTCACGAACTTGCGGGCCTAAATCCCGATATTATTTGCGAGCAATGGGAGGCTTGGGAGCTCACCGACGATATCTACACCCAAGTGCACTCAGGTGAATTGAATCCACATCCATCCAATGTCTCATTTACACTGCCTGAGCAACGCCGCGCACAAATTGTCAAAACGGTAACGCCTTATGTGTTTACCGCAGCGCAAATTACCGCGCTAAACGGTTGCTTACAGCTCGACTACGAATCGCTTGGCAGCCCCAAAGCAGATACCTTACGACAAGGCGTGACACTACCTGGCAGCAGCGTTACTTCTGCGTTAAAAGTGTGTGCTGCTTAATTTTCGCCATCCGATACAAACAAAAAACGGAGGCAGTCGCCTCCGTTTCATATTAAATTCATGCACGCAACTATGACGTTGCCTCTTGCCGTTCAATGACTTCGTTCTGTGCCTCAATGGCTTTATCAATTACCCGAGCATACACACGCTTCTTCTCACGCGATTTTGCATTTCGCACGAATTCTGACAGGTTCGAGTTATAAGTTGCTCTCGGTTTTGGTAGCCAACTGAACATCACCAATCCCCCCATTTTATGTCGTCAACTGGTGCTAATTATAGCACTCAACAATGCACTAACAGATCGCAACTAACCCACAAATCTGCATACCTATGCAAACCCCAAAAATACAAATAGCATGAAATCATGCTTTTTCAGCACTCAAATTAGCATGATTTCATGCCAAAACCATGTGACCAAGTTTGCCGCGACCATGCTAATTTACCTTAATTGATCTTAACTGGCGTTCGGGGTCGATATCGCTGAAAGCCTTATATATCAAGGGTTGCAAAGCAACGTACATTAAGGTATAAATACAGAAATTACCCCAGACTACCTTGACATGGTAGGAGTTACTTAATTATTAAGGCCACTTCATAGCCGCATGTAGGATTCGTAAAATTCTAAGGGCGTCCTTACTGAAATCGTACACGACAATATAGTTTGCATGCACTACAAGCTCTCGAGTTCCAAGAACCCGTCCTTCACGGCCTATTTCTGGATATTCAGACAGATTTGCTACGCTTGACGAGACTTGATTATCTAGTTGAAGCGCCGCTACTGGGTTATCATTTTCGATAAAGTCATAAATTTGCTCACGATCCCGAATAGCTTAAGGAGTCCATTGCACAATCATCGTTGCTTATCGATGTTACGCTGCGTTAACGCTCTGCGTGCCGCAAACTTAGCCTCAACGTCACCCGCTGGAACCAAATTCCCAGCGTTAGCAGAATCAAGCCCTTGCTTCACTTGCTCCCTAAACCAGCTATCGTGCTCAGCCAACCGCTCTTGTTGCTGAACGTACTCACGCATAAAGTCACGTAGCAATTGCGCACTACTGCGATCGCGCGAGCGTGCGGCTTTTGAAAATTCACTTTTCAACTCATCGTTAACGCGGAACGTAAATGTTGCATCGCTCATATCACCCCCTTGTGTTACATTATTAGTACAATGTAGCACCCGATCTTTGCTCCGTCTAGCTGAAGTCATTCTTTCCTATAAAGCGGATGATTTTAGATAAAAAACTAGTTTGTTGGTTTTCGCGCCAACATAGTCGCAAACTTCAATCGCGCCCCATTGTGCATAGTGCCCAGATCTTCATTGTATTTAACTAGCTCCCAACCTTGGTAGGCATCCCGTAATTCGCTTTCGTCAAAAGTGAACGGAAACGGCATGGGGCACGGGTACTCGGCTGTGCTCATGGCGCATACAATTAAGTTGTAGCCGCCAGGCAACGTATGCTCTTGCATGTCAGCTAACACTGCCGCAACACGCTCTGGGTCTAAAAACATCAAAGTTACTGTGCACGCAATAAACCCGAAGTTATCGCTCAATTGCGCGTTGTTAATGTCGTATACCTGCGAATTAATGTTCGCAATGCCCTCTTCGGCTGCAATTTGCTGCAACATCGCAATGGCACTGGGGTTGCTATCTACAGCGGTGACATCGAAGCCAAGCTGACTCAGGAACAGCGCGTTACGCCCGTTAGAGCAACCCATATCAAGAGCTTTGCAAGGCTCTATCACCGAACAGGCTTCAACAACTTCACTATGTGGTGGGTTTAATCCATAACGGCTATTTAAATCAGCTGACATTCTATTTCCTGCCCTGTCTATTCACGAATAACGAATAACGAATAACGCGCATTATACTTGCACTTTCAGAGTTAACAATCATAATAAATGCATGTTTAACAAGGAGCACGATCTATGCGTCAGTTATTACTTATTAGTTTTTTCAGTGTATTCATGATCGCGGCGGCTACGCCGGTACAAGCGCAAGACAAATCGCAGCCGTGGTTACCTAGTTTAATTACCGAAACCCCGCAGCAAGGTTTTGAGCTTGCCGTCAAACTGGCTCGCAAAGGGGTGACAAGCACACAGTCGAACAAAGAAGTGTTGTTTCGCGAACGCGATAAATATTCCAACAATGCAGAAGATTTAATGATGGCATCGCAGGTGATCGCCCTGCACTATCAAACCATCGCAGCGGCTAATAATTATTGGCGTTCAACGAGCTTGTTGTTAGTGCCCAGTAAAGGTGCGCCGCCAAACTGAAGGGCTTACCTGATGGCGGCGCTGAAAGTGCTGGCGAAACGACACGGTGTTATTAAAACCACAAAGCTCCGCAATCCTTTCAATAGAATGCGAGCCGGCTTCTAGCAATTCGCAACTGCGCTGTATGCGCTCATCATTTAGCCAGTTGATCAACGACTTACCGGTTGCTTTTTGAAAGTGACGCGTGAAAGTACGGCGACTCATCGACAAGCGTTCTGCCAACTCATCGATACGATGCGGTTGCTCAAGATGCTGACGCAGGTAGTCCAATAGCTTGTTGATGGTGATATCTTTGGTTGAATGAGCCACCGGCTGTTCAATATACTGCGCTTGCCCGCCCTCACGGTGCGGCGGCACCACCATCACGCGCGCAATTCGGTTTGCCGCCCGCACACCGCAGAATTTGCGAACAATATACAAGCAGCAATCAAGCCCCGCCGCAGTACCAGCTGAAGTAATCAACCCCGAATCTTCAATGTATAACGCATTGGTATCGAGTCTAACGTGCGGAAAGCGCTCCCTGAAATCCTGCTCGGCTAGCCAATGCGTTGCAGCGCGGCGATTATCTAGCAAACCGGCGTAGGCCAACGCATAGGCCCCATAACACAACCCCACCACCAAAGCGCCACGTTGGTGAGCTTGGTGCAACGCATGCAATAACTCAGTACTCGGTCGAGCATTCAAATCATGCCAGCCCGGCACAATCACAATGTCCGCACTAGTAATGAGTTCAAGCCCACCATCAGATGCCACTTGAAAACCATGGTTAGCGGTATCGGCAATATGCGCTTCGGCCGCTACTTTTAATTCGAACAAAGGCTGCTCAGTAAATATTGGACTGAACACGGTATAGGGCACCGAATAATGAAACGGCGTTATTTCGGGGTAGAGCAATAAAGCAATGCGTGGAATAGTTTTCATGGCCCAATTATTTCGTTAAATGACATTTAGGTCAATCGTTTACCTAGTCAAAACCAACCATAATAGTTAGCGTTCAATCACTCAAAGGAAGCAACACATGAAACACAGTCTAAAAACACTTATTATGGCATCAGCCCTAATCGCCACAACTGCTTGCACCGGTGTTGGCGACACCACCCAACACCAAACGACTACAACAACCACCGAGGTAAGCGTTCAGCATATTCGCAACGCCACCGTAAAAATAACCTATGGCGAAACTACCTTCTTAGTTGACCCCATGTTAGCGGGAAAAGGCGCCTACCCTGGTTTTGAAGGCACCTACAACAGCCATTTACGCAACCCGCTGGTTGACTTACCCATCCCAACCGAGCAGCTTTTAGCAAATGTTGATGCGGTAATCGTTACACACACCCACTTAGACCACTGGGACGACGCAGCGCAACAAGTGATACCAAAAGCATTACCGTTATTTGTACAAAATGAAGCAGACGCAAAAACGGTACGGGACCAAGGCTTTACCGACGTTCGCGTGTTAGATCAAAGCGCTGAATTTGCCGGTGTTACCCTACAAAAAACTGGCGGCCAACATGGCGAAGATAGCGTGTATGCGGTGCCTCCGGTTGCGCAAATGCTCGGCGAAGTAATGGGCGTATTATTTAGTGCTCCTAACGCCAAGCAAGTGTACTTAGCTGGCGACACCGTATGGCGCCCAGAAGTTGAGCAAGTGCTTAAGGCTGAACAGCCAGAAGTGATCATTCTGAACACCGGTGCGGCAGTGATAAATGGGTTTGAACAAGCACCTATACTTATGGGTACATCAGACACCTTGCGCGTTCATCAAATGCTACCTAACGCCAGTATTGTTGCCGTGCATATGGATGCTGTGAACCACATGACTGTTAGCCGCGCTGACTTACAGCAGTTTGTGGACACCCAAGAAATTAGCGCAGCGGTTCGTATTCCTGCTGACGGTGAAACCTTATCGTTTTAAATAAACTTAGGCGCTGCGACACGCCGTGGCGCCTTCACTTCCATCCGTAAGACTATTGCGCCTTCAACTGCTGCAACATACCCACAAGCAACTGGCCGACAGTGTGAACTTCACTATGCAGCGAATGATTATCGTCAACAAGCACCAAGCGTACATTATGGCGCTGCGCCCAAGTGATAGCATTGTCTACCGGCACCACCTCGTCATGCCAGCCGTGCACGGCCGCAACTTGGCTAGCGACTGGGGCTGGGTAATGATTTGGGTAATCGGGTAAGCCAAACGCCGGCGCCATAAGTAATAAGCCATCGGGTTTTAAATGTGCTGATGCCGTGGTGCTGACGTAACCACCCATACTGGAGCCTACTAAAATCAGGCCGTTGTGTTCTGGCAGCTTGGTATTCAGCAGAATGTTCACGCGCTCGGTGGGATCATACGTTGAGGTATAATCCACGCTGATTGTCTGTGCGCCCTGCGCTTCGGCAATTTCTTGTAATTTCCTAATTTTACGGCCATGAGGGCCGGTTTCTTTACCGTGACTAAATACCACGAGTGGTTTGGTTGGCATGAGAAGTCCTTATCTAGTTATCGTTGAGTGGTGCCAAGCATTACGTCATTCGGCTTCATCGCAAGTCATCGCCCTGCACTATCAAGCGATTGCAGTGGCAAATAATGACAGAGATTAACCTTTAAACAAAGGTTCCCAAAGTGACTGCTCCCCGCCCTAAGCGCTAAAGCGCCACGGGCGAGGCTTCCAACTTCTCAGGCAGCAACTGGTACGTGACCAGATTGACGCTTGCCTCCATTGGCAGAAACCGACAGTCCTGCGGCCTTTAATTTTAAAATACCTTGCGCCTTGATATTTAAGGCTGCATTGATGTCCCGATCACGCTGTGTTGAGCAGGATGGACACTGCCAGTCACGCACGTTCAGTGACAAGTATTCCAGCTTGTGTCCACAGCAAGAGCAGGTTTTTGAGCTGGCAAACCATTGATCAATTTTAACCAGATGCTTGCCTTGCTCTTTGGCCTTGTATTCCAGCTTTTGGAGCAAGCCTGACCAACTCGCATCGGCAATGTGCTTGGACAATTTCCTGTTCTTCAGCATGTTTTTGACTTTCAGTGTCTCGACAATTACCGCTTGGTTTTCGTCAATAACGTGTCGAGACAGCTTGTGCTGAAAATCAGCACGAGCATTCGCCAGGCGCTGATGCGCCTTAGCGAGTTTAAGTCGGGCTTTTGCACGACCTTTGCTGCCTTTTTTGCAGCGTGATAAGGCTTTTTGTTTACGGCGCAGATTGGCACTGGCTTTCTTCAAAAAGCGTGGATTCGGTTTTTTCGTGCCGTTTGAATCTATGGCAATATGTGTTAAACCCATATCCAATCCGAGAACTTGAACAGCATTCAGGCTTTGAATGGGCGCAGGAGCTTCTTGCCCATCTTCATGCAGTAGCGAGGCATAGTATTTACCTGTCACAGTGCGGGACAGGGTGATGCTTTTCAGTTTTCCTTCAACCTTGCGATGAATACGCGCTTTAATGGGCTGCTTTAACTTCGGCACTTTAATCCAGTCATCACCACAATCAACGCTCATGCAATGATAGCTGGACTGCCTGCCGTGCTTGCGCTTGAACTTGGGATAACGAGAAGGCAGTTTGGGATCAAAGAAATGTTGAAAGGCTTTATCCAGATTGATACATGCCTGCTGGAGTGCAATCGAATCAAAATCTTTGAGCCAGTGATACTTGCGAGATTTCTTCGCAACAGCCAACAGCGGCTTGAGGTCTTTTTTGGCCTTCAATTTCAGGCCGTGACGCTTGTACTGGCTGCTAATGATGTGCAAAGCCTTGTTATACGCAAAGCGCACAGCACCGAACTGGCGGTTTAAAAATTCCGCCTGCTCAGGTGTGGGATAAATGCGTACTTTCGTGGCCTTTAACATTTCAGCGCTCATTGATATAATTCATTCATTATAAGCTATTAATGTCATATTTCAAGTGAGTGTGCATCATAAAGAATTGCTATCAGATTACCTTAGAAAACGTCACAGCGTCACCAAGCTGGTTGTTCATCTGGTCTTTACCACCAAGTACCGACGAAAACTGTTCGATGGCTTTATGATTGAGCAGCTGCGTGAAGCATTTGAGTCTGCTTGCGAGAAACTGGAATGTAACCTGCTGGAAATGGACGGTGAAGAAGATCATGTTCATCTGTTGATGGCCTACCCACCGAAACTGGCGATCAGCGTTATGGTGAACAACCTGAAATCGGTTTCATCTCGCCGGATACGTAGACTCAATACCCACGTACCCCGGCAAAGCAAGAGCGCAGCGCTCTGGTCGCGCTCCTATTTTGCCTGTAGCGCAGGTGGTGCAACGATTGAAACGCTGAAAGAATATGTACAAAGTCAGGCCACACCTGACTAGAAACGCTTCGCGTTTCCCGCTTATATCCCCGCCCGATTGGGCGAGGGTTTACGCGGGTTTTGCTAAATCATTCATCACTTGAAAAGTTTGATCGGCAAAGTAACAAACCCCGCGATCCGCACCATGTTCTTCATCCAGTGCCGTAATGGGCACCCAACCGCACTGATAAGTACCCTCTGGCGCAATTCCTCCCGCGGTTGTATCGATCGGGTAAGGCGCACCATCAAGATAACCGGCAAAATAATCCCAGCCTAAATCACGCATGGCGCTGTCACCAAGGGCATGGTTATCTGGCCCTAAATCAGACCCTGTTAGATGCATTTTACCGATAAGTGCGCTCACGTAGCCGGCCTCTGAACGCAGTAATTCAGGTACCGAAACCGCGTAGGGAGACATTTGGGAGTTGGCTAAATCCGTTGAAACAATTGCGTTTCGAACACCATTTCTGAAGGGGTAGCGACCATCAAAAAACGTCACCCGGGTGGGCGAACAGGTAGGCATCGTCCAAGTATTACGAAAACGCACCCCAGCTTCAGCAATAGCATTAATCGACATGGTATTTGCCGGTACCGCACCGCCATACCCAAAAGCCGAAAACTGATCGATACCTGCATCATCGATAACAATAAACAGGATGTTGGGTGGCGTTTCTGCCAGCGGCGGCTCTGGTGGCGGAGGTACTGGAGTTGCCACCCCAGAATCATTATTGCATGCGCTCAACAACACCGCTGATGATAAAACGAACATTCTAACAAGGTGCCACATAGGTTTCTTTCCCTAGCTACGTAACCACTAAGTAAAGACCCATTACTCGCTTAAGTCAAAGCTAGTGCTGCTCATATGGAAGTTATTTATACCATTGCTCCGCCAACCTGGATGTAAGATAATGCCCCTATGACAACATTATCCCTACTAGAACTGGTGCGTGTGACCACCGCAGCTGATGCTGGCACTGCCATTAATCACGCTCGTGATCTTGGTCATCACGCCGAACAATGGGGCTACCAACGAATTTGGGTAGCTGAACATCACAACATGCCGGGTATTGCTAGTGCGGCAACCGCATTGGTGGTTGCACACATCGCTGGCGGCACGCAATCCATTCGGGTCGGCGCAGGCGGTATCATGCTACCCAACCATGCGCCCTACATTATTGCGGAGCAATTTGGTACGCTCGCTCAATTGTATCCGGGCCGTATTGATTTAGGTTTAGGCCGAGCCCCTGGCACGGACCCCGTCGCTATTCGTGCTATGCGCCGTCCGGCTCATGCATCTGAGCAATTTCCACAAGATATCTTGGAGTTACAGAGCTACTTAGCACCAGCTAGCGAGTCACCAGCGATCTTGGCGGTACCAGCTACCGGTACGGAAGTGCCTTTGTGGATTTTAGGTTCGAGCATGTACGGCGCCAGTTTAGCCGCTGAACTTGGCTTGCCCTATGCCTTTGCCTCCCATTTTGCACCTGAAATGCTTCTGCCTGCGCTGCAACTTTATCGCAGTAAGTTCAAGCCCAGCAAGCAACTAGCCGAGCCCTACGCGATGGCGGGCATTAATGTGATTGCTGCTGACACGGATGCCGAAGCTACGCGTTTAGCCACCACTCAGCAGATGTCTTTTGCTGATTTAGCCGGCGGTCGCCAGCGCTTAAGTCAGCCACCCATAGACGACATTGAGAGCTATTGGTCACCAAGAGAGAAGGCAACCGCAGAACGCATGTTAGCGCGGTCCGTGATTGGCGCTCCTGATACGGTGCGACAAGGCTTACAGAGCTTCATCAAGGAAACCGGTGTCGATGAACTCATGATTGTATCGGACGTGTATGACCATCAAGCCCGCTTGCGCTCCGTCGAGCTTATTGCGCAAGCAATGCAAAATGACGAGCTGTAACCAGCCACAATCACCAGAGAGGCCCCACATGCAGCCAAGTATTTCGGTCATTACCTTAGCGGTTGACGATTTAGAACGTGCACTAGTTTTCTATCGCGATGGTTTAGGCTGGCCTACTGCTGGCATTGTGGGCACCCAATACGAATACGGTGCGGTGGTGTTTTTTGATATTAATCCCGGGCTTAAACTTGCCCTGTGGCCGCGTGCTAGCTTAGCTCGCGACACAGGGTTGTCACTTGCTGAGCCCACCTCAACCAACATGCTGCTCAGCCACAATGTGGCTGAGCGCGACCAAGTAGATGCTGTATTTGCGCAAGCACTTGCCGCCGGAGCCAGCCAAGTGAAAGCGCCACAAACGGTGTTTTGGGGCGGCTACGCTGGTTATTTTAGCGACCCCGACGGCCATTTGTGGGAAGTGGTGTTCAACCCCGCTTGGCCAAGCTAACGCAGCCAGCTATTGCGCATCACACACAGTTCCTACAGCCGCTTCTATCAGCTGGAGATCGAGCTCGTTGGTTTGTGCATCAAAATTAACATCGTACCAACTTGAACCCTGCCAGCCAGCCGCATCATATTGGCCATGGTGATATTAAAGTACGCCCCGATATTCGCCGGCTCACACCCAGCGGCGCAGATTTTGTCGATGGCCAACAGGCCGATTACGATCTGATCTTGCAAGCCACAGGTTACCAACTGCATTACCCTTTTATTGCAGCCGAACACTTGAATTGGCACGGTCACGCACCGCAGTTGTACCTTAATATATTCAGTCCGCGCCATGCCAATCTGTTTGTGATGGGCATGGTCGAGGCTTCGGGGCTTGGCTGGCAAGGTCGTGATGAGCAAGCTCAATTAGTGGCGGCGGTGATTCGTCTGCAACAGGATAACCCCAGCGCTGCGCAGAGTTTTTTCGACAAAGTACAGCAACATGCCAATCAGCGTATTGATGGCGGCATGAACTATTTGCAACTCGAGCGCATGGCTTATTACGTGCACAAAGAGAGCTACTTAAAAGCCCTGGCAACCGAGCGCCAAGCCCTCGCCTCTATGGCTGATAACCGCTCAAATCGCTAGGAGCACCTATGTCTGCGAGTTCGTTGTTGCTGCTAAATGGCATCCTTGCGGGTGAGCATGACAGCGCTCTTTAAAGCGAAACGGTTGCCCGCCTGGTTATTGCGTGCGGCCCTGCATATCGGCCAACGCTTAAAGTTAACCCGCTACAGCGCCGAACAAGTAGATTTTCTACGCTAACGACAACGGGCCCAATGCAGGGGAATATCCTGCAGCCATTGTTGTAACATGGCGCGTTGTTCACGTTGCAATAGTTGATGATACCCAGCTAAATCGCCACCACCAGCAAGCTGCTCAGCAAACACCTGCTGTTTGGCCGGATAAGCATGTGCTGTGGCATGCTCACAAAACCACGCTAACTCAGGCACCGCAATATGGCTAAAACCTTCTTGCTGCGCGATATGAAAGCCCTTGGCATCCAAATCACCAAAGTAGCATAGCGGTTTAGCGCTGCTGCGCCAGCGTTGCAACAATGCCGCCCGGCCTTGGCTGTAAGCCACGTCGCCGCGGTAAACCACTAACATGGGTGCAGGCGTAGACGGCAACTGAAATTGCTGCAACTGATAAAAGCAATCTAGATTCTCCACCACCACCAACGCCGCATAGTTATCGAGATCTAAGTTGCGTTGGTCGACATCCAAGATCTCCTGCTGCCGAGCCATCAACACCCGCTGCGCCCGCGGCTTGCTGCGGACACTCTTATGTTCAGCTTGCCCTTGTTTGGCTTGGGCCAGACTGCTACCGCTAAGGTCCGTACCAAGCGGCGCCAACTGTTGTTGCTGCAGGCGCGTACTAATGCCCTTGAGCAGCTCTTGGCTGTAGGCAAATTGTGGCTGCTGAGCCGCATGACTAGCAATCAGATCTTGCTCCACACACCATTCAAGCACAGCTTGGTCGGTAGCCCGCACGGTTCGCACCACTCTCAACTGGCGTTGCAATTGCGCCGCAATAGTTTGCAGTAACTTACGCTCACGGGGCTTTAAATCAGACATACGTAGGGCACCATCGACCTAAGCCGCCGATTGAGGCTGATAACGCACAGCAATATCAGCAATCAGATACAGGTGGTTAAAACGACTGGCGGGCTGCTCTTGCCGATACAACTCAAATAACTGCTGCTCGTGACGAGGCAAACCGTTGTACTCGCCCAACACCTGAAATAACCACACCTCGGGTGGCCATGACAATTGTTGTTGCTGCAAGTAATCAAGCGCAGACAAGGGCTCAGCGTCATGGGCCTGGGTATCTTGGGCCCGCTCACAGACCGCAATAAAGTATTGCATCGCATCTTCTTTGAGCTGCTGCTGACGTGCCTCAACGGCTTGTTGCTTGGCATTCACCTCAATGCTATTGCTATTAGAACTGGCCGTATCCACTTTGGCTTTCAGCGCCAACTCTTTGTACAAGCTATGAATTAACGGCACCAAGGCCGGCTGCTGCTCGCGTTTATCCAGCGCTACCCCCGCACTTGCCAGCACCGGAGCGGCATGGTTCACCAATCTGGGCACCTGAGTACGGTAGGAATAATCGCCGATGGCAAAGCTTGGATGCTCGCGCAAAAAACCCGCCATATTCACCACCAACAAGCTGCGTTCTTGCTGCTCTCGGAAGCGTGTCATCAGCTCAACTAAGCGTTTTTGAACTTCGAGCAAACTGCCATGGTGGGTGTTAATTTGTTGCTGCAGACGGCTCACCAATAGTTTACGCAGCCCCGGATGTCCCTCCGCCAGCTCAATAAACTCATCAAAATCAATCAGCGACAACCCTTCAATAAGACGCTTGATTTGCTGCTGAGCACGACCGTTTTCACGAATTTTATCGCTTAAATTGCTAACGAAACCAAAGTTACTGTTCAAGCGGTGCCATAAACTAAAAATGGCTTCTTCAAATTGTGAGGTTAAATCATAAACCGCCTCTTCTATACGCAGCATCTGGCTATCAACACGTACGCCATCGCCCATACGCTGGGCCTCACGCATGCCTTCTACGTAACCACGAATCGCCACCAGTTTATCGGCCACACCGGCATCAATTTGCCGACGACTTTCGTCAGTCACCAAAGCCGCGACTAATTGCGTTACCGGATGTCGTAATTTAACTTCGGTGCTAGCGTCAGGTTGATACAGAATTCGCGCTGCTATCAAGCGCTTTAAACTGCGCTCGGATACTGCAGCCACGTCAATGCTACCGCGTAAATAACCCTGCATCAGTAGCTTCGCATGGTCGCCTATCAATTTGAGACGCTCTGCTCCTACCTCAAACAAGCCACTCAGCAGCTGTGATTCGCGCTCTTGTCCAGCCATTAGAGTAACTCCACTTGGCTCTGACTTTCATCCAACGGAATGTTTTCTTCATCTTTAATAAAGCGCACCAAATCAAGCAAATAATCTATTTTACCAGTGACGGTAAAATACAACCGATTGGCATGAGGCTGCAGCAAATAACCATGCTCAACCAAGCGCTTAGCCACTTGCTTGGCTTGGGCATCTACCGCATCTGCATTCGAGTTAAAAAACTTATCATTTGCTAGGGCTTGCAGGCGCTGACGCAAACTTGGGTTGTCTTCAGTTTTTACCATCAACTCTTGCAGTTTAATGGTATCGCCAGCCGTCAAAATCGCGTCGCTACCCATGGCTTCTTGCACATAGGTTAACCACTCCAACAAGGGCAACATCGAACTCATCACCACACTGAGCTGTTGTTTTAAGTGCTCGCGTGCGGGTTCGTCGATATCGCGATAGGCCAAGAAAAAGACGGTTTGTTCATCATTGGTGGCCACCCGGCGGTTCAGTGGGCGTAAATAATCATCCAAGCCTTCACGCACCTCGTCGCGCTGCAACTTGGTAAAGTAATCTTCGTTGGTGATTGCACAAATGTACTGCCCCGCTAACAAGGCTTCTAGTAAAGGTCCGTGTGGCATTAGGCGGTACCTCCTGTCACCTGATGAGCAGGCTGCAACTGCTGTAACTTTTTCGTAAGCTCAGACACGCGTGGTTTAATCCGCTTTAACTGGCCTTTGTTAGGTTGCTGCGCATGAGGTTCAATCAAATACCTATGCTTAAACAGCAACAACACATCACTTTCAGGGTTAGGAAAGGCCCCCACAATATCAATGTTGTTGTGATTACAGGCATCAAATAACTTTTCAACGTTGTGATATGCCAAGGTACCAATCTCATCGATCGGCCAATGAATGGTCACGTCCGCTTGCGGTGGTCGTAATAACCGCGTAAAGGCCAATAAGAACTTACATAAAATAAGATAAGCCATACCATGGCTCGACGAGTCCGTTAATTGGCGATCGTTACGAATCACCACCGGCTCACCGTTTTCTATCAGGTTTAATTGTAATTTCAATAAGCTTTCGATGGTGTATTCCTGATTCGCTTTCAGTAAATCAGCCACCTCAGTTAAATGTTCAATATATTCCGCAGGTGGTAACAATTCGCCAGAACTATTCCACACCTTGTATTGATAGGTCATTTCTTTAAGCGGCTTCCAAAAGCTTAATTCATCAATAGTTGAACTGATTTTAACTTCGGCTTTATCAATACCATCTAAAGTTAGTTCATCAGTAACCGCTTGGGTTAAGCGCCGGCTGTAATCACTCACGCGTTTATGAATATCATTAAACACGGTAAAGAATTCAAACAAGCCTTTACCGATGGTTCGACCTTGATCAATGGTTTGCTCTTGTTTGGCTTCCAGCACTTTTAACAATTCAGCTAAGGTAGTAACTTGCGCTTGTAGATCTGGGGCTTCGCCCAACTGCCCCAATGATTGCTCAATAAAGCTCATAAATTGGCTATCGGCATCTTGGCGTAAATCACTCTCTAAGCGTGGAACGCGCTGTTCCAGATCTTTATCAAGCTTCTGCTTATCATCCAACAGCTGGTGAGCTCGCGCCACGTGCTCGCTAACATCGCCGGCATTAAAATCAGTATCAAGCGCAGCTATGGTTGCTACCGGCAAATCCGCCATGCGTTGCACCAAAGCCTGTAAATTCAGCACCTGGCGCTCAATTTTCTCCAACTGCTCTTTCACTTCGTTGGCTTGGCGTTGCAGCAGTTGCTTCTGATCACGGTACTTATTTTCGTGCAGCTCTAACTCTGCGCCTATTTCGCGCAGTTGTTGTTTTGCACGTTGCTCAGCAGCCAACCATTGCGGCCTTAGGCCCTGCCAAGTCACCTGCATGAACTGCTGATACTTGGCAAAATGATCACGTTGAGCCTCGGTATCACGAATATGTTCGCTACGTTGTAAGCGCTCCTGCTTTAGCTCGGCTAAGCGTTTCGGGTCCACCCCTTCGTCAGCCAGCTTGGCACTAAAGCTTCGCTCTAAGTCAGCCATTTGCTCAGCCGTTTGTGCCTTGGCGCGCTCGAGTTCGCTGCTTAAATCAGCCACGGCATCGTCAAGGATTTGCAACTGCTCCTGAAATTCCGCCGTTTGCTCCAGCGCCAGCGTTTGCTGCTCCGATTCCACCTCAGCTAGGGCCTGCGCTCGCTGCTCTTTAGTTTTCTGCAGTTGTTGCTGTAACTGCTCTAACCGCTGCCGCAGTTGCCCTTTACGCTCCTGCTCTAATTGGCGCTGGGTATGCAGTAAGCGTTGCTTGTTGTCGCGGGCAAACTCCACATCTTGGCTACTGCTGCGTAACTGCTGTTGCAACCTATCTAATTGTTGTTGCTGCAATTTCGCATGCTCAACTGCCTTCGCAAAAGCCTTTTCTGTTTCCTGCACCTGTTGCTGGGTGCGCTGCCACTGCTCGCTGGCTTGCTCGAGTTGCTCCTGCAAACGCTCGTCGGTACTGGCGTAATCGGGCAATTCAACGGCGCTTAAATCTAGCTGAATGCCATACAAACTGGGCTGCTCTTGGTGATTGACCTGTTGCGGCGCTAAATCAGTACGCTGCAATAAAGGTTCGGCTAGTACTTTCCCCAAGCTCTGTTGCCAATCATCCACATGCTGCCCTAAAAACTGGCGGAGACTGCCAGGAGCCGGCGCCAACTGCTGTTGCAATTGCTCCACCCGACTCGCAGCTTGAGCACTGCGGCTACGCGCGTCACGCACATCCGCATCAGCGCGCTCGCGCTCACGCAACGCTACATTCAGCTGCTCCTGTTGCTTGGTCACCAATGTTTGCTGCTGATTCAGGCGTTCTTGCGCTTCATCTACCCGCGCTTCAGCTACTCGCATCGCCTCGTGCTCGTCGCTATTAAGCATCGACAAGCCCGCTTGAGCTTGCTTAGCCGCCAACTCGTTTTGCAGCGCTTCTAACTGCGCCTCAAACTGTTCACGCACTCGTTGCAACTCTTGCTGCAACTGCAGACTCTGCTGCTTGGCGGCATCCAGTTGCGTCTGCATCAATTGTTCACGCAAACCCGCTTTAACTTGCATCTGCGCACGTAATTTTTGACTCTTATGCTCTAGCGCATCGCGCAATTTCAGTTTGTGACTATTTAATTGCTGTTCCGCATCTTGGTGCTTTTCCATCAGCAAGTGATAATGCTGCTCTAACTCTTGCAGTTCGGCGCGGCGTTCAGGTAACAACTCCAGCTCACGCCCCAGCCGCTCTACATCTTGCTCGCGATAATCATCATACTCGCGCTGGGCACTGCTCAAACGCTGTTCAGCTTGATCCAAATCAGCTTGTGCATCACCTTGTTGTTGGCGTAATTGGCCTCGTACCTGCTCGTAATGAGCTTGCGCCTCTGCAAGTTCCCGCTTTAAAAGTTGTAACCGCTGTTCAGCATCTGCCTTCGCTATTTTTTGCTGACTAAAATCGCTCTCAATCACCTTTTTTAATTGCCATAATGCCGCCACATTATTATTGCGTTCGGCACTTACGCGCTCAATTTCAGCTAGACTCTTTTGCAAGCGTTCAACTTTCATGAACTGCTTCATATCACGCAGCCAGCTTTTAATTTTATCGCCCGTAAACGTATTGGCTGGGCGCTGATAGCCGTCTTCTTCTAATATGGCCGCCAGCATGCTTTTCAGCGTATCCATTTTGCCTTCTTTGGCATGCACCGCAGACACCAGTTTCTCAATATGGCGCAACCTATGATTATCTTGGGCTAGCGCATAACGCGCTGCTAATTGCCGATATTTTAAACTCTCGCTACGCTGGCTACGGTCATTTTTAATATCGTTAAGAATAATATTGCGGTATTCCGTGGTGGTCGAGATCTTGGCCGACATATCAATCGACAGCCCACGCATAAAGTGCGCCCAATCTTGATATTCTTTAGCCACCACGCCATCGGTTTTTTCTAATAAATAATGCTGTGGATCATAGCCGGCATCCACAAACCGATAATCAATCCCATCGGCGCGCTTAGTTAAAACCACTTGCGCCAAACCATGGCGAGGTCGCTCGTATTCATAAATCACGTAACTATTTTTGTACGGCAAATAATACTTATCAAAACTTAGTCGAGTGCGCGGCACCACCCGATTAGGAAGCTCACCATAAAAAACCGGAATCATCCGTTGCAACGTGGTTTTACCCGATGCATTGCTACCACAAATATTGGTATGGCCATCCAGTTCCAACTCCACCACACCCGGCAGATGCCCATTAATCATGATTATCTTTAACAGCTTCGCCATCTCGTTTCCGTCAGTTATTTTAGTTTTTAAGTAGGGAGTTAAAGCGGAGCTTTAGTAATCGTTGATAACTCGCTGTTTACATCAAAGATGCGGCCACGTACGGATGGCACCCCAAACGACTTCAACCGGGCACTATGCATCTCTAAATAAGCTTGTGCTGAGGCCTCGTCAGTAAAAGCATAAAGACCGCCCGCTTCACCATTAGCTTGGTTTTCTGTCCAGATCTTCCACAAAAAGCCTGGCTCTTGGGTAATAGATTCTGCCAACTGTTGCATCTGTGCCGCCATCTCAGCACCAAACGGCCCTGCATACGGAAAATCCACCTGCAATATCTTCATCACCAACCTCCACCTTTTATAGCAACAAACCTAGCCATTATTAAACCATGATACCGCGCTTACAACAATTCATTGAGGAACTTGCAGACCCACCTCCGTAGCTGGGTCCGTAGCTGGGGCCGCAAGTTCCTCACGGGTTAGTCAAACAGGCTGAGTTGGTTATCGGGTGGGGTGTTTTTGCGTGAGCGTGAGCGTGAGCCGGTGCGCGAGCGGCGCTCATTGAAGCCGCGGGCGGGGCGAAGGTTGTGTTCTTTGCGTAGCTGGCTCACGTCATTTTTGAGTTGTCGATGGGCCAGCTCAAAGTCGACTAATGGCAGCGGGTAATCGATGCCCTGCTGTTGTTTTAGATGCACCGGCATCAGCCAAGGCTCAAACAGCCACATCGCATCGATAGAACGCAGTTCTGGCACCCAGCGGCGCACAAATTGCCCTTGTGGATCAAGTTTTTGCGCCTGCATCACCGGGTTATAAATGCGTAGAATCGAATTACTGGCGTGGCCACTTTGCATCTGCACCTGCGGAAAGTGAATCCCTGGCTCGTAGTCCACAAACAGTTGCGCTAACCACTCGGCCACCGGGCGCCATGGTAATGACAGTGAATAGGTTGCCGCAGAAACCAACATGGCGCGCATCCGAAAATTTATCCAGCCGTGCACATGCAAATAACGCATGCAGGCATCCACCATCGGCCAGCCGGTACGGCCATGCTGCCACGCAGCAAAACGCTCGGCATCAAAAGGCCGCGGCAACTTATCCGTAGCCGGCACCAACGCCTGAAACTCAATTCGATGATGGCTTTCAAAGCGCTGAATAAAATAACAATGCCACCATAATCGTTGGCTAAAATCCGCTAGGCTTTTACGCCAATGCAAGGGCACGGTTTTGGCACGGCTGCTCTCGGTGGCTTGCACAATTTCTTTCAAACTCAAGCAGCCATAAGCTAAATAAGGGCTCAATCGCGAGCAGCTTGAAACCGCCGTCAAAGGTGAACTAATCGAACCTCGATAACGCTCACTACGGCGAGTTAGAAAACTCTCCAATAATGCCAAACCCTCGCGGCGTCCGCCTTGCTGGCGCGATCGCAACAGGTAAGCATCAGTGCCTAAATTGGTGGGCAGTAACTCAATCGCCAACGGCCGCAACGAGGTAGATTCCAACCACGCCGGCGGCACAAAAGCGATGTGCTCGGGCAGGGTCTGCTGCGCTTGCTGCATCCAATCAAACCAATGCTCATGAAAGCGACCAACACGGCGCTGTACTGGCCGCACCACCCCAAACTGGGGATACTCATGCCAAGTTAGCTGGTGCCCACGACAAAACCGCCCCACTGCTTGGTCGCGCTTAAAGGTCCATAAATTACCGTGCTCTTGATGACTATGCAGGACAAACTGCGGCAGCACTTGATGTAACTCGCTTAGCGCCTCCAGTACATGCCCGTGAGCTAACCACAATTGTCCGCCCAGCGCCGCCAGCTGCTGCTGCAAATCCACCAAGGCATCACGCACAAACATCCACTGGCGGTTACTGGTATCAGAGAGCTGCCAATAATTCGGCTCAATCACATACAAAGCCAGCACCGGCCCAGCTTTAGCGGCTGCAGCCAACGCCGCATGGTCGACACAACGAAGGTCGCGTTTAAACCAAACCACCTGAACGCTTGTCGACATCTTCATACTGCGCGCGGCACCCAGATCGCATCATCCTGTGCCACCTCTCCAAACACCTGTAATCGATGCGGTGCGTGCACTTTCAAGCCAGCAACCCAAGCCGCACTGTAGGCGTCAACTTTATCGTGGGTGCTGCCAAAACTAATTTGCGGTAGCTGTTGCCACTCGTTTTCTGTGGCTGGCCAACCGCTGTGCTGTGCAATGGCAGCCAATTGCTGCTCAGGCACACCCAGGGCGGTCTTATGCGGAGTTTGCGGGAGTAGTTGCCGAATCGTTGCCTGCGGAAAAACTTCAATCAACGGCGCCAGCTCTGCTAACTGTTCGGCCAACGCAAAACCAGCAAGCATCCACAATTGCATCACATGAGGCATGTTCGCAACGGGCTTTCGAGCGGCCAAGTGCTGCCGCGCTTTGTCCACAATAGCCCTGAATTCTGTGGCCGACGGTGTTTTGTAACAACGAATGCCAGCGTCGGCTAACGCCTGTTCAGCCAACCGAAATGAGAGCTGCTCAGCGCGCGGGCGGAGCGGCGCATCGATACCAATACACGCAATCTGCAACTGGTAATGGTCACACACGGCATCGATATAAGCGCGCACTTGCTCGGCGTAACTCGCCGTATAGGCGTCATCAATAACGCGTCTGTTGCCCTGTCCAAACGGAGGTTGTACCGCCAACTGTCGCACCGGCAACGGCACCAACCGCGCCCCTTGCCACTGCGCAAAAACAATCGGAATACGCTTCTGTCGTGAACATGCCACATCCACGCCTACCACCACCGACGCCATCACATTTCTCCTGCCTAACCTTAAACTCTCATTACTGTCTATTCGGTGGTTTTAGATCATGATGAGCTGCGACAACAAGATGTTATTCAGGTAAACCTTGAAACGTTGGGCTTGTCTCTAAAGCCTTACACCAGGTAGGTTCACTGGCGGTAAAAAGACGAGCTGTAGGTGATAGATTGATGGGCGAATCCAAACACCCAGCAGGAACCATCAACATAGATGCACTCGGTTGATTAGGTAAAGCCGAGCCACAGTGTCTGCAGAAGCTCTTGCTGTGTCGGGTATTGGGCAGGGTAAATGAAGTGACTGCCTCAACTCCAGCAAGCCAGTTTAACGTGGCTGAACTCGCAAAAAGATTAGCGGCATGAGCCGAGCCGGTATCTTTTTGGCAGTAACGGCAGTGACACACATAAAAACTGTCAAATTCGCCCTGAACTTCAAAGGTGACGGCGCCGCATAAACACGACCCTCTATGAGTTGCCATAGTCCTATCCTTTTTTGAGTTACGTTGAGTTAAATTGAGATAATAAACAACTACTCTACTCAAGAATAAGAATTCCGCCACCTTGGATTGGTTCGTTAACCTTTCGGAGTGGCTAACTTACGCTTGGCTAGCTGAGCGCCCAGTAAGCTTGTGCCAGAGCATCTTACGGGCATCAACCATGGCCATGCCAAATAGTAGCGCTGTGATCCAAAATGCTACTTCGGTGATAACCGCAGCAGCCGTTAGCGCAATAATGCCAATCGTTTCGTCGTCACGTGACTTCTCACCGCCCTATCGGGCGATGCTTCTTACTTCATTAGCCGTTGCTCGATAGTATCGAGGCTTACGCAGCTTCCATAAGCAGAGACGACCGTCCAGCCGCCTTTAATTCCAGAATGCCTTTATCACGGATATTGAAGGCGGCATTTAAGTCGCGATCTATACCCATCGTTCCGCATGAGGGACAATCCCATGAGCGAACCGATAAGGGCATTACTTCCATTTTATGACCGCAACAATGGCAAGTCTTAGAGCTGGCGTACCACTGGTCGAGCTTGACTAGGTATTTGCCTTGCTCTTTCAGTTTGTACTCCAGTTTGTTGACAAAGCTATGCCATGAGGCATCGGCTATGTGTTTTGCCAGTTTACGGTTTTTCATCATATTGGCCGATTTCAATGTCTCAACTATCACCGCTTGGTTTTCGTCAACGAGAGTTCGAGAGAGTTTGTGTTGAAAGTCGGCACGAGCGTTTGCTGCTTTTTCGTGGCATTTAGCAACCAACAAACGAGCCTTTGCTCGGTTGGCGCTCCCTTTAGCCTTACGAGACAACTGACGCTGCTTACGTCTGAGATTTTTCTCAGCGCGTTTTACAAATCGAGGGTTGGCAGTCTTTCTGCCGTTTGATTCGATGGTGAAGTGAGACAGCCCCAAATCAACACCTGTAACCTTGCTTATAGTGTGAAGTAATGCAGGCGCTTTAACTCCATCATCCACAAGGATAGAGGCGTAGAATTTGCCAGTTTTACTCAGGCTCACTGTAATGCTTTTAACTGCTCCCGAAATTTCACGATGAATATTTGCCTTTACAGGCTGCATCTTGGGCAACTTAACAGCCCCATCCAGCACTTTTACACCCACACAGTGATAGCTCGACTGTTTGCCGTGCTTGCGTTTAAATTGCGGAAATTTGGCTTTTAACTTCGGGTTGAAGAAGTTGTCAAAGGCTTGATGCAGATTGATAACCGCCTGCTGTAAGGCGATTGAATCATATTGTTTCAACCAGTGGTATTTTCGTGATTTCTTAGCAACTGCAAGCAGCGGTTTTATGTCTTTTTTGGGGTTCAGCGTAACCCTGTGCTTGCGATACATATGAGACTTTAAATGCAGAGCCTTGTTGTACGCGAAACGCACAGCGCCAAACTGAGCTATTAAAAACACAGCCTGGTCTTGAGTTGGGTAAATGCGTACTTTTGTCGCCCTTAACATTTAAATTATACCACTGTATAAATAACCAGTATTCTCCTGATATGGCTTTGCTTGTCAAGGAAGAAGTTGAGGCTTCGCCTCAATCGCCTTATATCCCCGCCCGATTGGGCGAGGGTTTACGGCGAAATTGCTAATTGCTGCACTAGTTGTATGGATGAGATTTGAATCCTTATCCTTAAACTAGTGCATGCGGCCACTCAAGGTAAGTGCTGAGCAGCAGAAACCGTCAAACCAACTTCGGCAAGTTTTGCCGTGGCTTCAGCTTTATTCAGTTACGACACTAAGTGTCGCCACGGCAAGCTATGGTACTATCCTTGAATTGACAGCACAGTCATGCAGCAACATCAGGACGGTTCCATGAAAATTTTACACACCTCAGATTGGCATCTTGGCCGGATCTTTAACCAGCAATCGCTGCTTGAAGATCAGGCCCACATCCTTCAACAAATCATTGCCTGCGCCGTTGCCGAGCAGGTTGATGTGGTGATTGTTGCCGGCGATGTTTATGATCGGGCATTACCGCCAGCTGAGGCTGTCACCCTACTTGACCGTACCTTGAACACCCTTATCAGCGAACATCAGATTCCGGTAGTGATGATTTCAGGGAATCACGATGCGGCGAAACGGCTTGGCTTTGGCGCGAATTTACTCAAGCACAGCGGCTTACATCTATTCACCTCCTTTGAACAGTTACTCACACCCGTAACACTGACAACCGACACCGGCGAATTAGTCATTTGGGGAATACCTTATTGCGATCCTGAGCACGTGAATGACTTCTACGGGGTGAAGACAACGGATCATCAAAGCGCCCAAGAGCACGTCACCAAACTGCTTAAGCAACATCTAGCAGACCATCCTAACCAGCAAGCTACCCACGTTGTGGTAAGTCATAGCTTTATTGCCGGAGCAAGTGTGAGCGACTCAGAGCGTCCCCTCAGTATCGGTGGGGCCGAATGCGTTGATGCCAATCTGTTTAAAGATTTTCATTACACCGCCCTTGGCCACCTGCACCAAGCCCAGTATCGGGGCTACCAGCACGTGCGTTATAGCGGCTCACCGTTAAAATATAGTTTTTCTGAAGTGAACCATAAGAAGAGCGTCACCTTGGTGAAATTTACTGCCGACCAGCAGGCTTATATCAGCCAATACCCACTGAAGCCGTTACGTGATGTACGCATTATCGAAGGCGCTTTTGCTGAGATTCTCGAGCAGGGCAAAAACGACCCCTATCACCAAGATTATGTACAAGTAAAACTCACCGACAAAGAAGCCCTGTTAGACCCCATGGCAAGGTTACGGCAGGTGTATCCCAATATTCTCGATCTCACCAAGCGAGTGCTAGAACGCAGCGACAGCGAGGTCGTCAAGGTGCACAGCAAAGAGCAACTGGCACGCACAGAGTTAGACATCATCGATGACTTTTTTCATGCCATGACCGATGACCATCTCAGTGCTGAACAACGCCAAGTACTGAACGATGTAGTGCAAGACGTGCTTAACAAACAGAAGGAACTGTAACCATGAAGCCTATTTACCTTGAAATGAGCGCCTTCGGCCCCTTTGCTGACACACAGTGCATCCACTTTAATGAGCTTGGCGACAATCCGCTGTTTTTAATTAATGGCCCCACTGGCGCGGGTAAAACCACCCTGCTAGATGCCATGACTTTCGCACTTTTTAACAGCACCACGGGTGACCGCAGCGGGCAAAACATGCGCTGCGATCACGCCCCTAATGACCAAGAAACGTCCGTCGTGCTGATTTTTAGCTGCGGTGCCCACACCTATAAAGTAGAGCGCAGCCCCACCCAAACTGTCAAAGCCAAACGCGGTGACGGCGAAACTACCCGTGCAGCCAGCGCCACCCTCTGGCGAGTGCAGCCAGATGCCGCCACGCACGATGCCACCCAGTGGCAAACCAGCGAGCTACTAGCCAATAAAGTAAACGATGTCAGCCAACAGGCACAAACCTTGCTGGGCCTTAATGCCGACCAGTTCCGCCAAGTTGTAGTGCTGCCGCAAGGCCGTTTTCGTGAATTTTTGTTGGCGAAATCAAGCGAACGTGAAAACGTTCTTGAAAGCTTATTTCAAACCCAGCGCTTCAAGCTTATCGAAGAGGCCTTAAGCCAACGCGCCCTTGCCGTTAACCGCGATTACACCACCTTAAAAAACGAGCTTGAGCAACGCTTAAAAGACATGGGACACCCGACCATCGAGGCCGCTCTAGCGCATCTTGATGAATTGCAGCCCCCGTTGGCAGACGCACAAGCTGAGCATGAGCACGCTAAACAACAATTCAGCCTAGCGCAAACTCACTACACCCAAGCCGAAGAGCTTAACAAGCGCTTCGTGAACCTTGCCGAGTTACAAAACAAACTCAAACACTTGGCTGAACAGCATAACGAGATGCAGCAACATCAGCAGCAACTCAAAGCCCATGCTCAAGCACTCCATCTGCAACCGTTTTGGCAAACATTTACCCAGAGTAAAGACGCACTCGGCCATCGTCAGCTGGCATACAACAAAGCGCAAGCACAGGCAGAGCAAGCCACGGCAGCGCTGAACCAAACCCAAGCTGAACTCAAAACAGTAGCCGACCACCCGGCACGTATAGAGCAGTTGAACTTGCGCCTTGATGAGCTCAGTCGGTTAGTAGCAACAGTGCAGCAGTTACAGCAGCTAATGGCAAAGCTCCAGCAACAAGCCCAAGCGGTAACCCAAGCGAGTACACAGAAGACTGTGGCTGCTGAGAATCTGGCGCAGCTCAAAACCAACCATAACCAAGTAACCAGCGAGCTCACCGCACTTCGCGAACGGATTAAACAGCACACCAACACCGAGGCGCAGCGCACCCAATTAGCGCATCATCAACAGTTGCACGATGAACTTAATAAGCGTCATGCCGACGTGCTAACCGCCCAGCACGCATGGCTTGCCGCGCAAGCCCCATTATCTGCAGCCCAAGCTGCTACCGAACAAGCCCAACAGGCGCGCGACAGCCTCTTTTTACGCTGGTACCAAGAACAAGCCGCAGCATTGGCGCAAAAACTGCAGGCCGGCCAGCCCTGTCTGGTCTGTGGCAGCACAGAGCACCCGGCTCCAGCCCATCTAGCACGCCAGCAAGACTTGGTGAGCCAAGAACAATTAGATGCCGCTGAAGCTCTCGCCCAGACAAAACGCCGTGCTGAACACCAAGCTCAAACAGCACTTGAACTTGCGGCCAACAACCACACCAAAGCGGAGCAGGCCCGCAACGAAATTGCTAAACGCGTCAGCCAGGTGATTGACACCTTGGCTAAGCCAGTTGCGTGCTCTGCCACTCAACACGCTGCCAGTGAGCCGTCGGCCAACCAGCAGTCTGATAGCACGCACTCTGTTAGCAAGCACTCTGTTAGCAACAAAGCGCCCGCACAAGACACTGAAGAATTACTACAAGAATTAGCAGCACAGTTACAGCTGGTGCAAACGCAGTTACGTGAGTTCGAGCAACGCCAGCATCGCGAGCGCACGCAAGAAACAGAACTTGAGGCCACGCAAGCCAATCTTGTCAAGCAGATCGCCCAACAAGAGCAGGCCCTAGCCGAGGCCAATACCCAGCTACAAGATGCCACCCAGGCGCATAGCAACAGCGCAAGCCAGCTCGCCGCCCTCGATAAAGATGGCGAGCTGCGCAAGCGTGAGGTGACGCAAATAACCAATGAACGCCAACAAATTCAGACCGAACGCGACAACTTACGTCTTGCCCACGACAAGGCCCAAGCTCAATTAAAACAAGCTGAAAACCATCACACCACGGCGCAAAGTGCGCTCGCCAGCGCTCTCACAGAATTAACCACAGCAACGCAAACCTTAAACCAAGCCGAACGCCGTTGGCACGAAAAACTCAGCGCCTCAACCTTTGCCGATACCGAGGCCTTTAGCCAAGCCCTGCTAGACCAAGCAACCGCCGACACACTGCAACAGCAGGTGGAGACCTATAAAAACCATGTAACCCAAGTGCAAATGGGCATCGACTCCGAAACCAAAGCCATCGGCAACCAGGCCCAGCCTGATCTCGCTCAACTTGCTGAACAACGCTCTCAGGCCGCAACGCTCGAGCATGAAAAACTGCAAGCTTGGCAGAGCTTGTATACCGAGCACAAGCAGCTCAAAGACAATATCGATAAGTACCAAAGACGCGCCGCGCAAAGCGCCGACTTAGAACGTAATTACGCCGTACTAGGACGCCTCGCACAAACCTTAGCCGGCAACAACAGTAGCCGCATCAGCCTGAATCGCTTTGTTTTGGCTATCTTATTGGATGATGTACTCCACGAAGCCTCGCAGCGCTTAGCACAAATGACCCAAGGGCGTTATCAACTCGTCCGTCGACGTGAAGGAGGTGACGCCCGCAGTCACGGAGGCCTTGAGCTAATGATCGACGATAGCCACACCGGCAAACAGCGCGAGGTCAACACCCTCTCGGGCGGCGAGAGTTTTATGGCCGCCCTCGCCCTAGCATTAGGCCTATCCGATGTAGTACAAAGCTACGCCGGTGGCATAAAAATCGATACCCTGTTTATTGACGAAGGCTTTGGCAGCCTCGATAGCGAAGCACTCGACCAAGCCATCAACGTCCTCGCTCACCTACGCGATAACGGCCGCACCATCGGCATCATCTCGCACGTAAGCGAGCTCAAACAGCGCATCACCAAACGCATTGATGTGGTGCGAGGTATTGGCGGAAGTTCGTTGCGGGTGGGATTGTAATCCCACCCAGATTGGGTGGAGCTTCAGCTAAACATCTGTCTCCTTGTTCAGAAAAATTTGATACGCGATTACTGTTGCTATTCAAGCGTTCGTTAGGAGAGCATTTTCGACATGTTATAAAACCTTTCATCTTCACTATCGACAACAAAACCTGACCTAACATAAAGCTTGTAAGCTGGACTAATTCTAAACACCCGTAATTTAAGACGATTTGTACCCGAATTAATTGCTAAACGTTCACATTCAGCGAGGGCTGCTGCTCCAAACCCTTTATTTTGATGATGATGGCTAACCTGTAAATCACGGACATAGCAGCTATCATTATCAAATGCTAATCGTATTGCACCGACAACTTCACCTTTCAACAATAGGTCGAAATTGACCAAATCACGGATTTGTTCTTCAATTTTTGAACAATCCCAATCAACAGCATAGTGCTCGTAATATGAGCGCATATTTTCATAAGTCATCAGAGCTGAAGCTGATAAATTTTCTGTTCGCTGAAATGAAATCATGGAATCTTCTATCGCTCGCGTAAAGCGCGCCAACTTGAGAGCGTCTCAGGCTCCGAATGAAGAGGCATGCTATGTGTTTGAGTAGTATGCAATTGAGCTACCCTCGTTTAATTAAAACCTAAACAGCTAGTTTCCACTGTCGATCAATTTCCTCAAGTAAAATTTCATGTGCAGCCTGCTCGGCCTCGTAGTTGGCGAGTAAATCCAAGAAATAACTAACCGAATTATTTTGCTTAATACTTTCCATGTATAACGACCGTAATGCAGCATCTGTTGTACGTGGAATATCTGACTGGCCTTTCTCATAACGAGCAATTGTTTGCTCAGAAACACCAAACCGTTTGCCCAAAATACGTTGTGAAAGGTTTAGTTCAATTCGTAAGAATTTAAATTCGGCTTTGGTTAGCGGCATCGCTTTACTTGCGATTGTTCTAGCCAAAACTCGATGGAGCCCCTCTAAATCATCGATACTGGTATATTCTTCATCATCAATCACATCAATCGAATAGCCATTTTTCAGGTACACGTTGGGCAAGCCGCTTTCGCTGTAATGGTACATGATTATCTCCTACTCTACCCAAACTGTAACAAGTACCGAACTCGGTGAATCTTGATGCTTTTTAAGCACTACCGTCAACTCGATTATTTTCCCCGCGGCAAGTCCTTTAAGGTTAAATTTCCAATCGCCATTCAGCTCTTGGTAAGGTCCCTCTCTAAACACTGAATACTTACTTCTTAAAAGTGTGAGAATTTGACGCGAGGTAACGCCTCGCTCAAGCATTCGTTGTTTCACATGCCGACTCCAGCGAATTCGACAATTCCCTTTGGAGTGTTCTCGTCCATGAGCCACCTATCATTTTGATAGGAAATTTTGAGCTGGAACTTAGAAAATGTCAAGCGGGTGTTGGCTGACCGTTCGGTGCGATAATATATTATTGTGGGCGTTAAGTAGCAAAATTATCATGAGGTCATGATGATATGGACATACTGAATTAATGCGGTATAGCCATAATCGGTACTCCCTCCCATTTGAATTACCGTGTTACCGTTTATTTCCGTCTGCGCGAGGCGACCCAGTAACCAGCGATCGTTCGCTTTCGTGAACGCATCATTCAGCGAATTTTCAGGTAAAAAGCACTAGGTCCTGCTGAAGGTTATTGAGGTCTGCTTCGTGCCAATTGCGGACGTTAACGCCGCAAGCAAAGGCGCGCGTTAGCGCGTCCAGCCCGCAGGGCGATTTTGCCTTGCCTTGTTAAATGCTTACGCACGAGCTCCACCAGAATAGAGATGGTTAACACAGTAAGCACTACCTTTTACTTGCTTGATGTCACAGCCTGACCACATGCATGATTCGTTGGTAAGACCGCCGTGATTTTGAACAATTTTATCTTTTATGAGTGACTCACTATCAAATGCTTCCCAGTTTTCGGATGAGGGTATTTTTACTGCATAGCAGGTTTGATATTTATCCCACTCATCGACTTTGTAGAGTTGCTTGCAATCGGGACATTGCATTAACAAAACCCAATTACCAACATCCAGTTGGTTTAGCTTTGATTTGAAATCAGAGTGATTGTTGCTGATATCAATTAAAGCGGGTTGTTCTTTGCAATTGCACATAGCTTCCCTTGGCATTTAACGTTTGAATTCACCGGTGCTGCGCGGCTTTATCGCGCAGCGTCCGGTGGAATGATGGGTTGGGCATTCAGTGGATAAACCTCATCGGATAAGCTGCATTAGGGCTGCCATCAACGCATCTGAAACAGTTCTTGATGGAAACGCTCTGGTGGCAGGCCGTGGGCGAGGAAGTCCTCGCGCAGCGCCTGACCAAACCTCGGCGGGCCGCAGAACCAGATGCTGGCGGACTGCCATTCCGGAATGACGGCACGGATGCGCTCGCCATTCAATCGTCCATCCTTGCCATCGACCAGCAGGTGCAGACGCACGCTTGCAGCTTCGGCATCTGCCGTGAGACGGTCGATGGCGGCCTGATCGAACTCGGCAGTCGGATGAAAGAGATCAATCGTCTTTGCGTCCGGGGTGGCGGCGCGTTGCTTGAGGCGGGCGATAAACGGCGTGATGCCGATGCCCGCACCCACCCAAATCTGATGTGGCTGCGCATCCTCGAAGTCGAAACAGCCGTAAGGGCCTTCCACCGTAACCGGCATGCCGATCTTCAATCTTTCCCGCAAGCGGCTGGTGTGGTCGCCCAGCGCCTTGGCGATGAAGACGAGCCGACGGTCAGCGGGGTTCCAGGCGGAGGCGATGGTGTACGGATGCGCGCCTTCGTTTTTGTCCGAGGTGACGAAGGCGAACTGCCCGGCGGCATGGCCGCGCCAGCCGTCCTCTAGCACGACGGCGGTCTCGAGCACGCGCAGCGCGGGATAATCGATCAGACCCGCGATGGTTCCCGTAACCTTGCGGCCGGTGCCGATCCGCCCCGTCAGGGTCAGCAGCGCGGTCACGGTGCCGCCCAGCAGCAAGGCCGCCATTAGCCAGCCGACCGGCTGCGTCCAATACTCCACCTTGGTGAGCACGGCGGAGTGATAGGCCAGGGCAAGGTAGGCGACTGCGATCCATTTGTGGGTTTTGACGAACCAGTGGTAGGGGAAGCGCTTGACCAAAGCCAGAACGATCAGCACGACGGCGGCGTAGAACGCCCATTCGCCGACGGATTCGGCAAACCCCCGCTGGCTGCGCAGCCAGCCTTCGATGTTGCCGAGGGTTTCTCCGGCCACCGGTTTGCGCGCGGGCTTTTCCAGCCAGCCCCAACCCACCATCCATTTGGTGCCTTTTCCCCACCACCAGTGAACGATGGCGACCACCAAGGCGGCGATGCCCAACCACTTGTGCAGGCGATACATCTTGTCCAGCCCGTCCAGATGCGGCTCCAGCCATTTCGGGCGCAGCGCCAGCAGCATGGCCACGCTCATCAAGCCGATGCCGATCACCCCGCTGTACTGCATGAACACGGTGCGAAACGAGAAGTACGTGAACGGCTCGGGCAACAGCGTATCGGCGGCGAGCCATAGCGCAGTCAGCAGTAGCAGGACAACCAGAAGTGAAACCTTAATGCGCTTCATGGATCATCTCCGATGCAATTTCGTATGTAGCCCAACGCCCGCAGCACAGGCCGAAACTCGCGCAGCGGTTGAGGTCCAGGCCACGCAGTGGCCGATTGTGACTGCGTTTGTTATGCATTTTTATGCTCGCTGAGCTTTTTGTCGGAAAACGCAAACAGCAGTATTGGAAACCATACTAGTACTGCAATTATCAACGCTCGAATACTAAAAACGGCTGAAATTGGTGCATATAGTAACCACAACGGCCAATTCAGCCATGCTGCAACAACATTGCTGCCCAGAAAACCTTGGCATTCGAACCCAATTAGCATTGCGTCATACGCGTAGCATCCGACAAAGTTAGAACCTTTACTGCCATATTCCACAGTTAGAAATATCAAAATGTCTGCTACTACTGCCAGAGCTAAAGCGGCTATAAGAACCAATGATATTTTTTTACACAGTTGCCAGTTCATAGTGATGCATAACGCTCTGTTAAGGGGTGAGCAACGCAATACCGAAGTCGCCGTAAACCACCTTAATCACTAAATTTAACGCATAGCAAAAATGCCACGCGTTGCGAATCCCTCTTAAACAGCTTGTTATGTTCGAAGCTTCACTGCTGTACCAAACACTAGTATTTCTGACGCACCATCAGTAACAGAGCTAGTTGTAAAACGTATGCCCACTATCGCATCTGCATTTAACTTTTCAGCATCTTCTATTAGTCGTTGTACCGCTATATTTCTAGCTTCCATCAACATCTCGGTATATCCTTTGAGCTCTCCTCCGACAATACCTTTCAATCCCGCCATGATGTCTCGGCCAACATGTTTAGATTGCACCACATTTCCATTCACAATGCCCAACACAGCTTCGATTTCCTTGCCAGGAACCGTTTCAGTCGTCGTATAAATCATAATTTACTCCTAGAACATAACGCCCCAATATGCCGACGAAACGAGCGCAGCGAGTTGAGGTCGGAATAATTGGCTTGTTAGCTTTCACTTCTACCAACTTGTTTTGCTATTTGCCCACTCAAAGAAAAATGAACCTCGATGTCTGTTGGGTTAATATTGCTAATTTTATATTCACCACCTAACAACCAAGGTTGTATTAAACTATATATTTGGCCGTTAGATAATACTTTGCCAGATTGAATTAAATCACCGACCATTTGTATAGCAAAACATTCAACAACAAATTCTTTGTCTGATAGAAGTTCGTTAAACTGTTCAGGTGACTCAGCTACCTTAGAAAATTCTGCTCCGCCAGTATCTAACCACCAAACTTCTCTATTTTCGACATGCTGTACAAATGCGTCACCAGACGCTGACATCAGAATTGGTAAGAATTTACCCTCTAAAAGCCACTCCCAATCACTGAGTAAAGAGTCTCGATTTAGATGAGAAAAATTTACGGTTAAATCATTCAGAGTCATCGACACTTCCTGTGAAAGCTAACGCCTTGCTAATTGGCTGCCGCAGCGCAGCGTAGGCAGTCCAGTGGAGGCCACGCTTTTTGTGGCCGGAACGAAATTAAGCAACTTGTTAAGTGGCTTTGATTTTAGCTTTAATATCATCATAGCTCTGTGCGCGTACATTGATTTTACTGCCAGTATGGATCAAAACTTCCCTTGCTCCCATACCACTTGCAAGTTCACGTAAGACTCGCTCCTCTATATCGCTTAGCCCACCATCAGTTTTTTCTAGTTGATGCATGATTACTCTCGGCGCGGCTCTTAACTTTGAGCTATTCAAAGTAAAAATACCATGCTGCAATATCTTTTCAGCCAGCGTGAAATTTCCGATAAAACTTCTAGTGTGTGAAAAAGGGTTCGTTGTCTGAATAGTTGGCCCCGATAACGATTTAGCTTCTCGACCAATAGCCTTAATCTTTTCTTTTCCCTTCCCGCCTTCTAGCGATATCCAAGGTTCAATTTCAATAAATTGCCCGGTTGAAAATTTTTGCATTGTGATTTTATTTTCACTCAACTCAACCAGCAGGTCGAAGGAAAACAGGCTTCTAATGAATTCGAATATCAAATGCGGCCTCCAAGCCACTTAACGCCCGAGCACAGCGGCACGAACAACGTGAGTGTCCAGCACCGCAGGTGCGTGCTGATGCGTCTTGTTATGCAGCTGTAAGCTCAACCTTCTGCACTTTATCTAAACTCAAATTTTTGCCAGCATGCCATAAATCGTAAGCATCCTGCATTGCCAACCAACTCTCAGGGCTTCTGCCTAACGCTTTCGATAAACGAAGTGCCATTTCGGGGCTGATGCCACTTTGACATTTCAAAACTCTGTTCAAAGTAGACGGCGAAACGTCTAGTTTTGCCGCCAGATAACGGCAACTCAAGCCGAAAGGCTCCATATAAGTTGCTGTTATAAATTCGCCCGGATGGGCTGGGTTAAACATTACAGACATCAGTGATAATCCTCATAATCAAGCAAATACACATGCCCATCACGAAACTCAAAGGTCAAACGCCAGTTGCCACTGACCGTGATCGACCAAATGCCTTTTCGGTCACCTTTTAACGGATGGAGTTTGTATCCTGGAATGTCGAGATCTGAAACTTCCATCGCAGTATTCAGCGCCGTTAATTGCAAACGCAATCTGCTAGCATGTTTCACCTGAATACCGCGGGTACTTCCTGTTTCGAAGTAAAGCCTCAGTCCTTTGTGCTTGAAAGTTCTAATCATGGATTATAGTGTAGCGCGTTGCGCAATAGTGTCAAGCTGCATAACGCCGCCAGCACGCGCGGCCTTGTAGTGAAGGCGCAGCCGCAACGAAAAAGACGTCGCCGTGCCTGGCCTTGTTAAGCAAAGCATTTCGGAACCCGAATCTTCTGGTAATCAATGGTAAGCGGCTCTATAACCCATGCAAGTTTCTCAAGTGCATGCATCTTTTCAATTACCGATGAAACCACCAAGTGATGCCGGAGTGAATCATTAACTTTCTCTCGAATGCTTGCAAGACTCTGAATTACAGCTTTATCTCGAACATGAAAAACATCAGCGTTAAAAGTCAAGTCAATTAACTCTTCAGTAGAAACATCGCTATATTTAGTTGATTTGTCTGAGCGTTGCCAATGCTTCTTAATGGACTCCAAACAGTTTACAGCTGGCGATTCATGAGCGTATGACTGCACAAGATTTCGAACTTTATAGAAACAAACTAAGTCCTTTTCTAGAATAAAATGACGAAAGTCTACATAGAGGCCTTTCAGCCTATGAATATCGACGCCTAGGCCTGTACTCGACTTTTTCCCCTCTTGGTCGAGCCCCACCCATCCAGAGAGATTAGCTCCGCTCATTTCAAGGGATAGCCAATTTTCCCTAAGCTGGCCATATTTACTCTTGAATAGATCTAATTGATCAATCTGTTCTTCTCCAATTGGACGGCTTAATTCAACCTCAAGAGTATCCATCTATTCTCCTACTTAACGCCCACATTAACAGGCAAAAAATAGTTGGGTAAAATTGGCGACGCAGGAGCAAAACCAACTGTTTTTTGTCCTGTTGAATTGTTTGTTATATGTACTTTTTACCATTGTCTTTTCTGAATTTTAAGTAACACGCTAAAAATAAAAAAGGGAAGCCTACCCACGGGTAAAACAACATCTTGAGCATTGGTATTAATTCACCTTTTTCTGCAGCATATACCCAAAAAGATGAAGATAAGGAAACCTGAAAATAGATTTCAGCCCATAACGCGCATATTGATGAAATAACAAAGAACCCAATAAGGTTTAACTTTAGAGATTTTAGTAATTCCATTTAATTTAAAACACCATACTCTAGGTACATATAACATTTGTATATTGTGCGTGCGCGTTTAGCAACTCGTCCAATTCATGGTTTTCAGCTCTTAACTTACTGAGCAAGCAGGCATTCCTAACTTGAAAGAATCCGAGTTAGCAAAGGCAATTTGAGCATGCTCAGTTACGCTCTACCGAGCGCACAATATCCAACCTTTATTTTTGTTATGTCATTGACAGTAAACGACTTAAACACACAACACAATAACAAAACACGCAATATCGCCGAAGTGAATGTGCCGTACATCGCTGGCGACACCATCACTTACTAATAACGTGACGGCTAGTCACTAGTTGCAGTAACCTGAAAGTCCAATGTCCGCAATTCGCTCAAACCAGACATTACCGCCTTACTTGCTGCGACTCGATTTCCACAACTTTATTGCCGGAAAATAGTACCGTTAAGTAGTATTCACCTCCGATATCACCTTTCACAACATAAGACCATGCTTCGGCTGATCTGCCACCGCGACCAAATCCAGTGTTGACGCCGATAGTCTGGCGATCGCGCATATCGGGATTGCCTATTTTGTTCATCACTTCGATTTTGGTCATGCCGCAGCGGATAAGTTCTCCACCGCTAATCCGAAACGAACAGGCTTTTGCTGTTGGTGAGTATGAAATCACCATGCTGGCAAAGATCATTAACAGCCACTTCATAACAGAAGCTCCTGTGAGACATGAAACTTTAACTTAACTTCTTAGTAACGTGAGCGCAATTACACAAAAGCTATAATAAAGTCGCCATGCATGAATTTCGCCCTTGATTGCCTGATTGCCCCATACACATGCAACCAAATCAAAATAGTTGTTGTAGAAAATAGACGAGCCTATTCAAACTCTCGCAATAGTATTGGCAGGATATGCTTTCTGCTTAATTGATGGTGGGTAGCATTTCGGTATTTATTATTGTGGGCGTTAAGTAGCAAAATAATCATGAGGTCATGATGAGGGACAAACTGAATTAATGCGGTATAGCCATAATCGGTACTCCCTCCCATTTGAATTACCGTATTACCGTCTATTTCTGTCCGCGCGAGGCTACCCAGTAACCAGCGATCGTTCGCTTTCGTGAACGCATCATTCAGCGAATTTTCAGGTAAAAAGCGTCCACTCCTTAGTGCTGAGAACCAAGTTGCTAAATCATCTATTGAAGTGACCATGCCACCGGCACCCATTAATGCCCACGTTAATTCTTTTTCAAACGTCGTTTGGCCGGGATCATCACCACCGTATCCTCGAGCAATCTTGCTATCAATCAAGCGGCCATCTTGATAAAACCCAGTTTTATACAGATGCAACGGAGAAAGGATTTGAGTTTGAATGTATTCCTGAAATGGTTGATGGCTCACCTTTTCTACGATGGCTGCCAATAATGTATAAGCCGCATTCGAATAAGCCGTTTTATCACCTGGTTTGGCAATCAATGGCATGGATAAAATTCGCCGTTCAGCCTCTGCTTTATCCATGAATTCAAAATCGGAATCATTATGAAAGTTATCCAATCCACTGGTATGGCCCAATAGCTGAGTGATTGTTATCAGCTTTAATTCATCGGGTGCATTTGGATAAAATTCGACGAGGGTTTGAGTCAGTTCTATTTTATTATTGGCTGCTAATTGAAGCACCGCAGCCGCGGTAAAGGTTTTTGCAATAGAGCCCATATCATATACAACGTCAGCATCGTTTTTACGCATTTGCTGTCTATCAGCGAGACCAAATGCCGCTTCGAGTAGTGTTTCACGTTCATGAACTACTAACACCATGCCATCGAACGTACCGGCGATATGCTCACGCTCAAGCTCGTGCATTAAATCAGTAACAACTATTGAATTACTCTGAGTTATTACCGTAACACTGCTAACATTCGGCGAGCTGCTACAACCAATGAATACGAACGTTATTAGAATAAGCCCTATTTGGCGCATCATGCCCTCACCTGCCTCACCATTGCTATTGAACTTTTGCCATGATGTACTGTTTTTTTGTTTTTCGCCAAATATAGATACCTCCGAGCAGAAACAAAGCAACGATAATTGGCATGAGCTTATTGTCGGATCGCCAAGCTTTTTCTGATTCTGCATAGGAACGAACTAACAAACCATCCACCGATAACTGAAAGAAATCATGATAGACCTTTGAGGAATAGATAGGTGAATGAGTGTCTGTAGCGTCGTACAGAATCGTCACAATCTTACCTTCTGAATTCATCAGTGAATCTTTAACAACGTCTTGCCCATCAGCCTTTGATGGATAATTAAAATTCATTGACTCATTAACGAAACCAAAACGTATTCCGTATTTGTGTTTCTGGACCCAACTGACTAGCCCACTTTTTTCTCGTAGTTCTTCTTTGAAAGGAAAGCCGCTATTAACCTGAGTTAACTGGAAGAATCCAATGCAAAGTCCTAGCACCATCGATACTGCTGCTAGCAACAAATTCCGATAGTAGGTGATTTTTGACATACCGGCTCTCTATTTAAAACTTCTAAAGTTAGTGTTGATTAAACAGCAATACCAGTGGCAGCCAAGTGAATAATTCCGGATGCACTGTTCGGAATCTCCGAAATACACAGCCACTTTTTCGCTGAAATCTGGATGTAACTCAGGAGGTCACGAACTGCTCTCGAAGCCGTTTCGATTCAAAATACTCCTCAGCCGCAATTGTTGTTCTGAAATCTACATCCACACCACCAATTTGGTGCACAGCATGACGAATTCTAGCCAACTCAACATTGAAGAATTCTTTACGTAAATTGACGGCATTAACTCGATGCTGGCTAAATTCGCGATGTAAAGCGGTTTCTAATGCTGGGGCATCATCGGCGAATATAATCGCATGCACATCAAAGGAAAACGGAACACTCGCATCGCCAAGCTCTCGAACCCTATCCATTGGATCTAAGCGTCTGGTCATTCCGATTTTATAAACATTCTCCCCAAATGAGCCAACATTACTGATCACGTAAACGTGTCCACGACGGGTTTGCTCTGCGAGGCTTTTTACACGTTGCTCCTTGGCCTCTGCTTCGGCTAATTGTTGTTCCAAGGCTGCAATTTTTGCTTCCGCAAGTGCCCGCTCTTCTTGTGACAATCCGGTCAATTCCTGTCGAGCCTTTTCAAGCAACTCACGATACAGTTTTTCTTCCCTTTCTGCGGCAGCCAAAGCTTCACGATACTCTCGTTCTGCCTTTGCTTCTTCACGCATTTGCTCGCGGATTAGACGCTGTTCTTCGAGTTCATCTTTCTTCTTAAGCGAATATTCGTATTGAATACGGCATTCCTGAAACTTTAATTCAACATAATCGTTATTAAAGCCACATCGTTTAGATGCTACTGATTTTTCAAGGTCATTGGCGAGTTTCTCTATTTGTGACAGGGTTCGCTCGAAGGTAGCAGGGCTTACTTTACCTATCAACATATCGCATTCTGTATTGAACGCTTTCAGTAATAACTTTATTTGACCATCAATGATGCTCTTATCAATCGACACTACGCCAGAGTCTGTCAATTTCCCTTCGATTCTGATGGCTTGTTTATCCTTAATCAATTGCTTCTGTTGCTCGCGCACTAGTTTAATCTCAGCGGCATAACGTTCACCAGTCTGAAAAAGGTACTCAGGCATCTCAAAGTGTCCAAAGTCAACAAACTCCTCAATCCGACTGTAGAGATCAACCTTAGACATTACCTCGTGCAACTCTGACTCTTTCTCTAGTCGTTTCTCTTGCAGGCTTGTTATTTCGGTTTTTATATTTGTTTGATCGAGGATAAGCTTTTCGATAGCTTGTTCTAAGTCTTGTTCGCGATGTCTAAGCTCTTGGAGCGCTTTGGTCTCACGATCAACTGCTGTAAGTTCATATTGTGCGTTGCTTAATTTATCTTTTACTACGTTGACTTCACTCAGCAACTTGTCGAGCTCAAGTTCCTTTTGCCGGATACTTGTAGTGTGCTCTTTTAATACCTCTTCGAGCCGTTGTCTACGTTCTTCATATTCAGCGACTGCGTTTTTCAGGTTGCCAAATGATTCAATCTTGTTATCTACGCGACGAGAGAGCGATCGATAGATAAAGATTACCGCTATCGCATTAAGCAAAATCAACAAAACTTCCATGTCTTACCTCATATAATTTTCAATAAATTTAAGCTTGAGTTTAGAGCGCTCGGCTTGACGCCGCTCCATTAAAATTTTTGCGTTGACCTGTTCCTTTTTAATTTTTTCAATTCTCGCCTTCGCTTTCATCTGCTCCTGCATTTCAGCTCTTTTACTTGCGGCCTCCCGTTGAGCGGCGTGCTCCTTTTGCCGTCTTGCCAATTCAGCTCGAGCCTGTTTTTCGTGTTTTTGCTGCTCTCGCAAATATTGAGCTTGCTGACGTTTTTCTTCACGCTCCCAAGCCTTAATTTGTTGTTGATGCTCGCGATTCGCTTTTTTCGACGCCTTATCGATAGCTTTAATAACTTTTATTACACCACCTAACCCACTGCTTCTTCTGGCCATAACCGTTCCATTTAGCTGAGTATAAAACGTGCCACTTTCTTCAACTTTTGACGCATACAGCAAAGCAGCTTTATGCGTTTTTATAGAGTTTTACAATCGTTTGTCACACTGGCGGGAGATTCAGCTCTCTTAGATATTGGTTATGTTTGTCTGACGCCTCGGCGATGCGCTTTTCTATCTCAGCTAATTGTTTATGTACAGCGGCCAGATCGATCTCCGGCTCCGGCTTGGCGGTGCTGACATAGCGGGAGATATTGAGGTTATATTCATTCTTCTCAATTTCCGCCATGCTCACCCGGCGAGCGTAACGTTCTTCTTCCTTGCGGTATTGATAAGTCTCTACGATCTTGTCGATGTGATCAGGTAAAAGCAGGTTCTGGCGTTTACCTTTCTCGAAGTTGTCTTCTGCGCTTGCGTTTATAAAGAGCACATCATCCGACTTCTTGCACTTTTTTAATACCAGAATACACACCGGGATACCGGTGGAGAAAAACAGATTGGCCGGCAGGCCGATCACGGTGTCAATATGGCCGTCCTTGAGCAACTTGGTACGAATCCGGCTTTCAACACCACCACGGAACAACACGCCGTGGGGCAGAATAATGGCCATAGTGCCCTCATCACCGAGGAAGTGAAAACCGTGCAGCAGGAAGGCAAAATCCGCTGCAGACTTGGGCGCGAGGCCGTAGTTTTTGAAGCGAAAGTCCTCGCCAAGCGCCTCGCTCGGCTGCCAGCGGTAGCTGAATGGAGGGTTGGCTACTATCGCATCACACTGTAACTTTCTGGCCGGATTCATCTCGTTGAGTAAATCCCAGTCATTGGTCAGCGAATCGCCGTGATGGATCTCAAACTCACTGTCCTTAACACCATGCAGCAGCATATTCATCCGCGCTAGGTTATAAGTAGTAATATTATTTTCCTGCCCGTAGATTTTACCAATACCATGCGGGCCCATTTGGTTTCGGACGTTCAGGAGTAATGAACCTGAGCCGCAGGCAAAGTCCAGTACACTGGTGAGCTTTTTCTTTTTCCCTGAGGCGGGATCCTGGCTGTCCAACGTGACGATGCGTGAGAGAATAGTCGAAACGCTTTGTGGGGTGTAGAACTCCCCAGCCTTCTTGCCGGAACCGGCGGCAAACTGACCGATCAGGTATTCATAAGCGTCACCCAGAATGTCGCTATCGGTGGAGAATTGTGCAATGCCCTCGGCGATCTTGGTGATGATGGTGCAAAGCTTATCATTACGTGCCTTGGGAGTTTTACCCAACTTTTCCGAGTTCAGATTGATCTCGGAAAAGAGCCCCTGAAAGGTGCTGGCAAAGGATTCATTCTCAATGTAACTGAAGCCGCTCTCCAGTGTTTGCAACAGCTCTGCGTCTTGGGTGCGGGCTCGTTCGTAGATACTACTCCACAGGTAGTCAGGGTGAACCACATAGTGCACCTTACGGCGCATCTGCTTTTCAAAAGCAGGCACATCTCCAGCATTATCTGTATACCAGATTGCCAGCGGAGCCCGACGGTCGCCCTGAACAAGCTTGGGATAATCCGCCCCCAATTCCTTCGCCGCAGCAGCCTCGTAGTTGTCGGAGAGGTAGCGCAGAAACAGGAACGACAACATATAGTCGCGGAAGTCGTCGGCATTCATCGCACCGCGAAGCTCGTCGGCAATCGCCCAGAGGGTCTTGCCCAGTTGGCCCAGTTGTTCTTTAGTCATGCTCTTTCCTTAAAATTATCTACCGAGGATTCCTCGGCAGTTGATTCATTCTTTTTGTGTTTTTAACAAGGTTTGGCCTTTCTTTGTCAATCGGTATTTCTGAAGACGGCTCCGCGGTTTGTCGGGGATGGTCATTTCTACTAGCCCCTGGCCAATCGCTGTTTGCTGATAATGTTCCCGGAAATGCTTTTCATCTTTCAGACCCAAGGCTTCCATTAGCTCTGCACGTCCCATCTCGCCCTGTAGCACCTCAAGCAGTCGACCAACTTCGGGGGTGACTTCGGGGGTGACTTCGGGGTGACTTCGGGGGACTTCGGGATCATCTTCCTCAAAGAACCCCTCATGCACCAGTAAACGAATCAAAAACGAACTACGCTCTTCGTTCGTTTCAAAACTCGGCAGCGGCGAGCCGTTGGCTTGCATCACCCGCAGAATCTTGGGAATACCGGTGGAACGACCTTCGGTGAGATCCAGCTCTTTCAGAAACTCGCCAATGCGGCGGTTGCGATAGCGACGGCTTACCGCGCGACCTGCCTGAAGGTCTTCCATTTTAATCGAGCGATCCGGGCCGGGGAAGCTTAATACTATCAACTCCTGCGGAGTAATACGCACTTCAATTGGCTCGCGAATCTCGTAAGAGCGATGGTACACCGCATTCACTACTGCTTCTTCTATGGCCGCCAGCGGGTAGTTCCAGAAACGCTCTGCTTGGGGGCGATCCGGGTGCTTGATAACGGTTTCTTTCAGGTAGTTACGGGCAATGTAGTCCACCGCATCGCGGGTAATGCGCCCCAGCGGGCCACGAAACTCTTTTTCCTCGAAGCGGTTACCGCCCGGGCCATCGGGGAAATACACCACGTCAATCTGGGTCGCCGGAAAAAACCGCTCCGGATGCTCGTTGAAGAATAGCAGCCCGACATTCTTGGGAAATGCCATCTCTGCCGGACCCCCCACCACATTCATGCGGCGGCCTAGCGCCTCGACATCCAGATCGGCCGCTTCGCCCGCCAGCTCACTGCCAATTTCCTGCAGAAATTCGCGAATTAGATGGGGCGATAAATCGGTAAGACTGGCGCTCTGCTGATAGCGATCATCGAAGGGCACGGTTGCGGCCAGCGACAACAGCTCGTGCTCATCTGCCCCCTTGGCACGCACCGTGCTGGTGTGCTTACGCAGATAAAACGCCCAATCAGCCTTTTTATCACCCAGACTAGTGCGCGCTTTATATGGCCGTGTCTCTCCTCCAGGTACCCAGAGTACCAGAATCAGCTTACCCTGAACTTCATAGGTCGCGGTAAGCGGGTGGTAAGCTGGTTGAATTGCCGCATTACCAAGATTCAGCAGTTCTTTTTGTATGCGGTCAATCTGCTCTGGTTGCAAACCTGCAGGCGGTAAGACTGGTTGCCCATTTTGTTCTGCGACACCCACCACCACATAGCCTCCACCCAGATTGTGAAAATCATTAGCAAAAGCGCAGATGCTATGCAGCACCGCCTCTGGGTTCCAGCCCGCCTTATATTCCACCCGCTCGCTTTCGATGGTTCGCTGGTGAAGCAGGGAATCGATGTTGATGGGAAGTTTCGGCGTCACGACTGCATCTCCTCCATGACAGGAAACAGTTCTGGGTTAAAACGGTAGTTATTCATAAAGTCACGCAGGATCTTGCGAAAATATTCCTTGTTCTCCGGCAGCATTTCCCGTGGCTCATATAAAGAATAGTTGCCATGGCTGAGCACATTGACCAAGCGGGCGTGCAGAATGCCTTCAGGGTCGTCACTATCTTGCTTGATGCAGGCGGAGAAATTGCGAAAACCATGGAAGCTAGCCGTTTTTTCCAGAATGTTGCGCAGAATATTGAAATGGTAAGTATAAATCTCGCCTGACTCGGCCACCTGATGCAGCTGTTTCAGCAGGGCGACATGGTGGTACCGCGGTGTCTCACCGGTATCCGCCAGTCGTAAGTGGTCGGCCTCTTTGCTCAGGAAAGCTTTGACTGCATTGCCCAGTTCATTACACATCACGTTGAAGAATAGATGGTGGTGTGTGGAGATCACGGTTTTAATTTGCCCGTTAGCATTCTTCAGCAGTTGCGCCAAGTGGCTGGCCACAGCGATGGCGTTATTGTCGTCCAGCGATGAGATCGGGTCATCGATATACAGGTACTTCACCCAGGCATAGGGTGAACCCTCCTCCTGATCCACCGCCAACTGGGCTACGGCGAGAAAAAAGCACCAGACGAAGATATTTTCCTCGCCGCGTGAGACCTTGATGGGGATGGGTGCCCCCTCGTCGTCTTGTTGCCGGAAAAAGGTGATTTCCCAGGTCTCGTAGTCGATTAGGAAGTCAAAGTCCGCATAACGGGCCAGCAGCGGGCCGATGCGGTTTTCCATCTCCAGCTCTTGCAAGCCGTCGAAGAAGTGGGAATCACGGTTCAGGCGCAGCACCCGCTTGGCATCATGCTCCAGGTCGTTATCCCAGTAGAACAGGTCTTCGGTGAAGGCATTGAAGTAGAGAGTGTCGCGTGTTTCTTCCTCACCCTCGCTTTGCTTGCCCAGTTCTTTGAAAGCCATGGACAAGCGAGTCTTTCCTGTGCCGTTGAAGGCGAATAGAAGGACATATTTCTTCGTATCCAACCGTTCGCGCAGGTGCATCGCAAGCTCGGGGAGATTCCCGAATGTACGGTTGGGGGTCATTCCTCCACCCCATCCATGATTTGCCACGCCTTGCGATAGACGCTCCCATCAGGACCGAGCGCATTAGACCAGTCTTGTTGTGATAATGCCGCGAGTCTCTGCCGTATCTTTGGTAAGGACTCTCCACCTTCAAGCTCCAAAGCTCGCGCTAGCGGCGTTGCCGCTCGACGGGGCACACCAAGCAAGCGTAAGGTAATAGCCTCGTCAGTGGAAACGCCATAGAAAACCTGCGAAGGCAAGTTGGCCAACCGATTGCGTTCTTCCTCCGGCAGGTCGGAAGCTGTGATCGCCATCAAGGCATTCAACCCCCAAGAAGAGGTTTGTGCGAGCTTACCAAAAAGGTTCTGCCCGCACTTGGTCAAGGCAGTAACCTCATCTTCTCCGTCTTTACGGAAATGGCGGTCAGCGATGGTGGTGATCTCTTCGCCATTCACCCAGTCTTTCAGGATAAGTGCGAGTTTGTTGCCGTCAGACACTTTTCCTCCGAGAACAGTCTCCAGATTGCCTCGCAACTCAGGAACGCGCAGAAGCACGCCCATCATGTCTTGAAGTGTTCTGTCGCCTTGACTGAATAGACGCTCACGATCCCAGGAGCTCGGCCCAATATCGCCGCGATGGGTCATCACTGTGCGGATGCTTTGCAGCGAAAACCCTGTGCTATCGACCAGCTTTAGTGGCTGCCCCGGGCCGGCAATATAAGAGACATAATTCCGAATACCTCCCAGCAACTGACTGGCAATTCGACTGTTCGATGTTCGGAGCTTTTCAAAGCCCAGCGTTCCTCGCAAGACTTGTTCAATCTGGTCGGCAAAGTTTGCTGGCGCGCCCAACTGTCGATAGGTGTGCACGAGGTATTGAAGAAAACTTGACCACTCTGGGTGACGATAAACGATCATACCTAGGTCGGAAAGCTCATCAGCAGCTGCTTGTGCAAGCTTTATCAACGCAGAGTTCAAATCTCCGGTGACGCGACCAATAAACTCTCGACGTTGCGCAACTTCAACTTCGCTTTTTGCTACTAGTGCCACTACACCTAGCTGCCCTTGCGAGACTCGGCCCGCCCGACCCGCTATATTCCAGAAATCCTCGGGCGGCATTGGGACTGAGCTGCGTCCCTGAGGGTAGTGAGTCGATGCCATTACCACACCACTAACAGGAAAGTTAACGCCCTGAGCAATGGTTGTCGTCGCCGCGAGGACATCAAGCCGTCCTTTCTCAAACAGCCATTCCATCAGCATGCGTATTTCTTCAGGCAACCCGCCGTGATGTACTCCCACACCATAGGAAAGCAGGTCCACCAAAGGAAACTGTGCACCTAGTTCAGCAGCAACATACTTCTGAACAAACCGAACATCCTCAGACAGGTTAGGTAGCCGATCTGATTTGATCTTCTCGGCTAGTGACCACACAAAGTCTGGTCGGCTGTGCATGGCAATTACGGGACCACGCACCTGAAGTTTGCGTGCCGTGATCGCAGCCAAGGTGCCGACCTCTCGCGACTTCGAGAGCGTCGCAGCAAGCGCATCCTCTTTACCGAGCGAGAAGGTATCATCCAAGTCGATGGTATTACGAGAGGTATGGACTATCTGGAAGTCCAGTCGATAGTTGCGACTACGGCCATTAAGGGCACCATCATCCACCGGACTAACGACACCAATGGCCCGATCATTGGGCTGCCAGTCTACCCCGAGGCTGATATCTTCCGCATTCTGCCCACCCAGCCAGCGGGCAACCTCTCGGGCATTCTGGATGAAGGGCGTTAATAGCAGGAACTGCGCCTCTCGGCATTCACGGTTGATTGTTGCCAATAGCAGTTCCAGCCGCAGGCCCCGTTCACCCTCCTGAATAGTGTGTGCTTCATCGACCACCACCAGCGACAAGGGGCGGCCAATTCTCTCTTCCCAACCCTGGCGTAGCATCAGATCAAATTTCTCTGGGGTGGCCACCAGAATGCGGAACTGTGTCTCGTCGTGGGGCTCCTTCAGCATGTCTGCTTCAACGCCGTCGATTTCCATGGCCGGGCTGACTCGTTCAATCTGTAGCCCCAAAGGCTCGAAATCTCGGCGCAACTGTCGCGTCACCTGATTGACCAAGGCGCGAGTAGGTGCCAGATAAACCACCCAGCCTTTACGGTCCTCGAATTGGTTAAGTGCCTGCAACATACGGAACTGGGCTATCAATGTCTTGCCGCTGGAAGTGGGTAAGCTGACCACCACCGCCCTGCGGCTGGACCCCAAAAGGCCCTGCTCGGCGAGAGTCCGGCGCTGCGGTGGCAGCACATCGAACAAAGCGCGATCCCCCCGACCACGATTGACTAATTCGCGCACGAACTCGGTAACACGGGAATTTACCGCGCGCGTGACCGTCCACAGGGCATTGTCCGCCATTTGCTGAGCGGCGCGCGCCAGCAGCCGCGTCAGAGGCCCCAATTCGATCAATTGCGCGGTATCGCAGGCTTCGATAGCTCGGTCGAAATGAGAATCAAGCACTGGCTGGATCTGGTGGCTGCCGTCCACCACGCCATCGGTGATGTAATGGGCCAAGACATCCGCCGCTTTTGCCAGATGGTAAATTGCGATCAGTTCCAGTGCTGATCGTTTTGCGTGCAAAGGCTCAATAGCGTGGAGATATTCCCGTTCAAAGGTTTGTTGGGCGCTGCGCAGTGAGGCAACGCGCTCCAGAACGGCATCGCGGTCAGACCAGCCCCTTTTGCGTATCAGCCGCAGCCAGACATCCGTAAGGGTGGCCCGACAGCGCTCTCCCCAATCGGCGGCATCCAGCGGCAAATCGGGCCAATGTTGCGACTCATCCAAACTGCGTAACCATCTTGCGGCATCCGCACCGCGATCACCCAGAACCGCCAGTACCGAGGCCCGCAACAAACTAGTGCCCGCATCCATGGGATTGGTGGGCAGAGGCAGCATCCGCAGGAGTCGGAAGGCATCTTCGGCAGACTGACGCAAAAGTGTGCGTTGCTCTGGGTCGTCGGCGAGCCGATCCACCTCCAAGTCCAGCACGGCAATTTCAAGAGCGGCAGCCACTTCGCGCAAGGCCTCCTCATCGACATCTGTCACCTCCCGCCCCATCTCGCGGTAGAACTGCAAGCGGTCGGCTTCTCGCAACGCCAAGCGCCGTTTATCTGCCATCGTATCCAGCAACCAATGACTCATGCTGCGCCTCCTTGGCCGATGGCTTGTGGAAGTTGGGCAATAGGCCAGGGCAGATATAGTGCAATAAGACAGCAACGGGTTGGAGCAGTCAGGCTGCTCGCCAACTTACCACCACGCACCTTCAAGTCGGCTTCACGAGGTTCTTGGTCGCGAACCAGAATGCCGAACAGCGCTAGGTCGCGTCGCCCGGAATTGAGGTAGCGGGTGCATGCTGCTCTAAAGGATGATTCAAATTCGGTGCCCTGGACCCGAGGCAGCAGCCACCTGAGTAACTGATGGATCGTTCCGAGATTAGTCGCCAAATTGTCGATCTGATGGCCCAAGCCGCCACTTCGACCGCTCATCACTTGCGGTGGCCACTTGGCTTCCGACGAACATTTAACTTCACCGAGAGCCAGACGATGGGAGCCTCCATCGCGCTGAAAGCCGACGATATCCGCGCCCGGCAAAGAGGCAAAGGGGTTGCGCTTGTCGCGCTCATTGTTCCACGGAAGTTCCACATCGTGATGCACCTCCAGAACCGCTTCGGCCAGTGCCTCGCCCACTGCCCAGTCACGAGTTTCCGGAACTTCGGCGGCAAGCACCTCTTCCAGTGTATCCTGCCCCATGCCGGTGAGGCTAAGCCCTCGGAGGTGCTCATGCAGCGCTTCACCGCCCTCTGTATCATGCAGACGAGCGGCCACCGGACCCTGCATAAACGCCGTCAGCTCGGCGCCATCATTGGCGCATTCGCCCTGCCAAACCACGCAACCCTGGGTTGAGTTGTAGGCGGTTTTAGACGGAAATGACAAGGGCGTCTCTTGGCTCATACGCCAACCGCCTCCCGGCTGGGGAAAAGCTTTTGCATCAAGCCTTTCTTGTGGGTCTTGAGGGCGTCGAGTTTCTCCGTGTGCGTGGCGATCAGTGCGCCGAGGGACGAGAGGCAGTCAGCGATTTTTTGTTGTTCTTCCTTCTTTGCGGGCAACAGGATTGGCAGCTTCTTTAGGTCATCCAAACCAATTCGCTTTCTTGTTGATCCGGTAGCAGCTTTCTCAACTTTCGAACGAAAGTTAGGCGAATTAATCACCAGATAAACGAAGTACTTATGATTTGAATTCTCATCAACAACCAAGCGAATTCCATCAGAGCACATGACATATCGGTCATGAATATCTGGAATTAGACAAGCGCGGCCTACAGGATCGCCCATCTTAGACAAGATAATTTCACCGGAATATATATTGTTGCTTAGCAGCTCATCAGCCTTTTCTTTCGACGTGAATATCTTGTAGTCGTTAAAAAACTCACCATCTCCAATATTCTGGAGCTGAATTACTCGAATACCTTCTGGAACAAAATCTGAGGATTTGAGATTAGACCCAAATGGTCCGCCAATAAAACTCCACTTGATTTTCTTATCAGTGGTATCAATTAGCTGCTTCTTCTCCCACTCCCCCGCATCACGAAATTCGGGGAAGCGCAGGCGGGGGACGGTTTCGCCTTCGCGGGGGAAGAGTTGCTGCATCAGCCCTTTTTTATGGTCCTTGAGAGCGTCGATCTTGTCCGCCTGGGCGGCGATAAGTGCATCGAGGGACGAGAGGCAGTCGGCGATTTTTTGTTGCTCTGTCTGTGCGGGAAACGCGATTGGGAGGCTTTTAATAATTTCAGCATTGAGATTCAGGACCCCGCTACCAGCAGCGTTATCCAAAAAGTATGATTGGCTAGCTGGGGAAAAAATGAGGTAATAGAGATACTCTCTTTCTACTGACTCTTCAATTTCGGTTATCGCAATCCATCCATCATGAATACATGATTTTATCTTCATCAAATAGGGACGACCAAAACTCATGGAGTTAGATAAGATAAGATCGTCTGGGTGAACCTCCCTTGTTTTACTGAGCGCCTCTACTCTAACCTTTTCCTGGGTTTTAGTTACGTACTTATCGTCTTTGTTTACGTCACCAATTTTTAGCCAATTTAGGCCACTATTATCTTTTGTTATAAATCCATCAATGGGACGAGGCGAACCACCACGCACAACTGTAGAGATGTCGCCTAGATTACAATTATCCCACCCCCCTGTATCCCGAAACTCAGGAAACCGCAACCGGGGCACCAATGCTTGTTTCTCATCCATCACTCTTCCAGCCCATCAGGATTTTTAAGTGCTTTTTTTTCATCTGACGCCAGGCGTCGTTCAACCTTTTTCACATCTTCCGCGGGTGGCAGGCTTTCCGGACGAATGCCCTGGCTTAGCAAAGTCTGGTGCACTGCTTCGTTATTAGTAACATGCTCCTGCGAGATTTGATGCTCTTGGCTCATGGCCTGCTCACGGGCATTGTAGATGGTGATTTCGGTGGCAAAGTCTTTGGCCTTCACTAAAACACGAGCCAGATCATTTTTCATTGCTCACTTCTCCTTGTGTTATTCATACGCTGCCAACCCCGATATCTCACGCCCGCTGGCATGTTTTTTCAAAAACGGCACCAGCTCTTCCATCAGCGCCAACTCCGCTTGGCTACGCGTCTTCCAGCCCAGATTCAACGGTTCGAATAGGTCACTTAATTGCTCGCCGTCGAAGATCATGCGGTCCAGAATGCCTTCCACGAAGCCTTGCAGGGCATCGCGGTCCAGCCCGTGGCGTTTGGCCAGAGCGGTGATTTCGCTGTGGGCTTTCTGTGCCTTGAATGCCTGGTAGCCGCGTTTGATGTCCTGCTCTTTCAGCCCTTCGCCCGCTTGAAGGGTGTTGATGTAGTCAATGATATCCTCACGCTCTTCCATCAGGTTGCTGCTGGCGCTGAGCATATTCACCAACTGTTCGCGGCTTACAGTTTGTTTGCCGGGCTTTTCCTGACTGAAGCGGGCGGCTAGGCCCATGATGTAGTCATAATCGATCAGTGCCGAGGAGAAGAGCACAAATTCAAAATCCAGTTGTTCTATGGCTTCCTGATCTGGTGAAGCTTGCTCGCCAGTTTTGCCCTGCTGTTCCTTGAGGCGCTGTGCGGTCTCCAGATAGGCGCCGCGCAGGGAGCGCAGATCGTCTTCGGGCAGTACGCTGTTGATGCGTGCTTTTTGCTCTTCGTCCAGGTCGGTGTACTGATCGAGCTGGGTCTTGAGGCGCTGGACTTCCTTGAAGCGGTTGACGAACTCGATGCGAGCAGTATCGCCCTTGAGGTTGTAAACGCCCTTGGGTTCGGCCACCACATCTTTTTCGGTAAGAAAGTGTTCGATAGCGGCCACGGCCTGCTCGTATTTTTCGATGACCGTAGGGGCCGGGTCCACCAGCCAGATTTCGCGGGAGCGGTTAATGTCCTCGCCAGAGAAGAGCGCGATGGCGTCGTCCACCGCCTGCTCTTGATCGCGAAAGTCAAGGATGTTGCCGTAGGGCTTAGTGTCATTAAGCACGCGGTTGGTACGAGAGAAGGCCTGAATCAGACCGTGGTGCTTGAGGTTCTTGTCCACGTAGAGGGTGTTGAGGTACTTGGCGTCGAAGCCAGTGAGCAGCATATCTACCACGATGGTGATGTCGATCTTGTTTTTGTGCGGCAGGTCGCTGTTAGGGTATTGCTGATCCTTGATGCGCTGCTGAACATCTTGGTAGTAGCGGTCGAACTCGCTCACCGTATGACTGGTGCCGTACTGCGTGTTGTAGTCGGCAATGATTTCTTGCAGCGCGGCTTTCTTCTGCTCCGGCTCCTGCTGGTTGTCGGCCATTTCCTGCGGCAGGTCTTCCTGCAGCTGTCTCACATCCTTGTCGCCATTGGCTGGTGGTGAAAAGACACAGGCAAGGTTGAGCGGCACGAAGTCCGGATCTTGCGCTTGCATTTCAGACTGGATCTCTTTGAACAGCCGGTAATAGGCAATCGCATCATTGATGGAAGCAGTGGCCAGCAGGGCGTTGAAACGGCGCTGGTTAGTGGCGGCTTCATGCTTGCTGAGAATGGCATCCACCACTGCGCGCTGAGCCAGAGCCTGATCAGGTCTGGCTTTTGCATGCGTTGTCTCGGGCTTGTAATAGTCGATATGAAAGCGCAGCACATTGCGATCATCAATGGCGTGGGTGATGGTGTAGGCGTGCAGCTGCTTCTCAAAAATATCCCGGGTGGTGCGGTAGCTGCCCACAGTGCCATCGATCTGCTTGTAGCTGGCGTTGTCATCAAAAATGGGCGTGCCGGTAAAACCGAACAATTGCGCTTTTGGGAAAAAGCCCTTGATGGCCTGGTGGTTGTCGCCAAACTGAGAGCGGTGGCATTCATCAAAGATGATAGCGATGCGCTTGTCGCGCAGCGGAGCTAGGCGTTCCTTATAGGTCTGCCTACCCTTGTCTTTGTGCCGTTGGGCTTTTTTGCTTGTTTCATCCAGCGCCAGACCCAGCTTTTGAATGGTAGTGACAATCACCTTGTCGGCATAGTCCTCGGAGAGCAGGCGGCGCACCAGGGTTTCGGTGTTGGTATTTTCCTCCACGCAGCCTTCCTGGAAGCGGTTGAATTCCTCGCGGGTCTGGCGGTCGAGGTCCTTGCGGTCTACCACAAACAGGCATTTTTCAATATCCGGGTTATCCTTGAGCAGGGTGGAGGCCTTGAATGAGGTGAGTGTTTTGCCACTACCGGTCGTGTGCCAGATGTAGCCGTTACCTCGATTCTGGTGGATACAATCAACAATCGCCTTGACCGCATAGATTTGGTACGGGCGCATGATCATCAGCTTCTGCTCACTGGCCACCAGCACCATGTAGCGGCTGATCATCCGGCCCAGGGTACATTTGGCCAGGAAGGCGTCGGCGAAGTCATCCAGGTGGGTTATCTTGCGGTTGTCTTCATCGGCCCACTGGTAAATGGGCAAAAAACGCTCGTCGGCGTTGAAGGCGAAGTGCTGGCTCTGGTTGTTAGCGAAGTACCAGGTGTGGTCACGGTTGCTGACGATAAACAGCTGCATGAAGCACAGCAGCGTGTTGGCGTAGCCGTTACCGGGCTCGTTGCGGTACTCGACGATTTGTTCCATCGCCCGGCGCGGGTTGATGCCCAGCGTCTTCAGCTCGATTTGCACCATCGGCAAGCCGTTGATGAGCAGAATCACATCGTACCGGTGGTGGCTATTGTCGGTGTTGATACGCAGCTGGCTGATGACTTCGAAGTCGTTTTTGCACCAGTCCTTGAGGTTGACCAGCATGTAGTGAAGCGGGGTGCCGTCCTCCCGCTGGAAATAACCGTATTCGCGCAGGGTCTTGGCGGCCTGGAAGGCATCGGCGTTGATAATCTCGTCGCGCAGGCGGGCAAATTCGGCATCGGTCAGGCGGACGCGGTTCAGTGTCTCGAATTTGTCGCGGAAGTTACGCTCCAGTGTGACCTTGTCGCGAATATCTGAGCGGTAGGTGTATTTGAGCTCTTCGAGTTTATTGATCAGCTTTTGCTCGATCTGACTTTCTTTCAAGGACATCCCGTGTTCTCTTTTTTTATTTTATGACACCGTGCGTTAATACCCTGTTCAACACTGCAATGTACCATACCGACCAATCAGCCTCCAACTTTTAAGCGACACTTCGCTCAAAAACGACCAAGGCTGTAAATCTTGTCTTTCTAGCCCGTATAGGTGCGTGAAAAGCTTTAAGTTAGAGTTTTTCTGATAGTTGCTCAGTGCCGCCAAAAGTGAGCACTCTGTTGTACGCCACCAACAGCCAACTATAATCGGTCAAGTAGCCCTACTGGTTCAAAGTAGTTGATATTTTCGGCTCGCACAGCAGCGAATAAAAAATTATTGCCTTAGGACGCAACAAAAGCTCATAGGTGTTAGCCTTGCAGTGCGTCATATAAATCTAATGCCCATGATCTAAATTTAATTGCCATGAAGGCTCCAAACCCAAGAATACCGAGTAGAAATAACAAGTTAACCTCAATGAATTGACTCAGATATTCTAAAGATGGTAATTCACTATCAACCTCGAACATTGTTTTCACGACACCTGCAACTGGTAGTGCAACGAACGAAACATAAATTGCCGCCCAAATCTTGTTGGATAAGTCCATAAACGAATCGGCAGTTTTTTCAATACTCTTATTCGATCTATTTCTTAAAAAAGGAAACTTCTTCATCAATTTGTCTCGAACCATGACGACTCCTCAGTGAATGCTAACGCTGCTGTAACCGGACCGAATTACGGAGCGGTTGTTTGTGCGACAGTGAGCAAAGCGGATGCACAAACTGCCGCGTAGTAATTTGGGTCCGGTTTACAGCCTTGTTATAAGCTGACATTTTTACGCACATAGTTCCATGCAGTAACGGCACACGCTGCACCGAATAGACCATAAAGACCCAGAAAAGTGGCTGATTGAAAACTGAACTCGGTGCCAGCCACGCCAAACATTAAAACCGGTGTGAGCGCACCAAATATAAAACCAACCGCTAAGTAAATTACAAAATACGCATATTCCGGAAGTTGATATTTCTGACGAATCTTAATCAATGGGTACGCCAACACAATGCACCAGAACACCGCTATAGGAAATGCAATAAAGCCAAATATTGTTGCTGCACCGCCATACGCAGGCAGGCTAACCAATACAAGTAGAACAGCCCCCACAAAGGCGGCTTGAATACTTGATGTTATTACATGCTTCCACATTGCATTGCCTTATAACGCTTAGCTAATTGGCTGCCGCAGCATAGCGTAGGCAGTCCAGTGGAGGCCACGCTGTTTGTGGCCGGAACGAAATTAAGCAACTTGTTATATGCCAAACACACCCCGCCTAGTAGTACCAAACAAAAAAAGCAGCGCATAAAAACATGATTATGTATGGTGCAAGACAAATACACTTCAACGACTTCTTTATTGCTGGTTTAGGCCACAAATAGTAGTAAATAAATACCGGGAGAAAAAGGCTGCTGGCATAGGTCGAAATTGCAATGATATAGCCACCCTCGTATGCAAAGTAACCACCAAAGTAAAGCCAATAAATACCAAATAGGGACACCGCACTCAACACGGCTAATAGCGTAGAATACCCAATTAAAACCCAGCTTTTTGGTGCTAGCGCGTCCATTCTATGTTTTAACCTCTGTCCTTTCTGAGCATATAACATTTGTATATTGTGCGTGCGCGTTTAACAACTCGTCCAATTGATGGTTTTCAGCTCTTAACTTACTGAGCAAGTAGGCATTCCTAACTTGAAAGAATCCGAGTTAGCAAAGGCAATTTGAGCATGCTCAGTTACGCTCTACCGAGCGCACAATATCCAACTTTTATTTTTGTTATATCATTGACAGTAAACGACTTAAACACACAACACAATAACAAAACACGCAATATCGCCGAAGTGAATGTGCCGTACATTGCTGGCGACACCATCACTTACTAATAACGCGACGGCTAGTCAATAGTTGCAGTAACCTGAAAGTCAAAAGGTCCGGTGTTCGCTCAAAGCGGACGTTACATTCCCAACAACCTAAAGCAAAAGCACGCATCCATAAAAATCCCATGCCCCATCTCAAATAATAACTTTTGAATGAATTATGACCTAAATTTGCAATCATGACAAAAAACAATTAACTTTGAATATACAATACTAGCACGGAGTTAACAAAATGGAATTACAGAATATTTTGGCGGCGCTCGACCAAAACAAAGCTGCCGAAAATGCAAATGTGGCCCGCCTAATCCCGCACGTTAATCTCAAACAAAATGAAGAACGTTTAACGTCCATAGTATTAGCATCTGTTAAAATCGTCCCTGAATTCGCGGACGTGCTACTCGCGTCGCTCGGTCAGCGTATTGGAACACGTTCAAAAATTGATTGCTTTGTTGAATTGCAGTTAGAACGTAATGCTAAGACGAATAAAGCATCGGAGCGACCTGATGGCCTGATAGTTCATCGGACTGGACGCAGTCAATGGATTTGTTTGATTGAAGCTAAATCAGGAAATGATAAGTTAGATCTTGCTCAAGTTGAAAAATATATAAAGCTCGCAGAACGGCATAACGGTCAGCACTCTACCCAAAAGAATCCAGTCCCCAATATTGATGCCTTTCTAACTATCACTAATGATTTTGTTGCCGTTCCCGAGCATCATCCACTGGCAAAAGAACTTCCTAAGAAACTAAAAGCAAGTCCTGACGTTTACCACTGGTCTTGGACATACATTTTAACTCAAGCAGAGCTACTTCTTTCACAGGATGATTTCACCGACTTAACGAAACGAGCCGTTATCAAAGAACTCGTTGAATACATGGAGTCTGCAAACTCTGGTGTACAACAATTTACACAAATGAATGACGGATGGAGGCAATTCATTCAGCTTAGCCAAAAGAGAGAAATTACTAATAAGACAAAGGATGGTCAGGAATTACTAGAAAATTGTGTTTCTGCCTGGCATCAGGAATGCCGCGATATTGTTCTTTTACTATCGCGTGAAGTTCGCGCCCCGGTTGCGTTAAAGCTCTCGAGAGCGCATACCAAGGATGCACGCAAACGATTAGACGACGATATTAAGAAGGTACTTAACGAGTTCGTATTAGAATGTGAAATAGAAGTTCCTAAAGCGGCTTCGTTGATATCGATTAAAGCGGATACTTACGGTCGACGTTTAGCACTCAGTATTACGTTAGATTGCAATGGGGTGAGAAAATCGCCAGAAGCCACATTAAATTGGTTTTTGAAGCAACTCGATATTAAATCTGAATGGCCATTATCGCTGATTTGTATTGGTCCTCGAAATAAACGATATCCAACTAGTTTCAAATGCTCAGAAATACTCAAGGATTACAGTCACGTTGTTGGTGATAAATTGGATTTCACACCTGAACGTTTAGAATTTACGTGGGAAGTGAACATGTCGTCTGATATGGATAAAAGTCGTAAATTTATTGAACGTCTTGAAGATAGCGTTCGTGATTTTTATCGGAATGTTGTGCAAAACATGAAGTCAGCCCCTCCCATCCCACCCAAGATGCAAGAGACTGAATGATTGAGGGCCTTTCCTTTCACTGTAATCACTGGCGAAATACCGATATACGATAGTTAATCATTGATTAAGAGTAGCCCTCCAGCGCCCCGCTGCATACTCCCCTATCCCACAGCCGGGTTCATCCGCCATCAGTTTGAGCAGGCCCTCATACATGAGCTTAGCTAAATCTTCTCGACCGAGTAGCTTTAAACTCGTTAGCACGCGCGTAATGCGTGCATTGTTGTGCGAGTCAAAGGTAAACCAATCCGTTTTGCGCTCTGCAAAATTATCGCCTATGGCTAATTGCGGGCCCTGCTCGGTGTTGATCACCTTAAGGCCTAACAGCGCACAAAAACGGACAAAGCTGCGTACGAGATTGTCTTGGGCACGGGCGTTGTTGCGCAAAAAATTGATGGTCGGTTCATCTAGAACCGGCGCGTACATATTGCCTGCGCTGGCGGTGGTTAACGGAAACATCCATTGAATAAACATATGGCTGCGCTCCAGCCAGCTGTCGGGCTTACTCCATAAATCGAACAGCGTATAACCACGATCATTCGCTGCGCCTGCAGTATAAAAGGCCTTCAACTGTTCGAGGCGTTGCTGGTTGGTGCTAGCTGTATCAGGCATGTGTATCTCCGGCTAGTTCAACCGCAGCCACCGGCATGCCAACCAATAAGGCGATGACGTTTTCGATGTGTTCGCCACGCACCATGTCTTCGTCAAAACTGCTGCTCAATGCCTGATAGAGCGCGGCCTCCATGGCAAAGCCTTGCTGCGCAAGTTTGAACGCATGTGCGGCAATGAGCATGTACTCATCCTTGCAGTCGTTCTCAACGCAGCAGGTATGCATGGGGTCGGTGTTGAACAACGCCAGGTTGATATCCTCCACCCGTAAGCGTTTTAGTTGTCGGCTTGGCCTTGGGCCGCTGTAACCACGCCGATCCAGCTCGGCATGCAATTCATCAAACTGTTTTTGCCGACCCCACATCGACATCCAGTTGATGTAGGGCGTACTCTGTATGCGTGTTAACAAGTGCACCAGTTGGCACGTCGATAAGCATGTTGTCATCTGTCATCCCCTGTTACTTATTCTAAGTAATATCCACTAATCTTTTCTCCACGAATGCCATTGTGAAGCTTAGGGATGACGGTTTGTGTCGCACTTGCATGATTATTATTTCATCAGCGCTACTTCTCCCCAAGGCATGCGCTTACGGCCCTGCGGAGCAATCACCCAAAGTACCGGTTGTGATGGCGGCTGTGGTGGTAAATCCACGTGGCCGTCGGTAAAGAATACGAGGGCTTGGGTTGGATTGCTGCGAACATAGTCAAACACTTCATGAAAAGCCGTGCCGCCGAAACCCCTCACCTGATAATCACTGATGGTTAGTGGCCGATCGGGGCTTACTTGGCGAATATCCTGAATTTTGCTGTCACATTGCAATATAGTCACTTGATATGAGGCGAAACTCCCTAGCAAGTGCCGCAATTGCTCCAAGAATTGGCCAAGATAAGGAATGCAGCTACCCGATGTGTCCAACGCTAAGGTCAGATCAATGTGTTCGCTGCGCTGCCGTGGTAAATACAGCCCGCGGTGAATGTGCCGGCGTGAAGGCGGAAACCATTGCCGTTCGCCGCGTAATTGACGCTGAATATAACGCCGCAACAGCTGTTGCCAGGGCATGGGTGGTGTGACAATACCTTTGATGCGCTGGGTTAAATGCCCGGGTAAATTGCCAATGCCCCTGCCACTGGCCATTAGCTGCTGGCCCGACTGTTAGCCTGATAAATGATCACCAGACTTCGCTCGCACAACTGTTGCAGTTGTGCGGCGACGTTGGGGTTATCTAACACCGTAAACGGCACTACCAACAGCTGCTTATAATCAGTTTTTAGGCTTCGTTGATGCAAATAGTCCCCGCCCTGCCAGCTTAAGTCAACGTGGTTTATTGGCCCTTCGATATGGATGCTAGCAGCGGCTGTTTGTTTTTTTGCATGGAGATCAAGGTGCAGCACCAGTGGCACCTGCGCAGGGTTAGTAATACGCTGTAACAACGGCATATCACGCAGGCTAATATGATGCTTCTGTGACGCAGACTGACGTAAATTAATGGTGTGCGTTTGTTCGCATTTAATCAAATCAGTCCACACCGCTTGCGGGTCTGTTAAATCAATAACGGGCGTGACTTGCTGATGAAGAAAATTTCCAGAGGTACGATCTTGCATACAGGGCTCCTTAGCTTGAGCTCAAGTATGCCTGCCGCGGGTGACAACTTGTGTCGCCTGCTTTAATGTGGGTTATTTCGTATTTTTCACACGCGCTGCAAAGCATCGATTATAGTTAAATCATGAGTAAAACAAGGTCTTTAAATCTTTTGCATTGCGGATATCCCTTCATAATTTTGCAATTATTTTTTAATTGCAAAAATTATTAAATTGACTAGAATCAAGGACGATTTCATGACCAAGGCAGAGAAATTACGCGCACGCATACTTGAATACCCAACGCGCAGTGACATTCGCCATGACGAGTTAAGGCAATTTTTACTGAATCTTGGCTTGATCGAAATGCTTTACGCGACGTCATTGCCAAAATTAAAAAACTAGGGCTATTAAAGTGAGTTTCGAGACCATGCAAAAATTACTTAAACACAAAGGTTACCAAGGCACTGTTGAGGTCGACTTTGACAAAGGTGTGCTCTACGGCAAAGTTCTGTTTATCAATAGCTTGATTACGTATGCCGGCGCTACGCCCGCTGAGCTACAGCTTAGTTTTGCTCAAGAAGTCGACGACTACATTAGTGACTGCGCAGAACTTGGTGTTGAACCAGAAAAACCGTTTAGCGGCACCTTCCAAATACGTTGCTCGCCTTCATTGCATAAAGAGCTGACCGCTCAGGCGCTTAGCGCCGGTATTTCGTTTAACAAGTACGTGGTTTCGGTGCTTGCGGGTGAACACTCTTAACTAAAACGTTCGCTCTTGCGGTAATTCCACGTGCTCGGCGGTGTCGTGCTGCAGGGCACGCGCCACTTCTTTGTAGAATTTCTGCCGAAAATCAGCCGGTGCCTTTACTTTTAAGTAGGGCGCGCGGGCCAGTAGCCACTGAATCAGGTTCAGTGTGTATGGCACGGTAACCGTCATGTTGAACACCGTGTTGTAGCCTTTTATTGGTGTGATTTTCTGGTTGTCGCCCAAATGCGAATCTTCTACTTCGCGGCGCACTGAATTAAAGATCTCCAGGTGCAGCTCAAACGGCTCGCCGTAACGAAAGGCCAACTCACCATTCTTTTCATATTCGGCCAGATTGAAGTTTTGCACGCGAGGTTCATCAAACAGTGTTTGTTTTACCGCACTGATGCGTGAAAAAGGAAGCTGGCGAATTTTATCTTGGTGTGCTGGGTCGCTGCTGTGCATGCGGCAAATGAGGTATGGCACGCTGCCGCGATAGAAAATACTCAAGGCGGTGACGGTTAATTGCTTGGCGGCGTCACCTTGATGGCTGTGATAATCCACTTTGAGCACTTCTTGGCTGAGAGCTGCGTTAATCAGCCGCTGGTAAATGGTCTTGTTGATTTTAGGCGGCTTTAGGTGGTGTGACGCTGGTGCCACACGCACCCGCTTGCTCCAGTTCGCCGCGGCGGTGTCGCTGTTATTGAGTTTGGCTTGGGCGCGTTTAAACAAGCCGTTAAGTGGCTCTAGGATATGGCTGGGGGTGATATGTGCCAGTTGCTTTTCAGCCACCAGTAGCGCCAGTGCCACCGAGTCTTCAATATCAAACAGTTTGTCGAAGTCGCTACGGTCGATGTGCCACACGTTGTCGTCGTCGCGATACACCCCGAAGTAGCCTTCTAGCGCTGCCATATCGCGCTGCACGCTGCGGCGCACCTTGCTGCTTACGGCGCCTTGACCGTCGAGGGATTCCATCAGTTGGCTGATGGTTTTGGGCCCTTGATACAATGCCTGCAAATGCAGTAGCAGCCGGATGGCGCCTTCTTTGCTTGAACCCTTTTGATTATTAGTTGGCATGCCTTCGCCCCATTCCTTGTTGTTTCTGCTACAAGATAATGCGACGATCGCTTACGCTTTGCAAGCTTGGAAAGCGGTGCGGCCCCACCTACGGAGCTAAGGCCGGAGCCGGGTCCGGAGGTGGGTCTGCAAGTCCTTCAGCGCAGTACGAGCGTGGGGGTGCGGCTTTCTTTTAGCATCGCCATGGTGGTGCTACCCACCAGAAATTGGCGAATGCGCGAGTGGCCGAAAGCGCCCATCACCATCAAGTCGATGTTGTGTTCGGTTTGATACTGGTGCAAGGTGGCTTCCACGTCGCCGGCGCGCAGTGCCACTATCACTTCATGGCCAGCGGCCTGCAGAGCTTGTTCAGCCCACTTAAGTTTATCCCAGTTGTTGGCGGTATCGGCATCCACCATCACCACGTGAATCGGCATGCCTTTAAACAACGGGCTTTGCGCCAACATCTCGACGCCCTTTTGCGTGGTTTTGCTGCCATCAAAAGCCAGCATCGCTGAACCTGGCTCGCTGTAGGTATCGGGGGTTAGCAATAGCGGTCGGTGCACCGTGCGAATCACGGTTTCTAGCTGGCTGCCAACTTGTTGCAAGGTATTCGCTGAGGCCTCGCCGTGCAAACCTAACACGGCTAATCTTACGTCACCTTCAAGTGCTCGTAGGTTCTCGGCTAACTCGCCATGGCGCTGACGTTGCACCACCTCGGTTACCCCCAGTTTGTGCAGCTTGTCTTCTGCCAGTTGCAACATTACATGACCGTGCTCAAGTGCTACTTTTGCGCGCTGGGCATCTAGGTCTGCTAGTTGTTCGAGCAAATGCTCGCGCGTGCCTAGGCCAATGTTGCCCGATAATTCCGTTGTAGCTTGCGATTTCAGCTCATCTAGCACATGCAACAACATCACCGGAGCCGCTAATTGTTTGGCGGCCCAAGCCGAATAGTCACTTACCGCGGTGTTGCGCGAGGCACCATCAATACAGCTAATCACGTATGACATCAGTTTTCCCTTATTATTGTTTTAATGGCCGCCCATAATGCTATCAGCGGCGTCGGGTTTATCGTGCACGCCAAAGCGGTCGACGATGGTGGCGCTGGCTTCGCTTAGACCTCGTACTTCAACTTCGGCGCCTTCGCGACGGAATTTAATCACCACTTTGTCGAGCGCACCTACGGCAGTGATGTCCCAAAAATGAGCTTTGGTGAGATCAATCACAACCTTATCAATGGCTTCTTTAAAATCAAACGAGTCTATGAACTTGTCGGCCGAGGAGAAAAATACTTGACCCACCACGGTATAAATACGCTCGGTGCCCGCTGCATCTATGCTCGAAGATACATTCATAAAGTGACCGATCTTATTGGCAAAGAACATGGCGGCTAGTAACACACCAACGCCCACACCAATAGCAAGGTTATGAGTCGCCACCACCACGATCACCGTGGTGACCATCACAATGTTGGTAGATAACGGGTGTTTTTTGAGGTTGCGAATAGAATCCCAACTGAAAGTACCAATAGATACCATGATCATCACTGCAACTAGGGCCGCCATGGGGATTTGCGTGAGCCACTCGTCCAGCACCAAGATCAGTACCATTAAGAACACCCCTGCGGTGAGGGTAGATAAGCGCGTCCGCCCACCTGATTTAACGTTTATCACCGACTGCCCAATCATCGCACAACCAGCCATACCGCCCATCAAGCCAGCCCCGATGTTGGCAATGCCTTGGCCTTTGCATTCACGGTTTTTGTCGCTGGGAGTATCGGTTAGGTCATCAACGATAGTCGCTGTCATTAAAGATTCTAATAAACCTACCACGGCTAATCCGGCTGAATAAGGGAAGATAATCGCCAGCGTTTCTAGGTTAAGAGGTACATCCGGCCACAAGAAAATAGGTAAGGTATCGGGTAAGTCGCCCATATCGCCTACGGTGCGAATATCGATGTTCCAGAAAATGGCGACCAGCGTTAACGAGATGATACAAACCAGCGGCGATGGCAGCATTTTGCCGATCACAGGTACGTACGGGAATAGATAAATGATACCTAAGCCTGCCGCGGTCATGGCGTACACATGCCAAGTTACGTTGGTTAACTCCGGTAGTTGCGCCATAAAAATCAAAATTGCTAGCGCGTTAACAAAGCCGGTTACCACCGAACGCGACACAAACCGCATCAACGAACCGAGTTTTAAGTAGCCTGCCCCAATCTGCAACACCCCGGTTAATAAGGTTGCGGCTAATAAATATTCCAGTCCGTGGTCGCGTACTAGGGTCACCATCAATAACGCCATCGCGCCCGTTGCGGCTGAGATCATGCCTGGACGCCCTCCCGTAAAGGCGATGATTACCGCGATACAAAACGAGGCATAAAGACCAATTTTAGGGTCCACACCGGCGATGATAGAAAAGGCAATAGCCTCGGGAATAAGAGCTAGGGCAACCACAATACCCGCTAACAAATCGCCACGGATATTTGAAAACCACTGGTTCTGAATGGTTTTGAGCATAAATAAGGTTTCGCTTTTCAGTTAATTTGCTTATTAATTAAAAAATCAAGGCTAGTTCAAGCGTACAGAAATGAGCTGCATTTAAGTTTAAATGCAACCTAGGATACTTGCGATTGGTTGGGTGCTATGGCGGCGTAAGGTTAGACAAACCCTTGAGTCTCCGTAAGTCGTTATTGGTTGTGTGCTTGGGCGCGGATTATAACCCTATCAACTTATGAACGCAAAACCGCGAGGTCAGGCGAGACATTCAGGCTTGCCCAGAAAATAACCTTTGACTTATGTGAGAATAAGCGTAGAGTAAGCGGCGTTGGTTAAGAAACAGCAAGTTAAATCTCCTCTACGTAGCATTATTAGCAGTAAATCTTCGTCCTGTAGTTTTAAATTTCCATTTTTTACCCGCATTACTCTGTTCATAGCAGCTTGCTATGGCAGCAAACTTTTTAAATTTCAGGATTAATATTATGTCTAATACAGTAACTGGTACCGTAAAGTGGTTTAACGAAGCAAAAGGTTTTGGTTTTATTGAGCAACAAGGTGGCGCAGACGTATTTGCTCACTTTAGCGCCATTGCTAGCACCGGTTTCAAAACTTTAGCCGAAGGCCAACGTGTATCGTTCACGATCACTCAAGGTCCTAAAGGCCCACAAGCTGAAAACATCGTTGCCGTATAATTATACGTTAGCGTTGGTTTAAATGAAAAAGAGCGACTTAGTCGCTCTTTTTTTATGCCTGTCGCTCACCTCTAAGCTTTTTCAACAAGCAACTTGATTTATCCACTCCTTCACTCCATATTGTTTATCATGTTACTTTAGTAAATTCTAAATAATAAGGAGGTGTGACCTATGAGCACCATCATTGCTGCCTGCCCTAGTTGCCATAAAAAGAATCGCGTCGCTAACGATAAGCCGCGAGCCGAGGCGAAATGCGGCGCCTGTAAAGCCCCCCTGTTTAACGGCGAGGCCTTTGCCGTAAACGCCGATCAGTTTCGGGCCCACCGCGACAGTGACTTACCCTTGGTGGTGGATTTTTGGGCCAGTTGGTGCGGCCCCTGCCAGCAATTTGCGCCGGTATTTGCGCAAGTAGCTAAGCAATATGCCAATCAAGCCAGGTTTGTGAAAATCAGTACCGAAACCGAGCCTCATCTAGCTCAGCATTTTATGATTCGTAGTATTCCTACCTTGATGTTGATTAAGAATGGGCAAGAAGTTGCACGCCAAGCAGGTGCCATGGGGCCAGCCCAATTAACTCAATGGTTAAATCAGCATCTTTAAAAGCCAGCGACAGCGAATAAGACACTGCCCCATACTACGGCCATCAGTACTAACGCAAAAAACACAGCAGCCGAGGCGATATCTTTCGCACGGCCGCTGAGTTCATGAAACTCCGCCCCCACTCTGTCAACGACGGCTTCTACCGCTGAATTTAAGAGCTCAGTAATCAGTAAAATAAAGACCGTGAGAATCAGCAATAAGCGTTCGCTCAAGGTTATTTCTAAGCTAACTGCAATGACCACTAATACCGTAGCTAATAGCAAGTCTTGCCGAAACGCAGCTTCATAGCGCCACGCCATTTTAATGCCACGAAGTGAATTAAAAGTGGCGTGAATAATTCTTGCGATGCCTGTTTTATTTGATTTCATAAGCCACGGGTACCCGCACGTGAATGAATGGTTGCTCAATTGTGTAAGCAAGCTTATCTGGTTTTTCTTAAGCTTGCCTTAAGCCAACAAAAATAATCTAGAAAGCATGTTTTTAGCTAGATAGTAAGGCTTACCATGCAGACGTTAAAACACCCCCACGCATTGATGGTGTTGCGTCCACTCGCCTATTTTTATGGGATAAATTTAGTTTTACTGGGTGCTTTTAGACTGGCGTACTGGTATCTGTATCACGAGCGGGCATCGGCAGCTACCCAACTGAGTCATTATTTACTGAGTGGCGTACGTGCTGATTTCATTATGCTTGGCTATGGCGCTTTACTGGTGCTGTTGGTGTTACCTATCTTCCTACTAGCCCATGCACAGCAAGCGTGGCAGCGCTTTAGTGTATGGCTGCTCACGCTTTTTAGCTTTTTTATGCTGTTTATGGAACTAGCAACACCTGCCTTCATCGCCCAATACGATACCCGCCCTAACCGCCTTTTCTTTGAATATTTGGCTTATCCAGCAGAAGTATTTGCTACCCTTTGGCATGGGTTTCGGGGCTGGTTAATCCTCTCCATCGTGGCATCAATGGCCTTAGGCTGGGGTTTATTTCGTGTCAGCCAATATCAACTACGTCAACCCAGTCATACGGTATCCCGTTGGCAAATCGCTCTGATACTTCCGTTAGCACTCGCAGTGGCGCTGATAGGAGTGCGCTCCACTTGGTCTCATCGTCCCGCTAATCCGGCTTTTTTCGCCACCACGGCAGATCCGCTTATCAATAGCTTACATTTAAGTTCAGGCTATACGTTACTGTATGCTCTCTATAATTTGAAACATGAGAGCCAAGCGAACCGAGGTTATAGTCAACTTTCAGATGCAGATATTTTTGCAGTAATAAAAACCGAACCCTATCTTAAAAATTATCAGTTTAGCCATCCTGAATTACCCACCTTACATTATCAGCCTGCTAGCATTCAGCGTGATAAACCTCTGAATATAGTCATTATTTTAGAAGAAAGCTTAGGAGCCACTTTTGTCCCGTCACTCGGCGGTAAAACCGTGAACGGCCAGTCTTTAACGCCAAATCTTGAACAATTGAAGCAACATGGATGGTGGTTTGAGCAACTTTATGCGACTGGTATTCGTTCGGTTCGTGGTATTGAAGCTGTTGTTGCTGGCTTCTTACCTACCCGTGCTCGCTCGACGGTAAAATTAACTCACTCACAACGAGATTTTTTCACCTTAGCCAGTTTGTTGCGGCAGCAGCACTATCACACGGAGTTCTTGTATGGCGGTGAAGCTCACTTCGACAACATGGCTAGCTTTTTTAGTGGTAATGGCTTCGCTTCTATTGTCGACAAACGAGCTTTTACTGAGCCTAAATTTGAAGGGAGCTGGGGGGTATCTGACGAAGACTTATTGGATCGTTTACACCAACAACTCATGCAGCGTGATGATACTAAGCAGCCCTATTTTGTGCTGGCCTTTAGTAGTTCTAATCACGAGCCATTTGAGTATCCCGCTGATGCTATTACTCCCGTAGAGCAACCTGTTCATAGCCTCAATAATGCTGTTCGTTACGCTGATCACGCCTTAGGTAAATTTTTTGCACAAGCTATGGCCAGCGATTATTGGCACAATACACTGTTCTTAGTGGTGGCAGATCACGATACCCGAGTCTACGGAGATGACCTTATTCCTGTGAGTAAATTTCATATTCCTGGGCTCATTCTTGGAGCTGATTTAAGCCCCAAGACTATCCCTCATGTCGCTAGCCAAATCGATCTTTTACCGACCCTGATTTCGCTTGCTGGTTTGTCGGGATTTATCCCTGCGGTTGGCCAAGATTTAAGTGCGGCACAACCTCCAGCAAATCGGGCGATGATGCAGTTTGGTGATTATTTCGGTTGGCTAGAGCACCAACAGTTGACCGTTTTGGGAGCGGATCAACAGGAGTTTAGATATCAGTACGACCCAATTAGCAAGCAGCTTACACCACTTGCAATGCCACTTATTGAAACGCAAGAGCAGCGTATTAGGGCTTTCGCTGCCTTACCTTCGGTGCTTTATCAGCAACGATTATACCGGCTGCCAGAGCCTAACATCAGCCAGGAACTAACCCACTAACGCAGGTAGAGCTGCACGCAAAAGCGTTGATCGTGGTAGCTAAATTCGGGATCTACCTGCAACTGCGTGGCTAAATGAGCCACGATACTTAAGCCTAAGCCGGCCCCTTGTACATGCAGTTGTTTGCCACGATAAAAACGTTCGGTTAATCGCGTTATATCAAGCTGGTGCTGGCTATCTACTGGGTTACAAAGAAGCATCTGGTGCTGCTCTAGGGTTAACTGGATGCTACTTTGGGCAGGTGCATACTTGATCGCGTTATCTAGCAGGTTGTTGCACAACAGGTACCAATAACTTGCCGCTCCGGCGCGCTTGCAAGATGCCTCTAAATGGATCTCCGTGTGCAGCTGTTTTGCCTCAATACGGGCATAATTATCAGCCAAGACTTGGCGCCAAACTTTGGCAAGATCACAGGTGTCGGTGAGCTCCAACTGCCCTTCAACTTTGGCTAAGGTCAGCAAGCTTTCTACTAAATTAATGATGCGATTGGTGCTTTCTAACAGCTCGGTGATCTCTTGCTGGAGATCGCCTGAAGGGCTTTCCTGTAAGCGTTGTAGGCGTACTTTGAGGGCCGCTAACGGGGTTCTTAGTTCATGGGCTGCATCAGCAGAAAACCGCTTTTCGCGAGCAAAGCTTTGCTCAATGCGCGCTAAGTAATGGTTTAAAGAGCGCTTGACCAAATCCACTTCTTCGCCTTCATTGGCTAACGGAAATGGCGCATAATTATTATTGCTACGAAGCCTGAGTTGCTGCGCTAAGCGGGCAAAGCTTTTAAAGCCCCGATGAATAGCAAGCCAACCCAGCCACAGCATGAGTGGTAACAGCAACAGCACCGGGAAAATCGTGTCGATGGCTAAATCACTGCGTAATTCGGCTCTGAACTCATCTTCTTGCAGCAGCAGAATTCGACTTTGCCCATCCGCAGTTAGCATCCCAAACACGTGCCACAACTGCTCGCCTTGATAGGTGGTAAAGCCGGTCTGAAATGGCACTGCGGCAGCATCGGGTACTCCTTCGGTTAGCACTTGCCAACTGCCATCAAGCGCCTCAATACGATAAGCGATTCGGTCTTCATAACTGTGCTGCTGTAACGAAGGAACTACCAGGCTCTGCGCTTTGCTCGTGGTTAGTTGCAAGCGGGCTGGTTCAGCCACAATCACCGCAAGGGTTTTAGCTTGTTGAATCATTTCGGCGTCAAACAATTCGTCTACTTCGTGCCGTACTTCAAGATAAATCCAGCTGACGGTGATGCCCGAGCAGAGCAAGTATACGGCGGATACGGCAATGAGGATACGCCGCCGAATGGAAGTTGATTTACCTAACAGGCTGGTCAAAGCATCGGTAAATGAACGCATTTATTGAGCCCCCTGGCCCGGCTGTTTTAGCCGGTATCCAATGCCGCGAATTGTCTCTATCCACTCTTTATTACCGAGCTTTTTGCGTAGATTTGACACATGAACCTCAAGCGCATTACTTTCGATGTCTGTGTCTTGATCAAACACCGAGGCTTCTAGTTGGTCACGGCTGTGAACCCGACCGGGCTGTAAGATCAGCGCTTTTAACAGCTCAAACTCGCGCCGCGATAAACTAATCGGTTGTTGCTGTAGCTGCACCACTCGGGTTTCGGTGTTGAGTTGCAACTCGCCTAGGCTGAGTGTGGCCGACGTATGCCCTTGTTGGCGTCGGATCAAAGCACGTAAACGCGCTCCTAATTCGTTGAGATCAAAGGGCTTGGTGAGATAATCATCAGCGCCGTTGTCCAGTTGCTGGACAATTTCATGACTGTTATCGCGTGCGGTTAAGATCAGAATCGGTAACCGTAGTCCACGTTTGCGACAATTGATCAGCACGCGCGAGCCTTCCAGATCAGGTAAACCTAAATCGAGAATCATCGCCTGATAGGCATGGTGTTGTAGCGCACTAATGGCGGCTGCTCCCGTTTGCACCCAAGCCACATTAAAGCCACGATCGTTAAGGCCAAGCGCTACCGCTTGGCCTAACATCGCATCATCTTCTACCAGTAGAATGTGCATCTTATCTCACTTTTTCTTGAATCCGCTGGCGTAATGCCTGCACCTCTTTACGGCGTTCGGCATCGGCTAAAGGACGTTCTGGGCGCGGTGCTGCCGCTAAAGCCAGCTCGGTGTACCTAAGCGCCTGTTGATAGTCCCCTTGGTCAAATAAATAATCAGCGTAAAAATAGTTAGGGTCAATCCCATCTGGGTTTAATTCTAACGCTTTTTCAAGTAATTGCTTGGCCTTATCGTCATCGCCAAAGCCTAGTGGCCAGCCCGGTACTTTAAAGTAGAGCGTGCCTAAACTAGCATAAGCCGAACCTTGCAGGGCATCGGGTTGTAGCGCTAACGCTTGCTCTAGGCTGTTGCGAGCGGCTTTGGCCAGGCTCAGAGCACCTAACCCACCTTTGGCTCCAGCATAAGTGCTTTGCACAATACCTTGCCAAATATGGGCTTCAGCGCTTTGTGGCTGAGCCGCTACCCAAGCTTGTACATCGGCTAGCAGTTGTTCAAAGCCCTGCTGCTGGGCTTCGTCTGTAAGGCGGTAATTAACTTCGGCCCAGCGTTGTTGAATGTCACTTAAACGACTTTGCTGACCAGGCGCCACCATGGTCGACGCCGGTGTCTCCGTATTCGTGGCGATGGCTGCTGCTGGTAGTGCTAACAGGGTCAGGGCAACAACTGAGTAAGTAGATAGTTTCATTTCGATAACTCCTTCGTTAACCGATAAAGATGTTGTCTTGGTGAGCGCATGGAGTTCGCCACCAAACTTGGGATAAAGCCATTAAGCCAGGCAAAAAATCGCTCGGGCCAGCCCAGCACCTGCTTCGATTTACCGCGGGCAATTTGTTGCAGGACTTTGCGAGCCACCCATTCCGGCGCATCCGCGGTGCTACCGCAGGCTTGGTTCATCGCCACCGTAAGCGGGCTGTTGAAGTTGGTATCGATAGCCCGCGGAGCGCAGTACATCACCGTTATTTGCTGCGCGGGTAGTTCCCGTTGCAGTGCTTCGGTAAAGCCACGCAAGCCATACTTGCTCGCACAATAGAGGGTTTGCCCAGGAAAGCCGATGCTGCCAAACACCGAACCTAGGTTCATTAACCAGCCCCGCTGATGGGGCAGATACGGCAATATCAGCGCACTTAATTGCATGGGTGCCAGTAGGTTGGTTTGTATCACCTCAGCGATAGCCGTTGTCGATTGCTGGCTAAACAAGCCCGCATGATTGATCCCGGCATTGTTGATCAGGCCAGTAACAGGCGTCTGCGTGGTGCGCCAATGCAACACGTAATCAAGTAATGCTTGTTGTCCTGCCGTGGTGGTGATGTCGGCTTGCAAATAAGATTGCTGTAGCTGCTGCGCCAAGGCTTCGAGGCTGCTGCTATTGCGCCCCACCAACAACACCTTGGCTCCGGCCGCGCTTAGTTGTTGCGCGATACAACGCCCTAACCCACCGGCGGCACCAGTCAACAGCACATGCTGGTTAGTCCACGAGAACGTCGCCATCTAAACACTCCTCTGCGCCAGCTCAGGCAGAGCACGGAACATATCGCCGTACAATCGATACACTTGCTTGGCGGTGGTGATAATGGCCGCTTGCGCCACTGGATCAGTCACTTTATCCATCAATTGGGCAAAGAACTGCACATGTTCGAGATCTAACGAACCATGTGAATTTAAGTAACTAAAAGCACGGTCAGGTAAGGCCAATTGCTGTTGAATGGTACCTGCTGCTTGGCTAGCTAATTTTACACTGGTGCCTTCAAGCACATGGGCCATGCCGAAAAAGGCAGTCGGATGGAGCAAATCAATATTGCCATGCACCACCGCCACCATAGCCGCAGTACTGGCATGAGGTTGGCTGTTCTGCACCGACTCTGGGTCGATACCGGTCGCTGCTAAGTCGTTGAGGATCCATTGCTCGTGACCGTACTCTTCGTTGATGTAGTCGATCAGCGCTTGTCGCAGCCATTCTTGTTGATGGCTGATAGCGCTCCCCGCCCGCATCAGCAACGGCGTGGTGTATTTCACGTGATGGTAGGCTTGCTGCAAAAAGGCTTGATACAGCGGTAAGCTGATCTCACCCTGCAGTGCTTGTGTGATCACCGGGGCGCTGAGTAAGTAGCTTTGCTCGTCTGCTGTAGCCGTTACTAAGGTATTGAAAAAACTCATACAAATAACCTCTCTGAGGACAAATAGTGGGCGTAGACCTTGGCAATTTCAGCCCGGCGTAGACGTCCGGTACCGGTTAACTGCGCGTTGTTGATTGAAAATACTGAGTCTGCTCGGTGCCATGCATGCAGCCGAGCATAGTCAGGTAAACTTTGATTCACTTTGGCGATGGCGGCATTGATGGCGCTATCACTGACCTCGGCTGCCGCCACGATAATGCCGGTTAAGGGTAAGGTTTCACTGCCAAACACGGCGGCCTGATAAATTTCCGGCTGCTCGGTTAGCTCTGCTTCTACCCATTCGGGGTCGAGATTTCGACCAAATTCGGTGACGATGATGTGCTTTTTGCGACCTTTTATCAGCAGTCGGCCGTGCTCATCAAACTCGCCCCAATCGCCGGTACGAATACAGGTTGGATACCAACTACTGGGATCATGAAGATACCCCAGCATGGCGTTGCCAGAAACCACCACTTCGCCTTGCTCTAACCAGACTTTGGCATGATCTAAGGGCTTGCCCACGGTGCCGACTTGGTCCGTAGCCGTGCTTGTTGTGGGTTGGTTAAAACACACCACCGAACCAAATTCTGATAGCCCATAGCCTTGCAGCAAGGGGATTTTCAGAGCTAACGCTTGCCGTTCTAACTCGGGTAGCAAGCGCGCTCCGCCCACCGCAACCAGTTGCAAGTCAGGCAATTTGAGGTACTGCTGCTGCACCCCATAAACCAGCGCTTTGACTAACCCCGGGGTGACTATCAGGCTATGGGGCTGTAACTGATTCAACGCTTGAAAGAATGAGCTAAGCTGAAGTTCGTGCGCACCATGCATACCAAGCTTTGCGCCGGGTTGTAACTGCACCTGATAGCCGCGCCATAAACTTAGATACACACCCGCAAGGTTTTCCAGCAGCACCGCCAGTGGCATTAAGCTCAGATGCTTACGCACGGCTAGCTCTCCTAAGCGCTGATCTAACGCCACCAACGTGGTCTGAATATTTTGGGCGCTCAAACAGACCCCTTTGGGGGTGCCTGTGCTACCTGAGGTATAGGTGATTTTAACCGTGCCTAGCGGTAACGGCGGTGCGGGCTGCGCTACCAGTAACGGCTGCATACCAGCAGCATCAATCAACAGATTAGCGCCACTATCAAGCAAAACTTGTTGCTGCTGTTGGGCGCTGAAAAAGCTTGGGATGGGAATAGCCACGGTCGGCTGCACCGCATTGGCGGCCAAGATGGCCAGATCCGTCACCACCCATTGCACCGAGTTATCAAGCTGTATAGCAATTCGCGGTGATGTCATTTGACAGAATTGCAGACTAAGCTGGCTTACCTCATGATACAACTCAGCGTAGGTAAGACTGCGCTGGTGGTCTTGCAGGGCAAGCTGATGTGGCTGTTGTTGCGCATGCTGTTGCAAGCGTGCCATCAAAGGTATCAGGTTCAGCAATTGCGGTTGCATTAGCATGATAATGCCTCGCTACTGTGCGGCGCGGTGGCCGGCACTTGAGTTGTTAACGGCCAGCCTTGGTTTACAGCCACCAAAATCACCTGCGGTTGCTGTTGGTAATAGTTACCCCAGAGGCCCTGTAATGTGCTCGGCAGTTGCTGCTCATGAGCTAAACCTAACGGCTGGGTTTGGATACCCAAGCGCTGTAACTTAAGCTGCAAAAACCGCGTTACGGTAAACAATAGGTAGTTCTTATTAAGCGCTGTAGCTGCTTGATAAACCGCAGAAAAAAGTGGCGTCAGATAACGGCCATCAGCCACTGCTAATGAGCCTATCTCTGCGAGTTGTTGCCGCGAGACTGTGGCTGCAACCCTTGTTGCTATGCAATTTTGTGCGACTGTTGGTAAATAATATTCAGAAAACATCGGGCCCTGTTCTGCTAACTGAATAGCACAGGCCGCAACCACCTCTTCGTCTTCAAACAAAGCTAGCAACAGGGGTGGTAGCCGTTCTAAACAGGCCTGAAAATGAAGCCAATAGCGGTCGCAAATAAACCGCTCTACCTGGTTGCGTTTAGGGTGATTAGGTAAAATAAATTGAGACAACATCATCGAGCTCCATTGCTTGTAGCAGCTGATGGCTAGATTAGTTGGTGAAGCTTAAGAAAGGCTTAAGATGCTCAGCGGCAATGTGTCATAAAGGTGCGCAATAAAGTTCAGTGCAGGGCCCCAAAAAACGATCTTTTAACGCTTGTTTACGTAACTTATGTAACTTATGTAACTTATGTAAGCTACGTAACCTATAGCGCAATGATAAAGCGGAGTAGTCAGTATGGCTTTGATCTTATTTTATGATGGCGGTTGCCCACTGTGTGTGAACGAAATGCGCCACCTTAAACGCAAAGACAAACAACAACGATTGCAGTTTGAAAATATTTGGGCCACAGATTTCGCCGAGCGCTTTCCTCATATCGACGTAGCTGAAGCTAACCGCATTTTGCACGGTCAGCAATCTGATGGCACCATGCTGTACGGCCTCGATGTGACTCATGCCGCGTGGTCGGCGGTGGGTCGTGGTTGGCTGACAGCCGCATTACGCTGGCCGTTGATCCGCTGGCTGGCAGATCGTGGCTACTTATTTTTTGCTCGTAATCGCAATGGTATTTCGCGTTTAATTACGGGACGTGAGCGCTGCTTGCAATGTTCTTTAGATGAATAAACCAAGAGCTGCTAGTTAACCCACTCTTTTTAGCTCATTCATGAGGCTTTCTGTCAGCCGCTAGTAACCCATCGTTGTTATCTTGTAGTGATACACCTGTCACTAAAATCACTACAAGGACCTCTTATGTTGCCATCTCAATTTCTGTTGTCGCGTGTGGCTTGGGCTAGCGGCTTAGTGCTTGCTGGGAGTGCGCTACTTGGCTGCAGTGCTGGGCCTACTTCGGTTGCTGCCGAAGCATCGCCAGCGCAAGCAGTGACTGCAGCGAACACGCTGGTGTTAAGCGACGAGCCGCGTTACCAAGTGAGCCCTTATCCTGAGCGTATTACCTTATTGCCGGGCGCTGCTGCTAGCAGTTCAGCTCAAGTAACTTGGCGTACCAACAGTTCAGTTACCGAATCTTTGTTGCAACTCGCTGTGGCAACGCCGTCACCAGGATTGCATACGCAGGCCAAGCAACTGATAGGCCGCTCAATAAAGCTCAATAGCCCCAATGGCGAGGCCCATCATCATCGTGTGCAACTCAGCCAGTTGCAGCCTGATACCCTCTATGCCTATCGGGTTAAGGGACTGAACACTTGGAGTAGCTGGCATCAATTTAAAACCCCAGCGGCAGACTTTAAGCCTTATACCGCACTCTATTTTGGTGATGCTCAAAATGCGGTACTGTCGCATTACGCAAGAACCGTACGCGAAGCACTGTTAACCGCACCACGGGCTAAAGTGATGTTGTACGCAGGTGACTTGGTCAATTCGCGCGATGGGGTTCATGATGACGAATGGGCCGAGTGGTTTGCTGCCACCAGTTGGATGGCGGGTTCAATTTATCAATTACCAGCGGCCGGTAATCATGAGTTCAGTAGTGACGATGATCAACCTATCCGTTATTTGCTGCCGCATTGGGTGGCGCATTATGAGGTTGCCGGAAATGGTCCAGAAGCTTTGTCCGACACCGTTTACTACAGTGATGTGCAGGGCGTTCGCTATATCGCGCTAGACTCTACCGAGGCGTTGCAATCAGAGCAATTGGCACAAGTGCAAGCACAATGGCTAGAGCAGGTGTTAGCCAATAACCCAAACCGCTGGACGGTGGTTTTTCATCATCATCCGATGCATTCAGTCTCGATGGGCCGTGACAATCCCCCCCTGCGTAAGTATTGGCAGCCTCTTTATGATAAATACCAAGTTGATCTGGTCTTGCAAGGCCATGATCATACCTACGGCCGTGACCATCAAGCTGCCTCAGCCACCGCTACGGATAACCAAGGGCCGGTTTATGCTGTGTCTGTAGCTGGGCCGAAAATGTATTTGGTGAGTGAGCAGGCGCAGGCCACAATGGACCGTCTAGGCGAAGATACCCAGCTATTTCAAACCTTAGAATTTCATCAAGACCGGGTAAAATATCAAGCCTTTACTGCTACTGGTGAGCTCTATGATGCGTTTGTCTTACATAAAACCGCCGCGGGTAAACAGGTTGAAGACCTTCAGCCTACCACGGCTGAGCGTCGTTGTAGCAACCCAAACAAACCTAAACCTCATCGCTGTTGGAATGGCACAGATTTAATTCATGCCCCAGCGGCAGCTCAGTAACGGTAAAATAAAAACCCCCAGCCCTGCATGAAGCGCAGAGCTGGGGGTTTCGACAATGGTAAATTAAGGATGGTTAATCAAGGACAGCAACTTAAGGTTGCGTCACTAATTGCAGGATCTCTTGAAGCGGCACTAATTTGAGGTTTTGTCCCGCTTCTGGCTGCCAATTACGCCCGTCTTGAACTAAAAAGGCGCCCTCTGCAAAGCCCTCGCCAAGGGATAACGAGGTCACTTCAATACCATCCGTTTCAGAGGCACCATCGATACCAAGTTCTACGTTGGCGCGGATCCGAAATTGGCTTAACATGCGCCATGGAGCCTGCCCTTCAAACACCAGATAGCTATCATTGCCTTGGCTAGACACAAACAACAGGGGCAGCCCATCATGATAGGTGAAGGCGAGGCCCTCAATATCATCAACCAGCTCGGGATGCTGATCTACTTGGATAATCCTTTGCCCCGTTGTGCCTGCTGTTGCAGCAGCGTCAAACAGCCATACGGCGTGGTCTTCTTCGCCGACAAAAAGACGCTGGGTTTGGTCATCCACCACACAGCCTTCGGGTTGGGTAGGCACCTGCATGGTTCGCACCAAGCTGGCACGCCAACCTTGCTGATGTGGCTGCACTTGGTAGTGCTGAATACGGCCAGACTTGCTATTAACGTACACCGAAGTAGTGTTATCAGCCGAGTTATAGCCCATGCATAAACCATAAATCTCATTCAGATCGGTGGCGATGTTAGCTGCGACACTAAACTCACCGTCATCTGAGATATCAAACAGTTGAATGCTGTTGTCGTTGCGTAACGAGGCGGCCGCGAGCTGCCCACGAAGGTCGACATTGTTCAAACGCCCCACCAGTAACTCTTGCACCAGTTGCCCCTGCATATCGTACACCATCAAGCCGATCCGCTTATCTGTGGCCACAATTCGACTCAGTTGTGGCTGCTGCGGATGCACCCACACGGCTGGGTCATCAATTGCATCACCGCGACGACTCGCTGGTGTGGTTTGTAACCCTGCCGCGACCTGGGCAGTCTGCGCTTTAGTTGCTCGCGGTGGTTGCACTTGGGCAGGTTTGGTCAAGCTCAGTTGGGTACTAGCACCGGTGTCTTCATTGCTTACCAACAGTTTACCGTTAGCTAGAACCCGAATATCCTGTAACTCCTCAAACTTATCTATGGGATAAGTTTGCGTGAGCTGATACCCGGTTTCTGTAACCCGGTATTCAAGCAATCGCGGCGGAGCTTCTTCTAGCGCCAGCAAGCGACCGTCGGCCAGTACTTCGAGGGCTTTTAGCTCTCCCTTAATAGCGCCAAAGGGATGTTTGACGGCCATTAAATCGCGGCCTTGATCCGCCTCTGGCTCTGCATGATAGGCCCAGATAGCTTGATCGCCTTCTGCTATTAAGAGCTGATTCTCATGCAAAGCGCACGCAGTGGCATCATAGGGCACACTAAATTCACGCAGCACCATGGGCGTTGATAACCACTGTTGATCTTGCCGCAACAGCCATTGTTCAGCGCCACCACGACCCCCTATCAAGAAAACTGACAGTTGCCCATTTTGTTCGCTTTGATAGAAGCAGATATCTTCAACCACACGGGTGGTCACCTCGCCTTGCCACACCAGTTGCGCGTCTGCTGGTGAGCGTGCCGCTGGGGTTTGTCGCCACAAGTGCAATTGTTGGGTATCGCCATCCATGGCGCCCCACAACTGTTGCTCCGGGCCAAGTGCATGGCTACGTTTTAAGGGTAATTGTGACACCTGCTCTGGCAAGGCTTGTGCCTGTAGTCCGCTGCTACCGGCCAGCCATAGGGTCAAAGCTAAGGTTAATTTGTTCATCGCATAAGACATCGTTATCACCAGTTTGTAATCTGCAGACCAAGGGTAAAGCTACGTCCGTAGGTTTCGTATTGGGCGTTGTAACGGCGTTGCCCGGTGTACACGTAATAGCTTTCGTTGGTGATATTATTTGCTGCGAACGACAAACTCACATGCTCATTAACGAGATACTTAGCGGAGAAGTCGACGGTAACGTTGTCGTCTTCATAAATATCGTAGCGGCTGTCTTCGATGTCACCTAGCTCTAATAAGTACTTAGATTTGTAGTTGGCTGCTAAGCGTAAACTGAGATCCATGGTTTCATAACCCAGCGCAATGTTGGCGGTGGTATCCGATTGGCTAGGTAGCGGGATATCGCGCGTCATCAAGCTACCATCGTCTAACCAATCGACGGTTGCTTCTGAGTCGGTGAAGGTTAAGTTGGTATTGATTAAAAAGTTATCGAGCCAGTTTTGATAGCCCGAGAACTGATGCACTAAGTTGAGTTCCAACCCGTAAACCCAGGCGTCATCACCATTGATGTAAGTAATCGCTTCGTCAAAGCTTTCGTATCCTGGGCGCCCCGCAACATCAGCCTCGTAGACGAAGTTTTTGATATCTTTGTAGAACAAGATGGCTGACATCACACCGAGATTTTCATCGTAATGCTCAATGCCTAGATCAAGGTTAGCCGAGGTTAAAGGCTCTAGATCTGGGTTACCAAATTCAGCTTTTAAGTCGCCGTCATCATTTTCTAGGTAGTAGCTTGGGCGTATTTGCTCAAAGCTTGGGCGCACCATACCACTGCTGTAGGCAAACCGAGCAACGGTGGCATCACTTAGATCATAGCGAGTGACTAAGCTAGGTAGCCAGCGGGCATTGCTGTAGCTTGCGGTTAAAGCGTTAAATTCACCTGACTCATCGTTGTAACTGTTGCCGCGAGCAACCCGTTCATCGTATTCATAGCGCGAACCGACAATCACTTGCCATGCATCGCCCTGAATATCTGCCATCAGGTAGCCGGCGGAAATATCTTCATCAATGGCGTAGCTAGAAATCGCAGATTCTACGTCATCTCTAAAATCTTGCATGGCGAGTGGCTCTAGCATCTGCCACAGTGCAGCTGCGCTAATGCCTGGGCCAAAGCTATCCAGCCCGTAATCAACGTCAGCACCAGCATAGTCAGCTAGGCTTAGGCCGCTTACCCCTAAATCAGCAAAGTCTTCAAAGATAAAAATATCTTCACGCGCAGTTTTTTCGCGCTGACTCAGCTTAACCCCGCCCTTGAAGGTCACTTGATAGCTGGGTTGCAACCAGTTGTAAGCCACATCAAGTTTGACATTGTTTTCGGTTTCTTCGGTGTCGGCATCGCTTACTTCAACTTCATCTAATTCATAGCCGGCCGTTGCATTAATAGCTGCCGGGCCTTGCAGAGCAAGCCGTTCAGTGCCTTGGTAGCTGAGGCCATCGGCAAATTCCTGCGTGAACTTAGCGCCACCGATGGCAAATGGCTGTACTTCGCTGGCTTTGCTGGTGCCGCCTTCAAGTTGCAGGGTCCAATCGCCAAAACGTTGTTCCGTACCCACCACCACAGCAGTGATCTCTTGGGTTTCTTTACGATCTTTCAGCTCTCGTGCTATTTCACCTGCGCCAGCAACACCCGCTTGCATCGGGTCTGCAAATTCAACGATACGTCCTTGACGAATCTCGGTGTCGGCAAACTCGCTGTATAAACTGCGCAAGTAATAGTCACCATCTGCTGTAGGCCGAAAATCTAAATTCAACGCTAAGCCGGTGCGCTCTCTATTGACCGCATAGGCACGTTGCTCAAACTCTTCTAAACCAGCTTCATCGAGGTCCCAGTTTCCGCCGGTTTCAACGTTATCGGTGGTAAATGAACGGTCATGGTAACTGGCCGCTAACGCAACCCCAAACACCTTGTCTTGCTGGCCTAAACCAAAGGTATTACTCCAAACACCGGAAACCTTCGGATTAGTCTCACTGGCTTGCTGGTTGTAGCCAAGATCTGTGGTGACAGAGTAGAAAGCACCGTCACGATCAAAAGCTGTCATGCTTTTTAGCTCGATGTTACCGCCCAAACTGCCAGCAGCCATGTCGGGGGTGAGGGTTTTATTCACCTCAATCGATTCTAATAAATCACTCGGAATAACATCGAGGGCAACAGCACGACGTCCTGCTTCAGGCGCTGCTAGCTGGGTGCCGTTGTAAGAAACTGAGTTTAAATCTGGAGCTAAACCACGGATCCGAATAAAACGTCCCTCACCTTGGTCGCGCTCTACCGACAAACCAGGAATACGTTGCAAGGCATCACTAACGCTATCATCTTGCAGCTTACCCATATCGTCTTTTTTCACGACGTTGATGATACCGCCTGCATCGCGCTGCTGCTGTACAGCTTTTTGCAACGCCTCGCGACTACCTATCGTTAACACCTCTTCGATGTCGTCGGTAGCTTCAGATGCGGTTTGTTCGGTGCTGGTGGTCGTGACCGGAGTTTGCTGTGCCAACACAGGTGCTGCGACTGGGAGACCGCAGGCTGCAGCGATCAGCCAAGCTAGATAAGATGGTTTCATAGCAGTAACTTTCCTTATGGTTAATTCCTAGGGTGAGTGACTGGTGAACAGTCGTAACTGCCGGTTACTATAAGGGACTGCTATGACAAACTGATGCGCTCAGCAAGGGTGGCATGAGCTGTTTGGATGGGGTCTTTTTGGGTCAGTAGCCGCAGCGCTTGTCACATCTATGTAAACAAGGCTGGTTAAGCTTGGCCACATTAGCTCACCGGCAAGCGAACCTTTAGGTTATCAACCATGCTGCAATTTATGTCGCAATCCTTGGCACCAACATCCATTCAATCCGGCCTACAACGCTATCGACTGTTTGCTTGGTTAACCCTGACCAATCTCCTCTGTTTGTTGTTGGCGAGCTCTTTAGGTGACTTGAAAGGGCTCGCTAAAGTAGACCTGATTGATTTACTCGGTGAGGGCTCAAGCCTGCTGATTATCCTGATGGTGCTTACCTTAGTGCTTAGCGCACGACCGTCCGGGCGAGTAACTCAGTTGATTTTCATCGGCGGGTTATTACTCACGGCTTCCATGAGTTTAGATGTGCTAGACGAGTTCTTTGCTTATCCCGAAGAGCTACGATTAATGAGCTGGCTCGAGTCTTTACCCATGCCGCTCGGCTTTGTAGTGATTGGCCTAGCCGCTATTAATTGGTTTCGCGAAAGCCAGATCATCCAACGCCAACTGCAATTGCGTGAACATCATTTACGCGAACATAACTGGCTCGACCCGCTCACCCTGCTCTATACCCGGCCTTATTTTCAGGTAGCTTTACAGCGTGAACTGGCATTAGCTGAGCTACAGCGCCATCCTTTGTGTTTAGTTGAGTTAAATATTGTCGGATTTGCGCGCTTAAATCACCAATACGGAGCGGCACGCGGCGATCTCATTTTACGTGAGCTTGCTGACCTCTTATTATTGTTTAGTCGTCCGCAAGACACCGTGTGCCGGGACAATAATGACAGGTTTATGTTGATCTTACCTCACTTCAACACAACTGCGGCACAACGTTGGTTGGACACCACCCTGCCCCATTTACACCGTGAATTAAACAAAAGCCTGCCCCTACTTAAAGTACAGTTAGCGGCCAAAGTTATACCGCAAGCCGCAGCCGCCAAGCTGAGCGTCACCAACGAGTATTGTCATGGTATGGCACGCAGTTAATCAACCTAGATTATTAGTTAATCCGCTGCTGCACAGCTTGCTGCCATTAGCGCAACGACGTGGCGTTTTACCACCCCAGTTGGTACGCAAAACGTCGCTCGCTAAACAAACCTTGCCCGCTAGTAATTTACGCGTAAGCCCTCAGGATTGGTGGCAATTGTTACAGAACGCCCAACAGGCACTCCCTAATTCAGAACTATGGCAGTTGTTAAGCGAAGATCTCATTCAACAAAGTTATAGTCCGCTGTTAACAGCGGTGACCAGTGCTCCTACATGGGGACAGGCGTTACACTGGCTAAAACGTTATCAGAGTTTGCTGCTACCGCTTGAGTTTGCCTTAACCGAGCGTCATGGCGACTTCCTCAAGCTAACACTGTTGCCGCGACTAGGAGAGCGACTAGGAGCGCTGGCGGCGCCGCAACTATTAGCTGTTGGGGTGTTGATTAATTTGGCTAGGGCCCATCAAGTTGCGGTGTCCGAATGGCATTTGAGTTGGCCCTTGGCAGCCGAGGTGGCACTCCCCAGCGCTTGGCATAAATGGTTGGGATCGATTCATACTGGGCCGCTGCTAACCCTGCACCTCCCCTGGCAGCAGCTATCCCAAGCTAAGCCCGGTGGTGCTGATGAGCAACCTGCGTTAGCGCAAGCACTGTCGTTCTGCCAACTGCAACATCAGCACGCTCGTTACCAGTCGCTGTTAGAACAGGTGCTGCGCTGGCTCTTAGTTCGGATTAGCCAGCAACAGACGGTTTCTATTGAGCTGTTAGCGCAGCACTGCAATCTCAGTGTATCCTCGTTAAAACGAGCTTTAGCGCACCATGGTAGTCATTACCAAAGCTGTGTTGATAGCGTTCGCCAATTACGCTTGTTGCAGTTGCTGCAGCAATACCCCTATAACAATACCGAGCTAGCCCAGTTGCTTGGCTACGCTAACCCAAATAATTTTAGGCGTGCTTGCAAGCGCTGGCTGGGCGTCTGTCCCGATCATATCCGGGCCAATTTACAGCCGCTTTTTAGCTGACGACTAAGGCACCATCATCCAGCGCAGCATGTTAGCGCTTTGGTCGCTTGGTAACCGGGTTAAGATCGATTCGTATAATTGGATGGTGGCGTAACAGTGATTGGCATAACCATTTCTATCACTTCCTAAGTTTTGTAGGTACGGCAGCCAGTCGTCTAAGCCTTCGAGCACTACCGGCAAATCGTTTTCGGCACCATCGTGGTTGATGGCCACGGGCTCTTGGTTTAAGCCGTGGCTAAGCAATGAGCTGACGGCTTGATATTGATTATTCAGAAATTGCTGATCAAAATGATTGGTAAAGACGATGCTGCCAAAGCTATCGGGATAAAGCACCCTCATACACAAAATCGGCTCTTGCTCAACCAAGGCGCGGTAAATATCCAATTCGGCTTGCATATATTCAATCACTACCTTATCAGGGACCGCCAGCAGAGCATTAAACTTCAGTTCATTCACGTAGTTGGCAACCTGCAGCTGAATCTCAGAAAAATCCGCGCCAACTTGGTACAAGCTCACAAACTCGTTTAAGATCTCTTGATACACCTCAGGAGCTTGCTCGGCGATGGTGATAAAGGGCGGCAATTGACTAAAAGCTTCATCGGCGAGCTGGTAGGCATCCTCGACTTTACCGCCGTGTTGGTTGCTAAGTTCTAGCACCAGTTGGCGCAGTGGCGCGACCGCGGTGACGACGCCATGCTCAATCAGTTCATCGATGGTGGGGTACCAAAGATCGTCAGCAGCTACCAGAAACATCGACTGGACAAAGTTTTCACTGGCGCCGGCTAGCCGAAATAACTGCATGTCATCGTATTGTTGGAGCTTTAAATCAGCTTCTTGCGCCGCCGTAGAGTTTTCCATCGAGTATTGATGGAAAGCTAAGTTAGCGCCGGGGGCAAGGTACCGAGTGTAGCCGCCAATAAAAGCCAAGGTACAAGCCGAAGCACAATGCTCGCTAACATAGGTATTTAGGCCGTAATTGCTGATAACTTCGCCTAACTTGCGCCCTTCTGCAACTAAACCACCCTCGCTATTTAAGGCTACCACTTGCACTAACGGAGCTTGTGCTAATTGCTGATCCACGTAGTTGGCAAGCCCGCGGTCCAAATATCCGTTAACAAAGAGCACATGCCCAGCGTCATCTAAACGTACTTGTTCAGTATCAAACGACTCAAACCAATCGCCGTCTTCGGCCGTAAACGCCATCAGCACCGCGAGCAATACAAACAACAGCGAACACCAACCCAGAAAAACTAAAATTTTGGTGACTATGGCCCAGCCATAACGACCCGTTTGTTGGATATGCCGGCGAGCTGAGCGCCAAGTACCCACAAGTTGCCACACGCTAAGTAGTATGTAGGCCAGCATCAACACCAACATCCCAACCATGATGGCGCTATCGCTTGGGGTATAACCCGCAACTTCTGCCAGTGCAACCAGCACCACCAAGCCCACCGAGGACAGAATATTCAGCACAATATTAACCACCACCAGGTTAATCCAGAACGCGACTGCCAAGGATAATTCACCGCGCCAATGCTTTGCTATGTAGGTCATCAAGCTGCTCCGTGAGCCGTTATTAGAGGGTCGAATGCACCGATATTCTGTTAGCAGTTTGCAAACTATGCAATCTTTTTTAAACAAAAGTGTTAAAAAACTTGGGCTTGCGATTGTGTTTTTGAGCCTATAAAAAATCCCCATCGATTATTTGTAAATGATAATAATTCGCATCAAGATCCAGCCAGTCTAATAATCACGTAACTCGAGCGTTCATCGCGAACCCTCACCGGCCGCGCCTTTTGGTTTGGAGTAGACTATGCCTGGCACTAATTATCAATCTGAGCTAAAACAGCCGCCTCAACCGACCGCTCGGTTAGCCCTGTGGAGTCTTGTTTTATTACTCTGTTTACCTATTCTGATGCCGCTGCTACTGGCACTAGTGAGTGTCCTCATGAGTTTGGTATGGAGCACCGATGCGTACCATGCTGTAAGCCATGCTCTAAGCCATGCGCTAAGCCATGCGCTAAGCTAAAAACCCGCTAAGCTGAAATAGCACTTGCGATATTTCAGCTTCTGCTCAATGATTAAGCATATCAATTGATATGTAACTCCATGGAGCAGTTATCGTGAGCATCTCTTCAACTTCATCTTCCCATACTTGGCGCTTTTTTCGTTCCGGCGGATTTGATCAAGTAGTGATTAGCCGTGGCGCTGATTTAGAACACCTCAGCGAGTTAGACCAAAAATTATGGACAGTGTTGAACTGTCCTACCTTAGGTTTAGAATTTGATGCTGCCACAACTTCGTTATTAGATACCGATAACGATGGTCAGATTCGGGTACCTGAGTTAATTGCGGCGGTACGCTGGTGCTGTGCTCGGCTGGTGGATAGCAACTTGATGTTTGCTGAACCAGGTGTGCCGTTAACTGCATTAAAGACCGACGATGCCGAGGGTGCTGCCTTGTACGCGGCAGCTCAGCGCGTGCTGACCTACTTAGATAAACCCAACGATGCTGCTCTGACGGTGCAAGATTTTCTTGATACCACCAAACTTTATGCTGCCGACCATTTTAATGGTGATGGTGTGGTGGCGCCTCAATTGGCGCAAGATCCGCAACTACAGCAATTGATCCAAGACATCATCGATTGTTTAGGTGGCGTTGCCGATCGCAGTGGCAGCCAGGGCGTGAACCAAAGTTTGCTCGAGCAGTTTTTTCAGCAAGCAGCAGCTATTGTGGATTGGCAACGAGCAGGTGACGCCGATGATTCGCAACTATGGCCGTTAGGAGCTGAAACCCCAGCGGCGGTAGCAGCACTGGAACGGGTGCAAGCCAAAGTGGATGACTATTTTGTGCGCTGTCAGTTGGCCGCTTTTGATCAGCGCGCTGCTGCTTCGTTAAATCCTGATACCGGCGTGTACGGTAGTTTAAGTAACCGCGCTATTGCTACTTTAGATACAGAATTGGCGGCCCTGCCCTTGGCCACCATTGATGCTGCCGCAGCATTGCCATTGCAAACAGGAGTAAACCCAGCTTGGGCTGATGCCATGCAACAACTACTGACCCAAGTGGTCGAGCCGCTATTAGGTACCGAGCCCACTCGCACCCATCTTAGCCGGGCTGACTGGACTGCAGTGCAAGGTTTATTGGCACCATGGCAGGCGTGGCAAGCACAGCGCCCAGCAAGTGCGTTACATCAACTGCCCGCTGAACGCCTGGCTGAGCTGGCTCAAGGTCATGGCCAAGCCGACTTAGCAGCTCTTATTGCTGAAGATGCAGCCATTACCAGTTTTGCTGAAAACGTGCAGGCACTCGAAAAATTATGCCGTTATCAGCGCGATTTGGTACAACTCCTGCGTAACTTTGTTAGTTTAAGCGACTTTTATCAGCGCCGCCAAAAAGCTATCTTTCAGGCCGGTACCTTGTTTATTGATCAGCGCAGCTGCGAACTTGTATTGCGAGTAGCCGATGCAGCTAAACATGCCTGCATGGCCTCGTTCAGTGGTTGCTATCTGCTTTACTGCACCTGCACCCGTAAAGACCAAGCCCCGCTGCAGATCGTTGCCGCACTCACCGCAGGAGATGTCGATTATTCGATGGCCGCCGGCCGCAATGGGGTCTTTTATGATCGCCAAGGGCGCGATTGGAAAGCAACGGTTACTAAAGTGGTGTCACAACCAATCAGCGTGCGCCAGGCGTTCTGGTCACCCTACAAACGATTAGCTGCTTTTATTGAAACACAAATCAATAAATTTGCGGCTGCGCGCGATAAAGACATTGATAGCAAAACCAGCGCCGGCATCACTCAAGCGAGTGCTCAGGCAAGTACTCAAGCTACTGCCAAAGCCCCAGCGCCAGCTGCTAAAAGCAGTTTTGATATTGCCAAGTTTGCCGGTATTTTTGCCGCCATTGGTTTGGCGTTAGGTGCCATTGGTACCGCTTTAGCCGCCCTCGCTGCTGGCTTTTTGGCGCTGCCGGCATGGCAAATGCCACTGGTATTGCTAGGGGTGATGTTATTGATCTCCGGCCCATCGATGTTGATGGCTGCCATGACCTTGCGCCGCCGTAATTTGGGCCCGCTGTTGGATGCTAATGGTTGGGCAGTGAATACTCGCGCTATCATTAATATCCCGTTCGGGGCGGCACTCACCGGGGTAGCTAAGTTACCAGAGCACTCTGAGCGGGCGTTAGCCGACCCCTACGCGCAACCACGCACGCGTTGGGGTTTTTGGCTATTACTGGTAGTGACTATCGTTTTTTGCGCCTACGTGTGGCACTTTGGTTGGCCGCTAGGATTGCTGTAATGCTTGTTGGGCTTGCTGGTCTAGTTCGGCCTGTAAGCCCGGCTCTAACCGTAACTGGCGCGCTAGTTCTTGTAAGTAGCTACGCTCCATAAAGTTTTGGGTATCTACCGCAAACACGCTAGCTAAATACATTTCTGCCGCAATTTCTGGTGAACTCGCTTGCCTCGCAACATCGCTAGGATCAAGCGGCTTAGCCAGTTCAGCCTGCAACCATTGTTGGGTATCAGCATCGGTTTGTAATTGGCCTATTTCTTGGTCAATCAGCTGCCGTTCGCGCTCGTCAATATGGCCATCGGCTTTAGCGGCACCAATAATCGCAGTTAAAATTGCCACACTGTGAGTTTCTACTTGTGCCGCTGGCACACGATCGATGGTCTGTGCAGAGAAACCTTGCGGGTTGCTGCTGGTATTACTGTTGGTATTGCTCTGTTTTTGCTGGTAATTGTTATAAGCTTTGTAGGCAAACACCCCAAGCGCCGCGAGGCCACCATAAGTGAGCACTTTACCGCCAAGTTTACGGCCTTTTTTGCTACCTAAGAGTAAACCCAGTGCTCCGCCAGTAACGGCACCGCCACCAAAACTATCAAAAAAGCCACGGCCCTGACCTTTAGTGGCCGAGTTATTCGAACTACCAGACCCTAATAACTGCTCGAGCAAACCTTTTGTATTCATACGCTATCTCCTGATGATCTATACCTTTCGACCTTAGTTAGTCGACCTTAGTTAGCGTAAAAAATTCAGCCGGCTAGGATCAAACCCAAACAAACTTGTCGTTACTTAATTGCTGCTCGCCGTCAAAGCGATAAGCCGCTAATACCCCGTCACCACTAGGATCGGCAACGGACCAATCCACGCAGGCAATCTGTGGAGATTGTAATTGTGGCCGACCACGCATCCAATAATGCCCAATAAATAGTGGTTTGTGCTGGTCATAACCGGGTAACTTACCCGCTTCTATGGGGCCATCGGGCAAAGTATCGAGTGGTTCAACCCCAAGTGCTAAATCACGGTAATGCTGAGTGTCCGTCCGCCACCATTGAGTACGAATAGCAAAACGCCGATGATCACCTTTATCAACAAACGAATAGCCGGGTGGTAAGCTTACTTCCCAGCCTTTGTTCATCACTTCGATGGCATCATACAAGGCGTGTCCCTTGCTGTTAGCTGCAATCCAAGCCGCTTCCGTCAATACCGCTTGGGCATCGCTATGGGCATCAATGATAGCTTTCGATGGCGCATGCCAACAGGCATGCACCACTCTTAATGCCGGTAGGTCGAGGTAAACAGGTAGGCTTCTAAACCAAGCTAAGGTACTGGCATACCAAGCTTTATCTTGCTCTGCTTCAGCTAAAAAAGCCGCATGTTGGCGGGTATGATTAGCATTGTGCGCACGTAAAAAGCCGCCGTTGCCGTCACTGAGAGTCCAGGCTACTGCATTTAATTCATGGTTGCCTAAAATCACCTGCGCCTGCCCAGCATCTTGCATGGCACGAATAATATCAACGGTTTTGCGCTGTTGTGGGCCACGATCAATCAGATCACCAACCGAGATCAGGGTTCGCTCGGGATGCCGCCAGGCACCCTGACGCAGCTGGTAGCCTAACTTTTTTAGCAAGGCTTCAAGCCGGTCACCATGACCATGAATGTCACCGATAACATCAAACATCAATACTATATCCCTAGGTTTATTAGGTTAAGCGAGCCAATGAATTATCTTCTAGCACGCTGCTTAAACTGCCGCCAGCCCCAAAAATAGATACCAGTTAGCGGTAAAAGTACTAACGCTAAGCCGCCCATGAGCACGACTATAAACCAGCCTAAGCCACCCACTGCGGCAATATGCACAGGAAAGATCATCTGGCTTACCTGATAGCCTCGGCTATCATAGCGCAGATCGTAAACACTCGTCACTGCCCCTGTCTTCGCATCAAATTGCACGTGACTACGGCCGTTTGGATGCCATTCACCAGGAAATGTAAGCCTCATACTAAGATTCGATAAAGACACCAATTGCGGTTGATGCTCTGGCAGTAATTGTTGTGCACGCTCAAAGCGCTGTTGCCAGCTGTGCGCAGCTGCAACTGTGCGCCATTGGTCTGCTGTTATCGGTTGTTGCTGCTGGTTAGGCCACAAGGCTGTTAAACCAGAACTGACGGCAGCAGCATACATGATGGCCGTACCGGTCAGTATGCCTACCAACAAAGGCAAAAAAAGTAGGCTACCAACCACCTTATGAAGCTGAAACAAGGTTGCGGCAAAGCCTCGTTGCCACGGCCATACCCAGCGCACACTTAATAATCGTCGGGACCAATGACGTGGCCACCAACGAATAAGTCCGGTTATGAGTAATATGAGCCCTGCTATTCCCAGGTAGCCGAGCAAATCTTTGCCCAGATCATGCAAGAGCAAATGGTGATGGAACTCTACCATCACGCTAATCCAATCACCTAAATAGGGGCGTGCTAAGATGTGCTCACCTTGGTCATTGTAATAATGCCGAACCCCGTTTGGCATGACAATTTCAAGCCACGGATTGGCATCACGCGGCAGGTAAGCATACCCCTCTTGATAACGATCAAAGACCTCGGCTGCAGTCGCTTGTGTTGGTATTTGCTGTAGCTTGAGTTGTGGGTAAGTCCACTGCAGCAGCTCTACTTTGTACAACAGTAAGGTACCCGTCAGCGCGACGAGTACCAACCATAAACCAAAGAATAACCCAAGCCAGCGATGCAGCTTAATTAGAATTGATAGAACCAATTGACACTCACTGTACGGCCACGACCAGCAAAGTTGGTTGCATCTGCACCTGCTGTTTGTGCGTAATAAGTTAGATAGAATTCATCCAGTAAATTCTCAATACCCAACGTAAAGAGGCCATATTCTGGAGTATCATAATTCATTTGTAGATCAATCGTTTGGTAGCCATCAAAGTTATTGATTGCCTGAGCTCCTGAATAAATATCACGATCAAACAACGTATTTAACTGCAAACGGGTATTGATTAGATCGCTCCACTGGTGCTTCCAGCTTAGATTTAAACGCCGAGGTGCGATATTACGTCCGCCTAACTTGGTATCAACGACATTGTCTGCATCACTGTCGTATTTGCCATCGGTATCAGCGTAGTTCAAATCAAAGCTAGCGGCGTTTGATAAGGCATAGCTTGCTGAGAACTCGATACCATCAATTTCAGTACGCTCGCGGGCCACAGAAAAAATACCATCCGCATTCGGTTGCAAACGTGCTCCTAAATCTGACTCAGAGGTAAAATAACTCAAACTTGCACGAAGATCTTGACCGCGAAACTCAATCCCTACTTCACGGTTATCTGCAATAACCGGCTGCAAATCCAAAAAGCTATCAACACTTAAGTTGGGCGTATCAATACCGCGCAACACGCGACCCACGTCTGGCATGCTAAAGCCTTCAGAATAGCTCGCAAACACTCGTAGAGAGTCATTGAACTCATACACCACACCGAGGTTAGGAAGTAACTCGTTAAAAGATGGCTGCCCCCCTTTAACAAAACTGCTGTTGTAGGCATATAAGGTGGTGAAATCATCTACTTTTAGCTTGCCATACTCGTATCTCAAGCCACCACTTATCGTTAGCCCGTTTTGTTGATAGCGCAGCTGTGCAAAAGGTGCCCAGTTCACAAATGCAGTTTCTGGTACCCATTTACGCCCCGTCTGCGCGAGTTCCTGAAAGGTTTTATCGTTTAAATAATCAAGACCTGCACTTACATCTATGGGTACAATGGCACCGGCACTCCAGTTCATAGTTAAACGTGAACCAAACTTATTCGAATCATTACGTGACTGATCGAAAATATCATCACCATAGGCAGGATCTTGAAAGGTACCGTAGCGACCACCACCGTATAACGCAGAGAAGTCTTGTAGGAATACTTGCCAGTTTAAATCGGCACCTAACACAGATTTATTTTTGTAGGTTAACGTGGCTGTAGTGACCTTGTTCTCAGCTGGATCACCTTCACTTGGTTGCTTCACTGAGACAGCAGCTAGCCCTTCGGTACGATCACCGTTCACCGGCGAAAAGTCACCATTGCCTTGTAAATTAAAATGATTAACCATCAATTCTAAATGCTGCTGGTCATCGATGCGGTAACCTACTTTAGTGAACACATCAAAGCTTTCTGAGTCTTGCGTATCGCCTTGGGTTACATCAGTACCAATGAATTGTCCATTGCCGTCCACGTACATGCCGGTGCTACGCAGCTGTACGCCAGCAACCACCTGCCAATCATCTGCGACATGGCGGGTTAGGTACCCGGCGCGATAACTTAGACCATCGCTAAATTCGTCGGGTGATGTGGTTAAACCAGCAACAAACTCTTGCTCCGAACCCTCTGTTGCTGATTTAGTCACAATATTGATGATACCACCGCTAGCCCCCATCCCTTGGATAGCACTAGCACCGTGGATAATCTCAACCCGTTCAATCATCAGCGGATCGATGGTGTAGCTTGCTCTTGAGCCATTTCGCAATGGATTTGATTGCGGCACACCGTCAATGAGGTAGAGTGGCTCACGCCCACGCAGTGTTTCTCCAGCACTTGTTAACTTTTGCCGTGATGGCGAAAAAGCTGGAACTAAGTTACCTAGCACATCAGATAATGAATCAGCAACTGCTAGTTGCTCGCGAATATCCTCGCCATCAATCACAGTAACCGTTGCAGCAATACTGCTGGCGGGTTGTGCGGTACGAGTTGCAGAAACCTGTATCACTTCTTGAGCTGCAAGATCTTGTGCTTGTGTGGACGTGGTTGTCCCAGCTAAAACAGATGTGATTGCTAGAGTTACAAGTGCTAGTCGCATGAATTATCCTACCTCAAGTAAAAAACCTGAGGTAATGATAATGATTCGCATTTAAAACGTCAATTAGGATATTTGACTAACTTTCTTTGCCGGCCAGCGGTTCAACGTAATGTAAATGCATATCCCAAGGAAAATGAATCCAGGTTTCTTGTTCAAGTTTTGCCACAAAGTCATCGACTAAATCCATACCCGCTGGTTTGGCATAAACGGTGATAAATTTCGCTTTGGGAAAGCGCGTTCGTAAGAACTTCAAGGTATTGCCGGTATCCACTAAGTCATCAATGACAAGAAAACCCTCGCCATCCGTGGTGGCGTTCACATCTTTGAGCAAACTAATGTCGCTGCGTTGACTGGTATGATCGTACGAGCTGACACAAACTGAATCTACCACACGGATATTCAGCTCGCGCGCCAGAATAGCTGCCGGCACTAAGCCGCCTCTAGATACTGCAATGATGCCTTGCCACTGCTCTGCCGGCAATTGGCGTCTGGCTAGTTCTTTGGTGGCGCGGTGGAGTTCTTCCCACGATACAAAAAATTCTCTATTGGTGTGGCCGACCATCGTTTTCATCCCTTTATTTGCAAATAATAACGCCCATTTTAGCGGATTTCTGTCCGCAAGCTACCTAAAACTATGGTAACCTTGCGCTCATTAGCAGCTAATTTTTAAGTTTATGGAGTCACTTGTTTTATGCCTCGTGTTATTTTTATTGATGCACAAGAGAACCAATTTGATGCCGATATTGCGGTGGGCGAAAACCTCATGCAAGGTGCTGTGGATAATATGATTGATGGAATTCTTGGTGAGTGTGGCGGCGTGATGAGCTGCGCAACTTGCCATTGTTACATAGATCCACAGTGGCAAGCACTTATTCCACCGCCATCAGAGCGAGAAGAAGATATGCTAGATATGGCCATCGAGCCTAACGAACATAGCCGCTTAAGCTGTCAAATTAAAATCACCGAAGAACTCGATGGCTTGGTTGTAAGATTACCTAAATCTCAGTATTAATTGCGATTAAACTCCGGCGATACGCACCAATACTTGGTCATGATAGCCGCAGGTGACGGTTTGCAAACCGGTCAACTCTTGATCTAACTCCGGGTCGCCCGTATCTACTAACAGCGGGCGGCCGTTTAGTTGCTGTAGTTTGCGCTTAGTTGCCACCACAATCATATTTTCAACCCCCACGTGACGAATCACAGCTGGGCTAAGTTGTTGATTACCGCGACCAAAAATATGCCCCTGCCCACCAATCACGGTAATGACTAGCTTCACGGGGCCAGCATGCTCGGAAACTAAAGCTTCTAGCTGTTTGGCGGTCACATCTTGTGCTAACAATTGACCAGCAGCAATCACATCCACGCCGAGCAAGGTATTTGCTAATCCTAATTCTTCCATCACTGCGGCTACAGTGGAGCCTGAGCCCATAATGTAGAGGGTGTCATCTTCCATGCTCTCAATGACATCAGCAGCAATATCAGCAAGAACCAATTCGTCGCTTTCTTTACCGCCCATTTTTACCGCTTGGATGTATTGTAACTCAGCTGGCACCATCATTTCGCCGTAACGCTTGGCTCGCACCGTACCAGCGCGAAAGGCTTCTTCATCAATATCCATGACATCGGCGCGGGTTACCGACGTTAACTCACCACTCACCAGTTTCTGTAGAACTTTACCTGCGGCAGCTGGGCTAATAGCATACACACCGGAGTGAATTTTTACTCCTGCAGGAATTCCTAACACCGGGCGATCATCTGGATACACTGCACAAATATCGCGAGCCGTGCCATCGCCTCCGGCAAACAACAACAAATCTACCGGCTGTTCAGTCGCAAACATACGTGCCATGGCTTGCGTATCAGCGGCAGTAGAAGGCTGCGTACTCGGGTGGTAAACCACTTGATGAGGCAAGCCCAGTTGCTGCAAAACCTGTTCGCCGAGTTCGTCACTACCACAATAGAATTGCACTTGCTCAGACCAAGATCCTAATTGCTTCAATGCCTGCATGGTACGGTGCTGGGCTTGTGGCTGAGCCCCTAAGGCCAATGCTTGCGCGGCGGTTGCAGCACCATCACTGCCTTTGAGGGCGACACTGCCGCCTAAACCTGCCAGTGGATTGATAATCAAGCCAATACGAATCAGATTACTTGAGGTCATGAGTTACAACAGGTCTCCTTAGTTATGCTTAGCAACCACTGCAGGCTGAGCTTGAACCGGCCAAGGTTGGCCATAATGGTTAGCAAGCGCGGCCGCAAACTGTGCAGCTCGCTGCGGCCAGCCGTTTGCCACGTAGGAATTAAACTGAGCCCGAACGTTGTCGGTAAAAGCATTTCTATCTATCTCGGCGCCGCTTTCGAGTGCGTTTAAATTATCCACACTCACCTGAAATTTACGCCCCGAGCAGACACAGAACAGCCATTCAATGGCTTGCGGTTTTACTTCGACTTGCTCAAACAAGCGCTGCTGCTCTGGGGTGCGACCATCGGGTTCGTACCAATAGCCGTAATCAAATTGCTGGCGACGGGCCTTACCGGCAATACACCAATGCGCTATCTCGTGCAGTGCAGAACTAAAAAAGCCATGAGCGAACACGATTTGATGCGGCTCACCGTCCGCGCCTGGCTGATAATATGGTTCGTCGGTACCTGCTACCAAGCGGGTTCGATAGCTGTCAAAAAAACACGCTTCAAAGACGTCAATAAGTGCCAGATAATCGGGCTCGTTGGCCCTTTGTGCTCGTGTCATCATCTACCACTCATGCTCAACCGATCGTTGGTAAACTGTGTTTTACATCAGCATTTTGAGCACGATGGCGTAACCAATGGTCCATGATCACCAAGGCGGCCATTGCTTCAACCACTGGCACCCCGCGAATACCAACGCAAGGGTCGTGGCGACCACGAGTGACTATCTCACAAGCGTTGCCGTTTTTATCTATGGTGCTACCCGGTTGGGTAATACTCGAGGTTGGCTTAAAAGCTACGTCGGCAATCAAGGGTTGACCGGTTGCAATGCCACCTAGCACACCGCCCGCATGATTGCTGCTAAAGCTCGCGGGGGTTAACGCATCGCGGTGTTCGCTACCGCGTTGTGCTGCCACAGCAAAGCCATCACCAATACTGACCGCTTTTACAGCATTAATACTCATCAATGCCTTGGCTAAATCAGCATCTAAGCGATCAAACACGGGCTCACCTAAGCCTACCGGAACGCCTAGTACTTCTAATCTAACCCGCGCTCCAACCGAATCGCCCTCTTTCAGTAATTGTTTGAGGTACTCAGCGGCGGCGGCTTCACAATCGCTATCACCACAGAACAAGGGGCTGTTGGGCACCCGCTGCCAATCGAAACTGGCCGCCGTTGGGTCGGCATGGTGAGGGCCTATTTGGGTTATCGCTGCTCGGAAAGTGATCCCTAACCGCTGGGCCAAATAAAGTTGTGCCACGGCGCCAGCAGCAACGCGCATGGCCGTTTCACGCGCGGACGAACGACCGCCACCGCGATAATCACGCTCACCGTATTTGTGCGCATAGGTATAATCTGCGTGGCCGGGGCGAAATTGGTCTTTGATAGAGCCATAATCTTGACTGCGCTGATCGGTATTATGAATCAGTAGTCCGATGGGCGTGCCTGTGGTTCGTCCCTCAAACACCCCTGATAAAATCTGCACCTGATCAGCTTCTCGACGCGCGGTGGTATAACGACTTTGGCCAGGCCGGCGTTTATCCAAAAAAGGCTGGATATCGGCTTCGCTAAGGGCTAATCCTGGCGGACAGCCATCAATGATCGCACCAATTGCGGGCCCATGGCTTTCACCAAAGGTGGTGACTCGAAATAATTCGCCCCAAGTATTAGCAGCCATAAATCCTCTATTACCGAATGCTTCTGTTATTTTTGCTAGGTAGTACTAAAAAAGGTCGCGACAAGCCACTAAATCAGCGTAGCGCAGCATAAAGACCCCATCGCCACCACGTTCAAATTCAATCCACTCAAATGGCACTTGTGGAAATTCATGGGCCAATGCCACCCATGAATTGCCAACCTCACATATCAACACGCCCTGCTCAGTAAGATGATCTGGCGCTTCACGTAAAATCGTGCGAACTAAATCGAGGCCATCTTCACCTGCCGCTAAACCAAGCTCTGGCTCATGATGAAACTCCTCGGGGAGATCATCCATATCGTCCGCATCCACATAAGGCGGATTGGTCACGATAAGATCATAGCGCTGCTTAGGAATGGCGTCATACAAGTTTGATTGGATCGGAAACACCCGTTGCTCTAGCTCATGCATGGCAATATTTTCTTCCGCTACCGCCAATGCCTCTAATGAAATATCTAACGCGTCTACTTCAGCGTCTGCAAAGGCATAGGCACAAGCGATGGCAATACAGCCACTGCCGGTACACAAATCTAAAATACGTTGAGGTGGTTGCGTCAACCAAGTTGCAAATTGCTGTTCAATCAGCTCAGCAATAGGTGAACGTGGCACCAGCACCCGCTCGTCAACTACGAAGGGAAGCCCGGCAAACCATGCCTGCCCTACCAAGTAGGCCGCTGGCTTACGGGTGCTGATTCGCTCGTTGACCAGGTCACTGAACTGCTGCCATTCTGCAGCTGTTAGATGAGCTGATAAGTAGTCATTGAGCTGTTGAAATTGTAAATGCGTGACATGAGCCAACATGAGTTGAGCTTCACTGTGGGCGTTATCGGTGCCATGACCAAAATAAACATCGGCCTGCTGCATCGCAGACACAGCCCAACGCAAAGCGTCTAACAAGCTCGTTGTGGTAAAAGCGCTCAATCCATTCTCCAGATAATTGTTGGTTGTTCCCCAATAGGCTATAAGATACCCTAAACTGGCCCATTTCGCACTAACCTATGCGGAACCTATGACCGAACCTATGCCAAACAGAAGCCGAACATAAGCTGAACCTAAACCGCATGACTAAAGACCCAAACAAGCCAGCACCTGACCTTGCCGAGACTTCATCTTTTGCTGATTTAGTGAAGGTGGATAAACGTATTGTGGATGATTCGCATCAGCCTGCTAGCGCTACGCCTAAACGGTTACGTAGGCGGCGCCCAGAACTTTCTGCGGCACAACAAATGAAGCAACAACAGGCGGAATTCTTTTTCTCTGATACCTATCGCGCGCACTTTGCTGAAGGAGCCATACGCTATCTGGCACCGGGCACAGCTAGCCATGTGTTAAAGCAATTACGGCGGGGAGATTTTGCGCCGGAACTGTTTCTTGATTTGCATGGCTTAACCCAAGCTGTAGCCAAACAGGAAATTGCTGCCTTGTTGTACGCATGCCAAAAACAGCAGGTTGACTGCTGTGCCATTATGAGTGGCCATGGCCAAGGTATTTTAAAAGAAAATCTGCCCCATTGGTTGGTTCAGCACCCTGCCGTCAAGGCCTTTCACCAAGCACCAAAGCAATGGGGTGGCGATGCTGCACTGCTTATTCTGCTGGAGTTGCCGCAATCATCCGCACAAAGCTGATCTTGCGTTTGGCGATATCCACTTGCAGCTCTGCTATGCCAGCAGTTGGGAAAATAAGTGGCGGTGTGGCTTGATCTAAGGCCGCCACCAAATAACTGATAAAGGGCATGTGAGACACCACCATCACCTGAGCCGAAGTGCTTGCCATGGCCGCTAACTTAACCCACAGCCACTCCGTGAACATATCGGCATCACCAGCTGGAGTAATGTCATGACTGATGTCACGTACTTTGGCGGTGGTTGTCTGCGCTACTATGGTGGCGGTTTGTTGGGCCCGAATATAAGGACTCACCAGCAGCCAATCTAGGCCTGACTGGCCTTGTTCAGCAAGGTACTGCTGCAGCCAAGTAGCTGCCGCTAGCACTTCTTCTTCGCCCAACGGGCTGAGCGGACGAATGGCATCCGCTTGCAAGGCTTGAGCTGGTACCGCATCACCATGACGCATCAAATATAAGGTTATTGTCACGCTTTATTCGCTCTCAGTTGCCGCACGTTCGCGCTTACGCCCGCCAGTAACAGGATCGGCACGCCCTTCATCTTTGGCTTGATCAGCGCGGCGACGGCGCACGGCTTTAGGATCTGCGATGAGGGGTCGATAAATTTCGATGCGGTCGCCATCGCGCACCTGGTGGTCTAATTTAACCGCCTTACTCCAAATACCCACTTTTTGCTGACTAAGATCTATCTCAGGAAAGTATTGCAGGATGCCCGACTGTTCAATGGCTTGCTGAACTGGGGTTTCCGCCGCCACTCTGAGCTTGATAATTTGTTGCTGAGCTGGCGTCGCGTAAGCCACTTCTATTTGTATAAGTTCGGGCTGCACAGGTTCAGCCGCTGCTGCTGCCGATTGCATTGCTTCAGCCACGATTCACTCCATACACTTGTTGCGCACGCTGTACAAAGGCGTCCACCATGCGGCTTTGTAGCTCATTGAAAATTTTGCCAAAGGCCATACCTAACAAGCGATTAGCAAATTCAAATTCTAACCGTAATACTATTTTACAGGCGTGTTCATCTAACCGATGAAAGCTCCAACCACCGCGCAAATACTCAAACGGACCATCAACCAGTTCCATCCCGATTTGGCTAAACGGATGCAGGCTGTTGCGCGTGGTAAAAGACTTACTGATACCCGCTTTGCTGATTTCTAAGCGCGCCACTTTCATCTCGGCAGATTGCTCTAAAATAGCCGCAGCTCGACAACCCGGCACAAATTGCGGATAACTATCAATATCGTCGACTAACGCATACATTTGTTCGTCACTGTACGGTACTAATGCGCTGCGTTCGATTGTTGGCATAGGTTTTCTTATCCTCTGATTTACGCCTAAGCGTTACAGCTGTAAAATGCTGCGCATGATAGCGCAATTTAAGCCATGAATCATCTCCCCAATGACAATTGTTGATTCCTTCGACAAGACAATAAAAACGTATGATTTTACCAAGGCATGGGTATAATAACTGACATGAGCAAAGCTAAAAAACAAGTCAATTCAGGCACTATAGCCCTGAACAAAAAGGCCCGTCACGAATACTTCCTCGAAGATAAGTTTGAGGCAGGTATCGCCTTACAAGGCTGGGAAATCAAAAGCATCCGCGAAGGTAAGGTGAACATTGCCGATACTTACGTGATCATCAAAAATGGTGAGGCCTATTTATTAGGCGCCCAGATCCAACCGCTGATTTCAGCTTCAACCCACGTGGTATGCGACCCAGAGCGCACCCGCAAACTGCTGTTGAAAAAACGTGAGTTGGATAAATTGATTGGCGCTAGCGAGCGTGATGGCTACTCCATTGTGGCAACCGCCATGTATTGGAAGCGGCATCTCGTGAAGTTAGAAATTTACCTAGCTAAGGGTAAAAAGTCACACGACAAACGTGACACCATTAAAGAACGTGATTGGCAGCGCCAAAAAGCACGTATTATGAAACATAATGTGCGTTGACATGTGATCTAAATCAGGGTAAGTTCCTGTATACAAAAGTTCCTGTATACAAAAGTTCCTGTATACAAAAGTTCCTGTATACAAGTTAACACTGTCAAATAGTTACACAATAAAAAAAAAGCGTAAGGCAAACACATGACAAACCCAATCGCAGTTCAAGCATTCAACTGGTGGTGGCATCTCCCGATATAGCGGGTGGTGTGTCTGTGCGTGTCTCTCACGTAGTTAGATTCAAAAAACCCGCTCCTGGAGCGGGTTTTTTTGTGGCTGAAAATCAAACTAAAAACCATACAAAAAGTTATACAACTTAGCTAACAAGTAGGTCTTTGTGAACATTATCGAATCTTTTGGAACCCTCAGTAGTTTGCGCATCAAGCTACCCTATCAAGCGGATACGCTTGCTGTGTATCAGCGCGTGTGCGCCGATCAGCCGCATTCGTTGTTGCTTGATTCTGCTGAAATTCAATCGCGCCAGCACCTCAAAAGTTTGCTGATGGTAAGCGCTTCGGTGCAATTTACCTGCGCTGGCAATCAAGTCACCATCACCGCACTCACGGCTAACGGCGAGTCGCTCTTACCTTGGTTAGAAGAACAACTGACACCTTTGTGCAGCTTAACCGCCGAGCGCAATGCGCAAGGCCAACTCACCCAGTTGGTATGCTTATTCGCTGAGCTGGATAGCACCAGCGATGAAGACTCGCGCTTACGTGCTGTTTCCAATATTGAACCACTGCGAATCGTCCAGCAACAATTGCAGCAAGCCGGTGATGCCCATCCACTCGCCATTTTCATCGGTGGCGTGTTTGGTTACGACTACGTGGCGAGTTTTGAGCAATTACCCGAGGTGCCGATGGCGGCCAACAGCTGCCCGGACTACCAGTTCTATCTCGCAGAAACCCTGTTGGTGATTGATCATCAGAGTCAAACCACGGAACTCATTGCAGGTTTGCTAAGCGGCCCGAACAGTGCTGAATATTATCAGCAGTTGGCTCATCAAGCCGGTCGGGTAGCGGCCCTGTGTCAGCTTCCTAGCCCAGTCAAACCAACCGCCCCAGCCCCTGCTGCCAGCACTGCTGAGGTGCAAGCAGAGCCTAGCCGTGACGTTTTTATGCAGATAGTGCAACAGATGCAAGAACGGATCTTAGCGGGGGATATTTTTCAGGTGGTGCCTTCAAGACAGTTTCGCATTGAGTGTCGCGATAGTTTAGCTGCCTATCAGCAGCTAAAAGCGGCTAACCCCTCGCCTTACATGTTCTTTTTACGCACCCCAGAATTTGAATTATTCGGCGCTTCGCCAGAATCAGCACTTAAATATACCGCAGCTACCAATCAAGTTGAGCTGTATCCAATCGCTGGTACCCGCCCCCGTGGCAAGCATGCTGATGGCAGCATCGCGGCAGATTTAGATAGTCGCCTCGAGCTAGAGTTGCGGCTGGATCAAAAAGAACTCGCCGAGCACATGATGCTGGTTGATTTAGCCCGCAACGACTTAGCTCGTATTGCTAAGCCTGGCACCCGTTACGTGGCTAACCTATTGCAGGTGGATCGTTATTCCCACGTGATGCACTTGGTCTCACGGGTGGTGGCGCAGTTGGCTGATGATCTTGATGCGCTGCATGCCTACCGTGCCTGTATGAATATGGGAACCTTAGTGGGTGCGCCAAAAATCAATGCCGCCACCATTATCCGCCAAGTAGAACAACAGCGCCGCGGCAGCTATGGCGGTGCCGTGGGCTACCTATCCGGCAATGGCGACATGGATACTTGTATTGTTATTCGCTCTGCCTTTGTTAGCCAGGGTTATGCCGTGGTACAAGCTGGGGCCGGTGTGGTTCATGATTCACAGCCCCTCGCCGAAGTGAATGAAACCGAAGGTAAAGCCCGAGCTGTGTTAGAAGCGATTCAACAGGCCAACCAACAAGGTTTTGGCAGCGGAGGTTCTTTATGAGTGTGAACATGAGTGCGAACATGAACATCAACACTGATGCCGCTAACTCGGCCCCAGATAGAATCGTGTTATTAGATAACTTTGATTCTTTTACCTACAACTTGGTGGATGAACTGCGGCAATTAGGTTATCCCCTGATGATTTATCGTAATAATGTGCCCCTAGAGCAATTCATTGCAGCCCTAGCTGATTACCCCGGGCGACAATTGCTGTGTTTGTCGCCGGGCCCGGGCCATCCAGCCCAAGCAGGCCATCTGCTAGAGGTGATTGAAGCCTGTCGTGGGCAGTATCCGATGCTGGGTATTTGCCTTGGCTTTCAAGCCCTAATTCACGCAGCTGGTGGTGAGATTGACCGCTGCGGTGAAACGGTGCATGGCAAAAAGGCACTGATTGATTGCCAATCCCATCCTATTTTTGATGGCTTAGAAAGTCCTTTAGGAGTGGCTAGATATCACTCCTTGTGTGGCTTTAAGTTACCGCAAAGCATTGCGGTGCTTGCCACCACAGGTGCTATTCCGATGGCAGCCTACTTTAAGGATTACTATGCCTTGGGTTTTCAATTTCATCCAGAATCTATTTTAACTAGTCACGGAACTCGTTTACTGGCGCAGAGTGTGGCGTATTTATTTGCTCAATACGGGAGTCTACCATGCAAGCAATAACCGATTTAATGGCCGGTAAAGCCTTATCCGTTGATGCTGCCGAGCGGCTGTTCGACCACTTAGTGAAAGGTGAGCTGAACGATATTCAAATCACCGCAGCCTTAGTGGCGATGAAAATGCGCGGTGAGCAACCCAGCGAAATGGCAGGTGCCGCACAAGCGCTGCGGCGTGCTGCCAAACCTTTTCAACGCCCCCAGCGAGTGGTAATAGATAGCTGTGGTACCGGCGGCGACGGTAGTAACACCATGAACATTTCTACCACTGCCGCACTGGTAGCCGCAAGCATGGGCCTGACCGTAGCCAAACATGGAAACCGCAGCGTGTCGTCACGCTCTGGTTCTGCTGATGTGCTAGAAAGTTTAGGCTTATCCGTTACCCAAGACCCTGAAGTGGCAGCGGCGCAGCTGGATCGCTTTAATTTTTGCTTCTTGTTTGCGCCCCACTATCATCCTGGTATTCGCTACGCCATGCCGAGTCGACAAACTTTAAAAACTCGTACCTTGTTTAACCTTCTTGGGCCGCTGGTGAATCCAGCCCAACCCGATGCCCAGTTGCTCGGCGTTTATGATCCTAGTTGGTGTAAACCGATGGCAGAAACCTTGCGTATGTTAGGCTGTAAACGAGCTATGGTGGTGCATGGTTCAGGCTTAGATGAGATAGCAATCCATGCCAACACCCATGTGGTGGAGTTACGTGATGGCGAACTCACTGAGTATCAACTTACCCCCCAACAATTAGGCGTACAAACGGCACCAATCAGTGCCTTACGCGGTGGCGATGCCGACTTCAACGCCCAATTGTTGCAACGTGTGTTGCAAGGCCAAGCTAGCCAAGCTCAGCTTGACGCAGTGGCCGTAGCCGTAGCCGGGATGCTGTACCTCAGCGGCGTAACTGACACCATCGCCGCCGGCTGTACCGCGGCACTCGAGCATTTAGCTAGCGGCAAAGCCCTTGCCCATTTACACAAGCTACAGGAGTTTAATCGTGAGTATTCCTAGTGTGCTGCAAGAAATCGTGGCTAGCCGCCGAGCTGAACTCGAGCAATTAAGCCAGCACTATCAAGCCGAGCAACTGCAAGCGCAATTGCAGACCAGTAGCCGCAGTTTGGCTGCCGCTTTAGCGCAACCGCGAGCCAGTTTTATTTTAGAATGTAAGCGCGCATCGCCCAGCAAGGGGTTGATTCGACCTGATTTTAATCCGGTCAGCTTGGCCCAAACTTACGCTCGTTATGCGGACGCTATTTCGGTGTTAACTGAGCCGAACTATTTTCAAGGTAGCTATGCCTATTTGGCCGCGGTCAGCCAAGCTGTTGATAAACCCGTCCTATGCAAAGATTTCATTATTGAGCCCTTGCAAGTGTTGCTAGCCCGATATTTTGGTGCTGATGCGATTTTGTTGATGCTGTCGATTTTAGACGATCAGCAGTACCAAGCTTTGGCTGAGCTGGCCGCCAAATATCAGCTGGATGTGCTGACCGAGGTAGCTAACGAAGCAGAATTAACGCGGGCAATTAACTTAAAAGCGAAGATTGTTGGGATCAATAACCGTGATTTGCACACCTTAAATATTGATACTGATACCAGTTTAAAACTGAGCCAGCAGATTCCTCCAGGCGTATTGGTGGTCGCCGAGTCTGGTTATCATACGAATCAACAAGTGCGAGCAGCAGCTGGTGTGGTGGATGGCTTCTTAGTGGGCAGTGCATTGGCGGCACAAGCGAATGTCGACCAAGCCTGCCGTGAATTAGTCTATGGCGAACATAAAATATGTGGTTTGCAGCGCCCCGAAGATAGCCTTTGTGTCCATGCCGCAGGAGCCGCATTTGGTGGCTTGATCTTTGTGAAACATTCGCCGCGTTGTGTTGATTTAGCTCAAGCACAAGCCGTGATTGCAGCAGCTCCATTGCTTGCCTACGTGGGCGTATTTGCCGACCAACCGCTGCACGAGGTGGCTGAGCTTACCCAGCAGCTGAACTTGCATGCAGTTCAGCTGCATGGCCAAGAAGACTTTGATTACATTAGCCAATTACGCAAGGCGATTCCGCGCAACGTGCAGATCTGGAAGGCGGTTGCGGTAGACGAACCCTTGTTACTGCCTGATTTAGAAGTAGATACGTTTTTACTGGATAACAGATACGGTGGTAGCGGCGAACCTTTTGACTGGTCGTTATTAGCTCACTTAACACCGGCTCAGCGCCAGCAGTGCATGATAGCTGGGGGGCTGAACGCAAGCAATGTAAGCGCTGCCTTAGCCACTGGGCTAGCGCGCTGTGATATTAACTCTGGGGTTGAACTCTATAAAGCACACAAAGACCCTGCCCTTATTAATCAAGTCATGACCCAATTACGGGGTTATGGTCGTATTCAGCAAGGAGTCACTCATGACTAGTCGTACCTCAGCGGAAACTTTGTCGCCTTATTTTGGTGATTTTGGGGGGCAATTTGTCCCCGAGATTTTATTGCCGGCGTTAGAACAGCTAGAGCAAGCCTTTTTAGAAGCACAACAAGATCCGGCTTTTCAAGCGGAATTTAGTGACCTCCTCAAGAACTACTTGGGTCGTCCTACGCCTTTATCTTTGTGCCGCAATCTGCCGCTAACATCGCCTAATGGCTGCAAAATCTATTTAAAACGAGAAGACCTATTGCATGGCGGCGCCCATAAAACCAACCAAGTACTTGGCCAGGCTCTGCTCGCCAAGCGCATGGGCAAAACTCGTATTATTGCCGAAACCGGCGCCGGCCAACATGGTACCGCCACCGCCCTCGCCTGCGCTCTGTTAGGGCTAGAATGTATTATTTACATGGGTGCTAAAGACGTAGCTCGGCAGCAGCCTAATGTGTTCAGAATGGAACTGATGGGCGCCAAAGTAGTGGCTGTAGATAGCGGTAGTGGCACCCTCAAAGACGCCGTAAACGAAGCTATGCGCGACTGGACGGCCAGTTACCAAACTACCCACTACCTTTTAGGCACCGCCGCTGGCCCACACCCGTTCCCAACCATTGTGCGTGAATTTCATCGCATGATTGGCGCCGAAGCCAAGGCACAAATGATTGCCCAAGCCGGTCGCCTACCTGATGAAGTCATTGCCTGTGTGGGCGGTGGCTCTAACGCTATCGGTATGTTCGCTGAGTTTATTGATGAACCGGGCGTGGCCCTAGTGGGAGTCGAACCAGCCGGCAAAGGAATTGATACTCATCATCATGGTGCCACTTTAGCTGCCGGAGCGCCCGGCATCTTACACGGTTGTCGCAGCTTTATTATGCAAACCGACGAAGGCCAAATCGAAGAAAGTTATTCGGTCTCGGCTGGGCTTGATTATCCTGGCGTAGGCCCACAACATGCTTACCTGAAAAGTATTGGCCGGGCGCGTTATGAGTCTGTAACCGACGATGAAGCGCTGGAAGCCTTTAAGTTGTTGGCAGAAAAAGAAGGAATTATTCCTGCACTAGAGTCAGCCCATGCGCTCGCCTATGCATTGAAACGTGCAGCTGAGCCCGATGCTCCAGAACTATTACTGATTAACCTTTCAGGCCGCGGTGATAAAGACATCGATCACGTTCGTCGCATTTTTGCAGCTACCGCTCAAGGAGAATAATCATGAGTCGCTATCAAGCCATGTTTGCTGATTTAGCTGAGCGCCAGCAAGGTGCTTTTGTGCCCTTTGTGACCCTCGGCGATCCTAACCTTGAGCAATCTTTTGCGCTGATCCAGGCCCTCGTAGAAGGGGGTGCCGATGCCCTTGAATTAGGGCTCCCTTTCTCCGACCCAGTCGCTGATGGCCCCACTATTCAGCGTGCTAATATCCGCGCCCTGCAAAGCAACGTTAGCGTGCAACAGTGTTTTGCGCTATTGGCAAAAATACGGGCGCTGTACCCTAACTTACCAATAGGCTTGTTGGTGTACGCCAACCTCGTAGAAAGCAACGGTGCTGCCAGCTTTTATCAGCGCTGTGCTGACGCCGGCGTAGATTCGGTACTGATTGCTGATGTGCCAAGCCGTGAAGGCGAGCGGTTTGCTGCGGTAGCTAAACACTATGGCATCGCGCCTATTTTTATTGCTCCGCCAGATGGCACCGCCGCCCAACTACAACGCATTGCTGCGCTAAGCGAAGGCTACGTGTATTTACTCAGCAGAGCCGGCGTCACTGGGGCTGAAACCTCCATGCAAACCCCTACCACGGCAGTCATCGAGGCCCTGCAGCAAGCCCACAGTGCACCACCGTTACTGGGCTTTGGGATTGCTAAACCCGAGCATGTGCAAGCGGCGTTAGCTGCAGGTGCTGCCGGTGCCATTAGCGGCTCCGCCGTGGTGCAAATCATCGAACAAAACCTGGCCGAGCCTGAGCTGATGCTCACCCAGTTACGCGACTTTAGTCGTCAGATGAAGGCGGCAACAAACAAGCCTTAAGGGCTGGCTCGACCGTCGTATACCGAAACTGATAACCGGCCTGTTGCAGGCGCTCAGGCAGCACGAACTGGCCGGTTAATAACATCTCCGACAGCTCACCTAAGGCGAGTTTCAGTACCCAGCCCGGCACCCGCATAAAATGTGATTTACGCAAGGTTTTGGCTATCGCAGCACTAAACTCTTGTTGGCTTACTGGAGTTGGCGCAGTGGCGTTATAGATGCCACGACACTCGGCAGTTTCCAGTAGATGTAAGATAATGCCCACCATGTCATCGAGATGAATCCAAGAAAAGCCTTGTTGGCCGTGGCCAAGAGGACCGCCCAAGCCTAACAAATAAGGCGGCAACATTTTCCGTAAGGCACCACCGGCGGGGGCCAGCACGACGCCCGTACGCAGCACACAGACGCGCGTTTTATCTGAGTCCGCCGCTAACGCCAGTTGCTCCCACTCGGCACATAGATGATGAGCAAAATCATCTGCTTGCACCTTAGTTGCTTCGGTGACGGGGGTACGCCCCTGCGCACCATAATAGCCAATGGCCGAGCCGCTGATAAATACTTGCGGCGGATTAGCTGCGGCTAACATCCGCTCCGATAATTGCCGCGTAACGGCCCAACGGCTTTGCTCTAGGCGTAGTTTCTGTTTGGCGGTCCAACGCTTATCGGCAATGCCTTCGCCTTGTAAGTTAATGACTGCATAGAAATCGCTGATGTCGCTCACTTCAGCCAAGCTTTTTAAGGCCTGTACTTGCTTACCAAACCGCTCGATGGCACGCTGCGGCTGCCGCGTTAACAGGGTGACATGATACTTTTCCGTAAGCTGCGGAATCAGCGCAGAGCCAATCAAACCGGTACCGCCAGTGATTAGTATTTTCATCATTGTGTTACTCACCCTAGGTTATCTTACTGTTATTGCTCTGGTATCCCAGCGCGTAACCAAACTGCAACTGGTCTCAAGTGTAGCGACAGAATCTGGTGCTTGCCAAACTTTTCTGGCACACTTCAGCTAATTGTCTCGTTGGAAATCAACCATGTTGTTAGTACTTGAATACTTGCCTATTGTTATCTTTTTCATCGCTTACTTGTTGGGCGACATTTTTCTTGCAACTGCCGCGCTCATGGTAGCCACCCTACTCCAAGTGGTGATCATGAAATTGCTACGCGAACCAGTAACCACCCGTCACTGGATTGTGATGTGGGCGGTGTTATTGTTTGGTGGTGTTACTTTATTCTTAAACGATGACTGGTTTGTAAAGATCAAAGTCACCGTGATTTATATTGCTATTGCCCTGTTTTTACTGATTGGTACTTGGTGGAACAAACGCAGTCCGTTACAGGCCATGCTCGGTAGCGAAATTCAATTGCCGCATTTTGCTTGGATACGATTAACCTATGCTTGGGTTGTCTTTAGTTTAAGCTTAGCTGTGATTAATCTTTATATTATTGAAACCATGAGCTTAGACGCATGGGTTAACTTTAAAGTATTTGGCATTTTGGGCGCTACCCTGGTGTTTAGTATTGGCTCTGGCGCTTATATGTTTAAACATCATACCGACCGAGAAAAAGACACTAAGGAAATTGACTAATGTGGTTTGTTATTTGGGCTGAAGATAAGCCAAACTCGCTGGCAGCGCGCAAAGCCACACGCCCAGCGCATTTAGAACGGTTGCATCAATTACAACAAGAGGGCCGTCTGTTAGTGGCTGGGCCCTGCCCTGCGATTGCTAGTGCTGACCCAGGTGAGGCTGGTTTTACCGGCTCTATGGTGGTCGCTGAATTTGATGATTTAGCTGCTGCCGAAGCTTGGGCGCAGGCTGATCCTTATCTTGCCGCCGGCGTGTACCAGCAGGTAACCGTCAAACCTTATCTGAAAGTACTGCCCTAATGGCAACCATAACTGCGCAGCCGCTGCAACTGCAAGCTGCGCCCAATCGCTTTATTCAAGCGCACTGGTATCCAAGTAGCACGGCGGCACAGGCGGTTATTGTGATGGCCCCGGCGATGGCGGTACCACAAAGGTTCTACCAGCCGTTTTGTACTTGGTTAGCTGCGCAAGGCTACCATGTGCTGAGTTTTGATTACTTCGGCATTGGTGCTTCTACCCCGCAGCCACTGCAGCAGTTGCACAGTAGCATTTCAGAATGGGCGGAACTTGATGCCGCGGCCGTAGTGCGCTATCTCGACAGTGAATTCTCGACTTACCCTAAGCTTTGGTTGGGGCATAGCATCAGTGGCCAGTTATTTGGCATGATCCCTAACCATCAAGTGATTCATCATATGATCAGCGTCAATACCGGTAGCGGCTACTGGCGCGCCATGAGCGGCAGTTTTAAATGGAAATCCATGCTGCTGTGGGGCCTAGTGACGCCACTAGCAGTGCCACTGGTGGGGTATTTCCCGGGCCGAAAATTAGGCATCATTGGTGATGTTCCAGCCGCTGCTATGCAGCAATGGCGGCGCTGGTGTTTGCATCCTGATTACTTGGTGGGGGCTGAAGATCTGTATCAGAGTTACGCTAACGTCAGCACTCCTATCACATCGCTGGCCGTTAGCGATGATGAAATGATCGCCCCCAGCCGAGTGAACCATTTGCACGATTTTTATCGGCAAGCACCGCAACAACGCATTCTCTACCACCCTCACCAATTTGAGGTGGAGCGCTTGGGCCACTTCGCTATTTTTCAGCAGCCACAACAAGCGTTGTGGCCACGTCTATTTGGCGAGCCCATCCAAGCTGCGTTAACCGCTCATAGCTTAGGCTAAGCGGCGGATTAACTGGGCCGTATTGCGTTTAATCAGCCGGCCACAGGCTAAACGCCCCATTAATCCAACGACCACGGCACCGGCAACTGGACCAATCAACCAGAAGCGCCAATGAATACTGGCTTGCATATCGAATACCTGCGTTTGCAGTATCCACAGTGCGAGCTCCATCGCCAGCGTAGCTATTAACCCACTAATCGCCCCAAGGATAACAAACTCGTAGGTGACGCTTTGCCGCAATAACTTCGCAGACGCCCCCAAGGTGCGTAGAATCACCAGCTCTTTCTCGCGCTCTTCTAAGCTTGCCTGTACCTGCGCTAACAGCACTAAAATCCCAGCGATAATCACCACCACTAAGACAAAGGCGATAGCTAGGCTGACTTGGTCAATCACTTCGCGCAATTGGCCAATGATGGCATCTAGGTCAATGAGTGAGACTTGCGGGAAAGGTCTGAACAACTCATACAATTCTGACTTACGCTCAGGCTCCAGATAAAAACTAGAGATAAAGGTTGCAGGAAAGTCCGTTAACGTAGCGGTGTTAAAGATCATAAAGAAATTGGGTTGCAAGCTGCCCCAGTTAACCTCACGAATGCTGGTGACCGGCACGGTAAAGACGCTACCGCCAATGTTAAATTCCAGCTCATCGCCAACTTGCAAGTTCATTCTATCGGCGACGCCTGTTTCGATCGAAACCTGCGGCTGCGCATCGTCACCCCACCATTGCCCCGCTACCAAGGTATTATTAGGTGGCAGCGTGTCACGCCATGTGAGCTGTAACTCGCGGCCAAAGCCCTCGCGTTGTTCTGCGTTATTGGTCGCAGTATCAGCCGCATCGCCATCTTCTTCTTTGGTAACTTCATCGCGTACCGGTACCCCATTTACTGCCGTCATCCGGCCCGGCACAATCGGATACATGTCGTTGGCAACGATCTCTCGTTCAGCAAATCGCTGTTGCAGCTTTTGCACGTCGTCTCGGGCCACGTTGATCACAAAGTAATTAGGTGCATCGTCTGGCAGCTGCGCTTGCCAATCGGCTAGCAGCTCGTTTCGCAAGGCTAACACCAATAACAACAACATGATGGCGGTCGAAAAACTCAGCATTTGTACGCTGTTTGCTTGTGCACGCCGCTGTAACCCTGCCATTGCTAGGCGCCAAGAACTACCCGCTTGCATCCCCGCTTGCCGGCTTACCCGAATAAACAAGCGGCTTACTGTGAGTAGAATGATCGCGGCTACGGCACCACCAACAAAGAGCGCACTCGAGAGCAGCCATTGTTGGCTGTAAATCAACAAGAGCACATAAATGGTGCCCCCTGAAGCTAACCAATGCAGCCAGCGCCCGGCATTGTTGCCAGTAAGGTCACGATTTAGCACTCGTAACGGCGGGATGCTAATCAAGCGCAATAGCGGATACAGGGTAAACATCACGGCACTAACGAGGCCGGTGGCCGCAGCTAGGGCAAACGGCTGCCAACCCGATTGCGGTAATGCTGTGCCCAGTTGCTGACTCACCCAATAAATCACTTGGCTTTGGATCAGCCAGCCTAACAACAAGCCAAGGGTGATACTGATGAAGGTAAGCAGCAGCAAGTGCAGCACAAAAATACGCTGAATGATGCGCTTATTCGCCCCTAGGGTTTTAAAGATAGCCACCACGTCGTAGTTACGTTGACAATAACGCTGTGCAGCAACGGCAACCGCTGTTGCTGCTAAGACCACGCCCAGCAAACTAGCCAGCAGCATAAACCGCTCGGCCCGCTGCAGACTGCGCGCCAAAGGCGAATCACCATCTTCAATGCTACGCCAGTTATGGGTGTCTTCGTTCAGCTGTGGGGTTAGCCAAGCTTCGTATTGCTCTAGCTGCTCTAAGGTACCAGCAAACAGCTGGTTGTAGCGCACCCGTGAGCCCGGTTGAATGAGTTCAGTTGCGGCCAGATCTTGATAACGAATTAGCACATTGGGGCTATCGGTAAACACCGAAAAACCGACATCTGGCTCGTAGGTTAATACTTTGCTCACTACAAACTGGCTGCGGCCCACCTCGATGGTATCGCCAATCGCCAGCTCAAGTTCTTGAAACAGCGCTGCGGCTACCCAAGCTTCGCCACTCTGTGGCAACCCTTGAGCCACTTGTTCTGCACCGTACGGTTGCTCAGCAACGCGCAATTCGCCCCGCAAGGGATAGCCATCACCAACCGCTTTGATATCCACCAAGGCCAGTTGCTCACCGGCAAAAGCCATCGAGTTAAAGACCACTCGTTCAGCGGTCTGTAAGCCCTCTTGCTCGGCTTTGGTGATCCATTCTTGTGGGATATCGCGGCGTGAGCTTAACACCCGATCGGCCGCTAAAAACTCTGCGCTACGGGCCATTAATCCGGCTTGCAAGCGCTCAGTAAACACCGACAGTGCCAGTACCGCCGTCACCGAAAGCACAATCGCAGCTGCCATGATGGTCAGCTCACCGCGCTTAAGCTCTTGCTTTAACAGTCGCCAGCTGATTTTATGCCACATCAGTCGCACCCTCTTGCTGCGTTGCTGCTGGTTTGGTTTGCACTAGGCTACCGGCGGTCATGGTCAACACTCGCTGGCAGCGTTGGGCCAAGTCATTATCATGAGTGACCATCACCAACGTGGTGCCTGATTCTTGATTCATTTCAAACAACAGATCTTCTACTTTTTGCCCAGTCACACTATCTAGGTTACCCGTCGGCTCGTCGGCAAAAAGTATTTTCGGTGTTCCCACAAACGCGCGCGCAATGGCGACCCGTTGCTGTTCACCACCAGATAATTGGTTAGGATAATGATTGAGGCGATCGGCTAAGCCTACTTTACGTAGCAGCTCTTGCGCTTGCTGCTGGGCATTCTTAGCTCCTGCTAGTTCTGCTGGTAACATCACGTTTTCCAAGGCAGTTAAGCTTGGAATCAATAGAAACGATTGAAAGATAAAGCCAACCTTGTCGGCCCGCAGTTTTGCCCGCTGCTCTTCATCCAAATCGCTCAATTTTACGTTATCTATAAGAACATCGCCCTTACTTGCGAGGTCTAAACCCGCGAGCAAAGATAGCAAGGTAGATTTACCGGAGCCGGACGCCCCCACAATAGCAACGGTCTCACCTGCGGCAATTTCTAAGTTAATTGGCTGCAAAATGTGTAAAATACCGTCACTGGTGGTGACTTCTTTTTCTAATTGAGTGGTTTGAATAAGCATCTATGAAAAACTTCCTTATAAAATTTGTACTAATACTCGCATTATTTATTGTTATACGTCCAGTTTCGGCAAATGTCTCACTTGTGGTTTTAGGGGACAGTTTAAGTGCCGGCTATGGGATGGCGCAAAGTGAATCTTGGGTGGGCATTTTACAGCAGCGCTGGCAGCAATCGCAGCCTCAAATCACCCTAGTCAACGCCAGTATTAGCGGGGATACCACCCAAGGTGCGCTGAATCGTTTAGATGGCGTTATTGAGCGGCATCAGCCTACGGTGGTGTTTGTTGAATTAGGCGGTAACGATGGCTTACGTGGCTTTACCCCAAACACAATTAGTGACAATTTAACCCAGATTATTGAACGCCTGCAGCAGCAGGGTATCGTGGTGGCCTTAAGCCAAGTGCGGATACCACCTAATTATGGCCCGCGTTACAGCGAGATGTTTGCTGAGGTTTTTCCACAGCTAGCCGAGCAGCACCAAATAACCTTAGTGCCGTTTTTTATGGAGCAAATTATTGGTGACGATAGTCTGATGCAAGGCGATGGCATTCACCCTAATCGTGCGGCACAGCCGATGATTGCAGATATTATGGAACCGCATTTGCTAGCTTTATTAGAGCAAGTGACGATAGCTAAGATTGAGGGTAAGGAATAAAACATTAGGAAAGGTAAAACAAATGGCGTCCCCTAGGGGATTCGAACCCCTGTTACCGCCGTGAAAGGGCGGTGTCCTAGGCCTCTAGACGAAGGGGACCCCGGACTTGCTTGCTACGTTAGAATTGGCGTCCCCTAGGGGATTCGAACCCCTGTTACCGCCGTGAAAGGGCGGTGTCCTAGGCCTCTAGACGAAGGGGACGCTGTTCTAATGCAGCTGATTTATTCTGTTATTGGCGTCCCCTAGGGGATTCGAACCCCTGTTACCGCCGTGAAAGGGCGGTGTCCTAGGCCTCTAGACGAAGGGGACGCACCAGAACAAATCTCTATCAGGTTTTCACTTGTACTAAGCTTAACACAAAAGTTGGTGGAGCTAAGCGGGATCGAACCGCTGACCTCTTGCATGCCATGCAAGCGCTCTCCCAGCTGAGCTATAGCCCCACATTTTGTGGCTTGCTGTAGTACCCTGACAGCGGGGCGAATTCTAGGGTAATTTGCGCACCAGCGTCAACCTTTTTTTTAGAAAAGCGAATTGTTTGCTGAAAAATAAGCCAGTTCGCGCAATTCACCAGCAATATTAACTAAAACACACCTGATCACGCCCTGCTCGCTTGGCTGCGTACAAACGTTTATCTGCGGTATCTAAAGCCGCACTCAGTTGCATGTTGGTGGTCGGCGCTAACCATACCCCACCGCTACTGATGGTCACCTTAATCAGTTGCTCATCAGCGTGGATATCGAGCGCAGCTACCTGGCTACGAATGCGCTCGGCAATGTGCTGGGCTTGCGCCTCGGTAATATCCGTAAGCACAGCAACAAACTCTTCGCCGCCATAACGGCCGATACGATCGTTAGGACGAATACATTGGGCAATGGTGTTAGCCACGGTACGCAGCACTAAGTCACCCGCTAAATGGCCGTAGGTATCATTAACTTTCTTAAAGAAATCGATATCCAGCATCAAAATAGCCAACGAGCCTCGCGAACTTTGGCCAAGTTGTTGCTGCATGAATTCCATGATGGCACCACGATTATAGATTCCGGTTAAGGCATCTCGTGCGGACTTATCTTGTAACTGCTGATTAGCAGCCACTAGGCGTTTATTAAGATCCATGATTTGCTGGTACAAGCGACTTTTTTCTATTAAATGCGCCACTTGGTTAGCTAAGTACAAGAAAACATCTTGATGCAAACCATCGTAGGTGTAGGCTTCGGTGCTCGAGAAAAACAGGAAACCCACCGGCCGGCCATCTGCGATGAGCGGACAAGTTAAACTGGAGCGAATGCCCTCGGCGACGATTTTGCGGGTAGATTCTGATTCTGGGTGCTCGGCCAAGTACGCTTCTAAGTCATTGATAATACGTGGCTTGCCCGTATCGATAATGGTTTGCAAACTAGAACCAGCTAAAGGTGCCGAATAGCCTGGGGTAATCTGCGGCGTATTATCGTAGGTGAATTTAGCCCAATAGGCCGTAACGTGCTCACCATCATCCTCAATCAGCGCACAACCAATGCGATCGTAGGGAATAACATCTTTGAAAAAGGTATAAATACGCGCCAAAATATCTTCAAGTATCAGTGCTTTATTTAATTCAGCAGAGATCTCAAGCAAACGCACCAGCTCAGTAAAACGCGTTGTCAGCCAATACCCTAGCTGTTCAAGTTCATCACCTAACTGCTGCATGACGGGTTCTTGCTCTGCGGTGCTTGGCGAGGTTGCCGTTAACTTGGCGAGATCCTGTTGCTTCGCGGCTTGCACGGCTTGCAAATGACGACGCAGCTCTTCGGCAAAGCTATGCCCTCTGTTTATTGCTGCTGATGCTGCTAGTACTGCTTTAGACTCAGCCATACACAACTCCCTGAACTTCTAGGTTCTTCGTTAATAGTTACTCATTAAAATGATAAATACGCTCTAACGATGCTCGGTCGCGGACCGTAACTTCCATATCTCGCACTAAACCATCTTCAATACTATACACCCAGCCATGAATAGCTAGCTCTTGGCCTCTATCCCAAGCTTGTTGAATGATGGTGGTTTTAGCAAGATTGCGAACCTGCTCGATCACGTTCAGCTCACATAGACGGTCTAACCGCGCCCGGCTATCACCGATGGCTTCAAGCTCCTGATGATATTCGCGGTAAATATCCTTGATACCAAACAACCAATGGTCAACCAAACCATGGCTACAACTTTCGGTGGCAGCTTTAACCCCGCCACAGCCGTAGTGACCCACCACTAAGATATGCTTTACTTGTAAGGTTTCAACGGCATATTGCACCACCGACAAGCAGTTAAAATCCGTTTGAATCACCTGATTAGCCACGTTGCGGTGCACAAATAATTCACCCGGCGCCATCCCTACCACCTGATTAGCCGGCACTCGGCTGTCCGAACAGCCTATCCACAGGTATTCTGGCGATTGCTGGGCCACGAGTTGGTTAAAAAAGTCCGGGTTAGCTTTTAACATGCGTTCAGCCCAAGCGGCATTGTTAGCCAGCAGCTGACGAATCTTAAGCATAAAAGTATCCTTATATTTGGTGAAAAAAAGGCGCCGCCTGGCGCCCTTTCTTCTTTATTGCGCTTGTTCGCGCTCCATAATATACGAAATTGCTCGAGCGATACGTCCTACCACTTGGGTTTGGCTTAACATGGCCAGAGTCACATCCAGCGACGGCGAGTTACCTGAGCCAGTCACGGCCACCCGCAGTGGCATGCCTACTTTACCCATACCAACTTGCAAATCATCGGCGGTTTGTTGAATCGCTTGCTGAATGCTTGCTGGGTTCCACTCAGTTAAACTTGCTAGTCTATCTTGCACCGCTTCTAGTGCTTCACGTGCCACCGGGCGTAAATGTTTTTTCGCTGCAGCCTCATCAAAAGCCTCGTACTCTTCATAGAAATACCGGCTTTGGGCCGCGAGCTCTTTCAAGGTTTTAACTCGGTCCGCCATAACTGGCAACAACTGCTCTAAGGCTGGGCCTTTGCTCACATCAATGGCTTGATCAGTAAAGTGCCATTGCAAATAGGGAACAACTCGCTCTTCCGGCAGCGATTTCATGTAGTGCTGATTTAACCAGTTTAGTTTTTCAGTATTGAAAGCTGAGGCGGCCTTGTTCACGTCATCTAAACGAAATAGTTCGGTCATCTCCGCCACGCTGAAGATTTCTTGATCGCCGTGCGACCAGCCCAGACGAACCAAGTAATTCAACACAGCTTCAGGTAAATAACCGTCATCGCGATATTGCATGACGCTTACGGCACCGTGACGCTTAGACAGCTTTTTACCATCATCACCTAAAATCATGGATACATGGGCATACTCAGGAATCGGCGCCCCGAGTGCTTGCAGGATATTAATTTGGCGTGGGGTGTTGTTGATATGGTCTTCACCACGTACTACGTGCGTAATTTGCATTTCCCAGTCATCAATCACCACACAGAAGTTGTAGGTGGGGGTACCGTCACTGCGCGCAATGATTAAATCATCAAGTTCACTGTTGGCAAACTCAATCGGACCGCGAATGTGATCATGAAACTTAACGCTACCCGTTTGCGGGTTGCGGAAGCGGATCACGTAAGAATCACCACCAGCGGCTGGGTTATCGCGACAATGGCCATCGTAGCGCGGCTTTTCGCCGTTCGCCATTTGCTCTTCACGCATCTGCTCTAAACGTTCAGTTGAGCAATAGCACTTATAAGCTTTATCTTCTGCTAATAACTGCGCAATGTAATGCTCATAACGATCAAACCGCTTGGTTTGATAGTAAGGACCTTCATCCCAAGTTAAGCCAAGCCACTCCATCCCCTCTAAAATGGCATCAATCGCAGGTTGGGTAGAACGTTCGCGATCCGTATCTTCAATACGCAGCACAAACTTACCGCCAGCAGCTTTAGCTACGAGCCATGAATACAGTGCGGTACGGGCACCACCTACGTGTAAGAATCCAGTTGGGCTGGGGGCAAATCGAGTGACAACTGTCATAAGCAATTAAATCTCCGCTAACTATGGCGTTTTGAACGAGCAATAAGGGCTGTAGTTTAGCAAGAACAACCTAGCTACGCACCATACACAAGCTGATTCGCTGTAAACTTGTGCAAACTGACGAAAAAGCCAGCAGTCGAACAAAACATTTAATATTTCTTGTTGACAGTATCGCACAGCCCCCTATAATACGCCCCGCAACGCAGAGAAAAGGATGGTTAGCTCAGCTGGGAGAGCACCGCCCTTACAAGGCGGGGGTCACTGGTTCGAACCCAGTACCATCCACCACTTCTTCATTTTCTCTGTCTCCCTGTGGATGGTTAGCTCAGCTGGGAGAGCACCGCCCTTACAAGGCGGGGGTCACTGGTTCGAACCCAGTACCATCCACCATTTTTTTGCAGCTCTGCAAAACTCTAATCTAGAATACTTCAATCATTAGTAATAAATTAGCACCTAAATAAGCATGTTAGCCACCTGTACTGATGGGCTCATTGATTTTAGGCGCCGTGATTATTCTTCTTGCGCCGTGCGTACCAACTGGAAATAACGCTTCAAGTGCCGCGAAAATAGCAGCAGCCAACAGCCCATCAGCCAGCCAAACAATAGCATAGCCTTCACCCAAGAAAACGCCGGCCAGCGCGCCCCAATTAAACTCAGTAATAAGATGCCATCCAGTACCCAGCTCAGCCAGAGTAACAGCGGCGCCCAGCGAAAGGCTTTACTGACCCAAGCTGCTATCTCGGTTTTAACTTGAGTGGTTAACACAAAGAGCACCAACGCAGGCAGCCCTACCGCTAGAGCCAACGCAAACTGGTGGGTGTTGGTGTAGAAAAACTGCAGAATGAGCGAGCGGTCTTCAAAAAAAGAAAGGGATAAAATCCAAGCCACGTAACCACGCAAAAAAAACAGCAACAACACCGTTAAACTTAACGGTGTCTTCAGCTGTCCGTCTGCCGTAATGTAGCGCTCATCACCCAGTTGCAGTTGCACCTACTTGCCGCCTTGACCAAAATTTTTCATGAAAATAATAAGCAATGGTGTTCACTAAAGGTTCGATCATTGCCACTGCCCCACCCAACATCACATCGCCGGTCATGAGCCATACCAGCGTAAAGGCCACACTTACGTGCATTACGCCAAAGGATACTGTTTTTGCCATGCCTATCTCCTCATCTGTTTGAGCGCTTAGGTTAGCGCTTGATGAATAGATAATAGCAATCAGGTTGGTATTATCTAATTAATAATACCGATTAAAGATATCGACCGTCTCATTACAGGCGTTTGAGCTGTTCACGTAATTGAGTTAATTCATCCCTAATGCTTGCCGCTCGTTCAAATTCAAGATCTTTAGCCGCTTGATACATGGCTTTTTCTGCCGCTTCAATTTTCTGTACCAACAGTTTCGGATCGAACAAGCTCGCATCATAACTAGCTTGTGGCTCAGCTGCAGCCCGCTGTTGTTCTTTACGCGGCGCCCGAATACCCGTACCACCGAGGTCCATCACATCGGTGATGCGTTTGTTTAAGCCCTTTGGCGTGATGCCATGTTCTTCGTTATAGGCTTGCTGTTTTTGCCGGCGTCGATCGGTTTCGTCAATCGCCCGCTGCATCGAACCTGTGATTCTGTCCGCATACAAGATAGCGCGGCCATTGAGGTTTCGTGCGGCTCGGCCGATGGTCTGAATTAATGACCGGTCACTGCGCAAAAAGCCTTCTTTATCCGCATCGAGAATCGCCACTAAACTTACTTCAGGCATATCTAAGCCTTCACGTAACAAGTTGATTCCCACCAGCACATCAAATTCACCTAAGCGTAGGTCGCGAATAATCTCCATACGCTCCACCGTATCAATATCTGAATGCAGATAGCGAACACGAATACCATGTTCATCTAGGTAATCCGATAAGTCTTCTGCCATCTTCTTGGTTAAGGTGGTGGCTAGCACGCGCTCATTGCGTTCCACGCGGATTCTAACTTCTGACATCAAATCATCCACTTGAGTCGCAACTGGGCGAATCTCTATGAGCGGATCCACGAGGCCCGTTGGACGTACCACCTGCTCTACCACTTCACCGGCTGATTTTTCTAGTTCATATTTACCTGGCGTGGCCGAGACATAAATAAGTTGTGGCGCAATGGCCTCAAACTCATCGAACTTTAACGGCCGGTTATCCAGTGCCGATGGCAATCTAAACCCATAATTCACGAGGTTTTCTTTGCGCGAACGGTCGCCTTTGTACATGGCACCGATTTGCGACACAGTCACGTGTGATTCATCAATAATCATCAGTGCATCATCAGGCAAATAATCCAGCAAGGTTGGTGGCGGCTCGCCGGGCGCACGCCCAGATAGATAGCGCGAGTAGTTTTCGATACCAGAGCAATAACCCAGCTCTAGCATCATTTCTATGTCGTATTGAGTACGTTGACTCAGCCGCTGTTCTTCGACCAATTTATTGGCATCTAACAGTTGCTGTTTGCGCTCTTTTAATTCTTCTTTGATGCGTTCCACCGCCGCTAAAATGGTTTCGCGCGGGGTAACATAGTGGGTCTTCGGATACACGGTAGCTCGCGCCACGTCGGCTTCCGTTACTTGCCCCGTTAAGGGTTCAAAAAAGCTAATGCGGTCGATCTCATCATCGAATAGCTCCACCCGAATGGCCAACTGTTCAGATTCAGCCGGAAAAATATCTATCACTTCGCCGCGCACCCGATAAGTGCCACGCTCAAACGCCGCATCATTGCGTTTGTATTGCAGTTGCGCCAAGCGCCGCAAAATATCACGCTGATCGATCATATCGCCACGGCGTAAGTGCAGCATCATTTTCATGTAGGATTCAGGATCGCCCAAACCATAAATACAGGATACCGAAGCCACTAGCACCACGTCGCGGCGCTCCATCAGGGCTTTGGTGGCAGACAGCCGCATTTGTTCGATATGCTCGTTTATCGAGGCATCTTTCTCAATAAAAGTATCCGTGGTCGGCACATAAGCTTCGGGCTGATAGTAATCGTAATAAGACACGAAATACTCAACGGCATTGTTAGGAAAGAACTCTTTCATCTCGCCATACAATTGCGCCGCCAAAGTTTTGTTATGGGCCAAAATCAACGTTGGTCGCTGCACCTTGGCGATAACGTTAGCCATGGTAAAGGTTTTACCTGAACCAGTAACCCCAAGTAACGTTTGATGAGCCAGGCCAGCTTCCAGATTATCCACCAGAGCTTCGATAGCTTTGGGTTGGTCACCTGCGGGTTGATAGTCTGAGGTTAATTCGAAACGTTTCACCATGTTTTATCCTGTTACCGCGTGCTGCTGTTTGTCGCGTTCTTGTGCTAAGGCCCGTTGAAACCAAAACCAAGCCATGAAGCCAGTGACGATATTAGCAATAACGCCACCTACAAATAAGCCGGGTAGGTCGTACCAGAGTCCGCCCAGCCAGCTCAGGGGTACAAACATCACGAACAAACGGATCACACTTAAGCTCAACGCTGACATTGGCAAATGCAGAGCATTTAAACTTGAGTTGGTTAAAATAATCACCCCTTGCGCACCGTAGCCAAGCGGCATCACGTAGATGAATAAACGAATCAGTTCAGCCACTTCAGGGTCATTGGTAAAGACCGCTGCAATCATAGGAGCTAGGGCAATCAACAAGCCGTACATCAACAATTGAATGATCAATACGGCTCGCACTGCCACTTTGTAAGCGGCACCGACCCGATCAAAAGCATGAGCGCCAAAGTTTTGGCTAATGAGCGGTGGTAACGACATGGATAGTGCCAGAATGACCACACTGGCTAAGGATTCTAGCCGCGAGCCAACCCCAAACGCTGCGACCGCTTCAGCACCATAAACGGCCACCAAGGCAGTGAGTACCGCCATAGCCAGAGGGGTGAGCATGTTCGCACCCGCTGCGGGTAAGCCAATGCTCAAAATTTGGCGGGCTGAATGCAGCCAAGTGGCGCCACTAGGTGCGCGCAAACTCAACAGTTGCTTGTAGCGCAAATACCAGAGTACCAGCACACTACCAATAACCCAGGACAGCACACTCGCAAGCGCCGCACCTTGCACTCCTAGTGCCGGCACCGGGCCCCAACCGAAAATCAGAATAGGATCAAACACGGCGTTCAGTAAACCGCCTGAAGCCATGATCAAACTGGGCGTACGAGTATCGCCAGCCGCGCGTAACACCGCATTACCCACCATCGGGATAACTAACCAGACGGCGCCTATAAACCACTGTGTCATGTAGGCATAAATATCGGGTAACAAGCGTTCTTGGGCACCAAGCAGGGCAAAAATGGCTGGCATCAACAACCAGCCGATCAGAGCTAAGACAGCGACCAATAAAGCAGCGACGGTCAGTGCCGTAGTGCCATCAAAACGCGCATGCTCCTCGCGCCCCGAACCACGTTTACGAGCAATCACCGCCGAGGTACCAATGCCTAAGCCAATACTCAAGCTCACCACGGTAAAAGTTACCGGAAAGGTGAAACTAACCGCAGCGAGCGGATCCGTGCCTAGCATACCGACAAAAAAAGTATCAACCACGTTAAAGCTAATCAGCGTTAGTACGCCAATAATAACGGGCCAAGTCATCTGCCATAGGGTGCTAGGAATAGGCCGATGAAGCAACGATTTTGCCGACACTGCTGGGCTCATGAAGATACTCTTAGTTGTTACTGCTAGTTATTACTGCGGGACTGTAGTTTTGGACCTGTCGCTACGACTGCGACTTAGCCATTGCTTGGGTATCGTAAAGGCTCCTAGTGTACCCAAATTTGCTGGTTACTACCATCCTCAATCTACCCCGACCAGAGCTTGCTTGCGTGGACAAAAATAGCCAATATCTATATAGTAAAGCATCTTTTTTCCCCTCAATATTTTATTAACGGCTCTGAAGCAAGGGATACCAGCGTGAAATATCAACTTTCTGATCGTGTAAATGCTATTCAACCTTCTCCTACCCTAGCAGTTTCGCAAAAAGCCGCTGAGCTTAAAGCTGCTGGCCATGATGTGATTGGCTTAGGCGTTGGTGAGCCTGATTTTGATACGCCCCAATTCGTGAAGGATGCTGCCAAGGCCGCGATTGATGCTGGCCATACCAAATACACAGCCGTCGACGGTATTCCGCAACTGAAACAAGCGGTCATTAACAAATTTCAGCGCGACAATGGACTCAGCTACGAACCTGCAGAGATTTTGATTTCGGCGGGCGGTAAACACAGTATTTTTAATCTACTTAGTGCTTGGCTTAACCCAGGTGACGAAGTGCTGATCCCGGCACCTTACTGGGTGTCCTATCCTGATATGAGCTTATTGGTGGGTGCGGTACCACGCTTTATTGAAGCTGGTATTGAGCAACGCTATAAAATCACTGCGGCACAATTAGCGGCGGCCATTACCCCAGCCACTCGGTTACTGTTCTTAAATAGTCCTTCTAACCCAACTGGTACCGCCTATAGCAAAGCTGAATTGACAGCCCTAGCTGAGGTGTTGCGCCAGCATCCGCAAGTTCTTATTGCTACGGATGATATGTACGAACATATCTTGTGGACAGAAGAGGCTTTTCACAATATCGCCATGGTGGCGCCAGACTTACGTGACCGTATTGTGATTCTTTCTGGGGTGTCTAAAGCTTATGCCATGACCGGCTGGCGGATTGGTTACGCCGCGGGCCCTAAACCTTTGATTGCGGCAATGAAAAAGATTCAGTCACAGAGCACATCTAATCCAGCCAGCATTAGCCAATATGCGGCACTTGCAGCGTTAGAAGGTGACCAAACGTGCATTACCACCATGGTCACTGAATTTAAGAAACGCCATGATTATTTAGTTGCAGCACTCAATACGATTCCTGGTATGCAATGCATTGCTGGTGACGGCACTTTCTATACCTTTGCCAATATCACTGAACTCATGGCACAAAAAGGGGTGAGTACGGATATTGAATTATGCGAACAACTCTTGAATCAAGCTAAAGTGGCGCTGGTACCTGGTTCAGCCTTTGGTGCACCTGGCCATTGTCGCTTCTCTTTCGCCACCAGTATGGCAACTTTAGAAGAAGCGGTGCGACGTATTGATGCCTACGCTCGCGGTTAAACTGCTGACAAGTTCAAGGTTCTTTAAAATCCCGGCCCCGAGCCGGGATTTTTTATGAATCTTTGGTGACAACGACAATCAAACAGCTGTTTAAATTTTAACCACGGCAAGCTTTCTTGAAAACTCAAGCGATTAAAGCAAAAAGTCAAGCTATGATTGGCGATATTTGAAGCAAAGCTGACAAGAAATACACAGTGGCAGATCAAGAAAGAAGCGCTTCTTCAAGTTTTTCTTAAAGCCTGTAAAGTAACTCTGGGTATATATGTAAGCATTTGTTTTTATTGCGAAAATACAAATAGAGTCAATTTTTAAGCAATCTCTAAATCGGCCTGTATAGCGCACCATTCATGACTACTCACAGATTTTCCCACAAGGTTATCCACAGATTTAGTGGATAAGATCCGCTAGCCTTTTGAAATCAAGAGCTGCGCCGATCTGTGGATAACATAGGACGGATCACAACTATATCTTTTGATATAAACGCTGCCCTTGTTCACTCTTGACAAGGACTATTTTATCAAGTTTGCGCACAAAACGTGCAAACGAACTTTTTTAGTATTGACAGGCGCTGCAAGCCCCTTTAACATTCGCATCCGTTGCTTGAGGTGTTCCCCAGTAGCTCAGTTGGTTAGAGCGGTGGACTGTTAATCCATGTGTCGTTGGTTCGAATCCAACCTGGGGAGCCAACACCACCTTCCTTGCAACCTATTTGTAATTCCCCAGTAGCTCAGTTGGTTAGAGCGGTGGACTGTTAATCCATGTGTCGTTGGTTCGAATCCAACCTGGGGAGCCACAAATAACCTAGCCCCCACGCAACTCCCGCTTACTCCAGTTAACTCAATAGCGCTTTACCAATTGAAAATAATCATGCAATTCGCTTTGTTGCCACAGTCTTTTGCTCAGTTTAGCCACTGGTTCTTGAGCGCCTGCAGCTAACCAAGCAACCACCGCTTCTGCCACATTCGGCCATTTACAATAAACCGCACTGTCTTGCTCAATAAAGCGTTGTACTTGCTCTGTACTCAGTTCTTCCATCACCTGTGCAAGACCAGCAATGTCTAGACAACGCGCATTTGCTACTTGTTCAAACTGCCCTTGGAGCGGTCGTACTAACAATTTCTTGCCCATCGCTAAGGCTTCGCAGCTGGTTTCAAAGCCGGCGTTACTGATCACCCCTGCCACACTCGCAAAGCAATCCGCAAACCCCTGCCGGGATGGCGGGAAGTAATGCACATGCCCCACTTGCTGATGTTCTGCTTGGGGATGAAAAACACTGAACCGGTAATCGCTGAGGGGCGCCAGCAACTGATGGATTGCAGCGAGGTTCTCAAACGGTAGATAGACTAAATAATGTCGTTGCTGCAGATTCGTCACTTGCGCGCGTTGGTGAATAATAGGTGGCATCGTGTGCTGTCCATCCTCAAACCAATGCATGCCCAGCGCCTCACTTACCGGTGCAAACCAACGCAGCAACTGCCGTTGAGCGACATGAATAGGGAGTGTTTGCGTGGCTTTATAAAAGGCAAACTGGCGGCCAATACCAATCACTCGGCGCTGTTGTTTACGACCAGCCCAGGCGGTAATGGGTTCGTAGTCGCTAACGATGAGATCGTAAGGAGCTAGATCCAACTGCTGTACATCCTGCCAGAACTTACCCCAGTTATTGCGCCGCATGGTTTCTCGTAGCGATACTCGACCTTGCTGCACGGCAAAGGTGAGGCCTTCGCACCATTGCCAATCACCAAACGCTTCCATATCGAACAAAGCCGCTTGCGGCCGTCCTGATACTAAAAAATCAAGCTCGATATCGCTGCGTTGACTAGCAGCCTCAGCTAATGCCGCGCACCGGCTTAAATGACCGTTACCGGTGCCCTGTACTCCTACTAAGATACGCATGCTATCACTCCTATAGCGATCATACTTCCTAGCCCTATCCCAGCCAAAATGTCGCCCGGATAATGCACTCCTAATAACACCCGCGACGATCCCACCGCCACGGCCCAGGCATAAAACAACCACGACCAACTTGGCCAGGTCCAAGTTAACAGCGCTGCCATTAAAAATGCTGCGGTGGTATGCCCGGATGGAAAACTAAAAGGATCGTGCGCAATAATCACCGCTTTTAACGCTTGTTTGGCTTGATATGGACGGGGTCTCTTGTAGTAACGCTTGAGCAGGCAAAATAATGGTACTTCTAGCGCAAATCCCAACCATAATGCGTATTGCAACTGAGATTTGGTTTGTAATAATGCTAGCAGCAGGGCTAATCCAGCGTACAAATAGCCATCACCTGAATGCGATATCCAGCGCACCAACTTGCGTTGAGCTAAGGCGCGGTAACGATGATTACACCAACTAAAACTGCGCTGATCGTAGTCGTTTAGCTGCTTAATCCACCCCGTCATATGCTCTTCCTCTGCAGGTTAACTGGCGCAAATTTAACCAGTAGCCATGGCAGCTCTGTGACAACTCGATGAACAATCGATGACAAATGCTAATAACACTACATTTGATCGGTTGTTTATAGCGGCTAAAAATTCGATAATATGCAGTATCGATAAAGAGCGAACAGGTATCTTCATGAGTGACTACTTGCTGCTGTTGGTTGCAACAGTACTAGTCAACAATTTCGTGTTGGTTAAATTTCTTGGATTATGTCCCTTTATGGGCGTGTCTAATAAGCTAGAAACAGCCATTGGTATGTCGGCTGCGACCACCTTTGTGCTGACGTTAGCCTCGGTATGTAGCTACCTTGTTAACCAATACATCTTGGCACCGCTAGACTTAATGGCGCTGCAAACATTGAGTTTCATTTTAGTGATTGCCGTAGTGGTACAATTCACTGAAATGGTCGTACATAAAACTAGCCCCACGTTATACCGTTTACTGGGCATCTTTTTACCGTTAATTACTACCAACTGTGCGGTGCTTGGTGTGGCTTTGTTAAATATCAATGAACAACATAATTTTGTCGAGTCGATCATCTATGGCTTGGGTGCAGCGCTCGGCTTCTCGCTGGTCCTTATTTTGTTTTCAGCGTTGCGCGAACGCCTAGCTGCGGCCGATGTGCCGTTGCCGTTTAAAGGTGCGGCGGTGGCGATGATTACAGCCGGTCTGATGTCATTAGCCTTTATGGGATTTAGCGGCTTGGTGACCAACGCATGAGTATGTTGACTGCCATCATTGTGTTAGGTGTACTGGCGCTGGTGTTTGGGCTTATTCTTGGCTTCGCGGCGGTACGCTTTAAAGTGGAAAGCGATCCTATTGTGGATCAAATTGATGCTATTTTGCCGCAAACCCAATGTGGTCAGTGCGGCTATCCCGGCTGTCGCCCCTATGCCGAAGCCATTGCCAACGGCGATGCCATCAATAAATGCCCTCCGGGCGGCGAAGCAACCATTAAGCAACTAGCTGAGTTGATGGGCGTGGAACCACAACCTCTTGATGCCGCTCATGGTACCGAGGATGTTAAAAAGGTTGCGGTGATCCGTGAAGATGAATGTATCGGCTGTACCAAGTGTATTCAGGCTTGTCCGGTAGATGCCATTTTAGGTGCCGCCAAGCAAATGCATACGGTTATAGCCCATGAATGTACGGGCTGTGATCTTTGCGTGGAGCCCTGTCCAGTGGATTGTATTGATATGGTGCCGGTACCCGTGCGCCCAGAAAATTGGCAATGGAACCTAGAACAGATTCCAGTGACTGTTGTGGAGTCAGCTAAATAATGTCCGCGATCAACATCAGTGCTATTGAGGCAGGTCAGTTGTGGAGCTTTCACGGCGGCATTCATCCGCCCGAGCGCAAACAGCTATCGAACCAAACGCCCATCCAAACCTTGCCGTTAAGCAAGACGTTTGTGGTGCCGGTAAAGCAACACAGTGGTAACAGTGGTGAAATACTGGTCGCTGTCGGCGACGACGTCCGTGCTGGCCAACCACTCACCCAACCGGGCTTACAACGTGGCTTACCCGTGCACGCTCCTACCTCGGGTACAGTGCTGGCGATCGACGAACAGCCGATCGCTCATCCGTCGGGCCTAACTGACCTCACCATTACCCTTGCTGCCGATGGCCAAGATGCATGGTATCCAACCACTCCCTGCCCTGATTATCAGCAATTAAGTCGGGCTGAGCTGTTAGAGCGTATTCAAGCAGCCGGGATTGCAGGTTTAGGCGGTGCGGGCTTTCCTAGTGCACAAAAATTAGCGTTACAACGTCCGCTTGAGTATCTCATTATCAATGGCGTGGAATGCGAACCCTATATTACTGCTGATGATCGCTTAATGCGTGAACATGCCGCCGAAATCATCAGTGGCACCGAGATCTTAATGCAGGTTAGCGGTTGCAACAAAGCCTTGATTGCAATTGAAGAGAACAAGCCTGAGGCGATTGCGATATTTACCCAGTTACTCAGTGAACGCGCTGCAACAGCAAGCAGGATTGCGTTACGCCAAGTGCCGGTAAAATACCCCTCGGGCGGCGAGAAGCAACTGATTGAAATTTTAACCGGACGGCAAGTTCCCAGTCGCGGCCTGCCGATTGATGTCGGCTTATTGATGCACAACGTAGGAACTGCGTTTGCCATTCATCAAGCTATCGTACTGGGCATACCGTTAATACAACGGGTGGTTACCGTCACCGGTGAACAAGTGGATAAACCGGGTAACTATTGGGTTCGTCTCGGTACCCCTGTCGCTGATCTGCTAGCTTATGCGGGCTTTCATGAAACTACCGGTAAGGCTGCACAACGGGTGATCATGGGCGGGCCAATGATGGGCTTTGCCTTGGCAAATTTACAAGTGCCGGTGGTGAAAATCACCAACTGCTTATTATTGCCCTCCACTACCGAGTTAGCCCCAGCCCAACAAGAAATGAATTGCATTCGGTGTGGCGCCTGTGCTGACGTGTGCCCGGCGCAACTGTTGCCGCAGCAACTGCAATGGCTGGCCAAAGCCAAAGATTATGATGGCCTCGAGCAACAGAACCTGTTTGACTGTATTGAATGTGGAGCCTGCGCTTACGTCTGCCCAAGTGAAATTCCGTTGGTGCATTACTATCGTAAAGCCAAAGCTGAGATCCGCAATATTGCGCGCGAAAAAGCCAAGGCAGAAATTGCACGTGAACGCTTTGAAGCGCGCCAAGAGCGCCTTGAACGCGAAAAACAAGAACGATTAGAACGTCATCGGCAAGCTGCTGAAGCACGTAAAGCGGCCCAAGCTGAAGCGGTCGCCGCTGGCGCTGATAACCCGCAAGATGCGGTCCAAGCAGCTATTGCTCGGGCCAAAGCTCGCAAAGCCGCACAAGCTGCTGCTGCCGCCAAGGCCAACGACTCTGCCGAAGGTGAATCATCATGACATTTAAAATAGCCGCATCGCCCCACGCTCACCAACGGCGTACCACCACGCAAGTGATGCGTTGGGTTTACCTAGCGGTAATTCCTGGCATCTTGGTACACAGCTACTTTTTTGGCTTAGGGATTTTCTTACAACTGCTGTTAGCATTACTCACAGCATGGATTTGTGAAGCCGCCGTGATGCGTGTTCGTGGACGCTCCGTAGCGAGTGCCTGGCAGGATCATACCGCCATAGTGACTGCGGTGTTGTTAGCCATTAGCATACCCAGCTTGGCACCTTGGTGGATCATTGTGATTGGCACCGCCTTTGCCATCTTGGTGGTGAAGCATGTCTATGGTGGCGTTGGCCAAAATCTATTTAATCCTGCCATGGCTGGCTACGTGCTGTTACTGGTGTCCTTTCCGGTACAGATGACCAGTTGGCCGATCCCACAACAACTGGCACAGTTACAGTTATCGCTAGCCGATACGTGGCAGTTAATCAGCAGTGGTTATAGCCAAGCAGGCTATAGTTTAGAGCAATTGCGTAGTGGCATTGATGGGGTCACAATGGCGACTCCCCTAGATAGCTTACGCACCGATCTTAGTCATCAACTCACCACCGCAGAAGCGCTGCAAAAGCCTATTTTCGGAAGTTTTGCTGGGGTTGGCTGGGGCTACCTCAATCTGGCCTTTTTGCTTGGCGGCTTGGTGCTTATTTATCAACGTATTATCAGTTGGCATATCCCGGCCGGGGTGCTGCTAGGCTTAACGGTGCCTGCCACTTTGTTGTGGTTGTTCAATCCGGATCAAAGCATCTCTCCTTGGCTACATCTGATGAGTGGTGCAACCATGTTGGGGGCCTTTTTTATTGCCACCGATCCGGTAACAGCGGCAACGTCTAACAAAGGCCGCTTCATTTTCGGCCTCATCATTGGCGCTTTAGTGATGGTGATTCGCACTTGGGGGGGCTACCCTGATGCTGTTGCCTTTGCGGTGTTGCTAGCTAATATGGCCGTTCCCGTGATTGATAAGTACAGCCAACCGCTAGCCTATGGCCATGGAGGTAGAACATGATCGGCAAAAGTATGCGCCATAATGGTATGGTTCTAGCCTTGTTCGCTATTGTTGCAACCCTGCTCATTGTGGCCACAGCTCAGTTTACCGAGGAGCCCATTAAGCGCCAACAAGAGCAAGAATTGTTGCAAGTGCTGAACCAATTAATTCCACCTGAGCTGCATGATAACGACTTGTACCAGAGCTGTAGTTTAGTTGACCATGCTGAACTAGGGCCTGGCTCTCATCGCATTTATCGGGCTAGCCTGAACCAGCAAGCCACCGCCTTAGCGGTAGAAGTGACCGCACCGAATGGTTACAGTGGTGCGATTGAACTACTAGTAGCCTTCACCGTCGCCGGTGAGGTTAGTGGCGTGCGTACCCTACGCCATCAAGAAACCCCGGGCTTGGGTGATAAAATTGAGATCCGCAAAGATGATTGGATCACCAGTTTCAACGGTTTAACCGTGCAAGGAGCTGATGACAACCGCTGGGCCGTGACTCGCGATGGCGGTATGTTTGATCAATTTACTGGCGCTACTATCACCCCAAGAGCCGTAGTGCAGGCAGTAAAACGTGCCAACCTGTTATTTCAGCAGCAACAGCAACAGTGGTTCGCGGCCCCTAACAACTGTGCCGGAGTAAGCTCATGAACGCCTACAAAGAGTTAACCCTACAGGGCTTGTGGACCAACAACCCTGCCTTAGTGCAACTGCTAGGCCTGTGCCCTCTGCTCGCAGTTACCTCAACGGTAACCAATGCGTTGGGGCTTGGTTTGGCAACCTTACTGGTGTTGGTGGGTTCTAACGTCACCGTATCACTAGTGCGCGACTGGGTTCCTAAAGAAATTCGTATTCCGGTGTTTGTGATGGTGATTGCAACCTTTGTTACCGTCATGCAATTATTGATGAACGCTTATGTGTATGGCTTGTATCAATCGCTGGGTATTTTCATTCCGCTGATCGTCACCAATTGTGCCATCATTGGTCGTGCCGAAGCTTATGCCTCCAAGAACCCCTGGCAAAAATCGGCGTTTGATGGCCTGATGATGGGCTTAGGCTTCACCTTAGTACTGGTGTTGTTAGGCGCCATTCGTGAGATTATCGGTAACGGCACCCTGTTTGATGGTGCCGATTTACTGCTAGGAGCATGGGCCAGTGAGCTACGTATCGAACTGGTTCAATTTGACTACCCGCTGCTGTTGGCGATTTTGCCGCCGGGGGCCTTTATTGTGATGGGCTTTATCATTGCGGGTAAAAACTGGTTCGATCAGCGCCAAGCCGAGCGCGCCAAAACACCAGAAAAACAAGTAACGCGGGCTCGGGTTACGGCCCAATAACTATCATGAATAAAGACAAACGTATTGCCATTTTAACGCGCTTGCGCGAGCACAATCCGCACCCTACTACGGAACTTGAGTACAACTCGAGTTTTGAGTTACTGATTGCTGTGTTGTTATCGGCCCAAGCCACCGATGTTGGGGTAAATAAAGCGACTCGTAAACTCTTTGCCGCAGCCAATACTCCGGCAGCCATGTTAGCCTTGGGCGTGGACGGCGTTAAAGAGTACATTAAAACCATCGGCCTCTTTAATGCCAAGGCTGAGAACATCATCAAAACTTGTACTATCTTGGTGAATCAACATCAAGGCGCTGTGCCAGAAGACCGCGAGGCTCTAGAAGCCTTGCCAGGGGTTGGACGCAAAACCGCTAACGTGGTGCTCAATACAGCGTTTGGCTGGCCCACTATTGCCGTCGATACCCATATTTTTCGGGTTGCGAATCGGACTAAATTTGCGCCAGGCAAAACCGTCCGAGCGGTAGAAGATAGACTAGAAAAAGTGATTCCGGCCGAATTTAAAGTAGATGCTCATCACTGGTTTATTTTACACGGGCGATACACCTGTATTGCGCGTAAACCAAGATGTGGCAGTTGCTTAATCGAAGATTTGTGCGAATTTAAACAGAAGACATCAGACGAGGTTTAACATGAGACTACTGCACACCATGCTACGTGTTGGCGACCTGCAAGGCTCCATTCAATTTTACACCGAACTATTGGGCATGAAGCTATTACGTACCGCTGATAACGAAGAATACAAGTATTCTCTGGCGTTTGTTGGTTACGGCGATGAAGCTGACCATAGCGTGCTTGAGTTAACTTACAATTGGGGTGTTACTGAATACGAACACGGCGGTGCCTTTGGCCATATTGCTATTGGTGTTAGCGATATTTATCAAGTTTGTGAGCAATTAGAGCAAGCTGGTGCTGATGTTTATCGTAAGCCGGGGCCGGTTAAAGGTGGTAAAACCATCATTGCTTTTGTGCGTGATCCGGACGGTTATGCCATTGAGTTAATTGAGCGTAGCGCAGCCAATCCTGGAGATTTATGAGCCAGACGCCAACGCCAGCCAGCACTGCACCCGCTGCTGCGGTGACTATGCAAGAGCGCTTTCGCGGCTACATGCCGGTCGTTATTGACGTTGAAACCGCAGGTTTTAATGCCAAAACTGATGCCTTACTTGAAGTCGCCGCGGTTATTCTGGAATTCAATCAGGCCGGACAACTGCAACCGGCCAAATCTTTGCACTATCATGTTGAGCCTTTCGAAGGTGCTAACATTGAGCAAGCAGCCATCGATTTTAATGGCATTGATCCGCACTCGCCCCTACGCGGCGCAGTAGCAGAGAGCGAAGCTCTCAAAGACATGTTCAAGCCGATTCGTAAAGCGCAAAAAGACGCGGGTTGCCAACGTTGTATTTTAGTCGGCCACAATGCGACCTTTGATCATAGCTTTGTTATGGCAGCAGCAGAGCGAGCACAACTCAAACGTAATCCGTTCCATCCGTTTGTTACTTTTGACACGGCCGCTTTAGCTGCGGTGTTTTTAGGTCAAACCGTGCTGATCAAAGCATGCCAAGCAGCTGGTATTGCCTTTGATAGTAAACAAGCGCATTCTGCCCTGTATGATACTGAACGTACAGCTGAGCTGTTTTGCTATATGGTTAATCGCTATCAAGATCTCGGTGGCTGGCCCTTGCAACCAGCAAGCAACAGCTAAGCCTCGCTGGCACTTAACTGGCGCATAACACAAACAATAACAAGGAAACGCATATGCCCACCCATCACCGTGTTCCATTATTCTTAGCCAGCCTGTTTGTGGTGGTCGTCTGCTGGTCAGCCATAGCGCCTGCTGATAATCGGGTTTGGTGGGCTGAAATGGTACCTATTTTTGCGATCTTTATCGGCTTGGCCGTCACCTACAAGCACTTTCAGTTTAGCAATACCAGCTACCTTTTGATGAGCGTGCTACTCATCATGCACACCATAGGTGCGCATTACACCTTTGCCAAAGTGCCATTTGATTGGGTCACCGAAACCTTTGCCTTTGAGCGTAATCATTACGACCGGGTGGCTCATTTTAGTGTGGGCTTTTATGCCTATGCAGCGGCTGAGTTATTGCTGCGTAAGCAATGGGCTCGCCCCGTGACGGCGATGTTATTCGGGCTGTTTTTAATCATGGCCGTAGCCGCCGCCTACGAGATCATTGAATGGCAATTCGCGGTGATTGAAGGCGGCAATGCCGGCATCGAATTTCTGGGCTCACAAGGTGACCCCTGGGATGCGCAAAAAGACATGCTGGCTGATACCCTAGGAGCTATTGCCGCGCTAGTCTTGTTCTATTTCTCGCATTGGGTTAAGCCTGCTAAAGACTAAACCCCAATGTCTTCATGCCATAACTGCGGATGCTGCTGAATAAAGTTTTGCATTAATTCGATACAGCTAGCATCCTGCCTTACCTCCACCTCAATTCCGGCCTCAAGCAAGCGCTGTTCAGCACCCATAAAGGTCTGATTTTCACCAATAACTACCTTCTTGATGCCATAGAGCTCAATTGCTCCTGCGCACATGCAACAAGGGGATAAGGTGGTGTAAATGGTGCATTCCCGATAAACTTTCGCCGGTTGCCTCCCGGCATTTTCAAGGGCATCCATTTCGCCATGCAAAATAGGGCTGCCACTTTGAACCCTTCGATTATGGCCACGACCGATGATCTTGCCTTGGTGCACCAGTACCGAACCTATGGGCACCCCGCCCTCAGCTAAGCCTTGTTTTGCTTCAGCGATAGCCGCTTGCATAAATTCATCCATTGTTTGCGCTCCTGATGTTTTGCAGATTCACCATAAATACTTTCTCTGATATCCAGCATAGCCCAAATTCTGCTATTATGAACCGTCTATTCATCACGTATAAGTTAGCACATCTATCATGAGCACTGTCGCAATGCCAACCACCCAACCTCCTCTCAGCCAGTTCAGTCAGCTTCCGTTAGCAGCCAATTTGTTGCAACGCGTGGCCGAGCTTGGCTACAGCACCATGACCCCCGTTCAAGCAGGCAGTTTGCCGGTGATTTTGGCGGGCCAAGATGTGGTGGTACAGGCCCCAACCGGCTCCGGAAAAACCGCAGCCTTTGCGCTAGGCTTGTTAACCAAGCTGGTGCCCGCTCAGCAAGCACCTCAAGCACTGGTAATGTGTCCAACACGTGAGCTGGCCGAACAAGTAGCCGAAGTCATTCGTAGTCTTGCCAAAGCCATCGGCGATGTGAAAGTACTGACACTTTGTGGTGGGGTGCCAGCGCGAGGCCAGCGTGAGTCATTGCAGCACGGTGCAAACATTCTGGTGGGTACGCCAGGGCGTATTCTAGATTTGCTGCAGCAGCAAGCTTTCAGCACAGCAGCCATCCACACGTTGGTCTTGGATGAAGCGGATCGCATGCTAGAAATGGGCTTTATCGATGATCTTAAGGCTATTGTGAAGACGCTACCGGGCCAGCGCCAAACGTTATTGTTTAGTGCCACCTACCCAACCACTATCGCCCAACTAGCGCAACAGGTAAGCCAGCAGGCAAAGCATATTCAAGCGGAAGATGCTGCAGTACCAGCGGCTATTACCCAACGTTTTTATGAGTTAACCGACACTGCCGCGAACGCAGTGGCAAATCTTCTGCTCCAATTACAGCCACCCAGCTGTATGGTGTTCTGTAATACCAAAGCTGAGACGCAAAACATTGTGACCCACTTGCTCGGCCAAGGCATTAGCGCCACCGCCTTAAATGGTGATCTTGACCAAAAACAGCGCGATCAAGCAATGATTCAATTTCTCCATGGTAGTGTCCGCGTGTTAGTTGCAACGGATGTCGCCGCGCGGGGCGTGGATGTGGATCAATTACCCTTGGTGATTAACGTGCATATGGCCCATGACCTTGATACCCACACCCATCGCATTGGCCGTACTGGGCGGGCTGGCAGTGCTGGCCTAGCTATTACGCTACTAGGGGCACAGGATAACTATCAAAGGCATCTGCTAGAAGACCAACTCGATAAACCTATTCAGCTGTTAGCACTACCAGCACCGGCTGCGGCTGCGGCTAATCTTAGCTTGCCCGCACTGTGGAGTACGCTGCAAATCACTGGGGGCAAGAAAGATAAACTGCGCCCAGGTGACATTGTTGGCGCCCTCACCAAAGATAATCAACTGAAAGTAGACGCGATAGGTAAAATCAAAGTACTTAGCCAGTGGTCTTTTGTGACGGTCCGCAAAGCTCAGGTGAAAGCCGCACTGGCCATTCTCAATAACGACAAAATCAAAGGTAAGCGCTTTCGCGCACGAGCGCTCTAACGGGCAGCCAATCTCTTGTCGCCATGCCGTAAAAGGCCACAAAAAAAGCCCCAGCACTGAAACCAGTAGCTGGGGCTTATTCTTTGAATTAGTCTAAAAGTTTAGGCTATTACAGTTTGCCAGCGTTTTTCGACAAGTAGTCTGCTACCCCTTTAGGGTCTGCTTTCATGCCTTCGTCGCCTTCTTTCCAACCAGCTGGGCACACGTCACCGTGTTTCTGGTGGAAGTTTAACGCGTCAACCAAACGAATCATTTCGTCGATGTTGCGGCCTAATGGCAAGTCGTTCACGATTTGATGACGTACCACGCCTTCTTCATCGATCAAGAATGACGCACGGAAAGCCACGCCGTCAGTTGGATGCTCAACATCGTAAGCACGGCAAATTGAATGCTTAACGTCGGCTACTAATGGATATTTAACCGCACCAATGCCGCCGTCTGCTTCAGCGGTGTTACGCCATGCGTTGTGCGTGAATTGTGAATCGATAGACACACCGATAACTTCTACACCACGTTTTTTGAATTCTTCTAAACGGTGGTCAAATGCGATCAACTCAGAAGGACATACGAAGGTGAAATCTAATGGGTAAAAGAAAACAACCGCTTTCTTACCTTTAATTTGCTCGTATAAGTTAAAGCTATCAACAATTTCACCGTTTCCTAATACCGCTGCAGCAGTGAAGTTAGGAGCCTTACGACCTACTAATACACCCATGTTATATCTCCGTTTTCTAGGTTTACTTATTCTGCTGGGGCCGGATGGCGCTCAGCAACTTCTGCAATTAAAGCCTGCAATTCACCTTTTTGGAACATTTCCAAAATGATGTCACAACCACCCACTAATTCGCCTTCAATCCACAATTGTGGAAAGGTAGGCCAATCAGCGTAAGCGGGTAATTCTGCACGAATATCTGGGTTTTGCAAAATATCAACATAAGCAAATGGCTGACCACAGCTCATTAGTGCTTGCGATGCTTGCGCAGAAAATCCACAGCTTGGTAATTTAGGTGACCCTTTCATGTATAACAGAATAGGGTTTTCAGCAATTTGCTGTTTGATCTTTTCAACAGTTTCCATGCATACCTCAGATGTAGAGCGTTTTAAAATGGCCATTAGTTTAGCATATCGAGCCTGCCTTATCAGCACTCCCAAAGTAAGTAGTTAGGTTAAATAAACCCAGCCAGCCCCCTTGAAATAAACTTTTATGCCACAATCTAACTATATAGTGACTGCAGGATCTTATTTCAATGCTAGAATGCATTGGCATGAGAAACTAGAATGTTTCAAAATCCATACGCAAATAATAACGGAGAGTCGACATGGCATTTGAATTACCAGCATTGCCTTATGCAAAAGATGCACTAGAGCCACACATTTCAGCTGAAACCATTGAATACCACTACGGTAAGCACCATCAGACTTATGTTACCAAATTAAATGATGCGGTAGCTGGTACTGACTTAGAAAGCCAATCGCTAGAAGACATCATCAAGTCTAGCAAAGGTGGCGTGTTCAATAACGCAGCACAAGTGTGGAACCACACTTTCTACTGGCACTGCTTAAGCCCAAATGGCGGCGGCGAGCCAACTGGTGCGGTAGCGGACGCAATTAATGCGGCGTTTGGTTCATTCGCTAAGTTCAAAGAAGAATTTAGTGCCCAAGCAGCTGGCAACTTCGGTTCTGGTTGGACTTGGCTAGTTAAAAAGGCGGATGGTTCGGTTGCTATCGTAAACACCAGCAACGCTGAAACCCCGTTAACTGATGCTTCAGTAACCCCTATTTTAACTGTTGATGTGTGGGAACACGCCTACTACATCGATTACCGTAATGCCCGTCCAAACTACTTAAATGCATTTTGGAACTTAGTGAACTGGGATTTCGTAGCGAAAAACTTCGCTTAATCCGTTTCGCTCATGGCCCGAGTGCATGCACTCGGTGCCCATAAAAAAAACTCCAGTACTGTGCTTACAGTAACTGGAGTTTTTTTATATCCAACCCGTACTTACTTAACCAGTGCTTACTCAACCAGTACTTACTCAACCAATACTTACTCAACCAATACTTACTCAACCAATACTTACTCAACCAATACTTACTCAACTAAGTTATCAGGGATCTCACTGCGCATGCTATGCCAGATACGGCCCGATTGATAACCGTATTCGCGTACTAATAATACCGCATCGTCACGGCGCGAATCTGCCGCCATGGTTTTTAAATCCGCGTAGTATTTGCGAGCTAATTGCCGAGCTTGTGGATTTGAGAAGTAAAAATTACCAATCCGTGAATACAAGCCTTTAAAGCCGTTCAGTACCAACACATAAATAGGATTGCCAGAGGCCATGGCTAAGTCATGATTCAATTGATAATCATATTGACTGAAGGCTTCGGCACTATCTTCTAAGGTAGCCGCAGCGGTGAGTAATTCGGCTACTCGTTCTGGTGCATTTCGAACCGCTTGGCGAATGTAAATGGCACTGATATTAGTACGTGCCGACAACAATTGATCCACCAATTCAGGCATACCATCTTCATCTAACCTAGCTAAGGTTTCGAGAATGTTAAGGCCTGAAGTTTCCCAGAAGTTATTCACCCGTGTAGGCTTACCATGTTGAATGGTTAACCAACCGTCACGGGCCAGCCGCTGCAAAACTTCACGTAAGGTGGTGCGGGTTACCCCAATCAACTCGGACAGCTCTCGTTCTGCGGGAAGAATGGTACCTGGCGCAAAATGCCCGTTCCATATAGATTTTACGATATATTCCTCGGCAAAACCTGCTGGACTCTTTGCTTTGATGATCATGAAATGCCCTGTAGTTTGAATAACGGGTGCCTGCTTACTGCTGATATTTGTCATAGTGAGGGCTGATTCTACCAGCCTTTTCAATGGTCGGACAAGTTTTGCGAAAATATTTACCGAGATCTTGATTGAGCCCGTCAGCGCATCATTATTATCGACAATTTTAAGCTGCTAAGGTAAGGTGCCGGCAGTACATCATTGTGAAGAGACTCAGTATGTTAAAACATCTAGCCAAGCTACCAACGCAACGTTTGCCCTGGTTGTTGTTATTGTTGAGCGTTTTAGCTTTACTTAGCTTTGCGCTTTATGTCCAACATGGTTTGGGCATTGAACCTTGCGTTAAATGTATTTACCAACGAACCGCCATCATCGCCATTGGCTTGGCTGCCTTTGTTGGCCTCCTAAGACCACAACAGCTGCTGTTGCGCAGTTTAGCTTGGTTGGCTTGGCTGGTGGCAGCAGTTTGGGGCTATGTTATCGCGGCCGAACACGTGCAGCTACAGCAAGCAGAAAACTCCTTTTTTATTGTCTGCGAGGCCTTTCCTAACTTTCCTAGCTGGTTACCCTTGCACGAGTTGCTGCCTAATCTCTTTGGTGCACCCGGCCTATGTGGCGATATTGACTGGCAATTTGCCGGCTTAAGTATGCCGATGTGGATGCAAATCATTTTTGCTAGTTATGCCATCGTAGCCGTGGCGGTCATGCTGATTCGTTTACTAGTGCAGCGTGCTCTTTAAAAGGGGTAAGGGTTAAAAAGCTATCAAGGGGTATCTTGCAGCGGCCAAGTCACGATGCGGTCTTCTAATTCGGCCGCAAAGTCGCGTTCATTGATAACTCGGCCCACCACGCTCATCCCCGCTGCCACCATGGCATCTTTACTACCTTGGTGACGTAACGGATGCCAACTTGGCAACGAACGCCCTTCAGCAAGACGACGGTAAGCACAGCTGTTAGGTAAATAATACAACTGCTGCAAGTTGTCTTGGCTTATCACTACACAATCAGGAACGATGTCGAAGCGCGTCGCATACTGCTTGCAGCTGCCGCTCTCAGCGCAAAGTAGTTGGCAACTGACATCGGTAAAATAGAGCTCATCGGTGTCATCATCCACCAGCTTATGTAAGCAGCACTTGCCACAACCATCACAGAGTGACTCCCACTGCTCGGTCGTCATCTCAGCTAATGGCGTAGTTTGCCAAAATGGTTTAGCCACGTCCGGCCTCCACCTGGCCCTGCCATTGCCAGGCGCTAGAGCCACTATCAGCCGGCTGCAACCACAGCTTTAACTCATCACCAACCGCTAACCCGGCCACACCGGCAGGAGTTCCGGTTAACACCACATCGCCAGGGACTAAGCTAAAAGACTGACTCACTTCAGCTAAGAGTTCTGCAATCGGAAAGATCATCAGCCGCGAATCCCCCTGTTGCCGCGGTTGGCCATTTACCTCTAGGCCAAACTGCAAGGGTTGATCCAGCGCCAGTTCTGCGCTTGTGAGCCAACTAGATAGCACACAGGCGCCATCGAAGGCTTTGGCACGCTCCCATGGCTGCCCTTGCGCTTTGAGCTGGCATTGCACCTCACGCAGGGTTAAATCTAACGCCACCCCTACGGCAGCAATGGCCGTTTGTGCGCTGGCAGGGGTCGCTGCGGTCAAGGGCTGCCCAATCAGCACCGCGAGTTCAACTTCATGTTGGCATTCACCTTGCTGGGTTGGAATCGTCACCTTGGGTAAATAGGTGATGCTCGAGGGGGGCTTCATAAACAGTAACGGTGCCGCCGGCACCTCATTACCTAACTCAGCTGCATGGGCCGCATAATTGCGGCCCACACACACAATTTTCGACGGTTGCGGTAAAGCAAGCTGGTCCGCTTGATACATACCAATTACCGCGGAAACCGAATACGATCCGACAAATAACCCACCGCTGCCACAAAGTAGTGCGAACGGTTCCAGCGCATCAGGGCATCGTAATTGGTATAAGCGAGATAGACGCGGCCCTGCTGGTCATCAGGAATCACCACAGAGGCTTCAATATCGTCCCGTTGCGGTAAATCACTCCCGTCCATTCGACGCACGCCCAATTGTTGCCATTCAGCTAGAGTTTTCTTGGTTTTCAACGAAGCTAAACTGGCATCAAAAGAGTCTGGTAGTTGCACTTGGCGACCCCAAGTAACATCATCCCGCCAGCCCACAGATTTAAGGTAGTTGGCCGCCGAGGCAAAGACATCGCCCATCGAGCCCCAGATATCTTTACGACCATCGCCATCATAGTCCACTGCGTACTGCATGAATGAACTTGGCATAAACTGGGTTTGTCCCATAGCACCGGCCCACGAGCCGCGCATTTGTTCAATCGGAATATGCTGTTCTTCTACGATGGTGAGTGCGTGCCATAATTCTTTCTTAAAAAAGGCCTCACGACGCCCTTCGTAAGCCATGGTGGTGAGCGCTGAAATCACGTCTTGGCCGCCAGTAAAGCTACCAAAATTGGTTTCAATGCCCCACAGCGCCACGATAAACCGCGGTTGTACGCCATATTCAGCGCCAATTTGCTCTAATAAATCGCGGTGCTCTTGGTATTTCTCTACTGCCTTTTTGGCTTTCCACTCAGGGACAGCACGCGGTAAGTAAGTATCCAGCGTGAGTTTGAATTCCGGTTGATTACGATCGGCTTTAACCGATCGTTGGTACAGTTTCACCTCAGCAAAAGCTGTGTCTAAGGTACTTTGGGCGTAACCATCGGCCAAGGCTTCTTGTTTAAGTTTGGCCACATAAGCAGCGAAACCATCAGCACTAATTTCGTTCTCATTGGCCTGAGCCACAGTAGCGCTTAGCCCCATTAACAGTGCTACGGCAACCGAACAACATGCTTTAATCATTGAAAGACTCCTTTGGTTTCAATGTTTTTAATAGGTTTTCCTGTGGCTCGGGTAGTTGTAAATAGAACCCAGGCTCAGTTAAGTGTTGCTTTAACTCTGCCACACTCAACCGCGCTAACGAGCGCGATTCAGTTAAGGCGAGCGTCATCACATGAATAGGTTGACCGAAACTTTGCTGCAAAGGTTCAGGAAGTTTTGTAAAGTCGGCAGGATGCGGCATATATAAATAGGTATCCGCGCGGCGCGGACTGCGATAAATCGCACACAACATAGTCAGGCGCTCTCTTTCATTTATGAGTGATGCTGAGATAATAACTTTTCAGCGAATGCTTTCAGCTTAGCCCCGCGCCAACCCGTTAACAAGTCTGGCGTCATTAATTCTGCTTGAGCAGCGGCTGGCACTTGCCAAAACCAATGAATCACATCGTTGATTTGACGCCGTGAGGCGACCAAACTGGGCTGTAACTGCAGTTCAGCAGCAACCTCGTTAACGCGCTTCTTCAACTCATTGAACACCACTTTATAGCCGCGCATATCCGTTAAGCGTTCTAAACTCGCTGGTTGCTCACTGGCATGAGCCCCTTTGCTGATGGCTTGCAGCAGGGCTTCACCAGCGTAGCGTACTGTCACCGGAGATAAGTCGGTCACCCCACGTAGATGATGAATACTGCTTGGCATGCGTCGTGCCAGCTCAAGTAAGGTATGATCTTTAGCGACAAAGCTCAGTGGAATATCAGATTTCTGTGCCCGCGCTAAACGCCATTGCAATAACTCACGCAATACCGCCAGTTGTTGGCGATTGCACTGCCAAGCATTACCAAAACTCAAATAAAGCCAATGTGGTGGGTCTTGATGGGCACGCTTTTGTACTTGCAGCGCCGTTTCTTCTAACACAATCGCTAGCTGCTCAGGGCTTAACTCTGCCAACAGCTGCGGGTAAATTTGATGCAAATAAAACACATCAGCCGCGGCATAATCAAGCTGCTCAGTTGCCAAAGGCCGTTGCAGCCAATCGGTTCTTGATTGGGATTTGTCCAGCTCTACTTGGTTATAATGAGCCACTAGGGCAGCGTAGCCTAACGCATCGCCATGGCCAGCTACCGCTGCCGCAATTTGGGTATCAAACACGCCAGTCACCACCTGCCCCATGTGCTGGGACAAGATCTCATAGTCTTCGCCACCGGCATGAATCACGAGGGGTTGTTGTTGATTGGCGAACAACTGCCACAGTGGCGTTAAATCCGTCACTGCAAGTGGGTCAATCAACACCAGCAAGTCATCGGCGCGAACCTGGATTAAACCTAATTTGGCATAATAGGTGCGGGTACGGACAAATTCCGTGTCTACCGCTAAAAAACTTGCAGAATCAGCTTGTTGGCAAAACCCAGCAAGCTGCTCTGCAGTGGTGATCAGATTAAAAGGAAGCATTAATTATTTCGCTTTGGCCTCTTCTTCGTCACGTAACTCACGCCGTAAAATTTTCCCGACATTAGTTTTTGGTAGCTCCTCACGGAACTCCACTAATTTTGGCACTTTATAACCGGTCATATTTTCACGTGAATACGCAATCAATTCTTTTTCAGTGAGCGACTTATCCTTGCGTACCACAAAGATTTTGACTTGCTCACCCGAACTTTCGTGAGGTACCCCTACTGCGGCAACTTCAAGAACTTTCGGATGTTCAGCAATCACGTCTTCTATTTCGTTAGGATACACATTAAAGCCTGACACTAAGATCATGTCTTTTTTGCGGTCCACAATTTTGAAGAAGCCTTGCTCATCCATCAAACCGATATCACCTGTGGCAAACCAGCCATCAATCATCACTTTGGCGGTTTCATCAGGACGGTTCAGATAACCTACCATCACTTGCGGGCCGCGCACTTGTAATTCGCCGGCTTCGCCTTGTGGTAACACCTCGCCAGTATCGACATCAACGATACGCACTTCAGTAGATGGTAATGGCAACCCTATGGTACCGTTGTAATGCTCTATATCCGTAGGATTAACGGTCACTATCGGTGAACATTCAGTTAAGCCGTAGCCTTCTAGTAAGCGCGATTTAGTCACTCGCTCCCAGTGCTCGGCAACGGCGCGTTGCACTGCCATACCGCCACCTAAAGCGATCTTAAGATGGGAAAAATCTAAATCTTTAAAGCCATCGGCATGTAATAACCCATTAAACAAGGTGTTCACACCAGAAATGATAGAGAACGGGTATTTGCTTAATTCTTTTACGAAGCCTGGCATATCGCGCGGATTGGTAATCAGAATATTGCGTCCACCGTGCTTCATAAAGGTCAAGCAGTTGGCCGTAAGCGCAAAGATATGGTACAGCGGCAACGCCGTGATCACGGTTTCTTCGCCATCCACCACCAAAGGTGCGACCAACGCCGATACCATTTCTAGGTTCGCGACCATATTGCGATGCGACAACATGGCGCCTTTAGCTAACCCAGTAGTACCGCCGGTATATTGCAAGAAAGCCAGATCATCACCACTTATTTGCGGTCGTTGATACTTAGCTTTGGCGCCTTGCGCTAGTACCTGTTTGAACTGCGTCGTATGCTGCAACGAATAGGCTGGCACCATCTTTTTCACGTATTTAACTACGAAGTTAACAATCCAACGCTTCGGTGCTGGTAACATGTCACCAATACTGGTCAGGAGCACTTTCTTGACCGGTACCTCAGTAATCACTTTCGCTAGGGTGTGCGCAAAGTTATCCAAAATAACAATGGCCTGCGCATTGGCATCACTTAACTGATGCTTTAATTCGCGGGCAGTGTATAGCGGGTTCACGTTAACCACGGTCATCCCAGCTCGCAATACACCAAACAACGCAATGGGATATTGCAGTAAGTTTGGCATCATCAAAGCGACGGCATCGCCCTTTTGCAAACCTTGCTGTTGCAGGTAAGCGGCAAAATCTTTACTGAGCGTATCTAACTCATTAAACGTCAGCTCAGTGTCCATGTTTACAAACGCAACTTTATCGCCGTACGTTTTTACACTTTGCTCAAAAATATCAATTAACGAGTTAAAGTGATCCGGGTCAATGGTCTCCGGAACCCCTGCTGGATAGCGTTTTAGCCAAATTTTATCCACGCGCTTCATGCTCCTGAATACTTTTAATTAAAATTTACTAACACGCAATCATCGCATATCCGACCAGTGTTGCCTAGCCGTTATGATGCCGAATTATCTGTGATAAATAACCAATAATCGCATCTGGGCGCTCCATATGAACATGATGACCGCCTTCAACTTCGTGTACTCGTAGGTGCGGAACTTGCTCACGCCAGTCTTGTAAGGCCGTTTTTAGACGCTGATGTCCGTGGCTACCCAACAGCACGGTAAAAGGACATTCAATGTGGGCTAGCACATCACCAATCTGAGCCGCAGTTAAGCGCACCGCAGAACTTACCCGCAGTTGCCCATCAGCACGAAACTGATAATGTTCGGGGCCGAATTGCTCAATGCCGCGTTCAACTAAAAGCGCCGCTAATTCTCGACTAAAATCACCAGCTTGAGCGCGGGCGCTGATGGCTAAATCAAGATTGGGATAGCGTGGCGGTTGTTTTTGCTGTTGCTGCCAACGACTACGAAAGCCTTGGCGGAGCTCGGCTGTGGTTTTATCCGCAGCGGTGGCAATCAAACCGAAGGCCTCTATTGCCAACAATTCGCTCACTAACTCTGGCGCAATGCCTGCCAACATATTGGCCGCATAGGCACCCATGGAATGGGCCACAATAGCCACCTGAGGCCATTGCTGTTGCTGGCACAAGCTCCAGATATCGTAGACATAATCGATAAAGGGATAATAATTGCCCGCCGGTCGATGGTCAGAATGCCCATGCCCAGCCCAATCCAGTGCTATCAAACGATAGTCACCGGCTAGATCCGACTGCAAAAATTCTTCGGCAAGAGGCAAAAAGCTGTGACAATTATCCAGCCAGCCATGCAGAGCCAAGAGTGGGTAACCATCTGTAGGCCCCCATTGCAAACCACGCATGGTGCCCCAGGGTAAATCAAAAGAAACAGGCTCAGCATGATGCCGAGCCTGTTGATAACGCAGTTGCGTAGACGGTGCTATTGCCGTTGTCGTCACAATCAATTATTTCCTTTATCTGACTGGCCCGAACCGCCCTCGCTAGCACCCTGGGTATTGCGAATAATCACCGGGCCAGGGTAGTGCGGACGGCTGAAGTAGTAGTGACGATACCATAACGAACTATAATCTACTTCAACTTGAGTTTTTTCTTTTTGAATCGGCCACAAATATTTGCCACTGGCATTCAGTACCGGGAACAAATAGTTGTATTCGTCAATCATTCCTGTTTCAGCTGCGGCTATGGTCCCGGTAAAGGTAATATAGCGCCCTTCTTTGTAAACCATGGGGTCAACAAAGCCGGCTACTTTGGCACGAAACCGCCCATCGCTTTGATCGCTTGGAACGGGACGCCCCCAACCTTGCAGTTCTAAGTGAACCACTTCGATTTCGGTACCCGCATCAGTGTTACGCACCGCTGCAATCATACCGCCCCAACGCGCTGGCTGGCCGATATATTGCTCCGGCTGCTCGAGCGCATTCTTATAACTCACCAAACTTGCTTCATCGACTACTTCGAGTTCATCAGGAACGGACGAACATGCGCCTAGAAAAAGTGCCGCAAGACCTATCAACCATAACTGTTTCATTTGTCTACTCCTCTGCGTGCATGCATCTGTATAGCATAGTTTAGAAAAGCCTTGTTACCAGTTAGTTCCCGCAAATATCTTGTAAAATTATGTATCAAGCAGGCTTTTTAACGGCCGGCGTTATGCACGTCCCGGTAGCTTTTTCCAAGTCACTTCATTACGCACATAAAGCGGTTCAAGATCGGCCGCATCAACTGCAGGTAAACCGGCATCAGCAAGGCGAATCATATCTTCTGCCAGCGGCAAGGTGACATCATCCAGAATCTGTACGCTAGCGCCCGCCGCTAAGACCTCGCCATAAGCCTGCCAACCCGTGCCCACTGCCGTAACTGGCCCTGCTGGCCACCAAGGTTGTTGCGCTAAGGCCGTTAGACTGGCCATTTGTGGCGCGAGGGTCGGCTTCGCCAACCCGGCTTGATTGTGATAAACCGCAACGTAAACTTCATTCATTCGGGCATCAATGGCGCTCACTATAGTCTTCGCATCATGTAAGCGTATGGCTTGCTGTGCCAAGGCGGCCAAGGTACTCACGGCCACTACCGGTAGGTTCTGACTGAAGGCCAACCCTTGCGCCACTGAAACGCCAATGCGCACCCCAGTAAAACTACCCGGCCCGTGGCCTACCACCAGCTGTTCCACGTCTGCTAGACCAAGCTCAAACTCAGCTAGTACCTCATCAATTAAGGTTAGAATTTTCTGTGAATGTTCACGCGGCGCCAACATGCTGCGCTGGGCCCATTGGTTGCCCACACGCAAAGCTACCGAGCACATCTCGGTAGAAGTATCTAAGGCTAAAACAGTGTGCTTCACTAACTGGTCTCCAAAGCTTTTAAAAATTCTAAGGCATCATTTAATTCGCGCGTTCTGCGCATGGCTGGCAAGCTTTTCAAAAACAAGCCACCGTAAGGTTTAGTCACCAACCGTTGATCGCAGACAATCAACACACCTTGGTCATGGGCATCACGAATGAGTCGCCCCGCACCCTGCTTGAGTGCGATAATCGCAGGTGGCAATTGTACTCGCATAAAGGGCTCAACTCCACGTAAACGACAATCCTCGACTCGCGCTTGCAGCAAGGGGTCGTCGGGCGATGCAAAGGGTAACTTATCGATGATTACGCAGCGTAACGCATCGCCGCGCACATCCACACCTTCCCAAAACGAGGCTGTGCCTAGCAACACCGCCCGCCCGTTGGCGATAAATTGCTCCAACAACTCCCGTTTACTGGTGCTACCTTGCACCAGTAATTCACGGTCAGTTAATGGGGCCAATAAAGTCGCCACCCGTTGCAACATGCGATGACTGGTAAACAGCACAAACGTACCGCCGCTGGTATTGACTTCAAGCACCTGCAGGACTATCTCAACCAGCTTGTCCGCCATGCTAAACTCATGGGGTTGCGGCAAGTATCGAGGCATACACAAGACCGCCTGCTCAGCAAAATTAAAAGGGCTTGGTAAGCATAAGGTTGCCGCTTTGTATAAACCCAACTGGTGGGTAAAGTGGGTAAAATCTTCGCCCACGGCTAGGGTTGCTGAGGTAAAAATCCACGCCATGTCGGAGCGGTTTAAATAGCCCCCAAACTTATCAGCGACACTTAAGGGAGTCTGATGCAAGGTCACTTGCCGCACGGTGGTTTCATACCAAAAACTGTAGCCAGTACGTTGGGTATCCATCAACAACTGCCATTTCGCCAAGCCATCGATACAGCGGTCGTAGGCATTATCTAAATCTTTGCTGCGCCCCAACGCTTGCTTTATTACCTGCACTAAAAACGTCAGGCTATCTTCTACCGCTTGCGCCGCTTGTTGTACTTCTGCTTGCGCCGCATGCTGTCGCCAGTTGCCGCGTTGTGGCTCGGTCGGAAACACCAAGCGCCAATCGCGTAAGCTTAACAAGAGTTTATCAGCGGCTTTTTCTAACTGGCGCAAATCTTTAAGCTCGGTTAAGTACAGTACCTTAATTTCGTGGGCCAATTCTTGCAGCTGACGACTAGACACAGCTTCGCCAAAATACTGACTAGCAATATCTGGCAACTGATGCGCCTCATCAAAAATCACGGCATCAGCAGCTGGTACCAATTCACCAAAACCAACATCCTTCAGTGCCATATCAGCAAAGAATAAGTGATGATTTACCACCACTAAATCAGCATCTAAGGCCTTTTTGCGGGCCAGCACCAGGTGACAATCATCGTACAGAGGGCAATCACGGCCCAAGCAATTGTCCACCGTACTTGTTACCACCGGCAAAATCTCAGCATCTTCTGGGAGTCCGCTGATCGCGCCAACATCGCCATCGCGGGTACGCTGCGCCCAAATCTGCACCTCACGTAACTGCTGTTGCTGTACTTTAGTGAGTTCACTGGCATGAGCTTGGGCTGCTTGCAACCTATGTATGCACAAGTAATTAGCGCGTCCTTTGAGGAGCGCCACCACTTTGCTCGGCGCCAACAGTTTACGCAAGGTGGGAAGATCGCGGTGAAACAACTGCTCTTGCAAGGCTTTAGTACCCGTAGAAATAATGGCCTTACCATCACTTAACAGCGCCGGTACCAGATAAGCATAAGTCTTACCGGTGCCGGTTTCAGCCTCGACCACTAATTGCTGCCGCTTTTTTAAGGTGCTGGCAACAGCGGTGGCCATGGTGGTTTGCGCGGCGCGCGGTGCAAATCCCGGCAGCGCTTGTGCCAGCACACTGTCGGCTTCAAAATAGGAACTGATCTTGGCCATAAAGTCTTTCGTATCGGAGAAAACTAAAGCCTATCATAAACTCGGCTGATGGTTGGCAAAAAGTCACTTGGGTAATAACACCATGATGCCTTTATCGGGGCGTCTGCCAAGCTGAATCATTTAGATTGGCGGTGGTGCCCAACAAGCCTATTTATAGTAACAAGACCGGCTCATTTAACCGCCACGCCAAAGTTATACAACTTGCAGACAGGAAATTTAATCATCCAATAAATCTAGGCTTGATGGCGTCACATTTTTCTATACAATAAAGCCACAAATTGATGAGAAAGACGGTTTCATAGTAGGACGATAACATGCCTGCTTTTTAATCTTCAAACCTCTTTCATCAGCATCATTGAGCACACACTGGTAATTTAATGGAGTACATTATGACCAAGCAAAACTGGCACCACCATCATCATAGATATCGTTAGCCCAGTTTTGTGTGCTGAAGGCTAACTCATTTCATTTGGGATTGCCTTCTCCGAACTAGAACCCCGCAAGGCAATCCTTCGCGGGGTTTTTATTTGGAGAATATTATGGTTGTAGATAAAAGTTCACAGCGATTAACCATCGCCATTCAAAAATCAGGTCGTTTAAGCACGGAATCCATTGCCCTACTGCAAGCCTGTGGCTTTCGCTTCAGTCTGCACGAGGCCCGTTTACTTGCGCACAGCAGTAACCAACCGGTTGATTTGTTACGAGTTCGTGACGACGATATCCCAGGCTTGGTGATGGATGGGGTGGTTGATCTTGGCTTGGTTGGCGAAAACGTACTGGAAGAAGTGCGTTTAGAACGTAAAGCTACCAATATCAGTTATGACTTTACTCGTCTGCGGGCGCTAGAGTTTGGCCAATGTCGATTATCTATTGCGGTTCCCAAAGAAGACAATTATCAAGGGTTAGCGGATTTACAGGGCAAACGCATTGCCACCACCTACCCCTATCTGTTGCAAAATTACTTACAGCAACAAGGTATCAGCGCCAGCAACGCTATTCTTACCGGGAGTGTTGAGGTCGCTCCACGTGCCGGATTAGCCGATGCAATTTGTGATTTAGTCTCTACCGGCGCCACCTTAGAAGCCAACGGCTTGATCGAAAAAGAAGTCATCTTCCGCTCGCAAGCACAGTTAATTCAACGCCCTGGTAGCCTGCCTGCGGCCAAGCAAGCTATCGTTGATCAATTGCTACCGCGCATCGATGGCGTGCAAATGGCGAAAGAAAGCAAGTACATCATGCTGCACGCTCCGGTTGCGCAACTCGAGCAAGTTGTTCAGTTACTGCCTGGTGCTGAGCGCCCTACCGTACTGCCGTTAAGCCACACCGAAGAACTCGTGGCAGTGCACGTGGTGAGCACCGAAACCTTATTCTGGGAAACCATGGAACAACTTAAAGCCATCGGCTGTAGTTCCATTTTAGTCTTACCAATTGAAAAAATGATGGGTTAAGTTATGGCACAACTTCAACAAGTTATTTGGCAACAGCTCACGGCCGACCAGCAACGTCAGTTGCTGGCGCGTCCTGCTCAAGCACAATCAGCCGAGCTACTTAGCCAGGTGCAAGCGATCATTGATGCGGTTGCCAATGACGGCGATGCGGCGGTGCTCAAGTACACCCAACAATTTGATTGCCCGAGCTTAACTGAGCTGCGTTACGACGAGGCGGCAATTGCTGCCCAAGCCGCCTTAGTAGAGCCACAAGTTAAAGCAGCCATTGATACGGCCTATCAGACCATTTATGCGTTTCACCAAGCGCAACAGCCGCAGGCGGTTACCGTAACAACTGCCCCGGGGGTGAGCTGCACCCAACAATATCACGCGTTAGAAGCAGTTGGCCTTTATATTCCTGGTGGCACGGCTGTACTGCCATCTACCGCATTAATGTTAGGCGTACCGGCGCAACTTGCAAATAATCCACGCCGGGTATTAGTCAGCCCACCGGATCGCAACGGTCAGCTGTCTCCAGCTCTGATGTACGTGGCGCAAAAATGTGGTATCACCGAGGTGTATCGCTGTGGCGGAGCACAAGCTATCGCAGCGCTAGCGCTGGGTACCGAAAGCATGGCGCCGGTGGCGAAAATTTTTGGCCCGGGCAACAGCTATGTTACCGCTGCCAAACAATTAGTTGCCCAGATTCCGGGGGGCCCAGCAATTGATATGCCAGCAGGGCCTTCTGAGCTGTTGGTGATTGCCGATGACAGCGCTAATCCGGCCTTTGTGGCGGCTGATTTATTATCTCAAGCCGAGCACGGTGCTGATTCGCAGGTGATTTTGCTAACTCCATCGGCACAGTTATTGGAGCAAGTCACGCTGGCTTTATCCGAACAATTAGAGCAGTTACCGCGCTCGGACATTGCCCGTCGAGCTCTTGCTGGTAGCGCCCTCATTCAAGTCAGCGACCTTGCCGAAGCCATCGCCATTAGCCAGCAATATGCCCCTGAGCACTTATCAGTGCAGTTAGATAGTGCTGAAGATTATTTAGCGCAGTTAACCCATGCCGGTTCGATTTTTGTCGGCCATTACACGCCAGAGTCTGGCGGCGATTATGCCACCGGTACTAATCACGTGTTACCTACTTACGGCTTTGCGCGCAATTACAGTAGCCTTGGTTTGTTAGATTTTTATCGGCGCTACACCTTACAACGGGTTAGCCAAGCCGGCTTAGCTGGTCTTGCTAACGCTATTATCGATCTTGCTGAAACCGAAGGGTTATCAGCCCATGCCCGTGCGGTTAGTATTCGGTTGGAGCAATCAGTATGAGTTTGGCCAGCAAATTACAGCGAGCTCACCTCGCCCAGTTAACGCCTTATGCCTCGGCACGCCGCAGCATGAGTGGTGGCAATGTGTGGCTGAATGCTAACGAAGCTCCCAGCACCCCATTAGCCGCCGTAGCTGATAACGCCATGAGCGGTAGCGATCTCAATCGTTACCCGTCGTTTCAAAGCGCAGCTCTCAATCAGGCCTACGCCAGTTACGCTGGGGTTAGCGCCGAGCAAGTACTCAGTTGTCGTGGCAGCGATGAAGCCATTGAATTGCTGATTCGTACCTTTTGCGAACCTGGTCGCAATAGCATCGTCATTTGCCCCCCCACCTACGGTATGTATGCCATCAGTGCGCAAACGCACGGTGCTGGGGTAATTAGCGTGCCGCTGCAACAACAACAATTGGATGTTCCGGCCATCCTTGAGCAAATACAAACGGCAGCGCAAACCGTCAAACTTATTTTTGTCTGCAATCCCTCTAACCCGCTCGGCAATAACTTAACCCTAGACTCGTTGCAGCAGTTGCTACAGCAAGTAGGCGAACGTGCTATTGTAGTGGTTGACGAAGCCTACATTGAGTTTGCCGCAGCAAGCTCTGTACAGGCTCTAAATGAAGTAAGCTCATGGTTGCAGCAGTACCCGCAATTGGTGGTGCTGCGAACGCTATCAAAAGCCTTTGGTTTAGCCGGTATTCGCTGCGGTTTTGCCTTAGCGCCAGCCGATATCATTGAAGCGATACGCAAGGTGATTGCTCCTTATCCGTTGCCACAAACGACGGTAACTATCGCCACGCAAGCATTATCTGATGCTGCCATCAACGCCATGCAGCAACAGGTAGCAGCAACCAACACCCAGCGCGAGCGATTGCTAGCAGCGCTAGCAGATGCCAGCTGGGTGATTAAGATTTGGCCCAGCTGTACCAATTTTGTGTTGCTCACAGTAACAGATGCGGCGGCGATCGTAGCGCACTTTGCCGCTGCGGGTATTTTAATTCGTAATCAGTCGCAGCAATTAGGACTAGCCAACAGCGTGCGCATCAGTATTGGCAGCGCCGCCGAAATGGACCAATTATTGAAGGTATTTCCATGAGTTCAGCAGCCCAGAAAATTTTATTTATCGACCGCGATGGCACTTTAGTAGAAGAGCCGCCGATTGATAAACAACTTGATAGTTTAGCCAAGCTTAAATTTGAACCTGGCGTGATCCCGGCCTTACTGCAATTACAGCAAGCTGGCTATCGTTTGGTGATGGTGTCTAATCAGGATGGCTTAGGCACCGACAGCTTTCCACAAGCGGATTTTGATGCGCCCCACAACTTAATGATGGACGTGTTAAGCTCACAAGGCATACGTTTTGACGACGTCTTGATTTGTCCACACTTTGCGGAGCAGGCCTGTAGTTGTCGTAAGCCGGCCTTGGGCTTGGTCAAAAACTATTTGCAACAAGGCCGTGTCGATTTTACTCAGTCATATGTTATTGGGGACCGTGATACCGACTTGCAATTGGCTGAAAATATGGGGATTCAAGGCATCAAATATGACCCAGCCACAACTTCATGGGCGACCATCGCCCACCAGTTATTGGCCAAGCCACGCCAAGCCAAGGTACAACGCACCACCCGCGAAACGGATATTTTAGTTGAGCTCGATTTAGATGCCAGCCAGCCTATTAGCATCAGCACTGGGATTGGCTTTTTTGACCACATGTTGGAGCAAATAGCCACCCACGCTGGTTTTGCCCTCAACCTGCAGGTACAGGGTGATTTGCACATTGATGAGCACCACACTGTGGAAGATACGGCTCTGGCTTTCGGCCAGGCGTTACGCCAAGCTCTAGGCGACAAGCGTGGTATCGGCCGATTTGGTTTTGCCTTGCCGATGGATGAGTGTCGCGCAGAATGTTTGATCGATCTTTCTGGTCGTCCTTACCTGCAATTTGAGGCCGATTTTAGCCGTGACAAAGTGGGTGAATTATCGACCGAAATGGTCGGTCACTTCTTCCGCTCATTAAGCGATGCCATGGCGATATCACTGCACTTAAGCACCACCGAGGGTAACAGCCATCACCAAGTTGAAAGTCTATTCAAAGTGTTTGGCCGGGCACTAAGAGCTGCTATCGCACGCACGGGCGAACAAAGCCTACCTTCGAGTAAGGGGATGCTGGCATGAGTAAGCCAAGCCTAGTCATCGTAGATACCGCCTGTGCTAACATCAGCTCAGTGCGCTTTGCATTTGAACGCCTAGGCGTAAGCCCGCTGGTAACCGCCGATGCGGCTCAGATTAATAGTGCTGACCGGGTGATTTTACCCGGGGTCGGCACCGCCGCCGCCGCCATGCGCAACTTACAACGACTGGAACTCGTTGATACCCTGCGGCAGTTACAACAGCCGGTGTTGGGTATCTGCTTGGGGATGCAGCTGTTAACCACGGCATCAGCCGAAGGTGATGTTGATTGCCTCGGTATTATTCCGACTCGAACCGAGCGCTTACAAGCAGCAGATTTGCCGTTACCGCACATGGGTTGGAACACCGTGGATGGCCGTGCCGACAACCCGCTCTTAGCTGGTTTGCCTGATGCCAGTTATTTTTATTTTGTGCACAGTTTTGCGGTGGCCGTGAGTGCACACACCATCGCAAGTTGTCACTACGGCCAAACCTTTGCTGCCATGGTCAGAAGCGGTAACTTTTTTGGTGCTCAATTTCACCCGGAACGATCGGGAGCTGCGGGCGCCACCATCCTTAAGAACTTTTTGGAGCTAACTGATGCTGATACCCGCACTTGATTTAATTAACGGCGAGGTCGTGCGTTTACAACAAGGTGATTTTGCTCGACAAACAACCTTTGCTAGTGATCCCCTACCGATCGTAGCTGATTACCAAGCAGCCGGTGCTCAATGGTTGCATTTAGTCGATTTAGATGGTGCTCGTGATCCAGCCCAACGGCAGTTGCAACTGCTGCAAAATATCACCGCTGCAACCAGCATGTCGGTGCAAGTAGGTGGGGGTATTCGTACCCAAGCCGACCTTGAACAACTGTTTGCTTGTGGTGTGCAGCGAGTGGTGTTAGGTTCGGTGGCGGTGAAACAACCTGCCTTGGTACAACACTGGTTCAGCCACTATGGCAGTGATGCCATTGTGCTGGCATTGGATGTGAACATTGACGCTGACGGCCAAGCTTGGGTCGCTACCCACGGTTGGCAGCAATCATCCGAGCTAACCTTGGAGCAAATGATTGAGCAGTATTTACCGGTAGGGTTGCGTCATGTGTTGTGCACCGACATCAGCCGTGATGGCATGTTAACGGGCACCAATGTCGAGCTGTATCAGCGGCTCAAACAAGCCTACCCTAGCCTAGTGATTCAAGCCTCAGGTGGGATTGCTGATTTAACCGATTTAGAGCAGTTGCAAGCCAACCAATGCGATGCCGCGATTCTTGGTAAAGCGCTGCTCACCGGACGATTTACGTTGAAGGAGGCGCTCGCATGCTGGCCAAACGCATCATCCCCTGTTTAGACGTGCGCAATGGCGAAGTCGTCAAAGGCGTGCAATTTCGTAATCACGAAATTATTGGCGCTATCGAACCACTTGCCGAGCGCTATGCTGCGGCCGGAGCTGACGAGTTAGTCTTTTACGATATCACCGCGTCGGCCGATGCCCGCGTGATTGATAAATCCTGGGTAGAACGGGTGGCGCGTCTGATCGATATCCCCTTTACCGTAGCCGGTGGCATTAGCTCGATTGAGCAAGCGCAACAGCTGTTAGCTATGGGCGCTGATAAACTATCGATTAACTCGCCAGCACTGCAAAATCCCGACTTAATCAATCAACTGGTCGATGAGTTTGGACAACAATGTATTGTGATTGGCATTGATAGTTTTTTTGACAGCGAAAGCCAAACCTATCAGGTTTATCAGTTTACTGGTGACGAGCAACGTACTCAGAAGACCCGTTGGCAAACGGCTGATTGGTTGGCGGAAGTGGTCGCACGAGGCGCTGGCGAAGTGGTGCTAAACTGCATGAACCAAGATGGCGTGCGCAAAGGTTACGATATTGCCCAGTTGCAAACGCTACGCCGTAGTTGCCCTATTCCACTGATTGCATCGGGTGGCGCGGGTGCCAAAGAACACTTTGCTGAGGTGTTTCAGCAAGCTGCTGTCGATGGCGCTTTGGCGGCCTCGGTCTTTCACAAGAACATTATTGAAATTAGCGAGTTAAAAGATTATTTAGCTACGCAAGAGATTGTGGTACGACGCTAACGCAAGCGCCGCTTGTACCCATGCACAAGGATACTGAGTTATGCTTATTACTCCAGCCAATCAAGCTGTCGTAAATTTTAGTAAAGCTGCGGATGGGTTGTTACCAGCTCTGGTACAACATCCCCTAAGTGGCGAAGTGTTAATGCAAGGCTACATGAACAGTGAGGCTTTAGCGCACACGCTAAGCCACCAGCGAGTGACTTTTTTTAGCCGCAGCAAACAGCGGCTATGGACCAAAGGCGAAAGCTCTGAACACTTTTTGCAAGTCGTTAGTGTGCATACCGATTGTGATCAGGATAGTTTGCTTATTCGGGCGCTACCGCTCGGCCCTACCTGTCATCTAGGTAGCCGCAGCTGTTTTAGCGATGAGCAGTCAACGCCGATGTTGCAAACCCTGATGGATACCATCAATTCGCGCCGCAATGCAGATCCGAGCAGCAGTTATACTGCCAGCTTGTTTGCCGCTGGCATCAAACGCGCGGCACAGAAAGTAGGAGAAGAAGGGGTTGAAGTAGCACTTGCTGCCACGGCCGGTGACAATCACGAATTGCTCAATGAAAGTGCCGATCTGCTCTATCACCTGCTGGTGGTATTAGCCGCCCGCGATCTAAGCTTGAATGATGTGTTAGCGGTGTTGCAACAACGGCATCAGCCGGCTTCTACCTCATCATAGCGACTGGCACTAGCAGCGCAGGCTGATACTAACCTTGCGCTGCTATGCCGATACTGAATTAAGCGTGCGGATGCTGAGTTAAAATCAGCCCGTGCTGCTCATTGTAGCGGCGGCTCACAACCCGCAAGCGCCAAGTTAGCAGCACCGCTGCCACCGATAAGCCCACAATAAAGCCAACCCACATACCAGCAGCACCAATCGAAGGCACTATGGTATCCGTTAATGACAATAAGATACCCACGGTTAAGCCTAGTGGCCAGTACGACACAAAGGTAATAAACATCACCACTTTGGTATCTTTGTAGCCACGCAAGGTGCCTATTGCAATCGCTTGAAAGGTGTCCGACAGGGTAAAAATAGCAGCCAGCCCCATCAAGGTTGCAGCCAACTGGATCACCGCTTGATCATCGGTGTAGAGCCCAGCTAACCAAGCCCCGGTAATGTACATAATCAAGCCATTGACGGCGGCAAAGGTCATCCCATACAAGGTGGCTAACTTATGGCTGAGCATCGCGTTTGCTGGATTACCAGCGCCCAACGCAAAGCCTACCCGCAAGGTAACAGCCATGGATAAACTCAGCGGCACCATATACACCAACGAGGATATATTTAATGCTATCTGATGACTGGCCACCACGGTTGCACCTAAGGGTGCTATCACTAAGGCTGCGGCGGCAAACAGACTCACCTCAAAAAACATCGAGGTCGCAATCGGAAAGCCAATACGCACTATGTACCAAACATCATCCCAGTTTGGCGCATGCCAGCGCTTAAACACCCCGATTTTTTTGAAGCGCTTAGCTAAGCTTACATACAGCACCATGCTTAGCGCCATCACCCAAATCACAATACTGGTAGCGACGCCACAACCGGCACCGCCAAGCTCAGGAAAACCGCCTACACCGTAAATAAAGACGTAGTTAACTGGAATATTCACGATTAAACCAATAATCCCCACCACTAAGCTGGGCATGGTATGCGACAAGCCTTCACAGAAATTTCGCAACACCATGTAGATCACCAAGGCAGGTATCGCTGTGGCTACATACATCAGATAATCTAAGGTGATATCGCGGAAATTATCTTCAACACTCATCGCATTGAGGATCAAAGGTGCACACATGATCACGACAAAGCACAAAGCGCCACCCAACATGGCAGCGTAAATACCCTGCTGCACCATATTGGCAACTTTACGCTGCTTACCACCACCATCTAAATGCGAAATGATAGGGGCTAGCGCCAACGCCATGCCCATAATAATGAGGGTAGAAGGAACCCAAATGCTACCACCAACCGATACCGCGGCTAAATCGGTAGCACTCACCCGCCCCGCCATCAAGGTATCCACCACACTCATTAACATCTGTGTTAATTGAGCGATCAGGATGGGGCCCGTTAACCGGGCTAATTTTTTCGATTCTGTCCACCAGTGTGACGCAACCGGGCTGGCTTGCTGGTTCAAGGTACTACTCTCCTAACAAAGAAAAAGGCAAAACATGCAGGCACTGGCAGGTTCGTCAGCGGCGGCTTAGTCGGTAAATAATTGCCAACCAGCATCGAGTGCCGCTACTAACCGCTCAATTTGCGCGGGCGTATTGTACGCTGCTAAAGACACCCTGACTACCGCTGGTAACTGCCAATCTTGCAATAAGATTTGCGCGCAATGGTGCCCTGCACGTACCGCAATCTGGTGCTGATCTAACCAAGTGGCGATGTCGTGGGCCTGAAACTCATCGCTGTAAAAAGCAATCACTGGGGTATGCTGCTTACCCGCGGGTAATAAGGTTAACCAAGCACGCTGCTGCAACTGTTGCCATAACTGCTGCCGTAGCGCTTGTAAATAATCATGCAAGCCCAATTGCTGCTGTTGCTGTAGCCAAGCTAACCCGCTAGCAGCAGCAACCGCTGCGCCCACGTTAGGGGTGCCAGCTTCAAATTTATGAATACCTGTGACCAAATTGGCTTGGCTTTTAGTTACGCCAGTGACAATACCGCCACCCACCGTAAAAGGTTCACTGGCAGCAAGTAAAGCTTGGCTTAACCACAACACCGCACAGCCGGCTACGCCGTAGGCCTTATGCGCACTGAACACCACCGCATCGGCGCCCAACTGCGTTACCGCAAGCTGCTCATGAGCAACGGCTTGGGCCGCATCCACAATGGTCCAAGCCCCTTGCTGCTGGGCTGCCGCCAAAATCGGCTCAAGCGCAAATCGAGTTCCGGTAATATTGCTAGCTAAGGTAAGACTGACCACCTTGGTGCGCGGCCCCAATAAGTGTTGCCATTCACCCAACTCACCACTTGCTCTATCAAGGCTAATAAATCGCAGTCGTAAATCATGTTGAGCAGCCAAACGCTGCCACGGCAGGATGTTGGCATGATGCTCAGCACTACTTAGCAAAATTTCATCCCCCGCCTGCCAAGCTACCGGTAGCTGCTGCGCCAAACCGTTCAAGGCACTGGTGGTGGAGGCCTGGAAGCTCACCTGCGCAGCAGTTGCCCCAATCGCTTGGGCGCAATCTCGTCGCGCTTGCTCATAGCACTGGGTAGCAGCCCGCCCGCGTGCATAACTAGCACGATGCACATTAGCATGCTGGTGTTGATAATAATCCAGTAGCTTGGTTAATACCGATTGCGGTACTTGGCAACTGGCAGCACTATCAAAATAGGCCAGCTCTGGTTGTTGCTGACAGAACTCAAATTGCTCTAAGGGCGGTTGATAGCTCACCTGACTCTAACTCGTCTGTTGTAAAAACTCGATGATTTGCTGGTTCACTAATGCAGCATGGGTTAGTGGCCCCATATGCCCGCAGGGTAAAGTAACCGTAGTGGCATGGGGTAACACATGCAACAGTTGCTGCGCCACTTGCTTCGCACTAGCTTGAGTACTTGCACCTTGCAACAGGAGTAACGGCTGCTGCACGTGGCGGTAATCTTGTAATTTATGGGGCTCGCCCATCAACGCTGAAAAGTCCATGGCGACTTTACTTGCTTGAGCAATCATTAGGCGCTTAATTTTATCAGGTAACGCGTCAAAGTAGCCTGGTTCATTCCAATAATCGACAAAATTACGGGTAGCTGCCTGCGCATCATACTGGTCCATTTGTGCAGCAATGGCATCAATTTCAGCTCGCGCTGGGTCTTGATGGTCTAAGACATGAAATGCCACCGGCTCAAACAGCACCACACGGTCAACAACAAAGGGTTGTTCTAACGCTAACTTTAACGCCAAAGCACCCCCATAAGAGTGACCAATTAAGGTTACCGGTTGGGTTATCTGATAGTGCTGTAAGGCTTCTATCACTCGCGGCATTTCGTCGCTAAAGCGAAAGGCTTCAGGCTCTACCCCCGTTGCAACCGCAGGCGCTTGCCCATAACCCAGCAAGTCGATGGCGATGATATCGTACTCTGCTTGTAATTGGGTTTGTAACGCCCGCCATTGGCCACTGTTGCTCTGTGAACTATGCAGTAGCACCAATACTGGCTGGCCCGCGGTACCACTACGATAAACTCCAGCTAACTCGCTCATAGCACCTGCCCAACAAAATAACCAATCATGTAGCCGGCTTGCAGCATTAAGGTAATAAAGGTACCAAGCACACCCACAGTGCGCGCCCACGAGGTTCCAATACTCAATTTAAGCCCTAAGGCATGGCCAATTCGCGCCACGAATAACAAGGCTCCAAGCCCGTGTAATAAGCTCGCAGACGCACCGGTTAAGTCCATCAGTACTAACAACAGCAAGCTCAGTGGTACGTACTCAGAAAAATTACCATGAATACGCACCGCAACTTCTAAATCTTGTGCATTGCCGGTACCAATACCCACCCGATGACGCCAACGCAGGCGAATAATGTCGATGGCTAGCACAATATAAAGCAAGGTTAGTAAACCCGCATAAAGCAGACTTACAGATAAGTTCATGTCCATGGTGGCTCCTGATTTTTATTATAAAAAAAGCCCACACAAGGCGGGCTTTTTGATTATTATTGACCGGTTAAAGCTAACTTAACAGCTCACCTAACTCGGCACTGATAACCTCAACATCACGGGTTCCATCAATTTTGTGGAAGGCCGTTTTACCTTGTTCGGCTAGTTTACGATAATATGCTACCAAAGGCTCGGTTTGTTCATGATAAATTGCTAGGCGTTTGCGTACCGTTGCTTCTTTATCATCATCACGAATCACCAGATCTTCACCGGTTTCGTCATCTTTTCCGGCTACTTGCGGTGGATTGTACTGCACATGATAGACCCGACCAGAACCTGGATGCACTCGACGGCCGCCCATGCGTTCCACAATTACCTCATCTGGGACTGCAAACTCAAGTACCACATCCACATCAATACCAGCAGCATGCATGCCATCAGCTTGCGGGATGGTGCGCGGAAAACCGTCGAGTAAGAAGCCGTTGGCGCAATCAGCTTGGGCAACTCGCTCTTTCACTAAGCCAATCATAATATCATCAGATACCAGCTTGCCAGCATCCATAATAGCCTTGGCTTGTTGACCTAGTGGGGTACCTTCTTTAATTGCAGCTCGCAACATGTCTCCGGTTGAGATCTGTGGAATCCCAAACGTTTTCATCAGAAACTGCGCTTGAGTACCTTTCCCTGCGCCTGGAGCGCCCAACAAGATAATGCGCATGAACAACCTCTTTTAACTTGTGTGTGTTTTGCCAACGAATAAATGCGAACTTTACCTGCTGGCTCGCACCTTTACAAGTCCGAGCATTGCCGACTTTGGTCGGACAATGCTCGGTTGCACAGCTATTATTCAGTTAGTTCTAACATCAACCGATTTAAGCGGGTCACAAACTGCGCAGGATCTTTCAGGCTGCCACGCTCAGCTAGCGTTGCTTGATCAAGCAATAAATGAGCCCATTCAGCGAAGCGTTGCTCATCGGTGAGCGCAGTGATCCTTTGTACCAACGTATGTTCTGGATTGATTTCGAAAATATACTTGGTTTCTGGTACTGGTTGCCCTGCGGCTTCCATCAGCTTCGCCATTTGCGTACTCATGTCGTTGTCATCAGTGACAATACAGGCCGGTGACTGGGTTAACCTGTGGGTCACCCGAACGGTTTTAATCTGTTCGCCAAGCGCCTTTTCAAAACGCTCTAATTGCGGTTTGAACGACTTTTCTGCAGCTTCATGTTTTTGCTTGGTCTCGGCGTCATCTAACTCACCTAAGTCTAAGTCACCGCGCGTTACTGATTGGAACGGTTTTTCTTTGTACTCGCTCATGTGGCTCATTAACCACTCATCAATACGCTCTGATAACAACAACACCTCAATCCCTTTTTGACGGAAAATCTCAAGGGCTGGGTTATCTCGCGCAGCTTCGTAGCTATCGGCCACAATGTAGTAAATCTTGTCTTGCTTCTCTGGCATACGCTCAAGATAGGCATCTAAGCTAACCCGAGCCTCGCGCTGATCTTCATGGGTCGAGGCAAAGCGTAGTAAACTTGCGATTTTTTCTTGGTTCGCGCTGTCTTCTGCCGGGCCTTCTTTGAGCACAGTACCAAAGGTATTCCAGAACTCTTGATAAGTGTCTGGCTCGTCTTTAGCTAACTTGCTCAGCATGCTCAAGATTTTCTTGGTGCTACCGTTACGCATTGAGCGTGTAATCTTATTGTCTTGTAAGATTTCACGCGACACGTTGAGAGGCAAATCAGCTGAATCCATCAAACCACGCACAAACCGCAAGTAAGTTGGCATCAACTGCTTGGCGTCGTCCATGATGAACACCCGCTTCACATACAGCTTAATACCATGTTGCTGATCGCGGTTCCATAAATCCCATGGCGCACGCTTAGGAATATAAAGTAAGCTGGTGTACTCGCTGGTACCCTCAACTTTGTTATGACTCCAGAGTAACGGCTCATCAAAGTCGTGGGCTACGGTTTTATAAAACTCTTTGTATTCGTCGTCAGTGATCTCACTTTTATCGCGAGTCCATAAGGCTTGGCCCGAGTTGACGCTATCCCAACCCGTGTGCTTATCGTCATCATCGCGCTTCGGCATTTGCACCGGAATACTCAAGTGATCTGAGTATTTAGTGATGATACTCTTTAACCGCCATTCGTCTAAGAACTCGTTAGCATCTTCGCGTACATGCAAAATGATATCGGTGCCGCGTTTCGCTTTCTGGATAACCGCAATATCAAACTCGCCTTCACCGCGCGAGGTCCATTCCACCCCTTCATCGGCGCTGGTGCCTGCTGCTCGAGTACGTACTGTCACGCTATCAGCAACAATAAAAGCAGAGTAGAAACCTACCCCAAACTGCCCAATCAAGCGGCTATCTTTGGCCTGATCGCCAGATAATTGGCTGAAGAAGTCTGCAGTACCAGATTTCGCAATGGTACCCAGATTGGTCATCACTTCTTCACGAGTCATGCCAATGCCGTTATCGCTGATGGTAATAGTTCCTGCGTCTTTATCGGCACTTACGCGCACCCATAACTCACCGTCATCGGCCAGTAGACTGCCATCGCTAAGCGCCTTAAAGCGCAACTTATCCGCAGCATCCGATGCATTGGAAACGAGTTCCCGCAGAAAAATTTCTTTGTTGGAATATAATGAATGAATCATTAAGTGGAGCAACTGCTTCACTTCGGTTTGAAAACCGTGGGTTTCTGCTTGACGGGTCTCCGCCATAGTGGTCTCTCCTGCACTATTTAGTTAAACACTACAGCAGAGATGGGGATGGTGCTTGAGATTTCAAGCACCTTTAGCTAGTTTGCTTCGATAATTTTTCGCCCAGAAAAGGCATGACCTAAGGTAGCTTGGTCAACATACTCAAGTTCACCACCCACCGGCACCCCATGAGCAATGCGCGACGTCTTAATGTGGGCTTGCCGCGCCAATTCAGCAATGTAGTGCGCTGTAGCTTCACCTTCGACGGTCGGATTTGTCGCCAGAATGATTTCCTGGATGGCTTCGCTACTTAGCCGTTGTGCCAACACATCCAAACCTATATCTTCCGGACCAATCCCATCGAGTGGCGACAAGTGCCCCATCAATACAAAATAGCGTCCTTGATACTGCCCCGTTTGCTCAATCGCCAGCACATCGGCAGGGGTTTCAACAATGCATAACATGCCACTTTGTTGCCGTGCAGGATGGGCGCAAATCACGCACTGCGGCGACTCTGTTAACGTCCGACAATCATTACAATGACCTACTTTTTCGACTGCCTGCGTTAGTGCTTGCGCCAACCGCTGGGCACCCTCGCGTTGACGTTCCAACAGCTGAAACGCCATCCGCTGGGCACTTTTCGGACCGACCCCAGGGAGCACCTTTAAGGCTTGAATGAGCTCTTGTATTGCCGGACTTAATTGCATCTGAATACCTGTGTCTTAAAACGGCATCTTAAAGCCAGGTGGCAAGTTCATACCGCCAGCTACTTCAGCCATCTTTTCTTTACTGGTTTGCTCTACCCGACGCACCGCGTCGTTTACTGCCGCAGCAATCAGATCTTCCAACATTTCTTGGTCGTCATCGCTCATCAAACTAGGATCGATGGCAACGCGGCGCACGTTATGATTGCCCAGCATGGTTACTTTAACCAGACCAGCGCCCGCTTCACCTACTACTTCCATACTCGCGATTTCAGCTTGCACTTGTTGCATGCGCTCTTGCATTTTCTGCGCCTGCTTCATCATGTTTCCTAAACCACCACCTTTAAACATAACTACCTCTTCGTTTGGTTATTCGGGTTGCACCGAGTCTTCTTGTAACTCTGCGCCAAAGACTTGCGCTAATTGTTGAGCTACAGGATCTTGCTGCAAGGTTTGTTTTGCACGCGCTAATCGCTGCGCATCTATGTACTGTTGAATTTCTGCTGGCGTAGCCTGCTGGGTATCGCCAATCACCACATCTAACAATTGAATATCAAATTGCGCCAACATCCCCTGTTTAATGGTATCGATGGCTGCGTCATTCAAGAGATAGGCCCAGTTTTTCTGGCAAACTAACACGTGCCCTTGGGCGGTCTTTTGTAGATTACCATTACGAGCCAACTGCCTGGTCAAGCCATGTAATTCTAAATGATCTATCATCGCCGCCCAACCATCAATTTCAGCTGCCAAGCGTACCTGTGGCGCCAATTCCAGCTGATCTAATTGCAAGGTACTCACAGCCGGCGTCGCTAAACCAGCGTTCGCTGGTTGTGCTGGTGCCGCTGGTTGAGCTGGTGCCGCTGGTGTAGCTGGTTCGGTTGTCGCCGCTGGTTCTGGTGCTGGTGCCGCTGGTGTAGCTGGTTCGGTTGTCGCCGCTGGTTCTGATTCTGGTGCTGGTGCTCCTGCTGCTGAACTAGTTGATTCGGTTGTCACCGCTGGTTCTGGCGCTGTTGCACTGGCTGACGCTGGTTGTTTAGAACTTTGCTGCTTTTCAACCAGCGCCGCTCGAGTGGCCATCAACGCTGCTAAATCAGGTTTGCTGCTTGCCGCCGGCGTCGTTGCCGCTGGGCCCGCAGCTGGCTGCGCTGTAGCGGCGTCAGCTGCTACTGACGGCGCTGCTACCGGGGCTGTGCTTGTAGCACTGCTTGCAGCTGTGTTTGCAGCATGATTTACAGCTGTGCTCGCAGCATGAGTTGCAGCTGGCGTTACCGCAAAATCAGCAAAACGGTCGTCGTCATCATCGTCATCGTCCCCTAAATAAGCTGGGATCTCGTCATCGTCAGCCGCTTGAACTGATGTGACCGGCGCCGCGTGAGTTTGCTCAGACTGGTGCGCTGCTGCGGCTGGTTTGCTATTTGGCGACGCGGCGCTTTCAGTTACTTGATGCTCAGTATCGGTGACACCATGAGGCGTTTGCTGATACACCGCATCAGCCTGCACTGACTCAGTTGCGCTGGCCGCTTGGGGCTTTTTTACAGTCGCGCTAGCCCCCGTCACAGCTGGGGTTTCATTCACTTCTAACGATTGCGGCCGAAAAGCTAGCAGCCGCAATAGGGTCATTTCAACACCACTGCGCACATCGGCAGCGAGTGCTAAATCGCGGCGCCCTTGTACGAGGATGTCATAAAAAACTTGCAGCAGTTCAGCTGCTAGCTGCCCAGCAAGTTGCTGGGCTTGGTCATCAAGTTGAGTAACCCAAGCACTGTTTGGAACCACTTGGAACAGGGCCATTTGCTGCACGGTTTGCTGTAATTCGGGCAGTAAACCGGCTAAGTCTGGAACTTGGCTGGCCACATTATCTAGCGTTTGCATCATCCCAGCAGCATCGCCCGCCACTATCTGTTGCAACAGCTGTGCCACCTCATAGCCAGGCACACTGCCCAGCATTTGTTGTACCCCAGCCACAGTAACAGCTTGTTCACCCTGGGCTATAGCTTGGTCAGTTAAACTAAGAGCATCACGCAAACTACCTTGAGCAGCCCGCGCTAATGCTTGAATGGCGTCGGCATCAAACGGGATCTGTTCGGCGCTAAGCACCTGCTGTAGATGGTTGGCAATCTCATCGCGGCTCAAAGCCTTCAAGTTAAACTGCAGGCAACGTGACAGTACCGTAATGGGGAGTTTTTGCGGATCTGTGGTAGCAAGCAGAAACTTCACGTGCTCAGGCGGTTCTTCTAAGGTTTTAAGCAAGGCATTAAAGCTATGCCGAGAGAGCATGTGCACTTCATCTATCAGGTACACTTTAAAGCGCCCTTGAGTAGGCGCATATTGCACGTTATCGAGTAGTTCGCGGGTATCTTCAACTTTGGTACGTGAGGCCGCGTCTATCTCTAGAAGATCGACAAAACGCCCTTGTTCTATCGCCACACAAGCACTACAAGTGCCGCAGGGTTCAGCGGTAATACCTTGCTCGCAGTTAAGACTCTTGGCAAGAATACGAGCTATGGTTGTTTTACCTACCCCACGGGTACCGGTTAACAACCAAGCATGGTGCAACCGCCCTGTTTTAAGGGCGTTAAACAAGGGTTTGAGTACATGCTGCTGCCCTACTACCTGAGCAAAATTACGCGGTCGCCATTTCCGTGCTAAAACCTGATAACTCATGTCTATTCGCTTGTCCGCTGGTTAAAAGAAGCCGATAACTAAAGCCCCTAAGTTACCCTAAAACTCGCACAGGGTATAGTATGGAATCTGCGCTTGGTTTAGCCGTTCAGCACCGGGTAAATCGTGCAGGGTGATCACGAAACTACATTCCACAATTTCGGCTCCCAAGGCCTGCACTAAGGCTACCGCGGCTAACACGGTACCACCCGTGGCGAGCAAATCATCAATGATCAGCACCTTGTCGGTAGCGGTAATGTCATCAGCGTGCAGTTGCAGCTCATCTTCACCGTATTCGAGTGCATAACGCTGACTCACTACTTGGCGTGGTAATTTGCCCGGCTTACGCAGCGGCACAAAGCCAACACCCAGCGCATAGGCAAGCGCTGTTGCAAAAATAAAGCCGCGGGCCTCAATCCCAACAATCTTAGTGATACCTTGGTCGCGATAACGTGCTACCAAAGTATCTACGGTATGCTTGAATGCAGCCCCATCGGCCAATAACGGCGTGATGTCACGAAACACAATACCCGGCTTAGGGTAATCAGGGATGGCGCGAATGTGATCGGTTAATTGCATGGTGAATTACCCTCAATGCGCCTGCCCTCAGCTGATGCTGCCTTAGCAGGCGATAATTTATACGGTAAGCTGCTTCGGGTTGTGAATGGTACTAGCTAAATCTTGCAGCAACCCCAATAAACGGTCGGCTGCAATCGGTTTAGCCAAGCACAAATTAGCCCCAGCTTTTTCAGCTAACCCGGCTACCTGATTCACATCTTGCGTGGTCATCAAGATTACCGGGGTTTGCTTATAGGCAGGAAGTTGACGAATATTTTTAATCAACGCCATGCCATCCATGAGGGGCATTTTATGGTCAACTAAAATCACGTCAAAGTGCTTATTCTTTACTCGGTTAAGCCCATCAAGGCCATCATTGGCGCAACTCACCGAGAATTGGCTCTGTACAAGAATCTGTAGCAACTGAGCCTGGGTTGCTGGTTTATCCTCAACCAACAAAAGTTTAAGAGACATAACGTGCCTTTCAATCGTCACAGCTTATGCTGCAAAAAATTTATACCACGCCAATACCGCAGGTAAAGCCGGTACGGCAACAAACGTAATTACCGCAAGCCAGCCCATTTTTACGCCCGATTCGTCTCGGAAATCTTCATTATGTGCCATAAAATACATCCTCACTGACTAAAATTTTGCGGGGCGGATCATACTTCATTCGGGCGCGAGGAACAACACACAACGCTGCATTAACCCCTCAACCACTGTCACTAAGGCTTGCGCTAGTTGCTCTGGTTGATAGCCGACGGCGTAGGGCTGGAGGCTAGCCAAAGCAGCACGCAAAGTGCTGCCGTTAGCCTGCTGGAGAGTCTCCAACAACACCATTGTAAGCGGCGTTAGTTGCATAAATTTGACAGCTTCGTGTTGCTGCCAATGAGGCTGCGAGGTCAACTCACGATAAACCACCAAGCACACAGGTTCAGCTGCGGCAGGCGGTTGTGGATTAGCCGCACTCACTTGCTGCACAGGGTACTGGAACACGCCCAATTGGACACTTGGATTCACCCGGAATTGCACTCTATCGAGTAACTCATTTGCGCTCGGTGCAGGTTCGGCCGCGGCGTTAGTAGCGTGCAGCAACTGATAATCCACCTCGGCATACAAAGCGTCAACTTCCATCCGCTCGTATTGCGCCAACTGAGCCCACACCGCGGGTAACGTTTGCTGCGCAAACGCCACAAACTCACGTCCGATATCGGCAAACAGCGGCGACTGCGCGGCGTGTTGCTGCATAAACTGATAGATCAGCTGTTGCCATTGCTGCTCATTGTGCAACTGTCGCAATACCGGGAAGCCACGGCTGATAAAGCTATCTATGTTATTAAAAACCAAGCGCTGATACACAGCTAAACGCCGAGGTTCAACGCCTGGAAGGCTACCTTGGTTAGGAGCACGAATAGCGGCCGCCCACTGTTGCTGCAGCTCACGCCAATCAGGACTCGGTTTGTTAGTTGCCATGCAGCGCCTCACCGAGGGGTTGCAGCTGTTGATCAAGCTCATACAGCTCGTTAAGAAGCTCTCCCAAGGGAGGAATATTGAAATCTCGTTCGAGTACCACCGCAAACGGCCCATGAACCTGCTGAGCTAACTGCAATAACTCCACCACTGCTGGTTTTACCCCAGCACCGTGGGTATCTATGAGTAAATCGGGAGCTTCTTCATGATGCCCGGCAATATGGCCATAGGTAAGGCGCGAACTTGGTAGTTCGCAAATAAACTGATGCGGATCGTAGCCCTGATTGATGCTATTAACGTAAACGTTATTCACATCAAGCAATAGCTCACAATCTGCGCCTTGCAAAATGCGCTTAATAAAACTCAATTCATCCAGTTCTGTAGCAGCACTCGCGTAATACGAAATATTCTCGAGTACCAACGGTCGCTCAATAATTTCCTGTACCCTTCGCACCCGCGCAATCACGTGTTCGGCAGCGGCTTCGGTAAAGGGGATCGGCAACAGATCATACAAATGGCCACCGACCGAGCAGTAACTCAGGTGTTCACTGTACCGGTTGATACTAAACCTATCTAAGAACGCCTTGAGGCGCAGCAAAAAAGCCTCATCTAGAGGATCTTGGCTGCCAATGGATAGCGATAACCCATGGCTGCTGATGGGATAATGGTCGCGCAGATAATCTAACTGGTATTCAGCCAAATTACCGCGCCCCATCCAGTTCTCTGGTGCAATTTCCCACTGAGCGACGGCGGGTAGCTCCGTCAAAACCTGGTCTAAAAATTCCCGCCGTAAGCCTAATCCTAAGGAGGGTATGGGGTTAGGCGTTAGCGCTGCTCGCCGCATTTACCTTCGCCGCACTTGCCTTCACCGCATTTCATTTCTTGCTCAGCTTTGCCTTTCTTTTTGGCATCCATTTTTTCGCGCATTTTTTCGCGCATTTTTTCACTCATTTTTTCACTCATGGCTTCGCCACATTTGCCCTCACCACATTTACCTTCAGCTTGATGTTTAGCACGCTTTTCTTGATCGGCTTCACCACATTTACCTTCGCCGCATTTCATTTCTTTGTCGGCTTTTTTATTAGCCTTGTCTTTACCACCGCCACGCATTTCTTGCTGTTGCTGAGCTGCTTGCTGGTAGCCACTAGGCAATTCACTAAAACCAAACGGATTAGCTTGCGCCGCGGGTGCAGCAGCACTTGCTAACAAGGCTCCTACAGCTAAAGTAACTGACGTTTGTAGTGCTTTCATAAGGATAACTCCAAGTGATTAATGACGATTGAAAAAAAAATCTTGTTACTGAGTATAGACTAGCATAGCGAGTTAAAGTTCGAAATAGATTGCCATAGCAAAAAAAACCCCGCACCAGGCGGGGTTTTCATTATCTAACGAACCTGAAAGCTTAAGCCTTACAGCTTAACGCCACGGTTACTGGCTTTAGAACGAATGTATTGTTCCCAGCTACGTGCTGAGCGACGTTCGTTTTCAAACTTCTGTGCTTCTTTAACTGATGCCAAAGCTTGGCTGAACTTATTCTGATAGAAGTAAGCTTCAGTTAATGACATATACACAGCACCGCGTTCTTCAATGCCTAAGTCTAATGCTTTACTGTAAGCAGCAGCTGCCTGAGTGTACATTTCTGCACGCAAATACGATGTACCTTGGCGACGATATTGGGTTGCTTTGTCAGCGTTAGTTTCTTCTAACTCTGCCGCTTTACCGTATAGCGCCGCAGCACGCTTATATTCACGCGCTTGGTCATAGTTTTGCGCAGCATTTTGCCACAAACGTGCAGTCTGCTCGAGATCACCATTGTTTAGGTGTTTTTCCATTAAGCTTGCTGCTTTATATGGAATCTCGTTGTTACCGTACAGTTGAATCAAGGCTTTGTACTGGCTTTCTTTGTCGAAATAACCGGCTAAGTATGCAACCTCAAGAGTTTGCAGAGCTTTGTCGATTTTCTCTTCCAGCAAGTACATCATACCTAACTGATTCCACCAGTTTTTCTCGTCAGGAATAACTTTCAAACCGGCTTCTAGTACTTTAACTGCATCGCTGTACATTTTGCGTTCGTAATAAGAAGCTACTTTAAGAACATAAGGGTTCTTATTAGGCTCTTCGTAGTTACGAATAGCTAAATCAGCTGGTTGAACGATTTTGTCGAATTGCTTCATCTCGTAGTAAGCGTTAGCAATACGTAAAAATACATCCGGGTCTGCTTCGCCAGAGAATTGCAACCATTTGCCATAATACTGAATAGCTTGGTTGTATTGCTCTAATTGCAGGCTCAAATCAGCTGTTAGCTTTAATGCAGTGGCTTGGTCGTTCCAGCCTAAGATATCAGCATCGGCCGCGGCTTTCACCAAAGGCAGAGCTTCGTCTAACTGGTCGTTACCCGCATACAAGCTACCTAACAAGCGATTTACAAAGGCTTGATCAAGGTCAGAACGAATCGATAAATCTTTAAGTTCTGTAATCGCACCATTGGCATCGCCTGCTTCGTACAACTCAACCGCCGCCATAACGCGACGACCGATACGCTCTGAAATCGCTTCATTTCGACGCGAGTCTTTGCGTTTCTGAATTTCTTCAGCGGTAGGCAAGTTGTAGTTAACGTCTTGCGCTGAAGCAGTAACTGGGGTTACCGCTAAAGCCGCAAACAATACACCAGCGCTAGCTAAGGCTACGAGCTTCTTGTGCATCATCGTTATCCCTCCTCACCCATATTGAAGTCTAGTTGTACAGTTTGGCCAGGCTGACGCACAGCTTTACCATCAACTACCTTCGGCTTGTACTTCCAGCGTAATAGTGCTCGGCGAGCTTCTTGGTCAAATACCCGACGTGGGTTCGAATCAATAATCTCGACATCAGTTACACCACCGGTTTCATCGATAGTGAATCTAAGCACTACGTAACCTTCAATGCCATCACGTTGCGCCGCTGGCGGATAACGTGGGTTGATTCGCACAATCGGCGTTGCTTCACCATCGCGAATCATCGCACCACTGGCATCAAAACCTGAATCCGTACCACCAACATCAACATCAAAACCTAAGTCTAAATTTAAGCCGTCTGAATCTGAAGTATCAGGTTCGTTAGGCGGCGTCTCAGGCGGCTGTTGTGGCGGCGGAGGCGGTGGTGGAGGCGTACGACGACGCTGATCCACATCCGAATCCGGTGGATTCGTCACAATTTCAATCGGTGCAGTCGGTGGTGGACCTTCGTTACGTCCCTCACCGCCGCTAATCAAAAAAGCCATGAAAGCGAACAGAAGGAACGTAGCTGCAGCACCTAATAGTATTGATACTATGAAGCGCACCATAATTAATCGTCCTCTGCGGCTATGGATATCTTGTCAATACCCGCTTCCTTGATTTGATCCATGACCTTAACGACAACGCCATGTTTGGCTTCTTTGTCCGCCTGAATCACTACGATATCAGTTGGCTGTTCGGCCAAAAGACGCTCGATGTTTGCGCCTACACGCTCAACATCAACCATACGCTTGTCCATCCATACTTCGCCGTTCGCACGAATAGCGATAAAGATGTTAGCAGAAGGTTTTTTCTCTGCTTGACTTGCTTCTGGCTTGTTCACGTCAATACCAGCTTCTTTAACGAAAGAGGTGGTTACGATGAAGAAGATCAACATGATGAATACGATGTCTAGCATCGGCGTCATATCGATCGCTGCATCTTCCTCTTCACGAAAACGTTTACGTGCCATAATTCTTCTCTCTTAATGATGTGGCAAACTGTCGATTAGCTTGTCTTTGGCCCGACGTACCCGCGCTTCTAAGCGTGATGCGAAGAACATACCAGACAATGCAGCAACCATTCCCGCCATAGTTGGGATGGTAGCCATCGAAATACCCGACGCCATCAGACGTGGGTTACCAGTACCTTGTACCGCCATGATTTCAAATACTGCAATCATCCCGGTTACGGTGCCTAGTAGTCCGATCAACGGACAAATCGCTACGCAGGTTTTAATCAACAAAATGCGCGCGTTTAGCTTTTCGTCGGCTTCAGAAATCCATGCTTCACGGATTTTATGAGCGTACCACGAGGTGGTATCTTCACGGGCGTTCCATTTATCAACAATTTCTTGTTTGATTTTAGGAAACGAGCCGGTCAGGAACCAGTAGCGCTCTATCATGAGTACCCACATGAGAAAGAGCGCTCCCATGACGACGTACAAGACGTCGCCACCGGTACCCAGAAAATCCCTGATAGATTCCCAGAGTTCCATCAGGTATACCATAGGATTACTCCTTCTTCTCCGCGTGAGCGGCGACGATACCTGCAGCTTGCTCGTCTAATACGTGAACAATAGACTTAGCACGCGCTGCCACAATGGCATGTACAAGAATCAGTGGCAATGCTGCAATCAGACCCAATGCGGTGGTCACCAACGCCATTGAGATGTCACCAGCCATGATTTTCGGATCACCGGTACCAAACAAGGTGATTGATTGGAACGTACCGATCATACCTACAACTGTACCTAATAGACCTAGCAATGGTGCAATCGCAGCCAGAATCTTGATGATGTTAACGCCGCTCTCAATGCTTGGAGTCTCGCGCAGAATAGCTTCATCAAGTTTCAATTCTAGGTTTTCGGTGTCAGCGTGTTTGTTCTCTTGATAAACCTTCAAGATACGGCCCAAGGCGTTTTTGCTTGATGGATTCTCAGTGTTTTTCAACTGTGAACGCATCTTCGCGCTTTCTAAGCCTAAGGTTACAAACTTATAGATAGCAATCAAGAAGCCCACGATTAACGCTACAGTAATAACGTAACCTACGGTGCCACCTTGGTGATAACGCTCTTCAAGAGTTGCTTTCTGAGTAGCTAGGTTCAAGATTTGACCACGAGCTGGGTCAATGTATAAACCTTCGTAGCCAGTAGTTGCACTTTCAAATGCGCTAACAGCAGATAACACGAAGCCTTCAGGCTGACGACCTAGGGGTTGAATTTCTTCAGCTGAGTCGTTGTAGTTGAAGTATTCACCGTTAGAGATCAGGTTGAATACACCAATCCGAGTAACGTCACGGTTTTCTGAAGAACCATCAAGCAAAGTAACGTCTGCGTTGAAGGTCACTACTTGACCTGACTGTTGCATCTCGGTTAACCATGCCAACCAAAGCTCTTCTAATTCAGCAATGGTAGGTACTTCTTTCGCTTCAGCTACAGACTCTAGGACGTCTTCACGACCAGGATACTGTGCACTTACGATTGAAGTGGCGATACGACCGATAGTTTCACTCGCTGCACCACGGGCAACACCCACGATTTCACCCAAAGTACCAAGGGCGTTTTGTAGCTCTTGCTCTTTGTTAGCTAATGAAATTTCGTTTTCAGCAAATTGTGTTTGTAAACTTTCGCCACGAGCTTTCTCGTCAGCTAATTGTTTCTTCGCACGGTTTAATAAAGCTTGCTTATCAGCACGAGCGTCAGTGAATTCAGCTTCACGCTCTTTATTGATCTGCTGTGAAGCAGCTCGGTTTTGTTTTACCAGCTCAAGCAACTGCTCAAGAGATTGTGCTTGCTCTTGCGCATAAGCAGAAGTTGCGCCAGCCGTTAATGAGAATGCTGCTGCGACCAGCAAAGATTTCACTAGTTTGTTCATTCTGCACGCTCCGCTGCATAAATTGGCAGTTTGATCAGATCTGGGGCGGTTTGCTTACGCGCCATACGAATAGCTTTGGTTAATGAGCTTAAGTAAGCATCATCAAGCTTTTCCCATGCGCCAGATTCGACGTTATAAATCCAACCGTTTTTCAAATCTAACGATTGTGCCATTAATGCTGCACGGCCTAAGTGGAAGAAGTCTACAGAGATTTCTTCACCTTCGAACTGCAACTTGCCTTCGTATGCAATCAGACCTGAACCGTAGTCCATTTCTGCTTGATAGGCTTCAGTGATTTGACGGAATTGCTCAGAGGTAGCAACGTTAGATGCACCCATGATTTCACGTAAACGTTCAACTCGAGCCAAACGGCGCTCTTTGTGAATTGGAATGTCCAGCTCCACAAACTGCTCCAAAGCGTCGATCATTTTGTACATCAAAGGAACAACGCCTTGCTTCGTTGCTTCGATGCCATCGATCTGGCGCTGTAGAGAAGCCAGTGATGCGTTTTGGTCATCAACCAAACGTTGCACGTGGTCGTTGTAGACTTTTAAGTTTTCATATTCGTCTACAATTCCGCGATATTCGTACAGCATATCTTGGCTTTGCTCAAACAAAGAATTGATCTTTTGCTGAGAGCGTTGATCTGCGGCGTGGATTTTAGCTTCTTCGTTTTGCAACGTAGAAACGTCTTGGGCAGCTACTGTCGCGCTACCTGCAATTGCAAACATGCCGATAACGGCAGCAGCAACTTTGCTTTTATTGATTACTTTGGTCATAGTTCCCAACCAATTTGACTTAACTTTAAGCGTAACAGCCTTATGCTGTTAGCCTCCCAGTTATTTGAGTGACGAAAAGAGTTTAATCAACACTTGCAGCTATTACCATTAGGAGTACTAAGGTAATAATGACTCAATACTCCCACGATACAAGTAATCCTGTCAACTACCGATATCAGTTATAGCTTACAGCAAAACCTTATATAATGACGTTTACAGCATCTTAACAGATGCCTATGAAGCACTTTAGTAAATGCCTTCCACTGGCTCGCCAAACTACCCTATTTTAGAGTTTGGTTTGGCTTGCAGATGGAGTACAGTACCTAAATCTAGGTAGTAACCACCAGCGCAAGGAATGAGCATGGCCTCATCAGCATCCTCAGTACATACACTAAAGCATCAGTTAGCTCATTTGCAATCCCAAGTAGAGCAACAATTAGCAGCTTTAGCATTACGCATTGATCGTTTGCAGATTGATGAAGAACAATTCGTCGATTGGTTTGACGCCCAGCTGTTTCGGGCTGATGCCACCTGCCCCGCCGACTACTTGGCAGAAGTACGGCTGCATTTGCATGCCTTAGTGCAGCAGCGCCAACCACAGCGCACCGAGTGGCTCAGTGCGCGCATAGCCGACCAACTGCAAGCGTTGCATCAAGCGGTTGCATGGTTTGAGCGGAAGTAAAAGCCAAGCGCTTGTTGTACGTGCGTTGGCAACTCTGGCAAGGCGGCTTTAGGAAGTAAATAAGTCGCCATCGCAAAGAAATCTTTGAACACCCGATTTTGTTCCGTGGTGCGGCGCAGATAATCATGCCCAGAAGAACCACCAGTACCAATTTTAGTCCCCAACATACGCTGCACCATCATCGCGTGCTTATAGCGCCAAATCGTCAGCTTCTCGTCCATTTCTGCTAATCCGGTAATCACCTGATGTGCTAAGTGAAAAGCTGGCTCTTCGCGGTACTGAGTAATAAACAAAGCACTTAACATGGCCTGCTGCGATAGACGTACCTGGCCATTTTTTTGCAACTCAATATAACGATTGTTATCAAAAAGAGCGGCAAAATTATCCCGATTTGACTGTAATGACGCCAGTTCCGTCGCCAACTGCTCGGGTGTCGCCGCGGTTTCACGAATAATTTTTTCATCATGATCTAATGCGGCCGTTACAGCTTGTTGGTAAGTTTGCCAAAAACTAAAGTCGTTAAACTCTAAAAAAGGCATACGTGCCAACCAAGCATCCACTCGGTCAAATAAACTAGGTTGCTGTTCTAACGCTTCTAAATAAGCACGGTCAGTGTCATTCAGGCGGTTATAAAAGGATTGCTGATCAAAAGCGATACGATGGCCACGCGTTAACCCGAGCAGAATTTCCAGTTCTTTGAACTGAATACTTTGGAACCCAGAAGCTGGCACCAAGTAATCCCGAAACGCCAAAAACTCTTGCGGGGTCATGGTCTCGATAATCCCGACCTGGTCATTCATTAAATCTTGAATGGCCAGCACACGACGCAGTCGGTGGGCTAACGTATAGAGCGTGCGGTCATCTAATTGGTCGGCTTGCAAAGCTTGATGAATAGAGCGCAACTCGTGCAGAACTTGTTTAAACCAAAGCTCATAAACTTGGTGCACAATAATAAAGAGGGTTTCGTCGTGCGCTTCTGCACCGTATTTGCGGCTATGCGGAGCTTGCGCATCTAGGAGTTTATCGAGCTGTAAATACTCGCCGTAATAAACCGGTTCGATATTTTTAGGCATGGTCATCTCAATTCATTAACTGTAAGTGAATTAAGATAGTGAATTCTTCGTGCGGGAAACTCAAGTAGGATTTTGTTGTTATTGGGTGGCGGCCTCACCAGCCAGCACCCCGGCACACACATCCCTAACTACGGCTGCTCCCTTCCGGGCCTGACCGGGTTCGCCAGTTCGTGTTGCGGGGGGACCAATGAGGCCACCATAACGTCGCGCATTATTACGCAAAGGCAGTTGAGTAGCAAGGCTTGCCGTCTCAACTGCCTATTATTGCAGCAATCTTACTATTTTTTGCGCTGCAAGCGCTCAGCAATGGCTTTACGAGCGGTTTCAGAACTCAGTGCTTTGATAAAGATATGGGCTTCGCGCTCAATTCTATCAGCTACCGGTTCATCCTGCTCTTTGATCAATCGTTTTGCAGCGCGTAAGCCAGCCCGAGGCTTACTTGCCAAGGCTGCAGCTACTTGCTCCAGTTCGACCGCTAGTTGCTCTGGCGCTACGACTTTATTGACCAGCCCATAAGCTAGTGCCGCACTAGCATCAAAGCTATCGCCTAATAACAGTAATTCAGACGCACGCAAGTGCCCAACTAACTTAGGCAGTAACAAACTCGATGCGGCCTCTGGTACCAAGCCCAAATTAATAAAAGGTAGGGCAAAGGTAGCGCTAGAGCTGGCATACACCAAATCACAATGCAGCAAAATGGTGGTTCCGATACCAATGGATAAACCATTGACGCCGGCTACCAAAGGCACGCTAAGCCGACTCAAGGTGTATAAAAACTCAAACGGTGGTGCGCTATCATCCAAATCTTCAATCGCCAAGAAGTCATGCAAGTCGTTGCCGGCAGTAAAACTGTCGCCCGAACCGGTTAAGATCACAGCTGAAATGCTGCTATCACGATCAGCATCTTGTAACGCTTTGCTGAGTTCAAGATACATGGTTTGCGTTAACGCATTCTTCTTATCTGTTCGGGTTAGTGTTAACCACAACACCCCTTGCTTTACTTCTTGTTTGACAAACCCTGAGCTGTGTTTACTCATGTTCACGTTTTTCCCATGCTTTACGCGTGCCTTCGTACACTGGCAAAATTAAATCTAAAGCGGTTTGCCCATTACTTGGTAGCGTTTCGTTATTGTCGCGAATTGGGGTGACTCGTTGGCCCCATTTAATGATGCCGGCGCCACAGGTTAGGCCACCACCGAAAACTGCTGACACTATAGTATCACCCGGTTTAACGATACCCTGTTCAACCGCTTCACAAAAAGCAATAGGTAAGGTGGCAGAAGAGGTATTGCCGTATTTTTGAATATTAATCACGGTTTTCTCTTCCGGCACATTACACATCTTGGCCAAGTAATCGATCAGGCGCTTATTCGCTTGATGCGGTATGAGTGAATCTATGTCATCGGTCGTCAAACCGGTTTCTGCAAACACCTTTTCGACGGCCATGTTCATGCCTTTCACTGCCCGCTTGAAAATCTCTTGGCCAACAAAATTAAACGGCATGATGCCGTCAAAGCCAAAGCGGTCAAAACTCATGCCAAACTCTAACGCCAGAACATCGCGGGCATCAGCATCGCAAGTGACGTGAGAGGCTAATAAGCCACATTCTTCGGTAGTTGCTTCCAGCACCATAGCGCCAGCGCCGTCACCAAAGAGCACTGCGCTTTCACGCTTGGTCCAATCCAAAATGCGGGTTAAGCGCTCAGCTCCAATAATCAGTACTTTTTTATGGGCGCCGGTGCGAATCGCTTGCGTTGCATAATGCATCCCATATAAAAAACTGCTGCAGGCAGCATTAAGATCAAATGCCGCAGCATATTTGGCACCCAAATCACGCTGCACAGCTGAGGCCACATTGGGGATAATTTCGTCTGGGGTACAGGTACCAACAATGATTAAATCAAGGTCATTGGCATCAAGGCCAGCTGCGGCCAAGGCATTGCGCGCCGCTACTGTGGCTAATTTGGAGGTGCCGACGTAGCTTACCCGACGTTCTTCAATACCAGTACGGGTGCGAATCCACTCATCCGAGGTATCTAAAAAAGTAGCTAAATCGTCGTTGGTCATAATAGCTGGCGGCAAGCATTTGCCCCAGCCGGTAATTTCTGCGTATATTTTCACGTTATATAAACCTATAGTCACCTGTCGTTTTTCGCTATCATAGCACGATTGTTAACAAGAGAAATGTCCGACCATTTAATCAGCTTATGAACTCACGTCAATCAATACGTACGGGCACGCCTAGCGCTGCTACCACTTTCACTACCGAACTTGGTAGTTGGCACCTACAACGCTTTCCGGCGCGCAAGCAAGATCCTTTGCAGGCTTGGGATGCGGCTGATGAACTTATACATAGTTGGCTAGCGACGCAGCGTCCGCAATGGCAGGCACCGCTATTAATTAATGATAGTTTTGGTGCACTGCTGATGGCTTGCCACTCTGAGCTACTCACTCCGCCACCGGTCGTTCATAGCTTAACCGACTCTTACGTGAGCCAGCGTGGCTTTCAACACAATAGCAAACTAAATCAGCTGAACCTGCAACTACCGGCTTTAAACCTCTTACAACCGCTGCAAAACTTGCCACCTAATATTGATGCTGTGCTTTTGAAAATACCGAAAAGTATCAGCTTATTAGAGTTTCAATTAGCAACGCTAGCTACCACACTGAAACCAGGCACCCCCATAGTGGCAGCGGCGAAAAGTAAGTTATTTACTCCTAGCGTGCGGCAACTGTTTGAACGTTACTGCGATAATGTCTCGGTATCCCTTGCCAGTAAAAAGTCTCGCACCTTAGAGGCGCAGCTGAAAGCGGTTGCAGACGCTGAACCTGCCGACTTTATTGATGCATGGCAACTGCCTGAATACGGCCTAGAAATGCGCCATCATGCAGGGGTGTTTGCCCGTAATGCACTTGATATTGGCGCTCGGTTTATGCTGCAACACATGCCCGCTGCGGGCGCCAATCGGGTTATCGATTTAGGTTGCGGTAATGGCATCCTGGGGATTGTTTATGCACAGCAATCGCCTCACAGCCAAGTGACTTGGGTCGATGAATCTTATTTGGCTATGGCCTCTTGCCGCACTAATATCGACTTGAATTTGCCTCACTCTGAAGCTTATCAAACTCGGGTGGACGATTGTTTGAGTCAACAACCAAGTGCGAGTGCTGATTTGATTCTATGTAATCCTCCGTTTCATCAAGAACATGCGGTTACCGAACATATCGCGCGGCAGATGTTCCGTGATGCTAAGCGCGTGCTGCAACCAAACGGTGAATTATGGCTGGTCGCCAATCGTCACTTACCTTATTATGCTAGCCTTAAGCGTTTGTTTAAACAGGTAGATCAACACGCACAAAATGCCAAATTTGTGATTTGGAGAGCTCGAGGTTAACCATGCTGAAACAGCTTTATTCTCATTTTATTTTAGGTACGTTCCTGCTGACCGCCTTGCTAGCGCCCGCAGCTGCAGAAATTCAACCAAACAACCAGTTTCCGCGAGTGAAGATGGTCACCAGTGCCGGTGATATCGTGGTTGAATTAAACCGTGCTAAAGCCCCACTCACCGTCAAAAACTTTCTTGAGTACGTTGAAATTGGGAGTTACAACAACACAATTTTTCACCGCATTGTGCCCGGTTTTGTGGTGCAAGGTGGTGGCTACGATGCTGACTTTAAAGCCAAAGTAGAGCGCCCTGCTATTGTCAATGAATCTGGTAATGGGCTGAGCAACAGTTATGGCACCATCGCCATGGCCCGAGTGAGCGATCCGCACTCAGCAACCCGCCAGTTTTATTTTAACGTCGCCGACAATACCAAACTAGACCCGAGCAGTAGCCGTTGGGGCTACGCTGTGTTTGGCTGGGTTGTTGAGGGTGAAGACGTGCTAGAGCAGCTCGCGGCAACTGAAACCCATGTGTTTCATGAGCCTACCGGTTGGGGTGATGTGCCGCTTGAGCCGCCCATGCTGATTCGTGTTGATGTGCTGCCGGCGCTCTAATGTCAGCTACCCCTTGGTATAAAGATTTCGCTGTTTACCGAGAGCCAAGGATCTGGGTGATTTTTGGTTTTGGCATGATCAGTGGGTTTCCGTGGGTGCTGATCGGCTCCATGCTCTCCGCTTGGCTGCAAGAAGCCGGAGTAAATCGAGCCAATATCGGTTTATTTGGTATTGTTTTTATTGCTTATTCCATCAATGCACTTTGGTCACCTGTCATTGATCGGGTGCGCCTACCCTGGCTCGCTCGCCACTTGGGACAACGCCGCAGTTGGCTACTGGTCTGTTTACTCGGTATTTTGGCGGCGACCGCCGGTTTGGGCTGGCTGGATGTTACTGCGCAAACCTGGTGGATTGCACTGTTAGCTGTGGTTATCGCGTTTTTATCAGCAACCCAAGATATCGCTATTGATGCCTACCGCATTGAAAGCTTCGGTGCCCACGAAGCGCGCCTACAATCCGCTGGCGCCGCCATGGCAACAGCAGGCTGGTGGACTGGTTACAGCGGCCTTGGCGCCATTCCGTTTTTTCTGGTGGATGGCACCCATTGGAACTGGCAACAAGCCTACAGCCTGCTCACCCTCGTGATGGTGGCGCAAATCTTTTGGGTTATTCTGGCGCCAAACTCCACTCGCTACTCAGCGGTCACCACCCAATTAAAGGCTGGCCAAAGTTGGTTTCACCATACTCTGGTTGCACCCATAGCAGAATTTTTTAAACGCAGCGGCTGGCGATTAGCCCTGAGCATGTTGGCTTTTATCTTTTTGTTTAAGATTGGCGAGGCCTTTTTAGGCCGAATGTCGATTGTGTTCTATAAAGAAATCGGTTTCACCAACGATGACATTGCCATTTACTCAAAATTAGTCACTTGGTGGGTCACCATCGTTTTCGCAATTTTGGGGAGCTTAGTTAATTTACGCCTTGGCATAGTGCGCGGCCTCCTTATTGGTGGTTTAGCCATGGCCGCTTCTAATCTGCTCTTTGCTTGGATAGCCGGGGTGGGGCCTAATACCAACCTACTGTTGGCTGCGGTGATTATCGATGGCTTTACCGGTGCTTGGTCTACGGTCGCCTTTGTTGCCTTTATTAGCTTGTTGTGTAACCGCGCCTTCACCGCTACCCAATACGCCCTGCTTGCCTCGCTGGGTAACCTTGGCCGTACCTTACTCTCATCTTACAGTGGCTTCGTGGTAAATGCTCTTGACGGAGATTGGCAGCTATTTTTTGTGCTCACCGCCTTGATGGTGGTCCCTAGCCTATTGATTCTATTAGCACTCCGTAAGCCATTACTGCGTTTAGAAGCAGCTTACCAGCAGGATTCCAATTAACATGCGTTGGGCCGTCGTTGGTAACGGAGCCCTGGGTAGTTTGGTGGCCATCAAACTCCAGCAACAAGGGCTACAAGTGAGCCTGTGCCCACGCCAGCAACCCGCCGTTGGGCATCTGCAACTGAGTTTTTCAAACCAGCACTATCAGTTAATGACCACTTCATTCGAGCAACTTGAGCCTGGAACCTGCATTTTTGCAGCAGTAAAAGCCTATCAAGTGCAGCCTCTACTCGTACAGTTAGCCCAAGCGCAATTGCTAGAGCGCTGCCCGTTGATTTTAAGTTATAACGGTATGCTCACTCATGAACAGCAGTTGTTACCGGCGCATACTCTCTTTTGGAGCACCACTCACGGCGCCTATCGGCAAGGGCCATTATTAGTTCACGCTGGTGTGGGGCAAAGCTGGCTGGGCTACAGCGTTCCGCAGGCGGCTACGGCTAATAATCCCCCCAGCCCTTGGCTAGTGCCGCAAATACAACAACAATTAGCGGCTGCTTTGCCGCCATTAGCCTGGAGTGACGAGATTAAATTAGTGCGTTGGCACAAGCTCGCCACCAACTGTTTAATTAATGCGTTGACAGTGATTTACGACTGTCCGAACGGCGATCTTTTACAGCTACCCGTACAGCAATTGCAAATGCAACTGGCGACTGAGATCGTTGCCTTAGCTAAGCATGAACAAGTGTCTCTCGATGCTCCGCAACTACTCGCACAGGCGCGCCAAGTGATGCAAAAAACAGCGGCAAATCGCTCGTCGATGCTCAGTGATGTGCGCCAACAGCGACCAACTGAAATTGATTATTTGAATGGATTTGTAGCTCAGCAAAGTGCTCAGTTAGGTCTTGCTGCCCCAGCCAATACCCAGCTGTGGCAGCAACTTACAGAGATTACGCAGGGTTATTTGGGTCTTCAATAAAATCAACCACTTCTAGGCCAAACCCTGACAGCGCTGAATAACGCTTGGGAGAGCTCATCAACCGCATTTGATGGACGCCTAAATCAGCCAAGATTTGTGATCCGATACCGACGTTACGAGAGGCATTAGAGGCGGCCGCCGTTGGCTTTCTTTCGCCACGATCTTCTGCCGCAAAATGAGCAATTTGCTCAAGCATGCCGGCACTATCTTGATGCCGCCCAATAACCACTAGAACACCGCTGTTGGCACCAATAAATTCCATCGCATGAGCGAGCGGCCAGCTGCGCTTAGCAGCGCGCTCAGTGGCAAAGAGGTCATTAAAAGTATCTTGCAAATGAACTCGTACATTCACCGGCTCAGAGCTATTAATGTCACCCTTAACTAAGGCATAGTGGGCTTGTTTATCAATGGTGTCTTGATACGCAATTAACTCAAATTCACCGTACGCGGTGGGCAGTTTACAGTGCGCTTGGCGCTGCACAGTTTTCTCGGTTAACGAGCGGTACTCAATGAGATCAGCAATAGTACCGATCTTGATATCATGCTCAGCGGCAAATTTTTCTAAGTCTGCCCGCCGCGCCATGCTGCCATCTTCATTTAAGATTTCCACAATCACTGCCGCTGGTTCAAACCCAGCCAATCTCGCTAAGTCACAGCCGGCTTCGGTATGGCCAGCCCGATTCAGCACCCCACCTGGCTTGGCTTTCAACGGGAAAATATGGCCTGGCATCACCAAATCGCTTGGCTTAGCATCGGCTGCTACCGCCGCTTGCACCGTACGAGCTCGGTCTGCCGCTGAAATCCCGGTGGTAACCCCTTCTGCGGCTTCAATAGAGACCGTAAAATTAGTGGCGTAAGGGGCGTTGTTTTGATTCACCATGAGCGGCAAACGCAATTGCTCGCAGCGTTCTTCGGTCAGCGTTAAGCAGATCAGTCCCCTGCCGTAACGTGCCATGAAATTGATTGCCGCTGGCGTAACACACTCTGCCGCCAGAATTAAATCCCCTTCGTTTTCACGGTCTTCATCATCCATGAGAATAACCATCTTACCCTGCTTAATATCAGCAATAATATCGGCAGCACTATGTAACGAGCTAGTTGTTGATGGCAAACTGGTCACGATGAAAGGTCTCCTTGGTTCGCGTTGATGGTGGCGGTAATACGAAGATCGGCCCCCACCTGGCGAACATCTCGATAGGTTAAGGTGGGCGCTTGCGCGAGCTGCTGCCATACCGGCAAAGCAAATAAACCTTGCGCACTTGCACCTAATAATTTCGGGGCTAAATATAAAATAAGTTCATCAACCCAACCGGCTGCAATCAATGCGCCGGCCAAGTTCGCCCCACATTCGGTCCAAACCGAATTAATCTGATACGTTTGGGCTAGCTGGTGTAACAGCTCAGCTAAATCTATCTGGCCACTGCTAGTTACTGGCAACTGCAAAATTGTTACCTGCTCCGGCCAAGTTCTGGTCGTCGTCAGTTCGGCACTATGCACCAATAAAATAGGCGCAGCGGTTGCTGTGCTTTCGGTAAAGAGCGGCTCATCACCCTTTAATTTTCCCTGACTATCGATGATCACGCGCAGTGGCTGTTGTTGTACCCATTCGCCGCGCGCCGTCAATCGGGCTTGGTCAGCTAGCACCGTGGTCGCAGTACTCAAAATGGCACTACTTTGGGCGCGAAAACGATGCACATCGGCTCTTGCTGCGCTGCTGGTGAGCCATTGGCTGGCGCCATTTGCTAAGGCTGTTTGGCCATCTAATGATGCTGCCATTTTCAGTCTGAGCCAGGGCCGTTGCCGTTGCATCCGAGCGATAAAACCGCAGTTTAAGGCACGCGCTTGGGTTTCTAACACGCCAACCAGCACCTCAATACCCGCTGCTCGTAAACGTGCGATACCTTGCCCACTCACCAGCGGATTCGGATCTTGCATCGCCACCACAACTTGCGCCACTTGGGCTTTGATGAGTGCATCTGCGCATGGAGGAGTACGACCGAAATGGCTACATGGTTCAAGCGTCACATAGGCAGTGCCATGCTTGGCTGATGCGCCGGCGGCAGCTAAGGCATGTACTTCAGCATGAGGCTCACCGGCTCGTTGATGCCAGCCTTCGCCAACGATCTGGCCGTGCTGCACAATCACACATCCCACCATAGGATTTGGCGCAGCGCTAAACCGCCCTTGCGCAGCTAAATCAAGGGCACGTTGCATATAGAATTGGTGGCACCTAACTGGGGTATTAGTCATTGAGACGAGCTATTTCTTCACCAAATTCACGAATATCATCAAAGGCGCGATACACCGAGGCAAACCGGATGTATGCGACTTTATCCAAGGCTTTGAGGTTTTCCATCACTAAGCCACCAATCATTTTGCTGGTGACTTCACGTTCGCCCGTTGCCCTTAATGACGATTTGACATTCTGCATGGCTTGCTCAATGGCTTCGAGACTAACCGGACGTTTTTCTAAAGCGCGTAATAAGCCACTACGCAATTTATCTTCGTTAAAAGGTTCGCGAGTGCCATCGGACTTTATAACTCGAGGCATGATCAACTCTGCCGTCTCAAACGTCGTAAAGCGCTCTTTACACTCGGTGCATTCGCGCCGACGCCGCACTGAGGCGCCATCGGCAACTAACCGAGAATCGATGACTTTGGTATCTTGCGTGCCACAAAAAGGACAATGCATAATAACTTTCCTTGCCTAACCTAATGAACTCATCGCCCTAATTCTCGACCAAAGAGCTGCTTATCCGTAGACCGGGAAGCGCTTACAAAGGGCTTTTACTTGGTCACGCACGGCACTGATGGCTGCTTCGTCGTTAATATTATCTAACACGTCACAAATCCAGTGTGCCACTTGCTCAGCTTCTGCTTGCTTAAAGCCACGACGCGTAATAGCTGGGGTACCTAGCCGTAATCCTGACGTCACAAAAGGTGAACGCGGGTCGTTGGGTACGGAGTTTTTGTTCACCGTAATGTAGGCCCGACCTAAAGCTGCATCAGCATCTTTACCCGTGATATCTTTATCAATTAAATCAACTAAGAACAAATGGTTTTGGGTGCCACCAGAGACAATCTTGTAACCGCGTTCTTGCATCACTTTCACCATTGCATTGGCGTTGGTTAACACCTGCTGCTGGTACGCTTTAAACTCTGGCTCCATCGCCTCTTTGAACGCTACTGCCTTAGCAGCAATCACATGCATTAGAGGGCCACCTTGGCTACCTGGGAACACACCACCGTTAAGTTTTTTGTGCAATTCAGGGTCATCTTTACCTGATAAAATCAAACCACTACGCGGGCCAGCTAAGGTTTTGTGGGTGGTGGTGGTGACTACATCAGCAAAAGGTACCGGGTTCGGATAGAGACCTGCTGCCACTAACCCAGCCACATGCGCCATATCCACTAGCAAATAAGCGCCTACTTCGTCCGCAATTTCGCGGAACTTAGCCCAATCGACAATACCTGAATAAGCAGAAAAACCAGCCACGATCATTTTAGGCTGGTGCTGCAAGGCTAGCTCACGCACTTCGGCATAGTTAATTTCGCCAGTACTTTCATCTAAACCATACTGCACCGCATGGTAGAGTTTGCCAGAGAAGTTCACATGGGAACCATGGGTTAGGTGGCCGCCATGGGCCAAGCTCATACCCAATACCGTATCACCAGCGTTTAAGAGCGCTAAAAACACTGCTGAGTTAGCCTGTGAACCAGCATGCGGTTGCACGTTCGCATAGCAAGCGCCAAACAACTGCTTGGCTCGCTCAATGGCTAAATCTTCAACCACATCAACAAATTCACAACCACCGTAGTAACGTTTGTGCGGATAGCCTTCTGCGTACTTATTGGTTAACTGCGAACCTTGCGCTTGTAACACGCGTGGGCTGGTGTAATTTTCTGACGCAATAAGTTCGATATGCTCTTCTTGACGTTGTACTTCATCGGTCATCGCTTGCCACAACTCAGCATCATAGCTAGCAATGTTCATCTCATGTTTTAACATCAGGGCTCCTAACTGCAGCAGCTGCCGGAGTGACAGCGGGTTATTGGAAATATCTGTGCGCTAGTTTACCAATATACTTGGGTTAGCGCCAACTTAAGGGTTAAAATAGTCCATTAAGATTTCACCCTCACAAGGAACATGGGCAGTTATGGCACAATATATCTATTCGATGTCGCGGGTCAGTAAAGTCGTCCCGCCGAAAAAGACGATTTTAAAAGACATTTCGTTATCTTTCTTTCCTGGCGCAAAGATTGGGGTATTAGGTTTAAACGGCGCTGGTAAATCCACCCTGTTACGCATCATGGCAGGTATCGATAAAGAAATTGAAGGCGAAGCCCGACCGCTCGCTGGTATTGAAATTGGCTATTTGCCACAAGAACCACAATTAGACGAAGACAAAACTGTCCGTGAAACCGTAGAAGAAGCCGTGGCTGACGTGAAAAATGCGCTAGCTGAGCTCGATCAGGTTTATGCAGCCTACGCGGAAGAAGATGCTGACTTTGATGCTTTAGCGAAAAAACAAGGCCAGCTAGAGGCTATCCTGCAAGCTAAAGACGGTCACAACTTAGACAATATGCTAGAGCGTGCAGCTGACTCGCTTCGCTTACCGCCGTGGGATACCAAAATCAAAGTATTATCGGGTGGTGAACGTCGCCGCGTAGCCATTTGCCGTTTGCTACTGAGCAAACCTGATATGTTGCTATTAGATGAGCCAACTAACCACTTGGATGCTGAATCGGTCGCTTGGTTAGAACGTTTCTTACACGACTACGAAGGTACCGTGGTTGCCATTACCCACGACCGTTATTTCTTAGATAACGTGGCGGGCTGGATTTTAGAGCTTGACCGTGGCTATGGCATCCCTTGGGAAGGCAACTACTCGTCTTGGCTAGAACAAAAAGAACAACGTCTTGAGCAAGAAGAGAAACAAGAAAAAGCTCGGCAACGCAGTATTAAACAAGAACTTGAGTGGGTGCGGCAAAACCCTAAAGGGCGTCAAGCAAAAAGCAAGGCGCGGATGGCTCGGTTTGAAGAACTGCAAAGCGGTGATTACCAAAAACGCAACGAAACCAACGAGCTATTTATTCCACCAGGCCCACGCTTGGGCGATAAGGTACTTGAAGTTCAGCACTTGCATAAGGCCTACGATGGTCGGGTACTGATCAATGACTTAAGCTTTAGCGTTCCTAAAGGGGCTATTGTTGGCATCATAGGTCCGAACGGTGCTGGTAAATCAACGCTATTCCGCATGATCACCGGTAAAGAGCAACCCGATTCTGGTACCCTTGAATTAGGTGACACCGTGCAGTTGGCCAGTGTCGATCAGTTCCGTGATGACATGAATGACAAAAATACCGTGTGGAAAGAAATCTCCGATGGCCAAGATATTCTCCGCATCGGTAATTTTGAAATTAATAGCCGCGCCTATGTGGGTCGCTTTAACTTCCGTGGTAACGACCAACAAAAACACATTGGTGAGTTATCAGGGGGTGAACGTAATCGGGTGCATTTAGCCAAGCTATTAAAAGCTGGTGGTAACCTGTTACTCTTGGACGAACCGACCAATGACCTTGATGTTGAAACCCTACGTGCGCTAGAAGAAGCCTTATTAGAGTTTCCTGGCTCAGCTATGGTGATCTCGCACGACCGTTGGTTCTTAGACCGGGTAGCTACCCACATTCTTGATTATCGTGATGAGGGCGTGGTGAACTTCTACGAAGGGAACTATTCTGATTACGAAGAGTATATGAAAAAGACCCATGGTGAGCATGCTATGGAGCCGCATCGTACTCGTTATAAGCCGATTGGGGTGTAAGTTATATCAGGTTAGCTTCAACCAACACAACGCCTGCCAGAATGACACTGGCGGGCGTTTTTTTCAGAAGCTTCTAGCCATCACTAAAACGGGTAAGCGGATTATCTGGTTGATGCTTCACCTACTACTGGTGCATGTTTCCTTCGCTAATTCCAGCAAGAACCCCACACGCCTCAACTTCCCGGTCATCGTTGCAACTCGCTCTCAGTGAAACGAGTTGTTTCTCAAGCGCTTGCAGAGCGGTTATCTGCGACCGCACATGAGAGATGTGATCATCGAGCAAGGCGTTGACGGCGGTACAAGGCTGATGAGGGTCGTCCTGATAGCTCTGTAGTTCGTGAATCTCAGCCAGTGACAGGCCCAGGATTCTGCAGCGACGGATGAAGGCCAGCCCCTCACCATGCTTCTCGGTATAGACACGGTAACCGTTGTCCTGCCGATCAGGCGGCGGCAACAAGCCCTGCTGTTCATAGAAGCGGATCGTCTGTGTTTCGACCCCTACCAACTGCGCCAACTGACCAATGCGCATCAGCCTCCTCCCCAACGGATTCTTTACTCTATTGACCTTATAGTAGCTTTATAGTTTAAAATGGTACCACAACATTGTTCAAGTGGAGTCGTATCATGAGCAAATCCTGTGGTGGCGCCTGTGGCGGTGATGCAACGTCCGCAGCGGATACCGATATACAGGCCTCCTCCGAGGCGCCAGGGAGATGGGTCAGTGTTTATGCCGTGCCGAAGATGGACTGTCCATCAGAAGAACGAATGATTCGCCTAGCCCTGAACGGCTTTGAGGAGATTCGGGCGCTGTCCTTCGACTTGTCGAACCGCCGGCTGAAGGTCGTGCATGACGGCGAGGTCGAGCCCGTCACCTCGAAACTGAAGACCTTGGGGCTAGGCGCCTCGCTTCAGGAAACCGTCGCTGCAAATCCGGAGACCATCAAGGCCGCCGAGTTTTCGGCAGCTTCTGCTAAGCAAGAATCCGGGACCCTGCGCTGGTTGCTCGGCATCAATGCACTTCTGTTCGTGGTGGAAATGACTGCCGGTCTGATCGCCCGGTCCACCGGCCTGATTGGAGAATCCCTGGACAATTTTGCCGATGCGGCGGTGTACGGGCTTGCCCTTTATGCGGTTGGACATAGCGTGAAAATGCAGGTACGTGCCGCGCATCTTGCTGGTGTACTGCAACTGATCTTGGCTGTGGGCGTGCTCGTAGAGGTGGTGAGACGCTTTGTATTCGGTAGTGAGCCTGAATCGCTGGTGATGATGGCTATCGCATTCGTCGCATTGATTGCCAATACCAGTTGTCTGCTGCTCATATCCAAACATCGGGAAGGCGGGGCGCACATGAAGGCAAGCTGGATATTCTCGGCCAACGACGTGGTGATCAACCTGGGGGTCATCACCGCCGGCGCCCTGGTCGCGTGGACCGGTTCCAATTATCCGGATCTGATTATCGGCACCATCGCGGGGGGCATTGTACTTAACGGTGCCAGACGCATTTTGGCGTTGAAGGGTTAAATAATGCTCATTATTGGCAAAAAGCTCTCGCCGTATGCCCTATTGTCCATATCGGGCCTGCTGGCAGCGTCTGATCAGGCTGTAAAGTGGCTGGTGCAGCAATCAATGGCCTATGGCGAGTATGTTTCGGTGACCCCGTTCTTTAACTGGGTGCACCTATGGAACACCGGTGCCGCATTCAGTCTTTTTGCGAATGGTGGAGGCTGGCAGCGCTACTTTTTTATCGGAATCGCGGTAGTGGTCTCGATTTTTCTGATCAAGCTGATCCTTGAAAATCGTCATAAAGGAGAAGCCATCGCTTACAGTCTTATCCTCGGTGGCGCCATGGGCAACCTGATTGACCGGGTCTTTCGCGGCTATGTTGTGGATTCCTTTGATTTCTATTGGCGAGACTGGCATTGGCCGGCCTTCAACCTGGCTGATATTGCAATTGTCCTCGGTGCCTTACTTTTCGTTTCCAGCAGCTTGTTGGGTAAAAAAGCAAACACCAATGCCGAGTCGGATGGATCTGACTGACACTGCGGCTGCATGAGTACGTGGAGAAGGAATCCTTCAACCACCCCTACACCTTTGTGGCGGCACAGACCGGCCTGGACGAGAAGACGGTGCGCGACATCTTCAACGCCCGCGCCGAGTTCCTGGGGCGCTGGCACCGCTTCGAGACGCCCCGCATCCTGGGCATTGACGAGCTATACCTGAACAAGCGCTACCGCTGCATTCTGACCAACATTGAGGAGCGAACCCTGCTCGACCTGCTGGCCACCCGCCGCCAGGACGTGGTGACCAACTACCTGATGAAGCTGAAAGACCGGCAGAAGGTCGAGATCGTCAGCATGGACATGTGGAACCCCTACCGGGCAGCGGTCAAGGCTGTGCTGCCCCAGGCCCGTATCGTGGTCGATAAGTTCCATGTGGTGCGCCACCACACGGCTCCAGGCAGAAGCCGCCCTGGACGAGTGGATAGCCACCATCCCGAAGGGCCAAGGACAAGAACCGTGAAGGGCGCGGTTACTCCTTCGAGGTGATGCGGGCACGAATGCTCTACACCACGAAGCACAAGAAGAAGGCACCGACTGCGAAGGTCTCTCCTTTCTACAAGAAAACCATCGGTTACGGACTGCCGGACTTCGCAGAGGAACTCAACTACGGAGTCGATCTATCAACCATCTGAGGGTGGTATCAGATTGATGGGGTGAAGGTGCCCCATCAACCATTAAATCCGTATACCCACTAAAACAAAGCTACCTCGGCAGCAGTTAGGTGCCGATACTCACCCGGGCCTAAATCACCCAGTTTAAGCTCACCTATTTGTTCACGATGCAGGCCTTCTACTTTGTTACCAATAGCAGCAAACATCCGTCGCACCTGATGATAGCGTCCTTCTGATACGGTCACTAACGCTTGCTGCGGATGAATAATATCGAGTTGTGCCGGTTCGGTTAACTTTTTCTCACCATGCAATTGCAGCCCTTGTTTGAATAGCTCTACATGGTGCGGCTCAAGCGGCTCGGCCAGCTCTGCTCGATACACTTTCGGACAGCTACGCTTAGGCGAGATAATCCGATGGGTCCATTGTCCATCATTAGTGATCAGCAAGAGTCCAGAGGTATCTATATCCAGTCGTCCTACCGTGTGAAATTTTTCCGGGTTAGGTAAATCTAAGTAAGCAAATACCGTCATATGACGGGGATCGTCATTGGCACAAACGCAATCTAACGGCTTATGCAACATGATATAAGTTGGGCCCAACAGCTTAAGCGTCACCCCATTAAAAATCACTTCCGCAGTCGCTGGCACCTGCATCGCGCCTTTCTTAGCGACCACACCATCAACACTGACCGCCCCGGCATGCAAAGTTCGCATCGCTTCTTTGCGGCTCATTCCGGTGGTTTCGGCTAAAAATTTATCTAATCGCATCTGCATCACCTACGTTTGCCATGGTTGCTCACCAACACCATGGGCTCGTTACCCAAAAAATAACCTCGCCTAAGCGAGGTTATTGTGCCCCAGAATCTGGGGCTATTATAGCTAGTATCACAGCGGCTTAATAAAAGTTTTTATCCTCAATCACGCCTGCTGCGAATTGGTCGACACCAATGGCATACAGACGGAGTCGCTCAGTACGGCTTAAAGCGCTGGCCTCTTCAGCGCTAATCACTTCGGCTGCCCGCGCTTGCTCTACCAAGGCATCACCGTTGAGATTACCATCAATATCGCCACGTTTAACCGCCTTACGAATACGTTTGTAGACATCTGAATGCTCGCGCATCGCTAAGAATGCCAGTTCCATATGACCGGTCGGATCTTTTTCATCATCCTTCCAATAGGTTAAGAAGGTATGGCGATCACGAGTAACACCCGGCTGCATCATGCTGGTAGAAATTCCCTGCAAAATACTATCGTCCGGCTGATGATAATGGTTGCCTAATGGGAAGATTGCTAAGCGCAAGGTCCACGCAATAAATCGGTTCGGGAAGTTTGCGAAGAATCCTTTAAAGGCTTCACCAATAGCGTACAAATGATGCTGCAGCGCATAATCAACAAACACCAAATCACCACTTTGACGACCATCATCTTCATAACGCTTCAGCACTGCTGAGGCCATGTACAAATGACTCAACACATCGCCTAACCGCGCTGATAACATTTCTTTGCGTTTTAAATCGCCGCCCATCACCAGCATCGCCATATCCGCTGTCATAGCCAGCGCTCTGCTCATACGGGTTAATTGCTGATAATAACGTGCGGTTGGACCACTCACTGGGCTCTTATTAAAACGTGCTCCAGATAACCCCATCCACAAACTACCGAAGAAGTTACTCGCGGCAAACCCAATATGTTTGAGTAACAGCTCATCAAAATCATGTAAGCCTTGCTCTTCATCTGGGTTGCTCGCTGCTTCCATTTCTTTCAGTACGTAAGGGTGACAGCGGGTTGCACCTTGTCCAAAGATCATCAAGTTACGGGTAAGAATATTCGCGCCTTCTACGGTAATAGACACAGGTGTGGCCATATAGCCATGGCCCAAATAGTTTCGACTACCTAATTGAATGCCTTTACCCGCATGAATATCCATCGCCGCATCCATCACCTCGCGGCCCATTTCTGTCATGTGATACTTAGTCATGGCCGTGATAACCGACGGACTCTTACCTTCACACAAGGCGGTCACCGTTAACCGACGCATGGATTCGAGGATGTAGTTGGTGCCACCAATTTTACCCATGGCAGCTTGCACCCCTTCGAACATCCCAATGGGCATGCCAAACTGTTGCCGTACGTAAGCATAGGCACCGGTCATGCGCTGCGTAAGGTGGCCCGTTGCTGCCGCCAATGCTGGGAGTGAAATACCACGGCCAGCTGATAAGCATTCCATCAGCATACGCCACCCTTTACCAGCAAACTCTTGCCCACCGATAATCCAATCTAGTGGGATAAAGACATCTTTGCCGTAGGTGGTACCATTCATGAAGACTTGATTGAGTGGCAAATGACGCTCACCCGTCTCAACACCTTTGTGACTGGTTGGAATTAACGCACAGGTAATGCCGATATCTTCTTGCTCACCCAATAATTTTTCAGGATCGTAAAGCTTAAAGGCTAAACCTAAAACTGTCGCGACCGGAGCCAAGGTAATGTAACGTTTGCTCCAATTTAAGCGAATGCCTAAAACTTCTTTGCCTTCAAACTCGCCCTTGCACACGATGCCCGTATCTGGAATGGCACCAGCGTCAGAACCTGCTTCAGGGCCAGTTAAGGCGAAACATGGAATATCGGTGCCGTCAGCCAAGCGCGGCAGCCAATAATTCTTTTGTTCATCGGTACCATAGTGAGTAAGTAACTCACCCGGGCCTAATGAGTTAGGTACCATCACCGTAACGGCGGCACTGATTGAGCGGGTCGCAATGCGCGATACAATGTATGAGTTTGCTGCTGGCGAGAATTCTAAACCACCAAACTCCTTACCAATAATCATGGCAAAGAATTTTTCTTTGCGAATGTAATCCCAAACATCTTTAGGTAAATCGCGATCTTGTTGCATGATTTTAAAATCATCCAACATCGCCAATAGCGTCTCTAACTGGTTGTCGATAAAGGCTTGTTCAGCATCAGTAAAGGTCGGCGCCTGAGTCTGGTGAAATTTTTCCCAATCCGGGCGTCCACTAAACAAGTCAGCATCCCACCAGGTATCGCCAGCTTGCATGGCCTCGCGCTCGGTTGGCGAAAGCGGCGGCAACACCCGTTTAAAAAAACCAAACGCTGGTCTGCTAATCAGGCTACGGCGAATGTCTTTAATGGCGAATAACAACACCACGGCGACAATCAGGATAATTAAAATTTCCATGCTACTACACCTTATTAAAAGAATGATTCAACTAGCTATAAGCATAGCTGATTATGCTGCCGAGGCGTCAACACCACCGGCAAGAAATGGAATAAGACGATCAATCATCTGGTCTGCTGCAATCGTTTCACCAAAATCCGCTGCGGCAATCTCTCGAAGTGCCGGTCCAGATACCTGTGCAAATACCGTTGCTCCAAGCACAAAGTGTAACCGCCAAAACATATCTACGGGGCTCAATTGCGGGTTAGCTTGATGCAACGCAGCTAATAGATGCTCGATAACATGGCCAAAATGGTCCATGGTATACCGCCGTAGATGCCCTTGAATCTCTGCATAAGCAAATCCTAATAGGCTTAAAAACAACGTGGGACCATGCTTTCTAACCTCACGCAACTGGGCCAATGGCTTACGAAAACAGTCGAATACATCGCGAGTTGATATCTTATTTCGTGCTTGCAGCGCCACCAGTTCTTGCTCTAAGGCGGGCATTAACACTTCTAAATAACGTGCCATAACCGCTTGAATGAGCGCCTTTTTTGAACCAAAATGATAATTCACTGAAGCAAGGTTCACGTCAGCATCGGCGGTAATCTGCCGCAAGGACGTCTGCTCAAAGCCATGTTCCGCAAATAATGCTTCCGCTGCATTGAGTATTTTTTCTTTGGTTGTAACTCGTTTTGCCATCGTTAACTGGCCTCACCTCTATGCTGTTCTTTTGTAAGCGTTTAGAACAGCCATTTTAAACATGCGTTTCAATTTAATCGAAATAGCATGAATGCGCAAGCGTCAGCCACTTTCCTATCCCTTGATCTGCCTGTTGCTAGCTGATAGTTTATCAATCATGTAAATATATCAACAATCTAATAACAGAGCAGCTTAGACAATGCATAAACTTACTCATGTCATTTATTTAGCTATTATTGGGGCACTGGTTATTGCGCTAGTTGTCGGTCGATCTGCACCTATGCCCCCTGTTGCCAGCATCGATACAGACATGAATACTGCAGCTGAGAACACGTCTGCCGCAGCTTCTGTACCTAGCACGTCCTTAACTGTTGGGAATGATGCTGTAAGAAATACGGATAGCGCAGCTGCTTTTGCCAGTGATAGCAGCACTCAACCCCAAGTCGCTGCTTCTACCCAAGAGCAACAAGACGTAGCTCAAGAATTAGACCTTAGTGATGCGCAGCTGGCCCGATTGGCCGAGTTATTAAAGACCCGTAACCAACAAGAAATAGAGATGTTGCTAGATGTGCAATCAGAAATACTTAATTCTGAGAACATTAGTGAACGTCTTCATACAGAAGCTATTGACCAAGACTGGGCTTATGTCATGACTAGTGAAATAGAAAACCTGTACGCTCAACAGGAAGATTTACAGGGCGCAGAAATTAGCGACATTCAATGTCGCACAACCGTGTGTGAAGTGAGTATTAGTGGTTCAAACTTGCCGTTTGACTACATGATGAAATTTCATAAAGCGCTGGTGCAGTCACCGCAATTAGGCCCAGACTATAAGACCATGATGATCTCTAATTCCTTAGAGGGCTCCCATAAAATTCAAATCATCAGACCTCAGCCTTAACCATAACGACTGCGGTAACTGCTAACAGTTACCGCAGTTTGCTGGTTAAACGGTGCTGGTATCAAGTGGAGCAAAACTCTTAACCAACTGATCCACCGCTTGCATTTGCTGTAAATAAGCCTCGAGCTTATTCAATGGCAAAGCACAAGGACCATCACATTTGGCTTGATCAGGATCTGGATGGGCTTCAATAAACAAGCCCGCTAAACCAAGAGCCATCCCCGACCGAGCTAACACAGCAGCTTGTGCACGACGTCCGTCAGCAGAATCTGAACGACCACCAGGGCGCTGTAATGCATGAGTGGCGTCAAACATCACTGGGGCTAGTTGTTTCATTTCGTCCATGCCGAGCATGTCTACCACCAGATTATTATAGCCAAAGCAACTACCGCGTTCGCACAAAATCACTTGATGATTACCAGCTTCACCAAATTTTTTCAAAATATGACGCATTTCGTGGGGAGCTAAAAATTGTGGCTTTTTGACATTGATCACAGCACCCGTTGCTGCCATCGCCACCACGAGATCCGTTTGCCGTGCTAAAAATGCTGGAAGCTGAATAATATCAGCAACCTCTGCTACCGGCTGGGCTTGGTGAGGTTCATGCACGTCGGTGATAATAGGAACGTTAAAAGTCGCTTTTATCTCAGCAAAAATATCTAATCCTTTGTCTAACCCAGGCCCACGATATGAGTGAATCGACGACCTATTAGCCTTATCAAAGCTTGCTTTAAAAACAAAAGGAATGCCCAATTTGCTGGTCACTTCAGCGTAGTGTTCAGCAATGCGCATGGCTAAATCACGCGATTCAAGCACATTCATGCCACCAAACAGCACAAAAGGTAAGTGATTACCTACTTGTACCTGCCCTACTTTTATTACTTGAGTATTAATCACATTCGATCCTTACTGGGTCCATGATGAGTTAGTTTAAGCAGCTAACTAACCCTAACCAGCACTAATAACACGAAGAATTTGGCCACATATGTACGCCATATAAGTACCTAGCGCATAACCAAACACGGCTAGCAATACCCCCACCGGAGCCAACGATGGGTGAAAGGCTGAAGCCACCACGGGCGCCGAAGCCGCACCACCTACGTTCGCTTGACTACCTACGGCCATGTAAAATACCGGCGCTTTCAGAAGCCGTGCAGTCACTAACATCAGGCTAGCATGAATGACCATCCAGATAGCACCTATTAAGAAATACTTAGGTGAGTCTAGGATAGCAGTAACATCCATGTGTAGGCCGATAGTCGCGACCAAGATATAGACAAACAAAGAACCAAATTTGGATGCTCCTACCCCTTCTAATTTCCGTGCCGGAGTAAAAGAGAGGATAACCCCAATCGTGGTTGCGATGACGATTAACCAGAAGAACTTTTTATCTAAACTAAAATCTTTGAGGAGCGGTAGATGTTCGCCGATAAAAGGTGCCAGCACATCAGCGCCCCAGTGAGCAACACCTGTTACCCCAAATGCAACAGCAAGAATAAACATTAAATCAGGTAGTTTAGCCTCACGGTTATGTTGTGCTTGATAATGTTCCATACGCTCTTTAATGGTTTCAATGGCACTGGTGTCGGCGCCAATCCGCGCATCTATGGCTTTGCTATTAGCAGCCATATACAACAACACTGCCATCCATAAATTGGCGACAATGATATCCACGGTAACCATGGCTGAAAAAATCTCGCCGCCAACTTCGTAAACTTCTTTCATGGCCGCCTGATTAGCACCGCCGCCAATCCAGCTGCCGGCAATGGTGGTCATACCGCGCCACACCGCATCCGGTCCTGCACCATTCAGCAATTCAGGAAAAACCAGACTTACCAGTAACAGTGCAATAGGCCCACCAATCACAATACCCAAAGTGCCTACCAAAAATAAAATCACTAACTTAGGCCCCAACCGCACAATGGCTTTTAAATCGAGACTTAAGGTAAGCAGTACCAAACAGGCTGGCAGTAAATAATCCATCACCAACGGATACACGCCAGTACTAGCGCCATCGACAATCCCAAAGGTGTTCAGCAAAGACGGAATAAAGTAACAGAGTAAAAGCGCTGGTACCCATTTATAGAACTTTTGGAAAAATGGATGTGAGCTGGATTGGGTGTAAAAAATCGCACCCAAAATAACGGCCAGCAAGCCAAAAATAATACCATCGTTAGTTATGAGAGCGGTTGTTTCCACGTGGGCTCCTTAGTTGTTCTTATTTTATTATTGGCATCCATGGCGCTACTCTCACTTGCCTTAATGCAAGATATGCTGCGGTGCCGCCCAAGTTTCTAATTGCAGACGCAATAATTGCGCACTTGGGTCATCAGGACATTGTTCGACAAAATACAAATAATCGTCAACCGCGGCTTGCTGACAATCTAGCTCTTCTAACACATAGCCACGATCTCGAATTTCGTAGGGGTCATCGGGATGGATGGTTAATAACATATGCACGGTTGTTAGCGCATTCGCAAAAGCCCGATCATGAATAAACGCATGTTTTAATTCAGTCAAATAACGGACTAAAACGGTTTTTTGATCGGCTGCTTCAAACATATCCCAACCAAAATCAACGACATTTTCAGTGAGATCTTCAAAGCGCTCTTGCACCTGATAACCCTCTAACAAATCACCGTTGATGGGATCCACAAAATAACTTTGTTGTTGGTAATCAAATCGCAATAACGGGTAGCCAGGAAAATCCACCAGTTCTAATTGCAAGCCCGCATAAGCAGCGGCCTCTTGCAGCAACAAAGCTAAACTCATGGGTAACCCAGTGCGATAGCTAATCACTCGATCCAGTAAAATCCTTTGGCTACCAACGATAGGTTCAGGCGCATCACTAAAACTTAGGTTAAAGAAGAATTGCTCAGTTAATCCTTGTAATTTTTCAACACCTTCAAGCTCATCAAGGTCTTCCGCCAAGTGCCGAATGCTTTGATAATAATCAGCGACGTACTGATCACTATCCGAATGAAAGGCACGACTTACTTCCCAAATGATCTCTATGGTAGGAAGAATTTCTTGAGCAATATGTTCTAAGTATGAAAAACGCATAAACTATTCTATTACTTTCCTTAGCCAATCAATGCTTGTTTGCTAATAGCCACATGCAGTAAAAAGGCGATCCAGCCTAGCGCCACCGCAAAACCAAGCGTACGCACCAAGGTGGTGGTTGCTTTCATGGCGACTAAACCAGCTAAAATATAACCCACTAAGCCAATCAGCTTATTGGTCGCAAAAGCATCCCACGGGCGGTATATCATCAAGCCAACGATACTGAGTAACAACAAGGTATCGATAACATGCGGAACAATCTTCACCCACTTCTGCTGAGCCACCTTCGCATCGATGCTGACCCAGAAAAAACGTAACACGAATAATAACACACTCAAGGCTACAAAAGTGACGTGCATGTGTTTTAGCGCCATATAAGACATCTTAAATCTCCCGCTTTATATTTTAAAAGTTATTATTAATCAGCTAGTTGCCTATATGCCGTAGCTATCTTTACCGCTGTTTCTGGTTGATGCTCGGCTAACCAGTTACGATAAAACTCAAGTTCAAATTGCAGTTGCTGCTGTTTCGCCACCACCTGCATGATGTCACGATAAGAACGCAGCGAGGACATCACACAGGTAAAGAGTTTTTGTGCGGTAAGTTCTGTTTTAGCTTTGTAATCATTAATATCGTAGTTCATCACCACCGCGCGCTCAGGTGCTTGACCTGGTTGGCCGGTGCGTAAAATAATTCGTGATGACTGGTTTTTGGCTTGCTCACGAATGAACCGCGCCACCATCAAACCCGCATCATCAGTATCCATCACCACATCTAACAAGACAATGGCAAGGTCAGGATGCTGCAGCACTAACTGCTCAGCTTCATGACGCGAATAGGCACTTAAAAATTGCAGCCCACGCCCTTCAAATTGCAGGTCCATCAAAGCGAGCCGTGTTACTGCATGGACTTCTCGTTCATCATCAACGATTAAGATTTTCCATGGCTCTTGATTCGCTTGGTTATGGTGTTCGTTATTATCAGGTTCGTTGGCAAAGATAAATTCGCTACTCATTACTAGCCTCTTCGGTTGTCTGCCCCACACATTGACCATAAGTATAGCGTTCGTTACCGCCATAATCACAACCACTGGCCACTGCTGTAAACCCTTGTTGTACCATCAGTTGTCGTACCGCTGCAGCTTGTTGCCAGCCATGCTCTACCACCAACCAGCCCTGTGGCTTTAGGTAACTCGGTGCTTGCGCCACGATGGCGGCTAAATCAGCCAAGCCCGCGTCTGTGGCAACCAAGGCTGACCGCGGCTCAAATCGCACATCACCTTGCTGCAAATGAACATCACTAGCATCAATATAAGGTGGGTTACTGACAATCAGATCAAAACCTTGGTTTGTGATGGCACTGAACCAATCACTACAACTAAAGCTCACCGGTAGCTGCAGCCGTGCCGCATTGGCAGAGGCAAGCGCTATGGCTGCCGCCTCTTTATCGATCCCTTGTATGTGCCAGTGCTCACGTTCACTTGCTAGGGCCAGCGCAATAGCCCCGGTCCCTGTACCTAAATCGAGCACGTGCGCGGTAGCCGGCAAGGTTAAGCTAAGCGCAAACTCAACTAAACATTCGGTATCAGCCCGAGGGATTAAAGTACTAGGGTTGGTCGCTAAGGGTAATGACCAAAACTCGCGCTCGCCCAGTAGATAGGCCATGGGCTGCCCGGCTTGGCGTTGCATGACCCACGCGCTGAACTGCTGTTGCTGCGCCGCCGTTAACTCAGCTTCAGGCCAAGTAAACAAGTAACTACGCTGTTTAGCTAATACCTTAGCCAACAACACCTCAGCGTCCAGCTTCGGGCTGGAGGATTCACTCAACTGCGTTACGGCCCACTGCAATGCCTGTGCGACCGTGCCTACTGCGCTGTGTTGCTTATCCGCCATGAGGTGCCTTCATTGCCGCAGCCACCTTAATGTTGTTCTGACAAAGCCGCAAGTTGGTCTGCTTGATGCTCTTGCACAATGGCATCCAAGAGCAAATCCAACGCACCTTCAAGCACTTCATCTAAACGGTACAAGGTTAAATTGATGCGGTGATCACTCACTCGTCCTTGTGGATAATTGTAGGTACGAATACGCTCTGAACGGTCACCACTTCCAACCAAGCTACGCCGCGTTGATTGTTCTTCGCGTTGGCGCTTTTCGTCTTCTGCTGCTTGTAGTCTCGACTGCAACACCGACATGGCTTTCGCGCGGTTCTTATGCTGCGAGCGCTCATCCTGACACTCCACCACAAATCCCGTCGGGATGTGGGTGATCCGAATGGCTGAATCGGTACGGTTGACGTGCTGTCCACCAGCACCGGAGGCACGAAAGGTATCCACACGTAAATCCGCTGGGTTGATCTCAACCGCTTCGGCTTCTGGAATTTCTGGTAACACTGCCACCGTACAAGCAGAGGTATGCACCCGACCTTGCGATTCAGTATCTGGCACCCGTTGCACGCGATGGCCGCCGGACTCAAACTTCATCCGCCCGTAGGCACCATCACCTGATACGTGCGCAATCACTTCTTTAAAACCGCCATGTTCGCCTTCGTTACAACTCACCATGCTAACCCGCCAGCCATGATTCTCAGCATAGCGGCTGTACATTCTAAATAAGTCGCCGGCAAAGATAGCGGCTTCATCGCCACCGGCACCGGCACGAATCTCTAAGTAGCAAGGACGGTCGTCGTTAGGGTCTTTAGGCAGCAACAAGATTTGTAGTTGTTGCTCTAACTGCTCTTGTTGCTGTTGCGCAGCTTCTAATTCGAGCTTGGCCATCTCGCGCATTTCTGCGTCATCTTCTTGCATCATCTCGCGCGCCCCCTGTTCATCCGATTGGGCGCGTTGATAGGCGGTAAAGCACTGAACCAGCTCTTCTAACTGAGAATATTCTCGTGATAGGGCTCTAAATTTGTCTTGATCCGAAATAATTTGCGGATCACTTAATAAATGCTGTACTTCTTCATAGCGCTCTAACAGCGCTTCTAGCTTTCGAATAATCGAAGGATTCATCATCGGGCGAAGACCTTACTCGTCATCTGCAATTAATTGTTGGAATAGTGCCAACGTGTGTTGATCACCCGTGGCTCCAGCGGCTCGCATTAACCGCGTGGGTTGGTGTAAAAACTGCCGGGTTAAGCGTTGACTAAACTCACTCAACACGGCATCCGCATCTTTACCTGCGGCCAGCTGTTTTTGTGCTCGTTGTAATTGTTCAGCGGCCATGGCTTCGATGCGTTGGCGATAATCACGAATCACATCAACATGGCTTAATTGACGCAACCAAGCTAAAAAAGCATCACAGTGCTCTTGAATAATGCCCTGTGCCTCTGCGGCGGCTTCTTCACGGTTACGTAAATTCTCGGTGATGATACCTTGCAGATCATCAACCGTGTATAAATAAGCGTCAGCAAGCTCATTCACTTGCGCTTCAATATCTCGCGGTACCGCTAAATCGATCAGCAACATAGGTTGGCGACGCCGCTGTTTTAAGGCATGTTCAATCAAGCCTTTGCCAATAATCGGCAACGGACTTGCGGTAGAACTGATGACAATATCGGCCTTAGGCAATAAATCTTGCAGCTCACCTAAGGTATGCGCATGACCGCCAAACTGCTCAGCTACGGTCGCTGCTCGAGTTAGCGTCCGGTTAGCTACCATCAAATGCTTCACGCCGTGCTCTGTTAAGTGTTGGGCAACCAGCTCGGCAGTATCACCAGCACCCACCAGCAAGACATTAGACTCTGGTAACTCGGCGAAGATTTGGCGCGCCAAATTGACCGCAGCAAAAGCCACTGACACAGCGTTCTCGCCCACTTTAGTTTCCGTACGAACGGTTTTAGCAACGCGGAACGTTTGCTGAAATAAACGCTCTAACACGCTACCAACGCTGGTTTGATTGCGAGCAAATTGATAGGCTTGCTTTACTTGGCCTAAAATCTGCGGTTCGCCCAGCACCAGCGAATCTAACCCACTGGCTACGGCCATTAAATGAGCGATGGCGGCACCATCTTGATAGCCATAGCTATGTTCTCTGAGCTGTTGCAAGGGGATGCCGTGATAACCGGCCAGCCAACCTGTGAGCAAATCTAACGAGGCTTCGCCATGACAGTACAATTCAGTTCTATTGCAAGTAGAGACAATCACCGCTTCTTGCACGCCGGTTTGCTCACGCAAAGCCGGCAGCGCGCTATGCAGCTGCTCAGGCGAGAAAGCAACCCGCTCTCGTAATTCTACCGAAGCGGTTTTATGGTTAACACCCAGTGCGAAAATGGTCATAATAAGAAAAAATTGCAAGCCTCTGGCTACTGCGAAACGCTGGCAATTGTACGTGAAACCCCTCATTATTAAAAGCATGCGAACAGGGATAAACCTGCACATGAAACGTCTTCTATTAGTAGTACTCCTAAGTGGGTGGTTAAGCGCCTGCTCTACGGTACCAACCAGCACCACGACCACCCTGGTGTCGGCCGGTGCCATTGCGGCCCAACAACAGCAGTTAGCTGAGCTAACCCAATGGCGTTTGCGCGGCCAAATGGCGATTTTTGACTTACGCGAAAATGACCGCCACGGCATTTACGTGGATTGGAACCAATCCCCCAATCTCGTCAGTATGCGTTTTTCACATCCACTCAAAGGTACTCTTGCCACACTCGAACAAACCTCTAACGGTGCTCTGTTAATTGATAATGACGGCAACGAATATCGTGACAACAGCGCCAGCGCGCTGCTTGAGCGCTATTTTGCGGTGCAATTGCCGTTCGATGTATTGCAACAGCTGGTGCTGGGTGTGCAACCTGAGCAAATGTTTGAAGCGCACTACCAATTGCTTGATGATGACCCACAACAACGCGCGTTACTGGCTGATTATCAATTGTTGGCGGCCCGCCAAATGTGGACCGCGGAGCTGCGCCAATACCAGCCGGTAGCCACTTACTTATTACCTCACAGCATTGATTTAACCTCAGCGCACTGGCGCCTCAAACTGAAGGTATCGCAATGGCTACTCTGAGCCTTTCGGCTGTTGCCAAACTGAATTTATTCTTGCATATCACCGGCCAACGTCATGATGGCTATCATTTGCTAGAAACGCTATTTCAATTTATCGATTACGGTGATCGCTTAGATTTTACCCTTACCGATACCGACACGCTTGATTTTAGCTGTTCGGTAGCTGAACTCGCGGGCCCTGATAATTTAGTGCTTAGGGCAGTTCAACTGCTGCAACAGGAATTTCCAAAACATGCCCGTGGTGTGCGTATTCACCTCCATAAAGTACTGCCCTGCGGCGGAGGCCTTGGCGGTGGTTCGTCGGATGCAGCCACCACCTTACTCGCCTTACGCCAGTTATGGCAGTTACCACTCAGCACCGCTGAGTTAGCCCAGCTAGGCTTGCAACTAGGAGCCGACGTGCCGATTTTTGTTAGCGGCCATGCAGCTTTTGCCCAAGGCATCGGCGAGCAATTAACACCGATGACGCCGGCTTGCCCTTGGTATTTAGTGGTGCACCCCGGTGTCCATGTCAGCACCCCAACTATTTTTCAGCATCCGCAACTGCCGCGCCAACATGCACACATGGATCCGCAGCAGTGGAACTGGCACAACACCCAAAACGATTGCCAACAACTGGTCTGCCAACTCTATCCAGAAGTTGCCAAGGCCCTCGCCTGGTTGGTAGAATACGCGCCGTCTCGGCTGACCGGCACCGGTGCCTGTATTTTTGCCCGGTTCGACCAGCAGCAACAGGCTCTTGCTGCGCTGCAACAGCTACCTGCGGCTTGGACAGGGTTTGTCGCCCGTGGCATCAACGAATCCCCGGTCTGCCAGCAATTGCGGCAGGCTTCAACTGTAACCTAACCATTGAAAACAGAGGTTTAGTGTGCCTGACATGAAGCTCTTCGCTGGCAATGCAACGCCAGAACTCGCCAAGAAAATTGCCGACCGTTTGTATATCAAATTAGGCGATGCTGAAGTGGGCCGTTTTAGTGACGGTGAAATCAGTATTCGTATCAACGAGAATGTGCGCGGTTCTGACGTTTTTATTATTCAATCAACCTGTGCCCCTACCAACGATAACCTGATGGAATTAATCGTGATGGTAGATGCTTTGCGCCGCGCTTCAGCCGGCCGCATTACCGCAGTTATTCCGTATTTTGGCTATGCACGTCAGGATCGTCGCGTACGCTCGGCACGGGTTCCTATCACCTCCAAAGTAGTGGCTGACTTCCTCTCCAGTGTTGGGGTGGATCGGGTGCTGACCGTTGATTTGCACGCAGAGCAAATTCAAGGCTTCTTTGATGTGCCGGTAGACAACGTGTTTGGTACCCCGGTTCTGCTTGAGCACCTGCGCCAACAAGCTTTCCATAATCCAGTGGTGGTCTCTCCCGATATCGGTGGTGTGGTTCGCGCACGGGCGCTAGCCAAATTACTAAACGATATTGACTTGGCCATCATTGATAAGCGTCGTCCACGTGCCAACGAATCACAAGTGATGCACATCATTGGTGATATTCAAGACCGTGACTGCATTATCGTTGATGACATGATTGATACTGGTGGTACGCTTTGTAAGGCCGCTGAAGCACTCAAGAAAAACGGTGCCAAACGAGTGTTTGCATACGCCACTCACCCGGTCTTCTCAGGCAATGCGGTGAGCAACATCCGCGATTCTCATATTGACCAAGTAGTAGTAACCGATAGCATCCCTTTGAGTGCTGAAATGAAAGCCTTAGATAAAGTGCATCAGCTGACTCTGAGCGGTATGCTCAGTGAAGCGCTACGCCGCGTGAGCAACGAAGAATCAATCTCAGCAATGTTTGAGTATTGATTGAGTTTTAAGGGCGCCAGTGGTAATATTTCGCGCCTTTAAAATTGGCGAGCCATTTTTAAGGAACTTGTCGGGTATTTGGTCGCGAATATCCGACGTCATTTTATTTAACGGAGACACTCCATATGTCAACTATCGATTTTACTATTCAAGCAGAACTGCGTACTGATACAGGGAAAGGTGCGAGCCGCCGCCTGCGTCGTGCGGAAAAAGTACCTGCTATTTTGTACGGTGCAGATAAAGAAGCCATCTCAATCACTCTAGATCACAACAAAGTGAACAACATGGCTGATCATGAGGCTTTCTATTCGCACATTTTGACGTTAGTGATTGACGGCAAGAAGCACGAAGCTATCTTGAAAGACGTTCAACGTCACCCGTTCAAGCCTAAATTGACTCACTTGGATTTCCAACGTGTTGTTAAAGGTCAGAAGTTACACACTCACGTTCCTGTACACTTCATCAACGAAGCTACTGCAGTTGGCGTGAAGCAAGAAGGTGGCGTTGTTGTTCACCATGTTGCAGATTTAGAAATCACTTGTTTGCCAAAAGATCTTCCAGAATTTGTTGAAGTTGACATCGCCAACTTGAAACTGGGTGAAACCTTGCACTTGAGCGACCTTAACCTACCTAACGGTGTGGAATTGGTTGAGCTTGCTAAAGGTGAAGATCATGACCAAGCGGTAGTATCTATCACTGCACCGCGAGTTGAGAAAGAAGCAGATGCTGAAGAAGTTTCTGCAGAAGTTCCAACTGCAAAAGAAGCAAAAGCAGATAAAGACGCTGAATAAGCTCTGATGTCTCGCATTCGCTTACTCGTGGGCCTGGGTAATCCAGGCCCCGAATACTCTCAAACACGTCACAATGCAGGCTTTTGGTTAGTAGAGCAATTTGCTCGCAGCCATGGCCAACAACTGCAGCCCGATTCCAAGTTTTTTGGTAACACCACCCGCATTCAACAAGGTGCTCTCGATTTACGAGTGCTACAACCGATGCAATTTATGAATCGCAGTGGTAACGCCGTCGCCCTACTAGCTCATTTCTACAAAATTTTACCTGAAGAAATCTTAGTGGCTTACGATGAATTGGATCTTCCAGCTGGAGTCGCCAAGTTCAAAACCGGGGGTGGTACCGGTGGCCATAACGGCATTAAAGACATAGTGGCACGGTTGGGCAGTCAGAACTTTCATCGCTTACGTATTGGTATCGGTCATCCTGGTGATAAAAGCAAAGTAACCGGCTGGGTACTTGGCAAAGCACCGGCTCATGAGCAACAATTGATGGACGATACCATTACGGAAGCTTGCCGCAGCATTGATCTGTTATTACAGCAAGATATGCGCGCAGCACAACAGCACTTACACAGTTTCAAAGCACAGAGAGAGAAATAAGCATGGGATTCAAATGCGGTATCGTCGGTTTACCTAACGTGGGCAAATCAACCCTATTTAATGCCCTTACCAAAGCTGGCATTGAAGCGGCTAATTTTCCTTTTTGTACGATTGAACCAAACACAGGTGTGGTAGCGGTACCAGATCCACGCTTAGACCAGCTCAGTGAGATTGTGAATCCACAACGAGTGGTTCCCACTACCATGGAGTTTGTGGATATCGCCGGTTTAGTTAAAGGCGCATCTAAAGGCGAAGGTCTCGGCAACCAGTTTTTAGCGAACATCCGTGAAACAGATGCGATTGGCCATGTTGTACGCTGTTTTGAAAACGACAACATTGTGCATGTTGCCGGTAAAGTAGACCCTGCCGAAGACATCGAAGTGATTAACACTGAACTTGCTCTGGCTGATTTGGATAGCGTCGAAAAAGCTATCTTGCGTCAGGGTAAAAAAGCTAAAGGCGGTGATAAACAAGCGGCTGCTGAAATCCAAGTTTTGCAAAAGCTACTACCAGCTTTAGAAAATGGCGATATGGCCCGTTCTGTTGCTTTGAGTGATGATGAGAAAGCCACCATTCGCAGCTATAACCTGTTAACCATGAAGCCTACCATGTACATTGCCAACGTGAATGACGATGGTTTTGAGAATAACCCTTACCTAGATAAAGTTCGCGAAATCGCTAGCAAAGAAAATGCCATTGTAGTGCCAGTTTGTGCTGAAATTGAGTCAGAAATCGCTGAACTAGACGATGCCGAGAAAGCTGAGTTTATGGCTGACTTAGGCCTCACCGAGCCAGGTCTTAACCGGGTGATTCGTGGGGGTTACCAATTACTAAACCTACAAACGTACTTTACCGCAGGGGTTAAAGAAGTTCGCGCTTGGACCATTCCAGTCGGTGCAACGGCCCCGCAAGCGGCTGGTAAAATCCATACCGACTTTGAAAAAGGCTTTATCCGCGCTGTTGTTGTTGGTTTTGATGACTACATTCAATATCGTGGCGAGCAAGGCGCAAAAGAAGCAGGTAAACGCCGCGAAGAAGGCAAAGAATACATAGTGAAAGATGGCGACGTTATTTTATTCCGCTTTAACGTCTAACCTCGCCTACAGCTGGTTTGAAACCAAAAAACACGCCTGCCGGCGTGTTTTTTTATAGCGATTTTTATTCTGAGCTAGGAAGCTGGCTCCACTCCGCCCAAGAACCATCATACAATTGTAGCGAACGATTTAATCCTGCCTGAGCTGAATACTGCCAGGCGGCCAACAACAAAATACACGCCGTTATACCCGAACCACAAGTAAACATCAGATGTTTATCTGCAAACTCACCAAAATACTCATCCAGCTGTGCCACCGTTTTATAGTGATAGCCGTTCAATAAGCTGGCAAAAGGTAAGTTTATCGCGCCAGGGATATGGCCCCCATGGCTGCCGGCGCGTGGCTCTGCTGCCGTACCGGCAAATCGTGCCGCTGACCGAGCATCTAACAACACCCATTCCGCCGAACCTTGCCGTTGTTTGATTTGGTCAGCTGTCACCAGCCATTCGGGTTGCAGTTGCGCCATCACCTTACCCCGCCGCTTCGGCAGGGGGGCATAGCCCGTTAAGTATTGATAACCAGCGGCCAACCACTGAGGCAAACCGCCATTGAGAATAGCTACTCTATGCATCCCCATCGCTTTGAGAATAAACCAAGCGCGGGGCGACGAATAAACACCTTGGTTATCATAAAGAATAATGGTGTCGCCGGCCTCGATACCCAAAGCTTGCAAACGCGCAGACACTTGCTCTGGCGTTGGCATCGCATTGGGTAAGGCACTCACGGTATCGGTCAGTTCAGTTTCTAACGCAAGATCACGGGCGCCAGGAATCACTTGCAACTGTGGGTAGACAATGGGTTCTTTTCCCACGACCTTGGTCATACTTGCATCTAACACATGCAATTGCGGATCACCTAAGCGACCTGCCAACCAATCACAATCAACCCAAGCGGTGGTGCTTGCAATCATCGTTTTACTAACTCCTACATTTCACTCAAGAGCTGCTCGTTCTTGGTAACCAGTGATTGGTAACCAATGATTGATAACCAATTATTGATAACCAATGCTAACGGCCACTAACATAGCTACTGCGCAAGCTAAAATAAGCTTAATCATCAAGGGTGCAATAAATTTGAACCAGCGCTCGTAAGGAACACCAGCTAATCCAAGAATGCCCATAAGTACCGGATTCGTCGGTACTATCATATTCATTAAGCCATCGCCCATCTGAAACGCCAACACCGCAATTTGACGGCTGATACCGGCGGTATCCGCAATGGGCACCATGATCGGCATGGTCACAAACGCCTGACCACTGCCAGAGGGAATGAATAAGTTAAGCATACTCTGAATAAATAACATACTCACGGCCCCAAAATGGGCACCAAAGGCTTCTACCGGCATGGCTAAATAATAGATCACAGTATCGAGCACTTGGCCTTGTTCCATAATCATGGCGATTGAGCGCGCAAAACCAATCAACAAGGCGGTCGCTGTTAACTCTGCCGCCCCTTCAATGAATTGATTAGCAGCTTGATTTGCGCCCATCTTAGCGACGATAACCGCAAATAAGCCAAAACCTAAAAACAGCGCACTCAGTTCAACCAAGTACCATCCGTGAACTTTGATGCCCCAAATCAGTAGGCCTAAAACCGCCACAAATCCTAACAAAATGATTTTATGGCGCCCCGTTAAGCGCGGATACTCGGTGGTTGCGTTACCTTGTTCCGGGGTCAGATCAGCGAGTAACGATTGGCTGGGATCAGCAGCAACCCGTTTGGCATATTTGTAAACATGGTGAAAACCAATCCCAAATAGTACCGGCCACAATACTAAGCGATACCACAATCCCGATGCCGGAGGAACCTCGGCCACCGCCTGCGCGATGAGCAGCGTAAAGGGGTTAAATAGCGATAAACCGTAGCCGATACCGTAACCGACAATCAAAATCCCCATGGCGGTAATACCATCGAGTTTTAGCGCACGACATAAAGCAACCAACATGGCCACAAAAATCAAATACTCTTCGGCGACGCCAATCAAGGCTGAAAAGATCCCAAAGGTCAGCATACCGCCCAGAATTAACCAACCGGTTTTGTTGGCGAATTTAGCTAACAACAAGCCAATTAATGCATCCAGCATGCCAGTGGCACGCAAGATCCCCATCACCCCACCAATCAACAGCACAAAGAAAATGACGCCTTGGGCATCGGCGAGCGCTTGCGGAATCACGGTGAATAGGGTTAACGGTGACAGCCAAGGCTGTTCCGCCAGCGTGCTGTAAGTGCCTGGTTGCACCACCGTTTGACCGATATCATTAACGCTACGCTGAAATTCACCAGCAGGGATCAGCCAAGTTAAAACTAACGCGGCTAGCATCATGTACATCATCAGCACCAGCGTGTGCGGGATTTTTATTTTAATCATGAAAGGAATAACCTATTTTTGTTCTTGTGGGTAGACAATCTCGTGTTGCATGGCGGCGAGTATAGCAAGTAAACGGTTTTGAGTGCTAACCGAAAGCTGTTGTTGCTGCATGGCGGTGATCAGATTCTCAACGACGGCATTAAATTCAGCACTACTAATACGCATGCCCCGATGCACCTCAACCATATCGGCTCCTGTGTATTCACAGGGTCCCCCCGTTAACTCACAGAGGTGCAACGTTAACATCTGATGAAAACGTTCAATATCAACTCGTTCAAAATGATGGATAACCCGCTCATCAACCGCAATTGCAAGTACAAAAGCTTCCATCAATTGACTCAGCCCTTGATACTCACCAAGCGCTAGATACAACGAATTATCGCGCTGCTGCAACTCAGTTGGCGCTATCGTGGCGCTCAAAGGAGCGGCACTGTGTGCTACTGCGCCACTATGAATACTGCCAGCTAGCACCGCAGCTAGTACCCACAACGGGCGCTTCGCAATGTTGTAACTCCGCATGCCTGCCCCCTTAAAAACTAATCTGTAACGAGCCATACACGCCCGTTTGGCCGGCCGCCCCGGCAATGGCATCTAAATCAGTGTAAGCAAGAGCCACAGCAACGCGCTTACTCGGAAACCAGCCCACAAAAACATCGTACCAATCTTGTTCTTTGGCGAAACTCAAATTATCTGGTTTTTGCCGATACTCCATGCCCACTACCCAATGACGGTTAACAAACATCGCCACTGACGCTTCTGCTACCCATTGGTAGTTGTTCTGCAAGTCGCCACCAAAGCCAAGCAACCCTAGCTCGTTCGCACGAGTGCCGCGTACGGTTAAGTTAGCCAGCCAAGTACGATGCCAAGGGCCATCTAACCAAGCCTTGGTCGCACTCACGTAAAGATCGGTGCCATTGGCGGACGCTGCACCTAGTGCTTGCGGTAAGCTAAAATCACCCGAGCGTTTGTGCTGCAGGCCAATACTCACTTGTGGCATAGCGCCATAAATAACATCACCCGCAAGGCGATATTTAAGCCCATAAATCGATTGCTTCAGTTCGCCACCTAATTGCTTCAACTCAAAGTTCTGCCGCGCATAACTGAACTCCCAACGATTATCATAGGTGACAGTCGCGGCACCCACCTGCAACTGATAGTCATCAACGTCAGCTACATTGAAGGCTAGGGTTGCGCCCCATTGCTGTTGATCGGCGTAACTTGCTAAGGTTGCCCAAGGGACAATTCCCCCTCCCCCAGCACCTTCAATATTGGTCAAGCCTCCGGTTGCTAATAAGCGACCAAACTCGGCTTGGGCAGGGGCGCTCAGCAGACCTAGGGCCGCCGCCACTAACCAACCTAACTTAGCAGATCTTGCTGTGTTCATGCTTACTCTGCTCATGCTTGTTGTCCTTGTTGATGTTGTTTGAGCCATAGCTCAAGCTCCGCCGCAGCTAACGGCCGACTGAAGTAAAATCCTTGCACTGTGGTACAGCCTAAACGCTGCAAGACCTGCCAAGTAGCTTGATCTTCAACCCCCTCAGCAACAGTCTGCAACTGCAATTGATGCGCCAGCGCTAAGGTGGATTGCACAATAGTTTGGTCGACCTCACTGTGCGCCAGTTCTTGGATAAAAGAGCGGTCTAACTTCAATTCATCTGCAGGGAGTTGCTTCAGTTGGGCCAAGGACGCATAACCGGTGCCGTAATCATCGATCGCTATTTTAAAGCCGAGCTCGCGTAAGGCTTGGAGTTTAGCTTTGGCACTGGTGGGGTCTTCCATCACTGCACTTTCAGTCACCTCAAGGGTGATCCAAGCCGGCGCTATGCCCTGTTGTTTTGCCTGTTGCTGTAATTCAGTCACTAAGCTCGGTGAGGATAGATCTAAAGCCGACAAATTCATCGCTAAACTTAGCTTATGCCCTTGCTCATGCCATAACGCCAGTTGGGCTAAGCCGGCACTAATCACCCATTGGGTGAGCCGATAAATTTCTCCAGTTTGCTCCGCCAGCGGAATAAATTCATCGGGCCGCACCACGCCAAGGTGTTCGTCGCGCCAGCGCAATAAAGCTTCAACCCCAACCACAGTGCCCGTAGCGGTCGCAAGCTTAGGTTGATAGTGCAACTGCAAGCGTTGTTCGCGCACCGCTTTGGGCAGCGCTTGCACTATCTGCAAGCGCCGTAAATACTGCTCGTCCATGCCAGCTTGATAAGCCACCGCAAAACGGTTCTGTAGTCGAGCTTGGCGGGCGCACAATTGAGCCTTACGCAGCAAATCATCGACGGCATCCGCGCCGCCAGTAAAAGCTAAGTAGCCACTATGAAAATGCAATAAATAGCTACTATCAGCTAACCACCAAGGTTGTTCTAGCTGCAGTTTTAATTGCTCTAGCAACCGCTCAACTTGCGGCAAGGTTTGTCCAACCCCAACCAACACAAATTCATCACCAGCTAACCGTGCTAGCCACCAAGGTTTGCTGAGTAAGGCGCTAAGCCGTTGTGCTATGGCCTGCAACAGACGGTCCGCCACTTGCTGGCCAAACTTGTCATTGACCTCGCCAAACCTAGCCACATTGAGCAAAATAATGTAGCCCTGCTGATGGCTTTCGATAGCTTCACGCAGATAACTTTGCAAACTCACCCGATTGGGCAGTTCGGTCAGTAAATCATGCTCCAACTGAAAGACAATTTGCTGCTCACGCATGGCAATATCATGGCGCATGGCCTCAAACGCCGTCCCTAACTTGCCAAATTCATCACCCCGATTGATGCCAATAGGTTTAGCATAGTCGCCTTGCCCAAGGCGTTGCGTGGCCTGGGTTAATTGCGCCAGTGGTTCGGTAATTTTGCGTGCTGTTAAGATCGCCAACAAGCTGGCTAAAATAAGTAGCAGCAAGGCCATCGCCGCATATTGTTGTTGCAGGGTGACGAATTCTTGTTGCGCCTGCTGCCGTTGGCTAGAAAAAATCACCTGTAACCCCTGCGGGCCGGCTAATTGCGCCGTTTGACTCAGGTTATTGATATGGGCGGCTAAGTCCAGCTGCTGTAACCGCTGGTCTAAGGGCTGTTGATTATTACCCAAAATAGTGCGCTCAGCTGCACTCAAACTTGAGGCATAAATTTGCTCGGTGCCAACCTCCATGAAGCTAATATCAGCCAGAGTTAACTGTTGCAATAACTTGGCTAGCTCATCATCAACGCGAAAGCCAAGGGTTGCCCAGGCGATAAGATCCGGCGCCTGTACTGGCACAGTGACTATTTGAAAAATCTCATCTTGCACCAAAATCAAAGGTGCAGCCGCAACTGCAGTACGTGCCGCAATACTCGGTAAGGCACTAACCGCATGGGTTGCTGCAACCTCATCCCCGGCCGCATTTTGTAACACCATCAAGTTAGTGCCAATGCGCTCACCATGGTTAACCAGCGCCGAAATGATGGTTTCTTGGTCTTGGCTAGCTATCGCCTCCCGAAAACCAAAATCTGCCGTGAGTACCGCCGCTGCTTGTTGTAATTGCTCCGTTCGCACTTGCATTAATTCTGAAAAAACGCGCTCGCTCACCAGCAACTCGCGCTCTAGACTCCGTTCAGACTGAAGTGCCACCACCCAACGTAAAGTCACCAACGAGGTTGCCAAAATGCCTGCGGTAAGCAGCAAAAACAGCAGTAATAATCGAGTTCTGAAGCTGTTGATGCGCATTTAATGCTGCTCACTCATAAGGGTTTGTTGTTTACGCTGATTAAATTTTTGCTGTAACGGCGATAGTGGGGGTGGTTGCTGCTGTTGTTTGCTCACTGGCAGTTGCACCACCAGTTCCGTTTGCCCGCTGCGCACAGTCACCAGAGTGTCGGTAACAGTATTTTCCTGGCCCGGATACCAGACCGCTAACTGGGTGCTCCCAGCCGGCACTGTCACTTGGCCTTGCGCATCCGTTTGGGCGCTGTACTGATGCGGGCTGATATAGATGTAGGCTTTCATATGGTCGTGGATATTGCAGCCCAGCACCACCACCCCAGCTTGCTCAAAGCGCACCAGCGGCTGCTCACGATTGCTGTAAAGAGGTAACTCGAAAGGCTTGGCGGGCGAGAACGAAAAGACTTGATGGCGAATGTTATCCCGATTGGGGAACACCACTTGGCTGCCCTTGGCGACTACTAAGATGAAGGGAACAAATAATTTATCCACCTGATCCATCACGTAGGTTTCTGCCGTTAACAAATTATCTGCGCTGTTCGTTGTCGTTGGAAGGTCTACTCCTGCCGGAATACTAATCACCGCCCCAGCTAAGGGTTGTTGCTGTGCGTCTAACACTTTAACTTGCAGGTTAGTTGCGGTTGCTGCGGCCGAGAAGATTAACGCAAGTACTGCTATGCTGCTTACAGCACCGAGTAAGAAAACCGTAAAAACGGTTTGAAATAACCGCATAGTAACCTCATGTATTCACTAGTAACATGGTTTCAGATGAGTGACTATAAAAGGTAACCCTTACCTTTTGCACGACTTTTTTCAAATAAGGAGCAAAACATGGCAACCCGCACCGAAACCGATAGCATGGGCTCCGTCGAGGTACCAGTTGATGCCCTTTGGCGCGCCCAAACTGAGCGTGCGCGACAGAATTTTCAACTCAGCTCGTTGCGCTTTCCAGCCCGTTTTATTCATGCCTTGGCGCAGGTTAAAGCCGCTGCTGCGCAAGCTAATGCCAAAGCCGGCGTGCTAACCCAGCCCCAAGCGCAAGCCATTATCGCTGCGGCTGATACCATTTTAGCGCAAGCTGAACCAGATAGTTTTCCGCTAGATATTTTTCAAACCGGCTCGGGCACCAGCACCAATATGAACATGAACGAGGTGCTCAGCAGCCTAGTCAAACAACAAAGCGGGCTCGAGCTGCATCCTAACGACCACATTAATGCCAGCCAAAGCAGTAACGATGTGATTCCTACCACGATTCTGGTGAGCTCAACCTTGGCTATCAGTCAACAGCTGCTGCCGGCCTTGCAACATTTACAGCAAGTGATCAAACAAAAAGCGACCAGCTTAAAAGATGTGGTTAAAACCGGCCGTACCCACCTGATGGATGCCATGCCGCTTACCTTCGCCCAAGAACTATCGGCCTGGGCAGCCCAAGTTAACCATACCCAGGTTACTTTAGAACAACATTTGCAATTACTACAACAATTGCCTCAAGGTGGTACCGCCATCGGCTCAGGCGTTAATGCTCCGGATGGGTTTGCGGCAGACTTTTGCCAAGCGTTGAATGAGCGCAGCGCCGCTCAGTTTTGCCCGGCTGCAAATCTGTTTGCTGGTATTGCTGGGCAAGAAATCAACGCCATGGTGAGCGGCACCCTGAATGCGATCGGCACGGTACTGCTCAAAATCAGCAACGATTTACGTTGGATGAACAGCGGTCCACTGGCTGGCCTAGGTGAAATCAGCCTGACCGCGTTACAGCCGGGCAGCAGCATCATGCCAGGTAAAGTGAATCCAGTAATTCCTGAAGCTGTAGCTATGGTTGCGGTGCAGGTGGCGGGTAACTACCACACGGTCAGTGCTGCAGCGCAGCAAGGCAATTTCCAATTAAATGTGATGTTGCCGGTAATTGCCTACAATCAACTGCAAAGTATTGAACTGCTCAGCCACGCGGCCCGTGCCCTAGCTGACCAAGCGATTGCTGATTTCAGCGTCAATCACCAACGCATCAACGCCGTGCTAGCTCGTAATCCGATTCTAGTAACCGCCTTAAATCGCGAGATTGGCTACAACCAAGCCGCCGCCATTGCCAAACAGGCCTATCAGCAACAGCGCGATATTCTTGACGTTGCTGCTGAGCAAACGGATTTAGATCGCGACACCTTAGCGCGCTTACTGGATCCCAAACGACTTACCGAATAAATCGCAACTCAACACAGGAGTGATCATGTCAAAACATGTTGTTATTACCGGTGCCAACCGTGGTATTGGCCTAGCTTTAACTGCGCAGTATTTGGCCCAAGGCGACACAGTGACCGCTGTTTGTCGTAGCAGTAGCGAAGCCTTAGAACAGTTGCAGCCAAGCCGAATCATTACCGGCATCGATGTGACTGATGCCAATGCCGTACGCGAGTTAGCCCAACAGCTTGCCGATCAAACCATCGATATTTTGATCAATAACGCCGGCTTGTTAGAACGCGATAGCTTAGGTGCTATCCATGCCGACAGTTTACTGCGGCAATTTCAGGTTAACGCAATGGGGCCATTGATCCTCACCGATGCGCTGCGCTCTCGCCTACATAACGGCAGTAAAGTAGTGCTTATCACCAGCCGCATGGGCTCCATGACAGATAACGGCTCGGGTGGCTATTATGGCTACCGCATGAGTAAGGCCGCCTTGAATGCCGCGGGGGTTTCCTTAGCACGGGATCTCGAAGCCGCTGGGGTCGCGGTAGCCTTGCTGCATCCAGGCTTTGTACAGACCGAGATGGTGAATAACGCCGGCGATATCAGTGCTGATCAAGCTGCAACTCGACTTATCGCTCGCATTAATGAACTAACCTTAAGTTCCAGTGGTCAATTTATCCATAGCAACGGCGAGTCACTCCCGTGGTAGCGACTCATTCTCCTCATAAGGATAAATCATGATTTCCAACAATAGTTTACGCCCGTTAACCGCGGGCATTTTAGCCGCTGGGTTGGTGCTTGCGGCGGGGGTGTTAAGCTATGCCCTGACTGCTAGCGTGCAAGAGTTTCGTAGTTTTGAACGGGTGGTCGAGGTCAAAGGCCTAGCCGAACGCGAAGTTGCCGCTGATACGGCGATTTGGCCACTTAAAGTGGTTCGAGCTGGCAACAGTCAACAGACCATTTACGAAGAGCTTGATGCTGATATCAAGGCCATCCAAACCTTTTTGCTGAATAATGGCTTTCGTCAGGATGATATTTCTATCGCCGCACCAAATGTCCTCGATAAACTAGCTGAACGTTGGGCCACAGAAGACGTTGGCTTGCGCTATACCGGTGAACAAACCCTAACGGTTTACACCAACCAGGTCGACAATGTTCGAGCCCTACGGCAACGCTTATCTGAATTAGGCAAACAAGGCGTGAGCTTGAGTGGAAATGCCTACGAAACCCAAGTTGAATATCATTTTAATGGCTTAAATGCGATTAAACCTAGTATGATTGAGGAGTCGGCGCGCAACGCCCGTGAAGTCGCTTTACGTTTTGCCGAGCATTCTAATAGTGAATTAGGTAAAATTCGTAGTGCTAATCAAGGGCAGTTCAGTATTTACGATAGGGACTCCAATACCCCTCATTTGAAAATTGTGCGGGTGGTGTCGACGGTTGAATACCAACTTGTTGATTAACGACCACGGATTCGTTGATTAATTAAACAAACTATCGCTTTTTTAAGCAATCGCGCAGAAATACGCGTTTTTTTGAGAAAAAGTGGTTGACGGTATCGTCCCTGATTTGCATAATACGCGCCGCACTCACCGAGCGCAGTTTGATAAAAAATTTGGTATGGCTACGTAGCTCAGCTGGTTAGAGCACAGCACTCATAATGCTGGGGTCGCAAGTTCGAATCTCGCCGTAGCCACCATCCAAATAGCCTTTTTGGGCGGACGTGGTGGAATTGGTAGACACGCTGGATTTAGGTTCCAGTGCCTCACGGCGTGAGAGTTCGAGTCTCTCCGTCCGCACCAACTCAAACTGTGAGGCGATAATAGCTGTTGGGGTATAGCCAAGCGGTAAGGCAGCGGGTTTTGATCCCGCCATTCCCAGGTTCAAATCCTGGTACCCCAGCCAATCGTCTTTTATCTCTTTGATGCACCCTGTGTTGGGGTATAGCCAAGCGGTAAGGCAGCGGGTTTTGATCCCGCCATTCCCAGGTTCAAATCCTGGTACCCCAGCCATTTTTTTGATGCCCCTGATTATTGCGGGGGTGGCGGAATTGGTAGACGCGCTAGCTTCAGGTGCTAGTGAGCTAACGCTCGTGGGGGTTCAAGTCCCCCCCTCCGCACCATCGTTATGGTGAAACCGCAATAAGCAGTTTAAATAAGCATTAAATAACAAAACGCTCGTGGATATTTGCTGAAGTTTAGCTAACATCCACGAGCGTTTTTTGTTGTCTCTCTCACCAGCTTCAAAAACCGATGGCCCGACGTACCAAGGCTCGTTTCAAAGATTGTACTTGCGCTACCGCGAACAAGCCGGCAGCTACTAGTCCCTGCGGTGCCCAATGCGGCGAACTAAAACCAACATGGATGGCATCCATAGCACGCATCATCAGCTGGTTTTCACGCATTCTAATACGTTCATACGCGGCCAAGGCCGGGGCTAAAGGTTGACTGGCTAATTGCGCTACTAGGGTTTGCACGTCAGCAAAGCCTAAATTAACCCCCTGCCCGGCTAACGGATGAATGCTGTGCGCGGCATCACCGATAAGCACCACCGATTGCTTCACTTGATAGCGCAACGCGCGCTGACGACGCAGCGGAAAACTGGCAAAGTTGAGCAATTGATAAGCGCCAAGGTGCGGCGCAAAGGTTTGTTCAAGCTGTTGCGCTACTGCTTCAGGTTGTTGACTAAAATGCTGCCATTGTTGTTCGCTACGATAATCAATTAAACAGGCCTGGCGTTCACCAAGAGGTAACAGCGCATAAGGCCCTTCCGAACGAAACACTTCCCATGTTGCCGGCGCAATAGGTTCGGCTAGTTCTGCTAGCGCCAGCATACAGCGCATGTCATAATCCCAGCCGCGCTGGCCAATCTGAGCCGCTTTGGCGACCTGCGATTGGGCCCCGTCAGCGCCAATCAATAAATCGTAACTTAACAGCTCACCGCTACTTAACTGCACTTGTTGCTTGGTTAAATCAAACGCTTGTACTTGAGTTTGAGCTCTTGCGTTGATTGGCAACTCGGCAAACTGCTGCCAGAGCGCTTGCTGCAATGCGTGATTCTCAACCATCGCCCCTAGCATCTCGGTGTCGCTATCGTGCTGGTTAAATTCCAGCCGCTGCCCGTGCTGTGTTTGTACTGCAAGCTGGGTGTAGGGAAATTGCCGCTCGGGTCTAATTAGCGCCCAGGTTTGTAACTGTTGTAGCCATTGCACATTACGCAGATGAATCGATGAGATCCGTAAATCCCACGGGCCGCTGCTAACCACTACCGGGCCCGCTTCAATCAGCTCTATCTGATGACCTTGCTGCGCCAGGGCAACTGCCGCTGCTGCGCCCACCATACCGCCACCCACAATAACTATCTGCATGATTTATCTCTTTACCCGGTAAACTTACTACGCATGATAAAAAATACTGCGCCAAGAATACATAAGCCAGCCCATAAATAATCCCAAGTTAGCTTTTCTTTCATGTAAAACAATGCAAAAGGCACAAATACTGACAGGGTAATCACCTCTTGCAAGATTTTCAGCTGCCCCAAGTTCATGACCTCATAACCGATACGGTTGGCGGGTACTTGTAACAGATATTCCAGCAAGGCAATGCCCCAACTGGCAAAAGCCGCCACCAGCCATGGTTTTTCAGCGAGGTTTTTCAAATGGGCATACCAAGCAAAGGTCATAAAAACATTACTCAGCGTTAATAAAGTGATCGTGATAATATAGCGATTCATACAGGTCTCGTTGACTAGGCGGCTGGCGCCGCACAAGGACATTATGGACACGCCGCAGCGCACCGTGGTTATAGCTTCTCTATTGATTATTACGGCCGAGCTATGCTTTGCCGGGGTAAGTGCCTTAGTTAAATATTTGAGCACCTATTTACCCTCAGAACAATTGGTGTTTTTCAGAAATTTAATGGCTTTTTTAGTGTTGCTGCCGTGGCTGTGGCGCAAAGGCCCCAGCGCCTTTAAAACTAAAGCTTGGAAGTTTCACCTGAGCCGCGGCTTGGCAGGCTTGGCGGCGATGTATTTGTTCTTTTATGCGATCGCACATTTGCCCTTAGCGCAAGCCACCCTAGTGCTGTTGTTATCGCCTTTTATTATTCCCATCATTGGGCGGCTTTGGTTACACGAAAAAGTGCTCCCCCAAACCTGGTTGGCGATTGGGATTGGCTTTATCGGCGTCTTTATTTTTCTTAATCCCACCACAGCGACCTTGTCGCCGGTGGTCGCAGTAGCTTTCATTGCTGCTTGCTTAGCAGCTTTTACTAAAACTTTGATCCGGCAGATGTCAGCTACTGAATCATCCAGTAAAATAGTGTTCTATTTTGCCAGCCTAGCGACGCTGTTATCGGCGCTGCCCCTAGTATGGATGGGTCAAGCTGTTGCCCCTGAACATTGGTTGGCTATTGTCGTCATGGGTGCCCTAGCAGTGGCCGGGCAATTAACCATGACCAAAGCCTTTGCCATGGCACCAGCCGCTAGAGTCGGTGTTTTTACTTACAGTTCGGTTATTTTTGCCGCTCTTATGGGCTACTGGTTTTGGCAAGAGCCCATCACTTTAAGTATGTTGATAGGAGCCGGCGTTATTATGGTGGCCGGTTATTTAGCGATTCGCACCCGACGCCAAGCTTAAGCAGGCGGTAAATCCGCCTGAAAGTTGGCAGTTGGGTGCAGAACAAGCTAAAATAGCCGCCCATTTAGTCTATTGATAGCTTGGTTAAGACCAGTGTCACTGCTGCAGCTTAGCCAACCAACGCGATACAGCAAGCGAGCCAGAGATTTATGAGTAAGAAGTTATATATTAAAACTTGGGGTTGTCAGATGAACGAGTACGACTCAGCGAAAATGGCTGATCTACTTAAGGCAACTCATGGCTACGAGGTGGCAGGCGAGCCTGAAGAAGCAGATTTGATTTTGCTGAACACCTGCTCTATTCGCGAAAAGGCCCAAGAAAAAGTCTTTCATCAGTTAGGCCGTTGGAAAACCCTAAAAGATAAAAACCCAGATTTAGTGATCGGGGTTGGCGGCTGTGTGGCCTCGCAAGAAGGCGATCATATTCGTGAACGTGCTCCGTACGTAGATATCGTGTTTGGCCCACAAACCTTGCATCGGTTGCCAGAGATGGTGAAGCAAGTACAAACCCATCACACGCCGATGGTCGATATCTCGTTTCCTGAAATCGAGAAATTCGACCGTCTACCAGAACCCAAAGCAGACGGCCCTAGCGCATTCGTTTCTATTATGGAAGGTTGCAGCAAGTACTGTACGTTCTGTGTGGTGCCGTACACCCGCGGTGAAGAAGTCAGTCGTCCCGTCGACGACGTGTTATTCGAGATTGCCCAGCTCGCTGAGCAAGGCGTGCGCGAAGTAAATTTACTGGGCCAGAACGTGAATGCCTATCGGGGCGAACATCATACCGGTGAGGTGTGTCGATTTGCCGAGTTATTGCACTTAGTTGCTGCTATTGATGGTATCGATCGCATCCGTTACACCACCTCGCATCCGGTGGAGTTTACTGACGATATCATTGAAGCTTACGCCACCATTCCAGAATTAGTGAGTCATTTACACCTGCCGGTGCAAAGTGGTTCAGACCGTATTCTGACGTTAATGAAACGTGGACACACGGCATTAGAATATAAGTCACAGATCCGTAAGCTTAAAAAAGTACGCCCAGATATCGCCATGAGCTCAGATTTTATTATTGGCTTCCCAGGTGAGACTGATGCCGACTTTGAAGCCACCATGGATTTGATTCAAGCCATTGATTACGATATGAGCTTTAGCTTCATCTACAGTGCGCGTCCTGGTACACCAGCCGCTGATTTACCTGATGATGTTACTGAAGCCACCAAGAAACAACGCCTGCAGCTGTTACAGCAACGCATTAATCAGCAAGCCCATGCGCATGCTCGGCGGATGTTAGGCACTGAGCAACGTATCTTGGTTATTGGCCCATCGAAGAAAGATCCGATGGAGCTTAGTGGGCGTACCGAGAACAACCGCGTGGTTAACTTTATCGGCGAGCCGTCCATGATAGGTAAATTTGTTGATGTCAAAATCACCGATGTGTTTGTTAACTCATTACGCGGCGACGTGTTACGGGTAGAATCAGACATGGGCTTGCGGGTTGATACCGCACCACAAACGATCTTGGCACGACAGGCAAAACACCAACCTAACGAGCTTGGCGTGGCCACTTTCGTTCCTCCAGCAGCCTCTTAACCGGCTGCTGGATTTTATCTTCGCAACACCGAGGTTAGCTTGACTCAAACTGTAAGTACGTTAGACATAACTCTAGAGCCCGCAGATAACAACCGTATTGCCGATTTATGCGGGCCCGTTGACGACAACTTAAAACACATTGAGCGCCGCTTAGGCATAGAAATCAGTCATCGTCACAATGGATTTCGCCTGCTCGGCCCAGCTCATACAGTGCAGGCTGGTGCCAAAATCCTGCGCGATTTATACCTAGAAACCGCCACCATCAAAGGTGATGCCGGTAGTGTCACCCCACAAATGGTGCACCTAGCGGTGCAGCAAGCGCAAGTGCTTGAACAGCAACACCATGACGATGACCCCGCGTTTGCGAAAATGACTCACATTAAAACCAAACGTGGGCTGATCAAACCCCGTAACCCGAATCAAGCCGAATACGTTCGCGCCATCTTAACTCACGATGTTAACTTTGGCGTAGGTCCTGCCGGTACCGGTAAAACCTACCTGGCCGTGGCCTGTGCCGTAGATGCACTCGAGCGCCAAGAGATTCGTCGCATTCTATTAACTCGCCCAGCAGTTGAAGCTGGCGAGAAACTAGGCTTTTTACCCGGTGATTTAGCGCAGAAAGTCGATCCTTATTTACGCCCGCTCTACGATGCCCTGTTTGAAATGCTCGGGTTTGAAAAAGTAGAAAAGCTCATTGAGCGCAATGTGATTGAGGTAGCCCCGCTTGCCTACATGCGCGGCCGTACCCTCAACGATGCTTTTATTATTTTGGATGAAAGCCAAAATACCACCTGCGAACAAATGAAAATGTTCCTGACTCGGATTGGCTTTAATTCTCGTGCTGTTATCACCGGAGATATTACTCAGGTTGACTTACCGCGCGGCCAAAAATCTGGGCTACGTCATGTCATTGAAGTACTCAAAGACATTGATGACATCAGTTTTACCTTCTTTCAGGCTTCTGATGTGGTCCGCCATCCCGTGGTGCAACGTATTGTGCAAGCTTACGAAAGCTTTGAACAAGCTCCTTCGAGTAACTCATGACCGCTACTTTAGATATCCAAATTGCCAGTACTGCCAGCGACATTCCCAGCCACCAGCAATTTAGCCAATGGGTGACCAGCGTGCTCCAGCACCTAGCCCAACCTGACAGCGAAATGACCATCAGGGTGGTTGACAGCGACGAAGGTTTGCAGCTTAATCACGATTATCGCGGTAAAGACTACGCCACTAATGTGCTGTCGTTTCCGTTTGAATCGCCGGTGCCTTTGCCTTTGCAACTGCTCGGTGATCTGGTCATTTGTGCACCTGTGGTTAGCCGCGAAGCAACTGAGCAAAACAAACCCTTGGTAGCTCATTGGGCTCATTTAGTGGTGCATGGTACCTTGCATTTGCTGGGGTATGACCATATAGAAGACCAACAAGCTGAGCAGATGGAACAACTTGAAAGAGACATCCTAGCCGGCTTGGGCTATGCTGATCCCTATGCGGAAGCGGATGCTATTACCTAGACATATCTCTAGGAAAACAGCATAGATACAACTGACTTTTTTCGATAACCAACGCTGCTTAGCAGCGATATTTTGAAGCACACATGGAGCACAACCGACATCATGAGCGATGATAATCCCCACTCTACGAGCGGTTCTGCGCGTAAAACTTGGGCTAGCAAATTGCTGCAACTGTTTACCGGAGAACCGAATAGTCGAGAAGAGTTAGTCGACCTCATCCAGGACGCCGAAGAACGAGACTTGATTGACAATGACACCAAAGAAATGATCGAAGGGGTGTTAGATGTCGCCGAGCTTAAAGTGCGCGATATTATGGTGCCACGTTCGCAAATGGTCACCATTGATATTCATCAAAGCGTCGAGTCGTTTCTACCTATCGTGATTGATTCGCAGCACAGCCGCTATCCGGTAGTGAGCGAAAACAAAGACCACATCGAAGGCATTCTGCTTGCCAAAGATTTACTCGCCTATGGTTTTGGCATGACCGACGAAGAATTTTCGTTGGCTAAAGTGATTCGCCCAGCGGTGATTGTGCCCGAAAGCAAACGCGTTGATGTGTTACTGAAAGAGTTTCGCGAGCAGCGCTATCATATGGCTATCGTCGTCGATGAATACGGCGGCGTATCAGGGTTGGTAACCATCGAAGACATTCTTGAAGAAATTGTTGGTGAAATTGAAGATGAAACCGACTTCAATGAAGATAGCAAAGCTGATATTCGGCGCATCAACAAGTCGCGTTATTCAGTAAAAGCTCTCACCACCATTGAAGACTTTAACGAGTATTTTAATCTCGAGTTAGACGATGAAGAATACGACACCATTGGTGGTATGGTAGCTCATGGTTTTGGCCACTTACCGCAAGTTGGTGAAGAAGTGACCTTGCATGGCATGATCTTCAAAGTGACTGGTGCCGATAAACGTCGGATTCAGCAGTTACAAGTGACCCTAGCTGAAGCACCTCGTGTAACAGATGCAGACTAAATGAATAAAACCAAACTGATGGCATTGCTGCTAGGTGGCAGTTTAGTCTTTAGCTACTCTCCTTTTGAACAGGCTTGGTTGCCCCTTGCAGTGCTGACGCTACTGTTGCTGCTATTACGCAACAGTAGCCCCAAGCAAGCTTTTGCGCATGGGTTTTGGTTTGGGCTGGGTTGGTTTGGTGCCGGCTTAAGCTGGATCTACGTCAGTATCGATCAGTTTGGTGGGCTGCATCCGCTCGCCTCCATGGCCATCTTACTGGTGCTCTATGCCTACTTGAGTTTGTTTCCCGCAGTGGCTTTGTGGCTGTGGAAATGGAGCGAACACAAATTTGGCCCGAGCGCCATCTGGTTACTGCCAGGCATTTGGTTACTCACTGAAAGCTTGCGCGGTTGGCTGTTAACCGGATTCCCTTGGTTAGAGTTAGGTTATAGCCAGACCGATGCCAGCCTTGGACAATACGCTGCTTGGGTGGGTGTGAGTGGCGTCAGTGTGATTGTCTGGTTGATTGCGATTAGTCTTTATCGTGGCTGGCAGCAGCGGTGTTTGTTGCCTACTGCGGTGGCCACAGCACTGCTACTAGTTAGCTTTGCTTTGCCACAATGGAGTCAATTAGAACGCACTGGCGAAACCAAACGAGTGCTGTTAGTGCAAGGCAATATTTCTCAATCGATTAAGTGGAATCCGGATCAACATTGGCGCTCGCTTACAACCTATTTAGAACTCAGTAAGCCTTTCTATAGCAGTCATGACATCATTGTTTGGCCCGAATCTGCGGTGACTATGCCAGAGCCCTATACCGATGATATTTTGGCGAACATCCATCAGGATTTAGTGGCTGCTGATACTAGTTTAATCACCGGCATTATTGATTACAGCAATCGCGAATATTTTAATAGTTTGATTACCCTCGGTATGGATGCGCCCTATCAACCGATGGAGGCCTATTATCATGGCCATAGTAACCGCTATGCGAAGCATCAATTATTGCCCATTGGTGAGTTTGTTCCCTTTGAAAATTTACTGCGCCCGCTAGCCCCTTTGTTTGATCTACCTATGAGCTCATTTAGCCGGGGGGATTACGTACAGCCCGACCTACGCGCCAAAGGACAGCACTTAACTGCAGCGATTTGTTATGAAATCGCGTTTCCTAATCAAGTACGCGCCAATCTTAAGCCTCACTCAGATTTTTTAATCACGGTCAGCAATGATACTTGGTTTGGTGCCTCCCATGGCCCAGCTCAACACATGCAAATCGCTCGCATGCGCTCGATAGAACTTGGCCGTCCGTTATTGCGAGCTACCAACAATGGCATCACCGCAGTAGTTAACGAATACGGCCAAGAACTCGCGCGTGCGCCGCAGTTTGTTGCCGCCACACTCAGTGCCCAAGTCCCGCTAGTTCAAGGCACCACCCCGTTTTATCGTAATGGCCTACTAAATGCATGGATAATTGCACTGATGATTGCGATATGTGGTATTTTCGGCATGGTCAAGCGCCGCCAAAATCAGTAATATAAGCGCAAGTTTAACTAACCTTCGGGTTATTCGTCTTTTACCCTACTTTTGAGAAGCGAGTTAATCATGGAAAACATCGTAGCGGCAATTATCTTTGCTATTCTTGTTGGCGCAGGCACCTTAGGTGTTACTAGCTTGGGTTTCTTTGCCTTTCATCGCAACCCAGAAAGCGTTGATGCACAACAGCGCGAGCGGCTTGAGTATGCCTTCTTTGGCCTATTCGGCATCGTTATCATGCTGATGATGTGGTACGCGCTATAAGCGTGTTCCTGCCTTTCTAGGCAGCCTCAGCTATTACTTTTAATTGCCACCAGTTAATCAATAAACGGAAGTCCAGATGTTAAAGCAGATGCCGGAGCAGTACGATCCAGCCCTTGTTGAACCCCAGGTACAACAGCGTTGGGAACGCGATAACGTGTTTCAAGTTAGCGAAGACCCTAGCAAAGAAAAATTCTATTGCTTGTCGATGTTTCCTTACCCAAGTGGCAAGCTCCATATGGGGCACGTACGTAACTACACGCTCGGTGATGTGGTCGCTCGGTTTCAGCGGATGCAAGGCAAAAACGTCCTGCAACCTATGGGTTGGGATGCTTTTGGCTTGCCGGCCGAAAACGCCGCTATTCAGAACCAAACGGCACCAGCTAAATGGACCTACCAAAACATTGATTACATGCGTAACCAGCTCAAGTCTTTAGGCTTTGGTTACGATTGGTCGCGTGAATTAGCCACCTGTCAGCCGGACTATTATCGGTGGGAGCAATGGTTCTTCACCAAGCTTTATGAAAAGGGCTTAGTGTACAAAAAGAATGCCACGGTAAACTGGGATCCGGTCGACCAAACCGTACTTGCTAACGAGCAAGTTATCGACGGTCGTGGCTGGCGTTCCGGCGCGAAAGTTGAGCAAAAAGAAATTCCGCAGTGGTTTATAAAAATCACCGATTACGCCCAAGAACTGCTCGACGATTTAGACCAACTCGAAGATTGGCCAGAGCAAGTAAAAACCATGCAGCGCAACTGGATTGGTCGCTCTGAAGGGGTGGAAATTGATTTTGCCATTGCTGACAGTGACGCGCATTTAACCGTTTACACCACTCGCCCAGATACCCTGTACGGGGTGACTTATATGGCAGTGGCGGCACAACACCCGTTGGCGCAACAAGCAGCTGAACAGAATCCAGAGCTAGCGGCCTTTATCGAAACCATTAAAAACGTCAAAATGGCTGAAGCTGATTTGGCTACCATTGACAAAAAAGGTATGGATACGGGTTTCCGTGGCGTTCATCCGCTAACGGGCGAGCTTATTCCAATCTGGGTCGCTAACTTTGTGTTGATGGATTACGGCTCAGGTGCAGTGATGGCCGTTCCGGCCCACGACCAACGTGACTGGGAATTCGCCACCACTTATCAATTGCCTATCACTGTGGTGATCGATCCGGCCAGCGGTGAGGCCGATATTAGCCAAGCTGCTATTACTGAAAAAGGCACCACCCTTGCCTCTGGTCCCTACACAGGTTTAAGCAGTGATGAAGCGTTCCAAGCCATTGCTGATACCCTCGAGCAACGTGGCATTGGCCGCCGTCAGGTGAACTTCCGCCTGCGTGATTGGGGCGTATCGCGGCAACGCTACTGGGGCGCTCCTATTCCTATGCTGAACTTAGCGAATGGTGAATCGGTGCCGGTACCGGCAGATCAACTGCCAGTAAAACTCCCTGAAGATGTGGTGATGTCAGGTAACTCATCCCCTATCAAAGAAGATCCACAATGGCGCCAAACCACTTACCAAGGGCAGCCAGCGGAACACGAAACCGATACTTTTGATACCTTTATGGAATCATCTTGGTATTACGCGCGCTATTGTAGCGCCAACTACCAAGACGGTATGCTGAACCCTGAGCAGGCTAACTATTGGTTGCCCGTAGACCAATACATCGGCGGTATTGAACACGCTATCCTGCATTTGCTCTATGCGCGTTTCTTCCACAAATTGTTACGCGACACTGGGTTAGTGGAATCTGATGAGCCATTTAAGCGCCTGTTAACCCAAGGTATGGTGCTTGCGGATAGTTATTTCCGTGAGGATGCCTCAGGTAAAATCACCTGGTATTCGCCCCTAGAGGTGGATATTCGTCGTGATGACAAAGGCCGCATCATTGAAGCCATCTTGCGCAGTGATGGTCAGCCGGTAACTCATGGCGGCATGACCAAAATGTCGAAATCCAAAAATAACGGCATCGATCCGCAGGTCATGATTGATAAATACGGTGCCGATACCGTGCGCCTGTTTATGATGTTTGCCGCACCGCCAGAAGCCACGCTCGAGTGGTCTGACTCTGGTGTCGATGGCGCGCAACGTTTCTTACGTCGAGTCTGGCGCCTGGCCGCGGACTTTACCGCGGTAGCAGACCAGCCGCGTAGCCAAGATTGGCAGCAACTGTCTGAGTCACAACAGCAATTACGCCGTGAGTTGCATCGTGCTATTCAAAAAGTTACCGATGACATGGGCCGTCGCCAGAACTTCAATACAGCCATTGCGGCCATCATGGAATTATTGAACCGGCTGCAAAAAGCTCCTCTAGATACAGCTCTTGATCGTGGCTTAATGGCCGAAGCCTTGGATGCCGTAGTGCTGATGTTAGCGCCGGTAACCCCGCATTTAGCAGAAGCCCTGTGGCAGGCCTTAGGCCATAGCAGTGATATCAACTTTGCCGCTTGGCCAAGCTTTGATGAGGCAGCTTTAGTCGAAACCTCGGTGCTGATTGTGGTGCAAGTTAACGGTAAGGTACGGAGTAAATTGACTGTAGCCGCCGATGCCGATGAAGCAACCGTCACTGCCCTAGCGATGGCAGACGACAATGTGGCGCGCTTTGTGGATGGAAAAACCATTCGGAAGCAGATTTATGTGCCCGGTAAGTTATTCAATATAGTGGCTAACTAATCATGCGCAACGGCTTGCTCCAATGGATAACCGTGCTGTTAGCCACAACCCTAATCATGGGTTGTGGCTTTCAGTTACGTGATCAGTATCAATTGCCGCCGAGTTTGCAACAAGTGTACTTACAAGCACCTAAGTTCAGTGAATTTGCTAATGTGTTTGAACAGCGCTTAAACTTAGCCGGGGTTGAACTCGTAGATGCCGATCCTGGCTTGGTGATTGCCATCAACCGCGATGAATTAAGTCGCCGTACCCTATCCCTATCGGGCTCTGGCCAAGTAGCGGAATACGAGTTGATCTATAGCGTGGACTACAGCATCAACGAAGCCAATAAAGATCCGGTCGACCTACGAATTGAGGTCTATCGTGATTATCAAGACGACCCTAACTTTGCACTAGCCAAGACCCGTGAACGCGAACTGCTGGTGGCAGAAATGCGTGAAGAAGCAGCCCGCCGCATGCTCCGGCAGATTCTTGCCCAGTTAGCGGAGTAATCATGCAGCTTTATAGCAGCCAACTCACCCAGCATTTACAACAACATGGGCTAGCGCCTATCGTTTGTGTGTTTGGTGATGCGCCGCTATTAGTGGATGAAAGCGTCCAGCAATTACGCCGTTTTGCGCGCCAGCAAGGCATTGATGAGCGCCAACGGTTGCTCCAAGATGCTCAGCTTGATTGGAGCATCTTGCATACCGCCAGTGCTAATTTAAGCCTGTTTTCGAGTCAGCGTTTACTTGAACTAGAATTACCCGAGGGTAAACCAGGGCGCGAGGGTGGCGAAGCCTTGCGCAGCTATGCCGAGCAGCCCAGCCAAGACCAAATTTTGGTCATTATTGGCCCTAAACTCAAACAAGAACAACAAAAAGCCAAGTGGTTTCAGCAACTCAGCAAAGTCGCCACTATGGTCAGCGCTAACAATCCTGAGCGCCAGCAGCTGCCACGCTTTATTCAGCAACGGGCGCAACGCTATCAGTTACAACTAGACCCCTCGGCCGTGCAATTACTGGCAGATTGGTACGAAGGTAACCTGTTAGCACTGGATCAAGAATTACAAAAACTAGCCTTAAGCGAGTTACCTCCCCCAGTAACCGCAGCCCTGATTACCTCGCATAGTGAAGATCAAAGCCGTTTCAATGTGTTTGCGTTACAAGAAGCTATTTTGGCGGCGGATCTCGACCAAGCGTTGCACAAGTTGCAACGCCTGTTTGAAGGGGATGTTGAGCCGGCTATTTTAAATTGGGCCCTGCAACGCGAATGGACCCTAGTATTCAGTCTGCAGCAGGCTCTGGCAGCGGGACAAAGTTTTAGTGCGGCGGCCAAGCAACAACGTCTGTGGCGCTCACAAGAACCAGCTTATCGCCAGTTTGTGCAGCGTATGGATGCCTCCGCCATGCAAGTCGCGGGACAATTGTTAAGCCGCTTAGAATACGCTTTTAAAGGTGATTCAGGTGACCACTATCCCACCTTGGTCACGCAGCTGGTAGCCCTGTATTGTCGCCCGCAACAGTTGCAGCAGCTCCCGTTATGATTCGTGCTATTCTTGGCGGTACTTTTGACCCTATTCATTGGGGCCACTTGCGGCCGGCGCAACAAGTGCAACAGCTACTGCAGGCGCAACTGCATTTAATGCCCAGTGCGCAACCACCCCATCGCGATTATCCCGGCGCTACCGCCACCCAGCGCTTAACCATGGCGCAACTCGCAGCCACGGCCCTAGACCATTGCGTTGCCGAAGACTGGGAGCTCAACCAAGCTCGGCCAAGTTATACCGCGCAAACTCTTGCCGAACTGAAGCAACGCTGGCCACAGGACGCGTTGGTGTTCTTATGCGGCGCTGATGCCTTTGCATCACTGCATCGTTGGCATCAATGGCAGCATCTCTTTGATCATGCAAATTGGGTCGTCATGCAACGCCCCCATAGCCAGGTCACGTTCAACGCCACCGTTACCAAGGTGCTCGCTGAACGCCAAATCACTCAGCTGGACCAGTTCATACAACAACCCCAGGGGGCGATTTATCTGGCCCCAACCACGGCTGTTGATATCTCTGCAACCGCCATTCGAACAGCTATCCAGCAACAACAAGCATGGCAACATTGGGTGCCGGCAAGTGTTGCTCACTACATCGAACAACAGCAGCTTTATCGTTAGCTGCTTTTTTGTGTTGCTTCATGCTAAACTAGCGCATCTTTTTTTGACATGTTAAACCTTGGCCGCCGTCATTCTTGAACGCGCCAAAAACTGGAGTAAGACCCTTTTGCAAGCTGAACAATTACGCGACTTTGTCGTAGCTAAAATTGATGATATGAAAGGCCGCGACGTTAAAGTATTAGACGTACACGAGCAAACCGATGTTGCTGAATATATGGTGATATGTTCAGGTAGCTCAAAAACCCACGTGCGCAGTATTGCGAACTATGTGGCCGCCGAAGCGAAACACCACGGCGTGGCGCCGTTAGGCGTTGAGGGTCATGAGCATTCTGAATGGGTGCTAGTAGACCTAGGTGACGTAGTCGTACACGTGATGCAAGAAGCCATCCGTGATTTCTACGAACTTGAAAAACTTTGGAGCCGCAAGTAATGCGGATTCAGCTGATAGCTGTTGGGCAAAAAATGCCTGATTGGATCAGCACTGGCTATCACACCTATGCCAAACGTTTTCCAGCCGACTGCCAATTACAATTGGTTGAGATTGCGGCTGGTAAACGTGGTAAGAATGCCGATATTGCCCGTATTCTTAAGCAAGAAGGCGAAGCTATGCTGGCGGCCGTTGGTAAAGGTGATCGGATTGTTACCTTAGAGGTGACCGGTAAACCTTGGACAACCCCCCAGTTAGCTGGACGCTTAGAGCACTGGCTGATGGACGGGCGTGACATTAGCTTACTCGTGGGCGGCCCCGAAGGGTTAGCCCCTGAGTGTGTTGCCGCAGCCGATGAACGCTGGTCGTTATCGGCCCTCACCTTACCGCATCCACTGGTACGGGTGATTGTCGCCGAAGCCTTGTATCGCGCTTGGAGTGTCACCAACAACCACCCCTACCACCGTGAGTAAGCATGAAGCACAAACGCATTACCATCCGAGACAATTACGCTGAAGCTGCGCTATTTGCCCGGCGCGTTTTTGTTAGTTTGCTGGTGGTCGTGGTCACCTTTGGGGTGCTATTGCTCAACATGTATCATTTACAAGTGGTTGAGCATCAACAGTTTCAAACCCGCTCAAACGATAACCGCATTAAAGTAGTCCCACTAGCCCCTAATCGTGGCATTATTTACGACCGTGATGGCCGCATACTAGCCGAAAACCGCCCGGTTCTGAGTCTAGAAATCACTCCTGAACAAGTCGAAGACTTGGATGCAACCCTAGCCAGATTACAACAGTTGCTTGAGTTTGATGCTAGCGTGATTGAGGATTTTCATGAGACCAGGCGGCGCGAACGACGTTTTAATCAGGTGATTTTATTAGACCGTTTAACCGAGCAACAAGCAGCTCGAGTAGCGGTACGTCAACATGACTTCCCGGGGGTAAGTATTGAGGCACGATTAGTGCGGCATTATCCCTACGGCGAGGCCATCACCCATGCACTGGGCTATGTCGCTAAAATTAACCGTACGGATCTTAATAAACTGACCGAACAAGGTTTAGCTGCCAATTATGCAGCCACTCGAGTGATTGGCAAACTCGGTGTTGAACGTTTTTATGAAGAGCAACTGCATGGCAGTATTGGCTATCAACAAGTTGAAGTTGACATTCGTGGACGTAACATTCGCACGCTATCCGTTCAACCGCCGGTACCGGGCCAAGATTTACACTTAGAACTGGATGCTGAACTGCAACAATTTGCCTACGATCTTCTCGGCCAAGATCGTGGCTCTATCATTCTCATGGACCCGCGCGATGGGGCCATATTAGCTATGGTGAGTAAGCCGAGCTATGATCCCAACTGGTTTGCTCAGGGCATCAGCTACGCTCAATATCAAAGCTTACTTAACTCGACCCACTCGCCGCTCCTTAATCGTAGTACCCAAGGTGGCTATCCGCCAGCATCCACCATTAAAGCACATTTAGCCATCACCGCGTTAGAGCAGGATATCATCACGCCAAACAGCCGTATTTGGGACCCAGGTTGGTTCATGATTGAGGGGGTTGATCACCGCTATCGAGATTGGCTAGCGTGGGGACATGGCTGGGTTAACGTCACCGATGCCATAGTCGAAAGTTGTGATACCTTTTATTACGACATTGCCTTGAAAATGGGCATCAATGTCATTCATGATGATATGGTTCGCTATGGTTTTGGCGAGCGTACTGGCATCGATATCGCCGAAGAATCAGCCGCTGTAATGCCGTCGCCAGGCTGGAAACGCGCGCGTTTTAACCAGCCTTGGTATGCTGGCGAAACGGTATCGATTGGCATCGGTCAAAGTTTCTGGACCACCACCCCGATGCAACTCGCCGTAGCCACATCAGTGCTGGCGAACCGCGGGGAGCGCCCGGTCCCACGTCTTTTAGAAAGTATCGCTGAAGGCCCGGTGCGGATTCCCGCAGTGGTGGAACAACGTGAGCCGGTGGTATTGAAACATGCCAACAACTGGGAAGTCGCCCACCAAGCGCTCACCAAAGTGATCACCTCGCCCAAAGGTACCGCACGGCGGGCGTTTCAAGGGGCCAGTTACACCTCAGCCGGTAAAACCGGAACCGCGCAAGTACGCAGTATCGGCCAAGACGAAGAATATAACGCTGAAGAAATTGCTGAAAAATACCGTGATAATGCGATGTACGTGGGTTACGCACCCGCTGAAAACCCGGAAGTTGTGGTGGTTATTGCCGTCGAAAACGCCGGCGGCGGTAGTAGTATTGCGGCGCCCATGGCGCGCCAATTACTCGATGCCTACTTTGCTGATCCGGCCCCGACGGGTGGCTTAGAGTCTGTGTTAGCGATTTTAGAGGAGCCAGCCGATGCAAACTAGCCAAGAACGCCAACGTCATAAATGGCTCAGTAGATTTCATATTGATGGCCCGCTCTTTTTAGCGCTGCTGGTACTAGCCCTGCTTAGTCTCGTCACGGTTTATTCAGCCAGTGGCCAAGACCTCGCCATGACCGAACGCCAAGTGGTGCGTATTGGCTTGGCCTTTGTGGCCATGTTGGTGGTAGCACAAGTTCCCTTAAGTCTAGTTGAGCGCTGGTCACTTCCGATATTTGCCGTCGGCATCGTGTTGCTGTTAGGGGTGTTGCTCTTTGGTGAATCCAGTAAAGGGGCGCAACGTTGGCTAAATCTTGGTGCGGCAACTATTCAGCCGTCGGAGATCATGAAATTAGCGGTGCCGATGGCCGTGGCTTGGTTCATAGCGCAACAAGGCCTACCGCCCACCAAAACGCGATTAGCCGGGGCCTTTTTGCTGTTGCTCATCCCTACTCTGATGATTGCCAAACAGCCTGATTTAGGTACCTCATTACTGATTGCTAGCGCCGGCATCTTTGTGCTGTTTTTAGCCGGTATGAGTTGGCGTCTCATTACCCTCTTTGGAGTTGCCATAGGCGCTTTTATCCCGGTGCTTTGGTTCTTTCTGATGCACGGCTATCAGCGGCAGCGCGTGTTAACCTTCCTTGACCCTGAGCGCGACCCCTTAGGATCAGGTTATCAAATCATTCAATCGAAAATCGCGATCGGTTCTGGCGGTATTGAAGGCAAAGGCTGGTTACAGGGCACCCAGTCGCAGCTGGAGTTTCTCCCTGAGCGCCACACGGATTTCATCTTCTCGGTATTTAGCGAAGAGTTTGGCTTAATTGGCGTGATTGGCTTATTTTTGCTTTATGGTTTCATTATTTTTCGTGGCATGATTCTGGCCATGCGGGCGCAAAAGGTGTATCACAAATTGTTAGCTGGCAGCTTAACTCTTACCTTTTTTGTTTATGTTTTGGTAAATATTGGCATGGTCTCAGGACTCTTACCCGTGGTTGGTGTACCCTTGCCGCTGGTAAGTTATGGTGGCACATCTATGGTGACATTAATGACAGGATTTGGTTTACTGATGGCTATCGCTACGCATAAACGTTTGGTTATGCACGATTAGCGCCATCAGCACAATAATAACAAGCGGTAAGGAATAACCATGCGCAACTACGTTCGTCTGCTCAACCAGCTTAGTACCAAGCTCCTAATCACCGCGAGCTTAGCTATGGTCCTCAGCCAGCCTGCTAGTGCCAAAGTCGAGCCAGCAGATGCTGCTACCGTAGCGCAATTGCAGCAAGAATTTATTGAAACCATGGTCAACGAGCATGGTTTTAGTACCAGCCAAGTGCAACAACTGTTGCAGCAAGCCAGTTTCAATCAAGACGTATTTGACGCCATTCAGCGCCCGTGGGAAGCCAAGCCTTGGCATCAATACTATCCCATTTTTTTGACCGAAAGACGCCTGCAAGCCGGCCTTAAGTTTTGGCAAACTCATCAACAAACGCTCGCCAAAGCCGAACAAGAGTATGGCGTACCGGCTGAAATTATTGTCGCAATCATTGGCGTAGAAACCTTTTACGGCGAATACCTAGGTAACTATTCGGTATTAGATTCACTCTTTACCTTAGGCTTTCACTATCCGCCTCGAGCTAAATTCTTCCGCTCTGAGCTCGCCCAATTTATGCTGTTGGCCAACGAAGAAGGTTTACCTGCTACTGAGCTGAAGGGCTCCTACGCCGGAGCCATGGGCTATAGCCAATTCATCTCCTCTTCTTATCGCCATTACGCCGTAGATTTCGATGCCGATGGCGTACGTGACTTACTAGGTAATCCGGTCGATGCAATTGGCAGTGTCGCTCATTATTTTGCCCGCCACGGTTGGCAGGCCGATGCTCCCGTTGCGCAGCTGCTAGCGCCGAGCGATTCCGTAGCTAACCTCGTAGAAAAAGGCTTGAAGCCAAGTGCAACGGTGGCCGAACTCACTGAACGAGGCCTTAGCCTTACCAGCACCGTCAACGCTGATCAGAAAGCCAAAGTGTTTGCGTTTGAGTTAGCTGAGGGCCATGAGTATTGGCTAGGGTTCAATAACTTTTATGTGATTACCCGCTACAATCACAGCCCGCTGTACGCCATGGCTGTGTATCAATTTAGCCAACAGTTGCGGCAAGCGAGGTAGCACCATGCTAAGGCCACTGAATCTAGGCTGCTTAGCCCTACTCAGTTTACTGCTAGCAGCATGCTCTAGTGCGCCCGAAGCTCCCTCTCGCTATAGCCAAAAGCATGACTCTATCCCCGCACGACTACCTAGTGCCGATGAACTGATAGAGCCCGAGCCCTCATTTGAGCCTTACAGCCGGCAAGGCAATCGAACTTATCAACTGTTCGGGCGTACTTGGCATATTTTAGATAATGTCGAGGGTTACACCCAAGAAGGAACCGCCTCGTGGTATGGCGAGAAATTTCATGGTCATTTAACCTCAAATGGCGAAACCTACGACATGTATGCCATGAGTGCCGCCCACAAAACCCTGCCATTACCCTCCTATGTGAAAGTAACTAATTTAAATAATCAGCAATCGGTGGTGGTGCGAGTTAACGACCGAGGGCCTTTTCACGGCAATAGAATCATCGATTTATCCTACGTTGCCGCCTATAAAATAGGTATGCTTAAAACCGGAACGGCGCCGGTTCGGATTGAAGTACTGCAACCGCCGGAGCCGAATACGGCAATCGCTGTGACCACCCCCATCGCACCTACCTCAGTGCCACAGTTTTATATTCAAGTGCATGCTGGGGCAGATCCTCAGCGGTTAGCCCTTGAAGCTGAAAGACTTCAACAAATCTACGCTGTCCCTGCAACTACTCAACCGAATAATGGTCTATACAAAGTCATGTTAGGTCCGTTTGCCGAACCACAGACCAATGAATTGTTAGAACAACTTCGGCAAGCTGGTTATCCCGACGCGTTTCGGGTAGCCGTGCCCTAAAGCCTGCGTTTTCTGGTAGAACGTGGTACTATTCGAACCCTTTTTAGAACTAGTAACATAGAGAATCATCCTTATGCCCAATGTGTTTCGTCACTTTGTTCGCAGCTTAACCATTGTTGCTGCCGCCTCCGTAACCATAGCTCATGCTGCTATCGTTCCGCCAGCGCCCTCCATTAATGCCAAAGGGTACATTTTGATGGATTACACCACGGGCCATGTCATTGTCGGTGGTAATGAAGATGAGCAATTAGCGCCGGCTAGTTTAACCAAAATGATGACCAGCTATATTATTGGCCGTGAACTGCAAGCCGGCCGCATCAATAATGACGACATGGTCACCATCAGTGAGAACGCTTGGGCCAAGAACTTTCCTGAATCATCCAAGATGTTCATTGAAGTCGGTAAACAAGTATCGGTTGCTGAACTCAACAAAGGCATCGTGATTTCTTCAGGTAATGATGCTTGTGTCGCTATGGCTGAGCACATTGCCGGCAGTGAAGACGCCTTTGCTGATCTGATGAATACCTATGCCGCAGAGCTGCAATTAAGTAACTCTAACTTCGCCAACAGCCACGGTTTACCAGACCCAGACCAATACACCTCGCCGCGTGACATGGCTGTTTTAGGCCGTGCATTAATTCGCGATGTGCCGGAAGAATATTCGTTGTATGCCGAAAAATCTTTTACCTACAACAACATCAAACAGTACAACCGTAACTCGCTGTTGTGGGATCGCAGCATGAATGTCGATGGGATTAAAACCGGCCACACCGAAGAAGCCGGTTATAGCCTAGTCTCGTCAGCCACCGAAGGTGACACCCGCCTCATTGCTGTGGTGATGGGTACGGACAGCGAGCAAGCACGTAAAGTAGAAAGTAAAAAATTATTGAACTACGGCTTTCGTTATTACGAAACCGTCACTGCCTACAGCGCTGGCGAGAGCTTTGTCGATCACCGTATTTGGGGTGGTGAACAAGATACCGTGCAGCTTGGAGTCACTGAAGATGTGGTGATTACTTTACCTAAGGGCCAACGCGGCAACCTGAAAGCAAACTTTGAGTTAACGCAAAACTTGCAAGCGCCTATCGCTAAGGGCACTCAAGTAGGCACTGTGTATTTGCAACTGGACGGCGAAGATATTGCCAGCTACCCACTTGTTACCCTTCATAGTGTTGAACAAGGCGGTTGGTTTAAACGTTTAAGTGACTGGGCTAAGCAATCTTTTAGCGAAGAATAACCCAGCCTTGATGTTAGTTCCAGCAAGGCCGTTGAGTCAGCGGCCTTGCTCTCTCCCCCACAACCACAACCACAACCACGATCACAACCTCTGCCTAGTGCAAACGCGCAAAGCACATTCAAATTCCAACCTTGCCCTAAAATAATGATATAATCGGCCGCAACAGTTACGACACCTTGTTATCGTTATTTTTGCCCTCATCATGCAGTGGTATAAAGCAATGGTGTTAGTTAAGCCATTCATTTGGGAGTAAAGCATGCAAAAAACACGCTTTGATGAGTTGGTTGAGTTTCCTTGTCACTTCACCTTTAAAGTGATGGGCTTGGCGGTTCCACAGTTAGCAGATTTAGTTGTCGCCGTTGCTCAGCAACATGCGCCGGGCGATTATAACCCGACCCTAAAGCCTAGCAGTAAAGGAACCTACCACTCAGTATCTATTCAAATTAAAGTAGAAAGCCAACAACACATAGAAACCCTCTATCGTGAGCTGGCGGCAATCGAAGAAGTGAAATATGTGCTCTAAGTTGGCCACTAAAGAGATCACTCAACAACTGCTGATTAGACAGCTTGGCAGGCAGCCCTACCAGCCGGTATGGCAGGCCATGCAAGACTTTACCGATAAGCGCGATGAGCAAACCCGTGACGAACTTTGGGTACTTGAACATGAGCCGGTGTTCACCCAAGGCCAAGCCGGTAAAGCAGAACATATTTTGGCTCCGGGCGATATTCCAGTGGTCCAAGTAGACCGCGGTGGTCAAGTCACCTACCATGGTCCCGGTCAACTGGTGGTGTATTTTTTACTGGATATTAGGCGCCGCAAAGTAGGCGTGCGCCAACTAGTCAATACCATTGAAGACACCATAGTGGCGCTGATGGCCAATTATGGCGTGGTTGCTGCCGCCAAAGCCGATGCCCCTGGCGTTTATGTGCAAGGCGATAAACTTTGCTCGCTAGGGTTGCGTATTAGAAAAGGCTGTTCGTTTCATGGTCTGGCACTGAACGTGGATATGGATTTAAGCCCGTTCGCAAGAATCAATCCTTGCGGGTATGCCGGCATGCAAATGGTACAAACAAAATCACTGAATGGGCCGCAGGATGTCACTGATGCGGCCACGCAGGTAACCCAAATCTTCGCTGAATTGATGGGTTATCAAGAAATCACCGAAACAACAGGATTCGCATAGGCTATGTCAAAACCGGTAAGAATTGAACCTGGCGTGAAACTTCGTGATGCCGATAAAATGGCATTGATCCCCGTTAAAATCATGCCTACTGAGCGTGAGCAGATGCTGCGCAAGCCCGCGTGGCTAAAAGTGAAGCTACCTAGCTCTACTCAGCGTATTGACGAAATTAAGCAAGCCATGCGTAAGCATGGGCTGCACTCTGTCTGTGAAGAAGCCTCCTGCCCTAACTTGGCAGAATGCTTCAACCACGGTACCGCAACCTTCATGATTCTGGGTGCCATTTGTACCCGCCGTTGTCCGTTTTGTGACGTTGCGCACGGTCGTCCGCTGCCCGTTGACCCTGAAGAAGCCGTCAAATTAGGTGCTACTATTCGTGACATGAAAGTTAAGTATGTGGTGGTTACTTCCGTTGACCGCGATGATTTACGTGACGGTGGTGCACAACATTTTGCGGACTGTATTCGTGAAATCCGAGCGCAAAGCCCCGGCATTCAGGTAGAAGTGTTAGTGCCTGATTTTCGTGGGCGGATGCAAGTCGCGTTAGATATCCTAACCGATGAGGCTCCGGATGTGTTCAACCACAATCTTGAAACCGTGCCACGCATGTACAAAGCCGCGCGGCCTGGAGCGAATTACCAGTGGTCGTTAGACCTGCTCAAAAATTACAAAGTAGCTCGACCTGATGTCCGTACTAAGTCTGGTCTTATGGTTGGCTTAGGCGAAACCAATGAAGAGATTCTAGAGGTGATGCGTGATTTGCGTGCGCACGATGTTGATATGCTCACCATTGGTCAATATCTACAGCCGAGTCGTCATCATTTGCCCGTCACTCGTTATGTGACGCCAGATGAGTTTGATATGTTCCGCGCTGAGGGCGAGAAGATGGGCTTTACCCATATAGCCTCGGGCCCCTTAGTTCGCTCGTCGTATCATGCCGATATGCAAGCTGCCGGTAAGGAAGTGAAATGAGTATTCTGATCTGGTGTTTATTGATTGCTGGGTTGCTACCGATTGCGGCCAAAGCACCTGTGGTGTATTTCCAGAATCGCGATGCTGGTTACGATAACCGTCATCCGCGAGCTCAGCAACAACGCTTAACAGGTGCTGGTGCTCGTGCTGTGGCGGGTCATTACAATGCGTACGAGGCGTTTCCACTGTATGCCACCGCTATCCTTGCCGTATTAGCCACCAATAGCGTTTCTGATACCAACATTACGTTAGCAGTAAGTTATCTTGGTTTACGCATTGCGTATCATGTTTTGTATTTAGCTAATTACGACAAACTACGCAGCTTGGTCTGGTTTTTCGCAATCGCCTGCCCAGTGATTATGCTGGCACAAACGGCGTTGGCAGTGGCTGCCGCTTAGCACTGTAAGGCTATCATTGGGAGGAGTTTACCTAATCGTGACTCCTCTTAATGAGCATACTGTTGCTGAATAAGTTCTAGATACAGCGATGGCCAACGCGCACTATCGAAATATTGCATCGCCGTGATCTCAGCTAGTGGTCGCCAAGCAAAATAGTCGCTGTTTTGACACGTATCTACCGCATGTAAACCAATCTGCTCGGGCGCACTCCCTAATTCCCACAACGGCTCTCCTTGGCTATTGGTTAGTGAGGTAGGCTGCGCTAGCAAGCGCCAATCCTCTACCGCAGTTCGCCATGGCAAGGTTTGCCACAGCTGTTGCAGTTGCTCAGCACTGAGTTGGCGACTGTCAGTCACCACAATATTTAAACTAGGATGCTGGTAATCACCGCGACAAAAAGCAGCAGCTAAAGGCGCGCTCATCGCGTATTCATCAGCTAGCCCCAACCAATGCCCAAGTTCGTGAGCTAAGAGCTCCACCGGCGCAGCTAAACTAAGTACCATGCTAAAATCTTGTCGCTGCTGCGATGCCGAAGCTATGCCAAACTGCTCTACCAGTAACACTCGATACCGCGCCTGAGTAGGATCAGCGTGGTGGTTGCCGCCACCTAACGGACCTTGGAGATGACATTGTAGGCGACCGCGCGCAGTTACCTGCTGGCATTCGTTGACAGCTTTCGGATAAGGTTGCAACTGCCAACAAAAGCCTAATTGGCGCATCGGCTCCGCCAGTGGCTGTTGCTGCCACTGATGTAATAACTGGTACGCTTTGAGTTCACCACTGCCCTCAGGCACTTGCAACTGAATGGGATAACGGCAAGCAGTAGCCGATGGTGACTGCATGACATGCATGGGTGATTGAGGAGAAAATTCAACACGTGTAGGTCGTACAGGGACGGCTATTAGCCACCCATTAGGCGGCATGGCTAATAGATCAAGCAAGGTCGCTAACTGCGCGGTACTCACTGCCTTCGGATACTTGCCCTCGCTGCCCTCGCTGCGATGGGAGAGCGGATTGGCGAGTACTTGCTGACAACTCACCAGCGCTATCAACAGGATCCCTAACTGCACCATCCGTTGCAAGCGATTGCTCCAGTATGGCGGTTTGCGCGGTCGATCACTCTTGCGCATCAAGCTTAGTTGAATCCGCTTGCTGCTCCAGTGCTTGCTGACTGCGTTGCAGCTCAATCCCAGCATAACGGTGTTCTAAAAAACGGTACACATTGGTTGTGAGCGCTAGTCGAAAATACACCGCTGCAGCTTGGTTGTTGCCTTCCAATTGCTTCAGCTTACCCAAATAAAAGTAACTCTCACACATGCGCTCTGCTAGGGTTTCATCTTCGCCTAAGTGTTTAGGAGCATAGTCATTTAAAAAGCTTTGCTCATCCACCACACCCAACAACAGATCATTCAGCACCCAGCCCCAAGCGCCATTGGCGTACTTGATTCGGCGTTCGGCTAGATTGCGACGGGCCGCCTCGGCATCTGTTTCTACTTCAGCTAAATACAGCCACAGCACCCGATACGGGTCGTCGGGTTGGCTTTCAAAATAGCGTTGATAATCTTTGCTGGCGAGGTCAATCCGGCCATCATAATAGGCTGTCATACCGCGATTAAGCAAGGCATAGGGGTGCTCAGGCTCAAGCTCTAAGGCCGAGTCGAACATCTCATAAGCATAATTGTACTGTTCAATTTCAGTGTACTGGATACCCAGAAAATTATAGGCATCGGCTAAACGTGGATCGCGCTCTAAAGCACGATTTAAATCAATACGAGCTAACCCACTCAAACCGAGCGCATCATAGAGACTGCCGCGTCGATACAGCAATTGCGCCATACTGGCATCATCCAATTGATTCTGGTGATTAGCGAGGTCTGTGAGTTTGGCGATTTCAATTTGATAACGCATGTCTGGCGCTTGCGGCGTTACTACAAATAAATTCATGACGGCCGATTCAGAGGGATCGGGCAATTGGGCACAAGCACCCAGCAACAGCACCGAAGCCAGCACCGCGATACGACTTTTCATAAAGGACAACCTTTCGTTATGTTTCAACTCATCATACCTTAGTTGCAACAAAAATAAAGTTCTGAACAGGTGCTTGAGCAAGCTGATGAGGATTAACAAGGTAACACGGGGGGAGCTGAAAACAGCTGATGAATTCACACCAAGGCTTTGGGTTTAACCAAAACCTTGGCATGAATGCTTTGCTCACCGCAGGTCAGATAACCAACCGGGTTTGCGGGTAGGACTTATTTTTGCTTATTCGCTATCGCTGCTGTCAGTGCTAGCTGGAGCTGCTGCTTCAGCTTTATCAGCGGCGTCTTTCATGCTCAAACGAACACGACCTTGACGGTCAATTTCAAGCACTTTAACTGGCACTAGATCACCAACTTTCAGGTATTCGTTTACATCGTTCACACGCTCTTCAGCGATTTGTGAGATGTGCACTAAACCATCTTTACCTGGCAAAATAGTAACGAATGCACCGAAGTCTACAATACGCGCCACTTTACCTTGGTAAATGCGACCAACTTCTACTTCTGCAGTTAGCTCTTCAATGCGAGCGATAGCTGCATCGGCTGATTCTTGGTCAGTTGCAGCGATACGCACAGTACCATCATCATTGATTTCGATATTGGTGTTGGTGCTTTCAGTTAACTCACGAATAACTGCGCCACCTTTACCAATCACATCACGGATCTTATCAGGATTGATCTTGATGGTGGTGTAACGCGGAGCGTAGTTTGATAACTCAGTACGAGCACCGGCTAACGCCTGATCCATCACTTGCAAGATGTGCAAACGAGCTGCTTTAGCTTGAGCTAAGGCAATTTCCATGATTTCACGGGTGATACCGTCAATCTTGATGTCCATTTGTAAGGCGGTTACGCCGTCAACGCTACCGGCAACTTTAAAGTCCATGTCGCCCAAGTGGTCTTCATCACCTAAGATATCAGACAAGACCACAAATTTGTCACCTTCTTTCACCAAGCCCATGGCGATACCAGCGACTGATGACTTGATTGGTACGCCTGCATCCATCAATGCTAATGATGCACCACATACTGATGCCATTGAGCTTGAACCGTTTGATTCAGTGATCTCAGATACCACGCGGATGGTGTACGGGAATTCGTCTTGTGACGGCATCACCGCTTGTACACCGCGCTTAGCTAAACGGCCGTGGCCGATTTCGCGACGCTTAGGTGAACCTACCATGCCGGTCTCACCCACACAGTATGGAGGGAAGTTATAATGCAACATAAAGCGATTGTCGCTGCGACCAGTAAGGTCGTCGATCATTTGTGCATCGCGCTCTGTACCTAAGGTTGCAGTAACCAAGGCTTGCGTTTCACCACGGGTGAATACCGCTGAACCGTGCGTGCGTGGTAACACGCCAGTAGCCATATGCAGGGCGCGCACCATATCTGGTTCACGACCATCAATACGCTTCTCGCCGGCAATAATACGGCTACGTACCACGTCACTTTCTAGTGAATGGAACAAATCGCCGATTTCTTTGGCATCTAAAGTTTCATCTTCTGCCAGTAACTGCTCAGTAACTTGGGCTTTCAATGCCGCTACTTGCTCATAACGTGCCGCTTTTTCAGTGATACGGTACGCATCGCCAATACCTTGCTCTGCTAATGCTTTGATTTTGTTCAGTAACTCAACATTTTTCGCAGGAGCTTGCCAATCCCAAGCTTCTTTACCTGCTTCAGCAGCAAATTCATTGATGGCGTTAATGACAGTTTGCATCTGCTCATGGCCATAGACCACCGCGCCTAACATGGCATCTTCTGACAATAGTTGCGCTTCTGACTCAACCATCAATACCGCACCAGCAGTACCAGCAACCACTAAATCTAGCTTAGAAGTTGTCAACTCTTCCATGGTTGGGTTTAACACGTACTCATCATTGATAACGCCCACACGTGCTGCACCAATTGGGCCAGCAAAAGGCACGCCAGAAATAGCTAAAGCCGCTGAAGTACCGATCAAAGCAACGATATCTGGAGAAATTTGTGGGTTAACTGATACCACAGTCGCGATCACTTGCACTTCGTTATTAAACCCTTCAGGGAATAATGGACGAATCGGACGGTCGATTAAGCGCGAGGTTAAGGTTTCGTTTTCTGATGGACGCCCTTCACGTTTGAAGAAACCACCAGGGATTTTACCGGCAGCGTAAGTACGTTCTTGATAATTTACAGTTAATGGAAAGAAATCTTGGCCTTCTTTGGCATCTTTCTTAGCCACCACGGTCACCAACACGGTGGTGTCATCCATGCTTGCCAATACGGCTGCAGTTGCTTGGCGCGCCATTGCACCAGTTTCTAATGTGACAGTATGCTGACCATACTGGAATTTCTTAGTAATAGGATTCACGTTATTTTTCCTTTGTCTTTCTCTTTTAAATTCTTAAGCGCTATTAGTTACTAGATATTAGACACTAACTCAACCCAGTGTTCTTGCTCTAATGAATATCTAATATCTAATATCCAATAACGCCTTTGTCCTTCGATAAATAAAAAAGGGGCCACAACAGGGCCCCTTCCAATGAACAATGCTTAGCGACGTAAACCTAAGCGCTCAATCAGGGTTGCATAACGCTGATTGTCTTTACGCTTTAAGTAGTCCAACAATTTACGACGTTGGCTAACCATCCGTAATAGACCACGACGTGAGTGGTGATCTTTTGCGTGTTCTTTGAAGTGGCTTTGCAGTTCGTTAATGTTTGCAGTCAATAGTGCTACTTGAACTTCGGTAGAACCGGTGTCATTTTCGCCTTGACCATATTCTTTAACGATTTCAGCTTTTTGTGCCGCAGTTAGTGACATATATTACTCCTGATAAGTGAAAAATGTCAGTGCCGATCACTAATTCAGCACCAACGAAATCGCTGCAAATTATACGCACTTTATGCTTGCAGCGCAATCAATCTCGCAAATTCAATACCCGCTTGGGTTTCACCCAAAGGCCAGCTTCCGCTGGCCCAGTTGCAAGCGCCGGTGCTTGCAGTAAACCCATCCCAATAAACACCCCATCAGAGCTACGCAGTACTCGATAATGATCTGCGACAACTTCAGGTGGCTGCGTTAACTGAGCTGGATTGCCCAATAAAAACTTGGCGGCCTCAGCGGCCTCAACCGTTACCGTAGGCACTTGCTGGATAACCGTATCGTTAGCTAGCAATAAGGCGTCAATCGCAGCGTAATCCCCTTGTTCTGGATCCGTCTGTTCGGCGACGGCTGCCAACTCTTCGGCAGTATAAACGGGGCCGACCACACCTTCTATCCAGCTGCGGTGCAACTCAGCAACATGAGCTCCGCATCCTAAAGCCGCGCCCATGTCGTCGATAAGCGTACGAATGTAAGTGCCTTTTGAACAGGTCACGTCTAACACCAAGCGCGCTCCGTGCCACTCCACTAAGTTAATCTCGCGAATGGTAATAGCACGTGTTTTGCGCGGCACTTCTATGCCTAAACGGGCATAGTAATACAACGGCCTACCTTCGTGTTTTAACGCCGAATACATCGATGGGGATTGCTGTTGCGGGCCCGTGAATTGCTTAATAACTCGATCGATATCCGCTTGGGTTAAACGCTCAAGCAAAGCAGCATCGGCCTGCGCTACTATCTCACCTTCGCTGTCACTGGTGGTGGTGCGAATCCCTAAACAAGCTTCTACCCGATAGGCTTTATCCGCTTCTAAGGAGTAATGAGATACTTTCGTGGCTTCGCCAAAACACAACGGCAGTAGCCCGGTTGCAGCCGGGTCTAAAGCGCCAGTATGGCCTGCTTTGTTGGCATTTAAAAAACGCCGCACTTGTTGGAGTGCGGCGTTTGAACTGATATCACGGGGCTTATCAAGCAAAATCACGCCGCTGACATCGCGACCTGACTTTCTTCGTCCCATTAATCGTCTCCGTGGTCGTCTGTGGCTGCGGTATCGGCCGGCTTTGCAGTGGGGGCAGCATTGCCGCGACTTTCGTCACGTTTAATGGCCTCATCAACTAAGCGCGACATCCGAATACCTTCGTTCAAGGACGGGTCATGTACAAATCGTAGTTCGGGAATAATACGCGCCCGAATACGCTTGCCAAGTAATGAACGAATAAAGCCTGCGGCATCATTCAGTACTTTCAGCGCGGTTTTGATTTGCTCTGGCTCATCGTTGAAGAAAGTCACAAATACTTTGGTGTAAGCCAAATCCCGTGACACTTCTACTTCAGATACCGTCACCATACTCACCCGCGGATCTTTTATTTCGCGCTGCAGTATCATCGCTATCTCACGCTGATACTGCTGCCCTACTCTGTCGGTCCGACTATAATCTTTCGCCATAGGCGCTTATAAGCTCCGTTCTACTTGAACTGTTTCAAAGACTTCAATTTGGTCACCAACACGAACGTCGTTGTAGTTCTTCACGCCGATACCACATTCCATACCGTTGCGAACTTCTTGTACGTCGTCTTTAAAGCGGCGTAATGACTCTAACTCGCCTTCGTAGATAACTACGTTATCACGTAGTACCCGAATTGGAGCTGAACGTTTCACCACACCTTCGGTAACCATACAACCTGCAATAGCGCCAATCTTCGGTGATTTAAATACATCACGAACTTCAGCCAAGCCAATGATCTGCTGCTTGAACTCAGGCGCTAACATACCGCCCATAGCTGCTTTAACTTCGTCAATCAAATCATAGATAACACTGTAATAGCGTAAATCTACCGCGTCTTGCTCAATCAAACGCTTGGCTGAAGCATCAGCACGCACGTTAAAACCAATCACAATCGCGTTTGATGCACTGGCCAAAGATGCGTCGGTTTCAGTAATACCGCCTACACCGCTACCAATGATGTTCACTTTCACTTCGTTTGTAGAAAGCTTCTGCAATGAATCAGAAATAGCTTCTAGTGAACCCTGTACATCCGATTTAAGCACGATGTTCAGTTCTTGCACTTCGCCTTCTTGCATGTTCGCGAACATGTTTTCTAGCTTAGCTTTCTGCTGCTTAGCTAATTTAACTTCACGGTATTTGCCTTGACGATAGTTAGCTACTTCACGGGCCTTACGCTCGTCTTTAACTACGGTAGCTTCATCACCAGACTGTGGCACACCTGACAAGCCAAGAATCTCGACCGGAATTGATGGACCAGCTTCTTTCACTTCTTTACCTGTTTCATCGCGCATCGCACGAACTCGGCCATATTCTAGGCCACAAAGTACGATATCACCTTGGCGTAAGGTACCTTCTTGAACCAACACCGAGGCTACCGGACCGCGTCCTTTATCCAACCGTGATTCAATAACTATGCCTTTGGCCATGCCGGTCGCAACAGCTTTCAGGTCCAGCACTTCAGCTTGTAACAAGACCGACTCTAGCAACTGTTCAATACCGTCACCGGTATGCGCCGATACTGGTACAAACATCACATCGCCACCCCAATCTTCAGGGATAACATCGCGTTGGGCTAGTTCGTTCTTAACTCGATCTGGGTCCGCCGTTGGTTTATCCATCTTGTTGATGGCAACCACGATTGGTACTTGGGCGGCGCGAGCATGCTGAATCGCTTCAAGCGTTTGTGGCATCACACCATCATCAGCAGCTACCACCAAGATGACGATATCAGTCGCACTTGCACCACGCGCACGCATCGACGTAAACGCAGCGTGGCCTGGGGTATCGAGGAAAGTGATCATGCCATGATCCGTTTCTACGTGATACGCACCAATATGCTGGGTAATACCGCCAGCTTCACCTTTCGCCACTTTCGCTTTACGAATGTAGTCAAGTAACGAGGTTTTACCATGGTCAACGTGCCCCATTACAGTCACTACCGGAGCACGTGTAGTGGCATCATCGGCTGTATCTGCACCACGATCCGCCAACACTTCTTGCTCTAGTGCGTTTTCACTAACCAACACCACTTTATGACCCATTTCTTCAACGACCAACGAGGCCGTTTCTTGGTCTAGTACTTGGTTAATGGTCACCATTTCGCCCATTTTCATCATGGTCTTGATAACTTCGCTAGCTTTGACCGCCATCCGGTTAGCTAACTCACCAACAGTAATGGTTTCGCCTAGCTTAACGTCACGCTCTACCGGCGCGGCAGGTTTATTAAAACCATGCTGCAAGGTTGAACGCTTAGCACCTTTACGGCGTTTTTCACGACGCGGGCTATCATCACGTTCGTCATCTTTATGACGGCGTTGCTTACTTACTTTACGACGGCTGCGACGCTCTTCATCCACGTCTTGCTCGTCTTCAGCAGCTTGCGCTGTAGATGAGGTGGTAAAGTGAACATCTTCTTGTTCAGCTTTTTTACGCTTGGCTTCTTCTTCTTGCCAACGAGCTTCATTTTCTTCAGCTAAACGACGCGCTTCTTCAGCTTGACGCGCAGCTTCTGCTTCGGCCTTTTTACGGGCTTCTTCTTCTTGCGCCTTACGTAACCGCTCTGCTTCCGCTTTCGCTTCGTCAGCTTTCTGACGTTCTTCTGGCGTCATTGCTGCGCGCTTATCAGCTTCTGCTTTCGCTTTCGCTTTTTCTTTCTCTTTGCGAGCTGCTTCTTGCTTAGCTTTTTCTTCAGCTGCTTTTGCTTCCGCTTGAGCTTTGGCTGCGGCCGCTGCTTGCGCTTCTTCTTCTAAACGCTTCGCTTCAGCTGCTGCACGTTCTTGTTCAAGGCGCTCTTGCTCAGCTTTTTGCTGATCTTCTAAGGCCGAACGCTTCACGTACGTACGTTTCTTCCGCACTTCAACTTGCACCGACTTACTACGACCTGGGCCGCCGCCGATACTTAAGGTGCTTTTTTCTTTCCGCTTCAACGTCATTTTAGCCGGCTCAGTAGGGCCGTTGCCGCCATGGGCCTTGTTCAAATGCGTTAGTAATGCTTGTTTCTCGTCTTCGGTAACAGCGTCGCCAGGCTGTTTTTTCATACCAGCCTCGGCAAACTGTTGCACCAAACGATCAACTGTCGTACCGACATCTTTGGCTAGCTTATCCAGCGTTACTTCTTCCATAGTCAGTTGTACCCCCGTTGATCTTATTCTTCGTCACCGAACCAGCAGATATTACGCGCTTGCATAATCAATTCTCCGGCTCGTTGTTCGCTTAACTCTTCAATTCCAGCCAAATCATCAATGCCCTGCTCGGCTAATAGCTCGAGACTAGTCACACCTTTGCTTGCTAACACAAAGGCTAAATGACGATCTAAGCCCTCTAAGTTAAGCAATGATTCATCTGGCTCTGCACTCTCTAACGACTCTTCTGTGGCTAATGCACGAGTTGTTAGTACCGCTTTCGCGCGGCTGCGTAGCTCTTCAACAATATCTTCGTCCATCCCCTCAATTTCCAGTAATTCATCTACTGGAACATAAGCGATTTCTTCTAACGAGGAGAAGCCTTCGTCAACTAATACGCTGGCAAAATCTTCGTCAATGCCAAGGTTCTTAGTGAACAAATCAAGTACTTTCTGTGCTTCAGCTTCGTTCTTCTCAGTAAAGTCAGCAACGGACATCACGTTCAACTGCCAACCCGTTAGCTGACTGGCTAAACGCACGTTTTGCCCAGCTTTACCAATGGCTTGGGCAAGATTGCCTTCTTCTACCGCGATATCCATGGTGTGTGCTTCTTCGTCAACCACAATCGCTGCGACTTCGGCCGGTGCCATTGCGTTAATAACGAATTGGGCTGGATTATCATCCCACAACACGATATCAACGCGTTCGCCACCTAACTCACCGGAAACTGCTTGAACCCGCGCGCCACGCATACCAACACAAGCGCCAACAGGGTCAATCCGACGGTCATTGCTCTTCACGGCGATTTTCGCGCGTGAACCAGGGTCACGAGCGGCACCACGAATCTCAATCATTTCTTCGCCAATTTCTGGCACTTCAATGCGGAAAAGTTCGATTAAGAAGTCCGGATGGGTACGGCTAACAAATAATTGCGCACCGCGTGCTTCAGGACGCACGTCAAACAGCACGCCACGAACTCGGTCGCCGGCGCGAACTGATTCGCGTGGCAACATGTCTTCACGATAAATAATCGCTTCAGCGTTGTTACCAAGATCCAAAATCACATGCTCACGATTGGCGCGTTTGACCGTACCTGTCACCAGCTCACCCACTTGATCTTGATATTCTTCAACTACTTTAGCGCGCTCAGCTTCGCGTACTTTCTGTACGATCACCTGCTTGGCGGTTTGAGTGGTAATGCGATCAAACTCAATCGAGTCGATTTGCTCTTCAACATAATCGCCGGCTTGTACTGAGTCGTCCTCGTACTGGGCCGCAGCTAAGCTGATTTCGCGATAAGGGTGCTCTAGCGGTTGTTCGCTATCATCCACCACTAACCAGCGGCGAAACGTATCAAATTCGCCAGTTTGGCGATTAATGCTGACGCGTACTTCGATATCGCCTTCGTATTTTTTCTTTGTTGCGTGCGCAAGTGCTGATTCTAATGCTTCGAAAATCTTTTCTTTCGATACATCTTTTTCGTTAGAAACTGCTTCTGCAACCAATAAAATTTCTTTTGCCATTGTTCTGCCTCGCCTACGCAATCCTTAGTTAAACTGAGGAACTAAATGAGCTTTCTTAATGGATGACTGCGCTACTTTCAGGGCTTCACCATCAACGTTAAATTCTACGTAATCGCCATCAACAGCAGCAATTACACCTTTAAATTTGCGTTTACCTTGCTGTGCTACAGTTAATTCTACCGCAGCGGTCTCGCCAAGGTAGTCTGCATACTGACTCGCGTTGAAAAACGGACGTTCCATACCTGGCGAGGATACTTCTAAAAAGTATTCCGTGCTGATAGGGTCTTCTACGTCTAAAATTGCGCTTACCTGATGGCTTACCGCCGCACAGTTATCAACGCTCACGCCATCGGCATGATCAATATAAACACGTAAGGTTGAATGTTTACCTGCCCGCACAAATTCCACGCCCCAAAGGGTGAAATCTAAAGCAGCTACTGCAGGTTCTAACATCTCAAATAAACGATCTTCAACTCGAGCCAAGTTTGCCAACTCCTAAAAACAAAAAAAGGGCGTCATCGCCCAGTGTTATTGACTGCCAATTCATTGTATTAAGGGCGTTTATACCAACGTCTTACGCTTAACACAGATGCTGCAGCAGAGGTCACATAGTAAAAAGCCCCGAACTGCTGCGGGGCTTTTAGAACACTGGACCCTTTGTAATTGGTTGCGGGGGCAGGATTTGAACCTACGACCTTCGGGTTATGAGCCCGACGAGCTACCAGACTGCTCCACCCCGCGTCCGAAAACGAATCCATATTATAAAGATTTTGGCTACAAACGCAACCGTAGCCGTTGTAAATTTGGTGCGGATGGCGGGACTTGAACCCGCACGCCCTAAAGCACTACCCCCTCAAGATAGCGTGTCTACCAATTCCACCACATCCGCAAATCTGTTACTAACTCAGCACCACTAACGAACCCTACTCAGAGGTCTTAGTTTGACCCTGGCACGTCGCTATCGTTGCTTGGTACTGTCGGCACTTCTTCTTGCATCATGTCTAAGTCATCAAACTGGCTGCCTGCATCGCCATTACCGGCGGCTAGGTTACCAAGAACCAGACTCAACACAAAAAAGATAACCGCTAAAATAGCTGTGGTACGAGTTAAAAAGTTACCCGAACCGCTTGAGCCAAACACAGTATTTGATGCGCCTGCACCAAAAGAAGCGCCCATATCGGCACCTTTACCATGTTGAATCATCACAAAGCCGATCAACATCAAGGCTACGATGAGATAAACGATTAGAAAAATCTCGTACATAATTTAATTACTCCGGGCCTGAGCTGCAGTACAAATCGCCACGAATTGTTCGGGCTGTAAACTTGCACCGCCAATCAAACCACCATCAATATCAGCTTCAGCAAACAGTTCTGAAGCATTATCAGCCTTCACGCTGCCACCGTACAAAACCTGTACTGCGGCGCCTGCCGACCCAAATTTTTCTTGCAGCCAGTGCCGTATAAAACCATGCACTTCTTGCGCTTGCGCTGGCGACGCTGTTAATCCCGTGCCAATCGCCCAAACTGGCTCATAAGCCACCACGAGGCGTTCGCATGCAGACACTTGCGCTAAGGCTTCACTAAGCTGCGCCTCGACCACGGCAAAGGTTGCCCCTTGTTCACGTTGTTCGGCACTTTCACCCACACACAGCACAGCGGTAAAACGTGAATCAGCTAGCACTTGACCTAGTTTCTGAGCGATCCGAGCTTCCGAATCACCGTAACACTGGCGGCGTTCAGAATGACCAATCAGTACCCATTGCGCGCCAGCTTCATGCACTAGCGCTAAACTATGCTCACCAGTGTGCGCACCATCAGCATGTTCATTCACATCCTGCGCACCTAACGCAACCACACCCGGTTGCGCTTGCCACACCGGCAATAATACTGCAGGTGGACAGACGACCACAGTCACGTCCGCGTAGTGCGCCTGCTGTTGTTGCAGGGCCTCACTTAATTCAGCAACTAATGCGCGGTTGCCGTTCATTTTCCAGTTAGCTATCACTAACGGTTGGCGTTGCATCGGAACCTCTGACTTCATTGAGAGCGGCGAGATATTACATAACCTCGCCGAAACTTACAAGCGGTGAATGACGATTTGTTAACGAACTGATTAATTACTAGCCGCTTCTACTTCGCTAGCAATTTCTTCAGCATACGCGCGCACTTTATTGCCATCCTGACCTTCGACCATGACTCGAATGAGCGGCTCGGTACCAGACTTACGCAATAACACCCGGCCGTTATTACCCAGCGCTTGCTCTACTTCACTTACTACCGCTTGCACATTAGCCGCAGCTAACGGATCGGTACCGGCGGTAAAGCGTACGTTGATCAAGGCTTGCGGCGCTTTTACCAAGGGTGCCAGCAACTCGTCCAAGCTGCGTTGCTCACGCTGCATCGCCGTCAAGACCTGCAATCCAGCAATAATACCATCACCGGTACTATGAAATTGGCGATTAATAATATGGCCAGAATTTTCACCGCCAATGCGCCAATCACGTTTGACCAACTCTTCCATCACGTAGCGGTCGCCTACTTTGGCACGCACAAACGGAATCCGACGGTCAGTAAAGAATTTTTCTAGGGCGAAATTACTCATCAAGGTTCCGACAATACCGCCTTGCAACAAACCATCTTGCTGCGCCGCTCGGGCCAGAATAAATAACACATCATCGCCGTCAACAATGCGCCCAGTAGCCGTCACCATCATGATCCGATCGCCGTCGCCATCAAGCGCAAAGCCCAAGTCAGCTTTACGCGCTAACACTTCGTCGCGTAGTGCATCTAAATGAGTGGCGCCACATTTTTCATTAATATTGATGCCGTTCGGTTCAGTGCCAATTTCCCAAATATCTGCACCTAGCTCACGCAACACATCGGGCGCTATGTGGTAGGTTGCGCCATGGGCACAGTCCACCACAATCCGCATCCCTTTGAGCGATAAATCAGAAGGAAACACGCTCTTGCAAAACTCAATATAACGCCCAGGCGCATCATCAATGCGGCTAGCTCGTCCCATGTGCTCAGACGGCACACAAACAAGCGGCTCATCTAACAGACGCTCAATTTCTGCTTCGACATGGTCTGGCAGTTTACTACCTGAGTCGGAGAAAAATTTAATCCCGTTATCGTAATAAGGATTATGTGAGGCACTGATAACAATGCCCGCAGCAGCACGGAAATTACGCGTGAGATAGGCTACCGCTGGCGTTGGCATCGGTCCCAAAAATTCAACACTGACGCCGGCTGATAACAACCCCGCCTCGAGGGCAGATTCCAACATATACCCAGATAAACGGGTATCTTTACCTACCAATACACGCTGATTGCCACTGGCCGACAGCACGGTACCAGCTGCCCAACCCAGTTTCACCGCGAAATCCGGAGTGATAGGGAAATCACCTACTCGACCACGCACCCCGTCGGTGCCAAAATATTTACGCTGACTCAACAGTTTTCTCCTGCCAAGGTTGCTGCAACCACCTGCATTGCATCAACCGTTTCCTTGACATCATGAACACGGATAATCCGTGCGCCCTTCATTGCCGCTATCGTTGCCCCAGCAATACTGGCTGCTAGGCGCTCTGCTACCGCTCGTCCGGTCACCTGACCTAACATGGATTTACGCGATAGACCGATTAGTAATGGCAATTGCAATTTATGCAGCGCTTCAAGTCGCTGCAACAGTTGGTAATTATGCCCTAGGCTCTTGCCAAAACCAAAGCCTGGATCCAAATAAATGTTTTGTTTTTGTATTCCAGCTTGTGTGCAAAGGTTAACACGCTGCTGTAAAAACTCACTCACCTCAGCTACCACGTCATCGTATTGGGGTTGCTGCTGCATCGTTCGCGGCTGGCCTTGCATGTGCATCAAGCAGACTAATACCGCGGGATGTTGTGCTAACAGCTCCACTGCACCCTCTTCGCGCAAGGCATTGACGTCGTTGACCATGGTCACGCCAGCCGCGATGGCTTCGCGCATCACCGCCGGTTTAGTAGTGTCTACGGATAACTTCACGTCAAACCGTTGGCGCAGCGCTGTCACTACCGGAGTGACTCGTTCCAGTTCGGCCTCTACCGCCACCGCAGCGCTGCCAGGACGGGTAGATTCGCCGCCAATATCTAACCAACTGGCACCAGCCGCAAGCATCTGCTCAGCCTGGCGTAAAGCCGCATCTAAATTGTTAAAACGACCACCATCAGAAAACGAGTCAGGCGTGACATTTAAAATGCCCATCACCTCGATTGGCGCACTCATCAATTGGGTTCCTTATCGCTATTCATTCAGATCAAACTGGGTAAAAAAAAGCCCCGACTTGCGGGGCTTTATCTGCTTAGCTCGCCGATGAATTATCTGCTGGTTCTGCACCAGGCGAAACATCATCTGCTTTGGCTGAACTGTCACCATCTTTGTTGCTGTTAGAGCGTTGCTGCCAATCACGTGGCTCACGCACATCACGGCGATTCATCAAATCATCGATTTGATCCGCATCAATGGTTTCATATTTCATTAATGCGTCTTTCATGGTGTGTAGAATATCTACGTTTTCTTCCAAAATACGTTTAGCTCGATCGTAGTTACGATCAATAAGCAGCTTCACTTCTTGGTCGATGGCACGTGCGGTATCGTCAGACATATGTTTGTGCTGAGTGACCGAGCGGCCCAAAAAGACTTCGTTTTCATCATCAGCATAGAGCAACGGCCCCATTTTTTCTGACAAGCCCCATTGCGTCACCATCTTACGTGCAATTTGTGTAGCCCGCTCAATGTCGTTCGAAGCACCGGTCGTGACTTTCTCAAATCCATAGATGATTTCTTCTGCCAAGCGGCCCCCAAACAAACTAGAAATCATACTTTCTAGGTACTGCTTAGAGTGACTTACGCGATCTTGTTCCGGCAGGTACATGGTCACCCCAAGCGCTCGTCCACGCGGGATAATCGACACCTTATAAACAGGATCATGCTCTGGCACCAAACGTCCGACAATCGCGTGACCCGCTTCATGATAGGCCGTCATAGCCTTCTCATCTTCGGTCATCACCATCGAGCGGCGCTCTGCCCCCATCATGATCTTGTCTTTAGCCTTTTCAAACTCTTCCATAGCAACAACTTTCTTGTTGGTACGGGCAGCAAATAACGCTGCTTCGTTCACTAAGTTAGCTAAATCTGCACCAGAAAATCCTGGCGTACCGCGCGCAATTAACGAGGCATCGACATCTTTGCCCAGTGGTACTTTACGCATGTGTACTTTCAATATCTGCTCGCGTCCGCGCACATCCGGTAAACCAACCACTACTTGGCGGTCGAACCGACCTGGACGTAACAGCGCCGGGTCCAAGACATCAGGGCGGTTGGTTGCGGCAATCACGATAATACCTTCGTTGCCTTCAAAACCGTCCATCTCTACCAGCATTTGGTTAAGAGTCTGTTCACGCTCGTCATGACCACCACCTAAGCCGGCGCCACGCTGGCGACCTACCGCATCAATCTCATCGATAAAGATGATGCAAGGTGCTGACTTCTTCGCTTGTTCGAACATGTCACGTACCCGCGAGGCACCCACACCAACGAACATTTCTACGAAATCAGAACCTGAGATAGAGAAGAAAGGCACCCGTGCTTCACCGGCAATAGCTTTGGCTAGCAAGGTTTTACCTGTACCTGGTGGCCCCACCATCAACACGCCTTTAGGAATTTTGCCACCTAGGTGTTGGAACCGAGTCGGATCTTTCAAATAATCCACCAGCTCGCTGACTTCTTCTTTGGCTTCGTCACAGCCGGCCACGTCTGCAAAGGTCGTTTTAATCTGGTCTTCACTCATCAAGCGAGCTTTGCTTTTGCCAAACGACATAGCGCCCTTACCACCGCCACCTTGCATTTGTCGCATGAAGAAAATCCACACGCCAATCAGCAATAACATCGGGAACCATGAAATGAAGATCGAAGCCAAAATGCTTGGCTCTTCAGGTAGCTTGCCGTTAACTTCTACGTTGTTATCCAACAAGTCATTCAATAAGTCAGGATCCGATGCGGTTGGGATGACCGTGGTAAAATTTTCACCCGTACGCGACTGCGCTTTGATAACGCGGCCGTCGATGTCAACTTTGCGCACCCCACCGTTATGCACTTGCGTGATAAATTGGCTGTAAGCAACATTCGAGTTACTTGCGCCACCGGGACTAAAACTGTTAAATACCGTCATAAGTACGACGGCGATTACCAGCCATAAAATCAGATTTTTTGCCATATCGCTCAAAGCCGACTACCTCTTGTTTGCATTTGTAGCACGCCCTACAGGGTACTACAGTTTATAACCTGTCGCTACCAGATACACTTCTCTAGAACGTGCCCGAGAAGAATCTGGTTTACGCGTGCGCACAACTTTAAATGCTGCTCTAACTGCCTTTAGATATTCTTCAAAGCCTTGCCCATGAAAAACTTTGACCACAAAGCTACCATTTGGTTTGAGTACTTGATGGCACATTTCTAAGGCCAACTCTACCAAATAGATGGCGCGCGGCTGGTCCACGTTGTCGTTGCCGCTCATGTTAGGCGCCATATCCGACAATACTACATCTACGTTCTTACCGCCGATTCGGTCCAATAACGCATTTAAAACTGCTTCTTCACGAAAGTCACCCTCTAAAAAGTCGACTCCGGCGATTGCGTCCATCGGTAGAATATCACAAGCAATAACTTGACAGTTACCCTGCAGGGTATCCACGACATATTGTGACCAGCCCCCAGGGGCCGCTCCTAAGTCTACTACCGTCATACCTTGGCGCAATAAGTTATCGCGCTTTTGTATTTCGTCTATTTTAAACACAGCACGCGAGCGCAAACCCTGCTTTTGCGCTTTTTGTACATAATGATCACTAAAGTGCTCTTGCAGCCAACGCGTACTGCTGGCCGAACGTTTTTTACCCATTTCTTTTCCACCAAACTGGCTTATTCTACCCAGATGGCGGTAGAATAGCGTAAATTCAAGTCATACGTAGGATATATATTACATGGCAACGGCTTTAACCTTAAGCAATAAGCAAAAACAACACCTGAAAAGTTTAGCTCATTCACTCAAACCTGTCGTTTTATTAGGTGGTAATGGCCTTACCGAAGGCGTGATGGCAGAGATCGAACTGGCCCTTGAACACCACGAGTTGATTAAAATTAAAGTGCCAGAAGAAGAACGCGAAGTACGTGAACAAATTTATACCACCATCGTTGCTCACACCCAGGCTTATCGGGTGCAGGTGGTTGGTAAAATCTTAACCCTGTACAAACCAAGCCAAGCCAAAAAGATCAGCTTACCTAAAGCTTAATCCGCTTGACTTGCCTCGTTCGGCTGCGCCGTTGCCAGTGCTTTCGCTACCTGGTTCAGTGCAGCCGACAAAATTAATGCCTCGCCTCGCTTCTTAAAATAAGTTTCTGACATCAATTGCCGATTGGTTTCGGTCTTAGGTAAATTGTAGCGCTCAAGCACCGGGTCAATTCGATTAATAGCTTCTATCGCTAAATTCATGGCCTGATTCTGTTGATACAGCGGGGTTGACTCATTCAGTTCCCCCAACTGTCCCACGGTTGGGTAAAATAAATCTTCATAAGGCGCGAATAACCAATCTAGCGACACCCTGTGTCGTAACAAACCTGCAATGATAGGATCGAAGTTAACCGACCCGCGCCGCTTCCAGTTAGCTATGGAGCTTGGCTTAATCCCCAGCCAGCGCATGATACCACTTGCTGAACGCTCACCAGAGATCAGCGCCAGACGCTCCATTACGGTATCCACATCAGGTATTTCCAAGTTGCTTTTAATAGGGTTCTGTGGTCTATTTTCGTTTAAGTCATTTGGCATTTAATTGCTTTTATCTATGTCATTTGACACAGAAAGACCTTCTTATGAATTATTTTTGAACTCGCGGCGCACGCCAAGTGCACCGCCCAGGAAAAGACTCAATATACTGATGGATAGCGCAAAAATCAAAAAGGAATTAAGACGTCGCGGCTTCGATTATTCGATGCTGGCCGAAGCTCTTAATAAAAGTCCTTCTCTTATTTCAAAAGTGGTTGCCCGCAAGGCCAAGTCACAGCCTGTGGCACTGGCCATCGCCAAAGCGTTAGAACTTGAGATTGAGGAAGTATTTCCCGATGTTGAGGCTTATCACCATAAGCCACTAACGCCCGCTGAGCGCGAACAGAAACAACAAGAATTAAAAGCCTTGCTAAATAAATAGTCAGGCAGAGAGACTGCAAACCTTTGCCCAAACAAAAAAACCTAGCTCGCGCTAGGTTTTTTTGTAAATTTTACTCAGCTATTAAAGGTATTTCACATCAACAACTTCGTATTCAACATCACCACTTGGCGTAGTGACCATCACGGCATCATCAACTTGCTTGCCAATCAAGGCGCGAGCAATCGGTGAGTTCACTGAAATCAAATTTTGCTTAATGTCAGCTTCATCATCACCAACGATGCGATAGGTCACTTCTTTATCGGTGCTGGTGTTATAGATGGTCACAGTAGCCCCGAAAATCACCTTACCTTGGTTAGGAACCTTGGTTACATCAATCACTTGAGCATTGGAAAGTTTTGCTTCAATTTCTTGAATGCGTCCCTCACAGAAGCCCTGCTGCTCTCGCGCCGCGTGATATTCAGCGTTTTCTTTCAAATCACCGTGTTCACGAGCATCGGCAATCGCCTGAATGATCCGTGGCCGGTCTTCTGATTTTAAACGCTGTAGTTCCTCCCGCAGCATCTCTGCGCCGCGGGTGGTCATTGGTATTTGACTCATTGTGCTAAAACCCTTTTGTGCAATGCTTGTAACGAATTAACGCGGGCGCGGTCGTCCGCGGTATTAGCCTTAACTGTGGCAAACGCTGCATTTAATGTGGTGGTATAAATAACTTTATTCAAGAGGGCTTCGCGACGAATATAAACCGAATCTTGAATCGCTTGGCGACCTTCGACGGTATTAATAATGTAGCTGTATTCACCGTTCTTGATAGCATCGACAATATTCGGCCGGCCCTCTTGTAGCTTGTTCACAACGGAGCAAGCTAAGCCCTCGTCGTTGAGTAGTTTGGCGGTGCCGCGGGTGGCTTCTAGAGAAAACCCAAGCCCAATAAGGCCGCGCGCCAACTCGAACAAACGACTTTTATCACTATCTCGCACTGAAAGTAAAGCTTTACCCGCTTTAGCTAAGGCTTCGCCAGCACCTAAGTTAGCTTTGGCATAGGCTTCTTCAAAGCTTTCGCCAACCCCCATAACCTCGCCGGTAGAGCGCATTTCTGGCCCACGAATGGGGTCTACCCCTTGGAACTTAGCAAAAGGTATCACCACTTCTTTAACCGAGTAGTAGGGTGGAATCACTTCTTTGGTAAAACCTTGGCTAGCCAGAGATTGTCCAACCATCACCCGCGCTGCGATTTTTGCTAACTGCAAGCCAGTCGCTTTAGATACAAACGGTACCGTGCGGGCTGCTCGCGGGTTAACTTCAATCAAATAAACTTCGTCGTCTTTAATCGCAAACTGGGCATTCATAAGGCCATTTACGCCTAATTCAAACGCCAACTTGCGCATTTGCTCACGCAGCTCGTCTTGAATCTTGTCACTTAACGAATAAGGCGGTAACGAACAGGCTGAGTCACCCGAGTGAACACCCGCTTGTTCGATGTGCTGCATGATGCCGCCGATTAACACATCTTGACCGTCACAAATGGCATCAACATCTACTTCAATGGCATTATCAAGGAAGCGATCCAGCAGCACCGGCGCAGAGTTAGAGACTTTCACCGCGTCAGTTAAATAGCGCAGTAAATCAGTTTCATCATAAACGATTTCCATCGCTCGTCCGCCTAACACATAAGACGGCCGCACTACCAACGGATAACCAATCCGATCGGCTTCGCGAAGGGCTTCGTCTACCTTGGTGACGGTTGAGTTTTCTGGCTGCTGCAGACCTAATCGACGCACCGCGTTTTGGAACCGTTCCCGGTCTTCTGCACGGTCAATGGCATCTGGCGATGTACCAATAATAGGCACGCCGTTAGCCTCAAGCTCACGCGCTAATTTTAACGGAGTTTGACCGCCATACTGCACAATCACGCCTTCTGGTTGTTCTACCCGAACAATCTCAAGGACGTCTTCTAGGGTGATAGATTCAAAATACAAGCGATCTGAGGTGTCATAGTCCGTGGATACGGTTTCTGGATTACAGTTGACCATAATGGTTTCGTAACCATCTTCACGCATGGCTAGCGCTGCGTGCACACAACAGTAATCAAACTCGATGCCTTGGCCGATACGGTTAGGGCCGCCACCAATCACCATGATTTTCTTGTTATTGGTAGGCGCTGCCTCGCATTCCTCGTCGTAGCTAGAATACATGTAGGCAGTATCAGACTTAAACTCCGCCGCACAAGTATCCACCCGCTTATACACCGGATGCACTGCTAAATCCCAACGTCGGCGACGGATTTCAGCTTCAGCAACATCCAATAAATCTGCAATACGCTTATCGGCAAAGCCTTTGCGCTTAAGCAAACGTAACGTGCGTTCATCTAAGCCAGCCATACCTAGCGTTTGAATCTCAGCTTCCAGCAGCACTAACTCTTCAATCTGAATCAGATACCATTCGTCAATGCGGGTCAGCTCAAACACTTCGCGCACTGTCATACCTAAACGGAACGCATCGGCAATATAGAAAATCCGCTCGGCGCCTGGCTCTTTAAGTTCACGAATCACTTTACCGCGGGCCGCAGGGTCGTTGACATCCACCATAGGATCAAAGCCAGACACACCAATTTCGAGTCCGCGCAACGCCTTCTGTAGAGATTCTTGCTGGTTACGACCAATCGCCATCACTTCGCCCACCGATTTCATCTGGGTGGTGAGACGGTCGTTACAACCGGCAAATTTCTCAAAGTTAAAGCGTGGGATCTTAGTCACGACGTAATCCAACGCTGGCTCAAACGAGGCTGGCGTTACGCCGCCGGTGATTTCATTTTCTAATTCATCCAGGGTATAACCTACCGCCAATTTAGCGGCTACTTTAGCAATCGGGAACCCTGTTGCTTTCGAGGCTAATGCAGATGAGCGCGATACCCGTGGGTTCATTTCGATAATAACCATACGTCCGGTATCTGGATCGATCCCAAACTGCACGTTTGAGCCCCCGGTTTCCACGCCAATTTCACGCAATACCGCCATCGCCGCATCACGCATCAGCTGATATTCTTTGTCGGTCAGGGTTTGCGCTGGGGCAACGGTAATAGAGTCACCAGTGTGGATGCCCATCGGGTCGAAGTTTTCGATGGCGCAGACAATAATGCAATTGTCTTTTTTGTCGCGCACCACTTCCATTTCATATTCTTTCCAACCAATCAATGACTCATCAATGAGCAATTCTTTAGTCGGTGATAAATCTAAGCCGCGCCGACAAATTTCTTCAAACTCATCGCGGTTATAAGCGATACCACCACCGCTGCCGCCCATGGTAAAGCTTGGGCGAATAATCACCGGAAAACCTAACCGTTCTTGAATTTCAAAGGCTTCTTGGAGGTTATGCGCAATTTCAGCATTTGGCGTTGCTAGGCCGATTTTTTTCATCGCTTTATCAAAACGATCACGGTCTTCCGCTTTGTCGATGGCATCTGCGTTAGCGCCAATCATTTCTACGTTATAACGCTCTAACACGCCGTGCTTGTCTAAATCTAGCGCACAATTGAGCGCAGTTTGTCCGCCCATGGTTGGCAAGATGGCATCTGGCCGTTCTACTTCGATGATTTTGGCAACCACTTCCCAATGAATCGGCTCGATGTAAGTGACATCAGCCATTTCTGGATCGGTCATGATAGTCGCTGGATTAGAGTTGACCAGGATAACTCGGTAACCCTCTTCACGCAGCGCCTTACAGGCTTGCGCGCCAGAATAATCAAACTCGCAGGCCTGGCCAATAACAATCGGCCCAGCGCCTAAAATCAGAATACTTTTGAGGTCGGTACGTTTTGGCATAATTATTGGCTCATCAATTCGATAAAGTGATCAAACAAGGGTGCGGCGTCATTCGGGCCCGGACTTGCCTCGGGATGCCCCTGAAAACTGAAGGCTTTCACATCGGTGCGCGCAATACCTTGTAAGGTGCCATCAAACAACGATTTGTGAGTCGCTTTAAGATGCGCAGGCAAGGTTGCCTCATCTACCGCAAACCCATGGTTCTGGCTGGTTATCATCACTCGACCAGTCGCTAAATCTTGTACGGGATGATTGGCACCATGATGGCCTAACTTCATTTTAATGGTGGTAGCACCACTGGCTAACGCCAACAATTGATGGCCCAAACAGATACCAAAAATCGGCACTTGTGCCGCAATAATTTCCTGAATAGCCTTGATGGCGTAATCGCACGGCTCAGGGTCGCCGGGGCCATTTGATAAAAATACTCCGTCCGGTTGCAGCGCTAACACGTCTGCCGCCGGAGTTTGCGCAGGTACCAAAGTCACTTTACAGCCACGATCCACTAACAAGCGCAAAATATTGCGTTTGCAGCCATAGTCGTAGGCGACCACATGAAACCGTTGCTCAGTTAATTCTTTAAAACCTTCACCTAAGCGCCAGCTGCCGCTGGTCCACTCCACTGGCGTACGAATGGTCACTTCTTTGGCTAAATCTAAGCCTTTTAATCCAGCAAAACCTTGTGCTAGTTCTAACGCCTTGGCTACGTTGATATCGCCGGCCATGATGCAGCCGTTTTGCGCACCTTTCTCACGGAGGATACGAGTTAGTTTGCGCGTATCGATATCAGCAATACCCACCACATTGCGTTGCCGTAGATAATCAGCTAACGATTGCTCGCGACGGAAATTACTGGCTTTAAGCGATAAATCTCGGATAACTAGGCCTTTAGCCCAAACTCGATTGGATTCTTCGTCTTCGTGATTAGTGCCGTAATTGCCGATGTGGGGATAAGTGAGGGTAACAATTTGTTCAGAATAAGAGGGGTCAGTAAGGATTTCTTGATAACCGGTCATGGCGGTATTAAAAACAACTTCACCAACCGCGGTTCCGCCGGCTCCTATTGCCGTGCCGTGAAAAACAGTTCCATCGGCAAGTACCAAAATGGCTTTACTTGCTGAGTGGCTCGCTAGAATACTCAAGGTTAACCTCCGTACATAAAAAAACGGGTGAATCAATAATTTGACTTCCCCGTTGATTACCTTGCACCAGCGTCTGGTATTTGGATTTTTAACCAGCCAAACACCTCTGGAGTGCGCGTTTCAGCTTGCCCGAAAACTTACTGGCAAATTGGCGGTATTCTACAGAAATATTAGCTTAACGTAAACCAGAAATTACTCTTTCAGTAAGCTTACAGAAGGTCTTGTAATAAGGCTTTTAATTGCAACATATCCGCCATGCTATAACGGCCGGCCGACTGCTGCTGCAGCCACTGTGCTGCTTGCACTGCACCTTGGGCAAAAATATGCCGGTCGCCAACCCGGTGAGTTAGCTCTAAGCGCTCGCCCGGCTGCGCAAATAAGACCGTGTGCTCACCAATAATATCGGCCGCTCGTACCACCGCAAAACCAATCGACCCAGGTTGACGTAAGCCATCACCACGTACACCAGCACTAACATCAGTTAGCTCCACCCCGCGCCCTGCAGCTGCACTAGCACCTAAGGCCAGTGCGGTACCCGACGGACCATCGCGCTTGGCACTATGATGCGCTTCAATGATTTCAATATCCGTGTGCGGCAGAGCTGCCGCAGCGAGCTGCACCAGCTGTCGCAGTAACGTGATACCAACACTGGTGTTAGCTGCATACAATACCGGAATCTTTGTCGCTGCTTGATCGAGCGCCTGCTGATGGGATTCGCCCAAACCCGTCGTACACACCACAATGGGAACTTGTAATCGCTGCGCTAACGCTAAATTAGCCGACAGCGCTTGCGGTAAAGAGAAGTCAATAAGCACCTCAACTTGGCCGGCTTGCAGTTCATCGGCGTGCTGAAAGCAGACACCGCCATCAGCATCATTAGCGCGAATAGGTTGTCCATAACGGGACGACTGCTGACTTACCACAGCGGCGGTTACGGCGACCTCGAGACGTTTTGCCGCCACGATCACCGCCTGCCCCATGCGCCCACTGGCACCTAAAATACCTACTTTCAAACCCATCCGATAATCCTTCATGCGCTGTCGCCACAGCCTTAACTTGCTGAGCTTAACTTGCTGAGCTTAACTTGCCGAGCTTAGACTAAATGCCATCAATACTAGCCTAGTTGGGCCTTAGCGTCATCATCTGCGCTCTGTTGCTTGCGCCCCAACACCACTGCCACCGCCATATCACCGGTCACATTGGTTGCGGTACGCGCCATATCTATAATTCTGTCGATGGCCGCGATAAATGCAATACCCTCTAACGGCAACCCAATCGCATTGAGAGTGACGGTTAACATCACCATCGCCGTACCTGGTACACCAGCCGTTCCTACCGACGCAAGCGTGGCAGTTAAGGTGATCAGCATATAGTCTGCCCAATCCAACGGAATGCCATAAATCTGTGCGATAAAGACCGCAGCAATGGCCGGATAAATCCCGCCACAACCGTCCATGTTAATGGTGGCACCAAGAGGTAACACAAAACTTGCATACTCTTTTTGGACACCTAGTTTTTCAGTGATAGCTTGGTGTGCGGCCGGAATCGTGCCAAAACTACTACAGGTTGTGAAGGCCACCAATTGCGCTGAAAACACCGACTTAAAAAAGAACCAAGGCGACATCCCAGCTAACCGTACCATGGTGCCGTACACCAACAGAATATGCAGTAAACAGGCGAGATAAATGGCTCCAATAAAAGCGGCCAAAGGGGTTAAGCTGGCTAATCCGTAGTGGCCCACCACCCACGCCATTAACCCTAAGACCCCAAACGGGGTCAGTTCTAACACCATTTTGGTGATCCGATACATCACCTGTGCACCGGCGCTCATCACCGCGGCTACCGGCTTAGCGACCTCACCCAACTGATTGATGGCTACCCCCACCAACGCGGCAAACACCACGATTTGAATCACGTTACCCTCAGCCAAAGCAGCAAACGGATTGGTCGGAATAAAACTCAACAGTACCTCAATGGGCCCAGGCACTACTTTCGGTTCATAGTTACTATCGGCGACTAAATCAGGTGACGGAGTAATATCCAATAACTGTGCTACCGATAGCCCAATGACACTGGCAATAACGGCTGTAAGTAAGAACAAACCTATGGTTTGCATCCCAATTTTACCAGCCTTTTCGCCGCTACCTAACTGTAAAATAGCACTCACAATGGCAAAGAAAATCAGTGGCGCTACCAACATCTTTAACGCATTGATAAAGAGCGTTCCCAGCGGCCGTAACGCTTGCGCAATGTCAGGGTGAATCACACCAATCAGCACGCCCAGTGCAAAAGCACCCAGCACGCGTTGCCAGAAGGGAATTGCAAACCAAGCCTTAATCATAACACCTCATTAGTTCATCGCAGCTACCAGCAACCAGCCAGCCGCCGCCAATAAGTACTTTACATGCTGATATTCTACTAACGCTGTGAGCAAAGCTTTAGTTCAATCTCGACTTACATATAACCGAAATGAGATGTACCGAGATAAAGTTCAGAGAATGCCGTTAGACGATGAGCCTTCCGTGGCTACTAGAATTAGAGTTTACAGTTGGCTTTAGGGGCACTTTGATAGACGCCCATCACCTCAGGAGCATAGGCTTCAATGGCATCAATACGAGATTGGGGTGAAGGGTGTGTCGATAAAAATTCAGGCCCGCCGGCGCCGCTTACACGCGCCATGTTTCGCCAGAGATCCGCCGCCGCTGCGGGATTGTAGCCAGCTGCAGCCATGTAATCCAGGCCCAACTGGTCGGCTTCGCTTTCATGTACCCGTGAGTAAGGCAACAGCACCCCTAGCTGGGTGCCAATACCTAAGGCCGCCATCACTAAGGCAGCATCTTTGTCTTCTAGCTTAGTTGACGCTACCACGGCACCTATTTGCAAGCCTAGCCCCACGGCAAACTGATTCGACATGCGCTCGTTACCATGGTCAGCGATCACGTGCGCAATTTCGTGCCCGATCACCGCCGCCAATTGATCTGGAGTTTCGGCAACTTTCAGTAAGCCCGTGTACACGCCAATGTTTTCGCCCGGTAGGGCAAACGCATTCACATCATCACTGGCAAATAGGTTCACTTCCCAGGTTTTACTGCGCCAAGGTTCAGGTAGCACGGCCAACAAGTCATTAGCCACACAGCGTACGTAATTAACCTCACGGGTGTTCGTGCTAAGTGGCTGCTGTTGTTTCAGCTCGGCATAACTTTGGTCGCCTAACGAGGCAATTTCGCCGCTCGAGAACATAATCAATTGCTTACGTCCGGTCGGCGATTGCGTGCAGGCAACCAACAAACCAATCACTACGGTTAAGCTTAGTGCTATTTTCATCCAGCGCATAAGAGGTGCTCCCTGACTATTCTGAATGGCTCAGAAATCTGCTGCTAGCATCAGCTTAACCGCAGTTGTACTAGCCGCGCAAGTCATCAAAGAATTTACGCACGCCGTCAAAAAAGCCTTTTTCTTTGGGACGATACTTAGCAGCTTCGTCGCCACTGCCCATCGACTCTTCTAACTCGGCTAGTAACTCACGTTGACGCTCTGACAAATTCACTGGGGTTTCGATAACCACCTTACAAATCAAATCGCCAACAGCACCGGTGCGCACGGATTTAACGCCCTTACCACGCAGGCGTAATAACTTACCTGTTTGGGTTTCGGCCGGTACTTTCAGTTTTACTTTACCTTCTAGCGTCGGCACCTCGATGTCGCCACCTAAGGCAGCTCGAGTAAAGCTAATCGGCACTTCGCAGTACAGATTATTGCCGTCACGCGCAAAAATCTTGTGTTCACGCACATGCACTTGCACGTACAAATCACCCGCCGGAGCGCCCATTTCGCCGGCTTCACCCTCACCACTTAAGCGGATCCGGTCACCGGTATCAACGCCAGCTGGAATTTTCACCGACAAGGTCTTGGTGCGTTCCACTCGGCCTTCACCATGACAGGTGCGGCATGGATCTTTAATCACCTTACCGCGGCCACGACAATGGGGACAAGGTTGTTGCACAGCAAAAAAGCCTTGGCGCATTTGAATATGGCCACTGCCATGACAATGACCACAGGTTTCAGCGCTAGAGCCAGCTCGGGCGCCGCTACCATGACAGTCGTCACAGGTGCTTAATTTAGGAATTTTTAGCTCTACTTCTTTACCGCGTACCGCCTCTTCTAAGCTCAGCTCTAGGTTGTAGCGTAAGTCGGCTCCCCGTTGCGATTGCGCATGGCCACGTCGACTACCACCGCCAAAAATGTCACCGAACACATCACCAAAAATATCCCCAAAATCAGCACCGCCACCGCCGCCGCCAAAGCCACCTTGACCTTGTTCAAAAGCTGCATGACCATACTGATCGTAAGCCGCGCGCTTTTGCGGGTCACTGAGAATTTCGTAGGCCGCTTTAACTTCTTTAAACTTGGTTTCGAGGTCTTTATCACCTTTGGTACGATCCGGGTGATACTTCATCGCTAACCGCTTATAGGCCTTTTTGATGTCGCGTTCGCTGGCATCTTTACTTACTTCCAGCACTTCATATAAATCTATTTTCGACATAATGGTGTGATTTCCACGTTCCTTTTATATCCTGCCTGATACAAGTACACGGAGGCCACCTAGCGGCAACCCCCGTGTGCTTTCTATCACCAACACCCGGTGGGCGGGTTATTATTTCTTGTCGTCTTTCACTTCTTCAAATTCAGCGTCGACAACATCATCAGCATCTTTCTGGCTGTTACCAGCGTCGGCATCGCCACCTTGCTGCTGAGCTTTCGCTTGTGCTGCTTCCATCAACTTACCAGAAGCTTCAATCAAAGCTTGCTGCTTGGCTTCAATCTCAGCTTTGTCGGTACCTTTGATGGCTGTTTCCAGCTCGCTCAAGGCAGTTTCAACCGCTTCTTTATCCGCCGCAGCCAACTCCGCACCAACTTCTTCTAACTGCTTGCGGGTAGCATGTACCAGCGCGTCAGCTTGGTTACGAACCTGCACCATTTCTTCAAATTTACGATCTTCTTCAGCGTTAGCTTCAGCGTCACGTACCATTTTTTCTACTTCTTCATCGCTTAAGCCAGAAGAAGCTTTGATGGTGATTTTCTGCTCTTTACCTGTGTCTTTATCTTTCGCTGACACATGCAGGATACCGTCCGCATCAATATCAAAGGTGACTTCAATCTGTGGCTGGCCGCGCATCGCTGCACGAATACCTTCCAGATTAAATTGCCCTAACGATTTGTTGTCAGCCGAACGCTTACGCTCACCCTGCAACACATGAATCGTTACTGCCTGCTGATTATCTTCAGCCGTTGAGAAGGTCTGTGATTGCTTGGTCGGAATCGTGGTGTTCTTCTCAATCAGCTTAGTCATCACACCACCCATGGTTTCAATACCCAGTGATAATGGCGTTACGTCTAACAACAACACATCTTTCACATCGCCTTGCAATACGCCCGCTTGTACCGCAGCACCTACGGCTACCGCTTCGTCAGGGTTCACATCACGACGCGGCTCTTTACCAAAGAAGTCGGTCACTGCTTGCTGTACTTTTGGCATCCGGGTTTGACCGCCCACCAAAATAATGTCGTTGATGTCGCTTACTGACAAATCAGCATCTTTTAGCGCTTGTTTCACTGGCTCTAGCGACTTGGCAATCATGTCTTCAACCAAAGATTCCAATTTAGCGCGAGTTACTTTAATGGCTAAGTGCTTAGGCCCAGTGGCATCAGCAGTAATGTACGGCAAGTTAACTTCCGTTTGCTGTGCTGATGACAACTCAATTTTAGCTTTTTCAGCAGCTTCTTTAAGACGCTGCATCGCCAGCGGATCTTTACGTAAATCAATGCCTTGATCTTTGTTGAACTGCTCAACCAAGTAGTTGATCAAACGGTTATCAAAGTCTTCACCACCAAGGTGGGTATCACCATTGGTCGCTAATACTTCAAAGGTCATTTCGCCTTCTACTTGGTCAATCTCAATGATTGAGATATCGAAAGTACCGCCGCCTAAGTCGTACACTGCGATAACGTTATCGCCTTGCTTCTTGTCCATACCGTAGGCTAATGCTGCTGCGGTTGGCTCGTTGATAATACGCTTCACTTCTAAGCCCGCGATACGACCAGCATCTTTGGTTGCTTGACGCTGTGCATCGTTAAAGTAAGCCGGCACGGTAATAACTGCTTCGGTTACTTTCTCACCCAAGAAATCTTCGGCAGTTTTCTTCATCTTCTTCAGAATTTCTGCTGAGATTTGTGGTGGCGCTTTTTTGTCGTCGTTAATTTGTACCCACGCATCGCCGTTTTCTGCTTCAACGATTTTGAATGGCATGATGCCGATATCACGTTGTACTTCTTCGTCTTTAAAACGACGACCAATCAGGCGCTTAATTGCGAATAAGGTTTTGTTCGCGTTAGTGACCGCTTGGCGTTTTGCCGGCGCACCTACTAACACTTCACCATCATCAGTAAAAGCTACTACCGATGGCGTGGTACGATCGCCTTCCGCGTTTTCAATTACGCGTGCTTTGTCACCATCAAGTACTGCAACACAAGAGTTGGTAGTACCTAAATCGATGCCGATAATTTTACCCATAATTTTCTTCTCCAACTAAATCTTAAAAAACAGGTTTGATAACTTTAATATGGGGCGGCTTTAAGCCTTTTCAATACCCCTAAAAAGCTTATTGTTAATTTTTTACCACCATCACCATGGCTGGACGCAGTAAGCGGCCACTTAGGGTGTAGCCTTTTTGCATCACCGCCAAAATGGTGTTGTTGTCTTGGTCTGCCGATGGCTGCATCGCCATGGCCTGGTGCAGTTCAGGGTTAAAAGCTTCGCCAATCACCCCCACCGCTTCTACCCCAAATTTATTTAAGGTATTGAGTAGCCCCTTGTGGGTTAACTCAATCCCTTCTAAAAAGTTTTGATTAATGCTGTCGGCCTGGGCCGCAATCTCGAGGGCCCGCTCTAAGTTGTCTACCGTGGTAATGATTTCGTTGGCAAACTTTTCCAGAGCAAACTTATGCGCCTTCTCAACATCTTGGGCTGCCCGGCGCCGAATATTCTCCATCTCAGCTACCGCACGCACGGCACGATCATTGGCATCAGTCACGCGTTGCTCAGCTTGGCTCAAGGCCAGCTCCAACTCACCGAGCCGATCGCTAGCGTTGCTCTTGGCATCTGCGGCTTGCTCTTGCTCTTGCTCCACGTCCTGCTCCTGTTCAGCCGCTTGCTCTAGCTCTTGCTCTTGCTCTAGCTCTGGCTGCTGTGGGTTCTGTGCTGCATCATTTTTAGTCATGTTTGGCTACTCTCACTGTCATGGCACTTGCGTGACACTTACGTGGCACTATCATCAATTCACAACCAAAATGTTAGTTGGTGTGATATAACTTAACTTGCAGCTGTTAATGGGGGCATCTAACCTCGATTCAAGAGTTGCGCTACAAAAAACCGCAGAATTACAGGGAAATTTATGTCGCAGCGTGACCATCAACCGTTTCAAACCATCGCCTTGCTGGGCAAAGTTAATCACGAAGCTACTCGTACCACCTTATTCACTCTAGAACAAAGCCTACTCAAGCTGGGTTATCAAGTGATTATTGAGAGTCGCACTGCCGAGCAGCTAAGTGGTACTCAAGCGCGCGTGATGTCGCTGTTAGAGCTGGGCCAACACGCTGATCTAGCAATTGTTGTGGGTGGTGATGGCAACATGCTTGGTGCGGCACGAATTCTTTGTGATTTCGATATCGGGGTGATTGGCGTGAATCGCGGCAACTTAGGTTTTCTAACGGACCTTGACCCTGACCATGTGCTTGAGCAACTCAAAGCAGTATTAGCCGGCGACTACCAAACTGAACAGCGCTTTTTGCTACAAACCGAAGTCATCCACCATGGCCAAACTAAGGCCGTAGGACGCGCTATTAACGAAGTAGTACTGCACTCAGACAAAGTGGCTCACATGATCGAATTTGAAGTGTACGTGGATAATCAGTTTGTCTATTCACAACGCTCGGATGGACTGATTATTAGCACTCCTACCGGCTCCACTGCCTACTCTTTGTCTGGCGGCGGTCCCATTGTCGTTCCTAACTTGCATGCCATTAGTTTAGTGCCAATGTTTCCGCACACCTTAAGCAGTCGCCCGATTGTGGTCGATGCTACCAGTACCATCAAGCTGCGGGCAGCGACAGATAATGATGATCTACAATTATCCTGCGATGGCCATGTGCGCATGAAAGTTGCTGCCGGCGACGAAGTCATTATTCAGCAGCACCCCCATAAATTATGCTTAGTGCACCCGCACGACCACAGTTATTTTAGAGTGTTGCGCAACAAGCTAGGCTGGGGTAGCCGACTGTTCTAGTGGCTTGGCTTAGGCGCTGCTGCAGAATTTTTAGGCAGCACTTGCATTACTGTATAAATACTGTATAACTACTGTATATTATCACAGTATCTGAGGTGACCTATGTTGCTCCATTTGCATATTCGTAATTTAGCTGTTGTACGTCATTTAGACATAGACTTTGCTGCTGGCATGTCTGCCATTACTGGCGAAACTGGCGCCGGAAAATCCATTGCCCTCGATGCCTTAGGTTTATGTTTGGGCGACCGTGCTGACGTTGAACTCATTCGCACAAGCGCTGATAAAGCTGAAGTAAGTGCAAGCTTTCAACTCGGTGCCAGCGCTAGCCCTGCCATCCAGTGGCTAGCAGAACAAGAGCTAAACGAAGAAGCTGATGCCGATGCCAGCCACATAAGTTGTGTCATTCGCCGCGTGATTACCCGCGAGGGCCGCTCCAAAGCTTGGATCAACGGCCGCCCTGCTACCGTGGGCCAACTCAAGCAACTGGCGCCACTGTTAGTCAACATTCATGGTCAGCACGAACACCAATTATTGACCCGACCGGAGCATCAGTTGCAATTGCTTGATGCTTACGCCCGTCACCAACAACATCTAGATGCGGTGCAGCAGGCCTATCAGCAGTGGTACCAACTGCGCAAACAACAAAAGCAGCTACAACAGCAGCAACAAGATATTGCCGCACGCAGTCAGCTGTTGCGCTACCAAGTCAGTGAGCTGAACGAGTTTGCTCTAGGCGAAGACGAATACGCAGAACTAGAGGCGCAACATAAGCGTTTGGCCAATAGTGCCAGCCTCATTGAAGATTCTGGCTTCGCCCTCAATGCCATCTTTGATGGTGAACATAATAACGCCTACAGTTTGTTGCAAAACGCCCTAACCCGGTTAGAGCAACAACTAGAGACCGATGCTAATTTGCAACAAGCGGTACGTTTGCTCCGCGATGCCAGTGTGCAAGTGGAAGAAGCAGCACGTGAACTGCGTGATTATCAAGACCACATTGAACTTGACGATGAGCAATTAGCTAACGCTGAACAACGGGTTACCCAAACGCTACAGTTGGCTCGCAAGCATCAGCTCGACCCAACTCAACTTTATCAGCACCATCAACAATTAGCGCAAGAGTTAGCAGATCTCGAGTCCATGCAGAGCGCATCTGAACACATCGATGAGCAAGTGGAGCAAGCAGCTAAAAGCTACCGACAAGCGGCTGCCACTTTGTCGGCAAGCCGTGAGCAAGCCGCCACTGAACTTAGTCAGCGTATCGCCACCAGCATGCAGCAACTTAATATGCCCCATGGTCGATTCGTCATTCAAGTGACTCATCAGGCGCAAGCGCCAGCAACAAAACTAGGTACCGATGAGGTTTGCTTTATGGTGACCACGAACCCAGGCCAACCGTTACAAGCCCTAGCAAAAATTGCTTCAGGCGGTGAATTATCGCGAATTAGCTTAGCTATTCAGGTAATTACTGCCAGCCAACTAACCACCCCGACCTTGATGTTCGACGAAGTGGATGTAGGTGTTAGCGGCGCTACCGCAGCCACGGTAGGTAAATTATTACGCCAGTTAGGGGAATCAAATCAGGTTATCTGTGTCACACATTTACCTCAGGTGGCCGCAAAAGCTCACCAACAATTACGGGTAGATAAGGTAACAGATGGTGCCAGTACCGAGACACACATGGTACGATTAGACTCTGAAGCGCGTGTCATTGAACTAGCACGCTTACTTGGTGGTGATGAAATAACCGCAGCAACGAAAGCTAATGCAGCTGAATTACTTGCGGTTGGCAGCTAGCTTTGTTTATTATCGCCCTAGACTAAAATTTTAATAGCAGGTGTTATGAAAGCATTAATTATTGCAGGGACTATAATCTTTTTAAGTGGCTGTTCAGTATTAGATAAATTGGTTTATCGAATTGACATTCCACAGGGTAATTACTTAGAACAACGAGACATTGACCAGCTTCGCGTGGGGATGTCGAAAGAACAAGTGGTTTACGTGGTTGGCAAACCAGTAGCAGATAACCCCTACAATAACGATGTGTGGTTTTACGTTTTTGACATGAATGCAGGTAACGGAACCAGTTATCAACAAAAAATGATTTTACGCTTCGAAGATAACCTGTTGGTATCTTATGAAGGCGATTATGACCGCCCGAAAGACTTCGATACGCCGCTGGAACAATAGACCCTCTGTGGGCCCAGGGTTATCAAGCAACACTGGGCCGACAATTTAAGGTGAGGGATGACAACACCATTGCAGCCTACAACCACTGAGACACGCCTTATTTTAGATGATAGTGCTATCATCAAAAGTCCGGCAGATACTCGTAGCTATCAGATCATTGAACTACCCAACCAATTACGTTGTGTGTTGGTGCACGATCAGACAGCCAACCAAAGCAGTGCGGCACTAGCCGTAGGGGTAGGTCATTTTCACGATCCTCAGGCCACGCAAGGCCTAGCCCACTTACTTGAGCACATGTTATTTTTAGGGACTGAGGGCTATCCTGATGCCCAAGGTTTTCAGTCCTATATCAGCGCTCACGGCGGTAGCCATAATGCTTGGACTGGCACCGAATACAGCAATTATTACTTCAGCATCAATCAGCAGTATTTTGCCCCCGCGTTAGATCGTTTCATCCGCTTTTTCTATGAACCCTTGTTACAGCAAGATTGGGTCGAAAAAGAACTGCAATCGATTGAAGCTGAATTTCACCTAAAACGAAACGATGAATTGCGCCGTTTGTATCAAGTGCACAAAGCCACGGCCAACCCTAAGCATCCTTTTACCAAATTTTCAGTAGGCAACCTAAGTACCCTTACCAACACCAAAGAGCGGCCGCTCAGCGCTGCTTTGCAGCAATTTTTTAAACGCTGGTATTGTGCCAAACGTATGACCCTAGTGCTGTGTGGGCCACAATCCTTAGCTGAATTACAACAGCTTGCTGAGCTTCACGGTAGCCGCATTCCAAGTGGGTGCGCCGATGCCTTATTACTAGACGAGCCGCTCTATGAAGCAGAACAGCTGGGGCTGATGGTTCAAGTGAAACCACTTAAAGAAGCCCAACGGCTGATTTTAACCTTTGCCCTGCCGGGTATCGATGACGATTATGCTAATAAAACCACCAGCTTTTTGGCTCATCTACTGGGCTATGAAGGGCAACAAAGTCTGCTGAGTTATTTGCGCGAACACAATTGGGTGAACTCGTTAGCCGCCGGCGGTGGGATTAGTGGCGGTAATTTCAAAGATTTTAATATCAACATGCAGCTAACCAACCAAGGGTTAACCCACATTGATGATATTATTGCAGCTGTGTTCAGTTATCTGCAGCTCATTGCCAACGAAGGGTTACAAGCTTGGCGCTACAACGAACGCCGAGTGAGCGTCATGAACGCCTTCAATTACCAAGAGCCAGCGAAATTAAGCGATATTGCACCTCAGCTAGCCATTAATCTACATCACTACTGCGCTGAAGATATTATTTTTGGTGACTACCGCATGGATGGTTTGTTTTTACCGAAAATCCGCAACTTTCTGGCCTTGATGAACTCCCACAACATGCGGGTAACCTTGATTCATCAGCAGCTTGAGACCGATCAGGTTGAACCTATTTACGGAACTCATTACCGCGTCTCTGCGTTGACACCTGCACAACATCAACGCTTCGCTCAGCCGGCGCCGATAGCAGCGCAATTACCGCAAGCGAATCCCTATTTGAGCACGCCTTGGCAGTTACAACATCCTCCAACTGAGACCGACTCTAAGCGGCCGCTGCAGCCTGATTGTATGCAAGTTACGTCGGCATTGCAGCATTGGCATTTAACCGATACCAGTTTTAAGCAACCCAAAGCTCATGTTTATTGTGGCTTTTATCTGCCCCAAGTGATCCAGTCTGCGCAGCATTTTGCGAACGCCCGCTTATGGTGTGAGCTGATGCTCGATGTGCTCAATGAAGAATGCTACGATGCGGAAATTGCTGGGCTTAATTTTAATTTATACCCGCAACAGCAAGGGTTAACCTTGCATGTATCTGGGCCCGCACAATACGTGCCGCAATTACTGCAGGATATTCTGGGTTATTTGCTCCAAGCAACGAGCGGCTCGAATGCACAATTACTCGTGTCGCAACGCTGGGCTAATTTGCGCCAACGCCTGATCACCAACTGGCGCCAAGCCTTGCTGCATAAGCCACTGAATTTACTCTTCACGCATCTGAACGTGCAGTTACAGCCCCATACTTTTTCGGTGCAAGATCTAGCCAAACAATTAGAAGCTAGCGATTTTGCGACCTTCATCGATGCCGGCCAGCAAATGTTTAGCCAAGCCAGCGTCGAACTCTTTAGTCATGGAGATCTGCGTCCTGACCAATTGCAAGCGGTGCTGCAACAATTGCAACAGCTCCCCCTAGCGGCACAGATGCAGCGCGCAAATTTAACGCCCTACCGGTTTGCCCAGCTAGACCCCGCGCCAGCGCTAGTCACTCAGCATCAAGACCATGCGCTGCTGGCGGTGCTGCAAAGTAGCTCAAACACCACTCAAGCTCAAGCCAGCTTTATGCTGTTGCAGTATTTTCTGAACCCGCGCTTGTTTAGTGCCTTGCGTACCGAGCAACAGCTAGGTTATCTGGTGGGCAGCAGTTACATGCCGCTGCAACAGGTACCGCATTTGATGCTCTACGTACAATCCACCAAGTATCCGCATCAGCACTTACAACAAGCCATGAATGATTACTTAAAGGTGTTTGCTGAGCAATTAGCACACATTGATAGCACTGAATTCAGCAAGGCGCAGCGGGCTATAACCCAACAACTTACTGAGAATGACGCATCTCTGCGTGCGCGGAGTCAAAGGTTGTGGAGCTCTATTACTCAACAAGATGAAAATTTCTCGAGATTACAAGTCATAGCAACGAGTTTAGCAAACTTGACCTTGAATGACATCCAAGCGGAATACCAACAGTTAATCAACAATCCAACACAACAGATGTTTCTAGTTAGCCATCCACAGAGCTTTGACAGCTCGGCATAAATTGTTTAATTTGTTTATCTCTTAAGAACAAGAAGAGCTGCTTTATAAGACAGCCAACCCATTGGGGAATAACGTGCATTTTCGGGGTCAAGGTGGTGCTACTGGTGGCAATGCTCTGTTAGCGTTTGTTATAACGTTAACCTGTACGGCTGCGCTGCTGATGCTACCGTCATTATTTGCCAAAACTCATGCAGCAACTTATATAGCAACTTATGCAGCCCAGTCACCGACCAGCAGTGATTGGCAAGTTGAGCTCATCAGCCTGCGCATTGCCAATCAACCCATTCAAGCTGAACAATTAGATAGTCGTAACCGCGCTCAACTTTACAATACCCAAACGCTATTCCTACCTGTGCTCGAGAGCCCCATCAGCATTGAGTTTGGGGCGCCCTATGCACCTAATGCTCGGCAATTGTATTACCGCTATAAAATGCAAGGAGCCGATCTTGACTGGATTTACACCGACCATCAATATCGTCGTGCCACCTACACCAATCTAGCCTTTGGTCATTATCTGTTTATGATTGAGGCCTCCTACGATGGCAGCACCTGGCTGGGGCAGCGCCAGTTAGCGGTTGAAGTTGCCGCCCCGGCTTGGCTTTCACCCTGGGCGCTAAGCATGTATGCGCTGTTAGGTGGTGCCGGTATTATCACCCTATTCTTCATCGTGCGGGCGCGCCATCGTGCTATGCGCCAACTGCAACAAAGTGAAGAACGGCTGAAGTTAAGTTTGTGGGGTAGCGGTGATCAATTATGGGACTGGGATATTGCAGCTGGAGTGATTCATCGACATAACACCTGGCGCCAAGTCAGTGCGTTCCCGATTGATTATATTCGTACCGGTGAACCGGGCAGCCCCAGCAATATTCATCCACAAGACCTCGCAAATTTACAGCAGGCGTTGAATCAGCACTTAGATGGACACACCCAATTTTTTGAAGTCACTTACCGAGTTCAGGCTGAAGATGGCTGGGTGTCCGTACTAGATCGAGGTAAAGTGGTGGAACGCGATGAGCAGCAGCAGGCTCTGCGGATGACCGGTACCATGAAAGATATCACCCCGTTAGTACTAGCTGAAGAACGCTTAAAAATGCTAGCCACCTCCATCACCAATATTTCCGATGGCGTGTGTATTTATGATCATACCTTTGCCGTCGTTGAGGCCAACCAATCGGTGACCAAGATCACCGGCTTTAGTCGCCAACAAATGCTCGGCCGACCACTACAACTGCAGCTCTATAGCGACGATTACGTCAACCAAATAAAACGCACCTTGCAACAGTATGGTAGTTGGCACGGTGAAGTTGAAGATCTGCGCAGTGACGGCAGTTTGTATCAGATTGAATTAACCATTGATGCCATCTACGACGATAGCAGTCAGATTTCCCATTACGTGGCGACCTTTGCAGACATCAGCGAACGTAAACAAACCGAGCGCGAGTTGCGCCGGCTGTCTAACACCGATACCCTCACCGGGCTGCCTAATCGCTCCTATTTTCAAGTCAGCCATGCCAATTTAGTGCGTAAACGTATTGGTCACGCTTTAGTGCTTTTCGATCTCGATGATTTTAAGAAGATTAACGATTCGCTAGGTCACGATCTAGGTGACGAACTGCTACTACAGGTAGCTGAGCGCATAGCGCAAGTGGGACGCCCGCAAGATACTTTCTATCGCCTCGGTGGTGACGAATTTGTGCTATTGCTAGAAGACACCTGGAACATGAGCACCACCACCGATATCGCCAATCAGATCCTACATGCCATGAGCCAGCCCTTTCATATTCAACAGCAAGATATCGTGGTGGGCACGTCCATTGGTATTGTGGTTTATCCAAGCGATGGTAACTCCTCGCAAGAGTTACTACAGAATGCCGATACCGCCATGTACCATGCCAAGAGTCGCGGCGGCCATAACTATCAGTTCTTTAACGAATCCATGAACAAAACTGCGGTTCGGCGTCTGCAAGTAGAAAACCAACTGCGGTTTGCGCTGCGCCATAAGCATTTGCAAGTGCTGTATCAGCCTAAAGTGTCGTTAGTGGATTATCAATTTGTAGGATTAGAAGCCTTAGTCCGCATGAACATCCCTGGCCATGGTCCCCTTAGCCCTAGCGAGTTCATTCCGTTAGCCGAAGAAACCGGCCTTATCATTGAGATGGGTGAGCAAGTGCTGCGACAAACCTGTCGTGATATGCGACTGTGGGTAGAGCAAGGCTTGGTGCAAGGCCGAGTAGCGGTGAATTTATCTGCCAAGCAATTTGTGCAACCTAATCTTACCGAGACCATCATGACCATTCTCAAAGAAGAAGGTTTAGCACCACAGCATCTGGAGTTAGAAATTACCGAAGGGGTGGTGATGGAGGATCCAGAGCGCGCTATTGCCATCATGACCGAGTTACATCAACAGGGGATTCACCTCGCCCTCGATGATTTTGGTACCGGCTATTCGTCGTTGGCCTATTTGAAGCGTTTCCCGATTCAAACATTAAAGATTGATAAAGCCTTTGTGGATGACATCAATGGTGCCGAGCGCGATCGCAATATGGTCGCCTCCATTGTCGCCATGGCTCACAACTTAGGTTTAGATGTGGTTGCCGAAGGCGTTGTAGACGCAGCTCAAGCAGCCACGTTAAGCCACTTAAACTGCGAATATGCACAGGGGTTTTTATTTGCCGAGCCGCTTAGCCGTGATGCCTTTGCCGCCCATATCAGCGTACCTGCATCAATACATTAGCATCGCCACGTGCTTGGCGCAGACGCAGCCGCTTGTGAGTGATAAACATTGGCACTATCAAGGGCCCGAACAGCAACCCTAGCAGGCCCCAACGTTTCGCTCCCATCGCGTGCGTTAATGCTTGCACATACAAAGTTAACGCCGACCCTAAACAACACAGCGCCACTAACATAACAACCCCCTACTACAGACTACGAGCGCTTAATAAAAGCGCTCGTTATTTGTTGCCATTTTAACCAATAATGGCGCTGGTTGATAGCGTTCACCATGCTGCTGTTGGTAAGCTTGCAAACGACTCACCACCTCAGCAATGCCTAGCGCGTCCATATAACGGAACGGTCCGCCACGGAAAGGCGGGAAACCGATACCAAAAATGGCACCAATATCACCATCACGAGCACAGCTTATGATGCCTTCGTCTAAACAGTACGCGGCCTCATTGAGCATCAGCAACACGGTGCGCTGGGCAATCTCGTCAGCACTCAGTTGGCTTGCTGCGGTCACGCCTAACAAGCTATACACCGAGCTATCCACCTGTTTGCCCGCTTGCTTACCTTGGTAGTCGTAAAAGCCCTTTTTGTTTTTCTTACCCTTGCGTTCATCGTCCAGCAATTTGCTAAAAGCCTCTGGCGCTTGGAATCGATCGCCAAGCTCATTTGCCAAAATAGGTGCGACTTTGGCAGCCACATCAATCCCTACTTCGTCCATCAGTTTCATCGGCCCGACCGGGAAGCCAAACTTAACCAGCGCTTTATCTACCACGTCGATCGGCTCACCCGCTAACACTAGGCGCGCAGCTTCGTTCATGTACGGGGCTAAAATACGATTGACGTAAAAACCAGCACCGTCTTTGACCACAATCGGGGTTTTTCCTTGCTTTTTAGCCAAGGCCACGGTGGTCGCAATGGTTTCTGCTGAGGTACGCTCATGGGTAATAATTTCTGCCAACGGCATCTTATCTACCGGCGAGAAATAATGCAGACCAATCACATTTTCTGGGCGCTCTGCTTTGGCAGCGATTTGCGTAATAGGTAAGCTTGACGTATTGGTTGCAAAAATAGTGTGCGGATTGCCTGCTGCTTCTACATCGGCCACCATCTGTTGCTTTAAGCCAAGATCTTCAAAGACCGCCTCAATCACCACATCAACCTTGTCAAAGCCGCTGTAATCAAGGGTACCGCTCAGGCTCAGCATGGTCGCTTCTAATTCTGTCCGGGTCATGTGCTTGCGCTTTACTTTACTATTAAGCAGGTCGTAGCTGTACTTCAACGCATGCACAATGCCTTGTTCGTTGATGTCTTTAATGCGTGCCGGTAGTTTCGCTTTAGCAGCCGTGACATAAGCAATACCGCCGCCCATCAACCCACCGCCAAGCACGCCAACACGCTGAATAGCGCGCGGCTTGGTATCGCCCGCACCGGTTTCTTTCTTCATCGCCGTGGTGGCGAAAAAAATCTGCCGTAGCTCTTTGGATTCCGGCGTCATTGCCAGTTCACCAAATTGCTTGGCCTCATAGGCTAAGCCTGCTTGAAAGCCCTTGCTGGCACCACAGGCTAAGGTATCAATGATTTTATCGAGCGCCGGGTAGTTACCTTTTGCTTTTGCTTGAGCTTGTTCGCGCGCCTTTTTAAACATAAAGTTACGTCCAAACGAGGTGCCTTCCAGCACTTTGCTGACACCTTTTAGCTTAACTTTGCGCACTTTAGCCTTGCTCGCCAGTGCCTTCTCGACCGCTGCATCCAATAAGATACTCGCAGGCACGACATCATCAACAATCCCGAGTTTACGGGCTTGTTTGGCACGTAATTGCTTGCCAGCCAAAATTAATGGTAGGGCTTTTTGAATCCCAATCAGACGTGGTAACCGTTGGGTCCCACCTGAGCCTGGCAACAGCCCTAACTGCACTTCAGGTAAGCCAATCACAGTGCGGTTATTGTCCGTCGCAATCCGATAATGACAGGCTAACGCAAGTTCTAACCCACCACCTAAACAAGCACCATCAATGGCTGCCACCACCGGCACCGCTAACTGCTCAATTCGGTCAAACATAGCCTGCCCTTGGCGCGCTAGACTTTCCGCATCGGCAGCATTAGTACAGGCATCAATCATGCTTATATCAGCACCGGCCACAAAGGAGCCAGGCTTATCACTGATCAGCACCACCCCACGTAAATCTTGGTGCTGCTCCAACTGATTCAGTACATGAGCTACCTCATCAGCAAAAGAAGCTTTTAAGGTGTTCATCGATTCGCCAGGAACATCGATATGGATAACCGCCACATGGTCGTCGCGTAGCTCTAAAGTAAAAGCTCGGTTGTTATCTGTTGTCATTATTCGGTCTCCACAATCATCGCAGCACCTAAGCCACCAGCAGCACATGCGGTGGTTAAACCAACCCCGCCACCACGACGTTTTAATTCATTTAAAGTTTGCGTAATCAAGCGCGTGCCCGTTGCCGCAAACGGATGGCCATAAGCCAGGGAGCCACCCAACACATTAAACTTGTCCATATCAATCTCGCCGATAGCTTCACTGCGGCCCAGCTTTTCTTGGGCAAACTTGGTGCTGGCAAACATCTTCATGTTTGCTAACGTCTGCGCCGCAAAAGCTTCATGCATTTCAATCAGGGTCAGATCCGATAACTTCATGCCAGCTCTATCAAGGGCGATAGGAGTAGCGTAAGACGGCCCCATCAGCATGTCTTGCCAAACATCTATGGCGCTGAAGGCATAACTACGAATGTAACCAAGGATGTCATAGCCTAACGCCTTGGCTTTGCTTTCTGTCATCATCAAAATAGCGCTAGCACCATCGGTTAAAGCGGTACTGTTGGCCGCTGTGACTGACCCGTGCTTTTTATCAAACACCGGCCGAAGTTTGGCATAGCCTTCTAGTTTAGAGTCTGAGCGAATGGTGTTATCGCGCTTTAAGAAGTCTTTGTATGGCTCAGCATAAGCGGTCATCACTTCGTTATCTAACACACCTGACTGCCACGCTTGATGCGCCAAAGTATGCGAACGATGAGCTAACGCATCTTGATCGGCACGGCTGATGCCATGGGTCTTAGCCATCTGCTCGGCCGTCTCACCCATGCTTAGGTTAGTGCTGTACTCAGCAATCGCAGGTGGTACTGGGAGTAAATCCTTCAATCGTAGCTTGCGCAAAATAGCAAGGCGCTGACCAAGGCTGCGCGCTTTGTTTAAATCAACCAGCGCATGGGCTAACGCCCGTGAGGCGCCAATCGGCAGTACGGATGACGAATCCGCGCCGCCGGCGATCCCCACGGTGGTATTGCCGGCCATCATACTTTCTAAAACATTAACGGTGGTTTGGAAACTGGTCGCACAAGCCCGTGACACGCTGTAAGCATCGGTGGTTACCGGCAAACTGGTGCCTAACACTATTTCTCGCGCGATGTTCGGCGCCTTAGGCATTTGCACCACTTGGCCGTACACTAAAAGTTCAACTTCACGCGGATCTAAGCTGTATTTATTGAGTAATTCTTGCACCACCATTTTGCCCATATCCAGCGCCGGAACGCCATGGAAATAGGTGGCTTGCTTAGCAAATGGCGTCCGTAGACCTGCTACGATAGCAATCCGTTCGCCCTGTGCCGTGGTCAGATTCTGACGTGCGACCATGTGTTATTCCTCTGTTGCTGTATCATGGTCATAACCCAAGCTGGTCTGACCTCATAGATGGTTACAAATTTTAGCGGGTCTTGCTCGAGATTTAAACCGTTGTTTTAGGTAAAGTCTCAACTTACACTAGTAACTGATAGTATCATGCACAGTAGCTATCAATCGTCACCGCGGTATCACAGCGACCATACAGCCCAGTTCTTGCTACAACAGCTCGAGTAACAGAAGAGGATCAGAATGGCAGCCGAACAGTTCCAAGCCTTGCACGCCTATCTTAATAGTCAAGTTATCGGCCAGCCCGAATTTACTGAGGGCCTACTCATTGCCATTTTAGCCGATGGCCACCTATTGGTTGAAGGCCCACCTGGGCTGGCCAAGACCCGTGCGGTTAATGCCTTAGCCACAGGGATTGAAGGCAGCTTTCACCGGGTGCAGTTCACGCCTGATTTGTTGCCTGCGGATTTAACTGGAACCGACATCTATCGCGCCGAAACCGGTAGCTTTGAGTTTCAGCAGGGGCCGCTGTTTCATAACATCATTCTAGCAGATGAAATTAACCGCGCCCCAGCGAAAGTACAATCAGCTTTATTAGAGGCTATGGCCGAGCGGCAAATCACCGTGGGTCAAACCACCTACAAGCTGCCGCCGTTGTTTATGGTGCTGGCTACCCAGAACCCGCTTGAACAAGAAGGCACTTACCCGCTGCCAGAGGCGCAGTTGGATCGCTTTTTGATGCAACTCAACTTGGATTATCCCAATGCTGCAGTCGAGCGTGATATTTTGCGCCTGACGCGCGGCGAAGAACTCGAGGGGCAAGCAAGCATGCCAAGCCCCGTCACGCAAGCGGATATTTTTGCGGCCCGTCGTGAAGTCCTAGAAATTTATATGGACGACAGCGTTGAAGAATATTTAGTACAACTGATTATTGCCACCCGCACCCCAGATTTTTATTCAGCGGATTTAGCCCGCTGGTTGAGTTACGGCGCTAGTCCGCGGGCCACCATTGCCCTCGACCGCTGTGCAAGAGCTAGAGCTTGGTTAAACCAACGTGACTTTGTGACCCCTGATGATATTCATTATGTGTTTGCTCACGTGTTAAGGCACCGCATCATTTTGAGTTATCAAGCGGAAGCTGATGGTATCGATGCTGATACTGTATTGAGCAAAATTATTGAGCTAGTCCCAGCACCTTAATGGCTAATAGCATGCATGAAACGGCCGCTACTTGGTTAGCACAATGGCACAGCGACGGGGTTAAGGTAGCAGCCCACGAGCTGATGTACTACCGCAGTAAAGCTGCAGCCCTAGCGCGCTTGCGGCCACGCCTGAAGCCAGGTCGTAGTGGCGCCTTACTGAGCAAAGTCAAAGGGCGCGGGATGGAGTTTGACGAGTTTCGTCATTACCAAGCTGGCGATGATATTCGAGCGATTGATTGGCGCGTCACCGCTCGCACTGGTACGCCACACACCAAGTTGTTTCGTGAGGAACGAGAACGCCCGGTGTTGCTGGTGGTCGATTTTAGTGACAGCATGCAATTTGGCTCGCAACTGTTACTCAAATCGGTACAAGCTTGCCATCTAGCCAGTGCCTTAGCATGGCTAGCCGTTGCCCGTGGCGATCGCGTCGGCGCCCTATTGGCAAGCACTCCGTCGGCACAGAGCCAACCCCAGCATATTGAATTGCGACCGCAAGCTCGCGAGCACGCAGTGACCCGCATCATCCAGCAGCTCGTAACCGCACAAAATCAGGCGCTACAGAACTGGCAGCAACCCCATCAAGAGCGCGCCAGTGTATTACCCTATTTGCTGCAACGTACCCTGCAGGTCGCCAAACCCGGCACCTTGGTGTATGTGATCAGCGACTGGCGAGGCTTACTAACGAATAGTCAGCAGCCGGCAGATACTGCGGCTGTGCAAGCTTTGTTGGCACTGCAACGCCACTGTCAGTTAGTTCCGATGCAGTTAGTCGACCCCCTTGAGCTTAGTCTAGAAGCCGTGGCACAAGCGCAAATTTCCGAACAGCTAGCGCTCACTGATGGTCAGGTGGAATGGCAGTTTGACCCACACCAAGCCCATCAGCAGCAACAGTACGCTACCGCGGCCGCTGCATGGCAGCAACAGTTGGTCCAACAGTTTCAACAACAAGCGCTAGAGCTGTGGCAGTTTTCTGCCGCCACACCGCTGGAGTCACAATGGCCAGGAGTACGCCTATGACCTGGCTTGATAATGGCAACCCACTAGAAACCATGCACGACATCGTGGTCGCACCTGCTGCGCACTGGTGGCCCTTAGCTCCGGGTTGGTGGGTACTAACTTTATTGGTCTTAGTTGTGCTGATTAGCGTGAGCTGGCTGAGCTGGCGAGCGTGGCAGCGCCGCCGGCCGCAACGAGCCGCTTTAAAACAAATAAAACAATCCCCAGCAGACAGTTTAGGGCAACTTAATTTGCAGCTAAAACAAGCCGCCTTGGGTTATTTCCCGCGCTCACAAATAAGTGCTCTACAGGGCCCTTTGTGGTGGCAATTTCTAGCCCAGCAATTACCGCCACGGCACCAGCAACAACTGGCTGAGTTGCTGCAACAGGGGCCGCTGTTAAGCTACCAAAAAGCCCCGTTAACGCCTCAGCAATTGGCTGACTATCAGCGTTTTGCCCTGCTCTGGGTGCAGCATGCCCTGCCACCGAAGCCGAAGCGCTCAGCGGCACCAGTGCAAGGAGGCCAGCATGATTGAGTTTGCTTGGTGGTGGGCTGCACTACTGTGGCCGCTGCCGTGGTTGGTGTGGCGGTTGCTACCAGCTGCCCATCCACCGTTGGTGGCATTGCGGCTGCCGGTGCTACCCGTTACAGCAACCACAAGGATTGAACGCCACTCGCAGCTGGGCTGGCGTAAATGGTTGGCCGGGTTAATTTGGACCCTGCTGGTACTGGCGTTAATGCAACCCCAGTGGTTAGGTGAACCGGTGAGCGCGCGCAACGAAGGGCGAGAAATGATTTTGGCTATCGACTTATCCGGCAGTATGGAAATTGCCGACATGGAAATAGCGGGTGAACAAGTCGACCGACTGACCATGGTTAAGCATGTGATGGGGGATTTTATTGCCCGCCGCGTGGGCGACCGTCTCGGCTTGATCCTATTTGCTGATACTGCTTACGTGCAAGCTCCCATGAGCTACGATAGAGACAGCATCAAACAGCTGTTAGATGAAGCCGAACTTCGCCTAATTGGTGAACGTACCGCCATTGGTGATGCTATTGCGCTGAGCGTGAAACGCTTTATTGCCCGCGAGCAGTCGAACAAAATCATCATTTTGCTCACCGACGGCCAAAATACCGCGGGTAATGTCTCACCAGAGCAAGCGCTACAACTGGCGCAGTATCATGGGGTGAAAATTTATGCCATTGGGGTGGGTGCTGAAGAAGTGATTGTGGAGGGTTATTTTGGTCAACGCCGCGTGAATCCTAGCCGCGACCTAGATGAAGATATGTTACGCAACTTAGCTAATAGCACCGGTGGGGAATATTTCCGCGCCCGCTCTACCAGCGAGCTGGAGCAAATCTACCAACGCTTAGATGAGTTCGAGCCCATTCAAGCAGAGAGTCAGCAACGGCGCCCACAGACAGCACTTTTCTTTTGGCCGCTAGGGCTTGCCTGGGCAATGATGCTGCTCGCTGGCCTACTCCCTTGGCTGCTACGCCGTTTCAGACCAGCAGCAGGAGGTCGCTCATGAGTGAATTTCAGCTTCTGCGCCCTTGGTGGTTACTAGGACTGCTTCCGCTGGCACTACTGGCTTGGACTTGGCTGCGCCAGCGTAGCGCGAGTGGTGGCTGGCACCAGTTACTGCCAGCACATTTACAACCGGTCCTGTTACCCAAAGCTGCTGCACAGCGCCAGGTGTGGCCGCTGTATTGCGCGTTACTCGCCCTCCTCTGCATCAACTTGGCACTCGCTGGCCCTACCTGGCAACGGCTGCCACAACCGGTTTACCAGTTGAATGCTGGCAGTGTGGTGGTGGTAGATATGTCGCTATCTATGTACAGCACGGATTTGCCGCCCAATCGGCTCACTCAGTTGCGCTTTAAAGTCACTGATTTAGTGCGCGAACGGCTGGATGGCGAAGTGGGTTTAGTGGCGTATGCTGGTGACGCCTTTACGATTAGTCCGTTAACCAATGACGGCGCTAACCTAGTGAACTTAATTCGCGCCTTAAGCCCAGATATCATGCCAGAACTTGGCAGTAATCCGCTGGCCGGCTTGCGTCAAGCCGATGAGTTGTTGCGTGCAGCGGGCTACCCGCAAGGTGACATTTATTGGGTCACCGACGGTATTCAAACGGCCGACCAACAGGATATCTATAACTTCATCAGTAGCAGTGGCCATCGCGTAAGCATTCTAGCGGTTGCCACCGCAACCGGCGCCCCTATTCAATTACCTTCCGGCCAGCTTTACCGCGATAGTAGCGGCTCGGTGGTTGTGCCCACGGTGCAATTCAGCCGTTTGGAGAGTCTGGCCAAACGTGCAGGGGGACGCTTCAGTATCATCCGCAGTGACCAACAGGATCTTGATTACCTAGGTAGTCAGCCGCCCTTGAGCCGTGACGGTGAGCTCACCGAAGGTCAAGCCGGCGACCAGTGGCAAGAAGCCGGCCCCTGGCTCTTAGTTGTGGCAGCGTTGCTGCTACTGCCGCTCGCACGAGCTGGAGCTTTAACTCAGGTTCTACAAGCCTTACCTGGCAAAAATTTATCCAGCAGCTGGTTAGCGTTAGTGAGCCAAACACTGATGCTAGCTGGCAGTCTGGTGCTGCTCAGCGGCTTAACCAGTAGCCCAGCGCTGGCCCAAACCCCGTCAGGCCAGAACTCGTCAAACCAAAGTTCATCGAACCAGAGCTCGTCCAACCAAAACTCGGCTACGCCAGCAGCTTCGACACAGCAATGGCTGCAACAGTGGCAACAGCTGTGGCAAACGCCCTATCAACAGGCGGACCAAGCCCTACAACAACAAGATTATGAACAAGCGGCAGCGACTGCGACCGACCCTTGGCAACGGGGTACAGCTAATTACCGCGCCGGCAATTATGACCAAGCCTTGGTTGATTTCTCCCAAGTTGATAGCGCTGACGGCTTTTACAATCAAGGCAACAGTCTGATGCAGTTAGGCCGCTATCAAGAAGCAGCCAACAGCTATGCTGCGGCTTTGACACGCCGCCCAGACTGGCCAGAGGCACAGGAAAATCAAGCGCTAGCCGAGGCCCTGCAGCAGCAACAAGAACAACAGCAAGACAACCAGTCCAGCGATAATAACACCGGCCAGCAACAGCAAAAGGATGGTGAGGGCAGCAGCAGCGATACTGATGCTGAGGGTCAACAAGCTGAGCAAAATGATAGCACGGACGCTGAGGACCAAGCTCCAGCCGACGCCGACGAGCAAGCCCAAGAAGAAGACGCGGCGACGCCCGAACAGACCGAACCGCAGGCTGAGCAACAAGGCGAGGAGCAATCCCAAGCCTTATCTGCAGCGGAACAACAGCAAAACGTCAGCGACGAACAGCGGCAGCAAATGGAGCAATGGCTGAATCGCATTGAGGATGATCCAGCCGTGCTACTGCGCAATAAAATGCTACGCGAAGCGCAACAGCGCCGCGGCAATAGAAAACCCAAAGGAGTACAGCAAGAGTGGTAACATCTCGTCAACTTTTAATGCTAGCTAGCATCTTGGTCGTAGGCTTACTGAGCTTACCCCAGGCCCTTGCCGAACCTACTGAGGTGATTGCCAGTGTGGATAGAAATCCGGTGCTGGCGGGCCAGCTATTTAACTTAACAGTTACGGTAAATGATGATATCGACCAAGATGAAATAAATGCCGAGCAGCAGTTAAATCAGTTTCGGATTGTTAATTCGCGTTCCTCTCGCAGTACCCGAGTGATTAATGGTGACATGAGTCGCACTACTACCTTCGTGTTTAGTTTACAGGCACCACAACAGGTCGGCACCGTGACTATTCCAGCCCTAAGTGTTGGCGATGTTAGCAGCCAACCCATAGAACTGACGCTATTAGCTAGTGATCAAGCGGATGCTCTAAGCGAATCCCAGCCAGCCTTTATTCGCACCAGCGTTGAATCCACTCAGGTTTATGTGCAGCAACAATTTAAACTGATATCGCGACTCTACTTAGCGGCTAATTTGCATAGCGGCAATCTCATCGCCCCCGAGCTGGCCGATGCTGAGATCACTCAATTTGGGCAAGACCAAGAAAACTATGAAATTATTGATGGCAAACGCTATCAGGTGTACCAGCGAACCTATTTGATCACGCCACAGCGCTCCGGCCAATTTACCCTTAATGGGCCGATGTTTGAGGGTTTGATCAGCAAGGATAGTGGTCGTTCTATTTTTTCTTCTATGAGCACCACCGAGCCGGTAACTGCCAGTGCGGAACCGATTGAACTACTGGTACAGCCGATCCCGAGTAGTTGGCAAGGCGACTGGCTACCGGCTGATTTGGTCACCTTAACCCTAGAAACAGATATAGACCCAGCACAGCAGTTACAGCAAGGCCAGCCGCTTACCTTAACGCTACGTACTACAGCGATGGGAGTAAGCCCCGACCAATTGCCGGCGTTGCAGTTACCAGACATCGCTGGGGTGAGCATCTATCCAGAGACGCCCCAACTCAACCAAGCGGTGCGTAACGGCAATCTAATCGCTCAGCGTAGCCAAACCATTGCCATTATTCCTCGCCAAGGCGGTACCCTAGAGCTCCCCTCTTTTAGGCTGCCTTGGTTTAACACGCGCACTCAGCAACAGCAGGTCGCTAGTACCGACCAACTCACTTTTAGCGTGGCCATGAATGGCTCAGCCACAGCAAATGAGTATCCAAGCAATCCTACTGATGTCAGTTCGGCCCCCAGCCAAGCCCCAAGCGCTCCCGAGATGAATCAGCAAGGGCCAGCAGCGTCTGCCCAGAGTAGTTCGCCAAACAACCGCCTGTGGTATTGGTTAGCAGCTTTATTTGCCGCTCTTTGGGTGATAACCCTTAGCCTTTTTGCTAGCTATTGGCGACGCCAGCAACGTCAATCACGCCAGCCGCAAACTAACGCCACCAGCACTGCCAGCGATTCTGATCGCCACGCTCTAAGTGGTGCCTTATGGCACCAACTGCAGCAAGCCTGCCAAGCAAATCAAGCCGCGGCGACCAACCAAGCTCTGCGTGCATGGGCAAACTCGATACTAGGCCAGCCTATCCATGATTTGACCGAGCTTAGCCGGCATTTTGCTCACCCGCCGCTAACCAGCCAAATTAACCACTTATTAAGCTGTCGATTTGGCCACCACAGCGTCGCCTCGGCTCCTGACCAACCATCCTGGCAAGAAGGCAAGGCCCTGTTGAGAAGTTTACAAGCGGCTTATAAAAACTACGTGAAATCCAGCAAAACCAAGCAACAGCAGAACGTCTTACCAGCGCTTTATCCGCAGTAAGCACTAACCTTAGTAATGCTATAATTCCCTCATAAAAAAAGCCTTGAAGTGATCAACTTCAAGGCTTTTTATTGGCGCATGGACCGCTTAGTTGTTGCTACTACTAGTTAAGGTAATTTCGACATCACCTTGGTCGCGTAACGCACTTAAGAAAGCCTCATAACTTTGCTGCGCAAAGCTATTTTCCAGCTGTTCTTGCATCTGTTGCTGAGTCGCCTCATCTACATCGCCAGCACTTACACTGGTCAACTGAACTAGAGCTAAACCACCGTTATTCATTTCTACCACGTCAGCTTGCACAGCACCTGCTGCTGGAGCAGCCTGCTCGAATAAGCTCTGCACAACAGCACGTGGCAAATCTGCATTGCGACGATCGATAGCAGCTAGCTCAGTAAGATCGCTAACGGTTTCACCAGCACGGAGGGCGGCAATCACAGCTTCAGCATCGGCGCGCGCCAGTTGCTGAGCTTTCTCTTGCTGCAAGTTACTCACCACTTGCTCACGAACCTCATCAAGACTCTTAATTGAAGCAGCACGGTAATCAGTTACGCGAACCACTACCGATTGCGTATCATTCACTTCAATCAAGTCGCTGTTCAGGCGCTCTTGCAACAAAGTATCACCAAACACTTGCTGTAATACCGCCGGATGGTTCAAGGCTGATGGCGCCGTTTGGCGGTTAAACCAATCGCTGTTACGTACCTGCAAACCCACTTCATCAGCTACGGGCTGCAACGTATCAGGCATTTCAAAGGCCAGCTCTGCTACTTTTTGCTGCTGCTCATAATAAGCTTGTTTGACTCGCTCATCTTGCATGTCAGCGATGATCTCGTCGCGTACTTCAGCAAATGGCGTGACGCTACCTTCTTGCTTGTCGGTTAACTTGATCACATGGAAACCAAAACTGGTTTCGACCACGCCACTCACGTCACCCACTTCAGCAAGAGCAAATGCTGCTTCTTCAAAGTCAGGATCCATAGTACCAGGCTGGATGAAATCTAAATCACCGCCGTTTTCAGCCGAGAAAGTGTCATCCGAATACTCGCCTGCGAGTGCGGCAAAATCGGCACCCTCAGACAGCTTATCGACCACTTCTTGTGCTTTATTGCGCGCCGCGGCATCATCACCTTCAATCAGAATGTGCGAGAAGCGATACTGAGCCGCTGACTCGTAAGCACTGCGATTGCCTTCATACCATTCACGCACCATCTGCTCATCGATAGTGACAGATTCGGCAATGGCGCCGGCATCTAACGCAACAAATTCAACTTGCACGCTTTCTGGCACCGCAAATAAATTAGAGTTATTGTCATACCACTGCTGAATTTCATCGTCTGAAACATCAACTTGAGCTAAATAGCTATCAAGAGCAAAGGTACGATAAGCACCACTACGCTGCTGATTCACTAACTTTTGAATCGCCACAGCTTCTGCTGCTAGTGCAAATTCGGTATTCACAACCGCCTCTAGCACTTGCGAGCGTGCTAAATCTTTACGTAACGCTTCGGCAAAGCCTTCTGGCGTATAACCTAAGCTGTTCAGGGTGATTCGATAAGTGTCGTTATCAAACTGACCGGCGACGTTAAACGCAGGAATAGCACGAATAGCTTCACGCACCTGCTCGTCTGACGCCCGTAACCCATTGTCTCGCGCATATTGCTCAACCAGTTTTTGATTGACCAAATCGTTGACCACTTGGTTACGTAAGCGCTGAGTAAAGCTCGGATCAGTGGCTAACGTATCGTAGAAATCGCCCAACTGTTGCTGTTGGCGCGCACGTTCATTTTCTAAAGCACGGTCAAACTCAACCCGAGTAATATCCTCACCATTAACCGTCGCTACGCTTGGCTCTGGCGCATTACTGATATAACCGCCAATACCTGCAAGTGCAAACGTTAAGGCTATCAGCACTAAGACGGCTTTCACTACAAAACTTTGCGAGCCTTCTCTAATCCTATCCAACATAATCCACTTAACCTCAAATTTTCCCAGTGTCTAGGCGGGTATTATATCTGCTCTTGCACAAAAAAAATAACCCGAAGACAGGCTTCGGGTTACTTTCAGCTAAAGCTGGCGGAGCGGACGGGACTCGAACCCGCGACCCCCGGCGTGACAGGCCGGTATTCTAACCAGCTGAACTACCGCTCCACTTTCATTAGTTTACTGAATCTTTCAGTGCTTTACCGGCTTTGAAAGAAGGTACTTTAGCAGCAGCGATCTGAATGGTGTCGCCAGTTTGTGGGTTACGACCAGTGCGAGCTGAACGCTCACGAACACTGAAAGTACCAAAACCAACTAGAGCTACTTGCTCGCCACCTTTCAAAGCTTCAGTAACTGCTTCGATGAAAGAATCGAGAGCACGTCCAGCTGCCGCTTTTGAAATATCTGCTCCGTCTGCAATTTTATCAACTAACTGAGACTTGTTCACAGTATCATCCCCTTAGATTGTTATTATCAAATTTGTTAGCGTCCCATGCGTTGTATGTGCATTTTTGTTGGGGGCTACACAAGGTTATAACAAGCTAGAACAAAATGTTCAAGCTATTGCGATAGGTTAGCAGACTGCTTCCATATTAACCCATCGCCAAGTGGCATGTCAGAGTCTATGGTTGTGAGCGTCTGACCAATCACTTTGACTCTAGGCTACCACAAGATTTTAGATTGAGAACCCTTTTTCACGTTTTTTTTAACGAAAGAATGCGGGCTGCTGGCATATTTTCTGCGTCTAGCCCGCATCTTTACGTAAATTGGCTATAAATTAGTCAATTATGACGATTGTGGTACTCGCTCCAAAGCTACTGACAAGACTTCATCAATCCACTGTACCGGTTGAATCAACAAGTCGCCTTTCACCGCATCGCTAATTTCTTTTAAATCACGCTCATTGTCTTTAGGAATTAGCACATGCTTGATACCACCACGGTGTGCAGCCAACAGCTTCTCTTTTAAGCCGCCAATAGCTAACACTTCACCGCGCAACGTGATTTCACCCGTCATGGCCACATCAGCACGTACCGGAATCTCAGTTAACGAGCTCACCAACGCGGTTACCATGGCGATACCAGCACTGGGGCCGTCCTTCGGCGTAGCGCCTTCAGGAACGTGCACGTGGATGTCCCGTTTCTCATGAAAATCTTCCGGAATCCCTAATTTGTTAGCACGGCTACGCACCACAGTTAAAGCGGTCTGGATAGATTCTTGCATCACATCACCCAAAGAGCCGGTTGAGGTAATTTTGCCTTTACCTGCAACATTGGTAGCTTCAATGGTCAATAGGTCTCCACCTACTTCGGTCCAAGCCAAACCAGTCACCTGCCCCACTTGGTTGTTCTCTTCGGCGCGACCAAAGTCAAAGCGCTGTACGCCCAAGTAATCAGCAAGATTATCACCGGTTATCGCCACATGTTTAATGCTGCTATCTAGCACCAGTTGCTTCACTGCTTTGCGACACAACCGCGAAATTTCACGCTCTAAGTTACGAACCCCAGCTTCACGGGTGTAGTACCGAATAATGCCGGTAATAGCAGCATCGGTGATCTCAATTTCTTTAGCTTTTAGGCCCGCCCGTTCAATTTGCTTGGGCAACAAATGCCGTTTAGCAATGTTGAGCTTTTCATCTTCGGTATAACCCGACAGGCGAATCACTTCCATCCGGTCTAACAGCGGGCCGGGGATATTCATGCTATTTGAGGTAGCCACGAACATCACATCCGATAGATCATAATCCACTTCTAAATAGTGGTCGTTAAAATTAACGTTTTGCTCAGGGTCTAACACTTCGAGCAATGCAGATGCTGGATCACCGCGCATATCCGAGGCCATCTTGTCGATTTCATCCAACAAGAACAGCGGGTTACGCACACCTACTTTCGCCATTTTCTGAATCAGCTTACCTGGCATAGAGCCAATATAAGTGCGGCGATGGCCACGAATCTCAGCCTCATCACGCACGCCACCTAAGGCCATCCGAATGTATTTACGCCCGGTTGCTTTGGCGATGGACTGCCCTAACGAGGTTTTACCCACACCTGGCGGCCCTACTAAGCATAAAATCGCGCCGCGAACCTTGTTGGTACGCTGTTGCACCGCGAGGTATTCAAGAATGCGTTCTTTCACCTTTTCTAGGCCGTAATGGTCGGCATCTAGGATCTTCTCTGCATTAGCGAGATCTTTTTTGATCCGCGAACGTTTTTTCCATGGCACCGATACCATCCAGTCAATATAGCCGCGCACCACGGTGGCTTCGGCAGACATGGGTGACATCATTTTTAATTTTTGCAGTTCAGCGCGAGTTTTCTTCTCGGCTTCTTCTGGCATTTGCGCCTCTTCAATTTTGCGCTGCAAGGCTTCAAATTCATCAGGGCCATCTTCCATTTCGCCCAATTCTTTTTGAATGGCTTTCATTTGCTCATTCAAATAATACTCGCGTTGGCTCTTCTCCATTTGTTTTTTCACCCGCGTACGGATGCGTTTTTCAACTTGGAGTAAATCAATCTCGCCTTCCATCAACGCCATCAGAAATTCCAGGCGTTCGCGCACATCGGTAATCTCGAGTACTTTTTGTTTGTCGTTGAGCTTCAACGGCATATGCGCGGCCATGGTATCGGCTAGCCGGTCGGCTTCTTCAATACCAGACAACGAGGTCAATACTTCCGGTGGGATCTTCTTGTTGAGCTTAACGTAGCCCTCAAACTGATTCACCGCCGAGCGGATCATCACTTCTTCTTCTTTGTCATCCATCGCCTCAGAGTCAAGGTAATGAACCTGCGCACGGAAGAAGTCCTGCTCGCCCTCAAAATTCTCAATCTCTGCCCGCTGGCTACCTTCAACCAACACTTTAACGGTACCATCAGGCAGCTTTAACAACTGCAAAATAGTCGCTACCGTACCAATGCGGTGGATATCGCCTTGCTCTGGCTCATCTACTGCTGCATCTTTTTGGGCCGCAAGAAAGATCTGCTTGTTTTGCTCCATGGCCGCTTCTAAACAACGAATTGATTTTTCGCGCCCCACGAACAAAGGAATCACCATGTGCGGATACACGACCACATCGCGCAGCGGCAGCACAGGAATACTTAAACGTTCCACCCGTTCTTCACTCATAAACTTCTCCAGGTAACCGGTTCGTGATAGTTCACTCTATCTTACCCCTTTATATGTGGTGCTCCAGCGAAAGTTCAATGGTTTGCAGAAAAAAAGGGCCTAAATGGCCCTTTTTGCATATTTTTCAGACTAAATGTTAACTTTATTCACCAGCAGCCTGTTTTTCATCGGCTTTGTTCGCATAGATAAAAATAGGATCGGACTCGCCTTTAATCACCGACTCATCAATCACTACTTTTTCGACGTTATCTACTGATGGTAGATCGTACATAGTATCTAACAGCACCGCCTCGACGATCGAGCGCAAACCACGTGCACCGGTTTTTCGCTGCATGGCTTTACGTGCAATGGAGCGTAACGCATCTTCACGAAACTCTAGGTCAACGCCTTCCATATTGAATAACGCTGAATATTGCTTGGTTAGCGCATTCTTCGGCTCGCTCAGAATTTTCACCAAGGCGTCTTCATCCAGTTCAGTCAGCGTTGCTAGTACCGGTAAGCGGCCAATAAATTCAGGGATCAAACCAAATTTCACCAAATCTTCTGGTTCAACTTTAGCCATCACCGCGCCTTCCGCTTTGGGCTTCTTACTTTTTACTTCCGCCCCAAAACCAATCCCAGAATGCTCGTTAATACGCTGTTCAATCACTTTATCTAAGCCAGCAAAAGCACCACCACAGATAAACAGAATCTTCGACGTATCAACCTGCACAAACTCTTGCTGCGGATGCTTACGCCCACCTTGTGGCGGCACCGCTGCAACCGTGCCTTCAATCAGTTTCAGTAACGCCTGCTGAACCCCTTCACCGGACACGTCACGGGTAATTGACGGGTTATCTGACTTACGCGAAATCTTATCGATTTCATCTATGTAGACGATGCCACGTTGAGCCTTTTCGACATCGTAATCACACTTCTGCAGTAATTTTTGGATGATGTTTTCAACATCTTCACCAACATAGCCAGCTTCGGTAAGAGTGGTTGCATCAGCCATCGTAAAGGGCACATCTAAAAACCGCGCCAAGGTTTCAGCTAAATAGGTTTTGCCTGAGCCCGTTGGGCCAATCAGCAAAATATTACTTTTACCTAGCTCAACCGCATCCTTGTCTTTACCCACAACAGCACTTTGTAAGCGCTTGTAGTGGTTGTAAACAGCTACTGCTAAGACCTTTTTCGCTAATTCTTGGCCAATCACATATTCATCTAAGTGGGCGCGAATTTCATGGGGCTTAGGCAACTGCTTAGGTGCATCCTTAGGCGCAATGTTCTGAATTTCTTCATCCAGAATATCGTTACACAGCTCCACACACTCATCACAGATGAATACCGATGGTCCCGCAATAAGCTTACGAACTTCGTGCTGACTTTTACCGCAGAAGGTACAAAACAAAGGCTTTTCGCCTTTACCTTCAGTTTTATCCGTCATCTTATTCTCCGCCTCGTTGGGTCAGTACTTTATCAACTAAGCCGTAGTTAACAGCTTCTTCAGCCGACATAAAGTAGTCACGGTCGGTATCTTTAGCGACCTGCTCTAAGTCTTTGCCAGTGTTTTCTGCCAACATCCGGTTCAGCTTATCTTTGATATCCAAGATTTGCCGCGCGTGAATTTCAAAATCCGACGCCTGCCCTTGGAACCCACCTAACGGCTGGTGAATCATCACCCGTGAATTAGGCAAGCAGAACCGTTTACCTTTGGCACCACCAGCAAGTAGGAATGCGCCCATGCTGGCCGCTTGGCCCATACATACAGTACTTACATCTGGCTTAATAAAGCGCATGGTGTCATAGATCGCCATACCTGCGGTAACCGCACCACCGGGTGAGTTGATGTACAGATAAATATCTTTGTCTGGGTTATCTGACTCCAAGAACAGCAACTGAGCCACAATTAAGTTGGCCATATGGTCTTCAACTTGACCGCAGCAAAAAATCACGCGCTCTTTAAGTAAGCGCGAATAGATATCGTACGAGCGCTCTCCCTTTGCTGTTTGTTCTACTACCATGGGCACCAATTGGGCCATTGGATCTAGCGCCATATCCGACATAATTTTACGACTCCTGAAATAAAAATGGCTCGTATAAGCATATACGAGCCATTAAACCAAGTTGTTAGGGATGCCGTCAATGATGTTCTAACGGTATTCCTATCACTTACTTATTTTTTTGGGTTCATCAACTCGTCAAAGCTGGCCTTTTTCGCCGTTACTTTAGCTTGACCAAGGATGAACTCAATTGCTTGCTCTTCAAGGGCAACATTGCGCACTTGTTGCATCAATTCTTCGTTACCTTTGTAGTAAGCTACAACTTCAGTTGGATCTTCGTAGGCTGAGGCATTGTTGTCGATGATTTCTTCAACTTTTTGCTCGTCAACTTTCAATTCGTTGCCACGAATAACTTCACCCAACAACAAACCTACTTTCACCCGCTCTTTTGCTTGTTCTTCAAACAATTCTGCTGGCAATTGTGGTAATTGAGCTTGGTTACCACCAAAGCGCTGCATGGCCTGACGACGTAATACGTCAACTTCTTGGCTCAACATAGCTTTTGGAACGTCCACTTCGTTGCTTTCAACTAAGCCTTTCAATACCTGTTCTTTCACTTTCGCTTGAACGGTATTTTTCAGTTCACGCTGCATGTTTTTACGCACTTCAGCTTTCAATGCGTCAACACCACCTTCTTTGACACCGAACAGAGCCACGAACTCGTCGTTTAGCTCAGGCAGTTCACGCGTCTCAACTTTCTTGGCAACGATCACAAAAGATGCTTTTTTGCCTTTCAAGTTTTCTGCGTGATAATCCTCAGGGAAAGTCACTTCGATGGTTTTTTCTTCACCGGCTTTCATGCCAATGATGTCATCTTCAAACCCAGGAATCATTCGGCCTTGGCCTAATTCCAAAGCAAAATCAGATGCTTTGCCACCTTCAAACTCTTCACCGTCAATCGAGCCAGTGAAATCGATGGTGATTTGATCATCTTTCTTCGATTTACGCTTCACTTCTTTCCAAGTAGCGTGCTGCTTACGCAACGTTTCCATCATGGTGTCAACGTCAGCGTCAGTCACTTCTACTTCTGGTTTTTCGATGGCTAATTTATCTAAATCAGCAACCTTAACTTCTGGATACACTTCAAACGTAGCCACGAATTCGAAGTCTTTACCTTCTTCGTTAACTTTTGGCTCGATTGCAGGCGCACCCACTGGGTTTAATTTTTCTTGCCTCATTGCTTCGAAGTATTTGCTTTGCATCAAGTTGGATGCAGCACGTGCACGGGCTTCTTTGCCGAACAGTTTTTGCAATACATTCGGTGGTACCTTCCCTTTACGGAAACCGTTGATACGGCGGTTACGGTACTCGTCTTTAAGCAGACGCTTTACTTCTTTATCGATGGTTTCAGCCGGCACGGTGATAGTGGCACGGCGTTCTAATCCTTGGGTTGTCTCTACAGAAACCTGCATTGCTTTTTTACCTCGGCTTCACTATTGGCCTGAGCCCACTACGATTCGGGACCCTTCAAAATGACGCCGCATTATAGCGAAGCGATCTACTCAAGTCGAGAATAAATGGTTACTAATTGGCAACAAACACCACTTGGTTACGCCCTGTTAGCTTCGCTTGATACACTGCGGCATCTACTTCTTGTAATAAATTATCAGCTCCCACAGGTGCTTGCGGAATACATTGATAGACCCCAATGCTCACGGTTATTTGCGCCCCTTCGGGGTAGCTTAAGGCGCGTACACGATACAGCACCGCAGCGGCGAGGGTCTGGGCAGTGGCGGCGTCGACTAACGGACTAATGACAACAAATTCATCGCCACCGAAACGGGCTACGAGCTCGCCACTACGCCTAAACTGGGTCGCTAAAATCTCTGCCACATCAGCCAGCACAGAATCGCCTAAACGATGCCCATAGGTATCATTAAGCTGCTTAAAATGATCAATATCAACCATAAATAAAGTGAGTTCACGGCCCATGCGGCTGGCACGTTGTAGCTCGTCTTTCAGGCTTTTATCTAAAGCGCGCCGGTTAGCAACTTGGGTTAGACTATCTTGATGCGCTAACGCTAATAATTGCTCATTAGCCAGTCGCAGCTCGGCTTCAACTTGCCGTAACCTCGTCTCAGTGCGATGCCGCGCGATGGTGTTACTGATCATGTCTGCCACCAACTGCATCTGCTGGATATCTTCCGCGCTCCAGTGATGCTGACGCTGCACTAAGTCACAGCCGACAAAGCCCATCAGCCGATGCTCTAAATACATGCCTACGGCCATCATCGCTTGAATTCCCTCACGAGTGAGTTCTTGCTGAAAGCCGATAGCCGCAGGCGGTAGTTGCTTGACATCATCGACCACCACTTGACCCTGGTTGCGCATCTGCTCAAAAAACCACGGCATGGCGGCAATATCAATATTTTGGAGCTCAGCTTTAAAAGACGTGATACCTGGAGCAGTCCACTCATGGGTGTTGCTCATGGTGGTGAGCTGTTCATCAAACAAAAACACATAACAGCGATCTTTACGGCCGCCACTAGCAAGTGCAGCCAAAGCTTGTTCTATGTGTTGCTGGGTTTCTGCTGAGGTACTATTGATCAGTTGCGTACTGATTTGCGAGATCAGCAAACCGAACTGCTGTTGCGCAATATCACTCGTTGCTTGACTGAGATTTTGTGTCGCTATTCCTGAAGCTGCCATGCGCCTTCCTGTGCATCAACCCGTTGTTAGCATTAACTTGATGCTAAACGCGAACGGTTAAGTCAACTCAATGTAAGAGTATTAGCAGAATTCAGCGAAGAAGTATAGACATAGTAGAATGGTCGGCGAGACTGGATTCGAACCAGCGACCCCTTGTACCCAAAACAAGTGCGCTACCAAGCTGCGCTACTCGCCGACACCAAACAGGGAATATATTACTGAGGGAGAGATGGGGTGGCTGATGGGACTTGAACCCACGACAACCGGAATCACAATCCGGGGCTCTACCGACTGAGCTACAGCCACCATTTCTCAAAACTGTTGATGCCAGGGCAGTATTGGCGCACCCGGCAGGATTCGAACCTGCGACCGACGGCTTAGAAGGCCGTTGCTCTATCCAGCTGAGCTACGGGCGCATTTCTATCCTGACAAAGAATGGTCGGCGAGACTGGATTCGAACCAGCGACCCCTTGTACCCAAAACAAGTGCGCTACCAAGCTGCGCTACTCGCCGACATCTTTGAAAAACCCGTGCAGGACGCGGCCTGACAACGGGGGCGAATATTACCTGTTGCTCTTAGAGTCGTCAAACATTTTTTTGCGTTCTGCATTCAACTGCCGAAAATACCGACAATCTGTATTCAAAAGCAGCAATTCTGTTTGTTTCGGCCAGCTTAGCTACTGTTTCAAGTACTAACCGCTGGCTTCAGTAACTTAAGCACATAAACTGCCCACATAAGTTACTACAACCTAACGTCAAAACGTGCGAAAATATCCGCCCAACACGATGACCAAAACATCTTACCATTCCACGCTTGAATAAAGAAGGGTTTGCAGCAGCTATGACAGCGCAAAATATTGACGGTAAAAAAGTTGCCCAACAGGTTCGTGACCAAGTAAAAGCTGGCGTGCAAGCACGTCTAGCCGCTGGCTATCGAGCTCCGGGGCTGGCGGTAGTGTTGGTAGGTAACGACCCAGCATCTGAAGTTTATGTGGGCAGCAAACGCCGCGCCTGTGAAGAAGTAGGCATCATTTCTAAAGCCTATGACCTACCAGCTAGCGCCACTCAAGCCGAGTTAGAAGCTCTCATCGATCAACTTAATGAAGATGCTTCGGTGGATGGCATTTTGGTACAGCTGCCGTTACCGGAAGGATTAGACGCACAAGCTTTGTTAGAGCGCATTAATCCGTTTAAAGATGTCGATGGTTTTCACCCCTTCAACATGGGACGCTTGGCGCAACGAAACCCGGCCTTACGCCCCTGCACCCCGCGCGGCGTGATAACACTGCTCGAATCCATCCAACTGGATACCTATGGTAAGAATGCGGTTGTGGTTGGTGCGTCAAACATTGTCGGACGACCGATGAGCCTAGAACTGCTCTTAGCCGGCTCCACCACCACTGTCTGTCACAGATTCACCACTGATTTGCAAAGCCATGTTGAACGCGCTGATATTCTCGTGGTTGCTGTGGGCCGTCCTAACTTTATTCCGGGTGCTTGGATCAAACCAGGGGCGGTGGTCATTGATGTCGGCATTAACCGGCTACCTTCCGGTCAATTAGTGGGCGATGTGGAGTTTGCTGCGGCCGCGGCTCGCGCTGCTTACATTACCCCAGTACCAGGTGGCGTGGGCCCAATGACAGTCGCAACCTTGATGCAAAATACCCTGCAAGCTTGTGACACTTGGCATGCGCCGGTAACCACCTCAGCATAACAGTCTAAAGCCCGCTGTTAGCGGCGGGTCTATCAGCTTTGCTAACGGGTGCGAAAACCCGTTAGCATAGGCCCTTCTGCCATCACCTTTAACGCCCACATCGGCTTATCAAGGGCCATTCCCCGTAAGCGACAGAAGGCTTGGCTGTCACTACGAAACCACTGGGCCGTCGCCGCAATCATGCTACCGACTATGGGAACTTCCAGCGGCATGCACCACCAAATTTCTATCTGTAACTGCCGCGCCGCCAGCCACGCTTCGGCATCGCGCGCTTCCGCCAGCCGCACTTGCGGATGATCAATAGCTATCTCTTGCACCCAGCGCGAGTTGCGCGTGTCCCAACGGCGTTCACTCAATTGCCGTTGCATCGCCGCAGTAGGATTATGAATTTGAATGCGCGCCGCCAACTCCAGGTAGCCACGCATTTTTAGGGTTTCGGTAAGGGTTGCGTAACGTAAGTCATTGTCGTCAAATTCAGGCGCTGCACCCTCGCTATCGCTAGCCGGCGCGTCAAAATACTGCATTTGAGTGGTCGCCATCACCGTCGCTAGGGTATCCTTCATCTTATCCAGGCTGCCATGTTGCAAGACTCCGCTACGCAACACGTAATGAGAGCCGGTTTGCAGTGTGTGCATGGTCCAGAATACCCAAATCAGTTGTACTAGCCCCAGTAACACCACGAGAATAATCGGCAATGCCAACAGCGCCTCCAGCATGGCTTGCCCCGTTTGCTTGGTTCGCATTGTTACCTCCTTGCTGGTTGGTTACGGCGCTGGCTAACCCTGACAGCCACCGCGGGCCACACACAACTCCCATAGTTGCTGATACTCAGTAATGCGTTGCCAGACCTGCTCCATACTAATCCCACCAATCACCGCTTGCGCTGCTGTCACCATGGTGAAATGGCCATGCTCACTTTGCACTTGCACCAGTTGTGCCTCTGGTGCGCTTAGGCTTTGCCCATACCAAGCGCTGGCGCGCAGTTGATCAATCCCCTGCAGGTTATGCTGGCGAAGATCGAGATCCGTATGCATTTGGTTCAGTTGCGGAGCATCAGCAATCGCCACTCGATAAAGGTAAGGACTATCCGGATGGTAGCTCTGCGCTGGCTGCCACACAGTTACCAGCACCTGCTCGGCATTGGCGCTGGCACCCACGATTTGGCCAGCTAACCAGCTCGCGGCGGCCGCACTAGGTGCGGTTAAGCGTAATTGCACATAACGTTGCTGCGGCTGTAGCAACCAAGGCTGCTGCCACGGCGTGGTTAGCTGCTGCAAGTGCCCATGCTGTTGTAACTGCGCAAAGGATGGCGGCGGTTGCCCCGTATCACTCCAGTAACTGCGTACCGCTTGCTGTAAGCGTTCAGTATCAGCTAACCATTGATGGCGCTGCTGTTGCTGTTGTTGCACCTGCTGCCACTGAGCAAACACCAGCAAACTAGCTGCCAGCAACACGGTCGCAATGATCACCTCTAACAGCACAAAGCCAAGGCTAGAACTGCCCCGCAGCGGTAGCCTTACTATTACCTCAGCGCCGCCGAGGATTGGCGCTGCTAAGGGGCCGCTGTTCAAGTTCGTTGATTTCATTCGTGGCACTCCTTGGGGATTAGGTTGGATCAACCAACGCCGCCCGCACCAGTAGAAACTGGCGATGGGCGCGCAACTGTTGCTGTAACTGCAACAGCTGCGCATCCGACCACGGCGGGTCTTGCTTAAACGCTGCTTGACGCCAGTGCTGCAGCCCCAGCACTGCCGCACTAGCAAGCACCGCCAGCAAGGCTAGCGCCAGCACCAATTCAATCATGCTAAAACCATGGCTGCGCAGGTGACTGGTTAGCATGGGGTTAGCCTTGGAATGTTAAAAACAATGTACCCGCAGAATATGTAGATACCAAAGCGTACTCATTAAAGTCATAAGCCAACCGCGCCCCCTCAGCATCGGCATCAATTCCTGTCAGGGTCACTACATAACGCGAGGTATCAGTACCATCCACCGAGACCTGAACATCGCCACCCCAAGGATTAATCGCAGTACCACTGCCCCACTGCTGCGGCACCGCTGCAATACCGGACATGGCGGCCAAACTAATGCCGGTTAAATCGCCGCTACGAGGTCGCCACAGCTGGGCACCTGCCTGAATGGTTATAATCTGAGTCTTAGCCTCACTAATGCGTGAGTTCCCCACCGCCCAATCTCGCAAGGCGAGCGTGCCCACCGTAGCTAACGCAATAATGGATAAAACGGTTAACACTTCAATAAAAGTAAATCCTTGTTGTTGCTTACGCATCACTTGCTCCTTGTTTTTCAACGAAACCGCAAAGGTCCTTAAGGACGTTCTTGGCGCTTATCTGATAGTTTCATGGTTGTTGCTATCCGTTCCTGTTGCTTGTCCTCCTCACGCTGTAACCCTGCTTGATGAACTTAGATATGCTGCTGGGATACTGTCATCAGCATGGCTCCCATACCGCCTAGTACCACCACCAACACCATAAAAATCATGCCGTAGCAAAATCCTAGTAGCAGTACTCGTAACCGCCCCAACGCCCGCACCGCATCTTGGGTGGCATACTCAGCCACCCGCAGCAACGTGCCTTGTTCGCTGGCCTGGCGACTGCCATTACTTAGCCGAAACAACATGCGCGCCGACAACAGTCCGGTATCAAACAGCACTGCTAACTGTCGCTCACCTTGGGCTAAGCGCTGCCGAATCACGCCTAAATGCCAATCCATTGAGCTATTGCTATAGGCTTGCATCGCCAAGATAGCGCGATCCAGATTCATCCCTGCTTTCAACAGCACAGTGACGGTTTGCAACAGCAATACCGCATCAAAATAGCGGCGAATAACAAAACAGCCTCTCTGCGCCAACGCCCGCCAATACCATCGGCTTAAATCAATCAGCAGCGCTGGGCCCCAACAGGCCAATAACACCAACAGCACCGCTAGCAGGAGTAACGGCACCGCCGGACCATGACTAAGTTGCAACAGCAATCCACTCAGTTGCGGCCACTGCTCAGGGGGTAACGCGGCGGCTAGTTTCGGCATCACTTGCTGCCCAATAAAAACACAAGCCAGTAGCGCTAAGGCCAACATTGCTAGTGGATAAAGGAGCGGCTTCCAGAACGCTTGTAGGGCAGCATAACGTTGTTGTTCAAACTGCTGTTGCCGTTGCAGTAACTGATCTAACACGCCGCTATGTTCGCCGACGGCCATCAGCATCACCAGATCTTGGGCAAAGCTACCCTGCAACGCTGGCCCTAGTGGCTGACCGGCATTCAGTTGCGCGATGATTTGCTGTACCAGTTGGTATTCCGCCCGTAGGCCTTGCTGCTTAGCGTTTTCCGCTAATCCAATACAGGTTTGCAATGGGCTTAAACCATCGGCTAGCCCTAACGCAAAATCTTCGAGAAAAGCCAGCTGTCGCGGTCTGCTTAAGCGTTGCATAACGGCTCCTCTAGGGTCTCGCCCAGCTGTTGTTCTAAACTCAACCAGCCTAGCTGCAGCAAGTGTTTGCGACACTGTTCCAATTCACCTTGACGCAGCGCCAACCGTACCTTTTCGTCAATCACCAAAAACTCGGTTAACAGCTGCCGACCACTCACCCTAGCACCATGACACACTGCACAGGGTGCTTGCGGATGCGCAACGCATGCCTGACACACGGTACTTTGTAAGCGCTGCGCCAGAATCCCACGCAATACCCCTACTTGCGCCAGCGATTCAGCACTTAGGCCCAAATCCAGTAACCGTTGCAACACTCCAAAGGTATCGTGGGCGTGCACCGTTGCCGTGACTAAATGCCCCGTCAGCGCTGCGGTATAAGCCGCTTTAGCGGTTGCTGCATCGCGAATTTCACTAATCGATATCACGTCTGGATCTTCCCGCAAGGCCACCTTCACCATATTGGCAAAGTTAAGTTCGGCGTGGTCAGCGATAACCGGCTTTTGCTCAATGTGAGGCTGAATGATCTCAATTGGATCTTCGAGGGAGATCACCTTAGCCGTGCGCGGGATCACCCAATTGATAGCGGCCAAGGTGGTGGTTTTACCCTGCCCCGTAGGCCCCGCAATCAGAATCATGCCAGCCGGTTGCAACAATAACTCCAGCAGTTGTCGATGCACTTTGGCGGTAAGCCCCAACTGCCCAAGCTCGACTACCCGTTGCTGTTCGTTCTGCAAACGCATGGTCACGGCAAACCCATCACGGGTGGGCGACTTTTGTACCCGCAACCGGATCCGTTGGGGCTGATTTTGATGCGCGACTGTAATAGAAATACTTGCTGCCGATAGGCGTTGCTCATCAAACAGTTCGCGAAAATCGTCAGAGCGAGTGTTTAACGATGCAGCAATAGCAGCCGCCATAGTCTCTCTGTTGCGTTCGGCCTGGCCAATCAAGCGCCCATGCACGCGAAATGCCAGCAAGGCTTGGCGCGGGGTAAATACCAGATGAATATCAGATGCCGAAATCACCAACGCCTGTTGCACTAAATCTTCGAGGGCCTGCTGCGCCCGCGTTTGATCCAAGGGCTGGTTCGCATGTGCACTGGTTTGCTGGGTTTGCGCCAAGGCATCATGCAAAGCCGCCCGAATGGCTCGCGCCGGTGCTAACATCCGCAGCCTTACTTGCAAGCCTTGATGATAGGTAAATTGGAGTAAGTTAATGATCTCCAACGCCGATTCTTGCCAAGCCACGAGACTGCATAGCAATAGCCCTTCGTTGGTAACTAACACCGCGTTATCCGGTTGCTGCGGACGCTCACTGATGCGCAGGCACTCGGTTAAGCTGGGCAAGAAAATCTGACATTGCAGCACTTGATCTTCCGGTAGCATTAACATGGCTCACCACCCCTGCGGTAGTGGGATATCACGATAGTGGCCGTAACGTTTTAAGCGCACCTGCTGCTCATGCACCTCAACTTGTAGATCATGGGCACCTCGCTCACCTGGGGTTAACAGCAACCACTGACCACGCTCTTGCAATACCACCTTGACGCCATCCACAGCTTCGATAAAGCCCACCAAAATGATGCTACTCAGTTGTTCAGTAACCCGATTACCCGGGTTAGCTGCGGGCTTTTGTAAGGCGGCAATGGCGTGTTTGGCTTTTTCGATTTGCAACTGGGTTTGCAATCGTTTGGCTTCGGTTTCAGCTACCCGTTGCTCTAACTCGCTGTAACGCAACTGTTCAATCAGGCCTGGAGCCGGATCAAAGGCTTCAGTGGGTTCAGCGGGTTCAACGACGTGAACGGCATCAACGGAGCTGGTGGCCGCTGTCGATGATGGTGCTGTTAGCAATTGTTGCGCCAGCAATAAACTAATCGTAATCCCTACCATGTGCTTGCCCTCCATGAGCGTATGCGCGCAACTCCAATTGCAGTTGCCATAATAATCCGTCGGCCTTGGCCGAGGCTGCTACCAACCTCAGCTCACTGGGCAGTTGCCGCCACGCCTTAGCACCGGCACTGCTCCACAATAAGGGGTCAAACCCTAACACTTGCACCTGTACCTGCTGCCACTGATACCAGCCATCGGTTTGTACCGCTGCCACTTTAAATTGCGCCTGCGGAAACCATTGCTGTAGTTCACTTAAACTGCTTTCCAGATAAGCCAACGATGGCGCCAACTTGGCCAAGCTTGGCTCTTGCTGCCAGGCACTGGGGACGTTGGCGGTCAGTAACAGCCCCGGTTGGGCACTGCCAGCAACAGCACCTAATTGATAAAACCAAATCGGCTGTAACTGTTGTCGCAAGTCTGCCATCGAGGCATACCCCTGCTGTACATGCAGTTGCTGCTGTTGCTCGCTAAACTGCCACTGCTGTACTTTCCAGCCAGCCACATAACTCCAACGCAATAATTGCTGGGGCAAGGCTGCCATACTAGCCAGTTGCACCCCCGCCATCGGCGGCCGCTGTTGCGCTTGCGGATGGCTATCCAAGCCATCTTCGGACGGCGTTGTCGGCCATAACAGCCAACCCAACAACAGCGCTAAGCACAAGCTTATGGTGGCGCTAAGCACCACCACTTTGCGCCGTAGCCAAGGTGGCGGTTTGCGGATATTTAACAGCTGCTGGCCTTTACTTGGCGCTTGATTAAACAGCTCATCGCACACCTGCGGGCTTACCGGCCAGGGTGCTGTTAACCAGCGTTGTTGCGCCATCTCACCGGCTAACATCAATTGACACTGCATGCCATCAGTAGCTAACCAGGTAGCGGTAAGTTCAAACAGAAAGCTATTCGGGTTGGCTTCTAAATCAATTGCCAAAGCGCACAGTAAGGTTTGTTCGCGCCAAGCTATCACCCAAACCTGCTCACCCACCACCTGCAGCACCACCCAACTGGGGTCTTGCGTGCTAGTTAACTGCTGATGCACATGAGCTACGGCATCGCCTACGTTGGCCTCGCCGGTACAACTTAACCAATAGCACTGCCCCACTTGATACAACCCATAATGACTAAAGCCCTGCTGTCTGGCCTCACCCAGCCATTGTAAAATGCGCGCTTGCTCAGTTGATTGTCGACGCCATAGCTCAAGCCGCCAGCCACTCACCAACATTAGTAACCTCGCTGCACAATATTCGGTGTTAACAGCACAATGGTTTCGCTACGGCGATGCTGGCTACTATTGGCGCCACCTAACATTAGGCTCAACCAACTCTGTTGCTGCTGAATGCTATTACGCTCATTTCGTAAACCACTCATCAACAGGGTTTTGCCATCTTCAATCATGGCTTTCATAAAGAACTTTTTGCGATTGGTATGAGGTGTTTGGATAATTTGCTCGCCCGAGCGAACTTCATCAATCCGTTCTAAATCTGATAATTCGGTAGACAGCTGCAATATCACCTCGCCGGCACGAATGCTGGGCAACACGTATAACTCAAAGCCAGTAGTCACTAAACCTGGCTGCAACACTTGTGAGCTTCCAACGTTCGGTGTGCTGGTACTCCCAGACGCGGCCAAGTAACTGGCGTTATCTTCCAGCACAATTTTGGCGATTTGATTATTTAAGCTGATCAAGCGCGGATGATTACTGATGCGCACCACGCCCTGCTGCTCTAATGCTTCGATAAGTACCGACGACCCTGCCGCTTTGCCCTGTTGCTGCTGCCACATTAATTGAGTTCCGTTGCCACCGCCAAAGCTAGCGCTAGAAAGCCCTAAAATACCCTCGCCACCAGCGGTCTGAACCAAAGCTTGCCAATCTACAGAAAACTGCTCGGTATCATTAAAAGTCACTTCCAGAATTTGCACATCAATCGATACTTGCCGGGTTAGCCGCTCATTTTGCTGTGCCAAGTAGTGCCGCACTTGCGCAACATGATGAGGATAATCTCGCACCAACACCGAACTTGAACTTTGATTGATGGATAAGCTGCCCTGTTCAGAGAGCAATAAGCTAAGTGCTTGCTCGAGATCGTTCCAAACGGATAATTGGCGGCTGCTAAAGTTCAAGTATTGCTGACTACCGCCACTGGCATTAAAGGCATTGTTGCTGTTGGTTCCAGCGGTTTGGTTACTGGTGCCGGTTTGCTCAGCATCTTTGTTACCAAGAAAGTAATTGGTATCGCCCGCCAAAAAGGCAACATCAAACTCTTCAACTTGAAACTCACTCCATAAAATTTGCCGTGGTTGCTGCTGTAAATGCCAGCCCGTATGCGCTGCCATCTGCTCCAGTAAGCCACCTAACGTGCCCTGATAATTAAGCTTGACCACCTGCTGACCTAGCTCCGGCCCCAAAAAGTGTGCACTAATCTGATGGGGAGCTAACACCTGCTGCATCACTGCTGCGGCAGTTAAGCCATTGGATCGCAAGGTGACGGGGGCACTATGCCACGCCGGTACCAGCTGTTGTGGCGCACCTATTAAAGAGCCAGCCGAGGACGCGGCATAAGGCCCGGCATAGGGTCCAGCATAAGGCCCAGCAAGTCCGGGCGGTGGCTGAGGCGGTTGATTGCCAGCCGGCATCGGATAGCCATTGCCCGGATAAGCCACAGGTCCTTGCTGGTAAGGTGTTGGCAACTCACGAATCGGGTAGTAGGGATTACCGTATTGAACTGCGGTGCGCCCACCGTACTGCTGTCCATCCATTGCCGCCAAAGCTTGCAACGCCTGCTGCTTATGCTGTTGGTAGTTATCTTCTGGTAGTTGACACCCACTTAGTAGCACTGCGGTTAAACCTAACATCAGCCATTTCATCGTAGCACTCCTGTGCGGCCATAATATTGACGGGGTTGTGGTGCTGCCGGTTGCGGCCAGCGCGGGGGCGCTGCATTAGCGGCAGCAGCCGGCGTTTGATAGCTGACCAAGGCTCCTTGATTGGCAAAAATGGTAACCGCCAGTGCTGCTGAGCTCAGCAGTTGTTCAAGCAGTTGCGGATGATCAGGAGCATGAAGTTGAAAAGGGGCCGCCCAGCGATAATCGGCGGCAATTTGCCAGTCAATCCAGCGCACCGCAAAGTAATCCATCAAGTATTGCTCGAGTTGCGGCCGTACTAGGCCCGCGGCAAACACCATGGATACCCCAGTAGGAGCTGGATAATAGGGATGATTAACTGCATTGGGTGGTGCCACCGTAAACGCGTAGCTAGGGCAGCTACTGGCGTTTACTGACGCCGGCCACAAACAGCTCAGAATGATGCTGAATGCAGCGGCGACCAGTTGGACTTTCGCCCGATATGGTACATAGACCATGGAACCTCCTTGTCGGCAACGTATCACCTCCGTTTGTGATACCCCCTCAATGTAGCTGAGGGGCTTGCTGCCAACAAGTGGTAAATATATGATTTACCTAGGGTTTATTTCTTACGCTTTTTCGCTTCTTGTACGCTCCACGTGCCGTCACGATAAAAGGCTTGCCAGCCAGTCGGCTTGCCATCCGCTTCGGTAATCACATACTGCTCTTTGTTCTTACGGCTGTAGCGGACAATCGCCTCGTTACCCTCATCGTCTTTTGCTGGGGCTTCGGTAAGATAATGAAACTTACTCGGAATACGATCTTTAAAACGTTGTAATTCCGCTACTTTCACCGCCCGCGTCTCACGTGAACGAGGGAAGGTATTGGCCGACAGAAATACCCCAGAAGCACCGTCACGCAACACATAGTAAGCGCTTGAGTCTTCACATGGCAACTCAGGGAATGGCACCGGATCTTCTTTCGGCGGCGCTGGTTGACCATTTTTCAGTAATTTACGAGTATTTTTACACTCACTGTTAGTACAATCAAAATACTTGCCAAACCGGCCGGTTTTGAGCTGCATTTCACTGCCACAGCGGTCGCACTCTAACACCGGACCATCGTAGCCTTTGATTTTAAATTCACCCTGCTCAACTACCACCCCATCACAGGCTGGGTTGTTACCGCATACGTGCAGCTTGCGTGATTTATCAATCAAGTAGCTATCCATGGCAGTACCACACTTAGGACAACGCTTTTTCGCTCGTAAGGCGAGCGATTCGGCTTCGTCATCGTCGCCTTTGACACTGACGGCTTCTTCACCTGGTAACAAGTTTAAGGTTTGCGTACAGCGTTCCGCTGGAGGTAAGTCATAACCTGAGCAGCCCAGGAACACTCCGGTACTCGCCGTACGAATACCCATCTTGCGGCCACAGCTTGGACAGTCGATATCCGTTAGCACCATCTGATTGGTGCGCATGCCGCCCTCGTCTGGATCTAATTCGGCTTGCTCTAACTTGGCTTTAAATTCTTTGTAGAAATTATCGAGTGTCTCGGTCCAATTGCGCTTGCCTTCAGCGATATCATCTAACGCCTGTTCCATTTCAGCGGTGAAATTGTAGTTGAGTAGCCGCGAGAAGTTTTCCACCAACCGGTCATTCACGATTTCGCCCATTTTCTCAGCGTAAAACCGTCGGTTCTCAACCCGTACGTAGCCGCGATCTTGAATGGTCGAAATAATTGAAGCGTAGGTCGAAGGACGACCTATACCGCGTTTTTCTAGTTCTTTCACCAAGGATGCTTCGCTGAAACGCGCCGGTGGTTTGGTAAAATGTTGTTGTGGATCTAGCTGTTGCAATGCTAACACTTCGCCCTTTTTAACATCAGGTAACGACGCATCATCATTCGCTTTACTCGCTGCCGGTGGCTGCACTTTGGTCCAGCCCGCAAATCTCATCACGCGGCCTCGAGCTTTCAATTCATAATCACCAGCGGCCACCGTAATGGTAGTCGCATCGTATTGTGCCGGAGTCATTTGACAGGCAACAAATTGCCGCCAAATAAGTTCATACAAGCGCTGAGCGTCGCGCTCCATATCACGTAACTGCTCTGATTTAACCGTGACGCTTGATGGACGAATAGCTTCATGCGCCTCTTGCGCATTCTGTTTGGAGCCGTACATATTAGGTTTGGCTGGTAAGTAGTCGCCACCAAACTGTTTCTCGATATAGCTACGACAGCTCGCTACCGCTTCACTACTTAGATTGGTTGAGTCGGTACGCATGTAGGTGATGTGACCGGCTTCATACAAGCGTTGCGCCAACATCATGGTTTTCTTCACGCCAAAGCCCAACCGAGTACTGGCTGCTTGCTGCAGCGTAGAGGTGATAAAAGGTGCCGATGGACGACTGCTGGTCGGCTTATCTTCACGCTCCACCACTTTATATTGCGCACCTTGCAGCGCATCAACTGCCGCCATGGCTGCGGCTTTATCACCGACTTTAAAGGCCTTGCCTAGGTGTTTCTGCACCTGCATCCGCAGCTCAGCTTGTGCAGCTGTGTTTAAATCAGCGTAAATATCCCAATACTCTTCAGGAATAAAAGCTTTGATTTCGCGCTCACGTTCCACAACCAAGCGCACTGCTACCGATTGCACCCGTCCGGCCGATAAGCCGCGGGCAATCTTTTTCCACAGTAAGGGTGACACCATAAAACCTACTACGCGGTCTAAAAAGCGACGGGTTTGTTGGGCGTGCACGCGATCTTCGTTGACCTCGGCGGGCTTCGAAAACGCTTCTTGAATGGCTTTTTTGGTGATTTCGTTAAACACCACCCGCTGAAACCGCTGTTTATCGCCACCGATTAACTCACGTAGGTGCCAAGCAATGGCTTCTCCCTCGCGGTCCAAATCCGTTGCGAGATAGATTGCATCGGCTTTGCTGGCAAGCTTCTGTAACTCAGCAACTACTTTTTCTTTGCCGGGTAAGATTTCATAGTGTGCTTGCCAGCCGTGTTCAGGGTCAATACCCATACGCGCCACCAACTTGGCGAACTCACGCTGCTGGCGATAAGCTTCTTTTGCTTCGGGCGACATTTTGCGAACTTCTGCAGCCGGCTTAGTTTTAACCGTGGCTACCGAGCGAGTGGGCAAGTCACGCACGTGGCCCACACTCGATTTCACAATGAAATCATTCCCTAAATATTTATTAATTGTCTTGGCCTTCGCGGGGGACTCGACAATAACTAGCGCTTTTGCCATGCGACTCTCTATGTATTGGTGATTTACCGGGTTCTTTTTTTAGATATATCCGTTTCGCATTCACTTCACAACCACCGAATGCAAATTAAATAAACAATCATTTTTTAAGTATAAACATGCAAACAGCCCGAAACGCCAGATAATTCAAGGGCTACAGCACTTACACCTAAGCTATTTAGTGGGTATAATACTCCGCAAATGAACACTTGCAACCGCAATGGAGGTTTCGTTAAGCATGAAACACGTTGAAGTAAACTTCGATGGCCTCGTCGGCCCCACTCATAATTACGCTGGGTTATCTTTTGGTAACGTGGCGTCGTTGAGCAATGCTAAAGCAACCTCTAGCCCCAAATCAGCGGCTAAACAAGGCTTAGCCAAAATGAAAGCGCTGCACGATATGGGTATGGTGCAAGGTGTCCTGGCGCCACAAGAACGCCCTGATATTGCTACCTTACGACGTTTAGGCTTTAGTGGTTCAGATGGCGAGGTGTTAATCCGTGCCGCCAGCCAAGCCCCGCAGATTTTCCAAGCGGTGTGCTCGGCTTCAAGCATGTGGACCGCCAACGCCGCTACCGTGTCGCCGGGTGCTGATACGGCCGATGGCAAGGTACACTTTACGCCGGCTAATTTAACCAATAAATTTCACCGTAGCTTAGAGCCTCAAACCAGCGGTCGTATTTTACAGGCGATGTTTAACAATGGTCGCTACTTTGAGCACCACACTCACTTGCCTGATAACGAGCATTTTGGAGACGAAGGCGCCGCTAACCACACGCGTTTGTGCAGTAACTACGGTCATGCTGGAGTGGAGATCTTCACCTTTGGTCGGTACGCCTTTGATAGCAGCAAGCCCGCGCCACAAAATTATCCGGCGCGGCAAACCTTTGAGGCTTCGCAGGCCATCGCACGCTTGCATGGATTAAGCGACGAGAATACGGTCTTTATTCAGCAAAACCCAGCCGTTATCGATCAAGGCGTGTTCCATAATGACGTGATTGCAGTGGGTAACCAAAACGTGCTCTTTTATCACCAGCAAGCGTTTTTGGATACAGAGCAGAAGTTCGCCGAAATTCAGCGCAAATTTGGCGACGAACCTGTCCATTTCATTGAAGTTAGCACCAATGAAGTATCCGTTGAAGATGCCGTACAAACCTATTTATTCAACACCCAGCTGTTAACCATGCAAGACGGTCATATGGCTATTATTGCTCCAACTGAGTGTCAAGAGAACCCGCGGGTTGCTGCTTATTTGGCAGAATTAGTCACCCGCAATACCCCGATTCGCCAAGTGCATTATTTTGATGTAAAACAAAGCATGCGCAACGGCGGTGGCCCTGCTTGTCTGCGTTTACGAGTTGCTTTGAATGATACTGAACTAGCGGCGGTAAACCCAGCGGTACTGATGAACGATGAGCTATTTGCCCGTCTGAACCAATGGGTCGATAAACATTATCGCGATGAGCTGAGTGTGGCTGATTTAAGTGATCCACAGTTACTCACCGAGTCTCGGACAGCGTTAGATGAGCTCACCCAAATCTTAAAACTTGGCTCGGTGTATCCGTTCCAGTTGTAAGGGCTATCTGGTTAAGTAGCACCTGTTTAAACCCAAGCTGTTTAAGCAGCAGCCATAAAAAAAGCCATGATGAAACATCATGGCTTTTTTCTCGAACTTGTTATCAGCACTTACTCGTCATCAAGCTCATTATGTAGCTCTAAATTAGCATCTTCAGCACTATTATCGCCACCACGAGCAATATCGTTACGGGCTGCATCAAGACGATCTAAGTAACTTTGGTTGATATCGCCAGTGATATACTTGCCGTTAAAGACCGAGGTCTCAAATTGCTCAATGGCAGGGTTCTCTTCTTGAACTGCCGCAATTAAATCGTCCAGTTCTTGATAGATCAAACCATCGGCTTTGATTAAATCGTTGATCTCCGCGGCTTCACGACCATGGCCAATCAATTCATTGGCGCTTGGCATATCAATCCCATACACGTTCGGGAAGCGGATCTCTGGGGCGGCCGAGGCAAAATAAACTTTCTTCGCGCCAGCTTCACGGGCCATCTCAATGATCTGCTCAGATGTGGTACCACGGACAATTGAATCATCTACCAACAGCACGTTTTTCCCACGAAATTCAGCGCTAATCGCATTCAACTTGCGGCGCACTGATTTACGTCGTTGGGTTTGCCCTGGCATGATAAAAGTACGGCCAATGTAGCGGTTTTTAACAAAGCCTTGGCGATACGGCAGGTCCAAAATATTAGCCATCTCAAGCGCAATATCACAACTGGTTTCAGGGATCGGGATCACCACATCGATGTCTAAGTGAGCATAGTCTCGTTTCACTTTTTCACCTAGCTTGCGACCCATGTTAACGCGTGAGGCATACACCGACACTTTATCAATAAAAGAATCAGGACGCGCAAAGTACACGTATTCAAAGATACAAGGGCAATGCTGTGGGTTATCCGCACATTGGCGCGAGGTCAACTGGCCATCTTCGCTGATATAAACAGCTTCACCCGGCTCGATATCACGCACATAAGTAAAGCCAGTGCCGTCTACGGCAACACTCTCAGAAGCAACGATATATTCAGGGCCCTTAGCGGTATCACGCTTACCTAATACCAGCGGTCGAATGCCCCATGGGTCACGAAACGCGACCATGCCGTGGCCAATAATCATGGCTACCACAGCATAAGCGCCACGAATCTGTCGATGCACTCGGCTTACCGCGGCAAACACATCTTCTGCGGTCAGTTGTAGGCTTTCTTGTTGGTACAGTTCGTGGGCAAAAATATTGAGAAGAATTTCAGAATCAGAGGTGGTGTTAATATGGCGGCGAGCTTTCTCAAACAACTGCTGTTGTAATTCTTGCGCGTTGGTGAGGTTGCCATTATGCGCCATGGCAATACCAAACGGCGAGTTCACATAAAAAGGTTGAGCCTCGGCCGAGCTGGAGCTACCTGCGGTTGGATAACGCACATGACCAATCCCGATCCGCCCCGTTAACCGGTGCATATGGCGTGTGTGAAACACATCTCGCACTAAACCATTCGCCTTGCGCAAGCGCAAGGTGTTGTTGTCTACCGTCATGATGCCGGCGGCATCTTGACCGCGATGCTGTAGCATCGTTAAACCATCGTACAAGGCCTGATTAACTGGGTCTTTACCAACAATACCAACTATGCCACACATGCTATAACAACCTCATTGATTGCGCCTATTTACTGCGCTCATTTATTGAGTTAGGGGAGAAAACTTGAAGTTTTCTCTAGGTATTCAAAAAACCATTCAATCACAATGCCAAAGTGAGGAATCAACGAAGACTCAACCCACCATTGGGCTTGGGCGAAACCAGTAAAGGAATCTAAAAAGAACAATAACGCCGCTACCACTAACACCCCACGCAGCGCCCCAAAAACGGCGCCGAGCAAACGGTCAGTGCCACTTAAACCTGTGCCTACTACTAAGCGCCCCAGCAGATTGTTTAGAATCGCTCCAACAATCAGCGTAGCCACAAATAAAGCAGCCACAGCGGCACCATTGCGCAGCATCTCATCTTCAATACCAGAGAAATAAACTGCTAAATCTAAATAGAAAAATTTGGCGATGAAAAATGCGGCAATCCAGATTGCCAACGACATCGCTTCTTTAATAAAACCACGACTAAGACTAATTAGCGTAGACAGCCCAATGATGGCTAAAATGGTGATATCAAACCAATTCATAACTGCATTCCTTAGCTATTTTTGGCGCGCGAATTATACCAGATTTGATTCGGTTTTGCGCCATTATTGTTGTTATTAAACGGTAGCCTTAGGGTTGGTAACGCACGACTTTACCGTTGAGTGAGGTGATTTGTTTGAGTTTTGGTAGATCTTGTTCGAGTTCACTTTTCACTAATTTAGGGCCTACCATAAGCTTATGTAGAGGCCCTTGGCTGCCGGCCACTTGCTCGCGATAAGCAGCGTAACCAGCGGCTTGCAGTTCAGCCACCAATTGGTCAACGGACTGCTGATTGCGAAACGCTCCTAGTTGAATAACCCAACCGGACTCTTTTAATGCGGCGGCACTGGGTGGTTGGGCCGCTGCTGGAGTGCTGCTCGCCGGTGCTGATTGGTTGAGCGTCGGTGCCGTGTCGGCGGTTAACTCAACGGTCGCTACATCATCCAACGAGGGTGGTAATTGCTCCGTTGGGATCTCCGCTACCGGGGTACTGGTGACTGCTACTTCGGGTTGCAACGGAATCGTCTCAAATTGCTCTTGTTGCTGCGGTGGCTTGCCATCCAGCAATTCAGGTAAAATAATTACCGCAAGCGCAATCAGAATAACGCTCCCCACTAACCGGTTTTGCAATTGCGACGCCATCAGTTACTCCGTATCTGCTATTTTGCCCACAGTGTAAAACGACCCGCAAACCAATACCAGCGGTTGTTGTTGGTTACTCCCCTCGGGCGCGGGTGCAGCGGCAGCTAGAGCGGCGGCATAGGCACTTGCCACATCGGCAAAACAGCCAGCCACGTTAGCTGTGCTCGGCAGCTGTTGTTGCAGTTGCTCAGCTCGCGCACCACGTGGTTCGCTCAAATCGGCAAAGAACCACTGGGCAACCAGCGGCTGTAAGGTCGCTAGGGTGCCGGCAATATCTTTGTCTTGCAGCATCCCAACCACGGCTAACACGGGGCGCTCAGAATAACGCTGCCGCAGCACTTCCACTAAATAGGCCGCCGCATGAGGATTATGAGCCACATCGAGTAAGGTATCCGCAGGACGCTGTGCCGTGGCTGCTAAAAACTGTAACCGACCCGGCTCACGCGCCTGCTCCAAGCCTTGCTTAATGGCGGTTAAAGTAACGGGTAGCGGCAACGCTGCTAAAGCAGCTACTGCCGTGGCTGCATTTGGTAAAGGCAATTGTGGTAACGGCAAATCAAGCAGTTGTATTTCACTGTTGCGGAACTGCCAGTGCTGCGCATCTTGTGGTTTGTAGAAGAACTCATAACCGACTCGCTGCAGTTGTACTTGCTGAGCTTGAGCCTGTTCTACTACGGCCGCTGGCAAATCAGGTTCACCGCAAATAGCCGGACGATGGGGTCTAAAAATACCCGCTTTTTCTCGTGCGATACCAGTCCGGTCGGCCCCCAAAAAGCCAACGTGATCGATCCCCACACTGGTCAGCAAAGCAACATCCGCGTCGATAATATTCACCGCATCTAAGCGGCCTCCTAAGCCTATTTCTAACACCCAAACATCGAGGTTACGTTGCAGCATTAGCCACAATGCCGCTAAGGTGCCAAATTCAAAATAGGTTAACGAAATATCTCCCCGAGCAGCTTCTACTGCCGCAAAAGCCGCCACATGCTCAGCATCGCTGAGTTGTTCGCCATTAATACGCACGCGCTCGTTATAGCGATGCAAATGCGGAGAAATATAGACGCCAGTTTGATAGCCATCCGCGCGTAAGATAGTTTCGAGGTAACGCACCGTCGAACCTTTACCGTTAGTACCAGCAACGGTCATCACTTTGGCGCTTGGCTGCAATAAATTGAGTTGCTCAGCAACCTGCTTCACTCGGTCTAAGCCCATGTCGATGGCTTGATGATGCAAGTGCTCTAAATAAGTCAGCCAGGCATGAAGCCCGGCTGATGTGGATGGAACAGAAAGCTGTGTCATAGGATTAATATTCGTCGGCTACAGCCGGTAAGTTTTGGAACTTGGCCAACAAGGACGCAATGGTATTTCGCATTTGGCGCCGATCAACAATCATATCAACAGCCCCATGGTCGAGTAAGAACTCAGCGCGTTGGAAGCCTTCTGGCAGCGTTTCGCGTACCGTCTGCTCAATCACTCGTGGCCCAGCAAAACCAATCAGAGCCTTGGGCTCTGCAATGTTCACATCACCCAACATGGCCAAACTAGCTGATACGCCACCCATGGTTGGATCTGTCAGTACCGAAATGTAAGGCAAACCAGCTTCGCTCATGCGCGCTAACGCCGCTGATGTTTTTGCCATCTGCATCAAACTCAGTAAGGCTTCTTGCATACGGGCGCCACCTGATGCTGAAAAACACACCAATGGAATCCGTTCTTGCAAACACACCTTGGCTGCTTCAGCAAAACGCGCACCAACCACGGATGCCATAGAACCACCCATGAATTCAAATTCAAACGCGACAGCCACCACCGGCATACCTTTTAAGGTACCTTTTTGCGCAACTAAGGCATCTTTCTCACCCGTAGCTTTTTGCGCAGCGGCAATACGATCTTTGTATTTTTTTGAGTCTCGAAACTTCAACACATCTTTCGGTTCAAGCTCAGCACCAATCTCGGTAACTTTACCTTCATCCAAAAAGTGCTTAAGCCGCATCCGCGCCGATACCCGCATGTGGTGATCACACTTAGGGCAGACATTCAGGCTACGCTCTAAATCAGCGCTGTACAAAATGGCATCACAACTGCTGCATTTGGCCCAAACTCCCTCGGGAATTTCACGCTTTTTGCTGCTCTTTGGTTTTGCAAGAATTCGCTCAATCCAGCTCATAGTAATTCGCTTGTCTCAATAATTTAATGGCGCTATTAAAGCACATTCGTGCTTACTAGTTTAGCAAAAAGTGGTCTTAACTGTTAGCCCCATACCACCGCACTGGGTAACCATAAGGGCCCAGGCTCTACCTGCGGTAAGTTAAAGTGGGCGGGGTAATCTACCTGCACCAAATACAATCCTTCGGCCTTCGCTGTAGCCGCAGCTTGGGTTCTATCTTTTCGCGCTAACACCTGGGCTGGCCACCCGACCGCTTGGCTACCTTTGCCTACTTCCAGCAAAGTGCCAACGATGTTACGTACCATATGATGCAAGAACGCATTGGCGGCAATATCGACCACGACAAAGTCGCCTAAGCGTTGCACTTGAATGTGGGTCACACACCGATTCGGTGAATGAGATTGGCATTGCGCGGCACGAAACGAACTAAAATCATGCTCGCCTAGCAGCCCTTGCGCGGCGTCATGCATACGAGCTACATCTAACGGCTGGTGATAATGACTTAAGCCCTGGCCTAAGATACCCGGCCGATAACGGCCATTGGCAATAATATAGCGGTAACGCCGTCCGGTCGCACTGAAGCGTGCGTTAAAATCATCCGCAACCGGTTGCGCCCAACGCACGGCCACGGTCGCTGGTAGATTGCTATTCACGCCCATGGTCCAGGCCGGCATAGCGCGCTCGAACTGGCAATCAAAGTGCACCACTTGTCCGGTCGCATGCACCCCTGCATCGGTACGTCCGGCACAGGTGACTTCAACCGGATGATTAGCCACTTTGCTTAACGCTTGTTCAAGTACTTGCTGTACTGAGATAACTTCGCGTTGTCGTTGCCAGCCATAAAAAGCGCTGCCATCGTATTCAATCCCTAAGGCTATGCGGGTGGTTCCGCTACTACTACCTTGCTCGGTCATGCACCGTCCTGTTCATCTATCTGTTGCTGCAGCATAGCGATTTCACGCTGCAAATCTTCATCGTTACTGGCATCAATAGCTAATAACTCAGCCCGCGCAGCAGCAAAATCACCCATGTCTAAATAGGTTTGGGCTAAATCCAGGTGATTTAGTGCGGTGTCTTCACCGGTGGGCAAACTGCCGGCTTCGCTCTCATAGAGGGTGTGTGAAAAATCATTGGCACCCTCGGCTTCCGCTTCTTCCAAGAGCTGCTCGATCGCTAAGTAGTCATCGTCTGAATCTTGTTGCGATAAATCGTATTCAGTTTGGCCTGCTGGCTCATCTTGCCAACTAGCTTCGCTGCTATCCTCGGCTTGTTCCAGCAAGGCAGCAAGATCCTCATCATCGCTTTCAACGAGCGAGGCCGGTTGGTATTCTTGTTGATACTGGTTTTCGTTATAGGCTTCATCGCCATAAGCTTTTCCGGCATAGGCGCTATCACCAAATTCTTGATCCACGTAGCTACCGTCATCGGGCTCCTGCTCCGCAGCATTCGCTGCCGACAGATCTGAATCCTCCAACTCAAATTCAATCAGGTTTTCCGCAGCAGATTCAGCAGTATCGGTTGGCTCAGCGTCACCACGAGTCTCTGCCGCAGCCGTAAACACCGCATCTTGCTCAGCAAACAAAGCCTCTAGCTCCGCATCCAAATCGTCAGGCTCGGCATCAAGTTCGGTGTCTAGCTCGGCATCGAGTTCGGTTTCTGGCTCGGCATCGAGCTCGGTTTCCAGCTCGGCATCGAGTTCGGTTTCCAACTCGGCATCGAGCTCGGTTTCCAACTCGGCATCGAGCTCGGTTTCCAACTCGGCATCAGGCTCGGCAGCTGTTGATGAATCTTGCGCTGCGGTTGCTTGGGGAGTGAATTCTAGTTCCGCATCCAAGTCTTGTAATGACTGTTCTAAGCTAGTTTCTGCGGCGTCAGTTTCGACCTGCTCTTTGGCCAGCTCGGCCGCATCATCAGCCGCACTCTCAGCTTCACTCTCGGCCGCCGGCTCGGCCGCACTCTCGGCTGCATCATCAGCTTGAGCTGCATCTGCTGCTAAGGCGGTGACTCCGGCTGCTAACGCTGCTTGCTCGGCTTCTTCAAAGGCGCTGGGGACAGTTTCCAAGGTTGGCGCCACTTGCGAACTTGCGGCATCTGCAACAGTGCCCCCCGCCACAGCACTGGCCGCAGCAGCACTGTCGGCGGCCACTGCCGATTGCTGCTCTCTGGCAGCAGCATCTAATGCACCTTTATACTGACTCGATTGCTGTTGTTGACGTTGTCGATAAAAACGATAGCCAAATAGCAACACCAACAGTAATGGTACCCCTACCACCAGTAACAGATGCAGTGGCTGCATTAACCAAGCCAATAAACTTGGTTTAGCTGGGGCTGGTGGCTGTTGTCGGATAGACGCAGCTTGGTTGGCCTGTTCTGACTGCTCAGCAGCTACTGATGCCGCCGCTTGCAACGCTGCTGCAGTAGCATCCGCAGGAGTTTCAGTGGTAACACTTTCTTGTCGTTGAGCCGTCACTTCCGCACTGATTTGCTGTTGTAACTCAGCTTCTGCTTGTTGCTCTGCATTAACTTTTAAGCGCAGCTCACCGAGCTCTTCAGTGACCGCTAACAACCGCTCATGCAACTCAAGATTTTGTCGCTGCAGTTGTTCAATTAACTCTATCGACTGGGCCAGCTGATTGCGTAATCCAGCCAGTTCACTAGGGGCTAAACCACCTGCAGCAGCGGCTTGGCTGGTTTGGCTTGCTGCCGGCTGAGCTGAGTTATCCCCCGCAGTCGGCTTTGGCTTAGCGACTGTAACCTCGGTCGTGGCAACCATGCCATCCGTGGGAATGGTTAGATAAAACCCATCCAACATATGGTCAGCAAGACCATTCGGGAACACCCGCGGGTTAGCTTCAATGATGAGGTCCATCATCTCGTACACATTGAGATCGCGCTTGTCGCTGTAATACATAGCTATGGTCCACAGCGTATCACTCGATACAATAGGGCCAAAGCGCTCAGCTTGCCAACGAGAGGCGGTCTGCGCCTGTCCAGCAAGCGCAATAGAGCTTGGCACAATGCTCGCCTGCGCCGCGACGCCAGCGATTGACAACGCTGCTACTACACTACTCAACAAGCTACGCTTGATGTTCCGTTTCATTGACTAGATCCCTCATTTACTCTTGTTATTATTATCGATAGCCATGCTACGAGGTTTGACTACAAATAATCGCGAATCAAATGTTCCGCAATTTGAATACTGTTGGTCGCCGCACCTTTACGTACGTTATCAGCTACTACCCACAAATTCAGCCCTTGCGGATGGGTAATATCATTACGCACGCGGCCGACAAAGACGCTGTCATGACCTGCCGCATCACCTACTTGGGTTGGGAAATCTTCATTATTTTCCAATAAGATAACCCCGGGCGCAGCGCGCAACAACTGTTTTGCTTGCTCAGCATCTATCGGCTGCATGGTTTCTATATGTACAGCCTCGGCATGGCCAAAGAAAACGGGTACCCGCACTGCCGTGGCATTCACGCGCACGCTTTCATCACCAAAAATCTTTTGCGTCTCCCACACCATTTTCATTTCTTCTTTGGTGTAGTCGTTGTCTAAAAATACATCGATTTGTGGAATGCAGTTAAAAGCAATTTGGCGACTAAAGGTTTCAACTTCTACCGGCCGTCCGTTTAGTAAGGCAGCCGTTTGCTGGGCTAACTCGTCCATAGCCTCTTTACCAGCACCGGATACCGACTGATAGGTCGCCACGTTGATACGCTCAATGCCTACCGCATCGTAAATAGGTTTCAAGGCCACTAACATCTGAATGGTTGAGCAATTGGGGTTCGCAATAATATTGCGATTACGAAAATCGGCCAACGCATGAGCATTTACTTCTGGCACCACCAGCGGAATATCTGCTTCGTAGCGAAATTCAGAGGTGTTATCAATCACCACGCAGCCAGCATCCGCAGCGCGTGGTGCGTACATGCGAGAAATCGCTCCACCGGCAGAGAAGAAGCCAATGTCAACTTGGCTCCAATCAAAGGTGTCGGCATCTTGCACGGTAATCTCTTCGCCACGAAACTGCACCTGGGTACCTGCCGAACGGCTACTGGCTAATGGAAACAGTTCAGCCACAGGAAAGCCACGTGCTTCTAGAATTTCAATCATCTGTTGGCCAACCAGTCCGGTTGCTCCTAATACCGCAACATTAAATGCACGTGACATAACCACTCCTAGCTTTGGTGGGCCGCCTTAGCAGCCTTATTTGAATTGAAAAGTTAATTGTTTTAGGCGCTTACGCCATTCTTCTGTGGCCAGCCAAGAACCACCTTGCACCTGTCCAACACTTAATTCAGGACGATGCGCATAACCACGCCGCAGTTGGTCAAAAGCGGCCGGTGTAGCAGGCTGTTGTCGTAACGCTAAATCATCTTGGCGTATATCATAAATCGCCAAGACCCAGGATGCTAGTGTTCGCCAATCAGGGGCCTCATTTGCCTGCCATAGCTGCGGCTGTACACTTGTCGGCCAAGCTTGCAATAAATCAATTAAGTCTGGCAATTCATGTACGGGCATGGCGGTGCCACTGGCTTGGGCTAACTCGGAACTTGGCAACCAAGACAGCAGTTGCTGCAGTAATTGCAAGGTGCCGGCCACTTTGCCAGCCATGCTATGCCCAGCAATATGCATGGTAGCTAAGCTCAGCCAGGGCAATAAATCCGTAGCTATCTGTGGCTCATGCTCCCACACATCGAGTACCACTCGCAATGGTTGTTGTCGGTTAGCTGCGGCGCGCAAAGCGGACTCTGCAACTACTGGCCCGCGACTTGCGTTAATCAGCACACAATTTGCAGGTAACTGAGCGATACTGGCGTCATCCAGCAAATGGTAGGTAGCGAAAGGTCCGCTGCGCGTGAGTGGCACATGGCAGCTGATCGCTGCACTGGCTAACACCTGCTGCCAGTTGGCGTGAATCGGCATGCCATCTCGTTGGCTTATCCCCTGTGCCACTAAAGGCGGATCATAACAATGCACCTGATAGCCCAAACCTTGCAGTCGCGCCCCAGCAGCTTGGCCCGTATGCCCACCACCAATGATCGCCACTGGCCCGGTTAAGGCTGCATCCTGCGCCAAGGTTAACGCGGCTACGGCACTGGCAACGTAGTCACCCACCGCTTGTGCGTTCACACCGGGGGTACTGACAAACTTAATCCCCCGCGCCTGGCAAGCTGACGCATCAACATGCTCAGTACCTATGGTTGCGGTGCCGATCCAACACACATGCGGAGCTTGATCTAACAGTTCCTTGGTAACTTGGGTAATCGAGCGGATCAGTAGTACTTGGGCTCGCGCTAGTTGGAAAGCGTCGGGCTGGCGTCCACTAAAAGTTTCTAGCTGCAACGCCATACCAGCTTGCTGACAGGCGCGTACTAGTTGGGCCAGGGCCGGCATACTGGCATCGGCGAGAAGATTGATCATAGATGGGCCACTTATAGCTCACTAAAACAGACGAGCTAGCTTACAACAAAAAGGTGCGCCTTGGCGCACCTTTTTTGTAAACCATCAGCTACCGTTAAGATAGCTGCTTGCAGCAAGCTAGGTTACTGATACTTACGCAAAACCAGTGTGGCATTGGTGCCACCAAAACCAAAGCTATTCGACATCGCCGTCGTAATGTTAGCTGGGGTTGGGCTGGTGACAATATTCATCCCAGCAGCACCTGGGTCTAAGTTTTCCACGTTGATGGATGGCGCCACAAAACCATGTTGCATCATCAGTAACGAGTAAATAGCTTCGTGGACACCTGCCGCACCTAGGGCATGGCCAGTCATCGCTTTAGTGGCACTGATCATTGGCGTGGCGTCACCAAACACTTCACGAATAGCTTCCAGCTCTTTAGTGTCGCCAACCGGGGTTGAGGTACCGTGTGTGTTCAGGTAATCAATCGGCGTATCAACAGTCTCTAAGGCCATTTGCATACAACGCACGGCACCCTCGCCTGATGGCGCAACCATGTCGTAGCCGTCCGAAGTGGCACCATAGCCAACAATTTCAGCATAAATATGAGCACCACGTGCCAACGCTGTTTCTAGTTCTTCAATCACCAGAATACCGCCGCCACCGGCCGGCACAAAGCCATCACGATCCACATCATAAGTACGCGAGGCTTTGGTAGGCTGGTCATTGTACTTGGTGCTAAGTGCACCCATGGCATCAAATTCCATGCCTAAGGTCCAGTGCAATTCTTCACCACCACCAGCAAACACACGGTCTTGCTTACCAAATTGAATCAGTTCTAAGGCATGACCAATACAGTGCGCCGAAGTAGCACAGGCTGAACTGATGGAGTAGTTCACCCCTTTGATCTGAAATGGCGTTGCTAAACATGCCGACGTGGTAGAAGCCATGCAACGAGGCACCATGTAAGGCCCCACTCGCTTCACGCCTTTTTCACGCATGATATCAGCAGCGGCAACCTGGTGCTCGCCAGAAGCGCCACCGGAGCCAACCACCAGACCTGTGCGTGGGTTTGACACTTGTTCGTCGGTTAAGCCGGCATCGGCTATCGCTTGCGCCATGGCCATGTAGGCATAGGCGGCAGAATCTCCCATAAAGCGTAATGCTTTGCGGTCAATATGATCAGCTGGGTTAGCCCGTACTGGCCCCCAAACCTGACAACGTAACCCCATATCGGCAAATTCTTGAGAAAATTCAATGCCCGAGCGTCCTTGTTGTAACGACTCCAACACTTCTTGTTTGTTCACGCCGATACTCGACACAATGCCAAGTCCGGTAATCACTGCTCTTCTCATTCTCATGTCCTGTCTTGCTGAGCGCTGCTGTATGGTAGCCCACTTCTGAAAAAAAGTGGTCTGCTTTCCGTATTTTTACCTAAAAATTGTTACACTAATGCGCTAGATTAGCCACCTGATTGGATGACTTTTTTGTGAGTAAACTTCCCCCTCAGCCGGTGCAGCCTGCGCAAATCAGCTACAACGACCATGGTTTACCGGTCGCTACCGCTTTTGATGATATTTATTTTACCAACAGCGATGGTCTGGCCGAAAGTCGTTACGTATTCTTGCAGCATAACGATCTACCCCAACGCTGGCAAACTCATCCGCATCCGCTGTTTGTAGTAGCCGAGTCTGGTTTTGGTACCGGCTTGAATTTTCTTGCCTGCTGGCATGCTTTTATGCAACAGGCGCCTAGCTCGCTGCGACTGCATTTTGTCTCATTTGAAAAGTACCCCTTAGCCCGCGCTGATTTGCAGCGGGCGCTAGCCCACTTTCCAGAGCTCGCAGAGTTAGCAGCGCAACTGCAGGCGCATTACCCTGCGGCCGAGGCTGGGTGTCATCGACTGCAATTTGCCCAAGGCCGGGTCACCTTAGATCTGTGGTTTGGTGACATTCTCGACCTGCTGCCGGCGTGGCCTTCGCAACAAAGCGTGGATGCTTGGTTTTTGGATGGCTTTGCCCCGGATAAGAACCCAGCCATGTGGCAACCTGAATTATTTAACGCCATGGTCAGTCATGCTCGTGCTGGCTGTACTTTTGCTACCTTTACCGCTGCCGGTGCCGTTCGCCGTGGTTTACAAGCAGCTGGCTTTAGTGTGCTCAAGGTTAAAGGCTTTGGCCATAAACGCGAGATGCTACGCGGCGTTCTTTGCGAGAAAACAGGTTCTGAACCCACACAGTCCGAGCAAAATGGCGCTGCGAGAGCGACTGCTGAGGCGCCTCAGTTAGCCATTATTGGCGGAGGTATCGCGGCAGCTTGCTTGGCTTGGTCACTGACCCGCCGCGGTCACGCGGTGACCTTGTATACCACAGGTATCGCTAGTGGCGCCTCAGGCAACGCGCAAGGAGCAGTGTACCCTCTGTTACATGCGCAATTCAGTCCGCTCGCACAGTTTTTTGTCGGTGCCTTTCATCAGGCTCGCCAGTTCTATGCACAGTATGCACCCGCCTGTTGGCATCCAAGCGGAGTCTTGCAGCTCGGCTTTAATCAGGAGCGCCAGCAACGCCAACACAAACTTTTAGCCGCCCAACTGTACCATGCAGAAACCGTGCATGGCTTGAGCGCTGCTACCACTCAACAACATTGGGCGGAATTACCAGCGCAGCCAAGCTTATTTTATCCGCGCGCCGGGTGGGTCAGTCCGGCCAAACTTGTGGCTGATTTATTGCAGCAATGCGGTGAGTTATTAACCATCATTGAACTAGGAAAAGAACTGGGTAAAGAGCCAGGGAAAGAGCACCAAGAAATTACCGCCATCAAGCCACATGCTTCTGGTTGGCACCTCTATAGTGGGGCTAGCTTAGTTGGTAGCGCTGATTTGCTGTGGGTCGCCGCCGGCGCTGCCATGCAGCAGCTGCTCGCGCCGTGGCAGTTGCAGTTTAGTAATGTGCGTGGCCAAGTCACTCAGGTGGCAGCAACAGCAACCAGCAGTAGCTGCCCAACGGTGGTCTGCTACAAGGGCTATTTTACGCCTGCCGAAGACGGTCGTCATTGTGTTGGCGCCACCTACGCGCGCAACTACCCAGCCAGCTTAGCGCAGCAACCACAAACGGCCGATCAGCAGGAAAATTTAGCCACCTTGATTGATAATCTGGGGCCGACTGCCAGTGCTTGGGCCGAGCAGTTAGAAGCTGTCGCTGACCGTGCCGCCGAGCGCAACACCACCCGCGATCATTTGCCCGCCTGCGGTTGGCTCACACCCACCTTGGCGGTCTTGGGTGGGCTTGGCTCACGCGGGTTTACCAGTGCGCCCTTGGCCGCAGAAATATTAGTCAGCCAATGGCTGCAAGAACCCCTGCCCTTGGCTACTGAGCTGCTGCAGCGGTTGGCTCCGCAACGGCTTCAAGCTGCGCCAGCATAGCCTGTATATGAACCATGTCGGCGGGCGCTAATTCGTGCTTGGCGTGCTCTACTGAAGCACGCACCGCCGGCAAAATGGCTGTGGTTTGGGCCAGTTCTTGCAATTCCAATTGCGCCACCACCAAATCAAAATGGCCGCGCAAGTAGCCGCTGGCAAACAGTTCGTCGTCTGTACCTGTCACCACCGCACGCTCAAAAACTTCTTCTAATTGTTCCACGTATTGCTGAAACTCTGCTGATGCCATTACCTACTTTCCTTCACCCAAACGTTACTTAAGCCACCTGTTGGCGTGGCTGTTGCAGTGCGCAAGAATACCATAAGCCAAGGCATTTCTGATACACTAGTGCCACCTTGATTGAGATAACGCAATGCTGTGAGGAAGAATGACCACACCGATAGGATTATTCTACGGATCCACCACCTGTTTTACCGAAATTGCAGCGGAAAAAATTCAAGCTCAGTTTGCCCCGGGCGAAGTCGAGCTGTTTAATATCAAAGATGTATCTCTGGCTCATGCAGAGCAGTTCGAGGTGCTTATTTTTGGCCTATCAACTTGGGATTTTGGTGAAATTCAAGAAGATTGGGAAAGCCATTGGCAAGATATCGGCCAGTTGCAGCTCACTGATAAAAAAGTGGCGCTGTTTGGTATGGGTGACCAAGTGGGTTACACCGATTGGTTTCAAGATGCACTAGGCATGCTGCACGATGAGCTCGCCAGCCACGCCAATACCCGTGGCTGTATTCGATTAGGTTTCTGGCCGAACCAAGGCTATGACTTTGCCGCTTCTAAGGCCCTCATCAACAACGACGAATTTTTTGTCGGCTTAGCGCTAGATGAAGACAGCCAATACCAGTATAGCGATGAGCGTATTGCGCAGTGGTGTGCGCAACTTAAAGAAGAGCTTGCCAGCGTGTAAGCTCTTGTTGCTGCTGGGCTGCGGCAAATCGTAACGCGGCTGAGTGGCCCCATACTGGCCCTGGCCACGCAGGATCATTGGGCTGACGCAGCAGCACATGAATATGCAACTGGCTCACCACATTACCTAGCGCGCCGACATTGAGCTTAACCTTTTGCTGGCGTTGCCGCGCATCCTGTAACAGCATCTCACTTGCTTGTTTGATCTCACGCGCCAACTGCACTTGGTCGGCCTCGCTCAAGTCAACAAACTCGGTCATATCAGCCCGCCGCGGCACCAACATCAGCCACGCGTAGCGTTGATCGTCAAACCGTCGCAGCTCACACAACGGCCAGCTTGCTAACCAAAAGCTATCGGCCGCTAAACGTTCATCAAGCTTGAAATTGGCATCATCTTTTGGCCCGTTAGTCGTGCTTGGGTTAGTTTCTGCTGGCGCTTTGGTATACCCTGTGTCTGACATTTTGTATTCCGTTTTTCAGTGGATGATTATCATGCAATGTATAACTTTATCTCGGCGTTCAATAGGCGTACTTAGCTTAGCTGGCTTTATTGCTGTGAGCTTAATCAGCAGTACTGCCATCGCAACTCCCGCTCAGCCCTCGGCTCCTTCTGCGGCAACAGCTCCGTCAGCTACCAATGAGCAAAGCTCGGCTATTGCTACTTTTACGGCAAAGATGCAGCAGCACCAAGGCTTTTTTAGCTTTTATCACGATCAGCACCAAGGCAATATCTACCTCAAGGTGCCACGTGCGCAAACCCAATTTATTTTTCAAACCAGTTTGCCGTGGGGCTTAGGCTCTAACGACATAGGTTTAGACCGCGGTCAATTAGGAGCTACTCGGCTAGCAAGTTTTTTAATTGAAGGCGATAAAGTGTTGTTGCAACAACATAATACCAAGTTTCGCGCTAATAGCGACAATGCGGCTGAGCGCGCCAGTATCGAGCAAGCCTTTGCTAGTTCAGTTATTGCGGGTTTTAAAGTAGTCGCTGCCGATGCCGATGCAGTGCTGATTGATTATACGCCGTTTTTACTCAGCGATACCCATGGTGTGGTGCAACGCTTGGCTCAGAGCAAACAGGGCAACTATAAGGTCAATAGCGCTCAATCAGTGATTTATCCTGCGCGCAGTAAAGCTTTTGCCGACAATACCGAGCTCGAAGCTAAACTCACCTTTAGTGGCCAAGCCAGTGGCAGTTACGTCAACCAAGTGGCCGCCGATGCCAATCAGCTGACTCTGCATTTACATCACTCTTTTATTCGATTACCTGATGCCAATTACCAACCGCGGCAATTTCATCCGCAAAGTGGGTTTTGGAGCGAGGCTCACCAAGATTATGCCGCCCCATTAGGACAACCACTTACGGTGCAATACATTCCACGCCATCGGTTAAGCGCGACCAACCCGATCATCTATTACCTAGACCCCGGCGTACCCGAACCGGTGCGTACGGCGCTACTTGACGGAGCAAAATGGTGGGCGGAAGCTTTTGCCGAAATTGGCTACCCTGACGGCTTTCAAGTACGCGAGTTGCCAGCCGATGCCGATCCGATGGATGTGCGCTACAACGTCATTCAATGGGTGCATCGAGCCACTCGCGGCTGGTCTTACGGCGCGTCAATTATCGACCCCCGCACCGGCGAAATCATCAAAGGTCATGTCACGCTCGGCTCGCTCCGCGTCCGTCAAGATATGCTGATTGCCCAAGGCTTACTGGCACCTTATCAAGACCACACCGAGACGGCCACACAGCAGCAATTACTTGCTGATATCGAGGCCATGGCGCTGGCACGGATTCGTCAGCTATCAGCCCACGAAATCGGTCATACATTGGGGATTGCCCATAACTTTGCCGCCAGCAGCCATGACCGTGCTTCGGTGATGGATTACCCCCATCCTTTAGTAAGTTTAAGTACCAATGAGCAAGGTTTAAGCTTGGCCGGAGCCTACACCGAAGGCCTAGGTATTTGGGATAAGCAAGTGGTGGCTTACGGCTATGGTGACGGCGATTTAGCCAAGGTGCTCGAGCAGAATCGTCGGTTGGGCTTAAGCTTTATCTCAGACCGTGATGCGCGTGCTCCTGGTGGCGCTCATCCTGATGCCCATTTATGGGATAACGGCAGTGATGCGGTCACCGAACTAGAGCGTATTCTCGCCGTACGCGCCACCGCTTTGCAGCAATTTGGCCTGGCCAACTTAGCCGCGGGCCAACCCTTAAGCCAGTTGCAAAATGTGTTAGTCCCGGTGTATTTACTGCATCGCTATCAAGTAGAAGCCGCCGTAAAAATGCTTGCTGGAGTGCATTACGATTACAGCGTGAAAGGTGAACCCTTCCGACCCGTGCGGGCGGTCAATGCTAGCCAACAACAGCGCGCACTGCAGGTGTTAATGAAGACGCTACAAGCCGATACCTTGCGTTTACCCACCGCAATACAGGAACTACTCACTGCACCGGCCTACGGCGAGGGCTACGACCGTGAGCGCTTTACTGGGCTTACTGGATTATTGCCAGATACCGATAGCATGGCGGCCAGCAGTGCCCGTTTTACCCTTGATTTGCTGTTACAGCCACAACGCCTAGAGCGCCTCGCACAACAGCACAGTAAAGCGCCAAGTATCCCTAGCATTAGCACTCTATTAGCGACCCTGGCAGATACCACCCTAACCCCGGCACAAGCTGCCTCGGCGGATACCCTGACGCAACGGTTAGCCTTTGAAACACTGACTGCGGTGGCTCAGGTCTATCAGCAACAACAGCTCAGTGCGGTCGTCAAAGCTCCGCTGTGGCAGTTTTTACAACAGCAGCAACAGCAATGGCAACAGGCGCCCGCCTCAGCCCATCAAGCCTATGTGGTGTATGCACTCGAGCAGTTGTTAGAGCATCAACGTTGGCCGGTGCCGGCTGCTGCAGCCCTACCACCGGGTTCGCCAATCTAAAGAATCTCACCTACCCAGCAGGCATAAAAAAGAGGCCAAGTCGTTATCCGACTTGGCCTCTTTTACAAGTGCTTATAACAAGCTCAATGCCATTAGAACGAGTAGTTCAAGTTGATGAACACTTGACGACCGAACTGATCGTACTGTGAGTACATCATCGCATTACCGGTAGTGTATGAGTAAGCTGGGCTACCTAATGGTGGCTTCTTATCAAACACGTTAGTAATACCTACAGTTAAATCAATATCGTTTTCAAATTGCTTAGATACTGACGCAGTATGGTAGAAAGTCGTTGGAGCTTCAGCATTAAAGTACACTGGAGTACCACGATAGGTAGTTTTTGAACCATTGATGTATTCACCATAGTCGTTCACTTTACCAGCATAACGCGTGGCCCAAGTATAGGTCCAAGTATCACGCTCTAATGACGCTGTGATAGTACCTGAATGACGTGGGTTACCCAACAAGCCTACGTACTGCTCTGGTTGGCTATCAGCAAACTGCTGGTAAGTACGCTCGATTTGGATAGTGTGGTCTAAACGCAGACGTAAATAACCCATCGGGGTATCGTCTTGATAGCTTAACACGGTATCCACACCACGTACGTACTGGCTAGCAACGTTTACGTAACCACCGTAAACCTCGTCGATTCCCCAGTTACCAGTTTCGGTACCATCGTTACGAGTAAAGCGATCACAGAACGGCTCGTTTTCGAAGTCATCTGAGCGATAGCATAAGTTAAGAATGCTTACACCGGTAATATCGTCAACTTGGTTGTCGATACGTACTTGGTAATAATCTACTGACGCTGCCACAGTACCTTCTGGGCTGCTCCAGACAATACCAACCCCTTCAGAGACTGAGGTTTCAGCTTTCAGAGTACCAGCGCCACCACCGGTGTAGGCAGTACCAGAACCGAAGTCTTGTGCGTAATCGCCAGGGATACCGTCAGCTTGACAGTTGGCTAGCACACGCTCATTGATAGTACCAGCATCTTCACGAGCTGCCCAATCCCAGCATGGGTCGCTACGCTGATCAAAGAACGCTGATTGGTCGCCTAAGTACAATTCAAACAACGCCGGTGAACGGAACGAAGTACCACGTGATGCACGTACGCGCAAATCTTCAGTAATAGCCCAGTTTGCACTGATCTTGAAGGTGGTGTCGCTACCGTAAGTGTTAACATCAGTCCAACGGGCAGAACCGGTTAAATCTAACGAGTGAACACCTGGTAAATCACGTAGTACTGGAACCTGAATCTCACCATAGGCAGCTACGGTGGTTTGACGACCGGCAGTGATGCCAGCGCTACTCATACCCCATGAGTTACCTTGTAAGGTTTGCTCTCCGGGAGTGTCCACAATCGAGTCAGTTTGATAAGCCACACCAACTGCAGTTGCTACGGTACCCGCTGGTAAATCAAATAAGTCACCGGTGATGTAAGCATCAACAGTATCTTGTTTGTAGATGGTTTTACCATGGTCCATACCGAATAAGAAATCACGGGTACCTTGGTCAAAGTTACCGCGAACGTATTCTGGATCAAAGAAATCAATCGCATAACAAGCGCGTTGTGAAATAGGTGATACTTCACCTTCACATGGGTCACCCCAGATCGCATTAGCGGCCATTTCTAGCGCATCTTGCATGATAATCTTGGTGTCATAGGTACCGCTGCTTAAGCTGCGCTGCCAAGAAATATCCCAGTTCCAGAAGCCTAGCGAACCTTCCAAACCTACCACACCACGGGTGTAGTCGATGGTGGTAACGCTACCAGAGTGATCTGTTACAGCCGTTGGATCTAACGCTACATCACCTTCCCAGCCAGGTACCAAACCTTCCCATGCAGGGATGAAGGGTTCCCAGAATTGGCGGTAGCTGTTGATCTTAGTTTCACGCACACTGTGCAAGATTTCTGAATAGAAACGCACGTTGTCAGACAAATCATAATCGGCCTGCGCATACAATGACCATGCTTCAGTACGTGGTACCATGGTTTGCAAGTCTTGGAACGGGTGATCGGCATCTAACCAACCATCAGTAAGCTTGTCGTAACCCACTGGGTACCAACCTTCTGGTACGCCAATGTCACCTGGGTTGACCGGGTTGTAAGTTGGCAAACCAGCTGCTGTTTTAGAACCATCGTAATCGTAGTTCTGAATGGTTGATAGGTAGTTACCTGCGCCGTAGTCCCATAACCACATGCCGTAAGGTAAGTCGTTACAGTGATAGTTACCGGTACGTGGATCGATCGGATCAGCACGCTCGCCAGTGGCTTGGTCGATCAAATAACGCTGTTCACAAGCAAAGTGGTCTCGATCTCCGCGGGCCAATTCTTGTTGTAAACGGTAATCAGCAACCACACGGAATGAACCTTTATCAAAGGCTTGACCGTAAGTACCATTCAAACGGTAGTTTTCACCACCTGATTCAGTTGGCTGATTAGCACTGAAGTTAATCGCTGATTCATCACCTTTTTTAGTGATAATGTTGATAACACCAGCTACCGCGTCAGAACCGTATAAAGACGACGCACCGTCTTTTAAGATTTCAACTCGTTCAACTGCAGATACAGGAATCGAGTTCATATCAAACGCAGCTACTTGACCACGAGTACCGGCAGGCCCTGCACGGCGACCGTTCAACAATACGAGGGTACGGTTCGCACCTAAACCACGCATTGAGATAGACTCGTTACCAGCACCACCTTCGGTTACGCTACCTACCGACATAGCTGCAGTTAACTGGTTTGAACCAGAAGCCACAGTAGAGGTACGTAGCAATTCACCCAAGGTATTTAAACCTTGTTCAACGGCTAGTTCGGTGGAAATAACTTCAAGCGGGGTAGGATTATCCATACCGTCGGTACGAATACGCGAACCTACAACGGTAATACGTTCCGCTTTTTCTTCCGCATCGGCGTTCTCATCTTGATCAGTGACATCTTGTGCATATGCACCAGCTGATAACAGCGTAGAGGCTGCACCAAAGGCTAAAGCAAGACGTACTGATTTGGCGATGTGACTATTTTTCATCATCTCTCCAGATCATTTTTTATTTTTGTAATCAACAAAAAGTCAGGAAACTATTTGCCAGAAGCACTGTCGCAAAACAATGACTGACCTTCAATGTATCCAATTTCTTTATAAAATTACAAGTAAATAACGGAATATTCTTGCTATAGAGCGGGAAAATAGCGACTAACGACAGCCTTAGTTTTCAGTTCTCACCACCGCCAGCTCGAATATCAAACAATTTGTACAAAAAAAAGCGCAGGCTTGATAACCCGCGCTTTTTAAGCTAGTTAAACTTAAATCATCAATCGAGCTTGGCAAAAAATGACTCAGGCAACCAACGCGGACGCTGCTGCTGATTAGCAATTTCTTCGCCAATGGCATAGTTGATGTTGGTAAAGACCACGCCGGCATCGTAATTAATGGGTAAGTCGGTCGAGTCGCTAGGGCGATGATAGTGCTCAGCAAAGAACTTACCCCACACTTCACCACCGTTTTCATCTTCATTTTTAGCGGTAAAGCCGGTCATTAAAAATACCGCTGGTACGCCTTTCTTCACGAATGGGTAGTGATCTGAGCGAGTAAAAATCGCCTGTTCTGGCATCGGATCTTCGCTCAGCTCGATACCATACTTGCCGGCTGCGCTGGCCACTGTCTCACCCAAGGTTGAATGGGTTGAGCCAAATGCAATCACGTCAGCAAAGTCATACAACAACACCGGCATATCAAGGTTCACGTTAGCTACGATATTTGCCAAAGGCACTGTCGGTTGATGCGCAAAATAGTCCGCACCTAACAGACCACGCTCTTCGGCTGTCACCGATAAAAACAACACCGAACGCTTCGGAGTAACGCCTGATTCCACAAACATTCGTGCCGTCTCTAACATCACAGCTACGCCTGAGGCGTTATCCATGGCACCATTGTTAATATGGTCGTCTTGGCTTAGATCTTTGGTGATACCAATATGATCTGAATGTGCGGTGTAGAGCACGTACTCATGTTTTAACTGTGGATCGCTACCCGGTAATACCGCCGCAACATTCGGGCTGCTAATTTCTTCGTGGCGAGAAGCGCGTGTAAGCTGTGCTTCAAAACCTAATTCAAAACTAGGCACCGGCTCGCCTGCTTCAGCTGCCGCAAAAATATCCGTTAAGCTCTGCGGCGCCTTGGCAAATAATGGCGCTGCTGCTTCGTGATGCAAATAGGCACCCGCAGCAATATTTTTGTAGGCCACATTGGGTTCACCATTTGGCTGCAACCAGCGCACTGTAGGCGCCCGTTGATACATAGCCCCTACTTCAAAAGGCCTTACTTTTTCGCGCTCTGGGCTATGCAGCGTGATAATGCCTACCGCTCCGCGCTCAGCTGCAAATTTTGTTTTGCTGCTATTCAGGTGGGCACCTTCTTCGCTTGGTAAATCGGCCGGGCGACCGGTGAGCATCACCACAATTTTGCCGTTAACATCCACCCCAGCATAATCGTTTAAACCAAACGCTTCGGATACCAAACCATAACCAACAAACACCAGCGGCGCAGTCACATCGTCCTGCTCGGTGTAGGCACTAGGCCCGGTAATAAACTGCTTAGGATAATCAAACTCAATTTCGGTATCGCCGTTGCGCACGGTGAAAGTGGCTGAGTTTTCTTCTAAGTAGCTCCGTCTGAATTTAATGCGCTGAAAATAAGTGCCATCATCACCAGCCGGCTCTAGGCCCAACTGCTTAAACTCGGTGGCAATGTATTTAGCTGCAATTTCATGCCCCTGACTGCCGGTGTCACGGCCCTCAAGTTCATCACTAGCTAGAAATTCTAAGTGGGCTTGCAAGGTACTGGCATTGGCAGTCACTGCGGCAACAGTGCTGTTATTGCTAGCCTCGGTGTCGGTCACATCATTGCAACCGACCAAGCTTGCCGCGATCAGCGTCAAGCCAAACATCGAAATTAAGCGCATAAAGGGTTCCATTCATGGTGTATTTGTTATTTTTCGCTTCACAGTTTAGCGATAAAGACTACTGGCAACAATAGCCTAAGCAACCACACTGGGTAGGAATGACCCTATTGCCTGGTGCAAAAACCCGTGTTATTGTTACATTATAACATTACACAACCCTGCTTATTTTGACGGTGGAGAAAGTATCAATGCCTGTTGTTCAAGCGACCCTTGCTAGGTCACAGAAACCTATCAAAACATCCATAAAACCACTCAACTTGATGGTATCAAGCTTGCTTGCAGGCGTTGTGGTTACTGGCTTTAGTAGCAACGCTCTGGCCCAAGACCAAGGCGCAACCACAGCCACCGAAAGCACCACAGAAGCAGCTCAGCATCAGCACCAAGACACCGAAGTGATCGTTATCACCAGTAGTCCGTTAGCTCGTACTGTCTTAGAATCGGCGCAACCCATCAGCGTTATGGCTGGCGATGAACTGCGTGAAAATCAAGCTCACACGCTGGGCGACACCCTCATGCATGAGCCTGGCATCAACGCCACTCATTTTGCTGGAGTTGCCAGTAGCCCGATCATTCGTGGCCTTGATGGTCCGCGGGTTAAAATCGCCCAAAACGGCTTAGATAGTGCCGATGTCTCACGCGGCTCACCGGACCATGCGGTCACCACTGAAACCTCGGTGGCTGAGCAAGTCGAAATTTTTCGTGGCCCTGCCACCTTGTTGTACGGCAGTGGTGCCATCGGAGGCGTGGTTAACGTTGTTGACCAGCGCATTGCGCAAGATTTTGTCGGGGGCAGTCGCGGCTTTTATGGTGTGAACCTCAATACCGCCAGCAATTTGCGCGATGCTACCGTCGGTTTTAATGCCGATCATAAAAATACCGTCTGGCATGCTGATGCCTTTATTCGTCGTAGCGATGACTACGATGTTCCAAGCTTTACTAATGACGAGGGTGAAAACCTCACTCGAATTAACAACAGCTTTGTGGATGCTGAAGGGGTAAACCTTGGCGTCAGTTATCTGTTTGACCAAGGCTACTTTGGCGTTTCTTACGGACGTTTAGAGCAGCAATATGGTATTCCTGGGCATGACCATGCCCACGAAGATGACCATGCTGATGAGCACGCCGATGAGCATGAACACGAGCACGAGGCTGAGGTGCATGCCGAGGTCGGCCCCTTCGCTGATCTTTGGCAGAACCGTATCCAAGTACACGGTGGCTGGCTCACGCCTAGCTTACAAGGCATTGAAAAAGTAGAACTTCGCTACGGCTTTACTGATTATCAACATCAAGAAATTGAAGATCAACTGCCCTCAACCACCTTTACTAACGAACAGCATGAGCTGCGTTTAACCGCAAATCATGAGCCGCTGGCAGGCTGGCAAGGTGCCTTTGGCTATCATTATTTTGACCAGCAACAAAGCGCTTTTGGTGCCGAAGCCTATACTCCAGCTTCAACCACCGAGCGACATGGCTTGTTTTGGTTGCTTGAGCGCGAAATCGACCAGATCACCTGGCAAACTGGGGTGCGTTACGAGGATGTGAGTGTCAATGAGTACTCATTCCAACCGGTATCCGCATCATTAGGCTTAACTTACCAGCTCCAGCCAGGAGTTCAGCTCTCAGCAAACCTCAGTCATGCCCAGCGGGCTCCGTCTGCCAACGAGCTGTTTGCCAATGGTCAGCACTTGGCGACCCGTACCTACGAGCTTGGCTTAACCTATCAACTCGATGCGCTAAGCGAGCACCATCTGCATATTGAACCTGCAGCAACGGCACCGCGCAAAGAACAATCCAATAACATCGATCTTGGCTTGCACCTAAACTTAGCCAGTTTCCATTTAGACTGGACCATGTTCTATAACCGCATTGATGATTATGTATTTAATGCCTACAGCGGCTTTGTTAGCAGCGACATTGCTCACCACCATGAACACGACGAACATGCCGAACAACCAGGCGAAGCTCATGACCATGATCATGGCGGTGCTTTGCCCATCGTCGCCTATCAGCAACGCGATGTTGAACTTTACGGCTACGAATTAAGTAGCCGCTGGGAAGTGACCGAACAGGTTGAGTTCACTGCGTTTAGCGATTACATTCGTGGCCGTGCCCGCGATGGCGGCGACAACCTGCCGCGCATTCCCGCCCAACGCTTAGGTGCTGAGGGTCGTTATCAAGCCGACCAATGGGAAGCCAAGCTAGGCTACACCTGGTACAACAGCCAAACCCGAATCACTGCGTACGAAACCACCACGCCTAGCTATGGCTTACTCAATGCCCAGCTTAATTTATTTCCGGTGGCGTTACAGCAGCATGGCATCACCCTATACCTAAAAGCTGAGAACCTAACCGACGAACTCGGTTTTGTGCATAGCTCGTACCTCAAAGATGACGCTCCCGTCCGTGGACGTAATTTTAGTATTGGTATACGTGGTGAATTCTAGCGCACACAAGGCGCACTTTACCGCACCTTAACTCAGTTGGCGGCCTGCTTTGATACACTGCTTAAATGTTACTTAATGCTACAAGTAAAATTTAACACAGGAACCTAGCAGGCATGCCCACTGCGATTAGCATTGCGATTTTAACGTTAAGCCTCTTCTTCACCGCTTTAGCGCCGGCTGCGGCTCGGGCGGACACTGCTGATTTTGATATCGAGCGCATTTTTTCTGCCCCTAGCCTAACCACCACAGCCCCACAGCGTATTCAAATCTCTCCCTCTGGTGAGTGGGTCAGTTATTTGGCCGGCTCTGCTGATGCTCCGAACGTTTACGATTTGTGGCTGTACCAAGTACGCGAAAATAAGCATCAACGCCTAGTTCAAGCGGCTGATCTCACTGCCAGTGATATTGCCCTCTCTGCTGAAGAGCAGGCGCGCCGTGAACGCTTGCGCATCAGCGCCAGCGGTATTGTTGATTATCAATGGTCGCCAGATAGCCAGTCACTGCTCTTTCCTTTGCAGGGACAGTTGTATTTATACGACATCGCCAGCGCTAACACCCAGCAGCTCACCAATGCGGATTACTTCGCCACAGATGTGCGCTTTTCTCCGCTCGGCAATTACATCAGCTTCGTTCATGATTACAACCTTTGGTTAATTGATCTCGCCCAACAACGCACGCTACAGTTAACTGAACGCAGCAGCGCCACCGAGCAATTTGCAACGGCTGAGTTTGTTGCCCAAGAAGAAATGAAACGCATGACGGGCTATTGGTGGAGCCCCGATGAGCGCCATATTGCCTTAACTCGGGTCGATTTGAGCCAAGTGCCGATTCAAACTCGAGTGGATATTCATGCCAACCAAAGCACCTTGGTACAACAACCCTACCCTGCCGCCGGACAAACCAATGCGCTGGTTGATTTAGGGGTATTGAGCTTACCGGCCGAGCTGGTGCCAGAGTCTGCCGAGCAACTCTCGCAGAAACTCTCGCAGCAACTCAAACCACAATGGTTTGACTTGCCTAAACGCCATGGCAGCGGCTACTTAGCCCGAGTTAACTGGGTGCCCGACAGCAAACGGCTGAGCTATCAGTGGCAGAACCGCCTGCAGCAACAACTGAATCTTTATGTGCAGGACATTAACACAACAGGTGCGCCCCAACTGGTGCTGCAAGAAACCAGCGCACAATGGGTGAATCTGCATGATGATTTGCACTTTATGGAAGATGCTCGCCATTTGGTCTGGGCCTCTGAGCGCAGTGGCTTCAAGCATCTTTACTTGTACCGTTTGGATGGCAGTTTGATTCGCCAACTCACCAGTGGCGATTGGAATGTCGATGAATTAAGTCATGTGGATGAAATCACTGGGGTGGTTTATTTTACTGGGCGCAAACAAACCCCTCTAGAACGTCATCTCTACCGCGCCAGCTTGAATACCAATAATCCTGGCCAACCGAGTCAACTCAGTCAGCGCCGCGGCATGCATCAAGTGGTGTTTGCCGGCAACGGACGCAGCTATATCAGCTATTTTTCCAGTGCCAAGCAACCACCGCAAGTAAGTTTACATGGCCCCACGGGTGAGCGCATCGTCTGGCTGCACGAAAATAACATCAATGCCGAACATCCCTTGGCACCCTATATCGAGCAATGGAGCTACCCAGAATTTGGCGAACTCACTGCCGCCGATGGCCAGACCCTCTATTACCGCGTACACAAACCACCCATGATGGCTGATAACCGTCGTTATCCGGCCGTCGTTATGGTTTACGGTGGCCCGCGTGCTCAGCGGGTAACCAACAGCTGGGGTGACTATTTTACCCAATACTTAGCGCGCCAAGGCTTTGTGGTCTTTGCCTTAGACAATCGCGGTAGTGGCAACCGTGGCCGCCAGTTCGAAACCGGTATTTATCGACAGTTAGCACAACTTGAAGTTGCCGATCAACAGTTGGGAGCGCAATGGCTTGCACAACAAAGCTATGTGGACGGTGAGCGCATTGGCGTATTTGGCCACAGTTACGGTGGCTATATGGCGTTGCACCTTATTTTACGGGCCCAGCAACAATTTGCGGCCGCTGTAGCCGGTGCTCCGGTCACCGACTGGGCGCTTTATGACACTCATTATACCGAGCGCTACATGGGCACCCCGCAAGATAATCCAGATGGTTACCGGGCGGCAAATGTGATGACCTATGCGAAGCAGTTACAACGCCCCCTGCTGATTTATCACGGCATGGCGGACGACAACGTACTGTACAGCCACACTGCATTGCTCACCTGGCAGTTACAACAACAGATGCTGCCCTTTGAGATGATGGCATACCCCGGTAAGGCACACGGTTTAAGCGGCCGCGAGACTAGTATTCATCGCTACCAAATGATCGCAGACTTTTTTGCCAGACACTTACAATAAGTTATACTAAGTAACCGTACAGGTTGTACTCTAAGTATCACTGACAGTTCCACAAAGGAGTGGGTGTTCATGCGTTTTTTATCTCGTCGTTTGGTTATGCCTAATGATTTGAATTTTGCCGGCTCGTTATTCGGTGGTCGTATTCTCGAATGGATTGACGAAGAAGCTTATATCTATGCGGCCTGCCAGCTAGATGCCAAAAGCTTAGTAACGAAACACATTGGCGCCATCAGCTTTGAAACCTCTGCGTATCAGGGCGATGTGGTTGAATTTGGGTTAGGTGTCAAAAAGGTGGGTAAAACCTCTGTAACCGTCACCTGTGTGGTGCGGAATAAGCAAACCAAACAGAATATTTGCGTGGCCGATGACATTGTATTTGTTCACATCGACCCAACCAGCCGCATGCCACAGCCCCACGGCAAAACAAAAGCACAGTTGGATGCGATCGAGATCGAAACTCCAATCATGTAAGGTTGGCGCTTCCATTCACTAACGCCATAACTGACAAAAAAGCCGCTGACAGTACCACTGTAGCGGCTTTTTATTGTTGTAGCGCAATCCAAACTTATTGATATAGGGTACGAATCCAGCGCTCTTCGTTAATAAAGCTCCATGACCAAGCCTGCCATTGCTCGCTTAGGCCATGCTCGATCACTTGCTCAACACTCATGCCTTGCTGCTTCAACGTAAGTACTTCTTCGCGCGTCGCCTCAATCATGTGCACTAGGCGTAACCAATCTGCTCGATTAGATAAAGGCCCATGGCCCGGGATGATCTGAGTTTGTGTATCTAGCTCGGCAATCACCGCCCGCACATTATCAATAAAGCCTTGCACGTTGCCGCCCGCGTTTAAATCGATAAACGGAAAGCGATCAACAAAGAACAAATCACCGGCGTGAATGACATTTGCTTGCGGAAACCATACCACCACATCGCCATCAGTATGACCGTTTGGATAATGCTGCAGCCGCACGCTCTGGCTACCAGCCTTCACTTCTAAGCCATCGCTAAAAGTCACTTTAGGCAGGCCATCACGGTCAAATTTATCGTTTGCCGCTAATCGTGTTTTGACATTCTCATGAGCCACAACCATCACCCCGTTGCGAGCGAACGGAGCATTACCACCAGTATGGTCACCATGAAAATGGGTATTTACTAGAGTTTTAATCGGTTGCTCGGTCACGGCCGCAATCGCCGCAGTGATCTTGTCTGCCAACCCTTGGTACTGGGCATCGATCATGACCACGCCATCATCACCCACATAAACGCCGATGTTGCCGCCCATACCCGTGAGCATATATACATTGCCTGCAACTTGCGTGGCTTTAACCTCAACCTCAGCAAGGTTAGCCTGTGCCCACGCTGGTGCTGCAACAAGCAAGACCAATGCGGCCCACGCCGTCTGTTTTAACTGAACCAGTTTAAATCCACGCATGTTACTGTTCTCAAAGTTAGCTATTAACGGTGCAAGTAACAACCAGCAAAGCTAGCCACTGGCGTCGCCGTAGGCTTACCATGTTGCCAATCGCCGCCTTCTACCCCACTCCCAGCAATATCGACATGCACATAAGGGAGCGGTTTGTTGCTGTCACTACCGTGTTTATCTAAACCCGCGGCAATGGTTAAAAATGCCATCGGGAATTGGTGCCCACGTGCGGTGGTTGCTGACGGGCCATTGTTACTTGATAAAATGTCATCGGCCTTAGTCCGCGGTGCGACAAATTTAAAATCTTCGCGCCGAGACCAAGAAATTTCACTCGGGTCACCGTATACTTCGCCGGCTTCCCATAAATTATCCGTGATAGCATCTACGCGCGCTGGACCATTCGGGATCAATGCCGTGTAAGGCCCCTTCGCTAAGGCTGCATGACCAGTTAAGGTCGCCACACTAAAGAGTTGTGGATTGGTGTATTGATGCGCTTCACTGCGCAGATGAGACAACAAATCAGCGAGTAACAAGCGGCCCTCAGCATCAGTATTACCAATGCGCACTCGTACGCCACTGTGACCGGTGATGATTTCATCAGCAACAAAAGCTTCCGCGCCAATGCTGTTGCGCACCACACCTAACTCAGCTACCACACTCACGGTGTCTGGACGCATCAAGGCGACGGTTTTCATAAACCCAGCCACACCTGCAGCGCCACCTTTATCACGGCTCATGCCCGCCATATGACCACCGGTTTTGACATCAGCACCACCGGTGTCATAAACGATACCCTTACCAGCCATCAGCAAGGTTTGCTCTGGTTGTGGTGCTTTGTATTCAAGCCGAACCACGCACGGCAAATGGCGCTCCACCCCAAGTGAAGCTCGGGCTACGGCCATTAACAATGGGTATTCATGTTGCAATTGTTGCACGTCATCAATCACAGTTACCCGCACCGGACTGTGGGCAAAAGCCTGCTGACAGTACTCGGCAAACTTCGGCGGTGCCATCCGCTCAGGCTCGGTTCCACACAGGTCACGGGCAACTCGCTTGCCCGCCTCTACGGCTTCTAACCAACTGGCATCTAGAGCACCGACAATACCAATGCTGCTGACCGTTTCTAACTCAGCCTCACCGAGTGCTTCACGCGCCTCTAACGGCTCATACAAAGCCTGGCAAGCGCCCCAGTAAGCTACCGCTTCAGCTTGCCCATAACGCGCTTGCTGAGGCACCCCAAACACCACTAATAAAGGTTTGCTGCTACCCGCTTGCTGGGCAATACGCGCCCCAGTACCTGCAGCTTCGGCAATCACGCGTACGTCATCGTAATCCCGCTCCAACGACCCGGTCGGTGCCAAAATTAAGCGTCCACCCGGCACCTCAGCAGCGACTAACAAGGCTTGCTTGCCAACCCGTTTGTCCAATTGCGCCGCTTGTTCAATAAAGTCGGCAAAGTCTTCTGGTAAGTCTTGCGCAAAATCGCCCACCACAATCACTGCGTCAAAATCGCCGGTCATCGCCGCATGATAATTATCTAACACTTGCGCTGTAGGAAATCCCATAAGGTACCTCGTTGTCTGTGAGTGAGTTAACCGCGACGCCAGCGGGTGCCGGTGGCGGTATCTTCTAATTCAATCTGCATGGCTGCCAACTTGTCGCGGGCGGCATCGGCTCTGGCCCAATCTTTAGCCGCCCGGGCCGCGTTACGCTCGGCAATCAAAGCTTCAATTTCCGCCACGTCGGCATCAGCACCTTGCAAAAAGGCAGCTGGGGTTTGTGTCAATAAGCCCAACAACTGGCCCAGTTGTCGTAGTTGTGCGGCATAGGCTCCAGCCGCTGCGCTGTCGCCAGCAGTGAGCGCACGGTTTACTTCGCGCGCTAATTCAAATAATACGGCTAAGGCTTCTGGGGCATTAAAGTCATCGTCCATCGCTGCATAAAAGCGATCATGCAAGTCTGCCGCAGCAGGCTCTGAAGCAGCTACTTCTGGCGCATCACGTAAAGCTGTATACAGACGTTCTAAACTGGCCCGCGCCTGCTCCAAGTTGTCTTTAGAATAGTTCAATTGCGAGCGATAATGGCTCGATAACAAGAAATATCGTACCGTCTCGGCGTCAAACTGCGCCAACACATCGCGAATGGTAAAAAAGTTACCCAACGATTTCGACATTTTCACTTCATCTACTTGCACCATACCACTATGCATCCAGTAATTCACATAAGGGCTATGATTGGCACAGCAGCTTTGCGCTACTTCGTTTTCATGATGTGGGAAAATCAAATCAGAACCGCCGCCATGAATATCAAAGTGCTCGCCTAAATGGCGTTTATTCATCGCTGAACATTCAATATGCCAGCCCGGACGCCCAGCCCCCCAAGGCGACTGCCAGCTTGGCTCATTCGCTTTCGCTTGTTTCCACAACACAAAATCTAAAGGATCTTGTTTATTATCGGCGACATCTACCCGCGCGCCAGCTTGCAGCTGTTCTAAGTTTTGCCGACTCAGTTGGCCGTATTCTTTGAAGGTACTGACATCAAACAGCACATCACCATCGTTAGCTACGTAGGCATGACCGTCAGCGATTAAACGCTCAATCATCACAATGATATCTTGCATGTGGCCGGTCACCGTCGGCTCAATATCTGGGCGCAACAAGTTCAGTGCATCAAAGTCATCATGCATGGCTTGCGTGTAACGCTCGGTAACATCCGCAATTGCTTCGCTATTTTCTTGCGCGCGGCGGATGATTTTATCATCCACATCGGTGATATTGCGCACGTAGGTCACCTCAAAGCCGCGGGCTCGTAGGTATCTGACAATCACATCAAAGGCAACATAGGTGCGCGCATGGCCAATGTGACAGTAGTCATAAATAGTTACACCGCACACGTACAGCTTTACCTTACCTGGAGTAATGGGCTTAAACTCCTCTTTTTGGCGGGTTAAGGTATTAAAAACTTTCAACATGTACGGCTGCTCCTGTATAAGGCCAATTAAATTTAAAAATGCTAGCTTGATATCATAACGCAAGGTGCAGCCTTGCCACAAACAATGCTAAACTGCGCGGGTTAATTTTTCCGAAAAGCAGCGACTATTTTTGCTGTTTCGTTTATTTATTTAGTTTGGAGTAGCTCATGTCTGCCAATCCTCAGGTAACCCTGCACACCAACCACGGTGATATCACCCTCACCTTGTTTGCTGATAAAGCCCCTAAAACCGTTGCAAACTTCCTCACTTACGTGCGCGAAGACTTCTACAACAACACCTTGTTTCATCGTGTTATCAAAGGTTTTATGATTCAAGGCGGTGGTTTTAACCTAGAAATGGTGCAAAAGCCTACCCATGACGCCGTTGCCAACGAAGCTAACAATGGCGTTAAAAATAACAAAGGCACCGTCGCCATGGCGCGTACTCAAGATCCACATTCAGCCACCGCTCAGTTTTTTATAAACGTTGCTGATAATGACTTCTTGAACTTCCGCAACGAAAGCATGGGTGGTTGGGGTTACTGTGTGTTCGGTGAAGTTGTCGCCGGCATGGATGTGGTTCACGCGATTGAACAAGTACGTACCTCGCACGCTGGTTTTCACCAAGATGTGCCGGTTGACGACGTGGTCATTCAAAGCGTGTCTATCGCTGAGTAAGTTCGATTACTGATGGCAGCCACCACCTGGTTTATTGCTGATCTTCATTTGAGTCCAGCGCGGCCCGATATCACCGCGCTGTTTCTGCAGTTCTTGCGCCAGCAAGCACCCAACGCAGATGCCCTCTATATTTTGGGTGACTTATTTGATGCTTGGATAGGCGATGACGATAACAGTGATTTCGCTCAGAGCATTCAAGCGGCATTGGCTGAACTAACCCAGCAGGGGGTTGCCGTTTATTTTATTGCCGGCAATCGAGATTTTCTCATCGGCCCAAGCTTTGCCAAGCGCACTGGCGTTACTTTGTTGCCAGAGGCAAGCGTGATTGATTTGTATGGCTGTCGAACCTTAATCATGCATGGCGATAGCCTCTGTACCGACGATGTTAGCTATCAACGGTTCCGGCGGATCATTCGTCACCCTTGGCTCACCAAGCTGTTACTGCGATTGCCGTTGGCTTGGCGCATGCGGATTGCCAACAAATTGCGCGCTAATAGCGCCACCCAAAAACCTCTCACCGATGCCCAACTTAAGATCATGGACGTCAACCAGCACGCCGTGGTCGAGGCGATGCAGCAGCACCAAGTGCAATGGTTGATTCATGGGCATACCCATCGCCCCAATATCCATCAGGTGGCACTAGCCAACCAAGCCCTCGCACAACGCATTGTGCTTGGTGATTGGTATCAACAAGGCAGCTGGTTAGCAGTGACCGCACAAGGGTTGCAATTGCACACTGCACCTCTGCGCTAACTGGCGGCCGGTACCCCGCTATGAAATTTAAAATCTTCGTCGGCGGTTAAAATCAATTCAGCCTCGCGTTCGCCAAAGAATTGCACCCGTGCACTGATGTCTTGCCCAGCAATGGCAGCAGCCAAGCTCAGATAATCTTGATAATGCCGAGCTTCTGAACGCAATAGCGAGATATAGAAATCACCAATATCAGCTGGCAAATAGGGCGCTATGCAAGCAAAGCGTTCACACGAGCGCGCCTCGATGTAAGCCCCACAAATCAGCTTGTCTATTAACGCCTCTGGCTCGTAAGTACGCACATGCCGTAGCAGCCCGCGAGCATAACGGCTCGAGCCAATGGTATCGTAGGCTACCTGATGCCGCTCCATCACTTCTAACACTTGATAAAAATGATGCAGTTCTTCTTTAATCAGCAACACCATCTTATCAATCAATTCTTGTCCATAAGCTGAGCGGGCCGCCGGTATCATCGATTTTTTCAAGGGCCGATTAGCTAAACTGCGCCAATCGCCTTGCTTACGATAAGTAAAATCCTCATAGGGCTTCAACCATTGCAGCAACGCCTCACCGCTGGCTTCATCAACGGCATAACGGCGAATTAAAAACATCGCTGATTGCGCTGCCTTCAGCTCACACACCAGATGGTCGAGCAACAACACCGGCAACTGCTCAGGGCGCTTGGCCTGAGCTAACCAAGCAGCCGGCGTGGCACAGTGTAAAAAACCGCGAATGGGTTGCAATAATTCGTCCAAACAAAGACCTCGTTTAATTTCACTACTTTTTTTAGGGTTAAATCATGCAATTTCCTTGACTATGCCGAAAAACCGACCAATATTTAAGTCAAGGCGCATAAAAAAGCGTCAAGGGCAATTATAAAACCACAGAATAACAACAGAAGTTGAGGTATATCATGATTTTAAATCATATTTGGGGACTATACGCACATCCGGTTGATGAATGGAAAACCATCGACCAACGGCATGAAAGCATCACTTTTTCACTCACGCACATTCTTTTAATTGCACTTATCCCTTGTGCCGCTGCCTATTATGCATCTGCGCATCTGGGCTGGAGCATCGGCGCCCGAGAGCTGACCTATCTCACCCAAAGTAGCGCTGTCACCATGGCCGTAGCCATGTATGCAGGCATTATTGCTGCGGTGTTTGCGTTAGCTTATTTGGTGCACTGGATGGCAAAAACCTTTGGTGCTGAGCCCACCTTCACGCAATCTCTTGAGCTTGCTGCCTACACGGCAACTCCGGCTATTATGTCTGGGGTGGCTGCATTGTATCCAGAATTGTGGTTCGTCACCATGGCCTTTTTAGCGGGTATCGCCTATTCAGTGTATCTGCTGTATTCAGGGGTACCTATTTTAATGCACATCCCTGAAGAGCGTGGCTTTATCTATGCCAGCTCAGTAGTCACTGCCGGATTGATTCTCTTGGTTATTTTGATGGTAACTTCGGCCATCGTATGGACCAATGGTTTTGGCCCGCAGTACATGTAATCCCCTGTAGTAAATGTTGAAAGTAAGCTTGATATTGAAGTAACTGGCGCGGATTTATTTACTGGTTATTGACTAGAACCAGATAAGTACCGCGCCTTTTTTCCCGGTTTTAATCGCGTAATATCCACCCACACCAAGCCATCCACAGCATCCGCAAAGTCAGCATCCACATTAAATCCAATAAACCTTACCCCACCCGGTTCGCAAAGGTCCGCATATTGTTTGTACAAGGTTGGGATAGCGACGCCCTGGTGCGCCAAATGATGCTTTAAATGGGTGAAATCTTGCAAATAATCCCCGCTGGGCGGCGGCAGCGGACGTTCAAGGGCTTGATAAGGAGTGCGCGGCACCGCTAAGCCATCAGGGTCCGGAAATTGTTCGGTAAAAAACTGCACCATGGCATCTTGGGCTAGCTTGGGCAAACTGGCGCTCATGGTCACTGGCCCAAACAAATAGCGATATTCAGGATGACGTCGCAACAAAGCGCCAATCCCTTGCCATAAATAATCCAAACTACGTTTGCCCCAATAACGCGGCTGTACGAAGCTACGGCCTAGCTCTAAGCCTTGCTCCAACAACGGCAATAATTGCGGCTGATACTCAAATAAGGTCTGGCTATAGAGCCCTGCCACCCCATACTGAGCAAGAATCGCCTTGGTATCACCTAACCGATAAGCTCCTGCAATTTCAAGATCCTGTGGGTCCCATAGAATCAAATGCAAATACCAAGTATCAAAATTATCCAAATCACGACGCTTACCTGTGCCCTCATCTACCGCTCTAAAGGCGACCTCGCGCAGGCGTCCTAGCTCGCGCATGATCGGCGAGTTGCCCTGATAGCGATACAAGTAAATGGATTTACCATCGGCAGTTTCACCAAGGCATTCGCAATCTTGTAGGGCTTGTTGTAAGCGTTCGCGCGCTTCGCTACGAGCGATCGGACGCTGACTTTTCAGCAAGCCGGGACGGTCTTGACCCAATCGATACACATGCTTTCGAAACAGCTTTGCCCGCATGGGTAAACTAAGTTGATCCCCAGCAAAGGAGCTTAACGGGATCAACTCACCGATACGAAAATTAATATGACCAGAGCGCTGCCGTACCATCTCTTGCACCAGTAACAAGGTAGCAAGTGGCTTATACAACATGGAGGCGCCATAAAACCAAGGCGAATTATGCGCACCAATAAAAACCGGCAGTACTGGTGCCTGACAGCGCAGCGCTAGTTTCAAAAAGCCAGTTTGCCAATGGCCGTCACGCACTCCTTGCGGGCGTAAACGCGACACTTCACCGGCCGGAAATACAATCAAAGCACCTTCATCTTGTAGGTGCTGATAGACTTTTTTTAGCCGCTCACGCTCGCCAGCGCTGCCATTGCTGCCTGACCTAAACACCCGCACCGGAAACATCAGCTCTTGCAGTGGTCCGATCGCCCCGAGCATATCGTTGGCCAGAATTTTCACATCGCCACGCTGGGCGCTCACTAACTTTAATAACGCCAAACCATCCAGCGAGCCAATCGGATGATTAGCAACAATAACGACCCGGCCATCGCTAGGAATATGATCGAGCTCGTTATCTCTAGCGGTATAAGTAAAGTTAAAAAAATCTAGTACCTGCTCAACAAATTCAAGCCCCTGTACCGCCGGATAGCGGCGCTCAAACTCTTGTATGTGTTGTTCGCAGAGTAATCCGCGTAAGCACCAAAGCAGCGGTCGTTGCAGCAACTGGTGCTGATACACCGCGGGCAATGTCGTTGCAGCTACTTGTTCTACCTGAATCATAAGCGTCTCACTTTTGGCAGGGCCGAAACCTAGGTGATAGGTGCAGCTTTAGAGGCTTAAGGTAGCTGGTTAACGTGACGGTACTATGTCAGCAACATGTCAGCAACATGTCAGCGACATGGCAAACACATGTCAGCCTCATGACAACAATATGTCACCAACATGTCCTTACCAGCTCAGCAGCAACAAGGTTAGCGGGGCCATTTGCACCAAAACGGTACAGCTGTGCGATAAATTCTGCTAGGCTAACGGCACTTAATTGCGCACAATAGCGCAACTTTTATCTCGATTGACATGCAGGATTCCTCCTATGAGTGAGAACAACAAGAAGCTGAGTCTTACCAGCCGCATCGTGATTGGCATGTTTGCCGGTATTATTGTCGGCATTTTGCTAAAGGCACTGTTCCCAGACAGCACCCTGGTCGAAGGTTATTTATCAAAAGGATTGTTCTTTGTGGTGGGGCAAATCTTTATCAGCTCGCTACAGATGCTGGTCGTGCCTTTGGTGTTTGTCTCGTTAGTGGTAGGCACTTGCTCACTCAGTGATCCTAGCAAATTGGGACGTTTAGGCGGCAAAGCTGTCGGTCTTTATTTAATCACCACCGCCATAGCCATCACCTTAGCCATTTCGTTGGCTGTGTTAGTGCAGCCGGGCACCGGCATTGAGCTAGACACCAATGCGACCTACGAGCCGAAAGCGGCTCCGTCGCTGGCTCAAGTGATTATTGATCTCTTCCCAACCAACCCCTTTAATGCGTTCGCTAACGGCAACATGTTGCAAATCATTGTCTTTGCCCTGCTGTTTGGTATTGCCATGGCGTTGGTAGGCAAGCCGGGTGAACGAGTTAAAACCTTATTCGAAGACTTTAACGAAATCATCATGAAGTTGGTCATTATTCTGATGAACATAGCTCCGTACGGGGTGTTTGCGCTGATGGCCAAACTGTTCGCAGAAACCTCGTTTGAGACCATCTTCAGCTTAGCTAAATATTTCTTATTGGTGCTAGCAGTACTCTTTATCCACATGCTGATCACCTATCCGATTATTCTGAAAGGATTAGCTGGCATGAGCCCGCTAACTTTCTTGAAGAAAATGCGTGAGGTGCAGATTTTTGGCTTCAGTACCGCCAGCTCTAACGCGACCATGCCAGTAACCCTTGAAACTGTCACCAAACGCCTGGGCGTACACAACAGTGTCGGCTCGTTCACGGTACCTCTTGGTGCGACCATTAACATGGATGGCACCGCCATCATGCAAGGGGTAGCCACTGTCTTTATTGCGCAGGTTTATTTAGTTGACCTAAGCATGGCTGATTACCTGATGGTAGTACTCACCGCAACCTTAGCCTCGGTCGGAACCGCTGGCGTGCCGGGCGTAGGGATGATCATGCTGGCCATGGTGTTGGGCCAAGTAGGCTTACCGGTAGAAGGAATTGGCTTGATTATTGGTGTCGACCGGCTCCTCGATATGACTCGTACCGCGGTCAACGTCACTGGTGATGCCATGGTATCGGTGATAGTGGCCAAAAGCGAAGGAGCCTTGGATGAAGATGTGTTTAACGATGCCAAGGCCGACATCGACGAGCGTAATCTGTCCTGATAGCAAACGCCGGTTGCAGCTGAGCTGGTTCAGCTGCATCACTCAAACTTGCCAGCGCACAAGCTGCTAGTCAGACGTGCTGCGCTGGTTCTTTAAACCGCTGCGTTCATCTAATTTCACGCCAAATAAAACCCGTCAGTTTAGCGACATCAACCACTGCATCAGATTCACCACGTAAACTCTGCTCCATCACCTGTTCCACAATCGGCCATAGTAATTTTGCGATGTAAGTATCCGCGGTATCATCGGCACTTAGCTCAGGCAAACGCAAACTTGCAATCCGCACGCTTAATAGGGGCTGCCCTTGATCAAATAGGTTCACCACCACATTTTCAAGCTGGGCCTGCTGCACGCTCCATACCAGCGCCGTTGATGCTCTTTGTAAGCGCTGTTGCTGCTTGGCGGCGGTCAAGAGCGCATGCAGATTAGACTGGCCTTTACCATAATAAGCGATGGTTAGCTGGGCATCAGCAACAATCACTTCGTCTACCTGTAGATGGTTGCGTTGTTGCGTCAGCCAATCGCCACGGACCAACAAACGACCGGCACGCAGAACTTGGTTAAGACCCGCATCCAACTCGTTAACACGGCTGGATAAACTAATCTCCCGAGCGCTGATTTCACCCAACAGAGTGTTGAGATCTAACTCGGCATAGCTAAAATCTGCATCAAAGTGAGTATCAGCGCGCTGTTGTAGCTCTTGCGCCAAGCGTTCTGACCAAGTTTGCTCAGCCGCTAAGGCGCCGCCACCAGTTAGCCCAACACCTAATCCAGTACTTACTAGCGCCACTGTAAGCCAGCGCGCCATTGTTGCTCGTACTATTGTTACTCCTACCATTCCCTACTCCTTTTGCATCTTAGCGCCCTAGTGAGCTTATAAGACGCCCTAATGCACGCTTGTGCGGCACGTTAGTGGCTCTTTTGCAGCACTTCTGCAGCACTTCTGAGACACTAGCGGCGCTGATGTCGCTCTCGGTTAAGTTGCTTTTGCTCAGCATTCTTGCGCAGCATAATATAAACAGCGCCGGTACCGCCATGATGACGTTGCGCACTATGAAACGCTATCACTGGCTCAAGTTCACGTAGCCATTTATTCACATAGCTTTTGATTAATGCCGGATGCGGCTTACTGTGCTTGCCTTGTCCATGAATAATCAGCCCAGAGCGCACGCCACTGCGATGACAGTCTTGCACAAACTCGAACAATGCTTGGCGCGCCTGCTTTAGAGTATGCTCGTGTAAATTTAAACTCGCCTCAATCGGGTACTGCCCTAAGCGCAATCTTTTATACACGCCGTGCTGCACACCGTTGCGCTGAAAGCTAATGAGATCAAGGGGCTCCACCAGCTCAACATATTCCGTTGAGAGAAAATTAATATCCTCTTCCAACTGCGCTTCGGCTGCTTTACGCCGCTCTAATTGCGCCAACGTAGGCGTAAACGCAGTTTTCACGTCCGCTACATCAGCACCCGCTAACGGGGTGACACCTGTCATTTCACGGCGAAACAGCTCAAATTCATCGCGGTCTTTCATGGTCACCTCTTTTGCTTTTAACTTACCTTTATTACTTAACCTTTGTTACTTAACCTTTTGACTTAACCTTGCCGCCCCACCAAGTTTTTAAGTTGCAACAACAAGGCACTGACGTTGCGCCCCATGCGCTCGCCTAGGTTTTTCTTAGTAACATAGCGCACCAAGAACATATCGTGACTATCACGATGCGCTAGCAACCAACCATCGCTAGTAGTTAACTCGTCAACTAAGCCATAATTTATAGCTTCTTGGGCAGTCCAATACTCGCCGGTAGCTACTTTTTCAATATCAATTTGCGGCCGATACTGACTAATATGGGCTTTGAATTGACGATGAATATTTTCTAATTCATCTTTAAATTTGTCGCGCCCAGCATCGGTATTCTCACCAAAAATAGTCAGGGTACGTTTGTATTCGCCAGCAGTGACTTGTTCAAAATCCACGTCATGCTTTTTTAGCCAACGATGAAAGTTCGGCATTTGCGCCAACACCCCAATCGAGCCAATGATAGCAAAGGGGGCTGCTTGAATCTTATGCGCAACGGCCGCCATCATATAACCACCGCTGGCCGCTACTTTGTCGACACTTACAATCACTTCAAGTTCCGCCTCACGCAGGCGCTGTAACTGGGCTGCGCCTAACCCGTAACCGTGCACCACTCCACCGCCACTTTCTAGGCGAACCAATACTTGTTCGCCCGGTTGCGCAACCGACACGATAGCGTTCACTTCACGCTTTAAAGAATCTACTTCTCGCGCATCCATAGAGCCATTAAAGTCAATCACAAATAAGCGCTTACGCGGCTCGCCGGCCTGCTGCTTGTGCTGCTTCTTTAAATCTTTCTTAACCTTTTTACGTTGCTTCTTATCTAACAGATCTAACTGCAATTGCTGCACGCCATCGCGTAAATCCTCCGACAACTTATCCACCAACAGTTGCCCTTTACGTGGCTTTTGCTTTTGTACGGCTTGGGCAATGGCGCCAATGATCAGCAATGCGACAAAGGCAATCACCGCCGCTTTGGCGACAAAACTAGCCACATCTAGTAAAAAATCCCACATGATTGTCATACTCCTTCAGATAACAAAAAGGCCGCTGAGTTGCAGCGGCCTTCGGCATAAACAGATGACGCTTATTGCTTAATCACAGACGGGTCTGTAATTGGCAATACGCTAGTACCGTTAGCAAACCAGAAAGCTGCTTGGGTTTGCATCTCTAAGGTTGCCTCAGCCGAAGCTGCTGGGCTAACGATAGAGCCGTGGTCACCGGCGGTAAAGCGCACCGCACCAGATACTGATGAACCATCGGCACCTACCGTGGTTTCAGTAATGGTAGCTAACTGGAGCGCACTGATCAGTGCTTCAGTACCAGCTAATGGCTTACCAGCAACTGTGTTAGGCACAACTTGGTCTGGTAATACATCACTACCGTTACCTACCACTTCAATCAAGTGAATTGGGCTTTCAGTAGCACGTACTGCCGCTGCGTAGTTAATTGGGTCGGCTGAATCAACCACTGTTTGTGCGGCAAAGGCAAACTGCTCAAACACACCGTTAATTTCAGCTTGCTCAGCTGCACTCAACTGTCCCCAGAAACCGTTATACACTTGAATTAACAAGCCTTGGAACTGTGGATCTGTTGGCGCAATACCAGCACCTTCTGCCGCTGCATTCACTGCCGCCGCAAAATCAGGACTTTGTGAATACAATAACTGGCTCTTAATCACTGGGCCAAAGCTCGGTGAACCTAACAAGAAGTTCGCGATACTCGCACCCGGTGCCATCAAGCTGCTGCCTTGTACTTCAAACCATGAAGAATAAGGGGCAAGGTCGCCGCTTAGCGGTGAATTAGCTAATGCCGTAAATGGTGTCCCAGTGATAGCACCTAGCGAGTGGCCAACAAAGTAAGCGTTTGTACCATCAATGCCTAGGTTGTTAGCATTTAAGCTTAAGCGTAAACCTAACATATCAGAGATCGATTGACGTAAGTTATCACGCGTAGTTAGCAAGCTACCCAAGTTCATGTACGCAGTTGCTGGGCCTTTGCCGCTGGTTGCGTTGATCGGACCGAAGCCACGATCACCATGCAGCGGATGGTCGATAGCTACGGTAGCAAAACCTGCTACGGCTAAGGTACCAGCAATCCCTAAAGCACTGCCTTTATCTGCGGTAATACCGTGTTGGAAAATCACTACTGGCCAACCGCCTTCTGGCATGGTCAACTCACCTAAACCTAAGGCTGCACGAACTGGAGCCGCCGCCGCTGGGTTAGGTACAGTCACTATCGCACCAATAGTTTGATTGCCTTGCACCGCAGGTACTGGGTTGTATTTGGTGACATGGCGCTCAGTATCTACGCCAGGGAAGTCCATGCTGGCAATGACTGCTGGGTCTGTTGCCAACAAACACTGTTGTACCCAAGCTGGGATGAAGGTACTAGCACCACCAGCTAACCATGCTGGATTGATACTAGGGGTGTTCATTGGGTCGATTGCACCGGCTTGAATAGCGCCTAAGACAGAAACACCGCTATCACATTTTGCCTGCCAGCGACCTTGCAGTGGCGCTTGTGGATTTTCAGCCGTGGGTAACGGTGAAAAATAAGGCAAGCTCACTTGCGCTTGATACATGTTAGCAGCAGTTGCGGCTAAGTAAGCTAGGCTCGTTGGATCAGGCTCCAACATACCATTGCTAACGAGGAAATCGGCAACGCTCACACCCAAAGGTGCGCCTAAAATGTTCGGGCTCGGCAAGCCTACTTGGGCAGACTGTGCAAACTGTGCCGCCATCATGGTTTTCACCATATGGAAGGCATCATCAGTAGACTGGGTGGTAAAACTTGACGCATAAATGATGCTGTCTTTATCCACACCAGCGGCCGCCAATGCGTTTTCATGGCTGTTAATCAAACCTTGCAAGCTCAGCGCAGAAGCATCCCCTGAGACAGGATCGGTTTCAACGTTGCGTTTCATCAAACCGTAAGTTTGTGACGGCTTCACTGAGCGGCCCAAGGAGTCGGTGATGTTATCGGTTAAAATAGCTAAATAACCGGTTTTTGGTTTCCATGGTTTTAGTGGAATCACGGCAACACCAGCCGGGCCGGTGGCACGTACGATATAATCCACGCCATAGGTTAATTCAGCAGCAACGGCACAGGTAGCAGCAGGGTTAGCAGCAGCACAGGTTTCGTTCACCGCAGTCCCGCCCATCACGGCTTCAAACATCCGCACCGCACCTGGCGCTTCTAGTGAGCTGCTATCCACGGTCACGTCATTGCCATTGGCATCTTTCGGTAACGAGAAGCTAAAGGTTAACGTGGAGTGAGTCCCCCAACCGTCCAAACCGTTGATAGCTACTTGCGGGTTACCACCATCGGTAGGATCTGCGACTGGGATATTTAACGTACCATCAACAGTACCACTTAATAAAATATTCGACGGCACCGGTACCTGCCCATTAGATGGGTCAAATACAGCGCGTGTTGCTGCTACTTGGTATTCTGTAACGACCGACTCTGGTGCGTCATCGCCACCACCGCAGCCAACTAAGCTGAGTGCGCTACCGATCGCTGTTACAAGCAAGAGTTTTTTCATGAGGCTTCCCCAATCCTTGTTCGTGTTGTTATGTATTGAGCACCTGCAGATGCTTTTTATTGGTCTTGCCTATCATCGCCTTTTTAAACTGGTACGACAAGACATATCAATTAACAAAATTTTATACACTGCTACGGCCAAACTTAAAAGTATTTTTAATATTATTCTATCCAGCTGCTGAGAATCATAGCAAAAAACAGTACACTTGCAGCTTTCTACATCAACATAAGTGTAAGCATAAAATGACTGCAATGCATAATTACTCGTTCAACAAAGATACTTTAGCAGGTAAAACCATTCTTGTGACCGGGGCTGGCGACGGCATTGGCCGTACTGCGGCAAAAACCTTTGCAAGCTGTGGTGCTACCGTTATTTTATTGGGCCGCACGGTCAAAAAACTTGAAGCTGTGTATGATGAGATTGTTGCCGCGGGTGGTCCAGAGCCCGCCATTGTGCCGTTGGATTTAAAAGGCGCCACAAAAACTCACTATCAGGGCTTAAATGCTACTATCGTTGAGCAATTTGGCAAATTAGATGGTTTGCTCCACAACGCTGGCGTCTTGGGTGTATTGTCGCCGTTTGAGCACATCGATCATGATTCTTGGAACGAGATCATGCAAATCAATGTCACCGCCCAATTCATGCTTACTCAAGCCTTGATGCCAGCGTTAAAACGCGCTGCACAGCCGAGCATTGTCTTTACTTCGTCGGGTGTTGGTCGCCAAGGCCGCGCGTTTTGGGGCCCTTATGCAGTGAGCAAATTTGCTACCGAAGGTTTAGCCCAAGTAATGGCCGATGAGTATGAAGGCACCCACGTTCGCGTTAATGTGATTAATCCGGGCGCAACGCGCACCACCATGCGCTCAAAAGCCTATCCGGCTGAAGATGCCAGCAAACTCAAAACTGCTGAGCAGTTAATGCCAACTTATGTTTACTTCATGGCCGACGATAGTATAGGTATCACCAACCAGTCGGTGAATGCTCAGTAACAACAGCACTAGCATGAGATAACTTTAAGCAATTTGCAGGAGATTCCTATGGCAACCCAGACCTTCCAGTTACAACTAAGTGGTATGAGTTGCGCCGGCTGCGCTCGTAGTATCGAACGTGCACTACAAGAGGTACCTGGGGTTACCTCGGTGAATGTTAACTTTGCTAATGAAGTAGCCGCAGTTACTAGCACCAACAACAACGCAGACGGGCTAGTAGCTGCGGTACAGCAAGCTGGGTATGATGCAGCCCTGATTGACCACCAAAGCGCAACTCCCGCAGCCGACCCACGACAGCGAGCACAGCGTCAGCAATGGTACAAGTTTGTTGCTGCCGCTCTGTTATCGGCGCCGCTGCTGTACACCATGGTGGGCCACTTTAGTTTTACTGCCGGCATCTATGTGCCGGCTTGGTTGATGAACCCGTGGGTACAGATGGCGCTGGCTACGCCCGTGCAGTTTATTATTGGCTGGCAGTTTTACAAGGGGAGTTACACCGCCCTGCGCGCCGGTGCTGCTAATATGGATGTGTTGGTCGCACTAGGTACCTCAGCTGCCTATTTTTACAGCGTCTACTTAGCGCTCACCGAAGGCGCTATGGCAGCTCATCAAGGGCTCTATTTTGAAACCAGTGCGGTACTTATCACGCTTATTTTACTCGGTAAATGGTTTGAAGCCCGTGCCAAAGGCCAATCTTCGGCAGCCATTAAGCAGTTGCTGCAACTACAACCTAAGCATGCCCTACGCCAGCAAGCCGATGGTTCAGCCAAGCTGACGCCCATTGCCGAACTGGTGGTCGGGGATATTATTCACATTAAACCCGGCCAACAGATTCCGGCTGACAGCGAAGTGATTGAAGGCACCACCAGCGTTGACGAAGCCATGCTTACCGGTGAAAGTGTGCCCGCCGACAAGCAACCCGGCGATACCTTGGTGGCCGGCTCTATTAACAAACAAGGCTTTGTTAAAGCTAAAGTCAGCAAGTTAGGAAAAGACTCGGCGCTGGCGCAAATCATCGCTATTGTCGAGCAAGCACAAAACTCCAAAGCGCCCATTCAACGGCTTGCCGATAAAGTGTCGGCCATCTTTGTACCTGTGGTCTTAGTTATTGCTTTAATGACGTTCTTGGTCTGGCTGTTATGGCTGGCACCGGGCGACTATCGCAGTGCCTTAGAGGCGACTGTCGCCGTGTTAGTGATTGCTTGCCCGTGCGCTCTGGGTTTGGCCACGCCAACATCGATTATGGCTGGCTCTGGCCGCGCCGCGCAAATGGGCATCTTGTTCAAGCAAAGTGATGTGTTAGAAATCACCCATAGTGTTACCACTGTGGTGCTGGACAAAACGGGCACTATCACCGCTGGCACCCCCACTCTTACGGATTTAGAAATCGATCTCAAAGGCATCCAAGAACTCACGCCAGAGCAGTTACGCGCCGCAGTGCAAGCGCTTGAAGTACAATCTGAGCACCCACTAGCGCAAGCGATTGCGACTGGTATTGAGGTTGATTCTAGCACCGCCAAGATGGTGCAATTAACAGATTTTACCGCCCATACCGGGCGCGGTGTATCAGCGCAAGTGCAACTTGTGCACACTGATACTGACGCTGAGCAACCATCAACCAGCCATCACTTACAGATTGGTAACTTGCGTTTAATGCGCGAGCACAATATTGAAAGTGACGCTTGGAGTGCGCGCCAACAAGAATTAGAAGAGCAAGGCAAAACTGCCATGTTAATTAGCTGGGATAAACAGCTGGTAGGTATTGTCGCCGTAGCAGATACCGTGCGCGAGCATGCAGCCGAGGCTATTGCAGCACTACAACAGCGCGGCTTAAAAGTGGTGATGTTAACCGGTGACAACCAACGCACCGCCGCTGCGATTGCGGCCCAAGTAGGAATCACCGAGGTCCGCGCTAATGTCTTACCTGAACACAAAGCTGCTGCCGTCGCTGAGTTGCAGCAACAGGGCGACATCGTGGCCATGGTGGGTGATGGTATTAATGATGCGCCGGCTTTGGCGACTGCTAACGTTGGCATTGCCATGGGCACAGGTACCGACGTTGCTCTAGAAACCGCGGATATTGCCCTGATGCGGGCCGATTTACGCTCGTTGCTACACGCCTTAGAGATTAGCGAAAAAACCGTGGGTAACATCCGACAAAACTTATTCTGGGCCTTTGCGTATAACACGTTAGGAATACCGATTGCGGCCTCTGGCCTACTCGCACCTTGGTTAGCAGGTGGCGCTATGGCGTTAAGTTCAGTCTCTGTCGTATTAAATGCGTTAAGGTTGCAAAAGTTACGATTGAACTCCTAACCCAGTTCCGTGCTATGGTAACCACTAACGTCTGATACCCGAGCACGAGTTGCTGCTAAGGTCAGCGACAATTGATGCTACAGAACAATAGGTTAAGTTATTCATGATGTTAAGCGCACTTACTTTGGCAGCAAGCCTGACCCTGATTCCCACGAAAGCTGACGTGAATTGGATTGGTGTTAGTGTTCCTAACCCTGATGTGATTTGGCTAAGCGGTTCGAACTCGCATATTGCTCGCAGTAGTGATGCTGGCGAGACCTGGGAGTATTTTCAGCCGGCCACCCAGAATCTCCAATTTCGTGATATTGAGGCCCTCGATGCCAACCATGCGTATGCGTTAAGCATTGGCAATAATGGCGATTCGCGTATCTATTACACCAGCAACGGTGGCCGTAATTGGCAATTGCGCTATCGCGCGGGCGGTAATCAATTTCTCAATTGTATGGCGCTATCCGCCACCAACGAAGCTTGGGTTTATGGTGACACGGTAGAAAACCGTTGGAACATGGTGCGCAGTGTAGACGGTCGCAACTGGCTTACCGCCAGCAACATGGTTGATACCCAACCGCTTTCCGATGAAGGTGGCCTAGCTGCAAGTGGTGGCTGTTTACGTCACAACAATGGCATTTGGGCGATTGGTACTGCCAACGGCAACACTGCCCGCTTGCTGGTTAAACGTAATTTTGGCATTCGCTTTAAAGCTATCGATACGCCGTTACCGGCAGGCCCTAGTGCTGGCATTGCCAGTGTTTGGCCGTTTAGCGAAAAGCATATCCTGTTGGCTGGCGGCAGCTTGAACCATGCCGATGCGAAACCACGCTTGGTAGAGTATAAAGACGACCAGTTTACCACCCTAATCGAGCCACCATTGAGCGGCGCCTTGTATAGCCTAACGGTGCGCAATGATGGCAGCATCCTGGTCACCAACCCCACCGGTGCGGCGTTACTCAATAGCAGCAGAGATGCTTGGCAGACCCTCGCCGAAGCCAATATTTGGAATAGCGCCTGCAGCACTAACAGCTGTTATCTGGTAGGAAAAGACGGCTACCTCGCAAAAGTTACTTTTGGCCAATAGCTTTTATCAAATAACTTTCACGCCAAAATTTTCACCCCAAAATGCCGGCTTTAGCACCGGCCAACTTAACTTTAGCTGGCCAGTAACAAGGCGGTGCCGCCATTTAGATGGCTGACTTGGCTAAACCCAAGCCGAGCCAGCACCCGAGCTGCCACAGCACTGCGATGCCCAGAGCGACAGACACAGACAATCGGCCGCTGCTGATAGCTTTCACGGTGCTCATAAATGAACTGCGCCAAACGCGTTAACGGCACGTTGATTACCTCGGCCGCTAAACCCAAGTCACTCACTGCAAATTCTTGCTGCTCACGTACATCAATCACCAAGGTATCGGGCTTGCTGAGCCACTCTTGCTGAGCTTCTAGATCAACATCCACTAACTCACAGTTAACGCAATGACCAGCTAATTCGCACCAGCGCTGAGTGATACGAAAATCATCATCGGCCCGGCTTAACAACAAGGTGTTGTCATGTACCATCGAGCGAATCAGTTCTGGCTGCTGAATGTCACCGATAAAGGCAAAGTCTACTTCTGCAGGAGCGTCCGTAGTAAGCGGCGAGCTTAACAAATACACCGGTTGGCGCGTGCCCACGCGAAACAGGCGGCGCTGTCCTACAGCTAAGCAGCCCTCTACCGTGGCGGCGCAGCCCAATGGCACATCACAGCCACCGTTGTATGCCTGCGGCCAACCCACGGCATCAAGGTCCGCTTGCGCTACCTCACAACTCAGTAATTGGGCTAACATCGCCGCGGGGCTATTAGCCGGCTGTGGCTCAGTGGTGAGCACCGCCTTCACACAATAATGCTGGCAAGCCACCAACCGTTCGATCCGCTCGGCTAATTCAGGCAAGGGGTCGATAACCACCATTTCTTTGGCGGCTTTATCAATCAATAAATAGCAGCACTGATTGCCAAACCTTAGTTGCACCACACCATCCAGATTAGAATCAATATCTTCACTGGTATCTGCAATCAATAAGCATGACTGGCGTAAGGCATGAGCCGCCGTTTGAATCCGCTCACACGCGGCCTTGATGGTGGCAGCTTCGGTGGCTGGCCCAAAGGATAATCGAATCGCTGAACATGAGCGCCAATCTTCAAGCCCCATGGCATCTAACACAAAGCTACGAGTGACACCTGAGCTGCAGGCCGAACCTGAACTGACTCGAATGTTAGCCGCATCAAATACATCCATGATGTCGCGTGATGCCATGCCACGTACCGAAAAATTAAGCGTGGTAGGCAGGCTCAAATCAAAATCGTGATTCAGCTCTAGGGTAGGAAAGGCCTGCTTTAACGCAGCTAATAATTGGTCCCGATACTCACAAAGGGTTGCGGTCGATTTAAAAACTTGCTGTTGATCGTTAAGCAATAACTCAAACAGCGCATGTAAAGCGGCAATGCCCGGTAGGTTCTCCGTTCCAGACCGCTGTCCTTGCTCTTGTCCACCACCAATAATCAGGGGCGTAAATGGCGCTGCTTGGCGCACGTATAAAAAGCCGATGCCTTTGGGGCCGTACAACTTGTGGCCACTAAAAGGAGCATAATCGATGCTGGTTTGTGCTAATTCTAGCTTTAACTTACCCAAGGCCTGCACGCAATCCACCATCCAAGGAATGGTTGGGTTATTGCTACGGATCACTTGTTCTAACTGGGCTAAATCTTGTTGTACACCAGTTTCGTTGTTGGCAGCCATGGTACAAATCATGTGGGCTGCGCCTACATGCTCGGCAATAAAGTCTAGATCTAACAGACCTTGACGGTTAACCGGAATAGCTTTGAGCTCGGCATTCAAACGTAAAATATTGTTCCAGTGCTCGAGCGCTTGCGGCACCGCTTTGTGCTCAGTAGCTCCGTACAAAAGCCAACAACGCTGACCATGATCGGTATTTCTAGCATGCGTAAGGGCCGATAACACCGCTGTTTGAATGCCTTCGGTAGCACCGCTGGTGAAAATAAAACGGCCAAGCCCTGCGCCAACTAGCTGGCGTCCTAGCCGGCGGGTACTATCGAGAATATAACGTGCTTGCAGCCCAGTGATATGACTACTGCTGGGGTTTCCAAAGACATGCTCCATCACGTGCCGAACGGCCTGAGCAATTTGCGGTAACACCGGCGTCGTTGCGTTGCAATCGAGGTAAATTTCTGCCGTTTTCGGCTTAATCTGAACCGGTGTTACCATGGTACTACTCCCTTAATTAGATTTTAAAACTTGCACCTTTACGAATCTATACGGTTATCTTGCCAAAGTTTTTCTTTGGCTGCACGTTTTGCGGCGGCCTTTTCTTCAGCAGCTATCTTGGCCTTGCGCTCGTCACAAGGGTCTTTGCAGTCACAAGCTTTATCCATACCTAAGGCAGAAATGCCACCACAACTTCCCGAAATGGTTTTACGCTGGGCAATAAACCCAACCGACATGGCTAACACCACTACTAGCATGATGCCGAATACTGCTAAAAACACTCCCATACTACCCCCTTCGGTTACTGCTGATACTGCTTAAATGCAGTACTGCTTTCTTCTTTAAAGCCTTCGGCCTCGCGGCTAATTAGTAACACCGCCAAGCCCTTTTGCTCGGCAAAGGCTAACGCTCGTTCTGGCCCCATCACCGTCAATGCAGTCGCATAGGCGTCGGCATCCATACTGGTGGGCGCTACCACGGTAACCGACACCAAATTATGTTGAATAGGATAGCCGGTACGCGGATCGATAATATGCGAATAACGCACACCATCTTCTTCGTAGTAATTACGATAATCACCAGAAGTTGCGATACCTGCATCGCCCGGCTCAATCACCCGTTGCACGCTGCGCTCAGAAGTGACCGGCTTTTCTATTGCAATGCGCCAAGGTTGATTACCTGGCTTAGTGCCACGCGTGCGCATCTCACCACCAATCTCAACGAGATAATTGGTGATTTCCATCTGCTCCAACAATACTGCGACGCGATCCACGCCATAGCCCTTGGCAATGGTCGATAAATCAATATAAATCTCGGGCTTAGCTTTACGTAACTGGTGGTTTTCAACATGAACATGCTGATACCCCACCTCCTCTAACATCGCTTGCAGCTCGGCCTCTGTGGGCTTACGCTCTGGCTTAGCCAGTGGCCCAAAGCCCCATAGATTAACTAATGGCCCGACCGTAACATCAAGTACGCCATCGGTTTCATTGGCAATTTCTAGCGCGCGTCGAATCACAGTTTCTAACGACCGCGAAATAACCACCGGCTCTGTCGTTTGACGGCTATTAAACAACGATAGTTCCGATTGCGGGTCGTAAGTCGACATCTGGCTGTTTACTTGCTCCAGCACCGCATCCACTCGTTGCTTCACTTGTTCAGGGCTATGCTGCGGATTCGCCGTAACATAAGAGATGTGATAGGTCGTCCCCATCGTCTTACCAGACACCGCCAATTGTTGCGGCGCATGGGTACAAGAAACGAAAAAGGCTAGCCCCACTAGGGCTAGCCAAACTCGTAGCATTGATGAACGGGTTGTTTTCATCAGGCTCTTTTCCACCTTTAAATCAGGCTATTAAAGGGGCTAAGCCAAGCTTAGCCACCAAAGTCATCCAATAGGATGTTTTCATCTTCTACGCCCAAATCTTTGAGCATTTTAATAACTGCTGCGTTCATCATCGGTGGTCCACACATGTAGAACTCACAATCTTCAGGCGCATCATGATCCTTCAGATAGTTTTCGTACAACACGTTATGGATAAAGCCGGTGTAACCTTCCCAGTTATCTTCTGGTTGTGGGTCAGACAAGGCCACATGCCATTCAAAGTTGTCGTTTTCACGCGCCAACATGTCGAAATCTTCCACGTAGAACATTTCTTTCTTAGAACGTGCACCGTACCAGAAAGTCATCTTACGGTCGGTTTTCAGACGACGTAATTGGTCAAAGATGTGTGAACGCATCGGCGCCATACCAGCACCACCACCAACAAACACCATTTCTGCTTTGGTGTCCTTAGCAAAGAATTCACCAAATGGACCAGAAATCGTTACTTTGTCGCCAGCTTTCAAGCTGAAAATGTACGATGACATTTTGCCTGGCGGTAAGCTCATATCACGTGGCGGAGGCGTAGCGATACGCACGTTCAACATGATAATGCCTTTCTCATCTGGGTAGTTCGCCATCGAGTAAGCACGAATGGTCTCTTCGTCAACTTTAGATTCTAAGTTAAAGAAGCCAAAGTGTTCCCAGTCACCACGGAATTTATCTTCAATCTCGAAGTCTTTAAATTTCACGTGATGCGGTGGACATTCGATCTGAATATAACCACCGGCGCGGAAAGGTACTTCTTCGCCTTCTGGCAACTGCACCACAAACTCTTTGATGAAGGTGGCTACGTTGTTGTTAGACTTAACCGTACAATCCCACTTGCGAATACCAAACACTTCTTCTGGAAGCTCGATTTTCATATCTTGCTTCACGTTTACCTGACACGATAAACGGCAGCCTTCACGAGCTTCTTTGCGGTTAATGTGATCACGTTCGGTAGGCAGAATATCACCGCCACCCTCTTTGATAATCACGCGGCATTGGCCACATGAACCACCACCACCACAAGCTGACGATACGAAGATACCAGCATTAGCTAAGGCGCCTAATAATTTAGTACCTGGCTGCGTGGTAATCTTCTTGTCTTCGTCATCATTAATTAAAATCTCGACATCACCCTGAGGCACTAATTTTGATTTGGCGACCATGATCACCGCCACTAAAATTAATACAATCAAGGTAAACATGCCTACGCCGAGCGCTATAAGTGTTAAATCTTGCCCTTGCATCGACTCGTACCTCTTGTTAATCCGTTGTTATCGTTACCGGTGCTTGTTACAGGGATACGCCAGAGAATGACATAAAGCCCAATCCAATCAGACCAACTGAAATAAAGGTAATACCTAAACCGCGTAAACCATCTGGTACATCGGCGTATTTCAGTTTCTCACGCACTGCTGCCAAGGCAACAATGGCAAGGGCCCAGCCGATACCGCTACCGATACCGTAAACCACACTTTCAGTGAAGTTATAATCACGCTCAACCATGAAGGACACACCACCAAAGATAGCGCAGTTCACGGTAATCAAAGGTAAGAAGATACCTAACGCGTTGTACAAAGCTGGTACGTATTTGTCTAATGCCATTTCCAAAATCTGTACCAACGCTGCAATAACGCCGATAAAGGTTAAGAAACGCAAGAAACTCAAGTCTGCATCAGGGAAACCAGCCCAATCTAACGCACCCGGCGCCAAAATGTTGTGGTAAACCAAGTTATTCACCGGTACTGAAATGCCCAGTACAACGATTACTGCAACGCCCAAACCAAAAGCTGTGGTTACTTTCTTTGATACTGCCAAGAAAGTACACATACCTAGGAAGAACGATAACGCTAAGTTTTCAACGAAAATCGATTTAATAAATAAACTGATATAAGCTTCCATGGTCTGCTCCTTATTCCTTCGGCTCTACTTGTTCGGTACGGAAGGTACGCAGTACCCAAATAAAACCACCGATAATAAAGAACGCACTTGGTGGCAATACCAACAAACCGATCGGCTGATACCAGCCGCCTTCAGAAGCTAGCTGCATGATCTGATAACCGAACAGGCTACCTGATCCGAACAGCTCACGAATAAAGCCCACGGTTAACAACACCACCGAGTAACCTAAGCCGTTACCAATACCGTCCAAGAACGATAAGCCTGGAGTACTCTTCATCGCATAGGCTTCAGCACGGCCCATAACGATACAGTTGGTAATAATCAAACCAACGAATACCGACAGTTCTTTGGCGATGCTGTAGGCGTAAGCACGCAGGATTTGGTCAACCACGATAACCAAGCTGGCAATGATCGTCATTTGCACAATAATCCGTACACTCGAAGGAATGTGGTTACGGATAATTGAGATAAACAAGTTAGAAAATGCCGTTACTAAGGTTAGTGCAATACACATAACCAAAGTATTTTCCATTTTTGACGTTACTGCCAACGCCGAGCAAATACCTAAGATTTGTAAGGCAATTGGGTTATTGGCAAAAATCGGTCCAAACAGAACCTCTTTGACTTCTTTTGCACTCGCCATTAGTTCAGCTCCCCTTTGCGAATTTTGTCAAATAGCGGGCCGTAAGCCTTGTCGCTAAACCAGAACTGCATGGTGTTTTCAACACCGTTGCTGGTTAAGGTTGCACCAGACAGTGCATCTACGTCATGAGCTTGGTCAGTCACGTTTTTCGTCACGTTAAGAGCAACCTCGCCGTCGGCGTAGATTTCTTTACCCTGCCAGCTGGCAGCCCAGTTTGGATTCTGGATTTCGCCACCTAACCCTGGAGTTTCAGTGTGCTCGTAGTAGTTGATACCTTTGATGGTGTTCATGTCAGGTGCCACTGCCATGAAGCCGTACATGGTACCCCACAAGCCGTAGCCGCGAACAAACACAACGACTGTCTCTAACTCGCCTTGGGCATCATTGATAAAATAGACTTTAGCTACATCTTCACGAGAACCGATACCAGCTTCGTCATCAGCTTTATCTAATTTAGTGCCCAAACCTGCTTTTTTAGCAGACGCGATAGGATCGTAGTCCGTGGCATTTTTGCCGTCTACAGATTCAACTTCTTCGAGCGTATTAAGGTTGAATAAACGCGTCTCTACGCGCTGCTCAAACAGCTCGATAACGTTAGTTTCTGGGGTTAATAAACCTGCAGCATCTAACACGTTACGTTGCATGTCTAGCGCAGCGTTCTTCTGTTGTAAAGGCTTCAAGCCAACCGCAGAACCTGCCACGATTATCGCGCACACTAAACAGAGGGCGATAACCACAAACAGCGTTTTGCCTAGTGATTCATTTTTATTAGCCATTGCGTGCCAGTCTCCGTTTAATGTTTGATTGAACAACAAAGTGGTCAAACAGCGGGGCAAATACGTTAGAGAATAAAATCGCTAACATAATACCTTCTGGATACGCAGGGTTTACCACTCGGATAAGTACCGTCATGGCACCAATTAAGAAGCCATAATAAAACTTACCTTTGTTGGTGAATGAGGCTGACACTGGGTCCGTTGCCATAAACATCATACCGAAGGCAAAACCACCTACCACCAGGTGCCAGTACCAAGGCATAGCAAACATCGGGTTGCTGTCACTGCCAATCACGTTGAACAATAATGACAACGCGACCATACCTACAAACACACCTGATACGATGCGCCATGAGGCAATACGGAAGTAAATCAGTGCTAAACCGCCAATCAGAATCATCAGGGTAGATACTTCGCCCATTGAACCTTGGATATTACCTAAGAAGGCATCCATCCATAAATCCATATTAGCAATGTAATCAGTGCCCTGAGTTGCTTGGCTTAGCAAAGTAGCGCCAGAGTAGCCGTCAACTGCAGTCCATACTTGCTCACCAGAGATAGACGCTGGGAAGGCAAAGTACAAGAATGCACGACCGGTTAAGGCTGGGTTCAAGAAGTTACGGCCAGTACCGCCAAACACTTCTTTACCAATCACCACACCAAAGGTAATACCTAAGGCTACTTGCCATAACGGCATGGTTGCGGGCAAGGTTAAGGCAAACAGAACTGACGTGACGAAGAAGCCTTCGTTGATTTCGTGCTTACGTACAGAAGCAAATAAAACTTCCCAGAAACCACCCACAATAAAGGTTGTCGCGTACACAGGTACAAAGAAGCAGGCGCCATAGAACAGTTTACCGGCCCAGCCAGCGGTAGCTAGATCACCACCTAAGGCAGTAAAAATACCTACTTGCCAGATATCAGCTAACTGATAACCGTCAGTTAAGGCTAATGCCGCTTGGTTACCGATGTTGTACATACCCCAGAACATCGCTGGGAAAGTCATCATCCACACCAAAATCATGATGCGTTTTAGGTCAACGCTATCTTTAACGTGGGTAATGCCTTTGGTCACTTTACCTGGCGTATAGAAAATAGTTGCCGCTGCTTCGTATAAGGCATAGAACTTCTCGTACTTGCCGCCTTTCTCGAAGTTTGGCTCAATTTTCTCAAGAAAATGTTTCAAGCCCATGATTAGCCCTCTTTCTCAATTTCGGTCAACATGTTACGTAACACCGGACCGTACTCATATTTGCCTGGGCAAACATAAGAACAGAGCGCTAAATCCTCTTCGTCGAGTTCTAAACAGCCTAACTTTTGCGCCTGTTCAGTATCGCCAGAGAGCAAGTCACGTAGCAAAATCGTTGGTAAAATATCAAGCGGCATCACGCGCTCATAGTTGCCGATTGGCACCATTGAACGATCTGAACCGTTGGTGGTAGTCGTCATCGCAAACAACTTTTTAGGTGACAAATGACCCAAGTATGCACGCGTAACTGAGTGTTGGTTTGAACCAGGCTTGATCCAACCAAAGAATTCTTTCTGATCACCCTCAGGCAACACACTCACTTGGGTATGGAAACGACCTAACCACTGATGAGCATCGTCAACTTTGTGACCGTTTAGTACTGAGCCAGAAATAATCCGGTTTTTACCCTGCGCCAACTCACCTTTGGTTAGTTCACGCAAGTTTGCGCCCATCCGAGTACGCAATAACCGAGGTTTTTTCGTACCAGGGCCGGCTAAAGCAACCACACGGTCGGTGTAAACCTGGCCGGTGGTGAATAATTTACCGTAGGCAATCACGTCTTGATAACCGATGTGCCAAACCTGCTTGGCCATAGATACCGGCTGTAAGAAATGAATATGAGTACCTACCAGACCAGCAGGATGCGGACCAGCAAAGGTCTCTAATTGAACCTTAGCATGACCCACATCAACTTTTGCATCAGCAGCTTTCGCCACAAACACCTTACCTTTGGTTAACGTGGTTAACAGGTTCAGACCGTCGATAAAGGCTTGTTGCTCTTGGCTGATGATTACAGCTGGGTCGGCCGCTAACGGATTGGTGTCCATCGCATTCACGAAGATCGCAGTAGGCTCTGCGTCTAGCTTCGGCGAACGACTAAAAGGTCGCGTACGTAAGGCTACCCATTGACCCGCATTGTTCAATTGCTCAACCACTTGGTCGCGCGGCAAACTAGCTAAGTCTTTACTGTCGTAGCTGGCAAACGTTTCTTGCTCATCACCGTCAATTTCAATAATAACGGCTTGTAACACACGTTTGGCGCCACGCATCACGTCTTTTACAACGCCAGCAGCTGGTGCAGTGAATTTAATTCCTGGGTTTTTCTTATCTTCGAAAAGTACCTGGCCTTTTTTGACGCGGTCCTCAACCTTAACCTGCATGGTTGGGCGCATCCCCACATACTCTTCACCCAGTACGGCAACGGTGGTGATGGCTTGACCATCATCAATAGCTTGTTGGGGCATTCCCGAGATTGGGATATTTAGCCCTTTTTTGATCGTAATCATACGCGTTTGCACTACTCGTTAGGGAAGATTAATCTCATTCCAGCCACGCCGTACGCATTTCTCCGCACGCCGCGACTGACCAAATTCTGTCCATTTTCACCTAGGGCCGGCATTTTAGCACTTTTGGATTACAAAACAAATGTAAAAACCAATCGATAGTCGTTATTCGTTAGTCGTATTTCGGTCACCGAAAAAGCCAACCAATAGCTCCTCTCTAAAAGCTAACCGAGCTTTGCTGTTGCCCTTCAATCAAACCCAACCATAGGATCGACATCCGCATCATAATCAACGCCATCAATCCCAAAACCAAACAACTTCAAGAAATCACTGTGATAACCTGCGTAGTCAGCCAATTGATGGAAATTTTCTTGATTCACTTGATGCCAAAGAGCTTCAACCTTAGCTTGCGTTGCATCATTGGTTTCCCAGCCATTCATAAATAAGCGGCCAGCTTCATCCAATAACCGGTCGTCGCTGTAAAGGGCTTCGTTGAACAATCGATATATTTGTTCAATACATCCCTCGTGGGTACCCTCTTGCTTCATCACCCCATAAATCAACGAGATATATAGCGGCATGACAGGAATTGCTGAGCTAGCTTGAGTCACTAGGGCCTTTAATGAAGATACGTAGGCTTCTAGATTAAGATCGGTATAGCGCGTACGCATCGCAGCTGCCGCACGGTCTAAGTCCTCTTTAGCTTTACCAATGGTGGCTTGACCGTAAATTGGCCAGGTCAGCTTTTTACCAATATAGGTGTAGGCCGTGGTTTTTGCATTAGGTGCTAATACGCCAGCATCATGCAGGGCTGCCAACCAAAGTTCCCAATCTTCGCCACCCATCACTTTGATGGTTTGCGCAATTTCGTCATCAGTAGCAGGCTCTAAAGTGATTTCAGTCACTTGGTCTTTGTCGGTGTGGTAGGTTTTGGTGGTATAGCTGTCACCAATAGGCTTCAACGTTGAGCTATAAACTTCACCTGTAACCGGATCTTTACGCTTCGGCGAAGCCAAGCTGTAGATCACCAAATCAACCTGACCGAAGTCTTGCTTAATTTGTTCAATAACTTGTGCTTTGATTTCATTCGAGAAAGCATCACCGTTGATGGTATGGGCATAAAGACCATCAGCCTTAGCTGCTTGATGAAATGCTGCCGTGTTATACCAACCTGCAGTCGCGGTGCGTTTTTCGCTCGGCTCTTTTTCAAAACACACGCCTAAGGTTTTGGCGCCAGCACCGTAGGCAGCAGCAATACGCGAGGCCAAACCATAACCGGTAGAACAGCCGATCACTAACACCCGCTGTGGCACTTGCGCTAATTTAGGTTGTTGTTTTATAAAATCAATTTGTTGTTGTACATGAGCTGCACAGCCGACTGGATGGGCGTTAGTACAAATAAAACCACGAATTTTAGGTTGAATAATCATTGCTACTATCCTTTAAGCTAGGGTCTAGGCTTGAGTTAGCCATAATCAACAAGCTGGTGCTTTGATCCGGGTAGTTTAACCGAGCTGCACCCATCAAGTGATCTGATTAGTTGTCGAGCTTACTACCGCCGCGACAGGCTGGTGAATCTGGAACCTGCTGCAGCGGCCATTCGTCTGGGCTGTATAGATGTAGAGCTAACGCGTGAATTGCCCCAGCAAGTTCTTCTTGCAGCAGTTTGTTGACCGCCCGATGGCGTTGTAACAGACGTTGGCCCGCGAAGCTAGCGCTCACCAGCACCAACTTATAATGCGAATCATCACTAGCTGTGCCGTGCTGATCGCTTTCATTCAGCAATTGCAGGTAAATAGGGGCAAAGGCGGCTTCGAGTTTGGCTTGTAAATGTTGATGAAGAGCGGTCATAAGGCGTTACTACTCACTTTGGCTGGCGTCTAACGAGCTGAAACAAATTTTTTCATCGCGGCCTAAGCTGGCTAGCGCATTAAACACATTAGGTTCGCTGTATCGGCTAGGATAAACAATGCGATAGAGCTGTGAACTTACCGTCCCCCACTGCTGCCATAACAGCACGCCATGGTCATGGTAGAGCTCTGCTAACTGCTCCAACCCTTCTTGACGTTGGCGCGGAAACGCTGAGCGCTCACCCACCAGGCGCCAGCGGTTTAGCTCTTCACCTTCGGCCAGTAAGGCATCGTTGACTCGATTGCGACAAAAACTAAGCTGAATGACCGCACTCGACAGCGCCCAATCTTGGTTAGGTAGCTGCTGTTGGTCGATGGTCTGTACTAAGGCTAGCTCTTGGTTGGTTAAACGTTCGGCATCGCCAGCTGGCTGACAACCGCTGAGCAACAGCCAACTCGCAGCCACAACTAGGCTACCAAGATGCGTCAATGTGGAAGATTTGTTCAACTGCATCATATTCATCTCATGACAGTACGGCAGCGGCCGCAGCTTGGGCTGGTAAGGTTCACTTACAGGTAATTTAAGTACAAGAGTATAAAGGGAATGGCACTGAATAAAAAGAAAGGAAGAACATCCTTGTTCGAACAGGGTCACGTCAATCCGTGAAGTAACCCCGCAATCCATGAGTCAGACTATAACTAACTTTATTTTCCAAATCAATTACAATTTCGCAACAAAATGGTAAGTTTCTGTTTTCTTGGTTATTTTAGTGTTAAGCGGAAGCTTGATCTGGCTTCTTTTCTTGCTCTGGACTTATCAACGCGACAATCTGCCAACCGGCTGCCGGCGTAAAGGTTTGGTCCGCACTAAACAAATGGCATACCCCACGTTCGTCTAAGGCAAATAACGGCAAAGCTCGGTTACCATAGCGCTCTTGATAGTCATCGTAATGAAACGATTCGGTCAGTGCAGTGGTTTTCACCTGCGCCCCCTGAAACGACAAGCTTGATAACTTAGAAAAGCTTACCCCTTTGCCGAACAATTTTAAGCGCTTACGAAACACTTCCGGTAATTGGTTACGAGCCGGCGCATCATGCTCGGAGTTTTGCAGAGCAAAGATCTTGTCTTCGTCAAACCAATCCATAAAGTGCATCGCGACAACCGGGTTTAACTGCCGATATGGCGACAGAATCAACACCTGGCCAATGCCATTCAGATCCATATTATTTTCAGCATGCTCTGAAGTAGGGTTACCAAAGTACACCGGCAAGTTTTCCATGCGTGCTAACTTCACGTGTTCCCAGTTAGTGTCGGCTAATAACACCGGAAAATTATGTTCCTTCAGGGCTTTGGCAATTTGCCGCGCCGGCGGATTGGCGCCAAATATGAGAAAGCCCCGTGGTGGCGGTTCCCGCAGCGTTAGAAAGTGCGCCAACGGCTTGGCGGTTAAGCTTTGCAACACCACAGTGCTTAAAATCACCAAGAACACCAAGGGAACTAACACGTCCGCTTGCTCCCAGCCAGCCTCTTGCATTTTTAAGGCAAACAACGCTGATACCGCCGCTGCAACAATCCCGCGTGGCGCAATCCAACTGAGCAAGATCTTTTCTTTAAAGGTGGTTTGGGTACCGATGGAAGACACCCACACACTCACTGGGCGTACCACAAATATGATAATCACCAACAGTAACACCGCCGGCATGCCTAGGCTGCTAAAGGCATCCGCATTTAAGCGCGCCGCTAACAGAATAAACAACCCAGATATAAGCAGCACACTTAAGGTTTCTTTGAACTCAAGGATGTCATCTAAATCTAGCCCGCGCATATTCGCCATCACCATCCCCATGACGGTGACGGTCAGCAGTCCAGACTCGTGTTGCAAGGCATTGGATAAGGCGAACACCCCTAACACCACAGCTACCGTAGCGACGTTTTTCAAATAATGCGGAAAGATACTAAATTTAAGCGCTTGTCCGAGTAATTTGCCGCTGGCAAAACCCAGCGCGAAGCCTACCCCTAACGTAGTGGCAAAGGCCTGCATGGCGTGGCTGATACCGGCGCCTTGATTGGCAATAATAAACTCATACACCAACACCGCTAACAAGGCACCGATCGGGTCGATGATGATCCCTTCCCAACGTAAAATGTTGCCCAGCCGAGCTAACGGCCGTACCGATCGTAACATCGGCATGATCACTGTCGGGCCAGTCACCACCACCAACGCCCCAAACAGCGCCGCCATCTCCCAGCCAAAGCCAATCAGATAATAAGCCGCCGCCGCAATCATCAGCCAAGTAATGACCATGCCGATACTAACCAAGTTAGTTACCATGCGGCCGTGCCCACGGATTTCATCAAAACGCAGCGTTAATGCGCCTTCAAATAAAATAATAGCAACCGAAAGTGACACAATGGGGAATAATAAATCACCGAATACCGCATCAGGATCTAACCAGCCCAAACCTGGGCCAATCGCTAATCCCACTAACAACAGAGGTAAAATCGCTGGTATTTTTAACCGCCATGCACCCCATTGGCACAAGATAGATAACACCCCAATGAGCGCTAGTGCTGACATATTTGACATAGGCTGAAGGTCTCTTTCCTAGATTTTACAAATTATTTGTTGATAATGATTCGCATTTGCACGAGAATAACTCTTAAGGGTTACTTAATGCGAATCAATATCGTTCCTTTTATTTTTTCTATATAATCCACGTAACATTACGAGGTAAATCACCATGAGTTCAATCATGTTCCGCAAATTACTTACCATGACTGCAATTGCAGCAAGCTTAACCGCAACAGTAGCACAAGCTACCACGGTTAACGTATATTCTGCGCGTAAAGAAGCGCTAATTAAACCTGCACTAGAGCAATTTACTGCCAAAACTGGCATTGAAGTACGCTTATTAACCGGTGGCGGCGATGCCCTCCTGGCCCGGTTACAGAACGAAGGCGAAAATACTCCGGCCGATTTATTCCTCACCGTTGATGCTGGTAACTTGCACCGTGCTGCGCAAGCAGGCGTGTTTCAGCCGCTGACCGACCCAGCTGTGTTAGCTGCAGTGCCTGAGCATTTGCATGGTAGCGATGATTTATGGGTAGGCTTAAGCTTACGGGCGCGCCCTATTTTCTATGTTGAAGGTAAAGTTGACCCGAGCCAATTAACCGGGTACGAAGACTTAGCTAAACCAGAATGGCGTAAGAAAGTCTGTATCCGTTCTTCAGACAACATTTACAATCAATCGTTAACTGCAGCGCTAATCGAACACTGGGGCCCAGAGGCCACCGAGCAATGGGCTGAAGGCCTCGTTGCTAACCTAGCAAAACCTCCGGTGGGCGGTGACCGTGACCAATTAAAAGCAGCCGCTGCAGGCATGTGTGACCTAGCCGTTGCCAATACTTACTACTTTGGCCTGATGCAGACCGGTGATGACGCCGAGCAGCGCGAAGCCGCGAGTAAGCTGAAAATCTTTTGGCCCAATCAAGATAGCTTTGGTACCCACGTTAACGTCAGTGGCATTGGCATCACCAAACATGCGAAAAATAAAGCCGCTGCAGAACAACTCATTGCATTCTTGCTATCGCCAGAGTCGCAAGCTTGGTACGCCGCCACCAATAATGAATACCCTGCGGTAACTGGGGTAGAGTGGAGCGAAACTTTACAAGCATGGGGCGAGTTTAAAGCGGACGACCTGTCCATGCGTTTCTTAGGTGAAAACAACGCCGATGCGGTTAAATTAATGAACCGTGCAGGCTGGCGGTAAGCGTGTTCACGGCGTGGCGTAAATTATCGCTGATTGCAACGGCAGCTCTGTTAGGGCTGCCGTTGTTAGTGATTTTATGGGTTGGCGTAGAACTGCTCATCGGCGGTGATTACGCTACCCTTAGCCACCTGTGGCAAACGGTGGTGCCCGAGTACATCCGGCATTCTTTATGGTTACTGCTTGGGGTTGCCGTTGGCGTTATCACGCTCGGCGTAAGCACCGCCTGGCTAACTACAGCCTGTCGATTCCCTGGCCAACGCCTACTCACATGGGCCTTGCTACTACCACTCGCCATGCCGGCCTACATCACCGCCTACACCTATACCGGCATGCTCGATTTTGCCGGCCCGGTGCAAACCATGCTGCGCGACACCTTTGGGTGGGGCTACGGCGATTACTGGTTTCCCCAAATTCGGAGCTTAGGCGGCGCTATCCTCGTCTTGAGTTTAGTACTGTTTCCGTACGTTTATCTGATTTCCCGAGCCACTTTTATTCAGCAATCCGCCACCACGCTAGAAGCAGGACGTAGTCTTGGCCTAAACCCATGGCAGTGTTTTGTTCGCTTGGCGTTGCCTCTGGCTCGCCCAGCTATAGTGACCGGCACCACCCTAGCGCTAATGGAAACCCTCGCCGATTACGGTACCGTCGCCTATTTTGGCGTCACCACCTTCACTACCGGTATCTTCCGTACTTGGTACGGTTTAGGTGATTTAAACGGTGCTCTGCAGTTGGCTGGGATGCTGCTGATCGCAGTGATTGCCTTGATGTTTTTAGAACGTTGGTCGCGCCGCCAAGCACGTTACGATCAACGCTCTAGCCGCCCCGCCCAACCCTTTCAATTGCACGGCGCCAAAGCCTGGCTGGCCAGCTTGGTGTGTTGGTTACCGCTCGTGTTTGGCTTTATTTTACCAGCACTACAATTGGCCAGTTGGTCATTAGAGCGCTGGCAAGTGTGGGTCGACCCTGACTTTTGGCAGCTCACCTTTAACAGCTTTATGCTAGCTCTTATCGCCGCGGTGATTGTGGTGACCATGGCTCTTTGGCTTGGTTACGGCCGCCGCCAGTTACCTACGCCAGCGGTGCGCGTGAGTGTGACCTTTGCCGGTTTAGGCTATGCCATTCCTGGGTTGGTGATTGCCGTTGGCCTGTTGTTGGTGTTGAGCAAACTAGACCACGCTATCATTGCACTGAGCAAAAGCTGGTTTGACTACAATCCGGGCTTATTACTCTCGGGCACCTTGTTTGCCTTGCTGTTTGCCTATGTGGTGCGTTTCTTAAGTGTCTCGCTACAAACCATCAATGCCGGCTTGGCCGAGATCCGTCCGAGCATGGACGAAGCTGCCCGCATTCAGGGCTACCGCCCGCTGCAGGTGTTGCGTAAAATACATTTACCCTTACTGCGCCCCAGTGTGCTTACCGCACTGATTTTAGTCGGTGTCGATGTACTAAAAGAATTGCCAGCCACGCTGGTACTGCGGCCGTTTGATTTTAATACCTTAGCCGTGCGCGCCTACGAAATGGCAGGCGATGAACGCCTTGCCGATGCTGGCCCGCCGGCCCTGATGATGGTACTGGTAGGTTTAATTCCGGTGATTTTGTTATCGCGAGCTATGCTAAAAAGTCGCCATTCGCAGCTAACAACGCCCACCAACACGACCAAGGAGTCTGATTTTGCCCCTGTTACAGCTTGATAAGATCCACATCAGCTTTGGCACCCAGCACATTGTCCGCGGTGTCAGTTTACAGCTTGAAGCAGGCGAAATCGGCTGCTTACTGGGGCCCAGCGGGTGCGGTAAAACTACCTTGTTGCGTGCTATCGCAGGTTTTCAAGGGTTACAGTTAGGCACCATTACCATGGCCAACGAATGTGTTTCTTCGGCCAACCAGCTGACCCCACCAGAGCAGCGTGGCATTGGCATGGTGTTTCAAGACTTTGCCCTGTTTCCGCATTTAACCGTGGCCGAGAATATTAGTTTTGGCATGCGCAAAGCCAGTGCCGCCGAGCGCCGCGCTCGCGTGGATGAATTACTGACGCGGATTGGCTTACCCGGCTATCAAAAACGTTATCCTCATGAGCTTTCCGGTGGCCAGCAACAACGTATTGCATTGGCTCGGGCGCTCGCACCAAAACCACGTTTGCTGCTGCTTGATGAGCCTTTTTCGAGTCTTGATGCAGAATTACGAGAGCGCTTAGCCGTTGAAGTTCGTGAGCTGCTCAAGCAAGAACAGATCACCGCTTTGCTCGTCACCCACGATCAGCAAGAAGCCTTTGCCATGGCTGATAAAGCTGGGGTGATGTATCAGGGCGAACTCTTGCAATGGGAAACCCCGTATCAACTGTATCACCAGCCACGCCATCAGCTGGTGGCTGACTTTATCGGCCATGGCGTGCTGCTGCAAGGTACCGTCAATGCCTCGGGCTCGTTAGCCTCACCGCTAGGCATGCTAGAGCATCCGAGCTTATTGACCGTACCTGATGGCACCCCAGTGAGTTTTTTAGTGCGCCCGGACGATATCGTTCCTGATGCTAATTCGCGTCTGCGCGGGCGCATTAAAGCGCGCGGTTTTCGCGGTGCTCACAACCTTTACAGCGTGCAGCTTAACAGCGGCATCGAAGTACTCACCTTAAGCCCGTCCCACGAACAAATGAACGTGGGCGATGAGGTAGGTTTACGGCCAGAATTTGACCACTTAGTGGTGTTTGCCGCAGATCATTGTGAATTGCCGGGCTTTCATGATCAAGCGCCACTGGTACGCCCGTTTACGCCACCAGTATCTACTGCACCACCAGCCCAGCCGTTACCCACCTCACCAAAAGCGAAGTCGGCGTAATAGCAAAAACTCAATCACGGCGATAATCAGTAACGCCCCACTGAATATCCAAAAAGCAGCGGCATCGTCAACTCCAGGCATGCCGCCAATGTTAATACCAAACAGTCCGGTCAAGAAACTGATCGGTAAGAACACCCCCGCAACCATCGAAAGCCAATAGGTATTGCGGTTCATTTTTTCTGCCACTTCTTGCTGCAAATGCTCTCGCAACATCCACACCTGCTCTAGCAGCATGTCCATATTCTCAAGTTCGCGTTGGGTATTGTCGCGCTCATTCAGCAACCATTGCACCCACTCAGCCTCAAATAACTTAGGCCCATCCACCGCTAACTTATCTAACGCGGCAATCTGTGGGCGCACAAAGCGAGTTAATCGCAATAAGCGTCGATGCAACACCGTAAGTTGCCGTTGCCGTTGCGCCGTGGTGCCTTTGCTATCATCTTCCAGCTCTTCCATCTCTAACTCGATGGTATCTAGCAATTGCTCCAATTGATTATTGGCTTCATCCACTAAATGCACCAAAAAATCAGCAATAGATTCAGGGCCCTGGCCCAACTCGAGCTTTTTCTGCAGCGCTCGCACCGCATTCACGGGGCGTTTTCTGAAGCTATACAAGTTGCCGTTGTAAAATAGAATTCGCAAGCTCACCATATCTTCAGGTTGCTCACCCAACCCCAAATTCACCCCACGCAAAATCAATAAGAAACCGGCGCTAACCCGTTCAAACCTAGGCCGAGTATCTTCCTCTAACACCGCATCAATCAGCGGTTCCGGAATACCCGCCGCCAACAACCAGTCACTTAAGCCGGGCAAGTCACGCTGAAAATGAAACCAGCTCTGCTGCCGCTGATGATAGTTCTGATGCACCGGCTGCGCCGGTACCACCGAAAAATCCCAACTATCGATGATAAAATCCGGCCGCTGAGTCGGTATCTGTGAGTGAGTATCTGCCATATTGTTATCCTTTCATGTTTTATTCAGTCTAGACCGACCACAAGCACATTCACAAGCCTTATCATTTCACGTTAAACTATGACAACTTATCGTTCACTTGTTTAGGAAACCTATGTTACTTGCCATTGCTGCTGTAATTATTGGACTTGCGCTCTTGGTATGGAGTGCCGATCGCTTTGTCGATGGTGCTGCCGCCACCGCCAACCATTTAGGCATGCCCCCTCTGCTCATCGGTATGGTGATTGTCGGTTTTGGTACCTCAGCACCAGAGATGGTGGTATCAGCCATCGCCTCACTGCAAGGTAATCCGGCCCTGGCTCTGGGTAACGCCTTTGGTTCTAACATCACCAATATTGCATTAATTCTTGGTTTAACAGCCGTGTTAGCCCCAATTGCAGTAGCTAGCCAAGTACTCAAACGTGAAGCGCCCATTCTTATCGCCATTACCTTTCTAGTTGCGTGGCCTTTAGTCGATGGTGTGATTACTCAGCTTGAAGCTTGGGTCCTGCTGGCGGTATTTGCACTTTACATGGGCTGGAGCATCTATCAAGGCATGCGCGGTGGCGATGATGCCATGGCAGGTGAATTTGAAGCGGAAGTGAAGGCTCATGCCATGCCGTTGGGCAAAGCTATCACCTGGCTCGTGATTGGCTTGATCTTACTTATCATCAGCTCACGTATCTTAGTCTGGGGTGCCGTTGATATCGCTACCGCTTTTGGCGTGAGTGATTTAGTCATCGGCCTAACCGTAGTCGCAATTGGCACCTCATTGCCAGAGCTAGCTTCGTCTATTGCTGCGGTGCGTAAGAACGAACATGACTTAGCCCTGGGCAACGTGATTGGCTCAAACATGTTCAATACGCTGGCAGTGGTTGGTATCGCCGGTGCTATTCATCCGATCGACCTAGACCCCCTAGTGCTTAGTCGCGATTGGCTGGTTATGGCCGTATTAACCGTGTTGTTGTTAGTTTTCGCGTTCCGTCCGAATGCACGCCAAAACCGCATCAATCGAGTGCATGGTGTGATTTTCTTGAGCGGTTACGTGGCTTACACCATTTATTTACTTAAAACAGGCTTATAAAGCATGCAGCTAACCACTCAGTACACTGCTCAACGATTAGGCTTTGCCGGGCTTATTCCCTTTATTGGGCTAACCTTGCTGGCCCTGCTGGATATCTATGGCGCCCAAGCAATACAACTTTTTATTATCTACAGCGCCATTATTTTCAGCTTCTTGGGTGGTGTACACTGGGGGCTTAGCCTGCAACAGCCACAGCAAGACCAATCACGCAACCTGCAATGGAGTATGTTTCCGTCAGTCACCGGTTTTTTACTGTTAGTGTGGCAAGCCTTGCCTTGGTGCAGCGATACTCAGCTAGCTAGTCTAGCTATTTTAGCCCTGCTGCACCTATTTTGGCTGAATTACGAGCGACGCAAACTCAGCGAGCATGGCTGGTATCTTGAGCTTCGTAGTAGGCTCACCTTTACTGTAGTCGCGTTACATGTCATTTTATTGATCATTAGCATATAGCGCTATTGCAAATCATTCTCATTAAGTTTATCATCTCTCTAGTTGTTGCTAGGAGATGATTATGTACGTGTGTTTATGCAAAGGGGTCAGTGATAAAACCATCCGTCGCGCGGTGGACGATGGCCTTTCTAGCATGCGCGAATTACGCCAGCAGTATGGTGTAGGCAGCCAGTGTGGCTGCTGTACTCAGTGCGCAAAAACGGTGTTAAAAGAAGCCGTTGCCGAACGCAAACAACAAAAACAATTCGAAACTTTATTGCCAATTCAGGTGTGCTACGCTTAAGCTGTTACCCAAAGGAAACAGTTAGGAGTATCACCATGCATGGCAAACCACAGGTTTTATCTGAACTAAACCGCATACTTACGCGTAAACTTACCGCGATTAATCAATACTTTTTGCATGCCCGCATGTATCGCAACTGGGGCTTCGAAGCTCTCAACCAAGCCGCCTATAAAGCCTCTATTCATGAAATGAAACACGCCGATAAAATCATCGAGCGTATTTTGTTTTTAGATGGCCTACCTAACCTGCAAGACCTAGGCAAATTATACATAGGTGAAGATCCTGAAGAGTCCTTGCAGCTTGATCAGCAAGTGCAAGCCGCCGATGTGACTGAGCTACGCAGCGCTATTAAACACTGTGAACAAGCCCAAGACTACGTTAGCCGAGATCTGCTCACCGAGATATTAGAACAACAAGAAGATTATCTAGATTGGTTAGATACCCAACTCGATCTGCTAGGCAAACTTGGCGTGCCTATGTATCTGCAAACCAAACTATCAGATTAACAGAACCTAGGAGTAGTGATCATGAGCTTTGATGCAAGCGCTGTAGCCGCGCAGTTAAATCGTCTGTTGGCCTTTGAGTTAACCTCCATTGACCAATACACAGCCCATTCACGCATTTACGAAGATATGGGCTTGAATGCATTGTATGAAAGAATTAACCATGAAGTGGATGATGAGCGTGGTCATGCAGACCTGCTGATTCGCCGAATTTTATTTTTGGGTGAACAACCTAACTTAGAGCAACGCGAACCACACACCATCGCCACCGACGTACCCACCATGCTGGCTAACGATTTAGAACTGGAGCACAACAACGCCAAAACGCTGCGTGAGGTCATTCAATTTTGTGAGCAACAGGGTGACTTTGTAAGTCGTGACATGCTGGTCGGCATTCTCAAAGATACCGAAGAAGACCATGCCTATTGGTTACGACAACAACTACGTCTGATTGAGCGATTAGGTTTAGCGCTATTTTTGCAAGCCCGCATGAGTTAAGCCTATGGAGCAACTACTAAACCAAATAAGTAGTTTTTTTCATTGGTTTGAGCACGAAATCTTTACCGTAGGTGAAACCGCTATCACCTACGGTTCTGTAGCTCGACTGCTATTCATTTTAATCATCACCTACGTGGTGTCGCGAGTACTCCAAAATGCCTTGCGGCGCTTTGCTAGCTATCGTAAATCGATGGCGCAGTCGTCCGTATACGCCCTCACCCGCATTACGCACTATGTGGTAATGCTGGTTGGTTTTTTAGTGGCCATATCTTCCGTCGGGATCGATCTCACTAAGTTTGCCATTTTTGCCAGTGCACTGGGTATTGGTGTCGGTTTTGGTTTACAGAACCTGATCAGCAACTTTACCGCCGGTATCATGTTGCTGTTCGAAAAAACGCTAAAGGTTGGCGACTTTGTTGAACTCGAATCTGGCGTGACCGGTGAAGTGAAAGAAATCAATATTCGCAGTACCATCATCACCACCAACGACAACATTGATATTATCGTGCCAAACTCTGAGTTTGTCAGTGGCCGCGTGACCAATTGGACCATGCGCGACACATATCGGCGTATTCATGTGCCCTTTGGCGTCGCCTATGGAACCGATAAAGAACTGGTACGAAAGGCTGTCTTAGAAGCCGCAGAACGAGTGCCTCATACCCTACAGGATGGCACCCATAAACCACCCCAAGTGTGGTTCGTAGAGTTTGGTGATAGTTCACTTAATTTTGAGTTGGTGGCCTGGCTGAAACCCGAAGCCGTTAATCGCCCTGGCGCCGTTAAAGCCGCCTTCTTGTGGGAAATCCATACGTCACTTGAAGAGTACAAGATTGAAGTGCCTTTCCCGCAACGGGATCTGCATATTCGTAGTTGGTCTGAACATGCGGTGATGCCACACAGCCGCGCCAGCACCAGCGGCTTACAGAAACAGCAAGAATTAGAGCAGCAACAAGAAGCTGGTGCCACCGCTGAGCCCAGTGCCGACCCCGAGCAGCGTCCAGAAAATGACGCTGCTAAGGATCTTTAATAAATAATCCCGCAGAACAGCTAGCCCGCTAGCTGTTCGCGTAATTCATCAATACAACTAGGATCATCTATCGTTGATGGCACTTGTACCGGCTCGCCATCGGCTAATTGGCGCAATACCCGGCGTAAAATTTTGCCAGAACGAGTTTTCGGTAACCGCGGCACCACTAAAATCCGCTTCAGACAAGCTACCGCACCAATCTCATCCCGCACCAGCTGCACTAACCGAGCCGTGAGTTCTTCAGCACTCATCTGTACCCCATCTTTAGTGATGACCAGCCCCACCGGCACTTGTCCTTTCAGTTCATCATGCACACCAATCACAGCGCACTCAGCCACGGCATTGTCCTGCGCCAGAATCTCTTCCATCTCACCGGTAGACAAACGATGCCCGGCAACGTTTATCACATCATCGGTACGCCCCATGATAAACACATAGCCATCATCGTCTTTATAGCCACCGTCACCGGTACTGTAGTAGCCCTCAAATTCACTCAGATAACCACTGACAAAACGCTCTTCGTTATTCCAAATAGTGGTTAAGCACCCTGGCGGCAACGGCAATTTAATCGCTACCGCACCTTGCTCGTTAGGCCCTACCGGTTGCCCTTTATAATCCAATATTTGCACATCATAACCAGGTAGTGGCAAGGTGGCTGAACCAGGTTTAATCGGATGCTCAGCCGCGCCCACCGGGTTAGCACAAATTGGCCAGCCTGATTCCGTTTGCCACCAATGGTCGTACACCGGCTTACCGGTAATGGCTGTGGTCCATTCATAGGTAGCCGGATCTAACCGCTCACCCGCCATGTAAATACGTTGCAACTTAGATAAATCGTAGCCTGCTAACAACAGTCCTTCTGGGTCTTCTTTTTTCACCGCCCGAAACGCTGTAGGAGCAGAGAACAAGACATTGACACCATACTCTGCACACACCCGCCAAAACGCGCCAGCGTCCGGCGTACGCACGGGTTTACCCTCGTACAGCACCGTCGTTACACCAGCCAGCAGGGGCCCATAGACAATATAAGAATGCCCCACAACCCAACCCACATCCGAGGCCGTAAACATCACCTGCCCGGGCTTTAAGCCGTACACTAAATTCATCGAATAATGCAACGCCACCGCGTAGCCACCCGTGTCTCGCACCACCCCCTTCGGCTTACCCGTAGTGCCCGAGGTGTACAACACGTACAACGGATCTGTCGCGGCAACCACCGTACATTCGGCCGGCGACACCCCTTGCAGCCCTTGCTGCCAATCAATATCACGCTCTGGCAATAACTCAGCCTGACACTCCGGGCGCTGCCACACAATCACTTGCGCCGGCTTGTGGTTCGCTTCCTCAATGGCTTTATCTACCATCGGCTTATAAGGAATCACTCGATTCACCTCAATGCCGCACGACGCCGTCACTATCACTTTGGGTGTCGCATCATCAATCCGCACCGCCAATTCATGCGGTGCAAATCCACCGAACACTACCGAATGCACTGCTCCAAGCCGCGCACAGGCCAACATCGCAATCGCCGCCTGCGGAATCATCGGCATATAAATCACCACCCGGTCGCCTTTCTTCACATGCTGCTTTTTCAACAAACCAGCAAACAGCGCCACCTGATCACGCAACTCACGAAAGGTGTAGCTTGCTTTAGCACCACTCACCGGTGAATCATAAATCAACGCCAGTTGATCACCACGACCATTATCCACGTGATAATCCAGCGCCATGAAAGACACATTTAGCTCACCATCAGCAAACCAATCCGCACAGCCATTAGGTTTGAGCGATACAGCTTGCTGCGGCTCTTTAAACCAATGCAGCTTCTTCGCTTGCTGTAACCAAAAAGCGTCGCGGCGTTGCAACGATGACTCATATTCTCGGGGGTAACTCATGGTAGGCCTCTCAAAGTTTGTACTGCAATGCCCCTAGAGTAGCCCAGCCAGTAAATATTCCCATTCGACTTAGGTATGAAAAAGTGCAAAGACTGAGTTAATCGCTCCGGATCACCACAAGTCTGTTGATTTACCCCCAGCTTTTCCCTATCATACCGCCACTTCTGGAGAGGTGTCCGAGTGGCTGAAGGAGCACGCCTGGAAAGTGTGTATACGCTAACCGCGTATCGAGGGTTCGAATCCCTCTCTCTCCGCCAGATACAAAACAACCGCCCTTGTGGCGGTTTTTTTGTATGTGAAGGTGTAACGAGTCACTGGTTTGAGACAACGCTCCATCAAGAATGAAACAGGGAATAAGTGGGATTTTACGGAATTGAGCGGGACGAAACCCGCTTATTCTTTAGGGTTGGCCGATTTAGGGGTCTGGTCATATCGGCGCGCGGTGGACTTAATGAAATCGCTAGTAAAGTCCACTTAATTTATGGCCTTAAATAATCGTTAAAGTGGGCTTAAAGCTTTATTTGTAAGGCTTTAAATAATATTTCACTATTTAGATTGCCTGGAGAGTAAAAGACAATTGCCTCCTCCTTTTGTTACGGTGGACTTTTCTCTGGAAGCCTAGTGCAACCTAAATTATTCACCCAGAAAATGACTATCATTAAGTCCATAAATAAATTTTATTTAGCGATAGGACTCAATTCGAATAACCTTGCCTATTTTCTTTATCTTTTTAGCTTCCTCGTCGCTTAAGAGCTCATTCGGGTACTGCTCGTTGTCTGTCGATATTGAGACCCCGCTGACGCCAAAATCTAATCGTCTAACAATAACCCGGCCGCGCGATTCAATTGCAAAAAGACCTGTTAGGTCGTTGACTCCACGTTCGTCAATAATCAACACATCACCTTGAACCAGTGTTGGCCTCATTGAGTCGTCACTGGGGAAAATAGCCTTAAGTTTTTCCGGATTAAGGTTGTTATTTTTTACCCAGCTTCTCCTAAGTGGGTGGTACCTATAGAGGTTAGAGTCCGAGATTTGAAATAGCGATTCATCCTGTGGATTCAGCACCTGAATTAAGACGAAGGATTCGAGCGGATCGCTAATCTCTGATATGAACTCGAAAAATGCCTTGGTGTTTTGAACGCCTATAGTGTCGTACAAGTCGTGAATTCGATCGATCTTGGCCTCGGGAAGCCCAGGCACTAAAAGTCTATCGAAAATAAGACTAAAAGACTTAACTACATTAGCGGTACTTTCTTCAGTTAGCTCAGAGTTTTTGTATATCTCCTTGGACTTCCTGTCTAGTTCCATTTTACCGGAGCCATTCAGAAGCCATAAAGGACTTACACCAAGATCTGAAAATTTGCGTAAAACAGCTATGGAGGGATTACTTATATCTCTCTCATTAGCTTGATAGCCCCGCATTGACAAATCAACCATTTGCGCGAGTTCAGTTTGGCTAAAACCAAGCTTCGTACGAGCGTATTTCAATCGTTTACCTATAGTATCAAGCTCATTATCCATATTTCCGCCTATTATTTACGCTTAAATATCAGCAACTTAAAGTATTGAACAATATTATTAGACATTGCAGCATTGACATGAACATTATGATTGTTCATTATCGTGTCTATGATGAACAACAAAAGCTGCAAAAAAGCCAGGGTAGCACCTGGCCCCGCTTCTGACATGCACCCTGCTGATGTAAAGTGCGCGTTAGAAAAGGCGGGCTGGTCTCTTCGCCAGTTATCAAAAAAACACAACCTCTCTCCGTCGGCATTCGCAAAAGCTCTTGTCACGCGAGTTCCGCGACTTCAAAAAATAATTGCCGATGAACTAGGCATTAACCCATGGGATATATGGCCGTCGCGTTATGACGCCCAAAACAACCCAATAAAATTTAAGCGTGGGAGGAAGCCTAAAAATTATAGTACAGAATCGCGGCATCAGGGACAAGGAGCGGCGTCATGAGCCAAGCCCTGCCTAAAGCCGTTTCAATCAAAGAGCTAACTGAGATAACAGGCATCTCGAAAACTTCAGTTCTTCGCAGAAAGTCTGAGGGGAAGTGGGTTGAAGCAGGACAGATAAAGAATCACTCAAAACCATGCCGCCCGGCGACCAAGTATTTAGTTAAGTCGCTACCAGGCGATATTCAGCAGCTGGTGGAAGCTCACTACAAAAAGCAACGCATCGCTGAAGAGTGGGATAAAAAGCCAGCTCGCCGCGATCTCACCAACAAAGACCGCCTGCGTGGTCAGGCGCGCCATGAAATTCTCGTTGCGGCCGCCAGTTATCAAGAAGAGCACGGCAGCGGGCGTAAGACGTTAGAGGCCTTTTGTAACCTCTACAACAATGACCAGGTGAAACTATCAACCAAGGCTGTTCAGGCAGCGGTGAAAAAGGTTTCCATTAACCGAATTTACCGTTGGCGCAACACCCTCGAAACGAAGGGGCCGGAAGCGCTGTGCGGAGCCTACTATAAAGCGACTTACGAAAACATCATTGACCGTCAGCAATCAATGGCTGATTGGCTTGGATCATACGTTTATCGTTGGCCGCATATAGCCACACAGTATAAAGCCAGGGCTATTCTTGATGATTTAAAAACCGAGAATGCATCAGGCAAGCACGGCTGGCAGTTGCCATCGGCAACCACCTTGCGCCGCTGGCTGCGTAACTACATTGCTGAGCAGGAAATGAAGCTGTTGTATTCAACGGACATCGACCGTTACAACAGTGCAGAGCGCCCTAATTTCGCAACGCATTGGCCGGGCAACCAGCCGAATGACGTCTGGGAGCTGGATGGAACGCCAGCGGACATCATGTGTACCGATGGCCGTTTCAAGATCACCGCTGGCATTGATGTGTACACTCGCCGTGCACGCTGCTTGTTGGTGCCGCGCCAAACCTCACACGAGAACCTTGTGTTGGTTCGCAAGATGATCACTGATTTTGGCATGCCAAATGAGCGCTCGGTTATCAAAACTGATAACGGTAGCGATTACGTGTCCATTCGTATCACCACGACTTTCCACCGGTTAGGCTTGTTGCAGGTTCGTTCAGCCCCGTACTCGGGTTGGGAGAAGCCCTATATTGAACGGTTCTTCAAAACTATGTCGCGCGACTTATTTGAGCGGATGCCTGGCTATATCGGCCACAACGTTGCCGACCGCAAGAAAATTGAAAATCAAGTTGCCTTTGATAAGCGCTTGGCCGCCAAAAACAATGAAGATTTAGAGCATCAGATTTTTCGCGTGAAACTGACACGCGAGGAAGCTCAGGCACACATTGATGCATGGTTAGCCAATGTATATGAACACACCGCCCACGATGGTCTTAACGGCAAAACGCCTGCCCAAGCTTATGCTGAGTCGCGTTATCAACCGAGTAAGCCAAACGCGTTAGCGCTTGCGCTTCTCATGAATGATACCGGCATGGCGGTGGTGAAAGCAGGTCGAGTGCGTCGCAATAACATCATTTATACCGCGCCAGAGTTCATGCAAATGCGCGGTGCCAACGTTGAGTTGTTTATTGACCCTGAAAACCCAAACCACGCTTACGCGATAGATACGCGATATGGCTACGAAAATGCCGAGGTTATTCGCATCACTAATATTGAGGAAGTGCATCGCGAGGGCTTAGTTCCTGCGCTATCTCGGGCGCGAAAAGAGCTGCATAAACAGCTACGTGAGAACGACCGCAAAATGAAACAGAAAGCAAAAGAGTTCGGTTTCGATACGCTGTATCAGCGCCGCATTGAAGTAGCAGCGGCTATGCGCGAAGGCGTTGTGGAGTTTGAGCGTAAGGCCGTGAAACACGAAAACGATTTGTTCAACGCCGCCGAAAAAGCGTTGCAGTTTGGTTCGTCAAATGCCATTGCACCAACCCCGCAGGCGCGCGACATGCGTGATGTGATTGACGAATTGGACCGCGAAAAAGCCGCAATTGAAGCTGCTGAAAAACCAATTAAAGAAGCTCGCCGCCGCATCATTCGTAGCGAGCAGGACATTATTCAGGCGTTAGTTGCGAAAGAGCTAGATGAGCAACTGACTGATGAAGAAAAGCGCCGTATTGCGAAGTACGAACTCGATGACTGGGGGCGTTTGCAAGTGAAGGTATGGCGTGAAGAAGCAATCTACGAGCGTACTAAGCGAGCGAAGAACGACTAGTACGCCCGTAAATCACCACCCTCTTAAGGAGAGTAAATTATGAAACACAAAGTAGTTCAAGTCAAAAATGTAACGCGCTCATTGAGCTTGTTACGCAATTTAAACAGCCGCAGCGAGATCATTCCAGGGCTAGGCCTCATTCATGGCCCTAGCGGTTTCGGCAAAACCACAACCGTTGTTTGGATGTTTAACCAAGCGCGCAGCGTGTACGTACGTTGCTACGCAACCGACACTCCCAGCTCATTTTTAGGTCGTGTCTTAGAGGAAATGGGTGAGGTACCACGTCCACCGCTTTCAAATATGGTGCGCCAGGTGATTGACCGCATGGTGATTGACCACTGCTCGCTGTTCATTGATGAAGCAGACCATATTGTGATGAACACCCGCATTATGGAGACCATCCGCGATATCTATGACAGCGCCGAACAGCCGATTGTGTTGATTGGCATGGAGCAGATTGCCCGCCGTATTAGCCACCGTAAACAGATGTTTAACCGCATTTCAGAATGGGTTGAATTTGAGCCGTGCGACTTAGATGACATGCAAAAGTTGGTGGCCGAGTTATTTGAAGAGCGGGTCACAGTAGAAGAAGACTTATTAAGTTATATCCGCAAGGAATCGGGCGGCGAAATGCGCCAGATTTTGGTTGCGCTGGAGAAGATTGAGCGTATGGCGCTTGCCAGTCAACTTGATTCAGTTTCACGCGCTGATTGGGGTCGAGAGCCGCTGTTCTTATTGCAGCGACGTTAATACCGACCTGTGCGCTAAAACTATAAGGATAAATCCATGAACCAGAACAAACTTTCAATTAAAACCGAAGCCCAGCTCGTCACGATGCGCAAGCTGGGGCGGTTCACGCGTGAAGATGTGATGCGTAAATTGGACGTTACTCTACAACACGCCCAAACCATGGTGAATCGCTTGCGTCGCCGTGGCCTTGTCACCGAAGTGGGAACCACGCTTACACGTAAAAAGAACGCCTGCAAGGTGTTCATGGTTTGCGATAAGCCATACCTGGTTAAGCTGCCATCTCGCCAAAAGATTTGGAACACCATGCGCATTACCCGTTCATTCAGTAAGCCCGAGGTTTGTGCGGCCGCTGAGGTGTCAATGGGTGTTGCCAGCCGCTATATCAACGAGCTCATTCGTTGGGGTTATGTGCGCAAAGTGAGTCATGGCCGCCCTGGTGAAGTTGGCGGCTATGCACGCTACCGCCTGATCCGCGACACGGGCCCCGAATACCCCCGCTGTTCACCCATGTCGTGCTCTGACCCCAACAACAACGACGTTCGCCGCATTAAGGAGGACGAGTTATGCCGTGGATAGAAGCTTTAAAACGCGAAGTTGAGCGGCACGGTCTAGGGCCTGTCGCCGATGTCATGGGCGTATCGCGTGGCGCTGTCAGCCAGCTGGTTAACAATAAGTACCCAGGCAATTTGGACAGCATGAAAAAGCGCGTTGAAGGGGCGTTTTTCAACCGCACTGTGCTTTGCCCCGTTGCTGGGGAAATACCGGCGCAGCAATGCTTTACCAATCAGCGCAAGAAACCCGGCTCCAACCCAATGAATCTGCGTTTTTTTAAAGCCTGCCGCAGTGGGTGTGAGCACTCTCAGCAAAAGCCACAGTTTAGTGGTGAGTTGATTGAATCACAGTACCTGGAGGAGCCTCGCGCGACTCAAATAAAGCGTGAAGATATTGGCCGCGCATTAGAGCTTTTACGCCGTGAGGCGGAGCTAAAGGCCGGTAACGACACTGAACAGCAGCAGCTTGCATACATTGATTTGTTAGAGAAGAAGGTGCGCGAGCTTTCCGACAAACTTAACCACTACCAGGGTAACTAACATGAACTTACAACAGAAAAAATGGCAAGCCGCTTGCACTGCTGTTGAGCAGCTTCAAGCATTAGATATCACCGTGTGCAATGTGTATATGGCAACCAAGTCGCCTGTTATCACCATTGAGCCACATCCCAACTTGCCGCTAACCGCTCCGTTTACTGAAATTGCTGTTCGCCAAGCCGCCGGCGATTTGGTGCGCATTCGCACTGGCATGTTTGCTGGTTGCACTGTGCGCTGGATAACTGGCAAACACATTCACGACACCCCAAAAACCCACTAAAGGTACCGCTATGAATACAAAAGAGAACTACATGGAAGATGCAAAGGGTCGGCTTATCCCTGTCGAAAGCATCTCTCAGATTGACATGATGAAGCATGAGTTTGTCATTGAAATGGTCAAGCGCGCCGCAGAAAAAAGCGAAGAGTTGAAGACCTTTAAAATGGCCTTGTTCGGCGATTTTAGTAGCTTCATCGAATTGATTTACGAGCGCTACGGGCAAACCCTTGGCGGCAAAAAAGGCAATGTCACCGTGTACAGCTTCGACGGTGCTTACAAGCTGTCGGTTGCAGTACAAGACCGCATTACCCTTGGGCCCGAATTGCAGGTGGCTGAGAAGCTCATCAAAGAGTGCGTGCGTGACTGGTCGCAAGGTGCGCGCTCAGAGTTAAAGACGTTGGTTGAGCGGGTATTTGAAACCGACAAAGAGGGCAACATCAACATTCGTGAGGTGCTGTCGTTGCGCCGTTACGAAATTGATGATCCACGTTGGCAAGAGGCTATGCAGGCAATTAGCGATGCCATCAATGTGGTTGGTAGCCGCGCCTACATGCGTTTCCACCGTCGCACGGAACGTGGTGGCTACGAACCTATCTCGTTAGATTTCACCAAGGTATAAAGCGAAACGCCCAACTGGGCGTCTGCTTGGCGTGGCGGCCTTGCACTGATGAGCAGCCGATTTTACTAGGGAGAAACCAATGGATTATTCAGCAGAAATTTACAAAGCAGTGCTCAAGGCCGTGCATGAGTTGGGGCCTTGCAGTTATAAGGCGATTCGCGAAACGCTCGACTTGGAAAAAGACGAATGCCGCGACGTGACTGACTATCTTATTGAGCACGATTACCTTATTAAGTTGGGTAACTTGCAAATCAAAGTTGCGGCACGCGGTGAATCCACCTTGGAGCGTATGAGTCAGGGATTGGATGTTTTTGTTAGCGAAGATGAGCCTGAGTTTCACCAGGACGAAAAAGACGACAAGCATATCGACGAGCCTACGGCCGACACCGAAAAGCAAGAGGTCAAACCCCAAAAGCCGGTACTCGGTACCGAATCATTTCTGGTGATGGGAAGCCCTTCTCGTAGTTGGGCTGAACATGAGTTAGCCCGCGCCCGCTCGGTAGTTGCTGGCGAAGATGATTCATCTAGCGGTACCAACCCAGCAGGCTTGAGCGAATCAGCCGCAGCCAAAATGAAGAGCCATTCTGGGCATGTTTATGTCGGCTTGCACACCTGCTCACGGAAGCACCTGGAATCACTAGATACCGATGAGCTTCTGTGGCGAATCGGCGCATTTAACGCACATTTAAAAGACATTAAAGATGTCGTGAACAGCCGTGTAAACCGTGCGTTTTTCCCATTGGCCAACTGAGGAGTTCAAGATGGAAAAGTTTACAGAAAGCCATTTAAACAGAAGTGAAGAAGCGACATCTGCGGAACTTAATGCTGACGAAGCTAGCAAGGACATGCAAGAGCTTGAGCCGTTCCTTGCTGTTTTAGACGCTATGAGCACTCGGCACCAACGCTTGGTTGCCGTAGTTGAGCGCCACGAGAAAAATATGATTTACCTTAACCACCGGGTTTTGAGCCTTGAGCTGGCCCACGAACTCAGAAAGCCGTGGCACCAGAAGCTTTGGCGGTGGCTGGCGAAACCCGCCCCTAAGTTGTAAGCGAAACGCCCGTTTGGGCGTCTGCCTAGCGTGGTTGTTAGGCACTGATGAGCAGCCAAGAGGTGCACAATGAACAATAAAGCCAAGCTGATTCAGCTTATCCATGTGGCGAAACGCGACATGGGCTTGGACGATGACACGTATCGCGCAACGCTGAAAGGCGTTAGCGGCAAAGTGTCGTGCAAAGATATGAGTTTAAGCGAGCTTCATCAAGTGCTGGAGAACTTCAAAAAAACAGGCTTCAAAGTACGTACAAAGAAAGCTAAAAAGCGCATGTCACCACCCTCAAGCACGCGTGTTCGAGTTGGTGAAATTAAGGTGATTCGCGCTGTATGGATTGATGCTGCCAAGGCTGGGTTGATAGCGGACAACTCGGAAGAAGCTTTGGATAAATGGGTTTACCGGATGAGCAAGGTTCGCCACGTCGGTTGGCTAGATGGCGATCAGGCTTATCGCGTCTTAGAGGCGCTGAAGAAATGGATTGTCCGCCTAATGGCTAAATGGCTTGATGAGCATTTAGGCACAAAATACGAAGAGAATTTGAAGCAAGTTGCTGTATCTTATGACCTTATGACGGAGCGCTTTGTGTTTGGGCGCGAAGTATACAGGGAGCGTCAAAATGCAAAATGAGTTATTTGAAGAAGATAAAAACCTTGATGAATTATTAAGCAAGGCCGAAGATATAGAGCTTGGTACCACTGCATGGCCACAGACGCTGGCTGAGCTTGTGAGTATTTTTAAAGATGAAATGATGTCGGGTGCTGTTGCTCTTGATGAGGATAAAGCACTGAGTTTGGCCAAGCGCCTTGTTGCGCGCCAAGCGCACCATATGGGCGGACGCCAGTTTTATTTGCCACGGGATGAGCGGTTACGCAAAGCAATACGCGATGTTGAGATTTGGCAGCGCTATAACGGCCGAAATGTCGCTGAGCTGCAACGAGAGTTCGATTTGACCGCGCAGCAAGTTTACGCCATTCTGCGCGAGCAACGTCAACTTGAGCGTGACCGCCGCCAAGCTAAATTGTTTGGATAAGGAGAAAAGGAATGTCTTTAACGCGTAAGGAGTCAAACTGGGCTGTTATTGAATACCAGTTAGCAGCATTGCTGGCGATCATAATCATCCCATTAGTTATGTTTGTAAATACGATGTCGGAAACCAAGGAAGAAAGGCTGCTGGAGTCGTTTTACAATGCCGAGAAAAATGAATGCACCGACCTAATCAATAAGAGCGAAGTGAAAGCTGACTTTGATAACTTAGGATTTCGAGAGAGAACGTTAGAGGTTAGGGAGATACAGCCAAATCGATTCGCAATTGGCGGTGAATTTTTGCTTAGAAAATGGCACGAAGACAAGACGAGAAGCTGGTTTTTTATCTGTGATATTAAATTTGATGAAGACGTTACGCGCGACCATATCGGCGAGTGGTCGTTAGTTTATGGCGCAATCTACGGACCTCGGAGAATAAACCCTGTCAGCGAATACGCTCGTAGCCCGTATTCAATAAAGTAGCAAAACTCTTTAATCCCCTCCTTTAAAGCATAGCCGCCAACATGGCGGCTATGAACATTTTAAACTCCATCAATTATCCACAGCGCACAAACCCGCCTCGCTTGTTAGCCAGGCAGGCGGGCTTTTTTTGCATGGGGGCGTTATGAGCAATTTCCGCCTCAGCAAAACCAGTTTGTTGCGTCTTAAACAATGCCACCCACAGCTTTGTATTGTGGTTACACGCGCTATTCAGATATGCGGCATTGATTTTATGGTTGGCTGCGGTATACGCACCATTGAAGAGCAGCGCGCCAATGTTGAGAAAGGCGTCAGTAAAACCCTTGCGAGCAAACATTTACCCCAAGCCGACGGTATGAGCCATGCGGTGGATTTGTGGCCGTGGGTAAATGGGCGCATACCGTGGGAGGACTGGCCGGCCTTTGAAGAAATTGCTAAGGCCATGCTCACTGCCGCTGACGAGCTAGGTGTCAACCTGCGCTGGGGTGGCGACTGGAATCGAAACGGGCGAAGTGACGACGAGCGCTTTCTGGATGGTCCTCACTTTGAGTTGGTGGGTGCGCTATGAGTTTAGATGCAATCAAACTACTACCACCAAATGTACCATCGCGCGGCTTTCACGGCTCGCGCAAGCGCTTCACAACCGGTTGGAACGACCGGCTTGCTGCTGAGTTTAACCGTCATTTAAAAGGCGCTCCCGTCGTTTTTAACAATCCGTATGGCCCTGTTCATTTGGCAAATAGCTATCGCGCCGGGTGGAGTGCTGTAACCGATATGGACATTCGCCGCCTGATTTTATTGAACACCGCAGACGCAAGCGAGCCACTGACTGGCAAGCGCCTGTTTGATGAAACCCGCCAACGCTTGTTTGGCAATGCTCGTGAGGCCCGTCATGTGGGATAAAGTAAAAGACTTCATTGGGGGTAACGCCCCGGTTATTGGTTCGCTCTTGGGTGGTCCAGCAGGTGGTGCAGCAGGTGCACTTGTTGCTAGCTGGCTAGGGGTGGAGAACGACCCCAACAAAATCTTGGAGAAGCTTCAAACTGACCCGAACGCCATGGTTGCGATTAAGCAAATGGAAAGCGATGAGCGCAAGCAATTGCGCGAGCTTCAGTTTCAAGCCGAAATGGCGAAGCTGAAAGATCAGCAGCATCAACATGAGCAGCAGCAAGAAACCATTCGCACCGGTGATACGGCTGAGGATGAATACGTGCGCCGCACTCGCCCTAAGATTGCGCGCCGTTCGTTTTATTTTGGTGCGCTCTATATCGGTGTCATGGAAGTCTTAAATGCCTTTGATGTAGGCACTGGCGCAAGCTGGGAAATGGCAGGCATTATCCTGTCACCGGTTTGGGCTTACATGGGATTTCGCACTATTGATGGCTTTGGCAACAAGTTCAAGTTTTTAGGCAAGAAGTAATGGATGAATTTGACCGCGCACAAGAATTAGAACAGCGGCAACGTGATCAGGCAATCAGCCGGGCGCGCCATCGGAAACGCGAAGCACCTCGCATGCACGATGGCGTGCGCGTGTGCATTGATTGCGATGAGCCGGTGGAGCCTGCGCGTATTGCGTTACTCCCCGACGCGGCACGCTGTATTAGTTGCCAGACAGACCACGAACGGAGGCGTTAATGGATTGGGTAAAGGATTATGCGCCGTACATCATTGTCATCATGCAAGGCGTGATGCTGTTGGTGTCGCTGTGGCTGTCAAAGAACTTTGCTTCACGCCAGCGCGTGGAGAGTAACGAAGATAATACGAGCAACCAATTTGCATCGATGAATTTACGACTGCAACGCGTTGAGGATGCGGTGGCCAATCAACCCACACATCACGATGTGAGGCAGTTAGAGCGCAAACTGAGCGATGTTAGCTCAGATATAAAGCGCGTTGAACCTTGGATTAAACAGCTAAGCAATCACGTTGATATGCTGATTGAGAAGGAGCTAAGAAACAAATGAGTTTACGTGAAATTCGCGCTGAAAGCTTTCGCTTATCCATCTTGATAGCGCTACTCAACGAGCCTAGCTACCGGATGAATGACAGCGAAATTCGTACTGTGTGCGCCCACTTTGGCAACACCATGAGTGCCGACGAGTGTCGCAGCCAACTGGCGTGGCTTGAGCGTCAAGGCTTAGTCACAACAGAGAGTCACACTGGCTACACCATAGCCAAATTAACCAGCAGTGGCCAAGACGTTGCCGAAGGCATTATTACATGGCCTGGCGTAAAGCGTCGGAGAGCATAACGTGACCAAAAAAACACGCGGGAAGCCTTCAAAAGTTGACTTGCTGCCGGGTCAGATTAAAAGCCGCCTGGATAAACTCCTGCGCGACAAGAAGTTCACGCAAGCCGACATTCTTGGGCAGGTGAATCAAGCGATTGATGCATCTGGTCTTTCTGATGATTTGAAGCTGTCACGCTCGGGGCTTAATCGTTACGCAACCTCAATGGAAACGGTTGGCCAGCGCATTCGTGAGGCGCGTGCCATATCTGACCAATGGATATCAAAGCTAGGCACGGAGCCCACTGGCGAAGTTTCACAGCTACTGATTGAGATGGTGCGCACCTTGGCATTTGACCAGGTGTTAAAAATGAGCGATAGCGGCGAGACCGTTGAGCCCAAAATGCTCAAGGACTTATCACACGCTATTGAACGCCTAGAGAAGGCAGCGGTTGAATCAACTAAGCGCGAGATTGAAATTCGCAAACGCATTGCCGAAGAGGTTGAAACCGACTTGCGCGGTGCTGATGGCATGTCTGAAGACTTAGAGAACCGCATCCGAGGCATCTTGCTCGGCAAGGAGTAACCCGTGGAGTATGGCGATGGCTGACTTAAGAGTTATATCGGCACCACGCAAAATTAACCTGCGTGAAGCGTGCCAAGATGCCGGCGTTGAACTTCCGGATACCGCTCAGAGTTTATCACCGGCCAAACAGCCGGTGTTGCTTCCTTATCAGGCGCGCTGGGTGATGGATGACGCGCAGATTAAGATTTGTGAGAAATCGCGCCGTACCGGTATCACTTGGGCAGAGGCCAGCGACAACGTCATGACGGCGGCCAAGCCGAAACGCCGCCAAGGCGCGAACGTGTTTTATGTTGGCTCCAAAAAGGAAATGGCGCTGGAGTACATTGCGGCCTGTTCCTTATTTGCCAAAGCTTACAATCAGCTGGCTGAAGCCGACGTTTACGAACAGACGTTCTGGGATGAAGGCAAGAAAGAAGAAATACTCAGCTACATGATCCGCTTTCCCAATAGCGGCTTTAAAATTCAAGCACTCAGCTCTCGCCCATCGAACTTGCGGGGTTTGCAAGGTGATGTGGTAATTGATGAGGCTGCGTTTCATGAGGCGTTAAACGAGCTTTTAAAGGCAGCGATGGCGCTCACCATGTGGGGCAACCGCGTACGTGTTATTTCAACGCACAACGGCATTGATAACCTTTTCAATCAATACATTGAAGACGCCCGTGCTGGCCGCAAAGATTACTCCGTACACACTATCACGCTTGATGATGCCATTGCTGAGGGCTTATACAAGCGCATTTGTTACGTTAACGGCAAGGAATGGTCGCTGGAGGCGCAGCAGGAGTGGCGCGATAAGCTCTATAAGAACGCACCGGATGAAGCGTCAGCAGATGAGGAATACGGTTGTATTCCGAAGCAAAGCGGCGGCCACTATATTAAGCGTGTACTCATTGAGCAAGCCATGGTGGCCGACCGCTCAATTCCGATTATTCAACTGCAAGCGCCAAAGGATTTTGAATTGCGCAGCGAGCAGGCACGCGATGACTTTATCGAAATGTGGTGTGAAGTGAATTTACTGCCACTACTCGAAAAACTCAACCCACTGCACCAGCATGTATTTGGTGAGGACTTTGCCCGTCGCGGCGATATGACCGTGTTTTTGCCGCTTGAAATAAAACCCGACCTAATGAAACGCACCCCGTTTATGGTTGAACTATCCAAGCTTACTTATGACGCCCAGCGCCAAGTTATGTTTTACGTGCTAGAGCGATTACCGCGCCTGCGCGCAATGGCATTTGATGCCACGGGTAACGGCGGGTATTTAGCTGAAGCGGCCGCACTCAAGTACGGCGTAGAAATGGTAGACCAGGTCATGCTTAACGATACCTGGTACCGCGAATGGATGCCGAAAATGAAAGCCGCGTTTGAGGATGGAACCTATGAGCTGCCGCGCCACCAGAATGTACTTGATGACTTTGCTAAGGTTCAGGTGAAAAACGGGATACCGAAAATTGATAAGGGTAGCGACAGGCAGAGCGACGGCACCAAGCGTCACGGCGATTTTGCTGTAGCTTTGGCTATGGCCGAGCGGGCGTCGTGGATGGATGGCGCACCAATAGAGTTCGAGGCGCTACCAAGCAAGCGTCGCGAGCAGGATATAGATGACGACGAGCCATGGCACACTGCTAGTGGCGGCTGGTAGGAGAGATTCATGAAGCCAAGAATAAAAGTATACAACGGCGAGCGGGTCGATTTGGCCGCACTGCAAGAGGCACAAACGCAGCGCTCCGAAGTTTCGCACTTGCTTCAGCATTTTAGTAACCACCCCAGTCGCGGGTTAACCCCAACGCGGCTGGCTGCTATTTTGTCCGATGCAGAGACGGGTAATCTGGTTACACAGTGCGAGCTTGCCGAAGACATGGAAGAAAAAGATGCTCATATCTTCTCAGAGCTGCAAAAGCGCAAGCGCGCAATGCTGAGCGTTGATTGGGTGATTGAGCCGCCCAAGGATGCCAGTAGAGAAGAGATTCGCGATGCTGAAATGATCACTGAGTGGCTCGAAGATAGCGACTTTCTCGATGATTTGATTTTGGATATGGGTGACGCCATAACCAAAGGTTTTAGCGCAACAGAAATGACGTGGAACTACACAGATAAGTTGTGGTTGCCTGATTTTGAGTGGCGCGACCCGGCGTGGTTTAAAACCCACAGCTTGTACCGCAACGAAATTCGTTTGCGCGACAACACACCAGAAGGTCAAGTGTTAAATCCGCTGAATTGGGTGGTGCATCGTCATCAGGCCAAGTCTGGTTATCTCGCGCGCACTGGGTTGGTGCGGGTTTTGGCGTGGCCATATTTATTTAAGAACTACTCAGTTCGTGACTTAGCTGAGTTTCTTGAGATTTACGGGTTGCCGCTGCGCCTGGGTAAATATCCAACTGGTGCGACTCGCGACGAAAAGAGCACACTATTAAAAGCCGTGATGTCAATTGGCCACAATGCCGGCGGGATCATTCCAAAAGGTATGGACATTGAATTTAAAGATGCGGCCAAAGGAACCTCAGACCCATACAAAACCATGATCACCTGGGCTGAACAATCACAGTCAAAAGCGATTTTGGGCGGCACCTTAACCAGCCAGGCAGATGGCGCAACATCAACCAATGCGCTAGGTAATGTGCATAATGAAGTGCGCCAAGAGCTGCGCGATTCCGATGTGAAGCAAATTGGCCGCACGTTAACCGAGCAGCTTATTATGCCGTTTTATATGCTAAACGGTAAAAGCTTCACCAGTGCGCAACGCCGCATGCGCTTTAGTTTTGACACCAAAGATGCAGAAGACCTTGAAAGCTTCAGCACGTCACTCAACAGCTTGGTTGGCGCAGGCATGCGCATATCGCGCAAATGGGCGCATGAGAAAGCCAACATCCCAGAGGCGGTGGACGACAAAGATTTACTAACGCTCAACAGCGGTTTTCCGCCGCAGCCAACTGCCGCCACTAAGCGGGCTATTGCGACACTGCGCCGGGAGCCTGGTGTTGATGATGATGCAACGCAGGCCATGACCGAACAGTTAGGCACACGTATGCAGCCGTTACTTAACGATATGACCGATGAAGTCAAAGCGCTAGTCGAGAACGCAACGTCATTAGAAGAGCTGCAAGACGCACTTGCCGAGCTGGATATTTCAAGCGATGAAGTAACTCGCTTATTTGCACAAATGATATTGGCATCAGAGCTGGCCGGCCGTTCCGATGTTGAGGACGGCGTTTAATGTCGAGCGCTAAGTATGGCTCGCTGCCATTTGAAGAGGCCATAGCGTACTTTCGGCAAAAGCTGAACGTGCCAACTGAGCGCTGGGCGGATATTTGGGCGGCAGCTCACGACAAGGCGTTTATGGTGGCCGGTGCCATGAAAAACGATTTGCTTAATGACTTTCGGTCAGCCGTTGACGAAGCCATTGCCAATGGTCGCTCTATAGGTTGGTTTAAACGTGAGTTTAATAACATCGTTGCTCGCCACGGATGGGAGCACACCGGCACCCCTGGTTGGCGCGCATCAACTATTTATTCCACCAACGTGCGCCAGAGCTACAACGCCGGGCGGTACGAGCAATTGCAGCGCTTTCCATACTGGGAGTATCGCCACGGCGATTCACGCGTGCCTCGCGTGTTGCATTTATCATGGGATGGATTAGTGCTGCCTAAAGATGATCCGTGGTGGCAAACGCATTTCCCTGCTAGTGGTTATGGCTGCTCATGCAAGGTTTTCGGGCGCAGCGAAAACGAAATGCGTCGCCGTGGACTAACACCAGGGCAAGCACCAAATGACGGCACCTATGACTGGACCGACAAAGTTACCGGCGAGGTGTTCACGTTACCACGCGGCGTTGATCCGGGGTTTGAGTACGCACCTGGCTCAAGCCTTGAGCGTAGGGCCATACAAAAGATGGCTGCTCGGAAAGCGCAGGATTTTGCGCCCCCACCCCGCGTGGTGCCTGATTTATTCTCAACGGTATCTGGGGTTAACAACAACGCCATCAATTCCGTTTGGGCAAACGCACCGCAGGCGCTGGGCACTTCAGTTGAACAACTTGCTTCATTTATGGCCGTGCATCCAACCAAGACGCTGTTTATTAAGCAGGCAGAAATTGGCACGCGCAATCGGGCCTCTTACGCAATACAGGACGATGTGGCAGCGTACTTAGGGTTAAATTCACGCGACCGTCAGTGGACCTATGGGCGTGCAACCCGCGCTGCTGGCTATACCGCATTACCGTGGGATTTTACTGTGGTTAAAGTTAAATCCACGACGCGGTTATCCAATGTTGATTTGAACCGTATTCGCGATGAGGTAAAAAACCTGATCACCGAGCGTACCATCGGCACCACCGAGTGGTCAGTTTCACGCCGCCTGCGACAAAAGGGCTATAATGATGATGGCATCTTGATAACGTGGCTGCACGAGCTTGGCCACCAAGTACACTTTTGGGGCGGCCAATCATCATGGCCACAGTCATTAAGTGCGGCCTCAGTCACGCGTTACGGTGCGACGAATGCCGAAGAGTTCTTTGCTGAGCACTTTGTATTGTGGTTCTTTGCCCGCGACGAATTGATGATTTACAACCCTCAAATAGCGCGTTGGATTGATGAGCAAATGACATCAGCCTTAAGTTCAACTGAAAAAGGAAAATGGAAACCATGAGTCAAGAACCCGATGTAATATCCGCAGCCATGCGCATTGCGGCCAGTGACCCAACGCTAGCAAATGCCAAAGAGCTAAATCGTTTAATGCGAAGCGCTAAAGGCGACGACAAAGACGCTATTGCCGACTTAATCGAAACCTTTCTTATGAGCGTACAAGACCCGCAATTACGCATGCAACTTATGGATGAGCTTCACTGATGGCTGGTGCACGAATTGAAATTGATGCGACCACACAGGTCATTGCGGCGGCCATTGCGTCACTGCGTAGCCAAGCACAAGACCTTGCTGAACCGTTTGCGGAGATTGGCGAATACCTGATTGAGTCGCATCAAGACCGATTCAAGGCCGGCGAGTCGCCCGATGGTCAGGCCTGGGCACCGCTGAGCGAGGCTTACAAAAAACGCGCCAAGCGCCCCAGCGAAATACTGATTGAAGATGGCTTTCTTATGGGTACGCTAAATTACAACCCCAGCGGCAGCGAGCTGCTATTCGGCACGCCAATGGAATATGGTGCGGCGCATCATTTTGGTTACGAAGAAAATAACTTGCCCGCTCGACCTTGGCTTGGTTTGTCGCCATCGGACAGTGATGTGGTGGTGCAGATTTTCCGCGCGCATCTCTCAGAAGCGATTTAAGCAGCATAAATTAACGTTTGGCTACATACACCAGTATTCGTTGAGATAATGCCGCCACGGAAAATTTAAACGGGTTTTAAACACTATCCCACATGAAAGATAAAACCCCATTGTCCGCTGCCGGGCAAAATGATTATTTTCTGGTTGAAAATCGCCCGACCATTATTCATAGTGGCGGCACTAAGAACCACCCCCAAACCCCAAGAAAGTAGCAAAACTCTTTAATCCCAAGCTCACCGACGCCCCCGCCATGATGGGGGCATGAAAACGAAACACACCCAAACCCCAATTGCCGCTTTGACGGCCAGCCGTACCGAGCCAAACCGCTCGGCTCTTGCTGCTTTGAGCACCGTAATGACGCAGGCGGACGTTGGCAAGAAGCGCGTTCAACTGCTGCCAGACGGTGTTTTCCGTGCCGCAAAAGATGGTCGTCCGCACGATGCCCCTTATTGGAAGCTTGATAAAGATATCGCTGAGCGATTGATTCAGCGAGTGTCGGCGCGCGCCAATGACTTGCACTTCGATTACGAACATCAAACGCTGCATGCCGAAGAGAATGGTCGTGAAGCTCCAGCAGCCGGATGGTTCCGCGAGCTGGAATACATCCCAGGCGAAGGCCTGTTTGCCATTGAGCCGCGCTGGACAGCTAAAGCTAAAGCCTATATTGAAAATGAAGAGTATCGCTACGTGTCAGCGGTGTTCGCCTATGACCGCGAGACCGGTGAAGTAACCGACCTTTACCACGCTGCACTGACTAACGACCCCGGCTTAGACGGCATGAAGTCTATCGCCGCTATGAAGCATTTCAGCTCCAGTTCCCAACCGCCCGAAGATTCGGGCATCACTCCAACACAGGAAGATAGTCCGATGAACGAAGCAATGAAACTGTTGCTCGCGACGCTCGGTATCGAATTTGAGGAAAAAGCCCTCGAAGACGCTGCCGCGTGCAAGGCTCTTGCTGATAAGGCAAACACAGCTATTGCTGCTTTGAAAGCAACGGCCGCCAAATCAGACGAGCTGACTACGCAAGTCGCAGCACTGAAGAGCAAGCAGGCTGATCCAGCCAAATTCGTCCCAATTGAAGTGGCCAATGAATTGCGCGAGCAAATCGCAGCCCTCAAGAGTGGCGATGAGGAAACGCAAATTACCGCGTTAATCGAAACTGCGCGCCAACAAGGTCGCTTAATTCCAGCCGAAGAAGACTGGGCGAAAAACTTGGCCGCAACTCACGGTGTCGAGGCGTTGAAGTCAAACTTGGCAACGCGCCCTGCTATTGCAGCGCTCGTGCGCAAAGGTGACGACAGTGCCACCGGCAAAGGTGGTGATAAAACCACCACGGTGCCAGATAACGACGTCGAACTCACAGCGGATGAACTCGCAATTTGCAAAAACTGCGGCATCGACCCTGCTGAGTATCGCAAAACGAAGGGAGCCAAGTAATGCAACTCACTGAAGACCGCAATACGGCACGCTCGGAGTTAACCGTGGTTCAAGACCCGGTTGCCGCAGCGGTGCGCATTTTCGCTGGCGGTATCACCATGCTCAATGCGGCTGGTGACGCTGTCCCTGGTTCAACCGCAACCGGCTTAACTCCACGCGGCATTGCTCAAGAGCATGTTGATAACCGCGCTGGTGCAGCGGGTGTGGCCACTGTGCTTTCGCGCCGGGGCTGCCACAAGGTTGCTAACGACGGCACGATTACTCGCGCCGATATTGGTGGGCTGGCATATGTCGTTGATGACCAAACTGTTGCAAACAGTGACGGTGCTGCGACACGTTCAGCTCTTGGCAAAATCATTGACGTAAACGCCGATGGCGTTTGGGTCGATATCGCTTAAGGGGCGTTTTCATGATTATCAACAAAGCGAACTTAAGCATCATTTATACCGCTGTTAAAACTGCTTTTAACAAGGGCTTAAAGGATGCCACTGAGTATCAAAGTCGCATTGCGACGGTGGTGCCATCGAGTACCAAAGAAGAAAACTATAAGTGGCTAGGCCAGTTCCCACGATTACAGAAGTGGATTGGCGACCGCACCGTGAAGAACTTAAAGGCGCATAGCTACTCCATCACCAACGAAAAATTCGAGTCAACCATTGCTATTCCGCGTGATGACATCGAAGACGATACGTATGGCGTGTTTACCCCTCTATTTGAGGAGATGGGTCATGCTGCTAAGACACACCCGGACGAATTGGTGTTTGGCTTATTGGCGCAGGGTTTTGACCAGCTGTGCTATGACGGCCAAAACTTCTTCGACACCGACCACAAGGTTGGCGATGAGTCAGTGAGTAACATGCAGGCCGGTGCCGGCGTGCCATGGTACTTACTTGACACCAACCGCCCATTAAAACCAATCATCTTCCAAAAGCGCCGCGATTACGACTTGAAGTCTCGTCAGGACGAAACCGCTGAGAGCACCTGGTTGCGTGATGAATACGAGTACGGTGTTGACGCTCGTGTGAATGCTGGTTTTGGTTTGTGGCAGTTGGCGTTTGGCTCAAAGGCCGACCTGACTGAGGCTAACTTTGATGCAGCGCTTGAAGCCATGATGGCGCTCAAATCAGACGAAGGTCGCCCATTAGGTGTCCGCCCGAACCTTTTAGTGGTGGGTCCGAAGAACCGCGCCAAAGCCAACAACGTCATTGAAGTGATGAACAAAGAAGGCGGCGCGAGCAACCCGAACTACAAGGCTGTTGAAGTTCTGGTTGTACCTTGGCTTGAGTAACGTTAACGCATTGCGTTAGCACACCTCCCTGGTGCCGCCTGTGCAGTTTGGCGGGCGGCATTTTTTAACGAAGGAAAAGATCATGACTAAGCAGACTTTAATTGCGGTGATTGCAGCTGTTTCTGCCGCTGACGGTTATCGCCGAGCGGGCATTGACTTGCTAGCAGGCAAGAACGAACTGGAGTTGACCGAGGCGCAATTGGCGCAGTTTGAGGCAGACCCGCGCATTGTGGTGACGCGCAAACCCGCGACCGATGAAGGCGTTATGGGTAACGCAAAAAAAACCACAACCGATGACACCGGAGCTAACAGTAAGAAAGCTGAGAAAGTGACATTTGATGTGGCAGCTCCGGACGAAATCGACTTGTCCAAATTTGAACCAGAAGGCTTAGCGCATTATGCCGCTGCGCTTCACCAACTACATAAATCAGGTGCCCTTGAGCTTAACGCCCAGGGCAAACCGAATGTTGATGACTTGGCGGTTGAAGTGGACGGCAAAACTGTTAAGCCAAGCGCCTCAGACCGCGATGCGGTGTGGGATGGTTACAAACAACTGATTGGTGCGTAAACGATGCCGTACTGCCTAGTGACTGACCTTGTGGCGCGTTACAGCGAAGCTGAACTGATTGCGCTAACCGACCGCGCTGGAAGCGGCGCGGTTGACCAGAGCGTTGCACAGCACGCCATTGATGACGCTTCGGCGTTGATTGATGGTTATCTGCTTGGCCGTTATGAATTGCCGCTTCAGCCGGTGCCGAGCGTATTGACGCCAATTTGCGCAGATATCGCCCGCTATCAACTGTACGACAATGAAGCGCCCACGGTCGTCACTAAGCGGTACGAAACCGCCATTGCATTTCTTAAATCTGTTGGCAAAGGCGAAGTCACGTTGGGCATTCACACCGACGGCGGCTCACCAGGCTCGACAGACTTACCCGAAATTCAGTCGGGCGGCAACGTGTTCAACCGCAATAAATCAAAAGGCTTTATCTGATGTTGCGCGAGCAGGTCGAGGCGCGGCTACGTGCACTGGCTATTGATGGCCAGCCCGTATTCAAGACCATTGAATCGGCCACCAACCTCGATTCGGTAATTAAGGGCAACCGCATTGCAGCGGATACGGCCTTTATTGTGCCGATGGCTGATCGAGGTGCGCCGCAAGAGTTAACCACGATGCGCTTTCAACAGCATATACAAGCCACCGTGGGTGTTGTCATTGCGTGTCGCAATATCAACGACACTTTTGGCAAAGATGCGATAGAGCGTTTGGAGTATTTAAAGCAGCTCGTACGCAAACACTTACTAGGGTGGGAGCCAGATGGCATGGAAACCCTCCTATTTGACCAGGGCCGCATTGTGTCATTTAGCGCATCGGCCGCTTTTTGGCTAGAGCAATACCGTTGCCGATACACATTTAGAGGATAAGACCATGTCTCGCAAGACGAAAAAACGCTTATTACTCGCCGCGCTCGCTGGTGCAGCCGGCGTCTACGGCGAAGACCATATTATCGATAACGCAATCACCCCAGTGGCGATTCAAACCATGGGTTTGGAAATCACGCCGATTGAAGCCACTGAAGTGGACCGTGAGTTTGATAACGGCCGCCCTGGTAACAACAAGTTCTTGGTGGTTGGCCAGCACTGCAAACTGACATTCTCAGTCGAGCTCACAGGCGGCGGTGATGCTGTCACGCCGGCTAACTACGCCATGCTACTGCAAGCCTGTGGCTTCTCTGAAACCGTTGATTTAGCGGATGTGAGCTATGCCCGCATTGTTGATGACACGGTGAAAGATATTACTTTGCACGCTTACATTGACGGCGTTAACCATAAAGTGGTTGGTGCTCGCGGCACTTATAAGTACCTCGGCAAAGTGGGCGAAGTGGCAAAAATTGAATTTGAATTCACCGGCCTCTTTGGTGGTCTTGCGGGTGCAGCAATGCCAGCGGCGGACTTTTCTGGCTGGCAGCAACCGGCGGTCTTCGGTTCAAAGCACACAACATTCACGCTAGATGGTAGTGAACTGGAGCTATTCGACTTCGAGCTTGATGGTAAGAATGAGGTGATTTACACCGAAGGCACCCGGTCAGAAAAAGTACACATTACCGACTGGAAGCCAGACGGCAAAATCGTCTTTGAAGCACCCGCCCACGGCGATTTAGACCCCACATCGATATACATTGCGGGCGCAACCATGCCGATGTCATTGGTGCACGGCACTGCTGCCGGCAACATTGTGACCATCGCCACCACAGCGATTCAGCTCGGCAAGCCTACCTACGCCGACAAAGATGGCGTTTTAACGTTCGATTGCCCATTCCGGGTGATCGCTGATGAAACCATGGCGACGTCGTAAGTCGCCTTTACCAGGGAGTAAGAACATGGGTTTTGAAATTAAGGTCGTGGACGAAGTGAACTGGCCGGTAACGGCTGATATTCCTCAAGACGGCGGCAAGGTGGAAAAGCATAAGTTCTATGCGCGATTCCGCTTTATTGATCGTGATGAGTTCAACCGACTGTCTGCACTGGGAGAGGAAGCATTACTCCGTCATACGCTACTGGGCTGCGGCAACACCGCCAAAACAATAGAGATAGACGAAGCCAAGGTACGGAAGGTTTGCAACATTCCGTATTACGCCACAGCTATCTACCAAGCTTATTTGCGATTCTTGGTGGGCTCTGAGTCAAAAAACTAGAAACCGCCGCCCGTCAGCTCGCCAAGGGCTCTTCAAATTCTGATGAAGATGAAGAGCTCATCGAGCAGATGATTGCGGCGGGAGCGCCGAGCGACGTTGTTGAACTTCAGCGCCAGAAGCATCAATCCAGCACAACGATTGAGGTTCTTAAAAGCAACTATGCGGCGCTGATGTGGTTCTTTCAGGTGTACGACCTGTTGCGCTGGAACCAACATTACTGTCTCGGTTTGGACGTGGTAGCGGTAGAAGCAGACGCAAGGATGCGCGGCGTTGAAGTGAATAAAAACGATTATCAGCGCCTGCGCACGCTGGTTGATTATTACAGCCAAGCCATTAACGAGGACAAAGAGTGAGCAACGATTTAACGTTAATGATACGCCTCAAAGGTGAATCATCAGAGCTGGTTAACGCACTAAGCAAAGCAAGCGCGCAACAACGTGTGCTGAACGGCGAGATGCGTTCAACCGGCTCTAGCTCACAAGTTGCCACTCGGGGCCTTGACCAAGTCACCCAGCAAAGCGGTATGCTCGACCGCGCCGTTCGCAATGCCGGTTTATCACTGGCCACTTACTTCGGTGCCGCACAATTAAAAGGTTTAGCAGTTAACCTCACCTCTGCGGCCGGGCAGATGCAGGATGCTGATGTTCGCTTGCGAAACCTTACTGGCTCAGCAGAGGAGTTTGCCGAAGCACAGGCATTTGTAAGCGAAACAGCCGAGCGTCAAAGCCAAGACTTACTGGTACTAACAAAGTCGTACAGCCGACTACTTGCACTTCAGCGCGGCGGCATTTTAACCGGTCGTGAAACGCAGCAAATCATGGTTGGAATGAACGATGCTGCTGCAAACTTTGGGGCCACCACTGCTCAGCTCGATCAAGTAATGTACGGGTTATCTCAGGCCTTATCATCCCCTATTGTGCGCGCTGAAGAACTAAACCAGGTCGTTGAGGCGCTCCCCGGTATTCTCGCGGACTTAGATCGCGTGTCTGGGCTCAATAAGGGTGGCTTCCGCCTAGCCATCACCGAAGGCTTGATTACTTCGGATATGTTCAAAACCACTCTTATTGAGGCGCTTCGCCAGTATGAAGGGGTGGCTGAGTCAACTCACGATAACATCAATGCGAAACTGCGCCGCAACCGAAATGAGTACCTAAAGACCGCGCAATCAATGACGCAGCCAATTGATGATATTTTAACGCCGCTGCTCAACCTACAATCTGGTGCTATGGAGATGCTGGCCGATAACGCCAGTGAGTTAGCGGTCGCCCTTCAAGTCGGCATGGTTGCCGCCACCGGCGCTGCGACATCGGCTATTGGCCGTTATGTGCTGGCCAAGAACGCCAAGATACGCGCGGAGCAATTCGACTTAGCGGCCACAGCTACTGCTACCAAGGCTGACTTGGATTCGGCTCGTGCTGTCCATGCTCAAGCCCAAGCCGAGCATGCAGCTGCGCAAGCGTTTGCGCGAAGCACTGCGGCAACCCACATGCACACCCAAGCAACCAACCGTTTAACGGCCAGTAAAGCTGCGTTAAATGCCGCTAATACGCGTCTGGTAGCGACAGAGGCGGCGCATACAGCGGCTATGACCGCTGGAGCCGCCCGTGGCGGCATGTTGGCTACCGCTGGACGTGGCCTATTTGCGGCCTTTGGCGGCGTACCGGGCGTGCTTATTTCGGTGGGTATTGCCGTTGCCATGTGGGCTGCATCGAGTGAAAAAGCGAAAACTAAAACCGATGAGCTGGTTGATTCGATTCGCTCTGTAGGCGAAGCCAAGGCTATGACGCTGGCTGAATTGCAAGCGGACTTATCCAAAACCAATACGGCTCGTACTCAGTTGGCCGTAGACCTATACAACATGAAGCGTGAGCGCGCCGAAATTGAAAAGCAGGCTGCTGCGGCCGCTGGACAGCCTGGGCAAGATTTTGCGTTTAACAACTTGATGCGTCAGCTCGATGAGCTGAACGCGCGTATCGACGATACGCAGGCTAAAAAAGAAAAACTGGATCAGAACGCCACGGAAAAAGGTGCGGTACTTAACGATAAAACTGAAGAAAAGAAAAAGGCCACGATTGATACCGAGAAGATGCGCCTGCAAAACCTTAATAAAGAGGCACTGAAGCGCCTTGAAGGTTACAAGGCTGAGTTGGCGTTACTGGGCGATACGAGCGAAGCCTCAAAAATTCGTTGGGAGATTGAGAACGGCGCGCTCAAGGAAGCAGAGGATGGCACCAAGCGGCTATTGCTGGAAAAAGCTAAAGAGCTTGATAACCAAAAACAAATTCAACAGGTTCAAAGCACCGCCGAGAACTACCTTGAGAATTTGCGCGAACAAGCCAACGTACACGACATCACCACCGAGCTTGCGCGCGTTCGCTATGAAATTGAGCATGGCGAACTGCGTGGCATTAACGAGGAGATGGAGCGCCGCCTGTTAAATGAGGCGCGCTTAGCCGATGCTGCCGCTAAAAAAGAAGAAAAGAAAAAAGAAGATAAGCAGGTTGAGACGCAGTTCACCTCAATGATGACATCGGTCGAAAACGACCTGATGAGCCCTGAGCAACGCATTGCCAGTGAATACGAAAAGCGGCTCATGCTCATTGACCAATATGGTCAGTTAGAGATCGCGAAAACCGAAGAGATTGAACGCGCCAAACTAGCCGCAAAACAGCTGTTTGACAAGCAAACCGAAGAGCTTCAGCGAAAGCAACTTCAAACCCAGCTTTATGCCGGCCAACAGATTTTTGATGGTCTGGCCGGTTTAGCTAAAGCGGCAGGCGGTGAACAGTCATCGGCTTATAAGGCCATGTTCGCCGTCAGTAAAGGATTCGCGATTGCACAAGGCGTACTCAACCTGTCAACTGCAATTTCAAACGCCTTCGCCTTACCTTTCCCGAGCAATATCCCTGCTATGGGGATTGCTGCCACCGAGGGCGCTCGCTTATTAACCACCATTAAGGGCACCTCTTACCAAGGGCAAGCGCACGACGGTATTGGTCGTGTGCCGGCAGCAAATGAAGGCACATGGATGTTGCGCCGCGATGAGATGGTGTTAAACCCCCGCCAGCGCGACAACTTTGAGCGCCTAGTCAATCGTGTAGACAACATGAGTAACGGACGTGGTAATGGAGCCGCGACCATTGAATTTAAACCGCAGATTGTCATCGATGCGCGTGGTGCTTCAGATGGAGTCGAAGGTCGCTTGGAGGGGGTTGCTCAAGAAATGATGCAGCAAATGAAGCAAGAGCTGTATGACGACTTTGCTAACAATGGACCACTCTCGCAGCGCCTAAGAGGTAATGCCGCATGAACCTATTCCCCGACTTGGAGCCAAGCCGCAGCGGCTTCACATTGATACCGGCGACCAAGGTAATTGAATCACCTTACAATCTCGTTGAAGAGATTTGGGAAGAGCCCGGTGACAAGTGGCACATTACACTTAACTTTGCCTTTCTGACCAAAGCTGAAGGCCGGTTGTTGCGCTCACATTTAATAGCGCTGCGGGGCCAAAGCGGCATGACGTTTATTGAGGATGCAGCACACGAAAACGCCGGCAGTTGGAGCGGTGTGCCGGTTGTCGATGGTAATGGCCAGTACGGCATCAGTTTAAATGTACGCGGATTTGCGGCCAGTCAGCTCGTGGCTAAAGCCGGCGACCGTTTCCAGTTAGGTAATCGGTTGCACGAGCTGACGGAAGACGTCAACTCGAACGGCTCTGGTATGGCCACGCTGTATTTTCAGCCAGAAATTATTACACCCACATCGGACGCCGCACCGCTTGTGCATAACCGGCCCCGAGTGCGCGCGATGCTTAAGGATGCAAAAAGCATCCCGTCATTTTCGGCAACGAAGAGCGGTTTTAGAAACGTGCAACTGCAATTTGTGGAGGCGCTACGCTGATGCGATTTGATGATCCAACCATTGAGAGCCTTTTACTGAGCACTGACCCTAAGCGCCTTGTGGTGTTTGCCGAGCTTGAATTTCCGGGCGGCTGGGTGCGTGCGCATACCGGTGTCGGCGAGCGAACCTATCAAGGGCAAGTATATCTGGGTGTCGGTGAGCTCGCTCAAATCGGCGCGTTCAAAGAGTCCGCTGGCAACTCACCAAACGGCTTTGAGGTATCGATGGTGTTCGATGATATGACGCTGTTTGCGGACATCGTCAATGAAGACCCAACCGGACTTGTTGCACGTCTGCATTTGGTCGCACTTGATGAGAACCGTCGTGTTAAAGGTGGCGCGCTGTTGTTTGATGGGTACAACGGCGGCTTGTCGGTTAAAAAAGGTAAGCCGTTTACTGCATCACTGCGCTTGACGGACTGGTACGAGCGCTGGAGTCAACCTGTGCAAAATGCTCGCATTAGCGACGAGGCGCAGCAGCACATTCATCCCGGCGACCGCATCTATAACCAGATCGAGAAGCTTGCTAAGGGCATTGAAAGCGATGCCCCCGGAAGCTATGTCGGCGGTGGCGGTGCTGGTAGTGGTGGTGGTCGCCAAAATAGACGGAGGCAACAACATCTATGACGCGCAAAAACGACTGGCCAGCATTACTGGCCAACTACTTATTAAATACCCGTAAAAAGCCCTTTCAATGGGGTGAAAACGACTGCTGCTTGTTCGCGGCCAACGCCATTATCGCGATGGGTGGCGATGACGTCGCCAGTGACGTTCGTGGACGTTATAAAACAGCCACCGGTGCAGCCCGAGTACTCAAGCGTTTGGGTGTACGCGATATGGTTGAGTTACTGAGCCAGCGCCTCGGTGAGCCAGATGGCAAAATTTGTCGTGGCGCGATTGTCGTAGTCGATTGCAATGGCGACCAAGTTGTCGGGATTTATTACGACAAACCCTGGGCGCTTACGGAAACCGGACTGACCGCCCTGCCCACCAGCTCAATCATTCAATCATGGAGTCTTAACTAATGCCCCCAGCTATAGCAGCAGTCGCTGCCGGTATTGCAGCTGGTGTTGCTGCCAGCTCGGTTGTTGTCGGTATTGCCGTCGCTATCGGCACCGTTGCATTACAGAATTCACTTAAGCCTGAAATGCCTGGCGTTGAAGAGGCGGTTGGTGATGCGCAATCGCTAACTACACAGCCGCGCCAACCGCACCGAGGTGTTTACGGTGAATGCGTGGTGTCGGGTTCTATTATTGGTTACGGCAAGCGCCGCTGGAATGACGGCGAAGCGCACGTTGTCGCTGTGAGCGTAGCCGGCCACAAGATGACCGAAATCAAACTTTATGAAGTCAATGGAAAGCCCGCCCCAAACGGCACTCAAATTGAAGTGCATTTAGGCGACCAGACTACCGCGAGCCCAACCGCGCTACAGCACTGCGACGGCTGGAGCCAAAACCATATAGGCTTTGGCCGTGCCTATGCTGTTGTCACTATCCCGATAGACGCCGAAGAAATGCCGTCGGGCTTACAAAACATCACGTTTAAAGTGAAAGGTAAGCCCGTTTATGATCCGCGAAAAGACACAACGGTTGGCGGCGATGGACCACATCGGGCGAATGATGATGCAACGTGGGAATGGTCAGATAACAGCATCTTGTGTGCACTTGATTACAATCGCTTCCATGGCTACCGCCAACTGAGCTTAAATAAGTTTGATATTGGCCACTTGATGGACCAGGCCAATATCTGCGATGAGATGGTTGATTTTAATGCCAGCGATGACCTTATCAAGCAAGAAAAGCGCTATACGTGCAATGGCTCCTGGACTTTTGACCAAGCGCCCCCGCGTGTATTGGAGCGGCTGCTGAGCTCTTGTGGTGGCCGCGCCTATCGTCGAGGTGGACGTATTTATTTGCACACAGCCAGCTATCACGGTATGGCCGAAGTCACACTCTCCGATAGCGATGCTGCTGGCGAAATCATCATCACACCGCACCGCGAACTAAAAGAACGCACCAACCTTGTTCGTGCGGCGCTACAAGACCCACAAAAAGGTTATCAGCCAACCGATGCCCCTGTCGTCACCAACGCGCTCTATGTTGAACGTGACGGCATGGTGCTTGAGGATGAATTGCAGCTAAGCTTCACCAATTCTCGAACGATGGCGCAGCGCCTTATGAAGTACCATCTTGAGCGCAATCGCGCTGGCATGCGCATTCAGTTTCCATGCAAATCAAAAGGCTTGCTAGCTCTGGCTGGCAAGACGGTGCGCGTTGAATTACCCAATGAGGGTATTGATAAAGAGTTCATTGTCACCAACTGGAGCTTTGACCTTAAATCGAAAAAAGTGAACCTGGTGCTTGAAGAGGAGTCGCCGGCGTTATACTCAGATAGCCTGGTACCGTCAGAGGGCGACGTCACGCCCAACACGAACTTACCCGACTTGACACAGCCAGCGCCACCCGAGAGCGTTCAGTTCACACTTGATCCAATCGCCACGCATCGCATGGGATTTGTTACTTGGTCGCACCCAACCCCCCGCGCTGTGACCGAATACAAAGTGGTCGTCGTCAAAGATGGCGTGCGCGTGGTTGAGTATCCGGTGATTGCAAGCTCAGGTGTTCAGCTCAAGCAGGATATTAGCGGCTTGGATGCAGGACAATACAGCATTGAAATATATGCACGAAACCGCTACGACCGCACGTCAGCCCCAGCTAGCGTTTCATTGACATTAACTGTGCCTGCCCCGCCAACATCGCTAGGCATAACACCAGGAAACTGGGAGGCAACCGCTGTTCCTCAGTTGGCTGGCGTGGGGCTCGGCACCGTGTTTGAATTCGCCTTTGGTGAAGTGACTAACATTATTGGGCGCGGCGCGAGTATCAGCCAACCAGGACTCGTACCAAACACGAATTATCGCTTTTGGGGGCGCACTGTAAATACCATCGGCAAATCTGACTGGGTTTACGAAGACTTTACTACTACGGCAGAACCCGAGCAAATCGACCCGCTACTACCTGAGTCGCAAATCATTCAGGGCATCAATGACACAATCACCGGCATTGGCCAGCGCATTGATGAAGAAGCGGGTCGTATCAATGACACCGAAGAAAGCATTGAAGAGCTGGTGGCGTCAACGCGCAACATCAGTTACATGCTCGATACTGAGGGCGTGGACCGTGCCGCAAGCGATATGCAAGCCATGTTGGCCATTGCCAACCAGTCAGCCGCGCGCCTTGAAATGGAGCGCCGGCAGCGCAGTGGCGAACGCCTGATTGGCGCTGTGGTTGAGGTTGACTCAGAGACGGGCGAAATCACTAATCTCGCGTACAGCTACACCGATAGCGCGTTCACTCAAGCGGCATTGCGAATGGACGGCATTGACGGTTCAATCAATGCGGCCGTTGAGCGCATCTCATTGAATGAGGGCGCTGTTGAGAACTTATCGAGCGAACTGACGTTATTACCTGGTCTGATTGAAGCGCGTGCGACAGCTATTGTCGCAAGTTCAATCAGTGCACTACAGCCTGCGCATGCGTTTAACTTCTTCGACTCAACACAGCACTGGGAAGCAGTCACCGGCACCGTTGCGCCAGTGAATAACGCCATTGAACTAACTCACGGTGACATTGAGAATACGCGCCTTTTCTATGATGCCACCGAGAACCCAGTACTGCGCATTGAGGTTGAGCGTTTAGCGGGTACTGGCTGGAGCGGTACCGTCATTGTTTATTTCGATGGGGGCGGCTCGCAGTCTTACCCTGGCATCATTGATGCGGTCGAAGCCGGCGAGTTAGTTGTGCGCAACGTGGACTTCCGAGGTCTTGAAACCTATGCCGGCATGATTAACGGCATGCGCATCGAACTTGGCGCTTCGGCAGCGGATGAGTTCCGCGTGAAGTCGCTGACTATCGGCAAGCCTGATGCGGCTATGCAGCAGCTTGAACAGGTGGAGTACCGCGTCAATGATGCATTTATTGCCATTGATGGCCTCCAAGGACAAATCAACCTGCGCGTAACCTCAGAGCACTATAACAACAACACCGTAACCTTTGGTAACGTTGAGCAGACCCTTGATGCTATTGAGTCATACGCGCAAATCAAGGCGACTTACACGACACTCATGGAAGATGGCACCATTGCCAAAGCAAATGCGGCCGCTATCTTCATTGACGGCCAAACGGGCACCATCACGCAAATCGTGCAGACCATCAACAACCGTGTTGATGATGTTGAAGGGCAAGCGCAAGCGGCATCACAAACCGCAAATCAAGCAATGAGTGAAGTGGATGCCGCCAATGGCCGCATTCGTAATCAAGTTATTTCGACCACACAAAACGCTATCGCTGATGCAGAAAACGCCGTTGCAGCAGTGCTTGAGGCTTATCAGGGCTTCTTACAAGGTCGAGAGCTCGCCAACACTCGCATTAGCCTGGCATCCGCTCGTCGCGACCTGCAAGCGCAAAGTACTGAGCTATCAGCCTTTGCCAATGAAACCCTTGAATTGCTAGCAGTCACTGCGCAGGAAGCTGAAGCGTTAGAGGCGCGCGTAGACCAAGCGTTTAGCGCTATCAGTAATGCTGAAGCTGCGCTCACACAGGCGCGCATATCACTGCAATCGCAAATCTTAGGCGCTGGTACCGACGCCACACGTAAAGCAACAGCCAATGCGCTTGACCTGCTCAACGCCCGGATTGGCTATTGCGAATTAAACGGCTCACCAACTGGCCATGAAACCCGTGAAGCATGTGAAGATGCCGGCGGCACATGGATATCAGCACCACTGGCTGAAGCGTTACGCAACGTGCAGGTACAAACTGAAGACGGTAGCTATGCGCGCGTTTCACAGCTTGCCCAGGCGTTTGTGGATGATGATGGCCAACTCACGGCTATCGGCTCAATGCTGACCGACAACGCAGGTCGCATTAGCGGCATGCTCAACCGCAACACAGGCCTTGAAAGCTCACTCGACTTCATAGCCGGACAAACTCGTATTGGTGATGTGGACGGAGAGGGGAATTTCATCCCGTTATTTTGGCTCGATGCTGCCGCCGGCGTTCTGGCAATCAAAGCACGACTGATTCTCGGTGATGGACACCAGGTGAATACGCTTGATGACATTCGCGGGCAGGATGGCGAGCAAGGCCCTCAAGGGCCAGAAGGTCCGCAAGGCCCAGTTGGCCCTCAAGGTGTGCCAGGTGAGCCCGGTGCGGACGGTGAGGTCTACTATACGTGGATTCGCTATGCCGATGACGCAAGCGGTACCGGCATCAGCAACGACCCCACAGGCAAAACATACATGGGCTTGGCGCACAATAAAACGAGCGCAACAGAATCTAACGACCCAGCTGATTACACTTGGTCGCGATTCCGTGGCGAAGATGGCACCGATGGTGTTCAGGGTCCGCCTGGTGCTGACGGACAAACGACTTATACGTGGATTGCCTACTCAGACAACGCAAATGGCGACCCCATGTATCAGACACCGAATAGCAACACGAAGTATATCGGTATCGCTACAAACAAAACCACCGCAAGCGAGTCAAATGACCCAGCTGATTACACTTGGTCGCGATTCCGTGGCGAAGATGGTGAGCAAGGTCCAGCTGGTGCAGCAGGCTCAGATGGAGCCAACGGCGCAGGCTTCTACGGTGGTACGTGGCCAGATATTAACTGGTCACTTGGCTGGAATCGCTTCGTTGAAGTCGCTGGCCGTAACCCAATTGCCGGCGATATTCTCGTGCAGACTCGTTCGGATGGTACCGGTTCAAGCGCCCAAAAACGCAATACCGCAAACAACGGGTGGGAGCCAGTTGCACTGCAAATAAACGGCTCTATGGTTGCCACCGGAACCATTGCTGGCGATAAATTCATTGCCGGCACATCACTCAACGCTCCGGTCATCATGTCTGGCCAAATCCAAATGGTGGGTTCAACCCACATGAAAATTACGACGGCCACGCCATTTGGGCCGAATGACCTGATTGAGTGGTACGGACCTAAGAACACCTACACCTACAACAGCAGCACTGGCACGGTAAAATTTGACGGGCTCACCAAGGCCAACGCCATCACTTACCTAAGTTCAACCGGTCAAGCCTATTTCGGCGGCTCAATCACTGCCGGCACACTCAAGAACGCGGTGCAATCATCACAGCTCGGCAACACCGACGTTACTGTTGGTCCGTTTGGCTCTAACGGCGGCATCATTGAAATCAAATGCTCAGTGAGTGCGTCACGCTCTACCGGGTTGGTCTCTGGCTCGTGCCCAAGCCCAGCGCCACCAAACCCATCGGCAACGCTGAAGCTGTATCGCGTCACATCAGGCGGTGAAACCCTTGTAGCCACGCAGTCGGTGTCTGGCTTATACACTTGCATGCAAGAAGGGCCGGAGCATATCGAAAGCTGGAACTTGAGCGGCAGCTTTACGTACACCGACAACTTACAAACAACAAGTTCACGCACCTACCGTCTCGAGGTATCGGCAAATACCACGCCATTACTACCGAACGGCAATCAGCGCTTATCACTTATAACCGAAGAGGCATAAACCATGTACTGGACTGCAACATCCATTAACGTCACAGCCAACAATGCATTTGTTGACGTCACCACCGGCGATGACCTGTCGCTAATTCGCCCGCTTAGCCTGCTGTTCGTAGCCGGCTATTCACCCGTAGTGGTCAAACGCGCCACCGCCACGCAAATCGAGCTGATGGAGCCATGGCCAAACGTCACGGACAATGGCCGCCGCGCTATCATCGCTAAGACCACTGCTGAGTTTGATGCTGCCGTGGATGCACTCAATGCCGCCACAGACGTAACTAGTGCAGCCGGTGAGAGCATCGAAACGTTCTTGCAGGGCGTGAGCCAGTTCTCAAGCGAAGCCTTGGGCAGCGCTGACGCGGACGCATGGCGCACTAAACTAGGTCTTGGTAGCGCAGCCACCAAAACCGTCGGTGAAGCTGACGCGAACGTGGTTGATAACGCCCGCTTAAAAGCTGTTTTAGGCACTGATTCAACACTGATTAAAAAGGTAGCCAGTCTCAACGCGCTAAACTTCATCCCAGACACCCTGCGTAAGCAGGTCGAGCTTTCAACCCAAGGCAAGAATACGGTGCTTTACAACGCTAATGGCGACCCAAGCATCATGTTTCCGGTGTATAAGTTTCGCTACGAAGACCTCGGCTTTGCCGGCAATCCATTTGGCACCGGTGTAGCGACCGCGTTCTTGAAAGGCGGTGTTGAGAAATCGGAAATCTTCATTGGCTGCTTCCAAGGGCGCGTGCACAACGGCCAAGTCGTGTCATTACCAGGGCTCGACCCAACCACCAGTATTAACTTTGATAACTCAAAGTCGAACTGCCAAGCCAACGGTGCCGGCTGGCACTTAATGACGGAGCACGAGTGGGCAGCAATCACCCTTTGGTGCATGGCGAACGGGTACCAACCGCGCGGCAACACCAACTATGGACGTGCACACGATGCGACACATGAAGTCGGACGCCGCCAAGACGGTGGTATTGCAGGCGATACCTCTGGCACTGCCCGTATTTTAAACGGCTCTGGCCCCGACGCATGGCGACATGACGGTTCACCATTTGGTATTGCTGATTTGGTCGGCAACATCTTTGAATGGACTGACTTGCTCAAAACTGTGCGGGGCCAAGTCATTTGTGCACCTGACAATGACTTCGATCTCGGCGAAGCTAATTGGGTCGCCCAGCAGGCGTTTTTCGACTCACCAAGCACTGGCACAAGCGGCAATTTAGGCTCGCCAACACTGGCTGACGCGGTCACTAATTACGCAGATGCAGACCCAGATAGCGGCGCAGGGAACGCGTACAACCTAATCAACCCATGGTCAAGCATGGCGACCTCTGGCGCTTACGTAAGCAATGAGCTGATGAAGCGCCTTATGATTGAGCCAGCCGGAATCAATCCGCAAGGCTACATCTACGTGCGCAACTATGGCGAGCGTTTCCCGTATCGTGGCGGCTATTGGAACAATGGCAGCAATGCTGGCCTCGCCGCGCGCAGTCTGTACTACGTGCGCTCGAACACGCGCAGCTACGTCGGGTTTCGCCCCGCTTTTGTCGCTTGATGTCTTGGTCTTGAATCCTGTGGGCTGCGCGAGAGCGCAGCTTAACGAACAATGAGGTACAACGTGCAGCAACAACCCATATCGCAACAGCAAGTGGATAAGAACCATAGCGATTTAGTCATCATTCAGAAGGTCGAAGACATGATCGCCTATGGTTACCAGGCACTGTCGCATTTCCCGAAAGCGGAGCGTCACGTCACCAGCGCAGAGATGCGCCAATCCATGTGGCGACTATTGCGTTTAATGGTCATTGTAGCGAAGCGGTACCACAAGAAAACGACATTGCAGGACGTGGATGCAGAGGTTGAGCTGTTGCGCAGGCAAATACGCTTGGCGCATCAGCTTGGCTTCTTGCCACCGAAAAAGTACGAGGTGTGGAGCAGACACCTAAATGAGATTGGTCGCTTCGTTGGAAGCTGGCTGAAGAAAGTAAACGGGTTTAATAAGGGCTAAGTGCTACCTATAGCGTTTCCCGTATCGTGGCGGCAATTGGAACAATGGCAGCAATGCTGGCCTCGCCGCGCGCAATCTGAACAACGTGCGCTCGAACACGAACAGCAACATCGGGTTTCGCCCCGCTCTTGAGGAAAGTCAGAAGCGGTATGGTCAAGGCTATATCGACAGTACACCTTCAAAAGGGCGCTTGGTCCTCACCGATAAGGTGAAATATAAACAGTTGCCGGTAGGCTAGTAGGCGGGCTCTGACCGCTTTCCGGTAGCGAACTTAACAACAGGAATCGAAGTGAAGACGTACAAAAACTTATACCAAGAAATCTATCAGTTCGACCGACTCCATCAGGCCTACTTACGTGCGCGCATCGGCAAGCGTCAGCGCCGCGAAGTGCTGCGTTTTGAGCGTGACCTAGAGGGCAACCTGATACAACTACAGAACGAGCTCATGTGGGACATGTACCAAACTGGCCCTTACCGCATCTTCCATGTGCACGAGCCCAAAAAGCGCATGGTTGCCGCACTACCATTCCGTGACCGCGTACTGCAACACTCGCTTGTTAGCGTCATTGAGCCTATCTTTGAAAAGCGCTTCATTCACCACAGCTACGCATGCAGGCCCGGGCGCGGCATGCACATGGGTGCTGACCAAGCACAGCAGTGGTTACGTGAAGTAAAGCGTGAGCATGGCAAGGTCTACTGCCTAAAAGCTGATGTGGCCAAATACTTCGCAAGCATTGACCAGGGCATACTGGTCACATTGCTCGAAAAGAAAATCAAATGCCGGCGCACCATGAGCCTGTGCAAAGAAATCATGAGCACCTGGCACGAGGGTTTGCCCATCGGCAACTTAACCAGTCAGCTTTGGGCGAACGTCTATCTGCATGAACTCGATGTATTCGTTAAAGAGACGCTGCAAGTGCGCCGCTATATCCGCTATATGGACGACTTCGTTATCGTGCACCACGACAAGAAGTTCCTGCAAGGCCTGCGTGTTGTCATCGAGAGCTTCTTAGCGCAAAAGCTCAAGCTACGGCTGAACAACAAAACGCAGATATTCCCCGTGGGCACCAAGAACGGGCGCGCACTGGACTTCCTCGGCTACCGCATGTGGACCACACACCGACGCCTACGCCGTGAGTCAGTGAAGCGCATGGCCAAGCGCATGGAGCAGATGCGCAAGCAGTACGCACGCGGGGAAATCAACCACCCCGACATTCAGCGCCGCATTGCCAGTTGGCTAGGTCACGCGCAGCACGCTGAGTCATACACCATTCGCAGGCTTGTATTAGGCAAGGCCGTATTCAAGCGCGAACACTCTGAATTAACACCGTGAGGACATAACCATGTTTACCTACATCTACCAAGGCAACACCTACACCAACACAGATATCGCCTATATGCGCTACTTAGGCATGGACGACGATGCTATTGAGGCCGTTCATAACCAGAAGCAATATGAATTGGAGCGAGCAAAGACAGGCGTGCGCGCTGAGTGCGAGAAACGCATCACCAAGCACTGGAGCGCCATTGGCCAAATCAATGCCGCACTGGGTATTTATAGCACCGCAGAAGCCCAGGAGTGCATTGATTGCATCAATGCACACCGAAGCGCCTGCAACTCACTTCTTGAGCGCAGCGACCTGTTGGATGTGAATTATACGGATGATGCGCATTGGCCTAATTAAAGGCCATTTAAAGAGCGTTCAAAGACTGGAAAAAAGCGCTAAGAAAATACATAATTCGCGGCGCTTTGTTTCATTTTTTTTGGTTCGTTGTCGCAAATTCGCGACGCGCTACAGAAGGAGAGAGCGGTTTTGATGAGAAGCCTAAGGGTTCGACCAAACGGCAGGATAGCCGTTTGGCACAGCGCGCCAGCGCTGCCCGGAGGGCGAGGGCCATGGATGGCCCGAGTGTATCCCTCGATCGAAGCCAGATACAAAACAACCGCCCTTGTGGCGGTTTTTTTGTATGTGAAGGAGAGAGCGGCTTTGATGAGAAGCCTACGGGTTCGACCAAACGGCAGGATAGCCGTTTGGCACAGCGCGCCAGCGCTGCCCGCAGGGCGAGGGCCATGGATGGCCCGAGTGTATCCCTCGATCGAAGCCAGATACAAAACAACCGCCCTTGTGGCGGTTTTTTTGTATGTGAAGGAGAGAGCGGCTTTGATGAGAAGCCTACGGGTTCGACCAAACGGCAGGATAGCCGTTTGGCACAGCGCGCCAGCGCTGCCCGCAGGGCGAGGGCCATGGATGGCCCGAGTGTATCCCTCGATCGAAGCCAGATACAAAACAACCGCCCTTGTGGCGGTTTTTTGTCTACTAGCGCAACCCCGCAGATGGCGTATACTAGTCAATAAGTTATCGCATCGTAGGAGTCAGCGAGCCGATGGAATTGATTTGGATGGCCTTAGTAGCCAGTACCCTAACTGGCGGCCTTACGGCGATCGGGGCACTGCCCATTCTGATTGGTAAACAACCCTCCGCAGCCTTTAATGACACCTTGCTTGGCTTTGCCGCCGGGGTCATGTTAGCCGCTTCTTTTTTCTCTTTGATAATACCCTCCATTGATATATCCACCGAGATTTATGGTCCAGGCCCTTGGCCCGCTGCCATTGCTGTGGTTGGTATTTTAATGGGAGCACTAGCGATTGCTCTGCTTGACCGACTGTTACCCCATGAACACTTTGTAAGTGGCCCCGAAGGCCGTGATAGCGACAAAGTAGCAGGTATCTGGCTATTCGTTTTTGCCATTGCTATTCACAATTTCCCCGAAGGCCTCGCCGTTGGCGTAGGCTACGGTAGTGGAGACCAAGAGCGCGCCTTTTCGCTCGCATTAGGGATTGGCCTGCAAAACCTACCCGAAGGCTTAGCGGTTGCAGTTGGCCTATTGGCGGTGGGCTACAGCCGCCTCAAAGCCTTCGTAGTAGCCTCTTTAACCGGCCTTATTGAGCCTCTCGGCGGCCTGGTTGGCGGCATCTTTGTAAACTTGTCACAGCTATTACTCCCTTGGGGCTTAGTCTTTGCCGCCGGGGCCATGTTGTTTGTAATCAGTCACGAAATCATCCCAGAAACACACCGCCATGGCCATCATCAGCGCGCCACCAGTGGCTTAATGATAGGCTTGGTACTGATGCTATTTTTAGACGTTTGGTTAGGAGCCGTATAGTGAAGCCGAGATTACTTTGGATAGGTTATGGCGATATCGCCCAACGCACCGCACCTTTATTAGTTAAGCAAGGTTGGCAGGTCGTTGGCGTCTGCCGGCAACCCGAACGCAAAACCGCGGCGGCGGGGGTAGAATTAGTAGCAGCCAGTGCCAACAACGAAACTGAACTTAAAGCCTTGTTTGATGAACCGGTGGCAGCCGTAGTGATCACCCTAACACCAAGTGATTACTCGCGTGATGGCTACCATCAAGCCTACGTGGTGCCATGTCGGCATTTACAGCAGGTGTTCAATCAACTAGCTGCGCCGCCTCGTGTCTTGTATGTGTCTAGCACCGGCGTTTATGGCCAAACCCATGGCGAGTGGGTCGATGAAGAAAGCGCTACCGAGCCAACCAGCGATAGCGGCGAGATGCTGCTGCAAGCCGAGCGAGTGATTCAAGGCAGCGCCGCTACGGTAAGTGTGTTGCGCTGTTCGGGCATTTACGGCCCCGGCCGGGAGCGCCTGCGCCAGCAAATTCAAGCGGGTACAGCGGTTATTTCTCCTACCTGGACCAACCGCATTCACAGTGACGACGTGGCTGGTTTTATTGGCCACTTATTGGCTCATCCTGAACATTGCGAAGACGTCTACTTGGTCACCGATAGCCAACCGCTGTTACAGCAAGATGCCTATGCTCGCATCGCCGCACAACTCGGGGTTGCTATTACCGAGCTGCCACGTAGCGATAAAGTCGGCGCCCGCGGCAGCAAGCGCTTAAGCAATCAACGGCTATTGGCAACCGGCTATCAGCTGTTACACCCTGAATTAGCTAGCACATCCGAGTGCTAATCGGCCCGTTGTAGCCAATCACAAATGCCCAAAGCAGCCTTGCGCCCTTGGGCTATTGCGGTCACCACCAAATCGGCCCCCAGCACCATGTCACCGCCAGCGAAAATCTGCGGATGACTGGTCTGCAAGGCGTAGGTTTGCTGTTCTTGAGTTGCAACCGTGCCCCAATCCGTCAATTCTACGCCTTGCTCGGTAAGCCAACTAGGCGGATTAGGCTGATAGCCAAACGCAATCACCACGGCATCTGCTGCCAAGACAAATTCTGAGTCTGCCACCACTTCGGGGCGACGTCGGCCTTGCGCATCAGGCGCACCGAGCTGCGTGCGCACCATCCGCACCCCGCACACCTTGCCATTCGCATCGGTTTCAATCGCTAACGGTTGCAAGTTAAACTCAAACACCACCCCTTCTTCTCGAGCATTTTGCACCTCGCGCCGCGAACCTGGCATATTTTGCTCGTCGCGCCGATAGGCGCAGGTCACGCTAGCCGCCTGTTGGCGCACAGCAGTCCGCACACAATCCATCGCCGTATCACCGCCGCCTAACACCACCACCCGCTGGCCCTGCAAATTTAACCAAGGATAGGCCGGCATCGGGGCGTGCTCCAACAACCGTTGCGTATTCCCTATCAAGTACGGCAAGGCATGATGCACACCTTCTGCATCCAATCCTGAGAGCTTACCGTCGAGGGCTTGATAGGTGCCAAGCGCCACAAATACCGCATCAAATTGTTGTAACAGCTCACTGAACTGCACATCGCTACCAATATCGGTATTTAAGCGAAACTCAATGCCCATCTCGGTAAAAATTTCGCGCCGTAACTGCATCACCGATTTTTCTAACTTAAAAGGTGGGATCCCATACGTGAGTAAGCCACCAATCTCAGGATAGCGGTCAAACACAACCGGACTGACGCCGTTGCGCACCAACACATCCGCACAAGCTAACCCAGCCGGTCCGGCCCCAATCACTGCCACCCGCTTATCAAGCTTCTGTACCTGCGATAGGTCTGGGCGCCAGCCTTGTGCAAAGGCGGTATCGGTGATGTACTTTTCAATGCTACCTATGGTCACCGCACCAAACTCATCATTCAGCGTGCAAGCGCCTTCACAGAGCCGATCTTGTGGACACACACGCCCACAAACTTCCGGTAAACTATTGGTTTGATGACATAACTCAGCAGCTTCAAAGATACGCCCCTGCTGTGCTAGCTCTAACCATTGCGGAATATAATTATGCACCGGGCACTGCCATTCACAGTAAGGATTACCACAATCTAAACAACGATCGGCTTGACCACTCACCTGATGCTCAGCCATAGGTTCATAGATTTCCACGAACTCAATTTGCCGTTCGCGGACAGATTTTTTCGGCGGATCGATGCGCTGAACATCCAAAAACTGATAAATATTCTTGTTCATTACATCACCTCCACGCGCAATTCAGCGGTCGATCGGGCTCGATGCCCGACCAAATCAGCTAAGTCTGCGGCTTTCGGCTTCACCATCACAAACTCACTAAAATGCTGCTCTAAGCGCCGCAGTAACTGGTGTGCGTGTTCGCTGCCGGTGCGTTCATAGTGTTCATGAATGAGCCCTCGCAGATGCTCCTGCAACATCGGCGAATCTACTGCGCAAGGCTCTACTAATTCACGATTAAGCCGCGCTTTAAACTGGCCATCTTGGTCCCACACATAAGCAAAGCCGCCGGTCATCCCAGCACCAAAGTTAATGCCAGTGCGGCCTAACACCACCACAATACCGCCAGTCATGTATTCGCAGCCATGGTCACCGATGCCTTCTACCACGGCCGTTGCGCCTGAGTTACGCACCGCAAAGCGCTCACCGGCACAGCCGGCGGCAAACAACTTGCCGCCAGTAGCCCCATACAAGCAGGTGTTCCCCATGATAATGGCCTGATTACTTGCGTATGTTGCCACTCGTGGCGGTTTTATCACCAACCGCCCTCCAGCCATGCCTTTGCCGACATAGTCGTTGGCATCACCGGTAAGTTCAAGCCGCAAGCCGCCAGCATTAAAGGCGCCAAAACTCTGCCCGACCGAACCCTCAAGAGTAATGGTGATAGGCGCACCAGCCATCCCTTGATTGCCGTATTTGCGCGCGATTTGCCCTGCTACGGCAGCCCCTACGGCACGATCGTAGTTACGTACCGGCAGGTGCCAATGGCCGCCACTACCGGCGGCGATAGCAGATTTGGTTAAGCTCAACAACTGCTGATTAAGCTGGCCTTGGTCAGCGGCCGGGTTGCGCTCGGTACAATGACGAGGCAGTCCATTATCTGTACCTGCTGCGGCTAATAGCCCCGACACATCTAACCGTTGCTGCATGGCAGTGGTTCCAGTCACGCGTTCCAATAAATCCACCCGGCCAATAAGATCCGTTAACTGCGCTACGCCTAATTGGGCTAACCAATAACGTACTTCTTCAGCCACAAAGGTAAAGTACTGCGCCACCCGCTCCGGTAGGCCACTAAAATGCTCGCGACGCAAGGTTTCGTCTTGGGTTGCCACCCCAGTCGCACAGTTGTTCAAATGGCAGATACGCAGATACTTACAGCCTAACGCCACCATAGGCGCGGTGCCAAAGCCAAAACTTTCGGCACCTAAAATCGCCGCTTTGATGACGTCTAAACCTGTCTTTAAGCCGCCATCTACTTGTACTCGTACTTTGTGGCGTAAGTTATTACTTACTAGGGCTTGCTGCACTTCAGCTAAGCCTAACTCCCACGGCGAACCGGCGTGCTTCACTGAGGTTAAAGGGCTTGCGCCGGTGCCGCCATCGTAACCAGATACGGTGATCAAATCGGCGTAGGCTTTCGCCACCCCAGTAGCTATGGTGCCAATGCCCGGCGACGATACTAATTTCACACTAATTAAAGCCTGAGGATTCACCTGCTTTAAATCAAAAATCAGCTGGGCCAAATCTTCAATCGAATAAATATCATGATGCGGTGGCGGTGAGATCAGCGTCGTGCCCGGCACTGCGTATCTAAGCCGTGCGATCTCCGCAGATACCTTTTCACCGGGCAGTTGTCCGCCCTCACCAGGTTTTGCTCCTTGCGCAATTTTGATTTGCAGCACATCAGCATTCACCAAGTAATGCGGCGTCACCCCAAATCTGCCTGAAGCAATTTGCTTAATCCGTGAGTTTTTAGGGGTACCAAAGCGGCGCGGATCTTCCCCGCCTTCACCTGAATTTGAATGTCCACCGATGCTATTCATCCCCTCAGCCAAAGCCTCGTGGGCTTCGGGGCTAAGCGCGCCAATCGACATGGCGGCGCTATCAAAGCGATGAAACAAAGCAGTTGCTGGTTCTACTTCGGCTAAAGGTAATGGTTTGGCAACCGGCTGGGGTTGCAATAAATCACGAATAAAGGCAATCGGACGCTGGTTAACATGATCTGCAAAGCGCTGATAGGCTGCACTATCACCCGTCTTTACCGCCTGTTGCAAGCTGGTCACCACATCCGGGTTATAGGCATGGTATTCACCCCCATGCACGTACTTTAACAGGCCTCCTGCGGGTAACGGTTGATGCGCTAACCAGGCTCGCTGGCGAACCTGTTCAAGCTGCAGCTGCAAATCACTAAACTCAGCACCACCAATGCGGGCAGGCGCATGAGCAAAGCAACGTTGGCGCACCCCATCGGCTAATCCCACCACCTCAAACAAACAAGCACCGCGGTAACTGGCAACGGTGGCAATGCCCATTTTCGACATGATCTTGAGCAAGCCCTTGTTGATGCCCTCGCGATAATTCGTCAGGGCGGTACGCACCTCTTCCTTAACCACCCCTTGTTCTACTAATTGTTCAATACTTTCATAGGCTAAGAACGGATACACCGCAGTCGCACCCAACCCAATCAACACCGCCATGTGATGAGCATCGCGCACCGATGCGGTTTCCACCAAAATATTTGAATCACAGCGTAGGTTTTCGCGCACTAGCGCTTGCTGCACGGCACCCACGGCCAATGCCGCGGGGATGGTTAATAGGTTGCGGTCGATATCACGGTCGCTTAGCAGCAACAGTACCACCTGCTCCTCTCGTACCAGACGTACGGCTTCTTGACACAAACGCGTCAGTGCTTGCTCTAAATTGTCCTGCTGTGCAGAAAACTGTAAACTTAGCTTGGCTAACTTGTAGCCTTCTGCAGGTAACTGGCGTAATTGCTTCACATCCGTATACATCAACACCGGTGACTCAATCACCACACGCTCGGCATAACCTGACGTCTCACTAAAGACATTTTGCTCACGCCCTAAACAGGTAGCCAAACTCATCACATGACGTTCGCGAATAGGGTCGATAGGTGGGTTGGTGACCTGCGCAAACTGCTGCCGAAAATAATCGTACAATGAACGCTGATGGGCTGAAAGTACCGCAATTGGAGTGTCGTCCCCCATCGAACCCGTAGCCTCATGGCCATCACTGGCTAACACTGCCAACACTTGCTGCAGTTCCTCACGGTTGTACAAAAACAGCTTGTGATACACCAACATCTGCGCATCATCAAATAAACGCTGCCCTAATAACTCAGCCGCGCACTCACGAAACGGTTGCAAGATTCGCACATGGCTGGTTAACCAATCTCGATAGGGGTGGCGTCGCTGTAGATCCTGATCAATTTCAGCGCTACGCCAAATTCGACCATTGTAAGTATCCACCGCCAACATTTGGCCCGGACCTAAGCGCCCCTTTTCAATCACGGTAGCTTCATCGTAGTCCCAGATCCCTACTTCAGAAGCGATGGTAAGCACGCCGGTATCGGTTAAAATAAAACGGGCCGGACGTAGCCCATTCCGATCTAAACTACAAGCCACATGCCGCCCGTTGCTTATGACAATTCCAGCCGGCCCATCCCACGGCTCCATGTGCATGGAGTTAAATTCGTAAAACGCTCGTAAGGCGTCATCCATGGTCGGATCGCCCTGCCAAGCGGGCGGAATCAATAAACGCAGCGCCCGAAACAAATCCATGCCCCCGGCCAATAACAACTCCAGCATGTTATCCAGCGCTGACGAGTCAGAACCCTCGCTATTCACAAACGGCGCCGCCTGCTGCAAATCAGGTAACAGTGGCGAGTGAAACTTGTACTGGCGTGCTGCCGCCCACTGGCGATTGCCACGAATAGCATTAATCTCGCCATTATGTGCTAAAAATCTGAAAGGTTGCGCCAACCGCCATTGTGGCTGCGTATTGGTAGAAAAACGTTGGTGAAAAACACAGTTCGACGTGGTTAACGCCGGATTCGCTAAATCCTGATAAAAATGGGCAAGGTCTTTAGCTAGCATCAAGCCTTTGTAAACAATCACTAGACACGACAACGAACACACATAAAAATCGCTATTGCCAGCTAATCGATTCTCAGCCCGCCGCCGGGCCATAAACAACCGCCGCTCTAAATCCTTTTTACGCCAACCCGGTGGCGCACTGACAATAACTTGGGCAATCTGTGGTCGCGTTTGTTGCGCTAACTCGCCTAAAATATCAGCATCAACAGGCACTTCGCGCCAACCTTCAACGGTGAGTGTTTCTTGTGCCAACTCTCGTTCTAGCACACTTTTTTGTGTTGCTGCCTGCTGCTCATCAACACTTAGAAATACCATACCCACCGCAAACTTTTTGCTCAGGTGCCAGCCTTGCTGCGCTGCATAGTCCCGAAAAAATTGCTCCGGCAATTGCAGCAACAAACCACATCCATCGCCCGTTTTACCGTCGGCGTTAATTCCACCGCGGTGCTGCATATTGGCCAACCCGGTAATCGCCCGAGTGACTAAGTCGTGGCTAGGTTTACCATCAATTTGTGCAATCAACCCAAAACCACAGTTATCACGAACATCGTCATGAGAATAAAAAGCCATACTACCTGCCTCATTGTGATAGCTAACAATTCAACATAGGCAGCTATTGGCTTGATGGCAAATATATCCGTTATATTGATGGATGAATATTGGGGGGAGAGCAAGAGTGATGTTAGCTATTAGATATTAGATATTAGTGGGGGAGCAAGAGCGCTGTTAGCTATTGGATATTAGATATTAGTGGGGCGTGTTCGTTACTCGGCCGTAATGGTACGAGTAACGAACAACGAATCATGATTAGCCTTTGAACTGGAGCATGCGGTTGAGGGGGCGAAGTGCGCGTTCCGCGAGTGCCGCATCCACGTGAATCTCATGGGCAGCACCGCCCTTTTCAAGGGCTTCCGTGATAGCTACCAAGCCATTCATTGCCATCCATGGACAATGCGCACAGCTCCGGCAGGTAGCACCATTGCCAGCCGTAGGAGCTTCAATAAAGTGCTTGTGTGGCGACAACTGCTGCATTTTATAGAAAATACCGCGATCGGTGGCGACGATGAAGGTCTCGTTCGGCAGTTCTTGACTCGCTTTAATCAACTGTGAGGTTGAGCCTACAGCATCCGCTAGATCAACGATGGCCGCGGGTGATTCTGGATGCACCAAAATGGCAGCCTCTGGATACACCCGTTTGAGATCTTCCAAGCTCTTCGTCTTAAATTCATCATGGACAATACAAGCGCCCTGCCACATCAGCATGTCAGCACCCGTTTGCTTCTGAATGTAAGCACCTAAGTGTTTATCAGGGCCCCACAGAATTTTTTCACCGTTAGCATCTAAGTGGTCCACAACTTCTAGTGCAATACTTGAGGTAACAACCCAGTCAGCGCGCGCTTTAACTGCCGCCGAGGTGTTGGCATAGACTACCACGGTACGGTCCGGATGCTCATCACAGAACTTTGAAAACTCATCGATGGGACAGCCGAGGTCTAACGAACAGGTGGCCTCTAAGGTAGGCATCAACACACGTTTGTTAGGCGTCAGGATCTTCGCGGTTTCGCCCATAAACTTTACTCCAGCCACAATCAGCGTATCGGCCTCATGTTGCGCACCAAATCGCGCCATTTCTAGCGAGTCAGCCACACAGCCGCCGGTTGCTTCGGCTAAAGCTTGGATTTCTGGGTCGGTGTAATAGTGTGCTACCAACACCGCATTCTGCTCACGTAATAATTCTTTAATACGGGCAGTGTACGCTGCTTTTTCAGCATCGTTTAACGGCTTCGGTTTAGCAGGAAACGGATAATCCAACTGATCAATGACACGTGCTTGAATTTCTGCAGTTATGCTCATGGTACCACTTCAATACATGAATAAAAGTTGCGGTAGTATAGACTAAATAAGACTGGGGGAAAATAGTGGTGGGTTGTGCAGGATTCGAACCTGCGACCAATTGATTAAAAGTCAACTGCTCTACCAACTGAGCTAACAACCCACTCTAAAACTTTGAAAGGGTGACGGTGATTGGTGGGTTGTGCAGGATTCGAACCTGCGACCAATTGATTAAAAGTCAACTGCTCTACCAACTGAGCTAACAACCCATCACTGTCGTGCTGCACACTTATCAGTGGCAACGGCGGCATAGTTTACTGAAAAAGCCGCTCGTTGCAACTGTAAATTGCATCAATCGGGTCTGTTTGCTCAAATTGCGAACGTTTTCCCGAATTTTCTACAGAATACTTACAAATTATCGAGGCGTTTCTTGGCCAAACCAGCTTCGGTGCTACTTGGATACTCTTGCATGACTTGGTTGTAATACTGGCGAGCAGCAGCTGTATCATCTTGCTGTTGCGCAATAATACCCAATTTCAAAATACAATCGCCGCGCTTGTTACTATCTTTGAAGTCATTCATGACGGTCGCAAAATGCACTTTAGCTTGGTCATAATTGCTTTCAGCAAAGAGTAACTGCCCTAACCAATAATGCGCGTTGGGGACATAGCTTGATTGCGGAAAATTCTCGATAAAAGCATTGAACGCTGGCACCGCAGCATCGTAGCGCTTATCTCGCAACACCAACTGAATGGCTTGCTCATAGGCTTCGTTTTCGCTGAGGTTGCTTGAATAGCTTGCAGACGCCCCAGAATTTGCGGTGGCATTCGTATCACTAGCAACCGGAACTGGCTGTGGATTGGTCGCTAAACGACGATCAATTTCTTGATAGATTTCACGTTGACGCTGCAAAATCTGCTCAATTTGGTAGGCATGCTCTTCAGTGGTACCGCGAAGATTTGCGACCTCGTCTTGCAACTGCCCCATCTGGTCCAGCAACGCCATTTGCGCCGCATTACGAGCATCCATCACTCGTTCAAGCTGCGCCAAACGCTCTTCTACTGAACCGCTGCCTAACTTAGATACCGGCGCCTGCGCATGCAGAACGCCGGGAATCAGTAAGGCCAATACCAGTAATGTTTTTTGCATTGGCTTAACCGTTGGTTAAAGTAACTAACTTAGTAAACTAATACGCCACGACGGTTTTTAGCATAAGCATCGTCGTTAGACGCTTTGATCAGAGGCTTTTCTTCACCGTAAGACACAGTGTTGATTTGGCTTGAGCTTACGCCTAAGTTTTGCAGATACTGAGCAACCGCTTTGGCACGACGCTCACCTAGAGCAATGTTGTACTCTGGAGTGCCACGCTCGTCACAGTGACCTTCTACAGTAACAGAGACCGCTGGGTTCTGAACCAAGAAGTCCGCATGAGCTGCTAACACTTGGGCGTACTCAGAGCTGATGCGTGAATCATCAAACGCAAAGAATACAGTGTTTGCTTGACGTAATTCAGCTACTTTTTCAGCACGAATCTCTTCAGGCGTTTTCGGGCGCTCAATGCCACCAACATCAACGCCAGAACCAGAGCCTTGACCCTGTTGCTGTTGATTGGTTTGTTGATCTACTGCTTCTTCAGCAGCTTGGTTAGAGCTACAAGCAGCCAATGCCAACATAGGTACTGCAATGAACAAACTCTTCAGGGCTTTATTTGCGTTCATATCCGCGTTCCTTTCGATCAAATGAAATCTGTCTGTGTATGTGTGTGTAAAACTATCTTAAAAAGGGTGACCATGAGGGCGATTTAACTTCACCTTCACGAGCCGGTAACCGTGCCTTAAAGCGCCCATCCAACGATACCAACGCTAGTACTTGCTGGTTATTATGGGTGGTGCTGTAAATCACCATACTTCCATTCGGTGCCAAGCTCGGCGATTCATCCAAGGCTGTCTGCGTTAACACTTGCATATTGCCATTGGGATAATCCTGCCGCGCAATATGATAATTCCCCTGCGTGCGGTTTACCATAATCACTTGCGTTCCATCTGGCGTATAGGTTCCACCTAAATTTTGCTCACCTTCAAAAGTTAAGCGACGAACCTGTCCTGAACTTAAATTTACGCTATAAAGCTGCGGTCTTCCACCCCTTTCTGAGGTAAAAATCAGCGAGTTACCATCCGGCGACCAATTTGGCTCCGTATCGATGGCATGATGATTCGTAACTCGCTTCAATTTCTTCGTTGCCAGCTCCATGGTATACAATTCCGGATTGCCATCTTTCGACAACACCATCGCCAACTGTTTACCATCGGGCGAGAATACTGGCCGACTGTTAATGCCTCTATAATCAGTAATTTGTTCACGACTACGGGTATAGATATCCTGAATAAAAATCTGTGGCTTTTTATTCTCAAAACTCACATAAGCTAATTTATTACCATCAGGAGACCAAGACGGCGACATCAAGGGTTCAGGGCTACGTAGCAGCACCTTTTCATTGAAACCATCGTAGTCTGCTACCACTAACTCGTAAGGCTTATCCAGCTTATAGTTCACCGTAACATAAGCAATACGAGTCATAAATGCACCCTTTTGCCCCGTTAAAGTCTCGTAAAACACATCAGAGATGCGGTGCGAGTACTGCCGAAACTGATTGCGGTCAATCACACTGCTACGTGCATCGAGAATATGATCTTGCGAGTTAACCAACTGGCCATTACGCAGCACTTGCGTGCCACTAGTAATTTGTCCGCGCAACACATCGACGATTTCAAACGAAACCGTGTAACGGTCTACGGCATAAGGCTCAATCGTCCCCACCAACACGGCTTCGACACCCAGCGCAGCCCACGCGGCATAATCAATCTCAGCCGACGAACTAGGTCGTTGTGGCATCGCCGCTACTGGAATCGGATTAAACTTGCCGCTGCGCATTAAATCGGCAGCCACCACCTCGGTTAATCCTTCTGGCTTCGGACCATCGCCCTTCCAGGCAAACGGCACCACCGCAATCGGCCGGGCACTATCAATACCTTCAGTAATCACGATTTCGAGCGCCGCTCGGGCCGAATTCGTCAATACCATCAGGCTTAACGCCGCTGTCAAAACACAGGCAAACAGTTTTTTCATCATAAGCTCTTCAACTACACGTTAGTGTTACAAATTAGGTCTAACCGTCAATTTAATGGTTTCCATCTGCTTATACACTTCAGGATCTTTCGATACCGGCAGTGTACCAGCTTTTAGCACCGCAGTCCGAGCTGATTGACACACCCGCTCATCGCCAACGCCTTGGTCCACCGATTTCACAAAGCCACTCGGCGCCAAGCTAATGGTCAGCTGGCATTCTTTACCACGCATCGAATCGTCCACGATCCAGTTGCGCTGAATAGCCCCTGTTATCAACGCCGTAAAGCGCTGAATCTCGCTTTGCATCTGCGCTTGGCGTGCCTTAGCACGTTCGGCTGCCTCAGCCGCTAACCGTTCTTGCAACTGCCGTTCGCGTTCAGCACGCTCTTTTGCTTCGCGCTCACGCTCTAGCCGTTCCTGCTCTAATCGCTTCGCTTCAGCTTCTCGTTCTTTACGCTCTTGCTCAGCCTTTGCCGCTGCCGCTTCTTCGCGTTTACGACGGGCTTCTGCGTCTGCTGCCGCTTTCTCGGCCGCTGCCTTTTCTTGTTGTGCTTTGGTTCGCTCTTCAGCTAACTTACGTCGCTCCGCTTCTTGCTTGGCTTCTAATTCACGCAACTCACGTAGCTCACGTTCGCGCGCCTTTCTTGCAGCTTCCGCTCGGCGTTCTAATTCTGCTTGGCGCTGCTGCTCCGCCGCCGCTTGCGCTTGCTTACGCTCATTAATCGCCTGCACTTGCCGTTCTACCGCGGCTTGATCTACCGCTACGGCCTGTACCGCCTCAAAATCATCCGGCGCCGGTATTTCTTCATCTGGGCTCAGATTAGGATCCGACAATTGCACCTGCATGGGCGTGTTTGGCAGCTGGGGTTGAAACACCATCCCCGCTGCTAACACACCTACAACGCCCACATGCACTAACACCGACCACAGCAAAGGCTTACCTAGCTCGCTGCCTTTTGCTGGCAGCCGTGCTCCTGCTTGCGTAGCCGTGGCTTTAGCAGCTGACGTTGACTTAGCTGAAGTACCTTTGGCTCCATCTTGCGATGGCTTGATGTCACTCATGCTATCGCCCTGCCCCCGCCGTTTCAGCCAACGAACTATCGGTCATCAAACCAACCTGACTCACACCAGCTTTCTGCAACAATACCATCAACTGAATCACCTGATTATAGCTGACAGCGCCATCTCCTTTAACCACCACCGGACGTTCCGGGCTGATGCGCAACTCGGCTGCAACCATCACCGCTAAATCCACCACCTCGAGCGGTGTATTCGGCTCCGGATGGGTACTCAGAAAATAACGCCCCTGCTGATCCACTGATGCCACAATCGGTGGCTCACTCTCAGGATCAAGCGGCTCCGCTGAGGCCTTGGGCAAATCGACTTTCACCCCTTGACTGATCAACGGTGCCGTAACCATAAAAATAATCAACAGCACCAACATCACATCGATGTAGGGCACCACGTTGATCTCGGCCACCGGCTTACGCCGCTTACGCACCACGCTCATCATGCCGGCGCACCTGCTTTAGCTGCAGATTGAGCCGTTTGCCGTTGTAAAATAGCCAACAATTCATCCATAAAATTCAAATACTGGTTATCAATCTTTTCCACTTGATAAGTATAACGGTTGTACGCAATCACCGCCGGAATCGCCGCAAACAAACCCATCGCTGTCGCAATCAAAGCTTCCGCGATACCTGGCGCAACCATCGCCAAGGTCGCCTGCTGCACCGCACCCAGGCCGATAAATGCGTTCATGATCCCCCATACGGTACCAAACAAGCCCACATAAGGGCTGATCGAACCTATGGTCGCCAACCAACTCAAATTCTGCTCCATGTTATCCACTTCACGCGAGTGCACCACCCGCATGGCGCGATACGAAGCCTCCAGCATTTGCTGCTGCCCTACCGCCGGATTATTACGTAACCGAGCAAATTCCTTAAAACCCGCATGAAATAATTTTTCCATGCCACCGGCATTTTGTGCTTTCGCTGTCACTTCTTGGAATAACCGCGCTAAATCAACGCCAGACCAAAACCTGTCTTCAAACGCCAAAGCTTCGGCGCTAGCGGCTTTCAGTACATTGCGGCGCTGAAAAATCATCATCCAGCCAACCACCGAAAATGCCAGCAGTAAGAGCATAACCAACTGCACCACAACACTGGCTTCTAAAATTAATGCGGTGATAGACAATTCAGCTTGCACGTTTTAATACCTCAATTATTTCAGCAGGCATAGGCACCGCACGAACGTCAGTGCCAGCCTCACCCAAATGAACACAGGCTGCTTTAATCACAGCCTCACATAATACCGTACCATCTTGCAGCTTAACTTGCTGGTGACACACAATCGATGCCCGACCTAGCCGTTCGACCTTAACCGTCACTATCAGTTCATCATTAAATTTAGCCGGCCGCAACAAATCCATCTGCACCTGCCGCACCACAAAGCCAACCCGATGAGCCAACCAAGTGTCCTGCTCAATTCCTAGCGAGCGTAACCATTCTGTACGGGCCCGCTCAAGAAATTTGAGATAATTCGCATAATAAACGATACCGCCAGCATCTGTGTCTTCATAATAAACACGAATGGGCCATTGAAATGTTGATTTGCTCAATTTTACACCAAAAATTTTTTTATCATTAGAATATGACCAAAAATCACTAAGATACTATTTATAAACGATATTTTTGGTCTTACCAATTTTACCAAGCCTAATTTTTAAGCATCATTAAATATTTGATATTAGTAAAAGTAATGCGAAGCACAATTTTTCTCGTTTGAAAACTGGTCCAGCCTCTTTATAATGCGCAGCATATACCAGATACGAAGAGACCGGTTGTCACTTCTTCCTGTTATTGTTCCCTGGATTTAACTTCCTTGTTGTTCTGTATTTTGCCCGCTCCCTGAGCGGGCTTTTTTTTGGTAACAACAAATACGCTATTAGCTAACCGCGCTCTTGTCCTTCTTTATCCAGTCCGAAATGGCGATAGGCATTTAAAGTAGCTACCCGTCCACGCGGCGTGCGCTGCAAATACCCCTGCTGAATCAAATAGGGCTCCAGCACATCTTCAATCGTGTCTTTCTCTTCACCAATAGCTGCGGCTAAATTCTCGAGCCCCACCGGGCCACCCATGAACTTCTCAATAATCGCCAGCAGTAATTTCTTGTCCATGTAGTCAAAACCGGCTTCGTCCACATCAACCATAGCTAAGGCAGCAGCAGCCGTGGCTTGATCAATATGGCCGTTATTTTTAACCTCAGCGAAATCGCGTACTCGCCGTAACAAGCGATTAGCTATCCGTGGCGTACCGCGCGAACGACGTGCAATTTCTAACGCGCCAAGCGGCTCTAACTGTAAATTCAGGTAACTCGCTGAGCGCTTAATAATACTAGTAAGCTCTTCAACGTTGTAAAACTCCAAGCGCTGCACAATCCCAAACCGATCACGCAAGGGTGAGGTTAAAGCGCCAGCTCGCGTTGTGGCACCAATCAGGGTAAAGGGCGGCAAATCTAACTTGATAGACCGTGCAGCAGGCCCTTCGCCAATCATGATGTCCAACTGATAATCTTCCATCGCCGGATACAAAATCTCTTCAACCACCGGGCTCAAGCGATGAATTTCATCAATAAACAACACATCGTGTTCTTCTAGATTGGTTAACAATGCCGCAAGATCACCGGCCTTTTCTAGTACCGGACCGGAAGTTTGCCGGATATTTACGTTTAATTCGTTCGCTACAATATTCGCAAGGGTTGTTTTCCCTAAACCTGGCGGGCCAAAAATAAGCACATGATCAAGGGCTTCAGAGCGTTGCTTGGCCGCCTGAATAAAAATCTCCATTTGCTCAACAACATGCTTTTGCCCGGTGTAATCAGCTAACTGCTTAGGCCGTATCGCACGATCCACAACCTCGTCTTCGGCAATAGCATGGGGCTGGTTTATCCGGTCTGGCTCAATCATCCTACTCACTCATCCTCGTTGATCGCGGCTCTTGCTCTTGCTCTCACCCAATATCCAATATCCAACAGCTAATATCTAATATCTAACAGCTAATATCGCTCTTGCCCTTCCCTACATATTCTTCAACGCAAACCGAATCAGCTGCTCGCTCGACGCTTGGGGTTCCGCTTTCAGTGCCGCGGCTACCGCTTTCTCCGCTTGCGCAAGCTTGTACCCCAGCGCCAGCAAGGCGTTCAGGGCATCATCGCGCGGTGAATCCGCACTGATGGTTGGGGTCAAGTCACCAAAATCAATGGGCGCTGCATCCGTAGCCGGAGTGGTTGAACCCCAGTTTTTCAACCGGTCGCGCATTTCTACTACCAAGCGCTCCGCCGTTTTACGGCCCACCCCTGGTAGCTTCACTAAGCTGGTAACGTCGTCGTGGGTTACGGCATGCACAAACTGATGCGCAGTCATGCCCGACATAATAGTTAGGGCCAGCTTCGGGCCTACGCCTTGAGCTTTAATCAGCTGACGAAATAACATGCGCTCGGCAAAAGTATTAAAACCATACAATAACTGGGCATCTTCACGCACCACAAAATGCGTGATCAAGGTTACTCGTTCGCCCAGTTCTGGCAGTTCGTAAAAGCAGGTCATCGGCAGTTGTACTTCATAGCCAACGCCGTTCACGTCTAACAAAATTTCCGGTGGGTGCTTAGCTATTAAGGTACCCGTTAATTGTCCAATCACGCACGTCCCCTTGCGGTTAAGATGAGTTGGGTGCGGGTGTGAGCATGGCATAAGGCCACGGCTAGAGCATCCGCAGCATCGGCTTGCGGCTTATGGGTTAGCTTCAGCATGGCCATCACCATATGCTGTACTTGCACTTTATCAGCAGCGCCAGTACCCACTACCGCCTGCTTGACTAAACGCGCAGCATATTCAGCTACCGGTAAGCCGGCACAGGCGGCCGCAACAATTGCAGCGCCACGGGCTTGGCCAAGTTTTAAGGCTGAATCAGGGTTGCGTGCCATAAACACTTGTTCAATGGCGAACTCGGTCGGCTGAAACTGAGTAATCAGCTCACAAACGCCATCATGAATCACCTTTAATTTATCCGCCAAACAAGGTTCGCTGTTACTTTTGAGACTGCGCATCACATTAATGCAGCCGCTACCTAAATAGCTTACCCGTTGCCCAGATTGGCGAATCAGGCCATATCCCGTTAACCGAGACCCCGGGTCAATGCCCAGAATAATCGCCATGATTCGCTCCTGTGACTTGTCTGACGTTAACTTAACTAACGTTAACTTAGCTGTCCTTTACCGTAACAGCAACATGTAACTCTGCCAAGGCTTCAGGGTTTGCCACACCTGGGGCATCGGTGAGCACACAAGCTGCGGTGGTAGTTTTCGGGAAGGCAATCACTTCACGAATAGAGCTTGCACCTACCATCAACATCACCAAGCGGTCCAAACCAAAGGCTAAGCCCGCATGGGGTGGCGTACCGTACTTAAGTGCCTCGAGTAAAAAGCCAAATTTTTCTTGTGCTTCAGCTTTACCAATGCCTAAGATTTCGAACGCCGCTTGCTGCATATCATTGTTATGAATACGCACCGAGCCACCACCTACTTCAACGCCATTCAAGACCATATCGTAGGCATTTGACAGCGCCGCTTCTGGGTTGGCTTTGAGTTCTTCTGCGGTGACATTCACTGGCGCAGTAAAAGGATGGTGAATCGCGTAAAGGCGTCCATCGGCTTCTTCAAACATGGGGAAGTCAACCACCCACAACGGGCGCCACTCATCACTGACCAGATCAAAATCTTGGCCTACTTTTAAGCGCAGTGCGCCCATGGCTTCAGCTACTACGTTCGCTTTGTCCGCACCAAAGAAAATAATATCGCCATTGGCTGCTGCGGTACGCTCCAAAATGGCTGTTAAAGCTGCATCAGGAATAAACTTCAATACCGGTGACTGCACGCCTTCACGGCCTGCCGCTAGGTCGTTAATCTTCATCCAAGCTAAGCCTTTAGCTCCATAAATACCCACGAAGTTGGTGTATTCATCAATGGCTTTACGTGAGATAGCATCTGCTTTACCTGGCACTTTTAAAGCTGCTACGCGCCCTTTAGGATCATTAGCTGGGCCAGAGAAAACTTTAAATTCAACTTCTTGCAGCACATCAGCAACATCAACCAACTCCAGCGGGTTACGCAGATCAGGCTTGTCGCTACCAAAGCGACGCATCGCTTCATGCCAGGTCATCCGTGGAAACTCGCCTAAATCCACAGCTAACATTTGTTGGAATAAGCCGCGTACCATCTGCTCGGTAACCGCCATCACTTGGTCGGCACTCATGAACGAAGTTTCAATATCAATTTGGGTAAATTCAGGTTGACGGTCGGCACGCAAATCTTCATCGCGGAAACATTTCACGATTTGATAGTAGCGGTCAAAACCCGACATCATCAGCAGTTGCTTAAACAGCTGCGGGGATTGTGGCAGCGCAAAGAATTTACCTTTGTGAGTACGGCTCGGCACCAAATAATCGCGCGCGCCCTCAGGCGTGGCACGAGTTAACATAGGTGTTTCTATGTCCAAAAAGCCGTTGTCGTCTAAAAAGCGGCGCACAGCACTGGTCACTTTAGCCCGAAATTGTAAGTTGTGGCTCATGTTCGGACGGCGTAAGTCGAGATAACGATAGCGTAAGCGCTGCTCTTCGCTTACCTGCTGGTTAAAATCAATCGGCAGTGGCTCTGCTCGGCTGATGATTTCCAGTTCAGTAGCCATCACTTCTACCGCACCCGTGGCCATCGATTTATTGATTTGGCTGTCAGGACGCGCCCGCACCGTGCCGGTTAAACGAATACAAAACTCTTGCCGAAGTTTATTCGCAGTTTCAAACAGCGCTTGTTGATCCGGGTCAAACACCACTTGCACTAAGCCCGTGCGGTCACGCATATCGATAAAAATCAAACCGCCTAAATCACGGCGTTTATTGACCCATCCACAAAGGGTTACAGGTTGGTCTACTAAGCTTGTTTCTAGCTGTCCACAATAATGGCTACGCATGGGTTTGTCCCTACCACAAATTAAGAAATTACAAAGCTGCACATTATAACGGACTGGCGCTGATTGTCAGCAACTAGCCCGCTTTTGAGAAAAAATTTAGTTTAGCACCTGCATGCGCTAAAATAGCGGCCATGTTAAACGCCAGCCCGAGTTATCAGCATGAGCAAAAAAGACGCCATCTTTGCCGAACCTTTACCGCAAGTCAGTGATTTTGTCTTCGACCAAAACGTGGTTGAAGTGTTTCCAGACATGATTAACCGTTCGGTACCTGGCTATCAAAGTATTCTGCAAGGTATTGGCCAGTTAACCAAACGTTTCGCCCAAAGCCATAGTAACCTTTACGATTTGGGCTGTTCGTTAGGTGCGGCAACCTTAGCCATGCGCCAGCACGTAAGCCACTTAGAGCAAGTGCAGATTATTGGTATTGATAACTCCAGTGCTATGGTTGAGCGCTGCCAGTTGCATTTACAAGGCTATCGTAGCACGGTTCCGGTCAGTATTCGCTGCGAAGATATTCTGCATAGTGAATTGTCCGAGGCCTCGGTCGTCACCATGAACTTTACCCTACAGTTTGTGCCACCAGAGCAGCGCCAGCCTTTGTTACAGCGCATCTATGACAGCCTGAAACCGGGCGGAGCGCTGTTACTCAGTGAAAAATTTCGCAGCAATAGCCCCAGCATGAACGAGCTGTTGGTAGATATTCACCATGAATTTAAACGCGCCAACGGCTACAGTGAACTCGAAATAGCACAAAAACGTGCGGCCATCGAAAATGTGATGCGCATCGACACCTTAGAAACTCACCATCAGCGATTACAGCAGGTTGGCTTTAGCCAATCGCAAGTGTGGTTTCAGTGTTACAATTTTGCCGCACTGATTGCTGTTAAATAGTCGCCGCCGCTTAACCTACGCTCAAGGGATATCATGACTTTATTTACCAAGGATTTAATCGCTGTCGCCCAATCGCCGTTGGCACATTGGTTAACGAGCCTCCCCGCGCAACTTCAACAGTGGCAGCAACAGCAACAACATGGCGAGTTACCCAAATGGTTACGCTGTGTCGCACAATTGCCACAGCTTGAACCTACAGCGGTAGCTTTGGGCGCCACTGTGAGCGTCCTGAATGACAGCATCAGCGACGGCCAACAGCAACGCATCAAAGGGCTACTGATGCAACTCACCCCGTGGCGCAAGGGCCCGTTCAATTTACATGGGGTGCAGATAGATACCGAATGGCGCTCGGATTTTAAATGGCAACGAGTGGCACCCCATATCGGTGATTTAAGCGGGCAACAGGTGCTTGATGTGGGTTGTGGCAGTGGTTATCACCTCTGGCGCATGCTTGAAAGCGGCGCCGAGCAAGTCTGGGGCATCGACCCCGGCCAGCTATTTATGGCGCAGTTTATGGCGGTGCGCAGCTTTATGCCGACTGACCTACAAGCACGCGCACACTGGTTCCCGTTGGGCATAGAAGATATGCCCGAACTAAAAGCCTTTGACACCGTCTTTAGCATGGGCGTGCTTTACCATCGGCGCTCGCCCATTGATTTTCTCACCCAACTTAAAGCCCTGCTCAAGCCAGGTGGCCAGTTGGTATTAGAAACACTGGTAGTGACAGGTGATGAGCAGACCGTTTTAGTACCGGGTGAAACCTATGCCAAGATGCGCAACGTCTGGTTTATTCCTAGCACCAAAGCCTTGTTACATTGGCTTGAACGTTGTGGCTTTAAGAACGCCCGCGTGGTGGATGAAAACGTCACCAGTTTAGCTGAGCAACGCGCCACCGAATGGATGCCTGGTCAGTCGTTAGTGGATTTTTTAGATCCGCACGATACCAGCAAAACCATCGAGGGCTATCCAGCCCCCCTGCGAGCCGTTATTATTGCTAACACCTAGCCGAATCATCCCGTTGGAGATTGCATGAGTACGCCCTACCGCCCCAAAACCACACTTGAACAATGGCGTATTTTACAGGCCGTAGTGGACCATGGCGGCTACGCTCATGCCGCGCAAGTCTTGAATAAAAGCCAAAGCTCGCTCAATCATGCGGTGGCTAAATTGCAAGATACGCTCGAAGTTGAACTGCTCGAAGTGGTGGGCCGTAAGGCTCAGCTCACGCCCATCGGCGAAACCATGGTGCGCCGCTCACGCCAGCTCACCAGTTTAGTAACTGAACTTGAGCAGTTAGCGGTAAACCTTAAGCAGGGCTGGGAAACTAAAATCACTTTGGCCGTAGAAATGGTCTTTGACCGCCAGCTACTGGTGCCTGTGCTGCATGAGTTTCAACAACTCAGTCGGGGCACTCGCTTAGTCATTGAAGACACGGTATTAACCGGCTCCATTGAACATATTTTAGACCAAAGCGCAGATATCGTAATCACCCACCAACTCCCCAAAGGTCATGTGGGTGAGCCCATCAGCGGCTATCGGCTAGATTTGGTGGTGAGCAAAGAGCATCCGCTGGCCCAACAGCCAGGCCCCATTAGTGCCGATGAGCTGAGTCAATATTTACAAATCGTGATTCGTGATACGGCCAAAAAGCCGATAGAAGTAGAGGGCTGGCTTAAGTCTGAACAACGCTGGACGGTGAATCACTTTAACGAATCACTACAGCTGGTGCAAAATGGCTTAGGTTTTAGTTGGTTGCCACCTCACGTTACCCGCCATGCTGACAACCTGTGCTTCTTAACCCTAGCTGGTAGCAGCAAGCGCAGCGGCTCGATGTACCTCACCTTACCCAAAGGCGATACCACCGGCCCTTGTGCCCGCATGCTTTATCAATTGCTGATAAAAGAATTGATTTAGCGCAAATTATCGCAAACTTGGCATAATTCCCACACAAAGCTTAAGCTTTCTTAAGACTTCCTTAAGCAAGCCCTCATAGAGTGTTACTGCTAGTTGCAGTAATAAGGAGCTTTATCGTGTGGATCGACAACTTTGTTCAACAACATCTCAATTTACCTGCATGGGGTAAGCGCGATTTAGCCATAAGTCTATTGCTGCTAAACCTGCTTTTGCTCAGCCCAACAGCACATGCTCAAACACCCGCTAACACTAGCTTAAGTAGCTTAACCGACGCCGCTGAAGCCAGGCTGCAAACGGATCTAGTGCAACGTCCCGAAACCTGGGTATCTAGTTGGCTGGCAGCGGCACCTACGGTAAGTATAGCGGCCCTGCAAAGCCAAGCCGACCAAGGAACCGATGAACTTGAACTGGCTCTGTCATTGCCTCTTACAAGTCCGAGTGGCCACCAACTGAACCAGCAATGGCAGTCGATAGCACAGCACTATCAGCAGCAGCTGCTAAAACTACGCCGCTGGTACGCCAGTGGCCAAGTACGCAACTTAGTTTGGACCATTGCTCAGCATCAACAACAGCAGCAGCTGTTACAACAACAACTACAAACCTATCAGGGCTTAATGGCACCATTGCAACAGCAAGCTGAAACCACCGAGGCTGATACCTATTTTCGCTACGGATTGCAGCAGGCACAAACTCAATTAGCTATGTTGCAGTTAGAGCACCAACAACATCAGCAAGCCGCTGAGCAACAGCTTATGGAACTCACTGGCACCCGCCAAATTCCAACTAACTTAGCAGATGCCAACCCCACTAGACTCGACGCTGCAGCATGGCAACAGCATCCGCAGTTGGCGTTACTACAATTGCACGAGCAACAACTCTACTTACAGCAGCAACAAAATCTCAGCGGTAATACCCCATGGCAGGTCACCACCCGCTTCAAACGGATAGATACTGCCGGCATCTCAGAAAATCAAATTGGCTTACAGCTCGATATTCCGCTGTCGTTGGGGGCGCAACTGAGCCAAACCGAACAAAGCAATTATCAGATAAGTCAGCAACAATGGCTACAAGACTATCAACAAAGTCGTCAGCAGATCATCCAGCAGTATCAGCAAGCACAAGCCCAGCTAAGCCTGTTAGAGGCGCAATATCAATTGCTCCAACCACATCAACAGTTGCGCCAGCAGGCCCAATCTGCGCTGCTTCTGTTGTTGCAGCGGCAAGAGATCAATCCAGATATCGCACAACAAAGGTTGCAACAGTTATTTGCCGAGCAACGCCAAGTGCAGTTACTCAAACAACAAATCCAACAAGCCTATGCCCAACTTCAACAAGCAGCAGGAGTACCCTTATGAGCCTTATCAATCGATTCAATAATCAGGGTTATCAACACCAGCAAGCTGCTTGCCTAAAGCTGTGCCGCGTTGCCGTGCTGCTTCTGGCTGTCACCACCACAACTCAGGTAGCGGCAGACCAAGTTGAGCTTAGCGAACTCGGACAGCTCTCTTTAAGTTATCACCAGGTGACGCCCCAATCTCACTATACCGGCGCCGCGCTTACCGCACGAGTTACTAACTTTGTGCAAAGTGGTTATCCCGTTGCCAATATGCTCGAAGTATCACAACAGCAATGGCTAGTGCAGCAAGGGCAACAGGTAACCCATAAACAACCGGTAGTGCAATTAAGTGGCGATGCCGTCGAACATTTTCTTACTGAATACAATGCACAACAACAGCAGCTAGAGGTGGTAGCGCAGCGCTATCAGAGCAATCAACAGCTGTTTCAAAAGCAAGCCATCAGTGCCGCCCAGTGGCAGGAAATCAGCGCGGCTTACCACAGCACGCTGTTAGCATTTGAGCATCTCGACCATTTTTACCAGCATATTGTTCAAATCAATAAGGCAAACAACAGCATCACCTTAGCGGCTCCGCAAGCGGGACACATAGACATTGTCGCCAACCAAACGATACTATTTAGTGTCAGTGCTGCGGCAACATCAAGATTACGCGGACAACTGGCCACCTTTAGTAAGCAACCAACCAGTGTCAGCTGGCAGCAATGCGAACTAGCGATCGATTATGTCGAGCAAACCAGTCAGGGGTTTACCCAAACCTGGTGGAGCATTCCGCTCACCGATTTACCCGCTCACTGTCAAGCGCCGCTAGGCAGCCAGCTAAGCGTTACGCCGCATTATCAACAGACGGTGTTTAACGTACCCGCCAGTAGTATCATCCGGCATCAACAGCAAACCTATGTGTGGCAATTAGTGCAGCAAGCATTGGTGCTAGTACCGGTCGACATTATTGGTAAGCAAGCGATGAACACGGCCAACGGTGCAGCTTACTTACAGATCACCAGTACCCAACTAGCACCTAACAGCCAAGTGTTACAGCAATCCGTAGGCGCTGTTTACGGTCACTTTATTGGGCTAGGGGGAGAGTAATAGATGGCAGCCATTCTGCGTTTTGTGCTCACTCAAAGGGTGTTTATCTTAGCTCTTACCGCCCTTGTCTTGGCGCTAGCGGTGCAGGCTTGGCAGCGCCTGCCGATTGACGCCTTCCCAGATATTTCTCCAACCCAAGCCAAGCTCATTATTCGTGCGCCGGGCATGACCGCCGCAGAAATCGAAGCGCAAATCACGCAACCTATCGAAACCGAACTGCTAGGTATTCCTAATCAGGCGATTTTGCGCTCCACCACCAAGTATGGCATCACTTCTATCACCATTGATTTCGCAGAAGGTGTGGATATCTACTGGGCTCGGCAACAAGTAAGCGAGCGCCTCAGCGGCGTCTGGGGTAGCTTACCCGAAGGCATTGATGGTGGCTTAGCCCCAATGAGCACCCCACTTAGTGAAATCTTTATGCTGAGTTACAGCAATCCCAATTTAACCTTAGCCGAACGTCGGCACCTGCTAGATTGGCAAGTACGGCCGTTGTTGCGTACCGTGCCTGGGGTAGCCGAGGTCACCACTATGGGCGGCTTTGTTACAACGCTGCAATTCACCCCTGATCTAGGTCGTCTCCAGCAAGCCGGAATATCCCTAGCGCAACTGGTTGAGTGGCTGCAACAAAATCATCTAAATGGTAGCGTGGGACGCATCGATAACGGCTCCACCAGTCTCATCCTGCGTACCGAAGGCAAACTCGCTGACCAATATGACCTGGCGCAACTGAAACTCCCCACGGCAACGGGCGAAACTATCACCTTGGCGCAATTAGGCGAGATCAGCAACGGTTACCTGCCGCGCTTTGGTGGCGTAACCCATAACGGTGAAGAAACGGCGCAAGCCATGATCATTGCCTTAAAAGATACTAATACGAACGAGGTAGTTGCTGCTGTTAAAGCCCAACTGGCTCAACTTGAGCCAACCCTGCCGGCCGGTAGCGAACTTAATGTCTTCTACGACCGTGCGGATCTTATTAGTACTGCCGTGAGCACCATCATCGAAGCACTACTTGCTGCAGTGCTACTTGTTATTTTAATTCTCTTCATCTTTTTAGCCGATGTTCGCGCCGCTTTAGTGGTCGCCTTATCCATTCCACTGGCCGTAGCCATCACCTTTTTAGCTATGGACCAAGTAGGTCTTACGGCTAACCTCATGAGTCTTGGTGGCATTGTTATTGCCATCGGTATGCTGGTAGATGCTGCTGTGGTCGTTGTTGAAAACATCGTCACACAAAGTCAGAAACAGGCCTATTTACCGCGCGCTCATCGAATCTATCGGGCCACTCTGGCCGTGGCGCAGCCGGTGATTTCAGGTACCGCTATAGTGATTATCGTGTTCGCACCACTTTTGTTTCTGAGTGGTCTAGAGGGCAAGCTGTTTTCCCCCGTCGCGCAAACTATTGTCTTTGCGATGCTAGCCTCCATGCTAGTGGCATTAACAGTTATTCCAGTGTTGGCGGTTACCTTAATCAGCGCTAAGCCTAAACCTACCCCACACCTAATCCAATGGCTTATAGCGCATTATCAACGCCTACTTGCACGAGTTATCCAACGGCCTGCTGCATGGCTTATCAGCGCCGTAGGACTACTGGCAGTGGCAGCAGTAGCTATCAGTTTTACGGGTAAAACCTTTATGCCTGTGATGGATGAAGGCGATCTCATTGTGCAGCTAGAAAAGCATCCCAGCATTAACTTAACTGAATCTTTGGCCTTAGATGCACAATTAGAACAAAGACTACTCGCTGACATCCCAGAAATTAAGCAAATCGTTGCTCGCATTGGTTCAGATGAATTAGGTATGGATGCGATGGGACTCAACGAAACCGATATGTTTATTCAGTTACAGCCGCGTGACACCTGGCAAGTGAGTGACAAAGCTGCATTGATTGATGCCATTCGGAAGGTACTCCTAGACTACCCAGGAATAAACTTTAATTTCACTCAACCCATTCAAATGCGGGTCGCTGAAATGCTTACCGGTAGCTCTGGCGATGTAGCTATCAAGGTGTTTGGTGACGACATTAGCACTCTTAGTAGCACGGCCCAGAAGATCGCTGAGATAACTACTGGCGTGGCCGGGAGCGTCGATGTACAAACAACCTTGATTGACGGGGGCGAATACATCAACATTCGATTACGCCCTGATGTTGCGGCGCGCTACCATCTCACTACGGCAGAACTGTCACGTCTTATTCGATTGTTTGTTGATGGTCTGCACGTGGGTGACGTTATTCATGGCCGCATTAAAACACCGTTAGTCTTTGCCGCTAGTAACAACAGCAAGCTGAGTTACTTACAGCAATTAAAAGACTTGCCTGTCAGCTTACCTGACGGCAACTGGGCGCCGTTAAGTGCCCTCGCAACCATAAGTAGTGACGAAGGCCCGAGCCTCATTGAGCGAGAAAACAGCAGTCGCTTTGCGGTCGTCACCACGAATGTGAGCGACCGTGACGTGGTTAGTTTTGTTGAAGAGCTACAGCAACAACTCGCGCGTGAGTTACAGTTACCTAGTGGGTATTATCTTAACTTTGGCGGTGAGTTTGAAAATCAAGCGAGAGCTACCAATAACCTACTGACGATTGTCCCTGTCGTTCTTTTGGTTATCGGGCTCATTCTATTCGCCACCTTCCGATCTTTGGCGGTAGCGGGCCTGGTCTTCGCCAATATTCCCTTCGCCCTGATGGGCGGTGTGCTGGCATTATTTATCACCGGCGAATATTTGTCGGTGCCAGCTTCGGTGGGCTTTATTGCCTTGTTAGGGGTAGCGGTACTCAACGGTGTAGTCATGCTGACTCACTTTCAAGCGATAGAACATCAACATGAACAGTTAGAACAACTGGTGATTGTTGGCGCCAGTGATCGTTTACGCGCCATCCTGATGACTGCGACCACAGCGATGCTGGGTCTCTTCCCATTAGCTTTGGCCACTGGCCCTGGCGCCGAAATTCAACGCCCCCTAGCGATTGTCGTAATTGGTGGCTTGGTTACTGCGACTTTCACCACCTTATTTATTCTTCCTTTAATGTACAAGCTCTTGCGAGGTCGCCATGTCCGAGTATGAACTACTGCACGTGATTTTTCCGGCTAAACTGCGCGCCCATGTAGTCGATGTATTGCTAGCTGATGAGCAACTCAGTGGCTTTTCACTCGCAGAAATTGATGGCCATAGCCGCCAGAATAGTCAACTAGATAGGTTAGAACAGGTGGTTGGATATCGCCGTATGTTACGACTAGAAGTGATGGTAACTGAGCCAGAAAAACAGCGCGTGCTAACCCTGCTCAAACAATTAAAGCCGGCTAGCGCTGAATCTTTGGGGGTACGCTTTTATACGCTACCAATTAGCAGCAGCGGTCATTTATAAGAAACAGCCACAGTAATCCTCGTTACTGTGGCTGCACCATTTACACGATAGTTTTCAGCCAAGCACGCATGTCGTCGCCTAACGCCGGATGACGCAAAGCATGCTCTACAAAGGCCTGGGCGTAACCTAGCTTGTTACCACAATCATGGCTGCGGCCTTTCATATAGTATGCATTTACCGGTTGTTGCTCGAGCAACATGGCCATGGCATCGGTTAACTGAATTTCATTGCCAGCGCCCACTGGAGTTTTCTCTAACAGACTCCAAAGTGCCGCTGGGAACACGTAACGACCCACCACGGCTAAATCAGACGGTGCTTCATCTACCGGCGGCTTTTCTACCAATTGCTTAATCGCAACCTGCTCACCGGGCGCTAATTCTGCACCGTTTAAATCAGCAATACCGTATTGATTGGTGAGCTCGTGCGGTACTTTTTCTACCATCACTTGGGCTGCACCCGTGGCGTTAAAGTTACGCACCATCTCGGCTAAGTTATCGCGTTTTAAATCACAGCTTTGGGCATCCACCAAAACATCCGGTAGCACCACCGCAAACGGCTGGTCATCAATTAACGGACGCGCACATAACACCGCATGGCCAAGACCTTTGGCAACGCCTTGGCGGACATGCATGATGGTGACTCCTGGCGGACATATAGCTTGTACCTCCGCCAGCAGCTGTCGTTTAACCCGTTGCTCAAGCGTTGCTTCAAGTTCAAAGCTGGTATCAAAGTGGTTCTCAATCGAATTTTTGCTCGAATGGGTCACCAAGATGATATCCGTTAAGCCTGCCGCAGCACACTCCTCTACAATAAACTGAATCAACGGTCGATCTACCAAGGGCAACATTTCTTTCGGAATGGCCTTGGTAGCTGGCAGCATGCGTGTTCCTAGCCCTGCTACCGGGATAACGACTTTTTTCACCATGGTATTGCGTCCTTATTTTTTAGATTGTTCGCCTAAACCTTCATGTTCGGCAACTGCTTGTAACTCTTGTTCAACGCCTTCGGCTAAATCAGCCGGCGCGGCTTGAGCTTTTTCGGCACCATGCATCCAGTTCACTAGCATGCCAGAAATAGCCCATAAAATAACTGCGAACACCAACAAGCCTACGGCAACCCCACCAAACACCACCAACAGACCAGAATATTGAGCTTCTAGGCCAATCGATTGCGCTAGGTTGATCGAGAAATCGTACTTATCGGCGTTTTCACTGAAGGCACCCACCATACCCGCTAAATAATTAGCAATAGCCGGCATCAAGAACCACACCCCCATCACCAAGCTAGCTAAGCGCAGTGGGGCTAGTTTAGTCATTAACGACAAGCCTACCGGTGAAATACATAACTCACCCAAGGTATGGAATAAGTAGGCCAGTACCAACCACATCATGTTGGCTTGACCGGTGACTTGAATTTCAAATAAGCCAAGGATCAAGAAAATAAAGCCAATCGAGGTTAGCACCAAACCTGCAAAGATTTTAATCGGTGCATCTGGGCTCTTATCTTTTTTATGCAACCATACCCACAACACCGAGAAGATAGGCGCAAAGATCAAAATAAATAACGGGTTAAGTGATTGGAAGTAACCCGCCGGAATAATGCTGTCACCAAAGCTACGGTCGGTGTAGCGATCGGCATAGATGTTCATTAAACCGCCGGCTTGTTCAAACGCTAACCAGAACACGGTCACAAAGACAAACAGGAATAAAATCACGCGCAAACGGTCGTGCTCTACTTTGCTCAGTGGCTTTTTCACACCGCCCGAAGCTTCGCGGTCACGTTTAGCGCCAGGGACTTTACCGACGTCGCCCAAGTAACGTTGAAAGAAGAGGCCTTGGGTAACGACCGCTAAGGTCATCCCTACGCCAGCGGCAAAGTAACCCCAACGCCAGCCGTAGTCTGGGCTTTCACCCAAAGTAGAGGTCACTAATGGCGCTAAGAAAGCACCTAAGTTAATCCCCATGTAGAAAATTGAGAAAGCACTATCTCGACGCGCATCACCTTGGCTGTACAAATCGCCAACGATGGTAGAAATATTCGGCTTAAACAGACCGTTACCGGCAATCAAGATACCCAAACCTATATAAAACAAGTCGAGGCTGTGCGGTGTGGCGGCAAACAGCGTAAATTGCGCTGCGGCCATTAAAATACCACCAAGTAAAATCGAGTTGCGTTGGCCTAAGTAGTTATCGGCCAACCAACCACCAATCAAGGGGGTGAAATAAACCAGCGCCGTATAGGTACCGTACAAAGATAAAGCTTCAGCATCGGTCATGCCAAAACCTGGGTTTGCGGCTTCAGTAGCTGCTACGAGAGTTAACACTAAAAGGGCACGCATGCCGTAGTAGGAAAAACGTTCCCACATTTCGGCAGTAAAAAGCACGTACAGTCCTTTGGGGTGACCCCAAAGTTCTGACTTTGAAGGCGCCTGGCTCATACAAATTCCTCGGTTAAATATAGTTATAGTTATACAGAACGTAACTGTGACGGGCTTTTATAACGCAGAAGCCTTGCATGTTGCAAGGCTTCTGGGCTGAATGGTTGCTTAAAACTGGTCGTAAAAGTCGTCGTCCAGCTCATCCGCTTCGGTTTGCGGTGGGTTTCCATCATAAACCTTATGCTGCCAATTTTGAAAATACGCCTCTTTTACAAACCCGTAAGGGTCTAACGAGTTCTCCATCAGCGCTTGTTGTTCTTGCAGGCGTAACCGCGTATCTAGTGCCTTCACCAGTAATCGCGCGATGCTGGTAGGGCCATTTAAGTTATCAATCGGAAAGTACATGCCATCCACCACGTCACCGCCGCGATCGATAGGCACGGTCGGACCTAAACCTGGCAACATCACATAAGGGCCTTCCGTAACACCCCAGCTCGCTAGCGTCTCGCCAAAGCTTTCTTCTTTTGCCTCAATCCCGAGTGGCGTGGCAACATCAAAAATACCTAACACACCCACAGTACTGTTAATCGAGAAGCGCCAAAAAGTACTGCCGGCATCCATCACTTTACCTTGCAGCAGATTATTCACAAACCACGAAACTTCACCAAGGTTATCGGCAACGTTGCGTAAGCCGGTTCGTACCGGCTGCGGAATTTCACCATAAGCTTTAGCGGCTGGCCACAGAATAGCTTCATCTAGCTGCTCGTTAAAATCCCACATGTCGCGGTTAAAATCTTCAAAGGGATCGCGTGGGTCGGCCCACTCATCTTCGGGCGTGCTAGCACAGCCTGCTAAGGTTAATCCCGCCAATACAATCAGTAAGTACTTCTTCACCATAACCTCAATGTTCTTGGTTTTAACGAGTTAGTCGTTCACTATCTTGCTAATTTCTAGCTGCACTGACGTAGCAGAACCAGCTTCTAATACCAGCGGCTCGGCATCCAGATCACCAGGCGCAGCTTCAATCTGCTCATCGCTTGATATACGTGCCATCACCTGCCAACGGTTCAATCCGCTCATCACAAATTCCGGCAACATGGCATTGGCATCCGATAGCTCAATCGTTATCGGAAAGTTCGCCACTGGCTGACGTACTGCAGCCGCCGGCATTCTACTACCATCAGGATCGGTAATGTAGACGAACAAGGTGCCACCCGCTGGCACTTGATCTTGTAACTCCGGAGCCAAGCTTACCGTGACAGTCAAACTCGCATCAGCGGCCACTAAACGTTGCTCGACATCATCTAGTGCTTGTTGAATGGCTGCATAGCGCTCATCCGCCGGAGCAATTTGGTCTTGTAACAATTGCCACGCCGTTTGTGCCTGCTGCCAATCACCGCGTTGATAAGCGATCAGGCCTAATAATGACAAAGCCTCTTGCTGCGTGGGGTCCTGTTGCAGCACTTGCACCAACAATTGTGCTGCTTGAGCCAAATATTGCTCTTCACCAAAGTTCACTAATAACTGAGCGTAACCTAACTGCGCCTGCTGATTGCTCGGGTTAATCGCGAGTGCTTTTTCAAAGGCATCCACCGCTTGCTCAGCCTGCCCTAACTGAGTCATCACCCGCGCATAAATTTGCCAAACCATACCATTATCATCGGGCGTTTGGGCGAGCCGCTGACGTAAACCTAATGCAAAGGTTTCAAGTTCTTCACGGGTAGTTTGCGCCGACTGATCCGACATCACTTTACGACCTAAGTCAGGCAACGCTGCTAAAGCGTCATCCGCTTGGCGCTGCAACTGCCAGCTACCAAAGGTAAAATAAAGGATCACCGCAGCCACCATCACCACCACCGCCGGTACCCATACGGCGTTGCCCATCTGGCGGTCGGCCACTTGTTCTAACTCGCTGTTTTCGGTAACAAAGCGCTTGTCTAACTCATCATTGGCACGCGCAAACGCCTCCATCGTGAGTAAGCCGTCATCGCGCTCTGCCACCAATTCTAATTTACGCTGTTGATATAGTTCGCGGTTGACATCTAAACGGGTGCGCTGCTGCTCGCGCTGGCGCCGCCCGGTTACCATTAAAAATAAACCGCCCGCCGTCACCACGGCCAAGATCATCGCTATATGAGCAATCATTCTGATTTATCCTGCTTCTCGGTTTGCAGACGCGCCAACTGGGCTAATTCTGCTTCACTTAATTGGGCTTCTTCAGAGCCTGAACGCACTCGCCACAAGACCACAGCTGCGCCTATTAGCACCACTGCCAACGGCCCTAACCAAAGCACCAAGGTACTGGTGCGCACCGGCGGCCGATAGTAAGCAAAATCACCGTATCGTGCCACCATGTAATCTACCACCTGCTGCTTGGTGGCACCGTCTTTCACCATCAAATAAGTGCGGTCACGCAAATCTTTGGCCAGCGGAGCATCTGAGTCAGCAATGGTTTGGTTCTGACATTTAGGGCAGCGCAGCTCGTTAATTAGTTCTCTAAACAAACTTTCTTGCGCCGGGTCGTCAAATTTATATTGCTCTAAACTCACCTGCGCCTGAGCTTGACTACTAAGAGCTAACACGAGCACCAAGCTGAAGCTTACGAACAGGCTACTGAACAGCTGCCGCCAAGTGCTGTGCGGCTGACTGGTTAATGCGCTTGTGGTCATGATTGCTCACCTCCTCGTTCGCCCGCTGCAGCTTTGGCCTGTTGCTGTAACTGCTGGAACATCGGTGCCAACAACTGACTCCAATTGCGAGCATTAACATCGCCAACGTGGCGATACACCACCTCGCCTTCATGATTAATCAAAAAGGTTTCTGGCGCGCCATACACGCCAAAATCAATGGCGACCATGCCCCGCTCATCAAACAGGTTAACCACATAAGGGTCGCCTAAGGTATTAAGCCAATTCACTGCTTTAGCACGCGAATCGTCTTTGTAGTTTAACCCCACAATAGGAATACCCTGCGCTGCTAGCTCATTCAAAAAGGCATGTTCAGCTCTACAGGTTGGACACCAAGTAGCCCACACGTTTAATAACAAGGGCTCGCCAGTTTTCAGAACTGCCTCGGTATGCTCCGTTGAGGTATCGTATATATCCGGCAAGCTAAAGGCCGGCACAGGTTTGCCCACCAAAGCCGAACTCAACTCGGTGGGGTCTGAAAACAAGCCCCTTAACAAAAACACGGTCAGGGCTAAAAACGCTACCAGCGGTAACGCTAACACCAACCAGCGTAGCGACGACTTAGATGTTTGAGCTTCAGCCATGAGCAACTCCTTGAGCCGGCTGTTTGCGGCTGGCCCGATAACGTTTATCACTCATCGCTAAAGCACCGCCTAAGGCCATTAAAATGGCCCCTAGCCAGATCCAACGCACCATAGGTTTCACATAAATCCGTACTGCCCAAGCATCGGGGCTGGCCTCATCACCTAATGGCTCACCTAATGCTACATACAAGTCACGCAAGAAACCCGCATCTAGGCCAACTTCGGTCATACTCATTTGTTGTACTGTGTAAAAACGTTTTTCAGTCACCAGCTCACTCACCAGCTTGCCATCACGCAAAATACTAAACTCAGCATGGTCGGTGGTGTAATTCGGGCCCTGCTGTTCGCTTAACAAATCAAAGCGGAAGGTGTATCCAGCCACCTCAACCTGATCACCTGGTGCCAACCTTACATCGCGCTCAATCTCGTATTGGCTCACCGCAGCAATCCCCACAATAGTAATGGCAAAGCCTAAGTGGCCAAGCACCATGCCCCAGTGACTACGACCTAACTTGGTAAGACTCGCTAAGCCTTGGCCACGTTGCTGCACCCGCTGACGTAATTCGGCCACCAAGGTCAACACAATCCATAAGCTTAATACTAACCCTAGTACCGTCATGGCCATCACTTGATCAGTCACCACCCACGGAATCACATAGCCCAACGCTAATGCCAATACTAAGGCCAAGCCCAAACTACCTAACAAGGGTTGCAGCTCTTGGCGGCGCCAGCGCATCAATGGCCCTAAGCCCATAAACACCACAAAAGGCACTATCAAATAAGTGAACATCTGATTAAAGAAGGGTTCACCGATTGAAATCGAGCCTAAACCGAGCTCTTTGTGCACCAGTGGCAGTAAGGTCCCGATTAGCACCACAGCGGTAGCTGCTACTAACAAGATGTTGTTGCCTAGCAGCATCACTTCACGCGAGTTAACGTCGTATTTGGTGGTGCTATTTACAGCCCCAGCACGTAAGGCAAACAGCAGCAGCGAGCCGCCAATCACAATCGCCAACAAGCCGAGAATAAAGAGACCACGAGCTGGGTCGGTGGCAAAAGCATGCACCGATACGATCACCCCAGAGCGCACCAAGAAGGTGCCGAGCAAGCTTAAACTAAAGGCGGAAATAGCGAGTAACACGGTCCAAGACTTAAAGGCACCGCGCTTTTCTGTCACTGCCAAACTATGAATCAAGGCAGTGCCGACCAACCACGGCATAAAACTGGCATTCTCGACCGGATCCCAGAACCACCAGCCGCCCCAGCCAAGCTCGTAATAAGCCCACCAGCTGCCGATAGCAATACCCAAGGTTAAGAAACACCAAGCTGCGGTAGCCCAAGGTCGCGACCAACGCGCCCATGAGGCATCTAATTTACCGCTGATGAGTGCCGCAATGGCAAAGGCAAAAGCCACCGAGAAACCAACGTAACCCATGTACAGCAACGGTGGATGAATAATCATCCCAGGATCTTGCAGCAGCGGATTTAAATCGCGACCATCCACTGGGATTAAAGGAAGCGCGCGATCGAACGGATTCGACACGCTCATCATGAACAGGTAAAAGCCAATGCTTATCAGACCCAGAATGGCCAACACGCGCGCCATCATGGTTAACGGCATGCGCCGCGAGAACATCGCCACCGCAGCTATCCAGCCCGCTTGCATCAGCATCCACAGTAAGAATGAGCCTTCGTGCGAGCCCCACACCGCGGTAATACGATACATCAGGGGCAGCGCAGTATTGGAGTTATGCGCCACATAAGCGATAGTAAAATCGTTAACCACAAAACCCCAAGTTAACGCTGCATAGGCTACCGCAGTAAACAAAAACTGCCCGTAAGCTAGGGGTCGCGCCAACAACATAGCGCCGCTATGACCTTTCCACGCGCCCCACAGCGGGTAACCCGCCAACAGCACCGAAAATGCCAAAGCTAACGCTAATGCAACTTGACCTAATTCAGCAATCATTGTTAGTAACCCTCTGGCTCTTTAGATTCGGGCTTGTCACCGGTGTAGTCAGGTGCATTCGGGTTGACATGTTTAATGCCTTTCATAGCTTCAGCCAATTCTGGCGGCATGTATTCTTCGTCGTGCTTGGCCAGCACTTCCGTTGCTTTGAGCACGCTAGGTTCAACCAAGGTGCCCTGCGCCACAATGCCCTGCCCCTCGCGGAACAGATCAGGCAAAATACCTTGGTACAACACGGTCATTTCAGGCCCAGTATCGGTGACTCGGAAGCTCACTTCTAGGGTTTTAGGATCTCGACTAACCGAACCCTCAACCACCATACCGCCTACCCGAATCCGTTGTCCTACGCTAGGCTTGGTAAGGTCTTTGCCTTTGCCTTCTAGCACTTCTGTTGGGGTATAAAACAAATCAATATTTTTTGATAGCGCAAACAAAATCAAGCTCAGCGCCGCTGCCACCCCTATGATTAAAGCCAATACCCAGGCTAAGCGTTTCTTACGTCGTGGAATCATGCGGTACCTCGTTCTTGCTGTTTACGTCGGGCTAAGCGCTGCTGCCGTTGCTGTTGCTGCACCGCTTGTTGTTGCAATTGTTTACGGGTGCGTAAGCCATGCATCACTAAGATCGTGAGCGCTAATAAGGTCACCCCATAGGCCAGCCATACATAAAACCCATAGCCACCCATATCAATAAAGTCATACCAACTGTCAAATGCCATCTTACCGCTCCTGCTCAGCCACGCCTAGTTGGGCGTGAACCCAAGGCCGATGTATTTCTTGCTTCAAAATTTCGTTGCGTAACCGCTGACAGACTAACGCCCCGGTTAAGAGCGCAAAGCCCAAAATGCTAATCAGCAATGGGATCAGCATCTCGGGGGCCATCGACGGCTTTTCAAATTTAGTGATGGTGGCCCCTTGGTGCAGGCTGTTCCACCAGTACACCGAAAAATGGATGATCGGCACGTTCACCACCCCGACTAACGCCAGCACACTTGCCGCTTTAGCCCCAGTACGCGCATCGGTAAAGGCATAGTACAGTGCCAACACCCCGATGTACAAAAACAGTAGAATCAGTTGTGAGGTTAACCGCGCATCCCATTCCCACCAAGTTCCCCACATGGGCTTACCCCAGACGGCACCGGTAAAGAGCGCAATAAAAGTCAGCACGGCACCGACCGGAGCTATGGCCGCAATGGCCCATTCCGCGGTGCGAATTTGCCACACCAAAGCAATCAAAGCGGTAATCGCCATCGCCGTGTAAGCGCCCATCGAGAACATCGCTGATGGCACATGAATAAAGATGATGCGATAGCTATCGCCCTGCTGGTAATCGCTAGGTGCGAACAGCATTCCCCACACCAAGCCAACCGTTAAGGTCACCAAGGCACTGCCAGCCAACCAAGGTAACCAAGCGCCTAGCAACCGGTAGGTTGCCTCACCTTTTGCATACGGGTGTAACCATTTCCACATTGTTAGTTCACACTCACTCGGATTGCTGCTGCCACCGCAAGCGGTGCCAAAGTCAGCGTTAAAACCATAAGCCCCGCCAAGAGTAACACTTGGCCAAGCGCGGACGTACCTACTAGAGTACTTTCAACGGCGGCCGCTGCAAATATCAACAAAGGGATAAACAACGGCAGCAGTAATAAGCTCAATAATGCCCCACCGCGGCCTAAACTAACCGTCAGCGCAGCTCCTATCGCAGTCATGGCACTCAACATAGGAGTACCTAATAAGAGGGTGAGCATCAGCACGCCCCACGCCTCAAACGGTAACTTTAATAATAACGCACACAGCGGCGCTAAGATCACCAGTGGCAAGCCACTTAACAACCAATGCACCAGAATTTTGCCCAATGCCAGCACCGCCAACGGCACCGGCAGCAACGTCATTTGTTCTAACGAGCCATCTAAATAATCATCGCGAAATAAGCGCTCAGAGCCGAGTAAAGCCGACAACAAAGCAGCGACCCAAATCACCCCGGTGGCGATACGCGCTAAAATATCCGGCCCAGGCCCTACCGCCAATGGAAACAGCGTCACCACGATCACCACAAACAGCAATGGGTTAATCACATCGCTACGGCGGCGCAAGGTCACCGCTAAATCACGGCGCATGATCACGCGCAATAACGCAAAGGTTGATGCTTGATTACTACAACGCGAGTTGGTCTCAACTAAGCTCATCGACAAACTCCTCGTCTTGGGGCTCAATCCGTAATTTTTGCAAGCGCTCGCCCGACCAAGTTAACGGCTGATGCGAGGTTAGCAATAACGCGCCACCACGCTCTAAGTGTTCAGCAAAACGCTGATGGAGCATATCAATGCCGCGAGTATCTAGGGCGGTGAAGGGTTCGTCAAGGATCCATAAAGTCGCAGGGCTATACCATAGCCGCGCTAACGCAATTCGGCGTTGCTGCCCAGCCGATAGCTGTTGCGCAGGAATATCTTCTAAGCCAAGCAAACCAACGGTTTCTAATAGCTGCCAAGGGTCTATAGCGCCAGCGCCATCTAATTGCGCTTGAAAATGCAAGTTCTCCAGCGCTGTCAGCTCAGCTTTTACCGCAGGTTTATGGCCAATAAAAAGGGTTTGTCGTTGCCATAACTCGGGATCATCACGCTGCGGTTGGCCAAACAGTCGCACTTGGCCCTCTTGCGGACGTAATAACCCAGCAATGATTCTTAATAAGGTTGATTTGCCGGCCCCATTAGGGCCTTCAATATGCAGAATATGGCCTGCATTCAATTGCAGCGAAAGCTGCGCAAACAACGTGCGCCCGGCACGCACAGAAGTCAGCTGATCAGCTTGAATCACAACAGACATGTCGGCTAGTGGCCTATCTCGTCAATTAAAATTGGCTCGATAGTACCACAGGTTAGCCGTGGATTGGATCAGTTGTTGATACGAATATCTATATCTTGCTCTGGGTCATTAGCCTGAATATTCGATACCGAAATTACCGAAGGAGTAAACACCATGCCCGGATTTGACGAGCCAAACTGAATGCTTAATGAACTGCCCTGCTGAATCCCATTACAGGAATAAATCGGGGTGGCTGATTTGCCCACAAAACTAAAAGAACAGGTCACATTTAAATCAGACGCGCTAATAGTTAAGCCGTTATAATCGTTTTTCTTACAGTCTTGCCAGCTGGCCGAATTACCAGTTACTTTGTTAAATAGACAATGGAACTCACCCGAGACAGCAAAATAAGTAGTCTCGCCGCTACGCTCTTCTACGGTAATGTTCATGGCACTGCTGATATCACGGCCAATATCTCGCACATGAATCGGTGGTCGCCCGATAATTCCGGTATTACCGCCTTGGCTCAGCATTGTAACCTGGGTGGTGCCACCAGCCACTGTGGTTAAGCGCCCACGACTGTAGTTTCCGTAATAATTACGATCAGGATCGACGATAGTTTCTATTTCATCATTGGTGACTGTGGCCACGCCAGTATTAGACGAATCCCAATCACCTAACAGCGTGTTGTTAACCTCATAAAAGGGCACTTTAGTGAGCCAATCATCTTCATCGTTCTGAATCGCACTAATGACCGCCTGCAGATGGCTATCACTCATTTTATCTAGATAAATAGCGCGCCCAATCAGCTGATAAGAACCATTCATCAGCGTCGCATCACGATCATTAGGAGCCGCCGGTAGCGCCTCGCCTAACACCAAGGCACGGATCACCGCGCGCACATAATTGGCATAGGTCTGGTTACTGGCTTCATCCACTAAGTACTCAGAGGTGGAGACAGTAACAGCTTGCATCTCCCAATCGGGATACACTTCATACCAACCGTCAATACGCCGCATCCGGCATACTTCCAGATAGTTTTCATTGAGGCTGGCTTGGGCTAATCCGGTGCCCAAAATAAAACTCGATGCTCTAAAATGTCGATGGTCACCACTCGGCAACCGCGCCGCTGCGCTTTCTTCCCGATAGACGTTCCCACTGGCTACCATTTCTTCGTTGTCATGATGGTCGCGACAGCATTCAACACACAGCTCAGGTTGATTGGTATCCGCTGGAGCCCCCACCATTTTACGTACCAACTTGCCGCCATCGGGGTCTAGCGTTAATTGGTCATCTTTTAAGATCAACCGTTGGGGAGTACGCCCCACATTATCCTGTATCCCCACAAATTTGCACAAACACTCCACCGTGGCAAAGTCTTCGACGCGTTGGGTTTGCGTGGCTTGGTCATAGGTCACCGTATCAAAGGTCACCATACGTCGCCCATCTTTGGTCAGCACCGAAGGCGTCGGCCGGGTCGTTTCTTTCACTTGAAACAAGGTCGCATTGCTATCGTCGGTTAATTTGATGGCAATAACCTCAGGCGCTGCGCCCGGGTTATAAGTCACCTTGGGTTCGCTGCGGGGCGGTGGATTGGTTATCACCAAGCCGCCATCACGCATATTAAATTTACTTAACCAGCCTTCGACACTAGCAGCATCGGCTTCACCGCCACGACTGGTCCAACTCACCTGTACCAAAGCCGCCTTGGCATCGGGTTCACTGGGTAAGGGGTTGGGTAAGCCTACATCGCCACTGGTTTTCCAGCCATTGTGGTAATATTGCGGGCTTACCGTCCACACCACTTGATAATCTTTGCCATCGCGAGCCACAGTCGCACTGCCAGAAACAATATCGGCGTATTCGTTAAAGCGAAGCAACTCTAATCGATGCTGGGCGATTTCTAAGGCGGCACTGCGCTCAGCAGCACGCACCGAACCTTGGGTAAAGGTACGTTGCAAACTCACTAAACCGGTAACGCCTACGGCAATAATCACCAGCGCCACCAGCACCTCAACAAAGGTAAAGCCGCGTTGTTGTCTAGAAATCACGCCAACTTCCTCCTATGCGAAATAACCGTCGAAACTTATCGTTGGTGACAATATTGGTCAGTACTTCTTGGCTGTATCGTACTTCCAAACTCCCGTTAGAGAGCTTAGGGTCACGATTCGCCATCACCGCCCCTTCAATCCGTGCACCACCATTGAGTTTTAAGTCGTACGTATTTAAGTCATCCGGTCGCGTAAACGCAAACAACAAGCCATGAATGACCACATTGCCGTTAATCTGCACATTGGCACTTTCAACCACTATTGCTACCGGGTTCTCCGGGCTGCCGATAGAGCCTCCAGGGGCACAAGAGCCTGTTACCCAAATAAACCCAGTGCTGGCTGCATTTAAACTGCTGCAATTAGGCACAATCTGGCTGGCTGATGCTTTAAGTGATTGCCACTGTGACGAGGGCACGCCAAACAAATACTCCAGCAAGTCATCAGGAAAATTCGGGTCGTTATCTAAAATATCGACACCGTGGTCACCCCGCTCACTAAAGGGGTTAGAATCACAGCGTCCTTCCTCGAACTCTTGTTGGCCACAGGTGCTGCCACTACCGTTGATATCCACATCACCTGAAGTCCAAATAGATAATGGCACCCCATCACCACCGCCATTCGGGTTCGCCGCCACTTTAAAGTTACCAGAGACGTTCATCGAGCCACGAACTGCCACTGGCGTATCAGGTGCGGAACGAATGATCGGCAATACAGCTAGTTGTTGGCGCACCGTACGCTGCCCCCGCCCATCAGCCGAACGTGCGGAAATCACCACATCAACGATATCCACCACCCCACGTAGGGTATCGTCAAAACGTTGGCTGCTTATGGTCGCGGTATAACTGGCGCCACCTAGCGTGCCACTCAGCGTTCGATCCAAGTTAGTCTTGTCATCATCTAGCTCACTGATAACTCGCTCTAACGCTGCATCGGCCACCATAGTGGCCTCTTGCGCGGCTAAATGATTACGCATAATACGCTGCTCTTGTACCTTAAAACGAGCCGTGTACAAGGTCACCAAAATCAAAATCGCCAACAGCATCACCGAGATCGTCAAGGTGGCATAGCCAGCTTGGTAGCCATATCGTAACTGCTGTGGTGGCAACACTGGCTTAGAACGCATTACGTAGCACCACCTCGGTCATAAACTCGCGATCCAGCGCGGCATCACTAGGCACACTCAACCGCGCTTCAATAAACACGACCTGTTCGGTAACTTCATCCAACATGCGCTCCGTCAGCACAAACTGCAGTTGTTCAACTCGCACCAAATCAGGACTGGTTAAACCTTCCCATCCGTTTTCATCACAACCGGCACCGCCTTGACGGCGCTGAATTTGATCGTTTCGTAACCGATAGCCGAATCGCTCCACGTTACCATCATGCACACCATCGGCATCCGCATCGTAGTCAAACAACAAGCAGGATGCTGCTGCTTCATCAGGGTGAGCGCTCACTAGCACGGATTCATTAAAAGCCGTAATAGCATTTTCGGCATCTGTCACTAACAGGTGTGCATCGCTTCGATACCCAGCGCGACGCACATCACCTACCAACAAATCCATCACCGCGGTGGTTTCTTCATGCAACTGACTTAAGCGCAAACTGTTTGAGTTAGTACCAAGCGTGGCTGAGAACACACTCGCCAAGCCAGCCATCAACACCAGCCCCAGACTAATAGTAATCATCAGTTCGATCAGCGACAGGCCGCGTTGCTTTAACATGCCGGATAACTCCCCACATCGCCCACCTGACAATAGCGAATGCGCCCCAACGAGCTCACCACCAATTGCACTTGTTTTTCCATCGCCCCGGTACTGTCGCTCAACTGATAAATGACCGTGCCCGCATTGCCTTCAGCCAAGCCGCGCATGCCATCAAAGGCGGTAAATTCGCCAGCCGCAAAGGTACTACTGAGCAGTTCTACTTGATGATAGTCAGCACTGGAGATTTGCCGTAGTACGCCATCAATCGCGCAATCTTCTTCCAGACAATCACAGTCCGCCGTGTCGGCTACCGCCGCACACCAGGCGCCGTCTTCATCGTCCCACACCACAAAACGCTGCTGCCCAGTCGCCAACGCATCCGATCGCGCGTACTGCAGCAAGGCATAGGTATCCTGTGCCGCCCCCTGCAATCGTAGCGACCGAGCTAAATCGAGCGTAGCCGGAACCCCCATTCCCAGCACTATGCTGAGAATGGCCACAGTCACCAACAGCTCTAATAAAGTAAAACCACGCTGCATTGCGTTTCGCCTAAAAGTGTAATACTAATGATGTATCTTACCTAGCATAGTATGGACGGTTGTAATAAATGCAAGTTAAAAAAACGTTGGCAGGCATCACCCTCATCGAGCTTATGATCGTCGTTGCTATTCTCGGCATCCTCGGCAGCATCGCCTACCCCAACTACGTCGACTATGTTAGAGCAAGTCGCCGCGCCGACGCCATCACTGAACTGCTGAAATTACAGCTCGCGCAAGAAGAATATCGCTTAAGAAATAGTAGCTACGCCAGCATAGCGGATCTCGGCACCAACCCCAGCAGCGAGTTCTATAGCTTTAGTGCCAGCAACATCGGCGCCGAAACTTACACGCTTACGGCCACAGCCACAGGTGCCCAGGCGTTGGACACCGATTGTGCTGCTATGAGTATTGATCAGAATGATGCGAAAACGCCAGCCGCTTGCTGGCGCTAGCGACGCAACAATAATTAAAGTATTGATTGAAGCTCATGCAAAGCATGGCGACAAAGCCGCCGGCTCAAGTAGATGTATGCTGAGTTGAGTCTTAAGTCACAGATGCAAGAAGACATCATAAAAAAGCTTTAGCTGCTGTGGCAGAACCGAAAATCTGGGCACGCAAGTTACCGATCCACTCAATGACATGACACCTTGTGAGTAACGAAAACCCGCATAAATATGCTACGAAGTAATGAGCGAGTATTTAAAGATCGACTTCGAGGTTGATAACATTCTGAATCTGCCAGATGAACTTGATGAACCGGGTAATTTGGTCTGCTTTGTGCCAATTGCGGACGCTAGCACCTCATGAGATTAATTGTTAGAGGCACCAACAGTAAAATACGATCACTTCCCAAGGTTTCACTTAGGTAACTCTATGTGCACTTCAAGCCCCGTGGGATATGAGTTGTTGAATGAAATTTTTCCATGGTGCAGTTGCACTATCTTTTGTGTAATCGACAGGCCTAAACCAGCGCCTGATACAGCACTATGTTCTTGAAGTCGATAGAAGCGCTCCCCCAACCGCTCAAGTGTTTCTTTAGGGACACCCTTGCCTTCATCAGCAACCTTGATAATGACTCTGTTAGCAGTCTCGAGCGCGACTACCTGTATTTTCGAACCTTTCGGCGAAAATTTCATTGCATTGGACAACAGGTTGGTTAAAACACTAACGATAAGAGTTTCGTCACAAATTATTCGAATAGAGGAAACATCAATGTGCCATTGGTGATTTTCCACTTTATTGATTGGTAAGTGATTTAGCGCCAAAGAGACCAACTTACTGATTTCAACTTCCTCAAACTTTTCAGTAAAGTTTAGGCTATCAAGCCGGTTCAACAACAACAGTTGATTAACAAGGCGTGACATTCGCTCCACGGAGTTAAAAATGGACCTGCCAGAGTGCTTGGCATCGTCAAGTGAATCAGCTGAAATGACATTTTCGGCGTGTACTTGGATTGCGCTTAACGGTGTGCGCAGTTCGTGAGAAGCATCAGCGACAAACCGCTTTTCGCGTTCCGAGAACATTTTAATTTGATGCAACAACCGATTGAGTGCTTGCCGGATCGGAACCAACTCATTAGGCAGTTCGGACTCAACTGGCGACAAATTATTTAACTCCCTAGCTCTTAGGTCTGCAGCAAAACGGTTTACGGGTTTTAGGACAATATAAACGATGAGGAGTATTATTAGGCTAATTGGAACCCACATTAATAATAGTGGATAGAGTTGCTCTGAGGCCAAGTAGCCACTCAGCTCACCTCGAACATCCTGACGCTGAAAAGTATGAACCCATATGCCTTTGGATTCCTCGAAGTAGCTAAAGATAAACCACGTGTTTTTGTCACTCTTTAATGTATGGTAACCCGCTTCTAAGCCCTTAAGGTTCAATGATTGAGCCTGGTTTGTTGAAGCCAGCAAATTACCGTCGACATTGTAAATTTGATAGCCAATCTTAGACTCGTATTTATGGCCGCTGGGACCTTTTTCTTCAGCGTAGCTATCCTCTCCGGTATCATCATATTGCGATATCGGAATTATTTGAGTGACAGACAGTTTATTTTTAGCGGGCGCATAAAACGTTGCGAGCGACTTTGCGGTCTGAGCAAGTTGCGCATCAAAAACCTCATCCAGCTCATGCAGAATATCTCTGTAACTCGCCCAAGCCGTGACGGCAAGTACAGTCACCACGGCTAAGTTGATGCCAACAACCAATGAGCGACGAAGTGACCACAGGCTCATGATGACTCATCTTGTAAGCGATAACCTAGGCCTCTTATCGTTGAGATAAGATTACCATCGATTTTCTTGCGTAAATGGTGAATGTGTACTTCTAGCGAATTACTCTCATGTTCGCCTCCCCAGCCATAGCACGCACTCGCTAATTGCTCTTTACTCACTATTTTTCCTTTATGCAGCGCTAACTGTTTCAGCAACAGCCACTCAAGCCGAGTCAAATTAATTGTTTTGTCACGAAAACGGCATTCCTGCGATGATAGGTCAATATTCAGTTGCCCACAGGTTATAATATCGTTTAAGTGTTGGTTTGCTTTGCGAACCTGCACTCGAATACGCGCTTCTAATTCGCGTAATTCAAAAGGCTTAACCACATAGTCGTTGGCGCCTTCGTTTAATGCCAGTACTTTAGTATCAATATCATCCCACGCTGTAAGTACGAGAATCGGGATTTCTTGGCCTGCTTTCCTTAACTTTTTAATCAGTGGTACGGCATTTCCATCGGGCAGTCCGAGATCAAATATTGCAAGGTCAAATTGATCTGTCCTAAGGGCGGTCTCAGCTTGAGACAAGTTTGCCGCTAGCTCAACCAGGTATCCCATTCGGCCTAGCCCCTTGATTATTCCTTCAGCCAAATATTTATCATCTTCTAGGAGTAGCAAACGCATGTGCTTACCGTCCATCAGGTTTAGTTAAGTCAAGGTGTTCGTTGTAAACAGAGGCTTCAACATTAAAGTAGCCCAGGATCGTATGCGAAAAATTATCATGACTGATAGTAGCGCCCGTTTCGTGTTTACTTACATTAAATGTGTCGGATGGCCATACTATCCAGGGTATGTGACGTTGTTCTTCTGGAGCTATCCAGTTAGGCAAGCCATGCAGATAGATACCGTTATTCCCTAGTGATTCACCATGGTCAGATACATACATCATACTGCTGTCCAGTTCAGTATGGCTTTTCAATAACTTTATGACCTGACTTACAAGTTGGTCGGTGACGAGCAAACTGTTGTCATAAGCATTAGTAATTTCATCCACAGAACAATTCGACAGCTCTTGACTTTTGCATTCGGGTAAAAACCGTTTCATTTCGTTAGGCGACCGTTCGTAATAGGCAGGCCCATGACTTCCCATTTGATGAAGCACAATAATTGAGTCCTGATGCAAATTGCTTAACCAAGATTTGAGTTGTTCGAGCATATCTACATCATAGCATTCCAACTCCCCACATCGGGACTCACTCATTTTGACGGTTTTAATTCGATTACAGACATCTTTGCAGCCAGAGTTATTTTCTATCCATGTTGCATTAATACCGGCAGTTTCTAAAACATCTAATACATTACTCGAGTTTCTAGCAACATCCGAGTAATTATCAGCTGTTAAAAAACTGAACATGCACGGCACTGAAATAGCAGTTGCCGTTCCACACGATGTAGCGCTTTTATAGCTGAATATTGGCTCTGATGTCATGAGCGCATTCAGTGAAGGCGTTGTCAGCCGAGCATAGTTATTGATTGAAAAATGGTCCGCTCGCGCTGTCTCACCCAAAACGATTACCATGACTCTCGGTTTTTCAGACGTACTTACCTGAAAGGCATCTTGCCCTAATCTTATAAATTGAGTTGGGGTCTCTAATTTTCGTTTCAAAGCCGAGACGGTTGCTGATATGACGTTGAAAGGAGCGACTCTGTACTTCACATCTCGATGGTTGCGAAATAAAGAAGCGAAGTCGTCATAACTGGTGTAAGCGATACCGACCGCTAATACTGAAAAGCAAGTCGCCGCTGCAATGCCTTGTTTTATTTTTGTTGCCGTACTGGAAGGGGGGAGTTTTATATACGCCAGCAATAACGAAGGGATAACACCAAGTGTTATGAAGGTTTCAAAAAAACTCCCAGAGAGTTGGTCGCGAGCCTCAGCCGTATCGGTCTCAATTGCATTAATTATCATATCTGCATCAATGATAATGCCATATTCCGACATGTAAAAAAGTGCAGGAGCAGCAAGAACAAACAACAATATTGCGAATGGCTTGAAAGCATTAACGCATCGGCTGATGGCGAGCGCAACAGTATAGAAAAAAGCAATGAACACCACCAGTTTGACTTGCGTGAACCCATGAACCCCGTATTCACTCAACGCACTCATAAGAGGACCCGAGTATGCAAGAGCAAGCCAAGCCGCAACGAGTATTAATAGAGCTGGAAAATTAAGCGTCAGTCGCTGCATATTGCTCACCTATATGAAAGATAAATAAAGAAACGCTCCAACAGATGAATGCTGTTGTTATGTCATCAATAAAGAAGTGTGCGCCCCGGAGCTGTTGAACACCTCCAAGTACAAAGCCGGAAGAAAGTGACAGAGTCAGCGAAGCTCTCGCAAGAAAAGGTCTGCTTTTACGCCAGAAAAAGTACAGAGCAATCCAGGCAAAGCCAATACTTGAATGTCCCGAAGGGAAGCACCGACCCGACCCAAAATGAGTGTCGTTGAACGACCATAAGCTGATATATGGTTTGGCTCCTCCGTATAATTGCAAATCCCAAGGACAGTCCATACCAAGCATAGCCTTAAGGTAATTCACTAAACCAAAAGACAACAAAACCGATAAGAGTAACAATACATACCGGCGCCGCTTGCTGTCCCTTTTGGTTGGTAAGAACTGAGCCACGGTTAGGAATAGGACAAACACTACAAATGCGAGATTAAGCTTCCGTATACCGTCATGAAGAATCGTTTCAGTGATAAAATGGTGCCGTAAAGACCACTGTCCCCCTTCGAGCTGGTATAAAGTATTGGCGACCCAAAACTTAAGCTCTAAAAATTCTACGACCAGTAATAAAGCCACAAAAACCACCAAAACACGTGTCCAACGCCTCCAAACCGTCATGGACTCTAAAGCGGCCATAACACAGCTACCCAAACGACGATGAACTGACTGATAGCAATGAATACTGCAGCGGAGGCGATGTCTTTTGCTCGACCGCTGAGCTCGTGAAAGTCGGGGCCAATGCGGTCGACAACCGCTTCAATGGCGGAGTTCAGTAGCTCTGTAATAAGTAAACCAAGCAATGACATAAGCAGTAGCAACCGCTCTGAAAGCTCAAGCTCTGCTATCACTAAAACTGGCAGCAACACCAACAATAAAAGTACCTCTTGTCGAAAGGCCGCTTCAAAACGCCACGCCGCTCTAAGCCCTTTCATGGAATACTGCGTTGCGTCGATTATTCGGGCTACGCCAGTTTTCCCCGGTTTCATAGTCACCTCATTAGGAATGAAAAATTGCATAGTAAGCAGTCAATATTAAGTTCAGCTTAAGGTTTGTTTTTTAGTATTGCGTTCATTATCAGAACTGAGTTGGGCTACTAATGAGCAATACACCTTTACTAAGAGAACTGAAGCCGTCGCTATTCCAATACCGGACGCTTATAGCGGGCTTTTCGCTGGGCTTAATTATACTAAGTATTAGTCGCTTACTATTATTTATATGGCAGTTTGATCGCGTAACTGAGGCAGGAAACCTCAGTTACCTGATGTTGATGGGCCTCAGAGCAGACATCGTTCAAATGGGTTATCTAACATTACCTCTATTGCTATTCGCGCCATTATTTTTAAATCGTTGGGGTGCAAGAGCTTGGCAAAAAGTTCAAAGCATTTGGTTGATTATTGCTATCACCTATATCACGTTTATGGAGATCTCAACGCCTGCTTTTGTTATGCAATACGATTTACGGCCTAACCGTCTGTTTATTGAGTATTTAGAGTACCCCAAGGAAGTGCTAAGTACCCTTTGGGGAGGATTTAAAATCTGGTTACTTTTGACCGTGGGAGTGTTAAGTATTTGCCTGTACGGACTAATTAAGCTTGCTAAGCGACTAAACCAGGCAACTTATGGTCATAATCAATACACTGGCAGGGCGCTTATTGCTTGGCCGCTTTTGATGGTGCTTGCTTTTGCCGGCGTGCGTTCAACCTTAGCACATCGTCCTGCGAACCCCGCATTTTTTGCCGTTACATCGGATGCTTTGGTGAATAGTTTAGTTATCAGTTCGGCCTATTCGCTAGAGTACGCAATTTACAGTATGCGGCACGAGGAAAATGCCTCACGAATCTATGGAGATGCCAGCTTAGAGGAAATTCTTAACACAGTTCGAGCCCAGCCACACCTGGCAGACAAGGCATTTCCATCTGAGGAATACCCCACAGTGCACTTTAATAAAGCCTCCCGGAGCTTCGACAAACCCAAAAATATCGTCGTTATTTTGGAGGAAAGCTTAGGCGCGACTTTTGTTGAAGATCTCGGTGGTATCAATGTCACGCCAAACCTACAGCAACTTAGGAAGGAAGGGTGGTGGTTTCAGCAGCTTTACGCAACAGGCACTCGGTCAGTTCGTGGTATTGAGGCGGTTATTTCCAGCTTCTTACCCACTCCGGGAAGGAGTACAGTGAAACTATCATTGTCTCAGCAAGATTTTTATACCGCTGCTGATCTGTTGTCGCGGGAGGGATATTTCACTGAATTTCTTTATGGTGGTGAAACCCACTTTGATAACATGGGGAGCTTTTTCGCAAGTAACGGTTTCCAGTCTATTCTTGGACAGAGTGACATTGATAACCCCAAGTTTGTCGGTAGCTGGGGAGCGAGCGATGAGGACCTGTTTGACACCGCTGATAAAAGGTTTGAGAAACTAGCTAAAAAGAATACGCCCTTTTTTAGCTTGGTATTTACTTCGTCAAACCACGAACCCTTCGAGTTTCCGGACGATGAAGTCGAGCTCTATTCTACGCCCAAAAACACGGTAGAAAACGCTGTCAAATACGCTGACTTTGCGCTGGGTAAGTTTATCGACAAAGCAAAGACGAGTAATTACTGGGAAGATACGATTTTTTTGATTGTTGCTGATCACGATACGCGCGTCTATGGAAACGAATTAGTTCCCATCCAAAAGTTCCGCATCCCAGGACTCATTCTGGGAGGCTCTATTCAACCCAAAGAGATTAATGAAATTACCAGTCAGATCGACTTAATGCCCACGGTTATATCGCTTGCAGGTATATCTGCCTGGACGCCTGCGATAGGTCAGGATATTTCTAATGACACCGTGCCACCAGCTAATCGTGCGATGATGCAATTTGGTAATAACTACGCATGGATGACACCTCAAGGGGTGGCGATTTTAACTCCTGGAGAGGATAGAACCGGTCGCTATAACTTTGATGAGCGCAAATTTGTGACTGACCAAAATATCAATCAGAGGTTGCGTACTGAGGCACTAGCGCATGCATTATTGCCTTCTTGGCTATATCAACACCGAGCATATTTTGTCCCAGAGCGTTTAACTGAGCCTTCAAACGAATAGACCTTAGTTAGAAGTTAGATTAAAGGCTTTAAATTGAGCAATTGTGGGGCTGCTACTTGGGCTTTAGTTGGTCCGCTTATCGCTCAAACCAGCCCTAAACCGCTCAAAATTTAAACTACAATGAATATTCCAATTCTGCAAACCAAAAAGAGGAAACGATGATGGCTGTTAAACATTCACCTCCAAGCGGCAACCCCATTCTTCATCAATAGCAAAAAGGCGGAAAACGGGTTGCGGCATAGATACGAAGGTAAACCCTTCGCATTGGTCGAATACGCACGACAAGATCACCGGCGATAAAAACGGCTGTAAAAACTAGCGTTACTTGAAAAAATGGTGGTCCGCGCATGCGACTACCGCATACCCTCTCTCTACTCAAATACCCCATTCAAAGCTCCCAAATCGCCATCACCTTGTGATATTCTTTTGAGCACACAACAGCAAACATTCCAAGCCAACCAAGCGACAAAAATTGACGCTTATTTAATGGACTAAAACAGGGAAAGAATGATGACAAGTACCCAACAGCGCGCCCTACTCCAACGCCAAATTTGGCAGATTGCCAACGACGTTCGTGGCTCAGTAGACGGCTGGGATTTTAAGCAGTATGTACTCGGTACCTTGTTCTATCGCTTTATCAGCGAAAACTTCGCTAGCTACATTGAAGCCGGTGACGAAAGCATTAACTATGCATCGCTTGATGATTCGGTGATTACTGACGACATCAAAGACGATGCCATTAAAACCAAAGGCTATTTCATTTACCCAAGCCAGTTATTCGTTAACATCGCCAAAACCGCGAACAACAACGAGAGCCTGAACACCGACCTTGCCCGCATCTTTGGTGAAATTGAAAATTCAGCCAACGGCTATGCATCGGAAGATGACATTAAAGGCTTGTTCGCAGATTTCGACACCACCAGCAACCGTTTGGGTAATACCGTCAAAGACAAAAACCTACGTTTAGCGGCGGTATTAAAGGGTGTAGCCGGGTTAGACTTCGGCAACTTCGAAGACAACCAAATCGACCTTTTCGGCGACGCTTACGAGTTTCTTATTTCAAACTATGCAGCGAATGCCGGGAAATCAGGTGGCGAGTTCTTCACCCCGCAACATGTATCGAAGCTCATTGCGTTGCTGGCTATACATGGGCAAACCAGCATCAATAAAATTTATGACCCGGCAGCAGGTTCGGGTTCTCTGCTAATGCAAGCAAGAAAGCATATCGACGTTCATCGTATTGAAGACGGTTACTTCGGGCAGGAAATTAACCACACTACTTACAACCTTGCGCGTATGAATATGTTCCTGCACAACATCAACTACGACAAGTTCAATATCCAGTTAGGGAATACGCTTACGAATCCACATTTTTTGGATGACAAGCCGTTTGATGCCATTGTTTCTAACCCGCCGTACTCGGTGAAATGGATAGGCAGCGATGACCCCACCTTGATTAACGACGAGCGTTTTGCCCCAGCGGGTGTACTAGCCCCCAAGTCAAAAGCTGACTTTGCCTTTGTGTTGCACGCACTCAGTTACCTTTCAAGCAAAGGCCGTGCAGCCATTGTTTGTTTCCCTGGTATTTTCTATCGCGGCGGTGCTGAGCAGAAAATCCGTAAGTACCTCGTGGATAACAACTACGTTGAAACCGTGATTTCGTTAGCGCCAAACTTGTTCTTCGGTACTACCATTGCCGTGAATATTTTGGTGCTCTCCAAGCATAAGCAAGATACTTCCGTGCAATTCATCGATGCCAGTGGTTTATTCAAGAAAGAAACTAACAATAACACCCTTACGGATAACGACGACCCAAATGATCCGGGGCACATTCAACAGATAATGGCAGCATTCTCTAGCAAAGAGGAAATTCCGCACTTTTCTCGCTCTGTTCCATACGAAGAAGTTGCTAAAGACTACAATCTCTCCGTCAGTAGTTATGTTGAAGCCAAAGACAACCGCGAAGTTGTCGACATTACCGAACTCAACGCAGAGCTGAAAACCACCGTTGCCAAGGTTGACAAATTGCGTGCGGATATCGATGCGATTGTGGCGGAGATTGAGGGTGGAGAAGCAGAAGCATGAAGGGCTTAAGTTTTATAGATAAATTCTTCAATGAAACTCGTGTAGAGTGGAGAACCATCGAGCAAATAGCAATCAAAGTGTCATCTGGAGGAACTCCGAAAACGGGCGTTGCTGAATATTATGGTGGCGACATTCCGTGGTTAAGAACACAGGAAGTAAATTTTGGTGAGATTTGGGACACAGGAGTAAAAATTACTGAATTAGGATTGAAAGCATCAAGTGCAAAATGGATTCCCGCAAACTGCGTGATTGTTGCAATGTATGGTGCAACTGTAGGCCGTGTTGGAATCAATAAAGTCCCAATGGCTACAAATCAAGCATGTGCAAATATTCAACTAGATGAGAGCATAGCTAACTTTCGTTACGTTTTTCATTTTTTGGCTAGCCAATACGAATTTATAAAAGCACTCGGTGCGGGATCTCAAACCAATATAAACGCCGCGATTGTAAAAAAGTTAAGGATCCCAATCCCATGCCCTGAAAACCCAGAAAAGTCGCTGCAAATCCAAGCGGAAATCGTCCGAATTTTGGACGCATTTACCTCCCTTACCGCCGAGCTTACCGCCGAGCTTACCGCACGCAAAAAACAATACAACTACTACCGCGATAAATTGCTCAGCTTTGAAGGCGGCGAGGTGGAGTGGAAGCCTTTGGCGGATCTGGGTACATTCACATATGGGTATGCGGCAAAAGCCCAAGACGCTGGAGATGCGCGGTTTGTTCGGATTACAGACATAAACACAGATGGTAAGTTGATTCCGAGCGATGTGAAGTATGTTGATATTTCGGTTGAAAATGAAAAGTACCTTCTCAAAAAGAACGATTTATTGATGGCCCGTACAGGAGCTACTTACGGTAAAACAATGATTTACTCGGAAGGTTACCCAGCAATATATGCAGGCTTCTTAATAAAATTGAATCTCAGTGAGGCTATTCATCCCAAGTACTACTGGCATTTCGCACAAAGCAGTTTTTTTTGGGAGCAAGCAAATAAATTAGTTTCTGGTGGAGGGCAACCTCAGTTTAACGCTAATGCGTTGAAACAAGTTAAAGTACCTATTCCATACCATGGTGATACAACTAAATCGCTAGATGCGCAATCAAGAGTTGTCGACCTACTGGATAAATTTGACTCGATTACTAGCTCCTTAACCGAAGGTCTCCCACGTGAAATCGAGCTGCGGCAAAAGCAGTACGAGTATTACCGTGATTTACTGCTAAGCTTTCCAAAGCCAGGTGAGCAGGAGGCTTGATATGTGTATGTCACAACGTAAAGTAACCCGATTACACGTTGTTTACCGAGCGACTGAGACACCTCGGCTCAAAGAAATCCAGTTGCCAACCACAACTTATATGAATTTCTTAGGAGCTCAAATCGTTAATCGATTGATTCATATTCAGCGAAGTATCTCAGACAACTACCGAGGATTCCTAGGTAGTTCAAAGTTTAACCCAAAAAGGAAAAGGAATTTCCGATGACCAATAAACTAAGTGTCAAAGACCAAACCTCTGAATTTCTGCTATACACCGCACCCGATGGCGACATTAAAGTTGAAGTGTTACTGAGCGATGAAACCATTTGGCTTACGCAAAAGCGCATGGCTGAGTTGTTTGGTGTCGGGGTTCCTGCAATATCGAAGCACCTTGAAAACATTTATGAATCAGGTGAGCTGCAGCGTGAGGCAACTATTTCCATTTTGGAAACAGTTCAACAAGAGGGAAGTCGAGAGGTTAAGCGCAAGCTTGAATACTACAACCTCGACGCCGTGATATCGGTCGGTTACCGCGTTAACTCAACACAAGCCACGCAGTTTCGTATTTGGGCCACTCAACTGATCAAAGAATACATCATCAAGGGCTTTGCCATGGATGATGAGCGCCTGAAAAATGGTCAGTATTTTGGTAAAGATTACTTCAAAGAACTCCTCGAGCGCGTTCGTTCCATTCGCGCCAGTGAACGGCGCATTTATCAGCAAATAACCGACATTTTTGCTGAGTGCAGTATCGACTACGACCCAAAATCAGAAACCACGCGCCAGTTCTACGCCCACGTGCAAGATAAATTCCACTATGCCATTACCGGGCATACGTCGGCAGAAATTATTAGCCTGAAAGCGGATGCAACTAAACCACTGATGGGCATGACAACCTACAAGAACGCCCCTAAAGGCCGCGTGCTTAAATCAGATACGATTATCGCCAAAAACTACTTATCAGAAACCGAAATTAAACAACTAGAACGCACGGTGTCGTCGTTTTTTGATTACATTGAGGGCATTATTGAACGACGCAATACCTTTACCATGGAAGCCTTTGCCGCCAGTGTGGATAAGTTCTTAGCCTTTAACGAATACCAGATACTGGAAGGTTATGGCAGCGTGTCGCGCGCAATTGCTAAGCAGAAGGCCTACCAAGAATACGAACAGTTTAATAAGCAGCAGAAAATTGAGTCAGATTTTGACCGCGAAGTGAAAAAGCTGTTGCAGAAAAAGGAAACAAAGGAATGACCACCTATAAACCCATAGCCGAGTCAAAACACTTTATCGTTTTAGATAAGTACACCAAGCAATATGAAGTTGCTGAAAGCTATCAAAGCGAGAGTGATTTAGAGCGTGAGCTGATTCAAGATTTAGTGAATCAGGGCTATGAGTATGTTCCCGGGCTGAATAACCCAATGGCGATGCTTGCGAACGTGCGCGTGCAGTTACAAACCTTAAATAACGTTGAATTCTCGGACGGCGAGTGGGCGCGCTTTGTTGAAACCTACCTTGATAGGCCCAGCGACAGCATCACCGACAAAACGCGCAAAATTCACGACGATTACATTGAAGATTTCGTTTTTGATGATGGCCGTATTCAAAACATTTACTTGGTCGATAAAAAGAACATAGCGCGCAACAAAGTGCAGGTGATCAAGCAGTTTGAACAAACGGGTTCGCATGCGAATCGTTACGACGTCACCATTTTGGTGAACGGTCTGCCACTGGTTCAAATTGAACTAAAAAAACGCGGTGTGGCCATTCGTGAAGCCTTTAACCAAGTGCATCGCTATAGCAAAGAAAGCTTTAATGCAGAAAGCTCGCTGTTTAAATATTTGCAGCTGTTTGTTATTTCAAACGGGACCGACACGCGCTACTTTGCCAACACCGTCAAGCGTAACAAGAACACCTTTGATTTCACCATGAACTGGGCGAAATCTGACAACGGCTTGATTAAAGATCTCAAAGACTTTACTGCGACCTTCTTTCAAAAAGAGACCTTGCTCAAGGTGTTGCTGCACTTCTCGGTGTTTGATGTGAGCGACACCTTGCTGGTGATGCGGCCTTATCAAATCGCCGCCACAGAGCGCATTTTATGGAAAATCAAGAGCGCGTTTCAGGCCAAGCAATGGAGTTCAACCGATGCTGGCGGCTATATTTGGCACACCACAGGCTCGGGGAAAACATTAACCAGCTTTAAAGCAGCACGCTTAACGACCGAACTCGATTTTATCGACAAAGTATTCTTCGTGGTGGACCGTAAAGATCTCGATTACCAGACCATGAAGGAATATCAGCGCTTCTCGCCGGATAGCGTGAATGGCTCGGATAGCACCGCAGGCCTTAAGCGTAATTTGAGCTTGGACGACAACAAAATCATTGTGACCACCATTCAAAAGCTGAATAACCTGATGAAAACCGAGCGTGACTTACCGGTTTATCGTCAGCAGGTGGTGTTTATTTTTGACGAATGCCACCGCAGCCAGTTTGGTGAAGCGCAGAAGAACTTACAGAAGAAATTTAAGCGCTATTATCAGTTTGGTTTTACCGGAACACCGATATTTCCACAGAATGCACTAGGCGCTGAGACGACCGCTAGCGTGTTCGGCCGGGAGCTGCATTCGTATGTGATCACTGATGCCATTCGCGACGAAAAAGTGCTTAAGTTCAAAGTGGACTACAACGACGTACGCCCGCAGTTCCATCAAATTGAGACCGAACAGGACGAGAAAAAACTTAGCGCAGCGGAAAATAAACAGGCATTACTACACCCGGAACGTATTCGGGAAATCACCCACTACATACTGACCCACTTTCGCCAAAAAACGCACCGCATGAAGGCGGGCGGGCGAGGTTTTAATGCCATGTTCGCGGTCAGCAGCGTTGATGCCGCAAAAGCCTACTACGAGGCGTTTAAACAACTGCAGCAAGACGCTGAGCGACCTCTGCGTGTCGCGACCATTTTCTCGTTCGCCGCGAATGAGGAGCAAGATTCCATCGGTGAGATACCGGATGAAAGCTTTGAAGTGTCTGCTATGAATAGCAGCGGTAAGGAGTTTCTAAGCGCAGCGATTGCTGATTACAACGCCATGTTTCAATCCAACTATGGTGTGGACAGCAACGGCTTTCAAAATTATTACCGCGATCTCGCCAAGCGCGTGAAAAACCAAGAAATTGATTTGCTGATTGTGGTCGGTATGTTCCTCACCGGTTTTGATGCACCGACACTGAATACCTTGTTTGTGGATAAGAACCTGCGTTACCACGGACTTATTCAAGCCTATTCGCGCACCAATCGTATTTACGATGCTACGAAGACTTTCGGCAATATCGTGACCTTCCGTGATTTGGAGAAAGCGACGATTGATGCCATCACTTTATTTGGTGATAAGAATACCAAGAACGTGGTGCTCGAAAAGAGCTACACAGAGTACATGGAGGGCTTCACGGACCTCGTGACAGGGCAAGCGCGACGTGGTTTTATGGAGGTGGTTTCCGAGCTTGAACAGCGTTTTCCGAACCCCGATGAAATTGAGCTCGAGAAAGACAAGAAAGACTTCGCCAAGTTATTTGGTGAGTATTTGCGTGTTGAAAATATCCTGCAAAACTACGATGAATTTGCCAGCTTAAAAGCGTTGCAGACCATTGATACGAGCGATGCAGAAGCTGTTGAAGCGTTCAAGATTGAGCATCACTTAAGCGACGACGATATTGCGACGTTACAAACGATTCGCATACCGCCTGAACGCAAGGTGCAGGATTATCGCTCGACCTATAACGATATTCGCGACTGGATACGCCGCGAGAAATCAGCCGAGAACCAAGCACAGTCAACGATTGACTGGGACGATATCGAGTTTGAAATCGACTTGCTAAAATCGCAGGAAATTAACCTCGACTACATTCTTGAACTGATATTCGAGCAGAACAAGAAAAACAAAAGCAAAGGTGACTTGATTGAAGAAGTTCGCCGTTTGATTCGAGCTAGCCTTGGCAACCGCGCCAAAGAAAGCTTGGTGGTTAAGTTTATTAACCAAACTGAATTAGATGCGATACCAGACAAGTCGGAAATCATTGATGATTTCTATAGGTTCGCGCAAGCGGAACGTGATCGCGAAGCCGAAGAACTTATTCGTTCAGAGAACCTTAACGAAGACGCCGCCAAGCGCTACATAGCAGCGTCATTACGCCGCGAATACGCCAGCGAGAACGGCACCGAGCTGAATTCAACACTTCCGAAACTAAGCCCGCTGAACCCGGAATACCGTACCAAGAAGCAAACAGTATTCCAGAAGATTTCGGCGTTTGTTGATAAATTTAAGGGCGTTGGTGGGAAGCTTTAGGTTGGTTGCAATGGTCTTCTTTAAAGCCCGATCCCATCTTTGCCACCTCCTTCCAAGGAGTTTGGGCCGCTAGCACAAGGCTAGCGGCAAAGCTGTTAGTTTACTTCAACCACACGTAATTCAGGAGGGATAGAAAAAGTAATGTTCTCTTCGCGGCCACTGCGTTCTTCAACCTGATTGCCGCCCCAAGCTTGTAGCTGTTTGATCACGTCACGCACCAACACCTCGGGGGCCGAAGCGCCAGCAGTCACGCCAACCGCCTGCACGCCATCCAACCAGCTCTTATCGATACAGCTGGCATCGTCAATCAAATGCGATACTGTGCCCATTTTCTCTGCTAGTTCGCGCAGGCGATTTGAGTTGGAGCTATTACGCGCGCCCACCACCAATAACAAATCAACTTCGGCAGCCAACTCACGCACTGCATCTTGCCGGTTCTGCGTGGCATAGCAAATATCATCTTTACGCGGCCCCTGAATATCCGGAAACTTGGCCCGTAACGCATCAATCACATCAGCGGTATCGTCTACCGATAAGGTGGTTTGACTCATGTAATGGAGTTGCTGCGGATTTTTCACCTCAAGGGTTGCTACATCAGCAACAGACTCAACCAAATAAATACCGCCTTTGGCGTTATTGTATTGGCCCATGGTGCCTTCTACTTCTGGGTGCCCAGCATGACCTATCAACACACACTCATGGCCTTTACGGCTCGCCCGCGTTACTTCCATATGCACTTTGGTGACCAAAGGACAAGTGGCATCAAACACCTGCAAACCACGGTCTTTGGCTTCTTGGCGTACCGCCTGCGAGACCCCATGCGCAGAGAAAATCACAATGCTGTTGTCTGGCACTTCATGTAATTCATCCACAAACACTGCGCCACTAGCCCGCAACGAGTCCACCACGTATTTGTTGTGCACCACTTCGTGACGCACATAAATCGGCGGCTCAAAAATTTCCAACGCGCGCTCTACAATAGTAATGGCTCGATCTACCCCAGCACAAAACCCACGCGGATTCGCCAGCACAATATTCATTTTAAAACTCCAAGTGCGTTGTTCGTTATTCGTCCGCTTCGCTATTCGTCCGTTCGCTACGCTCGCTGTTCGTTATTATACTTCGAACAGCGCAGCGCACGAACAGCGCGAAGCGCGCACGATTAACGATGAACGGTTCTTAAGGATTCACTTCAATAATCTCAACCGCAAAACGTACCTGCTGGCCCGCCAACGGATGATTAAAATCAATGGTCACAAACTGGTCATTGATACTACGCACAATACCAGGCAACTCTGTGCCGTCGGGTTGCGGGAACGTAAAAATCATTCCTACTTCGGGTCGCTCAGCGCCAAACTTAGTGGTATCCACTTGATAATAGTTGTCGCGATTAGGTTCGCCAAAGGCATCTTTGGCCTCGAGCGTAAACTCACGCTCATCGCCTGCTTTGAGCCCAACCAAACAGGCTTCAAAATTTTCGGTTAACGAACCATCGCCCATCCGAAACTTAGCCGGTTTACCGGTCATCTTGGTGCTATCGGCAACTGAGTTATCACTCAACTTAATGGTAAAGTGCATAATCACTTCACGACCGTGTTCGATCGGGAGACGACTGATCATTATTTTGACTCCTGCCCCGCGGGCTCTTGACGCTGTTCAAAAAACGCTTCTAGCAACATCAATACAGCCCCAATAGTAATGGCCATGTCGGCAATGTTAAATGCTGGCCAATGCCACTCATTCACATAAACATCGATAAAATCGATAACATAGCCATAAATGATGCGATCAATCACATTGCCAATAGCGCCCGCTAAAATCAGCGTAAAGGCGAGGTTCTGCCGCCATAACCCGACCGGATTACGGCGCAACCACACCAATAACACCAAGCTCACGGCAATAGCCAAGCCGGTGAATAACCAGCGCTGCCAACCACCTTGATCACTCAAAAAACTAAAAGCTGCACCCATGTTGCGCACGTAGGTGAAATTTAAGTACGGCATTATCTCTATGCTTTCGTACAAATCAAACACCCGGATCACCCACTGCTTAGTAAATTGATCCAGCACAATAAGTAGCAAGGTTAACCACAAAAAGCGTAAGCCACTGGCCCGCTTTTGCAAATCTATCGGCTTACTAGGCAAAATGACGCTCCTCACCTGCACCTTCAACGTTAGTTACGCAGCGCGAACAAAGGGTTGGATGCGCCGCAATGGTGCCCACTTCAGGGCGGTGGTGCCAACAACGGTCACACTTCTGTGCTGCTGCTTTCGCTACTTGCACCCACACCCCGGCCAAATCAGTAGCCGCTGCACCTGCTGGGGCAGAGGTCACGGTTTCGACAGTCACCGCAGAGGTAATAAAGGCAAATCGCAACTCATCACCTAAACTTGCTAACTGGCTGGCAATATCCGCTACCGCATAAACCGTTACTTCAGCTTGCAACGAACCACCAATCACCTCGTCACGACGCGCTTGCTCAAGGGTACGGTTCACTTCATCACGAACCGCCAACACGGTCTGCCACAATTCGTTATCTGCCGCAGTCACTGTGATAGATTCAGCAGCCCGATACCAACTCTCGGTAAAGACATAGTGCTGACGAGCTTGGCCATCAGCTAATTGACGCGGCAAGGCATCCCAAATTTCTTGGGCAGTAAAGCTACAAATCGGTGCTAACCAGCGTACCAGCATTTCGGCAATATGATACAAGGCCGTCTGACATGAACGACGCGCTACACTGTCGCGCTTCGCTGTATACTGGCGATCTTTAATCACATCTAAGTAGAAACTACCAAGTTCAATCGAGCAGAAGTGCATCAGCTTTTGCACCACCACATGAAATTGATAATCGTCTAACGCAGCCAACAACTCGTTTTGCAAACTTACTGCGCGCGCCACAATCCACTTATCAATAGCAACCATCTCAGCAGCTGCGACCGCGTGTTGGCTTGGCTCAAACTCATTGATGTTCGCCAACAAGAAACGCGCCGTATTACGAATGCGTCGATAACTATCGGCTGCACGCTTCAAGATTTCATCAGATACCGTCATTTCACCGGAATAATCCGTTGCCGCTACCCACAAGCGCAGAATGTCACCACCTAGCTTATTCATGACCTCTTGCGGCGCCACCACGTTACCGATCGACTTGGACATTTTCCGACCTTGTCCATCTACGGTAAAACCATGGGTCAGCACTTGCTTATAAGGGGCTTGTTGATACATAGCCACGCCCGTTAACAACGACGACTGGAACCAACCACGATGCTGATCCGAACCCTCCAGATACAAATCAGCTGGCCACTGTAAGCCTGGTGTCTTATTCAAGACGGCTTCGTGCGTTACGCCCGAGTCAAACCATACATCCAAGGTATCTGTTACTTTGCGATAATCCGCTGCCTCGTCACCGAGTAGCTCTGCTGCATCTAAATCAAACCAAGCCTGGATACCAGCTTGTTCTACTCGCTTAGCGACTTCTTCAATCAGTTCCAGTGTACGCGGGTGCAACTCATCGTTGTCACGCCGCACAAACACTGCAATCGGGTTACCCCAGGTGCGTTGGCGCGAGATACACCAGTCCGGACGACCTTCCACCATACTTTCAATACGGCTTTGGCCCCACTCTGGCACCCAACGTACTTGTTTAATTTGCTCTAACGCAGTGCTGCGCAGCCCTTGCTTATCCATGCTAATAAACCACTGTGGCGTAGCACGGAAAATGATCGGGGTTTTGTGCCGCCAGCAATGCGGATACGAGTGCTGATAGGCCTCATGGTGAACTAACTTGCCGGCTTCTTTTAACGCCTCAACGATGTTGTCGTTAGCTTTCATCACGTGCTGACCAGCAAACATCGGTGTGTCATCTTTATAGACGCCGTTGTCACCCACTGGGTTATACACCTCAATGCCGTAGCGCTGACCAACAATAAAGTCATCCACACCATGGCCTGGTGCCGTGTGTACACAACCCGTACCCGATTCAGTGGTGACATGCTCACCCAAAATCAAAGGCACCTGCACGTCCGCAAATAACGGATGTTGCACCAACATATTTTCTAGCGCCTGGCCCTTGGCAAAGCCAAGTTTGTGGTAATGCTCAATACCCCAACGCGCCATCGCACTGGTCACCAAATCATCAGCCAACACCAAGCGCAGCGCCGGCCGCTCTGCCGTAGCCTCAACCTGCACCAAGCTATAATCCAAACTTGGATGCAACGAAATGGCTCGGTTGGCCGGAATAGTCCAAGGTGTGGTCGTCCAAATCACCACCTGCACTTCGCCTTCACCGGCGTGGTCTTGCGGATGATCAAAAGCCGCTACTAACTGGGCTTGGTCAACCGCTGCAAAGCTTACATCGATAGCTGGTGAACGCTTATCTTGATACTCTACTTCGGCCTCCGCCAAGGCTGAACCACAGTCCGTACACCAATGCACTGGCTTAAAGCCCTGCTGTAAATGACCATTAGCAATGATCTTGCCCAACGCCCGAATGCTATCCGCTTCTTGTTGCGGGTTCATAGTTAGATAAGGATTATCCCAATCACCAAACACACCCAAACGTTTAAAATCTTCACGCTGACCATCTACTTGCGTTAACGCATAGTCGCGACAATGCTGCCGAAACTCAGCAACGGTCAATTTTTTACCCGGCTTGCCATACTTTTTCTCTACTTGCAGCTCAATCGGCAAGCCATGACAATCCCAGCCAGGAACATAAGGCGCGTCAAAATCGCTAAGGGTTTTCGCCTTCACGATCATATCTTTCAAAATTTTATTAACCGCATGACCAATGTGAATGCTGCCGTTCGCATACGGAGGGCCATCGTGCAAAATAAACACCGGCTTACCCGCTTTAGCGGCACGAATCTTGCCGTACAAGTCGTCGGCATACCACTGCTCTAGCATCTGCGGCTCGCGCTGCGCCAAATTCCCGCGCATCGGAAACTCAGTTTCCGGCAGATTCAGCGTGTGTTTATAGTCGGTCATTATTTCTGTTCCTTTTTTCGGGGTGTTTTGTGCCCCATGACTTATTTCAAGTTTTGAATTATAAATGCGTTGTTCGTGCGTTCACTTCGTTCACTGTTCGTTGTTCGTTATTCGTCCGTGCTTCGCACTGTTCGAACAGCGAAGCGGACGAAGCACGAACAGCAACGCGGACGAATCACCGCCGAATCACGGCCGAAGCTCTCGCGCAGCGCGAGCATCACGCTCTATTTGTTGCTGCAACGCAGCAAAGTCAGCGAACTTTTGTTCAGCACGGATAAAATGCCGCGGCACCACCTGCAACTGTTGCCCGTACAAGTCGCCGGTAAAATCAAACAAGTGCACCTCAAGCTGTACCCGCTCGCCATTAAGTGTCGGTCTACGCCCAATATTAGCAACGCCAGCATGCATTTTGCCATCATTGGTTTGCACCTGCACGGCAAAAACACCTCGTAACGGAGAGTGTAAACGCTTCAGTTGTAGATTAGCAGTAGGAAAGCCTATCGTCCGGCCTTTTTTTTCACCATGCACCACCCGCCCAGCAAAAGCAAAGGGGCGACCTAACATGGCCTCGGCCGCTGCAAAATCACCTACAGTGAGAGCTTGACGAATGGCGGTGCTGCTCACTCGCTGTTGCTGCTGCCGATAACTTTGCGTATCGACCACTGCAAATCCAAATTCGGCGCCAGCCCGCTGTAACATCGCAAAATCACCTGTGCGCCCGTGGCCAAAGCGAAAATCATCACCCACCACTAAAAATTTCACACCGAGTTTTGCCACCAACACCTGCTCAATAAAATCAGCCGCCGGCATATTGGCAAACTTACGATTAAACTCAATTACAATATGGCGATCAATCCCTTGGGCGCGCAACGCTTGATGTTTTTCGCGCAGATTGGTCAAGCGCGCTGGTGCTTTATCCGGCTGAAACAATTCTTGCGGCTGTGGCTCAAAGGTCATCACAGTGGCTGCGACACCGCGCTCTTGCGCCTGTTGTTTAACTTGCGCCAGCACCGCTTGATGACCTAAGTGCACCCCATCAAAATTACCAATAGTGAGCACACACCCACGGTGGATAGAGCGAATATTATGTATTCCGCGAATTAACTGCATGAGAACGTAGTGAGCCTATCGTTACTTGTGATTCGGTAAATGATTAACGTAAATGATTAACAAAGCGGCGATTATAACAGGCTCACCAAAGGCTAACCAGACACTAAAGACTCATTAATACCAGCTCGAGTAGCTGATCGCTCAAGCACCTCATCAAGATGTTGCGGTGTAGTTAATGCTCATCGCCGTCGGCGTTGAGCAACTTAGTTAGGGCTTTTTCGACAACCTGTGGGTGCTGTAGTGGCACCAGATGGTCACTATCAGACAACGGAATATACTGCCCGCCAGAAATCTTGGCCTGCTCAGCACTCCAAGCACTGCCTTCGCGCTGCCACTGTTGCAGGGCTGCCACCAGCTCGGTGTCATCCGCTGCAGCTGCAATCTCCTGCTGCTCGAAATCACTGTCGATAACACTCACAGGTATCTTAGTAATCATGGCTAACGAGGCATAACTTTCTAAGTCCGCACGGTAGGCCGCTATCTCACGCGCCCGCGTCTGTTGCTGCGGTACCAGCAAGCGCAACTGCATGATCTGTTCAAAGTAGCTCCAATCCATCATACTCGAATCTTGCGCTACGAGCTCGCGCACGTGTTGATGCTCAGCCTCAAGTTTTTCCTGTGTTCTCGCGATCCAATTGCCTGCCGCCAAATGCGGTAGTAACTTATCCAGATTCGCCTGATACCAGTCAGCCGGATAGCCCTGATACAAACTCAACGAATGGGGTAACGGAATGTCAGGATCGATGTACAGCATGGCTTGAATAGCAAACTGCTGCTGATAGGACTGATAAAACCAACGCGCACTGATACTGGCACTGGCAAACGCCACCACGGCCAACTCGGTTTCACCTAATTGCTGCAGCACCAAGGCCAAATCATCGGCAAAGCGGCGATAGGACACTTCCTCGCTATAGCTACTCAAGGCATTACCCAGCCGATCAACGCTATACACTCGATACTGCTGCGCCAACAACGGCTGCAAGGCTGCGAACCACGCACTATCACTGTGATAGTTATGATTAGGCCCCGCTAACAAAACCACCGCTGGGCCACTGTTCTCCAGCCCCATCGCCCGTACATGAAACTGCCCTGCAGTAGTGCTGACTAGCCGCGAATGCTCCGGCAACTGCGGCTGATCTGCGCTCGCCACAGCATCGTCAGCAGCGCTAGCAGATGGGCTAACCGCCATACCAAACAGTAGGGGGACCAACATAAGAAGAGAATACATTTTCATGAAAACATCCTGTTACAGCAGCAAGGGTTAAACCAAACCAGCTAAACCACTTAGCGCCGGCTCCAATTATCCTTTATTAATGATGCTACCGGCCCTTCGCTAACAGCTTATGCCCTTTAGCCACGCCTAACAGCAACAACATCAATGCATAAGTGCCTGCACCAGCGCCAATTAATACCGCCAACTGCCACACCCTATCCATAAATTCTACCGTCAACCACCAATCCCGCTGCGGCGCCAAGTACAACACCACCGCCACCATCGCCGCCACGGCCAGCGCCACTTTAACGAAATACGTCAAGGTACCGGGATAACGCTTCAGCACCCCATCGCGCCATAGATTATAGCCCAACAAACCCGCATTCACTGCCGCCGACAACGAAGTGGCAATGGCCAAACCCACATAACCAAACGGAATCGCAAATACCAAATTAAACACCATGTTAGTCACCATAGCGATGATCCCGTACTTAACCGGACGCTTGGTATCCTGGCGCGAATAAAATCCCGTCGCCAACACCTTCACCAACATAAAACTCAACAAACCAGAACCGTAGGCAAACAAACTGTACGACGCCAACCGCGCATCCTCAGGCGTAAACTCACCGCGCATAAACAGCACCATCAGCATCGGCTCGGCCAACACGATCAGCCCCGCCATTGCCGGCAAACCCAGCAACACCACCGTCCGAATACCCCAATCCAAGGTGCGACTAAACTCCGCCGCCGATTTATCCACATGCCGCGAACTCAACGCCGGCAAAATCACGGTCGCAATCGCAATCCCAAACAACCCCAGCGGAAACTCCAACAAACGGTCCGAGTAATACAGCCAGCTAATCGACCCACTCATCAAAAACGAAGCAATGAAAGTATCCAACAGCAAATTAATCTGGCTCACCGACACCCCAAACAACGCCGGTATCATCAAGGTCCGAATTTTGGTCACCCCAGGATCACGCCAGCCCCAGCGCGGCCGCACCAACAATCCCGCACGGCGCAAAAACGGCAGCTGAAACAAAAACTGCACCGCCCCGCCAACAAACACACCCCACGCCAGCGCATATTCGGGCTGCTCTAACTGCGGCCCCAACCAGATCGCGAATACAATAATCGCAATATTCAAAAACACCGGCGTAAACGCTGCCACCGCAAACTTGCCAATGGTATTTAAAATAGCCCCAGCCAACGCCGTAAAGGTAATAAACCACAAATACGGAAAGGTAATCCGCAACAAATCCGCAGCCAACACAAACTTATGCCCCTGCGGCCCATCGTAATACCAATCAATAAACCAACCCGTACCAAACAACGCAGCCACCACCGGCGACAGCACCACCCCCACCAAAGTAACGACTGTCACCAAGGTACCCAGCGTGCCCGCCACCCGCGCAATCAACAACCGCTGCTCATCCAGCGTCTTGCCCTGCTTATATTCTGTTAACACCGGCACAAACGCCTGCGCAAACGCCCCCTCCGCAAACAATCGCCGCAAAAAGTTAGGAATCTTGTTGGCAAAAAAGAACACATCCGCCGCCGCACCCGCGCCCATCAAGTTCGCAATCACCACATCACGCGCCAGCCCCAGCACCCGCGAAATAAGGGTCATGAAGCTAACGATCAAACCAGATTTAGCAAGGGATTTAGACAATGTAACCTCGTTATTCGTTATTCGTTATTCGTGCGCTGCGCTGTTCGTGCGCTTCACTGTTCGTGCGCTTCGTTATTCGCGCGCTGCGCTGTTCGTGCGCTTCGCTGTTCGTACGCTCCGCTATTCGAAGCTTCAACGTGTTAATTAACGCATTTAATAATTGGTATGTACGTGATAATAATTCATTTTCGTCTGATCTAATATAACCAAGTCGCACAGCAATTCTTAACTGCGTCTTAAGTTCAGCAAGTGAACCTCTAGCAATAAACAGAAAACGTAAGAAGTCTTTGCTACTTCCTCTGTGCGCTCCTTCCTCTATATTACTTGGAATGCTCACCGCACATCTTTGCATCTGGCTTTTTAAGCCATACTTTTCGCCCTCTGGAAAACATCTCGTTATATCGTAAATCTCACAACACAGCTCTATCGCAACCTTTGTAACAATCAATTCCCTAGCCACAATTAACCCTCCTTGTTTTATGTTTTCACGAACAGTGTAACGGACCAACAGCGAAGCGGACGAACAACGAATAACGAATTCCGCACTTGACTTTAGGTCTAAAAACAGGCATATTCCCCGCCCTATTACACCAATGCATTTTGATAACGAATTTTAGGAGTTCACCTTGGCTAACATTAAGTCTGCTAAAAAGCGTGCGGTTCAAGCAGAAAAAAACCGTCGCCACAACGCGAGCCGTCGCTCTATGATGCGTACCCAATTGAAAAAAGTAATTGCTGCTATTGAAGCGGGCGACAAAGCGGCTGCTCAGCAGGCATTTACTGGCCTTCAACCGGTATTGGATCGTTATGCGACCAAAGGTTTGATCGGTAAGAACAAAGCTGCTCGTCATAAGAGCCGTTTAAGCGCGAAAATCAACGCACTGTAAGCATCTGCTTGCATGGTGTGTGATTAACTTCGTGTTACGAAAAAACCGGCTCTTGCCGGTTTTTTTGTGGCTGCGTTCCCGTAGCTCAGCTGGATAGAGCAGCCCCCTCCTAAGGGGCAGGTCGCAGGTTCGACTCCTGCCGGGAACGCCAATTTTCGTATTACTTGGGTACCTAGAGCGCCATTTACGCCACCGCTTTAACGGCACGGTTAAATTCTCCTAGCTTAACCATCACGTCTGTAAGTGCAGCGCGCTCAACCTCAGTCAGGTACGGGTTCCAGATATCTGCCAGCAACACAATTCGAGTGCGGTCGCTGCGATTCCATGCTTCATGCAAATAGGTATCATCAAACGCAAAGGCTTTGCCTTCGTCCCAATGTATCTCGGTGATATCAGGTAGATGCAACGCGCAGTCCGTGGGAATATCTAAGCCCAAATGCAATACCGAGCGCAGGTTGGTGACGCCACGGTGGGGTAAAATATGAGCTCCGGGGCGTAGAATAGAAAAACAGACTTCGGGCGAGTGCTGGGGGATGCGACACAAGGGTAAGCTATCTAGCACAGCGGCCGTGGTTGGGCATTGGGCTAAGTTTTCAGTAAAGGCTTTACCATGTCGATAAAAGAAGAACGCATCCCAGCTACCGCCTTCGGTTAACTGCTCTTCGCCACCTTGATACTGAAAACGCGGGAACTCAGCTTGGGTCTCTAATACCCGATGCAGATCAGCCTGAATGCCGGCAGCGGCAGCTTCGTACTCATCAATAAAAGGCATCGCCTCGCGCGGAAATTGCGGTGCTACGGGTAAATCCGGCACGTAAAAATAGCTGGGTAACTGGCGCTTGTCATGATGTTCAACTGCGATTTCACCCGTATGCATGCGCACGGCTTTAATCACTCGCGCCAGATCTTGCTGCTCGTAGTCTCGTTGTAGCTCTCTAATCCATTGCTGGCCTTGGGCGATTCGTTGCTGCGCACTTACTTTCAACGCATGCTGCACAAAGGGCCGACACCAAGGCGCAGTAGATGCATCATTGAGCCAAAAGCCAAGACTCTGCGCCGTATTAATGGCTTGGCTGTAATGCAAAAATGCAGCTTCAGGCTGTCCTAGCATTTCAGCAAAGCGCGCCACTAACAAGCGCGTAGTAAAAGCATAAGGCTGTTGTTCTACTAAGCCCGTTAGTTGCTGCTGCTTGGCTTCGCTATCACAATACTGGCGAAGTGCTTGCCCCAGTTGTTCATGATAACCAACTTGCTTCGGCTCCGCTTGGATCAGTCGCTCTAGCAAGCCAATCGCTTGCAGTAAATCGCCTTGTTCGCTAGCTGTTACTAGTTGTTGTTGGAGTTCTGCTGTGGTTACTGCATCTGTCATGAGGGTACCTAATTCTTAAAGTTATTTCTGCCGGCGTGCGTAAGGTTTATCCCAGGCCTCAGAATGAATCCATTTAGCGCCCATGCCAAAACTAGGTTGGGTCGCAGCTAAACTGGTAAAATTAAAATCACGATGAAGGAACACAGACGTGGTCGAGCTGTGGCATTCGCCTGGCTTAAAGCCCGTAAAATCCACTTCGATTAAGCCTTGTTCGCGTAAAAACTTGGCCGTATTAGGGTGCCAATCAGCATTATCCAAAATGATCATGCCACCTTGGTTCAGCTTACCTATGGCGGCACTAGCACAGTCATAACGGTAACCAGCGCTGTCCACAATAATCACATCAAAGCCATGCTGGTACTGCTCAATGGTCCACGGAAAATCATCCCCATCAACATGCAGCAAGGTCACATTAGCAGCGAGTTCAGGCTTTAATTTTTGCACCCACTGGGCATTATTCTCGACGCTCATCACCTGCTGCGCCCGCTGCATCCAAAACTTAGTAGAGCCGCCGGCGCCAAACTCAAACACTCGCTTCTGACGATAATCAAACTGTTGCAAGTATTCAATAGCAGGGTAAGTAAACAAAGGTAACGGCTGCCCCTTGGCATCCTGTGCTGTACCTTCGTCTACTGCTTTCACAAAGCCGTATTCGGCCCGCACTATCTGTGTGATGGCCGCTAAAAACATCTCGCCTTTGGGCATTTCAACGGCTTGCGGATGGCGTTTTAATCTGCCGCCCTGCTCCTGTTCTTTACTAAAAGCACCCCAATACATGTTTATCGTTACTCCTCTGGCACCAAATCAAAAGCCACAGTCACGCGGTATTCATCGTCAGCAAAAGGCACGGTTCCATGCCACATCATCGACGGAAACAAGACCACTACGCCAGCTTGTGGTTTAACAATATAGTCAGGTTCATCCATGTAGGTCGGATCCAACTGCGCTTGGCCAAACTTGATCCAGCCATGGCCGTCATGGTTTACCGCCTTGGGAATCGACACATAGAAGCAGCCACTGATCCAGCCTTCGCTATGATAATGATTACGATGAAAGCCTGAACAATTCAGCCGCACACTCCAGGCGCCAGTGTACTTAAAGCGGCCACTTTTGCGCTTTAGAAACGGATGCTCTGGGTCATCGGGTAGCTCGGCAATATACTGTGTTACCGCGGCTGAAATCTGTTGCTTCAGCGCTTGAATATCTTCATCTTGATTAAGAAATAACTGGCCGTCGGTTTGAGTACCACTGCGTAGCGACTGCTGCAACGGATGTTGTTTTTGCGTATGCAGGCGCTCCAGTTTAGCCAGCAAGCCTTGATTAAAATCAGACAACCCGCCGTCTGCGGCGGTAGTTAACGCAAACGGGCGCACGAAACGTCCGAAATCGTACAAACGCTGATAGCCCTGCCAATCGCCACTAGCTTTCAACGCCGTAGCACGCATCGCCCACCAGCCCTGATGCCCAGGTGCTAACGTCACCAACTTTTGCGACAGCTGCAAGCACTCTACATAGTTTTGCTGCCCGAGTTGAGTCACAAACATCTCGTACAGTGCTTCTTGCTGCTCCGGTTGCAAGCTTAAGGCTCGCTGCAGATAATCTTCTGCACGGGCCAGTTGCCCTTGCATACGTTTTAAATGCCCTTGCAATAACCATACCGACGCTGGCACCGAGTCTAATTGCAACAAGGGCTGTAAGGTCTGCTCCGCCAGCTCAAATTGCTCAGCTTTGATTAACCGATGAGTTAACCCAAGACGTAGATCATGCCAGTCGTTATGAGCAGCTAATTGCTCGTAATAGCTACCCAGCCAATCGCTATCTTGCTGCAACCAGCGCATGTCTGAAAAAGTTTCGTGCAGCGCCAACTGACGTGGTTGCAAAGCAAGTGCAGCCCGCATATCGGCATAGGCTAAGTCGACTTCATCTAAGGCAAAAAACGCAAGCGCGCGTTGGCGTAAAAATGCCACCGATTGAGCATGGAAGCTCTGTTGCAAGAGCTCCAGCGCTTGCTGCGCCCGCCCTTGTAAGCGGTAAGCTTCCGCTGCAGCTAAGCGCGCTTGCGTATGCTGCGGTTGCTGTTTAAGCACTGTCAAAAAGGCAGCCAAGGCATCATCTAACTGCTGCTGTGCCAAAGCGGTTAAACCAAGGTTATAGCGCGCCTCAAAAAAGTTGGGCTGAGCTTGTAAAGCCAACCTAAATTGCTGCTGAGCTTGCTCATATCGTTGCTGTTGACGTAATAAATTACCGTAGTTATTCAGAATTTCGTGATGCTTAGGAGCTATCTTTAAAGCCTGCGTAAAACTTTGTGCGGCAGCGGTTAACTGTCCTAACTTACGCAGAGTTAAGGCCTGCACGTGCCATACCAACGCCTGCTCAGGCAGCTGTTGACTAAGCTGCTGCAACAAAGGTAGCGCCGCTTGATACTGCTGCTGTTGATACAGTGTCAGTGCTTGTTGCAGCACTGCTTGCGGTTGCTGGGAACGCTTCACCTGCTCTCCTTAGGCTCTCGAAAAAAAGCCACCAATAAAAAAGCCAGCAAATTCATGCTGGCTTTTTTCATCGGAACTGTCAACGCTTAGAACTTCATACCTAAACGAACGTACCAGTAAGCACCTGCCAAGTCATAAGAAGAAGCAATGGTGTTCATGTCTTGGTTGTTCGTGGTGTATGGAGGCTGACGGTCGAACATGTTACGAATACCGCCACTGATGGTGGTGGTTTCGTTCATCACGTAGCTCGCCTGCAAGTCGTGGTAAACCGCACTACCTGCATAAGTACTGGTGTAAGTAGGCTCGCCACTTAAGTCATCGGTACCTTGCATGTAACGTGCTGCCCAAGATACTGACACATTGTCCATATCGTAAGTAGCAGTGAAGTTTGCACGAACTTTAGAGAATGCAGCGATGCTGTCTTCCCACTGGTCTGCCGCATAGTAGCCAGCATACTGAGTAGGCTCAGCACCAGGTGAAGAAACAAAGCTATAGTCTTTCAAGTAAGTACCGTCTAAACGTAACTTCAACAAACCTGAAGCAAGATCGGTTGACCAGTTTGCGTCAAAGTCGTAACCAGAAGTTTCGAAAGTAGACAAGTTCGCTAAGCTAGCCACGATACCAGAAACGGCACCTAAGATATCACGATTTGGAGCGTTTGAGCTGTAAGCTGGACGACCCATCTCTGCGGCACCCAAGATCAAGTCACACAATGGGCTGCTGAAATCAACACTGGTATAACAGCCATTCACGATGGTGTTGGTGTCGATTTTACCTACGCCGTTATCAATTTTGATATCGAAGTAGTCAACGGCCAAGCTGAAGTTCTCAATGAACTCAGGCGTGTAAACAAAACCTACGGTTAAGCTTTCTGATTCTTCTGGCTCAAGATCTGGGTTACCACCAACCAATGATGCAGACTGGTTAGATGCTAATTCAAAGTCTTGTGGTAAGCCTTCAGCGGCACAGTTATCACGTAACGCTTGGTTGGTTTTAGTACCCCAATCATTACATGGCTCGTTGTACGCTAAGTTAGATTCTTGCTGTGGTGAGAATAACTCGCTAATACTTGGCGCACGGAAACCATCAGCACGAGTCGCACGAACCAACAAACCTTCAAACGGCTTGTACTCTAAACCAAATTTGGTGTTCGTGGTTGAATCCAAGAAGCTGTAGTTTGAGCTACGTACTGCTGCAGACAAGCTCAAATCTTCAACCCCTGGCAGATCTGCCAATAGTGGTACGTCAAGCTCAAGGTAAGCTTCAGTTACATCGTACTGACCTTCAGTTTTCTCACCAGCTACTGAGAAGATTTCACCAATCAGTGCAGCACCATCTGGTTGATACAAATAGTCTTCCCAACGTTTCTCAACACCGGCTGCCCAAGCGATATCGCCTGCTGGCAAACCAATACCCATCAAGTCACCAGAGATGTTAGCCAAGAACTGTTTGGTTTGGCCACGTACTACCGGAGAGTTAGGTAAGAACGCGTAATCCATCATCGCCTGGGTCAAGGTACCTGGTGCAAATGGGTTCCACACACCAGGGCAAGCTGCATCATCAGCACACAAGTCTGGGTCAGTTAAGTTCAAGAAGCGATTTGCGTTGGCACGACCGTAGTCAACACGGGTATCAACAAAGCGGGTGTAGTTATAAGACACATCCCACGTCCAACCATTGTCTAGGTAACCTTCAAAACCAGCAACCATACGATAATCGTTCATGTCTTGCGTGAACGCTCGGCCACCAGACTCTTCTAAACGACGGTTGATATAAAGGTCTTCACCTACTGGGTTGTACGGGTTAGTTGCTGGAACGAATTGGCCCCAGAAAGTACCCTCAGCACCCATCAACTGGTCTGATTGACGGTTAGTGAAACCACCTTCGATAAACGCAGTCGTGCTTGGTGTTAATTCATAAGTGGCAGCACCGTTGATGCTGAATACTTCCATTGGCGTAACCATGTAGCTTACTGCAGCGTAGTTAAAGCCATCGGTAGCATTGTTAAATGGACGCAGTGCACCTGTGGTTGGGTCAACTACGTAACCTTTGTAAGAATTAGATACGGTTGTCCAAGTACCCATCGCAGTAGTACCAGAACCACCACAGTAAACACCACCTTTGCCGTCATCGAACAATGGGCATTCAGAGAAATCACGATCGCCCTGCCAGATTTCGTTACGGTTGGTGTACTCTAGTGATAATACTACGTTACCACGGTCGCTAGAGGTACCTACGGTAGCTGCTAAACGCGTGGTCTCACCGTCGCCTTCGCCAGTTAGGTCATATTGAGCAACAAACTCAGCACCTTCAAAGTCACGCTTGGTGATAAAGTTGATAACCCCGGCAATTGCATCAGAACCGTATGCGGTAGATGCGCCGTCACGTAGCACTTCAACGCGCTCAACGTACGCCATTGGGATAGAGTTCATGTCGCTGAATGCAGTACGACGACCGTTCACCAACAACAAGGTACGGCCAGAACCTAAACCACGCAAAGATACCGTGGCGCTACCGTTACTACCGTTGTTTACGTTCGAACCTTGCGCAGCACCGTTCACTGATGGCAACGAGTGTACGAATTTTTCTAGCGTAGCGTAACCTGAGGCTTCAAGGTCGGCAGCAGTAAATACTGAGATAGGGCTTGCGGTTTCAAGGTCGGTACGCTTGATGCGTGAACCTGTTACAGAAATGCGTTCTTGGGCTTCAGCACCGGCTTCGTCTTCAGACGTGTCTTGTGCTGCAGCTGTGCCTGATAATGCTAATGAAGCACCACCAAACATCAGAGCTAAGCGGATAGACTTAGCAACTTTGCTATTGGTATACATAATTATTCTCCCTGGACCACTTTTAAGTGATTTTTTTGCTATAGCTCAACACGCATAGCAGCGTGCGAACCAAGTCTGACCCAGATCAGAAAAAACCCCGTGAAATCGTTGTTTTTTTGATTAGGGTCAACCTGATACTAATGAAAATAATCGATGTGAGCAAGCGTTCTATCGCAAATAACTATAACAAAAGTGATCTTATTTTCACCGCACTGTGTCTAATCACCGATATAAACATGCAGTTTATCGTCATATTCGTGTTATTTCGGCTCTCACTTAACTAATTTTGCATTCATTTAAGATGGTTAAGGCCTTGCTTTTAAGCCTAAAAAAAGCCCCTCTGCAAAACAGTGGGGCTTTTTCTCTATCGCGAACGTTTAATTAGTCGCCAATGTGCTCTTCGAAGAAGGCAAGCATCTTCTGCCAGCGCTCAACGTTATTTTCTGGTTTGTAGAATCCGTGGCCTTCACCTTTCTTATACAACCACTCGTACGGATGCTCACGCTCTTTCAAGGCATCACGCAAGCGGAAGGCATGCTCTTCTGGCACCCGGATGTCGGCACCACCTTGAATAATGAACACCGGCGCTTTGAGCTTATCCACGTTATCAATCGGTGATTGCTCAGTACGGCCTTCGCTATCACTAGGTAGTACTTGATCTAAATAGTTACGGCCCGCTTGAGCTTCAGAAATATCGCCCTGTTCGTACATCAGGTTTAAGTCATACACCCCAACAAAGCCCACAATACACTTATACAGGTCTGGCTCACGAATACCACTTTGTACCGCAGCATAACCACCATAAGAGGCGCCATACACGCAGACACGGTCTGGGTCGGCTATTTTCTCTTTCACTAAGTGCATCACCCCATCGGTCATGTCGTTAATCATGGTGGTGCCCCAGTTCTTATAACCAAGCTCCATAAATTTCCGACCGAACCCACCTGAGCCACGGAAGTTAGGCTGCAATACCGCATAGCCATGTTCTGCTAACACTTTGGCATCAGAGTCCATACCGCCCATGCTGTCGCGAATACCATGCGGGCCGCCATGTGGTAATAAGATCAACGGTAAATCTTTGGCTTCTTTACCGTTAGGCAAGGTTAGCAGGGCATGAATATCTAATCCGTCACGGCTTTTATAGACAATAGTTTGCGTCGTTGGAATCGTATGCCCATCCAACCAAGGTTTAGCCGCAGCAATCGGCGTCAGCGCACGCTTATCGCGGTCGAACAAATAAAATTTTGCAGGAGCATTCACTGACTCTACCCGCACAATCAATTTACGATTATCACGGGTTGACGAATTAATGCCCACCGACTGACCTGGAAAGGTAGCAATCAAGCTTTGCACCAAGCGGGCGTAATCCTTATCTTCAACATCATCAAAAAAGAAAGTATCAATACCATTGTATTCAAAGGCAGCACCAATCACTTCGTTGGCTCGACCATTCTTCACACTCATGATCGGCATCAAATCGGTATTTGGATGCTCAGCCATCACGGTTTCTTGTTTCGTGCTTAAATCCAACACACTCAACGAGCGAGTATCCGATTGGCTATCACTCAGACCTAACACTTGGTCGGTACCTGGCAACATCAATAAAGGCACAAAACCGCCATCGGTTTCGTAATAACTATCAACTTCGTACCAGTCTTTGTTGGCCCCATCACGACCTAAGATCACCGTCTTGTTTTTCTCGTTCGGGTCGATCCCTAACACCATCCGCGACACCCCATCGCTATCTAGTACTACCTGCACGTTAGTGCTCGCATAGGCACGCAGCGGGATGCGCCCTTCTGAACGCTTACGCCCAGAAGTGACCTTCATGGTATACAGATCTAAATAGGGTTCTTTGGAGAAAAACGAGCGGGTGTAGATCATGATGGCTTCAGGATCTTCTGGCAAATAATCTACCACTTGTGCAAACTCGTAGTTGCCATCGCTTGAACGTGGGCCAGTTAGAATCACTTGGTTCGAGCCATCAGCATTCATGGCAAAGATTTCACCCGTAGGTACCGGTGCATCCAAAGAGCCAATCTCGCGCGCCATGGTCATGATTAGACGCTCGTTATTCGCCCACTGAAACGACGATACTGATTCACGCCCATTGCCTTGGGTGATAGATAGAATCTTGCTCTCGTTAATATCTAAGACAGTTAGTAATACCGAGCCTTCTTCATTGCGCGATGTTGCTGCTAAATAGTCACCGCGGGGGGAGATTTTTACATCCAAGTATTGCGAATGTTTCGCATAGCTTTCTAGCAGCTCGGTTTTCACCTCAGCGCCATTCGTTAACATGGGTACAGCTAATGCTGCTAAACCCATCACCAATGAAGAATACTTCATATTTGCCTCGTGTTCTGTAGAGAGTGTCTGTCTTTATAATTGTTAATAATACTATCGTTAATTGTAAAACAAAGTAAATAAAAAAGCCCCACCTAAGTGGGGCTTTTATCATTCATCTTGCTTGTTCGTTTCAACGAACCTACCAATTAGAACTGGTAAGAGATGTTGAAGAACGCGCGACGACCTAAGTAGTCCATTTGCGATGCGAACAATGGAGTGTTACCTACCACTGCAGCTGCTGCTGGGCTCACTGAAGGCGGTTGCTTGTCGAACAAGTTACCGATACCGAAAGTTACGTCAATGTTGTCATTGAACGTAGTGTTCGCAGAGATTGAGTGCAACACATAAGTTGGGATGTGTGCTACGAAGCGAACGTCTTCACCACGAAGAGTGGTAGAGTCGGTGCCGTAGTATGAATAGTCTTCAGTACGGTCATAGTAAGCCATGTTCCAGTTGAAGCTCCACTCATCACGAGTCAAGGTAGTGTTTAACGTACCGATAGACTTCGGATTACCGATCCAACCTAGTGAATCTTCTGGAGTATCAGTTACGAACTGCTGGAATGAACGCTCAACTTGGTGCGTATGGTCTAACTTCACGCGTAAGTCACCAAAATCAAATGAATCTTGATAAGTTACTACGAAGTCAAAACCACGAACAGTTTGTTGAGCAGTGTTCAAGTAACCACCACGAACTTCTTGAATTGACCAATCGCCATCAGCAGTACCGTCTTTACGGTCGATCTGATTACAGAATGGCTCGTTTGCGAAGTCAGTAGAGGTATAACACTGGTTCAATACAGCTGCACCAGAAACGCTTGAGATCTGGTTGCTGATTACTACGTCGTAGTAGTCAACAGACGCTGCGAAAGTACCTTCAGCGCTTTCGTAAACTAAACCAATACCTTCAGAAACTGAAGTTTCAGCTTGGAGTACGCCTGCACCACCACCGGTGATGGTAGTAAATGACGAGCTACCAGTACCTACGGTATCAGTATAAGTTTCTGGAATACCAGCGGCCGCACAGTTCTCACGAACTAGTGGGTTGGTTGCGTTTACGTAGTCCAAACATGGATCGTTGGTTTGACCCAAGAAACCAGTTTGACCTTCTAGGTACAATTCAAACAATGCTGGTGCACGGAATGAAGTACCACGTGAAGCACGCACTCGGAAGCCTTCACCGATAGACCAGTTAGCGCTTAGTTTATAAGTAGTATCATCACCGTACGCATCAACGTCAGTCCAACGACCAGAAGCCGTTAAATCTAAGCTCTCAACGAATGGTAAGTCACGTAATACTGGTACTTGGAACTCAGCATAAACAGCTTTGGTAGTTGCTTTACCAGCAGTGATACCAGCGCTTGATAAGCCCCATGAGTTACCGTTACGAGTGTTCTCACCAGGTACGTCGTTGATTTCGTCACGCTGCCAGTAGATACCCGCTGCAGTTGACAAAGCACCTGCTGGTAAATCGAACAAGTCACCAGTAATGTATGCATCAAAAGTGTCTTGCTTGTAGGTAGTTTTACCTTTGTCGTAACCGAATAAGAAGTCACGAGCTTCTTGGCTTGGGTTACCGTACAAGTTTTGTGGATCGAACCAGTCGTAGTCGTAACAAGCTTTACCAGAAATTGGCGTTACTTCACCGTTACAAGTTGCACCGGTGGCCAACAATCCTTGTGCCATCAACATAGAGTCACGCAAGATGATATCTTGTGCGTAAGTACCGCTGTTGTGTGAACGCTGATAAGAAACATCCCAGTTCCAGAAGCCGATAGAGCCTTCTAAACCTACTACTGCACGTGAGTAGTCGATGGTTGTTTTGTTACCGTAGTGATTAGTGTAATGCACTGGCATCACGTAACCATCACCGTCAAAGCCGTCAATAGAATTGATTGAGACGTAACCGACGTCTGCAGTCCAGAACTGACGAGCACTTTCAGACTCGGTGGTACGACGGCTGTGCAATAACTCACCGTAAGCTGAGATAGTATCAGTTAGGTCGTAGTCACCTTGTAAGAATACTGAAGAAACGGTAGTTTCAGGAACCATAGTTTGTTGTAAACGGAACGGGTGACCGCCACCGTCCAACAAGCCGTCAGATTCAGCATTGTAACCAGCCCAGTACCAACCGTCTGGCGCAGCGCGCAAGAACGGGTTAACGCCTTCAACACCGATGCTACGTGGATCAGCAGGGTTGTAGTATGGGTTAATAGTAGTTGGGTCAGCTACATCGTAGCCACCGTAGTTGAACTGGAAGCGACCAGCACTAGTATTTGCTGGCAAGCCAACACCTGCATAGGCATGCCATAAACCAAAGCCTGATTCGTTACAGTGGTATTCACCAGTACGTGGATCGATTGGGTCAGCACGCTCACCAGTTACGATGTTCGAGAACAAGTAACGAGTTGAACAGTCAAAATAATCACGATCGGCACGAATCAAACCAGTGTTCACGTTGTGGTCAGCAACCACACGCCATGAACCACGGTCAAAAGAGTCACCGTAAGTAGCGTTTAAACGATAAGTTTCGCCGCCACCTTCAAAAGGAGCTAAGCCAGAGAAGTTAACTTCGCCGCCTTCACCTTTTTTGGTGATGATGTTGATTACACCAGCAACCGCGTCAGAACCGTACAAAGATGATGCGCCATCTTTCAAGATTTCAACACGCTCGATGATGCTGATTGGTAATGCGTTCATATCAAACGCAGATACGGTACCACGAGTACCCGCAGGTCCTGCACGGCGACCGTTCAGTAGTACCAAGGTACGGCTAGCACCTAAACCACGCATTGAGATTGACTCAGCACCTGAACCACCGTTGGTTACATAACCAACAGAGTATGCAGAGATCAACTGGTCAGAACCAGAGGCAACTGTTGACGTACGCAACAATTCACCGAGGGTGTTCAAACCTTGATCGGTAGCAATTTCAGTAGTGATAATCTCAACCGGAGTTGGGCTATCCAAACCGTCGGTACGAATACGAGAACCGGTTACTTGAATTTTTTCGGCAGCTTTCGCTTTTTCGCCGTCTTCGCTTTCATTGCTTTGATCTTGCGCCATTGCTGGTGCGCCAGCTAATAGTGCAGAACCAAACCCTGCCATCATGATGGCGCGGATAGAACTTGACAAAAATGACTGCTTAGCCATGTAAGTCTCCCTGATTTTTTTATTGTTGATTTGGCTGATACGGAACTTTTGTAAAAGTTATTAGTCGTAAGCCTTAATAGTGGCTTCCAGTAAGAGATGCATCTACGCATGTCTTCTGAGTTCCGTTGCTAATACAACCACAGTTAAAAGCTTTTTACAATAGTTTTGCAACAAGGTTTTTACCTGTTTTTTTGCACAGACTTGTAAACTTTTCGATAATTTGTTTTTAAGATAAATCCGAAATTTACAGCAGCGCTCGTTGCTCGGTTACTCTGAAGAGCGTCCAAAGGCCTACAAAATTAACTGCGCGGTAACCTAACTACTTGAGCGCCCGCGTATTTATACAGTTGGGCCAACATCAATTCACCACAAGCAATGGCATCGCTGAGCGCATGATGGGCATCATATTGGGGTAGGCCATAACGGCTGCGACAAGCACTTAAGGTTAAGCTACCTCGCTGAATATGATGTTGAGAATTCTTTAATCTTTGGCCCTCAAAGGTCAAGGTATCAAATCGTAGCAATGGCTTGAACCGCACTTGATGCGCTTTACCCGCTTGTTTTAAAAAAGCCCAATCCAGTTGCACATGATGACAGACCAAAACCGCACCATCGAGCACCTGCTCTAGCTCCTTGAGCACCTCAGCCAAAGGCGTCACTTGTTGTAAGTCGCGGCTCACTAAACCATGTACCACCGGCGACTGATTCAGCTCAGTTTGTGCCGTTGCCACGGTGTAATAACGGGCACTTTGGTAATCTAGCAAAGGTGGCGTGAGCTCCACCCAGGCCACCGCAATAATGCTATCGTGGCGCGCATCTAAACCACTGGTTTCGAGATCTAGCGCCACATAGCGCTGCGCTGTCCACGGCTGAGCTAAAGCCTGCCGCCGCTGCCACCAAGCCGCGATACGGTTACGCCAACCTGAAGAATGAGCCGCCATCAACCAATCCGTCCAAACTTCAAGCCGACCCCTTGTTGGCATTCTTTAATAATTCGAAAGGCGGTTTTTAATTGGCGTCGCGTTAAGGTACTGAGCTCATCGGGGTCTAGCGCGTTCTTAGGCTGGTCACTGCCCCACGTCTGCAATTGGTGCTGTAGCCGTAGCTCAGTTAAAAATTGCCAAGCTTCTGCCAACGACTGGTTATCTTTATTATTGAGTAACTTACTGCCTCTCAATGCCTCTAAGCGAGCCAAGGTTTGCGGCACCATAATTCCTGCTTGCAAGGAATAAATGCGCACAATATCGTTAATCAAAGCAATGCCGTAACGCTTAATATTGATCAGATCCGAGTCTTTACCACTCTCGGTACCACGAAACCTATTAAACAAGCCTAACGGCACCTGCACACTCACCTGTAAACGTGCCAAATTACCTAAGAAAAAGTCCTTTTGGGCCAGCCGTGCAACTTGCTCACGATAGCGTTGATATAGCCGTTTATTGCCGTAAACTAGCCGCGAATCGAAGAAGATTTGGCAATACATCAACGCCTTCGGCGTCGGGCTTTCCGTCCAGCTTTTAAAACGCTCCAGCCAGCCATCCAAGGTGCGTCGACAATCCACATTCGAGGCCATAATATCGCCCGGACACAGCGGAATACCGCATTCATGCAAACCGCCACTCACGTATTCGCCCAACCCTTTAAACCAATCCAACTGATTGTCGTTAAGCCCGTTACCCAGCAATAAACCATTATCTTGATCGGAACTCAGCACCTGGTCTTCACGCCCTTGCGAGCCAAACGCTATCCAGCAATAGGGCCCCGGCGCAACCCCATGTTCTTGTTCATACAAACTGATTAATTTACGCGTCATACTATCGGTTAACGACGCCAGCAGCCGTCCCACCATGGTGGTGTCATGCACACGCGCAGCAAACGTCTGCATGTAGGCCGGAATATGCGCCGCCTCCGCCACTAGCTGCGCTTTACTCGCCGCTTTGTTCAGCGCACTGATCAGCATGATAGGTTCACTGCGCTGCTGCCGCATCAAATCGGTATTGGTGATCATCCCAATCGGCTGGTCAGCGTCATTAAGTACCGGCAAATGGTGGATATTTTCTTGCGTCATAATCGCCAACGCATCCATCAGGGTCTGGCGCCCATACACAGTCGCTGGGGCTTGGGTCATTACCGCATTCACCTGTAAATCGTAGGCCAATCCTTGCGCTACCACCCGATTGCGCAAATCACGGTCGGTCAAAATTCCGCACAACTTCACCGCCGCTGCTTCGCTATCTGCAGGGCTATTCGCCGCAGTCTCGTTTACCGCAGTGTCGTTTACCACAGTCCCCTTTACCACAGCCCCCTCTGCCGCCGCATTTTCTGCCACAGGTCCTTCTACTACCAATACCGAGGAGACTTTTTCGTCGCGCATGCGCTCGGCCGCTTCTTTGATGGTGGCATGAATAGACAACATCACCGGCGCTCGCACTATCACTTCGGCCACTGGCAATTGCAACGCATCATAACTGGCCACCGGCTCCTGCTTGGGCCCACTTGCAGACAGCCCCAGCGAACCCAGCTCAGTCGCACCAGCCGCGCCAGTATCCACCGCGCTCCCTTGACGGGTACCGCTACTATTAGCAGTACCCGCCAAACTGCCACGGCGCGTGACATCGCCTTCACGCCGCGCCGTTTCTGAGAGCAAGCGCTGCTCATGTGCCCGGATAAAATATTGCTCGAACGCCCGCACATGCTGGCGTAGCTGGTCAAACACTGCGGCGGTAATAATGTAAATAATGCCGTCTTCAATCACCTGCAGCTTGTTCACCACCGCCCGCCCACTTAGCAAGCTCGGAAAACCAAACAAATCATGGGACTCAAGTCGCTCAATCAAATGCCCATCTGGCGCCAGCAAATCAAAACCGCCTGAACGCACAATATAAAGCGCTGGGCTATGTTGTTTAAACAGCCCATCCACATTGTGTTCGTTCACATAAGCAGCTTTAATTTGCCCCGCCACCCATTGCCGCTGCTCCCCATTGAGTTCATCAAAGGGCGGACAATCCAGTAAAAATCGTTGTACTTCTAACAGTTCCGGTTGCATAAGAACCTCGCTTTCCAATCAGAAAAAAGCCCGGCAGTGCCGGGCTTTGCAGTAGCTCATCATTAATGACTAGAGGCAGCGCCCGAGCCTTTCGGATACCGAATCGACTCAACCAAGTCTTGGGTATCCTGCGGCGCATCACCGGTCAGCTTGTGTACCACGTACGACACAATAAAGTTCAGTATCATACCGATAGTACCAATGCCTTCTGGCGAAATGCCGAACAACCAGTTGTCCGCAGTATTGGCAGCCGGGTTTACAAACTTGAAGTAAATAATATACGCCAAGGTAAAGACCACACCCACTAACATACCAGCAATAGCACCTGTGCTGTTCATGCGCTTATAGAAAATACCTAATATAATGGCCGGGAAGAAACTCGCTGCGGCCAAGCCGAACGCGAAGGCGACCACCTGCGCCACAAAGCCGGGCGGATTAATCCCGAACCAAGTAGACAGAGCAATAGCTACAGCGGCAGCGACCCGCGCCCACAGCAACTCTTGCTTATCGGTAATATTCGGCGTTAGCGTACGTTTCAACAAATCGTGCGACACCGACGTAGAGATAACCAACAACAAACCGGCTGAGGTTGATAACGCCGCGGCAACACCACCGGCTGCAACCAACGCCACTACCCAAGCTGGTAAATTAGCAATCTCAGGGTTTGCCAATACCATGATATCGCGGTCAACGGTCATTTCGTTGCGCTCATCACCAGCATAGAACATTTTGCCGTCGTTGTTTTTATCTTCCCACTTAATCAAACCGGTTTGTTCCCAGTTTTTCACCCAATCTGGAGCCGCATCATATTCCACGCCAGCCATATCCGGACCGTTAACGGTGTTGATCAAGTTCACTTTGGCAAAACCAGCAATCGATGGTGCAGTTAAATAAACAACTGAGATAAAGACCAATGCCCAACCCGCTGAACGACGCGCATCACGTACTTTTGGCACGGTGAAGAAACGCACAATGACGTGTGGCAAGCCAGCAGTACCTACCATCAAGGCACAGGTAATAGCAAACACGTCGATCTTAGACTTCAAGCCAGAGGTGTAAGCCGCTAAACCCAGCTCTTCTGACAAACCATCCAAGCGCGCTAACAAGTATTGCCCCTCACCTGATACACCATCAGCAATAGTCGCACCAAAACCGGTTTGCGGCAAAATGTGCCCCGTCATTTGGAACGAGATAAAGATAGCTGGCACCAAGTATGCAAAGGCTAATACGCAGTATTGCGCTACCTGAGTATAGGTAATACCTTTCATGCCACCTAACACGGTGTAGAAGAATACAATCACTGCGCCGATGTAAACACCGGTAGCAATTTCAACCTCTAAGAAGCGCGAGAACACCACGCCTACACCACGCATTTGTCCGGCAATGTATGTAAAGCTGATTAAGATTGCACAAATAACCGCAATAGTACGCGCTGTTTGCGAGTAATAACGGTCACCAATGAAATCTGGCACAGTAAACTTACCAAACTTACGCAGATAAGGTGCCAAACACAGTGCTAATAACACATAGCCACCGGTCCAACCCATCAAGTACACACTGCCATCATAACCAGCAAACGCGATAATACCTGCCATTGAAATAAACGACGCCGCCGACATCCAATCCGCAGCAGTTGCCATACCATTCATCACTGGATGGACGCCACCGCTCGCAACATAGAAATCAGAGGTAGAACCGGCACGAGACCAAATCGCAATCGCGATATATAAAGCAAAGGTCGCACCAACGATAATAAACGTGAGAGTTTGAATATCCATGGATGGGCCCCTTAGTCTTCGTGAACTTCGTATTTGTTATCAAGGGCCGCCATTCGTTTAACATAAATAAAAATCAGAATGACGAAAGAAATAATCGACCCCTGCTGAGCAAACCAAAAGCCCAGTTTAAAGCCGAAAAAGGTAAATTGATTAAGCCAATCCACCAGGATAATGCCAAAGCCATAGGAAACGATAAACCAGACCGCCAGTAGCTTAAGCACCAGACTGATATTATCGCGCCAGTAGGCTTTTGCGAGTTCTTCGCTTTTGAAAGCCATACGTCCTCCAGGTTGTTCTAGTTGTGTTTGTTATTGTGATTTGTTCACTATGCAATCTAGACGCCTAATGGCAATGTAGGAAATACGACATTGGTCGTAAGGTTGATATTTCACCTGCCAAGTGGCTATCAATTATTAAGCATTGACTCAATCAGGTAAGATTTACTCTTGTCGCAGCCCCAAAAATCAATTAGCTTCGATCCGCAAATATTTTAGAACAAACGTGGTTCGGGAGAACAAACGTGGTTCGGGAGAACAAACGTGGTTCGGGAGAACAAACGTGGTTCGGGAGAACAAACGTGGTTCGTAATTCGTACGCTGCGCTGTTGGTCCGCGCTTCGCGCTGTTCGTAACAGTCAACCACGAACCCCGAACAGCGAACCCCGAACAGCGCAGCGGACGAATAGCGCAGCGCACGAATAGCGCGAAGCGCGCACGAACAACGAACTAGGTATCCAACATGACCCTACTGCTGATACTTGCCTCACTAGCTTATATTGCCTTACTTTTTGCGGTGGCCCATTGGGGCGACAAATCTAACTCGTTGGCCAACCGCATCAGTTATAAGCCCATCATTTACAGTATGAGCTTGGCCATCTATTGCACCAGCTGGACCTATTACGGCGCGGTGGGTAACGCCGCGACAGGCGGGTGGGCCTATATTCCGATTTTGCTGGGGCCGTTTTTACTCTTTATTTTTGCCTTGCCACTACTGCAAAAGCTGGTCAGTGTTTCCAAACAACAGAACATCACCTCGATTGCTGACTTTATTGCGAGCCGCTACGGCAAACGGCAACGATTGGCGCTGTTCGTGACACTTATCGCCGCGTTAGCAACCATTCCATACATTGCCTTGCAGCTCAAAGCGGTCGGCTTAACCTTTGTGGTGCTTACCGAAAACACCTCTGCTTTTACTGAATTTTCCATCAATGAGTTGATTGCGGCAGCGATTATGGCGGTGTTTGCCATGCTGTTTGGTACCCGTCACATTGAAGTCACTGAATATCGCAACGGCATGATTTTGGCCATTGCCTTTGAGTCTGCGGTAAAACTAGTAGCGTTGCTAGCGGCGGCCGTCTTTGCCTACATATTGTTTAACGACGCCTCGCCCGTTAGCATGTGGCAACAGCTGGCCAATCCCAGTAGCAAAGCCTGGAGTTGGGAAGCCCTAACAGAATTCGACTTTATCGTGCAGACTTTTATGGCGGCAGGGGTCATTCTCTGTTTGCCGCGCCAGTTTCATGTGGCGGTGGTTGATAACGTGGATGTAAACCATCTAAAAACCGCGCGCTGGGGTTTTCCGTTGTACTTGGTGCTGATTGCGCTTGCCATTGTGCCCATTGCCCTTGCCGGCCAATTATTCTTCGGTACCGGCGTGGACGGTGATACCTACGCCTTACGCTTACCGCTCCTACATGATCAAACCTGGCTCGCCGTATTTATCTTTATCGGTGGCTTTTCAGCCGCTACAGCGATGGTGATTATTGCCTCTGTAACCCTCAGCACCATGGTCACCAACGATGTTATCATGCCGATTATTCTGCAGCGCCAACAGCGCTTCCCTACCGGCTTTCAAAATCGCCTACTGTTTATTCGTCGCGTTGCTATCGCCATTATCCTGTTACTCAGCTACCTCTGCTATGCCTTCTGGGCCGCCAACACCGGCTTAGTGAGTATCGGCTTGCTGGCTTTCTCGGTAGTCTTACAGTTATTGCCAGCGGTGCTTGGTGGCCTCTACTGGCGTCGTGGTCACGCCCGCGGTGTGTATGTTGGCTTAGGCGCCGGCTTGCTAGCTTGGCTATTTGCCGTGGCGCTGCCCATGTACCTGCCTCACAACGGCAGCGATACCAGCATCATCACTCACGGCACCGTGATCAGTATGGCCATCAATACCCTTTGCTACGTGGTGTTCTCGATGCTGGCTCGGGCGCGCTTAGTCGATCGTATTCAAGCGACCGCCTTTGTGAAGCCGCGTAGTCATTTACAAGAACACACCATAGGTCGTCATCACCAAGCTACTAACGCCGATATGGTGTTATTGCTGACCACCTTTGTGGGCGAAGATCGCTGTCATCAATTGCTGACGTTCTTTGCTGAAAGCAAAGGCGGCGTTACCATGACTGCGGCCAACCGCGATGATGTGGCCTCGCGTGAGCTAATTGATTACGTTGAGCGGGCGCTAACTGGGGTACTCGGTGCCGCAACTGCGCGTTCACTGGTAGAAGCGGCCCTGCGCGACCGTCGCTTGCACTTAGAAGAGGTGGTGCACTTTTTTGACGACACCACCCAAGCCCTTCAAACCCAACAGTCTATTCTCTTCAGTAGCTTAGAGAATTTAGCTCAAGGCATTTCGGTAGTCGATGCCGAGCTGCGTTTAGTGGCTTGGAACAAGCGTTACCTTGATTTGTTTGAATACCCCGAAGGCATGGTCAAGCCCGGCCAGCCGATCGCCACGCTGATTCGTTACAACGCCGAGCGCGGCGAATGTGGCCCGGGTGAAATTGACGAGCTGGTCACCAAACGCCTGAACTACATGCAAATGGGCTCGCCGCATCGATTTATTCGACGCCGCGGTGATGGCCGAGTGATTGAGATGGTTGGCAACCCGCTACCTACCGGTGGCTTTGTAACTTCGTTTACCGACATCACTGAACACGTCGAAACAGCTCAAGCACTCGAAGAAGCCAATATCGATTTAGAGCAGCGCATTAACGTGCGCCAGCGTAAAATTCGGGAAATTAACAACGAACTCACCGAAGAAATCGAACGCCGCCGCAAAGTTGAAGTCGAGCTAAAACAGGCTAAACAGGACGCCGAAGAAGCTAACGCCTCAAAGACTCGCTTTTTGGCGCTCGCCAGCCATGATATTTTGCAGCCGCTAAACGCCGCACGCTTATATCTAAGTGCCATGGATGAGCACAGTATGACGACCAATAATCGGCAGCTAGCAGGTAAGCTAGATACGGCGCTTGCCTCTACGGAGCACTTGCTCAGTACCTTATTACAAATAGCTAAAATGGACCAAGGCGCGTTGCAACCGCAGTTCAGACATTGCGCCCTGCAAGATATTTTGGCGCCGCTGCTTAACGAGTATGCGGTATTAGCCGAACAACGCGGCATTAAATTACGCAGCCGCCTACAAGATGCGGTGGTTTACACAGACCCCACTTACTTGCGTCGCATCGTCCAAAACTTTTTATCCAACGCGGTTAAATACAACCGCGATAACGGCCGCGTGCTGTTAGGCGTGCGTAAGCGCGGTGAGCACCTAGTTATTGCCGTATGGGATACCGGGCTGGGCATCACCGCACAGCAGCGCCATCGCATCTTTGATGCGTTTTATCGTGGCTCCAACACCCGCGTTGAAGGCGTAGGTTTGGGCTTAAGTGTTGCCAAGCGCATGAGTGAGCAATTACGCTGCGAACTCACCTTGGTCACTCACGAAGGCAAAGGCAGTTGTTTTTCGGTAACCGTACCTATGGGCAGTGCTGCCCAAGTGTACGAACGCCCTATGGTCGCCAGCGCCGATACGCCCAACTCCAACTTGCTACTGATATGCGTAGACGACGACCAAGAAAACCTCTCGGCCATGCGTGCGCTGCTAGAAAAATGGGGGTGTACCGTAGAAACCTTTAATAGTAGCGCCACAGTACTTGAGTATGCGGCCACTCATCCACGCCCTGATGGCTTGTTACTGGACTATCAGCTGGGAGACGATGACTATGATGGCTTACGTTTGGCGAAGGCCTTACGGCAGCACTGGGGCGACAATGTAGCCGCAGCATTAGTCACAGCCATGGGGGATGACAGCGTGCGCAAACAAGCCCGTGAGAGTGGCTTGCATTTCTTAGCGAAGCCCGTTAAACCTGCGGCACTGAAAGCTCTGCTCAAACACATCGAACGCCATCGCTAACAACATAAGGGCGGCCCAGGCCGCCCTTAGCTGTTTAGCGGTCTACCGATTGAACCACTTTACAAATACCACCCTCAAGCATCACGCCTGGCTTAGGCAGCATCTCACAAGTACTCATCTCGCCCGTTTGCGCTATCTGTTGTACCCGTAACTCCGTGTACTCATTGGCGAGTGCTTGCAGCTTAGCAGCATCAGAACTCACCGTTGAATACACCATATAAAACTCTGGGCCACCGCAGGCTCGCTTGCCCACCGCCAATAACTGGCACTGATCAAAACTATCGGCGCGCGCTATCCCAACTTCTTCACGAATGGCTCTATCTAGCGTGGTTAAACGCTCACTCAAGCTCTGCTCTTGCACACTAGCTGGCTCACCAGCCGCATCCGGCATCGCACTATCCAGTTGCACCGTGTCATCGGCACAACCCACCAGCGTCAGGCTAGCAGCTACTAGCATTGCAATTACACTTAAACGTGACATTCCCATGATGTTATTCTCCTGAGTATAAGCAACATTAGCTTAACCTCTACTCTAAAAAAAACGGCGATAGAAAGCTATCGCCGTTTCAATCTTTACACTCGAGTCACTTAGCTAGTGCGACGACGAGCCCATACCAAAGGTAATGCTAACAGGGTTAGCCACCAGCCAAAGGCACTGCTGCTCTTCGGTGGTACAATTTTAACCGAGGTAGGACGTACTACCGAGCCGGCACCATCACTCACAGTTACTTGCAATTGCAAGGTTTGCTCAGTTTCTACGTACGGCGCAGTAAAGGTGACTGAACTACCGGTTGCGCTACCTAAGGTTACCGCAGGGCCGTTAATCACTTCCCATTGATAAGTCAGGCTATCGCCATCCGCATCAGATGCAGAGACCGACAAGGTAACCTCATCACCTTCCGCTTTCGGTTCAGTTACCCCAGTCACAGTAGCTGTTGGGTTGGTGTTAGTCACCGCAACGGTTACAGTTCCTGCATCAGATACCGCACCAGACTCGTCCACTGCACGATAAGTAAAGCTATCGTCGCCAACAAAGCCTGCCGCTGGGGTGTAGGTTGCGGTCATGCCGTCTAGCTCAACCGTACCATTAGCTGGCTGGTCAACAATTTCAACTGTTAACGCGCCATCTGGGCTGATAGTGACTGGAACCATGTCTGTTACTTCGCCTTCGTCGGTGCTCGCAGCAAGCATAGCTACGACGTCACGGCTTGGCGTACCTACCGCTTCGGTTAAGTCAACAGTAATCGCACGGCTGTGCAGACCACTGGCTTCGCCAGCGCCAACCGCACCAAAGTTAGACACACTGAAGTCAAAGCTTGCGCTTACTTCTGCGGCTTCACCCGGTATTAGATTAGATTGTACTAACCAACCGTCTTGCGGCATGCTGCCAGCTAAATCACCGCCAAATGCCGTACCACCAAGATAGATAAAGCCACCACCGGTGCCGTCCATGGTTTCAACACCACCAGCTAATGCAAATGCTGGAGCCTGACCATTCACGTCGACATAGTTAAACAAGACCTCGCCTGAATCGTCTAACGCTACCCATGCACTGAAGGTATACGAAGAACCAACTTCGTCATATTCAGACACGTTCACCCATTCCATCACTAAATAAGGTGCGCCGGCATTAACCACAGCGATACGCAATTCACCGCCTACGTTAACATTGTTATTAATCACCATATCAGCCCAGAATGGCGCTAAGACGCCGTTAGGTTCGGCTGGATCAGGAATAAATGACAGCTGATAAGTACTATCAACGCGCGACTCACCAATTTCAATGATACCGTTCGACCACATCACGATGTTGTTGTACTCAACGCCATCGAATACGTAGCTAAGGTCACCTAATGGAATATTGACGCGTGATTCATCACAGCCAGGTGCTTCATTACAGAAGGTTTGATAGTTGGTTACACCTAATTGATCCAGCGTCGCGCCAGCGATACCGCCACCTAACAAGGCCAGATCTAACTCAGCAGGAGCATTGGTTTGTACCCCAGTCCAGGTATAGGTATTGGTTTCAGTGTTTAAGCCTTTCTCGCTAGCTACTGAACCCACTTCCGTTTCTACCAAAGTAGCTTCATCAATGGTCACGCCTTCTACTGGCAACTGTGCCGACAAGGTCACATTTGCCCCTTCAAAGGTACCTAAACGACCAGTCATACTGAAGTTCAGTGGCGTATTAGTGGTTCCGGTATCGGCGTCACCGATAGCGCCACCGATTGAACCTACCGGCGCCATTCCTTCAGCAAACACCGCGATTGGCACGTTTACTGGAGCATAGTCACCGGCATTGTGCGTTAACGTTAAAGTACCGAACTGCCAGCCACCAGCACTTGCTGAAATATCGATTTCTACGCCTAATTCAGCAGCACCGCCACCAGCAATGGTCACAGTTTCAGGGAAAGTTGCAGTTACTGCGCTGTCGTTGAAGCTAGCGCTTACATTCCATACAGTTTCTTCGCCCACCAAACTGGTGATTTGGCGAGAGAACGAACACACATCTTCACAGAAATTATTGGCGATACTGGCTGTATCTAGCGCTACTGCTACACGAGTGGCATTCAACACATCAATACGACCACCACCAATATCAAACGGATCCGCTGCAGTTTGCGTGTCTTCTTTGGTCACCGCACGAACACCTGACGTCATCAGTACCGATTTTACCTGGGCCGGCGTTAGCTCTGGATTATTAGCTAACAACAAGGCCGCAGCACCAGCCACATGTGGGCTCGCCATTGAGGTACCGCTCAACAGGTTAAACTCGCCGCCTGGCAATGATGATAGGATGCTTGAACCTGGCGCCGCCAAATCTGGCTTCAACACATTCGAGTCACCGTTCGGGCCTCGGCTACTAAAGCCTGATACCGCATCTACGTTAGCACCTACCACCCAAGCTTGGAACGGATTTAATCTTACCGTTAAGCCCGGCTCGTAGAGGCCTTCTAACTGCTCACCAATAGTTTGTGGGATAGATACTGCCGGTAAGGTAGCATCAGCCATGTTCATTGAAATGGTGCCGGCAGCATTGTTATATACAATCATACCTACCGCACCAGCGGCTTGTACGCTTGCCGCTTTTTCTGAAAAGCTACACTCGCCGCGCGGCACCATGGCAATCGCACCTTCAAGCGAACCTGCTTCATAGGGGGCACAAGCCAATAAGTTAGTTTCGCTGATTTGCGACACCGGCAGCCATTCACCACTTACAGCTTCATCTAAGGTGTAACCATTATCGTAGCTACCTGGTAACGCAGTAATCGGGAAAAAGCCATCCAATTCAATATTGTTACCAAACTGGCGACCATGCTGAGTGCTAGCTACGCTGATGGTATCTTCAACACAACCTGGGCAACCAATAGTGTTCGGGCCAGGGCCATCGTTACCAGCAGCAGTAACAGTCACTACGCCCATTTCTTGCAGGCTAGTCATGATAGTGCGATACGAACTGTTGGCAGGGTTACCACCAGCACCACCGCCCCACGAGTTATTGATAACGTCAGCACCATCAGCTGCGGCATCTTCAAGAGCCGCGGCAAGGCTTAATGACGAACCAGAACCCACACCATCTAACGTGGTAAACAGGGCTTTATAAGCCATGATGTTAGCGCCCGGCGCCATACCTGTTACGTTTACCGCTAAGCCATTAAGGTTAATACTTAACGGGTTACCAGCAGCAGTACCAGCAACGTGGCTACCGTGGCCATCGGTATCTTGCGGTGAATCTAAGATTTCATCTTCGCTGATATCTTCTGGGTCAAATGGGTCATAGACCCGCGCCAACACAACTTTGTCGTTACAGAAAGTAGGATCCGTCACCGCACAATAATCGTCAGTAGGTAGACCTTCCGGACGGCTATGGCCGTTATCAGCAAAAATTGGGTGTGAACTATCAATACCGCTATCAATAATGGCAATATTAATACCTTCACCAGCGCGATCTTGTCCACCTAACATGCCCCACACATCATCAGCGTTAATCAACGCTGGTGATACGTCCGTTTTTAGACGCATTTCAGTGTCACGATGCACGGCTTTAACGCCAGGCATACCGCGCAACTGGGCAGCTAAATCACCACCAGCATAGTCGACGATCATGCCGTTCAAAGTTACGGTTAAATTTTTCTTCGCTTTCAGCCCTGGCGCGCGAGCACTCATTTGGCTTAGCATTTGGTTTTGACGCTGCACCAAATAGCTTTGGTAATCTTGTACTGGCTTTGCTTTTAGGCTGAGTGTGTCAGCGCCGGTTGCCGCTGCTGAAGTTGCTGCAAAGCCAGCAACGCCGCCTTTATAGGTCGCTACTGGAGCATCTTCAAACTCAATCAAATAACGCGTGCTAGCACGTTTGTTCTGGCTGGAAATAATGCTTGTTTGGCGTGCACGTTTTTCAACTTTCAGCGCTTCTTCGTGCGGCTGAAGGTCGACTGCTAACGATTGCACGTCCTGTGCGGTCGCCACGCCCAAGCCCGTTGCTGTTGCTACTGCTAATGCAATTGCAGACCAGCGGGTATGGAGAGTTCTGCTCATGTTATCTACCTTGTTTTTGTAATAAGAAAGCGGACTTTATTGAAAAAGTCACAAGGTAGAAATTAACACAATTAATTCACAATTGAACAAATATAAATTTGTAATTGTAAGTATTTGTAACCGTACTGACACATGTCATAGCCACACTCTTGTACGAGCTGCTGCTAACTTATTCAGTTTGCATAAAAAAACGGCACCCGCTAAGGAGTGCCGCTTACACAACAAACAAAGTTTACATGTTACTTACGGCGACGTAACCATACCAATGGCAACGCCAGTAAGCTTAACCACCAAGCAAACGAGCTGCTTGATTTAGGTTCGGCTTTCAGTTCCATAGTTACGGTTTCTTCGCTGCTGGCCATGCCATCAGATACAGTGACTGTGAAGCTCACGTTAGTATCTTCTTCAAGGCCCGGCACCACAAAGCTAGCAATCGCTTGGCTGGCGTTAGTTAAGCTAACACTTGGGCCACTGGTCTGGCTCCAGCTGTAGCTTAAAGTATCGCCATCGGCATCCGATGAGCCTGAAGCATCCAACTGTACTGTCGCTTCAAATTCAGCTGTCGCAGGTGCAGTGGCTGCCGCTACTGGGGCTGTATTCGTTAAAGTAACAGTCACAGTATTGCTCGCCGACGTTGCTCCTGCTTCGTCTTCCATATGGAAGCTAAAGCTATCAGCACCTACAAAGCCACCTTCTGGCGTGTAGGTTGCCACCATGCCATCGAAGCTAACGCTACCATGCTCAGCGGCTACCGTAACTACTGGCGTTAAGGTACCGGTAGGCTTGATGTTGATAGGCAACACAGCCTCAGCGCTGCGATCACCACTAGTGACGCTGAGCAAGGTTACAAAATCGCGCTCCATCTCACCTAAGGCTTCGCTTAGATCAACCGTAACAGCAGTGTTATGACCAGTTTCTGTAGCCATTGCCACTACGTCACCAAAGTCACTTACACTCACCTCAACATCTACTTGTAACTGCGCTGGAGTACCCGCTAACAAGCTCATTTCAAGAGCAGAACCGTTAGCTGGCAAATCTGCGGTAGCGATGTGGTTGGAACCACCAGCGGTACCGTCGATATTTTCCAGACCAATCACCGCCCCACCATCTGGCGCTTCGCCTTGGTTCACATCAATAAAGTTTACGTACACTTTATCGGTGTTCAATTCAAACCAAGCGTTAAAGGTATAAGATGGGCCAGTTGAATCGTTCCAGTTACGCACGTTGTACCACTCTAAAATCAAGTAGCGGGTACCATCGGTGGTGTTAATTAAGCTATAACGTAACTCACCGTCCTCAGCAAACACCTCGTAGTCAGCCCAGAATGGCGCAACGATACCGTTCGGTGAACTTGGATTCGGCAGATCTTGATTCATGAAAGTGTATATCGCGCGGTTTTCACCCATTTCCACGACACCGTTTTCCCACATCACCATGCCTGAGTAGTTCACCCCATCTAAGGTCCAATAGGTTTCGTCTTCAAGCACACTGAGGTCAAATTCGATCATCGCCTCATCACAACCTTCAACGCAGAGCTTCTCGTGGCCAATGTCGGCAGCTTGTAAGTCATCTAAGCTCAGACCAGCAAATGGGAAGCTTTCTCCTGCTGCTGCAATGGTGGTAACAGCTGGATCATCGGTTTGGTCGCCAGTCCAGGTAAAGGTACGAGTTTCTGTATTGAAATCCCATTCACTCGCCGTGGTACCTACTTCAGTTACCGCCAAAGTTTCAGCATCAATCACAAAGCTTTCATCTTGCGGGAACTGCGCCACCATGGTGACTGGTTCAGCACTATCACCCATGCGTGCTAGCATGGTTGCTGTCATCGCCTCGCCTGCAGCAATTTCACCTGCAGTAATACCAGAGGTTAATACGCTCGAATCCGTAGATAACTCAGTATAAACCGCTACCGGTAAGCGCGCATCAGCAAAGGTGCCACTCGCGTCGGTTAAGGTGATGGTGCCAAACTGCCAACCTGGCTCAGCCAAGCTGCCATTAAAGGTCACATCAAAGTCGAGGGTTTCGCCGGCAGCCAACGTTACTGTTGCTGGTAGCTCAACACTCATGCCTGCGTCAGCAAATTCCGCGCTAACGTTCCACACGGTTTCAGCATCAGCTAAGCTGGTGATAGTGCGGTCAAACTGACACTCATTCACACACATAGGATGCGCAAAACTAGCCACATCAAAGGTCACGCCAGTTTCCATCGCGGTTGCTAAATCTAACCGACCAGCACCCACATCAAACGGGTCTGCCAGCGTCACTGTGTCTTCTTTGCGCACGCCAGCGGCACTTGAAGTCATCAGAATCGATTTAACTTGTTGCGGTGCTAACTCAGGGTAGTTAGCCATTACTAGCGCCGCAGCACCTGCTACATGAGGACCAGCCATTGAGGTACCGCTCATCATGGCAAAGCCTTGACCCGGTGCCGCAGATAAAATATCAGAACCTGGTGCAGCAATTTCTGGTTTCAGCATGGTTGGGTCGCCATTCGGACCGCGCGAACTGAAGTCAGACAAAGCATCCACATTGGCATCAATCACTTGCACTGTATTTGGATTGATGGTGGCTTCCATACCCACGTCATAGGCCGCTAAAATCGCTTGCCCCGCAGCTTGGGTAATAGAAATACTAGGCAAGGTTGACGCGCCCATGCCCATTAAAATGGTACCTTCGGCGTTGTTATAAACAATCATACCTACTGCACCAGCAGCCTGAACCGTATTGGCTTTTTGCTCAAACGAACAAGTACCGCGGCTCACCATCGCAATCTTGCCGGCAAAAGCACCTTCTGCAAAAGGTTCACAAGCTTCAAGGGCTGCTTCGTCTACTTCAATTGCAGGTAACAGCTCAGCCGTAATCGGCTCAACTACACTAAACGCACCGTTACCTAATTGCGCTGAAATAGGGTCAAAGCCAGTCACGTTCACTTGGTTAGCAAAAATCCGCCCCGTTTGGGTACTAGCTACCGTGATGGTCTCTTCAATACAACCCGGACAACCGACAGTAGTTGGGCCAGGGCCCGAGTTACCAGCAGAAGTTACGGTCACCACGCCCATTTCATCGAGCGACTGCATGATCGGGGTGTAATAACTGCTCGCAGGATGTCCGCCAGCGCCACCGCCCCATGAGTTGTTGATAACATCAGCACCATCAGCTGCAGCGGCTTCTAGCGCTTCGGCCAAACTGATGGTCAAACCGGAACCACGACCATCCGAGGTATTCCAAAGGGCTTTATAAACCAACAAGTTTGCGCCCGGAGCCACACCAGAAAAGTTTAAACCCACGCCATCGATAGTGGCGCTTACTGGGTTACCTGCCGCAGTACCAGCAACGTGTGAACCGTGGCCGTTCATATCCTGCGGCGAATCCATAAATTCTTCAGGGTGAACACTGCTTGGTGCACCAAAGAAGCGCGCTACGGCAATCTTGTCATTACAGATCTCAACGTTGGTGGCACAGTAGTCATCACCTGGGCTAACCGCGATCGGATCATGACCATTATCAGCAAACATCGGATGCGCAAAATCAATCCCGGTATCGATAATAGCAACGTTCACGCCTTTACCTGCGGCCTCTTGACCACCCAATAAGGCCCAAGCACTCTCGCTGTTGATTAATGAATTAGAAGAGTCCATATGCACTTCTACTTCATAATCTTTATGCACTGCTTTCACGCCAGGAATGTCACGCAACTGCCGGCTTAAATCGCCCGCACCTTGGTGCTCCACCACAATCCCGTTAAAAGTTAGCGTTAACTGCGATTGCGCTTGTAAGCCTGGCACTCGCTGCATGGCTGCAGACAACACCTGTTGCTGCTGCGTACGCAAGTAATTTGCATAAGCACGTGCAGCACCGCTGTTAGCGTTCAATTGCTCGGCACCTGTCACTTTCGCTGAAGTAGCAGCATAACCTGCGATACCACCTTTGTAGGTCGCAACAGGGGCTTGCTCTAATTCAATCAGGTACCGGCTAGATTGTTTGGCGGCCTGTTTAGCCGCGGCTTTTTTCAGTAACGCTTTGTTAGCAATCGGCTTGGCACTTTGCTCGGTTACTTTAGGTTGGCTTGGTGAAGAATAGAGGTCTTGTGCAGCAAGCGTTGATACTCCCGTAGCGGCAGCAACAGCCAGTGCAATACTCGACCAGCGAATACGTCTTGTCGTTGTCATGTAACTTCCCATTTATTGTTGTTAGAGAAGTATCAAACTGTAACAGCTTATTGATTATTTTATAACACAGACATTTGTTATATGAGCAGAGTATAATTCGCTATCGTTCAAAATAAATAATCAGACAAATCATAGAGGTATGACCACCTCTGCATTTACTACAAATAAAGGAAGCTTACATTTTTAGCAGTATCTGAGCAGAAAACAGCCAGCCTGAATGCACCAACAAGGTGCATTTTATTGAAAATCGAGGTTTAAAAAATGTTATTGAACGCGTCAATGCCATCGTGACATAATGTCGCAGGCTAGCTTACAACGAGCAGCAACAAGGAAGTCATCAGCCGAGCAGCCCGTGAATACTTAATGATTAGGTTCTAACTGCAACCGCTCTGCTAGCAACACCGCTTGCGTACGGCTATACACACCTAGCTTACGAAAAATGGCGGTAATATGCGCTTTCACAGTCGCTTCGGTAATATTCAGCTGATACGCAATTTGCTTGTTGAGTAAGCCTTCGTGTAGCAAAAACAGCACGCGATATTGCTGGGGAGTTAAGTCAGCCACTTTCTTAGCTAACTCTTGATCTTCATCGGTAATAGAATCAAGACGACCGCGCACCTCGTTCGGCACCCAAGTATCGCCTTGTAAAATAGCATCAATGGCTTCCGCAATCTGCGCCGAGGGTAACGATTTAGGAATAAATCCAAGCGCCCCAAAACCAATGCATTTGGCAATCACCGCAGCGTCTTCAGAGCCTGAAATAATCGCCACCGGTAACAACGGAAAGTCTTCTCGAATACGAATCAATCCATACAAGTCTCCGCTACCTGGCATGTGTAAATCCAGTAACAGCAGATCTAAGTCATCATCTTGTTGCAGCGCCGCTAAGGTCGCGTCTAAATCGCCAGCCTCACGCAACTTTAACTCTGGATAATGATTGGCTAATGCCCCTTGTAATGCCTCCCGAAACAACGGGTGATCGTCCGCAATCAAAAATTTGGCCATACTAGCTTCCCGCGGCAATGCTAAGCCACCTAGCTACGGGAGCTAGGTGGCACATTGCATCGTTATTCGTTCATCCGGTACCGCTATAATTATTATTTATTCAAGCGGTTTTGAATTAACGAATCTACCACGCTCGGGTCAGCAAGGGTAGAGGTATCCCCCAAGTTTTCAAACTCATTGGCGGCAATCTTACGCAAAATACGCCGCATGATCTTACCTGAACGGGTCTTAGGTAAATCTGCTGTCCAATGAATAAAGTCTGGCGTTGCAATTGGGCTCAGTTCTTTACGTACCCAATCGCGTACCTCTTTGGTCAGCTCATCCGTTACCTCAGTACCAGCCATGGCCGACACATACACATAGATGCCCTGGCCTTTCACGTCGTGCGGATAACCCACCACAGCCGCTTCAGAAATCTTCGGATGCTCAACCAACACCGACTCAATTTCCGCGGTACCTAAACGGTGTCCGGAAACGTTCAAGACGTCATCAACCCGACCGGTGATCCAGAAGTAACCGTCTTCGTCACGACGCGCGCCGTCACCGGTAAAATACATGTTTTTATAAGCTGAGAAATAAGTCTGCTCAAAACGCTCATGGTCACCCCACAAGGTACGGGCTTGGCCCGGCCATGAATCAAGAATAACCAAGTTGCCATCAACAGCGCCCTCTAGCACCTTACCATCGGCATCCACCAGGGATGGCTTCACGCCAAAGAACGGCCGTGTTGCTGAACCTGGCTTCAAATCAGTCGCACCCGGTAATGGCGTGATCATGATGCCGCCCGTTTCAGTCTGCCACCAAGTATCAACAATCGGGCAACGGCTATCGCCAATCACTTTGTAATACCATTCCCAGGCTTCTGGGTTAATGGGCTCACCCACTGAGCCCATGGTGCGCAACGATTTACGGGTTGAGGTTTCAGCCGCAGCAGTGCCCTTCGCCATCAACGCACGGATCGCAGTAGGCGCGGTATATAAGATAGTCACACTATGTTTATCAATCACTTCGCCAATACGACCCACGCCTGGGTAAGTTGGCAATCCTTCAAAGATCAAGGTGGTAGCACCGTTGGCTAACGGCCCATAAACAATGTAGCTATGGCCCGTGATCCAGCCCACATCGGCGGCACACCAGTAGACATCATCTTCATGATAGTCAAACACATACTGATGTGTCATCGACGCATATACCATGTAGCCACCGGTGGTGTGCAACACCCCTTTGGGCTTACCCGTTGAGCCTGAGGTATACAGAATAAACAGCGGGTCTTCAGCATTCATCACTTCTGGCTGGCACTCAGCCGGCACATCTTTCACCAGTTGGTCCCACGCCACATCGCGGTCATCGTGCCAGTCCACCTCACCATGGGTGACCTTAGCCACGACCACATGCTCTACCGTCGGGCATTTGCCGTTACGCAACGCCTCATCAACGTTGGCTTTTAGTGGTGTCGCTTTGCCACCACGACGACCTTCGTCAGCAGTAACAATCACTTTCACGCCACAGTCGTTCACGCGGTCCGCAATCGCATTTGGCGAGAAGCCACCAAAAATAACCGTATGCACTGCACCAATACGGGCACAGGCCAACATCGCATAGGCTGCTTCAGGCACCATCGGCATATAGATAGCTACCCGATCGCCTTTCGCCACACCTAATTTTTTCAAGCCATTGGCAAACCGCGATACTTCCGCGTGTAACTGCTTGTAGCTGATTTCATTACTAACGGACGGGTCATCGCCTTCCCAAATAATCGCGGTTTTGTCACCGCGCTCAGCTAAGTGGCGGTCGACACAGTTGTAACAGGCGTTCAAAGTACCATCTTCAAACCACTTTATGCTCACGTTGCCCGGTGCAAAACTGGTGTTTTTAACTTTGCTGTAAGGGCTAAACCAACTGATCCGTTGCCCCTGCTCACGCCAAAAAACCTCTGCATCATCAACACTTTGCTGATACATGGCGAGGTATTGGTCGTTATCAATCAGCGCCCGCGCTTTGGCATCCGCCGGCACTTTATATAAGTCATGTTGCATAAAACCTCCTTTCAACTGCGAAATCGTCACTGGCTATTGAACTGCGACATCGTCATTAGCTATTGGCTATTTGATATTGGTCCGCGATGGGCGTTCTCTAATAGCTAATATCTAATAGCTAATAGCTAATAGCGCTCTTGTTATTATGTTTTTCAATGCCCCTACCTTCATTTATTCGGGGCTGCGAAGCCATTAGACCATAGTCTAGATTGATAAATCACCCATCCTGCTATTGACTATAACTTAAGAGTGCCAGCGTCAAAGATTGCTGATATTAGCTTGATGTAACACAACAAATTAAAAGTGTAGCTGATATCTAATAGCCGACATCTCAATACGAACTTTATTTTAAGAACAACAAGGAGCACAGCAATGCTGCATAAAACTCTAACCAAATCGCTGATTGCCGGTGCAGTACTCAGCGGATTGGCATTCAATGCCCAAGCCGCAGAGGGCCCCGAATGGTCATTCGGTGGCTACGTAAAACTTGATGCCATGATATCTGATTATTCGGATGGTTCAGCCGGCTCTGGTAGCGACAAAAACATCGGTCGCCAGTTCTATATTCCTAGCCTAACCCCAGTAGGTGGTCGAGGTGACGATGCTGTCACCGACTTTCATGCGCGCCAATCACGCTTTTGGTTTGATGTGAAACAGGGCTTAGAAAACGGCGAAACCATCACCGGTCGTATTGAAATCGATTTTTTGACGGTGCCTAGTGGTGACGAGCGTATTTCTAACTCGTACGCGCCGCGTTTACGTCACGCTTTCTTGAAGTACAAGAACTGGACCATTGGCCACACCTGGTCCAACTTCCTAGATCTGAGCGTTTTTCCTGAATCCGTTGACTTTATCGGTGCTACCGACGGCATAGTGTTTATGCGCCAGCCACAAGTACGCTACACCCAAGGTAACCTGAGCTTCTCCCTAGAAAACCCAGAAACCACAGTTAGCCTTGTTTCTGGCACCGGGGCAGTATCACGCTTGGCCACCTCTGAAGGCATCATGCCAGACCTGACCATGAAGTACACCGGTAAAAGCGATAACTTCAGCTACAGCGTTGCTGGTTTAGTGCGTCAATTAGCACATGACATTGACGGTGACGGCGATGATGAAACCGTAGCTGGTTACGGTGTCACTTTTGGTGCTAAATACAGCCTCGGCAATGGTAACGACATTCGTGCCTCCTTTACTGCCGGCTCTGGCGTTGGTCGTTACATGGGTCTAAACACCTTCAACGGTGCTTACATTGCCAGCGATGGCAGCCTAGAAGCACTGGATGTAATGGGCGTAACCTTGGCCTATCGCCACAACTGGAACGAGAAAACCCGCTCTAACTTCGTCTTCAGCCGCGGCTGGGCCGATAATACCGATAATCTCGAAACCTCAAGTGCCACCGATTACACCCAACGTTTTGGCGTCAACGTCATGCACTCTGTTGACAAAAAACTCACCTTTGGTGCCGAAATCTCACGCGCCACTCGTGAAACAGCCAACAACCTTGATGGTGACCTAACCCGTCTCCAATTCATGGCCATGTATTCGTTCTAACAGCCCTTTAGAACTTCAAATCAAAAAAGGCAACGCATTATCGCGTTGCCTTTTTCTATTTCGTCACTTGACAACTCCAATGTTGATATATAGGCTAAAACCTATAAAACAAGGATGTTAATCATGTGGACAATACGAACTACGGATAGGTTTGATGCTTGGTTTGATGCATTAGATGATACAGACAAAGAAAACGTTATCGCTTCGTTGCTTCTATTGCAAAGTGAAGGACCTTTTCTGTCGAGACCTTATGCAGATACTTTATATGGTTCTGTTCACAGCAATCTTAAAGAATTACGAATTCAATCAAAAGGTAAGCCCATCAGGGTCTGTTTTGCATTTGATCTAAGCCGAACGGCGATTATCTTGTGTGCAGCGCATAAAAACCGCAACACTCGGCTTTTTTATCAAACGATGATCGCGACAGCAGACCAAGAGTTTACTCGACATTTAATCGCTATGGGGCAGAAAGACAATGGCTAGAACACTCGAGCAATTAATAGCCAACGAAAAACCAGAGCTCATTGCAAGAGCCAGCAAGAAGGCTGATGCTATGCTGCTAACTATTCGGCTAAGTGAGATCAGGAAGCTGGTTAATAAAACCCAAGTTGATCTAGCAAACTCTATGGGAATTAAACAACCCACGGTAGCAGGTATGGAAAAAACTGGAGCCGATATTAAGTTATCTAGCTTAAAAAAATATATCGAAGCTTGTGGTGCTCATTTAAAAGTGGATATTGAACTTCCTGACGGGAGCCATCACCAATTTAGCTTGTAAGCGATAAACTTCAAATCAAAAAAGGCAACGCCATTATCGCGTTGCCTTTTTATTTGTATCAACAAATAGGTGAATTACTTCAGCATCTCTTCTAATTCAGCTTTGGTTTTCTCAATCATAAATTGTTCAAACAAAGCCTGCTCAGAGGTGGGGTCTAATTGCATGCCACTCATGCCCACCATCTGGTTAAAGACTTCTTCTGGCTGTTCTAACGCAACCAATGCACACAGCTGTTTTTGGCCATCGATTTGCGCCAACGTCACTTCTTTCGGAATCGCACCCTCAAGTACTTCTGAGCTTAATTGGGTGCTAGCTTGCGCAAAACTGCTGCTCACCATGGCGCTTACGCCTTCAATGGTTTTAGCGCTGACAGACTTATCTAACACCGCCGCGCGAGTGCGAATTTGTTGCGCCAAATCAGCACGTGCGGCCGCGATCACTTGGGCCCGGTCCACTTGCATCTGGCCACTCCACTGCACGCACTGAGAGCTCGCAAGAGCTCCTTCTACTTCCGGCAAAAACACCCAGCTAGGCGCATTATCCGTTTCGTTTTTAGTTACCTCGCGCATGGTTTGCGCGCCATCATTAGAACTACAAGCCGCTAAGGTGGCAGCTACAGCACCGGCTAACGCCAATTGTAAAACTTTAGAGTGTTTGTTCATGATTGTAATTCCTCTTTATAAAACTGCTGTCGCTGCACAACTTTGCGCAGATAATTCTTGGTTTCAGTAGCCGGCAAATGTTGCATCAAATGCTCATACACAGCTGCTGCGCTCATGCCATTAGCTCGCTGCGCCGCATCGCTCAGCGATTTCGTTTGGGCCATCGCCAAACTCACGTTACCTGGCCCCGTATTGTAGGCCGCAATCGCCAAATACATCCGGCTCACGGGATCTTCCACCTGCTTAAAGTACCTGTTACCAAGCAAATGTAAATACACGGTACCAGCCTGCACATTTTGCTCAGGGTCATACAAGTATTCCGCTGATAACACCCGCTGCTGGCCGGTTAAGAACTCAGTCACATCCCGGCCCGCCGAGGTAGGCACAATTTGCATCAATCCAAAAGCAGGAATCGGCGACCGCGCTAACGGATTAAAACTCGACTCAGTGTGCATAATCGCCATCACCAATTCAACCGGCAAACCCCGTTGCATGGCATATTTTTCAGCAATCGGAAACATACGTTGCGCCCGTTCACTGCTCACTTTCGTGGGCAATTGAATGGTCACTGAGGTGGTCTTGCCTTGGCGCTTTACTTGCGCTGGTTGCTGCGTCACCTCAGCCGCCGACACCCCGCCTAACAACGAACTTTGCTGCATCTGCTGGGAATTTTTAAGTTGAGCTAAATTCACCCCAGCATTCACATGAATAGGATCTTGGGCCACAGCTTCTGCTAACGAGGTTCCGGTCGCTTTGGCTAACACTTGTTCAGCCTCAGCCCGCACCGCCGCCTCAGATTTACCGGCCGTCTCAGAGGCTAAAAACTCCACCGTCACCGTGTCATTTTCATAATCGATGATGGTACGCTGGCTTTGGTCATCGGAGTAGCTCACCCACTTGGTTTTACCCGACACCATGCCATCGTTCCAGCGCTCTTTAAGCTGCTCTACGTAGTTCTTTTCGGCATCTTGCCAGCGTTTCACAAAAGCTCGAAATTCAGCTTCGCGCTGCTCCGAAAACTTCTCAAACTGGGCCTTATTTTGCTGCTTAAAACGTTCAAAATCCGCTTGCTGGGCATGACCGTGCAACACCGCACCCGGCATCGCCACGGCCAACAACAAGGCCACCGCACTCATGCGTAAAGCACCAGCTTGCTTCATACTAGTTGCCAAAGTAGCTGTTGAGGTCCATCGCTTGTTTCGCTTCATACGCGCGTAACTCCTGTTTGATTTGCGGCAGCAATTTTCTGCAGGCCACGCTACCACAGCTGTTAGCCAGCATCATGGCCGTTGCGATCTCGCCGCCTTGTAACATCAATTCGGCCACCGCTAAGCGCGCATCATCCAATTGCAGCGCCGCTATATCTACGTTGGCTTTGGCATACGCCAACCCCTGTTGCGCAGGCGCCAATTTAGCAATCAGCGCAGCTCCATCAGCAGCAGTCGCACCATGGCTTAAGGCAATCTGTAACAACTGTTTTAACTGCTCTGGGGTTAACTCAGGGTATTGCGCCCAAGCGGCACGTACCGCCGTAGCGGCAACGCTCAGCGGCATATCGGTAATACTCACCATGCCCGTACAAACATGCGCATCGGCGTTGCTACTCAGCTTAAAATTAGTCACCTCAGCTTCAACGTAACCCACCTGCTCGTCTATCGCAAAACCGACCTGCTCGGCTAAGCGCGCCCGTACCTGCGCCATATCTTCAGCTTGCATGGCGGTGGTACAAGCATTGCGCAGCATGCCATCGGGCATATTTTTACTTTTTAGGATCTCACCTTGGCGTTGCTGCGCCGGCTCGTTGATACCAGCCGCCATCGCCGTAAAGCTAGCTAGGCTAAGCCCAGCTAGCAGCGCTAACACACCAACTTTATGAGCTGCGGCTAGCATTACAAGTTATCTTCATCGCTAACTTTGCCAGACGCGCCTTGCGAGTTCTTGGCACGCTCGTTCAATCCGCCACGGGCATTAGACTTGCCTTGCCCTGGCGCATCAGTGGCGTTCTGCCGCGCCGTAGCTTCTAATGAGGGTGCATACACAGCCACCGTGTACTGCCAAAAGCCATCTTCAGAGACAAACGAACGCAAACCTACTCCCGGCGGCAACTGGCCTTTGGTCAAAGTACCGTAGTCATCGCTTTGCTGCATTTGGTTTAAGAAAGTCACTTTATCTTGCTCTAAGCGGGTAACATTCTCAGGATCAGCCAAAGCTGGATCATCGTAGGTAAACTGCTCTGTGCTCTCTACTTGGCTTTCATCAAAGCTACCACGCCAGTAAACTTCTTCGCCTTGCATGGTACTTAACAAGGCAGCGCGCGCCCGCGTTTGCGACTGACGCAAGGCCGCATCGGCTAAACGCGAAGCCAGCCGTGGGTTGCTATTCTGGCGAATAATTGACGAACCAAAGCCCATCACAATCACTTCGCCGGTATTGGCATGAGTTAACACCTTCGCACCCATCGGGGGCATCACCCCATCTTGAATGTCGCTTACCACTTGCTTGAACACTTCGTTCGGGTCGGTCACTACATTCAACGCACCCACGTTGTCACGAATAATCGAACGGGTTTTTGGAGTTGAAATCACACTCACCCGTACCCGCTTGGTGTCCACATCATCAAACACATCATAAGTAACGTAACCTGCCACCGAGCCGTTCACCGACTCGCTACAAGCTTCTTCTGAACTCACAGATTCGTTACCCATACCATCGGTACCGCTGTCAATAAAGTCCATGCTCATGCTCACGAGGTTACTACAAACCACGTTCACACCTTTCTGGTGCTCTACTAAGCCTTTTTTAGCCACCAAAAACGCTTGGTTGTAGGCGGCACGCTTGCTCAATAGGCTCGCATTTGGGTTATCAAACAACTGATAACTAGCTGAACCTGTCGACAATACCCCAATCCCGCTTCCTACCGCGATGGTCATCACCCCATCTTGGGTGTTTTCCATCAGGTTTTGGTGCGCCACGGTCACGGCTGTGGCTTCATCATCGGCCACCACCACATTATCTTTGACTTCATAGTCACCGCTGGTTGGCGCCGCTTGGCCTGGCCGTGCTGGCATCATGTCGGTTAAATCAAAATCTTGCGCCATGGTAGCTGCTGAACTCAAACCCATCACACTACTGAGAACCACCGCAATCAACGAATGTTTCATAATTTGTCCTTAACTTACGTAAACTTATAGAAATTTAATTTTATAGGCGTTATCAATTCGCGCCTGCGGTAACGGTGCTGCTAATAACGGCGGCAGTACTTGGCTCAATACCGAGGCCAACTCCGCTGCGCTACCGTTATAGCGCAACTGCGCCGTAACTAACTGCTCATTGCCACCTACCTGCACATCGCGCACACCGCCGATGGTCTGCAACACGCCAGGTAACTCTGCGGTACTACTCAAATAGCGCCGAGCAATGGCGATTTCATGAATCAGTCCGCCCTGCGCTACCATCTGGGTAAAAGCCTCATGCAACGCGTTGGCTAAAGCCGCGCGCTGTTGCTCATGGCTTAAATGAACATCCAATAAATCGCGATGAATACCGGTTTTGTTAGGCAGCGCCAATAAGGCCGGGTTATTGTTCCACTGGCCATAAAGATTGCCGGCGGCATCTTCTACCTGCACACCTAAATGCAGCCGCGCACTATTGCCACTGACACGCACATCGGCATTGGCATTCACCAATAAACTGGCATTCTCACTCACTTCAATACCTTGCTGATTCAGCCACAAGCGCAAATGATCAGCCAGCGGTTGCGGTGCCATCACCCGTACCCGCGGCGAACCAATCGCGGTCAGAATATCTTGCGCCGCTTGCGCTAGTTCTTGCTTTTCAACCACAGCTTCTAGGGTTAACTTGACGCCACCATCACTCAGCATCTGGGTATCCAATAACTGCCAGCGTTTTACCAAGCCATTGCTGCGAGTGTGCAACTGCTGCGCCACCACATCCTTGAGGCTTTCGTTCACTTCGTCATTGGTTTGTTCAATCGACGAGTTAGAGTACTGGCTGTAGTTTTGCTGCAACCACACCCCAACCACTTGCGATACCGCCCGACGCAAGCCATCAACTTCCGCCACTTGTTGCGCGCTTAAGCCCTTGGCTTTATTCGGCCAACCTTCGCCGTTCACCACCACCGCAACTTCACGGCTGGCATCATCCCATACGATATCGCCATCCAAGGCATCAGCGCCACCGACATCAGTACCTCGCACCAGCGTCATGCTGACGCAAGTATCTGAACCTTGCAGCCAGGGTTGGCCACTTTGCACAAATAAATTAGCAACCGTGATGCCACTTTGGCTGGCCTCTTGCAAACTCTGTACCCACTGCGTCGCTTCAGCGGCACTGGTGGTAGTTAGCGAGTCAGCTACCTCATTTAATTGCAGCAGTGCAGGCCCTTTCACAAAGGCCGCTAATTCTGCCGCCGCCTGCGCTTCAGCTTGAGCAATGGCTGCTGCACCGCGTCCATAGGCACAAGCCTGCACGGTAATATCGGCATTACTATTAAAACTAATCGAGCTGGCGTGTGCTGCCGGGGCCGCCCCAAACGCAAGCGCTACCAGCCCCGAAAGCATCGCCACTGCTGGTAATTTAGCAGTATAGTTGCGTGCTTTTATCATGTTCTATTCTCCAAGAACCCCGCTGGAGTTCCGACACTGATGGCGAAAATCTTAACGCCATTGCTTGGACGATAAATACCATTGCTGGCTGAACGTTCAATCTGATTGGCCAAGCGCGAATTTTTCCAACGCACGATCGTACCGTTGGCGCTATTAATCGACGGCTGCACCCGAGCAACCCCAATCGGCTCCACAAACCCTGCTTCGTATTGAAACACAATCATGGTTTCGTTAGGTAACACCCCAGCATTCTGGCCACGATCTAAGCTAATTTGGTCGCCTTTAATCCCTAACACCTGCGCCGATGCAGGAATTTCTGACAGCATCCGCGTCAGCAAAATATCAATACCGCGAGACGCCATATCATTGATCACTGCATTTACATGAGCGCTGTCGTTATAGCGGAAGCCCGAAACGTAACGGTTATTGGCCATGATAAACTTCAGCTCGCTACGGTCGCGCACTTCTTCTGATTTCACCCGCACTTTACCCAGGTTAGGATACGACATGATTTCACGGGTACGCGGATTGATGGTGGCCGCAGTAAGTTCCAAGGTGTAATCCATCCAGCCGGTAATCGAACCTTCGTTCTTAACCGTGCGTAAAGTATCAATTTTCACCACGTAATCAGGCAGTAACGGGCCTGAACCACTAAAGTATTCCGCCGCTTTTGCTGCGCCCTGCTGCTCTAACACTGTGGCGCTTTCAGCATCAATCACCGCATCATCACGGGTTACAATCCGGTAACGGTTAATGCCACTGAATTGGTTTTCTAGCATAAACAGCAACTGGGTATCGTCGTAGGCCCGCAGAGCATCAACGCCTTGGCCTTCGCCACCCACGTCAGTGCCAGAAAAGTACATGCGTACAATCGGCTTTTTCAAAGGACACGCAGGATGTTCGTTATCCACATCAAAGGTACAGTTCTCTAGCCCTTGTGTGTTAAAAAATGCCGGTACCGAAATATCGCTATCATTGAATTGTTCAGGTGCCTTGGCAACACTCACTCCAGATGAGCGATTCGACACCTTAGTGCTCTGCGTTTGGCTAGGTGCGGTAGATTGACACGCCACCAACACACTCAAAGCGATAGCTGATACGGCTAATTTGGCAAACTTCATATTTGTTGTCCTTTACTATAAAAATAACCATGCCCGCAGGGGCTGTTCTAATTGTTGTTGCATGCTGCGCAGCGCAGCTTGCTCAGCGGCACTGGCGCTAGCTCCTTCACCGACACTACGCAGCTGTTGTTGCTGATACACGGTAAAAGGCGCGGTAGGGCTGGTTAACTGCACCTGCACCACGCGCTGTTCTAAAAACTTGCCTTGTTTTTGGCCGCGCTTACGCTGTTCCGTTAACCGTAACCAGAGTACGCTGTCGGTAGCTGCTGGCAATTGCGTCGATAAGGCGCCTACCAATGGCTGCAATTCATAATTAGCAACCACCCGTACGCCCATATTCTGCCACACTTGCTGCACCTCGCGCTGCAATTGTTCTAAATGCATCCGCGCCATCGGTTGGCCACCGTCTAATGCTGCCATGGCGCGCTCTAAGCGCAAGCCATCGTCGATGCTCTGCCGATACTGTAAACTCCACAATAACTGTTGTGCTCGCCCTTGCTCGCTGGCCTCATCCATAAATGGAAAATTCAACGCCTCTAAGGGCCGCAAACGGTCATGCAAACCCGCAACAATCGCGGCCTTAGGCACCGCCAACAACACCGCAACCTGACTACCATCAGCATTTTCTAACAGGGCACTCTGCTGTTCTTCTACTTGCTCTAATTGCAAACCCAGCGCCTCTAACAGCGTCACTTGGCTAAAATCATCCTGAATTTCAGTAGCACCTGCGCTACGTTTACGCGCCAACACACTGCGCTGTAAGGTATTCACATCAGCCGATACTTGCAGGCTAATTTCAGCCAGCGCATGCTGCCGTGCCGTCGCCTTAGAAACGCCAAAACCCACTGCATACAAGTGGGTTGTGGGATAATCCGAGACCGGTGCAAACACCCAATCCGGCCAGTCGGCCTCGGTTGGAGTAGCCGGCTGCAGCGTTGCCGATTGCGTTGCCGATGCCGCTGCCGACTGTTGCGCCGCCGCGCTGGGCAGCGCTAGTAGCAGCCCCAACAGCATCGCCATCTTACCTGTGTGCATCCAAAATGTGTGCATCAATTCAGTTCCGTTCCTAAATGATAAAACTCGTTATTTTTACTCATTCCATCGTGCAGGTTGTTCTCAACTTGCTGCAGCTCAACCATAGAATCTTTGCCACTCGCTATCAGCCGTTCTGCGCGCTGCTGCGGTGTCGGAGATAACGTACAACCTGCCAGGGCTACAGCCACAACAATGAGCAGGATTGATCTTGATTTTTTTAGCATGAATGCCATAAAGGTCTCAACTGCAACAGTAGGCACTGGCCTTATCAGCCAGTGCCTTACTTAATAGCTTATTTAGCTTCTAATTCAGCTTGCAAAGCATCAATCGCCAACATGGTATCTTGGTCAATCGAAATAAGGTCGCTTGCTTGAGTCGCCAAATCGATTTGATCCATAGCCCGAGTCATGGCCAGGCCAATGTTATTATTCACTGTTTGCTCTTCACCGCTGCCAAATATCACATATGCTTGAGCAATTGCGATAGCTTTGGCAATTTCAGTACCGTATTGACTCATTAGGTAAGTACCTTGAGCACCTTGAATCAAAATCTCTTCAAATAATTCTTGGTTAGCTGCAGAAACTTCTGCGATCGCGCCACGATAAGCATCGATCTTCGGACCAATTTTTTCTGCTTCAGTGGTTGCGCCTAAATCAAATTCCATAATAGCTGCTTTCAACTGCTCTGGCGTTGCTTCACGCTGCGCATACAAGAACGCCTGCACATCAGCATGGTTTTCTGCTTGGGTGCGATATAAGCCCATCACTTTCTTCTGACGCTCAGTGATATCTACTACGATATTTAAGAAGTCTTGAATACCAGGGAATGCGGTGATGCGTTCGTAGCCCAGCTCATCCATTTGTTCAGTTAATTCGGCAATCGCAAGATTACGATCTAACTTGGCTGCATCGCTGGTAGTAGCGCCACAACCGGCAAGCGTTAACATTGAAGCCAACAAAGCAGGAATGATTAATTTTTTCATAATAAGAGTCTCTCCGTAAGCTCCAACGAGCTTTCCATACGTTCCCCCAACCTAGCCTGTATACCAATAACTAACTAAGCTGAGAGAGGTCCAAGGCAAATTGTTATATAATTGTATACTTTGCCACTAGCGTTAAGGTAAATAATTTGTAAACGCATTGCAACAAAAAAATCTGAAATAGCTAAAAAAGTATTTAGCTGCTATTGAATGGTGCTTCTATTACAGGCATAGTAGCCCATAGCTACGCAATCTTTACGAAAGATTAACAGAGTAATAGCCGTTTTACAGGACGAAACTGCTGATGAAATATGTCAAAAAGCTAACAAAAATCGCACTTGGTAGCCTAACCTTAAGCGCAGTGGGCCTCTGCTCTAGCGTGAGTTTAGCTACCCCTGTTCAAGAATTACGACTGGCACAAGAAGCCTTCACTGAGTCGTACGCCTCCAACGTACCAGTAAGTGGGCGTATCTTAGTTGGGGTGGTGTATGCTTCTCCCAACCTTAGTGGAAACCTTGCCGTACGAGTGCCACAAGTTGATTTAGATCAACCTATTTGTTTGAAAGTGCATTCGCGCGATGGTAGCTACAGCTCAGAAAATGAATACCGCATGGCCGCCGCCGCAGAGGCTGAGTTATATTCAGTAGAATATCCTAGTAAGCATACAGATGTGTTAGATAAGCTCTCAGCTGACGAGATGGCTATGGTCGCCGTACCCGGCTCTTGTGAGCAGAGTAACAGCATTCAACAAGTGTATTTAAGCTATCGCGGCGAAGAGCCAGGCGGCAAAGTATACGTATTCGCTAACTCAGGGCGTAGCGATGTGTTCATGCAACTGCAGCTCGACTCTGGCAACCAAAATCACCGCTGCCAAGCTATCAAGCAAGGCGTCCGCACCGGCTACGATACCCTGTGTGAAATCGACCCAGCATTACTGCGCGATGGCAGCAACGCCATCACCCTCGTCCGCCGCCAAGCCGGCCGCATGCTGCCACCCGTTAAATTTGAGTTGGTGTATTGATATCGGCAAAGGCGCGGTTAGCTATTAGATATTAGATATTCGAGCCGATACTCCGCAATCAACTAATATTTAATATCTAATAGCTAATAACGTCTTCGCATTTAATAAGAAGAGATACTTATGTCCGTATTGAAAAATAGCGCGATGCGCATGTTTATGGTAACGCGGGTGAAGAACCTGCGCGGTCGCGGCTGGACTCGTAAAAGCGTGATTTTTTTGATTTTGTCGGGGATGGTAGCAGCGCTTGCGTACGTGCTTTTTGCCGATCGGGTCAACATCTACACGGTAAGCGCGAGAACGGACGTGATGAGCATTGTGACCGCCGACAGCACCATCAATCAGTGGCGTATCCCAAATGATGCGACTGTACTTAGCGGTATCACCGGCGAGGCACTGATGGACCCCGAGCAAAATCCAGCAGAACAAATGGAGCTGGTTGACTACAAAACTGGCGAGAATTTTATCATTGTTAATCCAGGTATTCAGGTTACCTTTTTTGTTAATCATGCTAATAGCGAGTTTGTCATTACCCTCGAACATCCAGACTTTGCTAACGGTTCAGTCGGCTACTTAGAACGTGACCTTGGCCGCCAAGAATTGGGCTCGTACGTGGATGTGATCATGGATCAATCACGCCAACTGCTCTTCCCTTTTATGGGAGAAGTGGTGATAGGTGACGACGTGAGTACTTCGGTAGCAGCAACGTTACTCAGTGGCAATATTCGTATCATCGAGCAGGAACTATTTGGCGACGTGCGTTACGTATCGGGTGAGTTTGAGTTAGACCAAGGCGACCGCGTAACGCTACATAACGATATTGAGCGCAACACCAACGCCGTGCTGCGTGGTTTTGTGCGCTATGAACCCGACGACAGCATGTATATCACCACCCATGGTGAGACCACGGTCGCACGGGTAGAGCGCCTTGGCAGCGCCGGTTACGATGCTAAAACCTCGCTCTGGAAGCGCTTCGGTAACGATCCTGTGGTGATGGCGCTCACCAGTTTGTACGCGATTATCTTCCTCATGCTTGAGTTTACTGTGATGCTACGAAGCTTATTTGCTCCGAAAAAAGAACAAATCAAAGCAGAAGAAGTGGTGGTTGAGCGCTAACAGCTGCACGCATAAAAATAATAGGTGATATCCGAATCATGGCTAAGTTACGACCTACAGCGGCAATCAAGCCGCTGCTAGCCGCCTCGGTGGGGCTAAGCATCGCCACCGCAGCTATTGCCCAACCAGCAGGGGCACAAAACACGCCCATTACTCCGGTATTTGTTGAGGCCGGCGAGATCGGCCAAGGCTTTTTGCTCAAACGCCTAGACAGCTGTTACCTGATCACCCCCGAGCACGTCGTCAAAGACAACTTTTTTGCCAACCTCACCGCCGCCAATGCGGCACGCAGCAAAGGTGAAGCCGTTGCCATTCAAAACTTCGGTTACGACCTATCGATTATGGGCGTGAGTGGCCCTGCTGCTGATGACTGTGGCGCGAGTTTTAACGAGCTCACCAGTACCAGTGCTGATGTCCTCAAACAATTGCAAAGTGCTAGCCAACTCAGTGTTAGCACAGTTAGCGCCGATGGCGCTCGCACCTTAACCCCAGTAAGCATCAGCAGCGTTGATTTGTTGCGTCTTTACGTACAACCCATCGATGCTATCAACACGCCTTTGTATCAAGGCATGAGCGGCAGTACCGTTTATGTCGGCCAAACGCCTGTGGGGATGTTGCAATCAGTGGATGCAGATAGCGGCCAAGGCTTGGTGTTGCGCATCGACCGTTTACTAGAAACCATCGGCCCTTTTTTCAATGATGGCTTGGTCGCAGATCTGGCCAATAATACCGGCCTGAATGCTCTACAACAAAGCGTGACGCTAAGTGCTTGGAGCCATGCGCCCAGCGCCGGTAGCAATAGTAATCTGCTCACCGATGGTGATACCGCCACCCATTGGAGCTATCAGCCGCAACAAGGGCCGAACTATAACAAGCTCGGCAACTATCAAGCACACAATCCTGTGCGGCTCACGTTTAGCCTAGGTGATAACTTACAACAGCTTAATAGCATTACCTTGGCTAACCATAGCAAGCAGCGTAGCAGCTTTATCCGTGATTTTGAGATCCTTGCCAATCGTTCCGAGCGCAGCGCGCAAGGCTGGGTGCCTGTGTATAGCGGAACTTGGATGCTCGGCCAAGAGCAAAAGGAGATCGATCTAAGCAAGGCCAACGTCGCAGCTCGCCAATTTATGCTGGTGGTGCATTCTCATTGGCAAGCTGACGCGGAACAGATCGTGATTTCAGAGGTTAAAACAAGTCAATCGTTGCTGGCAGAGTAACTCCTGCACAAGTCACACTGCCACTTAACTCACTCACGTCGTTAAGCTCAAATTTAGCGCTGCAGGCGTTTTGCGATAGGCTAACCTGCAGCCCAGCTACTTCGCCATAACCATTGTGGCTACCGCCGAAGTTACGCACCTCAAAGCGGCCATTCACCTCGTTATAACTGCGCACGGTTACATTCATCACGCCACCTAAACTGCGCCGCAATTGCTCGGCTTTACCGCCATCACCTTCGTTTAAGGTGATCTGCAACGTCTGTACTTCGTTAAATCTATGGCTCAAAGTAATAGCGCGCGCCACATCGTCGGCACTACCAAAGCCGACCGCATAGGCCATTTCACGTAGCGCCGTATTCTCCGATTGCAACAACTTATTCAGTGCACTACTACGTACGTTGGCATCGGCATGACTCAATAGCTGCCGCGCCTGCGCTAACTGATTGGCATCAGCCTGAATTTGCTGCACGTTAAGCTGGTTAGCCGCCACGGGTGCCGCGCTGGCAGCGGTCGTTCCTGCCACCAACAAGAGCATAGCAGTAGCCATGTGGGTGATACCGCGCGCCGACCCAATAACCAACCTTTTATCATCCTGTAACATGCTTACGTCCTTCATTTCTACAACCTTTAACTTTCAAACAAATCATCTAGGGGCACTGGCCGGCCAAAATAAAAGCCCTGCATATAATCACAACCTAGCTCAGTAACAAACTCGGCTTGTTGCGGGGTTTCTACCCCTTCTGCCACCACTTTAAAATTCAAACTTTGCGCAATTTTAATCACCGAGCCAATCAACACTCGGTCACTGCGATGGGTTTTGATCCCAGCCACAAAACTCCGATCAATTTTTACTTTATCCACCGGCAAACGGCGCAAATAGCTCAAGCTGGAGAAGCCGGTACCAAAATCATCTAACGAGATGCTGATTTGCTTATCACGCAAGCTTTGCAAGATATCCACCGCATAGTCGGTGTTTTCCATCAAGATGCTTTCGGTGAGTTCTAACTCTAACCACTGCGGCTGACACCCGGTTTCTTCTAACGTACGCTCTAAAAAGCCTTTAAATTCGCTGCGGTTAAAGTGCAAGGTACTTAAGTTAACCGCTACCTTACATGGCCCATATTGCTGCAATTGCACCGCCGCCTCACAGGCCCGTCTAAACACCCACTCACTTAACGGAATGATCTGGCCGGTCATTTCGGCCAAAGGAATAAACTCCGACGGCGGAATAAAACGCCCAGGCTCACGCTCCCAGCGCAACAAGGCTTCGTAGCCCACCGTCGCGGTATCGCTACAGCGCACAATCGGCTGATAATGCAAGGTTAACTGATTGCGTTCAATCGCCTCCTGCAAGCTCGAGCGCATCGCCGCCGATGATTTAAACTGCAAGCTCATACTTTCTTGGTACACTTGCACGTGATTATGGCCTTGGCGTTTGGCTTGATGCATGGCCATATCGGCCCGCTGTACCAACTCCAATGGCGCATATTGGTCGTCCGTTTGATGCGCCACGCCAATGCTGGCAGTTAAGTATATTTTATGGTGCATGATCCGATACGGCTGTGCGACGGCCGCTAATAACTTATCCGTCAGCTCTTTGACCGCCCGTTCATTGTCATGCACTTTGTCGGTAATGATTAAAAACTCATCACCACCAAACCGGCCTAAGATAGCCTGCTTACCAACCACAGCTTCTAACCGCTGCGCCAGCACTTGGAGTAAGCGGTCACCCACTTGCAAGCCCAAGCTATCGTTGATGTAAGTAAAGCCATCCAAGTCGATAAACAACACCGTTTGCTGCTTGTTTTTATGGAACCTATCCGCTAGCACCTGCTCACTGGTGGTGCGGTTAAACAGCCCGGTCAGGGCATCATGCTCGGCCTGAAACTTCAGTTGCCGGCCCTGCAACACCAACTCCCGGTTACGCTCCACCGTCAGCGCCATCATCAGCACCAGCAAAATCCCCGCAAACACCACCAACACCTCAAGATTAGCCCGCTCTTGTAAACTGCTGAGATCTACCAAGTAGGTTTGAATCGGGTTACCTGAGGTGTTGTAGTCTGTTACTAACGCACTGTCATACAAAAACAATGCCTTACTGGCGAGGTAGGCTTTTTGCTCATCGCTGATCCAATACCCCGCATAGTCAATCAACACGCCTCGGCCAAGCATGGTGTACGCGGTAATAGGCGATTCCATAATGCGAGTTTGCGGGGCTAGCATCAGCGGCACGTCAAACACCGCCAATAACGAAAAGTGTCGCTCCGGCTGTTCTTGGTGCGGAGGATGCGATTCAGTAAATTCCAACGGCAAACGCACAAACATCAAGGTTCCATCAGGCGAGTTCTCGCGAGAGGCTATCAACATTTCAATCCGGGTTAAACTCGCAGCTGCACTCACGCGCAAATAGGGGTCGATGTTCCACAGATGGGTGTAATGGCTGTCGCCGTTTTTATTCTGCTCCCAAACCACATCTGTCCCTTCAAGCAGCATCATACTTTCAAGGAAATCAATATCTTCCAAGTAGGCTTTAACATCTGCGTCCATCAATTGATCATGATGGCTGGCTGGATAGTCACCCCAGCGCTCGGCCACCCGCTCGAACGTCCGCAAATGCTGCGAACCTAGTGAACGCCTACTCTCGTTTAAATTCTGGGCAACCTCACGACCTTGCTCACGCAAGTTATTCATCTGGTTATGAAAGGTGAGTAAACCAAAGCTGGTTGCGGCGGCTAAACCTAACAAGACCATCCCGGTAGTCAAAGTACTGACAGGAGGCAGGTACTCATGCCCAGCACGGCTGGCATTCCACACCGCCAATGCCGCCAGCAACACCAGCGTACAACTAATCAAACTGCCAATCGGATGCCGCGCCATCAACGGCTGCTGATAATAAAAATGCAGCACTATCATGGTTAACATGCCCAGCGCAATCGGGGCCGCCAGCAACGCTTGCACGCGCATCGCCACCCGCCCACGTAACCGCAGCGCTAACCACAGCGACAATATCCCCATCAAGCCGTGCGTAATCGGATGCACCTGCGAATCGTAAGGATCAATCACGGAGCCAAACAAGCCGTTGGCAGCTACCACCACCCCAATAACGGCAAACGCCCGCGACAACCAAGGCTGCCACGAGCGTTTTGAATGCAAATCAAAGGTAAGGAGACTCAAGCCATTAAACACCGCACCTAATAGCAACGATGAGCTCATGGAGTGGTACAGCGGCAACTGGGTCGGTTCCCAGTAGCGATAGCCCAGGATTAAAATCCCAGCTAATAGCAGTGAAAGCGACAACACCAAATGGGTCACTGCGCGTGCTTGTTGGTCTACCTGAATTATACGCATTCGGTAATCCTGCTAGTCTAATTATTCTTATTATTATGGGTAGCGCCGTCAGCTCATCACATCAGCATTTACGACATAAGCTTATATAACCATAAGAAGATAACCATGACTAGTCGGATTAGCGAGTTTGCCAACAAAAACCAAAAAAATCCTGATGAAGATAGAGATAACTAGTTTAAAAGTGATAGAGCGAATTTTAGATGTGTAACTACCGTGGGCATACCTTGCGGATTGCCTCATGAAGTCGCCTTAATGCAATAACTAACGCGACAACTAGCTTTAATGCGCTAGAATACTGATATGGAGCCGCTTAAAAATCGAAGCTGAGCGTGGTAACACCCAAAGCTTACCATTGCGATCCCGAAACACCGCGTGGGTCAGAATCGGTGACCGTTCCATTTCTATCATGGCCCGGCGCAAGGCTTGACCATTCGACTCACTGCTTGGCACCCCGATATCAGATAACTTTTCGTCACCGTTATATAACGATATCTTGCGATGCCTCTTATAATGACTACTCTGACCAGCTGTCACTGCTTGTTCCCCCATGTCCGTACAGAAAATAGTGCTTATAATTGTAGTTAGTATGTAAAGATTACGCTATAAATCATTTTCGATATAGTAGGCGCAAAATCGTAACGATTTGTTGCGTCTTGGTTAACTTTTAAAGAATAAGGCACGAAAGGGGTAAAAAACAATCGGGTTTTATACGAAATCGTTGTCAGATTGGGGATGATTTGAGCGTCCGTTATTTTAACAGTGTAAAGGTTTTGGTGAGGGCTTGTTTGTTTGGAACTTAGCGGGGGCTTAATCAGAGCTTAATCGGAGCTTGCGCTAGCGCATGAGGAGAATTAGAAGAGGCAGCAGTGCGACCAAAGTATGGATTACGGAGTTCGAACAAGGTGCTGCCTCTCCTAATACAAATAGGCTACCTGAGAGATCGGCTATTGTCAGTAATTTTTTTCTGGTCTAGGCTGATTTTTCGCTTATAACTCAAGGAGAAATGTAAATGGATATTACACATCATGGTGCTCATGAAGGGGTCACCGGTTCTTGCCATCAACTTCACCTCGATATCAAAGGTAGCTCCAGTCCATGTTCCGTGTTGATCGACTGCGGTATGTTTCAAGGGATGGATGCCAAACGCCATCAGCTTAATCAACAAATGCTAGCGGTCGCCGAGCAAGAGGGCGCGCTGGGTTACAGCGGAGATAGCAGCGGGCTTGGCTTTAGCATCGACGACATTGAAGCTTTGGTGCTCACTCATTGCCACATCGACCACGTTGGGCGCGTGCCACAGCTGATCACCGCCGGCTTCAGCGGCCCCATTTACTGCACACCCGCCACCGCCAGTTTGCTGCCGATCGTCTTAAGCGATGCACTAAAATTACAGCTCGGCCATAGCAACCAGCAAGACGACATGATTGACCACCTGGTGCGCCGCATCCAGCGCCAAGTCATGCCTATCGCTTACGATCAATGGTTTACCCTACCCTTTAGCCGCGACCAAATCCGCTTACGGCTACGCAACGCCGGCCACATCTTAGGCTCTGCCTACGCCGAGTTTGAGCGCATCGAAGACGGCTTTCGAGTGGTCTTTTCAGGCGACCTCGGCTGCAAAAATACGCCCTTGCTACCGGATCCGACCCCACTCGAATACGCCGATATCTTAGTGCTAGAAAGCACCTACGGCGACCGCCTGCACGAACCGCGCGAGCACCGCCAAGCACAGCTCAAACAAGTCATCGAACGAGCCTTTGAAGATAAAGGAACGGTACTTATTCCGGCGTTTAGTATCGGCCGCACCCAAGAGCTGCTGTACGAACTTGAAGATCTCATCCACAGCCACGCCGATTGGGCCAAGATGACAGTGATTTTAGATTCGCCGCTGGCATCGCAATACACCGCCATGTATCGACGCCTGCGCCAGCAATGGGATGACGAAGCCAAGCAACGCCTGGCTGACGACCGCCATCCGCTTAATTTTGAACGGCTGCACATCGTTGAAAGCCACGAACAGCACGAACAACTGGTGGAACTCTTGCGTGATAGCGGCACCCCAGCGATTGTCATAGCCGCCAGCGGCATGTGCAGCGGCGGCCGCATCGTCAACTACCTGAAAGAGCTGCTGCCCGATGCCCGCACCGATCTGATTTTTGTCGGCTACCAAGCCGAAGGCACCCCCGGCCGCGACATCCAACGCTACGCCGAACACGGCCTCGGCTCCGGCAGTTCCGGCTACGTGGTACTCGACCACCAACGCATCGCCATCAACGCCCGTATCCACACCCTTGGCGGCTACTCAGCCCACGCCGATCAGCGCGAACTGGTCGAATTCGTACAAAGCGCCCAACGCCCTATCCCCGACATCCGCCTCGTACACGGCGAACCCGCCGCCAAACGCGCCCTGCGCGCCGTCCTAGATAGCTTCGATTGAGCCGAAGAAGGACCTGCGGCCCCAGCTACGTAGCTGGGGCCGCAAGTTCCTCCAAACAATCTAAAACTTTACCAAAGTACGACCAATGTCGTACAATAGAGGCCTGCCATGGGATTTAACAACATTAAAAAGAGAGTCATCAAATGCTTGGATGAGGCAAACAGTGTATTTATCAGCATTCATATGTAAGAGGCTAAAATGAAAATATTCAAGGTTGGTGACTCACACAAAGCAGCCTGTACAACATGCCAATCATTTGGAGACACAACATTCCAGTTACGTGATGTCCCCTTCAGCGATGGCAGCGGTATCGTTAAAAATGTTCTGGTTGGCGTTTGCGACAAATGTGACAGCGTCGTTCTCCTTCCACACCAATCAACTCCCGCGGTTAAGCGCCAGTATGAAACCAAGCGCAAACCGGTCGAGGGACGCTTACCTGCACACCTGATCGATATCCTAAACCTAGCAACAATAGAAATTGGGGCTTCCATCGATTTCGTCCCCAATTTAATGAAATACTATATTCACGCATTGTCTGAGAATGAGATGGCAGCGAAATCTATCACACAGTATTTGAATAGCGAATTAGCAAAAGGTCGAGCAGATAAACGGCTATCCCTAAAAGGGCGGCTACTAGCTAGTGAAATTGAGCGTCTTAAAGTGATAACGGATATAGCAAACACAACTGATTTACTAAAAAGCATTGTTCTTAAGATTAACGAAGACCTTTTACTTAAACGAAAAGCAGCACCAATTAAAGAATTGAGAAATATATCAGCAGCATTGGCGTAGAGACTTAAATACCGGAGCCACCTGCGGCCCCAGCTAAGTAGCTGGGGCCGCAAGTCCCTCCAAGTCCCTGCAGACAGAAAAGAGCAACAAGCCTACTTAATCACAATCGGGTTAATCGGCGAGCCTGAGCCGCGTTCCATTTTCAGCGGCGCCGCGGTGAACATAAAGGTATACTGACCATCTTTGGCGCTATCCGCGGCCAAATCGTCCAGCCAATACAACTCGCTCAGCACCACACCTAAATCACGAATCAGCGCGCCATGTAAAGGAATCACGTAGTCGTCACCCTCAATCTTTTGTGGTACCAATTCAACCGCTAAGTTATCCGCCGCAATCACCGGAATTTCCATCTGATCAATCCAGCGTACCAACTCTTTGCTGTAGCACAAACCTGGCTCGGTGGTAGCGCTCCATGGCGCATCTGGCGCATCGCTATAAAAACGGCCAACGGAGCCCGTACGAATCAGCAAAATATCACGCTTCTGAAGCGTTACACCTTGGGCCTTTGCTGTCTCTTTCAGATCTTGCAAAGTCACGCAACTGCTAGGTGGCAAACGCCCGGCATCGCCGCCTTTACGTAAACCAACATCCAGCAACACCCCGCGTCCCACAATACCGTGACTCGCCAAGCTACCAATATCCACATGGTCATGCCCATGCACCGTACTATCAGCGCTCACCCCACCGTAAACTTGGTCACCGTACCAAGCGTGGCCTAACGCATCCATGTGCGTGGTTCCTTGCAGGTACATAAATACCGCATCATCAGAATACTTCACGCCACCCGCCAGTTTTTCCAGCTTACCGGTGTCGTACATGCTCTCATCTTGAGTCATATAGTGCATGGCCGGCACTCGACCAGGAAAGACCGGTCCCACGCCATGAATCATCGGCAACTGTAAAGTAAATGTCTTACCCTGCTTCACAGCTTTTACCCCACGCATCGCCTGCGCGTCATCGAGGTAATTCAGCGCACCAATTTGGTCGTCATCTCCCCATTTGCCCCAGTTCTTGGGCATATCGGCCTGTAATTTCTCAATCGGTGTTTGTTGTGCCAGAGCTGCTGTTGATAAACCCATCAGCATGGCTGCAATCGCTACTGGTAGTACTTTCTTTGTTGTTTTCATAATGTAAGTCCTTATTGTTATTGGAATAAAACTTAGTTACTCAATTTAATGTATTTGGTTTCGAGATATTCCTCGATCCCTTGACGGCCGCCTTCACGACCCATACCCGACGCTTTGACTCCGCCAAATGGCACCGCAGCATCTGAGATAAGGCCCGTGTTTACACCCACCATGCCTACCTCAAGCTCTCGTGCAAAGCGTTGAATACGTTTTAAATCTTGGCTGTAGACATAGGCAGCCAAGCCTGCCTCTTGCTGGCGTAACTGTTGAATTAATTGGGCCTCGTCAGTAAAGCGCACCAAAGGTGCTACCGGCCCAAAAATCTCCTCTTGCACGCACTCCATAGCAAAACTGGCGTCAGCCAATACCGTGGGTAAAAACCAATTGGCATCGCTCTGCCAACGTTTACCACCGCATAACAGCTTGGCCCCTTTGGTGAGCGCATCTAACAACAGCTTTTCTACTTTATGCAGGGCCGCCCGGTTGATCAGCGGCCCAATCGTGACATCAGCCTGATCGCCAGAGCCCAAGCGCAACTGCTGCACCTTCTCAACTAAGCGTTCAGCAAATGGCTGATACACTTCATCGGCAACAAACAGGGCATTGGCGCACACGCAGGTTTGCCCAGCATTACGAAACTTAGCCGCAATAGCTCCATCCACCGCAGCCTCAATATCCGCATCGGCGCAAACAATAAAAGGAGCATTACCACCCAGTTCTAACGACAGTCGCTTCAAGGTTGGAGCACATTGAGCCATCAACAAACGCCCCACCGCAGTCGAGCCAGTAAAACTCAACTTCCGAACCTGCTTGGAAGCCGTTAATTGGGCTCCTACCTGCTGTGCATCGCCGGTGATCACATTCAGCACCCCAGCTGGTAGCCCCGCGCGTTGTGCGAGTTCAGCCAAAGCCAATGCTGTAAAAGGTGTATCCGGCGCTGGTTTAACAATCATGGTGCAGCCCGCAGCTAAGGCCGGCGCTACCTTCCGAGTGATCATCGCCGCCGGAAAATTCCATGGGGTAATGGCCGCACACACCCCTACCGGCTCTTTAACGACCAACATCGATAATGGGGTTTCGCCGTAGGGCAAGGTCGCCCCACCATCAAGCAGGCTCGGCTGCGCAAACCATTGAATGTAGCTCGCAGCATAAGTTATCTCACCGAGCGCTTCAGCCAACGGCTTACCCTGCTCCAGCGTCAAAATCCGCGCCAAGCGCTCGCGCTCAGCCATAATCAACTCATACCAAGCCTGCAACAGCGCACAACGCTCACGAACCGGTACCTCCCGCCACAGGTAATAGGCTTGTTCGGCAGCAGCAATACAGGCCTCAACTTGCGCGCCACTGAGTTGTGGCACCTTGCCTAAGCACTCTCCTGTTGCTGGGTTGACGACCTCCTCTACCGCATCGGCATCAAGCCACTGGCCATTCACTAATGCCTGCTGGCGTAACTCAATCACGTCGTTCTTAAACATCTTTAAACTCCACTGTATTGCGGTTTTCCACAGCTTGCTGGGCCCGCCAGCGTTGTTGCTTTTTCACCAAAGTAGACTGATCAATGCCCAGCGCTGCCGCCGCTTGGCGGGTAGTGCCGTACATGGCCAGGGCCTGCTCAATCAGCTCGCGCTCTAAACCTTCTACTTGTTCTTTTAAACTCATACCAAGGGCCGTAAAACCTGTATCTACTCGCATTTCGCGTGGCAGTTGCGCTGTGGTAATCAGAGATTGCTCTGCAGTCACCACCAATCGCTCGGTCAGGTTGATCAACTCGCGAATGTTGCCCGGCCAGTGATAGCGTTGTAACCGAGCAATCACATCGCTGTGCCAACGACAGTCAAACTCGTACTTAGCATTAAAATGGCTTAGATAATGCTGCAGCAAGGCTTCAACTTCTTCAGCCCGCTCGCGCAGCGGCGGCAATTCCAGTGGCACCACACTCAAGCGATACAACAAATCTTCACGAAATTGGCGCTGTGCCACCAATTCATGCAAGTTATGGTGGGTTGCAGAAATCAACCTGAAATTGGTATTTTTGAATTGAATGCCACCAACCGGAATAAACCGGTTTTCAGCAATCACTTTGAGCAGTTTGGCTTGCAAGCTCAGCGGTAAATCGCCAATCTCATCAAGAAATAAAGTGCCGTTATTAGCGGCCTCAAGCAGCCCCGTTTTGCCTTTCTGAGCAGCCCCAGTAAAGGCCCCCGGCACATAGCCGAACAATTCTGCTTCTAACAGACTCTCTGGCATGGCAGCACAATTCAACTCAATAAAGGGCCCTTGCGCCACGGCGCTGTAATCATGAATGGTGCGCGCCAGTAACGTCTTACCAGTGCCGGTTTCACCCTGAATCAGAACCTTGGCGGCGGTGGGCGCAACTCGTTTAGCGAGATCGTAGCAACGCTGGGTTGCCCGACTGATAATCACCGCATCGTTGACCTCGTGCGCACCATAATGATCACGCACATGTAAGATCTGCTCCAACTGTTCTTCGGCGCGTTTGGCCTGCAGCAACTCGGTAACGTCACGCACGGTCGTAACTATGTATTCAATTCGCCCTTGCGGGTCGAACATGGGCGTACCCGAGACTAAAATCTTATGATCATCGCCAATGGTCTGAGTGAGCGTGACCGGACCTTGCTCTTTCAACACCTCCAACGACACCGAGCGCGAGATGTAGCCTCGCTGTACCACTTCAGACATGTGTAAGCCCACAAGCGCACTACGTGGGATGCCAGTAATACGCTCGTACGCCTTATTCACAGTGACCGTCACGCCATGGCCGTCGGTGATATAAACCCCATCACTTAACGCATCAATCACTCGCTGTAAATTATCGCCGGACATCATGCGCGTTGCTCCCTTAGGCGCCAGCCGTACACTAAAAAGCACAGCAACAGCCCAGCTGCAAAGGCCCAAGTAGCACCTTTCACCACCAAAATGGCAGCAATCACCCCAGCAATCCCTAAATCACGCTCGGAGCGTGCCTCTTGAATGCCAATACGCACGCTCACATAGCCTTGAATAAGCAGAGTGAGCGCTAAAGCTATCCCCAAAATCGGCTGCACCAAACTCACCACCGGCAACAACAACAAGCCGGTATTGGTGCCCCAACGAAACGAGCCGGCGCCACCAAAAATCGAGTCCATCGCTTGCCGCCCTTTTTTGAAGCGCTCCACAATCACCACATGCATGGCCGCCCACAAGGGTCCGCACATAGTCACATCGGGCCCGATCACGCTCATGCCGAGGTTGCGCGCACCAAAGATCAAATGCGCACGATTAGGGTCGTAATCAATTTTCTCATCTTGGCGTACCTCGTCTGCTTCATCCAAGATAGCCTTGCTTTGCAATACATCACCAAACAACACAATGTAAGCCGCAAGCACCGTCGGAATCGCACTCAAGTACATACTCCAAGGCGGAAAACCCACTCCGAATAAGGTGTACTGACTAAACATGGTGGCAAAATCAGGCGAGGTAAAACCCCACTCCAACTGCGGCCAAGGCGCTTCTGAAAACAGCGGGGCCAGTACAATCGCCAAGGCAATAATCGGGAAAATACCTAGCTTACCTAACGCCGCAAACACCCAATGACGATCTTGCAAGGCTGCAAAATGCTTAGAAAAGATCAGATAAAAGGCAATACCCACCGCAATAGAAATGGTAAATGGATAACTTTCAAAGCGCCCACCATCGTCAAACACCACAGCAACCGCTGCTAGCCCAGCCCCCATAATAATGCCGGCTTTGATGGCACTGGGTATCAACTGCACTACCCGCTTCGCAGCGCCCGAGGCGCCCAGCAAAATAGCAAACAACCCCAGCAACATCTGAAACGCAATCAATGCATGCACCCGCGCCTCACCTTCCGGGAACATCGACACATACATCATCAGTAACGGAATTGCTGGGGTTATCCACCCAGGGACCACAGGATCACCAAGCATATGGTGCAGTAAATAGAACAAACCATTGAGCACCACAATCGCTAACGCCGCCTCGAACGGCATGCCCAGCAGTTCGGTCATTAACGAGATGGCGGCAAGATCAACCGCACACATCAACAGCCCTTGAAAATAGTCCGGCCATTCAAAACGATAATGCACAAACGGCAACCGCACTTTAAACGGACCAAGGGCAAAAAACGGTGCTTCAGCGCCGCTAACGCGTTGTTTCCATAACGACATCAGAGGCTCCTTAGTAGGCTTCGCGATAAATGGCTTCGATATCTTGCACCGAGAGCTCGCGTGGATTATTGCGCAATAGCCGAGTGACCCCACTTGCGGCTTCCGCAAGCTCAGGTAAGGCCGACTCAGGGATGTCAAACTCGCGCAGTTGCGCCGGAATATTGACCGCCGCACACAACGCCTGCATTTGCTGTAAGACATAATTCCCAGCCGCTTCTACGCTGATACTATCCGCCGCACCAAAAGCTTTGGCTAATTCGACAAAGCGCTCAGGACAAGCCGCTTGGTTCCAACGCATCACTGGCACCAACATCACCGCATTGCTCATACCGTGTGACAAATGATAACGACCTCCTAGCGGGTACGCCAAAGCATGAACAGCACCCACCCCAGCATTACCAAAAGCCAGCCCAGCCATCAAACTGGCGGTGGCCATTTCTTCGCGGGCGACCATGTTGTCAGGCTCTTGATAAGCCTGCACCAAACTGGCTTTGATTTTACGGATAGCCGCCAACGAATAGGGCTCGGTTAACGCCGTCGCAAATCTTGAAAGGTAACTTTCTACGGCATGCACCAACGCATCAATACCGCTGGCCGCAGTAACACCTGGCGGACAGCTCAAGGTGAGCTCTGGCGCCACAATGGCCACATCAGGCAACAGCTCATTACTCACAATGCCCTTTTTTAACTGGGCTTGGGTGTCAGCCAAAATAGAAATGTTGGTGACTTCTGAGCCGGTACCTGCGGTAGTAGGTAAACAAATCAGCGGGTATTGCCGAGGTTTCACTTGGTCTTCACCGAACAGCTCCGCTAACGGGCGCGTATCACCAGCGTAAACCGCCACGGCCTTGGCCGTATCCATGGCACTACCGCCACCAATCGCCACAATGCCATCGCAACCTTCTGCCATAAACAGCTCGCGACAGGCTTCAACCACCGCCATCTCAGGTTCAGCTGAAATCGCATCAAAGACAGTCACTTGATGCACACCAGCTTGGTTTAACTGGGCGGTAACCGTAGCGATAATGCCCGCCTCACTCACCCCGCGATCACTCACCAATAACGGGCGCTGCATAGCAAGCAGTTGCATCTCGTGCGCCAACTGATGACTAGCATGGGCGCCAGTTAGCAACCGTCGAGCGGTTTTAAAGGTTTGAACCGTTGAAGTACTCATGATCTTCCTCTCGTTGTTCTTGTTCTTGTTATTGGCGTTCGATAGTCGGTACCTTGGATGACAAACATAGATGCAAACGACGTACCAACTTTTACAATATTTATAACACCATGTTTTTAAATGTTTTTTTGTTTCAAGCCTAAGAGTCTCGCCCATCTTGTTGATGACAATTATCATCAAACTACACCCAATGATGATAATTGTCATCAAGATTGTTTGTATCTCAAAAAATAAATGGCTTTAAAAACATATAGTTATAAATAGCTACCGACTTGGCACAGCCATTGCACCTATCACCCACATCAGCATCATCTCATTCTGAGAGCTGTCACCAACGATAATAACAACAAGAGGCAATGGTTATGACTGACAAAACAACACGGCTTTATCTTCCAGCAGTAATGAGCGCTCTGTTACTGGGCACCGCTCCAGCCTATGCCAACAGCAGCAGCGAGCCCGTTTGGGATTTTGGCTTTCACGGTTATGTGAACGCCCATGCAGTATTCGCCGATTGCGATGACTCCGGGGCCGTCGTTGCAGGCAATGCCCTGCTCTGTACCGGCGAAGATGCTACCTCGGTATCCAACGGCTACAGCCCCGCTAGTTTCCAATTCTCCGCCAGCACCCAACGCGAAGGCTTTGATATCAAAGCAGTGATCGCCATCGAGCCCGGCACCACCGATAACAGCGCTTTTAACGGCAACGGCGACAACCGTGCTTATCGCGCCTTCTTTACGGTAGGCAACGCAGAACTAGGAACCATCAAAGTGGGTCGTGATTACGGCGTATTCGGTATCGATGTAGTACTAGAAGATATGGCATTAGGCGGGGTTGGCGCACCAGCGTCCATTCGTAGTCCTCTGAACACCACTCTAGGTGCGGCTGGCTACGGCTACGTATTTGCAGATAGGCTGTCACAAATCACATACAGCCGTCAGTTTGGCGAGCAATGGCAGGCCGATATCGGTATTTTTCAGCCGTTAGATCCAGTCAGTTTCGGCGGTAACGGCTATGTCGGCGACTCAGGCTCTGAACGGCCAGGTATTCATGGTCGATTGCGCTACAACTACGAGCAAGGGTTTGTCTCTAGCACCTTCTACAACCAAGATGTTAGCACCCCAAGCGGCAGCTACAGTGCCCGTGGCATCGATATCACTGCGGCGCTGCAGTTGGGCGATACCCGCTTCATGGCATCAGCGTTCGACGGTCAAGGTTTTGGCTATTACGGACTTTTGATTGATGCAGCCGATAGCAATGGCGCTCCACGCGATAGCTCGGGCTGGTTAGCCCAAGCCACCCACACCATAGGAGCCACCAAATTTGGCATCAACTACGGCGTCTCACAAGTCGACCTCGCTGGCGTTGATACCTTGGCGCAAGTAGAACAACAAAGCAAAGCCAGCATCGGCGTCTGGCACACCCTCTGGAGCATGTTCACCATCTCTGGTGAAGTCTCTCGCATGGATGCCGAAAGCCACGCCGGCGACAGCATCGAAAACACCGCCATCAGCGTCGGCCTCGCCCTCAGCTTTTGAGGAACTTGCAGACCCACCTCCGGACCCCGCTCCGGAGCCACCTGCGGCCCCAGCTACGGAGCTGGGGCCGCAAGTCCCTCCAAGTCTCTCCACGTGCTCGCAAACTTCTGCTATCCTACCCACCACCACCCCGCAGCGAGCACTATCCATGGCCAAATACATCACACTGAACATTCATCTTGAAGACGCCCCTTACCAAGTGTCGCGCCAGCTGTTGGTGCCAGCTAAAATCGATTTATACCGGCTGCATTACTACATTCAGCTAGCGATGGGGTGGACCAATTCCCATCTGCATATGTTCAAAACTGCAGCAGGCTTCTTCTCGAACAACGATGACCCTTTTGATGATCCTTTTGATAACGAGCAACCTGAAATAGGTGCCAAGCTAGTCGCCCAGCTGCCACGCAAAGGCGATAGCCTGCTTTACGTTTATGATTTTGGCGATGACTGGCGTCATACGGTAACTCATGGGGGCAGCAGCATTCAGCCTCGGCACAGCTCGGTTAAAATCATCGAAGCGGTGGGTGCTTGCCCAACTGAAGATAGCGGCGGCGTTGCACATATGCCCGAGCGCTCCAGCAACAAGCCTAACCTAGCGCAGATCCAACAGCGCCTCGATCAGTTTATCGAACTAACAGAACAACAAGCCCACGACCACGACCGTGCTTTTGCATTTGTAATGGGTGACCAGGAAGCACTAGATGAGACTGACGGCGAGGATTTTCTTGACGAAGAGGCGTTAGCGGCCCAAATACTGTTACAACAAATCATCGCGAACATGGATGCGCAGCAGCGTTATCAGCATGTGAACGAGTTTATCAACAAGCCATTTACGCACCCGCCGATGCACCTTGCCCCACCACCCAACGAGCTGGTCGCTGAGGCGCCGATTATGAAAGCTCTGCTGCCGCTACTGCAAACCATGTGCGACAAGCCCATTAAGCTCACGGCTGCAGGCTATCTGCCGGTAGCTTGGGTCAAACATATGTGGACTGAGCTCAATAGCCCCGACACTCCGTGCATTGGCAAACAGCAATACGAAGTACCTAACTCAGAATCGAAAGTCACCATGGTTGCTGCTGCTCGACACATTATGGCGCAGAGCAGCTTGGTTAAAGCCAACAAAACCAGTTTAACCATCACCGCGAAAGGTAAAAAACTAGTAGCTAGCCAAGCGCTGGGCGAGATTTATCACGAACTATTAAAAGCCTGCTTAACCACGTTTCATTGGGGTTTTGTGTTCGGCGACCAGGTGTGTCCACTGCAACGTGCCGTAGCTCCTTCGGTGCTTGCCATCAGCCACTATCTGCCGCAGCACGAGTTTCCAGTTAACATGCTGTACGACATGACCAGCACCTTAATACCCGCGCTTAACGAAGAGCCGATCCCGGCTAGTGCGTGGCGAGATGATAGCGATCATAGCGAACGACAATTCTACTTCGCCTATCGCTACCTCACGTTGTTTGGCATCTTCGGCATCTGGCAACACCAAGCCACCAACGACTACCGTCGCTTCGACACCCAAGCCTACCAAGTCACAGTCACCGACCTTGGCCGCAGCCTGCTGGCGCCATGATGTGAGGTATCTAAAGTGGCATCGGTTTAAATACTAATCAGCGGGTTGAGTTTGACGTTTTTAATTCCAACTTCATCTTTAAATAAAGCTAGCTGCTGTTGTTTAATAACATGCGTGCATGGCTTCAAAGAGTTACTCAACTGTGCGATGATTTTTTTCCTGTCGACTTGTCCATTTTGAGACTCAATGAAAAGATAAATTGTCGCGCGAAGCTGCTTAAAGCCTTTTGACATCCAGCTACCCTTTTTTCGAGCTTTAAGCTCAACAAAATGATAGATGTCGCGATAATGCAAAATACCATCACACCGGGTCACCTGATTGCCTTGTTCGTCTGAGCAATCAACACAATTATCGATAGCCCAAAATGCGATATTTAAGCATTGAGGATTAGTTACCGTTGCAATCCACTTTACTTTGTCGGTTGAATCGGTATTCAAATATGCAGGATTGTTATCATCATCGTCACATATTCCAAATAACAAGTCTGTGAGACTACTTTTACACTCATCCTTGAGTAAATTCATCGGATCACTCCATCCACAATAGTTCAGAAAAAAGCTGATTCGTTTCTTCCAGCTCATTATTAAGTTGGTTATCGTCGGCAACCAACCCATTGTACCTTTCGACTACTTCAATACTGCCATTCTCACAAAACGCATAAACATTAGTTGTGCTCGGATCAATACTTGATGCTTCCGGACAAATGTCTCGTATCGCATCAATATTCTTCAATTGTTTGTTATTGAATCTTTCATATACATCAAAGGCTTGTATTGCAATATTTAAATAACTGATGATAAACGGGCTATGTGTAGTGATGACAAGTCTGTTGCCCGCCTTATCTTTTACCGCTCGCAATACCTCAAAAAGTGCTTGTTTCTGCGATGTTGGAAACAGATTCTGCTCTGGTTCTTCGACAATATTGACAAAAGAGTTATAGGTGTAACGACGAACAAGTGCATCAAAAGCGCTATGGATACTTCCTAATTCCTCACCTTTTTCAATGGTCGCTTCGAACAACTTAATAAGCTCTTTGTTTAAGCGTTTCTCCAAAGCCACACTGAGATCTCTCTGTTTGGCCTTATCGGATTTGAGCACAAATTGTGATAAATATTTAGTCACTATCACTAATGGCACATAACTTTGATATCCGCTTGAAGCATGCAATAAATTAACTCGGAAGCTTGCCCCAGTGATAAAAGACTGCTTACTCTTACTCTCATAAGCAAACACTGCATTCCCTAGCGATAGCGGTAGCGCTTCATTAGCATAATGCTCTTTGGCTTCAACATACTCTGATAAAAAGGCCTTTAGCGCTTTAGGTAGCTTAGAAATCAATTCCGGCCTATCAATTGCAGCAAGAAAATTCCGCTCAGCTGGAACGTACATTATTTTCGGTGAATCATAAGGGGCATCAGTTAGACGTTCTGAAGTAAAAGTTTTATTCAATAAAAGAAAGCGAAAGGCCTGCCCTTCGTACTCCACATAAGACTGTTCACTGAAATAACTCTGTAAACCATGAAATGAGACAACTTCATTCATGAAATACTCGTAATCAAGAGTTTCATGAATTTCTAGATCACCCCGTTGTAAAGATTTCTCGAGCCATGCAAGCGACGAATAAAGCTTTGCAACTGTACTTTTCCCAGATCCTTGGGTGCCCGTAAATAAAGTAACGCCGTCAAACTTGATTGCGGCACCATTTTCTACTCCAGCTTTTATTGGTCCGACATTTCTAATCCGTAAGCTCGTCATTTTTACATTCGCTTTATTTCAGAGGTAAGGTTTGATTATTTGAAATCGAAGCATTTAAGCTCTGACACTATCAGATGAAGTTCATTATGGGCATATTTGAGATGATTATAAAGAGGAGAAGGCGCTAATTCGTGTCAGCATATTCGTCTTACATACCATCAATGGTTGTTAGGCTGTCTTTCGCAAGATAAAATACTCTTTCTTCAAAGGAGGACGACCTCCCCCGCCTTGGGAATAAATGACTAGGACGACCTAGCACCTTTATATTTCGGAGGGGTCAATGCCTTGGATCTATCTTCTCATTGCCGGTGTACTTGAGATTGTGTGGGCTTACACAATGAAGCAGTCTCATGGCTTTAGTAGGCTCATGCCATCAGTCATTACGATTGTTGCAATGGTGGCCAGCTTCGGACTACTAGCCGTTGCCATGCGAACCATTCCACTTGGAACGGCCTACACGATATGGACAGGGATAGGGGCTGTAGGAGCTTTTCTTGTCGGTATTGCCTTTTTGGGCGAACCCGTCAACGCAGCGAGAATCATTGCGGCAATCCTCATTGTTTCAGGTCTGATATTAATGAAGCTATCTAGCACCTGAGAATTAACAGCAGGAAATGGCGGCGTTAAGGGAATGGAACAGGCCACTCCTCCTGCGCCTTTGATGACCGGCGATGAAGGCAAATAGCCTAAGGACTTCTCACGCTGCGATGATTCATCAATGAGATTCAGCAATTTGCTATAACCCAAATGACTGTGTAAAATTTCATCGATATTCTAACAGGACGTTAGATACAAATCGGAGCATTGATGATGTTAACCAAAGAACATAAGGAAGTGTGTAAACTGGCAACCTGTAAAGATGTAACCAAAGCAGCAGCTTCAGGTAACGCCCAGTTTCAGTACTTTCTCAAACATGGCAAACTGCCAACCAATAAGGCGAGTATTAAGAAAGCGCTACGTTAATCGTGCGTTTTTTCACAAGTCCTTATTTTAGGCAACTCGACTCTTGGGTCGCGTTGTTTAACACATCCATCTCGCACAAGACGCTGATACTCGGAAACGCTGGTCAAAAATTACTGAAGTTCATTACAGAACCAACTCAATACATGAAGAACACAACGATTACTGGCTACTTTATGCATATGACAATGTCGAGGAAAGCTATTTGCTGCTAACCGTAGTTGGCCCAGAAGCTCATAGCCACAAAAAGTGGCGGTCGTACCTAAACCACATCCACATCAACATCGTTGAACCATGGATAAACGGCAAACTAGATGGGGTTAAATGACGAGGACCACGTTCTCAGCGTTCTGAATGCTCATATGCAGCTCAATTGAATGACTGATAACCTTCTTGGGCAAGCAAGTCGTCATAGGCCCCCTGCAATATCCCCTTGAGTGCTAACGCTCGAGCACAGCGGCAACAGGAAGGCTGTTGTCCGGCGCCGCAGGCGCGCGCTGATGCGTCTTGTTATGTGCGTGGTAGATTCTGCCACCGTTCCGGCGCTTGTCTAGGATGAAATACTGCCAGTATGAGAATGAAGTCGTCTTCATTACGATAGAGCACTCCATGAGGAAATGTATCAAGAGGCCAGCGTCGTATTTCATTTTCGAGAATTTGCATCGCCAACGGTTGCATAGCGACCGCGTTAACCGCGTTTTCTAAGGCATTCTGAAACTGTATCGCTAAATCAGGGCTGATTTTGCGGTAATAGCTTTTTTCCCGCCGAACATCCTCTCGCGCAGATTGAAGAAAACGTACAGGTTTCAACGATCATCAGCCCGAAGTTCCGCAAATACGTCTTCAGATGAGATCGTATGCTCGCCACCATCAAGATAACTTTGATACCTACGATTTGATTCGTTTAGCCAAGCTTGCTCTACTCCTCGGGGATCAGAGTTGGCCCGCTCATCGATACTCTCTAGCAGGTGAACGATTAACCGAGTCCGGTCCTCTTTTGGAAGAGAAAGCGCCTCAGACTCGATGATTTCTGCTGATATGGTCATAAGCCACCTCGTTCAATATTTAACCATTAACACTCTACTACACGAGAATGCTGAAATGAAGCTGTACGCCTGTATTAAGCACATAACGCCCCGCGCATGCGCGCGAACTTGTGAGCGTCGCAGGGGTCGAAGACCCCGAATGACGCGGATTGTTAGCTGTTTCCAAGCATGAACGCACGAAGTTGCCGCTCCTCTCGCATGACATAGAGGACGAGAACCCGCTGCTCATCCTCACGATAAAAAATGCGACACGGTGGAACCACTACCTCCCTGTATACCGAATCCGGGAGCTCTGGAGGAATCCGCCCCGATTTGGGGAAATTTTCCAAACGCTCTGTCTTACCGAAAACTTCCTTAACGAGATCGCTTGCGGCAGCAGGATTGTCCAAAGCAATATACTCAGCAATAGCATCAAGTTCTTGGAGGGCTGGCTCTGTCCAGATTACTTCAGCCATTTACTCATTTTCTCTCTGGCCTCACTTTGGCTATACGTTCTTCCCTCAAGTACAGCACGCTCTCCCCGAGAGAGCCCCTCAAGCAGCTCAAGCCGACGCTGCATGAATTCATAATCTTGCACATCAACAAGGTATGCAGATGGCTGGCCATGCTCCGTAATCAATACGGGCTCTTTCGACAAGTGCAGATCTGCCAGAATCTTTGTAGCTTGGCGCTTGAGGTTCGTAACTAGCTCAACTTTCATGGGTTCACCCTGTTCTAAATTTCAAGTGACACTATAGTATCACTTTACGGGTAAGGCAATCCCAGCTAACGCTTTGCTACTGTGCGCCGCTTGCGGTGTCACTTTTGAGCGGCTTGTTAGCAGCTTCAGCTCGCAAACGCTCCACCAGCCAAACTTTAATGATTGATTGTCGAGTAACACCAATTCGAGCAGCTTCGCGATCAAGTGACTCAACTACCCAAGCCGGAAAGTCTACGTTAATACGTTTCGCTTCCTGGTTTACCCGCCGTGCGCTCTTAACATCCAGATCATCAATGATGTCATCTGCACCTTCATCAAACTTCGTGTCAAAATCTTTAGCTTTCATACAACTCTACCTCTCTCTTACGCGAGCGTCGTACCGAAATAAGACGAATCTTCTCACCTCGATAAGTGATAACAGCAGACCAATGCTTCATCCCTATAAGACCAATAACCAAGTAACGAGGTTCATCGGATGATTTCGCCCGAACTTCCAATAGGTCTTGGTCTTCCCATAAAGCTTGGGCGTCATGGAAGTCGATTCCATGCTTATGGCGATTCGCCTGACTTTTCGCGTCATCAAACTCGAAAATACCCATGAGTATAAATTATTCCTTTTTTACTCATTTGGCAAGGTAGGTGGAGGGAATTGCTAACGCCCACCACACACGCGAGCAACTTGTTGAGAGTCGAGCGCCGAAGGCGCGTTGTTCTGGCGATTGCTATGCCTAGACCGGACCATGTTTAAGACCAGCTTTATTAATGATTAAAGGGATTTGTGATGCAAACCAGTCTTTCTCTCTGGCTCCAAATGTCAATTTCCGTCCGTTTAACCGATAGTCATAAACAACGGTCTCTTGGTGATTTAGTACCGAGAGCTGATGCTTTTCGAGGCTATCTGAAACAACGAACTCGAGCTGAGCACCTTTTGGCATAAATAACAGTTCTGTTTTTTCTGCGTTAAAACGAATTTCGTTTTTTATAGCAAGAGATGGAGCTGTGATATTTAAACAGAAATTTTCTTCATCTATTGTCTGGCGATGTCCGGGCAAAGTAACACATGCCGAAAGAGCAAGGCTTAGGCAAGCTAAAATAACTAGTCTAACTTTAAGAAATACTGACATTTGCTTTCCCTGTTTCACTGTTGTTGCTCCTGAGAGTACCTCAAACCTTTCAGCCGGCATAACGCCTCAATCAGACGCCGCGTCAGCGGTCGGCTGCATTGAATTGATACTCATTGAGCCTTCTCCCCAGTTTGGCAGTGGATAACCACCACACTAAGAGAGCCTCAATAGGTGTTTGCTGTAAGCCACCAACAGCCAACGATGACACACGAAGCAGGCTCACTGGCTCAGAGATTTGGTATTGGCCGCTTACGCGGCGGCCAATAAAAAACTAATGCCTATTGACAGGACGAAGACTCATAGGTGTTAGTTGCACATGCCGCTTTAGTGTTAATGGCCAACTAAACTGACCCACTTTCGGCCATTAATTTTGATCCACTTTTCGTGGCTTCGGCCACATTTTTCTGTACCGTTTCCCGTTCAACTAATAAAGCGGGGGCGGCACATTGAAGGAGTGGACAGTGATACACAAAATAAAATCGATGTACGACAACGGACAAGGACTCTCGATCCGTGCCATTAGCCGAGAGTTGAACATCTCGCGCAACACAGTGAAAAAATACTTAGCAATGGACGCGCAAGGTATCTGCGTGATGATGGAAGATACCTCGCGTGAAAAGTGGCTTGATGGCTATCGCGATTATCTGATCAACCAGCTTAAAGACTACCCCAAGTTGTCCGCAGTGAAGCTCATGCGCCGATTATGTCGCAAGGTGGGCAAGCTGCCCATATCCGAACGCAGCATGCGCCGTTACGTGCAAAACTTAAAAGCCGAGGTCGCTGTCGGCCAGTATCGTTATTATGAACCTATCATCGAAACTGTTCCCGGTGTGCAGTGTCAAGTTGACCCTGGTGAGCTTCGTGGTGTGCTCATCAATGGTAAGCCACACACCGTTTACTTTGTTGCGTTTGTGCTCTCATATAGCCGCCTCATGTACGTAGGCCTTTCGCTGCAACCGTTGAATACGCAGCGCTTTATTGAGATGCACGACGAAGCGTTTCGCTACTTCGGAGGCGTGACCGAAGAATGTGTTTATGACCAAACCAAGTTGGTCGTACTAAGCGAAGAATATCGCGAGCTCAAACTCAATCAACGCTTTGCGCAGTACGCCACGGCGGCATCATTCCATATTCATGCTTGCGAGGGTTTTGATCCGGAGAGCAAAGGCAAGGTTGAAGCAGCAGTTAAGTACGTCAAACAAGACTGTCTGTATGGTGAGTCGTTTCGCAGTGAAACAGAGCTTCGCGCTTACACGCTTGATTGGCTAAATGAAGTAGCCAACATTCGAGTACACGGCACCACCAAAGAGCAGCCGCAGCGCCATTATGACCGCTCAGAGCGGTCACACATGAACCACTATCATGTAGCTATGGCCAGCTTAGACAACACGCCCATGCAAACGCGCAAGGTTGATAAAACGGGGCTGATCTCTTGGGCCTCGAACAAGTACTCGGTGCCTATGGAATGGCAACAAAGCCGAGTTGGTGTCAGTGAAGCCAATGGTCAATTACTCTTACTCGACCCTGCCACCGGTGAGCTTATTGGCCAACATACGGTCAGTCTTGATAAAGGCCTTATTATCAAAAACCGCGACCATTACCGCGACAAAACGCAGGCGGTAGAAGCGCTTGAAGCGTACCTCAACGAGCGTCTAGGTATCGATGTTGGTCGCGCTATTGCGGCACAGCTCAAAGCAACCATGCCTCGGTTCTATAAAGACCAACTGCGCGGTGCTCTGGATGTATTAAAGCACTACGGTGAGTTACCCACGGCACTTACAGCCCACTTGCTTGAGCGAGAAGAGTTAACGGCGAGCAAGATGCGTGAATATATCGATGCATGGTTCAGTGCCGAGCAGCGCGGACGCATGGCCGATGACGAGGAGGATAGCCCCGTGACTATCGATTTAAGCATGTACCGCCGTATTAGCCACGTTAACGCGCAACGGAGCCTATCATGAACCAGTTAGACAACATCGCTAAGCAGCTTCGTAGCTTACGGTTAGGTGCAGCAGCGAGCCAGTTGGCCACTCTGGTGGCCACGGCTGAAGCCAATGAAGAATCCTACTTAAGCTTCGCTGAATCGTTAGTGTCACATGAAATCACCCAACGCAACGTGAACCGAATAAAACGCCACTACAAACAGGCACAGTTCCCAAATGAAAAACGTCTCGACTTGTTCGACTACCGTCACCAAACCACGGTAACCAAGCGCCAAATCAATGGGTTACTCGACTTTAGCTTTATTGATGAGCGCCAAAATGTGATCTTTATTGGCCCGCCGGGCGTGGGCAAGACCCACTTGGCCATTGGGATCGGTCATGAAGCAATCCAAGCTGGATATAAAGTTTTGTTCAGAAACGCATTGACGCTGGTAGAGGAACTTGAGCTTGCCGAAATGAAGGGAGAGCTCAAAAAGCGGCTCACACAGCTAAGTAAATACGATCTCATCATCATTGATGAGTTGGGTTACTTACCCATGTCGCGTCAGTCGCGTTACAACTTATTCCAGCTAATCAATAGCTTGTACGAATATCGGTCTATCATCTTAACAACGAACAAAGATTTTACCAGTTGGGGTGAGTTCTTCCATGATGACAATGTTGCGGTACCGATCATCGACCGCATCATCCATCACTCACACATATTTATGCTCGGAGGAGAAAGCTATCGACTGAAGGAGAAAGTTAGCAAAACCTGATCGCAGGTGGGTCAATTTTATTGGCCAAAAGTGGATCAATTTTAATGGCCATTGACATTTAGCCACCATATGACTCAATTCGAATAACCTTGTTACACTTTACAGAAGTGAATTCTATGACATGGCAAAATCGTTGTGGGCTTTTCCCTTGCTTGGTCTCTCCGTTGACGGCGCCGAGCTTTCCGTGAGACATGACACGATCAATCGTCAGACTGGTTGGTATATTTAGAGCGCCAATGTGATCAAGGATATTTTCTACGGTTGCCACAGAGTCGCCCACTTAGTTCAGTGAGGTGTTGCGGGAAAGTAGAATCTAGAATCGGTACTGCAGCCCGGCGACAAAAAGATTGTAGTTGAGCTTTCCCATTCGAACATCCCAATCATCGGTGGGCGGGTGTTCTTCTGGGTATACCGTTGGTCCGAAGGTGTAGCGGGTGGAGTCTATGCTCAGGTATCGGTATTCGGTAAATAGGATTAAATTTCTACTCAGTTTGCTTTTTATGCCTAGCTTGAATTGCAAGGCAGAGGCTGTATCCGAGGCGTTTGGGTCCGAGTTGAAATGATTGATACCCGGTTCAGACGGATTGGCCGAGTCTGCATTTGACAGGGAAACCCGAGCCATGCCGGTGCTGGCTGCGGCATAGGGGAGGAATCGCTGTGACCAGGGTGTCGTTACTGTCAGCATGGCAGTGGCTAGCAGGGCATACCCTTGGGTGTCGAAACTGAGGTATTGAGTACCGAGATATTGGGGCTCTATGGGCATTACGCCTTCCGGGGAGTGTTTTCCTAGGTAAAGTCCCTCAAACTCGAAAGCCAGCTTCAGTCCCCACCCGGACTCGGCGGAATGCCAGTCCGACCACTCGTAACCAATCTGCAATCCGCATTGACCACCGTCTTTCAGAACGGGCTCGAAATAATACACCACACCTGCCTCAAAGTTTTCCGTAAACTCTTGCTGCCCTCTTATATTCATTCCACGCCACGTAATGAAGCAACCCCTGACGTCAGCCCGGTTAACAATGCAATGTGGTTGGACGTCTCCGATACCCGTGCCGATTTATAGCCGAGGAGCGGCGGAAAAGCGGCCACTGTGCAGCCATTGGTTATGCCCTGTGTCAGACCTCTGATTCAGCACTCCACGGACGAATATTCTTCAACTGATCCTCAAGGGTCTCTTTCGCAACCTCAGTGTCATAGGCAGCCTGAGCTCGTAACCAATAGCCATTGGATAAACCAAAGAAGCGGCAAAGTCGCAGGTCCGTGTCTGCGGTTATCGAACGCTTCCCAGCAATAATCTGACCGATCCTCTGAGCAGGCACCCCGATATCTTTAGCCAAACGGTATTGAGAAATATCCATCGGCTCAAGAAACTCTTCCCTCAGCAACTCTCCTGGCGTTACAGCTTCAATATTACGCATCAGTTACCTCCTAATGGTAATCAACAATTTCAACGTCCTCCGCACCAGCCTTGGTCCAGCGGAAGCAAACCCGGAATTGCCGAATTTTCCTCAAGGCAATTCGCTCAAAATTGACGAAGCGTCTGACGCGTCGTCCGCTTGCCAGCTTCTCGGTATCCTTACCCTTGAACGATATGATCATGGGCCAATAAGCGTTAACCCCAAGAAGGGCATCTAACGCTCGCCTAAGCGGCGAGCAACTTGTTGCGAGTCCAGCGGCTGAAAGCCGCGATGCTTTAGGCGTTTGTTAGGCTTCGACACGGGTTAAGATTCCTTCAAACTCCCGACGCTCTTCAGTGCTGAAAACTCGATATGGGACGGGCATCGCGCCACCAGAACGCAGATGAATGAGATAGGTACCTGAGAGGCTGTTTACAGCTGATACTTCATCCCACCCACAGGACTTGACACCTACTTTAGATTCGCGAGTAAGCCCGTCTTCGCTAAAGGTGAACTTGCAGGTGCCTACCTTTGCAACTTTTATCTTGAACATTATGGGAATGAAAACTGCTGAGAAAGCCCTCTCAATAATAGGCCAGTTCCACGGAAAGTATCAATTCGGAGGCTTCTGCATAGCAGCCAAATGTAAAGGAATAAAATCACACACCATACGTTTGTACTCAGCTAGTTGGTACTCTACAGTAACGCTAATCATGTCGCCGGAATGTTTCATAGTGAGCCTAACATTTGATTAGCCGGCATTTGATAATTCCTTCTGCAACGCTTCTTGAGCTAGCTTATTAACACTTTTACCCTTTACTTGCGCAGTAATAGCAAGTTGCTCATGCAGTTCAGGGGAAATTCTTAGATTAAACTTGCCCGAGTAGCGACGCCGAGGTTCAATGCTTTTTTCCTCACAAACTTCCAAAAACACACGCAAAGACTTCTTGAACTCGGCACGAAGTTCTTTAGGGTTGCGACCGTAAAAGTCCGCTCCACCATTTAAACCCAGAATTTCACCTCTGAATGCATCCAACTCAGAATCATACTCAATTTTGGCGTGATAGCCGTCATATGTCATTGTGTTCATGGCGTTATCCTATGCTGCTTTAACCACTTACGAATACTAGCTACGGCACCTTTGTCAGTGCTCGGACTTGGATGAGGACGATGAAATACTCGAACCTCACCGAAAAGCACCACAGCAACCCGGCTACCTTCACGTTCACTAACCTCCGCACCAATCTCGACGAACAATGCCTCAATGTCTCGCCATTGAACATTTCCACTCACAGGGCGGGCAAAAATAGCCTCTAAGGTTTTCTGATGCTTTCGCTTCATATATAAATAGTACCACTTATTAGTACCAAATCAAGAAAGATTAACATTCCGCATTGACACGGTACTTGAGGGATGACGGCTAACGACCGCCATAAGCGGCCGAGTGAAACGAGGTCCGGCGCACGAAGTGTGTGAACTTAATGGCTTGGTTATACATGTCAGAGATCTCCTGCTTGATGAATTACTTCAGACCAAGATTTACCTGAGTGCCAGTCTCTGTATTTTGCCATCATGGGTAGGTAATGCTCAGGAATATCTGATTCCGGCGCGCCACTGTACACATACGCCATGCCTTCTCTAAACCAGTTCGGTTTCATCATGGTCGAAACTGCCCCAATTTCGGAAAACTGAAACCAATGAATCAATTCATGCTGAGTGATGTAACTTTGCCAAGACTCGGGAGCTATTACCGTACCAAGAAAAGGATATGAAATGGCCCGCTCACTGCCTCCTCCGAATGACTCATAGCACTCTGCAGTAGAGCAGTAAATGAAGTTGGGGCTCGCGCTGAGAGAAATGCGTACAGCAGCTAGATTTGCTACGGCGGACTCATACAGGTCAGCTGCTTTATCTATTTTCTTGGGGTCCTCGACGCAAATTGCGCCGTTACATTGCATCCCATTTAAATTGGGTAAAAGCAACCTAATCGGCTTTGCATACGACCAAGCCAGTGCAGGTATTAGAACAACGACAAAAATCAAAACTACCTTCTTAACCACATCGAGTCCTTTTTGCATAACGCCGCGCTCTGCGGCAAATTTGGAGCGCAGCGGAAAATTTGTCCGACAGCAGCGCATTGTTATGCATTTCCACTCCTACGCGGTTGCCTTCGCGGTCTTTCTCCGATTCTGAATGGCTTCAATAATGGCTTTCAAAGCAACGATGTCATTGCCAAAATCAGCCGCCGAGGGAACTGCAGCAGCCTTTGCCGACGATGGGTCGTGGGCCGTTACAACGTCACAACTTCGCTTATGCAGTTTTTCAATAGCTTCGTATTCGGGACGGCTAAAGCCTACAACCTCTTCAAGTGAGTCCACGCGAACCCAGTCGCGATATCGCTTCACGACGCCATTAAAAACAACGTCTTGAATTACTCTTTCGAGCGTTGCCCTTAATCGGTCATACTGGTGTCGCATATCTCCAATCTCTTTTTCATTAGGATATGCCGGCCACGTCTTCGCAAGCTTGCTCTGCGCCTGCTCAAGAGCGTTGATTCTCGCTTTATAGCCTTGATGATCCCACGGGAGGCCATCATTAACACAGCCTGGGGCGCCACCTCGCCACTCCAAAAAGAATGTTGAGTTAGGAATACGTGCTGTCTCGATCTCATCGGATAATTGGCCAAGAAATGAAGTATCGTGAGTAAACACTACTACTTGCCGATTCTTAGCCTCCTCAACCAATCTCCGGGCAACATTTTGTCGCCGCCAATGATCCAACGACGAAACCGGATCATCAAGGATAATTCCACACGAATGATTGGCGAGCGCCAATTCAGCAAAGAATGAACCCAGCGCGATTGCACGTTGCTCACCCTCGCTAAGAATCTCATCAATTTTGTTCGTAACTGGAAGATCTAGTAGAAGTTGATGGTACATCTTCCCACGGGAACTACGCTCCTTTAGCTTTGTTTTGATGTGCCCAATGCCAAGCGCTTCAAACTCTTTGTCAAGAGCCTTCCTTAACTCATCCGTTACCGCCACAGTAGCAAATTCCTTTGACTTATCAGAAATCGAACGTGTTTTTAAGGCGGGGCGACATTTCTCAAGCGAATACTTCTTTTTCATCCGATCCAACAACTCGACTACAGCACTCAAACTCTTGGCCAGGCTTTGTCTTGCAGTAAGTTCACTCAGCTCTCTTTCAAGCTTAATTCGCTTCGTTTCATCCGCCGCTCTTGTAAGCGTTCGGAAAATCCTTAATTGCTGAGCTGCAAGCTGGCGAATTCGCGTCCTTGGCGAGATATTCAAGGCAGGAACCTCTGTCCATTTTGATGTTTCGAGACACTGGAGCATAAATTCTCTACGCGCATCAATCGAAGCTTGAAAATCTGAAATTACTTGATGGATTGAGCCGTCTAAGACCTTTAGTTCTTCACTAAGGGCATCATCGGCGGCAATCATAAGATCGGCCGCCTTGATCTTAGCCTTGGCTATTTCGACCTTATTACGGGCTGCTTCGGCGGTCTTTGCGACGTCATTATGGATGTACTCATCAAATCGTTTAAGACGGTCAACCCCTGATTCGGGTAAATTTTCCTGGCACAACGGGCACACTTTACCCTCAGTAGATTGAGGAAACTCCTCTCTCGGATAAGCTGCTTCAGTGGAGTAGCGCCGTGCGGCGTCAAAAAGAAGCTTCCATACTTGCTCTCCAGTCCCTGGAAGTAGTTCTTCACCGGCGCACAATGCATCGGCAGCTTTCTTCTCAGCGTCCTCCGCTGAGATCTTTTCATCATTTATTTTCTGAAGTTTTTCAAGAGCGTCTGAACTAACCCATTCCAAAGGTTTGGCTAGCTTGTCAGCGAAAGCTTTCAGTCGCATCATAGAACGCTTCGACTCTTCCGCTTTAGCCAGAGGATTACCCTCCTTGAGAGCATTCTCAAGCTGGGCAATTCGCTTAACATCGCCTTCAGTGATGGTTCCAAGCGAAGTAATAGTTTCTGTGTTTGACTTGATCGAAAGGTTTGCAATGATTCTCCCAACCTCGGTATCGCCAAGAAGGTGGTCGAACGGCAATCTACTTACATCAATCCCATTAATCTCTGATTCGAGCATCTCTGAGAGTTTTGGGAGAACTTGGTTGGCTAGACTTTCAATAATGTCAAGGCCGTATGGTAAGTAAGCAACATCTTGCTCCGCCGTGATATAGGAGCGTGCACACTTGGAATCAAAGACTGAGATTGAGGAGAGCTGGTCCGGTGAGGTTGTGTCGCGCGTCCAATAAACTTCATGTGACACACCCATTACCTTTACATCGAATTTTGCGGTGGGCACCCTCTTAGAGGCCATCGGATCATTTGCATCGGGGTGAACAGGCTCAGATTGATCTCTAGCCCGACAAGCTCTTTTCATAACACGAGCATAGCCCGACTTGCCCGAACCATTTCCTCCATAAATTACAGTAATGCCAGCTTCGGAGAAGGTTAGAATACGATCACTCGGAATCTGATTGACGTTTTGTAAGTCTCTCAAAGCGACTAGAGTAACTTGCTCCCCTGGGGCAAGTTCAACAGGAAGGTGTTCTTTAGCCAGTGGTATCGGAAACAGTTCATCATCACTCTCTATACCGCAATTTTTCTTAAGAAGTGCGTATAGCTCGGACAGGTCAGTGTCGGTCAGTGCTGATTCCTGCTGGAAGAGGCGACGGCATGCATCTCGTTGCCATGACTGAAGAGATTCAGTCCACTTTAATATTTGATTAAGCAGGGTCATCCATTTCCTCTCTTGATTTCGTTGTTGGGGAGCCAAATCTGTTTCTCTTGCATAATCGCAATAAACAGCACGAGCGTCCGGCGACCGAAGGGAGCGAATTTGATGGCTTTATAATGCATTGACTTCAACTGTCAAGCCTAGCGACAACGTATCAACCACATCTTGTTGGGCCTGTGAATCCACAAACTCCGTGTTACATGGGTTATTTATTCGCGTTACTTTTCCGTTCGATTTTTCGATATATTTTTTTGAAAATTCGATGATTGCCTTGAATGCAGCCTGAGGATCAGTGTGCTGCCCCATCGTATGATAAGCACTATAAAGAGCATTAAAGGTCGGGTCGTATATCACCGCCTCAGCACCAGAAATCGCATTCTGCGGATTGGGCACAACCACATGAGCGGAGATTTTTATTCCGTTGTCCGAATAAATGTCTACTTCTTGTATTGGAATCATATCCTCTCCTGATTTATGCATAACGCTCGCATTTGCGGCTGGGTTGTAGCGCAGCGGAAAACCAGTCCGCCAACATGCGCTTGTTAAATCAACTCTCTGCTGAGCCCACATTATTTCGGCTTGGGCTTTGTGGTGCATACTGACAGTGATGCTCCAAAAATTTTGTTATTTTATCTATTTTTAGCCCGTATTTTTTTACATCCTTTGGATGAACTACAATTCTAATGCCTTCACAAAACGAACTATCAGTAATCGCAACAAGAAAAGATAGAACAATTTCTTGGATAATCTCTTCCCTTGGCTCAGAAATTCTTGAAAATCCTGACCCAAGAACAGGGACATTCAAAATACATTTTTCAGCGTTTAACGACAAATATACCCAGAGTCCGCCTAGAGAAGCTCGTAAGTTTTCCATGTTACTTCTCGCCACCCCAGCCTCATTCATTTCCGCGATAGCACAGAAATATGCAATTCTGTTATTACCACGAACCGTAACGGTCGTACCAAAATCAACTGGGCGATTGGGCTGCTGAGAATTAACCTGATCATTAATGGACCGAATATCACTGAAATACTTTGACGAGAACAAACCTTGAACGCTTGTTTTGGATATTAACGTTTGGCTTGTTTCAAACGTGGTGTTTGAGCCCACTATTATCGGACCGTCTTGTTTGAAGATGTCACCGATGACTAACTCAACTGAAATATCGCGACCATCAACAAGATATGAGAACCTTTTTTTGGGCCGAAGTCTTACAACGCATATTATTATAGCCGCCAGTAAGAACACCCACCAAAACGATCGCATTTTTTCCGCGTTTTCTTCACCTCCGAAATAATCAATTATCTCGACTATCAACCACAGAGCACCAAAGACGCTGAGTATAGTGGATACTATTGCTTTAAATTTATCCATGCTCACAGCCCTAACTGCTGGTACACATTGCCTTTATAGTAATAAGGGCCGGTGTGCTGTTGTCCGCGATGTTTCTTGTGGCTATCTGGCCAATTATCTAGCGCATATCGAATAATTGATTGATTAAAAGAAACATGCATTGCTAAAGCGGTTTTCGCGGTTGGTGGACACCTGCTCTCATCCATAGACCTCTTTCCATTCAGGTTTACCACTATTATTGGCAAATCCAATCTTATAGCCTGCTCAACCTCCCATTTGACAAACTTAGTTAAATAGCGAGTGCTTTCTCCAACAAGGAGAATAAACGCTTTAGAGTTCGCAAAGCGTTGTCTTAAATTTGCCTTTATCGATTGTTCCTGACTCGTATCACGAGACGTATTCAAATCGTGAGCGTCATGAAAATTAAAGCTATCGTTATCTCTATCTCTCCACGCTTTCATTAGATAGTAGTAGCGAATGTCCTTATCACCATCAAAGGCTACATAGGTTTTGTTTCTGTAGGCCACTATTCCCCCTTAGATTTAACGCCGCGCTCACCGGTAAATTAGTAGCGCAGCGAGTGATTTATCTGCGTGCAGCGCCTTGTTCAGCGTCTACTGCGTTTTGTGTTATTTTTCCATATCGCCTTTTCATTCGATCACATGTATCTCTCACCTTCCGTCTAATTACGTGTTCAGGCTGACCTTCATTTTTTTCCCGAACTCTATTAGCTATTTCTATCAATTCTCTCGGCATATACTCTGATGCATCAGCCTCAAAAAACAGAGGGAGCAACTGCTCTCGATCTCTACTAAAGTTCGATCTTGAAGGGCCAAATGACAAAGTGTTAGCTAAAAAATCCAATGACATTAATGGGGATGAAGGTGGCCTCTCAAACTCTTCTTTGAGTTTATTCCTAATCTTCCAAGCTAAGCTATCTATCGTCAGCCACCAGTGCTTATACCCCAACTCGGAAGATTGTTCGTTTTTGCGCATCCCTATTACACCTACGTAACTTTCAACATCATGCTTTATTAAGGCTTCGGTTACTGTTTCGTCGAAATTGCCATTGCCATTGCCATTTTCGTTTCTTCTTCCCCGATGAGCCTCAGACCACAGCGCTTCTATACGAAATCTTGTCTCCTCATCGACCAATTTAAGGGCGTCAACCAAAGGTTCAACCGAAATTTTAAAATGATGTTTGAGGTAGTCTTGAATATCATCTTCAGGCCTATATTGGCCATGAAAAACCTCGGTAGAAGATGCAAATTTGCTAGGTTCGTAACCCTGCTCAACAAAATGGTAGTATAAAAAAGGAACTCTTCCGTTCCATTGTTTTATATTCCTTCTTGAGCAAGTAATCGATATGTTGATGTGTTGCAATACCTCTCTGATCACACCATTAGTGACGCATAACTCAACACCACTTTCTATTAAAGAAGAAGCTATATTAGTATATTTTTTATCTTGTTCTTCTCGATAGAAGGTTTCTACCAACAAAGGCAATACAATTGTCGTATCAAGCCAAATTTTTCCATGACCAAATATTTTCTTTGTAACCTTTTGTACGTCTGGGGTTTGTCGCAAAAATGAGTAAAGCGTATAAGTATCAGAGATCTTCTTAAGATGGGTTTTTACTGCCAACAAATCAGAACTTAATATTCTTGCTACTACATTCAAGGCAATATCAGGGAAGTGGGCTAAATATTGGGCATTTGAAGGATATTTAGATAAATCTTCAAATATACAGTTTTTGAGCGTATTGTGGTCATTTAAACTTATGTTGCCACTCACTACAGAGGAAGCAAATGATTCGCCAGATTTAATAAGATAGCTATCAATTATTCTCAGTATTCTATTTGACATTTCCTCAATATTTTCGTCATTTATGTGATCATTTTCTTCCCTCTCATTCTCTACTAGCCTTTCGATTTCATTAAAGAACTCAACTTCATCGCATTCAGTTTCAGCAATGCGTACCTGTATTCGACATGCCTCCTCGTGAGTTAGGCAGAACTCATCTTCTTTGGTCCAATGCCGAATTACCCTTTTATTTAGCCTGTCGAGGGCACTATCAACATACTTCTTAATCTCATCTGTTTCACTAGAGGGTATGAAAGTGACAACTTTTTCTAGAACAGTGCTACGAGCCATTCTATTTTCTGAATTGGTATTTCTTAGTGCAGCTCTAACAAGTGACTCAAACGCAATTTTAGTCAGCCCTTTGTCCGTGCTCTCATCTTCCCACTGCATTCCTAAATATGTTAGAGCTGCTTTTGACTCTATTGAGGTTAAAGCTGGCCTAGATTTTTCAATAATTGCTTCAGACTCTAAAAGCGGTCTTGCAATAACATCAACCAATCGAGAGGCACAACTATATTTATTGTCATCCAGTTCATACCTTTCCAAAAACCAACTTTTATCTCGAATATCTAACGAAACACCTTTGTTCAAACACTTTTGTTTTAATGCGTCGCCTTTAGCTCCGATTTGTTGGTTGGTACAATAGATTAAAACTCTTATGTTATCGAAATTTTCTTCAAGGCGATTTATCGTCTTCATTACTTTAGCGTCAAAGTCTTTGGTAACTGAATATTGAACCGCTACATATGTATGTCCGTCCGAAGAGAATAGCTCAGAGTCACGCCCACCATCACCACTTGGAGATGCCATTGTCCGAAGAGACGTAAGCTCTGATGCCAAAAAACCAGAACTAAGCTCTTCGAAATATTCCCAATCTGATGGCCTTGTTTTATCTAATGCCAACTCAAATAGCTTTCTATTCATACTAATCCTTGATTTATGACTTTGATGCTAACTAGACGCTGAACGCCGCCATAAACGGCGCGAGTTTACGAGCGTCCGGCGACCGAAGAGAGCGAATTTAATGGCCTTGTTATGCATTACCGCTCCACGACCCACTGCACAATCCTATCTTTATAGGATGATATGTATTGCAAATTCGGACATGGATCACCGTTAAATAAAGATAGCGTATATGATATTGCAATATCACCATACGCAATATCCATCACTAGCTCTGACACTTGCCTGATAAAATCTAATTCGTCAATTTTCGTATCTAAGCACCCCTCAAGGCCTTTAGACAAATCATGTGCAACTGTATTTCTCGCCTTTCTTGCATCGTGGAGAACTACTGATATGTCATCCGGCAACCCTATAGATTTAATGTTCCCGTTTAAGGTGCGATATTCTGAGCTTAGCTTTTGCAGATAGTCGTTGTATTGTGGCTCCGTCATGCGTGACGTTGAGAGAGCATCTTTTTTGAGCTCTAGCCCGATTGCCGCTGCTTCGCACATTGAATCGAATCGCGTAGCGATGATTAGAGCTCTTCCCAATATCGCATGCAGCTCATCAGTATTGTCTGTTCTTTCGAAATCTGTAATGAAGATATCAGGATTCATAGTTCACCGAGATGCATAACGCCCAAATTTAGCGCGGAAAGCCGCGCAGCGGGTTGACGTCGCAGCCAGCGATTTTTGCTGGCAATAATATTTGTTTGTTATACACGCTTTTCTACTTTCCATGGCGGATTTAAACGATTCTCGCCAGCCCAATAAAGTTTAATTTTATTACCCGACGGGTCGTGAAGAATAGCCTCTTTCCACAAGTACCTTTGTTCTGTTGGTGGTTGCTCAAAGCTAATGCCTTTATCAATGAGAGTTTGACAAAGTTCATCAAGATTTTCATGCTCAAAGTAAATTACAGAATGGTTTTCGAAATTGTCGCTTTCTAAAGACAAAGAAAACGTCGAATCACCATCTGGACATGAAAACCGCGCATAATGTGGCGTGTCTACTATTTGAGTAAAGCCAAGATTGAGATAAAACTGAACAGCTTTATCCATATCTTTTACCGGCAAAGTAACCTGATTAAGTTCCATCTAACCCCCGAGTGTATAACATTTGTGTAGTGTGCTGGCACATGTCGTAATCGTTCGTTTAAATTGGTAACTCACCAAAAACAATACAAAAACCATCTAAAAAGTCGCCTTTTACTGTCAGCAAAGTAAGCACGCACACTTTGCTGTTCGACTACGCCTGGTAACACTATTTTTGTTTAAATTATGTAATTGAAAATAGGGCATATTTATCCTACATGCAAGCTTTAAGTGTGCGACTTTGAGCCGTGAAGCGTGCCGATTGATCGATTATGCTTAACTCACGATTATCAAAAATCATGGATGTTAATGATGGCGAGCCCTTTTATTGAAAAACTTCGCGCTGATATGCGATTACGTGGCTATAGCTTAAAAACTGAGAAATCTTATTTAGGTTGGATACGGCAGTTTATCTATTTTCATAAAAAACGACATCCTATTGATATGGGAGCGGAAGAGGTGAAGGCCTTTTTAAGTTGGTTGGCGAATGAGCGCCATGTTGCTGTTAATACGCAAAAAGTTGCTCTAAATGCTTTGGTGTATCTTTATCACAAAGCGCTGAATCAAGAACTAGGTGATCTTAATTTTAGCCTTGCTACTAAACAGCGTCAGTTGCCTGTAGTGCTCACACCTGAGGAAGTTCAGCGCATTTTAAACCAGCTTAGTGGTCGAAATAAGCTGATTATTGAACTCCTATACGGTAGTTGTTTAAGAGTAAGTGAGGCGCTTCGTTTGCGGGTTCAAGATATCAATTTTAGTCATTCTGCACTTACGATTCGTGACGGTAAAGGCAAGAAAGATCGGCAACTTCATCGATAGATTTAGCTGACGCGCGTTCAATAATGATGCGCCGGTATACTGCTGTAAGGTGATGGCTTGGGTCAAAACTCAGCTCCAGAAACGACAAAAGCGGTATCCGATTAAGATACCGCTTTTGCTGATGAAGCGCTAGCGCTTGAGGAACTTGCAGACCCACCTCCGGACCCTGCTACGTAGCTGGGGCCGCAAGTCTCTCTTTCAAAAACCGGGCAATCCTGCTGATTGCTTCATGTAGGTCATCAATTTTAGGTAAGAATACCATGCGGAAGTATTGGTTGCTGGCAAGGTTAAAGCCGCTACCTGGCACTACCAAGACTTTTTCTTGTTGCAGTAATTGCATGGCAAAGTCTTGATCGTTTTCTATGGGATAAAGTTCAGGATCTAAATGTACGAATAAGTACATGGCTCCTTGAGGGCTATTTACCGAGACTCCAGGAATCGCATTAAGATGCTCGACCGCAAAATTGCGTTGTTCATATAATCGCCCTTCTGGCGCACATAAAGCCTCTATCGACTGGCTACCACCCAAAGCTGTTTGAACGGCAAGCTGCGCTGGAACATTGGCACACAGCCGCATACTTGAAAGTGTCTCTAGCGCATTAAAAATGTCACCGGCTTGATCTATCGCACCACTGATGATTAACCATCCAGACCGAAACCCGGCTGCTCGATAAGCTTTTGATAAGCCATTAAAGGTAAAACAAAGCACTCGCGGGTTAAGTGCCGCTATCGAAACGTGCTCAGTTTCGTCAAATAATACTTTATCGTAAATCTCATCAGAGAACAGAAGTAACTGATGAGTTTCAGCAATGTCTGCGATGGCTGTTAGTAGAGCTTTACTGTAAACAGCACCCGTTGGGTTATTCGGGTTAATCACCAAAATAGCACGTGTCTTTGCCGTAACCTTGCTAGCAATGTCTTTAACGTTTGGGGCCCATTGATTTGCAGGGTCGCATTGATAGTAGACCGGCTTGCCACCAGCTAAGGTTACTGCCGCAGACCAGAGCGGATAGTCTGGCGATGGAATGAGCACTTCATCATCTGGATTCACGATAGCTTGAGTCACCAAACTGATGAGTTCAGAAACGCCATTCCCCATAAAGATATGCTCATGGGTCACCCCTTCAATGCCCTTACGTTGGGCCTCTTGCATGACCGCTTTACGTGCCTGAAATAAGCCTTTGGAATGGCTGTATCCCTGTGCATGAAATAGATTTTCTGCAATGTCGCTAACAATTTCTTGGGGGGCGTATAGCTCGTATGGCGCCAGATTACCAATGTTGAGACGAATAATCGGATGTCCTGCTTTTTCCAAACGTTCAGCTTCTTGCTGCACAGCTCCTCGAATATCGTAACGAATATTCTGCATTCTCGTTGCTGGAGTAACCATGTATCTATCCTTGTTCAGAGTAAAGTGAGGAACTTGCAGACCCACCTCCGGACCCTGCTACGTAGCTGGGGCCGCAAGTCTTTCAACTAAGTTTTTCAACTCAAACTAACGATGCAGCCACAACAAATCATTCACCTCACTTTCAGTAGGTGCGTACCCGCAAGGGGCGCTGAGTAGCAGCGCGCGCAGTTCATCAATTTTGAAGTTTTGGCAGGCGTCGTCCAGCGCGTCCAGCAACGCAGACATTTCATCCCAGGGTAAATAAGCTTCTTGGGCTTGGCAGATGCGTGGGTGGGCGCAGTCGATGACATTGTCGCCGATCAGCAGTTCTTCGTAGAGTTTCTCGCCAGGGCGCAGGCCACTAAAGGCTATCTCGATATCGCCATGGGGGTTACTCGAATCACGCACTTCAAGGCCGGATAAATGAATCATTTTACGAGCTAAATCGACTATTTTCACGGGATCGCCCATATCCAACACAAACACCGAACCGGACGTTCCCATGGTACCAGCTTGGATCACTAGCTGAGCGGCTTCAGGGATGGTCATAAAGTAACGAGTGATCTCTGGATGGGTGACGGTAACAGGGCCACCCTCGGCTATTTGCCGTTTAAATAGAGGTACTACGGAGCCAGAAGAACCTAACACGTTACCAAAGCGTACCATGCAGAAGCGAGTCGCTACGTCAGAGCGTGACGCGAGCCCCTGCAAGACTAACTCTGACAAGCGTTTGGTGGTGCCCATCACATTGGTGGGGCGCACCGCTTTATCTGTAGAAATCAGCACAAACTGTTCAACGCCTGAGGCAATCGCTGCTTCCGCAGTATGCCAGGTGCCGAACACGTTATTACGCACGCCTTCTACCATGTTAAATTCAACCAGCGGTACATGTTTATAGGCCGCAGCATGGTAAACCGTTTGCACTTTAAAAGCGCGCATCACGGCTTCAACCCGGTTGCGGCGCTGCACCGTGCCTATCATCGGATAAATCGGTACTGATAAGCCCAAACGCGCGGACATCGCACGGAGTTCGTTATCGATGCTGTAAAGGCCGTACTCGCTAAGTTCGTAGAGTACTAACGCGGCTGGCTTTTGTTGCAAGATTTGACGACACAGCTCAGAACCAATCGAACCGCCGGCCCCCGTAACTAAAACCACTTTGCCACGAATGTGTTGCTGCATCAGCGCTGGCTCTGGGTCTACCGGGTCGCGGCCCAATAAATCTTCGATGTGAACATCTTGCAAGGCATCGATGGCTAAATCGCCATTCACCATATCGGCCATACCGGGTACCGTTTGTACCAGTACGTTAAGCGATTCTAATGATTCTAAAATTTGTTTACGCACCGAACGTGGTGCAGACGGCAGCGCCAGTAGAATGCGTTGTATGTGTGAGCAGCGCACTGCTTCAGAAACTTGAGAGGGATCGATAACAGGGATACCCAGAATCGTAGAGCGCTGCAGAGTTTTGTCATCGTCGACAAAAACTACCGGATGAAACTGCTCGCCATTGATTAGCGCTTGTGCCAACTGGCGTCCGGCCGAGCCAGCACCGTAAATCATCACGCGTGTTTTACGACGGCTTACCATGCGATGATACATTTCGCGCATGGCCAACCGGCTACCACCTATCAGCAGTAAACTCACCAAGCCAAAATTAACGATGGCATCGAACGGTAAACTGACACCCAACAGCTGCACCAAGGCATACAACCAGATGGTTGCTACCAGCACCCCGGCAAAAACCAAACCCAGAGCTCGGATACTGACATACCGCACCACCGCACGATACAACCCTAACTTAGTAAATACCGCCAACGAGCCAACCGCTAAGCCTACGTATACCCCTGCCCACTGCCATAAATGGCCCGGCATATTCAGGTTAAACGACAAACAGTAAGCAATCACTAACGCCAGCAGTAGCGCCGCAGAATCAGCAACTAAGCTAATCACTCGTTTCACAGAGCGTGGAAGTTGCAAAAGTTGACTAAGCAGGTTCACGTGCAATACATCCTAATTGTGCAGAAAGGTAGCTCCAACACCATAGGCAATCCGCTGCCTTGGTAGGTAAAACATTGGCGCAAGTATAGCTTTGTTAACGGGGTGTTACAAGGATTTGCAAAGTAAGAAAGGAGTTTGGGGCCAGTTGGGAAACCAAGACAAAATACCGCCCATTACTTGATAGCGTGAGACAGAACGACACTAGTGACACCAATCTTGGTCAATACGTGATTCCAAAAACTCTCATCCATATATCACAAATTGACCTAATGGTGACACATTCGGTTAGTTTTGCATTAGCAATTATAGATAAGCATCCCCAGTCTATTAATTAACTCTCGTATATTTAATATGATGTTTTAGGTTCAGATATAGTCCTGCATTCAAAATTTAAAGATTCGTGAGCTCTGTTTGTGTCAATCACTATTCTTCTCTTGTTTTCAGCCTCTTTAAAATCTCGATACTTTGAGGGACGAAACGTTGCTATCGACACAATATCATTGAATTTAATGGATATACGATAACGATTTAATACTGAGCGATCTGATTCATAGTTAGTAGACATCAAAGGGGCATTAGATTCTTGATTCTGGAATATTCGAAGCACTTCTTGATAACTAGTGGTTCGCTCAAAACATAAATCATCCTTATCACGATACCCTGAATAAATTGGGACAATTGATATTTCCGAGTGATCGTGCGAGGCTATGGGTGGATTTAAATAAAGCGGTATACATACATAACATCTACGACTCGTTAACGTAACCAGAAAAACCGAGTGTTCGTGTCGTCTCGGGTCAAAGAAATGTGAAATCAACTCACTATCTGTACTTTCTACATAAAGCTTTAATTTCAGGTCGTTTTTTAGCTGCAAAGTATCTAATCCAAACTTATTAGCAACATGATTAAGTAACCGGTTGAAACTCAGCAAGTTTATTATAAATACAATGAACTGAAACGACCATGAACTAATTAACTCAAGGGCATTTAAGTCGATAACTTTAAAACTTCCCAAATACAATTTCGTCACCTGAGTTTGACTTAGATACTTCTCTATTATTCTTTCTGTTAGACATTTCTGTAAGCAATATGCGTTAAACACCGCCGCTATCACAAAAGCTGAAAGTGTTGACATTGCCGCAATGACTACAAAATTGAAAACACTTTGGGACATCGACGGATAAACTAACTCTGTTGCGTCATACAGCAGGCTAGATTTCGACGTTATGCTCCAAAATAAAATGAACAATGAAGCTGACAGAATATGTATCCAAGTACCATGCAAAACCGCTTTATAGACTAAATGATGGCCCTGATGCCTAGATACTTGGTATTTTGTACCAAGATAGTTGGAAAGAAAAATATACCCCGAAATTGTCAGGCTAAGAATAACAACTAGCGTTCCGTGCACAACAAACCTCCTACCAACTCACATTTTAAGCGAACCGTATAACTTTTCGCGGCTATTTGTCCGCTGCAATTTCATCCATCAAGGTCCGACTGCTCTTCAATGAGTCGACATTAAGTTCAATTCGATTACTTTTGTTGATAAAATACATACTGTTATTCTCATCTGAGCGCCTAGAGTCCTTGGGCAATTCAACTTTAACGAGCCCCCAAAGAAAACTAACTGATGATGCATGATCAGAACCTTTCATAGAACTCTCCCTTGAAATAATCCACCTTTGACGAACAGATTAGACAAGTATAGTTGACAATGCAATATGCCTTTTTGTAACAAACCAATGTGACTGTAGGCTGTTGCTAAAAACGAGTAGGTCCAACTCACTTTCGTTCTTTTACGTTTATTTGATTATCAATACCACCTACGTGCCACAAGTAACTTTTCTTCACAATGTGTAGCCAAATTGCCAAAGTGTTGTATACACGAAAAACTTCGTTAGCAAACTTATATTCGTTAGACTCTCTCTTAATTATAGACTCACCGAGGAGCGCAGTACATTCGTCGATATCGATTACAAACCCATGATCTTTGTAATGACTAACAAAATGGTTCGCCAATGATTGAGCATTTTGATCTTTGGGTAAGGACTTTCCTGCAAGTAACCGTTCGGCGTACTGAGCTGCAGATTCCGATACACGCTCAAAATACCCTACATCTTTTAAATTCAGCGTTTTAGCTAAATATGACGCAAACATTTCCGAGCTTTCCGGATAGTCTCGTGAAATTTCAGCAAACTTTAGTAAAGCGTTTGAAAGACCTAAAGCTGGGTATCCATTTATCTGAGGGTCAATAGGCCCTAGTTCGCTCATCAATCCCATATGGATTTCATCTGCTCCTAGCGAAACTAGAGTAGCTGCTGACTTTGCTTTTCGTGGCACTGCTACAACGAAATTATCATGACTTAAGCTTTTACAAGTCTTGCTGATCAAATATGCTGGCTCTATCTTCCCTCCACTCGAATGAACAATTAGCAAAATATCTTTTTCCTCACCGGCCTGACGAGCAACTTCATAAAGTTTGTTAGCATGAAAGCTGTCAATTGGATCATACTCGTCAAACAAAAATAAAATCACGTATTTTTCTAGTTTATATTCTGTTACTAAGGATTCTAAATGCTCTTTAATTAACTGAGTTACCTGCTCAAGGCCACATGCTTCTAACGCCTTAAAAATATCGTCATTATTATTGAAGTTAAAATTCTCCTGGGATTTATTTTGTTGTTCTTCGGATACTCTCGATACATCAGATACAGCTTTTGTTTTCTTGGCCACGTATAGTCTCCTTATATTGTATGCTGTTGATGAGTACGATAACAATCTTATCCAAACGCAACATTGCGCCTTGAACGATTTATTTCTTAAACAATCGAGTTGGTCATCATAAAACTATCAGTGGCCATGCTGACGTCGTAAAAATCGAGCTGTCTATGTTCGTTTGTGTTTGAACGCTATGAACAACTGTAACCTATCGGCAAAAATACACAGGTTACGAGCCATAAGTCACCTAGCTAGTTAAGACTAAAACATATTGATAAACTTGAATGTCTGCAAGAAGAGGCCTATGTATGGTTGCTACTATTATGCCGTCCCCCCTTATAGTTCCTATTAAACACATTAATAAATTGTAATGCGATGGTAAGCGCAACTAACAACGGCATAATCGACAATAAAAGGACCTCATATGGTTTGAGATTCTTGTCTGCTTTTAAATTCAAGGCAACGAAAACGAGCCGATTGTGGAGAGCTATATCGTTAGTAACACGGTTTTGGTGGCTTTGTAACTCAAGTAGGTATAGATTATCCATATCAATTCCATCTAGTTTTATGTAACCGAGATTATTAACAAAGCTCGCAATTATAATTTTCTTAGCTGCGTTAACCCAACTACAAGCGACTTTATACTGTTGTTCTACTTCATCAAAATTGAGAGGGACAAGGTCACTTTTTACAGCGCTACGACAAGATTTTATTTCCATCCCCTTTAAGCTTCGCATGACGTTATCTCGTTGAAATAAAATCTCTAATGTTTGGTTGTTAAAGTTTTGCTCAGAGCGAAATTGCCGAACCTCAGTTGCGACTAATATTATACTCAGCGATGCCAATCCAAGAACCATGTAGTCAAACATGGCCACTGTTGAATCTTGTAACTTACGGTTACGACGAGTTATTACAAAACAAACTGATACGGTGATGGAAAAGGCTAATATCAACGATAATAGTAAAATATTTTGACTCACCCCATACAACAACAATTCCACTTTTTAAAAGTCCTTTATTAGCATTACAGCTCGCAACAACTCTGACTACAACCTAACGGAAAAAGAATCAAAGAACAGGCACTGAAGCACTTAAGCTTCAGTGCCTGCCCCCAAAGCCTATTTTTTCAAGCAGAGAAAGCCGCCGCCTTCAATTGTAGTACCGTTGAAATCTTTTGCGCGTGGGTGATAGCCGGCTGCATAGTAACCTGCACCTAAGGTGCTGCAAACTTCCTGACCCTGAGTTTCTAAATTCGCTGGAACCGGCCCAAAGGCTGATAGATCATCCCAAACTCGAGCGCTAGGATTTTCAGCATCAGCAACAATCTGGGGCGGTGTAGCACCCGGCGCTTTACCAATGTTCGGACCTGTTGTCATACATCCACTGACAAACAGAGAAACCACTGCGAAAACAACAGCTTTTTTTACATTTAATAATGACATATTCAGGTTCTCCTTAACTGACCTCATCTGATAATAGCGCAGATTTCGACATTTTCTAGTAGCTTGCGATGTTTTTTCTGCGCCAAGAATAAAACGCCAAAAATCTATGGAGCAGCAACAGATCATGTTGATTATCCAAGGCAGCGTTCCAATTAATAAGAGCATCCTTCTGTTGCAATGGCAACAAAAAAAGAACACTATTTATCCACAATCATTTAATATGCAAAAGGTAGTCCGTTGTCACAATTTATTGTTGTTCTCGCGTACCCTCGAACGGGGTCGTCTTTGTGTATGCAAACATTGAAGCTGTTAGGTGCTCATGTGGCTGGTGAAGCAAAACGACCCGACCTAGATATTGACGGAAATCCCAAAGGTTACTACGAAGATATGCGGGTACTTGGCAAAGGCTTGAACGCCCAAATTATAAATGAATATCAAGCTATTAAAGCCCATAATATCGCTTTTAAATTATCATACGCCCCCCTTCACCCGAACCACAAACGAACGACTCCTGAACAACAAGTTGCATTTTTAAAGCAACTCAGCCCGAGATTTATCTTAACCGTTCGAGAACCCTTAGAATCAATCATGTCAGTTCAACGATGGTCCGATTCTACTTGTCCTAAAGAACAATTTATTCGTATTACCCAAAAATTAAAGAAATACAAAGAAAATATAGAGACCATATTAAAGGTTCTTCACGACAATCACTGGCTGAATCCAAACAACTGTCTAGTCCAGAATTATCATGATGCGATTCAGAATCCGACAGCTTATGTTGAACGCTTGGCTGATTTTGCTGGCCTAGCACCAAGTCATGAGCAAATAGCATCAGCGAGGGCGAATATTGACCCAGCCCTTTTTCGCTATAAAGCCAAAACATTACCCGCAAATGTTGTGGATTGGGACAGTAAAATTGGCGCTAGTGCAACCTATGAACGCTTGATACAGCCTTTACTCATTAGATAACAACACCGAATCGCGTTATGTGTTTTGCGGTTTTCTCATTTTTGCTCTATACAAATGTACGTGCATTAAATATGAACAAAAAATGAGGACGAAAAACCAATGGATTATTTTTTAGGTGAAATACGACTGTTCGCTTCCAAACGTATACCGAGGGGATGGTTAGAGTGTAAGGGACAAGCTTTACCAATCTCCAGAAATCAGGCTTTATATGCTCTCATTGGAAAAAAGTTTGGTGGGGATATGAATAATTTCAATCTTCCCAATCTGCAATATCGTGCTATTCGAAGTACAACAAATCCGTCAAGTCAGATAGGTAACCAAGGTGGCAGTAGTGCGGTTGCACTCACCTCTAACCAAATACCTTCCCACACTCATGAATTGGGCGCAAGTCACCAAATCGCAGATACACCTGTACCACAAGAACAGTCTTTACCTGCCAACACGATAGATGAATTTATACCCTTTTATGGCACCAAACTGCCCAATACGACGGGCTCATCTCGAAATTTCACCTCAGCCGGTGCGAGTGCACCACATAACAACATGCAACCTTCACTCGCCATGGTGTACTGCATTTCAACCGATGGCATGTGGCCACCCCGTCGATAAACAAGGAAAATTATTATGGCTGATTGTTATATAGGAGAAGTTCGTATTTTTGTGGGTATGCGCCCTCCCAGAAATTGGTTGTTCTGTGAAGGCCAATTATTACCTATAGCTGGCAATGAATCGCTCTACAGCTTACTTGGCACAACCTACGGCGGCGATGGGATCACTCGCTTTGCGATACCAGACCTTCGCGGTTGTGTTCCTATTGGGCAAGGACAAGATCCGAGTAGCTCCAATAACATTCATTGCGGTACCCGCATAGGCACCGAAACAGTAACTCTTTCGTCTAGTCAATTGGCAGAACATTCACACTCACTTAATACCAACACGCAATTTGACGGAACCACGGTCGCGCCAGATCGAATGTACATCAATAGTCTAAATATTGAGGCGTTCAGCAATACCACCGACCCCAATCGCCTAATTAACTTTAATCAAAATGCTGTGAGCACGGTGGGCGGCGGACAACCTCACGAAAACAGAATGCCATATATGGCACTTCACTACATGATTGCTACTCAGGGTGAATACCCCATGCCAACAGAATAGGAGCAGAAAATAATGGATGCATTTATAGGTGAAATACGAGCTTTTCCTTATGGCTTCGCTCCTGATGGTTGGCTCGCGTGCAATGGGCAAGTGGTTCCGATACAGCAATACCAGGCGTTATTCAGTATCGTTAGCTATCAATTCGGTCCCCGTAGCAGCGTGTCGTTCTACTTACCCAACCTGAATGAAAAAATTGTCATAGGCGCTGGACGCTTGGCTGAGACCGGCTCGTTATACCAGTTTGGACAAACAGGCGGACAAGATGAGGTAACCCTAACTGAGGCACAGATCCCAGCACATTCTCACCGTTGGGTTGGAGCGCGCCGCCCGGGCGAATCTAATAGCCCAACCACTGGTGTACTCGGCAATATACTTGGTTTAGTAGAATACAAGGAATTTCCACAGCCGACCATACCCACAGCTACGTTTGGTCCACAATCTATGGGAGTGACTGGCGCAAACGAGGCTCACGAAAACCGACAACCATTTTTGCAAATGGCGTATTACATCAATTATGACGGCGTCTATCCCATTCCAAGCGATTAAAATAGTCACAACATTAACGACTCGTTTTTTGCCTTAAATTTCAATTATTCTCATATATTCGCTAGCAATTTCAAAAGAGAAGTCTAATATAGTTCAAAGAGTAGACAATTGGCGCCCCTACCCTAGGGGCATAATGTAAGAGCAAAAAAGACAAGGTTAACCCATGCACCAAAACAACAATAAATTAGACTGTGAAGGTAAGCTTAACGACATAGCTAATAACGATAGCAAAGCTTCTTGGCAAGCACCTAAAGTAGGCCTTGTTGAACAAATAGCGGAACTTTCTCAGTTAGCGTTGATCAGATCGCCAAACCACGCTGATACTAGACACCGCAATGAGCAAAGCAAAATACCGAGTTAAAAACTGGTCTGAATACAACAAAGCCCTTAAACAACGAGGCTCAGTGACGTTCTGGCTGGACGAGAAAGCTATCGCTCAGTGGTGGCATGATACACCAAACGGCAAACGTGGCAGAGACCTGACATACAGCGACCAAGCTATCGTCACGTTCATGATGCTTCAGGCTGTGTATAAACTCAGCTTGCGCAGTACCGAAGGTTTCTTAAACTCCTTGTTTAATTTGATGAATGTGCCGCTAAAAAGCCCTGATTACAGCAGTGTCAGCAAGCGGGCTCGGACGGTGAAGGTGAAAATACCACGCCCGTCAGGTCCTGTAGCACACGTGGTGTTTGATGCGACCGGACTAAAAGTATTCGGTGAAGGCGAATGGAAAGTGCGCAAGCATGGCCAAGAAAAGCGTCGTACTTGGCGTAAACTCCACCTAGGCGTAGACGTCGAAAGCCAACAAGTCGTGTGTGAAGAAGTCTCTCTGGTTAATGTCGGAGACAACGAAGTTCTCCCGAAGATGCTAAAGAAAATGCGTCGTCGAAAAGTAGGCAAGGTAACCGGCGACGGAGCCTACGACACCAAAGAATGTTACCGGGAAATAGCCCGTAAAAACGCAATACCATGTATACCGCCGCGCAGCAACGCTAGATACTGGCGTGGAGACCACCCGCGAAACGACGCAGTTAAAGCCTTGAAGCAAGGCCAGTTAGCGCAATGGAAGCATGATACCGGTTACCACCAGCGTTCATTAGCGGAAACCGCGATGTGGCGGTTCAAAAGCCTGACCGGCGAGCGGTTGCGTTACCATAGTTACAACGCGCAGGTCGGAGAGGGTTATGTACGGGTCGCCGTACTTAATAAATTAACCCGCCTTGGCATGCCCGTGAGCGAAATGGTGCGTTAACCCTAGGTGGGAAAGGGGCAATTTTACCCTCGGTACGGATTTGATCAACAAGGCCCCTAAAGTAACTCAAATCACGGCTCGAAACACCGAAGGTAAAAATTGGACTGCGGGAGGCGAAGCCTCAGAATGGCAAGGTCCTAGCTAACCCCACAAGCGATTACTGCTCAACGTGGCAACCTGTGAACAACGGGTGATACATGACACATGAAGGCGGGGCTAAACGCTTGGGCTATGTTGGGGTAGCCCCGCGCAACTCACCATATCCAAGTAGTCACCGTCAACTAGACCACCGCGGCCTTGGGTTTGTAGAACGCTCGTCCCCCAATTTAAATTACCCTCAATTAATATCGGGCCCTCATCAGTCAAAGCAACATCCCAACCAACTGACTTTAAATCAGCAACTTCAGCATGAGCCCGAATCGCTAAAACAACAAGATCAGCCCAACAGGGTAACGTAAAGTTGTCTAACTCACCAACACGACCATCAGTAACGTCAATTGCGTAAGGCTTTACAAATACTTGATTCAGAACCGGAAGTTCAAGGTTAGCTCGCCACGCCCTAAAACCTTTGGCGGTTCGCAACGTAACAATGCGAATCACCACTAAGTCATGATTGTCGTAGAATGGCGTTAAATCTGGGTGACTCACGAGTTTCGGTTGCTTTAAATAAGAGGTCGAACACAAAGCCTCATTCAAATAGCTCCGTATTGCCGTTAAGCCCTTGCGTTGAGTTTTACCATCTTTACTTCGCAAATGCGCTTCGCCACATTCTGTCCACTCGATTATAAGACAGCCTTTTGCTTGTGATGATATTTCCGGCTTAAAGAACAGCGCTGGTCCCGCTGCCAACTCCACAACAGTATCAGACGTCACTTTTTCAGTCGGTATCACGGCAAGACCGGCCTGCGCCATTGCCTGCGCAAACTCCAGCTTACTTGATATAATTGCCGACGAACGCTTGCTATACCCCTCCTGCAATACCATATGCCAATGCGGTAGCACTTGGTTTGGTACATATGCCCACCAATCATTACGCGCTAGCTCTGCAAAATTTAACGAAGAAAACGAAACCGGAGCCAAGCCGCGCAAATAGGCAAAGAATGATTGCTTCATATAATGAAGAAATGTTAAGCCTGTTGAAGGCTGGTCGACTGATTTTGAACATCGCCTTTTAATCAAATGCCGAGTGTAAAACCATGGCCCCCAAATGAAATACCAAACCAACAAACTATAAATAACACCAAATACATATAACGATCGGGGAATTTGCGGCCACGCTTGAAGAAAAACTTTTTTGTGCAATTTATAAGCACTCATGTTTAAATCAGCCCAACCCATTGGAACGAAAAAGCGCCAGCTTACTAATGTATGCGGTATTGTTCTTTTTATAATTCGTTGGTAAAAGAAATTTAGAAATTTACTCAAGGCAGTCAATCCACTTAAAATGGGTTAAATACAATAAAAATCGCTAAAGGCACTCCAACTTGGTCAATTTTGTATCACAACTATCTCACCGCTTAACACACTCAGGATCTCATGAAGCAGCCGATCCGATAGATCCTGACTTTATTACTGCGTTAAAATACCACCAGCTAGTGTCGGCGGTACAAGAAGTATTACCGCTTCCACAGCTCAAAGAATGGCAATTTCACAACCTTAAGCGCACCAAAATACAACTATTAGCCAAGCAATACCTGAGTGATTTTTTTAACCAAAACGCCGTTAAATTTAAATGGTTAAAGGGCCAGGGTTTAGCCCAGAAGTTATACCCAACGCAGGCATCTCGCTACGCAAGCGATTTAGATGTGCTCATCCAAAGCAGAGACGCGGTTCTTACCTGTGCCGTAAAACTTATTGCTGAGGGCTGGACGTATTCCAATAACGCCAATAAAAACACTCCCAACCACCTTCAGCAACATCTTAAACTACACAAGGACATTCCATTATCGCACCCTGACTTTGGTACACTTGAGCTACACTATCGCGTTACAGCAGTTCCTACACCGCTTGGAACTGCCTACGAAACATGGCTCTGGCAAAATAATCATCAGAACTTAAGTGCCGAAGAATTCTTGTATTTATGCTATCACGGTACAGCAACTGCGTATCATCGGTTAAAGTGGCTCTACGATATTCATCTTTACATTACTGCATGGTCAAACGAAATCGATATCAATGATCTGTTAGCTAAAGCACATAACTTAGACTGCGAGCGCCCCTTATTACTTAGTTGGTATTTGGCCCACCAAATATTTAAAACCCCGTTACCTGAAACTGTCCAAATTAGAGTTCAACAATCGCCGTTAATTCGCTTCGCTGCAAAACGCATTATTAATCATGCGAATCAATGCCGCGGACGAAATCCACATACTGCATATCGGCTCGAGCGCCGATTGTTCTGGTATTTCGCTCATAAGACGCGTAAACATCGCTACCAAATAGGCCGTCATTTGACTATTTTGGCATGGCAGCGATTCAAATAATCGGAGACCTATATAGGCTTAAGCTATAAATGCAAGAAAGTTGAAACAATCGTAAAAGAACGGTGTCCTTCTCTGCCAGAAAAAACTAACTTTCCGGTACAAAGCCACGCATGCGCTTTCATACCCTCTGCCTCGTCTTTTCGAACACCTAAATGTACCACATACGGAATACCATATAATCGACACCAGCAAGCTCCAACTAAAGCTTGCACCAAACACTTGGATTCCCATGGCGTAAACCGAGCAGCAAGTTCAACCGCTCTGCCAATTTGCCAAGCACGCTGCAACTGCCGGTCACTAGTCAAAACACACAACTCCGTATTCCCCCAATGCTGCCCAAGCACACCACGATACCAACGAAACGGCAGTACCACCACCGCCAGCCGAAATAGTCCAGTCATTGGCCACATCAAGATAAACCACAGCTTTTTGCGCAGCGACATCTTAATGAAGAAAGTTTGAAGCTTGTTCAACACCGCCATGAATGATCTCTTTTCATTGTTTAACCTAAATGAATTTGGTTATCGGCAAGCTCATTAATCGATGCTTGATGTGATATAACAATTACCGTTAATTTGCCACGCAAACTTTGAATCGTCTCTTTTACCAAAGCTTCATTAGCCTGATCTAAAGCATTCGTCGCCTCGTCCAAAATAAGCAATTGGGGGTTACGCAAAAGTGCTCTTGCTATGGCTAATCGCTGGCGTTGACCACCACTTAACTGCCGCCCATGATCGCCCACCCGAGTATGCAAGCCTTTAGGTAGACTTTGTACAAAATCCCAAGCCGCCGCATCCCGCAACGCTCGCTCTATGTCAATGTCCGAGATATCATCGCGAACCCAAATTAAATTGTTGTAAATTGTGTCGTCAAATAGTAATGGCTCTTGCACCACATAGGCGACGGAATGACGCCAAGCTAACGTTTGCATCGCATTTAATACAATATTGTCCACCACGAGTTCACCGGCGGTAGCTTGCTGCAGACCCGCAATTAGATCAGCAACCGTGCTCTTGCCTGAACCCGATGGTCCTGTTAATGCCGTTATTTTATTAGCTGGAATGACACACGAAAACTGTTGTAAAACCGGTTCATTAGCACCATTGTACTGGAACGTGACATGACGTAACTCACATTGCTGAGTGATTTGCACAACATATTTAGTGGCATCAACCGCTGCTAGTTCCGGCTCCTGCGCTTGCTGCAATTGTTTTACTACAGCGCGGCCATTAGCACTTGCCGGAATAGCATGCAACGCTTGCTGCACCGTTTTTTGCACACTCGATAACAGCGGTAGCATACGCGCAAGAATAACCACCAACACGATTAACTCAGCGATTTCACTACCGACAACCGTTAATGAAATATAGAAAAACGCGGCCACTAATAGCGCTGCGATAATCGTTAACAGCCACGTGGTCACGGCATTAATAAGGGTCAATCGAATCTGCTGCTGTTCCAGACGTTCACTGGTATGAGACAGGGCCTGCGCAAAGCGATCTTCAGCGCCAAATAGCTTAATCATTCGTAAACTATGTAAGTGCTCACTTACCGCCTTAAATAAGCGTTGATTCTCGCGCAACTGCGTACGACCGCTTCCCAGTGTTCGTTTGTATAAGGGTAACAACAATACCGATGACAACACCGCAAACAACAGCGCCATGAAGCTCATTTGCCACGACACCACTAGCGCCACTACAAAAAAGCCAATCGTAAGCAAAAACTGAGACAAAAACTGAAAAGTAAGTTGGCTTAAACGCCCTATTTGGCTCACTTGTCCATTTAAAAGGTAACCCAAGTCAGCCAGAGAATAACGGTTCAAAACGCTCCATTGAGTACGCATAACCAAACGATACATCGTTTGTCGTAACACATGCGTGTAGCGTTGCTGTACTGATGCACTTAACGTCATATTATACGCACGAAGCGTTGCCACTAAGGTAATCAGAGCGACATAAACCGCGAGCATCGACACTAAATTTAAAGGGATATGTAACGTCTCAAAAATCGCTGCAACAACTTGGGTGATTTCATGATTTGAAGCGGTCTCACCAGCAAAACCGAGCACGCTTAATAACGGCAAAATAAAAAGAACGTGTTAATGGCCAACTAAACTGACCCACTTTCGGCCATTAATTTTGATCCACTTTTCGTGGCTTCGGCCACATTTTTCTGTACCGTTTCCCGTTCAACTAATAAAGCGGGGGCGGCACATTGAAGGAGTGGACAGTGATACACAAAATAAAATCGATGTACGACAACGGACAAGGACTCTCGATCCGTGCCATTAGCCGAGAGTTGAACATCTCGCGCAACACAGTGAAAAAATACTTAGCAATGGACGCGCAAGGTATCTGCGTGATGATGGAAGATACCTCGCGTGAAAAGTGGCTTGATGGCTATCGCGATTATCTGATCAACCAGCTTAAAGACTACCCCAAGTTGTCCGCAGTGAAGCTCATGCGCCGATTATGTCGCAAGGTGGGCAAGCTGCCCATATCCGAACGCAGCATGCGCCGTTACGTGCAAAACTTAAAAGCCGAGGTCGCTGTCGGCCAGTATCGTTATTATGAACCTATCATCGAAACTGTTCCCGGTGTGCAGTGTCAAGTTGACCCTGGTGAGCTTCGTGGTGTGCTCATCAATGGTAAGCCACACACCGTTTACTTTGTTGCGTTTGTGCTCTCATATAGCCGCCTCATGTACGTAGGCCTTTCGCTGCAACCGTTGAATACGCAGCGCTTTATTGAGATGCACGACGAAGCGTTTCGCTACTTCGGAGGCGTGACCGAAGAATGTGTTTATGACCAAACCAAGTTGGTCGTACTAAGCGAAGAATATCGCGAGCTCAAACTCAATCAACGCTTTGCGCAGTACGCCACGGCGGCATCATTCCATATTCATGCTTGCGAGGGTTTTGATCCGGAGAGCAAAGGCAAGGTTGAAGCAGCAGTTAAGTACGTCAAACAAGACTGTCTGTATGGTGAGTCGTTTCGCAGTGAAACAGAGCTTCGCGCTTACACGCTTGATTGGCTAAATGAAGTAGCCAACATTCGAGTACACGGCACCACCAAAGAGCAGCCGCAGCGCCATTATGACCGCTCAGAGCGGTCACACATGAACCACTATCATGTAGCTATGGCCAGCTTAGACAACACGCCCATGCAAACGCGCAAGGTTGATAAAACGGGGCTGATCTCTTGGGCCTCAGAACAAGTTACTCGGTGCCTATGGAATGGCAACAAAGCCGAGTTGGTGTCAGTGAAGCCAATGGTCAATTACTCTTACTCGACCCTGCCACCGGTGAGCTTATTGGCCAACATACGGTCAGTCTTGATAAAGGCCTTATTATCAAAAACCGCGACCATTACCGCGACAAAACGCAGGCGGTAGAAGCGCTTGAAGCGTACCTCAACGAGCGTCTAGGTATCGATGTTGGTCGCGCTATTGCGGCACAGCTCAAAGCAACCATGCCTCGGTTCTATAAAGACCAACTGCGCGGTGCTCTGGATGTATTAAAGCACTACGGTGAGTTACCCACGGCACTTACAGCCCACTTGCTTGAGCGAGAAGAGTTAACGGCGAGCAAGATGCGTGAATATATCGATGCATGGTTCAGTGCCGAGCAGCGCGGACGCATGGCCGATGACGAGGAGGATAGCCCCGTGACTATCGATTTAAGCATGTACCGCCGTATTAGCCACGTTAACGCGCAACGGAGCCTATCATGAACCAGTTAGACAACATCGCTAAGCAGCTTCGTAGCTTACGGTTAGGTGCAGCAGCGAGCCAGTTGGCCACTCTGGTGGCCACGGCTGAAGCCAATGAAGAATCCTACTTAAGCTTCGCTGAATCGTTAGTGTCACATGAAATCACCCAACGCAACGTGAACCGAATAAAACGCCACTACAAACAGGCACAGTTCCCAAATGAAAAACGTCTCGACTTGTTCGACTACCGTCACCAAACCACGGTAACCAAGCGCCAAATCAATGGGTTACTCGACTTTAGCTTTATTGATGAGCGCCAAAATGTGATCTTTATTGGCCCGCCGGGCGTGGGCAAGACCCACTTGGCCATTGGGATCGGTCATGAAGCAATCCAAGCTGGATATAAAGTTTTGTTCAGAAACGCATTGACGCTGGTAGAGGAACTTGAGCTTGCCGAAATGAAGGGAGAGCTCAAAAAGCGGCTCACACAGCTAAGTAAATACGATCTCATCATCATTGATGAGTTGGGTTACTTACCCATGTCGCGTCAGTCGCGTTACAACTTATTCCAGCTAATCAATAGCTTGTACGAATATCGGTCTATCATCTTAACAACGAACAAAGATTTTACCAGTTGGGGTGAGTTCTTCCATGATGACAATGTTGCGGTACCGATCATCGACCGCATCATCCATCACTCACACATATTTATGCTCGGAGGAGAAAGCTATCGACTGAAGGAGAAAGTTAGCAAAACCTGATCGCAGGTGGGTCAATTTTATTGGCCAAAAGTGGATCAATTTTAATGGCCATTGACAGAACGCCTACGCCAGCAGAAAGCGTTTGTGCCACCATGAGTAGGACAATTAACGAAATACGCTTTGGAAATGCACGAAAGAAGTCTAGAAAATAGTTTTTCGCTTCGGTAACCGTTTGTCGTGCCGATAGTACTGGTACTTGATGATATCCTGACATGCCTTGTCTTTATTTTTTTTAATAAACATAGATTCCACTATACGACACCTTAGGTTTACACTCCATCTACAATCATGTCTTTTATGTACCACCACAAGGCACTTATGTATAATTAGGTACACAAGTTATGACTCAAGAAAGGAACGACGTGTTTTCTTCACAGGTATACGGACAATATATTGAAAGCGATTTCATACTACCTGGGCTGGCTCCTGCATATAGTCAGAACAACACGACGTTAAAACGGCAAGTAATAAGGTTAGCCCACACCACTTTTCAACAGCCGGCGCAGAATAAACGAATTTACGTCAGGCTTAATCATGGTATTTATCGTTCACCTGAGTATCCAAATCACTTATTCGGTACAGTAGACCAACTAGGTAGCTTTAGACTCACGCCGTCCAGCGTAACACTTGCGCCTATCGATAGCCTTCCGCACCAACATCTTATATCGTTCGCACTGGGTAGTGGGCTAGGGGTGCAGCTTTACTTACGGCAAATTATTCCAATGCACGGTATGGCATTTTTAAATTCTGATAACACCGCAAGTTTAGTTTTTGGTATGAGTGGCGCAGGAAAGAGTACCTTAACGGCGGCCTGCATAAGCGCAGGGATTCCTGTTTTTAGTGATGATATTTTACCTATCGAGCGAAGAGACCATGAGTTATTTATTCATCCGGCGCATCGTCGATTAAAGCTTTCACAACAATTAGTCTCTGAGCTGATGGTATCAAATTCAAACATTCAATCACCCGATCATACGGCGGAGTCCGCTTATCCAGGCACCGATAAAATTGGCTGGGTGGCACCACAACAGAGCTTTGCGCATGAACCGGCACGCGTATCACGCCTGTATTTACTACGTAAAGTCCGTCATCAAGAAGCTGGCTCAGTAAGCTCTCCAATGAGCTCTTTTCAAACAATCAACCTGTTACGACGCTTCGTATATCGGCCGAGGCTCCTTCCATTTCTGGGTTTAAACAAACTCTTTTTTGAACAGGCTTCTCTACTTAGTCAAACGACTCAGTTACGCGAAATACACCTACCAGACATCACACACTTTTCATCTTTTAACAACTATGCTTGCAAAATCAAAGAGTTGCTTCAAGTTTAACGCTATCTCTGTAGCAACGTAACCGCAGAGCTATTCATCTAATTTGCAGCCTGTATTATCTAGATAGCTTTTTAGCCGATTTGTAAAAACGCCAGCGCCATCGTCATTGAGATGAAGTAAATCGGCAAACCAGTCTTCTTGCATGCCATCGGTGTTATGCTGCCATAGCTCGCCCGGGAGGATAATGCAGTGATTTGTTTTAGCTAACTCACGCATTACATTTTCTTGTAAATGAAATGGGTTTGGTATTTCTTTTTTTGTATTATCTTTCGAAGTAATCCAGTTAATAAATCTGTCGTAATACCTAATTAAAATAGGTGGTTCCTCGATTATTGCCCTTCTATTTCGCATTATCGCTCTTTGCGATGAGTGAGCCTCAGCCGTCATGAGACCTTCTAGCATTCCAGTAACGTACCATTGCGACAAAGGTGATTCTAGCAGGACAAAGTGAGAACCATGTTGTGAAGCCAATTGCTGAATTATCCGAAGTTCATTCAATGACTCTTCAATAATAGTACTATTACTTTTCAACGCAGGGGTAACTGAGGATAATAATATCGGAAAGCGGTAATAGGGATGAAACTCTGTATTAATAGGTTCCGCTTCTTGTATAAATGTAAACTTAGGATCGGTACATCTGTCGGTTGGCTTTACAGCGCACTTTAAATAAGCAAGCATGGAATACCCTTGCCGACCTTCTACTCGAAGCGGTATGAGATTGGAGCGAAGAAAACCAATAAAATCACTTCTTATAATTGTCAATGCGGAAATTTCTCTCAAAATAAGATACGCATTTTCACGACCTCTATTGGCAAGTAATTGACTATTTGAAAAATTTATCGAATGCCCGTTATCTTGAAGTAAAATAAAAGGGTTCAGTGTTAAAAAAATCCACTTGGGCTTTGCGCCGCTTTCATAAACAGCCTCTAAAATGACCCTTGTTTCGAAAAGATCTCCACCGGGAATCCATAGTGGAACATGCTCTAAGCCGAGTTCGTCAAAGTCAATGGCCACAGAATGTGAATTACCAATAGATATCGCATCCGCTTTGTGTAATCCGCCATCTCTGATATCACTGATTCGCTCAGAGATTATAAATATTTGATTTACCCAAATATGACTAATCAACCATAACGAAACAAAGAGCAAAGCACAAAAACAAAACGCTCTTGCTGCAGAAAACTTGTTACTATCTTTAAAATTGGAAATAAATAAACGCATTTTGATCCGGAGCTGAAAAGTTAGCTATAAAGATAATTATTATTAAATAGCAAGCCCATCTGAAAATAGGATTACGAAAAGGCCAATTCTCTTTTTCTTTCTGAAAATCGACAAGCTTTCGACTAAAAAACCAACTAGCTGATGCTATACCCGCAATTAATAAAGGAAAAACCATAGCGTAATTACTGATAGATATATCCATTTGAAAAGAAACAATCTTTAAGAATACTGTACCAGCATGCTCAACACTAGGTGATAGAAAAATAACTGCTCCCAAATTTACTAAACAAAAAGTCCTTAATTTCCGAAGGTTATCCCACAACCTATTCTTCGGCAAAATTAAATTCTGTTTATAAAATAATTTTTCTACTACAATAAAAACCCCATTAACAAAGCCCCACAAAATGAAGTTGAAAGCAGCTCCATGCCACAAACCTACAATCGTGAATGTAATGATAGTTAGATAAAAACGCCAGTAACTATTTTCAGATAGGGATGCTAAAGGTTGATGAAGATAATCGAAAATCCATCTTGTTAAACTAATATGCCAGCGCTGCCAAAAATCTCGGACACTTAGAGCACTGAAGGGTCTATTAAAGTTTTCAGTGAGATTTACACCATATATCCGCGCCGACCCTCTCGCAATATCAGTGTAAGACGAGAAATCCATATAGACATAGAACATAGATAGTCCTGCAGTTGCAGTAGCTTCAAGCCATGTGTATTGATCACCGTTACCATAGACAGTATCCATCAAAGGCGACAAATTACCTACAATAACGAGCTTTTTAAAAAGTCCAACCAGTATTAATATAAGCCCAGAACGAATACGCTCCCAGTCAAAGTTATAATACCGTTTTAACTGAGGTAATAGCTTATTTGCACGTTCTATTGGACCAGCTATTAGCTGTGGGAAATAAGCTACGTAAAGAGCAAAGTAGCCCAGATGCCTTTCCGCAGCCTTCTTTCCACGATATACGTCAATGGTATATCCCATAGACTGCAACGTGAAAAAAGAAATACCAATAGGCAGGATAAAATTTGCTGCTGGACCTGATAGAAAAGAGGATGTTTCGAGAAGATAGCCAAGTGTTTCATCGATTAGCAGTCGATATTTAAAATAAGCTAAAATAGATAAATTTGTTATTATACTTACTATCAAAAACAACCTGCGTTGTCTTTTATTTTTAGTTTTGCTTATACTCAATCCACAGCTATAATCAATAAAAGTTGAAACAAGTAATAGCCAGATAAAATCTAATTGAGAATACCCATAAAAAAAGTAGCTTACAATAAGAAGTAAAAGCCACCTTAAACGAAATGGCGTTATAAAATAAATAGAAGCACTAAAAATGAGTAATAAAAAATATTCTACGTTATGAAAGCTCATGGAGTCTCTCTGTCATTTAACTGGGAAAACTAAGACTCAAAATAGCACTCAGGGTAAGTAACCTAAATTAGACATTACTTCTGAATGGTCTTTCACAATGGTATCGACTTGCTGGGTGCTTAGCGTGTTTTTCCAATCACCAACAATACCTTTTCGAAAAAAACTTTGAACACCTACGGGCTTTTCACGAAAGCCAAACTCCCTTTCCTTCTTTTGCAGTCGCTCAAAACGTGTGAGCTCTAACGACTTCTCGATCAGCTCCTTATCATTGGGTAATTCCAGGAAAGTTGCTATTTCGAAAAAGGTTTCAAAAGGTTTAGACTTCATATCTTCATAACGTACGATCTTAACGGGTAAATCAGCATTTTGCCATGAACGCACATGCCCACTCCACGACCGCAACCGTTGCCGAACCTGATTTGCTTGACCTATCTCGGTTTTACAAAGTGCACAATTCGAATTGTTCATTTTCGCTATTGACTCGTCAATGGAACACTTTGAGTGATTCGCAAATGAAATACATACGTCAAGAGGGTTACGAACTATATATAACGCACCTCGTGTGACATCTCTTGGAAACATTGGCTGCCGAGCCGCACCTTCCCCCACAAAACTATAGGCATCATGTGCTTTATGATATCCCCAATTTTTTGTCACACTATTTATGTACCGATATGCAGAAGGGCGTAGGGTATCTATTTCATTCGGTGTTAAACTGTCTAGTGAAAATCCGAGTGCATTTTGAATCCACTCTCGCCCACTCGCTATTACGCCAGTTCTTAAGTCATTTAAATCAATATCAAAGCTTTCTTCGAAAGTATTTTCATGAATAAATTCCTCGTTCATACTCCGCAACGCTGCTATGAAGCTACGTGTCCAGGTGTTACCAGACTTCGGGTATGATGCTAGCCAAAATAACCGTGCTTCATGATTTATCACGGGTGGCTCCAAGAAGTTCATTTGTTAAATAAGTAAATAATGCTTTGCCCATTTTCTCGAAATTTTCTAATATCTTAGAGCTGCGCGGACGCCCTAGTTTTATAACCGGTGTATGCCCAAAGCTCTTTCCAATCAAAATAAAGTGAATTTTTTCTAGCCCTGCAGTCTTCGCAAACTCCTTTCTAAATATCTGGTTCTGTAACGGCGATAACTTCTTTATTCCTTGAATTTCTTCAATCTCAACAGTGTTTTCATTGTCACCAGTAAGCAACACTACAAGGTCAACAGAGGCTTGTTCAGAGATAAAGCGCTCACCAATATGCCAGTCAAACTTATTAACACTAGGGCGTACTGGCGTTAACTCGGCTTCATCTAGTTGCAAAGCTTGCGACACATCTTGCCAAATTTTTAACCGCGGAGAACCACTACAAACAACCCCTTGACTATTAAAAACAGCCAAATCGTCAGCGACTAAACGCGCATTACACTGGTTAATGAGGTACGCTGAAAAAGACGATTTCCCTACCGCAGAGTGTCCACATAATAGCAACCGATGAATCTGACCATGTATTTCAAGGTGAACGACATTACCGTGCATCACTAGATACTTACGCATATTCATTAATGGGCCTAAAACAGCCCCTAATAGGTACAACTCTACAGAGTCCATATCCGCCATAGGGTAAGGCTGCACATTGATAGTATCTAGATCAGCAACAAAGAAACGAGCAATATTTGGAACATCAAGCCAAAACTGGGTATTACTTATACTTGCGAAAGCTGATACAGACTCCAAATGGCTCGGCGGCGCCGACTCAACATTAGCAAGTTTGATATGAATATCAGGGCTCTTATCCGTCACTAACGGCGCCTTTAATTCGAACTCACTGGCAAGTACTACGCCATAAATCTCATAATTATGAGCCATCCAATATCCTTAAGCTTCGTCGGGATGAATTTGAATCAACTTCTTTTGTTGCATGTCATTCAAAAAAAATAATAAATCTTGCTCACATTGCTCTTTGCTCACCTCAAACTCTTGCTGTAATTTGGTACACAGAACATTCACCACATGAGGCTCTTCCAACATTGTCCAAATTTTGCTCGCCACTCCATTTAAACCAAGGTAGTTATCTTGGTCCTCGCTCATCATTACAACTTCTTCGCCCATCAGGGCAAATACTAAATCAGGATGACGTTGCACTTTACTTTCCAAATCAATTACCATTTTTTATCCTAACTGTCTAATAGAAAAGCTAATAACTCGCTGTAACTACCTGAACATTCGCTATTTACTTCCACGAGTAACTTTACCACTCGTAGTTCGAGCTAAACTACCACGCTTAAGCAAGGTAACTTTCAAATTACCCACACCAAGCTCCTTCAGTAAGCACTCATTTATCTTCTGTACTAGAAGCTGGTTGGCATCTAACGTTTTATCAGTTCGTTCAAGAACTAACTCAGCATTCTCAAAACCTTTTGGCTCTTGACTCCGACCCACAACACTGTTGCTAAGCAGTCCTATATTTGTATTCACCGGAATGTTTAGTTCAGAAATAAGAGCAAGTATATCGGCTAAATAGATATTTCTTCCGGCAAGTGAGACTCGATCATTATTGCGCCCCAGAACCACAAGACAGTCGTCCTTTATATAACCTAAATCCCCGGTATTAAACCAACCTTCAACTTCTTCCCCGTTTAAATAGTTCGAAAATAAACTGGGTAAACGAACCTCTATCTCGCCAACATTTAATTCTGAGGACTCGCCAAACTCACTTGAACAATAAACATCATTCTCTGACTTGATACGAATAAAATTCGCGGACTCCGCAGACAATATACAAGGTAAAATACGAGTGTCCAGATGTTGTGCTTTATCGAATTCATAACAGCTCATCGCTGGGCGACCGCAAACATACAATACCGCTTCGGCTAATCCATAGGTTGAAAAAAAAGCGTCTCTGGGTATGGAGCAATATTCACTCAATTTCCTAAAAGTTTCTGTTAAAGCGCTTGGTACGATGTCTGCTCCCACAAATATCCGCCGCAAATTTTGCAAGTTTAACTGCCGGAGTTGTTCACTCGAAGTAGATTTCAACAACAAATCGAAGGCAAAAGGAGGCCCACCTGTTACTGTAACTGAGTATTTTTCCATCATAGTAAGCCATCGTATCGGCTTTTTTAAGAAGTCAGTCGGCGACATAAGCACAGTTTGCCTTCCGCAAACTAAACTAAAAACATAGATCCCAAATAATCCCATGTCGTGGTGTAGCGGTAGCCAACTCCCCATCACATCTGCCTTATCAAACTCCCAATCTTGATTGTTATACTTTGTATTGCTTAAAATTTGTGCATCTGTTAAACAGACGCCTTTTGGCTTAGAAGTAGAGCCTGATGTAAACTGAACAATGCGATTCTTTGGAACCTGAGAGCAAACAAAACTTTCACAGCGGTATTCGCTACTATCTAACAAATACTGGCCAAGTAGAACATGGTCCATTAATAAAGCATCAACAAACAATGAACGAATAAAATCTGATCGCCCCTCTTCCTTTTCTCGAGTTGGCTGCGGAATTGGAATAATTGTATATCCGGCATAGATAAGTGCTAACAAACCGACATATATTGATCTATGGTGACTTACATAAACAATAACGTTTTTAGCCTCACCAAATTTTAATTTTAAGAAGCCAGCTAGTTGTTGCGCTTCTCTACTCAGCTCTCCAGCTGTTATGTCATCAGAACCTTTTTCTCCACCCCGCTGCAAAATACGAAGGAGAGTTTTCTCTTTAATCTCAGACAGCGACTTATAAATTGCGAAGGCCAAATTATCCGCGTGGTTCATCATTATCTCTCTTGGTCGGCTTTTCGTTTAATTGATATGTTTCAATAATTTGCTTGCCATAGTCGACGGAAAAATGAATAGGATCCCGCCAAATAGACTGTATTTCGTCTTGTACAGCTGGAACCTTTACAAATATATTCCGCCCGCGGCACAATGCAGCAATATCATTTGTATGGTCAAAAATAGACTTTACCTTTCCACTCCAACGAGCACGTTCAGCACGGGAAGGCAGCAAATAGTCATTCATATCAAATACGAGGAAGTTTACCGTTAGTTGAGGATATCGAACGCATAACCTCTGGTAGAAACCTAGTGCATCAGAAAAACTTGCGGGAAATTTGTTCTCGATTTGGCTTGCATAAACCTCACGCAACCGGATCGCTTTCGCATATAGGTTTTCGGAAGTAGGTGCCGGAGATTCAAAGTCATCAAAGGTTACACGATAGGACTCTGCCGGTAAAAAGAGCGCCTTTAAACTATTAAAACTTAGCAGTACTGTCTTCCATACATCTAACGTTGTCTGTCGATTGGTTCTATCATTAGTCATCGGCGCAAATACTTCTACATTCAAAATCGTATTTTCAGAGCTTAATGTAGTTTCAGACAAACCATCTACAATCACTGACGTTTCAAAAAAATTCATGCCAGCTAACCCAAGCACGGCTAACGAAGGAGTATCAACAAAACCATCTCTTACTATGGATGAGCCGACCAAATAAGAACGTTTCGTTTGGTCACCTGCAAACCTTCTAAGCATAAGAAGTTCAACAATACGGTTACTGTGCCGCCCTTTCAAAACTTCTAAATTATTGCTATCCGGCAATGGGCTGTTTTTAGTGAAAAGCCCAAATGGATTAATGAAAGAATAGGCGACTACATACGCCGTTAAGCTTATTACAAAAACTGCAGCTAGTGTAAGTACGAACTTGTGTTCCTTTAGTTGGTTAGAACTGCTCATAAAAAAACTTACCGTAATGCTGTGAATAGAAAATCACCCACAAAAAAACAAACGCAACTGCGGCAGCGCGCTGCCGGTTCATTTTCATTATCTTTAATTTCCGAGGTTCTAGCTCACTATACCCAGTAATCTCCATTGAGTTCGGCATAAACAGGGAGATTAAAGACGCAACCCCAAGCAACAACATAGCAGCGAAAGGCGTCATGCCGGTATCTATCATAAATGTTCGCAGCGATATACTTGAAAAAATCAGCGGCTGAGACAATGCAAACAAATCAAAAAAGCTCTGAAAATTAACAAGCCCAGTTAAAAAATGGGTCCCGATTCCTATACTACCCGCTTTAAAGTAAGCAGCAATTAGAGAAGCAGTAGCTAATAGAGTTATTTGCCCAATAGCTCCTCTCCGCATTCCTAGTGCTTGGCCAGGCTTTTTACCTGATACAAATTGCATTCCCATAATAAATAATGCCACGGCAATCGCGGAATAAATAAAAGTTATATTAGGAGCGTGCCACAATCCTGCTAACAAGAAGACCGCAAAGACAGAAATTGCATAGATTAAACTTGCTCGTTGCCTACCTTCTATACGACGAGGAAGCCTTTGGCTAAGCCATTTAGCTGTAGTTGAGAACACATAAACTTTTAAAATATTAAGCAAACTAATGTGCCATCTATTAATATAATCGGAAACATTCTTTGCTTTAAATGGAGAGTTAAAGTTCATAGGTAACGTTATGCCAAAGCACAACGCTATGCCTATGGCAATATCGGAGTAGCCTGAAAAATCAAAGTACAATTGTACTAAAACACCCCAACTTAGAAATATCGACTCCGAAAAGCTCGCTTGATCTAACCCTGCAGCTACAGCTGCATACAGTGTGTCATTGATTGCTCCCAAAGGTGCTGCTATCGCGAGAACTTTTAACAAACCCAAGGCTAAAAGTGTTAGACCTTGCGCAATATAATACCAACTTTGATTGGGTAAGCTTTTAAATTTAAGCACAGCACCTTTATAACTTAAGATCGGCCCCGCGATAAAATTCGGGAAGAAAGTAGTCGCAAGTAAATGACGAAGCAAAGACAAAGGCCTCGACCGATTTTTGTACGATTCAAATAAGCCTGTAGCGAGATGAATACTATAAAATGCTAAGCCCGTAGGAATACCAATAGTAAGCAAAAACCCCTGCTCGCTGTCACTTACGAGTAAGTATTTATAAATAATTAGGGGGCTAAGTGTTATAGCTAAAAAGAACAAAAAAAACTTATCACAGCGTCCTGTACTCAATCCATACATCATGCCCCAGGAGACTGTCGAAATAGATATAACAAGTACTAACGCCTGTAAGCTGACGTACCCAATAAATACTAGGCTAAATACTAATAAGAAAACGACAGCAACATTCTCTGACCGGCGCTGGATAAATGCATACAGCGCCGCCAAAAATGGGAGTACGAATATAATGAGGAAGGGGTAGGCTAACATTTTTTTGTCAAAATGAGATTCTCTAAAACAACAGCATCAAGCTCCGTTGTCATTAAGGTCGCAACTGCATCTTCAATTGAGTGTATAATAGGCTTGCCCATAATATTAAAGCTTGTATTTAATAAAATAGGAACGCCAGAGGCTAGCTCAAACTCATTTAATAATTTATGTAACCAAGGCTGATATAGCTTATTTATAGTTTGAACTCTTCCTGTACCATTAGCATGAGTTACTGCAGGAATTCGATCTCGCTTTTCTTCATGTATTGAAATTGCAGCGCTCATATAAGGACTTAGAGCATCGGCTATGAACCAATCGGCGACCTTCTCCTCGGGAATCATGGGAGCAAAAGGGCGATATGCCTCACGCCCCTTCACCTTACGATTAATTGCATCCTTCATTTCGCTAGAAATCGGTGATGCTATAATTGACCGATTCCCCAACGCACGAGGACCGAACTCAGCACGACCTCTCGCAATTCCTATAATTGAGTTCTTCAATAATAAAGCTACAAGTTCATTAATAAGCTCAGAGTCGTCATCAATAATGTTCACATTAACTAAGCCTAAGGTTTCAGGAAGCTTAACTAACGTTTTTTTATTCAGTTGACTACCCAAATACGGCAGATAATTATTATGTGGAAAAACATCGTGTTGAGTTATCTTTGCCCGAAGTAGCAAAGCTGCACCAATTGCATTTCCATCGTCTCCTGGAGCAGGCGGAACATGCACATTCAAGGTCGAGCGCCGCGTTATCAGCTCACCATTAAAGGCAGAATTAAGCGCACACCCACCTGTCAAAATTATATTGTTTGTGGCTGGAGAAAATCGTTCTAAGTTTGAGTCGATCAACTCATTCAGAACTTCAGTGAACACATATTGTGCGCTCGATGCAAGTTCAGCAGAGCTCATATAGTCCGGAGCAATGCTCGGGTCTCTAGCGTAAACCTGAAACTCCTGCTTTATTTCATCAAGCCCTGTGATATCTGCAAAATACAGGCGCCCAGATTCAACACGAAATAAGGAACGGAGCCTCGCTACAAGGGCTTCGTTTGGATCAGAGAACGCTGCTAGACCCATTACTTTCCATTCTTCACCGGCAATACTCGAAAACCCACAAAGTTCTGTTATCCATGCATAAAAAGCACCAAGGCTGGCGGGGCCCCAGTTCCTTAATTTACGAACCACACGCCCTTCATGCCATTCAAAGACACTTATTGCACCGATTTCACCCTCTCCATCTACGACCAAACAGAGAGCATCAGGATGCGGGGAAAAATAGTAAGCACTTACAGCATGGCATAAATGATGATCGAAGCCTTGAATTTCATTTAACGCCAAGCGGTCACCCAAAATAAAGCGCAGCGCCGCACCTGTCGACATCTGCGTTGCTTTATGTACATGAGAAATCCGGTCTACACTACGCTGGCTAAGCAATACTTCTCTGTACTCTTTGGCAGGTTTGCTCTCCTCGGTCTTCAACCAAGTTTGAGCAAGAAAGAACTGAGCATTCGGGTCGTTTAAACATATCGTATGCAATATGGGAGCAATGTGCTGCTCGATATCAGCCGGAGAGCCAATTGCTCTCTTTGACTGCAAATATCGCTCCGTCGCCTCAGCAAAAATACATTCTCCAGCGTCGTTCACTATTGCTATCGCAGGGTCATGCCCCGTGGTAGATAACCCAATATAATAGCTACTCATATCTATTTTTGACGTTTAATTACTTCGAGGACTTCTTCCGAAACTTCAGCGATAGTTCTACATTCGAACATAAGCAATGGCTCTACCTCAATTTCGTATTCATCTTCAATCATTCCGCACAGCAATACAGCATAGAATGACGTCATCCCTATATCTACTAGAGGCGTCGTCGGAGTTACATCTTCACGAGAAACCTCTAAAACCCCTACTGCGCTATTTGTCAAAAAGGCTTGTATGTCTTGCACTGTTGTCATTTTCTATGTTGTCCTAATAACCAATCGCGATATTTCGTAGGCAATTTTATTATTCTCGTTGTGCTTAATATCTAAAATTTTTGCCGTCGGAAATTTTGTGAAAAATTGCTGTACCATGTACTTCAAAATAAATCTGGAAAGCCCAAAACCAACGCAAAAGTGTCTTCCGTGACCGAATGGGAATGCAGGACACCCGCCCCGCTCTATCGCTTGGATATCAAACAAGTAGGTTCCGTTGTAGGCGCTATCCTTAGCGCTATCCTTGCAAACTCTATGTAAGTATGATTGTGCCGCACCCTTCGCTATTTCCTCGTCTGAAAGAGCAACCGTGCGATCACGAGACTCTTGCAGCCGCTTGGCAACAATATTAGTAAAGGTTTGGGCTAATGGAGCCGTAGCCGCGTAAAGAATAATAACTATTGATATCTTATCAACTTGACGCTCTGGCCACGCACGGTTTCTTAATAAATGCCCCAAAGCCGTGCGTTCTCTGACTATACCCGCAGCCACTGTGTCCTCGACCGCTTCAATGGCGCGCTTAATTTTCTGGTTGATGGCCTTTAATTCGCGGAGTGAACGATAGGGCTGCACAAGTTCTTGTAAACGAATTGTATCTGCATTAAACGAAGCCGAATCTGCGGGCATTAGACCCAGCGTCGGTTTCAAGAGGCTATCAAATACTTTTAAAGAAAGCTCTTCTACTAAGTCGAACTCTGCACATTCATCTAAATTATCAACAAGCTTTTCAATTGTATCTTTAATATATTCCGACCAATCGTTTAGGATTACGTCCAGCAGATCTTTATAAACATCTCGAAGCTGCCGCAACTGCTCTCCTTCTTGAAAAAACGGCGCAAGACGGGTAAACCGAACTAACTCATCCAAACCAGACACATTATGGCGCTGTAGTTGTTCTAGATAAGCTAAAAGACCCGGAACCTGCATGCCATCACGCCTGAGTAATGCATTTGCCTCCTCAAAATCAACAACACGCTTGAACATTGTCTGTTCTGCTAGTTTGTTCAAACTCTATGCGCCTCAAGTCGGATTAGATAGCTCAAGCTATAACCATAATGAATCTGATAATCAATTTCATAGTTATCAAGTAGAAGAAGTAATTTTAAAGTCCGCTGCCAAAACCAAGGTATGAGTTGAAGTGCAAGCCATTGGCCTGGGCAAGCATGCGAACCTGCACCAAAATTTAAGTTGGGGGTGGAAGACAGTAACTCACTTACATCAAACTCTTTAAGCGATTCTTCCCGCCGATTAATTTGATGTATATCTACCGCTTGGTAACACTGGTCGATTTTACTGTATCTAACAAGACGTTGAGTATTTCCAAAAACCCGAATGATATTTTGTACTACTCTATTGTCTACCTCTAAACTGATGAAAGCTTGGAGCTCGTCAGTTTTAAAATTACTCATCAATATAGCAATGAAACGACCCACAAGTTCGGCTGGTGTGGTGGAGCCTAATGCAAGCAAAAAGATACTTGCCTGTAATTCATCAAAACTTTTACCATCTTGCTCGGCTAAACGTTTGAATTTGTCAATTAGGGGCGCATTAGCACTGTTAAATCGAAGCGAATCACTAATAATATCAAGCAATTTACCCGCACTTGCATCTGCCTGCTTAAGCTTTCGGATGGGAGCTAAGTGCTCAATCATTTGTTCAGTACAATGAATTTCACTTAAGAAGTCGTATTCATCGCGCTCAGGCAAGTGCAACCCTAAAATGTCAGAGCCAATTAACTGCGCTAGCGGCGCAACAAGACTGTCAAGAAAATCGACTGAATCACCTTGAACTAACTGGGCTTCTACGCCAGCGAACATAGCCTCCGCCTTCTCAATGAATTGCGGCAGTAAAGACTTAATAAAAGAGCCAGCTAAGCCCGGTCTCAAAAACCTACAAAATGACTGCTCCGATTCAGAAAAACCTAAACCACGTGCAACCGTGTGCACATGCTTTAGGTTTGGAAACGAAATAGAACCATGAGTGCCCTCCTCAAGGAGGGTAATAAAATGCAAAAAATCAGGAGGTATGGAGTTCCTGCACCTAAGTACAGCTCGCCCCTCGGCTTCGCTGCAGATATTACGATGGCTAGTCTCTTTTAAGGCATCCATTTAGATAGGAATGTTAATGCGTTATCGATCGTTTACTTAAGACGTTCCATAATTATAGTTAATTTCTACGGTGTCTGGCGATGGTTTCGATGATTTGGTTATATCTATCGCGAAATCAATCACTACTGGCGTTTCCCATGTTTTTTTGTCAGTAACTTCAACAATAACTTTATTACTCGACTTGTTACTTAGATTTTTCATTTTAGTTCCCTCTTTTTTAGATAAAAAAATGTTAACCGAAATCGCTAAACATGTATAGATGTGCCCGAATAAAAAAATGCCACTCTTAACTACTTGCGTTGCCTCTATGAACTTTGATGTTAAAATATTTCCTACATTTCGCTTTAAGTCAAGAACTATTTCGAGAGGGTGCCTGCTTTACTACACGAAACTCGTGGTGGCCTCTAACTATAAGCCATCAGTAATCCTTGGTTTTAAGAACTAAGCACTTGGATGAGATTTCGTTGCTGCATTTCATTTAAGAATAGCAATACATCTTGCTCGCATTGCTCTTTACTCACTTCAAACTCTTGCTGTAGTTTTGTACAAACAACGTCTACCGCTAAAGGTTGCTCTAACATCTCCCAAATTCTGCTGGCGACCCCGTTCAATCCAAGATAATCACTCTGGTCTTCACTCATCATAACAACTTCATTGCCCATGTGAGCGAAGACTAATTCTGTATGCCTTTGTACTTTATCTTCCAATGCTATGGTCATATTAACTCTTCCTATCATTAACTTATCGAACGAAAACAGAAGCGCCCAAAACGCTTATACTAACTAAAAGTTACCGCTTTTTGTTAGGACTACTCTCAGTTAATTTACTACAAAAATCCAGCCGTCCCTCTTGCTGTGCTTTAGCGAGACTATTTAAAGTATCCAGGGCTTTAATATTTGCGACAAAGGGTAATTGCAAGAGATGATCAAGTCGCTCAAATCGCAGATAATGCTGCAACACAGGCAATTTAGCATTATCTTTGACCTCAGCTATAAGCTTTTTCAATCTCATTTTCACATCAAGACGCTGATGTTTTGGTAGCACCACATCATGTTTCATTCGCATTCGAATGCGTTCGGTCACTAAGTCTTTAATAATTTCTCGAAACATCCATCGCTCAATACCAAATTTACATTTCATATGGGTGGGTACTGAATAAGCGAACTCAATCAGCTCTTTATCAAACATGGGGTAGCGATATTCAAAATTAAAAGCCCTTGCATGGATTTCCGACCCCGATACTCGGCTCTCTATCCCCACATGAAATAGCTCTCGGTAATCTCTTTCACGAACGCCAGAAGATGTATAGTTATCAACAAAGTCAACAGCCTCTTTTAGTCTTTGCCTTGTAACAAGTTCAGGATTCAAAGGGGATTCGGTAGCGGAAAAGTGCAATAACTGGACCATAGGATTACGCCGGCGCTCAATTGTTCTGAACAGCGGTGGGTAACCATATTTCACACCAAGCTTTAGAAAGTTAAACAAGGGCTTCACTCTACGCCCTCTTTTTTTTGTGTATTGAAACTGTTGATAAAGTGATAACCAACGACCTTTACGGAATAATTCATCCTCATAAAAAGCCCCATAAGAAGTGACGCAGTGATCACCGCCCCAGCCACTAAGTAAGGTACGCACACCTCGGTCTTTCACTAAATAGTACCGAGTACATTTTTGCCCCGGATGAGGGGCTACAACACCATAATATTGTTCTATTAAATCATTATAGTTTTCAGGTTGTTGTTGTGTTGTCCACTCAGCGGATAAGTTTGGATAAAGAGCCAAAAATTCAAATATATCCTTATAGGTATCTTGGTAAATATGTCTATTATCATCAGTAAGTTGCTGCGAATCATACGAATAGGTATAAATAGTTTGATGCGGCAACATTCGAGCTGTTAAGCCAGTTATAGCGGTTGAATCAAGACCTTCACTAAGCTCACAACCGATTGGGTACGCTGAAAGCAGGCGACGCTTCACCGCCTTCTCAAACCGCACCCTCAATTCTCGTAGATAATCCTCATCTGAATTTAGACTAGGGTACTGTTTAACTTGCAACTGCCAGTAGCACTCACTGCGCACACTGTGCGGAGTAATAACTACATAATGTGCAGGAGGAACTCTCTGTATTGCCTTAACTGGGGAGTAATAACCTGAATTTGATTTTGGTAAAAACAGATCAAGCACAAAGTCGTCATTAAGCTCTCTAGACACTAGCCCACTTTCAAGCAGCGCATTATGTTCATTACTAACCAATACAGCGTCGTCAGTAACACTATAGAAGGCCGTTTTAATTCCCAGATGATCACGAGCTATATAAATTGAATCTTTATTTTTATCCCAAACCGCAAAGACAAAATCCCCTAGCAATTTTGCTGCACAGTCTTCACCCCATTTTTGATAGGCAGCTAAAATAATTGCACCATCAGGATAATCTGATGCAAGAAACATACCGCGTTTATCTCCGATATCGAGTCGCAATTCGTCAAGCAATTCATGTCGGTTATCAATTCGAGCATTAGCTACGCACAGAAAATGGCCACATTGAGACACATGCACAGATTCATTATGAGATTGTGGTGTATTAGAAAACCGAAGATGACTCACTGAAAGAGCGCCACCGTTAGGTTCTATGCTCAGCTCATATTGATCTACACTTTCTGGCTGCCAATAATCACTGGCAGCCAACATCTTTTGCATGATAGCTGCGGTATCAAATGTTTTAAACGCCCATAAAAGATTAAAAACACTCATAAACTATCTCTACCAGGGTTCAACCCTTCAATCATTTGAAGGTACATGGCATCAACTAAACCGCCTCGTTTTTCACTCTGCATTAAGTTTGTTCCCCAATTTATGTTTCCTTCAAGCAGCAGAGGTCCCTTATCCGTTAAAGCCACATCCCAGCCTACAGCATTTAAATCAATTACCTGTTGATGCGCGTAGGTAACCAACACTTTAATCGCTTGCCATTCCTGCAGAACTTTACCGTCTAGTTGTGGGATGGCTCCAGAATCTACATTAATAGCATAAGGCCGAATAAAAACTTTTCTTGAAATAGGTAGCTCTACATTGGCACGCCAGACCATAAATCTTCCAGCCACTTTTAACGTCACTATTCTAACAACTACCACCTCATCATTATCACAAATATCTGCAAATTCAGGAGGCATGACCAGTCTCGGCTGTTGCAAATAGTTCAAGTTCTTCGACAACCCCAGAAGGAAATCAATCACAGCCTGTTTACCATCAACACGAACAACACCATCTTTACTTGTTGAGTGAAACAAGCCTTCTTTAGTGGTCGTTAAAATAAAACATCCTTTGGCTTGAGATGATACGTCTGGCTTAAAGAAATAATCATTGCCCGGTACCAGATTAGCTAAGCTATCCACAGTCATCAATTGTGTAGGTACTGATGGCACATCTATAGAACTTGCAAAGAATAACTTACTACTCATTATCTTAGCTGTTCTATTACTATAGGCTGCTTGAAAGGTCTGATGCCAGTGTGGCAATACTTGGTTAGGAACATAGTACCACCAATAACATAGCGGGACGTTATATAGCGCCAGTGAATGGAAGCTCTGGGGAGTTATTCCTCTCGAGTATGCTCTTATAGCTTTCCATAAATAGCGAGGTGATATGGGAACGATCGTTTCTGTTTGCTTACTGCCGTGTTTAGTCTTTCTGTAAAGATGCCGAACATACAACCAAGGGCCGAAAATGATATACCAAGAGATGATGCTGTAGACCACGGCCAAACCATACAACCAGCGTGGAATAGGTTGCCAAGCGTTGAAAAAAACTTTTTTATGGAGCTGATATCCCTGACACTTCTTATCAGCGAGGCCAAGAGGCACAATGAATCGCCAACTAATAAGAGTATGGGGCGACTTTCTCAATAATATCCGTTTATAAAAGTACTTTAAGAGTTTACCCAATGTACTAGATCCACATAGAATGGTAGTCAAAGCCCACTAATTGATGGTCACTTTATAATTATAGGCAGCTTCGATAAAGTCTACACCAACAAGCTCCTTGAACTTCCCGAGTATACATCGTGAAGTAGCAAACCATCCAATTATTGTGTCGCTTTGTTTAGTTACGACAAGAAAAATACTGCACCACGTCAGTATAGGATGACGGTTTGGCAAAAAAATAGCCCTGAATACGATCACATCCCAATGCCTTCAATTCATGCAGCGTTGCCTCATCCTCAACGCCTTCTGCTGTAACTTGCATGCCCAGATTGTGGGCTAATTCTATGGTTGAACTAATAATAATTCGGCTGCGCTCATCAGTGGTTAAAGCTCCTACAAACAGTCGATCTAATTTAACCTCAGCTATCGGAAACAAACTCAAATAACTCAAGGATGAATAACCTGTTCCGAAATCATCCACACTGCAGCAAATGCCTCTTTTAGCCAAGGTTTGCAAAACATCTTGCGCAACCCCAGAATCAGTAATCAAACCCGTCTCAGTGATTTCAAAGCACAACCGAACATTTTTTAAACCAACCACAGTGGCCAGAACAAAATCTACAAAGCCTGGTTCCATTAAATCATCGGCGGTAACATTCACACTAATACGACTAATCTCATAATCTTCAGCAAGCCTCTTTGCATATTCGCAAGCCTTCGAAATTACCCAACGAGTTACTTCGGGCATCATCCCTGCTTGCTCAATTAGTGGAATAAAGGTAGCTGGTAATAACATACCACGGGTAGGATGATGCCATCGCAATAATGCTTCAGCGCTATTAATCTTATCCTCTAAAACGCTATATTGAGGTTGTAGTAATAATTCAAAATCCTGCATCCGAGCCGTTGTAAAGTCTTTGAGCAGCATTAAATCAACAGGATCAGGCTCAAAACTTTCGTGGTACTTAAGCCACTGCATATGATGACTCTGAACATAAGACAAAGCAGTTAGTGCACGGCGCAAAAGCTCCTCTGTGGGGTTATCTAACCGTTCGTTTAAATCAATCTCAACCACACCCATAGCAATTACTGGGTCAATATCAATATTAGACATTTCAAGGGGCGTGGAAATAAACTCGTAGATTTGTTCGGCAGTTAAGTCTGATTGACACGTAAAAGCGAATAAACCAGCACCCAAATGAGCCTTATAGCGAAAAGACGGGCTATCTATGCGACGGGCAAACTGTTGTACTAATTCTATTGATGTTTGATGGGAAAACGCTGTGGTCACCGCCTCTAGATTAACAATGCGAGCTACCACAAACCAACGTAGCTCCTGGGGCTCAGGACTACTTCTAACGTATTGGTTTAAACAGCTAACAAAGGCATCCCTATTTAATAGCTGAGTCACTGAATCATGGGTAGCGGTATATTCAAGCTGAGCAGCAAAGCGAACTGATTTTACGCGAAATAACACCAGCGAAATGATGATACCTAATAACAGAGTGATAAAAACCAATAACAAGCCAGTGTAATGCTGTAACTGTTCATACCAGGATAAACTTTTCCACTCCAAGTACGGCAACCAGCGATTATAAACTTGCTGGTAGCCGCCACTGACAATAATACTTGAAAGTGCATCATTAAGTTGAGCCAGTGTTTTAGTATCACCCTTACGAACACCAAACGCATAAGGCACGGCCCAGAATGGCGGACTCGTCTGAACTAAATCAAGGTTATACTGCTGAATTAAATGACGAGACGATTGAATCACTTCAATACAGAGCTCCGCTTGCCCTTGCGCCACCAACACTAAACAATCGAGTTCATCTGTTGCCCAGACGATTTGGTTACGTAATATAAGCGGTAACTCCAGCTCTGCAAAAGCCCCCTCAACCACAGCTATTCTTTCGGTCTTAATTGCTGCTAAGGCACGCACTGAAGCATCACCTTCACGCATAAAAATTGCATGCGCGACATGATAAAAAGGAATCGAGAAATCAAAAAGTTGAGAGCGCTTGTCGGTGGCAATTAAGGCGACAGCATCGGCTTCACCAGCCTGAACTTTGCGCAAGGCCTCCGACCAAACATGTAAGTTTTGCTCTATTTTAAAGTGACCGTCCAGCGCAAACTGACGTTCAAGATCAACCAAAAAGCCATGTGATCCATCAGTATCTAACCACTGAAACGGCGGATAAAAAGCTGAACCTGTAAAGCGGACCTTGGCTGACGAATCAGAATCTTCTGGTAGTGTTTGAGCCGGCCTCGCCACACCGAAAACCATGGCAATTACTAACAGGAAGATAACAGTAACAACCAGTAATTTTGTTAATGTTTTCGTGGTTGTTACCATTCAAGTTCTCACACAGCATCAAAGTAAATCGCTAATTAACTACCAACACTAGTATAGGTATCCGACTCAAATGGGTTGTTATCTTTGATAGCACTCTCGGTGGTGGCAGAAGATAGAATACTCAACGTCGGCTGTTGCCAAGCCTTACGCAACTCTTGCTTACTACCCTGCTCACTAACCACTACTTCAGTTTGTTTATTGGCCATGATATGTCTCCATCAAATTAAATTAAAAATCAATCAAGTAAATACGAGTACATGATTGTCTGATTACGGCCGTATCGGATACTCGCCGCCATCAACACAAATATAAAACCCCATTGCCAATACCGGCTGTCTGTTCTCATGCGCTTGCCCAGCACCGGTAATACCGATGGTCGCGGGATGCAGCGGAACAAGATTAGTGCCAGCGGCGGTAAAGGTTTTAAACTCTATAGTATCTTGAATGTTCGCTAAATAGCCAGATGTCGGAATAGCCGAATCTGCAGCTTTGCGAACAGCCCGCCATTCATGAGTATGTGGTGGAAGTTGTGGTGGCAGTAGGTTAACGGAGTTAGCTCCCAAAGACTGACCAAAAGAATAACCAGATAACCCTGCCCCCTGTCCCCACTGAGCTATCACTTTATGGCGGAGGTCAGGGAGATTATAAGTGGTAGAGCTTCCACCGAATTTAGTACCAATAATAGAATAAAGTGCCGGATATTGCGACACTTGTAAAGTTTGTCCCATGCATTCCAACCAATACCTTGGTGCAAAGTTATATGGAAAGGCTCTAATTTCTCCAAGATAAGCATCCATAATAGTTGCTCCTAGTATTGCGATGGATAAATGCCGGTGTGGGCAATAATGTAATTTAACGCCATCATGGGCATTCTATTTTCATGTGCCATTGCATGGCCCTCAGGCTTAATACATTCAGCATTCAACACATTAATATCCGCCGGATTAGTTGATGTACTGTAACTTTTATTATCGCCTAAATTGAGCGCATTATTGGCCGGAATATTGGTATCACCGGTTGCGATACTAACCATAACACTATGTTGGTGTGAGGGCATTTCTGCAGCGGTTAAGGTCTCCGTCTCTGTGCCTAACGTTTGGCCTCGAGTCACATTACTACCGGTTGCAGGATTAGTACCAATTCCAATAGGAATTCTGCTACGCATATCAGGCAACTTAAAATGAGTTTGGCCATCACCGCCATAGGTTGTTCCCAGTAATGAGAATAGCGCTTCGTTTTCTACAATTTGAAGCGACTGCCCAGCACAGATATACCAGCCTTGCGGAGCGTAATCTCCCGCAAAAATTCTAATTTCACCAAGATAGAAATCACTCATATCAATGTCCTCTATGGTCTTCTACGGCCGGCTAGGAAAGATGCCAGTTGTCGCAATACAATAGACCAAGCCAATACTGGGCTGCATGTTGTTATGGGCTTGGCTCCCACCGACGCTACTCAAGCTATTACTGGTAAGCATTTGATCAGGGACCACTGAACCATAAATATCAGCTGCATCGCCAGATACTTCTCCCAACATGGTATTAGGTCTTGGTTGAGGAACGTCGGCAGCAAGGCTTGTTGCCATTACTTGGTGACGATGCGCAGGCATTGCTTCAACAGTTAAGGCGACTCGCTCACTCCCTACTTTAGTCCCCACAGTCAGCCCAATGTTGTAATCTTGCCCCACCACAGCCCGGTATCGCAAATCAGGAAGCTGAAACGTAGTTCCCGCATTACCTCCGAATCTGTTAGCAAGTAATGCATACAATGCTTGATATTGATTTATCGGTAGCGTTTGTCCGTCGCAAATCATCCAACCATTAGGGATAAATCCATAAGTAAATAATCTTATTTCACCAAGAAAATTATCCATGGCGAACTCCTCTTGCGTTTCTTGTTCATTCGATTGGAATTGGTTAAGAATTTAACATCTAGAACATTGATGTAGAACAAACTTTGAACAAACGCAAGTGTTTACAACAACTTTTTCAAATACCAATGCAGATCGGTTTCGCCGCAAATACAAAAACCTAAGCGCTGGTAAAGTCGTAATGCAGGATTATCTTTTTGCACGTGAAGGTCAGCATCTAAAGATTTAGCCCTCGCAAGATCAATGAAGTGTTCAAGCACTTGAGTACCAACACCTCGGCATCGATAGCGTTGATCGATAATGATATCAACTAATCTTAAACATCCAGTAATCTGAGCTTGCCCAATACGAAGTATTCCAATCGGTTGACTATCCAAGGTGGCGGTGAGCTTTTGATAATCATGGTAAGAAACAGAGTAAGACTGCTCACGAATATCATATTGTGAACGTAGTAATTGCTCTAAAATGGCGGGAGGTGAAAGTAAGCGTGAAAACTCCTGCTGTTTTTGGTCAGCAAAGAGTGTGTAGGCCAAGTCACCATCTCGGGCATCTGAAAACGGTTCTAACCTGGTTGTTATCACACACTCTCCTCAGGGCTAACTATAGGCTAAAGTTACTGCATTAATAAACAAATCTAATTGCTCCATCGGCAACGCGTTCACACCAGCAGCTCCAGCTCGACCTCCGCCGGTAGCGAAGCCTGAACAAATATCGCCCGCACCTTGCAAATTCGATTTAGGCGCCCGCAAACTGATAGTTAATGTGCAGCCATCGGCATTAGGAGTAGCAATTACAATCGCTTTATCAGGATTTGCATGAGCTAAATCATTACCTAACGTACCACTAATTCGACGCGCCCAAGCCGCATCATCAAGTAACAAGGCTTTCACTGATCTATTCTCAGCCACAACAACAGCATTACGAGCTTTCTGCATATCTTCGGCATAACCGTCACGAAGCGCTGCAAACGGAGAGGTGCTATCAGCAACAATATCAAATGGAGAATCATAGGCTGATAATGCTTGGTACAAGCCTTGGGGCTCAAAGTGTAAGTCAGTCAAATCAGCACCGTAACCGTTGTAATTAACCAACACGCCCAACTCGCGCAGCTGTTCTGCTCGCTTGCCAGAGAAACTTAGTTTGCTACATTCTGCATAAGCGACACTATTTAAACTATCGCCAAACGCTGCCGCAATCGCCCAAGCATGATGCTGCTGGTTTAAGTAGTCACTAACTAACAACCCCGTACAAACTGCCGGAGAGAAATCAATAACTGTGGTCAGTCGCGGATGCTCAAACAAGGTTTTGGCTTGATGATGATCGCAATAAAACACCGATTCCACACTTGGTAGGATACTACGAAGCGCCTCCGTATTTTTATCAAAAGAAAGATCTAAAGCCGTTACTATAGCTCCAGCCGCTTGCTCTAGATTAATGTGCTGAATCAGCGCGTTATCCCGTTTTACTCCGCTAATTATTTGGCTCTCAACGACAGGAAAGGCTTTACGCCATTGAATTAGCGAAAAAATACCATCTGCGTCGCCGTTAAAAACATCAATATACTTCACGAGATAATTTCCTTTTCAACGAGCGCTTGAATCACTTGTTCTGCTGCTTCTTCCACGCTAAGTGATGCAGTGCGTAGATGCACTTCTGGCGCTAATGGCGGCTCATATGGTGAGCTGATACCGGTAAAATGCGGAATATCACCTGCTCGGGCTTTTTTATACAAGCCTTTAGGATCTCGTTGTTCGCACACAGCCAAGGGAGTATCTACATACACCTCGATAAAACGACTAGCAGCAAGTTTGCGGGCTTGCTCACGATCGGCCAGAAACGGCGATATAAAAGCAGTGCCGACAATTAACCCGGCATCGGTCATCAAATTCGCGACTTCGGTAATGCGACGGATATTTTCCACTCGCGAAACATCGTCGAAACCTAAATCTTTGTTCAAGCCGTGGCGCACATTATCGCCGTCCAGCACGTAGCTGTGACAACCACGCTCATATAGTTTTCTATCTACTGCGTTGGCAATCGTGCTTTTACCTGAACCAGATAAGCCGGTATACCAAAGTACACAAGATGCGTGACCTTTTTGCGCCTTCCTTTCAGCAGTCGAGACTGAAGCTTGGTGCCAGACAATATTTGTACTCATTCAATAATCCCTATCAATAAACCTTCGCGCAGTGTAGCCATCAAACAAAAGCCAGTAAAGAGAGCTTTATAGTGAAGCCACCTTCATGTTGCCCTTTATCTCACTTCCACCATTCCTAAAACTAAGCTATAATGCAACAACTTTTCAACGCCAAGTTGAACCTCAGATCTTTTTAAACAGATTAGCAGTCAAGGACGTCCCAAACCATGGCCTCAAAGCTTACTCATTTAAAGCAATTAGAAGCGGAATCAATTCATATATTTCGTGAAGTAGCTGCTGAATTTCAAAATCCTGTGATGCTTTACTCAGTAGGTAAAGATAGCTCAGTTCTTTTGCATTTAGCTCGTAAGGCTTTTGCCCCCGGCAAAATACCTTTTCCACTGATGCATGTAGATACGACTTGGAAATTCAAAGAAATGATTGAGTTTCGAGACCGGATGGCGAAACAACATGGTTTTGAATTAATAACTCACAGCAATCCCGAAGGCCTTGCCCAAGGTATTGGACCATTTAGCCACGGCAGTGCCGTTCATACAGACGTGATGAAAACTCAAGCCTTGAAGCAAGCTCTCGATAAGTATCAATTTGATGCAGCTTTTGGTGGTGCGCGCCGTGATGAAGAAAAATCTCGCGCCAAAGAACGCGTCTATAGCTTCCGCGACAAGAAGCATCGCTGGGACCCCAAAAATCAGCGCCCAGAACTCTGGAATATCTACAACGGTAAAGTACACAAAGGTGAAAGTATCCGAGTATTTCCACTGAGTAACTGGACCGAGCTTGATATTTGGCAATATATATATCTTGAAGGCATCGAGATTCCTGAGCTTTACTTCGCTAAAGAACGCCCAGTAGTAGAACGCGATGGCACACTCATTATGGTTGATGATGACCGTATGCCACTAGAAGAAAACGAAACTCCAGAAATGCGCATGGTACGTTTCCGTACTCTCGGCTGCTACCCGCTTACTGGCGCCGTTGAATCAAGCGCAGCAACACTGCCAGAGATCATTCAAGAAATGTTGCTGACCACTACATCGGAACGCCAAGGCCGCGTGATTGATCACGACAGTGCAGGATCTATGGAAAAGAAAAAGATGGAAGGGTATTTCTAATGAGTCACGCATCGCCATTAATTGAACAAAACATTTTAAAGTATCTGGAACAGCACGAAAATAAAGAACTGCTCAGATTTATCACCTGCGGCAGCGTTGATGACGGTAAGAGCACTTTGATTGGTCGCCTTTTGCACGACAGCAAGATGATTTTTGAAGATCAACTTGCTGCCATTACCAAAGATTCAAAGACGGTGGGTACAACAGGTGACCGAATTGACCTAGCGCTACTTGTAGACGGATTACAATCTGAACGTGAGCAAGGTATTACCATTGACGTTGCTTATCGGTACTTCAGTACCGACAAACGTAAGTTCATTATTGCAGATACCCCAGGACATGAGCAATACACGCGTAACATGGCTACAGGTGCTAGCACTAGTGATTTAGCCATTATTCTGATCGATGCTCGCCACGGTGTGCAGACCCAAACGCGTCGCCACAGTTTTATTGTCAGCTTGCTTGGCATTAAGCACGTGATTGTTGCTGTAAATAAAATGGATTTAGTTGATTACAACCAAGATCGTTACAAAGAAATTCAAGACGAATACTTAAAGTTGGCAGGACAACTAGATATTCCTGATATTCACTTTGTTCCGATTTCGGCGCTTGAAGGTGACAACGTCGTTAACCGCAGCGAGCATACGCCTTGGTTCCGCGGTCGGACCTTGATGGAGTATCTTGAGACACTAGAAATCAGTCGTGCTAGCGACCACACGGATTTCCGTTTTCCGGTGCAATATGTTAACCGCCCTAACCTGGATTTCCGCGGTTTCGCCGGTACCATTGCCTCTGGAACGGTTAAAGTTGGTGATACTATTCGTGCCCTACCTTCCGGTAAAGTATCAACCGTAAAAGGCATTCATACTTTTGACGGTGATTTAGACGAAGCTACAGCACCGCTAGCGGTTACGCTTACATTAAACGATGAGATCGACATTAGCCGCGGTGACATGATTGTCGAAAAAGATGCACTCCCTCATACCTCTAACCGCTTACGCGCAAAAGTTGTTTGGATGCATGAAGACGCCCTAGTGCCGCACCGTGACTATTACATTAAATTTGGTACGAAATTCACCAGCGGCAGTGCTGAGAAAATTCATCACCGTATTGATGTGAACAGCTTCGAAGAGAAAGATGCAGAAACCTTGGCGTTAAATGAAATTGGTCTGCTAGATTTCAGCCTGCAAGAACCGGTAGTGTTTGATAAATACCGCATTAATAAGAAAACCGGCGCGTTTATTATTATTGACCGAATATCTAACGTTACCGTCGGTGCTGGTATGGTTGAGCAACCATTAGCAGAAAAAGAAGACAACCAAGCCGAAGCAAGCGAGTTTGAAAAAGATTTAAACGCGTTTGTGCGTAAGCACTTCCCACATTGGGGAGCTAAAGAAATAGTATGATGCAGGCCTATGTAGGTCTTGTTATTGTCTTATTGTTTGCGGGGCTCATTTCTAATAGAGTGCGTCCCGCAACTCTGTTTGTTATAGCGGCCCTTGCACTTTATTTCCCCGGGCTACTTTCCGCTCAAGATCTACTAAACCACTATGTTAATCAGAGCTTAGTAACACTCATGCTGCTACTAATTGGCTCAATGGCATTAGAGCGCACTCGTGCTCTACAGTGGGTAAGTCGAAATCTATTCCACAAAAGCCAATTAGTAACCTTACTAAGAATGATGGGCTTAGTTAGTTTCACTTCGGCGTTTCTTAACAATACTGCAGTTGTGGCCGCACTCATGTCTACGGTGCGTAAAAACCGTGACCATCCCGCCCAACGTCTTCTAATACCCCTGAGCTATTTTGCAATACTAGGCGGTGTATTAACTCTCATTGGTACATCCACTAACTTGGTTGTAAACAGCTTTTTAGTAGAAACTGGACACCCTGGGTTTCATTTCTTTGACTTCTTACCCATAGGGTTAGGAGTTTTAGCTATTGCAGGCTTAACTACTTGCCTTGCTGCCTACTTGCTACCAAGCCAACAAGTAGCCAGTGATATTAGCCAAGATTACTTTCTTGATGCAAAAGTAGCTGATAATTCACCTCTTATTGGCAAAACGGTGCAGCAAGCAGGGTTACGTGCCCTAGATGGATTATTTCTAGCTGAAATAATTAGAGCGGGTAACCTCATTAGTCCAGTGAAGCCAGAAACTACTCTACAAGCCAAAGATCGTCTCGTCTTCTGTGGTGATGTTAAAGCCGCACAACAGGTATCGAATTTACCTGGGGTCAACATGTTTGCTCATGAAGCATTTTCCGAAACTAATGGGTTATTAAAGGATAACTTAACTGAAGTAATCGTTAGCCCAACCTCTACCCTAGTTGGAAGAACATTAAAAGAAGCAAACTTCCGAGCACTTTTTGATGCTGCGGTGGTGGCGATTGGCCGCGGTGGTCAACGAATTTCTGGAAAGTTAGGATTAGTAGAAATAAAGGCGGGGGACAGATTGGTATTAGCCGCTAGCGAAGATTTTTATCGGCATCGTAACCTGGAACGTAACTTTTTTGTATTGGAAGGAAAGCGTTTAAGCCCCACCCTAACTGGTAAACAAGAAATTATTACGATGCTTGGCTTTATCGCTATCGTGATTGGCGCAGCAACTCAAACCATCAGCTTATTTAATGGGCTATTAGGCTATCTCGGAATAATACTTGCAACCCAAGTGATATCGGCAGCAGATATTAGGCGGAGATTGCCATTAGATATCTGGTTAGTGATTGGTTCAGCCTTGTGCATTGCCGACGTGTTTATCAGTTCAGGCTTAGCAAGGAGTGTGTCACAGACATTATTTAGCTTTTTAGGTGACGGCCAGAACAGCGTTTGGTTGGCATTTATTGCGGTGTATACCCTAACTTGGATCATCACTGAAATAGTCACCAACAACGCAGCTGCAGCTATCGTATTCCCTATAGCTGTAGGCATTGCAGCGAGCCTAAATGTGGATATCATGCCATTTGTGATGGCTGTGGCATTTGGTGCTTCAGCCAGTTTTATCAGCCCATTTGGCTATCAAACGAACCTTATGGTTATGAACGCAGGAAACTATAAGTTCGGGGATTTTACTAAAATAGGGATATTGGTGTGGATGGCGTACAGTGCTTCTGCACTGTACTTAATTCCGAAGGTGTTTGGTTGGTTGGAGCCACTCTAACAACGACTATTTATTTTAATTACAGTTACTGATAATTACCAGTACGTGATTATTTCACTCGATCACCTGCACCTTTACCGGCAAGAGTCTGCAGAATAAATCGAAAATAAGTTCTAATCGACATATCAGTAATCATCTTAGCATCAGTCTCCGCCAATAACTTGGGCGTAGACATATCTATCTCATTCACCTGTGCTAATCCAGTAATACCGGGCCGAACCGAATACACATGCCGCGCATCACGCTCGGCAATTAGTTCAACCTGGTTGAACAAATTTGGGCGTGGGCCAACTAAACTCATTTCACCTGTCAAAACATTCCACAACTGTGGTAGCTCATCTAGCTTACTTTTTCGCAAAAAACCGCCGATCCGGGTAATAGACGCTGTAGATGCTAAGTGACTTGCTACAGAGGAAGTATCGACCTTCATTGTACGAAACTTCACCAAAGTAAAAGGCTTTTTATTCCGTCCTACTCGCTCCTGCCAAAAAAGCGGCGATCCCGTATCAAAAAATCCGAGTACATAAACGATCAATAGTACTGGGAAACCAAAAACTAACCCCAACAGGGCAAAGGTAAAATCAAAAATACGCAACACGTTATTTATTCCTAAACATAAAATCAGCCACTGTCATTTTTATACCTTGTTTAACTGTAAACGGCGGTACCCATTCCAACAAAGTACGTGCCTTCGTTGAATTAACCTGTAAATCCCCCACCAATCGGTCTACCATCGCTGTCTTACCTGTTAGCCGACCCGCTAACTTTAACAACCAAATCGGTACCGGCAGCAAACGTGGCGAGTAGCCAAGAGATGAACGAATATAAGTAATCAGATTACGTAGTGAACAATCTTCTCCGTCAGACACGAGAAAGGTCTGATTTGCCGCCTCTGGATGCTGGATACAGCAAACAATAAAACTCGCCAAGTTACCCACATACAACATGCTGCGCTTGTTATTCACAGAACCGAACGGCAAAGGTACAGGCTTGCTTGCAAGGTTAATCAAATTTCGGAAATTACCGGGTGCAGCACCACCATAGACAAGTGGCGGGCGAATAATAACGATTTCCATCCCTGTTTCGTTGGATAACTTCCGTAACCCTTGTTCAGCCTCGTACTTAGAAACTGCATAAGCATCATGCGGTGCTTCGGTATCCGTCTCTTTGAATGGTCGTAACGAATTAAGCCCATGCACACCAATACTGCTAATAAAAATAAAACGCTTAACACCCGCCACAACAGCCTGCTTAGCAAGATTTAGCGTACCTTCTACATTAACCTTACGGTATTCCGCAAGCGGGTCATCTTCTTTATCGTGTAGAATATGCGCTCGAGCAGCTGCATGAATTACAACATCAACGCCTTTAAGAGCGAGAGAATAATCCGTCGAACCACTAATGTTTCCAACGACCACAATATCATCGGACGCAGAATAAACAGCAGAGCGAACAGCAGAGATCACTCTGCAGCCTACCATCTTCTGAATCTCAGAAAGTAAATGAGAGCCTACAAAACCAGTCGAACCGGTCAGCATTATAGTAGTAGTCATCGATAGACTCCTGTTCCTAACTTGACAAACTTCCGCCTAATTCCGGTAAGTGACAAACATACTCTCCAAGCCGTTCTGTCTTGTAGTGTAAATATCGGGTTGCCGTTTTAAAATTTCAGTAATTGTTGCACTGCCCGTTTTAGGAAATCCCGCATATACAAAATTTGGAAGCTTTCTATTTAAATCGTCCATTCTACTCTTCTTCACATTTTTGTAGGGAAAGAATGTTAGTCAACATTATTTGATTTATTTTCATAACATCATATTTTTCAACTGCAATGGTCCGAGAGCGCCTTCCCATCACTTCTATAAGTTCGGGATCTTCTATAAATTTTTGCATCGCGAGCGCTAAAGGCTCAACAGCCTTCACTAGAACACGATAGCCATTATCACCGTCAATCACGGTTTCTCTACAGCCAGGCGCGTCGGTGGTAATAATTGCACGGCCCATCGACATTGCCTCTAACACGGAGCGGGGGGTTCCCTCTCTGTAGCTCGGCAATACAAATACATGACAGGATTGAATAAACGGCCGAACATCTGCTTGATGCCCATGCCATTTAATCAGTCCCTCATGACACCATGCTTCAATTTCGTGCTGCTTGAGAGAATCTGGATTACTATCTAGTCCCCCTACCAGATGAAATTTAACGTGCGGATACTTCTTTTTTACAATCCTCGCGGCATCCACAAATTCACGTATTCCTTTGTCGCCCAGCATTCTTGCAATCAGCAGAAATGAAACCGGCTGCGGAGGTAACGGTGTATCCGGAAATTTATCAACATCGACCCCACTGCCATTTACAATATGTACCGGAACGTCTTTCGGTAACAATTTCAAGCGATTGAAGTCATTTTTATCGTCGTTATTCTGAAAGAAAATAATATTTGAGCGCTTCAATGCCGTTGCATAAAGTTTGCGAGCAATAAACTGGATAATACGGCGTTTACCGGAAGGTGTCCCCGTAAATGCGTACCCTAATCCAGTAATCAGGGACACTCGCATTTCTACCTGTGCCGCAGCAGCCGCCAGCGTTCCCCAAATTACTGGCTTAATAGTATAAGCGAGAAAGAGCTGCGGCTTCACCTTACAAAATAGTTCTTTAAGCTGAAAAAACGCGCGTATGTCATGGAATGGATTAAGACCAGCCCGGTTGTAAGGAGCATTGTGGCAAATAATTCCATTCGACACCAACCAATCGAGTGCAGCCTTATCCCGTAATAATTCGGGAGCACAGGCATGCACCTCATACCCTCGATGAGCAAGGTCTAAAAGAAGCTGCCCTCTGAAATTGACTAAAGAACTCGAGGAAGAACCAAGGATTAAAAAGACCATTGGTCCGCTTTTTTGTCGGAAACAAGAAGATGTGGCCACGTCAAGCATATTCCTCTTCTCTACCAGTAAACCATTTCAGGATATATCTCCAGCATTTTTTGCCTATCAGTTTCATAGTATTGTCTTAGCAGCTGTATACTCCGATCATTCAAAACGTCTTTCGGATTTAGTGGACTATTGAATAAGGGTAGACTGCCGATGCGAGTCACTGCCGACCCAACAAGCCACAACAGCCTATTGCCGCGGTATTCCTTTCGAGTTCTTCCAGAATTAAACTTATACCGAATTCGATTTCCAGCATTTAAAAAAATTGCCTTTCGATAGTCATAACTTCCACGATTCTTAACTCTTTCGCTCTTACTAAATGATTCATAAGTAATACCCAGAAAATCACTCACTCTTTTCAATTCCGCGACCGTATTACTTCTGATTCTATTCTGATTTGTTAAAAATAAAGAGTTAGGTTGAGCCAATGATTCAGCGAAAAAAAGCGAGTCGAAATACAGGCCGTAGTGTAACAGCGAGATACCTGCAGGATGTTTATCTAAATAGTTTCCATAAAATATTTCCTCAACAGCCGTGTTTATGTTTTTTACAGGCAGCTTGCCGCTATTAACCACATGAAAGTATGCAGAAACGAATCTATCAACAGGATCTCTTAGTACTACTATAACCTTGCAATTTGGTGAGTGTTGGAATAGTCGAGAAATAGCTCTTAAATCACCCAGAATGTTGGGGCGTTTTAAACCAACAAGTTTCTCATTGTGAACAAAGCGATCATCTAGTTCTCTGTCAACTCGACCTTGTTCAAAATCAGGTGATTCAAATATCGCAAACTCGCCTAGTGGAAGTACAACCTTCGAGTGCGAGTTTAGGTAATGTTGAATTGTGGTAGAGGCCGCTTTTTGCGCGCCTATAATTGCGAAGTCTAATTCAATCATGAAATACTATTGTTCCTTATCAAATAGGGCTTCCAAAGAGGTTATTTTATGCTCATCCTCTAAGATTGACGTCGGGTATCCGCTTTCTGCTAGTCTCGTTCTTAGCTCTGAATCGCTAATTAACTCAGCAAGCCCTTCAACAATTGCGCTTACCTCTTGGTCTACGATAAGACCGGTTTGCCTATCTATCAGTTGCTCATACACACCAGAAACTTTAGTAGCGACTACTGCCTTTTTCATCACCTTTGCTTCGTTGATAACTCCACAAAGACCCTCATGATAAGAGAGCATTGCAACAACGTCTGCCATCCTATAGTAAGGGAAAGGGTTCTCCTTTAAGCCGAGTAGTATCATACAGTCTTCCAAGTGCGATTTATGAATCAAGACCTCTAGCGCTTTTCGATCAGGCCCGTCACCAATTACATACCACTTAAATTCGAACCCTCGATCTCTTAAAATACTACAGACTTCTACCATACGAAAAATTGCTTTTGCAGAATCTTTTAATCGACATACCGAAAGCAAATTTATTGTCTCACTCGAGAAGCTTATACTAGCCTTCTTTAGCGATTTTTCACGCATTTCCCCTGCATTTAGGATGTTGTAAACAACATGAGTTTTAAACTCTACTTGAGGACAAAGATCGATTAGACTTCTTTCAGCCGTTTTCGATACACAAATATATTTATCAATATAACACCACCAAGTATTCACTGAGTTCTGAATCTTCATGGCGTTTGGAGTTTGCTTTAAGTCATTTCTAATCCAATGAAATTTCTTAATGGCTTTAACATATTTGCAGACAAAAAGCGGCTTTGTACCCATTAATAAAATACAGGCCGCGTCATATTCTCTTCTCGAAAATTCTCTTTTTTTTAAATAAGAGAAAATTGAATCATAAAGATAAAAAACAACTTGAGGAAATAAAAAAATCTTCCGAAAAAAATTCTTCTCAGCTTTAAACTCTACCCCTCTAAGTTTCTTCCTAATAGCTACTAATTCTACCTCAGGAGCTAAACCAGACTCTAAACTGCCACCGCCTACCTCAACAACAACTGTAACTTTCCAATTTCTTTGTATCAGACTATTAATCATTCTGACAGATGAACGCTCAGCACCACCAACATTTAGCTGGGAGATATGGAATAATACGCTACGTTGTCTCACTACTGCCTCTACTAAAATCGAAAAAAATCTCTATACCAAGCCACAAATTTATTAATCCCCTCTTGTACAGATGTGCTTGGTTTATAGCCCAAGTCGTCTACAAGGTCGGTTACATCGGCGAACGTAGCCGGCACATCACCCGCTTGCAACGGCATTAAATTCTTCGGTATTTCTTTACCCACGGCATTCTCAATAGCGTTAATAAAGTCCATCAATTTAACGGGGTTATTATTGCCGATATTGTAAACTTTATAGGGGGCTGAAGAACGACTGGCATCCGCACCTTCTTCTATCCAATTCGCTGCGGCTTGCGCTGGGTTATCAATTACACGGGCAACCCCTTCAACAATATCGTCTACATAGGTGAAGTCACGAAGCATATTACCATTGTTAAATACATCAATAGTACGTCCTTCTAGCGCAGCTTTGGTGAAAAGAAACAAAGCCATATCGGGGCGGCCCCACGGACCGTAAACCGTAAAGAATCGTAATCCCGTAGTGTGAATTCCAAATAGGTGCGAATACGTATGAGCCATCAATTCGTTCGACTTCTTACTCGCAGCATAAAGACTTATAGGGTGGTCCACATTATGCGAGGTTGAGAATGGTAAAGTTTCATTCAACCCATAAACAGAAGAACTCGATGCATAGCTTAAATTCTTCACACCGTAATGACGGCAGGCTTCCAATATATTCAGGAATCCAACAATATTGGCGTCAATATAGGCTTGCGGATGCTCCAATGAGTAACGCACGCCTGCTTGTGCCGCTAAGTTACATACCGCATCAAACTTCTCTGTCTCAAATAGTGCGTCAAGAGCACTTTTGTCCTCCAGTTTCATTTGCAGAAAGCGGTAATTCTCATACTTTGTAGACTGAACTAGGTTACCGTACTGAATTTCTTCTTTGGCAATGCCGGTTTCAGCTAAGCGTCCATATTTCACGCGAATATCGTAGTAGTCGTTAATGCTGTCAAGCCCTACAACTTCGTCACCTCGCGCTAAAAGCTTTTGCGCCAAGTGAAAGCCAATAAAACCTGCAGTTCCTGTAATTAAAATCTTCATCACTCATAATTCCTGAATAAAGCTTGCAATCAAATCTTGTCGTGTAGCTCTAGGCTTCTATTTACGTTTGTAACTAATTCTCTACTCTGGAATATACCTTTCATATCCAGCCAGAATCAGTTTTTCACGCACCTCATTCCAGTTCGAAATTAAATCTCCTACAGGTTCTGGATTCTGCCGCTTTAAATTCGTTACTGGCGTCGACTCGGGCAAGCCCAAAAACTCTAGCACGCGCTGGAACGTATGGTTCAAGTCGCTTGTTAATTCTTCATAAGAGATATTCAAAAGTTGATGCTTGGAAAAAAAATCATCCCCCCAACGTTCCCAGTGTAGTGTCTTCTCAATCCACTCAATCAACTCATTGGGGTCTACGCTGACACGTTTCTTGTCCGCACTAATGAGCGCACGGTTGGAGTTTGCGACATAAGTGTCATTTTTTCGGGCTATCATCCACGACAAAACACTTCTTAATGTATCTTCTCGTTTTAAATGAATAACTCGTAAATTTCGATTGTTCTGCAATAAAGAAAATAATTCCGTCGAATCGCCATGGTGTGGATGATAATAAAACACCTTACAACCCGCAGCCTTTATGTACCGTGGCTGCTTGCCAAACACATCACCATAACGCTTTTCGATAGAATCTCCATCCAAATGACCAAAATGTTCGCCTTTGACCCGAACATTTGGGTGACTAAGTAGACTAGAATTCAAAAAATTAGAGCCCGTTCGTGAGCGTGAGAGCACTATGAAAGGAACATAGTCTTTATATCCGAAAGGTTTTAGTAAGTAATACTTTGTTAGTCTGATTAAATCTTTTACTTCCATACTGCTCGCTCCCTATAACGCACATTCATTGCTCATATTTCAAAATCGTACGATCCCAATTGTATTTTCTGCCTAAATACCTAGAACCCAAAATTGTAAAGTGGCCATTGTCCCTATACAAAATGATGTCGTCTTCAAATGCCAAGCAGTAACCACTATTCGAACACACAGTTTCTGTTAAATCGACAAAGCTGACAGTAGACGAAACAGAAGCTTCCTGATTTTGCTTTAAGGCTATCTCACTTAAAAGAGTGGAAAGCTCCCGATACTCGCTTGGTAAATCGAACGCGCATTCACTAAACTCTATTTTGAAACGACCAGCCTTTTCAAGGCAGCGGCCGACATTAAATTCTGAGCGAGGAGGAGGTGCTACAAGAGTTACCGAAATATTAAGTGCCGAAAGCCTTGATAACGTTTCTAATATTCCTTGCTCCATGGCAGCCCAAGAACCTTGTTGATCAACACCGTGTAGCTGAACCACGAAGTCTGGATTTGCTAAATAGAGAAACGGGCTAGCTAATATAACATTTCTAATTCGTTCTTTGTTGCTCTCTATGTAACCTAAAACACTTTCATTATGGTCTAAGCAAGATTGGAAATCATTGGAACGCTCTGTGTTTCTGACGTTTGCCAATCCGATAGTTGGAGCACAGCTACTTTTAGTCATTTGCAACAACTGTATATTTGGACTGTTAGCTAGAAGACCGTCAACCAAGTGCATGGCATAACTATCGCCCCAAACAATGTTTACATCTTCTTTTACATCGCCATAAACGCAGTCGGAGCTCCAGTTATCAGGCATATCACACTTGGCTGATAGCCCTTTATTAGGAGCAAGGATTTCATTTTTCACAGTGTCTGTGGCGTAGATATAAGCTATCGACCCTGTCGACAACAAGGCAGCCCAAACAAAAAGCGCCAAGAACAAACGTCTCGAATGCTTGCTGTTAGAAAAGCCGAAACGCAGAGGCCTTTCAAAAAAGCGATAAGATATATATGCTAGGGCAAAGCTTACAAGGAGCCCTATAAGCAGCATTAATGCCGTGGGCTCTTTAAGGCTTTGTGCTCTGATAAAGGCTAGTACCGGTTGATGCCAAAGATATAAGCTGTAACTCAGTATTCCAATGAAAACCATTGGCTTTACACTAAGTATACGATACACGAGAGATCCTTTTCTAGTGTAAAGCAATATAAGAATAACACCGATACATGGCAGCAACGTATAAACAGATGGCCATGGGGTAGCCGGCGATATGAGCCAAAAACTAAATACAAGTAAAAGCAATCCAAAGAGAGAGAATACGTCTGAGTTTGGCTTTCCAAACTTATTGACAACTACTGCGGCTAAAGCTCCTACTAAGATTTCCCATACTCTGAATGGGGTTAAATAAAATGCAGCATCTTGGCTTATTCCCAAAGCCCAAAGAGACAGAAAGAAGCTGCTCACAATACCAATAATTGGCCTTGTTGATCAAATCCGTACCGAGGGTAAAATTGCCCCTTTCCCACCTAGGGTTAACGCACCATTTCGCTCACGGGCATGCCAAGGCGGGTTAATTTATTAAGTACGGCGACCCGTACATAACCCTCTCCGACCTGCGCGTTGTAACTATGGTAACGCAACCGCTCGCCGGTCAGGCTTTTGAACCGCCACATCGCGGTTTCCGCTAATGAACGCTGGTGGTAACCGGTATCATGCTTCCATTGCGCTAACTGGCCTTGCTTCAAGGCTTTAACTGCGTCGTTTCGCGGGTGGTCTCCACGCCAGTATCTAGCGTTGCTGCGCGGCGGTATACATGGTATTGCGTTTTTACGGGCTATTTCCCGGTAACATTCTTTGGTGTCGTAGGCTCCGTCGCCGGTTACCTTGCCTACTTTTCGACGACGCATTTTCTTTAGCATCTTCGGGAGAACTTCGTTGTCTCCGACATTAACCAGAGAGACTTCTTCACACACGACTTGTTGGCTTTCGACGTCTACGCCTAGGTGGAGTTTACGCCAAGTACGACGCTTTTCTTGGCCATGCTTGCGCACTTTCCATTCGCCTTCACCGAATACTTTTAGTCCGGTCGCATCAAACACCACGTGTGCTACAGGACCTGACGGGCGTGGTATTTTCACCTTCACCGTCCGAGCCCGCTTGCTGACACTGCTGTAATCAGGGCTTTTTAGCGGCACATTCATCAAATTAAACAAGGAGTTTAAGAAACCTTCGGTACTGCGCAAGCTGAGTTTATACACAGCCTGAAGCATCATGAACGTGACGATAGCTTGGTCGCTGTATGTCAGGTCTCTGCCACGTTTGCCGTTTGGTGTATCATGCCACCACTGAGCGATAGCTTTCTCGTCCAGCCAGAACGTCACTGAGCCTCGTTGTTTAAGGGCTTTGTTGTATTCAGACCAGTTTTTAACTCGGTATTTTGCTTTGCTCATTGCGGTGTCTAGTATCAGCGTGGTTTGGCGATCTGATCAACGCTAACTGAGAAAGTTCCGCTATTTGTTCAACAAGGCCCCAATAATTACCAATGAAACAGCGAGCCATTTTGTCCTTTCCCGCCAAAGAAGTAACATCAGTAATGGAAAAACCAAATAGTATTGCTCTTCAACTCCGAGGCTCCATGTGTGTAAAAGAGGCTTTTCGTCTGCTCCGCTGTCAAAGTAACCACTATCACGCCAAAATTTAAAATTTGATACAAAGAATATTGAAGCAATGATGCTCACCAAATATTTTTCGAAATCACCGGGCGATAGGAAATAGAAACTAAAAGGAATTGTGACTGTGATCACGAGAAGTAAGGCAGGAATAATACGGCGAACTCGACGCTGATAAAAGTCAGCGAGAGAGAATCGACCCGAATCTATTTGAGCGAGAATTATAGACGCAATTAAAAATCCAGATATAACAAAAAAAATATCAACGCCAATATACCCCCCATTAAACCAGCTAACACCAGCATGAAATAGAAGCACAGGGATAACGGCAATTGTTCGTAGCCCATCTATATCAGGACGATAACTTAAAGATGACATATAACCTTACTCCGAAAGATTCTTACCAGTCATACCGGCTAAACGAATCCATATTCTTCCAATGCGGAGTAAGCTTGGCGGTTCCCGTTATTAACCGAACCACACGCTCCGAGGTATTGCGAATTTTATATTCTTCAGGAATTTCGCGTTCAGTGCCGGAAAATACCTCTCGGCTCGCTGTCGCAATTCGTACGCCTTCTACCAATGTGTCTTTATCTAGCCCCGTGAGCGCTATTGCGCCCGTGTCGAGGGCTTCTGGTCGTTCTATTGAGCGCCGCAAGGTTACTGCGGGGAAATTGAGTACCGACGATTCTTCACTAATGGTCCCACTGTCTGAAATAGCACAGAAGGCTTCCATTTGGAGTTTGTTGTAATCGAAAAAACCAAACGGTTTCAAGAATCGAATATCACCGGTTACTTTGTCTAACCCCAACTTTTCAAGGCGATTTCTAGTTCGCGGGTGAGTAGACACGACAATAGGGTAGCCATAAACTTCGTAAAGCGCATTCAGCGCCTCCACTACTTTTGCAAGGTTTTCTTTGCTGTCTACGTTCTCTTCTCGGTGAACACTTACAATAAAGAACTTGCCCGACTCTAGCTCGAGTTGAGAGAGCACCTCTGAGTTATTAATCGAGTCAATGGAATGCTCAAGCACTTCCCGCATGGGCGATCCGGTTAAATAGATAAACCGATGCGACAGCCCTTCACTAATTAAATGGCGGCGGGCATGTTCGGTATACACCAAATTAAAGTCGGCTAAATGGTCTACCAGTTTACGGTTAATTTCTTCAGGCACGTTCGCATCAAAGCTACGGTTGCCGGCTTCCATGTGGTACGTGGGTACCTTCATACGCTTTGCCATAATGGTGGCTGTTGCGCTATTCGTGTCGCCGAGCACCAACACCGCGTCGGGCTTTTCTTCTAGAATTACTTGCTCTGTTTTAATCAGAATTTCACCCAAGCTGCGACCCAAGCTAGAGGTATCAACATTCAAAAAATGGTCGGGTTGGCGAACACCTAGTTCTTCAAAAAAAACGTCGTTAAGTTCGTAGTCATAGTTTTGACCGGTATGTACAATTTTGTGGTCTACAACTTGATCAAGCGCTGCCATAACCCGCGACAATCGAATAATTTCGGGCCGAGTACCTAAAATTGTCATTACTTTTAATTTTTTCATTACAAAGTTCTACTTTTAATTGAAATTCGAGAATTTGAGTTCGAGGTAAGGTTTGAGTACTAAGGCTTCAGTAGTAAGGCTTAAATACCCGCGCAACTAAACAGGCTTTACCACAGGGCAGGCATAAGTGTCGGGTTTTTCGCGATCAAATATTTCGTTGGCCCATAACATAACCACCATTTCTTCGTTACCAATATTCGTAATGTCGTGGCTCCAACCAGGCACCGTTTCCACAATTTCAGGGCGTTCACCATCGGTGAAAAGCTCATAAAACTCGCCAGTAACCATGTGGCGAAACTTGAAGCTTGCTTTTCCCTTAATCACTAAGAACTTTTCTGTTTTTGTATGGTGGTAATGGCCACCCCTAGTAATACCAGGGTGCGCAGTAAAATAGGAGAACTGGCCAGCGTCTGGCGTTTTCAACATTTCAACGAACACACCGCGCTCATCACCGTATTTAGGCACGGTATAGGTGAATGTTTCCGTTGGGAAATAACTCACATAAGTTGAGTAGAGCTTACGCACAAACCCTGTACCTACCCGCTCGGAGACGAGCGTTGAGCGGCTCTCCTTAAAGGCATAGAGTTGCTTTGCGATATTTCCAACCGTTTGCTCATACACAGGTTCAATGTTCAAAAAGCCTGATGCCATGGGCTTAGCCTGCGCTTTAACAGCAGCAATCGCGTTCACCAAGCAGGTATACATTTGCTCGACCACATCGTCGACATACACTAATTTAACTTGCGCGGTGTCGTCGTGAATCTCTATGGGTATATCGCGCACAATACGGTGACAAAAGGTTGCCACCATAGAGTTATAGTCAGGTTTACACCACTTACCAAACACATTCGCAAGCCGATAAATATAAACACTATTGCCGGTATCTTCATGCAGCGCTAACAGCTGTTGCTCTGCTGCTTTTTTACTTTGCCCGTAAGCATTGTCGCGTTCTGCTTGAATAGATGAGCTATAAACCAGCGGTATATTGCGTTTATCCTGCTTTGCAACCTCGGCAACGGCACTTGCAAGCGCTTCGGTTAAGTCTGCATTACCGACTTTAAATTCGCTTTCATGTTCTGGGCGGTTAACGCCCGCTAAATGAATAATGCCGTCTACGGCGCGAACCAAACTAGGCAGCTCGCTTAGTTCGTTGTCTCGCGTAAAAGAAACAACTTCTATTTCAGGTTTTTCACTCAAGTAAACACTCAAGTTCTTGCCAACAAAACCGTTCGCACCTGTAATTAATATTTTCATAGTAGCTTCTCTTACTCTTAGCTAATTTTCTGGGCTAGTTTTTTGTATTAGTTCCCTGTATTAGCTCTCTGGATTAATGTATTTACCGGCCGCAAAAGCACGCATAAAATCAAGTTTAAGCAATAATTGCTTCATTCCAGCTACATCCAAACGCTCTGTGTTATGCGAGTTATAGTCTTCAAACTCTGCTATTTTGCTGTCGCCTTCTTCAACAAACTTGGCATAGTTTAAATCACGCAAGTCTGGCGGCACTCGGTAATAGTCGCCCATGTCTTCTGCACACACCATTTCTTCACGTGACAATAAAGCTTCGTATAGCTTTTCACCGTGGCGCGTACCCATAATTTGAATGGGATAATCGGGCTTATCAATCAACTCCAAAATAGCTTTCGCGAGCACTTCAATAGTTGCGGCGGGCGCCTTCTGCACAAAAATGTCACCATTCTGGCCATGTTCAAATGCATAAAGAACCAGGTCTACAGCATCATCTAGCGTCATCATGAAACGCGTCATACTTGGGTCTGTAATGGTAATGGGTTTATCAGCTCGAATTTGGTCAACAAAAAGTGGAATAACAGACCCGCGCGATGCCATAACATTACCGTACCGCGTACCGCAAATAACGGTTTTGCTGTCGTCTACATTTCTCGACTTAGCCACCATTACCTTTTCCATCATGGCCTTAGAAATACCCATGGCATTTATTGGGTAAACCGCCTTGTCGGTACTTAAACAAACAACCCGCTTCACCGCGTTTTGTATTGCGGCTTCCAGAACATTTTCGGTTCCAATAACATTGGTTTTCACCGCTTGCATAGGATGAAACTCGCAAGACGGAACTTGCTTTAACGCCGCAGCATGGTATATAAAGTCAACGCCTCGACTGGCATTCAACACACTTTGGTAGTCGCGCACATCGCCAATGTAAAACTTAAGTTTCGGATGATTGTATGCTTTACGCATATCGTCTTGCTTCTTTTCGTCACGACTGAAAATACGAATTTCCGCAATATCCGTGTCGAGGAAGCGACGTAATACCGCGTTACCGAATGAGCCGGTACCACCGGTAATAAGTAGAGTTTTTTCCGCAAAAACAGACGCCATTTTCCTATCCTTTCGAATTTTCAAAATCTTTTTGAGCCCACGCAACATATTCGGGTAATCCGGTATCTATGCGTTTCACAGGATTAAAACCAAACGATGCCTGAGCCGCTTGAACATTTGCCAAACTGTGCAATACATCACCCATTCGGGTTGGTCCAAATTCAATGGCAACCGGTTCAGGTAAACACTGATTGATACGTTTAGCTAAATCTAAAATTTCAATTTGAGTGCCGCTTGCAATATTAAACGCGCCCGACACACCTCTATTTTTTGCAGCTGCAATATTTGCTTGAACTACGTCGGCTACGTGAACAAAGTCTCGCGTTTGTTTACCATCGCCAAAAATTATAATAGGTAACTGCTGAAGGGCACGAAAAACAAAAATTGGAATTACATTACCATAAGCGTCGAAACGCTGGTTAGGGCCATAAACGTTGAAGTAGCGTAAACAAATAGCTTCGAAACCATAGGTGTGAGCAAACGCTAGTGTTTGCTTTTCTGTGTATAATTTCGACACGCCATAAGGTGTTAGTGGCTCAATAGGGTGACTTTCGTCAATAGGAATGGTTTTCAATTCGCCATATATGCCCGCTGAAGAGGACGACACCACTTTTTCAACACCCAAGTCTCGGGCTGCCTCAAGTACCCGAAGCGTTCCACTTACGTTAATGTCGCTATCTATTTCCGGATGATCAATTGAGCGTTTATTACCCACCGACGCAGCAAGATGAAAAACCGTGTCGGCACCTTGCATTGCATCGCGGACCGCTGAAGCGTCACGCACGTCACCCTGAACGAAACGAACATGCTTTGCTGTAATTAGATCCGAAATATTTTTCTTGTGCCCTGAACTAAGGTCATCTAACACCGTTACTTCAGCGCCCTGCTCAAGCAAAGATTCAACAATATTTGAGCCGATAAAGCCGGCACCGCCTGTAACTAACGCTTTCACTTTGTAATCCTTTTATTCGAATTCACTGACAGACTAACTCGTGAGCTGCTTTCGGTTCAATAATCTGCCGATCAGCGCTCTTTCATCTCTATTGAGTAACAGTATGTAGGTTACCGCTACATACATTACTGAATACAAAACAACCGCTCCAGCAAAGGTTAACCAAGTAAACGTAATACCATGAGTCAACCACAGGGCCATACACACCATCACCGCATTAACCGGCAAGGTTTTTCCATAAACCCCTTTAATATATTTTAAGAAGCTAACTTCTGCTTTCGCTTGCAAAACACCGCCTAAAATAACATATCCTATTAACAACGCTGCCCCGGTTCCAACCGCGGCGCCAATAACCCCGAAACGCGGTAATAGAAGCAAGGTCAATATAATGTTAATTATTGCCATAATTACCATTGTAAGCGACCGATACCAATACGCTTCTTTTACTTGCAATACAATATTTCGCGAATTCCCTATAATCTCTAAAGAAAAAGGCAACAAAACAAATAGCAGCACATAGTACGAAAGCGCAAAGTCTTCGTTGAGCCATAAAACGAGAAATTGCTGGCCAAACACGACCACGCCGCCTAGTACCAAATAGATAAAAAGTGCTTGGATACGAGAAATTCGCACCAGAAGCGAAAGAATCTCGGCACTTGAAATACCACTGTCAATTTTTCGAATAATATCTGGCGTGAATACACGGGTAATAACGATAGTGAGCGACATTACGTATTTATTAAACATCACACCAATAGCGTAAATAGACACCGCTGCAGCGCCAACCATCGAGCCAATTAAGATGTGATCTATTTTATGAAATAAAGGCCCCATCATCGCCGCAGCGAAAATAGGAGCCCCATAGAGCAAAATTTTTCTCAACTCAGGCCACTGTGGCAAGGCTAATCTAATTCGAAATTTGAGCGCGTTAGAAACATAAATAAAGCGACAAAGCCCGGTAAAAACCTTAAACGCACACATACTCCACGCAATCTCGATCAATCCGTAGTCATTTATGAGTAATAGATATATAACGACTATAGATAAAACCGATGTAAATATTTCTAAACTTCGGAGAAAAACAAAGCGCTCTTCGGCATAAATAAGGGATGAGAGCGGGTTGCTGGCAATCATAATTGCCGCCCCGACACCGACTATCTTGAACATCTCTTCAAGAACTAATATTTTGTCTAAGGTTAAGCCTTTCGCAAATATGCTTACGAAGGATTCGGCTAACAACCATACGACACTAATAATAAAGAAACCAACGAGGACGTACGTAAATAGCATTCTCCCTAAAAACTTTTCCTTTTCTTCAGTACTCCCTCTATGTTTTACAAAAAAACGCAGTAAACTGTCGTTCATACCGAGATCAAGAATGCTAATATAAGCGACAAAAGCCATTGCAAGGTTCAAAATCCCATAGTTATCAGTGCCAAGCTCAGCAACTAAAACGGGAGTGAAAATTAATGCAGAAACTATACCCACAACAATAGCGACGTAACCGAGTAATGCACCTTTAGCTTTTTGCGACATATATTTAATAACTACCGTCTAAATTGAAAATAAAAAACTAATATTGTGCTTCAATAAATTGCTTTAGCTCATTTGCGTAAATCGTTATGTCAAAATTGTTGACAGCTACTTGCCAAGCATGGGTTTGCATTTCTCCATAGCTAGATTCCGTTAGGCTCGCCACAGCAAAAATACACCGCTGAATCTCTTCTAAGTCCGTATTTTCAACTACAACACCAGTCTCAACACTATGATAAAGACCCAAATCAGACGTAAGGTTAGTAATTACAGGGCAGCCTAATGACATGCTTTCAACGTACTTGGTTGGAAAGCCAAACTCGCTCACTCTATTTCGCTCGCGAACAAAAATAGTAAAGTGCGCTTGCTTTAAGAGCTCCGAAACTTCCGCATGGGTAATCCGGCCGTGGCAGATTATCTTTGCTGTTGCCCCCCCCACTGCGTACCATTTTTGCGACTCTGGTGACTGTTCCATGTAGGCGTTGAACTCTAGTTGGTTCAAGCCAATAATATGAAGCTCAATTTCTCGCTGTGGTACGGTTAGGTTTTCAAGGTCTTCTTGCTTGCCTCGCAGTTTGTTTACTTGGGCAACCGCTATAGCAATTTTATCGAGCCGGTCTTTTTTGCCAGGGGAACCTGCATAAAATAGCTTAATTGGCCCACTACCGAGCTTTGGCCGGTTTAATTGGTCCAAAGTACTTGTTGGTTCATAGAGTGTCAGCGTTGGGGGAATTCTCACTGTAGGCCGCTTTTTTGCTTGGTAGTAATGTTGCAATGCACTACTAATACAAATAACGCCGTCTGCTTTCGGAACCAAATATCGCATAGCGAATTCAGTATTAATTAAATATGGCGACATCCAAAAGCCTAGCCGTGATTCTGCGGCATACCACTCAACAGCATCGAAAATCATCTTAATGCCGCGTTTCTTCGCCCAGCCAGTAAAACTAAGCAAATAAGGGCTATAACCACTATAAATAATTATAGCTTTCGGCCAGCAGTCTTGTCGCTCAAGCCAGTCGCGCGACCGACGCCCCATGGTGAAATACTTAATAAACTTGAGCAGCTTGGGTAAATGCTCTGCTGAACGCTCATTTATTTGCACCGACTCAATTCCAGGCTGAATAGCTGTTGCTTCACCCTCGACTGCTCGTGCAGATAAATAGCCCGACACCACAGTTACTTTATAGCCAGCAAGCACCAAGCTTTGCGACACTCCTAATACGCGCCGCGCGGCGGCACCGCCTTCAGGAAAATCGATCGGCCCAACGTAGGCGACCCAGTTTGCGTCGACTCCTTTCAATGAGGAATTCACTTTTTAAACCTTAGAAGTAGGAAATATCTTAAATTCTTAAAAATTCGGTTTTAATATAGCGGGCAATTCGCTTCGGCAACGAGCCTGAATATTTGTTTGCGAAAGTTCGAACAATGGCGTGACAATAAGTAGGTACGCTGAGCGTAAATGTGCTGTCTTCAAATACAACTTCTGCATTGATCATGTCTGAAGCTTTTGTATGCACCCCAGAGCCGTCCATACCGATATTCTGCACTCGGTTATATCGCGGATAAATTGTATTTTTTTGCTGCAAAATCTGCCAACAACCAAACCGAATAGACCATGAGTCTATTTTGCCTTCAAGCTGGCGTTTCACACGTGCTACTCTGTCTCCACCGCCTTGGCGAAGTTTTGCTCTTAGTGCACGGCTCTGCCAAACTTGCCCTAGCCGTTCATTGCTCCAGTCTATTGTGTCCCAGCGGTCGCGCCATGTGGCCCAACCGTGGCTGCAGTTTCTTGGTGCAATATATACGTCGTGAGCATAATTACTTGGCAGTTTTTGCAATGGAGAAAAGCCAGATATTGAGCCAACATTCGCAATGGGTGCATAAAATTCAAGACAAGCGTTCATATAAGTAAGGAAGTCGGGAGCTACCAGTAAGTCGTCTTCAACTACAATGGCTTTGCCATGCTTCTTCATAACGTCGGAAACACCACCAATAATTGAATTGGCAAGCCCTTTATTGCGCTCAGACTGAATAACATTCACTACTGCGAAGTGTTTGGTTACTGCTACGCTCTGCGCTAGTGCGCGAACCTGTTCTATTTTTTCTAACTGTTCACCGCTGGCTTGCGGTTTCGGCCCGTCACAAAAAATATAAATACAGCTACTGGCGGCCTCTTTACACTGCGCTAATCGCTCAATGGTTTGCTGCAAATGATCAGGCCGGTTATACGCAAATAAAGCAACGGGTGCGAGTTCCACGTGGTTACATTTCCTGTTGGTCTGCGGTTGTTGTTTGCTCTGCAAATCCTGTAATCAACAAGTAAGTGTCTACTAACGCCTTTACATTCCGCTCCGGATTGTGCGTGTGCATGGCTTTCTTTCTTGCATGTTGTGAAAGCCGGCAGGCTAATTCGTCAGACTCAAAAATACGCTTCAACTTCAACGCTAACATTGCAGGGTCGTCGGCTCTATAAAACAAAGCTTCTTGCTCGTCGGTAGCCATAGTTGGTGTACCGCCAGCAAATGCAGTAACGCAAGGAACCCCCATAATCATAGCTTCACCTAATGTATTAGGGCTATTTTCAATAATAGAGCTCATTACATAAACATGGGAGCTTGCTAATTGCTTGGCCATATCTTGCTCTTGTAATACGCCCAAAAACTCTACGTTTTCATCTAACTTAAGCGTATGAATTAAATGGTTTATATAGCTACCATAGCCGATCATGCGCTTAACCGCACTAGCCTTTGTATGAGGGTTCTCTCCGGCTATACGAACACGAATTGCAGGAAAGTGCTGCTTTAATTGAGCTACTGCTTGGAGTAAAACATGTACGCCTTTTCGGGGTGAACCTGCATTGCCAACAAATAGCGTAAAACGTTTCGCCTGTTCAAGTTGCCATTGAGTTTGGTAAAAGGTGTCTCTAAGTATTCGGCTGCAACTGTGGTAACTCGCTGCGGGATTAATAGCAAAAGCCTGCGCTTGGTCCCACTCAGTACGCCCCATTAAATGGGTAGCGCACTGCATGGCTGCCCGCTCGTGGTTTAAACGGCTATTAAAGCGCCACAGCTTATTTACAATAAGAGCGACCGCCGTGAGCGCGACTTTAGGATGAAATGGGTTGAGCATATCCAACAGAGGTAGCCGCCCTAACTCGTATTGGGTGTAACCGTTTATTACACCCTGCATAGACAGTAAGCGTTCGCCTTGCCATGTTTCTAGGAAGCGACGCGTGTAACGCATTTCTGCACCTTCACAGTGCAAAATATCGGGCTTAAAGTGGTTGAGCACACGGTCGCATACACTTTGCTCCACGTCGTACTGATCTGCCCTTAGTTGCGGCATGGCATAGTAGGTAATGTTATCTTTTTCAATAACTTGAAAGTCTGAAATTGGGCAGCGCATCGCGATCGCAATTTTAAAGCGTTGGTCTTTTGCAAGCCCGCGTGTCATTAGCGTTAACCAGCCGCCAAACGGGCTTGCCGGCAACCCGAGTTGCTCTGCCACTGCAGGCAGAGGAATGTTGGCTGTCCATAGAATTTTTTTCACAGAGGTCATTTACGAACCACTAATTGGTTAAAGAAGGATTCAGCTTGTGATAGCCAGTGCTGGTAATTGAACGGCTGTAGCTTTCGACAACGCAAGTGCATAAGCTTACGTTCTTCAGCGCTGAGGGATACTGCTTGGGTGAGTGCTTGCTCTATCGCAGTATTTGAAAACTCCCGCGCTAAAAAACCGTTTTTACCGGGCTTAAGGTAAGCAGCTAAATCGCTGGTTTCATTACTAATCACCGGAATACCCAAAGTTGCAGCCTCCACATATTTTGTAGAAAAGCCCACATTTGCTACTCGGTTCGGCTTGCGAAAAAACACAGAAAAGTCGCTGCTTTTAAGCAAGCTAATAGACTCACTATGTGCTACTCGGCCAAAAAATTGAATACTGTCACCGAGCCTCTCAATAGTATTTCTGTGTTCAGGCATTACAGCTAAGTACTGCTGTTCTGTAAGCCCAACTATATTTACTTTAAACACATGGGCTTGCTGCTTCAGTTTGGCAAAAGCGCTGACCATTATGGGTAGTCGGTCTTTATGCATGCCCGGCCCAGGGCTACCCGAATAGGTAAATACGGGCTGTTCGTTTTCTGGTAACGGCCCCTGTTGCCAACGAGTTTCGTTAGGGTCGACTACAAAAGGTAACTTTAATAAATGCTGTTTTGGTAAAAATCGTTCTAAAAAATAAGAGGCAACTATTACATTGCCCGCTTGCTTGGTTAGGTAGCGCATTTTAATGTGCACCCCAAACAGCCGGGTTATATTACGAATTATGTTGCGGCCTTCCCACCCATACCACTCGGTACAGTCGAGAATAGATGCAATACCATGCTGTCGACAGAATTGGTTTACTTTATTTGTGCCACGAGCCGAGTAATTATAAGTTAATATAGCGCGTACCGACCCGGCTCCAAGTTTTGCTACGAAAGCTTCAATGGGGTCTGCCGACACCACATAAGAGCGCCCCGAAAAGTCGCTTGTAGGCTTATTAATGCTAATGCATTCAATATCAGGTAAGCCATTTGCCTGCCAGAGCATACGATTAATGTCACGAGAGGTATCACTAGTCGGCAACTTGCCGAGCACGTACACCTTGTAGCCTAAGGTTTGTAAAAGCCTAGCGGTTCCCAATGCTCGTATTGCGGATGCGTTGCGGTCAGGCAGTTGGTAACCCCCGCATAATAAAATGGTGTCGCGCGCATCTTGTAAGCATGTGCTCTTACTCATGTCCGATTGTTCATCTCCGTTGCGTTATTATGCCGCGACTTCGTCGTCTCTGCTCACACGACTCGCGACCATAGTTGCAGCAAGCGGAAAAAGCAAAAACAGAATCAAACCTTGAGTGGCTACGAAGCTATTCATAAAGGTAATCGCTAACATACACACCACGATCGACAATGCCGCACCGTCTAACTTTGGGTGCTTGCCCATGTATCGAATAGGCAGATAGAAAATTAAATAAATAAAAAGGAAACCAAAGAAAACGCCTAATTTTGCAAAATTATCGAGAATCTCAGAGTGCTTACCAATATCGCGATTACTCCAAACGCCTAGTAAAGGGTTTTCAATAAACAATTTAGCACTACGTCGCCAGCGCTCTACCCTCTCACTCGCGGTTCCTTGTGCCTCGCCTTGCTCAAGAGTTTCTAAAACATCGCGAATTTTAATAAAGTAATTAGTGCCTTGGGTAAAAGGCTGTATTGCAGTTAGGCTAGTGGACAAGACTGGCTTAAAACCAACCGACAGTATTGCAGCCAAAAACAGCGCAAACAATACCCGTGTAGTAGTAATATTGGCAAGAATAATAAGTGAGCCTAGAGTGGCGAACATAGTAATAACCGCAATACTAAACCCGGAACTCAGCACTAGGGTAATAGCTAACACAAGATTGCCAAATACCAGGAAGTTTTGCCAAGGTTTAAAGCCCAATTCCTTTCTGCTTCTGAATAACATATATATAATTGGCACCATAATTACGGTGCTGTAAGCTAAACCGAAGCCTCCGACACCACTATTTGCTAGCTCTAACGCTGCGTCACTAGAACGAACCACCGTGCGCATTGCGTGTCCATTCACAAACCACAAGGTATAGATAGTTTTTACATAGGTAATAGGTAGGGTAAGCAGTATCCACCATAGAATGGGTAAAAATGACTCTACACTATGACGGCGACTTTCAATTACGTATAGAAAGAACAAGGCAATAAAAAGCTGGAAGTTCTGAATCAGGCCACCAAGCCCCAGTTGAAGGTAATCAAGAACGCCAATGTAAATAATAAATACCGTTGCGAGAATAGTAGGAATAGAAGGGCGCAGGAACAAATTTGTAGGCTTTAATAATTCAAGGAATAGCCAACCGGCAACGGCTAAAACCGCCAGCACCCGTGCAATTGTGCTATAACCGAGTGCTGGTGATGTAACCCACAGGGCTACATAGGCTATTGCTATATTCTGTAGCGAATTAATAGATATACGCATAACAACGAGTTACAAACCACCCGTTGCTGTACCAGCAGGTAAAATATTCTTAAGGTCGTATACTACATAGCTGTTAGCTGCATTACTGAAACGGGTGTCGTTCTCGTTGCTTGTCGAGTTAGAGTTAGCGCTAGCGCTAGAATTATCGAGCAAGTGCTCGAATCCTTTCTCGGCAAGTTGCACAAACTCTTGATGGGCTACAGCTAGCACAACTGAGTGGTAGTCGGCCTGCTCGGGTAGCTTACTTAAGAGCGAAACACCCAGTTCATGAGTAGCTTCTTCAGCGTCTGCCCAAGGGTCGTAGATGTCAACACTAGCGCCGAACGATTCCAGTTCGTGCACTAAGTCTATAACCTTGGTGTTACGAATGTCTGGGCAATTTTCCTTAAAGGTAACACCCAACATTAATACACTGCTGGTTCGAACTGGTTTTCCAGCCAATAGCATTTGTTTTACAATGTCGGCCGCAACATATTTGCTCATGTTGTCGTTAATTCTACGGCCAGCCAAAATCATTTCCGGGTGAAAACCAATAGACTGCGCTTTGTGCGTTAAATAATAGGGGTCAACGCCAATACAATGCCCGCCCACTAGGCCTGGCTTGAAGGGTAGAAAGTTCCACTTAGTTGCTGCCGCAGCTAATACCTCATGCGTGTTTATACCCATTTGGTTGAACAGCATCGCCAGTTCGTTAATTAAGGCTATATTTACGTCGCGCTGAGTATTCTCGATAACTTTTGCAGCTTCAGCAACCCGAATTGAGCTAGCCTTGTGAGTACCCGCCGTAATAATAGACGCGTAAAGGCTGTTCACAAAGTCTGCAACTTCCGGGGTTGAACCGGCTGTTACTTTTAAAATATTAGTAACGCGGTGCTCTTTGTCTCCGGGATTAATGCGCTCTGGGCTATAACCCGCGTAAAAGTCCTTGTTAAATGTTAAGCCAGACACTCGCTCTAATACCGGTACGCAGTCTTCTTCCGTTGCGCCTGGGTATACCGTCGACTCGTATATAACGATATCGCCCCTCTTAAGGAACTTACCAATGGTTTCGCTGGCTTTATACAGTGGGGTTAAATCGGGCTGTTTATGCTTATTAATGGGAGTAGGCACGGTTACTATAAAAACATTGGCGTGCGCTAAGTCGTCAGTATTTGCACTAAACTTAATATGGGTAGCCTGCGCAAGTTCTACCGCGTCAACTTCTTGGGTACGGTCGTACCCTTGTTGCAACTCAGCAACTCGCGATGTGTTAATGTCGAAGCCAAGAGTTGGGTATTTTTTTGCAAACTCCACCGCCAAAGGTAGCCCAACGTAACCAAGCCCGATCACCGCTAACTTAACTTTCTGCAACTGCATTTACGCCTTCTCCGACTTGTAGCTATAGCCATATTGGTAGCCGTAACTATATCCGTAACCGTAATAGGCACTTGCTTTTCGTTCAACGCTATTCAAGATAATACCTTTTACATCAACACCATTTTGCTCTAAGCGCTGAACTGTTGTTGTTACTTCCTTCACGGGTGTTTCACCAAATCTAGCGACTAATAATGTAGTGCCCACATATCGTCCTACAATAGCGGCATCTGTTACTGCTAGTACTGGAGGCGTATCAACGATCACATAATCAAATTCATGCTCACACAGTTCAAGCAGCTCTTTCATGCGATCATGCATTAATAGTTCAGATGGGTTAGGAGCAGCCTCTCCTCGTGGTAAAAAGAACAAATTCTCTACGTATAGCTGTTTAATAACGCTATTAAATTCGCCTATCTGCTTGTCTTTGTCGGCTAAGAAGTCTGACAAGCCATAATCGTTACTAACATTAAAAATACTATGCATGTAACCGCGGCGAATATCAGCATCTATAACCAATACTTTTTTACCGCTTTGCGCCAAGACTGCAGCAAGGTTAGCTGTGACGAAGGTTTTACCTACCGCCGGGCTTGGCCCCGTGATCATCAAGATATTATTCTTTGCCTCTAACATCGCAAAATGCAGACTGGTTCGTAGACCTCGTAACGCTTCAATAGCCAAGTCGGTAGGGTCTTCCTTGGCCAGCAAAGGCATATGTAGTGCTTGCCGTTCTTTACTGCGAGCGAAACGTTCAAGCTTTAAGTTAAAACTCTTTTGAGCATCAGATAGAGGTACTGATGCGTAAACATTTAGGCCTTCTTCTTCGAGTTGCTCAGGGCGTTCGATTCCCTTGTTGAGCATCGCTCGTACTAGTACCCAAGTAATACTAAAAAAAGTACCTAATAAGAAAGAAATAGCAACAATGACCGATTTTTGCGGTGCTACTGGACCAAAGGTTGCTTGTGCTGCATCGAGTATACGTACATTTCCAACAGTACTAGCTTTGGCGATATTAAGTTCCTGCATGCGATTAAGCAGTTGTAAATAGATTTGCTGAGATACTTCTACATCTCGCATCAGCCGTAAAATCTTCTGCTGTGTTTCTGGCAGACCTTGCACGCGCTCAGATAAGCTTTCTCGTTCTTCTAAGACACGATTTTTCTGTTCAAGTAAGGCTTGGTAACTAGGATGTTCTTTAGTGAATAACCGCGAAATTTCACTCTCCTGAGCCTCTAGATCATTTACTACTTTATCTAGTTCGACGATGCGCTCGAGCAAACTTTGCGTTTCTGTTTGAAGATCTATTGATTCAGCACTGATGCGGTAACTATTTAGAGCCGCTTCGGCTGTATCTAAAGTCGCTTTAACTTCTGGCATTTGCTCTTGCAAAAATTTCAAGCTGTTTTGTGCTTCGGCTGCGCTTCGACGAATATTCTGTAATTGATACTCTTCTATCACTGCGTTCAACGTACGTTCCGCGCTCTGTCGATCTGGATTCTGTAGTGACACTTCAAGAATGCCTGTCCGAGTACCCATTTCAGTGACTCGTAAACTATTTGCTAGGCGATTAATCGCAGCAGCTGCTCGCGTTTTCACTACTTTAAATTCTTCGGTATTATTGGCTTCTAAGCTAGTGACATACACTTTGAAGCCATTTTGTTCGAGCAATTGGTTTGTTTTACCAGACACTAATAACTCATCAAATTGATAAATCTCAAAGCTATTCGCGCCGGTCACGACTAAATCGTAGGTTCCTGGTGATGGCGGATTAAACGTTTCAAACACGATGCTATCTGGTTTACCACTGCGACGCGCTAGCCATTCACCAATAAAAGGCATGTATTGAGGTTGAACGTTAATATTCAAACCTAATCTTTCAACTACTGGGCCTGCAACCATTCTCGATCTTAAAATAAAAGCTTCCGCCTCGGTTTCATTGGTTCCCCGAAACATCGCAGCCATATCTAAGCCAGGGATAGATGATTGCTTTTTCTCAATCTGAATTAATGCATCGGCACGATAAATTGGAGTAGATAAAGTCGCAACCAAATAACCAACGAGTGTGGAAATAACAATAGCAGCAATTAGTAGCTTCTTATTATCAATGATGATCCCAATAAAACGCCCAATATCAATGGCGTCATCTGTTACTTTGTTGATCGGTTGCGAGCTGGTTTTCGTCGTTGTCATTATTTGCCCTAGAACATCTTATTAATTAAGTTTATTTACCCAACTATCTACAGCTGCTTCCAGTAACTCGTAGACAAATATAAAGGCCTCATCGCTTTTACGGTAAGGATCGGGAATGTCTTTTGCTTCATGTTTGGCACCCAGCCAGTTACCTAGCAGTAGAGTTTTACCTCGTGCTTCTGGATACATGCGCGCTAGCTGCTCTCTGTGCCCTTGTTCCATGACTAACACTAAGTCTGCCCATTTAACCAAATCATTTGAAATCTGTGTTGCCACATGGTCTTCAATCATCAGGCCGTGCTGGGCAGCTATTGATTTAGCTTGCGCATCTATTCCGTTGCCAGCTAAGCCACTTTTTTCAGTAGCTAAGCCAGCTGAACGAACGTGTTTGTGTGGTAACCTAGCTCGTAACATATGCTCTGCAGTGGGGCTACGGCAAATATTTCCTACACATACGACTAGAATTTTATCAAACATTTACCTTACCTATTAGCGAGTTAACTCACTATTAGCTCGACCAACCGAGTACAAGCCACTAACTGTAGGTAACAGTTGACTCAACACACGGTTCCACCGTGCGACAGGAGCCGCTGTGACATAGACAATATCACGTTCTTGGAGTGTAAACTGTTCTGCCATGATTAAAGCAACTGCGTTTTTTGCGTTAAGTTGGTACACATCGGCAATCAAACCGCTATCGGCATCTGCTTGTCGGAGTACAAAGATACCTGAAGCATTAGCGCTTTGTTCATCAAAACCACCTGCTTCAGTGAGAGCTTCAGCGAGTGTCATGCCACGACGCCCCATCACAAAGCTTTGTGGGCGAACCACTTCACCAAGAACAAAGACTTTACTGTTTTCATTCCGCTCAACGTGCAACACATCATCCGTACGCAGTACTAGATTCTGAGAGGTATCGCCATAGCGATAGAGATCACGCAAGCTGAACACCATATCTCGACCATCTCGAGTTACGGTTACCCCTGCCCAATCAGCGCTGGCACTTAAGCCACCAACTCTGTTAATAGCCTCAAGCAGGGTTAAAGGTACATTGGTGATGGGCAGAGTTCCAGGATTACTCACTTCACCGGTGACATAAACTCGTTGCGAACGAAACGCAGCAATAGTGACATCTACTTGAGGATTTTCAATATATTTTGCTAATCGAGCCGAGATAATCTTTCGAATTTCTGGAATAGTCTTGCCGGCTACTTCAACACGACCAATGTAAGGGTAAAAAATAGTTCCATCATTATGAACCCAGTTTCCGGCTTCTTCTGCACTTCGGTTTGAGCCAGCTGGAATAGTAAGTTCTGGATGATTCCAAACAGTTATACTAAGTACATCACCCTTTCCGATCCTGTAGTCATAATTTTCTAGTTCAGCAGTCAATGAAGTATTAACTTCCACTGCTGGTTTCGTGGCATTCATCTCAGCTATTAACATTGGGGTGATAGCATACCGCCGAACAAGTTTATCTAAATCAGCTTCCTCAAAGGCCTCACTCACATACTCAGTGTTCGCATTTTCATAAAGTCCGTTAGGCACATCCGTTGGAATATGAGAACCAGGTACCATGGTACAGCCTGTAAGGGCAAGAGCTAAACCTGCCGTAAGCGTAAGAGTTGATTTGTTTATTATCATTGTGTACCCACCATGAGTTTTTAGTTCTAAATACTAGTACGTGTGCTTTGATGCACGAAAGCCTGTGTTCCAATGCAGTCACTAACTCCGGCTAGGACGCTAAGGACAACCATTTATCTTACTCTCACTACCTGTATAAATGGGGGCGACGTAACATTTGGCCGCCGTCGCGTAGTATCGGCATCCAGCCTAGGCTACCGCGCGCTTTGGTGTTACGCACAAAGAATAAATCGAAGGGGATACTTAAGTAAAACCCTTTGGTAAAACTGCCTTCGCCATACTCTTCGTCACTAACGTTCGTAAACGCGGCAAAGGCACCGGCTATTACGCCGCTATCAAATTCGTGTTGTAGCTCTAAGTGCACGCCTTCGTCTTTGGCTAAGAAGCGTCCGGCCCTGGCAATCAAAGTGGTATTAGGTATATAAGGCGTATCCCAATACACCGAGGCATGGCCGGTGAGTACGTCGTAATCATCAAAGCCAAGATCTTTATATGGGTCGCGCTGCTTCACGTAGTTAACGTCAAAGCCAAAGGCCCAGTTGCTATTCGGTGCTTGCTTTAATACTTCAGCCCCTACCCCACCAAACATCCGCTCTAGGTAGCCGCCGTAGACTTGTCCATAGAGGTTACGGCCTAACTGCTCGGTGTAGCGGGCGCTTAAATGTTCTAGCCACACTTCTTGGTTAATGGCGTATTCCCGGATACGAGTACGTACGCGCGGTAAAGTCGCGCCTTGGCTATCAAGTAAGTAATTAAACTTGTCGTAGCTATTGGCTAAGTTAATGCCCATTTTGCCACTAAGCTGCAGGGCATCGTTAAACTGATAGTTAGCACTGGCTTTTAAGCTAAGCTGATACAGGTAAAAAGATTCAGCGCCGCCAAAACTTTGGTCTAGGTCTGGCTCTATCGACCAACTGAATTTATCTTGCTTAAAGCTCACTTGCTGCTGCGATGGCGTGGCGCTGGTGGTTCTGATGGCATTATCTGTATCAGCTAACATGCGCTCGCCACGATAAGCAGCTTTGTAGGCCTCAGCATTAACTACATGCGTGGCCTTGCCAAGGTTGCCATCGTATTCGGTGATGCGATACTCAGTCAGGCTCTCGGGCATGCTATCGGCTAGGATACGTGCGGCACGGTCGACGGCTTCATCGGTATCACGAAAACGTGTTTGCGTGGCGATGAGTTCGATGCTGTTGGTTTTGTTTGTGGCGTTTGCGTTGGTGCTTTCGTTAACGTGAGCACCTGTGCCTTCAGCTAGTTTCCAGCCTGACTCGGTAAGTAGATCGTTGGCAAGCTTCTGATAATCCACCTCATTGATACTCGCAGGAGTGGTGTTATCGCTCTTTGCGATGCGCTTGGCTGGCTCTACTTTATGCTGATAAGCTTTGTTAAAGTTGTAGTTAAAGGTCACGCCAAAGGTGACTGTATTGCCGCGCTCGTACCCTAGCTTAAAGCTGACAGTGTCGTTGTAAGCATAATGGGCGCCAAGGTTCCAAGGGGAATCAACGTCAATATCACGCCCAGCGTTATCCAGTTGATAGTCGTTTGGATCGTACTCCGCCATCAGGCTTAGGCCATCGATAGGCGTGTAGTACTGCACACCACCAAAAAGTGCAGCAGGGCCTCGGAACCATTTATCGACTTCAAATTTACCGCCAGAACCGCTCGTTCCTCTGGGGCGCTCACACATGCGGTCAGCTATCTCACAAAACGGGTTACTGATATTATCGCGCCGACCTAAATAGCCCCAACCCATGCCTAGGCTAACATCAAAGCTGCCAAGCTCACTGGTACTAAAGCGCTTGTTGGCAACTAGGTATTCACCAGCGAAGATCCCAGTACCGCCCACGTCTTGCAAGCCTAGCGCTAGTTGCGGCAGGTACTTGCCTTCTTGCGATAGCAAGACTTTGGCGTCAAAGCCTTTGTCTTTGAGGGTTTGGTCGCCACTAAAATTGGAATCGCCGCTGTACAGTTGATATCTGATATCAGTGTAACGAGCGGTCGCAGTTAGCCAAGGGAACAGCTGCAAGCTGACGGCGGTACGGCGATATTCATCGGCATCGCTGTAGTTAATGCTTAGCTCACCATACGGGTTCATCCGCGCGGTTGGCGTTTGTAGTAAGCCTACGCCACCAAAGTCACTTTGCGCTAACGGGCCGTCGATGATATCTGCTTGTGCTTGGCTAGCAGTAACTAACGAGGCTAACGCCAAAGTGATGGCAAGTGCGAGCTTGGCTGGCTTAGCGGGCTTAGTGCTTGGCATGAGCTAATTCTGTTGTGTCAGGCTGCGTGGTGGTTTTGGTGCTAGCTGTAGCACTGGCGGCCGCCCAATCCCAATGTTGTAAGAACATGGCCAGTTGATAATTCACGTCTCTGAAGCCTTTCGGTAAATCTTTATCGGCGATACTACGTAACACCAATGCGCCTGGCTGGTGGGCCAATGCCCGTTGCTCCGCTGTGCTGTTGTAGCTTTGTAGCGGCACCAAACTGATTTGGCCATGAGCATCGGTCACATACACCTGTTCATGATCGCTTAACTGGGTGGCCAAACCAACCTGCAGGCTGCTAGTTTGCGGCGCTGGGTTCAAGCTTAGCTCGTAACTTGGGATCACACTGTTACTGTCAGCGGCATCGGCTAAATTCAGTGCTTTGTTTGTTGCTTGGTTAATACGAGCATCACCTAAAGACCAGCCGTGAATATAGGTAGCACGCAGCGGCCAGCTCTGAAATGCTTGAGTAAGCTCAGCGGCTTGGGCAGCAAGTTGCGTTTCGCCATCGGCTTTGTAGGTTTGTTCTAACATGCGTAAGCGCACTAACATACCGGCTTTACGCCCCGCAAACCATTGGTCTAGCTTGGGGCTGTGCAAACGCGTTAAAGGTGCATAAGGTACCTGCTCTAACCCCAACCGGTGAAACTCGGTCATGATATCGTTAAGGCGCAGGCTACGGGTGGCTTGCTGGCTAGGGTTTGAGTTCGATTGCTGGCCTGCTGGAAGAGCAGGCACGGTTGCGAAAAATAGCCCGCTGAAGAGCTGCGTTTGTTGTTGGGCTGCTTGTTTCGTTAAGGGCTGCGTTAGCTTGACCCGCAGTTGGCGATACTGGGTTGGGTCGCTGCCGTCTTGGGTTTTCAAATCTTGAAACCCGGGCTGCGCTGGTAAAGCGCTATAGCCCCAATTTTGGGTTGGTCCACCGACACCGTTAAAGGGCTGCACTTCGGTCATTTCAAAATAACCTAGCTCAGCGCCTAACCACTGCTTGCTCTTCACCACACGGCCGCTAGCTAGATCACGATAGAATTCGTTGGTGGCGATGGGCTGCTCGTTTTCGTACTGGCTGTTGTTTTGGCTGTTGTTTTTGTTTGGCAGCGGATACAGCCGTTCTTCGGTAACGAGCACATGTAAGGTGGTGCCGTTGGGCATGGCAAGGCTCTGCTCACGCTGGCTTTTAACCACCCGATAGCTCTGGCGTACGGTCACAAAATGAGGCTTGTGCTCGGTATGAAACGCCGAGGTTTGTCGTACGTCGTAGCTAAGTTCGGTGCTGGCTTGGGCCAGCCACACTGCTTTAACTGTAGAATACTTTAAATTCTGTAGGCTTTGTACCCGGCCTTGCACGGTTTCAACGATTTCGTTGCTATTGGTGAACCACTGCAGACGCTGCGCATAGATCGCATCAGGGTTTTGCCCCTGCACTAAATTATCGGCTTCGCCTAACACTACCAAGGAACGTGGCGAATCACCTAACCTGATATAACTAGCTGCATACGGCAGAGCCTGAGCTTGCTCGGGCGTGAGCTCGATATCTTCTTTTGCACCGAAGGCTAAATCAATACTCTCACTTACGTTTTTACCCAACAACCTATCTAATAGCGACTCTGTTTGGGTTGCTGTTGTTTGCGTGGCTTGGTCTACTTGAGCTGCTTCGGCTGCATTGAACAAGCCTGCACTTTGTATAGATACGAGTGCAGCGCAAGCAATAAAAAAGCCACTTAACCTAAAAGGCTTTAGCGGCTTTTTGTTTTGCTTATTGTTTTGCTTAGCTTTCAATAACATGCGCTGTGGCAATGTAATTAGGTTCTTAAGCGTTTAATAAATCAGCTAGGTTCTACTTCAAACAACAACTTAGTTGGTTGCAGTAGTAGTAGTGATTGGAGCTGGGGTCTCTTCGTCGTCTTCAGTTGCAACACTGATCAAAACAGAAGCGCCTATTGCAGCACCTGCGATTACTGGAATAGAAAAGGCACCAAAAGCGAAGCCGCCCGCTGCACCAGCGCCTGCTGCGCCTGCGCCAGGAATTGCTGGTGCTGGTAGTGGAGCTGGTAGTGGAGCTGGTGCTGGTAGTGGAGGTGGAGGTGGTTGAGCGAACGCAGCTGAAGACATTGCTAAGATTGCAGCAGCGGTTAAAGCTGTAAATGTTTTCATAATAACTCCTTGGAAATATCCGATATCGTATTTCGATTTAAAAATACTTATCAAAAGCATAGCAATCCCTGATTAATTTGCAACCAGTTTTACATGCCCTTGCCGTTAAACTTTACTTACAGACACGCTACCGCCCTTAGGTTGCGGCTCCTAAATACCGATAACGAGATTTTGACTGGTATCGTTTTTTAAATATTTAACAATTAAGGAAAGTCAGACCATTCGCATGAAGGATGTTGATGGGTACTTTCCGTATACCAGTTCTTATTATTTATTATTAAGTTAGCTTTACGTTTTGCTACAAGTGTGAATTTGTACGCTAAACTTTTTCGCTAACGAGGCTGATCGATTAAATGTTAAACAAAATCGAAAAACCCCACAGACCGCACTATTAAAGCACATTAGCAGATCTCCTACAACGTGCATTTAACAATTTTTACACTCGATGAATGTTATATTACAGCAGGCTTGTGAAGCTTTTATGATCGCCGAATTTGGCTAAATTCAAACTGCGTTTCAACTTCTTGTTGTAACCAATTGAGCAGCACAATACAGCGGCTTTCACCATCTAACCCTATGATTTGCGCCATGAATCCTTTAAACGGGCCTTCGGTGATTTCTACCTGTTCACCAATTTGTGGCATGGCTGCAGCTGTAGCTTTTTGAATGGTGCTAGACTGCGCATTAAGTTGCGCCATCTCGGCAATCAGAGCGTCGGGCACTGTCGCAGGGCGCTCGCCAAAGGTTAATAACTTGGTGACCCCAAAGGTGCTGCGAACCTTGTGAAACTTCCCGGCATAATCATCCAGTTGCGCAAACACATAGCCCGGAAACAAAGGCTCGGTAACGGGAGTACGCTTGCCACGGCGAATTTTCTGCAGCGTGATTTGCGGAAAAAAGGTCTCAATCTCTTGGTTCTCAAGATTCAGTTTGGCCCGGCTTTCTTGGCGTGGCTTGGTGCGTACTACGTACCAGGTCATGGTAGCTCCTGCTGGTTGATGTTCCTGGAGGAACTGTCGGCCCCAGCTACGGACCTGGGTCCGTAGCTGGGGCCGCAAGTCCCTCACATGCGGCGGATGATGCTGTCGGTGCTGGCGTCGAAGGTGGTGTCGGTTTGGCCGTCAATCACCTTCAGGATATCGGTGGCGCAGGTTTTGCCTTTTTCGACGCCGGGCTGATCGAAACTGTTGAGGCCCCAAATCACGCCTTGAGTAAACACCTTATGCTCGTATGCGGCAATGATAGCACCAAAGCTATGAGGGGTTAACTCATCCACGTACAACAAATTGGTCGGATGATTGCCGATATAGGTGTGGCGGGCGTCGTCGCTATTATGCCCTTCCCACATAAGTTTGCGGTGGGCTAAGCAGTTACTTACGGCCAGACGTTGCTGTTCGCGTAATGACTCTTGTACGGCGGTCGTAAAGCCCGGCGCGTGGCGATGCAGCACTGCAATAAAATCAGCGGTGAAGGTATCCCAACCTTGGTGCAGATGCTGGAAGAATGCGTGCTGCCCGTTCGGACCGTAACCGCCCCAGATGATAGGACCGGTCGGGGTAGTTAGCGGCTGGTTGTCATGGGTGGCTTGCTTGCCGTTACTTTCCATATCCAGCTGCTGCATGTAGCTGGGCAGGTAACGCAGGCGACCGTCGTAAGGCAAAATGGCGACGTTGTTGATGTTGCGCTGCTCGCGGTTGTATACGCCAAGTAGCGCCAGCAACACCGGAATGTTCTGGATTGGGTCGTCCACTTCAGCGAAGTGCTCGTCCATGGCTTTGGCGCCGTCCAGCATTTTGCTGAATTGGTTGGTGCCGATGGTCAGCGCAATCGGCAGGCCAATCGCCGACCACATGCTGAAGCGTCCACCTACCGAATCAGCAAAGCTCAGTTGTTGGCTGGGCGGGATGCCGAAATCTGTCATGGCTTGGTTGTTGGCGCTAACGCCAATCACGTGCCGACTCAGCCATTGCTCTTCGGTTAGGTGCGGCTGCAGCCACTGTTTTACGGTGTTGACGTTTGCCAAGGTGTCGATGGTACCGAAGCTTTTGCTCGCGATAATAAACAATGTGGTTTCAGGGTCGATGATGGGCAGCACCGCGTACAGCTGCCCGCCATCCATCGAGCTCACAAAATGGGTGTGCAGCGTGTGCAGGCTATTGTCGTCGGCGAATTCTTTGAGCGCAAACGAGCCCATCATGGGGCCTAAGTCGGAGCCACCTACGCCGATATTGACCACGTCCGTAATAGGTTTACCGGTAGCACCCAGCCACTGGCCGCTGCGCAGGCTACGAACGATTTCAGTGAAGCGATTCTTACCATTACCGGCTTTCACCACATTGTGAATGCTGCGGTTGAGCACGTGGCTGACGTTACGGTTCTCGGTTTTGTTCTGGAATTGGCCTTTCATCAGCTGCTGTTTCAGCTTGGTGAAATTGGCCGGCAGCTTGGTTTGGGCGTATTCGGTGATCTGCTCAGGGGTAAGTCCCTGATAGCTGTAATCGAGGTTCAGAAATTCCGTTTCGACGGTGTAGGTCGTGGTAGTCGGGGTGTTGTTGACCATGGGTGCTCCTTTGTTGAGGAACTTGCGGCCCCACCTCTGGACCCGGCTCCGGAGCCGGGTCCAGAGGTGGGGCCGCAAGTCTCTCTTTTCTCTTATCTAGCTTGGGTTAGTCTGAGCCGAATAGATCACGGGTATAGACGCGATCAGCGACGTCTTGTAGATCGTCGGTGAGTCGGTTCGACACAATCAAGCAGCATGAGTTCTTAAACTCGTTCAAATCATTGATAACTTTTGAATTGTAGAAAGTCGGCTCTTGTAGCACTGGCTCGTACACGATTACTTCAACGCCTTTGGCTTTGAGGCGTTTCATGATGCCCTGCACGGCTGAGGCACGGAAATTATCGGAGCCGGCCTTCATCACTAGGCGGTAGATGCCGACGCATTTAGGTTGGCGCTTGAGAATGCTCTCTGCGACAAAGTCTTTACGGGTGCGGTTGGCATCCACAATGGCTTGAATTAAGGTTTGCGGCACGTCTTCGTAGTTGGCCAACAATTGCTTGGTGTCTTTGGGTAGGCAGTAGCCACCGTAACCGAAGCTTGGGTTGTTGTAGTGGCCGCCAATGCGCGGGTCAAGGCATACCCCATCGATGATCTGCTTGGCATTTAGGCCATGCGTTTCGGCGTACGAATCGAGTTCATTAAAGTAGGCTACACGCATCGCCAAAAAGGTGTTGGCGAATAGTTTGATGGCCTCAGCTTCAGTGGAGTCGGTAAACAGCACCTCGACGTCTTGCTTGATGGCGCCTTGCTTTAATAACGCGGCGAACTGGTTGGCCGCAGCGGTTTGTGCGCCAACGATGATGCGGCTCGGGTGCAAGTTATCGTAAAGCGCACGGCCTTCACGCAGAAACTCTGGCGAGAAGATAATGTTGCTGTCGTTACGCTGCTGCTGTAGCTGCTTGGTGTAACCCACCGGCACAGTCGATTTGATGACGATGGTGCAGTTTGGATTCACTTGGCGCACGGCATCGATGGCTTTCTCAACTGTGCTGGTGTTGAAATAGTTGGTTTTAGGATCGTAGTCCGTAGGCGTTGCGACAATCACAAAATCGGCATCTTGGTACGCCTGCACGGTATCTGTGGTGGCGCTCAGCTGCAATGGCTTGGTGGCCAGATACTCTTCGATTTCTTTATCGACAATCGGCGATTGTTTGTTATTAATCAGCGCTACTTTGCTTTCAATGATATCAACGGCAACTACCTGGTTATGTTGCGCCAACAACACGGCGTTCGACAAACCGACATAGCCCGTTCCCGCTACTGCAATTTTCATTGTAACCTCGTCCTTGTTGCGCTGCTTCGACGTTGAGGGGGTGTCGGCCCCAGCTAGGGAGCTGGGGCCGATAGTTCGTCTATCCCTCTCGTTCGTTCAGCGAGCAAATAGTAAACTTTGTAAATTTGTTAACACATGGTGGCTATTGTATGGCGCAGGCGCAGCTAGCGCAAGAGGCTTGTGTGGGAGTTTGACGGACCCGTGAGGGACTTGCGGCCCCAGCTACGGACCCAACTCCGCAGCTGGGGCCGCAAGTTCCTCCGCTCCGCAACATTGCTATGGTGGTAAACTAGCTGCTTAAGCGGGATGGAGTTGGTTGGTGGGTTTAGCTGGGAGTTGAGCTGGGGTCAGCCCCACCTACGTAGCAGGCTCCAGAGGTGGGTCTGCAAGTCCCTCAAGTTTTTCAGGGAATTTACACAAGGATGGTGATTTATGTCGCGTAGAAATCGGTATCGAGGCGCTGGAATTACTCAGCATATTTATGATCGTGGTAATAACAAACAGATTATTTTTGTCGACGACATTGACCGAGCTGCTTTTATGTCGAGTCTGTTTACCCGCGCGGCTGATTATGAAATTGCCTTACACGCGTGGGTGCTGATGTCGAATCATTTTCATATTCTGGCCACGCCTAAACATCCGGGTGCCATCAGCAAGTTTATGCAAGCGGTGAAAAGTAGCTACACCCAGTATTTTAATTCGCGGCATTCACGCACCGGCACCTTGTGGGAAGCGCGATTCAAACAAGCGCTGTCACAAGACGACAACCACATTCTGATTCTCTATCGATATATCGAGCTTAATCCTGTTCGCGCCGGCATGGTTAGAGGGCCCCGGCAATATCATTGGAGTAGCTACCATACCAACGCGCGGTTAGTGCCGAGCGAAAACATCACACCGCATCCATATTATCTGCTGCTAGGCATTGATGAGTTTACCCGCGCTCAGGCTTATCGGAATTACGTGGCAGGAAGTTTTGATAAAGATAAATCGCAGTATGAAGCGGAAGTTGCGGTGCTAAAAACGACAGCCGCGAACTTAGCAGTATTTGGCAGTGAAGAGTTCTACAAGAAGCTTTCGGCGGAGATTGACTACCCAATCACCCATTTTCAGCGGCTCACTATCCTCGCAGAGCGCTATGCCGCCGAAGAAGACGAGCTTTGAGGGACTTGCGGACCCAGCTCCGTAGCTGGGGCCGCAAGTTCCTCAACACCTAATCACTCGGGCTTGTGAAAATGCACATCCATTTGTGGGTATGGAATGCCGATGCCGTTGTTGTCTAGGGCGATCTTGATTTCGCGCATCAGATCCCAGTACACGCCCCAGTAGTCGGTGCTGTTCACCCATGGGCGTACGATAAAGTCTACAGATGAGCTGTTTAGCGCATGTACTTGGATGTTCCAAGCTGGCTCTTTCAGCAAGCGACTTTCCGCTGCCAGTACGCTTTCTAGCACTTCTTTGGTTTTGTGCAAGTCAGCGTCGTAGCTCACGCCAATCAGCAAGTCTACGCGGCGCGTATCTTCGCGGCTGTAGTTGGTGATGGGCTGGCTGGTGATTTGTGCGTTTGGCACAAACACCACTTTATTGTCTGGCGTTTTTAGCACGGTGTTGAAGATGTTTACTTCGTCTACGGTGCCTGATACGCCGCCAGCGTCTACGTATTCACCGGCGCGGAACGGACGGAATAGAATAATCAACACGCCCGAGGCCATGTTCGACAGCGAGCCTTGCAGCGATAAGCCGATGGCTAAACCGGCAGCACCCAAGATGGCGATAAACGAGGTGGTTTCGACGCCTACTTGCGACAATGCCATTAAAATCGCGGCAATAAAAATCACCGATTTGACGATGGCGCTTAAGAAGCTGATCACGGCTTTGTCGGTGCCGCGCTTCTCCATGCCTTTGCCCATCATTTTTGCGACTGAGTTGGCAATCATTTTACCGACAATCAAAATGATGATGGCGACGATAAATTTCACGGTGTAGCTTAAAATCAGCTCTTGATTCTCGCTAATCCAAGTGACCACTTGATCCATGTATTACTCCTTGTTGCTGTTGTAAGGGCTGTTGTTGCTGGCTGGGGTACGGTTTACGGCGTACGGCTTACCAGTTAAACGGGATACGCCCTTGACTATCAGGTTGTCCGATAAAACTAACCATTTCTGCCACCGGCTGTGGCGCTTGTGTGGTGGGCTTGATGCTGCCTGCCACGGATAACTGGGGACGCCCCATCGAGCCCTGCACTTTGGCCTCGACGATAAGTCCTAACCAATTGTTATCCTTGATTGTAGCAGATATTGACTGGTTAGCGGTACAGCCCAAGTGTAAGCGATAGTCTCCAAGAGCGTGCCAAGCTTGATTCAGCCGAATTTCGCTGGAGGTCCAATCTAACCTGCCTTGCATGCTATCGCAGAAACGACCGCTCGCCGTGTTGCGATTACTGTACTCATCCAGCTGCAACTGCCACTCGCCCGCCACCGTCAATGGCACCGGCAAGCGCAACTGATTCACCGACGCCTGCACATTGCCCGCCAGCTCACCACTGAGTTGAAGGACTTGCAGACCCACCTCCGGACCCTGCTCCGTAGCTGGGGCTGCAAGTTCCTCATCGGCGCTAGCAGCGACCAGCTGCACTTGGCCTTCGAATACGTTGCCGGCGGGGATGCTGAGTTGTAGGTCGAGTTTGCCCAGCAGCAGCGCCAGTGGGCTGAGCTGCCATTCTACTTGCTCGAGGTTGAGGCTGGCACCGGTGGGCAGTTGCGCCTGTAGGTTCATGGTGCCGCGCCACAAGGTACCTTGCAGTGGCGTGATGTGGGTGCCGGCTGGCAGGGCATCATTAGCAAGGCTGAGCCAACGCGCTGGGGCAGTGGCGAGTAAAATAATCAGATACAGCGGCAGTAACCACCACCATAATTTAAATAACTTCATCTTGGGCTTAAGCTCCACTTACTTGTAAACGCCGCACTCGCACCACACCTGGCTCGTTCGCCGCCACCGCATCTACTTGCTCAACGGTTAGGCCGGCTTGGCTTTGCAATTGCTCTATCAGGCGCAGCAGGGTGTTAAATTCGATGCTATCAATCACCACAATCAGGCTGTTGGATTGCGGCTGCATGCGGGTGATTTCGATTTGGTTGCGACTGGCCAGTTGCGTGACTCGCTCGCTTAAACCGCCGCGGATGCTAGCGTTAGGTGCGGTGCTAGCTGTAGCGCTTGCCCCTTGGCCTTTAGCGGCCAGATAGCGACCGGTGTTTTCACGTACCCATTGCAGCAGCTCTTGTTGCGCTTGAATCTGCAATTGACGGTCGCGCTTGCCATCGGCAATCGGTTTATAGGCTAGAAAATACAGCAGGGTGATGAGGAATAACGAACCGCACACCACCACCAGCAGCCGCTCGCGCGAGTTCAGCTGGTGATAACGTTCTTGCCATGGCGCTAATGTCTTGTTGATAAAATCCATAGATGTTCCTGTGTTGCTCTTAGCCTGCACGTTTGATGGTGAGGTTGCCGTTAATCGCGCCATCTTGGTTACTGGTTGGCCCCTGCTCTACGCTTACCTGGCCGCCTTGGTTGGCTACTTTTCTAAAGTTTTCGAGGCTGGCAAAGCTTTCGGCACGTACTTGCAAGCGTAAGGTGTTGGCGTCGTAGCGCACCAACTCTAGTTTAATGTCTTGCTGTGCGTTAAAGGCGGGCTCGAGTGCTTGCAGCAAAGTAAGTGGTGACTCACTTGCGCCCTGACCTCCGATACCACTGAGGTGTTGATTCAGCTGGCTGCGTACATTAACGATACGGGTTTCGTTCGGGAACACGCCTTTATAAGTGTCTTCAATGGCTTGTTGCAAGGCGGTGGATTGCTGCCCTAATTGCACGTATTCAATCACTTGGCTGGCATAACCTAGCACCACCAAAATGCCGGCGGCGATGGCGGCTGATTTGTATTTAAAACTGCCGCCGCTGCTCTTTTTGCGTACCGGCTTGTAGCTGTGTTGACGGAGGTTTATCGGAGCGATTTGGCGCTGATAACGTACGTTGGCTTTCTTTTCATCAGCACTGGTATCAGTGTCGGCATCAGTGCTGGCATCAGTATCGTTCAGTTGGTTATTGTAGGTCAGCGCCATCAACGAAAGCGGGTGCTCAAGGTTGGCTGTTGGATCAATCAACGTGGCTTGTTGCTCGCCTACTAGCTGCTCAAGCAACATCTGCGCGATGGCAGGCTCGGCACTAAAACCGCTGTATGCCCCGGTGCGCACCAGCTGCTCTTTGCCGAGTGGCCCTTCGATAATACAGGTGGTGATGATGGCTTCGGGCGTTGCTGCCACCGGCAGCATAAAGCTGTCGGCGTACATGGCATCAACGCTTAAACCCTGTGCTTCAAACGCCGCCAACCATTGCTCCATTTTGTCGTGGGCAACCACGTTTACCGGTATCGGCCCTTGGTGCTTGCGCGCCAGGTTTGGCCAGCAAAAATGTAAGTCAGCGATATCCTGCGCTAGTTCGTCTTCTAAGGTGTTGGGGATAACTTGCGCTAGCATGCGCATGGCCGAAGCCGGCAGCTCTACTTGCGTTTGCAGCACTTCGGTGCTGGGCACATAGGCAATCAGGCGCCGCGTGCGCGCTTGCTCAGTTAATTGCGCCAATTGTTGCGGCTGACTTATTTCGCCGCTGGCAATCACCTCGCGCTGGCCAACATTCCAGCACAGCCACTGCGCTCCAAGCAAGGGCTCGGCACTGGGGGCGTTAGCACTAAGGCGAATAAATAGCTGTTCCATTACGGCTCTCCTAACCCGCGATACAGTACTTGGGTCTGCTCGTTGGTAATTAATAACTGGCTATGCGCATCGATTTCAAGGTCGCCGACCGTAATGCGGCTATGGACCTCAAAATATTTGCTTTTTACATCAAAATCTTCCAGCGCCCCACCAAGAACCTCATTGGTGACGCTAGGATCTCGCGGGCCACCGCCTAAATTTGGCCGAATTTGCCCTTGGGCGGCGTTATTCAGTACGCCATTGCCCTTAGCGTCTTCCACTGATTCATAGCCGGCTTGCGGACGATTATTAATAAAGCTTTTCGCATCTTCAAGGCTGAGCGCGCCTAAGCTCACGGCATGCAGCAAGTTCGCTTGCTCTGACGATACCGTATTAAGATTAATCTTCAAGCTGTTATCCCGTGGGATAACGCATACGTACGGCTTGATTTTGTGGTACAGCGGTGCGGTTACCCCGCGCACTAATCTAAATTCACTGATATGGTTCAGCCATGTATTACCGGCATTGTGCGGAAACTGCTGACTCTGATAGTCACTGGTTTCGGCGCCATAGGTACCGCTACCACCGGTACCTATGTCATCATCAGGATCTAACCAATCGGCCAGTGAATCCACTATCACATCCACTGCGTAGGCTTCCATGCTGTCGTCGATTGCCATCAGCAACATGCGCAGTTGCGCTTTACGCCGTACTAAGCGCATTTTGGTGGCTTCATCTAGCGCGCTGCCGTCTATGCCGCCGGGGTTGTTATTATCATTACTAGTAACCATGCGTAAAGAATTCAGGTTAAAGCAGCTGTGTAAATCTTTAATGCGCCCGGCAATGCTGCCTCCCACCACGGGAAAGGCCACGCCGTTTTGGCTTTGCTGATACCACACTTGGTCTTGGCTGGCGATGCCTTCGCTATCGGCTAATTCGCGTTGTAATAATTCTCGTACCACTTCTTCGGCGCTTAAGCTGTACCAATAAGCTTGCTCTGCTTGTTGTAAATTGCCGGTGCGTAGAACGCTAGTTTGTAAGCGCCCACTTAAGCTAATAGCCAGCACGCTCACTAAGGCGACTACTAATAGCACCATTAACAGCGCTACTCCGCGCTGGCGTGAAGGAAGCTGCGCCCTAACTGCCCTAACCATTACCGTCACCTGGTTGTTGCTGCTGCTCGGCTTCGCGGCGCTGAGTTTCTTCTACTTCGCTCATTGGCGTCAGTAACAACACCCGTTCAATCACGCCCCAGCTGTTGGTGTGCACGCGCAGCAGCAGTGCTGGCGGTAATTCGCCGGTGGCTCGTTGGCTTTGAATATTGCGGCTACTACCAAACTCGTTGGCCTGGTCATTGAGTTCTTTGCTGTAGCCTAAGAACTCGACTTCTAGCGCGGTGACGCCTTCTAACATCGGCCGTTTGGTAAAGGAGTCTTCGCCATCGGCTACATCCACAAAGATCGCTGATTGCCGCCACAAGGTGTCCTCTTCAATGCTGTAGACAACCGGCTGCAATTCGCTGCGCGGAAAGATGCCAGCGGGGTTAAACCAACCGCTGCGGACAAAAGCTAACAGGTTTTCTTCGGCTAAGAGATAGAAATCGGTGCTGGTTTGGCGCGGTACTATGTGGCGGATATCTTGCTCAATCAGCAGCATGGTGTATTGCAGTTGTTCTAATTGGGCAATGGCTTGTTCGCTTTGCTCGCTGGTGCGCATCATGGCGTTCACCACGGCAGCGCTGGCTAGCCCGATTACCGCCATAATGGCAACCGTAACCAGCACTTCAACTAAGGTAAAACCAGCGCGGCGCATCAGTCGTCCCACTCGTTATTATTCACCGAGCGTTGATCGGTGGCAGATTGGGGGCCTAAAAAGCGTGCTAACTGATGCAACTCGCGGGCATCTGCAGACGGGCCACTAATCACAGAGCTTTCTTGGCGCGGCTCGTACACACTCACCACTACTTGATAGACGCCAGCAGTGGCTGTTTTGCTGACACTGGCGCGCCACGGCCAATACTGGTCAGCGATCAGCTCACTGCCGCTGTCACCATTCTCCGGTGGATAAGCTAGGGTCATGCGCGCTAACGCATTAGACGCGGCTAAGCGCGCCATAGTTTTTTCTTGCATGTAACTGAGGTTGCTCAGATGCTGACTAGAGGCCATCACCGCTGCCGTTGCTGCGAGCGCAAAGATGCTCAAGGCAATCATTACCTCCACCAAGGTGAAGCCGCGTGCTAACCTAGTCATCACGTACTCGCTCGAGGCTTAGCGCTAGGCCATCGCTGCTGTGAATGCGCCATGCGGTACCGGCGCGCAGCGCAAAATCATCCTGCAGCACCAGCTCAAAGGGCTGCATCTCGCCACTGCCAAAAATCATCAGTTGCGGCATTGGCTCGCTTTTGCGGCTTGCTCGCGCGCCTCGGCCCGCTTCATCGTCACCCGACTGTAATACATTGCCCCGAGCACTGCCATTGCTGGAATTACGATCCCCACTAGCAGTACTAGTAGATGAACTGGCGAAAGCGTCATCTTCAACTCCAAAAATATCCACTAAATCTATGTCTTCTTGCTCAAGTAGGGCAAGCTCGGTACTACTAATTTGCATCGAAAGCTGTTGATCTAACTGATGCGGACGTAACCCTCGTTCGTTGATGTTCTGCCAAATGCCATCGCGGTACTGCACAAAGCGATAGCTGATGCCGTCATCAATACGTAGGCCTAAAATGGCATGACGCACCAGCGCATAGTCGCGGGCGTAGTTTAACCTTTGATACAGCATCCGCGCTTGGTCTTCGACACTGGTATCACGCCGATCGGGCACCACAAAGCTGACGGTAAGGGCCAACATGGCAATAACCGCCAAAGTGACCATCACTTCAATTAAGGTAAAACCGCGGCGGCGCTGCATTCCCATCAGTTACTGGTATCCGCTACTGATCAAGGTTCCAGTTGCCGATATCGTCATCGGTACCAGGTTGACGATCTTCGCCGGCTGAAAAAATATCGATATCGCCATTCTCGCCCGGGCTAAGTAAGAGATAATCGCTCCCGTACGGGTCTTTCGGTAGGCGTTTAATGTAGCCACCACGGCGATAGTTACGCGGCGCTGGCTCGCTGGTTGGCTCGTTCACTAAAGCCTCTAAGCCTTGCTCAGTAGTAGGAAACAAACCGTTATCTAGGCGATACTGCGCTAAGGCATTCTCGAGCGAGATAATATCGGTTTTGGCTTTTTGGCGGTTGGCCTGTTCACCGGCACCTAACACGTTGGGCAAAATCAACGAGGCTAAAAGACCCAAGATGGCGATAACTACCATCACTTCGATAAGACTAAAACCTGTTTGTTTTTTCATCGGATTCACCTCTAATAACAAGAATAATTACAAGCCGACGCTTTGATTAAGCGCCAAAATCGGCTGAATAATAGCTAGTACAATTAATAAGACCACGCCGGCCATGCCAACGATCAGTGCTGGCTCAAATATTTTTAGCGCAACGTTCATGGTGGTCTCAAAATCACGGTCTTGGTTATCCGCAGCCCGCCCGAGCAATTGCTCGAGTTCACCGGATTTTTCACCGGCCGCAATCATGTGCAGCATCATCGGCGGAAACAGTTTGCTCTGCGCCAAGGCGGCGCGCAAGCTACTGCCCTCGCGTACGCGGTCGCAGGCTTCGTCGATGGCGATTTGCATAGCGCGGTTGGTCATCACCTTGCCAGTAATTTTCAGCGCATCTAACAAAGGCACCGCCGACGCCGCTAAGATACTAAGGGTGCGAGCAAAACGTGCGGTATTCACGGCCTTGATCACCCGCCCCACTAACGGCACTTTCAATACAAACGCATCAAATTTATCGCGCCGTTCAGGTTTGCGCAGCAATTGTCCGCCCACTGCTAACCCGAGCAAGATCATAATCAAGGCGATCAGCCCATAGGCTTGTAAGAATTCGCTGGCCGCCAGCAAGAACCGGGTGGTAGCTGGCAAGGCTTGGTCTAGGTCGCTGAATTGTTCCACGATTTGTGGCACCACGCTCACCAATAAGAAGATAACCACGCCTATCGCCACTAAGGTCATGATGGCGGGATAAACCAGCGCTTGCACCAACTGCCCTTTGAGGCGGTTGCGTTGCTCGGTGTAATCAGCCAAGCGGTTCAGCACCTCGCCAAGATGGCCCGAGCGTTCGCCAGCGGCCACCATTGAGGTGAATAACTTATCAAACACATGGGGGTATTCGGCCATGGCTTCGGCCAACGAATAGCCTTCCACAACCTTGGAACGCACCGCCATCAGCAGCTTCTGCAAGCGCACCTTATCGGTTTGTTCGGATACCGCAAACAACGCCTGCTCCAGTGGTAACGCTGCACTTACTAAGGTGGCCAACTGGCGCGTGATCAGCGCCAAATCGCCGGCACTTACCCCACGCGTCTGCAACCTGGTTAATAGCGAGGGACTTGCGGACCCAGCTCCGGACCCGGCTGCGGAGCGAGCTCCAGAGCTGGGGCTGACAGTTTCTCCACGGGCGCGGCTGCGTCCTTGCTCGGCGAGCTCGACGCTGACCGGGATCAGCCCTTGCTCGCGCAGTTGCGAGCGCACTTGGCGCTCGGTATCGGCTTCAATCACGCCTTTGGTTTTACGGCCACTGGCATTCAGTGCCTGAAATGCATATGCTGCCACGCCCTACTCCTCGCGCGTTACCCGCAACACTTCTTCTAAAGTGGTGCGGCCTTGCAGCACCTTAGCTAAGCCGTCGTCACGGATGCTGGGAGCGTGTTTGCGGGCATATTTTTCGATAGCTTGTTCACCATGTCCGCTGTGGATAAGTTCACGGACTTTCTCGTCCACCACCAACAGCTCATGGATACCGGTACGGCCGCGATAGCCGGTGTGATTACATTTGTCGCAGCCCACCGCACGGTACAAGGTTGCGCCTTTTTTCTTTTTAATCTCAAAGGCATCAGCCACGTAGGCCAGTTCGTCTGCGGTGGCTTCGTAGGCTTCTTTGCAGTCGTCGCACAGAGTACGTACTAAGCGCTGCGCCAGTACCGCCAGTAACGACGACGACAGCAAGAAGGGCTCCACGCCCATGTCTTCTAGCCGCGAAATGGCGCCGGCGGCGGTGTTGGTGTGCAACGTAGAGAGTACCAAGTGCCCGGTTAACGAGGCCTGTACGCCAATTTGTGCGGTTTCTACGTCGCGGATCTCACCCACCATCACCACGTCTGGGTCTTGCCGCAAGATAGCGCGCAAGCCACGGGCAAAGGTCATATCAACTTTGGCGTTTACCTGCATTTGGCCGATGCCTTCGATGGAATATTCAATCGGGTCTTCAACGGTCAAAATATTTCGGTCGCGCGAATTAATTTCCATCAAGCCGGCGTATAAGGTGGTGGATTTACCCGAGCCGGTGGGCCCGGTCACCAAAATGATGCCGTGTGGCTTGTTAATCAACTGCGAAAAGACCTTGCGGTTGGCTTCGGTCATACCCAGTTGTTCGAGGTTCAAACGCGCATTATTTTTGTCGAGCAAGCGTAGTACCACCCGCTCGCCATGGTTGGATGGCATGGTTGATACCCGCACATCTACGGCACGGCCGGCAATCAGCAAGCTAATACGGCCATCTTGTGGCACCCGCTTTTCTGCGATATCCAGCTGCGCCATGACCTTAATGCGTGACACCAACAGCGAGCTTAACTTGCGATTGGGGCGAATGATTTCGCGCAGTACGCCGTCTATCCGAAAGCGCACCAACAGTTCTTTTTCAAAGGTTTCGATATGGATATCTGAGGCGCCTTCTTTGATCGCCTCAGACAACATGGCGTTGATAAGCTTGATGATGGGCGCATCGTCTTCGCTTTCTAATAAATCTTCGGTTTGCGGTAGCTCATCGGCTAACGAGAATAGGTTGCTTTCGTTACCTATGTCTTCCATCAGCTGTTTCGCTTCAGACGAATCGCGCTGATAGGCTTGGGTGAGGATGGCCTCAAACTCGTCGTTAGGGTGATACTCAATGGCAAAGCTACGCCCGAGCACCCGCCGTACTTCAAGCAAGGTGTGGGGGCTAACGCCCTGGCGCGCATGCACCACCGGCTTACTCGTGACCTCGGTGGATTCGTCGGCGGCTACATCAGTATTGTCAGGCGCGGACGCCGGCATGGCCACTATCACTCCGTGACGCTTCGCAAACGCAAAAGGCAACCGCTTCGGTGCCACTTGCGCGGCAACATCAGCGATATCAGTCATTGTTGTTACCTTCTGTGGAGGAACTTGCAGACCCAGCTCCGGACCTGGCTCCAGAGGTGGGGCTGACCCCCTCCTCCAACCCCTGCTCCCAGTTCGGTGGCAAGATCAGCTCATCATTGTATGCTGGCAGGCGCGGCTGTGAGGTGAGTGGCATCAAGGCGATGCCCTCTTCGTCGCGCTGCAATTGCTGGGCCCGAATAAAGTTGTATTTACGGCTAGAGATCTGGCTTGCTACGCCACTATCGCGCACAATGCGGGGCCGTAAAAATACCATCAGGTTACGTTTTTGACGGGTGGTTGAGGTGCTCTTAAAGAGGTTGCCCAACCAAGGAATATCACCGAGCAATGGCACTTTGGAGACGGACTCTTGCACGTCTTCGTCAATCAGGCCGCCCAGCACGATGGTTTCGCCGTCTTCAGCCATCACCACGGTGCTCAGCTCACGTTTGTTGACAATGATATCGACGCTGGTAGCCCCACTGATGCTGGACACTTCCTGCTCAATCACCAATTGTACGGCGTTACCTTCGTTGATTTGTGGGGTGACTTTAAGCTTAATACCTACGTCTTCACGCTCTACTGTCTGAAACGGATTGTCGTTACTAGAGCCGGTGGTTGAGCCGGTAATAGTAGGTACCGATTGGCCCACCAAAAACGAGGCTTCTTCGTTATCCAAGGTCATGATGCTGGGCGTGGCCAAGATGTTCGAGTTGGTGTTGCTGCTCACCGCTTGAATGATGGCGCCCCAATCGTTACGCAATACGCCTACCATCATGCCGTTCACGTTACCTAACACCTGCGCTAACAACGAGGCATCGCCGGGAGTATCCGGCTGACTGGTGGTTAACGGGTTGCCGGCATTGTCTATCTGGGTGGTGGTGGTTCCTTCACGCTCGCGCGCCATGTAAGCCCCCAAAGCGAGCTGACCGATAGGCGCTTGCCGACCGTTGTTGTATTGCACCATACCACCGTCTTCGCTAATCCATTGCAGGCCTAAATCGATGCCATCGCCTTCCATGATTTCTACGATAATGGCTTCTACATGCACTTGGGCGCGGCGAATATCCAACTGCCGAATCACGCTTTCTAGGCTAGTCAGCAAATCAGGCGCAGCGGTAATAACCAACGAGTTGCTGGCTTCGTGGGCGCTGATGCTGATTTCGGCGCTGCTGCCACCGGTGCGGCGCGCGGCTGCGGCTGGCACTGTGCCACCACCCGAGGCGGCTTTTTCTGCTTGTAAGCTTTGGCTCACGCCTTGCAATACGTCCACTAAATCTGGCGCCTTAGCATATTTCAGGTAATAGACGCGGGTGTTACCTTCGGTTTTCAAATCTTGATCGAGCTGGTTGATGAGTTTGACCACTCGCTCGCGGGCGCGCGGCTCACCACTAACCACCACGCTGTTGGTACGTTCGTCGGCAACGATTTTAGGAATCAACAACGCAGGCGAGCCATCGTTGGCTTTTTCAAATAAAGCCGAGGCAATCCGCACCACCTCTGAGGCCGACGCGTACTCGAGTTTAATCACTTCAACGTCTTGGTTTCCGGCACGGTCGACGCGCTCAACAATCTCCACAATACGCTGCACAGTCTCGCTGCGGCCAGTAATGATCAGCACGTTCGACGAATCGTAGTTGACCACGTTGCCGCCGCCGGCTTGGTCGTTCAGCAACCGCAATAATGGCGCTAGCTCACGTACGGCCACGTTTTGCACCGGCACCACGCGGGTGATCAAGGTATCGCCACCTAACGAGTTATCGTCAACTACCGGAATGGCACCGTTGCGTGCGTCTTTGTCGCGCATCACTTTAATCACCCCAGACTCCATGGTGACCGTTGCAAAGCCGTGCACTTCTAAGATATTCAAAAAGAACTGCCAGTATTGCGATTCAGTCATCACATCGTAGCTACGCACATCAATGCGGCCGCGCACGTCAGGATCGATGATGATGGTTTTGCCGAGGTTACGGCCCACCACCTGAATAAACTCAGTGATTTCGGTGTTTTTAAAGCTGGCCGTATATTCCACCGGTTTATCTTGAGCCTGCCGTGCAGCTTGCGCGAAGGCTTGCTCAGGAGCGGTGTAGGCAGCGCCGAGCGCGAGGCCCAAGGCGATAGCGACCGAAAGTGAGGTTTTACGCATACGGGTTCCTTTCATTACTCTTCACCTTGCGGTAAATCATTGATATCTAATCGCAAGTCGATGTATTCAGTGCCGCGCACCACGGTGACAGTGGCAGCGGTCATGGTCGCCAACTCATTAGTTAGTTTGATGGCGGTGGCGATGTTGGTTAAATCTTGGCCATTGATAGCCACGGCTAAATCGCCGCTTTTAAACCCGGCTTGGTTAAACAGCGCGGGGTTGGCTCCGGGCGAGAGGCGATAGCCTTTTAAGCCGCTACCTTCGCGCACCGGCGCTATCCGAATAAAAGTAAGCAAGGCTTGCGCTTTGGCTTGGGCAGCGCCTTCAAGCTGTGGGCCAGGGTCAGTGGCGGGCACGCCGCGGTCGGTTGCCGTAGGCGGTAAGCCACCGGCGACGGGCCCGGCTGCAACGTTGGCGCCGGCTTGATTGTTGTTACGCTGCATGTTCGCCATGGTCAGCGATAAGCCTTCGCTTAACTCACCTATGCCTTCTAGCTCTAAGGTTTCTAAGCGACCGTTGTTATCTAAGATCACGCGGTCGGCGTAAATTTCGTGAATACCCACCTGCGTGCCCGATAGTTTTTCGCCCACCACATAGACTTCTTGTTTACCGGTACGTTCAATGATGGCGGCCGAACGGGCTGGGTTGGAAGATGCCGACACCCCCAGCAAGCGTACATTCAAGGTGGTTTTGGGAGCGTTCTGAGCGGCTACTTGTTGCTGTTGTTTGACCTCGGCGCTGCCAAATAATTGCAGCCGCACGAGGCCACTGATGCTTGGCGCAACGTTGCTATTGGCACTGGCTGGCTGGCGAATCGGGCCGGTTGGCACCTCCGCGCGAGGTGTGATCAGCTGCCAGGTGAGCTGGGCGGCAAACCACACGGCAACGACGGCACATACGGCGGTAATAAGGCTGTTGCCGTAACGCTGCAACAGGGCAACGGCTTGATTATTCTGTATCTGCATGGATGATTAATGCGCTTTCGTTATAATTTTGTGACATCTGCATGGTTAGGTCATTCTAGCTTGCTCTGCGCCAAGTGAACAGATCAAAATTGCGGAATCTGGTATAATGCCTACAACTTCTTACATTAATATTACTGTTGTGGATGAACCTATGAATTACCCAACCGATCAGCTGTTACGCTACACCTTTATTGACCAAGATGTGCGCGGCGAATTAGTGCAGCTTACCAGTAGCTACCAGCGGATGCTACAAGGACATGATTATGCGGCGCCAGTACAACGCCTGTTAGGCGAATTGATGGCGGCCACCTCGCTGTTAACGGCGACCTTGAAGTTTGAAGGCCATATTGCGTTGCAGCTGCAAGGCGATGGCCCGATTAACTTTTTGGCGGTGAATGGTTCGCATCATCAGCAACTACGCGGTATCGCCCGCGTGCGTGAAGCCATCAGCGATGAGCAGACCGGGCTGCGTGAGTTGTTGGGCAAAGCGGTGATGGTGATTACCCTAACCCCACTTGAGGGCGAGCGCTATCAAGGGGTGGTGAGCGGTGATGGCGATAGCATTGCGGAAATTATTGAAAACTATTTTATGCAATCCGAGCAGTTAAACACGCGCTTGTGGTTGCACGCCGATGGCGAACATGCAGCGGGGATGCTATTGCAGGTGATGCCGGCGGCTGGCAAAGATTTGACTGGGTTTGAGCACTTGCAACATCTTACTGCCACCATGACCGCTGCCGAACTCTACAGTTTGCCTGGCACTGAAGTGCTGCACCGCTTGTATCATGAAGAACAAGTAGAAGTGTATCCGCCAATGCCGGTTAGTTTTGAGTGTGGTTGTTCGCGTGAGCGTACGCTAGAGGCGTTAGCCACGGTAGAGCCAAGCGAGCTGCATGAGATTTTAACGCAAGATGGCGAAATCGTGATGACCTGCGAATATTGCAACGCACAATATGTGTTTAGTGAAGCCGATTTAGTGGGTTAAGTGCCGCCGAACATAACAACGCCGCTGTTATTGCTGTTTGAACTTCAGCAATTGGCGGCGTTCTTTTTTGTCGGGTTTGTGGTCGGGGTGCGGATTATAAAGCGCATTCATTTTGCGCAGCTCGGCTTCTTTTTCGCGCCGCTCGATGCTGGCTGGGGTTTCTCGGTAAAGCTCTTGGGCCAGCGGAGCGCTGAGGCGGTTTTCGCTCAGACCTAACACTTCAACTTCAAACAAATCATGGCCGCGCGGGGCTTTGATCAGCTGCCCCACGTTGACCATTTTGGCTGGCTTACACTTCTGGCCATCTACCGATACTTTACCGGATTGCACCATTTGGCGTGCTAGCGAGCGGGTTTTGTAAAACCGCGCTGCCCATAACCATTTGTCGATGCGCACCATAGGCTACACCTACTTTCTCTTTTTAATAAACTTCATCAAGCGCTTACGTTTGCGCATTTGAGTCATGGTGAGTTTATTTTTGCGGCCAGCAAACGGGTTAACCGACTCTTTAAACTCCACCTTGATGGGGGTACCCATCACCGCTAAGCTCTTGCGGAAGTAGTTCATCAGATAACGCTTGTACGAGTTAGGCAGGTGATCCACTTGGTTGCCGTGTACGATAATACGCGGTGGGTTGTAGCCACCGGCGTGGGCGTACTTGAGTTTCACCCGACGTCCGCTCACCAACGGCGGCTGATGGTCATCGACAGCGGCTTCTAAAATACGGGTAAGTTTTGCTGTACCTACGCGCGCTGACGCCGAGGCGTAAGCTTCTAGTACCGACTCAAACAAGTTGCCAACGCCGCTGCCATGCAGTGCTGAGATAAAATGCACTCGCGCAAAATCAACAAAGCCTAAGCGACGGTCTAGCTCGCGTTTGATTTCTTCGCGCTGATCGTTCGAGAGGCCATCCCATTTGTTCACCGCAATCACGATCGAACGACCGGCATTTAAGGCAAAGCCAATCAGGTTCAGGTCTTGATCTGAAACGGTTTCGCGCGCATCCATCACCGCAATCACCACGTTGGCGTCTTCGATGGCTTGCAGGGTTTTGATGACCGAGAATTTTTCTACGGTTTCATCAATGCGGCCACGGCGACGTACACCGGCGGTATCAATCAAAATGTATTGGCGACCATCGCGCTCCATCGGAATATACACCGAATCGCGTGTGGTGCCTGGCATGTCATACACCACCACCCGTTCTTCGCCAAGAATACGGTTGGTTAGGGTCGATTTACCGACGTTAGGCCGACCGACAATGGCGAGTTTCAGCGGTAGCGCATCGTAATCAATTTCGTCGTGATCACGAGTACCCAGCTGGCCGATGATGTTGCCTTCATGGTCAATAATATGGCCGTCGGCATCCACAATGTTGCCTTCCGGGTCATAAATATTGCCATCTTCGTCGGGCTCAACCACGGCGCCTTCGGCATCAATCAGATTACCTTCAGCGTCGATATCGACCGCTTCGCCACTGGCAGCAACCGGAATTTTCACCTCGGGGTAAGCTTCTAATAACGGGTCAAAGCAGCCTTGTAGCAAGGCCTCTACGCCGCGGCCATGAGCCGCAGCAATGCCGTGCACTTCGCCTAGGCCTAGCTCGTAGAAATCCGCCCGCGCCGCGTTAGCGTCGATACCATCGATTTTATTAGCAACCACGTAGGCCTGTTTGCCAATGCGACGCAAGTGTGCGGCAATGCCCATATCGGCGGCTGTGATACCATCGCGAGCATCCACCATAAATAGCACCACGTCGGCTTCGTCGATGGCCCGCAAGGATTGCGCCGCCATCTCCGCATCGATGCCTTCTTCGTCGCCGTGCACACCCGCGGTGTCCACCACAATAAATTGGTACCCGTCGTAGTTCGCCTGGCCGTATTTGCGATCACGCGTTAGCCCAGGAAAGTCCGCCACTAGCGCATCGCGCGTGCGGGTTAAACGATTAAACAGGGTTGATTTGCCCACATTGGGGCGCCCGACCAGGGCCACTACGGGTAACATATAGGTTTAAATCCTTACCGCGAGTAACGTGCCGTCGCGTAATTGTAAATACAAGGTATCGCCATCGGCTACCGGCGCCACATAAACGCCTTCGCCTACTTCTAAGCGGCCCACGGTGTCACCGCTTAAGATATCTAAAAAGTGCAGGTAACCTAAGCTGTCACCCACCACAATGTAATTGCCAAAGCGCACCGGTGCGGTTAAGCCACGGCCGGTATAATCGGTGTTCGACCAGATCTCTACGCCGCCATCAGTGTTCACCGAGCTGACGGTGTCTTCATGGTCGGTTAAGAATAACCGGCCACCCGCCATGATCAGGTTTTGAAACGACGAGTACTCGCGCGTCCACACGGTACGGCCGCTGCGCAATTCGATGGCTGCTAATTGGCCGTTATAGGCTACGTTATACGCTAAGCCACCCGATACCACTGCGGCCGAGTCTAAATCCACCATGCGCTGTAATTCGGTATTGCCTTTAGGTACCGCTAAGCGCGCCTCCCAGGCTGGTTGGCCGTTTTCAGCGATAATCACCATCAACTTACCGGTTGCGGTGCCAACAAACACCCCGCCTGCGGTCATAACTGGTGCGGCCGTGCCACGAAGACTTAAGGCTGGCGATTCAGTGACCATGTCCCACACTTGCTCGCCAGTTTCCGCATCAAGCGCAATCACTTCACCGGTAGCGCCTTTGACAACCACCAAACCGTCGCCCACGGCTGGATCGGCTAAGATTTCGCTTTGTACTTGGGCATGCCAAATCAGCTCGCCGTTGTCGGCATTAAGCACTACCACATCGCCATTTTCGCTGGCTAGGTACAAGCGCCCTTCAGCTAAGGTCAAGCCGCCGCTGATTCGAACTGGTTCGCCGCTGCTCCAAAAACCACCGCTTTCTAAACCTAACATATCCAGCAGGTTTACTTGCCAAATGGCTTGGCCGTTAGCTTTGTTTAATGCGGCTACGACGCCTTCGCGGTCGGCTGCAAAAATACGTTCAGCATCGGTCACTGGGTTTAGGTGCGAGAAGTATTCGCCCACGCCACTACCTACCGACTCGTCCCACACTACCCGTGGCTGCACTTGCTGATCAAACGGCTGCAAGAACTTATAGGTAGGTTCTTCGTCGTCAAATATCGAGCACCCTGCTAGCACTAAACCAGCCAAGGCTACTGCGGTGAGTTTTGCTGTTACTGCTAATTTCATGATGCCGCCGGAATGCTTTTAAGTTTTAAATCAGCCAAGCTGTTCGGATTTGCCGCTACTGCTGCTTGATAGGCTGCACGCGCGCCGGCTAAATCGCCTTTGGCTTGCAACACATCCCCTTTAATTTCAGCTGCGATGGCCTGAAAACCTTCCATAGTTTCTGCTGCTTGCACGGCTGCTAAAGCTGCGTCATATTGCTCTTGGGCGAACAATAAGCGCGCCTGACGGATATCAGCAACCGCCTTCAAGGCACCTTTGGCTTGGTCGCGCACGCTTTGCAACGCGCTTACTGCGGTAGCTAAATCGCCTTGTTTAGCTGCGGCACCAGCTAGCTCTAACGCCGCCAAATGGGCGTAGGTGCTGCCGCTGTTGGCGCTCATAAATTCTTGTGCCGCTACCGAGGCTTGCTCATCTTCGGCGGTAAGCTTAGCAACGATTTGAGCATAGTCGCTCGATTGCTGCTCTTGCTTGGCGATGGTTTGCGCATCGTAATAGCGCCATCCGTAAAACAGTGCAAAACCAATCACTAAGCCAGCAACGATGCCTTTACCGTGATCTTTCCAAAACTGTTTGATTTGTTCGACTTGTTGTTCTTCAGTTTCCATGTTTAACCTCGTTGGTAGGTTGTAAAAACCTAGCTGTTAGCTGTTAGCTATTGGATATTACAAAACCCGTTGCCGCAGCTGCTCGTGCCTAATGTCTAATAGCTAATGTCTAATAGCGCTCTTGCATTTCACCCAATAACTCCGGGATGGCGGCGGCGGTGACCGGCTCGGCATCACGGTTACGCAAATGCTTTAATTCATAATCGTTATCGCGTACTACTAGCGCAAAGGTTGCTCCAGATTTGTCCGCTTTGGCTAACTTCTTCTTCATGTTCTGCGCGCCGCTGTGCAGTTGTACCATCAGTTGCGGCTGCAGGTTACGAATGGTTTCGGCAACGGCTGGGGCGTTAAGTTCCCCAGTTTCGGTGGCGCCCATCACGTACACATCAATGCTGGCAGCTGGTGGGATCTTACCTTGTGATTCCAGTAATAACACCAGGCGCTCCATGCCCATCGCAAAGCCGACGGCTGGGGTGGCTTTACCACCAAGCTGTTCAACTAAGCCATCGTAGCGACCGCCGGCACACACGGTGCCTTGCGCGCCTAGTTCGGTGGTGACCCACTCAAACACGGTGCGGTTGTAGTAATCCAGCCCGCGTACTAGGCGCTCGTTCAAGCTGTAGTTAATGCCGGCAGCATCTAAGCGCTGGCATAAACCGTCAAAGTGCGCGCGTGATTCGTCATCCCAGTACTCGGATAAGCTTGGCGCGTTGGCCAAAATCGCTTGAGTTTCTGGTGATTTAGAATCCAGTACCCGCAACACGTTGGTGTCCAAGCGACGCTTAGAATCTTCGTCGAGGTGCTCTTCGTGAGCGCGCAAAAACTCGCGTAAGGCGTCGCGATAACGGGCACGTGCTTCGTTTGAGGCTAATGAATTAAGTTGCAGCTCTACCTGGTCAGCAATGCCAAACAGTTGCCACAGACGCGCCGATAGCAAAATGATTTCAGCATCAATGTCAGGGCCTTCCATGCCAAACGCTTCAATACCAAACTGGTGAAACTGGCGATAACGGCCTTTTTGCGGACGCTCATGTCGGAACATCGGGCCTAAATACCACAGCCGCTGAGTTTGGTTGTAGAGCAAACCATGCTCGTTACCCGCGCGGACACAGCTGGCCGTGCCTTCTGGCCGTAACGTCAGGCTATCGCCGTTGCGGTCATCGAAGGTGTACATTTCTTTTTCTACGATGTCGGTAACTTCGCCAATTGAGCGCTTAAATAGGTCGGTACTTTCGAGTACCGGCATACGAATCTCTTGATACGAATACTGCGCCGCCACTTGTCGCAATACGCCTTCTACGTACTGCCAAGCAGGCGATTGGCTGGGCAAAATGTCGTTCATGCCCCGAATTGCTTGTATGTTTTTAGCCACGGTTATTCTTTCGCTTTCGTCGTAAACAGATAAAAAATGGCGCCTAGTATACCCTAGCTTTAGCCTTGCTTCACGGGAATCTGTTCGGCCGCCGCTCGTTTTTGCTGGCGTTCCACTTCAGACCGAATATGCTGCTCTAATCTGTCTACTAAGTTATTGTTATCTAAACGTTCTTTTTGGCGCTCGCCATTGAGATAAAAACCACTCTTGTTCTTGGCGCCGGCCAAGCCCACGTGCGAGATCAGCGCTTCGCCCGGCCCATTCACCACGCAGCCAATGATAGACACGTCCATCGGCGTGGTAATGTCTTCTAGCCGTTGCTCAAGGGCATTCACCGTTGCTATCACGTCAAATTCCTGCCGCGAGCAGCTCGGGCATGCAATAAAATTAATGCCACGGCTACGAATTCGCAGCGACTTCAAAATATCAAAGCCCACTTTCACTTCTTCTACGGGGTCTGCTGCTAAGCTGATCCGTAAGGTATCGCCGATACCCTCGGCGAGCAGCATGCCCAAGCCAATAGATGACTTTACCGAACCACTACGCAAGCCGCCCGCCTCGGTGATACCCAGGTGTAATGGCTGCTCGATTTGCTTGGCCAATAAGCGATAACTTTCTACCGCTAGGAACACGTCTGACGCTTTCACACTTACTTTAAAGTCTTGAAAATTCAGCCGATCTAAAATGTCCACGTGACGCATGGCTGATTCAACCAAAGCCGCCGGAGTGGGTTCACCGTACTTTTCTTGAATTTCTTTTTCCAGCGAGCCGCCATTCACCCCAATGCGAATAGGAATGCCGCGGTCGCGCGCTGCATCAACCACCGCTCGAATACGCTCTTCGTTACCAATGTTGCCTGGGTTAATGCGCAAACAATCGACACCGTACTCCGCTACTTTGAGCGCAATGCGGTAATCAAAATGGATATCTGCCACTACCGGAATGGGGCTTTGTTGCTTGATTAACTTAAAGGCTTCAGCAGCATCCATGGTGGGCACACTAACCCGCACCAAATCAGCACCGGCATTGGCGATGGCCTGAATTTGCTTCACCGTTGCTGCCACATCGGTGGTCTCGGTGTTGGTCATGCTCTGAACTGCAATCGGGGCGCCGTCACCAATAGGCACGTTGCCAACGTAGATACGGCGTGATGGTCGACGTTTTATTGGATTGTGATGCATGGGTTACCTATTTGAGTTCAAATTCGATAGTTAAATACAAGAGCGATGTTAGCTATTAGATATTGGATATTAAAATACCAGAGCGCTGTTAGCTATTGGATATTAGGGCTGCCGGTTCCTAGCTGATCGCTGTTGGTGGTTATTCGATGGTCATGGTAACGCTGCGATTGCGGCGGTAGTTGCTTAAGTCTACGGGCGCATCGTTATAGGTTATGGTGACCGCTTCGGGTTTACACAAAATCAAGTCAAACGGCGCATTGCCGGTAAGTGGCATGCGATAGCCGGGTTCTTTGACGCCGATGGCGATGTCGTTGCCGCCGGCTTCGGTTACTTTCACCCAACAGCGCTGGCTGAATTCTAAGACTAGGGAGTCTTGGCCGGCGGTGTTGCTACCGGTGTTGGCGGAGCTGCCTGTGCTGCTACCTGTGGTGCCTGTGCTGCTACTTGTGGTGCCGCTGGTGCTGTCGCTGGTGTTGTCGCTGGTGTTGTCGCTGTTGGTACCATCGGTGTTGGTTCCGCCGGTGCTATCGCTGGTATTTCCACCGCTGTTGTCGCTGGTAGTATCGCTGGTGCTTCCGCCAGAGGTGCCGCTATTACTGCCACCGGTATTTCCGCCGGTGCTGCTAGCTGCACTTCCGCCGGTACTGCTAGCTGTGTTACCGCTAGTGCTTTCACCGTTGTTGCCGCTAGTAGTATCGCTGGTATTTCTGCCGTTGCTGTCGCTGTTACTACCGCTAGTATTTCCACCGCTGCTGCCGCTAGTAGTATCGCTGGCGTTTCCGCTGGTGCTTCCAGCAGTCGTGCCGCCGGTGCTGCTGCCTGCGTTGCCGCTAGTTTCGGTGTTTCCACCGCTGCTGTTGCTGCCATCGGTGTTGTTGCCAGTGGTGGTGCCGTTGGCGGTGCTACCTGTGTCCAGCGGGACTGTGGTGGCACGGCGGGCGTTGCCTTCGGGGCTGTTGGTTTCGGTGACTTCGCTGCGAGGCTCAACTTGCGCATCGCTGTCGTTGTTTTGGGAATCTTGCCACCACCATGCTACGGCCATAGCAATCACAAGTGCGATGATGATGTAGCTGATCAGCATCAGACGGCTGTCATTGCGCTCGCGGACTTTGCGGCGCGAGAAACTTTGCATTTTCAGCTCAGCCGCGGGTGCTTCGCCAAAGCCTTGGGCTTGGTAGGCGGCAAAGACTTTGGCGGAGTCGACGTCGAGGGCTTTGCTGATGGAGCGTAAATAGCCGCGTACGTAGGTGGCGGTGCCGAGTTTTTCAAAATCATCGGCTTCGATGGTTTTGACGACAATTAGGCGCAAGCGTAGGCTGTCGGCGACTTGTTGTTCGCTAAGGCCTTTGGCTTCGCGGGCGGCACGCAAAATTTGTCCGGCGGTTTCACCGCTGTAGGCTGCTTCGCTGTCGCTTTGAGACTCGGTTTCTTGGCCGGCTTGTTGGCTGTGCTCTTGGCCGGCTTGTTGGCTGTGCTCTTGGCCGGTTTCTTGCCCGGTTTCTTGGCCGCGTTCTTGAGCTGCTTTTTGGCCAGCGTCGGCGTTAGCATCCTTGTGCTCGTCGGCAAAGATGTCGTCGGTTTGTGGCTTGGAGTTATTTGATTTCGATTGCTTATTTGTCATGCGGTGCCACTACTTATTAAGTTGTTGATAATTGTGCGCTTGGTCCGATTGCGGAAAACGCGACAACAAGAGCGCGCCAAACTCATCGCGTTTGTTATGGTTTCTTTGAGCGTGAGCTAATTGCACTTCTAGCCATAAATAACTTGCTGAAAGCTGAGGGAAATCAGCGCGTTGCGCGATAACCTCGGCAGCTTTGGGGTAATTGCCCTGAGCTAATAAAAAGGTCGCATAGCTTTCTAACATGGCGACGCTGCCGCCACTATGATTCAGCGCTAATTGATAATATTGGTCGGCTAATTGCCACTGCCCAGCTAGATTAGCACAGCGCGCTAAGTTCTCATATGTTCCTGCAACTTTAACGTAGCCAGGCTGGTCGATAGCCCGCTGAAATTGCTGTTCAGCTTCGGCAAAGCGCCCTTGGTTACAGAGTAACACGCCTAGGTTATTGTAATTATTACCATCGGTAGGTTGCAGTTTGAGTGCTTGGCGGTAATAGGATTCGGCTTGCTGGGGGTCTCGCACCTGCTGATAGTAGAACGCAAGACCCGTATAAACACCAGGATTATCAGGGGTATAGCTAAGGGCGCGCTCTAAATTGGCTTTGGCTTGCTCAAAGTTGCCGCTGCGCAAATACTGCAGGCCAAGAGCTAAGCGTGTTTGCGCCGCTTCTTGCGCGTCAAATTGTTGAGCTGGCTGCGATTTGCCATCTAGGGTACGCTGACTTACGCAACCATTGGCTAAGACCAGGCTGACGATCGCGATAAGCAGTGTGTACAGCTGTGTGCGCATGTAAATTCCCCCGTAAAGACAGCTATCTTAACCCGATTACCTTTCAGGTCAAGCGACAGCGCACGGTCGCGGGCTTATTTACAGCGCCTTGACATCGATGCCATCGCCACCGCGTTGGGCTTGCTGCTTTTTCAGAATCCGTTTGGTGCGGTCAATCACATCGCCGACTAACTGGCCGCATGCGGCATCAATATCATCGCCACGAGTACGACGGACGACGACGATGTAGCCTTTTTCCATCAGCACTTTGGCAAAACGGTCAATGCGTGAGTTGCTGGAGCGCCCGTAATCAGAGCCCGGGAATGGGTTAAATGGGATCAGGTTGATCTTGCTCGGGGTATCTTTCAATAACTCGGCAAGTTCCGCGGCCTGTTCCATCGAATCGTTGATATGATCCAGCATTACGTATTCGATGGTGATGTTTTTATTGGCTTTAGAGCCTTCGATGTAATCGCGGCTAGCTTTTAAAAACTCTTGAATATTGTACTTTTTATTGATGGGTACGATTTCGTTACGTAGCTCATCGTTGGGCGCATGCAAAGAGATCGCAAGAGCCACGTCGATTTGTTCTTTGAGCTTATATAAAGCCGGCACCACGCCAGAGGTGCTTAGAGTGACGCGACGTTTGGACAAACCAAAAGCGTTGTCGTCGAGCATCAGATCCATGGCTGGCACCACATTGGTCAGGTTGAGCAAGGGCTCGCCCATGCCCATCATCACTACGTTCGTCACGGCTTTCACGCCGGTATCGCCAAAGGCACCTAGCAGTTTGTTCACCCGCCACACCTGGCCAATGATTTCGGCCACGCGCAAGTTCCGGTTGAACCCTTGCTGCGCCGTTGAGCAGAAAGTGCATTCTAGTGCACAACCTACCTGCGAACTCACGCACAAAGTGGCGCGGTCACGATCTGGGATCCAAACCGTCTCCACGTCTTGGCCATCAAACAAGGTCATCGCGAACTTGATGGTGCCATCGGCAGACTGCTGCTGCAGCCGCACTTCCGGGGCACGCACCTCGGCAACTTGCTTAAGCTTTTCGCGCAACGCCTTGTTAAGGTTGGTCATTCGGTCAAAATCATCAATGCAGAAATGATACAACCACTTCATCACCTGATCAGCGCGAAATGGTTTTTCGCCCAATTCTTGAAAGAACTCACGCATTGCGGCGCGGTTCAAATCGAGCAAATTCACTTTTTTATCAACTGCATTCATTTAATTAAAACCTTAGTGCGATATTGGGTATTCGTAATTCGTGGTTCGTACGTTCACTTCGTTCACTGTTCGTCCGCTACGCTATTCGCGAACAGCGCAAAGCGCGGACGAACAGCGAAGCGTACGAATAACGATTAACGCTCTTACTATTAACGAGTACGAGCGCAGATTTCTTCGTCGCTGAAGAAGTACGCGATTTCACGTGCTGCTGATTCTACTGCGTCAGAACCGTGTACTGCGTTCTCATCGATAGATACAGCATAGTCTGCGCGCAAGGTACCTGCCAGTGCGTCAGCTGGGTTGGTAGCACCCATGATATCGCGGTGACGTTTAACCGCGTTGTCGCCTTCAAGTACTTGCACCATGATTGGGCCAGAGGTCATGAAATCTACCAACGCGCGGAAGAAAGGACGCTCTTTGTGTTCAGCGTAGAAGCCTTCTGCTTGCTCAGTGCTCAGGTGCATCATTTTAGCTGCAACGATACGGAAACCAGCAGTTTCGAAACGGTTGTAGATAGCGCCGATGACGTTTTTGCCAACAGCGTCTGGCTTGATAATTGATAAAGTGCGCTCTAAAGCCATGATTTTCTCCAATCAAGTTTAAAAGTTAAAGGGTCAAAATCTTAGTCGCGCGGATTATACATGAACGCCGCTGGCGCGGCTAGTGCGGGAGGAACTTGCGGACCCAGCTCCGGAGCTGGGTCCGCAAGTCTTTCAAGAGGAGGTGGTAAAATAGCTCATCGGTAATTCACGGCTGAGTGCAAAAGGCACGGCAGTGGCGGGATGCGGTTGCTGATAGAAATTGTTTGATGGTGGGTGAAGCTGAGTGATTGGCTGCTTGTTGCGGCTGAATTTACGGTACTGAGGCGCTTACGGTTGTAGGTGGTTTGCGCCAATTACCGGCGCAGTTTGGCGGACATTAGGGCTAGTTAGTCACTTACACCTGCACTTTTTATCATTAGAATAAGGATGTTATCTATGCATGGTTTAGGACGAGTTTTGGTGGTTGGGACGCTGGCTTTGGCGCTGCAAGGGTTGGCCAGCGGCACTGCGCAAGCGCGTAGTTACGGTTATCGACCGGCGCCGCCACCGGCTCCCTCGTTTGATTTTTTGAATGCCGGTTTTGCTAGTGGTAAATGGGGCGATGACTGGGCCAACGGCGCTATTGTGGGCGCATCTTTTATGTTGACCGATGCTTGGTTTGGCTACCTGAATGCGGACCGCGAGAGTCTGGATGACGCCTCGATGACGACCCTTAATGCGGGCTTGGGATACGCCCACAGTTACCGTCAGAACACGGTGATTTATGGCGGCTTTGGCTTTATTCAGGGGCGGATTGATTGGGGTGACCAAGCTGATGCTATCGGGGCAGTGACCGAGTCTGGCTACGAACTCAATGTTGGCGTGCGCCATCGGGTGAATCAGCAGTTAGAGCTTGATGCGCGCTTTGGCCATGTGGATCTCGGCGCCGGAGACCAAAATTTGCGTTTGCTTGGGCGCTACTATGTGAATCAACGCTGGGCGGTGGAGCTCGGCTACACCTTTGTTAATTCCGACAGTGCTTTGGCGCAAGTCGGTTTCAGCTATCATTTTTAATTGGGTTTGATGTTTTCTGCCGGTTGCGGTCGTCAGCACGACGGCCGCAGTTTTAAGTTTAAGCTCAGTTATAAGTTGAAACGCAACTGTACTTGTAAGCCACCGAGGTGGCTAGGTCCCAACTGCATCTCCACGCCATACAAATGCGCCAGCTCGGCCGCAACCGTTAAGCCAATTCCACTACCCTGCACCGACATGTCATGACGTTTGCCTCTTGCTAAAGCTTGCTGGCACTGCTCGTCGGTCATACCTGGGCCATCATCATCGATTTGTAGCAACAGCGTTGGTGGTGCTGCCGTGGCATCAGCCACGCCTTTAACGTTGCCAGTAACTTTGCCAGTGACGTTGCCAGAGACTGTGGCAGCGGTGGTGGTAGAGATAGTGGCGCTGAAACTCAGTTGCTGATGGGAATATTTCAAGGCATTTTCTAACAGGTTGCCGACAATTTCTTGTAAATCCGGTGCTGCTACGGGTACGGCGATGGCGGCTAGCTGCGGCTGGTCAAGCTGGCTGTAACTGAACTTGCGTTGGCGCTGCTTGGCCATGCTGGCGATGGCTGCGAGGATCGGCTGTAGCGCTGCTTGCAGATTCGCATGAGCCGCGAGCTGGTGAGTACCTACTGCGGCTGCGCGCGCTAAATGGTGCTGTACCACTTGGTCCATACGATGGATTTCTCGAGTGAATTCAGCAGCAAGCTGCGGCGGTAGTTCGGCTAGTTGGCTTTGCATCACCGCCAACGGCGTTTTGAGGCTATGGGCCAAATTCGCAGCGGCGGCACGGCTGTGTTCAAGCAGCTTTTCATCGCGCTCAAGCACGTCGTTAAGTGCCTCAGCTAACGGTTTGAGCTCACTGCTTAGAGCGGCGCTATCGAGCCGCGATGAGGGACTTGCGGACCCAGCTCCGGAGCTGGGTCCGCAAGTTCCTCCATGGCGGAGACGCTGTAGTTGGTGGCTAAGGCTGGCGAGGGGGGCGAGTACCCAGCGCAGTTGGACAGCGAGAAACAGCAGTAAGACGGCGGCTAGGCCGGCTAGCGCGAGCCACAACACTTGGTTAAAGGCGGCAACTTCGCGGTCTATTTCGGCCACGGGGCCGCCCACCATCACATGAATCGGCTGTTCTAGCTGGGCGAGCAAATAATCTCGTTCGGAGACGCGTAAGGCTTGCTGCTGGGGGCCAATGCCGGGGCGCAAGATCAAGTTATTCACAACGCCATCAACGCTCGGTTGCAAGCGTTGGTCCCACAGCGATCGCGACAGCGCGAGGGTTTGTTCGGCACTGCTGATCTGCCAATACCACCCCGAGTAAATCTCATGAAAGCGATGGTCACCTAACTTATCTTGAACTTCTAATTCGCCCATGGCGTTCACTTCTAAGGCAGCCACCAGCACGTTCTGCCAAGCCGTGAGGCGAGCATCGAACGACGCGGTAACGGAGCGTTCGAAGGCATGACTGAGGGCCCATCCTGCGCTAGGCAGAGCTACCAACAGCAACACCAGGCCAGCGATTATCGTGCGCTGACGTATGCTGATGGGTGGTACCGTGCGAGTCGCTTTTGGCATGTTAATCAACCGCTGGGGCTTGCACGCGATAGCCTTGGCCACGAATGGTTTCGATAAAATCACGGCCGAGTTTTTTGCGCAGTCGGGCAACTTGAACATCGATAACATTGGAGTCCGGCTCTTCGTCGCGGTCGTACACGTGGTCGTGTAACTCACTACGACTTACGATACGGCCACTAGCATGCATTAAGTAGCCGATTAACTTGGTTTCTTGTGCGGTAAGCTTAACCGGCATGCCCTGTTTGCTGAGCTGATTGGTGAGGGTGTCGAAGACCACCTCGCCAACGGTTAAATGCGGGTGGGCTTGGCCGTAACTGCGGCGGATCAGCGCCTTAACGCGCATTAATAATTCCGCCACCGCAAAAGGTTTCACCAGGTAGTCATCAGCGCCAGCATTAAAGCCGCTAGCTTTATCGGCCCACGTGCCGCGCGCGGTTAAAATGAGCGTGACGATACCAATGCCAGCTTGACGCCAGCGCTGCAACCAATCGCTGCCTTGGCCGTCGGGGAGGCCCAAATCTAAGATCAGCAAATCAAACACTTCGGTGCTTAACAAATAGTCAGCCGCGGCGCCGGTACCGGCGTGGTCGACGTTATAGCCGGCCTCGGTCAGCACCTTGGTGAGGTTTTGCGCCAATTTGATATCGTCTTCAACAATCAAAATTTTCATGCAAGTTACTCATAACCGATGGTTCCTAGCTGATGATTTATAGCTGATGGTTCATAACCGATGGTTCCGAGCCCATCATTCATGGCCCATCATTCATGGCCGATAACTCATGGCTGTTTGCTCATGGCTTTTAACTGACGCCCTTCTACGCTCATAAGCTCGCCGGTACGGGCGGCAAATTCAAACTCGGCCCGTTGCCCTTGGGGGCCGATCATCTCTATCTCGTAGACGAGCATACCATCATCGTCTTCTAATTCTATCTCCACGATTTCGCCGTAATAGCGCTCGCGTAAATACGCCAAGATCACTTCTAACGACACCACCTCGCCCGCTTGCACTTGTTGGTACAAACGTTGCTGTTGCTTGTTGTCGGGCCAGGCACCCGCGGGCGCAGCCAGAGCCGCTTGCAGGCCCCAACTAAGACTGGTGACAAAGATGAGATAAGATAACTTGTTCATGGCGCTAAGCTTACCCGAAAAAGGGTTCACGAACATGAACCAAACATGAACGAGTGGTTCATACTAGGCTCATTGATAGGCTGATAGGATAGCTGCAACATCAACAAAGGAGTACCGACTATGACAAACAAAAGCTTGGTAGTAAGTTTAGCAGCCGTATTACTAATGGGCACAACTGCCGTAGTTGCAGCTAACTCAGCGGTTACCGCCAACAGCCAAATGGAGCAGTTGCAAGCGCTTAAGAATTACGGCTATACCCATGTTAATGAGCTGGAGTGGGATGATCATCGCCCGCAACTGGAAGTAGAAGGTTGGCTAGCCGATAACTGGTTTGCCGAAGTGACGTTTCAGGGTGCCGGAGCCGCAGCTGAAGTAAAGCGCGAGCGCAAGGAAAGTAAAATCGTACAGCCGTGGGGATTGACCTTGGCGCAAGTTGAACAAGTGATGCAACAGGCGAATAGTCAAGGCATGGCGGTGTTTGAAGAGATCTCAATTGATGATAGCGGTCGTATTGAGCTTGAAGGTGACAACGCCAACGGTCGTGAACTAGAGCTGCGTTTTCATATCCGCGAGCTGTAACTAACGCCCCCTCTCAGTAACGATAACAGCAACGATAACAAACGGGTGGCCACGTGCGCGTGGTCGCTCGTTTTTGTTGCTGTGGCTTGATCAGAGGCTTTACAAACTATGGCTGCAGGCGTAAAGTAACACCATCTAGTACAGGCATCTAGACGTCTATTCGCGGGATGTCTTTTCGTTCTTTTGCGACGGAGTTTACAAGTTATGACGCAACAAATTACTTTAGGCGGCGGTTGTTTTTGGTGCCTTGAAGGCGCCTTCAAGCAAGTGCGTGGGGTATTAAAGGTGCAGTCCGGTTATGCCGGCGGCCATAAAGCCGAACCTACCTACGAAGATGTCTGCAAGGGCGATACCGGCCACGCTGAGGTGGTACAAATCACTTTTGAGCCGACCTCGCTGAGCCTGCGCGAGATTTATGAGATCTTTTTTGCACTGCATGATCCCACTCAGATCAACCGTCAAGGTAACGATATTGGCAGCCAATATCGCACCTCGATTTTCTATCAGACCGATGAGCAGCAGCGTTTGGCGCAAGAAATCATTACGGAAATGGAGCGCGAGCAAACCTGGGATGCGCCTATTGTGACCACCGTTGAGCCGCTGGAAAAATTCTGGCCGGCCGAGGAATATCACGACAACTACGTGGAACGTAATCCTGAAAATGCCTACTGCCAAGCAGTGGTACATCCTAAGTTGGCGAAGTTTAAGAGGACTTTTGCTGAGAAACTTGACGGCTAATGTTTGCGGTTAATATTTGCAGTTAATAAAAAAGGGCTTACCCGATGGGTAAGCCCTTTTTGCTTTCCAACCTATCTTCCTAGTTGTTTTCCAAGCCTTTATTTCTCAGTTACTTCAGCAAACGGCTTGGTTACGCGCAACGGGTCTGGCGTCCAGCTTGAGCTGCGCTGATAGGCTGCGGTTGGCACATCAATCAAGCTAGCTGCATCAACCGGTACCGGTTCTTCACCGGTTTCGCTGGCTTTATAATAAGTCATTACACCTGCCATAAAGTACATTTTGCCTGGCTCAACGTAAATATTGTAAGGACCAGTACCGTACGGGAACTTACTACTCGTTAGCAGCGCCATCACACCATTATCGTAGCTCGCCACAAATCGACGGAAGCTACCACCACATTGGTCTTGATAGCAGCTTTTATTAACCAAAATGCTATTGCCATCAAAATCTTCCCAGTTCCCAGATGGTAAGCTACGTGGCTCGATGCTAGCCGAGAGGCAGTCGTCCCACATATCACCACCCGGTGCGACTTCATCACACTCAATATCGACGATATAATAGTTACCATCGCTGCTGTATCGATAGCCACCACCACCAATGCGAGCGGTTAATGGCGTTAACTTACCCTCGCCATTAACGCCATCCCAGATGGTCTTATCGGCAATCATGTTGGCGGTATCCAGGCTGTGATCGATGCTAGGCATATTGTTTGTATTCCAATTCTCACCGCCGTTTTTAAGATGACGCTTGGTAAGCACAATTTGCGCATGCTCTTGGTCGTCTAACAGATACAAATCTTCAGCGTAGTAATTCATGTTCGGATCGTTATAGGTGAGCGTTAACTTCGTTTTGTCTGGGCTTAACTCGTAGCTACCACCTTCCAACACGTCGCGATCAAAAGTACCGCTAAATTCAGACGTGGGGTAAAAACTATAAGCCATGCGGCTAAAGTAATACACATCGTCGGGCAAACCATCAAACGTCAAGTTATTGTAAGCGTAAAACTCACCGTAGTAGGCATATTCCGTTGGCGCTGATAGGTCAAACGTGAGATCTTTAATCAAACTTTCAGCTCGCGTGTAGGTGTTGGTCCATGCACTCGACTCGGGTGAAACCGCAGGTAGTTCTAATGGCTCACCTTCGTATTCAAACGGAATAGGTGCCAACTCGTATTCATACGACTCATAGATAGTCAGACTCGCACCCATCACACTTAACGGCATCGCTTCTAGATAACTACTCACAGTTAATGGCACACTGCCAGCGGTGGTTGAGCCTTCTTGGCTGGCTACAAATTTTGCCAGTAAATCAGCATCATAAAGATGGCCATAATTATTCACAAAGGAGTTTAATGGGATGAATCGGGCTGTTGTTTGCAACGGACCAAGCCACTTACCATCAACAAAAGGCACATGCTCTGATTCACCATCATAAATGCCCTGTCTAAAGAGCGCGCCGTCTTCATCGATAGAGTAGCTGACATAGTTTTGGTGAGCATTGTAACGGTGGTAATCATAGAACAGCATGTAAGCACCAGCGAGCTCGGTTGGATCAATGGCAGGTACTAATTCACTATCGGCTGCGGTGGCAGCAATCATGGCTTGTAAATCACCAGCGGCATCGGCCTGTGCCAACAACGTATTGTAGGCATCGGCATCGTTTAAAAAGTCAGCGATGCTCGTGAAACCTTCCGGCAAACTGTAATTTTCGTCATCGACTAACAGCTTAATCAGTGCTGCCATCTCCATGGTTAAGTAACCATCAAGTTGCATCAGCAACTCATTGAAATTAGCCGCTGTGATCGGAGCATCCTGCGCCAATACTTCTAATTGCTGGTTGATGGCAGTGGTGACGTGGGTGATCACCACGTTGCTTGATTCTTCCGCCGACAACACGCGGTCATCTCCTGCGAGCGCCAGGAGTTCGGCCACTGTGGTTAACCGCGAGTTCAAAGTGACGTACTCTTGCTCACCGGCGCCAGTGGCAGTGATTTTGAGGACGGCATCGCTGCTTAAATCCAATAGTTCTAAATCTAAGCTGAAATAACCATCGGCATCGGCGGTGGTGGTGAACGTTTGCTCACCCACGGTTAAGGTGATGGTGGCATTGGCAATCGGCGAGTCAATAGCGCGACCTGCAATGGCAACCGTTTGCGCAACAGTCACAGTAACGCTGCCGGTGCCTTCGGCCTCACCGTCGGTACCTGTGTAGGTGAAGGTATCGGTGCCAGCAAAACCTGCATCTGGGGTATAGACGATTTTGTTGTCGACAATTTCAGCGGTGCCATGCTCAGGCTCGGTCACGCTGGTGATTGCTAACGCCACGTCCAGTTCGCTGCTATCGTTTGCTAACACATCAATGGTAACAGCCGTACCGTTACTGGTGCTGGCACTATCATCGGCCGGGGTGTACAGCTCAAGATCTCGGCAATCGATGGTTAAGTCATCGATATCAGCGTTGGCGAAAGTAAAGCTGCTAGCTGAGGTAATGCTGCACGATTGCAAGGTAGGAATGGCGCTTAGCTCGACCGCTACTGTGTCACCACTATCGAATTCGTTGGTGAATTCGAAGCTTCCGTCGGCGCTTATGGTCAGGGTCTCATCAGCGGCAGTAACGCCTAGTTCGCCGTTAAGTCCACTCACGCTGCCGGCCAGAGTAAAGGGGCCTTGCTCTTCAAGAATGGGTGGATCGACATCATCGCTACTACTGCCGCCACAGGCGGTAAGCAGTGAGATACAGATAAGCGATAGTGCGAATTGATTGGTTTTTTTCATTTTGCATTCCTATTGCTGGATTAATAACTGTTGTTCGTTGCTTACTATGTAGCCATGTTAACAAACTGTCAACTAATTAATTACAAATAATTATATACCGCGTAGTAAATCCAGTTTTGCTGCTAGTTATAGCGACATTTGCCATCTTCACTAAGTGATTGATTTTATCGAAGCTGATTAAAAAACAAGCAAACCTGTCGGTTTTCTCGAACTCTTCAATCGATCTTTTCATGAGCTTGAACACTTACATACATACACGAATGTATGTAAAATAGAGGCATTCTTAGTCCTTGCTGTCATTGTCTGTTATGAAGAATTTAACCTCATGAATAAAACAAGAAAAATTCTATATAGTCTACTTTTGTTGGCGGTCTTTGCCAGTACTATGATCCTTCCCAAAAGTTATGCCGATGAGCTACATGCGGCAGTCAGTTATTCAGCCAGCGATATTGATGGCTTACGTCTCGGTTACCGCTGGACTGATGCTTGGCAGCCGTTGCCAGCCAGCTGGTTAGCTGCGATAGGGTCGCCTCGGGTTCACTATGAGGCAGCCATCAACAGTTGGAAAAACACGCAAGAATCAAGCGAGCGCATCAATGCCCTCACCTTCAGCCCGGTATTGCAATGGCGATTAACCGATTGGAAACAGCCACTGTATCTAGAAGCTGGCATTGGCGTGTCGCTATTTGATGAGCAGCAGTTGGCGGGCCGTGAGCTTTCAATTTCATTCCAATTTGAAGATCGGATTGGTTTAAGTTGGGAATACAACCAAGAATCTAAAGCCCGGGTAAGTTTGGGCTACTCTCATTATTCGCAAGCGGATTTGGCGAAACCCAATGATGGCTTAGACTTATGGGTGTTCAGCTGGCACGTGCCGTTTTAGCTTGCTGGTGCTTGCAGCCCTACAAAGATAACGCCGCCCATGGTATCGAACCTATTCAAGCATACTATGAGCGGCGCTAGTGCCGTTACAGCCCATACTCCGCTGGGTCGACATACTTAAACAAGTGCAAACCAAAGGAATCATTCACCCGGGTGCCGAACGGCCGCACCGCAGGGCCATACTCCTCGGTACCAGCTGGGCTTTCGTCATGAAGATAGACCGCCACCAATTGTCGTTCGGGACTTACTCCGACTACTTGCCACAACTCACCACCGCAGCGGCCGTTAACACAATCGCCATTAAATAGCACCCGTGGCTGCAGTTCGGGTAACTCAGGATCTTGATAACTCTGCCAGGTATCGCCCATGTCACTTGTAACTAGCTCGGCTTTAGTACAGGTAAGATCGTCTGTTGCTTCGGCGCACATCACACTAATAGATGGCGCATGATTATCTGCTCCCAATAAATAGACCTCAAGAAAACTGGCTTGCTGCTCTAGAGGGGCTATATTTCCATCCTCATCTGTAACTAAAAAAGTATGTTTAAAGAGTAACTTGCCTTGCAGGGCTGCCACGCTATCAAGATTTTGCACCGCAGGCCAATAAACATCTACCGTAGGTTGCCAGATGGTGCCATCAGCCAGTTGCTGGGTTTCAGTAATAAAAACTTTCGGTAAGCTTGGGTCATCACTGATATACCTTAATTGGTAGCTCACCGCAGACACGCTTGGGTCATCAAATTGTAGCGAGAGGATGGTTTTATCGGCATTCAGTTGATAGGTCCCCGAGTCTAAATGGCGACGGGTAAAGCTACCTGCGAACTCTGTTTGTGGATGGAAGGTTGCCAATAATGGGGAATACAGCAGCTCGCCAGCATCTGCAAGGGGGTCTTCGTTATTGTTGTACTCCCAAAACACACCTGGTATGACAAACTGACTCCCCTCGCTGATGTCGAAGGTTCGCGCTGATGCAAACATCGCCGTTGCTACGCCGTGCTCGATATAGGTGGTAGGGGGATTTACGGTTAATCGTGGTAGTTCGTAAGACACCCCCTGATAAGTGAACGGAATAGGTTTGAATTCACTCAGTACCTCAAACACCGCATAGATATGCCCGTTCTGGTATGACACAGGGCGGATTTCAACTCGGTCATCATCGATATCCTCAAGTGGTGTTTGCGGATCTAAGCTTGCTACGCTCTGCACAAACAAGTCGAACAAGGCCGGATCGTACTGATGAGCATGGTCGCTGATAAAGTTGGCAATGGTTCGGCTTACGTCAAAGCCAGCATACCTGAGCGTCCAGCCATTGCTCGTCCAATCAGCAAACCAGCCATCTGTGGGGAAATAGGTAAGGCGCTGGTGCTCATCGATGAAATAATAGAAGCCATTAAAATCAAAACCTTCATCTTGGCTACTTGCCATACGTACGTAGGTATCAGCCAAGTGGTTGATCTTATCCATCGGGATGGTGGGTGCACTCATTAAAGATGCAGTGAGGGCAGGACCAAAATCATTGTGTTGTTTCGCCTGGGTCAATACTTCCGTTAACGCCTCATAATCCGTGAAATACATGTACCAGGATGAATATTCGGGTGGCAGCGGGTAGTCTGGATGGGTACATAATAAATAAATTAACCCTGCTAGCTCGCTTAGTTGAGTGATATCAGAGTTATTCAGGGCGGTAGTGAGTTGCTGCAACGTATAGCTACTAGAGAAATCACTGGCCTGATAATACTGCTTAACCTGCATGCTTAGTGCGGTGCTCAACGGCGTGATAGCGAGCCCCGGCAATAGCTCTTGGTTCAAGGTCGCGCCGGTAATGCTAGCGGCAGAATCGGCAAGCGTAACCTTGCCGGTGACGGCTTGTTGAAAGAGTTCGCTGATGGGAGCCAGCCCGGAAGCTAACTGTAAAGTCTGTCCCGCTTGCTGGTCTGTGGCGAAGCTGGCTACCACTTCGACCATTTGTGTGGCCGCCAACTCGGGCGGCATGCCGCCGTCATTGGCATCTGCCGTGCTTGGCAGGTAACCAATCGATAACTGATAATTACCCTGGGCATCGGCATAGCTACTAAAGCGACGACCATCGATTATGCTGCTGACTTCAACCGGTGCAGACCCAGCCGTAGCCAAATTAGCTGGGCTAACAGTACCGCTCAATTGCAGGCTATCGAGCAAGGTTAAGGTGACTTTGGCGCTTACTTGTTCAGTGCCATCGCTCACTTGGTACCAGATTTCTTCAACGCCAACAAAGTCGGCAGCTGGCGTGTAGTGTAACTGGCCATCGATAATCGCCACGGCACCCTGCAGCTGTTGCTCTGGTGCTGGGCCCGCTGCGACAAGGGTTAACTCGGCATCGCGTTTACTGCTGTCGTTAGCAAGCACATCTAACGATAACGGCTGTTGAAATAAAATGTCAGCGCTATCGCTGCTGGCATGGATAAGTTCACCACTGCCATCGCCGCTGTTACCGCTGCTGGTTTCATCTTCTGCACTACTGCAACCTGTCAAAATACCGACCCCGATTAAAATCGCCAGCAAGAATGTTGCTTTATTCATTCGCCACTCCGTTTGTTTTAGTCTCTACTAGCTGAGCTAACTGCCGCTCCAACGGCGTTTGCGCTAAGCCAGGCAAGCCCAAGGTTATGCTTAACTGAGATGGCAAGGTGCCAGCATCCTTGCTAGCTAGTGATTCTCGTCCTTGCTCTGCAGTTACCGCAACAGAAGCTGTACTTTTACTAACTTTGCTAAGGGGGTCAAAAGGATGTAAGCCATGCTGCGGCGCCCCCATGAGTGCAGCGACAAGTACTGAAGTGGGGTTGAATAAGCGCATGGCAGCTGCCCATTAATAGCAGGCAGAGCTAGGCTTAGCTGAGGTTTGGCTACTGCGAATGCAGCTTACTGACACTGGTGAACGGACAAACGACGGGGACAAAAAAAGCGCCATAACCAGCCGATAACGACCACCTATGTGCGCTTTTTCAGCAACTGCTATCAGCCGCGAGCTTTCTGCAGCCAGCTTTCTGCCGCCAGTTAATGATTTTCTTTGGCGTGGTTGATGCTGTATTTGGGGATTTCGACCACTAAGTCTTCGCCGTGCACTCGTGCTTGGCAGCTTAACCGCGACTCTGGCTCTAGGCCCCAGGCTTTGTCGAGCATATCATCTTCGTTTTCTTCGATATCATCTAACGAGTCGTAGCCTTCGCGCACGTACACGTGGCAGGTGGTGCAAGCACAAACTTTTTCGCAGGCATGTTCTATGCCGATACCATTGCGCAGCGCTACGTCTAACACGCTTTCGCCTTCGCTAGCTTCAACTGCAGCGCCTTCTGGACACAGCTCGTGGTGCGGTAAAAAAATAATTTTCGGCATACTGGTTAAACCTCAAGTTCGTTATTAACTACTAGCTATTAGATATTAGCTATTAGAGACTCACAGCTCGGTGGCCTTTTTGCCCGAGAGCGCTTTGCGAATACTAGCATCCATACGACGGGCAGCAAATTCATCACTGGCTTTGTCGACCGCAGCAATGGCTTGTTCAATGGCTGCAGTGTCGGTGCCGTGGCGGGCTTCACGTAAGACGGCCATGGCGCTATCCAAGGTGGCCCGTTCGCTAGCTTCGAGCAACTCAGCATCGGCGGCCAGCGCACTGCTAAGTGCTTCTAACACGCGGTCTGCTTCTACTTGTTGCTCGCGCAACATGCGCGCGGCCATGTCTTCTTTGGCGTTGCTCATCGAGGCCTGAATCATCTTGGTGATGTCGTCATCGCCTAAACCGTAAGAAGGTTTCACCTGAATCGATGCGCTGACGCCCGTCGATTTTTCCATTGCGGTGACGTTCAACAAACCATCGGCGTCCACTTGAAAGGTCACGCGTATATGTGCGGCGCCGGCGGCCATCGGTGGGATGTCGGTGAGCACAAAGCGGGCCAGGCTGCGACAATCATCAACCAGTTCGCGTTCGCCTTGCACCACATGAATCATCATCGCGGTTTGGCCGTCTTTAAAGGTGGTAAATTCTTGTGCTTTAGCGACCGGGATGGTGGTATTACGGCTGATGACCTTCTCGACTAAACCACCCATGGTTTCTAGGCCAAGGGATAACGGAATCACATCCAACAGCAACATATCAGAATCGGGCTTATTGCCAGCAAGAATATCCGCTTGAATAGCCGCACCGATAGCCACCACTTGGTCAGGATCGATGGAGGTGAGCGGCTCGCGGGCAAAATACTCACCTACGGCTGTGCGTATTCGTGGTACGCGGGTTGAACCACCTACCATCACCACTTCTTGGATCTCATCGGCACTCACGCCAGCGTCTTTCAGAGCGCGGCGACAGGTGGTCAAAGTACGCCGCACCAGCGGCTCAATCAGCTCGTTAAACTGGTCACGGGTTAGCGTCAGCTGTTGGCTCGCAGCGGTGCTGCCGGTGTCAGTTTCAGCTTGTACCTGCACGGTACCGGCGGCTGGCGAATCGGCTTCGGCCTGCCACGTGAGCGTCACTTGTTGGTGCTCGGTAAGCTGTTCTTTGGCGGCTTTGGCGGCATTGATCAGCTCGCGCTCCGTGCGCGCATCTACCGCACTCGGCAATTGCCATTGCTGTTTTAACCACTGCACTAGCAACTGATCAAAATCATCGCCGCCTAAGGCGCTGTCACCATGGGTGGCCAACACTTCAAAGACGCCGCCTTGCAGACGTAAAATCGATAAATCGAAGGTACCACCGCCTAAATCGTACACGGCGATCAGGCCTTCGCGACCGGTATCTAAGCCATAAGCGACTGCGGCCGCGGTGGGCTCATTAAGCAAACGTAACACGTTTAAGCCCGCGAGTTGCGCAGCATCTTTGGTGCTCTGGCGCTGAGCATCATCAAAGTAGGCAGGCACGGTGATAACGACGCCCGTTAACTCGCCGCCAAGAGAGGCTTCAGCGCGCGCAGCTAAGGTGCGTAAGATATCAGCTGATACCTCTACGGCGTTTTTCTCACCGGCAGCGGTGTGGAAAACCGGGACACCGTTGTCCGTTTCGCTCATGCGATAAGGTAAGTTACTGAAATTTTTCTGAACATCGGCGATGGTACGCCCAATAAAGCGCTTCACCGAGACGATGGTGTTTTCAGTAGCGATGGCCTTGTCTTGGTGCTTGGCTATAGCGTCATAACCGGTAGCAATGGTGTCGGCACCGTAATACACCACCGATGGTAAAATCGCACGCCCGTGCTCGTCGACTAATACTTTAGCAGTGCCACTACGGACACTAGCCACCAATGAATTGGTGGTACCTAAATCGATACCAGCGGCGAGCCGATGCTGATGCGGTGCCGTGCTTTGGCCGGGTTCCGCAATTTGTAATAATGCCATGGGGCAACCTCAAATTCGTTTATCGTTATTCGCTTTTTTCTTCTAGCTCGTGTTCTAATTTTAACATGAACTTAAGCTTGCGAATGCTGTTGGCAGCGGCCTCATTCTGTTCGGCGTTAATCTGCTGCTCTAGCTCGGATTGTAAATCTCGACTTTCTACTGCTAAGTCGCGCAGGGCCGCGTCAATTTCTTCCCAATCGTTAAGCTCAGCGATACGCTCGCGCCATTCCATTTGCGCCATTAAAAACTCAGGATCTTGTAGGGTCGTTTGCTCGTGCGCTAGATCTAGCCCGCGCAGTTGCAGGATATACTCGGCCCGTAGCAGCGGGTTACGCAGGGTTTGATAGGCATCATTTAATTGTGCCGTGCGCTGCACCGCTAGCAATTTGTCACGTTGACTACCATTGGCAAAGCGATCTGGATGCAGGGTTTGTTGCAACTTACGATAGCGCTGTTGCAAATCCGCCGCATCAAGATTGAATGCGGCGGGTAAATCAAATAGCTCAAAATGGTTCATGGTTACGCTTAACCTTTTACCGAACATGGGGGCAGCCGCTAGTGGCTACCCGGCACTAAGGTGGGTTAGACGTTGAAGCTTTCGCCGCAACCACACTCACCTTTAGCATTGGGATTACGGAACTCGAAGCCTTCGTTGAGGCCTTCTTTAACGAAGTCGATTTCAGTGCCATCTAAGTACACTAAACTCTTGCCGTCAATAATGATATTCACGCCTTTATCTTCGATAACTGTGTCGCTGTCTTCTATCGAGTCAACGAATTCCATCACGTACGCGAGGCCCGAGCAGCCGGTGGTTTTAACGCCTAACCGGATGCCTACGCCTTTACCACGTTGTTCCAGAAACGTACGGGCGCGTTGCGCCGCCGCTTCGCTCATGCTAATTGCCATGCTTGAACCTACTTATTAGTTTGCGTGTTTCTTTTTGTAATCTTCGATTGCCGCTTTAATGGCGTCTTCAGCCAAAATAGAACAATGAATTTTTACCGGTGGTAACGCTAACTCTTCAGCAATTTGGGTGTTCTTTAACTGGGCTGCTTCTTCAATTGATTTGCCTTTCACCCACTCAGTGACGAGCGAGCTAGAGGCAATGGCTGAGCCACAACCGTAGGTTTTGAACTTAGCGTCTTCAATGATGCCGTTATCGTTAATTTTTAACTGTAACTTCATCACGTCACCACACGCCGGAGCGCCGACCATGCCGGTCGCAATAGAGGGATCGTTTTTGTCAAACGCACCTACGTTGCGCGGATTTTCATAATGGTCGATTACTTTTTCACTGTATGCCATAACTTGTTACCTCTGTTAGTGTGCCGCCCATTCAACCGAGTTCAAATCAACTCCGTCTTTAAACATTTCCCAAAGGGGCGACATGTCGCGCAAGCGACCAATTGATTTACTAATTTGCTCAATGGCGTGGTCAACTTCTTCTTCGGTGGTAAAACGACCGAAGCTGAAACGAATTGAGCTGTGCGCTAATTCATCGTTACGCCCTAGCGCACGTAATACATACGACGGCTCTAAGCTGGCTGAGGTACAAGCTGAACCTGATGATACCGCCAGATCTTTGAGCGCCATGATTAAGCTTTCGCCTTCAACAAAGTTAAAGCTGATGTTGAAGATGTGTGGCACGCCCTGTTCTTGGCTACCGTTGATGTACACTTCTTCGATATCTTTCACGCCGTTCCATAACCGCTCGTGCAGTTGTTGGAAACGCTTATACTCAGCTGCCATTTCTTCTTTCGCAATGCGAGCTGCTTCACCAAAACCTACGATTTGGTGCGTTGGCAAGGTGCCTGAACGCATGCCGCGCTCGTGGCCGCCACCATGCATTTGTGCATTTAAGCGAACCCGTGGCTTACGGCGCACATACAAGGCACCGATGCCTTTCGGACCGTACATTTTGTGGGCCGAGAAGCTCATTAAATCGACCGGCAGACGCTCTAAATCGATATCGATTTTGCCAGCACTTTGGGCAGCATCGACATGGAAAATAGTTTTGTTCGCGCGGCACAAGTTACCGATGGTTTCGATGTCTTGAATCACGCCGGTTTCGTTGTTCACGTGCATCACGCTGACCAACACTGTGTCTTCGCGTAAGGCTGCTTTGAACACATCAAGGTCTAACAAACCGTCTTCTTTAACGTCTAGATAAGTAACTTCAAAGCCTTCGCGTTCCATTTGACGCGCAGTGTCTAGCACAGCTTTATGTTCGGTTTTCACGGTGATGATGTGCTTACCTTTTTTGCTGTAGAACTCAGCAGCACCTTTAATGGCCAGGTTATCTGATTCAGTTGCACCTGAGGTGAACACGATCTCGCGTGGATCTGCGTTGACTAATTCAGCAATCTGATTACGCGCAATATCTACCGCTTCTTCGGCTTGCCAGCCGAACCGATGCGAACGTGATGCAGGGTTACCAAACTGCCCGTCTGGCGTTAAAAACTGCATCATTTTCTCGGCTACCCGAGGGTCGACCGGGGTGGTTGCTGCGTAATCAAAATAAATCGGTAATCTCATCAGTGCTACTCCTTGGTTGCCATACAGCAAGCCGTTAAGGCTTATTGGCTTTGCAATGCAATGTTGTATTCGCGCTTTTTCTGCTCGCTCACCATCGCTGTTTGACGCTGAGCAACGCGGTTAATATCTTCTTGGGTGACCAGCTCGGCTAAGGTGATGTTGGTTAGAAAGTCTTCTATCCGTTCACTTAAGCCTGTCCAGAGCGAGTGGGTTAAGCAACGACTCCCACTTTGGCAGCCCCCTTTCCCCTGACAGCGCGTGGCATCGATGCTTTCATCAACGGCTTGAATCACCGCACTGATAGAAATATCGCACGGCTCTTGGCCCAATCGATAGCCACCACCAGGCCCACGCACACTGCTAACTAAGCCTTGTTTACGCAAGCGCGAGAATAATTGTTCAAGATAGCTCAGAGAAATGCCTTGGCGCTCAGAAATATCCGCCAAAGACACAGGTCCGTGAGCTGTATGCAAAGCTACGTCGAGCATTGCGGTGACCGCGTAGCGGCCTTTTGAGGTTAAGCGCATAGCCTTTCTGCCTCCTGTTAATTCTGGAAGCAATTTTGTCATACCCGAGTATTTTAGTCAAGTATTCAACAGGCCATTATCGGCACCGCCAGCAGGGCCCCAATAACAGCCGTGACGTTACTTCATCTTCTTGTCTACTGAGGTTAAAATGCCGCGCAAAATGTTTAGTTCGGCCGCCTCAGGACGAGCACGGGTAAACAGCCGCCGCAACTTCGCCATCACTTGGCCAGGATGCTGCTTAATAATAAAGCCGGTAGCCGAAAGGGTCTGTTCTAGGTGCGTGTAAAAGCGCTCTAAATCCTCAGCTAGCGGATATTCTTCAGCTTCTGCGGCAGGGTCCGTTGCTGCTTGCTGGCCTTCTAAAAACTGCATGCGAATTTCGTAGGCTAGGGTTTGCACGGCCATGGCCAAATTCAGTGAGCTGTAATCTGGATTAGAAGGAATATGCACATGGTGAGTACACTGCTGCAGCTCTTCGTTAGTTAAACCGCTGCTCTCGCGCCCAAACACCAGCGCAACAGGGTAGTTAGGCGCTTCTTGCAGCACTTGCGTGGCGGTTTCGCGCGGGCCTAACAACGGCCAGTCGAGCGTACGGTTACGTGCGCTGGTACCTACCACTAGCCCACAATCGCTAATGCCTTCAGCTAAGCTGCCAACAATCTTGGCGTTAAACAGCACATCGGTAGCACCAGCGGCTAGCGCCGATGCTTGGCTATCAGGCGCTTGCACTGGGTCGACTAAGGTAAGCTGCGTGAGCCCCATAGTCTTCATGGCACGAGCAACCGAGCCGATGTTACCGGTGTGGCTGGTGTTGACTAACACAATCCGAATGTTATTTAGCATGGTTTTAAACCCCAACTTCGATATTAGCTATTAGCTGTTAGCTATTGGATATTAGGTAGCGCCGGAGCGGCGCTAATGTCTAATGTCTAATATCGTGTTTGCTTGCCTATCGAAGTGACTCAGGTAAATGCGGACGCGCTTTGGTCAGGAGGTGCTGCACCACTTTCGGGTTACCTGCAACGGTATGACCGCTGGTCATAAAGCTATGGCCACCAGCAAAGTCGGCTACGAGACCACCCGCTTCACGCACAATCAGTTGTCCGGCAGCGATGTCCCATGGCTTTAAGCTGAATTCCCAGAAGCCATCGATGCGGCCTGCGGCAACATAAGCTAAATCAAGCGCTGCGGCACCATTGCGACGCATATCACCCACGTGCTCAAACAAGGCTGCGAATACCGCTAAGTATTCTTTGGTCATGTCTTTGCGTTTGAATGGGAAGCCGGTAGCTAACAACGCACCGTTAAGGTCGCGCTGAGCTTTAACGCGTAACCGTTTGCCGTTTAGCTGTGCACCCGCACCTTTGGTGGCGGTAAAGAGTTCTTCGCGCAGCGGATCGTAAACCACGGCAACTTGTACCTGGCCTTTGTAGCTGTATGCGATAGAGATAGCGAAGTGAGGGATACCGCGCAAGTAATTGGTGGTGCCATCTAATGGATCAATAATCCATTGATGATCAGCATCTTTACCCATTAATTCTCCGCTTTCTTCAGCTAAGAATGAGTGATCTGGGTAGGCCTTTTGAATGGTGCGAATGATGGCACTTTCAGCGGCTTTGTCTAACTCAGTTACAAAGTCGTTCTGACTTTTAACTTCTACGTTGAGGTCAACTTCTACGCCGAAGTTTTTAACTAAGATTTTGCCGGCGGCACGCGCTGCGCGCACACCGATGTTTAACATGGGATGCATACCAAATTACCTGTGCTGTAAAAGAACGATTTGTGACCGCGGATTATACGTGGATTTGGGGTTTAAGACAAGAGCGCTATTGGCTATTGGCTATTGGCTATTAGCTATTAGCTATTAGTAAAGGCGAGTGCGTGGACGCCACCAATATCTAATATCTAACAGCTAACGGCGTCTTTGCTTCTACCTGTTCACATTTTCAGCAAGCCGTGTTATAAAAATGCTGCGCTACAAGTACAAGAGTACGATTCTTGTGCGAACTATTAGCAATTTCGCCGTAAACCCTCGCCCAATCGGGCGGGGATATAAGGCGATTGAGGCGAAGCCTCAACTTCTTCCTTGACAAGCAAAGTCATATCAGGAGAATACTGGTTATTTATACAGTGGTATAATTTAAATGTTAAGGGCGACAAAAGTACGCATTTACCCAACTCAAGACCAGGCTGAGTTTTTAATAGCTCAGTTTGGCGCTGTGCGTTTCGCGTACAACAAGGCTCTGCATTTAAAGTCTCATATGTATCGCAATCACAGGGTTACGCTGAACCCCAAAAAAGACATAAAACCGCTGCTTGCAGTTGCTAAGAAATCACGAAAATACCACTGGTTGAAACAATATGATTCAATCGCCTTACAGCAGGCGGTTATCAATCTGCATCAAGCCTTTGACAACTTCTTCAACCCGAAGTTAAAAGCCAAATTTCCGCAATTTAAACGCAAGCACGGCAAACAGTCGAGCTATCACTGTGTGGGTGTAAAAGTGCTGGATGGGGCTGTTAAGTTGCCCAAGATGCAGCCTGTAAAGGCAAATATCCATCGTGAAATTTCGGGAGCAGTTAAAAGCATTACAGTGAGCCTGAGTAAAACTGGCAAATTCTACGCCTCTATCCTTGTGGATGATGGAGTTAAAGCGCCTGCATTACTTCACACTATAAGCAAGGTTACAGGTGTTGATTTGGGGCTGTCTCACTTCACCATCGAATCAAACGGCAGAAAGACTGCCAACCCTCGATTTGTAAAACGCGCTGAGAAAAATCTCAGACGTAAGCAGCGTCAGTTGTCTCGTAAGGCTAAAGGGAGCGCCAACCGAGCAAAGGCTCGTTTGTTGGTTGCTAAATGCCACGAAAAAGCAGCAAACGCTCGTGCCGACTTTCAACACAAACTCTCTCGAACTCTCGTTGACGAAAACCAAGCGGTGATAGTTGAGACATTGAAATCGGCCAATATGATGAAAAACCGTAAACTGGCAAAACACATAGCCGATGCCTCATGGTATAGCTTTGTCAACAAACTGGAGTACAAACTGAAAGAGCAAGGCAAATACCTAGTCAAGCTCGACCAGTGGTACGCCAGCTCTAAGACTTGCCATTGTTGCGGTCATAAAATGGAAGTAATGCCCTTATCGGTTCGCTCATGGGATTGTCCCTCATGCGGAACGATGGGTATAGATCGCGACTTAAATGCCGCCTTCAATATCCGTGATAAAGGCATTCTGGAATTAAAGGCGGCTGGACGGTCGTCTCTGCTTATGGAAGCTGCGTAAGCCTCGATACTATCGAGCAACGGCTAATGAAGTAAGAAGCATCGCCCGATAGGGCGGTGAGAAGTCACAACAACAACCAACAGAAAAGCCGGAGTGTCCCATGGATCATTCACAAGAGCTACAGCAAGTTGAATGTAAGTCTAGTAAACGCAGTGCCCCTCGCAAATGGCGAGAAATTGAAATGTTGAAGGAGAAGTATCGGTTACGCGATGAGCTTCGTGACATTGATTTCGATTTCGACGCCGATCTCGATGAATTGTAAGTAAAAGCAAAGGCGCTATTGGTCATTAGTCACTGGATATTGGTGCCGCCCGTGCACCAGCCTTTGCTTTTGCCAATAGCTAATGTCTAACAGCTAATAGCGCTCTTGCCTTTGCTTTTACCAATAGCTAATGTCTAACAGCTAACAGCGCTCTTGCCTTTGCTTTTACCAATAGCTAATGTCTAACAGCTAACAGCGCTCTTGCTCTTACTCAAGCAAATAACTCGGCCCCGGAGCGGTTGAGGAGTTTTGCTGTGGTGGCAAAATGCCCTGCTGTGAAAAAACCTCGATGCGCTGATAACGGCGACGGATGAACGGTTTGCAGAATGGTGTGGCGCGAGTCATCTATGAGCGCAGCCTTCTTCTGTGCGTGGGCGCCCCACAACATGAATACTACTCCTTCGCGTTGCGCTGATACGGCCTGAATAGCAGCGTCGGTGAAGTTTTCCCAGCCCCACTTGGCATGGGAGTGTGCTTTGCCATGCTCGACGGTGAGTACGGTATTTAGCAATAAGATTCCACGTTTGGCCCAGCCTTCTAAGTTGCCGCTAGAGGGTATTTGATAGTCGGCAAAATCATGTTTGATAGCTTTATAAATGTTACGTAGCGACGGTGGTATGGCGACGCCGTCGGCCACAGAAAAGGCTAAACCATGGGCTTGGCCAGGTCCGTGATACGGGTCTTGTCCGATAATGACCACTTGTACTTGGCTCAATGGCGTGAGCTCAAAAGCGCGCAACACTTGCGCTGCGGGCGGATAAACGAGGCTCTGTTGACGCGCTGCCTGTACCCGTTGTTGCAACGGAGGCCAATAGGCTTGCTGTTGTTGTTGCGCTAACCAAGGTTGCCAATCGTTGTCTAACGTAAGCTGCATAAGCCTTCCCTTTACTCTTTATTAGTAGTTATCGCACGTCATTATACGTAATCTAACTTGCAATTAACTGACTATTTTTACTGTCTAACTGGCTATAATAAGGACCACAGCAAGCCGAAGACTTATCGAATCACGACAACTAATGAGGACGCTATGACAGCTTCTGCACAACAGCAACCCAACTACCCGCCCTTAAGTGTCTTTGTAATCACCTTGAATGAGGGTGAACACTTAGACGAGGTTCTTAGCAGTGTGGCTGGGGCCGATGAGATTGTAGTGGTGGATTCCGGCTCGACCGATGCGACCTTAGACATTGCCAAGCGTCACGGGGCGCGTATTGTCCACAATGATTGGCCTGGCTACTCCAAGCAAAAGGCTTTTGCTATTACCCAATGCAGCCACAACTGGATTCTGAATTTAGATGGCGATGAGGTGATGCCAGAGGGTGGCTTGCAGATGATTCGCGAACGGATTGCGCAGGGCGATATCAATGGCATTTGGATTCATCATGATGACATTTTTATGGGGCACAGTCTGAAAAAGGCGCGCCATCATAAGTATCGGCGGGTGTATCGTCGTGATAAGAGCAAGATGGATACTAGTGTCATTGTGCATGAGCACATTGAGGTAGAAGAGCCGACTGCCTATTTGCCGATTTATTTGAAACATTACGGTTACGATACCGCGCACGGCTATATGGACAAGCTGAATAAATACTCGTTGCTAAAAGCCAAGCAACGGCTGGAGCAAGGCCGGCCCTGTAGTTTGCCGCGTTTGCTGCTGATTTTTCCGTTGATGTTTTTGAAGTTTTATCTAGGTCGACAAATGATTTGGTCGGGTTGGCGTGGCTTTATCAAAGCCAATATCGATGCCTTTCATTTTTTCTTAACCGAGGCCAAGCTCTACGAGATGGCGTACCGCGCGAAGCGTGAACAAGACCCAAAAAGTAGCAAACCGTTAGAGAAATAACCCTATGCAGCAGTCGTTATCCGCACAGATTTTAGTGATTAATCTTAAGCATTCTACCGATAGATGGTTGAACGTAAGTAAGCAACTTGACCAATTAGGCATGCCCTATACCCGCATCGATGCGGTATGGGGCAAAGAGCTTACTCAGGAGCAACTATCGGCCGTAGTCGATACCTCACGTAGTCAGCGCGAGTTTCATTATCAGTTAACGGCTGGTGAAATTGCCTGTTATTTATCGCACCTCAAGGCTTGGCAATACATTGTTGACCATCAACTTGATTATGCCGTGGTGCTAGAAGACGATGTTTGTTTTAGTTCGGACTTTAAAGACATCCATGAGGCTATTGCAGCAGTGTCTGAGCCGTGGCATGTGTTAAAACTTGCCGCTCCGTTTAAGCAACAGCCCGCTATTACAACCCGTGCTATCAAGCAGTTTGATTTGGTGCGCTATCGTAAGCCACCGATTGGTGCTTGTGCACAAGTCATCAGCTTGGCCGGAGCCAAACGGCTATTGGCCCAACGCCCACCTTTATTTCGCCCAATTGATGTAGATATGCAGTGGCAGCATGAACTGGGGTTACAGGTTTATGGATTATTACCGTACACGGTAGACAATACTCACACCCATGGCAGCGATATTAAGTCTGTAGCCGATCGGCGTCAGGTGAAACGTCACCCATGGCGACGATTAAAACATCAGCTGCTGCTTTACTTAGATGGTCGTAAAGCAACAGCCGAGTTTGAGCACACTAATTAGCGCTTGGCTGGTGTTGCTCGAACCAATGCAGGATGTACGCTACTTTGGCCATTAGATTCGAGGGTCTGGCGTAGATGCCGTGAGGAGCATCTGGCACCCGCACCATGGCAGTTTCGACACCGGCTAATTTCAGCGCTTGGTAATATTGCTCAGATTCTGAAATCGGCGTGCGATGGTCGGCTTCACCGGTTAGCAACATGGTAGGCGTGGTCACGTTACCGACATAGCTGATAGGTGAATACTTCATGTAGTGCTCTTGGTGCTCCCAGGGCTTACCAGGGAACCAATACTTGCTGAAATAGTTATACATATCAGCAGTTAACACAAAGCTGTACCAGTTGATAACAGGTTTAGCTACTACTGCCGCAGCAAAGCGATCCGTATGCCCGACAATCCATGCGGTGAGCACTCCGCCACCGCTACCACCGGTAACGTATAAACGTTGCTCGTCGATAAAGCCTTTGCTGATCACTGCATCCACACCATCCATGAGGTCGTTATAATCATGGCTTGGGTAATTGTGGTGAATTTCTTGGGCAAACTTTTCGCCATAGCTGGTGCTACCGCGAGGGTTGGTATAAAGCACCACGTAACCTTGCGCCGCCATTAACTGAATTTCTGCGGCAAAAGACCCTGCATAAGCTGTATGTGGGCCGCCATGAATTTCCAGAATCAGCGGGTATTTCTTGGTTGGGTCAAAGTTTGGCGGATAGGCAATCCAACCTTGAATTTTATGGTCATCGACGCTACTGTCGTACCAAATTTCTTCGATACGCGCCAAGGTTTTATGATTCAACAAGTCATCGTTAAGCGCCGTAAGCTTACGAGTGATTTTGCTGGTTTGTAGCACTAAATCGGCAGGACGATTGGCGCTCGCTAGGGTATAGACTAAATCACCGTTGCTGCTGACATCGAATTGACCGCCGCTATAGGGCCGAGAATAGCTTAAGCCTCCCATGCTATCCGTTAGCACGCGGCGCTTCCCATTGAGATTCTGATAGGCTATGTGGCCCTTACCTTCGCGATCGTAGGCAAAATACAAGCCACGGCTGTCATCAGCCCACTTCACCTGCCCTACGCTGTAATCAAAATCTTGAGTTAACAGCTTAGGTGACTGGCCAGAGAGATCCATCACGTACAAATGGGTGAGCTGATAACTCTTGTACGTATCATCATAGCCTAGCCAAGCTAACTTTTTGCCATCGGGGCTTATCACTGGTGAATGATCGGGGCCTTCACGATCGGTAAGCTGCTCTATAGCACCGCTCGCTAGGTTAAGCTGATAGAGCTCAGAGTTATTCGGCTGTTCAAATGCATCAGCATGGGCATTAGCGGAAAAGATCAACTGCTTGGCATCGGCGCTCCACGCCAACGCGCCACCATGGTTGTAATCGCCAAAGGTTAACTGCCGAGGTGAACCTCCGGTAGTAGGTACCACATAAATTTGGCTGTAACCATCTGGAGTGTAGCCAGCTCCGTCGGCGCGATAATTATCTTTATCGATGTAACGCGGTGGCTCAGCCCAATTAGCGCCTTGCGGCTTGCCCGGTAGGCTTACCGGCGCAGCTTTGTGCTGCGGCGTGAACATAGTAAAGGCCAACCATTTACCATCCGGTGACCAAGATAGGTTACTAGGGCTGCTGGTTAGGCGGGTAATAGGTGCATGCTCGCGAGTATCGGTCCAGTACAAGTGAATTTGATTGCTGCCTGAGCGATTTGACACAAACGCTAATTGCTTGCCATCGGGAGACCAAGTGGGCGAATGGTCTTGCGCATCACCACCCGTTAGTGGTCGTAATTCGCCTTTGTTGTTCACCCTCCATAGGTTTCCTTGTTTACGATCTGCCATGATATTCATGAAGTTACGCACAAAGACTGTGTAGTCGCCCGACGGATGAATAGCTGGATTGCTGGCGTATTCTAATTGAAAGACATCTTCAAGTTGGAGCAACTGCTGTTTACTCTGCGCCTCACTATTGGCGGCTTGCGCTGGTGCGTAAACCAGAGCGCTGGCAACCAGGGCAAGGGCTGTTGTCATTATCGTTTTCATTGTTCATCGACCCTAACTGTTGGACTTTTATTGAGCTAAAGACTACTTAGAAAAAAACCCGCCAAGGCGGGTTTTTGATTCATGTTGCTGTAACCCGCTTGCTTAGAAGCTGTAGCTGAAGCTAATGGCTGCGAAATCACGGTCAGAAGCTGGCTCGTAATCACCGCCGGTATTGATGTTGTAACCAATACCAATTTTGTATGCGCTTAAGTAGCTGAAATCAACACTCAAACCGATGGTTTTACGACCTTCGATAAAGTTTGAGTTAGCTGAATAGCCTTTCACGTCGTGGCCTAGCGCCAACGTTGGTTGCATGTTCCAACCCGCAAACACGTTGTTGTAGTCACCGACGATACGAGCGCGATAGCCCCACGAGGTGCTGGTGACAAAGCCTTCACAGTTGATATCGCCCGCTGGAGCCGGGTTACCCAACTGCATTTGGTCAGCTACGCTCAAGCATTTGCCGTACACTGGGTTACGGCCGTAACGCTGTTCATCTAAGCCGGCTAAACCGTGCACCTTACTGATCGCAACTTCACCGATGAAGGTCACGCGGCTGGCACCTAACACGTTGTCTAGGAAGCGAATACCTGACATCTGCCACTGCGAGACATCGTATTCATCGTAACCGTGTTGCAGTTCGCCTAGGTTAGTAATCAGACCGTTTTCATCGCGTTGAATACGGTTGCTGAAAGTACTAGGAACATCTGCACGTAAACCGGTCGACAAAATCTCAGTGGTGTTGATTTGCACTGGCATATCGATGCGATAGCTCATTTCACCACCAACAGACCAGTCGCCTACGGTAGTTGCTACGCTGGCACCGAAGATTTTGGTGTCTTCAGGGAACTCAAGCACGTAATCAGGACCAGCAATTGGAATACCATCTGGGTGACTTAGCGCCGGAGTTGGCTGCTTGGTCCAGTTGTATGCTGAGATGATTGGCGTTTGTGTATGAATGTTCATGAAGTACAAGCCAAACTCAACGTCAATGTCGGTAGCATAGTGACGCATCGCGAAACCGTACTGGCCGCCATCGTCTGGCTCGATATCTGGCGCCCGCTCTAAGTAGGTACCGTACTGTACTGACTCAAGATCGCTTAGGTTAGAGTCTGGGTCACCAGGCACTAATTGCGGGTTCAGGGTCACTTTGTTACAGCCTGGGCCACCTAAAATATCAATGGTAGAGAAGAAAGTACCACAACCATCTAGTTTGTAGTCATCCCACTCATACTGATAAAACATATCTAAGCTGGTTTCGTCAGTTAAACCTATGTTTAGGTTCACCATGCCTACTGGCAACAAGGCTTCTTTAATTTCCACTCCTGGTCGACGAATTGCGTTCACGTCCACCGGGTTAATAGCGTTCACACCATTGAAGATAAAGGTACTTTCACCCCAGCTCAATACCTGACGACCAACCCGTAAGTTAGCGGGCATATCACCGATATCAAAATAGGCGTAAGCGAACGCATCTAACAACTCAAAACCAGAACCGGTTGAGTAATCATCTAATGCATCGTTGTTCAGAGTAACATCTGGGAAATAGTTGGTACCCGTATGACCATGAGCTACGTTATTGTTCTTGATAACATCGTCATACCAGTATTTGAAACGGAAGAAAGCGCCGTAATCGCCGCCATCAATACTTAAATCGTGAACGCCCTTGAATACTGACGACACCATGTCGCCTTTGTCGTAGTTCAAGTTACCGTCGTCGGCGACGCCAGACTGGCCTAAACCACCGGCCATATTACCTGGGTGGATAACGCGCATATCGCGCTCTTCCATACGCCAAGCGGCGCCGTAAGAAATGATTGAATCGAATTTGACTTTAACGTCACCAACATCGAATTCTGCTGCTTGTACGCCTGCTGTTCCTGCTAGTGCGAGCGTAATTGCGGTCGCGAGAGGTAGTTTTTTTAGCATAGTTGTTCTTCTTTTCATGTTAGCCACCTAATCCTATTAGGATGTTATGCAGTCAATCATGTCCGATGAGTTAGAAATATGCAAGTGCTTCGTTAAAAAAGTAGCTGGATAAGAGCAAGAGCGCTGTTAGACATTAGCTATTGGATATTGGAGCGAGGCGCTGTTGGGTGGTGGTTATGTTTTGCAAAAAAAAACCTCCGGATGGTCGCCCACCCGAAGGCCCTCTCTTATTCGTCTTTCGTCTTTCTTCTTTCACGAAGCACGAAGCACGAACCACGAACCACGAAGCACGAACCACGTCTCTTCTACAACGCTTGTTCTAACTGCGGCAATACATCAAACAAATCAGCGACCAAGCCGTAATCGGCTACTTGGAAGATCGGTGCTTCTTCGTCTTTGTTGATGGCGACGATGACTTTTGAGTCTTTCATGCCTGCTAAGTGCTGGATAGCACCGCTGATACCAACAGCGATATACAGGTCTGGGGCAACGATTTTACCGGTTTGACCCACTTGCATATCGTTTGGTACGAAGCCGGCATCTACGGCTGCACGAGATGCGCCCACTGCTGCACCTAGTTTGTCTGCTACTTTTTCGAGTAACTGGAAGTTTTCGCCGTTTTGCATGCCGCGGCCACCTGAAATAACCACGCTGGCGGCAGTTAGTTCTGGGCGCTCAGATTGAGCTAGTTCTTCGCCAACAAACTCAGCTTTATCTGAGTTAAAGACGGCGTCGATGGCTTCTACGCTGGCACTGCCGCCTTCGGCTGCAACCGCATCAAAGGCGGTACCGCGCACGGTGATGACTTTGATGGCATCAGTAGCCTGTACGGTGGCGATGGCGTTACCTGCGTAGATCGGACGCTTGAAGGTATCGGCGCTTTCTACGCTAATGATGTCTGATACTTGAGCAACATCTAGCAGAGCGGCAACGCGCGGCATGAAGTTTTTGCCGGTGGTGGTTGCAGCAGCCAGAATATGGCTGTAGTTCTTACCTAAATCAGCTACTAAATCGCCTAAGTTTTCAGCTAAGAAATGACCATAAGCGGCATTATCTGCGAGCAATACTTTGCTCACGCCAGCAGCTTGTGCGGCTTGTTCTGCGACCGCTTGGCAGCCTGCGCCAGCAACTAGCACGTGAATGTCGCCACCGATTTGTTGGGCTGCGGCTAGGGTTTTTAGCGTAGCTGCGTTTAAGCTAGCGTTATCGTGTTCGGCAATGAGAAGAATGCTCATATCACTTTTGCCTCATTTTTTAATTTTTCAACTAACTCAGCAACGTCGGCCACTTTGATACCGGCACTACGTTCTGCTGGGGCTTCAACTTTTAATAAGTTTACGGTACGGGCTACGTTGACGCCTAAATCGGCGGCGCTCATCACATCTAGCGGCTTCTTCTTCGCTTTCATGATGTTTGGCAAAGATGCGTAGCGCGGCTCATTTAAACGTAGGTCGGTGGTGACGATAGCTGGCAGTTGCAGCTTCACCGTTTGTAAGCCACCGTCGATTTCACGAGTGACCTGCACGCTACCTTCAGCAACGTTCACTTTTGAGGCAAAGGTACCTTGTGGCATACCGGTTAAGGCGCCAAGCATTTGCCCGGTTTGGTTGTTGTCTGAATCGATAGCTTGTTTGCCCAGAATCACCAGCTGTGGTTCTTCTTTGGCAACCACGGCTTGCAATAACTTAGCTACCGCAAGTGAGTCTGGTAGTTCATCAGTTTCAACTTGAATAGCACGGTCGGCGCCTAGCGCTAAGGCGGTACGCAGTTGCTCTTGTACTGCTTTAGGACCAATACTGACCACCACAACTTCGGTGGCATGGCCTTGTTCTTTAAGACGAACAGCTTCTTCTACCGCGATTTCACAGAACGGGTTAAGAGCCATTTTGACATTGGCTAGATCAACGTCTGATTGGTCCGCTTTGACGCGAACTTTAACGTTGTAATCAATGACGCGTTTCACCGCCACTAATACTTTCATGGTGTCGTTCCTGTTGTGTTATTTTCAGTTCAAAAATGGATTTAGACTCTGCAAGATTAACATTTTTCGCAGCAAAAATGGTACTCTTACCGCCATATTTCTTAGCAAGGTTTGTTTCATATCATGTACGGCATCCTCTCTGAATCCGATCTCAAGCAACTGGCGACGAGTTTTGTGAAGCCCGATCAGCGGCTGCGCGAATTGGTGCTGTTAGCTAAGCAGACGCCCCTTACATCAGCCTTGCAGCAGCCGCAGTTTGAGGTGTTTGGCTGCGAAGCTAAGGTGTGGTTGCAATGCCAATGGCTGGCGAGCACCAGCGGCCCCGCCACTCCAACCGCTGCACCGCAGACTGCGTCCTTACAGCTTGAGCTTGGTAGTGAATCGCGCACCATTCATGGTCTGTTACAGCTGATCAAGCAAGCGTTGCAAGGCGCCAGCCCTGCGCAACTCGCGGTCTTTGATTTGGCGGCCTATCTGCAGGCGTTACACTTAGATGACTACATCAGTGAGTCGCGACGCGATGGTTTGCAGGCTGTGGTGGCTGCAATCAAGGGTAAAGCTTAGGTAAAGTCATCATCTGTTGGTTGTATTAAAGCGTAGATCAGTTCGTAATGATTGCATTGTAAAGACCCTAGTAACTAGCTGGTTTGCTTGAAGAAGCAATTTTTTAAGAAGCAGCTAGACTGAGTTGAACAAGTATTCTGACTCGATAACCTGATGGAGCTGATATGACCGATCAGATGTTCCAATACATTCCTACTATGCTGCTGCTGATGTTAGGGCTATGGCTGACCTTGGTGGTGCTGCTCGCCTTTGAAGCACTCAGCCACCGGTGGACGCTACGTTCTATTCCCATCCGCATTCATGTGAATGGCACTCGTGGCAAAACTTCTGTCACTCGTTTGATTGCCGCCGGTTTGCGTGGTGGTGGTATTCGTACCTGTGCCAAAACCACAGGTTCAGCCGCAGCGATGACCGACCCTGATGGCCGTGAGTTTCCGATTTATCGGATTGCTGGTGCCAATATTCTAGAGCAGATGCGCTTATTAAAGCGGATGGCGGCACTCAAGCCCCAAGCCGTGGTCATTGAGTGCATGGCCCTGCAGCCTCATTATCAATCGCTAACCGAGCTGAAAATGGTGCGCTCTAATATAGGCGTGATCACCAATGCGCGGCCGGACCATTTGGACGTGATGGGCCCGAACGAAACGGATGTTGCTTTGGCGTTAGCCGGCAGTACCAGTGTGCGCGGCGATATGTTTACTGCCGAACGCGATTTGCTCGCTATTCTTAGCGATGCCGCGGCGGATAGACGCAGCACCATGCACGCGGTGAGCTTAGCTGAGGTAGAGGCGATTGATGCTGACACCATGAGCCAATTTAAGTATCGCGAACATGCCGAAAACGTCGCCTTGGCACTGAAGATTTGTGAGTTTGTTGGGGTCGACCGGCAACAAGCCTTGCTGGGTATGCTGGCCCTTGAGCCCGAAGCCGGTGCCATGCAAATCTTAAAAATTAGCTACTTTAATCGTCACTTGATGTTCGTTAATGCTTTTGCTGCTAACGATCCTGAATCTACCGGTTCGATTTGGGAGAATATCCTGAAGCACCATGCGCCAGCACAAACAGAAGATGGCGAACCGCGCAAACGTATCGCACTGATTAACTGTCGGGCCGATCGCCCCCATCGTAGTCAGCAAATGGCCGAAGCTGCAGCCGAATGGACCCCAGCCGATAAATACTTACTGATTGGTAGCGGTACTTTGTTGTTTGTGCGGACGGCGCTGAAGCACGGGATCCCGCCGGAGCGGTTATTGGTGTTAGAAAACGCACCTGTGACCGAAGTTATTGAACATATTTTAGAGCAATCTGGGCAGCATGCGGTGATTGTAGGCATGTGTAATATTCACGGTGGCGGCGAACAAATCGCGCGCTTTTTCCATAACCGTGCAGTTGAAGAGGTTCACGTATGATAGCACTCAACATTTTGGCCGTTGCCATTGGTATCGGTTTATTCTTTGCGTTGTTTTTAAGCCAAATGCTGGGGTTAGCAGCAGGTGGCTTGGTGGTACCGGGCTATATGGCGCTGCAACTCACCAATCCGATGAGCATAGCGTTAACCTTATTTGCCGCCCTACTCACCTATTTGATTGTGCGCACCGTGGCTAGTTTTGCGGTGATTTATGGGCGTCGGCAAACCATCATCATGATTTTAACCGGTTACTTAATTGCCGGCCTGTTTGATGTGTTTTTAGCTAATTTGGTCACTTGGGTTGATCTCGACATGGTGGGCAGCTCCTCAGGCGAAGGCGAAGCGCAAGTCGCGATGCTGGAATCAAATCTACTGATGTCGGTGATGGAGACTAATTTGATTGGTTACATCATTCCGGGCTTGATTGCCATTTGGTTTGACCGCCAAGGCGTACTGCAAACCCTCTGCGGTCTTGCAGTGACCGCAGTGCTGGTACGTTTAAGTTTGATTATTTTAATGCCCGATCAACTGGCCGCTTATGAAGCCAGCCAAGCCTTTCAGATGCCAGGTTGGTAAGGAGTAACAGATGGCGAACTATACGAAAATTTATTGGCGCTCGAGTGGTGTACCTACCTGGGGTTTAGTGTTTCTGACGATTGCCGCTTTGTCTGCCTTTTTGCTGGCAGAAAAGCTACAACAGCGCGACCCCGTGGTAGAAGAAAACTACACCACCATGGTTACTGCAGCTCGCATCATGCGTGATGCCATGGATACCTTGCAACCGATTCGGGCCCAGCGTGAACCGATTAATCCGGAATTTGATCCGCAGCGTTCTGGCTTGATTGGGGTATCGACCAGCCCGGTAACCACTACTCGTGGTGGCCGTGAAAGCAAACAAACCACCATTAACCCGAACTGGGCGGCAGTGGCGGTGAAGTTGATGAAGCAAGCCGGCGTTGAACAAGGCGACAAGGTGGCGGTGACCGTATCTGGCTCGTTTCCGGCCATGAACCTTGCGGTGTATTCAGCTATCGAAGCGATTGGTGCCGAGCCGGTCATCATTGCTTCGGCTTCGTCTTCACAATGGGGCGCGAACGTGCCGGGCTTGCTCTGGATTGATATGGAACGCGAGCTACGCCAACGCGGCAAGCTCTCGTTAAAACCTATTGCAGTATCTATCGGTGGCGTAGAGGACCGTGGTGTGGATCTGTCGGCAGAGGGGATTGCGCTGATCAAACAAAGTATCGATCGCGCTGATATTCCGTTATTAGAACCACAAGATTACCAAGAAGCCGTTGCTGAACGCGTTGCCCTGTTTCGTGAATACGCTGAAGGTGAGAAGTACAAAGCCTTTATTAACGTTGGTGGTGGTGCCACCATTGTGGGCCCGCCAGGGATTGATGATCAGTTTAAATCAGGGCTGATTTACGATGCTCCAGCGCGCGCTTTTGCGGTAGAAACCGTGATGGGACACTTTATTCGCGAAGGCACGCCGGGTATCCATATGATTGGTATCAAAGGCTTAGCCGAACGCTATAACTTACCGTTGGCGCCACTCGAGCCCGTCGCTGTGGGTAATGGCGGGGTCTATAATGCCACCACTTATCGGCGTTGGTTGGCGGCTGTGTTAGGCCTTGGTTTGTTTGGCTTAACTTGGCTGATTGTCCGTAGTGCACGAATCAACAGCGTGTTCCAGCGTACCGGTGAAGATGGTAAGAGTGTGCGTCCTATGGTGTAAACTGAATGGTGTAAGCCGTTAGTTCGTGTTCAGGAAGTTTGGTTAGCCGCCTTAAGCATTCGCTTTGGCGGCTAATTTATTGAGCAGTAAAGCGACTGCATGCATCGCAAAGGTGCAGGTCACTGGCATGGCTGCGCCAAAGCCGGTACTGCAATCCATGCGCATACTGCCAGCGCCAGGTTTAGCATGCGACCATTCTTGGCTGCCATCCGCAAGGATGGTGGGATAGCGTAGCTGCTCGGTGGAATAGACCGCAGTCACACCAAAACTGCGTTTAGGATTCTTCGAGAAGTTGTAATTACGGCGCAACATGGAGCGCACCTTGGCGAGCAAGGGATCTTGCGTGGCTTTCGCCACATCAGCGGACGTTACTTGGCTCGGATCCACTTGGCCTCCGGCGCCACCGCAAGTCACCAGAGGCAATTTGCGCCGTTTACACCAAGCAATCATGGCCGCCTTGACGGTCACACTATCGATGGCATCCAGCACGCCGGTCACGCTACCACCCAAGCAAGCTTCAAGATTGTCAGCAGTTAAAAAATCATCGATGATATGCACTTGGCAGTTAGGATTAATCTCCCGTACCCGGGCTGCTAACACCTCCGTTTTGAGCTGCCCGACGGTACTGGTAAGCGCCGGCAATTGGCGATTGATGTTGGTGATACAAACATCGTCCAAATCAATCAGGGTTAACTGCCCTACGCCACTGCGAGCTAAGGCTTCAACCGCCCACGAGCCGACTCCACCCAGCCCAACCACAGCGATATGCTGCTCACTGAAGTGGTTAGCAGCCTGCTGGCCATACACCCGCTGAATTCCTGAAAATCGTTGCTTACTCAATGCTGATCTCCTGTGACAAGCAAATGGCGTGTTAGCTATTAGCTATTAGCTATTAGCCAAGACCGACGTTGCCGGCCTTAGACGCTGAATGGATACTGGATGGGGGGATGACATTGATAGCCTTCGACGGCGAAATCATCCAGGGTGACCCAGGTTTCGAGATCTTCAAGGCTTTTGATGTCTGGGTTAATGCGCAGTTGCGGCGAGGCAAAAGGTTCGCGCTTGAGCTGCACATCGCGCATCAGTTGCAACTGGTCTTCGTAAATGTGTGCGTTCACAATTTTATGGTAAGCAATGCCCGGTTTATGGCCGGTAATTTGCGCCATAAGTGCCAGCAACGTAAACACCTGCACTTGGTTAAAGTTTAGCCCCAGTGGCACATCGCACGAGCGCTGATAGCTGGTGAGATACAGGGTGTCGCCTAACAGCGAAAAGTTGTGGGTGTGCATACACGGGCGCAGGCAACCGTAGTCAAATTCACCGGGGTTATAAAAACTGATAATTTCGCCGCGATCATCTAAGCCCTTGCTGAGGTTATCCACCACTTTACGCAGTTGGTCCACCGTGCCCCCATCGGGCTTCGTCCACGCTCGGCCTTGTACCCCATACACTCGCCCCATGTCATCAATACCACGACGATGAGGGTTGTTGAGCCAGGCTTGGTTTTCATTCGCGTTGGCATCCCAAGTTGGTGCACCTAAGGCGCGAAAGTCAGCGGCACTGGAATACCCGCGCAGATAGCCTAGTAGCTCCGCAATCGCCGCTTTCCAATAGCTTTTGCGGGTGGTAATTAAGGGTAACTGATTCAGATCAACGCGATAGTTTAAATCCGCATTGATGACCGTGAGGCAGCGTTTGCCGGTCCGCTCGTTGGTGACCCAAACGCCCTCATCGACAATACGTTGGCACAAATCGAGGTACTGTCTCATCGGTTTGCTCCTTTGCTCTTGCTAGCGCTGGTACCTGCACCCGCACGATAGGCATAGATCATTAAGCCGACGCCGGCCAGCACCATAGGCGCGCTTAGCCATTGTCCCATCGACCAACCAAAGGCGAGGTAGCCAAGATGCTCATCGGGTTGGCGGGCATATTCCACCACGAAGCGGGCTAACCCGTATCCCACCAAAAAGAGGCCACCAATGGCACCGGTAGGGCGTGGTTTGCGGCTGAACAGCGCCAGCACCACAAACAGCAACAGGCCTTCGAGAGCGGCTTGATACAGCTGCGACGGATGCCGTGGTAAGTCACCGGCACCGCGAAACACCATGGCCCAAGGCACATCACTGACGCGCCCCCAGAGCTCGCCATTAATAAAGTTACCGATGCGTCCTGCCCCCAACCCAACGGGCACCAGCGGCGCAGCAAAGTCACCAATAGCCAACAGGCTCTGCTTACTGCGTTTGGCGAAAATCCACAAGACCGTAATCACCCCCAGCAAGCCGCCATGGAAAGACATTCCACCACTGGTAATATCGAATAAATACAGGGGGTTATCAACAAAGTAGGCCCACTGATAGAAAATCACATAGCCCACTCTGCCACCGATAATCACGCCCATGAAGGCCCAAAACAGTAAATCACTGAAGCGCTGTTCGGTCCAACCTTGGGCGGCATAATGAGACATTCTGCATTGGCGATTGCCCCACCACCAAGCAAACAAAAAGCCCACTAAGTACATCAGCCCGTACCAACGCAAATCTAAAGGCCCAACACTAACAATGATGGGGTCGATGTAAGGGTGGTGCAAAACTTCGGATGACATGAATTATCCTATGACTAATTTTAACGAAATAATGACTAAGAAAATGGCGAACCCGCGCTGCAGGTGTTTGACCGGCAGCTTTTGGGTTAGATGCGCGCCCAGCGGAGCGCACAGCATCGAGGTTATCGATATTGCCAGCCACGCCTGCACATGCACATAACCTAACAAGCCATGGGCATTGGCTAACTGTTGCCCCAAAATAATAAACGCCAGTACGGCACTCACGCCGATGCTTAAACTACCCACCGATGACACTGCGATGGCTTGTCGAATAGGCACTCGTAGCCGTTGTAGCAGCGGCACAGTAAGCGAGCCACCGCCGATACCAACCAGCGCCGATAAGGTGCCCATGGCAGCGGCAATCACTGCCATCAAGCGCTTAGACACGTCGGTAAGAGGCTCACCGCCGCGCTGTGGGATCAGCATGCGGATGGAGAGCAACATCAGCACCACCGCAAATATACGTTGCAGCCATTCGGGTTTCAGTAAGGTGGCTAGCCAAGCGCCGATCACCGCCCCTACCATCAGCCCCGGAATTAAGCGCCGTACCCAAAACCAGCTAACTTGGCCATGTTTGAGATGCGAGCGGGCTGAACTTGAGGTGGTCATAACGATGGTGGCGAGCGAGGTTGCCACCGCCATTTGCACCACTAAATCAGGGGCTACACCGAGTATCGGCAGCAAATAAATCAGTAAAGGAACTATCACCAGGCCGCCGCCAATACCCAGCATGCCGGCTAATAAGCCTGCCACCATGCCTCCGGCTAAACACCATAACCAGCCTGTTAGTAACACTCGTGCTCCTTAGTTTTTAACTTGAACTTGAACTTGCGCGTTACGCACCAGCGCGAACAAAGCCGCCTAAGCCAGCATTTTCTAGGGCTAAGATAACCCGTTGCCGCACCTGTTGGGGGCTGCGAGCGGCCAGCACTTGGTGCAACAACTCGGGCAAATCGGCCGCAGCTATGTGCCTTATTATCCAGCGAATGCGATCAATGTTGTAGCTATTCATGCTTAAATTGCGATAGCCCATGGCTAATAGCAAGATGGCGCCACCTGGCTCGCCAGCAAATTCACCACACACAGATAGCGGTTTATTCAGCTCTTGGCAGCGTAGAGCAATTTGCTGCAGCGCATGCAGTACCGCCGGATGATAGGTATCGTATAAATCTGCTACCCGCGAATTATTGCGATCCACCGCCAGCATGTACTGCGTTAAATCATTGGTGCCGACCGAGAAAAAGTCCACTTTGTCAGCCACTAAATGCAACTGATAAATCATCGCTGGCACTTCTATCATCACCCCAATTTGCGGCTGATAGAGTTGTTCGTCCACACTGCATTCTAGCTCTTCTGCCACTTCGTGGTAAGCCTGATGAATCATTCGCACGGCTTCATCGACTTCGTCGGCGCTGGTGATCATCGGCAATAAAATACGTAAGTTGTTGCGCCCTACGGAGGCTCTCAGCATGGCCCTGATCTGCACCAAGAAAATATCAGGGTGGTCTAAGGTCATACGAATGCCGCGCCAGCCCAAGAACGGGTTCTCTTCGCTCATAGGCAAATACGGCAGCGGTTTGTCGCCGCCCACATCAAGGGTGCGCATCACTACCGGGGCACCACGAAATTGTTCGAGTACCTGTCCGTACAAAGCCACTTGTTCATGTTCTGTGGGCAGACGCTCTTGCATCATAAAAGGAATTTCAGTGCGGTACAGGCCCACCCCTTGCACGTTTAACTCACTGAGCCAATCCCGCTCGGTGTTCAGGCCGACATTCAGTTGCAATTGTACCCGTACGCCATCGGTGGTTTCAGCCGGCAAATGGCGGCCTTGCATCACTTTTTGCCGCAACGCCAGCTCTTCGTCGGCCAGCAATTGATATTCCTGCTCCACCTGCAAAGGTGGATTAACAAATACATCGCCGTTGTAGCCATCTACGATCAGGGTTTGTCCGCCTAGCTCACTGATGTCTAAATCGGCTAAGCCTAAGACTGCCGGGATGCCCATGCTACGCGCCATGATGGCGGCATGGGAGTTGCCTGAACCGCGTACCCCAACCATGGCAATAATGTCGCTATGAGGAAGTTCGGCCAGCATAGTGGCGGTAACATCATCGGCCACCAAGATGCATTTGGCTGGGGTTTCAAGATGGCGGCGACTGCGATCTTGCAGGTGCGACAAAATACGCTGACCCAGATCACGAACATCGCTGGCTCGTTCACGAATGTAGTCGTCATCGAGGTTTTCAAACTGTTCTACGAGCTGCTCAACGACTTTTTTTAGCGCCGTTTGCGCACGCCAACCTTCGTTGATGGTTTGCTCAACTTCTTGTCCCAGCGAGGCCGAATCGAGCATGGCGTGATAGACCTCAAAAATCGCCAAAGATTCTTCGGCGACTTGATGCTTCATGCGTTCGCTGAGTTCGTTGAGCTCTTGCCGGGTACGGGCTACGGCCGAGCGAAAGCGCCGTACTTCGTGCTCCGGCATATCGGTACGCTTGGGCGTGACTTCACTTAAGCGAGCCAGCGGCGTCACCACATAGGCTTCACCCATGGCTACCCCGGGCGCGGCCGGATGGCCTTTAAAGGTTTCTAGCCAGGGCGATTGTTTAAACTGATGCAACAAACCTTTGGCTTCAGCATGGGCAATAACCGCCGCTAGCTGGGCCGCCAAGGTCACCACAAAGGCTTCTTCATCGCTGGTAAAGGCGCGCGCTTGATGTTGTTGCACCACCACCACACCTAGCACCCGACGCCGATGAATCACAGGCGCAGCCAACATGGCTTTGTATTGGGATTCAATCACTTCGGGGATGTGAATAAAAGCTGGATGGCTGCTCGCATCGGCAAAGTTGAGCGGCTCTTCGCGCCGGGCCGCCAAGCTGATCACACCTTCGCCAAAGGCAATTTTAATGGGGGTTTCGGAGCGGATTTCGAGCCCATCCGTGGCCGCCATCACAAACATTTGTTGGTCGTGATCAGCCACATAGACGGTGCAAGAATCCGTATCCAGCGCCGCTTTGATTTGGCGCACCATGGTACGTAGCGCCAGCTCAAAGTCTGGCGCTTGATTCACAGCTTCAACAATACGTTGTAAATCACGCAACATGGTTGGCATAAGCGGCCTTCATACTTGTTTCGGAGCAGCCGACGCCTACCGACGGCGGCGCGCTGGCCGAGGTTTCTTGGCTGACGGAGCCAAGGCAAATGGGGCAAACTCTTTCATCACGCGGCGGTAAACATCGCGCTTAAAAGACACCACTTGTCGCACTGGGTACCAATAACTCACCCACCGCCAACCATCAAATTCTGGATGCGACGATTGCATCACATCAACATCTTTATCCTGACATTTTAACCGCAGTAAAAACCATTTCTGCTTTTGCCCAATACAGGTTGGCCGCTGCTCTTTACGAACCAATCGTTTAGGTAAACGATAACGGAACCAATGGCGACTGGTGTAGACAATCTCTACTTGTTCGGGTTTTAATCCGACTTCTTCCCAGAGTTCACGGTACATAGCTTGTTCAGCATTTTCGCCGTCATCTATTCCACCTTGCGGAAACTGCCAACTATGCTGGCCCAACCGCCGTGCCCAAAACACCTGACCGTGCTCATTACAGATGATGATTCCCACGTTGGCGCGAAATCCTTCAGCGTCTATCACGCGAGCGCCCTCATAAATTCGACTTATGGAATAGATTTTTCCATAATCAAGCTAATATTAAAAGAAATAAGGTACCGCATACGCGCCATGGCAACAACAATGGATTTAAAACAACTCTTCGAAAAGGCCAGTGCTTTGGCCGGATATAGCTTTGCCGAAGTGGCTGCAGCGCATGGTTTGACTGTGCCGGCCGACTTACGCCGTAACAAGGGTTGGGTCGGACAATTATTAGAGGCGGCCTTAGGTGCAAGCGCCGGTTCACAGGCGTTACAAGACTTTCCGGAGCTAGGCGTGGAGCTTAAAACCATCCCGCTTAATGCTGCTGGCAAGCCACTCGAGACCACCTTTGTGTGCACCACACCGCTAACTCAGGTGACAGGATTAACTTGGGCCGACAGTAATGTGCGCAATAAATTACAATGCGTGCTGTGGATTCCGATTGATGGCCGACGCGAGATCCCGCTAGCGCAACGCTGCATTGGTACAGCTTTTTTGTGGCAGCCTACTGCTGCAGAAGAACACTTGTTGCAACAAGATTGGCAGGAACACATGGACCGCATTGCCCTAGGCCAAGTGGAAACCATTACTGCTCACCAAGGGCAAGTGCTGCAGTTACGACCGAAAGCCGCTAATAGCCGGGTGTTAACGGATGCGATTGGTCCTGGAGGCGAGCTCATTCAGACGTTACCGAGGGGCTTTTATTTAAAAACCCAATTTACTGAGCAGATCATTCAACGCACTTTTGCACTTTAATTCTATGCGTTAATTAGCAAACAATTTAGCAAACAATGATAAACTGCTGAGTATATGCAGCAGCAGAGAAGGAAATTTTCATGGATACACTCGGTTGGCGAGAGTGGGGAGCACTGCCGGAGCTGGGCATTGGTGCCATAAAAATGAAAGTAGACACAGGCGCACGGACGTCTTGTTTGCATGCGTTTAAGTTAGAGCCTTTCAGCAATCAAGGCGAAGAGTGGCTGCGAATTTGGTTGCACCCCGAGCAGCACAGCGACCGTGAATTGGTTTGTGAAGCCAAAATTCATGACCAACGCGAAGTCACAGATTCTGGTGGTCATACCGAGATGCGCTATGTTATTTTAACGCGCCTGCACGTGGGCAACTTCGATGCCCCGGTAGAATTAACCCTAACCAATCGCGACACCATGAAGTTTAGAATGCTATTAGGCCGCCAAGCCATGCGCGGCCATTTTGTTGTCGACCCTGATAAATCTTATTTACTTGGCCAGCCTGGAGCCACCGCATGAGAATTGCCATACTATCGCGTAACGCCAAATTATATTCAACGCGCCGCCTCATTGAAGCCGCCGAACTGCGCGGCCACACTGTGGATGTGCTCGACCCCTTGCGCTGTTATATGAACATCAACGCACGCGAGTCGTCAATTCACATGAAGGGTAAAGATTTACCGACCTACGATGCGGTGATTCCGCGCATCGGGGCCTCGATTACTTTCTTTGGTACTGCGGTACTGCGTCAGTTTGAAATGATTGGCACTTACCCGCTCAACGAAAGCGTGGCGATTTCTCGTAGCCGCGACAAGCTGCGCTCATTACAGCTGTTAAGCCGCAAAGGGATTGGCTTGCCAACCACCGGCTTTGCCAGTCAGCCGCAGGATATTCCTGATTTGATTGACATGGTGGGTGGCGCCCCGCTGGTGATTAAATTACTGGAAGGCACCCAAGGTATTGGCGTGGTATTAGCTGAAACCCGGCAAGCGGCTGAGAGCGTGATTGAAGCCTTTATGGGCTTGGAATCGCACATTATGGTGCAAGAGTACATTAAAGAAGCAGGTGGTGCGGATATTCGCTGCTTTGTGATTGGCGATAAAGTAATTGCCGCCATGAAGCGCCAAGCCAAAGCCGGTGAGTTTCGTTCTAACTTACACCGAGGTGGTACCGCCAGCTTAGTTAAATTAACTCCTGCTGAACGTGCTACTGCGGTTAAAGCAGCGAAAACCATGGGCTTAAATGTCGCGGGTGTGGATATTTTACGCTCTAACCATGGTCCGTTGGTGATGGAAGTGAACTCGTCGCCTGGGCTAGAAGGGATTGAAACGGCCACTGGCAAAGATGTTGCTGACCAGATTATTTCGTTTATTGAAAAAAACGCAGCAGTCAATAAAACTCGTACCAAGGGGCGCGGCTAAGTCCGCTCCCGCCTTTTGACTTAGGGTTTCTGCATGAAACAACGCTCGTTTGAATTAGCTGGCAAAAAAATAGCTCCAGGCTCGCGCCATAGCGTCAAAATCCCAGCCGCTCGGCTCTACAACGATACCCCGATGGATTTGCATGCTGAGGTGTTTCATGGCGTTAAGCCGGGCCCTTGTTTGTTGGTCTGTGCCGCCATTCATGGCGATGAGCTGAATGGCATTGAAGTATGCCGACGCTTGATGGGCATTTTAGATGCTAAAGAATTAGCCGGCACCGTGATTATTGTGCCGGTGGTGAATGTATTTGGTTTTATTCAGCAGTCACGTTACCTGCCTGATAGACGCGACTTGAATCGCTGTTTTCCAGGCTCTGAGCGGGGGGCTTTAGGTAGTCGGCTAGCCTTCTTGTTTAACGAAATGCTGGTACAAAACGCCACCCATATTATTGATTTGCATACCGGCGCCATTCACCGTAGCAACTTGCCACAAATTCGCGTCGATACCGATAACGCTGAAGCGCTAGATATGGCTGAGGCCTTTGGTACGCCGGTGATCTTGCACTCAAAAGAACGCGATGGTTCGTTGCGCTCTCTGGCCACAGAACTTGGTATTCCGCTGATTTTATACGAAGCCGGTGAGGCTCTGCGGTTTGACTATGCAGCCATAAAAGCCGGGGTAACCGGCGTGCAGAACGTGATGAAGTCGTTAAAGATGCTAAAAGGTCGGCGCAGTCGTAAAAAAGTGCGGCCGGTGGTGGCCCATCGCAGTGGCTGGGTGCGCAACGAATACGATGGCTTGGTGATCCCCAAAATTGAATTGGGCCAAACCATTACCAAGGGCCAAGTGATTGCGCAAACTGTAAACCCCCACGGCGAAGAGCTGCATGCGATTAAAAGCCCCTACCATGGCATCGTGATTGGTATTAGTAACATCCCGGTGGCGAATGAAGGCGAGGCGCTGTTTAATGTGGCGCAATTTGATAGTGAAGTGATTGAGCATGCCAGCGAAAACGTCGATGTTTTTGCTGAAGCCTATGCGCAGAAGCCCATTTAACCGCGAGTAAGAAACCTATGCAGGCATTGCAGCCACCCTCACAACTTGTTCTGCGCCAACAGCAGCAGTTTGGCCAGCAGCCGTTGTTACTTGTTAATGCGCCCGATGCCGGTGTGGTGAGCGAACTTAGCGTAGCGGGAGTATGGCATTTACATGCTGGTTATGCAGCGCAGTGGCAGGCCCAGCAACCGCACGTGGCTCAGCATTTTGGCGCGCAACCACCGTCGTTGACGGACGTGCCAGCTGCCGCAGCTGCGTTGGTTTGGTTACCTAAAGAGAAGGCCCTGACGCTGTTTCTGCTCGATGCGCTGCGAGCTTTGTTGCCAGTCGGCACTGATATTTGGTTGGTTGGTGAAAATCGTGGTGGTATCAAGAGTATTCATAAGAATTTACCCTCCTCGGTTACAGCAGCGCATAAAGTTGCTATTGGTAACCACTCGCTGTTGCTACATTGTCAAATCAGCGAGCCTTTAGCCCAGTTTGACCTAGCTGATTATCTTGTTTACACGACTTATCAGGGCGCGGCTGAGCAAGCGCCATTAACTTTAGCTAGTTTACCTGGGGTGTTTGCGTTTCCGAGCATTGATGAAGGTAGCGCCATGCTGCTGCAGCATTTGCCCCGCATCAGTCACGGCCGGGTGCTTGACTTTGCCTGTGGTCATGGCGTGTTAGGAGCTGTGCTGCAACAAGCACAACCGCAGTTAGAGGTGAGCTATTTGGATGTCAGTGCAATGGCCTTGGCCGCCTGTGCTGAAACCCTGCGTAGCAACCAGCTGAAGGGCCATTTGATTGCCGCTGATAGCTTAATGGCAGCGAGCAAAGAGCCCAGTTTTAAGCATGGCTTTAACTACGTGGTAAGCCATCCGCCTTTTCACACGGGCACAGCCACGGATTACAGCATTGGCCAACAGTTTTTACAGCAGGTGAATCAGCATTTGTGTCAAGGCGGTGAGTTGTGGGTGGTGGCGAACCGCTTCTTACCTTGGCCGGAGCTGATAGAGCAAGCTTTTGGCCATTGCGAACGGGTTGCCCAAGATAATAAATTTGCCGTCTACAAGGCGATTAAATCGGTGCGCCGCGCCAGTCCCAGCAAGCCCAAATCAGCGCCAGCAGCTAGCCGTCAGCGCAAGCCACGCCAGCGGCAGTGGCAATAGCGGTTAGTTTATTATGGTCAATTATCAGATCGGCTCCATCAAACGCAGCGTCACGCAACTGGTGATTCTCATCACCACCTTGTTGGTGGCGGTTGCTAGTGTAACCCTTAGTTTGATGTATGTTCGTGATATTGACCAAAACCTTCGCCAAGACACGCGTAATTTGGTGGCTTATGTGGAGCGTAATGTTACCCCGGCGCTGGTTTTTGCGCAGGCGGAACAAGCCGATACTTGGCTAACCAGCCTCACCTATCTGCCTTTGGTGCAGCATGTACATGTCTATAAATTTGAGCCTATCAGCGAAAGTTTGACGTTTTTTGCGAGCTTTTACGCCGAGCAAAGCAGTCCGATCCCGGTGCGTTATGACCGCGCCCAAGAGCTGTCACAGCCGGTACGAAGCGAGCGTTATTATGAATTTGCTAAGCCCATCATGCTGGATGGCAAGTTACTCGGTTACGTTTATTTACGCAGTTCGCGCAGTGAGCTAGATCATGCCATAGCACTGAGCACCGGGCTCACTCTAGCGGCTATCTCAGCGGGCTTTGCCCTGAGCTGGACCTTAAGCCTGTGGTTGCGCCGCCGTATTACCCAGCCCTTGGATAGCATGGTAGCTGATATCAACGCCATTGCCCGTAATCGCGACTACAGCTCTAAGTTAGCCGAAGTGCAGTTGGCGGAATTAGACCAAGTGAGCCACGCTTTTAACTCGCTGTTAGAGCGCATTCAGCAGCATATCGAAAAACAAGATATTGCCGAGCAGCGCGCTAGCGAACTCAATAAAGAGCTTGAACGCCAGGTTGAGGTACGCACGCAACAGCTGCGCGCGGCCAACCAAGATCTAACCGATGTGGTAGATGAGCTGCATCAGTATCAGCATGAGATTGTTGAGGCACGCAAAATGCAATCGCTTGGTCGCCTGATTTCAGGGATCTCCCACGAGATGAACACACCGGTGGGTTTGGCGGTGACGTCTAGTTCTATTTTGCAAGACAAGCTGGAGGCCCTTGCAACTAAGTTCAACGAGAAAAAGCTGACGAGCGACGACATGCAGCACTTTTTAACCTCGTTTACGGAAAACTTAGAATTGGTAACTCGCAACCTCGGTCGTACCGCTGATATTGTGAATGCCTTCCAGCAGTTAGGGCTAGAGCAGTACAGTGATTCAGAGCGGGCGATTACCCTAGGTAGCTTCAGCCAAGACATTTTGCAGCAGTTGCATAGCCGCTATCCAGAATTAGACCGGGTGCACATTGTGATTGACGTGTCAGCGCAACTTACCGTGCGTTGTTTAGCCGGCCCGCTGGCCTCGGTGATTTCGCAGCTGTTTCAAAACTCTGCACAGCATGCTTTTCATACAGTTGAAAATCCACACATTCATCTCCATTTCAGTTTTGTATCGGATAACAGCAGCAGCAACCATAGTGGCCGGTTACTGATCCACTATCGTGATAATGGCGAGGGAATTCCTGAGTCTATTAGTGGTCATATCTTTGAGCCGTTTGTAACCAGTAAACGTGGCCAAGGTGCGACCGGCTTAGGCATGCATTTGGTGTATAATCTGGTGCATCAGGTTTTAAAAGGGACCATAGAAATCGACCCGATTGCCAATCACGGTGCGGCTTTTAGAATTTCCATACCGGTTGAGCTAGTGGCTAATTAAACACTTTTGGCTAGCGCCGACTAGGCCCGATAAAAATTTCGATTGGCATTATCGAACAGCTGTACGAAAAAAATTGGGCGATATGTTAATTTACATGCTACACTATTTTCCTATTACCAAATTTCAACACATGTTAACAGAATTCCTGGACCGACATTATGAGCGCAAGACTACTGATTGTTGAAGACGAAGTTGTCACCCGAAACACTCTTACCCGCTTGTTCCAACAAGAGGGCTACGATGTATTTGATGCTGCCGATGGCATGCAAATGCAGCGTATTATGGCGCGTCAGGCAATCGATTTGGTGATCATGGACGTGAACCTACCAGGCAAGAGCGGTATCGAGCTTGCTGAAAAGTTACGTGAAAACGATAACATCGGGTTAGTGTTCTTAACTGGCCGTGATGCTGAAGAAGATCGCCTGCTGGCGTTAGAGCTAGGTGCTGATGACTACCTCATCAAGCCATACAACCCCAAAGAATTGATTATTCGCGTACGCAACTTGTACCGTCGTATTGAAGCCTTGAAAAGCCAACAGAAAGCTGTTGGTCACGACAGTATTGTGTACGACTTTAATGGCTGGCGCCTTGAAAGCGATAGCCGCTGCTTGTTCTCACCGGATGGTAAAATGTTCCGGTTACCGAAGAGCGAGTACCGCGCGATGGAATTATTCCTGACCAACCCAGGTAAAATTTTAGACCGCGAAACCTTAGTTAAGAAGATGCTTGATCGTGAATTACGTCCGAATGACCGCACCGTTGATGTTGCCATTCGTCGTATTCGTCGTCACTTTGAAAGTGATACGACCTCGCCAAACTTAATCACCACCATTCATGGTGAGGGTTACCGTTTTGTCGGCGACGTCAATATCAAACATTTAGAACAACCGTCACTCAATTCCCCGAGCCTTTAACCAGTGACGTAGTTGATGTTGGTGCAGTGGTAATTCTAAAACCCACTGTGCCAACATGTCATCCACTTGATCCCAGTGCCACTCTTCGCGTTCCAGCCATTCCATGTGTGCCGCCAATTGGCGTAAACCAAGCGTACGACACGCGCCTTTAACTTTGTGCGCCTGCGAGCGGGTTTGCTCTTCATCACGGGCTTTGATCAGCCGGGTGAGGTAATCGACATAACCGCCAATATTGCTGGCAAAGGATTCGTACATTTCTTGCACGCCTTCGTTGCCAAGTAGTTCGTGATACTGCGTGAGTAATTTTTCGTCTAACATCTTGTCCGCTTCCTTGTGCTATGGGATGGGATTTTCGATATCCCCAATCGATAAAGTTTAACCTAAAAAATGAACCAAGTATGGCAAACTACCGTAATCAGCTTGAATCTAGTATAATACCGACCCTTTTTGGGTACATCAGCTAATTTGTAACGTTTGGAGCCGTACAGCATGCCAACAGCAACCCCTACTATGATGCCAGATATCGCCAATCAAACCCGCGCGCAAACCGAGGGTAAGCTTGATTGGGTTGGCATGAGCAACATCGAGATGCCGCTGGTAGTCGGTGCCGCCAACGAGCCAGAGCGCCCCGTCAGCGCTCGCGTTGATGCCTTTGTGAATCTGACCGATCCGAAAGCGAAAGGCATTCACATGTCTCGTTTATACCTGTTACTGGAAGATTTATCCAATAACGATGTGTTAAGCCATCAATCGTTGCGCACATTATTGCACGATTTTATTGATAGTCACGAAGGTTTGGCCGATCAAGCCTATGTAAAATTTAGTTTTGACTATCATTTACGCCGCAAGTCGTTGATCAGCAAAAAGCAAGGTTGGAAAGCCTATCCTGTGACTGTAGTTGGTCGCTACGATAATGGCAACCTGCAGCTTGAGCTTAGCGTTGAAGTGCCCTACTCGTCTACCTGCCCATGTTCGGCAGCGTTGGCGCGGCAATTAATTCAAGAAGCTTTTGCCGAGCAGTTTGGCACCGAGCAAGAGGTTGATGCCGAGTTAGTACATCGCTGGTTAGGCACCACCCAAGGTATCGTGGCAACCCCACATAGCCAGCGCTCAATCGCCCAAGTGAAAGTAGCTTTAGCGGAGCAAGCCAACGAGTTGCCGATTATCATGTTGATTGATGCCATTGAAGATGCCTTGAAAACTCCGGTTCAAGCAGCGGTTAAACGCGAAGATGAGCAAGAGTTTGCCCGCCTCAATGGCCAAAACCTGATGTTCTGTGAAGATGCCGCACGGCGCTTACAACATGAATTGCATCAGCACGCTGGGTTTGCCGACTTCTGGATTCGGGTAAACCACTACGAATCATTGCATGCGCATGATGCGGTAAGTATTACCACCAAAGGTATCCCAGGCGGCTTTAAAGCTTAAGCCAAAATATCGACCTACCAATCCGGCTGCGGTATACTGTGCGGCCGGATTTTTTTGTTTTAGAACCTTACATGACTGCCCGATTGAGGACAAGATGGAACCTATTGATATCGTTGGTATCGGCAACGCGCTCGTCGATCAAGAATTTGAAGTAACCGATGAGTTTTTGCAGCAGCATCAGATCGAAAAAGGCATGATGACGCTGATTGAAGACGCCGACCAAGAACGTTTAATCGCTGAACTAGCTAACCGCGGCGAATTAAAGAAACAATCGGGTGGTGGCTCTGCTGCTAACTCTTTAGTGGGCTTTACCCAATTTGGTGGCAAAGCTTTTTATTGCTGTAAAGTAGCTGACGACGAAGCCGGTAAGTTCTATTGCGAAGACCTAGAAGCCGTAGGCATCACCACTAACACCGGCAGCCAGAAGCACGAAGGCAAAACCGGTCGGTGTTTAGTGATGGTCACGCCTGATGCCGAGCGCACCATGCGTACCTATCTAGGTATCACTGCCGACCTATCCGTAGCTGAATTAGACGAAGTGGCCATTGCCCGTGCCGAGTACCTTTATATTGAAGGTTATTTGGTGACGTCGCCGATTGCTCTAGAAGCCATTGCCCGGGCGAAAGAAATCGCGCGCGCTAACGGTACCAAGATTGCCATGACCTGCTCCGATCCTGCCATGGTGAAATACTTTGGTGACGGCATCGAAGCCATTCTTGATGGTGGCGTAGACGTGATGTTCTGCAATCAAGAAGAAGCACGGATCCTAACTGGTACTGATGACGTACAAGAAGCCATGCAGCTATTGCAGCAGCGCGCTCATTTAGTGGCTATTACCTTAGGTAAAGACGGTGCGCTACTCGGCGACGGTAGCCGCCAAGTAGCGGTGCCTGGCGTGAAGGTTAAAGCAGTCGACACCAACGGTGCTGGCGATATGTTTGCCGGCGCTATGATGTACGGCATCACCCGCGGCTATAGCCTAGCCGCTTGCGGACTATTGGCAAGCCATGCCGCAGCTGAGGTCGTTTCTAATTTTGGCCCACGCCTGAGCCCCGATCGCCAGCAACAGCTGCTGATCCGATTACAGCATCAACCAGAATTCGCTGGGTAAAGGCAACAACGCCGTGAGCTTTGGGCTTGCGGTTTTAACGAGGTTTTACATGCAAGATTACAAAGTAGCAGATATTAATTTGGCCGCTTGGGGCCGCAAAGAAATTGCCATTGCTGAGACAGAGATGCCAGCTTTGATGACCATTCGTCGCAAATACGCGGATAGCAAGCCACTGGCTGGTGCGCGTATTATTGGTTGTATCCATATGACCATTCAAACAGCTGTGTTAATTGAGACCCTGATTGAATTAGGCGCACAAGTGCGCTGGTCGTCGTGCAATATCTTTTCTACCCAAGACCACGCTGCGGCAGCTATGGCAGCAGCTGGGGTGCCAGTATTTGCATGGAAAGGCGAAACCGAAGAAGAATACGAGTGGTGTTTAGAGCAAACTTGCCATGAGAACGGCGAATTGTGGGATGCCAACATGATCCTTGATGACGGCGGCGATTTAACCTTGCTGATCCATCAAAAATACCCACAAATGCTAGACAAGATTCATGGTATTACCGAAGAAACCACTACCGGTGTGCATCGCTTGTTAGAAATGTTGAAGCATGGTGAGCTGAAAGTACCTGCGATTAACGTCAACGACTCTGTCACTAAGTCTAAAAACGATAACAAATACGGCTGCCGTCATTCTTTAAATGATGCCATTAAGCGCGCTACTGATCACTTGTTGGCCGGTAAAAAAGCGTTAGTTATTGGCTACGGAGATGTGGGTAAAGGTTCTGCCGCGAGCCTCCGTCAAGAAGGCATGATTGTTAAAGTGACTGAAGTAGACCCGATTTGTGCGATGCAAGCCTGTATGGATGGCTACGAAGTAGTATCACCTTACCTGAACGGTGTTAACACTGGCAGCGCTGATGGCATCAATCGCGATTTGTTACAAAACACCGATTTGCTAGTCACCACCACGGGTAACGTGAATGTGTGCGACAAGCACATGTTAGCGGCGCTTAAATCAACTGCTGTGGTCTGTAACATTGGTCACTTTGATAATGAAATTGATACCAAGTTTATGCGTGACAACTGGCGCTGGGATGAAGTGAAGCCACAGGTTCACAAAATCTATCGTAGCGATGATGCTAGTGACCACTTACTCTTGTTGTCTGAAGGACGTTTGGTGAATTTAGGTAATGCCACAGGTCACCCAAGCCGAATCATGGATGGCAGCTTTGCTAACCAAGTATTGGCGCAAATGCATTTGTTCAGCGAGAAATTTGCTGACTTGCCAGCTGCCGATAAAGCGGCTCAATTGCGGGTAGAAGTGTTGCCTAAACAGTTAGATGAAGAAGTAGCGCGTTACATGGTGCAGGGTTTTGGTGGGGTTATGACCAAACTTACCCAGCAGCAAGCAGACTACATTCATGTCACGGTTGAAGGGCCATTCAAATCTGACGATTACCGTTACTAAGCAAGTTAAAGCTTATTTGTTGCAGGCTGCCGTTCAGGTTCTGGACGGCAGCCTTTTTTTATCGAGCGATTGGGCGTAGGTAAAAAAACAATGATAAACTAGCGCGCTAAACTGCAGTTTACATTTACTTGCTTAGCAAGGTAGCTATTTATGGTTTCATATAAACAACTTACCGCGGCTGATTTCGACGCCGTGATAGAACTTGGCAACAAGGTTCATGGTGATAATTATCTTACCGATGAATCATTGGCCGATTATGCCGAGCGTGGCATCAAAGATGGGATTAACCTCAATTGGTTGGCGTTTGTGGATGGCCAATTAGCGGGCATCCGATTGACCTTTGCGCCGGGTAACTGGGAGTTAGATGACCACTGTACACCGGCAGAGTGGCCGGTGGCCCCTGAGCAGATGTGCTACTTTAAATGCGTGGCGGTGGATCCTGATATTCGCGGCGCTGGGATTGGTCGCGGCATGCTAGAGCGCAGCATTAACGAAGCGAAGAAGCTTGGCTGTCGTGCCGGCTTGGCGCACATTTGGATGCAAAGCCCAGATAACGCTGCCTTTGAATACTTTACTCGTTGCGGCGGTGAGCTTATCGAAGAGCATGGTAAGCGTTGGTACGATTTATCCGTCAACGATGGTTATCACTGCCCGGTGTGTGACGGTATTTGTTACTGTAGCGCCGGCGAGATGATCTTGAGATTTAAATAATGATGTACGACCCGCTTCATGATTCGTGTCCGGGTCCGCAGCAACCCCCTGCGCCAAGCTATTGGCAAGATCACAGTCACACCAGCTGGCCCGCAACCGCGGGTCCGTTACCTAACTACGCCGATGTGGTGATTATCGGTGGCGGTTACACCGGGCTCAATGCCGCGCTAGAATTAGCTGAGCGCTATCAGCAGCAGGTGGTGGTGTTAGAAGCCAACCAACTGGGCTGGGGCTGCTCTAGCCGTAATGCCGGCTTTGCCATGCCGGGTACCGGCCGCTTAGGTTATGCGACGTGGGCAAAACGCTTTGGCGAAACCACCGCGCGTGGCATTCAAGCTGAATATCAGCAGGCCTTTGCCCGGCTCGCTCGGCATCAGGCAGCCTGCCCCGAGCAGTTACAGACGCAACACGGCGGCTATCTGAAGATTGCGCATACGGCCAAGGCTGTAGCTGAGCTGCAACAGCAATATCAACAGCTGCAACGGTTTGAACCCGCCACGCGCTGGCTCAACCAGACACAGTTGCAAGATGAAATAAACAGCCCCCATGCTCATGCTGCTATCCATTTTCCGCAAAGTTTTGGCTTAAACCCGCTATTACTCGCCGCTAGCGTTGCCCGTCAGGCCGACCAGGCCGGCGCCCAACTATGCAGCCATACTCCGGTGCAACACTGGCATACCGATCCGCAGCAACAGCATCATCTCACCACGCCAGCGGGTACCATTCGCTGCGCCAAAGTGATTATTGCTAGCAATGGCTACAGCGCCCAGAACTTACATCCAAGTGTTCAGGGGCGCACCCTGCCGGTGTTATCGAGTGTGGTGGTGACGCGGCCGCTAACCCCAACTGAGCTAGCCACCATCAAACTGACGAGTCAACGCTTGGTAATGGATACCCGAGCGCTGAAATATTATTTTAGATTGCTGCCAGATCAGCGTCTCTTGTTTGGCGGACGTGGTGCCATTACCGGCAAAGATGCGGATAAACCGCGCTATCGTGAGCACTTACTAGCCGCCTTGGCCGATACCTTCAGTTGTTTGCGTGGTATTCAAGCCGAGTACTTTTGGAGTGGTTGGGTGAGTGTCGCCTTGGATGACTACCCGCGGATTTATTCACCAAGCCCGGGGGTTTTTACCAGCATGGGTTACTGTGGGGCGGGCGTGACTTTTACTCAGTTGGCGGGGCAGCGGGTAGCTCAGCTGGCCATGGGCGCTGAGCTACCGGCACTGCCGTTTTATCAGTCGGCGTTACCGCGCTTTCCATTCGCGCGGTTTCGCCGACTGGGCCAACGGTTTTATTACTATGTTCATCGTTAATTATTAATTGTTAATTATTAAAGCCCGAACACCACTTTCTCGCTGGCAAGCATTTTGCCAATCAAGCGCATCAATATCCAAGATACCACCAGTGTCGCTAAGGCACTTAAACCCAATGGCAGCCACTGTAATGACTCACCTTTGATTAAATCTAACAGGGCTTGATGCTGTCCGGTAACGGGTAGGTAATAAAGTGCTGGGCTTTTTAAGCGCGCAAACTCTACCCCAAACACTGCAATCATCGGCACCATCAATAGTAGCGAGATGTAGGTTTGGGCTTCTTTGAAGCTCTTGGCGCGGAAACTCACAAACAATTGCAGTGCCGTAGCCAGTAATGCTAAGGGGGCTAACAGGGCAATGATGAGCAGTAGATCAGCGGCCGACAAGGACACGCTCATGCCGATTTCGTGGAGCGGCAAAAATTGAAACACTAAAGGCGTTAACAACACGCATAACACGCCCCCGAACATCGCAAAGCAACTAGCTGCCAGCGCTTTACCGTACACCAATTGGTGACTACTTAACGGCTGCGCTAGCAGTAGTTCCAGGGAATTGCGCTCGCGTTCGCCAGCACTAATATCTATCGCTACGTTCATGCCGGAGAAAAACACTGACATCAAGAAGAAAATCAGCACACTCCCCATCAATAATGCTGCACGCGAGCCTTGAGTAGCAGTGTCATGCTTTATTAAAGTAATCGGATTAGCGACATTTGGATCAATTCCGCGCATTTGTAATCGCATAAAAGCAATTTGGTTGCCGTAAGCCGAGATGGCTTTTTCCAGACGACGCAAGTCTGTGGTCTGTTTCTGCGCACTGAAATCCGCGGTAATGATCACTTCAACGGGGATACCTTTGCCGATTTGCTCGCCCCAGTTGGCGGGAATCTCCAGCTCAATAGGAGTAGTACCGGCAGGCCAAGGTTTGTCGCGTTGGACGATACCCTGTTGATTCAGGTGTTCGACCAGCGCCGGTGCGTGATCCGTGCCACTGATATCAATTTCGACATCACTGGGGTCGGTTAATTGGCTGATAAGAAAATAAAAGGCCACGGCCATGAACAGCGGACCAAAAAAGGCATAAGACATCGCCGCCATTACCGAGCGTTTATCACGCAGGGCATCTTTCAGTTCTTTACGCCATACAGTTGCAATGGGGTTGCTCATGCCGCAATGCCCTCGTCAGTTCCGATAATTTTAACAAAGGCTTCTTCTAAAGCCGTTTCACCCGTGAGTTCGCATAATTGCTCGGTGGTGCCTTGCGCTGCTACTTTACCGGCAGCTATCACCACCACTTGGTCGCACAGTGCGGCGACTTCTTGCATCACATGGCTAGAGAACAGGATACTGGTGCCCTGGGCTCTTAAGTCACGCAGCAGATCACGCAAAATACGTGTGCTCATCACATCTAAGCCGCGGCTTGGTTCGTCTAAAATCAGGTGTTTGGGCTGATGCACAATAGCCTGTGCCAGCGCGACTTTCATTCGCTGACCCTGCGAAAAGCCTTGGGCTTTACGGTCGGCAATGGCGCTCATATCTAAGCGGTCAATCGCGGTTTGGGTTGCTTGTTCAAGCTGGCCACCACTAAACCCGTGCAAGGCTGCGAAATAAGCGATTTGCTCGCGCGCGGTGAGCCGCTCATAGAGCCCGAATTTATCCGGGAAGATGCCAATATTGCGACGCGCTTCAAGGGGTTGCTTACTGGTATCTATGCCATCAATAAGGGCATGTCCGCTATCGGCCTTAAGCAAGCCGTAAATGGTACGCAGACAGGTGGTCTTGCCGGCACCATTAGGGCCAAGCAAGCCGGTGATTTGCCCCTCCGGGGCCACAAAACTTAAGCCATTGAGGGCATTTACTTTGCCGAAGCTTTTCCGTAGTTCAGATACTTCAATCATGCTAGCCCCCTATAAGCCTTTGCCGTTGCTGTTTAAAATAAAAGGCACGGCCTTTTTCGTTTCAATACAGCTGGTGTCTAACCCGGCTGGGTCAGCAGTTTCCAAGAACTTGGCTACTAATTGGTTAGCACAGGTGTGGCTAACAATAGTGTGTGAACCATGTTCAGCAATCACGTGACGGCTGTTGGTTAAGGTCTGCGCCGCTAAGGCACCCCAGGTAGGTGGCGTGACCGGATCTAAGCGGCCAGACAAGAGTAACGTTGGAATATCGCTTGCAACTGGGACGAACCATTCGCTCGGCCGCTCGGCCTGTGGCCAAACGGAACACATTTGTACAAAAGCATCACCGGTGCGACTGCCGATAAAATCATTATCGCCGTCGGCAGCAAGCAGCTCTGGGGTTGCGCGGGCTAGATCTTCGCTACAAAGCACGGACAGCATCAGGCCCATGTAAATTTCTGCCTGGGCAGTAGTGGTGCCTAACAAGCCCACTAACGGGGTGTAATTAGCTTTGGCGGTTTGATCAATCACGTACGGCAACATTTGGCGGGTGGTGGGATGATACAAACCCACCCGCATGACGCTACTAAAACGCCCGGCGGTGACCATGATCTCTAACGGCTCATTAGTGAGCGGGTCTTTAATGCTAATCAGTTGCGGCTGTTGCTCTAACTGCTTTAACACCTGCACGTAAGTGTCGCCCAAGTTAGGGAAGGTATCCGCACAGGCACTACTCGCACTGCATTGCTCTAGTAATTTATTGAAGGCGTCAGCACCATGACGACCGAACGGCCCGACAATCACCTCAGGTGGTGCCACGGCATCGAGTACAGCAGTACGCACAGATTGCGGAAATTCACGCAGGTAGATTAAGCCGGCGCGGCTACCGTAAGAGCCGCCATAGAGGTTAACTTGTTGATAACCCAAATGTTGGCGTACTTGCTCAAAATCTTTAATCGCATGCAAGCTATGGAACTGGGTGAGATCGTATTGTTCAAACTGCGCCAAACACTCACGCGCCATCTCATCTAGTTTTACATCATCATCGGTTTTTACCAATTCTTGCTCGTGACTCAGGCTACAGCTCACTGGCTCGGATTGACCGGTACCGCGCTGGTCGATAAGCAAAATATCGCGACGTTTGCGCACGTCAGCGAAGATGCGATTAATCATGGGCGCCAACTCAACCGCTGCTTGGCCGGGGCCACCAGCTAAAATCAATAAGGGGTCGGGACGTTTACTTTCGCTGACGGCTGGTAACACTGCGTAGTTAATGGTCAGTTGTTTAGCGTCTGGCGCCGCATAATCTTGCGGTACCGATAAACTTCCGCATTGTACCTGCTCGCTGATCCCTTTGAGGTAGCAGCCGGTTAATTTGCTGGTGGGGGTGCTGCTAGTAGCAGCTGTGCTGTCAACTTCAGGTGCGGTTTGCGCAACGGCGGGCAACAGCAAACTCATCAATAAGCTAGACGCCACTGCTAGTTTGGTCAGCAGCATGGTGGACATTCCGTTCGTTCTCATAGGTTGTTATCCGATTGTAACAAGTTGCCTAAGTGTAACGAGAAGCACAGAGCCTGGGAAGCGTTAAACTGTAAATGATTATTTAAGCTGGATGGTTATTCTTGGGAATAGTCAGCGATGCGCTGCCGTAACAGTTCAATGACATTACCGTTAGCCAAACTGCTGGTAGGTTTTTCTACGCTGCTGCTATGTTGACGCACCCAATCGACATCGCCATTGGCGGCTAAATCTCGTGGGCTAAGGCTTAACACCAAAAGGCGGCCGATGTCATCGGCACGATGTTCGATTGCGAATTGGATCATGGTGTTATGGTTACAACGCACGTCACTATAGATATCGCGGATACGGAGACGGTAGTCTCGCAGCTTGTCGCGAAAACCTATGCTATCGTTGGCGCGCACATAACTGCATAGGCTAAGAACGAGGTTTTCGTCGTAAGGTTGCAACAGCGGTTTGGCCTGCACCGGGCGCGCAGCCACAAGTGTCGCTAGCACCACGGCTAACATGACTGTCACTTGAACTGCATAATAACTAGAACGCTGCACCGCAACCCTACCCTTCACATCTTCAGTAAAACTTTTAGCTGATCTTAGCTATCAACTGTTTCAATCATATTACTGAGCGTGGCCAGGGCTTGCAACGGAATAAAATGTTAACTAATGCGGAGCTCTTTACAGAATGATTACACTTTAAAAGCGCTGCGTTCCGATCTCGCCGTTAACTCTTGCGTAGGTAAACTTCTGTTACAAATGCGTGCGGGTTACTGGCATCGGCGGGGTGTTCAACGGCTTCGATGAGGTCCCAATCTGCCACAGCTTGGTAATCAGGGAAATAGGTATCGCCAGCGGTGTCTAAATCGATTTTGGTAAGGTAGAGTTTGTCGGCGCGAGGTAAAAACTCAGCATACACATGGCCGCCGCCGATAACCATCAGTTCATCGGCATGGCCGGCAGCTTGCACCGCATAATGCGGGCTATTCACCCAAATCACGCCTAGTTCATCGGTATAAGGCTGCTGATGTTTACGGCTTAAAACAATGTTGGTGCGCCCTGGTAATGGGCGCCCAATAGATTCATAGGTGGTACGGCCCATCACCACAGGCTTGCCCAAGGTTACTTGCTTAAAGTGTTTCAGCTCAGCTGGCAAATGCCATGGCATATCGCCATCTTTACCGATCACACGATTGGCTGCCATCGCAGCAACAAGAGCAATTAACATGGGCTTTCCATCCTATTTTTGGTAAACGACCTCGACATCATAATCATCGTCGTCAAAATCGTCATCATCGTCTTCGTCTTCGTAGTCATCTTCATAAGCTTCTAATTGCTGCTTATGATAGTCATCCCACTTAAACTCAACGTTAGCTTTAGCCTCGGCTTCCATTTCTTCTGGAGTTGGCTTGGGCAGTGCTTCTAAGTAATTCACGATCTCTTTACACAGAGCGTCCGTGTTCACATGAGCTAAGCCGGAAATCTGATAAACTGGGCCGTCCCATTGCAAAGCTTCTTTCACTCGAGCAATGCCTTCAGCTATTTCTTCTTCAGACAGCAAGTCTACTTTGTTCACCACCAACCAACGCGGTTTAGCAGCCAACTCAGGGCTGTATTTCTCTAACTCTTGCACGATCGTTACTGCTTGCTCAGCTGGATCTGTCTCATCATAGGGAGCCAAATCAACAAGATGCAATAACAAACGGCAGCGCTCAAGATGCTTTAAGAAACGAATACCTAAGCCAGCGCCTTCAGCAGCACCTTCAATCAAGCCTGGAATGTCTGCGATCACAAAGCTCGCATGTGGCACCGGACGTACCACGCCTAAGTTAGGCACCAAGGTGGTAAACGGATAATCCGCTACTTTAGGTTTTGCCGCCGATACCGAACGAATAAAAGTAGATTTACCAGCATTTGGCATGCCCAGCAAACCGACGTCAGCCAACAGCATTAATTCTAACTTCAGGTTACGAATTTCGCCCGGAGTACCCATGGTTTTTTGCCGAGGGGCGCGGTTGGTTGAGCTCTTAAAACGAGCGTTACCAAGGCCGTGAAAGCCGCCCTTAGCGACCATTCTACGTAACCCATGGCGAGTTAAATCGCCCAGTACTTCGCCAGTCTCGATATCGGTGGCGCGGGTACCTACAGGCACCTTCAGCACCAAATCTTCGCCACGCTTACCAGTACAGTTTTTGCCTGAACCGTTTTCACCGCGCTGAGCCCGATGAAAGCGCTCAAACTGATAATCAATTAAGGTATTGATATTTTCATCAGCTTCTAGATAAACGTCACCGCCATCGCCGCCATCACCCCCATCAGGTCCCCCTTTTGGGATGTATTTTTCACGGCGAAAGCCTACCACGCCGTTACCGCCGTCGCCTGCTTCTACGCGAATTTGAACTTCATCTACAAACTTCATGATTACCTACCTGCTTACATGAAAAAACCCCGCCACATCGGACGGGGTTTCTTATTTCTTTCGTGAGCTCGTTTAAACTGAAATTATTCAGTAACGATGCTTACGTATTTGCGGTTTTTAGGACCTTTTTCCGCAAAAGAAACTTTGCCGTCCGCTAACGCGAACAAAGTATGGTCACGACCGATACCTACGTTGTCACCAGCGTGGAACTTAGTACCACGTTGACGAACGATGATGCTGCCAGCTAATACTGATTCACCACCAAAGCGTTTCACACCCAGACGTTTACTTTCTGAGTCACGACCGTTACGAGTTGAGCCTGCGGCTTTCTTGTGTGCCATTTGTCGTTACTCCTTAATTAACCGTTAATACCAGTGATTTTCACTTCGGTGAACCACTGACGATGACCTTGGCGTTTCATGTGGTGCTTACGACGACGGAACTTGATAATGTTCACTTTGTCTGCACGACCATGATTGATAACTTCCGCCTTGATAGATCCACCAGAAACAAAAGGTGCGCCGATTTTAACGTCGTCACCGTTCGATAGCATTAATACTTGATCGAACTCAACCACATCACCGGTGGCTGCTTCCAGCTTTTCCAGGCGGACGATTTGGCCTTCAGTTACACGGTGTTGCTTACCGCCACTTTGGAATACTGCGTACATAGATTTTCTCCGATTGATCCTCACCGAGGTGGTGAGGGTTTCTTTATTTAAATCTGGGCGCGAATTGTACATAAACTCGCGAGGCGAGTAAAGTGCGTTTTTCGGTATTCGTCCGCTGCGCTGTTCGAGCGCTTTGCTGTTCGTGCGCTACGCGATCCGGTCCACGGCGATGGCGGCGAGAGCGTGCAGTGCGTCGCGATAAGGCGATGGCGGTAGCTGTTGTAATTGTTGTTGGGCTAATTCGGCTTCGGCCAAGGCGCGGTTACGGGTGTATTCTAGTGCGCCGGTGCGCTGCATGGCAGTTAGTACTGCGGCTAAATGCTGGCGGCCATTGCCCTGCTCGATGGCTTGTCTAATCAGGTTAGCTTCGCTATCGTTGCCGTGCCACATGGCGTACAACAGCGGCAGTGTTGGCTTACCTTCGGCAAGGTCATCACCGGCTTGTTTACCCATAGTGTCGCTATCGGCGGTGTAATCTAACAAGTCATCGACCAGTTGGAAGGCGGTGCCAAGGTGGCGGCCGTAGGCTGCTAACGCAGCTTCGACGGGCTCCGGCTGAGCCGCCAGTACTGCGCCTAACTGGGTGGCCGCTTCAAACAGCTTGCCGGTTTTGCCGTAAATCACCTCAAAGTAGCTGGTTTCTGTAGTGTCCGGGTCGTTACAGTTCATCAACTGCAGCACTTCGCCTTCAGAAATAATATTGGTGGCGTCAGCTAGGATTTTCATCACCTTCATGGAGTTTAAGGTGACCATTAATTGAAAGGCGCGCGTGTATAAAAAGTCGCCGACGAGTACGCTGGCTTCGTTGCCAAATACGGCGTTGGCGGTTTTTTCGCCGCGGCGTAATTCAGAAGCATCAACCACATCGTCATGTAACAAGGTAGCCGTGTGGATAAACTCGACGATGGTGGCTAACGTGAGATGGCCATGGCCTTGGTAACCCACGGCACGTGCGGCAGTTACTGCTAACAGTGGGCGCAAGCGTTTGCCGCCACTATTCACAATGTATAAGCCGAGTTGGTTAATCAGTGCTACATCTGACTGTAATTCGCTGCCAATTAATTGGTTGACGCCGGCCATGTCTTCGGCCATTAACGCATTGATCTGTTTTAGGTTCATTGCTTAGTGCTGCTTAGCTGCCATAAGTAAAATCATGGCGCAGATTGTACACTATTTTTTGCTTGGGAGCAGCGAAAAACCACCAGCGCTAGCACAAATCCACTGACGATACCGCCACTATGGGCGTACAGAGCTATGCCTTCAACCAAGCTAGGAAAGCTAAAATCAAGCAGGCTTTTGATCAGGATACCTAGCACGATAGCTGCGCCGATCCATTGTTTAGCCAACGCATCTTGCAACGCGGCGTAGGCGAATAAGCCATACAAGGCGCCAGAAAAGCCGGCATAGATTTCGTGGCCTGGGGCAAACCAGAGTTGGCTCAGGCTACTTACAATGGCTACTGGGAGCAGGATCCACCAATCTTGATTTCGTTGCAATTGGGCCGGAAATAACAGCCAAGCAATCCAAATGCCAGCGACATTAAACCACAAATGGGCTTGGTCATGATGCATCAGGTTGGCGGTGAGGGGTTGCCACCAAGCGCCTGCGTAAACTTGCGCGGTGACCATAAACCAGGCGGAATGCCAAGGTGTTAGCAAGTAATAACAGACAACAAGCAGAGCGCTAAGTGCACTAGGTACCCATAGGCTCTGCTTGAACGTCTTCAATGGGTTAGCTTACTTAACGAAGTCTAAACCAATTTGGATGTCGTTTTTCAAACCGTCTAACATGTCGGCTTTGGCTTTTTCTTCGTAAGCGCTTAATTCGCCGTAAGACAGGATTTCTTCAACACCGTTAGCGCCAAGGCGAACTGGGTGAGCGAAGAACAAGGCATCGTTACCGTCGGTTTCAACGTAAGTGCACTCTACGACGCTGTTGTCGCCTTGCAGTGCCTTCACCAGTGACAAGCAGAAGCGCGCTGCTGCTTGGCCCATAGATAAGGTAGCAGAGCCGCCGCCAGCTTTAGCTTCAACCACTTCAGTACCCGCATTTTGAATACGCTTAGTTAGCGCTTCAATTTGCTCGTCGGTAAAGCTTAGGCCTGTTTGTGACAACAATGGCAGGATGGTGGTGCCGCTGTGGCCACCAATCACAGGAACTGTGACTTCAGCTGGGTTTTTACCGTGAATTTCAGCCACAAACGTTTCTGCACGAATCACGTCTAAGGTAGTCACACCAAACAATTTGTTTTTGTTGTAAACGCCTTTTTTCTCTAACACTTTCTTAGCGATAGCAACAGTAGTATTCACTGGGTTGGTGATGATGCCGATGCAAGCCGTTGGGCAATTGTCCGCAATAGCTTCGATCAGGTTAGCAACGATACCAGCGTTGATGTTGAACAGGTCAGAACGGTCCATACCTGGCTTACGTGGTACACCAGCTGGGATTAATACGATGTCGCTGCCCACTAACGCAGAAGCCAGGTCGTCTTTGCCGTAACCTTTTACGCTAACCGCAGTTGGGATGTGGCTGAGATCGACAGCAACACCAGGAACAACTGGCGCTACATCGTATAAAGCCAACTCTGTACCAACTGGTAATTGGGTTTTCAAAAGTAATGATAGTGCTTGACCGATACCACCGGCTGCACCTAAAACTGCAACTTTCATCTCAGACTCCATCCATTTATGTGGGGAAATTTAGGCCAAAAACTCTACTCTCTTTTAGCGAAAAATACAACGGGCGACCGCCTGACTAGGCGCTTATCTTGTATTGCTGTACACTCAGCAGCTACTCTGTAAATCCATAATAATAACTAGCAACCAGAAAATCATAGAGAGATATACGCATGGCCGACCCTAAAGCTGCTGATTTAATTGAAGCCTTCAAAGCGCTACTCAAAGAGGAGTGTTATGGCTCGCAGGGAGAGATTGTTGAACAGCTAAAAGAGCTTGGTTTTACTAACATTAGCCAGTCTAAAGTGTCGCGTATGTTGAGCAAATACGGCGCTGTGCGCACCCGCAATGCGCGCCAAGAAATGGTCTATTGTTTACCCGCAGAATTAGGCATCCCGAGCACCCATGCGCCATTAACGCAGCTTGTTTTAGATATTCAACACAATGATGTGATGGTGATCATTCGAACCACCCCTGGCGCCGCCCAGTTGATTGCGCGGTTGTTAGATTCGGTGGGCAAGCAAGAAGGCGTACTCGGCACCATTGCCGGCGACGATACTATTTTTATTGCCCCGGTGAAGGTTGCGCAGATTGAAGAAACCATGCGCAACGTGCAACAGTTGTTCGATAGCGTCAGTTAGAGCTGTCCTTGCTGCTGTAAGAAATCAACGGACGGGGCAAAGTAAGCACTATTGCTGATGGCCTCGATGTAATCTAGCAGCGGATCGTAATCGCCTTGGCTATCGGCCAGATAACGTTGTTTGAGCCAGGTATGCAGATGGCTGGGTTGGCCGGTGCAATACAAGCCTAACAAGCCCTGCTCGCGCAAATTTCCCCATGGCATGTTTTGCCGCAGCAGCTCTAACGGTTGCTCGTTGGCATCCAGTAACCGCGCGGCACGGCTGTGGCTGACTTGGCTTAGCAAGGCTTCACTGATGCGCTCGCCGGTGACTTTTTTGCGCCCCATCACATGCTCTTGCATATCGGTACTGAGCTGTTCCCAGCGCCGTAAATCGTGCCGAAACTTCTGCAAGTAAATGTAGCTACCGGCGGCAAACACAGCATCATCCTGCACCAGGGCCACTTGCCGACGACGCAGCCCCCGTGGGTTATCAGGCGCTTCAATAAAGCCTAATAAATCACGGCCATCCATAAATCTGAAGGTGGTGATCTGCTCAACGAGCTCGACGTCATGACCGAGCCATTCAAGTAAGGTGCGAGCTGCTTGAAAGTTAACATCGAACCGATCTGAACGAATGTTGAGTAATAAATCAAAAGACTCCCGCGGCGCTTGTCGGTCGCCATCGCTCACCTCAGGAAAGCCGGTTAATTGTAACGGCCGCACATGACTGTAAAGAATATCCCAATAATCACTACCGATGGCCACCATGCCATTGAGCATGGCTTCAGAGAAACGTGCATCTAGGCCTTCGAGCAACATGGGAATCCGCGCCAGCTTACGCCGCACGGTATCCACCTCATCAGTCATCACGTTCAACAGTAACGTGATGCCGTGCAAATTAGGTTCTGCGTATACGCCTGATTGTGCTTGTGCCGTCATGGTCGCTTACCTACCTGGTAAATTCCTCGAAAAAAAACGCGTATCGGTCGATTAATGTTTGCAATTATCCGTTGGCCCCGCACAATGTTATGTTTGGTTAGTCTATTCTGCCAAGCTTTGTAGCAAAAAAGTAGTGTAGCAAAATAAATGTCTTTTTGGAGAACCTATGCGTATCCCATCGTCTTTCTTATCAACGGCTTTAGTTGCCGCCTTAGCGGTAGCCCTCTCAGGCTGTGCTAGTAATGGTGCTAGTAGCGCTGATGCGCCAGCCGCCACTGCGGTTACCCGCGCGGCCAGTGCTGATCAAGCTTTTAGCGAGCTCGCTGATAGCATTTATCAGGCTTATTTGAACCAAGGCCGCGGAGTAGAATTAACGGATATGAGCCCAGTGGCGGTAACCGCACGCGCCGAGCAACAACGGCAATGGCTACAACAGTTGCAGCAAGTACCGGTAGCTGAACTATCGCGCCAGCAGCAAATTAACCACCGAATGCTGGTTTATCGGCTCCAAAATGCCGTTGATAGCTACGATTACAACGACCATTACCAACCGCTCAATGCCGAGGGTGGCTTTCATAGCAATCTTAGTTTTATGGTCAGTAATACCGCCTTTCGCAGCGCCCAAGACTATCAAGATTACTTAACTCGGCTGCAATCTATTCCGCGTTATTTAGAGCAGCAAACTGCATGGTTACAACGCGGGCTGGCGGCGGGCTACAGTCAACCACAGGCGGCTATGAAGGGCTTTGAAGAAAGTATCAGCGCCTACATTGTGCAAGACCCAAGTGAGAGCGTGTTCTTTGCCCCCTTCACCGAAGCCAAACCAACGTTTGTTAGCGACCAGCAGTGGCAACAATTTGGCGCTCGCGCGCAGGACATCATTGACGACGAAGTGGTGCCCGCCTATCAGCAATTGTTTAATTACATGGTGATGGATTATTTACCCAATAGTCGCACTAGCATTGGTGCGAGTGAGTTGCCAAACGGCGCTGACTATTACCAAAATCGCATCAAGCATTACACCACCTTAGATTTGACTCCTGCTGAGATCCATCAAATGGGCCTAGCTGAAGTCAAACGGATCCGTAACGAGATGGCGTTAGTGATTGAAAAAACTGGCTTTGAAGGCAGTTTTGCAGAATTCACTGATTATTTACGCAGCGACCCGAAGTTTTATCCGCAAAGTGCCGAGGAGCTGCTGCAATACGCGTCCTATATTGCTAAGAAAATGGATGGTGAGCTTCCTAAATTCTTTAAGTTGCTGCCGCGCCAGCCCTATGGCATAGCCCCGGTGCCGGCCGAGATTGCGCCTAAGTACACCACCGGCCGCTATGCCGGTACCGGCCGTGATGACCGTGCCAGCTTTTATTGGGTCAATACCTATGCGCTAGATCGCCGCCCGCTGTATCAGATGGAGGCGTTAACCTTGCACGAGGCGGTGCCTGGGCATCACTTGCAGGGAGCGCTAGCGCGTGAAATGGAAGACTTACCGGCTTACCGTCGCCACACGTACATTTCTGCTTTTGGCGAAGGTTGGGGCTTGTATGCCGAGTGGCTAGGTAAAGAAGCTGGATTTTATCAAGACCCTTACAGTGACTTTGGCCGGCTCAGCTACGAAATGTGGCGTGCCGCTCGATTGGTGGTAGATACAGGCATGCACGCCATGGGCTGGAGCCGTGACCAAGCGATGGAGTTTATGGCTTCGAATACGGCACTAAGTATGCATAACGTGCAAACAGAAATTGATCGATACATTACCTGGCCAGGGCAAGCTTTGTCGTACAAACTAGGTGAGATGCTGATCCGTAAGCTACGCATTGAAGCCGAAGATGCCCTTGGTGCTCATTTTGATATTCGCGAGTTTCACCATCAGGTGCTGAAAAACGGCAGTGTGCCGCTCGATGTCTTGGAACAAGAAGTGCGGGCCTGGATTGATGCTAGCGTGCAAGCACAAGCTAACAGCTAACGCACTGGAAACACCCAAGTCGCCGGCAATTCCTGATCGGGAACTAAGCCGGCGCCTTCGGGTAACGCCTGACCATGACCGTCAAGCAGGGTGGCTGGGGCGTACATAGAGACCCCGATGATCCAACCATTGGGTAAGCTTTTCACAATGGTTGGCGAGAAGGCCCCGCGAGTGGTTTGGCCATGCAAGCTAAAGCCGCGTAAACGCAGCGCTTGGGCTAGGTGTTCAGCGGCACTGGCGGTTATTTCACTCACTAACACCCGCCCCCCTTGATACAGACGACTCAAATCGGGACGCCGTTGCTCGGTTAGCTGATGCTGATTGATACTCGCAAAAGGTAAGGGTTGCGCTTGCAAACTCAAGGCTAGTTGGCTGGCCAGTAGCAGGCTGCCGCCTTCGTTGAAACGCAAATCTATGAGTAAGCTGGGGGGCTTGCCAAGGCTCTGACTGGCTTTTTTGAGATCGCTGGCGAGCTTATCTAACGCGCGTTGTAAGCAGCGCTGACCAGCCTCGCTATAACTCACTTCAACCTGCTGCAGGCCTTGTTGCACGCTGGTAAAACCATGCAGGCGTAACACGCCCAGATAATATTCGCCAGAGCTCAGCAATCCCCACCACAAGGCTTGTTCGCAACCGTTATAGAGCGCACTTTGTTGCAACTCCTGCAGCCATTGCTGGCGGGATAATTCGCGTTGCGCCTCGCCTACGCTAAATGGGTTAACGCGATAATAAGCTCCAAGCTCGCGCGCCAGCACAAAGGCGTGGCGATCATCGCTATCTACCAAGACTTCGCGCACCAGTTGATACAAAGCGACGGACTTATCCGTATCGGTAAGGTTATGTTGAGCATCCAGCCGTTGCGCCTGATAGCGCCAGCGCAATAATTCCGTTTGGCTGAGGCCATGCTGAAACTGCGTAAGTACCTCGGCTAAGGTATCGATGACGGCGCTGGCGGAGGCCTCGGGTGGTTGCCGACAAGGAGCGGGTAACAAGGGTTCACGGGTAAAAAATACCGGTATGCCATCAGATAAACGGCGTAACACCAAAGTGTTGCGGCCCGCCCCCACCCACTCGTGCTGGCCCGGGTTGTAAGCACTAGAAAACACCCGTGGCAGTAAGCCGGCATCGGCTCTCCAGCATTGGCTGGGCGTATATTGATAACGTGTTAACAGGCCGTCTTTGGCTTCAAGGTAGCTGTGGTATTGGGCTGACCAATACACCCCATCGGCAATCTCTAACTGTTGTGGGGCTAAACTCGCAGTGCACCCACTGAGCGCCAGCAACAGCCCGCCCAACGCTAGTCTGCAGCGTTTAGAGATACCTGTCATACAATAACTGCAACGTTGCCTCTGCTGCTCGTTCACCTTGTTCTGCCCAAATTTCTAGCGGTTGCTCGATAACTTGATAACCGCCACGGCTTGCACTCACACCTGCCACTTGACGCTCTCGCTCTAAATTGTAGCCACCGGCTCGGCCTCGATAGGACTGCGCTGCCTGTGGAATTTTAATGCGCTCGTCTGCCAGCAAGGTGGCATCTGTCATGGAGGTCATGCTGATATGGTAACCAATCGGCTCGTAGTTCAACGTTTGCTCGCGGTAGGGCAAGACTTCTATCAACAGCTTAGTATGTTTACGCAGCATGTCCATTTCTAGGCGCTGCTGATCATCCTGCGGATTACGCTCGGTACTAGAGCGGATTTCGGCGTCTAGTAGCCGCATGGCCACCGCCCGATTTACCAAACGCACCCCGTATTTAAGCAAGGTGCCTTGATAGCCGCGTTGATACTCTTGCCATTGTGCCGACGTGAGCATAGGGTCGCGATAATCACCTTGGCCACGTCGCTGCTCTACCCCAATCTGGATATCTTGCGAGCTGGGTGTAAAGGTGCCTTCGGTACCTGTAGCTTGGCTATTGATACTTACCCGCCGTTGCATCTGCCAATCCGACACCATGGCACTGAAGGGCTCTCCCACTAACATGATCAGTTGCGGGCGTCCGGCTGCTTCATAGGCCGTGCGAAAGGTCGCCTCATCTACCCTGATTAAGGGCTTAGGAGCTGCTCGTTCGGCGCGAGCCCGGTCAAAATAAGGCTCTTTAAGCATAGGTTGGGCGGGGGCATCTTGTTGCTTTAGTGGAGTACTGGCTACGGGCCAGGTCGCCAGGCCTAGCCCCAAGGCCGCCAACAGCAACTTGGTGGGCCCTAAAAACTTACCAGTAACACTCGAACGATCAGCATACCTGTTCATGTTAGCGTCCTTCGCGTAGCTCAACTAGAAAGTAGGCGGCACGGTCGTTCAGTGAGGTTTCTTTATAGATAGCCGTGCCATTGGCTGGTACATACACCCGCCGCCACATGGTTTCATCCATCAAAGGCGCTTGGTTGGCATCAAAAAACAACGCCTTGCCTTCAATTTGTAAGTCGTAGTCGGTACGGTTACGAATCATGGTCCAGACTTCTAATTGCCCAGTTGCGCTGTTACTGATGCCACTGCGATCAAGAGTTACTTTTACCGTATCTTGTACCCGCTCACCGAAGATGGTTTTAGTGATATCCGTGCGGTTAAGCTGGTGATCAATAAACACGATGGTGTTCAATTCATTGGTGGTGGTGCGCTGCACTGGGTGCGCGCCTTGGTAGCCGTTTTGGGTGTTACTGCCGCAGCCTGCTGCCAGCAAGGTGACCGCTGCAATAGCTACTAACTTGGTGCCTAAATGACTGTTCATTGTTGTTATCCTTTTGCTGCCGATGCCATCATCTTATTTAGAATGCTGACTCAGCGCGCGCGTGAGCTATGCCAAATCAGATGATTGCCACGCTGATCTTGATAATGCCGAAACACCCCGGACGGGAGTGAAACCGGCTGTCCGTCTAAATCTGCATAAGTTGCCTGCCAATCACTAATATCAGTGGGCGAGCCGGAAAAGGTGCTGACATGAATGGCATCCGGCAAACTAGCCCAGTAACGCGTGTCTGCGCGCGGTTTAACATTGGTCGATAACGCCATGCTAGCCACCCCAATCAAGGCCAAAGTATTACCCACCTGCCCGCTACTACCGCCAACTGCCGGTGACCAGACTCGTGCTGCTACCCCTAACTTAGCTAAATCCGCACCAATATCCGCGGTGGTATTGGCAAAACTAGCTTTGCCTTCAATAATCGCATCTACTGGCCTACCGCCACGTGAGGTGGCTTGCCAATACACACTCTCAATAGGAGCTAACTGTTGCGTTTGCCCCGCCATGGTTAGGGTGACTTGTTTCTCGGTGAAATTTTTACCCGGGCGAAACACCAGCTCGTAATGGCCCATGCCGTCGGCTAACTTACGTGGCGCAAAGCCCGTTTCTGCTAGCACGAGTACATTGTCGTTGGCATCCGGAATGGCGATATCTGGCCGCAATTGCTGTAACTCAGCGTACGCCTCGGCGGCTAAGCCGGAGCTACCCATTTTTTGCGCCGACCAGCCGGCCAGCAACAGTAGCACCGCAAAATCTGCACGATTCTGTTCTTCTTCGGCAAAGGCATCTTGCAACAGCCCGCTGATAAAACTGGCGCGAGCATTGTCGTACTCACCGTCAGCTAGGTAAATCAGGCCGCGATAGTAGTAGGCCATAGCACGTTCGTAGGGCTCACCTTTGAAGTCTTTGCGGCCTTCTTCGTGCCACAGGCTGCGCGCTTGAAGTGCGGCTTGGTTATCTGCATACACAGTTTCAATCACCGCTAACGCAGCATCAAAGTTCTCGCGGGCAAGATCGAGATCGCCCCGATAAAAAGCAGCGGTACCTATCTCCATGCGGTTGAGCACTTCGTTACGCTTACCCTCGGCAAATAACTTTTGATATTGTGCTTGGGCATAGCTGGGTTGCTCTGCCACCCTGCTTTGCTCTTGCTGATTAAGCTGCAAGGGTTGGTAAGTAGCTGGCCCCGTGGCTCCACAGGCGGCTACCGCTAAACTGACAACGGCCAGCCCCGCCAGCCGCACCGTCTGCTTTGCCGTATTAGCGGTAGATGATGTCATCTTGCGCGGTTTTCTGGAATTCATACATGCCGCTCCACACATAAGTGCCAAGTTCTAGGTCGATTAACTCAAAGGTAATTTGATGGTAACGCGAGCGCTCTTGGCTGCGGGTATCCATCGCATCAAGGGACATGATTCGTCCCACTAAGCGAAAATCTGCGCCAGCAGTAGCTTGGGTGCTACGAATGGTACCGCCATCCACCACGCCCATCCGCTTCAGTTCACGCTCTTTCTCAACCATATCGGCGAATTCCCGGCCGACGAAGGTGAGTCGACCATTGGCGGCACGATTCAGGTTGATGCGTAAGCGGTCGGTGAGCATGTTTTTGTTGATGCGCGACGAGCTCTCGTTGGTAAAATATTCGCTGTCGATAATGATGCGGGGGGCGATCTCGCGATTCACCAATTGCGGGTTGCTGAGCATATCGCGCATCATTTGGTCGGTGACCGCCATGATGTCTTGGGACTCAACACCTACCCCTTGGATTTTGCCCGGTGACCGCGCATCTTCATAGACGGTGGCGCGGCCGGCGCTGTTATCAATCTTGGTAGCACCGCAACCGGTGAGCAAGAGCCCACCGATAAGCGTGATGCCGGTTAATACGAACTGTCTCATGGTAACGTCCTCATTGCAGCTTGTTTGTTAGGGTGATGGGCAGGATTAAGTTAGTAACCGACACCCGCCCCAGCTGAGGCGTTATATAGGTACTGCATGTAGCTGGTTTTCATTTCTGGATAAATCGACATCACTGAATTAAGAGCGTCTTGATAGTGCGGATGAGAGGAGTGATTCACATACATCCAAACCGCTAAATCTTGCAGCGAGTTAAACGAGATATCTGAGCTACCACGAATCACTTCTTCGCCACCGGCCATCTCTAGCGCCACTTCGCGGCCGATACTTTCACCTACAGCCTGACCCAGCATGCCACCAAAGAAAGGAATATTTTCAGCTAGCTTTTGGCCTGCATAGGCGCCAGCCATACCACCGATAGAACTACCCATTTCGGCATTTCGGGCGTTATTAACCCACTCGGCTAGCACCCCGTCTGAGGTGTAGGGGCTCATGTAACTACCACTGTTATCTTGAATTGGGGTTGGCGATCTTAGTTGATTAGGTTGGGCCAATTGCGGCCCCATAGCACAGGCGGTCAGTAACAAGGATAGGCATAGGGCAAATAGTAATTTAATGTTGTTCATAACAGCTCTCCCTTGAGCTCAAAGTTTTGTCTAATCGTTATGATTTAATAGGAGATTTAATTAAAACAGCCGTAAAACCTAGGATTAATCATAACTTTTGTTATTGGTGCTGCTTGATTTGCAGGCAACAAAGTAAAGGTTATGCAAAGATCCTATTTTATCAAGGCGATACCCATCACAAATGTTTAACCGCTTGTTTTGATATCAATTTTAATTATCAGTTATGCCTTACTTGTTGAGTATTCATCATGTTTATCGCAAAAATATGCGGGAAAACACTTATGTCAATTCAAATATGTAACAAAAGCCCGTATAATTCGTGGCACTTTATTAACCGCAACAGCAAAAGGGGTACCCAGTGCTGCAAGAATATCGTAAGCATGTCGAAGAGCGGGCCGCAGAAGGCATTCCGCCAAAGCCACTGACAGCAGAGCAAGTTGCTGATTTAGTAGAATTATTAAAAAACCCACCAGCGGGCGAAGAAGACTTCCTAGTCGAGCTAGTGTCTGAGCGTGTACCGCCAGGCGTAGACGAAGCTGCTTATGTTAAAGCCGGCTTTTTATCAGCCATCGTTAAAGGCGAAACCAGTAGCCCGATTGTTAGCAAAGAAGCCGCTGTTGCTTTGTTAGGTAACATGCACGGTGGTTATAACATCGTGACCCTAGTTGAGCTGCTAGACGACGCTGAATTAGGCGAGTTAGCCGCAGAAGAATTGAAGCATACCCTACTGATGTTCGATGCCTTCCACGATGTGGAAGAGAAAATGAAAAAGGGTAACCAGCTAGCCAAGCAAGTGATTGAGTCATGGGCTGACGCTGAATGGTTTACCAGCCGTGATGAATTGCCTGAAGCGATCAAAACTACCGTCTTTAAAGTCACTGGCGAAACCAACACCGACGACTTGTCACCAGCGCCAGACGCTTGGTCTCGTCCAGATATCCCATTGCATGCCAAAGCCATGTACAAAATGCCACGCGAAGGTATTACTGACGCGGCTAAGCAAATTGAAGAGCTGAAGCAAAAAGGCCACCCAGTCGCTTTTGTAGGTGACGTGGTTGGTACAGGTTCATCACGTAAATCAGCCACCAACTCAGTGTTGTGGTTTATTGGTGAAGACATGCCTGGTACGCCCAACAAGCGTGCTGGTGGTATCTGTATTGGTAGCAAAGTAGCGCCAATCTTCTTCAACACCATGAAAGACGCCGGTGCGTTAGTGTTTGAAGCAGACGTCGAAAAAATGAACATGGGTGATGTGATTACCATCTACCCTTATGCTGGCAAAATTGAAAACGAAGCTGGCGAAGTGATTGCTGAGTACGACTATGCCTCGCGCGTGATTTTAGACGAAGTACGTGCTGGCGGTCGGATCAACCTGATCATCGGTCGTGGTTTAACTGAAAAAGCTCGTGAAGCTCTAGGTTTAGGTCCGTCTGAGCTCTTCTTGAAGCCAGAACAGCCAGCAGATACAGGTAAAGGCTACACCTTAGCGCAGAAAATGGTCGGTAAAGCTTGTGGTATGACTGGCGTCCGTCCAGGTACTTATTGCGAGCCGAAAATGACCACCGTGGGTTCACAAGACACTACCGGCCCAATGACACGTGACGAGCTGAAAGACTTAGCTTGTTTAGGCTTTACTGCTGATTTGACCATGCAGTCATTCTGCCATACCGCGGCTTATCCAAAACCTGTTGATATTGAAACCCAGCATACTCTGCCTGATTTCATCATGAACCGTGGCGGCGTAAGCTTGCGTCCAGGTGACGGTATCATCCACAGCTGGTTAAACCGCATGTTGTTACCTGATACCGTAGGTACTGGTGGCGACTCACACACCCGTTTTCCGCTAGGTATTTCATTCCCAGCAGGTTCAGGCTTGGTTGCTTTCGCAGCTGCTACCGGCGTCATGCCACTAGATATGCCTGAATCAGTATTGGTGCGCTTTAAAGGCGAGATGCAGCCTGGTATCACCTTACGTGATTTGGTTCATGCTATTCCTGCCTTTGCTATCAAAGAAGGTTTGTTGACCGTAGAAAAACGCGGCAAGAAAAACATCTTCTCTGGCCGCATCTTAGAAATCGAAGGCCTTGATCACTTAACCGTTGAGCAAGCCTTTGAATTATCTGATGCGTCAGCTGAGCGTTCAGCTGCGGGTTGTACCATCAACTTGTCAGAAGAGTCGGTCGCTGAGTACTTGCGTTCTAACATCACCATGTTGCGTTGGATGATCAACGAAGGCTACGGCGATGCCCGTACCCTTGAGCGTCGTGCACGTAAGATGGAAGAGTGGATTGCTAATCCACAGCTGATGCGTGCTGATGCTGACGCTGAATACACCGCAGTTATCGAGATCGATTTAGCTGACATTAAAGAGCCGATTGTTTGTTGTCCAAACGACCCAGACGACGCTAAGTTCTTAAGCGAAGTTGCTGGCGATAAAGTAGACGAAGTGTTTATTGGTTCTTGTATGACCAACATTGGTCACTTCCGTGCAGCTGGTAAGTTGTTAGAGAAAAACACCGAAGAGCTCAACACGCGTCTGTGGATTGCGCCGCCAACCAAAATGGACGAAGCGCAACTACGTGAAGAAGGTTACTACAACATCTACGCAAACAATGGCGTGCGCACTGAAATGCCAGGCTGTTCATTGTGTATGGGTAACCAAGCACGAGTGGAGCCAGGTGCAACGGTATTATCTACCTCTACACGTAACTTCCCGAACCGTTTAGGCGACGGCGCTAACGTGTACTTAACTTCAGCTGAATTAGCTGCCGTGGGTGCGATTTTAGGTAAATTACCAACGCCTGCAGAGTACATGGAGTACGCTAAAGATATTAACTCAATGGCTGGCGAAGTTTATAAGTACTTAAACTTTGATCAAATGGATGCCTTCCGTGCGGCTGAAGCTGCGGCGAAAGCAAACATCATTCCGACCATTAACCTAGGTTAATGTAAGTAAAAAAAAGAGCTGGCCCCAGGTCAGCTCTTTTTTATTGCGCGATCTGTAAATCATTTGCCTTCGCTATTCTTGTTTGTTATTTTTTAAAAAAATATAACAATAACGACAAGGAATTCTCATGCATCTCATGGTTCGCAATTTGCTATTAAGCGCAGGGTTACTTGGTGCTCCACTCATGGCCCCGCAAGCGCTAGCTGAGACTGCAGCCGAGACAGCCGAGACCAGCGCAGCAAATGCCTTCAAACAGGCCTATGCTGCCTTACAGCAAGCCCACCAGCAACAACTCCCGAGCCACGAGCTAAGAAGCTATGCGCAAACCGCCTACCAAGCGGCCAGCGCTTATTTTGGTGACGAGCACATCAATACTGCGAAAATGAAGCTGTCCTTCCTGAATGTGTTAACTCCTAGCCAGCACAGCAGCGGTGATTTTGCTGACCTTGCTACCAGCGTGCTCGATACCTACGAAAGCGAATACGGCGCCGACGCCGATGAACTGATCCCGGCGCTGATGATGGTGTTACGAACGCAACCCGTGCGCGCTCATTTACGCAAAAATCGTGCCCTATTTGAACGCTTAATCGAAGCGGCAGAACGCTCTCCTAATCTTAGCATTGAACAACAACTACGACTCAAAATTGACGCCGCCACCTTGTTGTTGGCACAAGGCAACCCAGCTAGTCGAGCCCTGCTTGATTTTCCTGAACAAGCTCAGCAACAGCTTGGCGCAAGCCATGACTTAACTTTGTTGGCAGAGTTCTCAGCGGCTCGTTATTTAGAAGTGAACCAACAAACCCGAAGCGCAACTGACTACTTTGAGAAAATCAGCCAACACCCATTTACTGAGCAAGCCTCAGAGACCCAACTGAGTATCAAGTACATGAGCCATGCGCGTTTGGTTGCTACGTATGAAGGCATTGGTGAAAGCGATAAAGCCACCAAGCATTGTTTAGCCATTGCCGCTATGGGCCGCGGTATTGGTGACGAAGAAGAACCCACCCCAATTTATCGAGTGAACCCGGAGTTTCCGCCGAGTATGGCGCGTGACGGCCATAGTGGTTCAACGGTCTTGATGTTTGATATTAATAAGCTAGGCATGGTGGAAAATATTCGAGTCGAAGAAGCCAGCCATAAAGCTTGGGCTCGGGCCGCCACCAAAGCCTTGCAGCAGTGGCGCTATGCACCACGGTATGTGAATGGGGCCAGTGTCGATACCGCCAATCGCAAAGTTGTCTTTGACTTTAATATTCGCCGCTAGTATCACTACTAGTATCACCACGAGCACCAGCAAAATACTGCCAAATCAGCCGTTCAGCTGGGCCTGCTAAGCGCTCCGCTGAACGAACCAGGTGCACCTCTAGGTTCACCTGATTAATAAAACCCGGAATATCAATCGGCCGCAACATCTGTTGTGCGATGGCATCACCGACTAGATCGCCGGGGATGATCCCCCACCCCATCCCAGCTAGCAATAGCTCGCGCTGGGTGATGGAGTCATTCACTCTAATCCGTTGCTGACCGGGCATCCGTAAAATAATATCAAGATCAATACCAACATCTTGATTTTGCGGGATCAACATGGGCAAATCCAGCAAGTCTTGGCGTGATACTTTTATCGCATTTTTTTTTGCTGCAGGATGGGTTGCCGCCGAGTCAACTAAACCGGCTTGCTGCAACAGCGCCGGCGCTACCACAATCAATAATTCAAACGGTCGCACCCTTACCGTCTCAAAATCGCCGTACTGACGAAACACAGGTAGCCAAGGGCACAGCGCCAATTCAGCTTCGCCATCACGAATTTTCCGTAACGAGCGCAACTGGGAATCACCACTTAACAATAACTCCGTTGCCGGAAAGGTCTGCTGTAATTGCTGCAGCGCAGGAAACAACACCGCCGGTGCACAGGTGTAGTCATAAGAAATCCGCAGCTGCGGTTCAGCCCCGGTGCGTAATTGCTGGGTGAGTGATTGCAGTCTTTGATTTTGCCGAATCACCTCACTGGCCTGGCGCAGAAACTGTTGGCCACGCTGTGTCAGCGCTAAGCGATAACCACTACGGTCAAATAATTTAAAACCAGCTTCCTGCTCAAGGTTTTTTAGTGCCATACTGACCGCAGCTTGGGTGCGATGCATGCGTTCAGCAACGGCTTGCACCGAACCGACTTCAGCCAAATGAATGAGCATTTCTAGTTGGTTCAGCTTCATCGTTAACCCTATAAGTTTTTCTTAAGATGTTTTTAATTTTTATTCAGTATTACTTTAGCTTTGCTTTGGCTAAAATAACAGCCTAAGTTTTCTTAATCGCTTGGTGAACGCCACGCAGAGGTTGCCCCATGAATTACCCAGCTCGTCTAGTTACTTGCTCTTTATTAGCGGTTGCTGTTCTCAGCACCAGCGCATGTTCTCCAGCTCCAGAAGCAGCTGCGCCAACGGCTGTCGCCCAACCGGTTAAGTTAATGACGGTAAGCTACGGCCATGGAGAACGGATTCGCCGCTTCCCAGCTGTGGTTGAAGCTGCGCAAGTGGCGCAACTGGCATTTCGAGTTGCGGGTGAAATTACCGAGTTCCCGGTCAAAGCTGGTCATGATGTGAGTCAGGGGCAGTTAATTGCCAAGCTAGACCCAACTGACTACCAATTGGTGCTCGACCAAGCACAAGCAAGGTTTGAGTTAGCTCAAGCACAATTTACTCGTACTGAGAATTTGGTGGCGCAAGGGGTGATTTCGCCACAGCAGTTTGATGAGGTTAAATCGAACCTCGAGGTGGCCCGCGCTAATCTAGAAACGGCTAAGGCAAATGTGCGTTACACCGAATTACGCGCCCCTTTTGCCGGTACCGTGGCCCATGTTTTTGTTGAGCGTTACGAAACCGTGCAACCCCAGCAAGCTATTGCCACCATTCAGCTCAGTAATGCCGTAGACGTGAGTATTCGGGTGCCTGAGAGTTTATTTGCACGTGTGCAACGACAGGCGGATTATCAACCGGATGTGATCTTTGCAGCAGCCCCAGAGCGTCGCTTTAAAGCCACCTTAAAAGAATGGGACGCCACTGCAGACCCGGCTACCAACACCTATAAAGTGGTGTTCACCTTACCGGTACCGACCGACTTAAACGTACTTCCGGGCATGTCTGCCGCCCTTGAAGTAGACGCGAGCGCCATTGCTCAACAAGCGGCAGCGGCCATTATTGTGCCTAGTTCAGCGGTGTTTTCACCGGCCACCCAGGCTGCCAGCAGCGGTCATGCCGTATGGGTCTATCAGCCCGAGGCCGGCGTGGTGGAGCTGCGTTCGATTACCATAGGTGCGGTAACCAATCACGGCGTTGAGGTGACCGCAGGCCTAGTCGATGGTGAGCATATTGTCGTTGCTGGAGTGCATGCATTAACAGACCAGCAGCAGGTACGGCCATGGACTAAAGAGCGAGGTCTGTAATGAATATCGCTCGTTACAGTATGAAGCGCACCACCACCAGTTGGATGGTGCTGTTCATTCTCTTACTTGGCGGGATTATTGCGCTGCTTAATATTGGCCGCTTAGAAGATCCTGAGTTTACGCTGAAGCAAGCCATGGTCATTACCCAATACCCTGGCGCAACGGCGCAACAAGTTGAAGAAGAAGTCACCTACAAGCTGGAAAATGCCATCCAGCAACTGGCCAATATTGACCACGTTACCTCGGTCTCTAAACCTGGGCTTAGCCAAATCACCGTAGAAATGCAAAGTACCTTGCGCAAACATCAGATGCCGCAGGTGTGGGATGAGTTACGACGCAAGATTAACGATGCCCAGCCTCAACTTCCGCCCGGCAGTGGGGTGCCCATGGTGAAAGATGACTTTGCGGATGTGTACGGCATGACATTTGCGATTTCCGGCCCCGGCTACAGCTATCAAGACATTGCTGATTACACCGATTTTTTACGCCGCGAACTGGTGCTAGTGAAAGGCATAGGTAAGGTGATGGTAGCCGGCAAACAGAACGAGCAAGTGATTGTCGAAGTGTCGCGCGAAAAGCTTGCTAACTTTGGTATTGCTCCACAGCAGTTGGTGAATCTACTGCAAACGCAAAATGCAGTTAGCGATGCCGGCCGCGTGCAAATTGGTGAGGAGCGCATTCGTTTGCAAACCAGTGGCGAATTTCAAGATGTTGCCGCACTGGCCGATTTGATGATCAGCAACCCGGGCGCAGAAGAGCGGATTTTATTACGCGATGTGGCCACTGTAACTCGCGAATACCAAGAAATCCCAACCCATATGGTGCGTTACAACGGGCAAGAATCTTTGTGGCTAGCACTGTCTTTTGCTCCTGGCGTGAACGTGGTGGAAGTAGGTGAACGCGTTACTGCTAAATTGGCTGAGTTAGAATACGCCCAACCGGTCGGCATGCAGATCAGCAACATCTACGATCAACCCAGTGAAGTGGATAAATCCGTCACCAACTTTCTTATCAACCTAGCCGAAGCCGTGGTGATTGTGGTGGTAGCCTTGTTGGTGACCATGGGGCTGAGATCTGGCGTGTTGATTGGTAGTGTGCTGCTAGTGACCGTGCTCGGTAGTTTTATCTTCATGTATTTAATGGATATTCAGCTGCAACGGGTCTCTCTTGGCGCCTTGATTATTGCCTTAGGCATGTTAGTTGATAACGCCATAGTCGTGGCCGAAGGTATGCTGGTTGGGGTGCGACGTGGTTTGTCGCGGATTCAAGCCGCCAGCGACGTGGTGCAACAAAATTTATGGCCACTGCTGGGGGCGACAGCGATTGCCATCATTGCCTTTGCGCCGATTGGGCTATCTAAAGATGCCAGCGGTGAATACGCCAACTCGTTGTTCTGGGTGCTGTTTATATCGCTGCTATTGAGTTGGTTTACTGCCATCACTCTCACACCGTTCTTGGGTAATATTCTGTTTCGCAAAGATGCTCGCGCGCGAAGTGCCATCGAGCAGCCCGAGGATGATGACCATGTTTATCAACACTGGGTATTTCTAGGCTACCGCAAGCTTTTGCTGGGCTTTTTAAGTTGGCGAAAAACCACGGTAGCCGTGATGTTGGCGCTGTTGGTGCTGGCTGGCTATGGTTTTACTAGCGTAAAACAGTCTTTCTTTCCGCCCAGTACCACGCCGATGGCCTTTATTGATTTATGGTACCCGCAAGGAACCGATATTCGCTCGACCTCCCAGCAGGTGAAACAGCTTGAACATTACTTGCAACAAAAGTACTTGCAACAAACAGAAGCAGGCCAAGAGGCTGCTGGCTTAGATTTTGTTGCCACCACCATAGGCCAAGGCGCTCCTAGGTTTACCCTCACCTATATGGTCGAAAAATCCTACGAAAGCTATGCCCAGTTGATTCTGCGTGGTACCGATACTCAGCATTTGCAACGGGTACTCGAGCAATTTGAAGGCTACCTGCAACAGCAGCAGCCCGATGTTGAGTTTAAGATCAAGCCCATTGAAATGGGCCCCTCCCAAACAGCGAAGCTCGAAGCGCGCTTCAGCGGCCCTGACCCGTTGGTGCTGCGTCAACTTGCAGACCAGGCTCGGCAGATTATGGCAGCCGATGCCGGAGTCCATAATCTGCGCGATAACTGGCGCCAACGCACCAAAGTGCTCGAAGTAGACTTTAATGAAGCCGCAGCGCGGCGGTTAGGCATTACCAAACAAGACGTTGATGATGTGCTTAAACGTAATTTCACCGGGCAAACGGTGGGAGTCTATCGCGATGGTACCGAGTTACTGCCGATTTTGGTTCGAGCGCCAGCACCGGAACGTAGCGATCTAGACAACTGGTATGAGTTGCAAGTTTATAGCTCGGCGTTGCAACAGCATATTCCGCTGGGTCAGGTGGTGCATGGCATTCAGCTTGCCGCCGAAGATTACCTGATTGTGCGACGCGACCGGAAAAGAACCATCACAGTGATGGCTGATCATGATATTTTCTCTGACGAAACGCCCGCAATGGTGTTAGCCCGAGTGCGCCCAGATATTGAAGCCATTCCCTTGCCGCTCGGCTATGAGTTAAGCTGGGGTGGTGAGTTTGAGGCATCACAAAAAGCCACTGGCGCAGTGTTTCAAGCCTTGCCATTGGCGTTTCTGGTGATGTTCATTATTACTGTGTTGCTGTTTAGCTCTATCCGTCAAGCTGGGGTATTGTGGACCACAGTCCCCTTGAGCCTGATTGGGGTTACTCTGGGGCTATGGCTCACTGATCAGCCCTTTGGTTTTATGGCGTTATTAGGCTTTTTGAGTTTATCAGGCATGTTAGTTAAAAATGGCGTGGTCTTATTGGAACAAGTGCGCGTAGAATTAAGTGCTGGTAAAGCAGCCATAACAGCACTGGTGGACGCCTCCGTGAGTAGGGTGCGCCCCGTCTCTATGACAGCCGCCACCACGATTGTGGGGATGATTCCGCTGCTGTTTGATGACTTCTTTGTGAGCATGGCGGTGGTGATCATGTTTGGCTTGGGCTTTGCAACCTTACTTACCTTGGTTGTGGTGCCGGTGATGTATGCGTTGGTGATGCGAGTAAAATGAATATAGCAGTGTTAGGAGCAAGTGGTGGCCTCGGTGGCATGACCGGTAGTACCTGTGTGCAAGTTTCAGAACGTATTCTGATTGATGTAGGTACTGGTGTCAGCCAATTGTTGTTAAAGCAGATGCAGCAAGTGCGGCATATTTTTCTAACTCACAGCCACAGCGATCATATCGCTTGTTTACCTATGCTGTTAGGTAACTTATTTAATGTTCCTGATGCTGGTGAACCTGTCACTGTCTATGGCTCGGCCGATACTATCGCGGCTATCCAAGCGCATGTGTTTAATTGGGTCATCTGGCCCGATATGCAAGAACTACCCAGCAAAGCAGCACCGCTGTTGCGCTTACAAACCATCACTGCAGGCCAATCCATTGCTATTGATGGTATTAGCCTCACCCCTTTTGCCACCTATCATACGGTGCCAACCTTCGGTTATTCTATTTGCAAAGAGCAGCAGCATACGGTGTATGTGGCCGATACTGGCTATGCCAGCAGTCTGGTTGAGCAGATTAATCAGCTGGGCGTGATTGACGATATTATTTTGGAGTGTAGCTTTCCTAATGAATTGGCAGCAGTGGCCAAGCAAAGCTGTCATTTGACCCCACAGCTATGTTTGCAACTCTTAGCTGAGTTGACGCAGCCGCCAAAACGGGTGTGGATCAATCATTTAAAACCAGATGTGGCGGATGAAGTACATAAACAATTGCGGCAGCAGCACCCACCACAGGGCTGGCAGGTGCTGCTATAACTTACCGCTCAACAATGCGTGTTCAAGCTAGGTTAGTAGGTGCTTACTTTAACGTTTGAATCACCCACACCTAGGTTGATAGAGACTACCGCGGTACCCGCACCACGACCTTTGCTGCTGGCGGTCATCAAGAAGCGGTTGTTCTCGACTTCCGCTACGCCCTTTACCTGGCTGTCGCCGATGCCAATATCGCTGGTGATGGTGGCTAGGTCGCCGCGTAACTCAAGGTCCACTTCGCCTACGCCCACATCCAGATTGATATCGGTCGTCCACATCTCACCACCGACGGTGCCTACCCCCAAATCTGCATCTACGGACGCAATCTTGGGCAGCTGAATCACCCAATCAAGCTTAACGTTATCTTGCTCTGGTACGCTTAGCACCAAACGGTCACCGTCTTGTTTTGCAGTTAATTGAACCGCCTCAAGGTCACCGTCGTTCCACATTTTGTCGCTATCGGCTTTGGCTGTTAGGGTAACTGACAGGGTGTCGCCAGTGGTCGCAACAAATTTAATTTCTCCAACACCAGAATCCAAGCTGAGCTTAGTGCTGCTGGTGACTTGATATTCGGCACTCATGGTTTTTTGCTGTGCAGTAGTAGCAGCTGCTTGAAAGGGCATGCTGGCTAGCGTTACCAAGGCGATTAATCCAGTCGCAAAGTTCCATACAACCTGTTGCTTTTTCATTGTTTTATTCCTTTTATCCATGTTGGTTATGAGACCGGTTGCAGCGGCTAAATTATGCTGCAACCTTTGGTCTGATTTTTTAATCACTTGCCAAGTCTTAAGCAAATGCTGTGCCAACTTTGATAAATTCCTATAAAACAACAAGTTAAGTCGCAACCCTTCGAGATAAGGAATGGTTACTTAAGCTATTTCACTAGTTTTTAGTAAAATTTATACTAACGAAGCGGCGATTTTCACCACCGCTTTAAGTACAGCCAATACACTGCTGGTATCACCAACAAACTCAGCAATGGCGCTACAATCATGCCTCCTATCATAGGCGCAGCGATACGCTGCATCACTTCGCTACCGGTACCTTCACTCAGCATAATCGGCAACAGCCCAGCGATAATAGTGAGCACCGTCATGGCTTTGGGCCGCACCCGCTGTACGGCGCCCTGCATAATCGCCTGCTGCAGCTCAGCCAAGCTGGGCTTGCTGTTAGCACGGCGAGCTTCAGCTAGGGCCTGATTTAAATACAGCATCATCACTACTCCAAACTCTGCTGCCACCCCCGCCAAAGCAATCATACCCACTCCTACCGCGGTGGATAAATTAAAGCCTAGCGCCCAGACCAACCAAAGACTACCACTGAGTGCTAGAGGCAGAGTGACCATGATTAGCAAAGCTTGTTTGAACGACTTAAAAGTGACGTACAGCAGCATAAAAATAATCACCAAGGTGATTGGCACCACCGTCTTCAGCTTATCTTGTACCCGTTGCATGGATTCATACTGACCCGACCAACTGACACTGTAGCGTGGCGGCAACTGATAACTAGCCACCAAAGGTTGGGCGGCCGCTAACACATCACTGACGGCGGTATTAGCATCCACATCAATAAAAACCCAGCCGGTTGGGCGGGCATTCTCACTACGGATCATCGCCGGCCCACTGGTTACTCTTATGTCGGCCACCTGTTCTAGCGTTAACCAAGTGCTGCTGTCGCTATTAGTTATACTGACAATAGGGAGTTGCTGAAGCCGTACCAGATGATCGCGATACACCCGTGGGTAGCGCAGCGTAATCGGATAGCGTTCAGTGCCCTCAATGCTTTCAGTTACCGTAGCGCCGCCGATGGCATACCGAATGATCCGCTGCAAATCCGCTTGGCTTAACCCGTAACTGGCAGCCTTGGCTAGATCTGGACGAATTTCAATATAGCGACCGCTGGCAGGACGTTCAGCAAAGACTGAACTCACCCCGGGTACATCTTGCAACAACTGTTCTAGTTCAGCCCCGATTTGCTGAATCTGGTGTAAATCGGGCCCTGCAATTTTTAGTCCTAGCGGGGTTTTCAGCCCTGTTGACAGCATATCAATACGGGTTTTTATGGGTTGAACCCAGGCATTCGTGATCCCCGGTAATTGCACGCGTTGATCGAGTTCGGCAATAATGTCCTTGAGCTCTAGGCCAGGGCGCCACTGCTCCTGCGGCCGCAGTTGAATGGTGGTTTCAAGCATGGTTAACGGGGCGGGGTCGGTGGCCGAGTCCGCACGCCCTACCTTACCAAACACAGATTTTACTTCTGGCACTTGTTTAATCAGACGATCGCTTTGCTGTAGTAGCCGCCCAGCCGCTTCTGGACTGATACCCGGTAAGGTGGTGGGCATGTACAGCAAATCCCCTTCGTGCATTGCCGGCATAAATTCATAGCCCAGCTTTTGCCAGGGATAATAAGCGCTGAGTGCTATCAGACACGCCACCGCCAGTGTCGTTTTGGGCCACCGCAATACCCATGTTAACAACGGCTGATACACGGCAATCAGCCCACGGGTGAGCGGGTTGGCTTGTTCGCTACGAATGCGCCCACGCAATAAATATCCCATTAAAACCGGTACCAAGGTAATAGCAAGTAATGCTGCCGCTGCCATGGCGAAGGTTTTAGTGTACGCCAGCGGCGCGAACATGCGGCCTTCTTGTTGTTCTAAGGCAAATACAGGTAAGAAGCTTAAGGTAATAATAAGCAACGAGAAAAATAACGCTGGCCCCACCTCTGCGGCAGCGGTACCTATCACTTGCCAATGCTGCCGACCTTGAGCTGGTTGGCCATGTTGCTGCTGATACCGCAACAAATGTTTATGGCCATTCTCAACCATCACAATCGCGGCATCGACTAAAGCCCCAATGGCAATGGCGATACCCCCTAGGCTCATGATGTTGGCATTAATATTGAGCGCTCGCATAGCAATAAAGCTAATCAGAACTGCTAAGGGTAAGGTAATAACAGCCACGAATGCAGAGCGCACATGCAGTAAAAAGAGGCCGCTAATCAGCACCACAAAAATCATTTCTTCAATCAGCTTGTAGCTTAGGTTATTAACAGCTCGTTCTATCAGCTGCGAGCGGTCATACACCGTCTCTATTGCCACCCCATCGGGGAGCCCTTGGCGAATACTATCTAGCTTAGCTTTCACACGGGCAATGGTTGCTTGCGCATTTTCGCCTTGGCGCATCACCACAATGCCACCCACTACTTCGCCGTCACCATTCAGCTCAGCGATACCGCGACGGCTTTGGGGGCCACGTCTAATGGTGGCAACGTCTGCCAGGGTTACGCTCACATTGTTGGCACTGCGAACGGGCAGCGGCAACTGCTTTAAATCTTCAATGCTTTGTATGTAACCGGTGCCACGAACCATGTATTCAGCTTCAGCCATAGCAACAATACCACCGCCAACTTCATGATTGGCTTGGGCAATGCTCTGTTCAATCACAGCTAAGGATAACCCGTAAGTTTGTAGCCGTTGTGGCTCGACCACCACTTGGTAAGCCGGCACCATACCGCCTACAGTAGCGATTTCTGCAACGCCGGAAACGCTTTGTAGCTCTGGTTTGATAAACCAGTTTTGTAAACTGGTGAGCTGGCCCAAATCGTGCTGCCCGGTGGGGTCAACCAAAGCATATTGGTAAACCCAACCAACGCCGCTGGCATCCGGCCCTAACTGGGGTGTAACACCGTTTGGCAGACGTTGCTGCGCCTGATTTAAATACTCCAACACCCGGCTTCGTGCCCAATAGGGGTCGGTACCATCAGCAAATAAAATGTACAAATAAGAGTCACCAAAAAACGAATAACCACGGACATCGGTAGCACCTGGCACAGCTAACATGATATTGGCTAAGGGCCAGGTCACTTGTTCTTCGACCAACTGCGGCGATTGTCCAGGATAAGAGGTTTTCACAATCACCTGCACGTCTGATAAATCCGGAATGGCATCTAACGGCGTTTGCAGCATGGCCCGCCAACCTAGCCAGCCCAACAAGCAAGCCAGCAAGATCACCATCAGGCGCTGGCGTAGCGCCAGCTTAATGATGTTGGTGAGCATCGGCGGCCTCCTGCTTGTTAACGTTGTTGTGCATGCCCTGCAAAGTTGCTTCTGAATCCAGCAAGAACTGGCCCGACACCACCACCCGTTCGCCCGCGGCTAGGCCGGCTATGATTTCGGCTTGGTCACCAACGATTAAACCTACCTCAACGGGCCGTTGTACAAAGGTATTATCATCGGTTTGCACCAGCACTCGGTTGCTACCGCTGCCGTGACTGTCACCGGTAACGATCAGACTTGCGAGAGGAACAGCCAAAACCTCCCGTTTGGGGCCTCCGAAGAGTTCCACCTTGGCTTGCATGCCCACCAACAGGCCCGGCTTAGCAGGCAGTTCTATTCTTAAGCGCTGACTGCGACTGCGCACATCCAACTCGGGGTAGACATAACTGACGCTGGTCTCGTAATCCGTAAGGCCTAGTTGGGCGATGGTAATATCGGCTGGCGTGCCTTGGCTAAACCAGTGGCTGTATTGCTCGGGCACATCAGCTTCCAGCCAGAGTTGATCAGTACCTGTGATGGTCATGATCTCGAGGCCCGGCTCAACATACATCCCTTGCGCACTATTGAGTTGCGTTACCACTCCAGCTTTCGGCGCAAAGACCGGTACGCGATACAAGATTTCTTGGCGCTGCTCCAGTTGCTCGATGAGGTGCGGGGCAAAGCCCAGTAACTCCAATCGTAACCGACTATCATTGAGCAACCGCTGGGCTGACTGTGGTGATGACTGCTGCGATACCTGCTGCGATGACTGCTGCATAAGTAGACTGGACGCCTGCAGATAATCTTGCTGAGCAACCACCAATTCGCGACTATAGATTTCATACAGCAGCTGCCCTTGGCTCACCGTTTGCCCCTCACTGCGCACGTGCAGACGCTCAATCCAGCCGCTGGCACGCGCATGCACATGATGACGAGCATTATCATTCCATTGCACCTGTCCCTGGGTGACCAAATAGCGCCACAAGGTGGTGTGAGAGGCGACCGCAGTACGCACTCCCATGCTTTGTTGCATCGCCGACGATACCTGTGCCTGTGGCTGCTGATGGCTCTGCGGCCGCTGGGGCACTAAATCCATGCCACAAATCGGACAAGTACCCGGCTCTTCACTGGTGATATGACTGTGCATAGGGCAGATGTATTGTATTGGCTCGGCTTCGTTCAAGCTGAACGAAGCCGCTACGGTACTTTGCGAGTGCTGGTGCGTTTGCGCCGGAACCAAGGCAGAAGCCACAGGAGCAAGCAACCAGCCAACCATCAGCAAAATGGCTAACCATGCCCGGCCTAAAGCCACAACAGCAGCAGGCCCAGAAGGACCAAAAAGGTAACAAAACATGAGCGAATCCTAATCTAAATCAGTTGGTTATAGAAACATTCAACGACGTAAGATTAGAACCCCATAGGTGGGCGTATCAATGGGCTTATTAAAGCTTTTATTAGACTACTGCTGCTGCGCCAAGCTGGCTGCTGCAGTAATGGTAGAGAAGTGATGACTTGACTGGCCATGGCGCTATTAGCGTGACTACAGCCATGCTGGCAATCACCGCACTGGCCGCCACAATCGGTGTCGAGCTGGTTGCTCGGCTCACCATCACAGCAGGCATGACTAGCATCCACCTGCTGGCTGCTATCCATGTGCATGCTGCTATGACTCGCTGCGCCATCCATGTGCATGCTACCTTGCTGTTGGAACTGAGCAAAGTTGTCATAGCTGCCCGCTGCCGAGGCCGTGAATGGCATCAACATAAGGCTGAGCATAGTAAGCATGACGATTAATTTCTGCATGCTCATAATATAGCGCTATTTTTGCGGTGAAGCCAGCCTTAGGTAAGAGCTAGATTCAACGATTGCAGCAGGTCAGTCATGCTATTTCACCTTGACACCCCCCCCCTCTGCTGCTTAAATTAAACTTCAACTTAACATTTTTTAACCAGTTGTACTTTTGACGCCCATTATTTCATCGATACAAAGGATGACTCATCATGACATTGCCCGTTAAATCATTAGTGCTCATGGCTATGCTGTCGTTACTAGGCGCTAGTTCTGTGAATGCCAAATCTGTCGGTAATAAAGAACAGCCCAGACCCGATCCAGGAGCAGAAGTCATCTATCTTGTCGCATCTACCATAGGGCTCTCATTAGATGAACTGAACCGTTCTTTTAATGTGATCGTAGGTTTTCAATCCGGTAAATTTACCCTGCCAGAACTAGATTCACTTGCTGATGATGAGCTGCTGCTCATGATTGATAGGTCTGCAGAACCCTTCGCCAGTCTCGACAACCAACAACTCATGCTGGTGGCGCAACGCTACCTGATTGAAACCGAGCTGTTGGCTGCTCGCGCTGATGTTGACGTTGACAAGTTTCGTCAGTTCTATCGTACCTTTGATAGAACCATTACGCTGGCGCTGCGCGTCAATAAGTATGTTTCAGTAAAGCAGCGTAGCAGTCTCTCCCCTGATGCGTCACTCACTTATATGGATGTGGATACCTTTGATGGCCCTATCATAGATTGCGATCGCTCTTGCCGAGCGGTGCAAGAGCAAGTTTGGGAAAACATGTCTGGGCAACTTAATATCATGGGCGATGTGCAGAGCTGGGAGAAGCAGCATGGCTCACAGCCATTAGGAACTGTTGCCCGTATTGTTGATCATGAATCAGGCAAGTTTATTGAAGTAAGAAATCAGTCTAGTTCGCTGGCGTGGGTATCGATCATTGGTGGCAGTGACTGCGGCGCTGCTGCTTGTATTTAATGCATTGATAAAAAAAGCTGAAACAGCGGTAAGACTGTTTCAGCTTGGGTTAAACCATTTGAGACTAAGGCTTACCAGATTTTTACGCGTTGCTCTGGTGGCAAGTACAGGTCATCACCTGGTTGCACATCAAAGGCTTCATAAAAGGCTGGCACGTTTACCACAGTACCATTCACACGGTAATCAGCGGTCGAGTGTGGGCCACGTACTACTTGGTTACGCACAAACTCATCACGCATTTTAGTTTTCCATACTTGCGCCCAGCCTAAGAACACGCGCTGCTCACCGGTGTAGCCATCCATGACTGGAGCTTCTTCACCAGCTAAGGCATTTTTATAAGCACGGTAAGCAATGGTTAAACCGGCTAAGTCACCGATGTTTTCACCTAAGGTGAGTTTACCTTGCAAGAAGGCACCCGGAATAACTTCGTATTGGTCTGTTTGTGCCGCTAACATGTTGGCACGTTCTTCAAACGCAGCGCGGTCTGCTTCAGTCCACCAGCTGCTTAAGTTACCATCGCCATCGTATTTAGAGCCTTGGTCGTCAAAACCATGACCTAGTTCGTGACCAATAACAGCACCAATACCACCGTAGTTCACTGCATCTTCAGCATTCATATCAAAGAATGGCGGTTGCAAGATACCAGCTGGGAACACGATTTCGTTACGCACTGGGCTGTAGTATGCATTGACGGTTTGTGGCGTCATGCCCCACTCTTCTTCTTTAACCGGCGCGCCGATTTTAGCTAACTCTTCATTGAACTCAAACAACGCTGAACGCTTGTAGTTACCTACCAAGTCATTGTCTGCAATGGTTAATTCAGAATAGTCACGCCACTCGCTTGGATAGCCGATGTAAGGCGTAAACTTGCTCAGTTTTTCCAATGCTTTAGTTTTAGTGTCGGCACTCATCCATTCAAGATCTTGAATAGATTCACCGTAGGCCGTAATCAAGTTAGCTACCAGTTCTTCCATGCGCGCCTTGGCTGCCGGTGGGAAGTATTCAGCAACATATAATTGACCCAAGACTTCACCTAACACGCCATTGGTAGCGTTAACGCCGCGTTTCCAGCGTGGTTCTTGCGCTGGAGTACCATTAAGTACGGTACCGTAAAAGGCAAAACGACGGTCGTTAATTTCTTCAGTTAAGGCACCAGCATAACGCTCAACGGTTTTGATGGTTAAATAATGCTGCCAAGTTGTCACATCAACATCGGCGAACATGTCACCAAAAGCTTCAAAATAGCTAGGTTGACGGACAATCACATCAGCCGCTTTTGCGACGCCGGTGGCAGCAGCGTAAGCATCAAAATCAAAGCTACCTAGGGCCTCAGCTAATTCTGCTTTGGTCATTTTGTTGTAGGTTTTATCCGCGTTACGGCTTTCAATACGAGTCCACTGGGCTTCTGCTAGTTTGGTTTCTAACGCCAAAATAGCTTCAGCGGCGGCACTGGCTTCAGCATAATCGACTAACCCTAAGATATCAGCGAGGTAAGTTTGATACTGCTGACGGATCTCAACGTACTTCTCGTCATCGCTCAAGTAATACTCACGATCGGGTAAACCTAAACCTGATTGTGACATGTAAATAGCGTTAACTTCAGGGTCTTTCGCATCTGGATAGACATAAAAACCAAACGGTGAGCTCACCCCATATTTAGCTAGCTCGGCCATCCGTGCGACCACATCCGCATGAGTTTTAACCTCGGCATTGGCTTGTAAATCTGCGGCAATCGGGTTGTAACCAAGGCTGTTTAGAGTTTCAACATCCATAAAGCTATTGAAGAAATCACCAATTTTTTGCGCATTAGTGCCAGCTTCCGCACTACTAGCGGCGGCTTCTTCAATAATGCCACGCAGACGTTCTTGGTTTTGTTCTGCTAAATCTAAGAAGCTACCGATGCGTGATTTATCTTCTGGCATGTCGGTGTTTTTATGCCAAGTACCGTTCACAAACATGAATAAATCATCTTGTGGACGAACACTGGTATCAAAGTTTTCTAACACTAAGCCAGAGGTCAGTTGCTGTTGTGGCTGTTGCTGTTCTTGTTGTTGTTCTTGCTGTTGCGGTTGCTGGGGCGAACACGCTGCCACCCCTAGGGCTAAGGCTACGCTTAGCGCTAACGTGCTTACTTTATTCATAAAATCCTCGTTGCTGGATATTGTTGCTAAGTTATCCTTTCTACCTTAAGCCAAGGTGCGGCGTGGTACAACAAAAATCCCGACAATTACCCGCATACATCGGCTTATTTGTCGCAAAAACCGGTCGTACAAAAGGCAAAAAAAATCCGCAGCTGCTGAGCAACTGCGGATTCTTGGCTGCGGCATAAAGCCTACAGCTTATTTTTTCTTGGCTTTTTTGTTTGGCAGGTCAGTAATAGAGCCTTCAAACACTTCAGCTGCTAAGCCCACAGACTCATACAAGGTTGGGTGCGCATGAATAGTTAGCGCGATGTCTTCTGCATCACAGCCCATCTCGATGGCTAAACAGATTTCGCCTAATAACTCACCGGCATTAGAACCAACGATAGCACCACCGATAATACGGTTGTTTTTATCAAACAACAGCTTGGTGAAACCGTCTGTAGCACCTTGTGCGATAGCACGACCTGAAGCGGCCCACGGGAATACTGCTGCTTCGTATTCGATGCCTTGCTCTTTCGCTTCTTTTTCAGTTAAGCCAGCCCATGCAACTTCAGGATCCGTATAAGCAATAGAAGGAATCACTTTCGGATCAAAGTAATGTTTCTTGCCGGCAATCACTTCTGCTGCAACATGACCTTCGTACACAGCTTTGTGCGCTAACATGGGCTGACCAACGATATCGCCGATAGCAAAAATATTACTTACGTTAGTACGTAACTGCTTATCTACTTCAATAAAGCCACGGTCAGTTACCTGCACGCCAGCATGTTCTGCGCCAACTTTCTTACCGTTAGGAGCACGGCCTACAGCGACTAACACAGCATCATATTTCACTGGTTTTTCAGGGGCTTTGTCGCCTTCGAACGTTACGTGAATACCATCTTTCTTGGCTTCAACTTTCGCTGCTTTGGTGTTCAACATGATGTTATCGAACTTCTTCGCAATCGATTTAGTGAAGGCTTTAATGATGTCTTTGTCCGCTGGCGGAATTAACTGCTCAGTCATTTCCACAACGTCAACTTTGGCACCTAAGGCACTGTATACACAGCCCATTTCTAAACCGATAATACCGCCACCTAACACCAACATACGCTCTGGTACAAAACGTAATTCTAAGGCTGCAGTTGAGTCCCAAATGCGCTCATCTTCGTGTGGCACAAACGGTAACTTGATCGACTGTGAACCAGCAGCAATGATTGCATGCTCAAAGTTAATGGTGGTTTCTTTGCCATCAGCATCTTTTACTTTCAGTTGCTTATCGCTCGCGAACTCACCGACACCGTTGACCACGGTAACTTTACGCATTTTGGACATTTGTCCAAGGCCACCGGTTAATTGACCGATAACTTTTTCATTTTTGTGCGCACGAATTTTGTCTAAATCAATTTTCGGAGCACCAAACTCAACGCCTGCGGCTCCCATGTGCTTGGCATCTTCAATGTGCTTAGCAATGTGTAATAAGGCTTTAGAAGGAATACAGCCCACGTTCAAACATACCCCACCTAAGGTGTTGTAACGTTCAACAATCACTGTGTCTAAACCTAAATCGGCAGCTCGGAATGCTGCTGAATAACCACCTGGGCCGCCACCTAGAACGACGACTTGGGTCTTCACTTCTTTGCTCATAAGAACCTCTTTGAATTCGGCTGTGTTCGGTCTGTGGGGCTTATTATAACATCCCCACCACAAATTGTTTAATTTATAAGACTAATTTACGAATATCCGACAAGACATTGCTCAGGTACACACTAAAGCGTGCGGCCACGGCGCCGTCAATCACGCGATGGTCGTAGCTTAAGCTTAATGGCAACATTAATCGTGGCTCGAACTCTTTGCCGTTCCACTTAGGTTTCATGTCGCTCTTAGATACCCCTAAGATAGCGACATCAGGCGCATTCACAATCGGCGTGAAGGCGGTTCCACCAATGCCACCTAGGCTAGAAATTGAGAAACATCCGCCTTGCATGTCTTGGGCCTTAAGCTTGCCATCTCGTGCTTTCGCACTGATTTCTAACAGCTCATCCGAAAGCTCGTAAATGCCTTTTTTGTCGACATCACGAATCACAGGAACCACCAAGCCGTTCGGGGTATCGACGGCAATACCAATGTGCACGTATTTTTTCATGATCAAGTGTTCGCCATCGTCTGCTAACGATGAGTTGAACACTGGGTATTCGCGCAGAGCTTTCGCAACTGCCTTCATGATAAACACCAGCGGGGTAATTTTTACGCCGTCTTTCTTCTTCGCCTGCAGTTCATTTTCTTGCTTACGGAAAGCCTCTAACTCAGTAATGTCAGCTTCGTCAAACTGGGTTACATGTGGAATCGTTACCCAATTACGGTGCAGGTTTGGCCCAGAGATTTTCTGGATGCGGGTGAGTGGCACCTGCTCTACTTCGCCAAACTTACTGAAGTCTACTTTAGGTGGTGCAATTACTTGCAACCCACCGGCACCTTGGGCTACGCCGCTAGAAGCGGTAGCCTTAGGCCGTGACAACTCGTATTTCACATACTCTTGCACGTCTTCTTTTAGAATACGGCTCTTACGCCCAGAACCTTTCACTTGAGTCAGGTTCACCCCGAACTCATGCGCTAAGCGACGCACCGCTGGTGACGCATAGGCTAGGCCTTCGGCTTTACCTTTTTTGTCTAACGGATGGTCAGGCACCGGTGGTTTACGTTCGCTAGTGCTGCTATCTGCTGCGGTTGCGGCGTCGTCTTCTGCGGCATCTGAACTCGCTACCGACGGTGCTGGCTCCGCTTGGCTAGCAGCTGGTGCCGCTGAGCTTGCGCTTGCTTCGCGTATTTGCAAACGCACCACCAACGAGCCTTCTTTTACCTTGTCGCCGACTTTCACTTCCACAGATTCAACCACGCCAGCTTGTGGGCTAGGAACATCCATGGTGGCTTTGTCGGTTTCTAGGGTGATCAGACCGTCTTCTGCGGCAATTTGATCGCCAGCGCTTACCAGCACTTCAATCACGTCCACTTCGCCAGATTCGCCAATATCAGGCACCATCACGTCGATGGTTTTGGTGGCACCGCTGCCTGCCTGCTGCTCTTCTGAACTGGCTTCTGAGCTGTCGTCAGAGCTTTTGTCAGTACTGTCTTTAGCGCTTGCTGCCTCTTGCTCTTCACCTTTGGCGGCGGGCTGTTCTGCATCAGCGCCAGCATCTTTGTCAGCATCAGCATCAGCATCAGCGCCAGCTTCCGCTGCTGCTTCAAACATTGCCAACAAATCGCCTTCTTTGATTTTGTCGCCAACCTTCACTTTTAGTTCAGCCACAACCCCAGCAAATGGCGCTGGAATATCCATCGACGCTTTATCGCTTTCAACTGTAATCAACGAGTCTTCAACTTCTACCTGGTCGCCTTTAGCCACCAGGATCTCGATAACTTCAACTTCATCACCGCCCACGTCTGGGGCTTTTACTTCTTTCAAGTCTGCCATAATAGCCTCCGCTCCCGTTGCTTACGCGTACAGTGGATTGATTTTGTTGGTATCGATGTTGAAGTCCTTGATGGCTTGCTCCACCACTTTCACCTCAATATCACCCGCTTTGGCTAACTCGGTTAATGCTGCCACCACAATGTACTGTGCGTTCACTTCAAAGTGACGACGCAGATTTTCACGGCTGTCTGAGCGGCCGAAACCGTCTGTGCCTAACACGCGATAAGCAGTAGGAACCCACGCACGGATCTGATCAGCATATTGCTTCATGTAATCAGTTGCGGCGATGGTCGGGCCTTTAGCATCCGCTAACACCTGAGTCACGTAGGCTTGTTTGGCCTTGCCGCCCAAGTTCAGCATATTGTAACGCTCGACATCGTAACCGTTGCGCGCCAGCTCGTTGAACGAGGTTGCGCTGTAGACCTTGGCATTCACCCCAAAATCAGCGGCTAAGATACGGCCAGCCTCACGTACTTGCTGCAAAATAGTACCAGAGCCCAACAATTGCACTTCGGCTTTGGCGCCTTTGGCTTGATGACTCTCTAACTCGTACATCCCTTTGATAATGCCTTCTTCAACACCTTCTGGCATTTCTGGCTGCACGTAGTTTTCGTTCATCACGGTGAGGTAATAGAACACGTTTTCTTGCTCACCGTACATCCGCCGCAAGCCGTCTTGAACAATCACTGCCACTTCGTAACCGAAGGTAGGATCATAAGTGACACAGTTAGGTACGGTGTTAAACAAGATATGGCTGCTGCCGTCTTGGTGTTGTAGACCTTCGCCGTTGAGGGTGGTTCGACCGGCGGTACCGCCGACTAGGAAGCCACGCGCTTGGCTGTCACCAGCGGCCCAGACCAAATCACCCACCCGTTGGAAACCAAACATCGAGTAATAGATGTAGAACGGAATCATCGGCTCGTTATTGGTTGAGTAGCTGGTTGCTGCTGCTACCCACGACGCCATCGCACCAAGCTCGTTGATGCCTTCTTGTAATACTTGGCCTTGTTTATCTTCACGATAATAAGCTACTTGGTCAGCATCTTGCGGCTCGTATTTCTGCCCTTGGCTGGAATAAATACCCACCTGACGGAACAAGCCTTCCATACCAAAAGTACGGGCTTCGTCTGGAATAATAGGTACGATCCGTTTACCAATTTTCTTGTCTTTGAGTAACGCCGTGAGAACCCGCACAAACGCCATGGTGCTTGAAATTTCACGCTCACCAGAACCTTTAGTGACCGCCTCAAAGGCCTTCAACGATGGAATTTCTAACTCAACATCGGTGTTTGGACGGCGCACTGGCATAAAGCCACCCAGTGATTCGCGACGCTCGCGCATGTACTTCATTTCTGCGCTGTCTTCTGGGAACTTGTAGAATGGAATATCTTCAAGCTCGCTATCTTTGATTGGAATGTTGAAACGATCACGGAAGTGCTTGATCGCTTCCATGTCCATTTTCTTCACCTGGTGGGCAATGTTTTTACCTTCACCAGCAGCACCCATACCATAGCCCTTCACGGTTTTGGCTAAGATCACCTGTGGCCGACCTTTGGTGTTTACGGCCTTATGATAGGCTGCGTAAACTTTCATCGGGTCGTGACCACCCCGGTTTAAGCGCCAGATATCTTCATCTGTTAGGTTAGCGACCATGGCTTTGGTTTCTTCGGTTTTGCCAAAGAAGTGTTCACGCGTGTATGCGCCGCCTTTAGCTTTGTAATTCTGGTACTCGCCATCCACGCTATCTTGCATGATTTGCGCTAATTTACCTTCGGTATCGCGATACAGCAGCGGATCCCAGTAACGACCCCAAATCACTTTAATCACTTCCCAGCCGGCGCCGCGGAAAGTACCCTCGAGTTCTTGGATGATCTTGCCGTTACCACGTACCGGACCATCTAAGCGCTGCAAGTTACAGTTCACAATAAAGGTGAGGTTGTCTAAGCCTTCACGAGTAGCTAGACCAATGGCACCCAAGCTTTCTGGCTCATCCACCTCGCCATCACCTAAGAAGCAGTACACGCGCTGGTTTGAGCAGTCTTTAATGCCACGATCCGTGAGGTATTTTAGGTAACGTGCTTGGTAAATCGCCTGCATCGGGCCTAAGCCCATGGACACGGTAGGGAACTGCCAAAAATCAGGCATTAAGTTCGGGTGTGGGTAAGACGGAATCCCCTTGCCGTCTACTTCTTGACGGAAGTTATTCAGTTGCTCTTCGCTGATGCGGCCTTCTAAAAAGGCACGGGCATAAATCCCTGGCGAGGCGTGACCTTGAATATACAAATAGTCGCCACCGTCTTGATCCGTCGGTGCTTTGAAGAAGTGGTTAAAGCCCACATCGTACAACATGGCTGATGAGGCGAAACTTGAAATGTGACCACCTAGTTCCAGCTCTTTTTTCGAGCCACGCAGAACCATAGCTAAGGCGTTCCAACGAATCGCCGCACGAATTCGATGCTCAATGGTGCGGTCGCCAGGCATGGTCGGCTCTTGGCTAGCCGGAATCGTATTCAAGTATGCAGTGGTGGCATTGAATGGCAAATAGGCACCGCTGCGACGTGCCTTTTCAATCAATGACTCCAATAAAAAGTGACCGCGCTCAGCGCCGTCTTGCTCTAACACGACCTCAAGAGCGTCTAGCCACTCTCTGGTTTCTTGCGGGTCGATGTCATCTTTCAAATGGTCAGTCATACTTTATCCTTACCCTTGCTGAGTTCGGCGTAGCGACCGTTGAATGCGTGATTGTTCACGATTCGAGGTAAGCAACGCATGTTCAATATAGGCCAACAACTGATGGCAATGTTCACGTGCCTGTTCTGGTTCGCCAGCTACAATAGCAGCAACAATGTGCTGCCGATGTTCATGTAATTGCTGAACCACACCCGGTTTGTGGGCGAGATCTTGCAAGTTTTGTAAAATATTTCGCTGCAACAATGGCTGCATACTGCGTACTAGGTGCAATAAGATCACATTGTGCGATGCTTCAGCGATTCTGAAGTTAAATTCACCTAGTGCTTGCGCCTGAGTTGCCAACTGCATGCCTGGCTCGCGCTGCAAATTCGCAAACGCCACCTGGATAGCTTCTAAATCCGCAGGGGTACCGCGCATAGCTGCATAGTACGAGCAAATTCCTTCAAGCGCATGACGGAACTCAAGTAAATCAAATTGTGATTCTGGATGCTTGGTGAGTAGATCAAGTAAGGGTTCGGCCACGCGTTGTTGCATGTTATCGCACACATAGGTGCCACCGCCTTGACGGCGCTCAATTAAGCCGCGCGCCTCTAGCTTTTGGATGGCCTCGCGAAGACTTGGCCGCGATACCGAAAACTTGGCCGCCAAATCACGTTCCGATGGCAGCCGCGCACCAGCTTCTAGCGTGCCATCGACGATCATGGCTTCAATTCTTTCCATGATCACATCTGACAGTTTGGTTTGTTGTATGCGCTGAAACGCCATAATTCATTCCCGCAATATTGCCAGTGGTATTACCAATAGACCAATATTGTAAGCCTTCGGCTGACAAAAGCCAAATAGAAAAAGCTTACAGCCAGCCGGCAATCGTCAATAGTGCTATCAATACTATGTACAACAAGAAGTTACGCTTAACTAGCGCGACAGTGGTCTGAGCAGTTAACTGCTCTGCTGCTTCTGCTATTTTGGTTAAGGCTATGAAGTTATTCTGCGGCTTATTGCCGATGGCGCTTAACCAAACCGCCGCGGCTTGGCGGAAATTACCCACCAGCAGCATGCCTAACCCCATCGCTCGCGTTGGCAACCAGTCCATAATTTGCTGCAACGTCTGCCAACCCTCGCTGCGCTCATGCCGCATGTCGCGCAAGGTCGCGTAGAGCAAGGCTCCCATCACCCCAAACAGGACAAAATACAGCATCACCGCAAAATAATGGCGAAGATGAATCCACAATAGTAAATGCTCAACGGGCGCGGCTTGTTGACGTCCACTGGCCTGGCGTAAACGCCGCAACTGGTAAGCCTGCTCGGCTGCATCCTCTTCCTCTTGGGCGATAACATAAGCTTTATAGGCGGATCGCGCTTGTGGCGCTTGAATCGCCACTAATAGGCCTAAGCTGCTGATTAAAAAGCTAAGCAAAAGGCTATTAAAAATGGCCAGCAAAAATCCCACCAACAGCGCTGGAATTAACGCCCAGAACACCTGCCCTAAATTATTTTGGCGCCATTGCTGCAACTGGGTATTGTTGAATTGCGCATGTTGCCAGCGCAGCACCAACCGCCGCCAATGTAGATTGCGGGTCACCTCAAGGGTGCGTTCTAAACTATAGGCTAACAAAATGGCCAGTAACGACATGGGGTTCCTTTTAACCTCTTACGTATTTGTTGCGGTTAACTGTTGCAATGAACTGTTGCAGTTAACTGTAACAGTGAAGCATACCTGTTAGCGCACTAAGTGCTGGTCTAACAACTGCCGAAAATAAGCCCAATCAAACGCCGCACCCGGATCGGTTTTGCGCACCGGCGCAATATGCTGATGCCCAACAATGCGTTGTGCCGTTAACGCTGGGTAATACTGCACTAATTGCGCGGCAACCTCGGCCAACACGTGATATTGTTGTTCAGTGTAGGGGGTGTGGTCGGTTCCCTCAAGTTCAATGCCAATACTAAAATCATTGCAGCGCTTACGCCCACAGTAATGCGAACGCCCAGCATGCCATGCACGGCGGTGAAAAGGAACGTATTGGAGTAACTCGCCATCGCGCCGAATCAAGCAATGAGCCGATACTCTTAACCCTGCCAATGGGGCAAAGTCGGCATGTGCCTGGGGATTAAGCTTACCCATGAATAGGTCATCAATGAACGGACCACCAAATTGCCCAGCCGGTAAACTGATACCATGCACCACCAACAAGCTGATATCCGTGGCATCCGGGCGTTCATCAGCATGCGGCGAGTGGCGCTGCTTGCTGTGCGCCAGCCAACCCTCTGTCATCATCAACAAAATTCCTGCGTTCGCTAATTAGGTTGCTCAAAGTATAATAGCCGCATTAATTAAGCAAAAGCTTCTAGCTAATCCGATATGTGCCTTGTTAGAACCAGGCCGCAGTCCTACAATAGGCGCACTTGATTGATCAACCTATATCGCCACACGGAACAGAGAGATACCCAATGGATACACGAGTTGACCCGCAGTTACTGGCTAACGACCGTGCCGACATGGTGCAACGCGCCTTACATGAAGATTTAAACGGCCTTGATGCCAGTTTAGACATCACCGCCCAACTTATTCCAGCTAGCGAAAGTGCGCGCGCTACCCTGATCACTCGCGAGCCAGCGGTGATTTGTGGCGTGGCTTGGGTTAACGAGGTGTTTGCTCAGTTAGGCGGACAAGTGACTATCCAATGGCACGTGCGCGATGGTGACCAGGTTGCCGCTGATACCCTGCTGTGCGAATTAACGGGCCCAGCCCAAGTGATCCTCACCGGCGAACGTACCGCACTGAATTTCTTGCAAACCCTCTCGGGCGTTGCCACCACCACCGCTGCTTACGTGCGTTATTTAGCTGGCAGTAACACCAAATTATTGGATACTCGGAAAACCATTCCGGGCCTCAGAACAGCGCTAAAATATGCCGTGGTTTGTGGCGGCGGTCATAATCACCGAGTGGGGCTATACGATGCCTACTTGATTAAAGAAAACCACATCATGGCCTGCGGCGGCATCGAACAAGCCATCACCACAGCACGCCAGCTCAACCCGGGTAAACCTGTGGAGGTGGAAGTTGAAAACCTTGAGGAGTACCAAGCAGCGCTCCACGCCGGTGCCGATATCATCATGTTAGATAACTTTTCAATACAAGATATCAACACTGCAGTCAGTCAACGATCAGGGGCAACGCAACTTGAAGTATCGGGCAATATTACCGCCGAACGCCTTACCGAACTGGCAAGTACCGGAGTTGATTTCATTTCTTCTGGCGCTTTAACAAAACATATACAAGCCATCGATCTTTCGATGAGATTTCAACGCTTTTAGCTATTGACGAAATTCATTGATCTGCTATGTTTGAAAAGCAATGCGCAATCATGAAGTGGTCTAGTGCCACTTTATGAGAGCCAGGCAAGCTTTAAAAGGCAAAACCATTGCAAGGTGGTGACGCAAAACCTCCGGTCCTTTTTAAACTATACTCGTGGGTAGCAAACCACTAGATAGTAGGGATAGCGGGGCTGCAAGCTAGGGTCTGGTGGATAAAGTGGCAGTTCGATGCACTCAAGCCGATGCCAGTTAACCACGGTCTTTCGGCTAATGCAGATAGCTTTGTTGTGGTCCGCAAGGATCACTTGATGTGCTACTGTGCTATCGAGTGCCACCTGACTACAACAATAATTACATTCTAATAAGTACGGAAAACTTTCGGGAGATTTTCATGAAAGCGCAATTACAACGTGGTTTTACATTAATCGAATTGATGATCGTAGTAGCGATTATCGGTATTTTGGCTGCCGTTGCTATTCCTATGTATAGCGACTACACGCAGCGGGCTAAGGCAGGTACTGGTATGGCTGCACTAGCATCCTACAAAACAGCCATCGCAATGTGTTATCAAAAGTCTGGTGTTTTCAATGAAGATAATTGCAGCACTGCGGGTGAAGACGGAATTCCTGCAGCAATCGGTGCAGATCAAGTGACCGGTATACGCGGCGCAACTGTAGCTTCTGTGGATGTTACCGGACCCGATGGCTCTGGTGGTACAACTACCACCACAGTAACAGGTATCATTGCTGAGTTGGATGCAACTGATATTGATGGTGACTACATTGTGGTCAATTTAACGCCAACACCAACCGGCGGTAATATGTCATGGGAAGTTACATGCAGCGACTATGATGAAGCGGGGAATTCTCGTGTTGACGGTTGTTCAGACCTAGCAGAGGTAACTGCATTACCAGCTGGCTAAAACCTAGCTAAAAAGTTGTGACAGCCTGCGGTGTATGTGCCGCAGGCTGATTCTTGAAGTTCCATTTCCGCTCCGTTAGGAAGACTCATGCTGCACCACTCCTTAGCGGCTCTGTTGCTGCGTGACAAGCTGATACCAGAAGATAAGCTAACGCGTTGCAGTGAGTATGCGTGGGAGAACAAGCTGTCGTTTACGGCGTGCTTGATGGAGCAGAAACTCCTGTCTGCAAGTGCACTGGCCAATTTTTGCTATCTAGAAAGCAATGCTCCGTGGCTAGACCTTGATGCCTTTGATCCTGACTTTATTCCCCAGAAATTTATCAATGAACGTTTGATTCGCAAAAACCATGCGGTGCCTTTGTATCAGCGTGGCAATGTGCTCTATATTGCCGTGTCGGACCCTACTCGAATTGAGACGTTAGATGAGTTTCAGTTTCGTACGCGGTTGCAAACTGAGGCGGTGTTGGTTGAGGAGAACAAGCTCCAGCGTTTAATTGATAAGTTGCTTGAGAACGAGCATTCGGCCTTAGGCGTCACCGAGCAAGATGAGCAAGAGCTGCGCGACATTGATGCCGCTGATGAGCGCCAAGATGATTCGGGTGCTGTCTCTGCTGATGTCAAAAACGATGCTCCTATTGTCATCTACATCAATAAGATGTTGCTGGATGCGATTAAGCGTGGAGCCTCGGATTTGCACTTTGAGCCTTATGAAACCGAGTATCGGGTGCGCTTTCGAATCGATGGCGTGCTGCATGAAATTGCGCGGCCCCCAGTGGCTTTAGCAGGCCGTATTGCGGCACGCTTAAAAGTCATGGCCCAGCTGAATATCGCTGAGCGGCGCTTGCCCCAAGACGGTCGGATTAAGCTGCGCTTATCCAAACATAAGTCCATTGATTTTCGGGTAAGTAGCTTGCCGACCCTGTATGGCGAAAAAATTGTACTGCGGATACTTGATGCCGCCGCCGCCATGATTGGGATTGAATCGCTGGGCTACGAACCAGACCAAAAAGCTTTGTACGAAGAAGCACTCAGTAAGCCACAAGGGATGATTTTGGTAACCGGCCCCACCGGCTCAGGTAAAACCGTAAGTTTGTACACCGGCTTAAATATTCTCAATACGCCCGAACGCAATATTTCTACCGCCGAAGACCCCGTCGAAATCAACTTAAACGGTATTAATCAGGTTCATATTAACGCCAAAGCGGGCTTAAACTTTGCCGATGCGTTGCGATCCTTCTTACGCCAAGACCCAGACGTGGTGATGGTGGGTGAGATCCGTGACTTAGAAACCGCGGAAATAGCGATTAAAGCAGCACAAACTGGGCACTTAGTTTTGTCCACGTTACATACCAACTCAGCGGCAGAAACCCTGACCCGTTTGATGAACATGGGCGTGCCCTCTTACAACATTGCCGGCTCGGTCACCCTGATTATTGCGCAGCGGCTAGCACGACGCCTGTGTAACTCCTGCAAAGCGGAAGAGCACTTACCCCAAGATGAATTATTACGACAGGGTTTTAAAGCCGAGCAGTTAGCTGATTTGACCATCTATAAAGCCGTGGGCTGCGAGCATTGCACCGGCGGTTACAAAGGTCGGACCGGGGTGTATGAAGTGATGCCCATTACTCCAGCTATTCAAGATTTGATCATGGAAGGCGGTTCGTCCTTAGATATCGCGAAAGCCGCTCGTGATGATGGCATTCATTCGCTGCGTGAGTCGGGTTTACTTAAAGTAGCCAAAGGCATTATTAGTTTAGCCGAGGCAAATCGCGTCACTAACTTCTAGGCGCTGGCGTCGGCAGCACCATACTAACGTTAACAGCAAAAGGTACGGGGATGGCAAGCACAACAAAGGCCATGAAAGATATCACCGAGTTTGAATGGACCGGGATTAACCGTCGCGGCAAGCGCATTAAAGGCGTGATGCGTGCTGATAATGACCGTATGGTGCGGGCCAACTTGCGTAGCCAAGGGGTCACCCCCAGAACCATCAAGAAAAAGCGTAAGCCGCTATTTGGCGGTAAAAACATTACCGGCGCCGACGTGGCGATTTTTACTCGACAAATCGCAACCATGTTAGGTGCGCAAGTTCCCCTATTGCAATCCTTAGAGATGGTGGCAAAAGGCTCCGAGAACCCCAAAATTCGTGAGTTGATGCAAGACCTCGCCAACCAAACCGCGGCAGGGGCACCTTTTGCGAGTTCGCTGCGCCAGCATCCACGGGTGTTTGATGATCTTTATTGTGATCTAGTTGAATCAGGCGAACAGTCAGGTAACCTCGAGAATATTTTTGACCGCATCGCAACTTACCGCGAAAAATCCGAGGCCCTCAAGGCTAAAATCAAGAAAGCCTTGGTGTATCCGGCCTCGGTGATTGTAGTGGCCTTGGTGGTTACCGTGATCTTGCTGGTCTATGTAGTGCCACAATTTGAAGCCGTATTTAAAGACTTTGGGGCAGAGCTGCCCGCCATGACCCAGTTTGTGGTCACTTTAAGCGAAATTGTACAAGCCTATTTTTTATATGTTGCAGCCGCGATTTTTGTCGGTGCTTGGCTGTTTAAGCGTGCCTACAATAAGAGTTTGGCGCTACGCGACCGAGTGGATTTGCTGTCACTCAAAATCCCCGTCATCAAAGACATTCTAAATAAAGCTGCGGTGGCTCGATTTGCTCAAACTCTGTCGACCACCTTTGCCGCTGGGGTGCCTTTGATTAGCGCTCTAGAGTCCGCTGCAGGGGCATCGGGTAACGCGCTCTACCGCGATGCTATTTTGCGGATCCGCGATGAGGTGACCTCTGGCATGCAGATGAACACGGCCATGCAAGCTCAAGATGTGTTCCCTACGTTAGCGGTACAAATGGTGTTTATCGGCGAAGAAGCCGGTAAGTTAGACGATATGTTAAGCAAAGTTGCCTCAATTTATGAGCGCGAAGTCGACGACCTGGTAGATAATCTTACGGCCTTATTAGAGCCGATGATCATGGTGGTTATTGGTGGTTTGGTGGGTGGCTTGATTGTGGCCATGTATCTGCCGATCTTTAGTTTAGGTAAGGTGGTTGGATAAATGGCGGAGTTTCCTGCAGAGTCAGTCTGGTTAACCCTCACAGCACTGGTGTTTGGTTTAGTGATTGGTAGTTTTTTGAATGTGGTGATTGGCCGCTTTCCACTGATGCTGCAGCGCCAATGGCGACAAGAATGCGCAGCCTTGCAGGCTAGCTCAGCGGAGGCTGCTGCCACGCCAACCAAAGCCGAGCCTTTCAACCTCGCCTACCCGCCTTCACGCTGCCCTAAATGCAATCACAAGATAGCTTGGTATGACAATATCCCGGTGGTCAGTTGGTTGTTGCTGAAAGCCAAGTGCCGCAATTGCCGTACCGGCATTTCTGCTCGCTACCCGCTAATCGAATTACTAACCGGCGTGGTGTTTGCTCTGTTGGCTTGGTACGGCGGTATCACAATTCCTAGCTTGGTCTACATGGGGTTAGCCTGTTTGCTGATTTGCATGTTCTTTATTGATGCGGACGAAATGATTCTACCCGATCAAATGACCTACCTGATGCTGTGGAGCGGCCTCTTGTTCACTTTGTACCATGGCCATATTCCGCTAGCAGATGCCGTGATAGGTGCTGCCGCGGGTTATTTAAGCCTGTGGAGTGTGTATTGGGCGTTTAAGTTGCTAACCGGTAAGGAAGGTATGGGTTATGGTGATTTCAAGCTCCTGGCGGCGTTTGGCGCCTGGGCTGGCTATCAAATGTTGCCGGTGATTGTTATCGCCGCTGCTGCCAGCGGTGCCGTGCTTGGCATCATCTATCAGCAAATCAATAAGCAGCGCCAAGGCCAACCGATTCCGTTCGGGCCCTTTCTCATTTGTGGTGGCGTGATTGCGATGCTTTGGGGTGAACAAATCCTGCATGGCTATTGGCAATGGTTAATGGGCGGGAGTTATTAGATGTTAGTGGTAGGAGTAACCGGCGGTATTGGCAGCGGTAAAACCACGGTGACCGATCTGTTTGCCGCACAGGGTATTGAGATTGTGGATGCTGATGTGATTGCCCGTAGTATCTTTGATTCAACCTCAGCAACGGGGCAACAGGCGCTCGCCGCAGTTGCCGCAAAGTTTGGCCCGCAAGCGCTATTGGCTGACGGTGAACTAGACCGAGCCTGGTTGCGGCAGCACATTTTTACCCACCCAGAGGCCAAGCAGTGGCTGAATGAACTGACCCATCCACTGATTCGGCAACAGATCCTTGAGCAATTAACACAGGCCACGTCACCCTACGTGATGCTGTCAGCACCCCTGTTGGTCGAAAATCGCTTAACCCAATTATGTGATCGGGTGCTGGTTGTGGATGTTGATGAGCATCATCAGCGCCAACGCACCTTAACTCGCGACCAAGTAGATGCTAGCCAAGTGGACGCCATCATGGCCGCGCAGGCCAGCCGTACGGAACGACTCGCAGCCGCCGATAACGTAATTGATAACAATGGTGAACCGGCCGCTTTAACCAAACAAGTAGAGCGCTTACATGAGCTTTACCTGCGCTTAGCACTTGCTGAGGCAGACAACAATTGAAACTTACTCATAAGCCGCTATGATAGAAGCCATGCATAATAACGATAACCAGCCCATGATCGCTTATGAATACCCGTTACTAGAGCGGGTGAGAACTTATTTGCGCCTTGAACATATCTTGGCCGCATTACAACCACACACACCAGTAACGCAACAGAACTACACCCGTTACTTCAGTGCGCTGTTCGCTATTTTGGATATTTGCGAGCGCAGCGATGTGCGCACTGATGTGCAAAAGGATTTAGATAAACGCCGCGCCCAATTACAGGTCTGGTCGCAGCATCCCGAAGTGAATCATGACCAATTGCAGCAAACCATGCAGCGCGTGCATGGTGCTTTAAGTGCGATTCAGCCACTCAACCGGGTCGGCAGTGCGCTTAAACAAGACCGCTTGTTAAGTGTTATCCGCCAGCGCTTTGCGATGCCGGGTGGCACCTGTAACTTTGATGTGCCACAACTGCACTACTGGCTGCATTTACCCCAAGCCACCCGCGATCAAGATACTGCTGCGTGGTGGGCTGAGTTAGAAGTGTTAATGCGCGGTTTGGCGCTAGAGCTAGAACTGTTGCGCGGGCAAGCGCGGTTTAATACGGTGGTGGCCAGTAATGGGCTCCTGCAAGAGAGCACCGAACCCTTGAGCTTACTACGCATCAAAGTTGCCCCTGAGGTAGCCGCCTATCCGGTCATTTCTGGCCATAAACAGCGGTTTAGTATCAGATTTATGCGCTATGAGCCGGTTAATGGCAGAGCCTCGGTCGACCATGATGTGGCGTTTGATTTGGCCTTGTGCCCTTAAGTTCTCGCTTAAGTGCCTGCATGAAAGCCGGCCGTACTGTTCGGCGAGCTTAGCGCCGTTGTAAGATCTCAATAATCGGCTGATTAGCCGGCGGAAACGGATAAGCATCCAATTCGTAGACCGGCACCCAGCGCCATTGCTGCCCTTCTTGCTGGCTTACCGAACCACTAAATGCAGTCACCATCCACACATCCAGTAGTACTTGCTTGTCACTGTAATCGTGGGTGATCACCGTTAGTGGACAGGCTTGCTGCACAGTTAGATTACACTCTTCTTGCAACTCACGACAAAGCGCCTCATAGACGCTCTCGTTTGCCTCTACCTTGCCTCCAGGAAACTCCCATTTACCGCCTTGATGTAAATGTGGGTGGCGACAACTGATAAAGATATGGCCGTTGTCATCTTCAATAACGCCAACGGCCACATGTACGCGATTAGAGCTTGCCATGGCACTGTTTAAATTTCTTACCAGAGCCACATGGGCATGGATCGTTACGACCTACCGGAGCTGGGCCGGCTGGTGCGCTAGGCTGGTCGGCGCCACTGGTACTGGCACTTTCGTGTTGATACTCTTGGCGCTGAGCGGCGGCTGCGGCAGCACGTTTCGCCTCTACCGCCTCGACGTCTTCTTCGGCTCGTACCCGTACTTTGCTCAAAATGGTAATGACTTCAAGCTTTAACGATTCCAGCATGTCTGAGAACAACTCAAAAGCTTCGCGTTTGTATTCTTGCTTCGGATTCTTCTGCGCATAACTGCGCAAATGAATGCCTTGGCGCAAATGGTCCATCGAGGCCAAGTGTTCTTTCCAATGGGTATCTAGGCTCTGCAGCATGATGGTTTTTTCAAACTGGCGCAGTACTTCAGGGCCAACCATCTGCTCTTTTTGCTCATACGCTTGCTCGAGTTCCGTTAGGATGCGCTCGCGCAGCTTCTCTTCGTGTAAACGCTCATCTTCGTCTAACCACTGCTGAATTGGCAACGGTAGGGCGAAATCTGCACGTAAACGTTCTTCTAAACCGGCAATATCCCACATTTCATGCAGTGACTGCGGTGCAATATATTCACTGATAACGCTGTCCATCACATCGGCACGAATCACTTTTATGGTGTCAGAAATATCACCTTCATCAAGTAGTTCGTTGCGCTGCTCGTACACCACTTTACGTTGGTCGTTAGCTACGTCATCGTACTCTAATAGCTGTTTACGCATATCAAAGTTACGGCCTTCAACTTTACGTTGTGCGTTTTCAATGGCTCGGCTAACCCACGGATGCTCTATGGCTTCTCCGCGTTTCATGCCCAAACGCTTCATCATGCCAGCCATACGGTCTGAGGCAAAAATCCGCATCAAGCTATCTTCTAGCGACAAATAGAAGCGCGATGAACCGGCATCACCTTGACGCCCAGCACGACCACGCAGCTGATTATCGATACGACGTGATTCATGACGCTCGGTACCAATAATATGCAAACCACCGGCAGCTAACACGGCATCGTGGCGTTGCTGCCAAGCCGCTTTCACTTGTTCGATCTGCTCTGGGGTTGGCTCTTTCAAGGCTTCAATTTCAGCTTGTAAATTACCACCTAAGACGATGTCGGTACCACGCCCAGCCATGTTGGTAGCTATGGTGACTGCACCTGGTAAACCGGCTTGGGCTACGATATCAGCCTCACGTTCGTGGAATTTGGCGTTCAGCACGTTGTGTGGGATTTTCTTTTTCTTCAATAGCCGTGATAGTAGCTCGGAAGTTTCAATCGAAATAGTACCCACCAGCACAGGACGCTGGGCTTTGCGGCACTCTTCAATGTCGTTCACAATAGCTTCGTATTTTTCTTCAGCGGTAATAAAAATCAAGTCTGGACGATCGTCACGAACCATCGGCCGGTTGGTTGGGATCACTACAGTTTCTAGGCCATAGATACTTTGAAACTCAAAGGCTTCGGTATCGGCGGTACCTGTCATACCCGCTAACTTGTTGTAGAGACGGAAGTAGTTCTGGAAGGTGATCGAGGCCAAGGTTTGGTTCTCGTTCTGAATACGCACCCCTTCTTTCGCTTCAATTGCTTGGTGTAAGCCTTCAGACCAACGGCGGCCTTCCATCGTACGCCCGGTATGCTCATCAACAATCACGATTTGGTCGTCTTTGACGATGTAATCAACATCTTTTTGGAACAGGTGATTGGCGCGCAAAGCGGCGTTTACGTGATGGAGCAAGGTAATATTGGCAGCGTTGTAAAGCGAGTCGTCCTCGGCCAGCATGCCGCGTTCTTTCAAGATCTGCTCAACGTGTTCTTGGCCATGTTCAGTTAAGTGCAACTGCTTAGATTTTTCATCGATGGTGAAATCGCCTTCACCACGCTCTTCTTCGGTATCTTCTTTCTCTTGACGTACCAACATAGGTACCAGCTCGTTCATGCGCGTGTACATGTCTGAACTGTCTTCAGCGGCACCCGAGATGATCAATGGGGTACGGGCTTCATCGATCAAAATCGAGTCAACTTCGTCGACGATGGCGTAGTTGAGCTCGCGTTGTACGCGGTCTTCTGGACGAAACGCCATGTTGTCACGCAGGTAATCAAAGCCAAACTCGTTGTTGGTACCGTAGGTGATGTCAGCGGCGTAAGCGAGGCGCTTGTCGTGCTGCTGCATACCGGGGATGTTAAAGGCTACCGTCATGCCCAAAAATTCAAACAGCGGGCGGTTGGTTTCCGCATCACGACGAGCCAAGTAATCGTTGACCGTAACTATGTGAACACCTTTACCTGCCAAGGCATTCAAGTAAGCGGATAAAGTCGCCGTTAAGGTTTTACCTTCACCGGTACGCATTTCTGCAATACGGTTGTTGTTTAAGATCATGCCGCCTATTAGCTGCACATCAAAGTGGCGCATCTTAAACACTCGCTTGGATGCTTCGCGGACGGTAGCAAAAGCTTCCACGAGCAAATTATCCAGCGTTTCGCCAGCAGCAATGCGTTGTTTGAATTCAGCCGTTTTTTGTTTGAGTTCTTCATCGCTGAGGGCTTCGAATTCTGGCTCTATGGCGTTAATTTTTTGAACGTTCTTTTGTAAACCTTTCAGAATACGATCGTTGCGGCTACCAAAAACCTTACGGAATAAACTACCTAACATGAGAATGCGTGTTCCTGTGGTGAAAACCGCTGGGCCTATTCGGCCGAGCGGTATACGTATTTATAGGGGTCGATTTGCTTATTATTGCGCAGCACTTCGTAATGAACATGGGGCCCCGTAGAGCGCCCGGTGCTGCCAATTAAGGCTATGCGCTGGCCGCGGGTGACCACGTCACCTTCTTTAACCAGCAATTCTTTACTGTGGCCGTAACGCGTTTTGAGGCCACCCCCATGATCAATTTCAATTAACTTACCATAGCCAGAGCGGTCCCCGGCCCAGGTTACTACCCCGGCACCGGTGGCAAAAACGCCTGCGCCTTCTTCTAAACTGGCGAAGTCGAGGCCTTTATGCATGGCTGGATTACCGTTAAAAGGATCTTTACGAACCCCGTACTGCGACGACAGCCAACCTTTCTCGATAGGGCGCCCAGCAATGTAGCTCTCTGCTGAGATATGGTGACTCATCATCACAGACTCAAGTAGCGCCAATTGTTTTTGTTTGTTGGAAAGCTCACCCATCATGGCTTCGATGCGTTCAATCACATCGCGCGCGTCTACGGCTGGTGCTTCGGTAATAGCTACTTCAGGGCCACCCATAATCAACTGGGGCGGCTCATTAAAGTCAAATTCGCCATTATCCAATTCAGCAACCGATGCTAACCGCTGGCCTAAAGCGTCAAGCCGACGCAGCTGCGATTGCATCTCACCCAAATAGATGGTCATGGCTGTTAATTTTTTCTCGGTATCAGCTTTTAGCGCTTGCACAGCTTGCTCTTGCGCAGCTAAAGCCAATTGCTCTTTGCTGATATTCTGCCGTGCTTGATCGAGATCGAGACTTCCTGCTTGCCACGGCTTAGTTACCGCCAGCACGCCTAATGCGGCCAACCCAGCTAACGACAGCATGCGCCGCCGACTAAGTTTGATACCGAATTTAACTTTGGAGCCTCGATAGAAGACTGTTAAACTCATGCAATCTCTCGTTGCTAATGAATGATTTTATGGCCCGTACCCGCCCACGCAATTTACAACAGCTCATAGATGGTAAGCAGCTACGGCGTTTTACTGACTTTACCGAGCAATACCAACTCTGGCAACAGCTTTTAAACGATTGTTTGATATCGTTACAGCTGGCGCCTCTTAGTGCTTATTGTAAGGTGCTATCAGTGCGAGCCAACACCTTGGTTATTGAAGCTGCCTCAGGCACTATTGCCAGCCGGCTAAAACTTCAACAAGGGCGCATTATAACGCATTTTGCCGCTAATTCTACGACTGCAGTCAACCAGCTAGAAGTGCAGGTGCGTCCCGTGAGCCAAACGCCGGCGATGAGACAGGCTGATAACCACAACCCAACGCCTGCAGCGCCAGTGCCACCGCAACCGACCACAGCACCCGCTGGCAGCGGCTCTGCGCCCAGCAAAAGCTCCGCAGCCAGCCAATTACGCCAACAAGCACAGCTTTGTCCAGAGCCCCTGCGTTCGCAGTTATTGGCCTTAGCGGATAAGTACGAGGCTGACGCGGCCAACGAGAGTTAGCTGGCCTGAATTGGCTCATCTGAGTTACCCAACAAAAAAGGCTCTGCAGTGATACTGTCAGAGCCTTTCGTTATTTATTGCGCTTACTGCTCGTGCTGATTGCCTACTTAGGCCAAGATCGGATTGGCAAACGCAATAGGTGCTTCAGCAACGTCATCATCGAAGGTGACAAATTCCCACGCTTCTTGATTTTGTAGCACCGCCCGTAACAGCTGATTATTGAGCGCATGGCCCGATTTGAACGCACGCAAGTTGCCCAAAATAGCATACCCGCCCATGTATAAATCGCCCACGGCATCAAGCACCTTGTGCTTCACGAACTCGTCGTCGTAACGCAAGCCATCGCTGTTTAAAATACGGAACTCATCTAACACCACGGCGTTATCAAAACTGCCGCCGAGAGCTAGGTTATTAGCACGCAAAAACTCAATATCTTTCATAAAGCCGAAGGTGCGAGCTCGGCTAATTTCTTTAATGAAATTGTTGCTATTGAAGTCAATGCTCACCATTTGCTTGGTGTCAGCAATAGCCGGATGGTCAAAGTCGATGGCAAAATCAATGCGGAAGCCATCATGGGGTAGTAGTTCCGCCCACTTGTCATCTTCTTCAACCCGAACTGGCTGCTTGATCTTGATAAACTTTTTGGCTGCGCCCTGCTCTTCAATTCCTGCGCTCTGTAGCAGGTAAATAAATGGGTGTGAGCTACCATCCATGATCGGAATTTCATGGCTATCAACTTCGATGATCAAGTTATCGATGCCCATCGCAGCGATCGCAGCGAGCAAATGCTCAACCGTTGATACACGCACGTTGTCATCATTAATTAAACAGGTACACATACGCGTATCCCGCACTAACTCAGCGTTAGCAGGAATATCAACAGCTGGGTTCAAATCTACCCGCCGAAACACCAAGCCAGTATTAACTGGCGCTGGACGCAGCGATAAATGAACCTTGTTACCCTTATGCAAACCCACACCTGTGGTTGCAATAGGTTGCTTTATGGTACGTTGTCTAATCATCTATTCTCTCTTCTCATCTAGTCATTGGACCAGCAAAAGGCGCAATAGTTTATCAAAACACCGCTAACATCACAATATTGTGTGATTATTAGTCGACCTGACGACGTAAAAACGCTGGAATATCTAAATAATCCATATCGTTACGTTGCGAGCCTTGTGGCTTAGCTGCAGGCTTAGTTGCTTGCGGCTCTACCAGCTCTTGCTCTTCTTCGTCGAGTTCTTGGTCAAACTTAGGTGCTGTCGCACCGCCATAACCCGCAGTGCGGTTAGGCGTGGTTCGAGAACCGTAAGTAGGACGCTCTTCGGTTTTCGGCTTAGTTACAATCGAGATATCTGGCTTACGCTCACCGCCAATCCCCGTTGCAACTACAGTCACCCGCAATTCATCAGACATATCCATGTCGATTACAGTTCCGACAATCACTGTGGCGTTTTCAGAGACAAAGCCCTTGACGATGTTGCCCACAGTTTCAAACTCTTCCATGCTCAGATCCATGCCGGCGGTGATGTTCAACAACACGCCACGTGCACCTGACAGGTCGATGTCTTCCAATAACGGACTGTTAATGGCCATTTCTGCGGCTTCAGACGCACGGTCTTCACCACTTGCGATACCGGTACCCATCATAGCGGTACCCATTTCGCGCATTACTGTACGTACGTCAGCAAAGTCCACATTGATCAAACCGTCGCGGGTAATCAAATCAGAGATGCCTTGTACTGCACCTAACAAGACGTTATTGGCTTCTGCAAAAGCGGCCAGCAACGACGTTGATTTACCTAATACTTTCAACAGCTTTTCGTTAGGAATGGTGATTAGCGAGTCAACATGACGGGCTAATTGTGCAATCCCTTCGTTCGCTGCAGCCATCCGTCGATTACCCTCAAACGGAAACGGCTTAGTCACCACGGCAACGGTCAAAATGCCCAGCTCTTTCGCAACTTCTGCGACTACTGGCGCTGCACCCGTACCGGTACCACCGCCCATACCTGCGGCAATAAATACCATGTCGGCGCCTTCAAGCTTAGCGCGAATTTCTTCACGCGCTTCTTCGGCTGCCTGACGGCCAATTTCTGGGTTGGCCCCGGCACCTAGACCTTTGGTAATTTCAGCACCTAACTGAATGGTACCGTAGGTATTATTATTGCGTAATGCTTGCGCATCTGTATTGGCAATTAAAAATTCAACACCCTCAATCGAGTTTTGAATCATGTGTTTAACGGCGTTACCACCGCCACCACCAACGCCAATGACTTTAATCACTGCGTCAGTATCAAAGTTGTCGACTACTTCGAATACATCTGACATGTTTGTTCTCCTGTTACCTGCTTATTGTACTACCCCATAAACTTCATTGAAAACATTGTTTTGATTAAAACTCGCCTTTTAACCAACTTACTAGGCGCTTACCAATACCAATGACATTGGTGCTACTCTTTTCTTGTTGTTGACGCTGCATATCGGCAGCCCCATAGCGCAATAATCCTACCGCTGTTGCATAGGTAGGATCTTGCACGTAATCACTTAATCCTTGCATCCCTAACGGCTCGCCTAAGCGTACCGGCATTTGGAAGATTTCTTCGGCAAATTCGATGGCGCCTTCCATGCGGCCGCAGCCTCCAGTTAAGACAATGCCAGCGGCAATCTGTTCATCTAGGCCGCTTTTGGTGATTTCGTCACGAATCAACTCAAACAGTTCTTGATAGCGTGGCTCCACCACCTCGGCCAAGATATGCCGCTCCATGCTACGCGCTGGACGCCCACCCACTGACGGTACTTCAATGTGCTCGTCTTTGTTCACCATCTGGCGCAGCGCACACGCGTATTTGGTTTTGATTTCTTCGGCGTGATTCAGCGGGGTGCGGAAGATCTTGGCAATATCGCTGGTCACTTGATTACCCGCCGCAGGGATAACCGCCGTGTGACGCAAGACGCCACCGGTATAGATACAGATATCTATGGTGCCCGCGCCCATATCTACCAACGCTACACCCAAATCCTTTTCGTCTTCAGTAAGCACCGAAGTACTTGATGCCAACGCTGAAAACACCAAGCAATCGACGCTTAAACTGCAGCGCTCAACCGCCTTCACGATGTTCTTGGCCATGTCGTTGGCACAGGTAATGATATGCACCCGTGCTTCCATACGTACCCCTGACATGCCAATAGGGCTTTTGATGCTCTCTTGTGAATCGATGATAAATTCTTGCGGTAACACGTGAAGAATGCGGCGCTCTTGCGCTATAGGCACAGATTTAGCCGCATGAATCACCGCATCGACGTCGTCTTGGGTTACTTCGGCTTCGTTAATCGGCACCATGCCCGATTCATTCTGACAGGCGATATGGCGCCCCGAAATATTCAGATATACCGAGGCCACGCGACAGTCCGCCATCAACTCAGCTTCTTCGATGGCTCGCTGCACCGACTGCACCACCAGATTAAGGTCGTTCACGCCCCCTTTATCCATGCCTCGGGCAGCGGCTGCACCAACGCCAATCACACTGATTTCGCCGTCTGGCATCACTTCGCCAATCAGCGTCACCACTTTGCTGGTGCCGATATCTAACCCTACAACCATGTTCCGCTCTGCTGCTTTCGACATGTTATGTCACTCTCTTTCTTGTTTCTCTGTTGGTTGTTTCCAGCCTACGGCCACACCTGTGTCGTAGCGCAAATCTACATATGCTATTGGGGTTGCCCGTTGGCGCACAATCTGCGGAAATAAATCAATAAACCGCTGCACTCGTTCAACGATGGCTTCACGCCCCAGCCGGAGGGTAATACCCGCCAGCAAATCTACTTCTACCGAAAACCTTTCACTGAGCCGTAAGGCTGTTACTTGGTGACCATTAATCTTCAATAATTCATGCACTTGCTGATAATATTCAAGAGTCTCTAAAACAGCGTTCTCGGGCCCCTCAAAGTAAGGCAACAGCACTTCAATGCGGCTTACATCAGCCTCAAATACCCTGCCTTTGGTACTCACTAAGGCATTCGGGCGCTGCTTTGCATTCCAATACCCCAAGGGTTGCCGCTCGACAATAAACACTTGCAACACATCCGGCCATTCTTTGCGCACCGACGCCTGTTCTACCCACGGCATCTGCTCTAAGCGCTGCCGAATCTCGTTCACATCGGCGGAGAAAAAACTCCCCAGCGGTTCGCCCGTTAATAGGGCGCGCACATCGCTACGCTCCAAATACACCAACTCACCCTGCACCACCAGCTTGTTAATAGGTACTTGGTTGGCATCCATGGCCAGATAGTACAACCAAATAGCGCCAGCTAGGGTGGCCATGACTACGCTGGTAAAAAAGCTCAAGCCTAGCCAAAACTGCCAGCGGATTGCCGCCACCTTACACCTCGCTGTGTTGCAAAATGCTCAGCACCAGTTGCTCAAAACTCAGGCCCGTTGCTTTCGCTGCCATCGGCACCAAACTCTTGGTGGTCATGCCGGGCACCATGTTGGCCTCAAGTAGCTTGTAGTGACCTTGTGCGTCGCACATCACATCAATACGGCCCCAACCGCGCCCGCCAACGGCCTGAAACGCACTGTAAGCCAATTGGCCGAGAGCACGCTCTTCTAATTCGCATAACCCTGCGGGACAATGGTACTGGGTATCCGTAGCTTGGTACTTAGCCGCATAATCATAAAATTCGTGGGTGGTCTGGAGCCGAATCGCCGGCAACGCCGTATCACCCAAAATAGCTACGGTGTACTCTGGCCCAGCCAACCAAGCTTCTACCAAGGCTTCATCATCGTACTGATGAGCTTGGGCTAAGGCGTTCGTGAGTTCTGCCACTGAACTAGCAGAACCCATGCCAATGCTTGACCCTTCTTGGGCTGGTTTCACCATCACTTTGCCGCCCAACTCTTCCAATAACCCGGCGACGTCGACAGCCTGCTCACGACGTACCACGGCGCTTGCTGCTACTGGTAGTCCCGCACCTTGCCAGACGCGCTTGGTGCGTACTTTATCCATGGCTAGGGCGCAACCCAACACCCCGCTGCCAGTGTAGGGGATATTTAGATACTGCAGTGCACCTTGCACCGCACCATCTTCACCGCCACGCCCATGCAGCGCGATAAAAGCGCGCTGAAAGCCTTGGCTGACCAGTTCGGTGAGCGGCTGCTCAGCCGGATCGAAACCGTGCGCATCCACTCCTTGACTCTGCAACGCGGCTAACACGGCGGCTCCAGAACGCAACGACACCTCGCGCTCGGCTGAATGCCCACCCATCAATACCGCAACTTTACCAAACTGTTTCACCGTTTTAGGCTCCTTTATCCTGTGACTGCTGCTGTTCAGTAGCGGCTAGCTGGCGTAATGCGGCCGGCTGTAGTTGCGTCGCGGCCAAATCACGAGCAATGGCGCCGATATTACCGGCACCTTGAGCTAGCATTAAATCGCCCGGCTGCAAAATATCGGCCAACACTTGGTAGAGTTGAGTTCGATCGCCAACATAAATAGGTTCCATCTGCCCACGCGTCCGTAAGGCTCGTGCTAAGGCTTTGCTATCGGCGCCGTTGATGGTAGCCTCGCCAGCGCTATAAACGTCCAGTAATAGCAACACATCCACTTTCCCTAACACCTGCACAAAATCATCAAACAAATCCCGAGTACGAGAATAGCGATGGGGCTGAAACGCCATCACAATGCGCCGCTCAGGCCAACCGGCGCGGGCCGCTGCAATGGTGACCGCAACTTCAGATGGGTGGTGGCCGTAGTCATCTACCAGCAACACATCGCCTGCGCTTTCTGCCACCTCGAACTGGCCCAAATGCTGGAAGCGGCGGCCAATGCCGCCAAACTTGTTTAACGCGCTCACAATCGCACTGTCGGCAACCCCTTCATCGGTGGCCACGGCAATGGCTGCCAACGCATTCAAGGCGTTGTGCTGGCCTGGTAGATTCAGCCGAATCTGCAACGGCTGACGGCCGGCACGATGTACAGTAAATTCGGTTTGCCCGCCCTGCTGGCGATAATCGCTACCGCGCACATCAGCATCCTGGCTAAAGCCATAGGTAATCATATGGCGGCCTATTCTTGGCAGTAACTCACGTACCACAGGGTCGTCCACGCACATCACCGCGAGACCATAGAACGGCAGGTTGTGCAAAAATTCTACATAGGTATCCAACAGCTTATTAAAATCACCGCCATAGGTATCCATGTGGTCGGCTTCGATGTTGGTTACGACCGAGACCATCGGCTGCAAATGCAAGAACGAGGCATCAGATTCGTCGGCTTCAGCAATTAAGTATTTACTGGTGCCCAGTCGGGCATTGGTGCCAGCGCTGTTAAGCAAACCGCCAATAACAAAGGTTGGATCTAGCTCGGCCTCGGCAAAAATACTGGCAATTAAGCTGGTTGTGGTGGTTTTACCGTGGGTGCCAGCAATCGCGACGCCATGGCGAAACCGCATCAGCTCGGCGAGCATCTCGGCCCGTCGCACCTGTGGAATAAACTGCTGTTGCGCTGCCACTAACTCGGGGTTGCTCGCTGCTATAGCAGATGACACCACAATCACATCAGCGCCTTGCACATGCTCGGCGGCATGCCCCAGAAATACTTGCGCACCAAAGTGACGCAAGCGCTGGGTTACCGCATTTTCTGCTAAATCTGAGCCGGTGATTTGATAACCTTGGTGTAATAACACTTCGGCAATACCGCCCATACCCGCGCCACCGATACCAACAAAGTGGATGCGTTTGACCCGCCGCATGGCCGGCACCTTCACCTGTGCGGACGGGATGCTGTTAGCAGTTACTTGCTCTGTCATAACCTATTGCCTGCTGTTAATTGTTCTGGATTGGCCCAGCGTTCACACTGATTCACAACCGCTTCGGTTGCATCTACGCGGGCTAAGCTAGCTGCCTGTTGGCGCATCTGCTGACGCACCTCCGGTTGGCTAAGCAACTCTTCTAACAGAGCCACTAGCGGACTAACTTGCTGTAATTGGGGTTGCGGTAGCAACCTTGCTGCGCCTATGCTCACCAACTCATTGGCGTTCGCCGTTTGATGATCATCAACGGCATGGGGCAAGGGCACAAAAATCGCGGGTGTTGCTAGTACCGCAAGTTCAGCCACGGTCAAAGCGCCAGCACGACAAATCACCACCGCCGCCTGCTGGTAGGCGCTGTGCATATCTTCAATGAATTCTTGTACTTGCACCTCGGCTAGCGGCAACGCCTGATAGGCCTGCTGCACCGCCGCCGTTTGCTGCGCGCCGCACTGATGCTGTACCTGCAGTTGCTGCAATAGCGCTACTGGTAACTGCGCTAGCGCTGCCGGCACACTTTGGTTCAGCGCTTGAGCGCCCAGACTGCCGCCCACGATCAGTAATCGCAACGGTTGTTCGGTTGGGTTGGCACTTGCGTGGGGCTGCGCCCACTGGGCCCGCAATGGGTTGCCAGTAACCTCGGCCCCCGGAAGTTGCTGTTTCGCAGCAGCAAAGCCCACCATCACATGTTGTGCCATCCGCGCCAGTAATTTGTTGGTGAGTCCGGCCACGGCATTCTGTTCATGCACCAGTAAAGGAATACCCAAACTGCGTGCAGCCACACCGGCTGGCCCACACACGTACCCACCAAAGGTAAGTAACAACTGGCTTTGATGCTTGCGCAACAGTTTGCGACTTTGCCGTACCGCTTTAAACAAGCGCCATGGCGTCATCAGTTTGCGTAGCAAGCCATGCCCGCGCATGCCTTGCATATCAATTTGCTCTAGGGTGAACCCAGCCGCAGGAACAACTTTGGCCTCAAGCCGCTGTTCTGTGGTGCCCAACCACACCACTTGCCAGCCGTAACTACGCAGCTTTTCTGCAACAGCGAGGGCCGGAAACACGTGACCACCGGTACCGGCAGCAGCAATCATCACTTTGTTCATGCTTGGCCTCCTAGTTTAGTGTTAACTCGCCGTGGTGCCACTTTGATTTGGCTGACCCGATATTCGTAATCAATTCGCATCAACAAGCCCAGCGCTACGCAGCTGATCAATAGACTGGTACCACCGTAACTGACCAAAGGTAAGGTTAAGCCCTTGGTGGGCAACAGACCGGCCGCCGCACCAATGTTAACCATCGCCTGAAAGGCAAACCAGATACCGATGCCGTAAGCGACAAAACCGCCAAACTGCTGATTCACTTGTAATGCGGCGCGACCTAGCTGCAACGCACGTAACACCAGCGCAAAGGCCAACACCAAAATCACCAGAATACCGATAAAGCCAAGCTCTTCGCCGACCACGGCCATAATAAAATCGGTATGGGCCTCGGGCAGATATTGTAACTTTTGAATGCTATTGCCCAAGCCTTGGCCAAACCAGTCACCACGACCAAAGGCCATCAAAGATTGAGTTAACTGATAGCCGCTACCAAAGGGGTCCTGCCACGGATCTAAAAAGCTCACGATGCGCCGCATTCGATACGGCGTTTGAATGATCAGCAAGGTGATCACCACGGCAAAGGTGATCAAGATGGCGAAGAACTGCCACAACCTGGCGCCAGCTAAAAATAGCATGCCCACCACAATCGCAGTCATCACTACCAAGGAACCAAAGTCTGGCTGCATCAGCAACAAACCTGCAAACAACGCCAGCACGATCAATGGCTTAATAAAACCACGTAAGTTTTCTTGCACCTGATCCACACGTCGGGTCAGGTAACTTGCGATATAGAGCACAAAAAATAGCTTGGCGATTTCGGCTACCTGCAAGGTTAGCGGGCCGATTTTAATCCAGCGTTTGGCGCCATTTACTTCGTGCCCAATTACGCTAACTAACACCAGCAGGGCCATGGCTAACAACAACAGTAAACCACTGCCGTTATACCACCAGCGCACCGGCACTTGCACACAGACCACCAATAAGGCCAAGCCTAACAGCACGTAAATGGCGTGGCGCGTTACAAAATGAAACGGATTACCAGTAAGCCGTTCGCCAACCGGAAACGACGCTGAGCTCACCATCACTAAGCCGATGGCGATGAGGCAGAACGCCAGCCATAACAGCACTCGGTCGTACAATACCGTCGGCTGTGGCAACCACCATTGCCAGGCTCGTTGCGCCCATTGCCGCCATACCGCTTCAGCGCGGTCGGGCATGGGTAGCTCGAGTTGTTGTTCAGTGCGTGCTGGAGTGTCAGCCATAATAGGCCTCCACGGCGGCACGGAACATATCACCGCGTTGCTGATAATTGTTGAACATATCTAAACTGGCACATGCAGGCGATAACAGCACCATGCTGCCAGGCGTTGCCAAGGAGGCAGCCACGGCCACCGCTTGGGTTAAATCTTTGACCCGCTCAGCATGGTCTACTTGTTGCGCGATGCGCTCGGCATCTTTGCCTAGCACGATTAGGTGATCTACTTGCGCTAAAGCAGGTTTGAAGGCACTAAAATCGGCGCCTTTGCCATCCCCGCCGGCGATCAAAATCAGCTTACCACTGACACTGGCGCGCAGGCCCTGAATAGCCGCCTCGGCAGCCCCAATGTTAGTGGCTTTTGAGTCATTCACCCAGCGCACACCCTGCTGTTCAGCTACCAGTTCACAGCGATGGGCGAGGCCACGGAACTGCTTCACCGTCGCTAACGCTGCCGTTGGTTTTACCCCAACCAGCTCGGCCAAGGCCAAAGCCGCTTGCACATTCAGCAAATTATGAATGCCGCTTAAGGCCAATTCATGGGCTGCCACTAACGGTTTGCCTTGATACGCCAGCCACAAGCCATCCGCTTGGCGCAGCAAACCAAACTGCGCATGGGTTAGATCGCCAATGCCATCGGCTAAGCCCGTGTCGGCCCCAAAAGTACGTTGACGACTAGGCGGGATATACACGGGCGCCGTGAGTTCTTGCTCACGATTCCATACCGCGACGTCTGCATTTAAGTAGATGCGTTGTTTAGCATGGGAATAGTCGTGTAGGTTGTGGTACCTATCCATATGGTCGTCGCTGACATTGAGGATGGTAGCGCCGCGTAACGGCAACTGTTGCATCAACTCTAACTGAAAGCTGGACAGCTCTAGCACATAAATGTTGGCTGGTTGTGCCAGCAAATCCAATACCGGAATACCAATATTACCGCCCATGGCGACGGCCATGCCTTGCTCCGCCAAAATATCATGCAGCAACTGGGTAACGGTCGATTTTCCATTAGAGCCAGTAATGCCTAACATTACCGGGGCAGCGTCTGGTGCGGCAGCCCAATGCAGCGCCAACAAATCCATGTCACCGATGATTGGAATGGCTGCATCTGCGGCTAATTGCAGTACCGGCGTACGCAAATCAATACCGGGGCTGACAATCAGTAAATCCATGCCCAAGATATGTTCCACCTGCAGCGGCCCAGTATGTAATTCTAAAGGAGCTGGCGTGGGTGGTAACTGGGCCACGCCGGGTGGTTGTTCACGAGTATCGAACAGCACCGGTTGAACGCCCTGACTTAGCAAGTAACGCACCACCGACAGCCCGGTTTGGCCGAGGCCAACCACTGCGATGTTTTGATACTTATCTAAACTTGCTAAGTGCATGAATATTTCCTAAGTTGTGCGTAATAACTGCTGCTGGCTAGTGGCTCTAAGCCCCCTAAGCCCCATTAACGGAGCTTTAAGGTCGCCAAGCCAATCAACACAAAAACCAACGATAAAATCCAAAAACGAACAATCACCCGCGGCTCTGGCCAACCTTTGAGCTCATAGTGATGATGAATAGGTGCCATCCGGAATACCCGCTTACCACGCAGCTTGTAGCTACCTACCTGCAACATCACAGAGACGGTTTCCATCACAAACACCCCACCCATGATAAGCAGCACCAACTCTTGGCGTACTAACACGGCAATGACGCCCAAGGCAGCACCTAACGCCAGCGAGCCCACGTCACCCATAAACACCATGGCGGGATAAGTGTTAAACCATAAGAAGCCAAGCCCGGCACCAAAAATGGCGGTACAAACAATCAGTAACTCGCCCGACAGTGGTAAGAAAGGAATATTCAAATAAGCTGCAAAGTTGGCGTTACCTGAGGCGTAAGCGAAAATCCCCAGTGCCCCAGCCACCATGATGGTAGGCACAATAGCAAGACCATCAAGACCATCGGTAAGGTTAACCGCATTGCTCGTACCGACTATCACAAAGTACGCCAACAACACGTACAGCAACCCTAATTGCGGCATGACATCTTTAAAGAAAGGCACCAACAGTTGGGTTTCAGCACCCAATGTAGCATGGGCATAAAGCACCACAGCCGCGACTGTAGCGATGAGCGATTGCCAAAAATACTTCCATTTAGCCGGCAGCCCACGTGAGTTTTTCTGCACCACTTTGCGGTAGTCATCAACAAAGCCAACCAAGCCAAAGCCTAGCACCACGCCCAACACCACTTGCACGTAGCGATTACTGAGGTCTGCCCACAATAACGTTGAAACCACAATAGAGGCGATAATCAGCACCCCGCCCATGGTTGGGGTACCGGTTTTACTCAAATGTGATTGCGGACCATCATCACGTACCGCTTGCCCTACTTGCAGCCGCTGCAACGCGCGAATCAGCGCCGGCCCCATCCACAACGAGATCAGTAACGCGGTAAGCACGCTCAAAATGGCGCGCATGGTTAAATACGAGAACACGTTAAAGAAGGTCGCGTATTGGGTTAGGTATTCAGCAAGCCACACTAGCATGCAGATGATTCCTCTTGATTATCGCTTGAGCTCGGCGCCAGCTGAGTTTGTAGCGCTTGGATAACTTTCTCCATGCGCGCACTGCGCGAGCCTTTAACTAAAATGGTTAGGGGCTGAGTCTGCTCTGCCGCAATCACCTCAAGTAAGGCGTTAATAACCTCGTTATGAGTGGAAAAATGACGACCACCACGGCCATTGAACAGGCTACTGGCACTTTGACTAAGCACGCCCACAGTGAACAATTTGTCGATTCCTGCCGTAATTGCGTAGGCCCCAATTTCTTCATGGTACTGGCGTGCTTGTTGACCAAGCTCACCCATATCGCCTAACACCATCACCCGTTGGCCCGGGTACACGGCGAGCATATCTAACGCAGCTTTGACTGAGCCCACATTGGCGTTGTAACTGTCATCAATCAGTTGCAACTGTGGGTTCACCGGGATGACTTGCAGGCGCCCGGCAACCGCTTGCTGTTGCCCTAAGGCGGCTTGCACATCAGCCAGCGCACAACCTACCTCAAGCGCGGCCCGGATGGCTACCAGTGCATTGTCAACGTTATGTAAACCTGGCAAGTTCAGCTGAATACGAGCACTCGCTTGGCCTAACTGGCGACAAGTCAGGGTAAAAGCAGCACAACCACGGCTATCTAACTCGATGTCCGTAGCTACCACATCGGGGCCCTGTTGGGCAGTGGCGTGCTCCGCACGGCCAAAGGTTTCGTGCCGACGGTCGGCCAATTGTTGCGCCCAGCCCTCGGCAAATTCAGAATGATACGGCGTAAGCGCTAAGCCATCTGCAGCTAAACCGCGAAAGATCTCAGATTTAGCCACGTAGACACCATGAATACCGCCAAAACCTTCCACATGGGCCGGTGCTACGTTATTGATGATGGCTACATCAGGTTGGGTTAAGCCAACGGTGTAGGCAATTTCGCCCTGATGATTCGCACCTAGTTCGATCACCGCAAATTGGTGCTCTGGTTCTAATCGCAACAGCGTTAGTGGCGCCCCGATGTCGTTGTTGAAGTTGCCCGCGGTAGCTAGCACTTTGCCACGTTGTGCCAAGATCGCTGCTAGCATCTCTTTGACGGTGGTTTTGCCACTGCTGCCGGTAATAGCGATGGTTTTGGGTGCGACTGCGGCTTTGACCGCGGCCCCCAATTGGCCGAGCGCATAGCGTGTATCGCTGACGACAATTTGCGGCACCGGCAAGGGTTGGCCATCAGAGCTTTGCAACGGATGGTCTACCAGCACGGCTACTGCGCCAGCGGCGATGGCTTGCTCCACCAGCTGGTGGGCATCAAAATTGGGGCCCTTCAAGGCAATAAATAAGCTCCCCGGCGCTAAGGTACGGGTGTCTGTACTTACTTGATCTAGTTCTAAGTGGCCGTTGCTGGTATCACCTACCAGCTCGCCCGCTACCGCAGCCTTGAGCCAAGCTAGATTCACTCGAATCATGCCAACACCTCCGCCACCCAAGCGCGTTCGTTGTATGGCAAATATTCACGGCCAATGATTTGATAATCCTCATGACCTTTACCAGCCACCAGAATCACGTCATCGGCACCGGCTTGGGCAATGGTTGTTGCCACCGCTTCAGCTCGGCCCATCAATACCTGCACCCGCTGTTGGCGCGGCATGCCAGCTAAAATATCTTGTACAATTTGGGCGGGGTCTTCGGTGCGTGGATTATCATCGGTCACCACCACGCGGTCGGCAAATTCAGCAGCAACGGCACCCATTTGTGGGCGCTTACCGCGGTCGCGATCACCACCACAGCCAAACACACACCACAGCTGTCCCCGACAGTGACGGCGCAAGGCTGTCAGCACTTGCTGTAACGCATCTGGTGTATGAGCGTAATCGACAATCACCAAGGGTTTACCTTGGCTACCACCAAAGACTTCCATCCGGCCCGGCACCGCGTGTAAGCCAGCACATGCCTTAGCGATGGCGCTGAGGTCATGGCCGAGGCTAGCCACCGCGGCCATGGCTGCTAGTAGGTTGTAAACATTAAAATGTCCTAGTAACGGGGATTGCACCGGTAGACTGACGACCTCGGTCGTGCCAGGTAACCGTGCTTGTACAGTAAAATCGGTGCCAGCCTGAGCATAACCAATCTGGGTTGCCCATAGACTGCGTTCAGCGCTTTGAGGATTTAAACTGAAGCGCCAGCTATCTTGGCGATCAGGCAACCATGCCGCCACCGCGGCATCATCAGCATTTAATACCGCATGGCGGGTATCTAGTTCGGTAAATAAGCGCCGCTTAGCTCCAGCGTAATTGCTCATGGTGCCATGATAATCAAGATGATCGCGACTGATATTGGTGGCTACGCCTACCGCAAACTGAATCGCCTCAACGCGACATTGCACCAAAGCATGAGAGGATACTTCCATCGCCACCGCTTGCGCACCTTCAGCTTGCAACACCCGCAACCGTTGCTGTACCGCAATCGCATCGGGGGTGGTGTGCGTTTCTGGCAACAGTTTGCCACTAAAGCCACTGCCGGTGGTACCAATCACCCCACAGCGTACACCCAGCGCATCTAGCAGCTGCGCCACTAAGTAGGTGACCGAGGTTTTACCATTGGTTCCGGTCACCCCGACCACTTGCAGGTGCTGAGCAGGCTCGCCAAAAAAGCGCGCCGCAATAAAAGAGAGCTGATTCTTTAGACCAGGCACTTCGATCACCCAGGCGCGCCCACGCGGTTGCATCCCTACCGACTCAGACTCGGTGAGCACGACCACGGCGCCCGCCTCAATAGCAGCATCGATATAATCACGCCCATCAACTTGATAACCCGGCACCGCAACAAAGGCATCGCCACTGGCTACTTGTCGCGAGTCTAGCTTTAACCCGCCAATCTGCAAGGCTGGCAAGGGCAATGGATAATTTGGCAATAAGCTGACTAACTCAATCATTAGTTACTCCTTGCTCGCAAGAATTCAGGCACGTCCACCCACCCAGCGGCCTTCAATTGGGTATCTTGTAAATGATCCGGAGTGATGTTCAGCATCCGTAACGCATCGCCGACAATCTCCGCAAACACCGGGGCAGATACTTGGCTACCGTAATACTCATCGCCACTAGGTTCGTTAATAGTCACGACGACGGCTAAGCGTGGATTGCTGACCGGCGCGACCCCAGCAAACAGCGTCACGTATTCATCGCCATAACCGCCCGCCACGGCTTTCCGAGTAGTCCCGGTTTTACCGGCCACGCGATAGCCTCTCACCCGAGCACGTTCACCAGAACCGTTGGCTACCACACTTTCAAGCATGGCTAACACCGTATCAGCGGTTTCTTTACTGATCACTTGTTCGCCTACGGGCGTACCTTCGCGTCGCTGAATGGTGAGCGGATAGCGCACGCCGCCATTACCGATAATGGCGTACATTTGTGCCAGCTGTAGGGTGGTCACGGTCAAGCCATAGCCGTAGGACAAGGTTGCCACTTCAAAATCCGACCAACGCTGGCGGCCTTGCAATACCCCAAAGCTCTCACCCAACATGGCGACCCCAGTATCGTTACCAAACCCAACCGCGGCATAAGTATCAAGCATGTTGTCGATACCTGTTTGCAGAGCAATTTTGGCGGTACCTACGTTGCTTGAGGTTTCTAAAATTTCAGTAATGGTTAACGGCCCACGATTTTTCGGGTCGCTTACACGGCGGCCACCAATGCGCAACCAGCCGGGGCTGGTGTCAATCACTTGATTAGGTTTAATCACCCCATGTTCGAGTGCCGCAATCACTGCTAAGGGCTTCACCGTTGAGCCTGGTTCGTAGGCATCGGTGATAGCACGGTTACGCAACCTATGTGGTTGCGCATCGGCACGGTTATTCGGGTTGTAGGACGGGCTGTTGACCATAGCGAGAACTTCGCCGGTTGTTATATCCAGAATCACCGCAGATCCCGAAGTGGCTTGGTGATAGCGCACGGCCTTTTTAACTTCGGCGTAAGCCAATGCTTGTAAGCGTTGGTCAATACTTAGGGTGAGTTGCTGGGGTTGTTGCGCAGCGGTAACGCTAATTTCTTCAACAACCCGTCCTGCTGCATCCTTGCGATACAAACGTTCACCAGGCACGCCGGTAAGCACCTGATTGTAAATAGCCTCTAAACCTTCAATGCCCAGCCCATCGATGTCCGTAAAGCCAACCACATGGGCGGCAATTTCGCCAGCGGGATAAAAGCGCCGTGATTCAGTTTTAAGATAAACTCCGGGGATGCCTAACTGTCTGACAAACTCAGCTACGCCGGGCGTAACTTTGCGCTCTAAGTAGACAAAACGGCGGTTCGGATCAGCGACCTTAGCCATCAAACTATCAGCATCGGTACGAAAAACTTCGGCTAACGCTAACCAACGCTCGCGGTTATCTAGGCCATGCCCCTCGTGCACGCGTTGGGGGTCTGCCCACACGGTTTGCACCGGCACGCTCACGGCTAGTTCGCGGCCATTGCGATCCATGATTGAACCCCGTTGCACCGTGGTGGTATCAGCCCGCAATGAGCGCCGATCGCCTTCAAAAATTAACCGTTCAGGTTCTACCACCTGAATGTAAGCGGCGCGCGCCACCAAACTGCCAAACACCAGTACCACAACCAATAAGGCAAAGTAAAAGCGCCCCGTACTTAAATGGGGTTGCGCTTTTTTCAGCACACGCCGATTGCCTTTCGAGGTTAATGCCATGGTACTAGCACCTCCTCATCTGCTTGTGGACGCACCATTTCTAGCTGTTGCACGGCAATTCGCTCCACCCGACTGTGCTCAGTTAGGGTGTTTTGTTCAATCTGTAAATGGCGCCATTCAATATCTATTTGATCACGCTCAGAGAGCAGTTGGTCGCGCTCGGTAACCAGTAAACGATGGCCGTGGGCGACATAAATTACTGCTAATGCGCTAGCTACAAGCGCTAAAAACAGCAACACCAGCAACAAGTGCTGGCGCAAATCATCCACAATAACCATCGATAAAGCTGGTACCCGGCTAGCTTTCATAATCTAACCTCGCGGCAATACGAAGCACTGAACTCCGTGCTCTGGGGTTGGCTTTGATTTCTGCGGCCGAAGGCTTGATGGCTTTACCTACCAAGCGTAAGGTTTGGCCGCGATCAAAATCGGCATCCCGAATAGGTAGGTTGGCAGGAATCGCTTTGCCTTGAGCTTGGGCCCGCATAAACCGCTTCACCAACCGGTCTTCTAAACTATGAAAACTGATCACAGCCAAGCGACCATCAACTTTTAAGCCACCTACAGCCGCAGTAAGCGCTTGCTCAATTTCGTCGAGTTCGCCGTTAATATGAATTCGTATGCCCTGGAAACTGCGTGTTGCCGGGTGCTTATGTTTGTCTTTAAAAGGAACCGCGGCGGCGATCAGTTCTGCTAGTTCGCGCGTGGTGGTTAAGGGCTGCTGCTCGCGTTGTTTCACGATCGCTTGGGCAATGCGCCAGGCAAATCGTTCTTCGCCATATTCGCGCAGCACAAAAGCGATCTCATCGGCACTAGCCGCTGCCAAAAATTCAGCTGCGGTGGTGCCTTGGGTGGTATCCATGCGCATATCTAATGGCCCTTCGCGCATAAAGCTAAAGCCACGTTCAGCGTCATCTAATTGTGGGGAAGACACGCCTAAATCGAATAAAATACCGTCGAGCTGCCCACGCAATTGCTGCGCATCTAGCACCTCGCTAAGCTGTGAGAATGGGGTGTGGATAATGGTAAAGCGCGGATCTTGTTGTAACGCAGCCGCAGCGGCAATCGCAGTGGGGTCGCGGTCGAGGGCGAAGAGCCGGCCGTTACTGTTTAATTGAGCCAGAATTGCACGCGAATGCCCGCCTCGCCCGAAGGTGGCATCTAAATAGGTTCCGTCTGGTTTGATGGCAAGAGCATCGAGAGACTCTTGTAACAACACCGAGACGTGTTGTGCAGCTTCTGTTGTCATTATAATGAGAAGTCTTGTAGTCGATCGTTCAGAATGATGTCGTCTTGTTGCTCGGCTTGCATATCTGCCGCTATTTGCTCTTGCCACGCAGCCTCAGACCAAAGTTCAAACTTATTGAGCTGACCAATAATCATGATCTTTTTACTCAGATCCGCATGTTGACGCAGGGTTGGTGCAATCAAAATACGGCCGTTTTTATCCATTTGGCAATCTTCGGCATGGCCCAGCAATAGCCGCTGGAGACGACGCTCGGCGGGGTTCATGTTAGATAGAGTCGTAAGCTTCTGTTCAATCAACTGCCACTGTGGCAACGGATACAACAACAAACAGGGTTGCTTAATATCGATGGTGCAAACCATTTGCCCGTCGCAATCCAACAGCAGGCTCTTGCGATACTTTGCTGGTATCGCCAGTCGGCCTTTGTCATCTAGACTGAGTGCTGCTGCGCCACGAAACATGATAAATGATCCACTTTTTCCCACAAATCCCCACAATGTGACAGTCTAGGTGCCGATCTTTCTACCTGTCAAGGGAAATTACAGAGTTTTAACCCCTGCGCCAGGGGTTGACGCTTGGCAGTTTGCATAGCATCATGCAAAAATCCTATATAGTTCAGCGCATAACAATTAGAATATGCTGGCTTAAATCCTTATGAAGCAGATAGACCTTGTGAATTACCCAGATCGGCTCAGTGTGCAGTCTGAGCGTTGGCGATTATTGCGGTATTTGGTAGTGGTGCTCTTTATTGCATCCGCTCTGCTTTATGCTGTCTATTTGGTGGTTGATAGCGAGCGCCAGCAACAACTTGAAGTAGAAAAGCGCCGCGCCGCTGAACATTTAAGTAGTATGCGCGGGCAAATCGAACAACGCCTACAAGCCAATATCCTCGCACTACGCGCCTTACGCCCCGAAATCCTCTGGCAAGACACGCCAGACCGGGTGCGAGTACAGCGCATCATGGATGAGTTTTTAGGATCCGACCTAGATATCATGCATCTCGCCTTGGCGCCGGACTTAACCGTACGCTTTATTTATCCCGTTGAAGGTAACCAAAGTCTGCTTGGTTTTAATTATCGCCTCGCCACCGAGCAATACAGCGGTATTTTGCGCGCTATCGCAGCTAAAGATATGGTGGTATCAGGGCCGTTACAGCTGGTGCAAGGACAATCGGCGCTGCTGGCACGTATGCCTATTTTTCATGACGACCGCCGCTTATGGGGCGTTGCTACGTTAGCTATTGATCACAATCACCTGCTTGAACAAGTAGAGTTCTATCGGCATCCTAACTACGAATTTGCCCTGCGCCATCTCAATCTGGCTAGCTTAGACCAAGATGTCGCGCAAGAACCGGCGTTTGCCGGCAATAACGATGTCTTTACCAACGATCCTATTCTTACTGAAGTACAGTTTCCGCGTGGGCGCTGGCAGTTAGCGGCGTTTCCACGAGATGGCAGTTGGGTTGCTACCAATGTCGATTTTTGGCTGCACTGGGCGATTGGGATTGGCTTAACCGCAGTGATTTTGATGGCCTTTTTAATGTTGGTGTTCACCCAGCATCGATTACGCGGCGCCATTACTACCATTGCCTATCAAGCCAGGTACGATGGCTTAACCGATTTACCAAATCGTAATTTCTTTCAAGAACAGCTAGGCGCAGCAGTTCGCTCAGCACTGCGCCATGAACAGAAATTTGCGCTATTGGTGCTAGATTTAGACCATCTGCGTGAAATCAATGACGTGCTCGGGCATGACGTAGGTAACGCCCTACTACAACGAGTGGCAGAGCGGATTCGTACCAGTATTCGTGAAGACGATTTATTGGCGCGTATTGGTGGCGATGAATTTGCGATTGTACTGCGAGACTTAAACGACCCCAGCGAAGCTGAAATTCGTGCCACCGCCATCATGAATGATTTGCTGCACACCTTGGATATTGAGCACAATCACATCAACATGACCACCAGCACCGGTATCGCCATGTTCCCGCACGATGGCCAAGAAGTGCAGCAGCTGATTAAACATGCTGAACTCGCCATGTATGCGGCCAAGCAAGCGGGCGCCATGAGTGTGCACTTTTTTGATGAACAACTACGGCAAAGTACCGAACGCGATATTAATCTGCATCACCAAATCATCAAAGGCATCGAAGCGGAACAGTTTGAGGTGCATTATCAGCCCGTGATTGAAACCGAAACCGGCTTGTTGACCCGCTGTGAAGCTTTGATTCGTTGGACCCATCCGGAACGCGGCGCCATATCACCGGCTGAGTTTATTCCAATTGCCGAAAAGACCGGTGCCATCATTGGTCTTGGTGCGTTTGTGCTGAGCCAAGTACTCCGCGACTGGAAGAAAATGCATGCCGCCGGTTTAGATTTGTCTATTGCACTGAACCGCTCGCCGCGTGAATTTAACGACCGCCAAGCGGCTAGCCATTGGCTCAACATGATTGCCGCAGCGGATGTGCCTACCAACCGGCTGATGTTTGAGATCACTGAATCTATGTTGATGCGCAACAAAGAGCGACAGTTTGCCAACTTGCGGAAGTTACGTGATGCCGGCGTAAGCTTGGCCATCGACGACTTCGGCACCGGTTATTCCAGCTTAAACTATTTGCGTTCGTACCCAATTGATGTGATTAAAATCGACCGTAGTTTCTTGCATAGCGTGCCCGAACAAAGCCAACAGACGGCCTTAGTAGAGGTGTTGATAAGAATTGCGCACACCTTGAATATGAAGGTGGTTGCTGAAGGGGTTGAAACGGCTGAGCAAGTGGGCTTTTTACAACGCCAGCGCTGCCATTTACAGCAAGGCTTTTTCTATGGTCGCGCGATGCCGCTCAACCAGTTCATTACCTTTACCCAGAATTTTAACCGCGACGTGCTTAACCGCAATGCTGAAACCAGCGCGGAGAATGAGGTGGGAGCCAGCCGATAAGCCGGGTTCTGTCGAGGACAATCATTCGTCTAGCCACTGAGTCACCTCAGCGTTCAAGCAGTCTACCCGGGTTCAACGCGGGCCGCGCCAATGAACCCCTATTTGACCTTGCTCCGGGTGGAGTTTACCGTGCCACGAACTGTTACCAGCCGCGCGGTGCGCTCTTACCGCACCCTTTCACCCTTACCTGATCCTGCCTTAGCAGGCCATCGGCGGTTTGCTCTCTGTTGCACTAGTCGTCGGCTTGCGCCGCCCAGGCGTTACCTGGCACCCTGCCCTATGGAGCCCGGACTTTCCTCCCCCTGTATGTAAACACACAGGCAGCGATTGTCTGGCTGACTCCCGGCGGGCATTCTACTGGTTATCTTGCTCGAGCGCCAGCTGATACAAATTGTTTTTGCGCGCGCCATGAATTTCTGCTGCTAAGGCGGCGGCTTTCTTCAGCGGTAGGTGCTCTCGCAACAGGGTTAACGTACGCAGCGCCTGCGGCGTAACATCCTCCTCGGCTACGGCGGCTGCACCAGCCAAGACCAACACCATCTCACCGCGCTGTTGGTTACTATCAGCCAGTACTTGCGCCTGCACCTCTGCAATACTGCCGTGCAAGTAGGTCTCGAAGGTTTTGGTGAGCTCGCGGCCCAATACCAACTGCCGATCAGCGCCAAATTCACTGACAAAATCAGCCAAACAATCGACAATTCGGTGCGGTGACTCGTAGAACACCAAGGTGCGAGTGTCGCTTAGGAGCCCTTGCAAACGCTTTCGGCGTTGCTGTGGCTTGGCTGGTAAAAAACCTTCAAACGCAAATCGATCTGTGGGCAGTCCCGCCGCTGACAGGGCAGTCACAAAAGCACAGGCACCGGGTAGCGCCACTACCTTGATACCGGCAGCGCGACATTGTTGCACTAGGACATAGCCAGGATCACTAATTAACGGGGTTCCGGCATCGCTGATCAAGGCAATCGACTGGCCTTGTAATAGCCGTTCTACCACCTGTTCCGCTCGTTGGCGTTCGTTATGCTCATGCAAGGCAAACAACTCATTGCGAATCCCTAAGTGCTGCAGTAATTGCCCACTATGACGGGTATCTTCGGCGGCAATGGCGTCTACTGCACGCAAGGTTTGCACACTGCGCTCAGTGATATCGGCTAAATTACCAATAGGTGTTGGTACTATGTATAAACAGCCGTTACTGTCACTCATGTAAACCCCTTGTAAATTACTCTTAGCGTAGGCGAAGGATGGATGTTGTAAGTTGTACCAGCAAGCCCCTCGGTTTATAGTAGAGGCCATTTAAGATATCAGCTAAAGGACGCTATTGTGCCAAAGAAGTTACTCCTGTGCATGGTTATTATTGGCTTAACTGCCTGTGCCAGTGGTCCATCACCTAGCACCAGCGATAGCACTGTGCCTATATCATCGACTCCAGTGCTGCAGGATATTCCGTCGGCAGCCAATCGCAGTGCGGCAGAATGGTTAGAACGCGCTGCTGCCAGTAGCGGTAGCGAGCGCTCCGATGCCCTGTTACAGGCGGCGTTGCAATTGCAAAAAGACGATGCTTGGCAAGCTAGTGCCGCAGTTATTGCTCAGCTGCAACGGTATCAGTCAGAGTTATCCCTTAGCGCGCCACAACAACGCTTCCTAACCTTGTTAGAAGCTCGTTTTGCTGCCCATCAACAACGCTGGCCTTACGTTGATGCCTTGCTGAAGCCCCTATTACAGCCACGGCAAACAACCGACTATAGGATGCAAACCTTAGAGCTGGCATTAACGAGCGCCATTGCCCAGCGCCGCTGGGTGATTGCCGCCGAGTTACAATTACAATTATTAGAGCAGCCGCAATACCAAGCCAGTGCCGGACAGATCTGGGCAGTGCTGCAACATTTACCTGAACCCGCCGCGATTCAGCCACCAGCTAGTGGTTTTCGTAATAAAGTCACGGCCGGTTGGTTACGCTTAGTGCAGCATATTCACGCCAGTGCCATCGATGTCAATGACACTAGTGATGAGACCGGTAGCCAAGTCTCTTTGTTGACCCATTTACAGCAATGGCAAACAGAGTTTGCTGATCACCCAGCTACGGCGGTTGCGAACGAATTAATGAGCGATTATCAGGCGGGTCTGCAACGGGCGAACTTGGGCCAGCAACAAGCTATAGTGCTGTTGCCGTTAAGCGGACAATATCGTAGCCAAGGGCAAGCGGTACGCGATGGGATCGTGAAAGCCTTAGCCGCGCAGCCGCAGCTGTCGGCGCGCTTTATTGACAGCAATGGTTTTGATTTTGCGACTTTACCGGGGCTGTTAGAAACCAGCCAAACCGACCTCATTATTGGGCCCCTGTTAAAAGACAAAGTGGCGGAAATGAGTAAGCTAGAGCTGCCTAAACAGCTACGCTGGCTTACCCTGAACGAACTTGAACAAGGCCTGGATAACCGTTTGCCAGGACAAAGCTTTTTTGCCTTAGATACAGAAACAGAAGTGCGCCAAGCAGCCGCACATATTGCCGCCCAAGGCTTTAAGCAGCCGTTGGTGTTGGCGCCGGCCACAAATCGCGGCGAGCAACTGGCGAATGAATTCGCTCAAGCTTGGCTGGAGGCTCAGCCTGACCAAGTAGAGGCCGGCCAAGGTCGCTACACCAACACGGAAGAAATGAAAACAGCGGTACAAGACCAATTAGGCGTCACCACCAGTGAAGCGCGCATTTGGCAAGTGAAAATTGCCGCAGGTAAAATCATCGTCGATAGCCAATACCGCAGCCGCGCCGATATTGATGCCATCTACTTGGTGGGTGGGATTGAACAAACGCGCTTGTTAAAGCCCTTTATTGATGTGAATATTTCGCCCTTTATGCAGGCGATTCCTGTGTATGCTAACTCTTCTAGCCACACCTTAAATAACGATTTGAGTGAAAACGACCTCAACGGCGTGCATTTTACCGACGCAGAATGGTTGATTCCTGGGCATGCCCAGCAACAACAGCTACAGCAGCTGCTCAGCCAACGTTCTGATTGGGGCTATAGTCACGCTCGTCTTGCGGCGTTTGGCCACGATGCGGTGCTATTGGCGCAGCAATTAAGCCTATTACAACGAGTACCTGGACTATCTCTTACTGGTTTAACCGGACGCTTGCATATCGACCAAGGTCGCGTACAACGCGATTTGGCTTGGGCCAGCTACCAAGGCCATGAGGTGATTGCCGATAACGACTAACAGCGCTGTGGCGCTAAGGACAAGGAATGTCAAAACAACAAGATGGCGGTTTAGGGGAGGCTCTGGCGCTTGAATATTTGGAGGGTCAAGGCTTACACTTGGTCACCAAGAATTTTCGTTGTGAGATGGGCGAAATTGACCTCATTTTAAAAGAGGGCAAGACTTTTGTGTTCGTAGAAGTTAAAGTTCGCGCAGACGAAACTTTTGCTTCTGTATTGGAACAAATAAAGCCCCAGCAATGTCAACGAATACGACGCTGCGCGCAGTTTTTTTTAATCACCGAAGGGTTAAACGAACATTATACGTCGATGCGTTTTGATGTGGTTGCACTAGTAAGCGATTACAACTCAATGCAATGGCTACCCGATGCTTTTTAAGAGGCTTACATGGATCCCATGCAAGAGCAGATAAAGACCTTATTTACCGAAGGTATTCAGACCCAAATAGCGGCCGCAGATCAGTTGCAAGAGCCGTTGCAGCGCGCTGCTGAATTGCTGGTGGCCACCTTGCTTAGCGGCCAGAAAATCTATTGCTGCGGTGAGGGTATGGCCCATGCCACCTCACGGCATTTTGCCCACATTATGCTCACCGGCTTGAGTTTTGAGCGGCCGCCGTTTCCTGTTACCAGCCTGCATGCAGATTTTGGTGCGAATGATCATCAAGCGGTATTTGCGCAGCAATTACAGGCAGTTGGCCAAGCCAATGATGTGGTGCTGGTGCTTAGTGCTGGCGCTCGCGCACCGCGTACCGCTCGTGCGCTAGAAGCAGCCCTCGGACGTAACATGCTGATTGTAGCTATTACGCAAGAGGGCGATCATGACATTGCTGGGTTATTAGGCCCCGACGACGTGGAAATCAGAATACCCACGACGAATATCGCTCGGGCGAGTGAACACTTATTACAAACCGTAAATATGCTTTGCAGTTTAGTTGAACATCAAATTTTTCCACAGGAGATGGATGAATGAAGCGCTATCAAGCACTCTTAGCAGCTGCCACCTGCAGCATCATGTTGAGCGGTTGTGCCGCAGCCTTAGTTGGCGCCACCGCGGTAGGTATTTCAGCCGCTACGGATAGTCGTAGCTTAGGTACGCAGTTGGACGATCAAACCATCGAACTGCGAGTGATTCGTAAGCTCAAAGGTGATAGCCGTTTGGATGACACGCGCATTCAGGTAGTGGCGTTTAATCGTTCGGTGCTGTTGTTAGGCCAAGTCAGCGATAGCTCTTTGTATGATTTAGTCAATCATTTAGTGCGCAACACCGAGGGTGTTAGCAAGGTCCATAATGAATTACGTATTGCGCCTGTTATCGATGTGGCACAAATCAGTAAAGACACTTGGATCACCAGTAAAATTAAGGCACAGTTAGTTGCTGATGAGAACGTGAAAGCAGTGCACATTAAAGTAATCACAGAGAACAATGAAGTGGCGTTGATGGGTTTAGTTAGCCCAGAACAAGCTCGCCAAGCCATTGATATTGCCCGCAACGTTAGCGGAGTGACGCAGGTCATTGACGCTTTTCAATAAGCGGTTAACGGCGTTATGGCGTTCGGAAAAAGAAAAAGGCGACACCAAGGTCGCCTTTTTTGTCTTTGTCTGATGGGCTAGTTAACGCCGCTTACTTGCCGCTTATTTAATTACGCGAAGATGAGAACGTTTGGCCGCCTTATTTTTCGCGTTAGCATCGGCGTTAGAGTCAGCCTTACCACTACTAGCAGAATCTTCACTAGAAGCTAGGCTAATGGCGTCACCCTCAACATCATCATCCCCAGCTTGCTCTTCTGCTGCGAGTTCTGCAGCAATCCAAGCCTCGTAGGCAGGCTCTGCTTCAAACATGGTACCGGCACCATTCTCGCGGGCGTATAAGGCCACTACGGCGGCCATGGGCACCACTACATGATGAGGTTTACCAGAGAAGCGCGCATGAAAGCTAATTTGCTCATTCGAGATAGCAAACTGGCCAACAGCAGTAGGCGTGATGTTCAGAATGATCTGGCCATCTTCAACAAACTCCCACGGTAATTGGCAATGGGGCACAGTTGCCGCGACCACCAAGTGAGGCGTGAGCTGATTATCCAGTAGCCAATCGTAAATCGCCCGTACTAGGTACGGGCGACGAGGGGTCATAACCGGCTCACTCACCGGCCTAACTCACGTTCACTGTCAGTCAGTGATTCTTGGAAAGAGTCGCGCTCAAAAACCCGTACCATATAGGCTTTTACCGCTTTCGCACCGGTACCTTCAAGTTCGATGCCATAGCTAGGCAAACGCCATAACAGCGGAGCTAGGTAGCAATCAACTAAGCTGAACTCTTCGCTCATAAAGAACGGCGTATCAGCAAAGATAGGGGCTAACGCTAAAATACCTTCACGCAATTCTTGGCGCGCCGCGTCCGCATTCTTGCCACCAGCAAGAATGGTATCAGCGAGCGCATACCAATCACGATCAATACGGTACATCATCAAGCGGCTGGTACCACGGGCTACCGGGTACACTGGCATCAATGGCGGATGCGGAAAACGCTCATCTAGATACTCCATGATGATGTGGGCGTTATACAACACCAACTCACGGTCTAGTAAAGTCGGTAACGCATCAGCGTATGGGTTTAGCTGAATTAAGTCTTCCGGACGATTGTCTGGATCGACATAAATTATCTCTACGCCCACTCCTTTTTCCGCTAATACGATTCGGGCTTGATGACTACGTAAGTCATTTTGGCCCGAGAATAAGGTCATTACCGACCGTTTGTTTGCCGCAACCGACATATTACTCTCCATCAAACTTACTTCACGTCTCTGAAGAATTCGCGCTTAAGTAGCACTGCGAATACTAAGAAGACCAATAAGAAACCGAAGACATACCAACCGATTTTGCGTTGTTGCAACATCATCGGCTCGCCGGTGTAGACCAAGAAATTAGTCAGGTCTAGCATGGCTTGGTCGTACTCAGCTTCTGTTAGCATGCCGCTGCCATCAGTTTTGATGCCAACGTACACATCTTTCATTTCACCGTCGATAAGCTTAGCTTCGGTAGTTTTGCGTGGCACACCTTGCAACTCTTGCAACACGTGCGGCATACCTACGTTAGGGAAGACGGTATTGTTAACGCCAAACGGACGGGTCTCATCTACGTAGAACGAACGTAGATAGGTATAAATCCAGTCAGCGCCACGTACCCGTGCAACCAAAGTTAAATCAGGTGCTGCAGTACCAAACCAGTTACCAGCATCTTCAGTGGCCATCGCGTTGGTGATTAAATCACCTACTTTCTCGCCAGTGAATTGCAAGTTCTCAATACCCAAGTCTTCAGGGATCTCAAGATCTTTGAAGGTGCGGTTATAACGCTGGTATTGCATTGAGTGACAACCCAAGCAGTAGTTCATGAACAATTGTGCGCCGCGTTGCATGGACGCTTTGTCATGCATGTCTACTTCTGCTTTATCGAGGGGTACTGTCGGGCCAGCCGCTAAAGTTGCGACCGACCACAGTGATGCTGCTACCAGCAGAGTATTTTTAAGAAGCTGTTTCATCACTTAGTAATCCTCTCTGGAACTGGTTTTGTGTTTTCGTTTTTGCTGTAGAAGAACAGCAGTACGAAGAACGCAAAATACAAGAAAGTGAACACTCGAGCAAAGAAGGTATAAACCTCAGTTGCCGGCTTCAAGCCTAAGTAACCCAGTGCAATAAAGCTGATTGCAAATACCGTTAGGTTAAATTTGTGGAAGCCACTACGGTAGCGCACTGAACGCACTTTACCGCGGTCTAACCATGGCAATACAAACAAGGCTACGATTGCACCAAACATTAAGATAACACCTAATAACTTATCTGGTACCGCACGCAAAATCGCATAGAACGGCGTGAAATACCAAACGGGTGCAATGTGCGCTGGTGTTTTCAGTGGGTTCGCAGCTTCAAAGTTCGGTGGCTCTAGGAATAGGCCGCCCATGGCTGGAGCAAAGAAAATCACGTAGCAGAAGAAGAACAAGAAGATAGCTACACCCACCAAATCTTTCACGATGTAATACGGGAAGAATGGGAAAGCATCAACAATGTCGTACTTCTTGGTGAAGCGCTCATGGAACTGGAACTTCGGCTTCTCAGACTCAGGTACAGAACCTTTTGGCTTCTTAATCGAAATACCTTCTGGGTTGTTCGATCCAACTTCGTGTAAGGCGATAATGTGTAAGAACACCAAAATCACTAACACTAATGGCAACGCGATCACGTGTAAGGCAAAGAAGCGGTTTAGAGTGGCACCGGAGATAACATAGTCACCCCGAATCCATAGGGTTAAATCATCGCCAACAAACGGAATAGCACCGAACAGCGAGATGATAACCTGAGCACCCCAGTAAGACATTTGACCCCATGGTAACAGGTAGCCCATAAAGGCTTCGGCCATTAACACCAAGAAGATCAGCATACCGAACACCCATAGTAATTCACGAGGTTTCTGGTAAGAGCCGTACATCATGCCGCGGAACATATGCAAATACACCACCACGAAGAAGGCGGAAGCACCCGTTGAGTGCATGTAACGTAGCAACCAACCGTATTCAATGTCACGCATGATAAATTCAACAGAAGCAAACGCGCCTTCTGCAGAAGGAACATAATTCATGGTTAACCATACCCCGGTAAGGATTTGGTTAACTAACACCAACGTTGCTAGCACCCCAAAGATGTACCAGAAGTTGAAGTTTTTCGGAGCTGGATATTGCGCTAAGTGGATATTCCACGTTTTGGTCATCGGAATGCGTTCGTCAAACCAGGCTATGAGTTTGTTCATTAGGCTTGCTCCCCGTCTTCACCCACCAAGATGGTTGTGTCATTGATGTAGTAATGAGGTGGAACCACTAGGTTGTATGGTGCCGGAACCCCTTGGAATACACGGCCAGCAATATCAAAGATCGAACCGTGACATGGACAGAAGAAACCCGATTTAGCATCGTCAACATAGTCACTAAAGCCAACATCTAAGAATTGCGGTGAGCAACCTAAGTGGGTACAAATACCAACGGCCACAAAGAATTCTTCTTTGCGTGAGCGATGCAAGTTCTTGGCATACTCTGGCTGTTGTGGTTCATCAGAATTTGGGTCACGTAAACGGTCGTTAACCGCTTCTAACGATGCCAACATTTCAGGGGTCCGACGTACCACCCAAACTGGCTGGCCTCGCCATTCAACACGAATCAATTGACCCGGCTCGGCTTTTCCAATGTTCACTTCCACTGGGGCACCCGCGTTTTTGGCTTTCTCACTTGGGTTCCATGATGCAATGAAAGGAACGGCAACGCCAACCGCACCAGCAGCCCCGACAACAGATGTCGCGACAGTTAGGAAACGACGGCGGCCTTTATCTACAGGCGCATTGCTCATCCACTTACTCTCCGTTTGGACGCTTCACGAAACTTAGCCGTGAAGTCAGTAATTAGCTACTGCTTAGGTTCCCATTAAGACGAATGATGCTCGTTTTAAGGGAATCGGCAAAAAATGCCTTCAGATGATAAAGAAATACCCTGATTTTTACAAGGACAAAGACAAAAAACCCGGCACAAAGGCCGGGTTTTTGACGTACTCGAGATTTCGAATTAACGCTTCGAGAACTGAGGACGTTTACGTGCTTTGTGCAAGCCGACTTTCTTACGTTCAACTTGACGTGCGTCACGAGTAACGTAACCTGCACGACGTAAGTCACCACGTAGGGTTTCGTCGTATTGCATAAGTGCGCGAGTGATACCGTGACGCACTGCGCCAGCTTGACCACTTGAACCACCACCTTTAACAGTGATGTATAAGTCGAATTTTTCAACCATGTCTACTAACTCAAGCGGTTGACGAACAACCATACGAGCAGTTTCACGACCAAAGTATTCTTCTAAAGTGCGGTTGTTGATGCTGATGTTGCCGCTGCCTGGACGCAAGAAAACACGTGCAGTAGAGCTTTTGCGACGACCAGTACCGTAGTATTGATTCTGTGCCATGTTGTTAATGCTCCGTCTTAAATTTCAAGTTGTTTAGGCTGCTGAGCAATATGGTTATGCTCTGCACCTGCGTATACTTTCAGTTTACGGAACATGGCACGACCCAATGGACCACGAGGTAACATACCTTTCACCGCTTTCTGAATTACCATTTCTGGCTTCTTAGCAATCAACTTCTCGAAGTTGATTTCTTTGATACCACCTGGGTAACCCGTGTGTGAATAATACATTTTGTTCTGTGCCTTACGGCCAGTAACAGCCACTTTCTCAGCGTTTACGATGATGATGTAATCACCAGTGTCTACGTGAGGAGTGTATTCAGGCTTGTGCTTACCACGTAAGCGACGAGCTACTTCAGTAGCCAAACGACCTAAGGTTTTACCTTCGGCGTCAATAACATACCAGTCACGTTGTACAGTTTCTGGTTTTGCAACAAATGTACTCATTGGAAACTTACTCTTTTTTTAAGGTTCACGACAGTAGTTCCGGGCTTCCCCGCGAACCACAACAACCGTTGTGGTTAATTGCCACATAGCGGTTAGTTGTACCTGTAACGTGGGCTGCGCGGATTATAGGGAAAAGGGGTTAAAAGATCAACAACCCCGTGCAGATGTTTTTTACCTTGCCTAGCTCGGGTCAACTTAGGCTAACTGCCCACCTGCAACGCCTTTACTAATTCAGCACTACGCTCCCATTTGCTCGCCAACTGCACCAACTGGGCGCCGCGCGTGGGTGCTAATTGATCCACAGCAATTTGCTGTAACCACTGCTGGCGTTGCTGTTGCCGACTCTGTTGGATCTGTTGCACACCTTGTTGCCATTCAGCTTCACTGCGAGTGGCCATATCGGCACCATTCAAAAAGGCCAATAGCTGTGCTCGCCACTGGTGGTTCAAGCTGGCATCTAAAAGATCCGATGGTGCTGCCTTAAACGCTTCAACTAGCTGCCGTAAATCGACCAAACGCCCGTGATTACTGTGCAACTGGGCTAACGCCAAGGCTTCTGCTCCAGTAAGTTTTTGTTCACCTAGTTTACTGATGTAGCGGTAAATGTACTCCAGTAACTCCCCGGTCGCTATATCTTCGGCATGACTGACATCGTCTTCGCTATCGCGTAAAAACGTGCGCAGACGCATGATGTATTGGCGCAACACCCGCTGCTGCTCTTGTTGCGCGGCAGCAATCCCCATAGCCGGAACCTGTAGCACCGTTTTATCCAAAAAGCGCGGCTGACCCGAACGTATCGGTGGTAATTTGTACCAGCTCTCTACCCGGCTAAACAGACGATTATCGATTAACCGCATCAAGCCTAAGCCAAGCAGGTTAAATAAAGTATGAAAAACGGCTAGGCCCGCACTGATGTTGGCGACGTCGTTGCCGCCAGATAGCCAAGCTGACACCCACCACAGTGGTACTAGCAGCAACAATGCCACAGCACCAGTGAGGGCATTCATCACCACGTGCACAGCCGCTAAACGTTTGGCGTGGGCCGTAGCGCCAATAGCCGCCAACAGCGCTGTTACCGTGGTGCCAATATTCGCCCCAATCACCACTGCGGCACCAGCTAACGGACTGAAAACACCGGTAGCAGAGGCGGTAAGTACGATGGCTAAAGCCGCTGACGAGGATTGCACTAAAGCGGTCAAAATAACCCCTGCAAGCACGGCTAATAGCACGCCACCGACACCGCTAACCTCAAGTTGCGCAACGGGCAACAAAGGTACTAATTGGGTGAAAGCTTCGCGTAAGGTATCGAGGCCCACAAACAATACCCCAAACCCTGCTACCGCTGTCCCTATGTGGGCGGCAATGGAGTTTTGTTTGACTAAGCGGGTTAACATCCCTAAGCCGATCAAAGGCCAAGCAATCACTGCAATATTCAGCTTCAAGCCAATCAAGGCCACAATCCATGCGGTCATGGTGGTGCCGACGTTACTACCAAACACCACCCAAGCAGCCTGCCGTAATTTCAACATGCCCGCGTTAGTAAAACCTAACAACGCCACCACTACCGCACTGGACGACTGCACAATAGCGGTCACGGTGAAGCCAGAAATAGCTGCCCGTAAGCGGGTTTGGGTGGTGCGCTCTAAAAAGCTCTGGAGGTGGCTACCAGCGGCGGCTCGCAAGCCGTCGGTCAGCATTTGCATGCCCAATAGCAAGAGCCCTAAGCCACCCAAGGCAATGGCGAGGTCAGCAAAACTCATGGCTTGTGCGCCATTGCTAAATATTCATGGCTTTGCATTTCTTGTAAACGGCTAACACAGCGGCGGTACTCAAACGTTAATTTGCCTTCGCTATAGAGTTGCTCCAACGGCACGGCCGCCGAGATGATAAGCTTGACGCGGCGTTCGTAAAATTCATCGACCAAAGCCAAGAAGCGGCGGGCGGCATCATCGTTATGGCCTCCTAGTTGGGGCACATCACTGATCAGCACCGCATGATAGAGCTGAGCAATTTCAATGTAATCATTTTGCGAACGCGGGCCGCCACAAATGGCATTAAAATCAAACAGCACCACATCGTCACATTCCATCCGTACCACGATGTCGCGTTGATTAATGGCAATCGCATGCAAATTTTGTTCGGCCCGGTTACAGTGGTCAGGCGCTAGTTCAGTAAAATATTGCTGAAGTTTTGCATCAGCGCTGGAGTCTGCTGGGGTTAAGTAAATTTCCGCGCGAGTTAAAGTACGCAAGCGGTAGTCGATACCGCTATCCACATTGATGACCTCGCAGTGCTCTTTGATTAAGGCTATTGCGGGTAGAAAACGCTGTCGCTGTAAACCATTACGATAAAGTTCATCGGGCACTATGTTGGACGTTGCCACCAGCACCACGTCGCGCTTGAAGAGCTCTTGCATGAGTGTCCCCAAAATCATGGCATCGGTGATGTCTTGCACAAAAAACTCATCAAAACACAGCACTCGGGCCTCGGCGGCCAGCTTGTCAGCAATAATCGGCAGCGGATCGCTACGGCCTTTGAGTTGCTTTAACTCGTCATGCACGCGATGCATAAAACGATGAAAATGCACCCGCATTTTTTGCTCAAATGGCAAGGTATCAAAGAAGGTATCCACCAAGTAGGTTTTACCACGACCCACGCCGCCCCAGAAATAGATGCCTTGCGGGGCCGCTTGAGTGCCACCAAGCAGGCCTTTAAGGCGCCCAAGTATACCCTTGGATTGCTGCTGTTGATGAACTACGACCAGTTGTTCATACAACCGCTGCAATGCTTCTACAGCCTTGCGCTGCGCCGCATCTGGGGTGAAATTACCGGAAGCCAAATCAGCCTCATATTTACTCATTGGGGTGATGTTTTGCGTTGTCACTACCACTTTGACCCTGATCTAGATTATGCTATGGGTTATCAGTTTATCACGTGATACGTGTTTTATAAGGAGTTTTTATGAGCTGGATTATTGGCATTTTGTTAGTCGCAGTAGGTGCCATCATTGGCTTTTTTGTGGCGCGTTATTGGCTGAGCAATCATTCTGACGAGGCCGAACTCACTGAGCAAGTGACCCAGACTAAACAGCAACTAGCTGATTATCGTCAAGAAGTTGCCGATCATCTTGCCACTGCTCAAGCCTTGGTGGGGCAACTAGAAGAGACTCAAGCCAAACTCAAAAGCTACTTGCATCACAGTGCTGACTTGCTTCAGCGCGAACAATTGCAGCCCAGCTTGCCATTTTTTTCAGAAGATACCGTGCGTCAGTTACGCATGGCCAACCAGAGTAAGCAGGAAAAGCGCCGCAGTGATGACCGACCAGCGGCAGACATGCCGCGTGATTACAGCGATTCTCATTCAGGTTTATTTTCTGGTAAAGCTGCTACGAGCAAGTCTACGGCCAAAGAGAGCACCGACTAATTCTAGGTACCGTCATTCCTCTCCCAAAGTAGCCGGCAAATTTGTTGCCGGTTACATCTTGAAACACCTGCCAGCTGAACTTATTTCTGTTTAGCGAGTCATTATCTTCGTTATCAGTAGCTATTTTGCTACAACTTTACCATTTGTTGTTATGTGGAAATCACAACCGGCACAACGTAATCGCTGACGCGCTCGCTCTAGGTTAGTCATTATGTTTGGGTCAACATAGGAGTACAGTGAATGAAGACAAAATTTTTGGCGGTAGTGGCGTCCGTAGCGCTAGCAAGCTCAGTTGCTATAGCTCCAGCTACAGCTAGCATCCCATTTTTTGGGAAAAGTGATGAAACCCCTACCCTAGCGCCGATGCTGGAAGAAGTCACCCCAGCGGTGGTGAATATCTCAGTAAAAGGTAAACGTGAAGTGCGGCAACGGGTGCCTGACATGTTTCGGTTCTTCTTTGGCCCCAATGGCCCACGTGAACAAGTTCAAGAACGGCCATTTCAAGGCTTAGGTTCGGGCGTGATTATTGATGCCGAAGCCGGTTACGTCGTCACCAATAATCACGTGATTGACGGTGCCAGCGAAATTTTAGTCACCCTTAAAGACGGGCGGCAATTTGATGCAAAAGTGATTGGCACTGATGATCGTTCAGACATTGCCCTGCTAAAAATTGAAGATGGCGAAGACCTGACGGATATAGAAATTGGTACCTCATCTGATTTGCGTGTAGGTGACTTTGTAGTGGCTATCGGTAACCCCTTCGGGCTTGGCCAAACGGTAACCTCTGGCATTGTTAGTGCGTTAGACCGTAGCGGCTTAGGCATTGAAGAAGTAGAAAACTTTATTCAAACCGATGCAGCTATTAACAGCGGTAACTCAGGTGGTGCCTTAGTAACCCTAAAAGGCGAGCTGATTGGCATCAACACTGCAATTCTAGGCCCTAACGGCGGCAATATCGGCATAGGTTTTGCGATTCCGTCAGATATGATGAAGAACTTAGTGGCACAGTTGATTGAATTTGGTGAGGTGCGCCGTGGTGTGCTGGGTGTGCGTGGCAACGACTTAACTCATGACATCGCCAAAGCATTGAAATTAGATGCCAACCAAGGTGCCTTTATTGGTGAAGTCATTGCCGACAGCGCTGCGGCCAAAGCTGGCTTAAAATCTGGTGACGTGATTATCGCCGTGAATGGCGATACCATTCGCACCTTTGCTGATTTAATTGCTCGCGTGGGTACCATCGGTGCTGGCAAGGAAATGAAGATTACGGTATTGCGCGATGGCAAAAAACGTGACTTTAAAGTGACCTTAGTGGCTGATGATACTGCGGTCGTCGCAGCCACCTTGCACCCGGCCCTGGCTGGTGTCGAGCTGGCAGCAAACGATAATGGTGGGGTGGTAATCACCAGCATTGAGGAAGGTTCTGTGGCGGCTCGCTATGGCTTGCGCAAAGATGACGTGATCATGGCCGTCAACCGCACCCCAGTAAGCTCAATCAGTGAGTTACGCCAGGCCTTTAATGACGCTGGGCCAGTGGTTGCCTTGAACTTACGACGCGGTAATACCGAGCTCTATTTGGTGTTGCGTGGCGGCTAAGTCGGATCATTAACTGCACCAAGCAAGTGCAAAAGAAGGCAGCCAGTGCTGCCTTCTTTGCTAATAGGTGTTATTCTTTTAGCTCACTTAACAATAATAACTAGACTCATAGAAAGGCAAACTTCAATCATGACGCTTCGTACAGGGCTCTTCTTTATTGCTCGTTCGGTTATTCTCGGACTTATTGTCGCTGCCCTAGTGATTGTAGCGCTGCCACTACTGCAAAATCGTTCCACCACGCCTTTACAATTGGATAATTCACCGGCTAGCTATGCGACAGCCGTGCGCCGAGCGGCACCTGCGGTGGTGAATATTTACAGCGTGGGTGAAGTGCAGGGCTCGTTTTATTCACGCCGGCCGAGCACGGTCTTTCGATTAGGATCTGGCGTAATTATGGATGACCAAGGTCACATTCTTACTGCCGCTCACGTGGTGGCTAATGTCAGTGAAATTGATGTCGCCCTGCAGGATGGTCGCCAATACAGTGGCCAGGTGATTGGCTTGGATAAAATCAGCGATTTGGCGGTGATTCAGATCCAAGCCGATAACTTACCTGTGATTCCGCAAAATAATCAGTTGCGCACGCAAGTGGGCGATGTGGTGTTGGCTATCGGTAACCCTCTTAATCTCGGGCAGACCATCACGCAGGGGATTGTCAGTGCGAGTGGCGGTCGAATGGGAGTGATTCATAGCCATGCGGATCTCATTCAAATGGATGCAGTGATCAACGAAGGTGCTTCTGGGGGCGCTTTGGTGAATAGCCAAGGCTACTTAGTGGGCATCAATAATGCGCGTTTTCGTGATGCTCGCGGCCAAGGCATTGATGGTATTTATTTTGCTATCCCCTACCCACTTGCCAAAGACATCATGGATACCTTGATTCTTGAAGGTGAAGTGGTACGCGGTTATTTCGGCGTGCAGGTGGGCGGTAACGCCCATTCAGATCCATACAAACAATCGGGTATTTATGTCACCGGGGTGGACCCTAACAGTCCTGCGGATCAAGCCGGTTTGCAAGCTGACGATTTTATTATTGAGATTGATGGTAACCCCATGTCATCGGCTGCAGAAGGCTTAGCATTAGTTGCCAAGACCCGCCCAGGTACTGTGGTTGAGGTTCGCTATTTACGAGCCAATCAAGAATTTACCACACAGGTGACTATCACCCGCTTAGCAGATTAAGCCGTATAAAAAAGCCACAGCTGTTGCTGTGGCTTCTTCGTTGCAGTCATGGATTCTAGTGTCTTGCCTTTGGTGTCTTGACTCTAGTATTAAGCAATCCGCTGAATATTAGCGCCTAACCCCTGCAATTTCTTTTCAATGGCTTCATAACCGCGATCAATGTGATAAATACGCTCCACCACCGTCTCACCTTTGGCTACTAAACCCGCAATCACCAACGAGGCTGAGGCGCGTAAATCCGTACACATCACCTGCGCACCAGTCAGCTCTGCAACCCCTTTAGAAATCGCAGTGTTACCTTCCAGCTCAATATTGGCGCCCATGCGACGTAGTTCGGGCACGTGCATAAAGCGGTTTTCAAAAATAGTCTCGCGCACCCAACCGGTGCCATCCGCGATGGCATTCAAGGCACAAAACTGCGCCTGCATGTCCGTTGGGAAAGCTGGATGTGGTGCCGTTACAATAGTCACTGGCTGCGGCCGCGTTGGCGCTTGCAAACGAATCCAATCAGCGCCTTTGGTAATGGTTGCGCCCGCTTCGGTTAGCTTTTTCAACACCGCATCCAGCATGGTTGGGTCGGTGTTCCGGCAGGTAACATCGCCACCCGTGGCTAATGCAGCCACCAAGAAGGTGCCAGTTTCAATCCGGTCTGGCTGAATGCTATAGCTGCCACCATGTAACCGCTCTACCCCATGTATGGTGATGGTATCGGTACCAGCGCCACGAATATCAGCGCCCATAGCATTTAAAAAGCGGGCGAGATCTACCACTTCAGGCTCACGCGCTGCATTTTCAATCACAGTCACGCCGTCAGCTAAGGTCGCCGCTGCCATCAAGTTTTCAGTACCAGTCACACTCACCATATCCATCAATAAGGTCGCACCGCGTAACCGACCATCGACCTTGGCATGGATGTAACCGTTTTCCACGGTAATGGTGGCGCCCATCTGGCGTAGCCCTTCAATGTGCAAGTTAACCGGGCGAGCACCTATCGCACAGCCTCCTGGCAACGACACTTGGGCTTCGCCAAACTTACTGAGCAGCGGCCCCAAAACCAAAATAGAAGCACGCATGGTTTTCACCAAGTCGTAACTAGCTACATGATGATGCAGACCTTGTGGCTGAATTTCGTAGCTGTTAGGCCCCAATGCAGTGTTGGTAACGCCCAGTTCAGCTAATAATTTCAAGCTCGTGCGGACATCCTGTAAGGCTGGCACATTAGTTAAGGTAACGGGCTCTGACGGTAAGATAGCCGCCATTAAGATGGGGAGCGCCGCATTTTTGGCGCCCGAGATGACCACCTCACCCTGCAGCGAGGTGCCGCCTTGAATCACTAGTTTTTGCATTGCTGAGTCCTATTAGCTCAGCATCGCGAGTTTCTTCTCACGCTGCCATTCAGTTGGGGTATAAGTTTTGATAGAGACCGCGTGTAACTCACCGCTAGCGATAATCGCTTTTAATGGCGCATAAACCACTTGCTGTTTTTTCACCCGTGATAGCTCAGCAAATAGCTCACCAACCACGGTAATGTTGGCATGGCCGCCGTCTAATTTAACCAACACTTCGTCTACAGATAGGGCATCGGTGATCAAGGTTTGAATCGATTCAGTTGTAATCATAGTCTCAACGTTTTTTGGCAATAGATGAATGGCTTACTTTCACTTTGGTTGGGGTTGCCGTTGGCCCGGCAAAGGGCACATCTAGCACTTCAGCAACACCACTAACACTAATAATAGCGCGTAGCTGGGGGCTGGCTCCAACAATACTGAGCTCGCGCTGTTGTAAGCCAACCTGCTTTTTGGCATTCACCAGCATCGCAACCCCAGCGGTATCTACCTTAGTTACCTCGGTTACATTCAACACCACATGGTCACGCGCATTCAGCCATTGTTGGCGTTCTTGCCACACCGGCGGTACCGTGTCGCGGGTTAACTCGCCGCTAAATTGCACTGCGTTGTGTGCATCAATGGTCCACTGACAGTTACTCATGAGGGTGCTCCTTCGGTACTTACTCGCGGCCTTGGCCATGCCTACTGGTTATTCGGCATTCTCTTGGTCGTTAGCGGTAATCGGCTGCTGCGCTTTGTCGCGCAATAAACTAATGGTTCCGTCAATGCCGCGGCTACGAATCACACCACCAATTTCAGTTTGCTTACTATTTAACAAGCTCACGCCTTCTACTACGAGGTCAAAGGCTTGCCAGATATCTTGGTTGTTATCAAAGCGCATTTTAAAATCCATGCGCACTGGTGGACGGCCTTGCTCAATCAAGCGAGTATTCACCACAACCATGCGGCTACCCGCATCAAAGCGACCCGCATCACCAAACTGAATGGTATGTTTGGTTTCGTCATATTGAGTAAAGGCACGCGCATAAGTGGCAATCAAATACTCACGAAACACGCTATAAAACTCTCGCCGTTGCTCTTCAGTGGTTTCGGTTAGGTTACGGCCTAGCACCCGCTTCGCAGCATAAACATAATCTACGTACGGCATCATTTCTTCACGGATAACCACGCGAACATAGTCAATATCTGCATCAATTTTGCTGCGATCTTGCTCAATACGCTCGAGCGTTTTGTTGGCTACTTTCTCTAATAACACGTAAGGGTTATCTTCGCGAATCAGCTCATCGGCTGCCGCCGGAGCGATAGCAACAGCTGCCATCAAAGAAAACCAAATACTTGCGATTAATTGCTTCATGCTTTACTCCTTAATCATTACCCTGACTAAACAGGAACTGCCCGATCAAGTCTTCCAATACCAAGGCCGACTTAGTGTCGTAAATGCGATCACCGTCTTCTAACATTTGTACGGTGTCATCGATAAAGCCTGGATTAAGACCAATATACTGCTCGCCTAATAATCCAGAAGTTAAGATTGAGACCGATGTGGTGTCAGAAAATTCATTGTATTGTTTGCTAATCACCATTTCGACCAGAGGCTCGTAGTAATCACCATCAAGGGTGATCTTGCTCACTCGGCCTACAACCACACCACCTACTTTAACTGGCGAGCGCTCTTTTAAACCGCCGATATTATCAAACTTGGCATACAAGCGATAAGTTTCACCCGCAGTGGCAACATTGGTATTAGCTGCCTGTAAGCCTAGAAACAACAACGCCAACACACCGATAATGACAAACAAACCAACTGCTAACTGAGTATTTCTCGATTCCATAGTGATCATCCAAACATCAAAGCGGTTAAAACAAAATCTAGCCCAAGTACGGCTAACGAGGCAGTGACCACAGTCGAAGTGGTGGCCTTACTAATACCTACCGAGGTGGGCGTGCAGTTAAAGCCTTTGTGCAGCGCTATCCAAGTAACTACAAAAGCAAACACCACGCTTTTGATGATGCCATTCATAATATCATGGCCCCATTCAACGTTAGCTTGCATCACCGACCAAAAAGCGCCGTCGTCGACGCCTAACCAGCGCACGCCAACCAAGTAGCCGCCATAAATACCCACGGCAGAAAACACCGCAGCTAGAATTGGCATACTGTATAAGCCGGCCCAAAAACGTGGGGCAATCACGCGGCGCAGCGGATCTACGGCCATCATTTCTAAACTGGATAATTGCTCAGTGGCTTTCATTAAGCCAATTTCTGCGGTTAGTGCCGAGCCAGCCCGCCCTGCAAACAGCAAAGCAGTGACTACCGGCCCTAATTCACGCAACAAGGATAGCGCTACCATGGGCCCCAACGACTGTTCGGCGCCAAAATCCACCAAAATGGTATAGCCTTGCAAGCCCAGCACCATGCCGATAAAGAGTCCGCTGACCACAATAATAATCAGCGACATCACTCCAACCGAGTACATTTGCTGCATCAGCAACGGCCAAGATTTGCGTAACTGCGGTTTGCCAACCAAGGCTCGGGTGAGCATGATTAACGCCGCCCCTGCGCCAGCAATACTATTGAGGGTAGCTTGGCCGAGGGCAGCAACTTTATTTAGCATCGCCAGCTCCTAATAATTCGTCGGCCAAGGTTGGTGCACGGTAATGGAAAGGCACCGGACCATCAGCTTCGCCGTGTAAAAATTGATGCACCAAGGCATTATCTGAATTTAATAATTGTTCTGGCGTACCGTGCCCAACCACTTGTTTGTCGGCAATGATGTACACGTAATCGGCAATCGTAAGAACTTCTTCAACATCGTGGGTGACGATGATGCTCGTCAACCCGAGCGACTCGTTCAACTCTTTGATCAGCTTGATTATCACGCCCATCGAAATAGGATCTTGGCCGGCAAAGGGCTCATCATACATGATCAGCTCTGGGTCTAACGCTATTGAACGCGCCAAGGCAGCCCGCCGCGACATACCGCCAGACAACTCCGCTGGCATCAAATGCCGAGCGCCACGCAAACCTACCGCCTCTAATTTTAGCAGCACAATGGTTTCAATCAGTTCTTCTGACAGCCGGCTATGTTCACGTAGCGGAAAGGCAATGTTGTCGTACACTGTCATGTCGCTGAACAAGGCACCGCTTTGAAACAACATGCTCATGCGTTTGCGTAATTGATACAATTCGCTGCGCTTGAGGCTAGGAATGTTTTGCCCAGCAAAACGAATCTGCCCCTGTTGCGGGCGTAGTTGGCCACCGATCAGCCGTAGCAAGGTCGTTTTACCAATCCCGCTAGGACCCATCACCGCAGTAATCTTACCGCGTGGGATGGCCATCGACAGGCCTTCGTATAAATTGTGAGTACTGTGATTGTAGTGAAAATAGATGTCATCTATCTCAACCAAGTGCTCGGGATTACCCTCGAGAGTAGTGGTTAGCATGCGAAGATAGTCTCCTTTACGTGACCGCCTAGTTTACCCGATTTCGTCAAGAAGCCCCACCTAAAAACCGTAAAATTTGTGACAAATCGTTATCAGTGGTCACATTACGTCTGCAAAGAAGAAAACGATCGGGTATTATTGCGTTATTACATTGTCATCATTAACTTGTCATCTACTTTGGCTGCACTAGCATATGAGGCCCAACATGACCGAACACAACCCGACCACGACCAGCAAACAGACGTTTGCCGCGCTTGGCCAACGAGTCATCGATATCGAAACCGACGCGGTGCGTGGATTAAGCCGTTTTCTTGATGAAAACTTTGCTACTGCGTGCGAGTTACTGTTGGCATGCCAAGGCCGGGCGATTGTGATTGGTATGGGTAAATCGGGCCACATTGGCGGTAAAATTGCCGCAACCTTAGCCTCCACCGGTACTCCCGCCTTTTTTGTGCACCCTGGCGAAGCTAGCCACGGTGACCTCGGCATGATTACCGAGCAGGATGTGGTGATCGCCATTTCTAACTCCGGTGAAACAGCTGAAGTGCTTAGCATTGCGCCATTAATTAAACGGCGCGGCGTCAAGCTCATTTCCATGACGGGTAATCCACGCTCAACCCTAGCCGAGCTCTCTGACGTGCATGTGTGCATCGCAGTTGAACAAGAGGCCTGCCCGTTAGGTTTGGCGCCAACCTCCTCCACTACTGCCACCTTAGTGATGGGCGATGCGTTGGCGGTAGCGCTGCTGCATGCGCGCGGCTTTACTGCCGATGATTTTGCCATGTCGCATCCTGGTGGCAGCTTGGGCCGACGGTTGTTACTGCACATCCATGATGTGATGCACGCGGGTGAGCGCACCCCGCTGGTCAATCAGCATGTAACTATCAGCGCCGCCTTGTTAGAAATGTCACGCAAAGGTCTGGGCATGACAGGTATCACTGACGACCAAGGCCGCTTAGTGGGTATTTTTACCGATGGTGATTTGCGCCGTATTTTAGATCAGCGGATTGATTTGCATACCACCGCGATTGCCCAAGTGATGACGCCAAACCCCATTACCATAAAGCCCGATGTGCTTGCTGCACAGGGATTAAAATTAATGGAAGACCGAAAAATCAACGGGCTGTTTGTGGTGGATGAGCAGGGCTTTGCCCAAGGCGCCTTGAACATGCACGATCTGTTAAAAGCAGGAGTCCTCTAATGAGTTTTGGTCACGCAACCCCAGCCATGATTAGTACTTGGTACGGTGATATCGAAAGCCTGCTGATGGATAAATTCGCCCAAATCAAACTGGTCATTTTTGATGTGGATGGCGTGTTTTCAGACGGCCGTATCTATTTAGGCAACCAAGGTGAAGAGCTTAAAGCTTTTCATACCCGCGATGGGTTTGGGGTGAAAGCACTTCTTAACGCCGGCATCAAGTTGGCGGTTATCACCGGACGCCGTTCAGCTCTGGTGGAAAACCGCATGCGCGCGCTAGGCGTCAGCGATATTTATCAGGGCCAAGAAGATAAGCTCAGCGCCTACCAGCAACTGGCGGAAAAATATCAGTTAACGGATCAGGCCATCGCCTGCATGGGTGATGACATGCCTGACCTCGCGATGCTGCAGCAGTGTGCAGTGGCCGTAGCGCCTCACGATGCCCATCCCTTTGTGCAGCAACACGCGGTTTATGTGACCTCGCAGCGCGGCGGCTTTGGTGCCGTACGTGAGCTGAGTGATCTGATTTTACTCAGCCAAGGACAATTGCAACTGCACGGTGGAGTCAGTTTATGACCCGTAATCTTGTGGTGATTATCGCCATTATCTTTGCCACCCTAGCGCTGTTGGTGTGGCGTCCTTTTGGAGATCAAGACCTCACCGATGAACCTGCTGGCTATCGCGAGATCAAGCCAGATTTTACCGCCCAGGGCCTGATTGTGCGGGTTTATAGTGAAGATGGTACCTTAGCGCATCGGATTGCTGCAGAAAAAATGACCCATTACAGCCCGATCGGCTTGACCGAGTTAGATCAGCCGACCTACATTGTGCACACTCGTGATGGTGGTCCGGTGTGGCAGGTGGCAGCTGAGGCGGGCTCTTTCTATGGCGACAAAAGCTTGGTGCTAGAACGTAATATTTTAATGCGTAGCTTAACCGCCGAAGATTTTTTAGAACGGGTTGAAACCAGCTACCTAACCATTGATACTTTGGCCGAAACCATGACGACTGAGCAAGCGGTGGTGATGTACGGTCGTGATTTTACTATTCGAGGCGAAGGCATGCATGCTAACTTACGCGCTCAAACTCTGGAACTAACGAAACATGTTGAAACCATTTATACCGGCCGCCACACTAATTCTCAGTAGTCTTGTGCTAACTGCTGCATTATTCTCTAACGCAGCACTTAGCCAAGGCAAAGATGACTTTAATCAGCCCATTCGCATCAATGCTGAGCGCGATTGGGTTGATATTGCTAATAAAATTGTGGTGTTTGAACGTAGCGTCATCATCGAGCAAGGTAGTTTAAAAATCACCGCTGACAAGTTATCAGTAGAGCGTGAAGGTGAGGCCGAAGATGCTGTGTTTATCGCTGAAGGGGCGCCGGCGGTTTATACCCAACAATTAGAAGACGGTAGTGTTATCACCGCCAAGGCCAACCAAATCATTTATGACCAAGCGCAACAGTTACTGACGTTGCGGGGGAATGTTGAAGTTGCGCAAGGAAACAGCGTCAGTCGTGGTGGAGAGATGGTTTATAACTTTGCGACACAGCAAATGACCACGCGTGGTGACAAAGATACCGACCGCGTAACCACCATCTACATGCCGAAACAACAAGATGATAAGAACAACGAGCAACCATGAGCCGATTAGTAGCTGAACATTTAGCCAAATCTTATAAAAAACGCCAAGTTGTTAAAGACGTTAGTTTAACTGTTGAAGCAGGCCAAGTGATTGGCTTGCTGGGCCCTAATGGCGCCGGTAAAACCACGACTTTCTATATGATTGTTGGCTTAGTGAATAACGACAAAGGCCTGATTAAATTAGACGACCGTGATATCTCGTTATTACCTATGCATGAACGCGCTCGCCTTGGGATTGGCTATTTACCCCAAGAATCCTCCATCTTTCGTAAGCTGACGGTGCGCGATAATATTTTGGCGATACTCGAAACCCGCAAAGAACTATCTGCGGCCCAGCGTGAAGATAAACTTGATAGCTTGCTGGAAGAGTTTCACATCAGCCATATCGCCAACAGCTTAGGCATGAGTCTGTCTGGGGGCGAACGACGCCGGGTTGAAATTGCACGGGCGCTGGCGGCTGAGCCAAAGTTTATCTTGTTGGATGAGCCCTTTGCTGGGGTTGACCCGATTTCCGTGCTGGACATCAAGAAGATTATCGAACACCTACGCAAGCGTGGCATCGGGGTACTCATTACCGACCACAACGTGCGCGAAACCCTAAGCGTCTGTGAACATGCTTATATTGTTAGCCATGGCGAGCTTATCGCGCAAGGCGATGCCCAAACCATTCTTAATAATCAGCATGTGAAAGACGTGTATTTGGGCGACCAGTTCACGCTGTAGCTATCATGATAAAACAAGGCCTGCAGTTCAAATTTAGTCAACAGCTGAGCATGACCCCACAGCTGCAACAGGCCATCAAACTGTTGCAACTTTCTAGCTTAGAATTGCAGCAAGAAGTACAACAAGCTCTGGATGAGAACCCCTTGCTTGAGGTGGCCGACCAAAGCGCTGAAGGCGAAACCGATGTCGCTGCTGCCGAGGAGAGCTGGGAACCAAGCTACTCAGCTTCTTTAGGCAGTTCTGGCACAGCTTACGATGGCGAAGACACCCTCTATCAGGGCAGCACCAGTGAGAGTTTGCAAGAGCACTTGTTATGGCAAATGCGACTATCACATTTTTCTCCCCTTGATGAAGCTATTGCCATGCTGTTGATTGATAGCATTGATGAGCGCGGCTACTTAACGGCTGAATTAGAAGAACTGTTGCCAGCGATTCGACAGCAACACCCCGAGCTCATCCAAGTGGACTTAGCCGAAGTCGCCGTGGTGCTCAAACGAATTCAACATTTTGATCCGATTGGCGTTGGCGCTCGCAATGTCCGCGAATGTTTATTAATTCAGCTACGGCATCTTCCTAACGATATTCCCTACCTGAACTTAGCTCTGCAAGCCGTTGACAAGCATTTGCAGTTGCTCGCCCAGCGCGATTATCGCAATCTGGCGCGGCGGTTACGTATTCAAGAAGCCGATTTATGCCAAGTACTAGCGCTGATTCAACAGCTACAACCGCACCCAGGGGACGGTTTTGGCGCAGGTGATGACGACTATGTGATTCCTGATGTGCTGGTGCGCAAAAAAAATGATCGCTGGACCGTTGAGCTAAATTCGCAAAGTTTGCCTAAACTAAAGGTGAACGAAGATTATGCGGCGCTGCTGCAAAGTGGTTCGCAATCTGAAGAACAACAGTATATTCGGCAGCATACGCAAGCTGCGAAGTGGTTTATTAAAAGCATTGAAAGCCGTAACGATACCTTACTGAAAGTAGCTGCAACCATAGTGCAACGTCAGCAAGGTTTCTTTGAATATGGCCCTGAGGCGATGAAACCTATGGTTCTTGCTGACGTTGCTAACGCAGTAGAGATGCATGAATCAACTATTTCAAGAATAACCACACAAAAGTATATGCATACACCTAAAGGTGTGTTTGAATTGAAGTACTTCTTCTCTAGCCAATTGGCAACGGATAATGGAGAAGATGCTTCTTCTACCGCGATTAGAGCGGTATTGAAAAAGCTAGTTGCTGCGGAGAACCCCAAGAAGCCTCTCAGTGATAGTAAATTAACTGAACTCATGGCCGAACAGGGTATCCAAGTAGCTAGACGGACAATTGCGAAGTATCGTGAGGCCATGAATATTCCGCCCTCGAGCCAACGCAAACGTCTTATCTGAATCTTGGACAAACAGAAGGAAGATGTTATGCAAATTAATCTGACCGGTCATCATATCGAAATTACTGACGCTCTGCGTGACTATGTCGATACCAAGTTTTCTAAGCTGGAACGTCATTTTGACCACATAAATAACGTCCATGTCATTTTAAATGTTGAAAAGTTAACGCAAAAAGCGGAAGCTACGCTGCATTTGAATGGCGGCGAAATTTTCGCTGATTCAGAGCACACCGATATGTATGCGGCTATTGACGGGCTGATTGATAAACTCGATCGGCAGGTTATTAAACATAAAGAAAAGATGAAACGCCACTAAATCATGGATTTATCCACTCTGTTAAGCCCCGACTGCGCTCGCTGCGCAGTCGCGGGAACAAGCAAAAAGAAAGTGCTTGAAATCATCGGCCAACTGGCCGCTTCGCGTCTCTCGGGTACCACCGGTTTTGACGTCTTCGAAAGTCTTCTCAATCGCGAACGATTAGGTAGTACCGGCATCGGGCTGGGGGTTGCTATTCCCCATGGTCGCTTGGCCTCGGCAACTAAGCCGGTGGCTATTTTGCTGACCCTAGAAGAGCCCATCGATTTTGATGCGATTGATAACCAGCCGGTGGATATTGTATTCGCGTTACTGGTGCCAGAATACTCGCATGAACAGCATTTACAAACCTTAGCAGCCGTGGCCCAGCGTCTGAACGACAAAACCTGCACCCGCGCTTTACGCGATGCCAGCTCAGACCAAGAACTTTATGAACTGTTTGTAAAATGACCGATAGCAGCCTTAATCCCGCAGATAAAATGCAATTGATCATAGTTACCGGCCGCTCCGGCTCCGGTAAAACGATTGCGCTGCGCGTGTTAGAAGATCTTGGTTACTATTGTGTCGACAACCTCCCGATCACCTTGCTTCCTACGTTAGTGCATGCGGTTATTGAGCAGTACAATAAGGTGGCGGTGAGTGTTGATGTACGTAATATGCCGATTGAAGCCAGTGAGTTAACCGACTCATTGGAGTTTCTGCCTGACCAAATTAAACCTGAAATTCTCTACATTGATTCATCTGAGGCCGTGTTGCTGCGCCGCTTTGCGGAAACCCGCCGCTTACATCCCCTGTCTAAGAATGAGCTGCCTCTAAGTGATGCTCTCCAAGCTGAATTAGCTTTGCTTGAGCCGTTGGCGGAACGAGCAACTTGGCGCATTGATAGTAGCGATTTAAGCGTGCACCAGCTGAGCGAACAAGTGGCCGAGCGCGCCCTGGGTAAGTCAGCGTCACGATTGATTGTGGTTTTCCAATCTTTTGGTTACAAGTATGGTTTACCTAGTGATCTGGACTACGCATTTGATGCCCGAATCCTGCCTAATCCGCATTGGGAGCCCTCGTTAAAGGCCTTGCTCGGTACAGATCCAGCCGTCCAACACTTTTTTCAGCAACAGCCGTTAATGACCAAGTTTATTCATCAGGTAGAAAACTTCTTAGCCACTTGGTTACCCTACTTTCAACGCAGCAACCGTAGCTATCTCACCATTGGCATCGGTTGTACCGGTGGCCAACATCGCTCGGTCTACATTGCCGAGCAGCTAGCTGAACGCTTTCAGGGCCAACCTTTCAAGGTGCAAGTGAAACACCGCGAGGCCCCTCGTCACCGTCCTATCAGCCCGCTTTAGCTTTTAATAGCTAGGAGTTACCCTTTATGCCGACTTGTGTGCGCAAATCAGTCACTATCCGTAACAAACTCGGCTTACACGCACGCGCCGCCACCAAGCTAGCTAAACTCACGCAACAATTTGCCGCCAAGGTGTACATTGTGCAAGAGCAGCAGCAAGTAGATGCCTCCAGTGTGATGTGTTTATTGTTGTTAGCCAGTGGGCAAGGACGGCAAATTGATATCTTAGCTGAAGGTGATGATGCCGAGGCCGCTGTCGCTGCCGTTGCCGAGTTAATCGAATCGCGCTTTGATGAAGAGCAATGATGCGGTAAACTTCTGACATTCACAGGAGTTTTGCAGCATGCTAGTAGAAATCGCCGATAAAGAATTTGCCGAACAGCGCTTACAAGAGGTCACTGAATCTCTTACGCGTGGCATGTACGTGCAAGCTCGGCGCCAGTTGCACAACCTGCCTGCTTGGGATGTTGCCCTTTTACTTGAATCCTCCCCACCTAAAGCACGGGCCATCATTTGGCAATTGGTTGACGCCGACGAGCACGGCGACATCCTTGAAGAATTATCTGAAGAAGTGCAAAAATCCATCATTCGGCAGATGGCGCCAGAGAAATTGGCCGCCGCCACCGAAGGTATGGATACCGATGACCTCGCCTACGTATTACGTGGCCTACCCGAACAGGTCTATCAAGAAGTATTAAAATCGATGGACGAGCAAGATCGCCATCGTGCCGAGCAAGCTCTGTCATACGCCGAAGAAACCGCCGGTAGTATGATGAATACGGATACCATCACCTTACGCCCAGACGTTACCATTGATGTGGTATTACGTTATTTGCGGTTGAAAGGCGAGCTACCTGAGGCTACCGATAAACTGTACGTGGTAAGCCGCGAAGACAAATTTATCGGTGAAATCGGCATTACCCGCTTACTTACCGTTGATCCTAGCCGTTTAGTGAGCGATGTCATGGACCAAGAGGTACAAGGCATTCCGGCAGATATGGACGAAACTGAAGTAGCCAAACTGTTTGAGCGGCAAGATTGGATCTCGGCCCCGGTCATTGACGAAGACAATCGCTTACTTGGTCGTATTACCATCGATGACGTGGTCGACATCATCCGTGAAGATGCCCAGCACTCGATGTTGAGCATGGCTGGTTTAGATGATGACGAGGATACCTTTGCTCCGGTTTGGACCAGTGCTAAGCGCCGCTCGGTATGGTTAGGTGTCAACCTGATCACAGCGCTGCTGGCGGCCATGGTCAGTTCCTTGTTTGAAGATATTTTAGCGCAAATGGCCATCCTCGCTATCCTTAACACCATTGTGCCAAGTATGGGCGGGATTGCCGGTTCACAAACCCTGACCTTGGTCATTCGAGGGATGGCACTGGGTCATATAGGTGCCAGTAACCAACGTTGGTTGATTGGTAAGGAACTTGCGATTGGCGCTCTTAACGGGGTGATTTGGGCGTTACTGATTGCGGCCGTGGTGGCGATCTGGAAGCAAGACTTACTGATTGGTGCCATCATCGCCTTTGCGATGATGGCTAACTTACTCGCGGCTGGCTTGGCCGGGGTGACTGTGCCCTTGATCTTGAAGAAGTTTGATATCGACCCTGCACTAGCCGGCGGGGTGATTCTTACCACCGTCACCGACGTGGTCGGTATTTTCGCTTTCTTAGGCACAGCTACGCTACTACTGAGCTAACGCCGGCTACATGCCGGCGATGCGCATCTGTTCTAGCAACACAGAACCGGTACGAACACCATGGCGAAGGTCAATATCATTGCCGATAGCCACAATGTTAGCCAACATGTCTTTTAGGTTGCCGGCAATGGTAATTTCTTCTACGGGGTACTGAATTTCGCCATGTTCGACCCAGAACCCTGCCGCACCGCGAGAATAGTCACCATTGACAATATTGACCCCTTGGCCCATTAACTCGGTAACCAACAGCCCAGTGCCCATCTGCTTACATAAAGCTGCTAAATCTTGCTCACCATGCTGCACTTGCCAGGTGTGGATACCACCGGCGTGTCCGGTAGGCTGCATGCCTAATTTGCGCGCTGAATAGCTAGTCAGTAAGTAAGTTTCCAAGACGCCGTTGGCAACAATATCGCGCTCCACCGTTGCTAACCCTTCATGGTCAAACGGGCTACTAGCTAACGCGCCGCGTAAATGCGGTTGTTCGGTTATGGTTAACCAGTTAGGCAATACTTGTTTACCTAAATGGTCGGCTAAGAAGCTCGATTTGCGATACAAGCTACCGCCACTAATAGCTGCAACGAAGTGGCCAAACAACGAGTTCGCAACATCAGCTCGGAAGATGACTGGCACCTTCGCGGTTGCTATTTTGCGACCGTCTAAGCGCGCGATAGTAGCGTTCACCGCATCTTCTGCCACTTGTTCTGGAGTCCACAAGCCGTCACGATGGCGTGCCACACTGTAGGCGTAATCGCGCTGCATCTGCTCGCCGCTTTGGGCAATTAAACTGCAGCTTAAGCTATGCCGTGATTGTAGGTAACCGGCTAAAAAGCCGTGGCTATTGCCATAAACACGATAGCCGACGTGGCTGCTGTAACCTGCACCGTCAGAGTTAACAATCCGTTTATCCAGTTGTAAGGCATGCTGCTCGCAGCGTAATGCCTGCTCTAAGGCAAATTCAGCACTTTGGTCGGCGGGGTGGCACAAGTCTAAATCAGGGATAGCGGTTGCCATCAGTTCAGCTGGAGCTAAGCCCGCGTAGGGGTCGGGCGAGGTAAACTGGGCGATGCTATTGGCTTTTTCTACCGCCGCACGAATCGCTGCGGCAGTTAAATCGGTAGTAGATGCTGAACCCTTTTGCTGGCCCCGAAACAAGGTAATACCTAGGGCGCCGTCTTGGTTAAATTCTACCGTCTCAACTTCGCCAAGGCGGGTGCCGACATTAATTCCGCGGCTACGGCTTAACGCGCATTCAACCGCACTGGCACCAAGCTCTTTGGCATAAGCCAGTGCCTGCGCTACCGACTGCTCAACTTCTTGCATCTCACTACTTAATTGTTTTACATCTGGGATCAAACTAACTCTCCTCTTGCCCTTCGGCGAATCGCTGCGCAGCGGTTTAGCATGCGGGCGCTTAATTTTCTGGTACACTATCGGTTATTCACTTGAACATAAACACCTACGGTCATGCACAAGGACCCTTTCATGAATCATGATGGTAATTCAAACCACGCTGATGACGATTTTTTAATTAGTAAATCGCAGCTCAAGCGTGATGCCGAAGCTCAACAAGAGCTCGGCTTAAAACTGGTTAATTTGTCTGACGGTAAACTTGCCAAGATCCCTCTTGATGAGGATCTTTTTGATGCCATAAAATTAGCCCAACGCATTCGTAATACACGCGAAGGTTACCGCCGCCAGCTACAACTGATTGGCAAAATGATGCGCAATCGTGATACGGCTGCGATTGAACGCGGCCTGGCTGAACTCGAGCAATCACACGACGAACAAAACGCGTTATTTCATCAGTTAGAAAAATACCGCGACCACATTTTAGCTGACGGCGATGCCGCTATTCAGCAGTTTTTAGCCGCTTATCCACACGCTGATCGGCAGAAATTACGGCAATTTTATCGCCAAGCTAGCAAACAGCAGCAACAAGGCAAAGCCCCAGCTGCCGCGCGCGAGTTGTTCAAATATTTACGTGAGGTGGCCACCGTTTAATCGGTGCCACCCACAGTTAACGCATCCAGTTTCAAGGTAGGCTGACCTACTCCAACGGGCACGCTTTGTCCGTCTTTGCCACACACCCCTACGCCATTATCTAAGGCTAGGTCGTTACCTACCATAGACACCATGCGCATGGCCTCTGGGCCATTACCGATAAGGGTTGCGCCCTTGATAGGTGCGGTAATTTTGCCATCCTCAATCAAATAGGCTTCTGACGCTGAGAACACAAATTTACCTGAGGTGATATCTACTTGGCCGCCAGCAAACTGCGGCGCATAAATCCCTTTTTTGACACTGGCAATGATATCAGCCGGGTCGCTTTCACCACCGAGCATGTAGGTATTGGTCATGCGCGGCATAGGTAAATGAGCATAGCTTTCACGGCGTCCGTTACCGGTTGGCGCAACACCCATCAAGCGGGCGTTCATTTTGTCTTGCATATACCCCTGCAAGCGGCCTTTTTCAATCAACACATTGTAGCCTGCTGGCGTACCTTCATCATCGATAGCTAACGAGCCACGGCGGTGATCTATGGTACCGTCATCGACAATAGTGCACAGCTCAGAGGCGACTAATTCGCCCATCTTGCCGGCGTAAGCCGAGGCGCCTTTACGATTAAAGTCACCTTCGAGGCCATGGCCGACCGCTTCGTGCAGCAACACGCCTGGCCAGCCGGCGCCTAAAACCACCGGGAAGGTTCCTGCCGGCGCAGGACGCGCTTCTAGATTCACCAGTGCTTGGCGCACCGCCTCGTCGGCAAAGGTCTGCCAGCGCGGCTTAGCGCCCGCCAGCGTCTCACTAAAATAGTCATAACCAACCCGCGCTCCACCGCCCGCACTGCCGCGTTCACGGCGGCCATCATGTTCCACCAGCACGGTACAGTTAACCCGACAAAGCGGCCGAATATCCGCTGCGAATGTGCCATCGGTGGCGGCAATCAAGACTTCATCGTAACTCCCGCTGATGCTGGCAATCACTTCTACGACGCGGCTATCTAGGCTACGCGCATAAACATCCAGCTCACGTAACAGCTCAATTTTCGCAGTTTCGTTTAGGGTTTCCAGCGGGTTTAATGGTGCGTAGCGTTGCACATAAGGGCTGGCAGTTAGCACTTTTAGTTGCCCTTGTTCGCCCGCGGCGCTAATACCACGAGCGGCACTGCTAGCTTGCTGTAAGGCCAGTGGCGAAATATCATCGGCGTAGGCAAATCCGGTTTTGTCACCCTGCACGGCCCGCACACCAAGACCTGTTTCAATATGAAAACTGCCTTCTTTGACAATGCCATCTTCAAGCACCCAAGATTCGTTCACACTGCTTTGCAGGTAAATATCGGCAAAATCAATGGTGCCGGTATACAAGCGTTGCAGGGCTTGCTGCAACTGTTCGCTATCCAGCTGATGCTGAGTTAATAAATTATCGTAAACCCGTGAAAATTCAGGTTGGTTAGGTAACTGCATGAAGACCCTTCTTGGTTTCAGAAAAATGCGTCGCAACCGGAATGTCGCGCCGAATTTTAGTAAGTTCATTAATATCCACCAGCGCGCTGGCATAGCTTACGCTAGTGGCGTCAGATTCTGCTAAGATGCGGCCCCAGCCATCACAAACCAAGGCATGACCGAATGTTTCACGGCCATTAGCGTGTACCCCAGCTTGGGCTGCCGCAACTAAAAAGCATTGTTGCTCAATCGCGCGGGCCCGCGTTAGCACGTGCCAATGGGCTGCACCTGTCACTTGAGTGAAAGCCGATGGCAGCAACAAGATGTCGGCACCTTGCTCTCGTAGCGCCCGAAAGAGTTCAGGAAAGCGCACATCGTAACACACCGCCAAGCCTAATACGCCAAACTCGGTGGCCACTGTTACCACCTCGCTGCCCGCCTGAGTCCATGCGGATTCGCGGTAGCTGCGGGTGTTATCGGCGACATCGACATCAAACAAATGCATTTTGTTGTAGCGAGCCACACACTCCCCTTGGGGATTAAAGACTAAGCTAGCGGCGCTAAATTTAGCAGCCTTGGCATCATCTACAATAGGTACGGTACCGGCCACTAACCAGATCTGATGTTGGCGTGCCAAATCAGCTAATTGCTGCTGCAACGGTGCTTGGTCAGTTGCAGGCTTGGCAGCTTGATTATCAGAGAGCAGCGGTAGCTCGGCTAACTCGCGCTGGGCTTTGTCGCCGGCGCCGAAACATAAGCAGGCCTCAGGCAGCACCACCAGTTGCGGCCGATGGCTGGGCAGTTGAGCTAGTAGCTGCTGAATTTGTTGCAGGTTTTGTTGTGGCTGTGGCTGACTGTTCAGTTGCAGCGCCGTCAGTTGTACCCGTCGCGGCGCTGGGCTGGCTTGGTTGTTCGCCTGATTGTTCATTAAGCACCTCCTGCGGAATTGGGGCATCGCGGCTGCTCCGCGCAACCTCAGTGATCTCAGGTTGATCGATGGTACCGCTGATTTTATATTCTAAGCGACTAATCACCTTAGCATCGTGCAGCATACGGTCAATCACCAAGGCGGCTAAACCCGAGGGTGGGTTAATCATCCATGCCAAAATCACCGGCAAACTTGAGGTTACTTTAGGCACAAACTGCAGATTATAGTCGAGTTGGCTGTTCACCAAGTTACTGCTACCGCGCACTTCCATATCACCGGCGGCGCCTTCTAGGCGGGTATTATCCGTATTGACCACACCTTGATTAATGCTAAAGTCGCCGGCAAAGCTGGTGTAAAACAGGCCGTTGGCAAACACATCGCGAAAATCAAAACGCAGCTTACGCAAAATACTGTCTAAACTAAGTAACGAGAAGAGCCGCGCGCCGCGATCACTCACTTCGTTAAGATAGCCTTGACTTAATTGCCAGTTCACTTCGCCATTAAGGGTATCGCTGTTGTATTGATAGGGAGCACCTTGCCAGCCTAAGTCAAAAATAAAAGTAGCTCCGCTATCTTTGACCATGCTAGTAATTTCGTATTCCTGTAAAAACCGACCAAAATCATCAGAATCGAGGCGCCCGGTAAAACGGGTTTCAGCTGGTTTATCAGCTGCTGCCAAGCGCCAAAAGCCACTCACCGCGAGCGTATGGTTATTTTGGTCAGAGCGAAACTCCTGTACCGTTAGCTGTTCTGGTTGGGCATCAATCGCAATCGCTACTCGACCTAAATCATAAGGCCCATAACGACAGCGCTCACAGCTGAACTTAATATTGGGAACACTGTTAAAGTTCGCAGGTGCTGATAATTGAGCTAGGCGCTGATCTAAGTCTGCAGCGACTGCGTTAGCGACCACCTCGTCGCTATCAGTATCACTCTCTGTTTTAGCGGCTGGTGCGAGGGCTGCAGGCAAAGCGAGTTCCAAGTAATCGGCATCAATCTGTAACAAGGATTGCGGGCCGCTTTGGACAAGACCAAGATCAGCCGAAGTTTGATCAGCGGTCAGCCGGCCGCGCCATTCGCCATTTTCCGGCCAAGCGACAAAAGCAACCTCGGTAAACTGATGTTCCAACAAGGTTAAATCAGGCGTTACCAACTGAATTAAATCAGGTTTAAGCACACTCACTAGCTCACTGTCACCGGTGCCCGCAGGGAGCTTCTCAGCTAACGCTGTCCAAGCTGCTAACCAACTATCCACCTTAATCGCAGGGGCATTAACATCAATAGTGAAGGTTGGATTAACGCGCACCACGTTAGGGTTAGGGGCCTGACTAAAGTCTTTCCCGAGGCGCATGTAACCGTTGCGCAACTCTGAGCCATCGCCATTCAGCTGTACTTCAGCTAACCAACTGTCATCCAACTCGGCATTAATCAATAGACTTTCGCTACTGCCGGATACCTGCAACTGTAAATCGCTGGCCTGTCCGCTAGGCTTCTTAAGCGGTGCAGGTAAATCAAGTTGTACTTGGCTTAAGTCTGCGCTTTGATTCCAACTGAATGAATAACCGCCGTCTTTAGGTAAACTCAAGTTAAAATCAGCCTGCCAAGCACTGGTACCCATGGCCAGTGGCGCGAACTTATCTAAAGCCCAGTCTCCTTGCGCCTTAACCTGGACAAAATAATCGTCGCTGCGAGACTGACCGCGTAAATCAATTTGATTTGGAAAGCCCTGCCAGGTCAAGCTTAGATCCTCAGCACTGATCTCGTCATTACGATAAGACACGGTGCCATTCACCTGTTCAAACTGTTGCTGCAGGCTAGCTACATACAATTGATTATCGGTTAGAGTGGCAGCCCCCTCGGCAATCACCTGCTGGCCTTCACCAAAAGGAATGGTGAGCTGTAGCGTGCCCTGCATGGCTCCCGTTAGTTGCAACTGGGTAAAGGTAGCCCCTAGAGAATCTGCCAGTGGGCTATCTTCAAACACCGGCTGTAAGTGCTTACTATCGCCTTGAATGCTAGCACTTATATCGAGCTGTAAAGGCTTGCCAATAATGTTGGCTATCACCGTATCTACTCGTGGTAACTGAATATCGCCTAGCAAACCTTGTTCAGCGACTATGTGCATGCGCTCATTATGGAATTCCACCACCGCTTCAGCATCATAGACCGGACGCCAATCAGGCTGAAATTGATAGATTAAATCACTCACTCTGGCGCGAGCCTGAAACACGCCACGTTGATTGATGTAGGGGAAGTCCGCAATAGTGCCACGCCACACCATCGCCAAATCTTGCGCTTGAGCGGCTTGAATGGCGACACTTAAGTAGTCGTGTAGATCATCCCCCATCACCAGCGGCAAATGATTCCGCAGGGTTTCCGCGCTAATGGGGGTGGTATCCAAACTTTCGGCATGGGCATTCACCATCACCGAGTCGGCGGTAGGATGAATCAGTGCCGCCACCGCCAACTGCATGCCTGGCAAGCCCAAATAGCTGTTGGGATAGACCTCAACTTGCCAGTCTGCTTGGCCCCAATCAACGCGGCCATGCATATCGAGAGCGGTTATCGGCCAGGGCCGGTCTGGATGCAAAGCAGCACTTTGAATGACCATGTCTTGCCCGTGTAAATGCCAACTTACTTGTTGGCCGGTGCCATGTAATTCCAATTCAGCATTCTGTAGGCCAGGAATACCTGCAGCTTCTTGCCATGCCAACTGTTGGCCGCGTACATACCAACGCGCCGCTTGGTTAATGTCATGGTCGAAAACGATATCAAGTTCACCGCCAACCTCACGACGACTCATCTCATCGCTCAGTTCAACGCCGCGCGACCCTAACAGGTTGGCCAATTGCAGGAGCGGCGCAAGGGGGATCTTATTAGCGCTTAAACGAGTTCGCGCTGGGGTCTGTTGCCAACTGAAGGTAGGGAGGAGCCACTGCTGTTGATTGTGGGTAATAGTCATGGGGCTACTATTCACTAGCCAGCCATCGCCTTCCGGTTGCAGTTGCAACTGTCCGCTTGGAATCCGCAAATGATGTTGCTGTTCGCCTACCCGCCACGCCAATTGGTGTTCGCCTAATTCTAATAGACCTTGGGTAAAGCTATTCTGGGCGAAGTTAAGCCACATGGTGAAATTAAACTCAGCTTGCTGAATTTGGGTATCGACAATCTGTTGTTGTAACCAAGGGGTAATATCTACCTGATTCGCCGCCACGTAAAACTGCCCGGATAACGCCTGCGGATCATTGCCATGTACGTCAATGATCAAATCTAAACTCTGCTCGGATACTCCAGTAAAACTAAGTTCGCCCACCCCTTGGTGGCGCGCGCCGCGGTTCATCCAGCTTAACCGCTGTACTTGAATCGAGCGCTTCACCCCAATCAAGTTAACCAATTCAATCACGCTATCAGATACTTCGACATGATCAAGCTGGGTCAGAAGAAAACGCAGCAAGGTATCTGGTAATTCTAAACTACCGGCGTTATCTTGTTGGGTATCACGCAGGTCATATTGCAACCGCAGGCCGCTAAAGTTCACCTGCTCAAATTGCAGCGACGCCGAGGTAACACTTTGCCAAAAATTAAATTGCACGCGAGCTTCGTCAACACTCACTTGTGAGTTGAGGTTGGTGGCGGTTTGTAGGCGCACATCATGCAACACCAACTCAGGCCCTGCGCTACTCCAATCGGCACTTAAAGTGCCCACATCTGCTTGCACTTGATACTGGGCAGCTAAGAGTTGCTCAACTTGTTTGGTCACGTCAGGAATTTGCGGTAACAGATAGCGCAAGCCAGTTAGCAGCATCGCAAAAAGCACCAGCGCCGAAGCTAGTGAATAAAGCAGGGTCCGAAATAACCAGCGTGCGGTAAATCTCAACATGGGGCTACATCATCACCACGTCAAACTGCTCTTGGTTGTACATAGGCTCGGTTAAAACCTTAACCTGTTTGCCAATAAACACCTCAAGTTCAGCCAAAGCATGGCTCTCTTCGTTCAGCAGCATGTCGGACACTGCTGCCGAGGCATACACCACGAAATGATCGGCCGCATACGCACGGTTCACCCGCACAATTTCTCGCATCACTTCATAACAGACGGTTTCAACCGTCTTCATTGAGCCACGTCCACTACACACTGGGCATTCGGTGCAGAGCACGTGCTCCAAGCTTTCGCGGGTGCGCTTGCGTGTCATCTCCACCAAGCCTAAGGTGGTGAAGCCGTTAATCGAAGTTTTGGCGCGATCTTTAGCAAGAGCTTGCTCAAGGCTGTGCAATACCCGTCGTTTATGATCTGCGTTTTGCATATCGATAAAATCAATAATGATGATACCGCCTAAGTTACGCAGCCGCAGTTGCCGAGCGATTGCCTGAGTCGCCTCGATGTTGGTATTAAAAATGGTTTCTTCGAGATTGCGATGCCCAACAAAACCACCGGTATTGATATCTATGGTGGTCATAGCTTCCGTTTGGTCAATAATGATAGAGCCACCGCTCTTCAGCTCAACTTTACGCTCGAGTGCGCGTTGCACTTCATTTTCAACATCAAACAAGTCAAAAATAGGACGCTCGCCGCTGTAGTACTCAAGGGCATTGCTGAGCTCAGGAATAAACTCTTGGACAAACTCGCGCAGTACATCGTAAGTAATGCGTGAATCAACCCGAATACGTTCAATTTCATCGCCAACAAAATCACGTAAAATACGGCAAGATAAATTCAAATCTTCGTACACTATACCAATTTTCCGCATGCCTTTGCGGCGCTTTTGAATGGTGTCCCAGAGCCGCCGCAAAAATTTCGCGTCGCGCTGTAAATCGTCATCGGCTGCGCCCTCGGCGGCGGTACGTACAATAAAGCCACCGTCTTCATCGCAATAAGGCTGGGCGGCGGCTTTTAAACGGTTCCGTTCGGCTTCGTCTTCAATCCGCTGTGAAATACCAACATGCGGCGATTGTGGCATCAACACCATGTAGCGTGAAGGAATAGTGATGTCGGTGGTTAAGCGCGCGCCTTTCGTACCAAGTGGGTCTTTGACCACTTGCACCAGAATTTGCTGCCCTGGGCGCACTAATTGAGCGATATCTGCGGTGGTGACATTGTTCCGCGATAGCTCTTCTTGATCAATGTGGGTCACGATATCGGACGCATGCAAGAACGCCGCTTTATCTAAGCCAATATCAATGAAAGCGGCCTGCATCCCAGGCAGCACTCGCGATACTTTACCCACATAAATATTACCCACTAAGCCACGCTTGGCTTGGCGCTCAATGTGGATTTCTTGCAATATACCGTTTTCGATCAGCGCCACGCGAGTTTCGGTGGGCGTGACGTTCATTAAAATTTCTGCACTCATGCGTGTTACTCCTACTGCTGACCGCCTGCTTGCTGCGTCTCAACACGCGTTAATAATTCTGCTGTTTCATATAACGGCAGCCCCACCACGGCAAAATAGCTGCCTTGCAAGTGGGTGACGAAGCGTCCCGCTAAGCCTTGAATACCATAACCACCAGCTTTGTCTTGCGGTTCACCGCTGGCCCAATAAGCTGCAATCTCACCCTCACTTAAGGCTTTAAAACTCACCTCGGTGGCGACCATAGTTGCCATAGTCACGTCCGTTGTCGGCTCTAGTGGTGCACTCTGAGTCACCGCTACGGCAGTTAAAACCGTATGAGTGGTGTCACTTAGCAACTGCATCATGCGTTGAAAATCGGCAAAATCACGCGGCTTTTCTAACACCTGTTCGTGCGCTTGTGCATAACCAACTACAACCACAGTATCAGAACCTAGCACCAAGCTGTTGGTCGTGGTGTTCGCCGTTGCCTTGGTGCGCCACAAGGTTGCACCGGCTTCGGCTTTACTGATGGCGAGACGCTGTACATAGGCCGCTGCAGATTCACTTGGCGTGCGCTGTTCGGGAACCTGTGGTAACACCACCTGAAACGGCCTCCCCAACAGCTGCAATAGCTCAGCCCGCCGCGGCGACCCCGACGCCAACACCAACGGCCACGCTGCGGGCTTATTGGATACCAGGTTATTGGATACCAAGTTACTGAATACCACGTTATTGGATACCATAGTGCCGCCGATATTTGCGTAGAATCAGGTACACCCAGGGCCAAGCTATGGCCGACGAAATCACCGGATATAAATAGGACACATGAAACACCGCATCGTTCAGCCAATGCTCTAACTGATACACCAACACCCGCTTGATAAAAATAAGCACCGCAACCACCAAGGCCTGTTGCGTTAGCGAGTAATTTCGAAAGCGCTGAAAATGACGAATCGGCGCATAGGCCATCACCAATAAGGCACTGGCGTAAATTCCAAAAACCGAGCCCATTAGAATATCCGTCATCAGCCCTAGAATCAGAACGGTTCCCATTCCTACGCGGTGGGGCAGCGCCATCAACCAATAAATGATCACCAAACTTAACCAATCCGGGCGCCAAGCCTCTAAAAACAGCGGCATCGGCATCACCATCAGTACTAGCCCGATAATATAAGTAATAAACAGCGGTAATAATCCGGCTTTAATCCACATGATCGTTTCCTGCCGTCTCTTCTTCGGTATCGTAAACCGGTTGCTCGGTAGCATCCGCTGGCCATAACAAGAGCAAGGTGCGCACCCTATCAAGTTGCGCATAAGGACGCGCTAACACACGGGCGTATTGCAAGCGCTCGTTGCGGTCGATGGAGATGATCTCAGCCACCGGATAGCCTTCTGGATAAATACCACCCAACCCCGATGACACCAATTTATCGCCTACCTCTAAATCCGTGCTGTGGGGGATAAACTGCAATTCTAACTGCTGCAAATCACCCGTGCCTTTAGCTAAGACGCGGATATCATTACGCTCGGCCCGTAACGAAATAGCTTGGCTTTGGTCGGCGATCAGTAACACCCGCGCCGTACCGCGGCCAACGCTCATCACTTGCCCCACCACGCCGCGATTATCCAATACCGGCTGGCCTTCGTAGACGCCATTGGCAAGGCCTTTATTGATCACCAACTGATGCGAAAATGGGTCCGTTGCTACTGCAACCACTTCAGCAGCCATACGACGACTAGCTTCACGTACATCCGAACCTAGCAATTGGCGTAACCGATCGTTCTCGTTTTCTAGAAAGTTCAGTCGCTGCACTGCCATCTGCAGTTCTTCCAGCTCTTGCTTTAACAGTTTATTTTCATTGCGTAGCATGGTGCGTGTGGTGGCGAGATAGACAATTCTGTCCATCACCTGCTCAGGCAGTACGGCGAGGTATTGAACCGGGGCAATCAGGGTGCTCATAAACGAACGCACCGGCTGCATCGTATTGAGCCGGTGGTCTAAGAACATCAAAGTGAGAGCGCAGCTGAGTGCAAGCACCAGCCGCGTGAGTAGTGTTGGGCCTCGTTCAAATAGCGACTTCATGCGGCCGCTTACTCATAACTGAACAAGTCACCGCCGTGCATATCGATCATCTCTAACGCTTTACCACCACCGCGCGCCACACAAGTTAATGGATCGTCCGCGACAATCACCGGAATCCCGGTTTCTTCCATTAACAGACGGTCAAGATCACGCAGTAATGCGCCACCGCCGGTAAGCACCATGCCACGCTCAGAAATATCTGACGCTAGCTCTGGTGGCGATTGCTCTAACGCAACCATCACGGCACTAACAATACCCATCAAAGGCTCTTGTAAGGCTTCAAGAATTTCGTTGCTATTCAGCGTAAATGAGCGAGGTACACCTTCCGCTAGATTACGGCCACGAACTTCGATTTCACGCACTTCGTCACCAGGAAATGCCGAACCAATTTCGTGTTTGATCCGCTCCGCCGTAGCTTCGCCAATCAAAGAGCCGAAGTTACGGCGAATATAATTAACAATGGCTTCGTCAAATTTGTCACCGCCAATACGTACCGATGACGAATACACCACACCATTTAAAGAGATAATAGCGACTTCAGTGGTACCGCCACCAATATCAACCACCATCGAACCAGTTGGCTCCGAGACCGGTAAGCCAGCGCCAATCGCCGCCGCCATAGGTTCATCAATTAAATGCACTTCACGGGCGCCAGCACCTAACGCTGATTCACGAATCGCTCGGCGCTCTACTTGAGTAGAGCCACAAGGCACACACACCAACACCCGCGGGCTAGGACGGAAATAATGGCTGTCGTGCACTTTTTTAATGAAGTGCTGCAGCATCTTTTCAGTAACAAAAAAGTCAGCGATAACACCGTCTTTCATTGGCCGAATGGCTTTAATGTTGCCAGGGGTACGGCCCAACATTTGTTTTGCTGCAGTACCTACTGCCGCCACACTCTTGGGTCCACCCGAGCGCTCTTGGCGAATCGCTACAACCGAAGGCTCATTCAGTACGATGCCTTCGTCTTTAACGTAAATTAATGTGTTTGCTGTTCCCAAATCGATCGACAGATCGTTTGAGAAAATTCCGCGTAACTTCTTAAACATGAGGGGATGTTCCCTTACTCGTAAATGGGGTGGACTGTAAACTGTGTAACTTTACCAAGCTGCCATGCTGCGGGCAAGCGCCATTGCATGGCTTTTAACCTAGCTTTACTTGCGCTATCAGCCCTTAATTAAGTCGTACATTGCCCTTGGCGAATATAGCCTTGACTCTGAATACAAATATAACGGGGGTTAACCCCTTGAATCTCTAACTCTATTGGTGCATTGCCACACCATTCCGGGGTGCTGGCATGCGCTGTCGATACCGGACAGCCCAAACTGTTGAAGCGAATTCCATTGCTCGCATTAGGCACACTTGATACCACGGCTACTGAAAGCGCGCTAGGAATCGCCAAAATGCGCTCCGGTGCCACCAAGGAGCCGCAATCAACTGGGTTTACTGTTGTTGCAGAAAAGTTAACACCATAGCAATCTTGGATGGTATCCTGCATGGCTCGCTGCTGTTGCAAGCGCAACAGACTCATCAGTTGCCCTTGAAGGGTCACTTCTTCCACCCCGGCTTTACCAAAAATGCGCGGCCCTGCGGTAGCGGCTAAAATCCCTACCAACACGATAACAATAATTAACTCAACCAGCGTCAAACCCTTTTGCCGCATAGGTCTTAAGCTTGTCATAGATGGTTCACCTTAGTGCTGCTCGTAGCTGACAAATAACGCGCCACGTATTTAACCTAATCTCTAGTATGTAGTGTAAACTAAAAAACCACAGTATGAAGAACAATATATAAACATCGGTATAAAAAACAGGTAATCTAGACCAATCGATACCAACGGGGACCTGCATGCGCACTTTTGGCGTTACTCCACGCACCAATAGAGGTTTTACATTAGTCGAGCTCATTATTGGGATCGTCGTGCTCAGCTTATCTGTGGTGATGCTTGCGGTGCTGATTTTCCCGCAGGCGCAACGTAGCGCCGAACCCCTATTGCAAACCCGTGCGGCGGGGCTTGGCCAAGCACTGTTGAACGAGATCATGAGCAAAAGCTTTGATGAAAACAGCGACCGCAGCAGTGGTATCGAACGCTGTAGCGTTGAAGCCGCTGCCCCTCCTTGTACGCTACCGGCTAATCTCGGCGACGATGGTGAGGTACGAAGCGATTTCAACGATGTCGACGACTACCACGGTTTAACATCATCAAGCACCAATTTAACCGACGTCTTCGGAGCGGATATCGCTGCTCGCTACAACGGCTTTGATTACGCAATTCAGGTGTCCTATTACGACCCAAACTCGGGTGCCGAGCAGGCCAGTATCACCCGCTATAAACTGATAGCCATAACCATCACCACCAGTTTGGGGCAAAACTTTGAATTCAGCGCCGTGCGGGGAAATTTTTGATGAATAACTTGCGGCACATGTTAAGCCCACTACCCCGCGCTAACCTACAGCGTGGCTTTACCCTGATCGAACTGATCGTGGTTATCGTTATTTTAGGTATTCTTGGCGGTTACGTGTTCTCGTACGTTGGTTTTGGGGCGCAAATCTATGTCGATACTACCGCTCGTGAGCAGTTGATGTCGCAATCAAGATTTGCTGTAGAACGCCTCACCCGAGAAATTCGCAATGCCGTGCCACGCAGTGTCCGTGTAGCCGCTGATAACAGCTGTATCGAATTTATGCCGATTCTTGCTAGCAGCCAGTATCTGCAAGTACCCCGGCAAGGACCTAGCGCCAGCGACCCGCTGTTAGTGATAGAGCCGCGAGCGGATCAAGGCGTCAATTTGATCGGCCAATACCTGCTGATTTATGCATCGACACCCAATTTTATCTACAACCCGACGCAAACCGAGCGACGCAAGATTATTGACGCCATCGTCAGCACCGGCGATGATCATGTGGTTGAAATAGCTTACACCGATAGCATCAGTTACTTTACCGGTAATAGCCCTGCACAGCGTTATTTTATTGCCGGCCAGCCCATCAGCTGGTGCTATCAACAAGCTACTGGCCAGCTCTGGCGCTATACCGGTTATGGACTCAATGCCAATGCGGCAACCCTAGCCCAACTACAACTTGCGCTTACTACCAGTGCCGAAGTGATGGCTGAGAATCTCACCAACGATTTAACCTTAACCACGCCCGAGCGGCCTTTTGTAGTGGACGATGCCACCTTGGTTCGAAATAGTTTAGTGCATCTAGATTTACGTTTTGCCCGCGCAGCTGACACCGAGCGCCTACAACTCTTGCAGGAGGTTCATGTTCCTAATGTGCCATAAGCCCCTCCAGTACCACCGTAGTCGTGGCGCCGCCCTGCCGGTGGCGATTTTTATCATCGTGGTGATGGCCTTGCTCGGAGCGGCCATGGTGAGAGTTATTGGCGATGCGACCCAAGGCGTCGTTAGCGATGTGATTGGCGCTCGCGCCAACAACGCAGCTCGCTCCGGCGCTGAGATGTTCTTAGTGGCCCTGTTTGAGAACGAGGGCGTAGTAACCACCGGGCTCTGCGCTAACCGCAGCACCACCAGCACGTTCGACCCTAGCGATAACGATAGCAGCCCTAACACTTACAACTTTGCTGAAGCGGGCTTACAAAGCTGTACTGCGACTGTCTATTGCGATGTCGCTGAAATCACCAGCCCCGTTGTCGTCAACCATTATCGAATCGTCGCTCAAGGCAGTTGTGATGCCGGCGACATGATTTATTCACGCGAAATCATGCTGGAGGCAAGCAATGCGTCACTTTAATAGCCTTGCCCTACTGCTCATCGCGCTCGCCTCGGGGCTAGCGAGTGTGAGTGCTGCGGCAGCAACTTACAACTTGAAGCAAAGTGTGCCGCCAGGCTGCACTCAGCAAGGGAATAACCCGGTATTTTGTAGCAATGGTTTGAATTTGAACTGGAACGATATTATCGATGCGAGTCAGGTGTTGGTGATTAATGTTACGGGCGATGTGAATTTGCAAAATGCCCAAATCAATATGGGTAGCAATGCCGGGGTCACTATCAATGCCACGGGCAATATTACTACTGGCTCAGATTTTGCCATGCAAGGCTCGCTCAATGCCGATGGCAATGTCAGTTTTAATAGTGCTAACCAACTAATAGGTAATGTCTCAGCCAGCCAAATTACGACTAATAGCGGCACCTTTGATGGCTCCATGGAGGCCAACCAAATAACGCTTGGTTACAATACAACAGTTACCGGGAACCTTATTGGCGGCACTGTTTCTACCAATGATCTTGTCACTATCGGGGGCTCAGTCTCCGGCACTCAATTAGCTATCGGTGGTGTCAACGTCATTAATGGTAACGTCATGGGCACCACCATTACCACCGCCCAAAATGTCACCATCGGGGGTTCGGTCTCCGGAACCGCGGTCACTCTCGGTTCACAGAACTCAGTCACGGGCCCTGTTACTGGCAGTTTATCCGTGTCATTACGGCCATCAGGGAGCCAATACGGTAACAATATCATCTCTAACGGTCCGGTTTTTATTGGTAGCGGGAACCAAGTTAATGGCAACATCAGCGGTACTGACATCACAACTGATAGCCCCGTTAATTTGACCGGGAATATCACCGCCACGGGTATTTTTGATCTAGCCAGCGGCAGCCAAGTTACGGGTAATGTTAACGCGGGTAGCGTTCGCATTCGTGCATCGAACTCAGATGTCACAGGTGATGTTACTTCTGCCGGCAATATTCTCATCGACAGCGGCTCAGGGATCACCGGCAGTGCAGTGAGTGGCGACACCATCGAGTTAACTGACTCTGATGCATACATTACTGAAAATGCGACTGCTACCAATGAAATCATCATTGGTTGGGCTGGAAGTATCGGTGGCGATGCGACAGCTCCCACTATCCAAAACAACAGTGGTAATCCAGACTCCGTTGGTGGTGATGAGTTTTGCGACGACTCTTCGAGTAGTCACGATGCTAACCATGCTTTTGCTTGTACCGCTGCTCCACCCGATCCGGGTCCCGGCCCAGGCCCTAGCCCAGGTGACCAATGCGAATTATTTAATGACCTTGCCGATTACGGTATTGTTGGCTCCAATGGGTTTGAGGCGGGCAACAATTCTGAAATTAACAATAATAATATCGTAGGTGAAGGTAATACGCCGACGCCTGTTGGCCAAGTTGATACGATAGATTTAGATTTTCCGCCATTAAACCCAGCAGTGTTTCCGACCTTTAGCAGCCCCGGCACCTTTCTAGAAAACGAAACTAACACGCCGCCGGGTACGTATGGCACCATCTTCACTGATAAAAATAACGGTCTTTCATCAACCTCCGGCGGTGGTACCTATTACATAGACACGATCAGTTTTTCAACGAACAATAATACGCTAGAACTTGGCCCTGGTGATTATTTCGTCAAAAACATGATCTTAGGAAACAACTCCAGCATCAATATTTCACCCGCTGGCTTGGTTCGCATCTATGTTTTGAACGGCATTACAGGCGGTAATGATATCTCCTTTAATACCAATGGCTCGGTTGGTAATTTAGTGGTCTATTTGTATGAAGGTGCTGACTTCACCGTAGGTAACTATTGTAACGGGGGCAATAACTGCCCAGAGTTTACCTTTAACGGCCTGATTTACAGCCCTTATGCCACCACCGATATCACCTTTGGTAACAATACCAACTTTCAAGGCGGTGCGTTAACGCCCGGTAAAGTCGAATTTGGTAACAATACCGTGATTACTTACACCCCTGAGGTACAAGCAGCGGTGGTTGATGCGGCGGGTTGTGCACCAGTTGATGCTGAGGTTCATCATTATCGGCTGCTGCATACCACTGAAACCGTTGCTTGCTATGCGGCTGCGGTGCAAGTTCAAGCTTGTGCTGATGCAACCTGTAGCGCAACCTTTGATGATCCGGTGGGCATCACGGTAACGGCTGCGCTAGCCAATAGCAGTTGGCAAGGCGGTGATATCAGTAGCAGCAGCGGCACCAGCGCTAATCTTAATTTTAGCAACGGTAGCGGCCTTGCTGGGTTACGAAACAGCAGCGGGGGTACGGCAGCTTTAACCCTCAGCAATGCGACGCCGACAGCGGTCGAAGCGACCGAATGTTATGACCTATCAGGCACCACAGCCACCTCTTGTGAAGTGACCTTCAATTTGGCAGGGTTAGTTATCGTAGGAGCGACCCCTGATGTGCCCTTGGCTACACAGATTGCCGGGGACGATTTCAATAGCGTCTTGCGTGCGGTGCGCACCAATACCACGACCGGTGCCTGTGAAGCCCGGTTAGAAGGGGCGCAAACCGTGAATTTAGGCATGGAATGCTTAAATCCGGGGGCATGCCAAGCTGGCCAATCCTACACCATCAATGGCACGGCGATTGGTCTCAATAACGCCGGCAACGTGACTAACTATGCACCTCTTAATGTCACTTTTGACGCCAACGGTAATGCTCCCTTGGTGGCTAATAATTATTCCGATGTGGGCTTGCTTAGGTTACACGCTGAACTCACCTTACCGGAAGCGCCAAGCCCAACGGAGCCGGGTCTAAATGACCCTACTACCACTTTAACCGGGATTAGTATTAACGATTTTGTAGTGAAGCCACATACCTTAGTGGCGGCGGCTCTTACCGATACAGGTACGCTGTTAAACGCCTCCGGTGCCGCTCCTCAGCCTTTGTTCAAACGCGCGGGCGAGCCTTTCAATATGGTAGTACAAGCGCAGAACAGTAACGGTGCGGTGACGCCCAACTTTGGTTTAGAGTCTCCTCAAACCACGGTGGCAGCTGGCTTTGCCTCGATGGTGTTCCCCAACCCAGCCGCACCAGGTAGCGCTGCCAGTAAATTAATTAGCGGTACGTTTACCCTTGATACCAGTAATGACGGTACTTTTATTAGCAGCAATAGCCGCTGGTTAGAAGCAGGTACCTTTAATGCCCAAGCCGCCGCCATCAACTACCTTGGCACCGGTGATGCCTTAGTGCGCCCAGAGGTTGCGGTAGGACGATTCGCCCCCGCCGAATACCTGATTGATGCCAGCGTATCGATGGCCGATAACGCTTGCTTGGCGGGTGGTTTCACCTACATGAGTGAACCTAGCATAAACGTGACTTACCGCGTGCAGGCACTTAATACCCTAGGTAGCGTGACGGCTAACTACGATACTGCGCTATATCAACAGGCTAGTGCGGCCACCGCCGAGCTCAGCGTGCAAAGTGCTAATACGAGCCCTGCCGATAGCGCCAGCGACGCCTTTGAGCAACGTCTTAATATCACCACCAACAACACTTGGAACAACGGCGTGTTAGAAGTTAATGACAGCGCTGTTGCTTTTTTACGGCATCCCACCGTTGGTTTAATCGATGGGCCCTTTGCTAGCTTGCGCTTAGGCTTACAGGTGGCAAACGAAGGCCTAGATGTCACACCGTGGGCCAGTAGCCAACCGCTCATAACAACTCAAGTGGGCGATGCGGCGGCTATTCCGGGCGTGTTAAACCTGCGCTACGGCCGTACTGTGTTGGATGATATTTTTGGCCCAGAAGGCGATAATTTAGATATAGTACTGCAAAATCAATATTTTAATGGTAGCCAGTTTGTCCTTAACAGCGACGATAGTTGCTTTGTCTATGACGCCGCCAACCTCACCATTGTTGCCGACCCAGCCAATCTCAACGCAAGCCCCGGTGGCGCCAGTGCTGGCACGCTGATTAACGGTGAGGTACCACCAGGAACTTGGTGGTGGCAAGACCCAGGTGCCGTGGGTGAGTTTATCTTTGAGTACGACACCCAGCCGTGGCTAGAATTTGATTGGAATAATGATGCTAGCCTCCCACTAGACGACCCAACCGCAACGGCGGGCTTTGGTCAGTATCGGGGTAATGACAGGATCATCTTTTGGCTAGAACGCCGTAACTAAGCTGCTTAAACAAAAGGCGCCATCGAGGCGCCTTTTTAAGTGCTTTATCCGCATAACTAAGGAGCTTCAATAATCACCGTAATGGTACGCTCTTCGGTGCTGCTACCTAGCTGCATATTGTTAGCTTTGGTAACAACCAAGGTAAATTGGCGGTCATCAGCATAATTAGAACCCACTAAGGTAAAATCAACGACTATCTCATCATCATGCTTAGCAAAGCTGTATTCCGGGAGAATACCGGTAAAGTCTCGATTCTCAATCGCACTGCCTTGGTTTACCGCAAGCTCAATCGACCCCGCTAAAATTGCCGCGCGATCAAAAGGTAACACCAGCTGTACGTCAAATGATGTGCCATCGTCGGGGCGTTGGAAGGTGATTGTTGCTGGTGTTTCTAGCACCGGCAACGCCAGACCACTCGCCCGAATTGAAATACTCATGGAGCGACTCTCGGGAAGTTGAATGCCCTCTGCATCATAGAATTCTAAGGTAAATTCCTTACCTTCGGCACCTAAGCTATCAAACAAAATCTCAATATCGAGGTACAGGTTTTCGTCGCCCTCGGCAAAGGTCACAGCTTGGTCGCTAATCGCAGTATAGTTACGGCCAGCTAAGGCAGTATCATCCACACTACGTACCCGTACGCTACCAGCAGTGGGCGCAGGCATCGACAGCGGTAGCATTAAGCTATAGGTGACCGGACTGGCATCGCTAAAGGGCTCTGGCACTTCTACCATGGGCTGTAGCTGCAATTCTGCGGTGGCCGGGGTTGACACCGACACCGGCAAAATCGTTAATTCCAGATCACGGGTATTAGGTAGGGTCACGTTTGTTGCTGAGCTAATCTGCAGATAGAACGACAAGGGTTCCGTCATGCCCAAGGGCGTCCGCATCACAGTGACAGGCACCAACACTTCGGTATCGCCGGCGACAAAGTCAATCTGTTCAGAGAACGCTTGAAAATGCTCACCCGCTAACGCTGTGGCTGATTGCGTGGCTAATCGGAACGAACCTGCTTGGCTTGCAGGCGCAGAAAACGGCAAGAGTAAGTTGAACGTTGCGCTGCCACTGGTGGGTTCATAGAGGTCGGTGACGCTCGGCCATAAAATGCTCGGCACCCCTCCCGCTGTTTCATCGTTTACATTAATAACAGTAACTGGCACTGTACGCGTGGTTGGCAGCTGTACATTGGTTGCCGTTTCTGCAAGTAACGAAAACTCGAGATCTTCAGCTTGGTTGGCATCGGCCATTAATGTTATCGAGAACACTACTTCGCGCGCTCCCGCAGCCACCGGCAAGATGTGATCGAAAGCCTCGAAGTTGACGCCTGCTTCAGCGCTACCCTCGACGGTTCTGAGTTTAATCTCACCAGCCACCGGCGACGGCTCGCTTAAGGTGAATACGATCGGATATTCAATGCTGCCACGACCGACTCGCGGTGCCCGTAAACTCAGGTTCTGCGGTAAGCTCAGACTGGCTTGATTCACCGGATCCACTACCTCAGTGGTGGAATAGATGGTGACAGTTTGCGTGGTGCTGCTGCCTAATAGCGCATTAACTGCACCCGTAAGCTGGATCTGAAAGCTGACATCTTCGGTATCACCGTTACCATCGAGAATATCGACGCTGAATTGAGCTGAACTAGCCCCCTCGGCAAAGGTGACAGCATCATTGAAGGTACTGTAATGAGTGCCCGCACGGGCCGTATCGCTGGTGGTTGCGACACTGATACTACCGGCTGCCGGTGCCGGATTAGAAAACTGAATACGCACCTGTAACGCCGTGGTTTGCCCGGCTGCGGGTTGACTCACCTCACTGCTAGCCAGCAAAGACAGGGTCGGGTAAGGATTGGCGCTCCCACCAGGCTGTTGGTCGGGATGCTCACTACCACAGCCACTCACCAAAGCCAGCATCGCTAGAACCGCGAAGAGCGGCTTCAAGAAGGCACTACCACTGAATTGTTTCGTCCACTGCATACTCATGATCCTTTTGCCATCATCTAAATAACAACTTTTTGACTATACATGAATTGCTTACAGCTGGGTACAACAAAAGCCTAGCTAATAGGGTTAAGCTTGCCATTATACATTGTGGTCAACTGCCCACTCGCTGTACGCCAGCCAATAAAAAAGCCAACAAGCAACGCTTGTTGGCTTTTCGCTAGCTTATTAGTGATTAACAGCCAGTGGTTACTAAAGCAATTGTCGGCTCAGCGTTTGCCACTGCAGAATCCGTATAGCTCAAATAACATGCTGCCGCTTCCACACCTGCTGCATCGCTGGTAGCAAGCGTAATGTCGCTAGAAATAACGTAGTAAACACCGGGGGTGGTAGGCGTACCAGCAGTACCTGAGTCGGCGTAATCGCCAGCCGTTTTTTCAATAAAAGTAAAGTCTGCGGCATCCAAAATGCTTTCTAAGTCCGCCGCCTGTACATAACCGTTATAAGTATTGACGGTCGAAGTTCCACGCACGATAACGTTTGAAGCTCCTAAGGTTGCGCCTTTGATTGATGCACGGCCGTAAACCATTTGGTTTGCACCTTTAATGCTACCCTGAATACCTTCTAGGGTTGCAACACGAGCATCTTTTGCAAAATTAAAAAACTGTGGTGCTGCTGTTACTGCCAAAATACCTAATACCACGATTACGATGATCAGTTCGATCAAGGTAAAACCTTTTTGTTGTGTTTTCATAAATCACTTCCTTTTTAAAAAAGCGGGACTATCCCCAAAAGTTAAACGTAAATGTAAAATTAGTTGTTACTAAAGATACTCACCCCACCCGTGCGAGGGTTGTATACAAACGCATTACCGACGCTTAGGTAATCAGTTCCGGTGGGAGCTGACGCTAAGTTCTTAATGGTATTTGCTAAATAATACACGCAAATATCATTTACTCCGTTACTTTCTCGTACTACATAGTAACGGTTTTCACCCAACAGGGTAAAACTGGTGGTGGCAGTAGGCGCACCTTGTAAGATTGCTTGCATGATGGTGCGGCAATCTTCGCTTGTTATGTTCAGGTCATGGGCGTCTAAATTGTTGTCGCCACTTACTGGATAACCGGTACTTCCGTCCACGTTTACGGTAATGCCATCCATAATGATTTCTACGCCAGCCCCATCAATATTACCTTTGGGGCGGCCGCGTAGTTCCCACTCCGCACGTACTAGGCCCACAGCGCTGGCAAAGCCACCGGCAACACCTTCAACTGCGGCGTCTTCGGCATCTGCGGTCACGCTGGTGAAGCGTGGTAAGGCAGAGGCGGCTAGTAACCCTAAAATGACGACCACGATAATCAATTCAATCAAGGTAAAGCCATTTTGTTTCAGCGCTAATGCTGGTTTGTTAGCCATCTTCTTATCCTTATAGTCCCTATGCTTACTATTATCAATTGTGCGAGAAATAATCGCAAATATTATAAGTTAAAGTCTTTTGTTTTAAATTTGTTAAATCATTGCCCTAGCGGTTTTTATAGGCGTTCATCATGTCCCACATCGGGGTAAAAATACCTAGCGCCATAACAGAAATCATCACAGCCACCACAATCAGCATAATAGGCTCGATTTTGGCGGTTAAGCTTTTTAAATCATAATCTACTTCGCGCTCGTAGTAGTCGGCTACTTCGTGCAGCATCTCATCAACGCGACCGGTTTCTTCACCTACTTGAATCATCTGCAATACCAGTGGGGTGAACAGCTCACTGCTACGAGAGACCCGCGAGAGACTTTCACCACGCTCAATATTACGGCGCATGTCATTGATTTTCTTGCCCATCCAGCGGTTATCCACGGCATCGGCGACTAAGCTTAAGCCCTGAGTGAGAGGGACGCCGGCCTTGAGCATCACCGCGAAACTTCGCGAAAAGCGCGACAACAAGGAGCGGAAGATAATGTCACCCACTAAGGGGATCTTCACTTTAAAATAATCCCACTTCATCTCACCTGACGGGGTTTTCACGTACCGGGTTGCCGCAATCGTAGTTACCGCTATGCCTAACAGCAAGGCTGGCCACCAATTCACAAAAAAGTTGGAGGTGCCGATGAGGATGCGCGTCGACAAGGGTAACTCCACATCAAAACGTGAAAACATATTCGCAAAAGTCGGAATGACGAATATGTTCAAAACAAACATTGCGATCACCAAGGTGATAATAATAAAAGTTGGATAACGCAAAGCGGTTTTAACTTGCTTACGGGTTTCTTGTTCCTTTTGCAGGTACTCAGAGAGCTGCATAAAGGCTTCTTCAAGTTGCCCGGTATTTTCACCCACGTGCACGATGGCAACCAATAAGCGAGGAAACACCTTGGGGTGCGCTGCCATAGCCGAGCTCAGCTGGCGACCGCGCTCTAACTGATCCACCACTTCGTGTAAGACGGTACCGAGGCGCCGATTACTGGTATTCTCGGCGAGCCCTTGAATGGCTCGCAGTAAAGGAATACCGGCCTTGGTTAAAGCGTACATCTGGCGGGTAAAAACAATCAGATCGTCGGTACTAATCTTACGTTGAAACAATGAATTAGAAGATTTTTTGTCGGCTTTGTCGGCGTTCGCTGCAGCCCCTATTTTGAGCTGAATCGGCGTAATACCTCGGCGCAGCAAAGCCTCGGCCGCAGTGTTCTCTGAGCTAGCCTCAAGCACGCCCTGTACCAGTTGACCTTGGCCATCACGGCCACGATAACTATAGCTCGCCATGGTCTGAGCCTACCTCGGGTTCAACTTGGTCGCTGACAGCTGCGGTACTAACCCGTAGTTCTTTTTCTTCTACAGTTTCGGCTAAGAAAAGTACTTCGTCGATGCTGGTAATGCCTTGCATGGCGTAATCTAACGCGACGTTGGCCAGGGGTTTGAAGCCGGGTGATGCTTTCGCGGCATGGGCAAATTCACGCATGTCACCGTCACGCAGTGCGTCAATCATAGCTTCGTCAATTTCTAATAATTCAAAGACACCGATTCGGCCTTTGTAGCCAGTATGGTTACAGTTACGACAGCCTTTGCCTTTCACAAAACCACTGCCATCAGCAGCAATATCTGGATTCATGATGCGTAAAATAGCAAGCTGGTGCGGCTCTACCGTAGCAGTGGTTTTGCAGCTTTCGCATACGCGTCGGATCAAGCGCTGCGCCAGCACTCCGCGCAAGGCGGCGCCAACTAAGTAAGGCTTAGCACCCATATCAATCAAGCGTAACGCACTGGTAATAGAGTCGTTGGTGTGCAAGGTGGTAAGTACCAAGTGACCGGTGATGGCGCCACGTAAACCAATTTCCACGGTTTCGTGGTCCCGCATCTCACCCACCATGATGATGTCAGGGTCTTGCCGTAAGGTGGTTCGCAGCACGTTCGAAAAGCTTAAGCCAATCTTGGCGTTTACTTGCACTTGTGAAATTCGCGGCAGGCGATATTCCACCGGGTCTTCTACGGTGATGATTTTTTTCTCGGCTTGGTTCAGTTCGCTTAAGGCACCGTACAAGGTGGTGGTTTTACCAGAACCGGTCGGCCCGGTCACCACAAACATCCCATACGGCCGATGCACTAGGCGGCGTACGCGCGCCAAAATATCTTCGGGCATCCCAGTTTGCTCTAGATTCAACAATCCGGCTGACTGGTCGAGCAAACGCATGACGCAAGATTCGCCATACTGCACAGGCATGGTCGAGACCCGCACATCGATGCTATGGTCGCGTACTTTGATGTTAAACCGGCCATCTTGCGGCAAGCGTTTCTCTGAGATATCTAAGCCCGACATCAGCTTCAGTCGCAATAGCAAGGCATTGGCGATATTGGTTTCGGTCAAAACGTTCTCTTGCAGCGCACCATCCACCCGCATCCGAATCCGCAAGGCTCGGTCGTCTGGTTCGATGTGAATATCCGACGCTCGAACTTGCACCGCATCAGCAAAAATCGATTGCAGTAACTTTGCAACGGTGGCGTCGTCGTCATCGGCATCGAGCGACAAAGCACCTAAATCGAACTCGCCGCCGTCTTGAGTTTCGGTCTGCAATTCTTTAGCGAATTGAGCGATATCCTTAGTACGTCGATACAGGTTGTCGAAGGCGCCCAATAACTCGCTATCTGGTACTACCGCTAAGCGCATTTCACGCGGCTGCAAGAACTGAGAGATAGCATCCACTGCGGCGAGGTCAGCGGGGTCACTCATGGCGACCAAGGCCGAGCTTTCGTCGGCTTCAACCACCAAGGCGCGATGACGTCTGGCCTGCACTTCAGGCACCAAGTTCACCACGTTCTCGGGAATTCTCTTATCGCTTAAATCAAGCAAGGGGATATTCAGCTGACGCGCCAAAAACTCCAGCAAATCGTGCTCAGAGATAAAGCCCAAATCAATCAGGGTAACCCCTAACTTACGCCCATTTTGCTTTTGATCGGCCAGCGCCTGCTGCAATTGGCTTTCAGTTATAATGCCATCTTGGACGAGTAAGTCGCCAAGCCGCATTTTTAAACGAGGGCGCATGCTAATTGGTCTCCGGCTCGATGGGGGTTAACGCGTACAAACGATCATTGATATATTGCCGCGCTTCGCTGCTTAAATCACGATACTGCAGGGCCTGTTGATAGGCTCGCACTGCGGCGGCTGGATTATCTGAATCTTCATGGGCCACGGCTGCGGCTAACCACCAACGGCTTTGCAAAAAACGCCCTGCTAGTACCGTGTAATCAGCTGCGGCCTCGGCATAATAGCCCAATTGATTGGCGGCGGCGGCACGTAATTCGAGCAGCTCTAGGGCTTCGTCGGTGTCCTCATTAATGTTAATCAAGGCGCTGTACGCTTGGTCTACGCGCCCCATGCGATCCAAAATACGGGCGTACAACAACTGCCACTCGCTTTGTTGCGGCTGTCTATCTAGGCCCTGCTGCAAAATGGTCAGAGCGCGCGTCGCAAATCCGCGACCGTACCAATAAGCGGCCAATTCGCTGCGTACTTCAACATGCATGGGTTGCACTATCAGCGCCTTTTCCAGCAGCTCTTGAGCCAGATCGCGGTCACCTTTGGCCATGGCCTCACGGGCTCGGCGTAAGTTAGTCTCGGCCAGTTGCGCAGGGGTGAGCTCAACTCGCTCTACTTTCATCGACGAGGTTGAGGCTGGGGTCGGCCCCACCTTCGGAGCTGGCTCCGGAGCCGGGTCCGGAACGGGGTCCGGAGCTGGGTCTGCAAGTTCCTCTTGCGGTTCAGCTTGGCTTGCGGCTGCGATGCTTGTAGCAGATTCGGGCTGCGCTGGTTCGGGCTGCGCTGCTGCAGGCTGTTGCAGCTCGGCCACATTCACCACCAATTGATTACGACCCTCGGTAGCATCGTCGCTGGTTTCGCTGACCGCGTTAACTGCTTCCTGCCGCGCTTCAGGCGCCGATGAGGGTTCAGGTTGTGCGGGTTCAGCTTGCAAAGCTTGCATCACATAGCTACCGGGATCAGTGTTGGGGCTTTCAGCTTGCTGCGCAGCTGGGTCCGCAGCGGGGTCCAGAGCTGGGTCTGCAAGTCCTTCATGCCACCATTGCCAGACCAACACGGCTAGGACCAAGATGGCGCCGATGCTGGCGATGAGGGCCACGCGGCGCTTGCTGCCATGGCTAGGTGCTACGGCTGCTGGTATGTAAGCTTGGTTGTTTTGCTGTTGCTCGCGTTTATCAAGATCGCGCAGCATGCGGTTTATCACGCTCATGCTAAATACTCCGCTAACCAGCCTTGGTAATAACCCAAAGCTAGAATTGCCGCTACTACGGCAGATAAGCCCAACAACCACCAACCCCAGTTGGCGTTGGGTAAATAGGCATCCTCGGTGTCATCTACTGCCATCCGCACATGCTTGGGAGTAATGCTATACACTCCTTCGCCGTAGCTGAGCAGCAACACCTTATGACATAACACGTTGGCTAAGCGAGGTATGCCGCGACTGGCTTGGTGCAACATGCCAACCACTTTGGCGCTCATCATCGGCGGCCCTTTGTAGCCACCAATATGCAAGCGGTGCGAAATATAACGCGCCAACTCTTGCACACTCATCGCCTGCAAATGATAGCTAAAAGAGATGCGCTGGCGTAACTGTCGATGTTCGCGTGCAGCTAAGCGCTCATCCAATTCGGGCTGACCGAATAGGACGATATGCAGCAACTTGCGCGACTCGGTTTCTAGGTTTGAAATTAGCCGCAAGGCTTCTAAACTGTCGCTCGGTAGGGCTTGCGCTTCATCCAGCACGATCACCACAGTTTTGCCCTGCTGGTTGATGTCTAACAGCCGCTGCTGAATGGCTTGGGTAACTCGTTGCTGACTGTGCTCGCCATGCAGGTCTATTTGTAGCTCTTGGGCAATTTGGGCACGCAGCTCTTCCGGGCTTAAATAAGGGTTAGGAATGTACGCGGTGACATAATTTTCAGGTAGCTCATTAAGTAGCTTGCGACACAGCAAGGTTTTACCCGTGCCGACTTCGCCCACGACTTTGATAAAACCTTCACCGGTTTGCAGTGCCGTCAATAACACCTCCAGCGCTGACCGATGACCCTCAAGATCACAGTAAAAGCTGGTGTTCGGTGTTAATGTAAAAGGCAGTTCACGCAAGCCGTAGTGGTTTTGGTACATTAGCTCTTCCCGTTGCTGATGTTACTCATTGCCATACCATTTTTTCAGAATGTCGCTAGAGCGTTGCAGCTCTTCTTGCCAGCTCTCGGCACCAATAACCGTGGGGCGAATTAAAATCACCAGCTCTTTCTTCTGCTCCACGCGGCGGGTATTTTTAAACAAATTACCCAACACTGGAATGTCTCCCAAGAAAGGTGCTTTCGATTCTGAATCTGTGTACGAGGTTTGCATCAAACCGCCTAACACCACGATCTCACCATTACGGGCTTTGACAATGGTATCGCTTTCACGAATGTTGCTTTGTGCTAGCGGTAGAACAAAGGTGTCGTCGTTCAGCTTCACGACTTTCTCTTGTTCTTGGGTTTGCACCACACTCGGATGCACATGCAGGATCACTTCGCCGTTCTCACTAATCTGCGGAGTAATATCCAGCGAAATACCTGAGAAAAACGGTGTTAGCTCAATATTTGGCGTAGAGGTGGTAGCAGTACCTGTTATCGTGGTGGTGGAGACATCTGTGACAAAGTACTCGTCTTCACCAATCTTAATCACGGCTTTTTGGTTATTAGCAGCACTGACTCGAGGGTTCGAGAGCACCTGCACGTTTCCTTGGCTTTGCAACAAATTAAGTGCGCCAGAAAAGTCGCCGATGTTCAGGGTCATACCAAACACACCGCCGAGGCCACTAGCGGTTACATCACCGCCACTTAGACTCACCGACCCGGTGACTTGGTCAACGCCAAAGAAGTCACTGACGCCGCTGCCCGCTTCAAATAAATCATTCCAGTTGATGCCTTGTTGATAGTCATCATTTAAGGCCACTTCAACAATCCGGGCTTCAAGTATCACTTGGCGTTGTAAACGGCTTTGGGCGCGTTCCAAGAACTCGCGGGCGGCGCGTAATTCACCTGGTAAGGCAGTGATCGTCACTAACCCAGCTTGCGGCGCGACGACGACCCGACGACCATCACCGGTACCAACGATGCCTTCAATAATAGCTTTTAAGTCTTTCCACCAATCGGTTTCCGAAGAGCTACTAATCGACGAGCCATTGGTTTGCATGCCACCTAAGTTTGAGCCGGCTTGGTTCGAAGTTCCACCCTGATTACCCAGCAAGTTATTGTTGATATTACCGCCATAACTGTTACTCCCAGAGCCGCCACTGGTGTTACGGTCGCTGTCTTTAACCCCGCCCGAGCTGACGCTGGTTTGCGATACCCCCATACGGCGCAAGGCTAAGTAGTCTAACGAAATGGTTTCGCTGCGTAAGCCCGCTGGAAACACCTGAATCATGCGGTTGTTACGACGCACATCGTAGCCATAAATATCCCCAACCACGTCGAGCGCTTCAGTGAGGGTAACATCCTTTAAATTAATCGTAATCATACCGTCTACATCTGGATGCACGGCAAAGTTATAAGGAGAATCCACCGCTAAACCGGCAAAAAATTCAGCCGCAGGCATGTCGTTGGCGGCAATAGAAAAACGCGGTTCAGCTAACAATTGAGCGCTAGCAGCTCGCAACTGGTCTTGCTGACCACGCAGGCTAGCCCGCACGGACTCGGGTAACGGCGGGCGTTCGCTGGCCTTGCCTCTGGCGTTAGGGTCTAACGCTTGTTGGAATTCTTCCGGTGGCTGTTCTGGTTGATGCGCACAAGCAGCCAATAATGCACTTAGCGCCGCAACCAATAAAACTCGCTTCATGGTTGACTCTCCGAGTTAGCCGCTTGTTCTTGCCCAGATTGCAATTTTACGTTGCTAAACAAGGCTAACTGTACGGTTTTGTTGGTTTTAGAATCCATTAAGGTCACTTGATTCATATCAATGGCCCGAACAATGTATTGATTTATCGTATCGCCAACAGAAACACGCTGCCCGCCAATTAGTGCGGTGCGCCGTGTACCTCTCCATTGAATCGCTTGTAATTTAAGTTCTGCCGCTAACGCTGGCCCCTCAGTAATGGTGCTACTACGCACCACCGGTGGCGCCGTTGGGTCGCTCAGCTCTTGTGCAGAAACGGGTGCTGCTAGCAGCACTGCAACTATCAAAAACCTACTAGCTGGCCACATAGTCACGCTCCAGACTCAAGGTATAAATTTCTATGGTCACTTCTGCTTGCGGCGCTTGCTTCACTCGGTAATCGAGTTTTTGCCAATAAAAGTTCCAATCCAACTGCTCAAGCCGGTTGAGGTAGTTCCGCACAGCAAAAAAATCACCCGTAACAGAGAGCTGCAAGCGGTGCTTGTAGATCGCTGTCGTGTCATCTTGCGCATCTTGATACACCCGTTCTGGCGGCAAGGCTTGGGCTGACTGTACTTTGATGCCACTGGCTGAATCTAACAGGGCGCGCAACAGTGCTTTGTTGTCGGAGGCACTGATGTAGTTGGCCTCGGCATTCAACTGGGCTTCTAAGCGATCTAAACGCTCTTGCAGTTGTCCGCGACGACTTTTTAATTCTGCTTTCGGGTCACCAGCTAAGCGTGCTTTTACCGCTGCGAGTTCTTGCTCAAAGATACTAATTTGCTGCTGTTGTTGGCGCTGAGTTTGGCGTTCGGTAGCTAATTGCTCTTGAGTGGGCAACAACACCAGCCACACCCCAAGGTAAACCACCACCGCCACGGCCAGCGCAAACCAAAACTTACGGCGCCCTTGCGGGAGCAATAAAAACTGCTGCTGCCATTGTTGCCACTGTTGCGTTAGTTGTTGCATCATGGGCGAGCCCCGCTGCCGTTATTAGTGGCGCCAGAGCTGTTAGCGCTAGTGCCTAGCTGACTAGGCTGCAACAGCAAACTACCGTGACTGTCACTGCCCACAGTAAACTGTAACGCGCCATTTTGTTCATCGCGCAACTCAAACACCCCAAAATTACGGTTCTTCAGGGTCGGATAATTAGAAAAGCTGGCTAACCAACGCGGTAAGGCACTGGCCGCAGTGGTATGGCCTTGCAAGGTCATATCCTGATAGGCCAACACAATTCGTTGCAACCAGATGTTGTCGTTGTCTACGCGAGCTAAATCTGTCATCACATTAGCGAAGCTAGGCTGGCCGGTTTGGGTTACTGAACGCATGTGCTGTAACAAGCGCTGCCGTTGCGCCAGGCGTAACTCAAGCTGGTCAATTTCGGCCAGTAGCTGTTTATCGTTGAGGGCCTGCTTGAGCAGCTCTTGTTGCTGGTTAACTTGCTGCTGTACGGCGGTGTTTTGTGCGCTCAGCTTAGCTGTCGTTGCTTGCTGATTGGCCAGATACCACTTGCTCAGCCCTGCGCCAATCATCACTACAACCAATAAGGTACCCACCACTAAGCTAACAAGCTTTAAAGTAAGCGGATCACGGTTAGGTTGTAGCTCAGCTACATACAAGTTAGCTATGCGTTTCATGCTGCTTGCTCCTTGGCTGGATACAGCAACTCACGCGCCAGCATAACCCCACCTAACACTGGGAAATCAGCAAAATCGGCGGTAGCCAGTTCTTGCGCCCACAACGGATACTCGGCCCACTGCACCTCAAACCCTAAATCGTCAGCTACTTGTTGTTGCAGTGCGGCGCGATGCTTTGAGCCCACAGCTAACACCACTTGCTTGATCGGGCGCTGGCGTAGTTGCCGTTCAAAGTAATCAGCTGAGCGCTGTACCTCAATACTTAGCGGTGAACCACCACCTAAGCTGATCTCATCAGCGCTGAGTGCACTGATTTGCTCCAGCGCTCGCACTAAACGGTTTACCTGCAACTCGCCTTGTTGGTATACCTGCAATAAGGCGGGCTCGATATCATGCTGATAGACCACCACGCTGGGCTCTTGCAATTGGGTAAACAAGCGCGACACGGCCTGCTCTTCAGCCACAATACCGCAGATATTTTCGCTCAGCTCTTGGGCTGCTTTAAGCACGCCTTGCAGCATCGTTTTATCCGCTACAATTGCGTTGATTTTATCTTGTCCGGAGAGCTGTACTGGGCTGTCGTAATAATCGGCAATGATGTCGGCGGGTGCGAGCGATACCAGATCGCGCAAACTGTACTTCAACGCTTGGCTGATTTCAGCGGCCGGTAACTTGGGTCTATCGAGCTGCACACTTTGATACAGCGATGGGCCCAACACCACCAACAAGGCTGGATTACCTTTGATGTACTTAGGATATTTGTGTGCCAGTTCTTGCATGGCATGGCCCCATTGCCCGTCCGCAACCTCTTGATGATCGGACACGATCAAGGCTGGTGTAGACTCATTAATTTCTGCAATAGCTAACGACACGCCTCCTTTGGCCAACGCAAAGGTTAGCACCAGGTCGTTCCTAGACTTAGCTGGCCACAAATTAAGCAATGCGAATATCCCTTACAAATTATGTATTTTATTATAGGTATATTATGACTTTATAACGGATATAAAACCATGACTTGGCGACAATTTCTACAATGTTAAATTGTTCATTGAAATGTTGCTTTATTGTTTAATCCGCCACTGCAGTGGCTCTCCCGCCCAATAAGGCACCATGGGCCCAACTGCAGTAGCTACTGTCGCTGGTACCATCCACTGGTCTTTTTCTAAGGTAACGGAGCTGGTAGCACGAGGCAACCCGTAAAAATCAGCACCAAACCCACTGGCAAAATCAGCTAACTTGTCGAGCGCATTCATTTGCTCAAAGAACTCAGCATACAACGGCAAAGCCGCCGGTGCTGAATAACAACCGGCACAGCCACAGGCAGTTTCTTTGCGCGATTGTGCATGAGGTGCCGAGTCTGTTCCTAAAAAGAAGCGCGGATGCCCCGATGCAGCAATACGCCGCAGTTCTAATTGATGGTCGCGACGCTTTAAGATAGGTAAACAATAGTTATGCGGACGCACCCCACCTACCAACAAATCATTGCGGTTCATCAACAGATGTTGCGGAGTTATGGTTGCCGCTACGTTTGCACCAGCCTTTTCCACGAATTCTACGGCATCAGCGGTGGTGATATGTTCTAGCACTAACTTTAACTGCGGATGCCGAGCCAATAAAGGCCGTAAGTAACGGTCAATAAACACCTTTTCACGATCAAAGATATCAATCTCAGCACTAGTCACTTCGCCATGCACCAACAAGGGCACACCATGACTCGCCATGGCGGCAAACACCTCGTCGAGGGCCTCAATGTCAGTTACCCCGGCCGCGGAGTTAGTGGTGGCCCCTGACGGGTAGAGCTTGAAGCCAATAATCGCCGGCTCGGCAGCCGCTGCAACTATGGTTTCAACACTGGTGGCTTGGGTTAAATACAGGGTCATTAGGGGTTCAAAACTGCTGCCGGCTGGTACCTGCGCTAAAATGCGATTGCGATATTCCAAAGCTTGAGCAACTGTCGTCACCGGCGGCACCAAATTAGGCATCACCACAGCTCGGCCAAACACAGCGGCGGTGGCAGGGACTGTGGTCGCGAGTAAATCACCATCGCGTAAGTGCAGGTGCCAATCGTCTGGTGTTGGAATTGTTAGGTGGTTCGCCACCGCTGCAGAACTCATATCAACCTCGCTTGTTACAACTATCAAGAAGCAGCAATAGCACGATTTCGACCTTGCTCCTTCGCTAAATAAAGTGCTTCGTCAGCACGGGCTACCCATTTGTCGACATCAGGATCAACGCTTACGAGTTGCGCGACACCGGCGCTAATGGTTACCGGAATGCGCTTATCATCCCAATTAAAATGGTGCTCGGCAATAGCTTTACGGACTCTTTCAATGCCTTGCATGGCTTGCGCCAGTTCTGCATGGGCAAATAAAATGCCAAATTCTTCTCCGCCTAACCTAGCTAGCAAATCTGTATCTCTTAATTGCTGTTTGGCTAGACGACAAAACTCTCGTAAGACCTCATCGCCGGCGGCATGGCCAAAGCTATCGTTGACCTTTTTGAAAAAGTCCAAATCGATAATGGCGACACTCATGGGTAAATCGTAGCGTTCACTCTCGTCTTTGCGCTGCTGGGCCGCTTCTAAGAACACTCGCCGGTTAGCCACGCCAGTCAGCTCATCGCGGGTCGCCATGCGGCGCAGTTCTTCTACCACAAAACGGCGTTCTTGATCGATACGCCGAATATGCATTAGCGTACCAAGCGTATCTAGCATAGGTTGTAACCACGCCAGATCTTCGAGAAAGTAGCCGCGAGCTGAATGCGCCAAAATAAGTAAGCCCACCACTTCGCGCTTAAAATAAAGCGGTAACATGATGGCGTTATCTAATTGGGGCAACTCTATGGGAGTAAACTTTAGTTCATCTTGTGCGACAGGATTTGGACAAAGCTCGGGATCCCCACGCAATAACACCTGACTGACCACGCTCCCTGACACTACGACTTCTAGCCCTTGTCGGATCAGCGCTTGGGTGGCTTGCTGGGAGCCATTTAGCCGATTCACATAGCCATGCACCCGAAGCATATTGCGGTGCCGACTTTGCTCCGGCAACTCACCAATAAACCCCAGTTTGCTTTGGCTTAAGCTCATCAGTTCTGGCAGCGCAATATCGCAAACCTCACTGAAATGTTCGACAAATAGAAACTCATGCTGAACTTGGCTAACTAAACTGAGGATGGCTTCTTGCTGATGCTGTTTGAGCTCATTTTCAACTTGTTCGGTCACATCGTGATGAATCCCTACCATGCGCGTCACCCGTCCATTGGCATTGCGCTCTACCGCCTTACCCACAGTGTGCAACCAAATGTAGTGACCATCGGCATGCTGTAATCTTATCCGTGCTTCAAAACGTTCGCTATGGCCTTGCAGGTGCTCAATGAGTTGGCTTTTTGCCGTTGCGACATCGGCAGGATGAATCAGCTCGGCCCAGCCGTTGTCTTGCGCAAAAGAGCTATCACGATTGAGAATTTTATCCCACGTATGATTGACACTCACCGTACCTTCGGTCAAGTTCCAATCCCAGGTGGATAAATCGCCTGCAGCTAAAGCCAATTCAAAGCTCTGGTTAGCGTACAGCAAATCCAATTCTAGCTGTTTACGATCCGTATTCTCGTAGATATAACCTCGCACCCGCATCACTTTGCCATGGCGATCTAAATCGGCTCGGGCAAAGTGTTTTACCCAGCGCGTGTGCTGCGATGGTGACACCACGCGGTATTCGATTTCTAAGCTAGGCTGGATACCGTCAAGCACCAATTGCATTTGGTCGAGCAGTTGCTGCTGGTCTTCGGGGTGCACAATAGATTCATAATTAATCTCAAGGTCTAACAAATAATCAGCGCTGTAGCCTAAAATCCGCTCGACGTTTTCGGCGGCGTAAACCAAATGCACATCGGGCTCGAGCTGCCAGACCACGGCTGCAACCGGGCCTTGGGCTAGCACTTCACGTTCGGCGGCAAAGTTTTCTAGTTCATAATGCTGCACAATATCGTGCACCACCCATGCCGCCAAACCTTCTAACCATTGCTGCTGTTGCGGCGACAACTGGCGCGGCCGCGAATCGATCAGGCACAGGGTGCCGATATTGAGATCGTCATTCAGGGTTAACGGTACCCCGGCATAGAACCTGATACCATCGTTGGCAGCAACTAAGGGATTATCGTGAAAACGCTCATCTTGGCTCGCATCTTCAACAATCATGGTGGTCTGCTGGGTAATGGCGTGAGCACAAAAGGAGATATCTCTGGGAGTTTCTAGTAAATCAAACCCTTGCACAGATTTAAACCACTGGCGATGTTCATCCACTAAGGTAATGATGGCTGCATCAACGCCAAATAATTGCTGCGCAAAGGCGGTAATACTGTCGTATAGAGGGTCTGCCTCGCTATCGAGCAAGTTAAGTTCGTACAAAAGCTGTAAGCGGGCCTCTTCATTAGCCGGCAGTGGTGGTTTGATCATTCAAGCTCCTAGGCTATCGAATCAGAATAGAACAGCTTTAATCCTAATTAGGTGTCATATTAGCAGATATCTGAGATTTAAAACGTAACAACAGGCTAGTTTTACAACGTAATTCTTATTTTCCGCTTACTTGTTTAGCTTTTCTTTCCAATGTTTACGACAACAAGAGATATAACGATCGTTTCCACCAATAGCAATTTGATCGCCTTTGGTCACCGCATTGCCATGCTCATCAATACGCAAGTTCATGGTTGCCTTGCGCCCACAAAAACAAATGGTCTTCATTTCTGCCAATTTATCGGCAACCGCCAATAGCACGGCGCTGCCAGGAAACGCCTGGCCAAACGCATCGCTGCGAATGCCGTAGCACATCACTGGAATATCCACGCGGTCAACGACATCAGTTAATTGCCACACTTGCGTCTCGGTTAAAAATTGCGCTTCGTCTATCAACACACAATCGATGGCTTGCTTTGCATGGCGAGCCTCAATCAAGGCGGCTAAATCAGTGCTGTTAGAAAAGCCCAAGGCACTGCGCTCTATGCCTAAGCGCGAGGCAATGGTGCCAGCGCCAGCTCGATCATCAATAGACGGCGTAAGCAAGAGCACGCGTTGATCGCGTTCTTCGTAATTGTAAGCCACCTGCAATAACGAGGTACTTTTACCTGCGTTCATGGCCGAGTACGTAAAATATAGTGATGCCATTGGTTTTTAAACGAAAGTTTTGAATGAAAAAGATTCTGGCAATAGTAGAGTGGAACCGCGGGGGGCTCAAGTAAAAATTCGTAGCAGAGGGCGGACGAGCTTAGCGGTAGTTGCTATAATCCGCCCAACTAACAGGAGAATAATCATGAGCAGCGCCTATACCCCCGAGTTTTTAAAAGCCATGCCAAAAGCCGATCTTCACCTTCACCTTGATGGCAGCCTCCGCCCACAAGGCTTGATTGAGATGGCCCAGCGTAGCGGAATTGAGCTACCTTCTTATACGGTAGCAGGGCTTTATGACTTGGTTTTTAAAGAGTCTTATCAGAATCTTGGCGAATACCTCAATGGGTTTCAGTATACCTGTGCGGTGCTGCGCGATATGGAAAACCTAGAGCAAGCTGCCTACGAATTAGCGCAAGATAATATTGCCGAAGGTGTGGTTTATATTGAAGTACGCTTTGCCCCGCAACTCATGATGGACCCAGCTCGGGGGATTGATTTTGACCGAGTGATGCACACCACCAATGCCGGCTTAAAACGCGCCAAAGACGAATACAACGCACAACCTGAAGTGGTGAGTGGTGCTAAGCCCCCGTTTGATTACGGTATTATTAACTGCGCCATGCGGATGTTTGGCAAGAAAGGGTTTTCGCCTTATTACACCCAATTGTTCGCCATGTTGCGTGACCATGAACCCAAGCAAGTGATTAAGACCGCAGCCATGGAAATGATCCGTGCCAGCGTGCGGCTGCGTGACGAAGAAGGTTTACCGATTGTTGGCTTAGATATCGCTGGGCAAGAAATGGGCTATCCTGCGCACGATTTTAAAGAGGTGTACGAGTATGCTCATCAAAACTTCCTCTTAAAAACCGTGCATGCGGGCGAAGCTTACGGTGCGGAAAGTATTTTTGAAGCCATTACCCAGTGCTATGCGGACCGTCTTGGCCATGGCTATTCGCTGTTCTCACCAGAAATGATTCAAGATGCTGCGATTACTGATAAAGAAGACTATGCCAAGCGGCTAGCTTCATACATTGCGGATCGTCGCATTGCCATCGAGGTCTGTATTACCAGTAACTTGCAAACCAACCCAGATATTGCTGATGTGCATAACCACAATTTTATCCACATGTTCAACAATCGCTTAGCTACGGTGATTTGTACCGATAACCGTCTGGTGTCGCGTACCACAGTTACCCGCGAGTATGAGTTGGCCCTGAGCGCCGTAGATGTTCCCCTCAAGCGACTTAAAGATATGGTGGCTTATGGGTTTAAAAAGAACTTTTTTGCCGGTGACTATGTGTCGAAACGTGCCTACGCGAAGCAAGTACTTGAATACTTTGACAAGGTAGCGGCTCAACACGGCTACAAATAGGGTTGATTAGCAGCGCAAGCCACCTTAACCATGATTGGGTAAGGTGGCTTTTGCAATTATCGGCTAACGCCCCTACTGCTGACTCTGGTTAGCTAAATATTCTGAAGCCGGAATAGGTTTCGCAAAATAATACCCTTGGCACACCACCTGAGCCGAACAGGCACTCAAAAACTCTACCTGTTGCTTGGTTTCTACCCCTTCGGCAACCACCCGTAAATTCAAGTTGTTGCCCATTGCAATCACGGTTTCTACCAGTTGTTCTTTTTCTTCGGTGCCTATGCCTTGCACAAAGCTTTGGTCTATTTTGAGCTCATGCAAAGGTAGCTGGCTTAAATAAGATAGCGAGGAGTAGCCGGTACCAAAGTCATCAATAGAAAACTGCACACCAGATTTCTGCAGTGCCTTCATTTTAGCTACAACATCGTCAACGTCATCCACTAATAAATTTTCGGTCACTTCAAGAATTAAACGCGAGGCATCCACGCCGGACTTCACCACTTCACGCTCAATCTGATACACAAAATCATACTTACGGAACTGGCGTGGACTGATATTGATAGCTAGGGTTTGTTGACCGGGTAAGTGCTTTAACACTTGCAGCGCCGCACGTAAAATCCAGCGTCCTAGATCAACAATCAAATCGCTCATTTCAGCAATTGGAATAAACACTCCTGGCGATACGATACCTTTGGTAGGGTGATTCCAGCGCACCAACACTTCTACGCCGACCACCTCGCCATTGGACAATTGCTGACTTTGCAAGTACAGCTCTAATTGGTTATTGGCAATAGCTTCTCGCAGTTCACGTTCCACCTCAAAGCGCCGCTCTAGGGCATAACTGTAGGCGGGGTTATACACAGCAATCTGATTACCACCGGCGTCTTTAGCATTGTGTACCGCCGTTTCGGCATGACGCAAAATAGCTTCGGGATTATCGCCGTATTCGGGATACACCACGATACCGGCGCTCGCGGTAATGGAAATACGTTCGCCTTCAATTAACATCGGCTCAGCTAATTCAGCCAGCAAATCTTTCACCATGAATTCAACTCGATTAACCGTTGCCTCTCGATCTGCGCTACGAGTTGGGAATAATACCGCAAATAAATCACCACCCAAGCAACCAACTCGCGCCTCAGGCTCGGCTTTCATAACATGGCCTATGCGCTCGGCTACCGCCAACAAAATCGAATCACCGAACTCAAAGCCGCGAACATCGTTAATACGTTGCAAGCCATCAAGTTCAAACAAAGCTACAGCACCGCGAGTAGAGTAATCACGTTCATCTAAAAACTGCTGCAAAATTTCTTGGCATTGGGTGCGATTAGGTAAACCTGTCAGCACATCGTAATAAGCTAGGTACTGAACTTGAGCCTCGGCCGCACGACGTTCGGTAATATTTTGCTTGGTGGCAATGTAATGGGTGATGTCACCACAGGGGCTACGCAAAGGCGCAATAGTTGCCCACTCACGGTACGGCTCACCGTTTTTCTTGAGGTTATAGAGTTCACCCTGCCAGCTGCGCCCGGCAACTAATGCGGTCCACATAGCATCGTAGCTCGAGCGTGGCGTCTCGCCCGAAGCTAACATTTTCGGATTACGCCCTTGCACATCCGCTAGGCTGTAATCGGTGATATCCGTGAACGCCTTGTTAACGTATTCAATTTCACCGGCAAGATTAGTAATCATAATACTGTCATGACTTTGCTCTACCGCAGAGCTAAAGCGCAACAGTTGTTTTTCGTGCTGCTCGCGTTGCAAGGCCGCATCGCGCAGACTGTCACTCAAGAGACCAAGTTCATTATCACTGTGAATATCAAAGTTCTGCAATGACTCGCGCCGCGCAAGCTTGTCTACCCCCACCATTAAACGCCTTACGGGACGAACAATTTTACGTTGTAAGATCACCCATAAACTTATTCCCACGGCAGCCAGCAAGGTTAAGAACAGCACCAGCTCATTGAAAATAACGTTAGTAAAAGTGTACCAATTACGGGCGTGCTCATATTCAACGACGAACACATTATGCAATTGCTGATTGCCCACAACCTTGCCACTCACCACCGGCACCATGGCGATAAAGTGATTGTGTTCCGGATGATACTGCATGATGGTGACGCCAGACCTTGCGACCTCTGCTATTTGCTGACGATCTAAATGTTGCACGAAGGTTTTCAGATGAGGACTGATGGCGTTGGCGGAGTAATAGCTTGCAAGCTCGCCCGTTGGGCTAAGAATAGCTGTATTAGTAACTCGTGGATGCACCTGAAACTCGCTCAATACCTCGCCTACGGCATCGTATCTACCAACGCCAAAGATCCGATTAAGCGAGCCTTGCGCTACCACGAGCATACTTCTTAGCTCTAACTGCGCATTGTACAGAGCAATCTGGTTTTGCCCCCGCACCACAAAATAGCCCAGCAAGCCCACAATCAAAAAGGCGATGACGGTAATAGGCAGGGTCACTTGGATATTCAAGCGCCGATGAAAAGGCAGCAAACTCATAGCACGCCCTCACAGATCGGTAGCGGTGTGATCACCTGATGAATCCCTGAAGCCACTAATTGTTCACTGACTTGTTGCTGCACTCGGGCGTAGTCCTGTTGTAAGAAGGTTCTACTGGCGGCGCTGTTGTACAAACTTAAACTAGCTAAGCTTTGCCGTAGTTCTTCGGCATTAATCCCCGATAACGTCTGCAAAGCTTGATAATACGGATGCTGTGGATCCAATGCTGCCGTTAAAGCCTTATCCCAAACCGGACCGGTTAAGCGCTTAAGAGCAGCTTGATGCTGTTGCCAGCTCTCTTGTTTGACGACCAAGGTATCGATAATTTCACCAGGTATCTCGCGGCTACTAAAAATCTGCTCAGCACCCATCGAAGCTAGTTTTTGGCTAAAAGGAGCATAGGTAACAAAGATATCCGTTGCTCCTGCGGCATAAGCAATAGCGTGTTGATTGGGTAAAATGATTTCACGTCTTACTTGGCGCTCAGGAATATCATGCAGGCGCATCCAGCGTGCTAATAGATAGCGTGCCAGCGCACTATCTTCCATCCCCACCACCCAGGGTTGTTGACGATCATTGATATCAAACCCAGGTGGCGCATAAATAGCATCGGCCCCATGGGAGCTGTTAATCACCTGTGCGATACAAAGTTTAAGGTCGGTGCGTGTCTGTAGGCTTAAGGCATTATCTAGGCTTAAAAGAGCTGCTTGTGCGGCGCCGTTAGCAACCATGCGTACCACGCTAACGTCCGACGTAAGCATAGTGATATGAATATTAGCGGGAATAGCTTCTGGATGAAGGACCTGTTCAGCATAATAAGGTTGATAGCCTAGCCAGGTGTTCCCTACCACAGACAAAGTCTGTGGTGGCGGCGTGCAGCCCACCAACACCATCATTACCCCAATTAAGCATACGAGCTTCTTCAACGCCTTACCTCAAGCCTGAATATGATCATTGTCATAGCCGGAATTTTACGTACATTTTTGATTCTTGGCTATAGGTTACACCTCTAAGATGAAATAAAACCTTAATTAGAGCAAGGTTTTACTTCATCGCCTGCGGCAATCTGTCGCAATTGAGTCTCATTGGTTATAAAAGATACGAAAAAGGAGGCTGATTAGCCTCCTCTTGAACAGAATAGTTTAAGACTGTGGATGATCAGAACGGAATATCGTCATCGTAATCACCGCCATTGAAAGGTTCTGGGCTTGGTGATTGTTGTCCTGACGATGGGTTTGATTGCTGGAAGCTCTGGTTCTGATTATTCGCCGGAGCATTAAAGTTTTGACCTTGGCCACCTTGGTTCTGCGGCTGGTTTTGATTCTGGTTGCTCGGACGGTTATTGCTGTAGCCGCCTTGATCGCCACCACGACTATCGAGCATCTGTAAATCGTTAATAACGATCTCGGTGGTGTAGCGCTCTACTCCATCTTGGCCTTGCCATTTACGGGTTTGTAAACGCCCTTCAACATAGACTTTCGAGCCTTTCTTCAGATACTCACCAGCAATTTCTGCTAGACGCCGATAAGCGACGCAGCGATGCCATTCGGTTTGCTCGCGTGGCTCGCCTGTTTGCTTGTCTTTCCAGGTTTCGCTGGTGGCAATACTGATGTTGGCAATCGCCGTGTTGGTTTGGGTATAGCGCACTTCTGGGTCTTGCCCTAAGTTGCCAATTAAAATCACTTTATTGATGCCGCGACTGGCCATGCCTTGTGCTCCTTGATTTGCTAATTTTGGTAGGGCGTCAGTAGCGCCGCTAATTCTGCTTCATTGTAATGGGTTTTATGAACTTTTAAATACACCGTTTGCTCAGCACTAACAATACGTACTTCTTCAACCCCGGTGGCATGCGCTAACTGCTCGGCTAATTGCTGTGCTTGCGCTGCGTTCAGCTGACGAATAGGTAAGCTGACGTTCTGCTGTTGCGGAGGGGGCTGCATCCCGAAGCTACTGGCGAACCAGAATACTAACAGCACTGCGGTAAAAATCCCAATCCCGAACAGGCCCCATTGTTGATAAACATAACCGCCGGCAGCACCGCCAATAAAGGCTCCTAAAAACTGCGCAGTAGAGTAGATACCACTGGCGCTGCCCTTGCTACCCGCGGGGGCAAAACGGGTTAGCGAAGAAGGCAATGATGCTTCTAAAAAGTTAAAGCCGGTAAAAAATAGCACAACGGCTACAACTAAATACGTCCAATGCGGTGGTACCCAGACGATAACAGCTACAGCTAACAGCAGCAGCACAATCGCGACTCTGAAATAAACGGGTTGTTTACGTTTGCGCTCAGCGATGATCAGCATTGGAATCATCAAGGCAAACGAGGCCAATAAGGTGGGCAAATACAGCCACGCGTGTTGCTCGGTAGCCAAACCACCAGCCACGAACTGTAGCGGAACCACCACAAAAAACGCGGTTAACACACAATGTAAAACAAACACGCCAAAGTTTAACCGAGCCAGTTGCGGATGCTTGAACAGGCTTCCTAACTCGCTGCCAACCGGAATAAGATCACCTTTTGCGGTTTTCTGGGTCACTGACGGCACAGCTATTAATAGCACCACAATTCCAAACAGCGCAGATACGGCGGTGAACACGAACAACCCTTGTAAGCCGATATATTCGCCAAGTAAGGGGCCGAGCACCAGCGCCAGGGCAAAGGACAAACCAATAAACATGCCGATAGTGGCCATTACTTTCGGGCGCTGTGAGTCGCGGGTAATATCAGCTGCTAATGCTAAAATGGCTGCAGCAATAGCTCCGGTGCCCTGCAACGCACGGCCTATCACCACACCAGTCAGGGTATCGGCCATCGCCGCCACCACACTACCTAGCGCAAACAACAGCAAACCACCAACAATCACTGGGCGGCGACCGATACGATCGGACAACATCCCCATCGGAATTTGTAACAAAGCCTGAGTAAGGCCATAGGCGCCTATCGCTAAACCTATCAGCAAGGGCGTATAGTCGGGATACTGCTGACCATAAATAGCGATCACCGGCATGATCAAAAACAGCCCTAACATCCGTAATCCAAAGACGGTAGCTAAAGCCCCAGAGGCGCGGCGTTCGGTGGGGGTCAATCGATTGTCATTGTGCTGATGTGCCATGCTTATCTCATTGCTGCAGGAAAAAATCGCTCGCCATTGTACCAGAAGGTGGTGCATGTGCGATAATGCTCGTTTCATTTATAACCGCTACGGAGTGGTAGATTCACCATGGATAAAATTGAGATCCGCGGAGCCCGCACCCACAACTTAAAAAACATCAACGTTACCATACCTCGCGACAAGCTGGTGGTAATCACCGGGTTGTCTGGGTCGGGTAAGTCTTCGTTAGCATTCGATACCCTCTATGCCGAGGGCCAGCGGCGCTATGTCGAGTCGTTGTCGGCTTACGCTAGACAGTTTTTGTCGCTGATGGAAAAGCCCGATGTGGATAGCATCGAAGGCCTTAGCCCTGCTATTTCGATTGAGCAGAAATCGACTTCGCACAACCCACGCTCAACTGTGGGCACTATCACCGAAATTTACGACTACCTGCGACTGATGTACGCACGGGTTGGCGAGCCGCGCTGTCCGACTCATGATGTACCGCTAGCTGCACAAACTATCTCGCAAATGGTGGACCAAGTATTGGCGCTACCTGAAGGCGAGAAGCTGATGATTTTGGCGCCTATTATTCAAGATCGTAAAGGTGAGCACACCAAGGTGTTGGATAATCTAGCGGCGCAAGGCTTTATTCGCGCACGTATTGATGGCGAGTTATGTGATTTGAGCGACCCGCCGAAATTAGAGCTGCAAAAAAAGCACACCATTGAAGTGGTTGTCGATCGTATTAAAGTACGCGAAGGCTTAGAGCTGCGTTTAGCTGAGTCGTTTGAGACGGCACTTGAACTCAGTGGCGGTACCGCCATTGTGGCACCGATGGACGCTGACTCTAAGCTAGACAGCATGATTTTTTCAGCTAACTTTGCCTGCCCACATTGTGGCTATAGCATGCAGGAACTCGAGCCGCGGCTATTCTCGTTTAATAACCCGGCCGGCGCTTGTGGCGTTTGCGATGGCTTAGGCATTGAACAGTTTTTCGACCCCAAAAAAGTGGTTGGCAACCCGGAATTAAGCCTCAGTGGCGGTGCCATTCGCGGCTGGGACAAGCGCAACTTCTATTACTATCAGATGCTCCAGTCGTTGGCTCGACACTATAAGTTCGATTTGAACAAGCCGTTCAATAGCCTCAGCGAAGCGCATCAGCAAGCGGTATTGTTTGGTAGCGGTAAAACCGAGATTGAATTTACTTACATGAATGACCGCGGCGACCGAGTTGCTCGCACTCACCCGTTTGAGGGCATCATTCCCAACATGCAGCGCCGCTATCGCGAAACGGATTCGACGGCGGTGCGCGAAGATTTATCTAAGTACCTGGCCTCACAGCCATGTAAAAGCTGTCACGGCACCCGGCTGCGCCTAGAAGCTCGGCATGTGTATGTGAATAACACCACGCTACCTGAAGTGGTTGAACGCTCAATTGGCGGCGCTCTCGAATTTTTCGAGGGGTTACAATTAGAGGGGCAGAAGGCCCAAATCGCAGAAAAAATTCTTAAGGAAATTAACGACCGCTTAGGCTTTTTGGTGAACGTGGGGCTTAATTACTTGAGCCTATCGCGCAGTGCTGAAACTCTATCTGGCGGCGAAGCCCAGCGCATTCGCCTTGCCTCACAAATTGGTGCCGGCTTGGTTGGGGTGATGTATGTCCTCGATGAGCCATCGATTGGTCTCCACCAACGTGACAACGAGCGGCTACTGCGTACCCTGACCCACTTACGTGATTTGGGTAATACGGTCATTGTGGTTGAGCACGACGAAGACGCCATTCGTGCTGCAGATCACGTGATTGATATCGGCCCTGGTGCTGGCGTGCATGGGGGCCAAGTGATTGCTCAGGGGCATTACGAAGAGATTGTCGCCAACGAGAATTCATTAACTGGCGACTACCTGTCTGGGCGTAAAGCGATTGAAGTACCAGCACAACGGCATCAGCCCGGTGAACTTTGGTTAGAGCTCAAAGGTGCCACCGGTAACAACTTGAAAAACGTTGACGTGCAACTGCCCCTAGGTCTGATGACTTGCGTTACTGGAGTTTCTGGCTCAGGTAAATCAACGCTAATCAATGACACCTTGTTTAGAATTGCTCACCGCGACTTGAATAAGGCCACAGCAAATGAACCTGCGCCTTATGCCAGCATTGATGGGATGCAGTATTTAGATAAAGTGGTGGATATTGATCAAAGTCCGATTGGCCGTACACCACGTTCTAATCCAGCAACCTACACCGGTATTTTTACACCCATTCGGGAATTGTTTGCCGGTGTTGAAGAGTCACGTTCGCGCGGCTATAAAGTGGGTCGCTTTAGTTTTAACGTGCGTGGCGGCCGCTGCGAAGCTTGCCAAGGCGACGGCGTGATTAAGGTAGAAATGCATTTCTTACCTGATGTTTATGTACCGTGCGATATCTGCAAAGGCAAACGCTACAATCGCGAAACGCTTGAGATTAAGTACAAAGGTAAGAGTATTCACGAAGTTCTCGACATGACCGTAGAAGATGCGCGTGACTTCTTTGCTCCGATCCCGGCCATAGCCCGCAAGCTTCAAACTTTAGTTGATGTAGGCTTGTCATACATTCGCTTGGGGCAATCAGCAACCACGCTCTCGGGTGGTGAAGCGCAACGGGTAAAATTAGCCCGGGAATTATCCAAACGCGATACCGGCAAAACCTTGTATATTTTGGATGAGCCAACCACCGGCTTGCACTTCCACGATATTCAGCAACTGTTGACAGTACTGCACCGCTTGCGAGATCATGGCAATACCATTGTTATTATTGAGCATAACCTGGACGTGATTAAAACAGCCGACTGGATTATCGACTTAGGGCCCGAGGGTGGCTCAGGCGGCGGTGAGATATTAACCGCCGGTAGCCCCGAGGAGATTGTTAAATGTGAGCGCTCACATACTGCGCGCTTCTTAAAACCACTGATATCGAGCAATGCCAATAAGGCTTAATAGGAATCATTAGTTCAACCCATGACACACGATGTAATCAGTGGCGGGCAACCAATACATGCCCCTGACAACCTCAAACCACTGCTAGAGGATATTCTGCAGCAGGCCATGTCTGTGAATGACGGTAAAGTCGCCGATTACATTCCTGCCTTGGCAGAGGTTAAAGCTGATTACTGCGCGCTGACGGTTGCCACGCTTGATGGCAACGTCACCTCGGTCGGCGATACCAATAAACCGTTTTCCATTCAGTCTATTTCTAAAATTTATGGGCTGATGTTGGCGATGGAACGTCTTGGCGACCCATTATGGGAACGCGTGCAGATGGAGCCCTCAGGTCAGCCTTTTAATTCAATTGTTCAGCTTGAATGGGAAAAAGGCATTCCGCGCAACCCCATGATCAACGCGGGCGCGATTTTAGTCAGCGATGTGTTAGTTAGCCATTACTCAGCCAGTAAATCGGCATTACTGAGCATGGTTCGGGGTTTGTGCGGCAGTGAAGCGGTGTGCGTCGATTCTCGCGTTCATGAGTCCGAACGTGAACATGGCGCTCGCAACGCTGCACTTGCATACTTGATGAAGAGTTTTAGCAATATCGAGTCAGACGTTGAAGAAGTACTCGACCATTACTTCTGGCAATGCGCACTCACTATGAATACCGAACAACTCGCCAGCAGCTTGGCGTTCTTAGCCAACCGCGGTCAATGCCCACGCAGCGGCAAGCAAATCACCTCACATCGTGATGCGCAGCGTATTAATGCACTAATGAGTACCAGTGGCATGTATGATCAGTCGGGGCAATTTGCCTTTACTGTGGGCTTGCCGGCAAAAAGTGGCGTGGGTGGCGGAATTATCGCCATTGTTCCAGACTACGGTGTCATTAGTGCTTGGAGCCCACCGCTAAACAGCTTCGGAAACTCTGCGCGCGGCATGTTTATGGTTCGCGAATTGGCAAACCGCCTTGGTCTTAGCGTTTACTAAAGCCGATGCTTGGACAATATTTGCTGTAAGTGCTGGGTGTTCTCGGTGGTGAAATACGGTGGGTATTCGTAAGCGGCTATGCGGACTTCTTTCGGTGCGCTATTAGCGCTAGCAATGGCGATATTAGCTATTGGATATTAGAAAGGCGTAGCGTACGAATAACGAACAACGCTTTTAAATGAAAAAAGGGAGCCGAAGCTTAATGCCAGTCAGTTAAGAGCTGACTGGCATTTTTTTCTCGCATATTTCTGAGGTTTTGAACGAACTTCTCGTGGGTAAACCCGCTCGGTTCGCCTTATTGGCAAAACGTAATGCTCTGCAATTTCTTGAAGATGTTCGAGAGTTTTCGGGATATTCCCCGCTGAATTAAGTGAAGCCGTGTATAGCCAGTTAATAATAGCTGTAGCACACGAGGTAAAACTCAGTTGATTTGGATATATCCCTTTAATTTTGCTCGCCATTTTCACCATCTGATAGCGAATAATATTGTACGCTAAGAGTATTCCCCATAGCTCTTGACGTATCATTTCTGGTCGCTTGCTCCGTAGCGTGTAGTGATTTTGAAGTAAAACTTGTTTCATTTCTCGATAGCCGAGTTCGATTTCCCAACGTTGCTCATAAAGCTCAACAATATCTTCGCTTGGATAACGCAATGGATCGACCATCGACGTTAATATGGTGCGCTCTTTACCATCAATAGTCCGTGTTAACATTCGAGCTTGCATGGTCTCAGGTAAATTCGGATATTTTTTGCGTGATTGTGGCGTGGTTGTCAGCTCAATGAGCTTTTGGTGACGGCCTATTTTCCTGAGCACTTTATATTGAGTTCCTTTTCTCATTGGAATAAGCCAGTGACGTTCAACACCGGTATTTTGCCACTTGTGAAGGAGTCCTAACGAGTAAAAACCTCGGTCGAATAGGGTCAATGAATGGTTAGCTGTCGATTCGATAAGTCCTTCTGCAAGCACCATCTCATTTGTTGAAGCACAATCAAATTGGCTTCCCGTTAGAAGATGGCTCGTTAATTCCATTTGGCAGACCATGCGCACTTGAGGATATTGCTCACCAAATTGATTTGAACTCTTTTTGAACGCTTGCTGATTCTCATTGGAGTCAGGGGTTCGCCAAACAACACCATCGACGCCAAGCAATCGTAAGCCATGCCATGTTGGATGCTCGGCTTGTTCATTCCAAATCGCTTGCGTATGTTCAAATACCGATTGTACGGCATGTTCACCAAGGCGTTGTCGTGCTTGAGGAATAGCGCTTGGAGCTACAAGTGCCCGTCGACCAGGCAGCATAATATTCATTTGTCCAACGATGTCCCACACGCTGGTGTTGCGATATAAGGCCATGCCTATAATACTCCACAACACCATATCCAAGGGTAAACGTCTTTTCCTGACCGTGCCGACACCGGCCTTATCAAACGCCTCATCAATTAAATCAGGATCAAGAATGTCGGATAATTTACCCAGTTCTTCAGAGTTTGGAGCATATCCATTGGCTATTGCGAGTGCTGTGGTGAGTTGCATAAAAAAATCCGTAGCTAGAATTAACTAACTACGGATTCTGATCCATTGGGAGGATCGGTCAACCGATCGCTAAAATATTTCTTAACTGATCGGCATTAAGCCGAAGCTCCCTTTTTCTTTAACCGCTGCAATTAAGCTACGATTTTAGATACTACGCCTGCACCTACAGTTCGGCCACCTTCACGGATTGCGAAGCGTAAACCTTCGTCCATCGCGATTGGGTGAATCAACTCTACTACGAACTTCAAGTTGTCGCCTGGCATAACCATCTCTACGCCTTCTGGTAACTGTACTGAACCAGTTACGTCAGTTGTACGGAAGTAGAACTGTGGACGATAGCCTTTGAAGAATGGAGTGTGACGTCCGCCTTCTTCTTTGGTCAATACGTATACTTCTGCTTCGAACTGAGTGTGTGGCTTGATTGAACCTGGCTTCGCTAATACTTGACCACGTTGAATCTCATCACGCTTAGTTCCACGCAACAACGCACCAATGTTCTCACCTGCACGACCTTCGTCTAGCAACTTACGGAACATCTCTACACCAGTTACGATAGTCTTCGTAGTATCTTTGATACCTACGATTTCTACTTCGTCACCAGTACGCACGATTCCACGCTCTACACGACCAGTTACTACAGTACCACGGCCTGAGATTGAGAATACGTCTTCGATTGGCATGATGAACGGCTTATCGATATCACGCTCTGGCTCTGGGATGTATGAATCCAAAGCTTCTGCCAATTCGATGATTTTCGCTTCCCACTTCTCTTCGCCTTCCAACGCTTTCAACGCTGAACCTTGAATTACTGGCAAGTCGTCACCTGGGAAATCGTACTCAGATAGAAGTTCACGTACTTCCATCTCTACCAATTCCAACAACTCTTCGTCATCTACCATGTCACATTTGTTCATGAATACGATGATGAATGGTACGCCTACCTGACGTGACAACAAGATGTGCTCACGAGTCTGTGGCATCGGGCCGTCAGTCGCTGCTACTACCAAGATTGCGCCGTCCATCTGCGCAGCACCAGTGATCATGTTTTTAACATAGTCAGCGTGTCCTGGGCAGTCTACGTGGGCGTAGTGACGTGATGGAGTGTCATACTCTACGTGTGAAGTTGCGATGGTGATACCACGCGCTTTTTCTTCCGGTGCGTTATCGATTTGATCGAATGCACGTGCTGAACCACCGTAAGTTTTTGCCAATACTGTGGTAATTGCAGCAGTCAGAGTAGTTTTACCGTGGTCAACGTGGCCGATTGTACCTACGTTAACGTGCGGTTTGGAACGTTCAAATTTTTCTTTTGCCATGACTTTTCCTTAACTTAAGTTAAAAGCCCGGTCCTTGGTAGAGAACCGGACCAGACTCTACTTAATCTTTAGTTTGACGAGCAGCAATAACCTGCTCAGCAATGTTGTTTGGTGCTTCAGCGTACTTCAAGAATTCCATTGCATAAGATGCACGGCCCTGAGTCTGCGAGCGCAGGTCAGTAGCGTAACCGAACATTTCTGATAATGGAACTTGTGCACGAACTTCTTTCAAACCACCAGCGCCATCTTCCATACCTTCGATGATGCCGCGACGACGGTTCAAGTCACCTACTACGTCACCCATGAAGTCTTCAGGGGTAACAACTTCAACTTTCATCATTGGCTCTAACAGAGCTGGACGCGCTTGTAATGCACCTTTTTTGAAGGCCATGCTACCAGCAATTTTAAATGCCATTTCTGATGAGTCAACGTCGTGGTATGAACCATCATACAGAGTTGCTTTAACGCCTAGAACTGGGTAGCCAGCAAGTACACCATTTTGCATCTGCTCTTGGATACCTTTATCTACCGCAGGGATGTATTCCTTAGGAACCACACCACCAACAACTTCGTTCACGAACTGATAGTTCGGAGCTTCATCATCGTTTGCGTCAAACTCCATTGGCTCGATACGTAACCAAACGTGACCGAACTGACCGCGACCACCTGATTGACGTACGAACTTACCTTCAACTTCCACTTTCTGACGGATAGTTTCACGGTAAGCAACCTGAGGTTTACCTACGTTACATTCAACTTTGAACTCACGCTTCATACGGTCAACGATGATGTCTAGGTGAAGCTCACCCATACCAGAGATGATGGTTTGACCCGTCTCTTCATCAGTTTTAACGCGGAACGATGGATCTTCAGCAGCCAATTTACCTAAAGCGATACCCATTTTTTCTTGGTCAGCTTTGGTTTTTGGCTCTACTGCAACAGAGATTACTGGCTCTGGGAATTCCATACGCTCAAGCGTAATGATGTGGTTAGGATCACACAAGGTGTCACCAGTAGTCACATCTTTCAAACCGATAGCTGCAGCAATGTCGCCCGCCAAGATCTCTTTGATCTCTTTACGGTCGTTTGCGTGCATCTGTACCATACGGCCGATACGCTCACGCTTGCTCTTCACAGGGTTGTACACGGTATCGCCCTGAGCTAGAACACCCGAGTAAACGCGCAAGAAGGTCAAAGTACCCACGAATGGGTCAGTCGCGATTTTAAACGCCAATGCTGAGAACGGCTCGTCGTCAGATGACTTACGCACGCCTTCAGATTCGTCGTCTAAGATACCGCGAATTGCTTTAACTTCAGTTGGTGAAGGTAAGTATTCAATAACAGCGTCAAGCATCGCTTGAACACCTTTGTTTTTGAACGCAGAACCACACAAGCAAAGAATAATTTCGTTGTTCAGGGTACGTTGACGTAAACCAGCTTTGATTTCAGCTTCAGTCAACTCACCGCCTTCAAGATACTTATTCATCAACTCTTCGTTGGCTTCAGCAGCAGCTTCAATCAACTCGTTGTGCATTTCTTCAGCTTGCTCAAGCAATTCAGCTGGAATCTCTTCATAAGTGAAGGTCATGCCTTGGTCGGCTTCATTCCAGTTGATAGCTTTCATTTTCACTAAGTCAACAACACCTTTGAAGTTTTCTTCAGTGCCGATGTTTAAGTGAATTGGCACCGGAGTAGCTGCCAAGCGAGTTTTGATTTGACCAACAACACGCAAGAAATCTGCACCAGTACGGTCCATCTTGTTCACGAACACCATACGAGGTACTTCGTATTTGTTCGCTTGACGCCATACTGTTTCAGTTTGCGGCTGTACGCCTGATGATCCACACAAAACAACCACAGCACCGTCAAGTACACGCAGTGAACGTTCTACTTCGATAGTGAAGTCTACGTGTCCTGGAGTATCGATAACGTTGATACGGTGTTCAGGGAACTGCTGGTCCATACCTTTCCAGAATGCAGTAACAGCAGCTGAGGTGATAGTAATACCACGCTCTTGCTCTTGCTCCATCCAGTCGGTAGTCGCGGCACCGTCATGAACCTCACCTAATTTGTGAGACAGACCAGTGTAGAACAACACCCGCTCAGTGGTGGTTGTTTTACCAGCGTCTACGTGAGCACAGATACCGATGTTACGGTACCGCTCAATCGATGTTTGTCGAGCCATAAATTCCTCTTTGGGTTGCTTGTGTTATTACCAGCGGTAATGAGCAAACGCTTTGTTCGCTTCGGCCATGCGGTGAACGTCTTCACGTTTCTTCACTGCAGAGCCTTTGTTTTCTGATGCATCTAACATTTCACCTGCTAGACGCTGAGCCATGGATTTTTCACCCCGAGTACGCGCAGCATCAACTAACCAACGCATAGCCAGTGCATTGCGGCGAACAGGACGTACTTCGATTGGTACCTGATAGGTAGAACCACCTACACGGCGAGATTTAACCTCTACCGTAGGACGTACGTTGTCCAGCGCAGTTTCAAAAATTTCTAAGTGGTCTTTACCTGACTTAGTAGCCAGGATGTCTAACGCACCGTAAATAATCTTTTCAGCGACAGATTTTTTGCCGTCAACCATGACGACATTGATAAATTTAGCCAACAACTCTGATCCGAACTTAGGGTCCGGAAGGATTTTACGTTGACCAATGACGCGTCTTCTTGGCATCTCAATATTCTCCGATTAATTCAGGGTTTAACCCAAAACTTTAATGAACAGTTTGGCCTTACTAACGGAGAACCGTTAAGACTTAGGCCGTTTCGCGCCGTACTTAGAACGAGCTTGGCGACGATCATTTACGCCAGCGCAGTCTAATGCACCACGAACTGTGTGATAACGAACACCTGGCAAGTCTTTTACACGACCGCCGCGGATAAGTACGACTGAGTGTTCTTGCAGGTTGTGACCTTCACCACCAATGTACGAAGATACTTCGTAGCCGTTGGTCAAACGCACACGGCATACTTTACGCAGTGCTGAGTTTGGCTTTTTAGGGGTAGTAGTGTAAACACGGGTACATACGCCGCGTTTTTGTGGGCAAGCCTCAAGTGCCGGAACGTTGCTTTTAACAACCGGCTTTTGACGACCTTTGCGCACCAGCTGGTTAACTGTTGCCATTCATAACTCCTGATTGTGTTGATGTCGCTCAACAGAATGAAAAATCCAAAATTCCCCCGATTAGCTTGCTTAGTTTAGATCGTAAAAACCGATCCACGGGCTAAGCGCCCTAATATGGGGAGGCCGAATTTTAATGGTCAATAATTGGACTGTCAAGGAAAAGCGTAAGATCAATGACCTTTCGACGCCTCATGGTAGCTAGGTTTTGCGTCAATTAAATGACACAAGGCTAGGCTTTTGGTTGGCTATTCACCAAGTTAGAGCAGCCCTGAAGAGTTTTAGCAGAACTCTTACATGGCCTATCGCTCTTGTCGTTGCCTTTAATAAAAAGGCCAGTCACTGAGACTGGCCTTTTTGGGTGCTGAGGCTACTGACTAACAGTAACCCAACCGTACTAACACTTATTCAGCTGCATCATCACTATCGATGCTGGCATTCAAGGCGTCAGCTAATTGCTGCTCGGCTTCTTCCGCTGTTACTTTTGGAGCTTCGAATGCAACCGCTGCTTCTGCACGTTTACGTGCACGCTCACGGTGGTATGCGAAACCAGTACCAGCTGGAATTAAGCGACCCACAATAACGTTCTCTTTCAAGCCACGTAATGGATCTTGCTTACCTTGTACCGCTGCTTCGGTTAATACGCGCGTAGTTTCTTGGAACGACGCTGCCGAAATAAACGATTCAGTCGACAATGATGCTTTGGTAATACCTAACAGCTGACGCTCGTAGGTTGCTGGCATCTTACCTTCAGCTTCTGCTTTCGCATTGGCCGCAAGTACTTCAGACAGCTCCATCATTTCGCCTTCAAGCAACTCGGTCTCACCTGGGCTTAGGATAATTGCTTTACGCAACATCTGCCGCACGATGGTTTCGATGTGCTTATCGTTAATCTTAACACCTTGTAAACGGTAAACTTCTTGAACCTCGTTCACAATATAGTTCGCTAACGCGCTAACGCCACGTAAACGTAAGATATCGTGTGGAGCTTCTGCACCGTCGGCAATAACTTCACCTTTAGTTACCTGTTCACCCTCAAAGATATTGAGCTGACGGTACTTAGGAATCATCTCTTCGTACTGATCACCACCTTCCATTGGGGTAATAATCAAACGACGCTTGCCTTTGGTTTCTTTACCGAAACTAACGGTACCTGAAATTTCTGCCAAGATTGCAGGCTCTTTCGGACGACGTGCTTCGAACAAGTCAGCAACGCGCGGTAGACCACCGGTAATATCGCGTGTTTTTGAGCCTTCTTGTGGAATACGTGCAACCGTGTCACCCACTTTCACTTCGGCATTGTCTTCAAGGTTGATAATCGCATTACCTGGCAAGAAGTACTGGGCCGGCATGTCGGTACCAACGATATTCACGTCGTTACCTTTCGCATCCACCAACTTCACCATCGGCCGCATGTCTTTACCAGAGCTGGTACGCTGACCGGCTTCTAGGACAACAATGCTCGACAAACCGGTAAGATCATCGGTTTGACGGGTCATGGTAACGCCATCAATCAAGTCAACAAACTTCAGACGACCTGCTACCTCAGTGATGATTGGGTGCGTATGCGGATCCCAATTCGCCACGATTTCGCCGGCTTCAACCGTTTCACCTTCGTTCTTCTTCAATACCGCGCCGTATGGCAGTTTATAGCGCTCGCGCTCACGGCCAAACTCATCAATTAAGGTCAGTTCAGTTGAACGTGAGGTGATAACAATGTGGCTGTCTGAGTTTTCAACGTATTTCGCGTTGTGTAACTTCAGCACACCTTTGTTCTTCACTTGCACGTTGTTCGCTGCAGAGTCTCGTGATGCCGCACCACCGATGTGGAACGTACGCATGGTTAACTGAGTACCTGGCTCACCGATTGACTGAGCAGCGATAACACCTACTGCTTCACCTTGGTTCACCAAGTGACCACGCGCTAGGTCGCGACCATAACAGTTAGCACACACACCAAAGTCAGTGTCACAGGTAATAACTGAGCGTACTTTTACTTGGTCGACAGAGTTTTGCTCTAACACGTCACACATCTTCTCATCGAGCAGCGTGTTACGCGGAATCAATACATCGTCGGTACCAGGCATTAGCACGTCGTCACACACAACACGACCTAATACGCGCTCACGCAATGGCTCTACAACATCACCACCTTCAATCAACGGCTTGATGTAGAGGCCTTCTTCGGTACCACAATCGTCTTCAACGATAACAACGTCTTGTGCTACGTCAACCAAACGACGAGTTAGGTAACCCGAGTTAGCTGTTTTCAGTGCGGTATCCGCCAAACCTTTACGAGCACCGTGAGTTGAGATGAAGTACTGAAGTACGTTCAAACCTTCACGGAAGTTAGCAGTGATTGGGGTTTCGATGATTGAGCCATCTGGCTTCGCCATCAAACCACGCATACCAGCTAACTGACGAATCTGTGCCGAGCTACCCCGAGCACCAGAGTCAGCCATCATATAAACCGAGTTAAATGACGCTTGCTGCTCTTCTTCGCCTTGAGCGTTGATCACGGTTTCTTTCGATAAGTTGTCCATCATTGCTTTAGACACTTTCTCGTTGGCCGTAGACCAGATATCGATAACCTTGTTGTATTTCTCACCAGCGGTTACCAAACCTTGCTCAAACTGCTCTTGAATTTCTGCTACTTCTTCTTCTGCTGCATCGATAATGTCTTTCTTAGCAGCAGGAATAACCATGTCATCAATACCAACTGACGCACCAGCAATCATTGCATAGTGGAAACCGGTATACATGATTTGGTCAGCAAAGATAACCGTTGGCTTCAAACCTAGGTCACGGTAAGAACGGTTCAATAAACGACCGATTTGTTTCTTACCCATAGCCTGGTTGATCATCTCAAACGGCATACCTTCTGGCAAAATCAGTGACAAGATGGCACGACCAACGGTGGTGTCATAGATGGTAGAGGTATGTGTACGCTCACCTTCTTCACTGATATGTACTTCGGCCAGACGCACTTTTACGCGAGCGTGAAGTGCTGCTGCACCGGCACGATAAGCTTTCTCGGCTTCTTTGGCATTTTTAAAGATCATGCCTTCGCCAGGAGCGTTAATTTTATCGCGCGTCATGTAGTAAAGACCCAAAACAACGTCCTGTGAAGGAACGATGATAGGATCACCACTAGCTGGTGACAAAATGTTGTTGGTTGACATCATCAACGCGCGCGCTTCAAGTTGCGCTTCTAACGTTAATGGTAAGTGAACCGCCATTTGGTCACCGTCAAAGTCCGCGTTATAAGCCGCACACACCAATGGGTGCAACTGAATCGCTTTACCTTCAATCAGGACCGGCTCGAACGCCTGGATACCCAAACGGTGCAAGGTTGGTGCACGGTTTAGCATCACTGGGTGTTCTTTGATCACTTCGTCTAGCACGTCCCAAACTTCTGGGATTTCGCGCTCAACCATTTTCTTCGCTGCTTTGATGGTAGTAGCTAAGCCACGACCTTCTAACTTGCCATAGATAAACGGCTTGAATAGCTCAAGGGCCATTTTCTTCGGTAAGCCACACTGATGCAGACGTAACTTAGGACCTACAGTAATTACTGAACGGCCTGAGTAATCTACGCGCTTACCAAGCAAGTTTTGACGGAAACGACCTTGCTTACCTTTGATCATGTCAGCCAAAGATTTCAATGGACGCTTGTTGGTGCCAGTAATAGCACGGCCACGACGACCGTTATCCAACAAGGCATCAACCGCTTCTTGCAGCATACGCTTTTCGTTGCGAACAATAATGTCCGGCGCAGCTAGGTCTAACAAACGCTTCAAACGGTTGTTACGGTTGATTACACGACGATATAAATCGTTCAAATCAGAGGTCGCAAAACGACCACCGTCAAGTGGTACCAACGGACGTAAATCTGGTGGCAACACAGGCAATACTTTTAAGATCATCCACTCTGGCTTATTGCCTGAGTAATGGAATGATTCTAATAGCTTAAGGCGTTTGCTGATTTTCTTACGCTTGGTTTCAGAATTGGTTTCTGGCAACTCTTCACGCAATTGCTTGATATCGCCTTCAATGTCGATGTGTTGTAACAACGATAGTACCGCTTCGGCACCCATCTTAGCTTCAAACTCGTCGCCGTGCTCTTCAAGCGCATCTAAGTAGTCTTCTTCAGACAGGATTTGACCACGCTCTAACGAGGTCATGCCTGCTTCAGTAACCACATAAGATTCAAAATACAGCACGCGCTCAATATCACGCAGAGTCATATCAAGCATCAAACCAATGCGGCTTGGCAGTGATTTCAAGAACCAGATATGCGCAACTGGGCTAGCAAGCTCAATGTGACCCATACGCTCACGACGTACTTTAGTGAGGGTAACTTCAACGCCACACTTCTCACAGATCACACCGCGGTGCTTCAAGCGCTTGTACTTTCCACACAAGCACTCATAGTCCTTCACCGGGCCGAAAATGCGCGCACAGAACAAACCATCACGCTCAGGCTTGAACGTACGATAGTTGATCGTTTCTGGCTTTTTCACTTCACCGAAAGACCAGCTGCGGATCATGTCCGGAGAAGCAAGTCCGATGCGAATCGCATCGAACTCTTCAGTCTGGTTTAACGGCTTTAAAAACTTTAATAAGTCTTTCACGATTTATCTCCTGGCAATTAGCGTCCGGTGGTGTCTCAGTCTTGGTCCAACTCAATGTTGATACCAAGTGAGCGGATTTCCTTCAGCAATACATTGAAGGATTCCGGCATACCTGCTTCCATCCGCAGATCGTTGTCGACAATGTTTTTGTACATCTTGGTACGACCGTTTACGTCGTCCGACTTCACTGTCAACATCTCTTGCAGAGTATAAGCAGCACCGTATGCTTCCAGTGCCCACACTTCCATCTCACCAAAACGCTGACCACCGAATTGCGCTTTACCACCCAACGGCTGCTGAGTAACCAAGCTGTACGAACCGGTAGAACGGGCGTGCATCTTGTCATCAACCAAGTGGTTCAATTTCAGCATGTACATGTAACCTACGGTTACGTCACGCTCAAAACGCTCACCAGTACGGCCGTCATACAAAGTAATCTGACCTGATTCTGGTAAATCAGCTAGCTTCAACAAGTCTTTAATTTCGCGCTCTACAGCACCATCGAATACTGGTGTTGCAGTAGGTAAGCCCTTCTTCAGGTTACTAGCCAAGCGCATTACTTCGTCATCGCTGAAGTCATCGATATCAACTTCTTGACGAGTTTCGCCCAACTCATAAACCTTCTTCAAGAACTCACGCATTTCGGCTACTTTAGCGTGCTGTTTCAGCATGTTCTCAATTTTGGTACCGATGCCGCGTGCGGCCATACCCAAGTGAGTTTCAAGGATCTGACCAATGTTCATCCGCGATGGTACGCCCAACGGGTTCAACACGATATCAACCGGAACGCCGTGCTCATCGTGTGGCATATCTTCAACTGGCTGAATAGTTGAGATAACACCTTTGTTACCGTGACGACCAGCTAACTTATCACCAGGCTGAATACGACGGCGTACAGCTAGGTAAACTTTAACGATCTTCAACACGCCCGGTGCCAAGTCATCGCCTTGCTCGATCTTACGACGCTTGTTCTCAAACTTAGCGTCAAAATCATTACGAATTTCTTCGTATTGCTGAGCAATTTGTTCTAGCTGCTGCTGAGCGTCTTCGCTCTTCAGGTTCTGCGTTAACCATTTACTTTGCTCAAGGCTAGCTAGCTTCGATTCATCGAAACCGTTCGCTAACAACAAGCTACGTGCACGCTCAAAAATACCTTTCTCAAGGATCTTGAACTCATCGGTTAAGTCTTTCTTAACTTGCTTCAGTTGCATCTCTTCGATGTCTTTAGCACGCTTGTCTTTCTCTACCCCATCACGGGTAAATACTTGAACGTCGATAACAGTACCGGTAACGCCATTTGGCACACGCAGTGAGCTATCTTTAACGTCTGAAGCTTTTTCACCAAAAATAGCTCGCAACAACTTCTCTTCTGGAGTCAGCTGGGTTTCGCCTTTTGGTGTTACTTTACCTACTAGAATGTCACCGCCTGATACTTCAGCACCAACGAATACAACACCTGAGTTATCAAGTTTGTTCAGCGCTGATTCACCTACGTTCGGGATATCGGCAGTAATTTCTTCAGCACCTAACTTAGTATCACGCGCCACACAGTTCAGTTCTTGAATGTGAATGGTGGTTAAACGGTCTTCTTGTACCACTCGTTCTGAAATCAAAATCGAGTCTTCGAAGTTGTAACCGTTCCATGGCATGAAGGCCACGCGCAAGTTTTGTCCAAGTGCTAATTCACCCATGTCGGTTGACGGGCCATCAGCTAGCACGTCGCCGCGCATTACTGGCTCGCCTACGTTAACCGTAGGGGTTTGGTTAATACAGGTGTTCTGGTTAGAACGCGTGTATTTAACCAAGTTGTAGATATCGATACCGGCTTCGCCTGGTACCATCTCTTCTTCATTAACTTTTACAACAATACGGCTGGCGTCGACTTTATCAACCACACCACCACGTTTTGCTACAACCGTCACGCCTGAGTCTACTGCTACGGTACGTTCAATACCGGTACCTACTAACGGCTTATCGGCACGTAATGTTGGTACTGCTTGACGTTGCATGTTCGCGCCCATCAAGGCACGGTTAGCATCGTCATGCTCAAGGAATGGAATTAAGCTTGCCGCAATCGATACGATCTGCTGTGGCGCTACGTCCATATATTGAACTTGCTCTTTTGACATCAGAGTAAATTCGTTCTTATGACGACAAGGCACTAGGTCATCAACTAACTCACCTTTATCATTCAGGGTAACGTTAGCCTGAGCGATAACAAAGTTACCTTCTTCAATCGCTGACAAATAGTCTACTTCGTCAGTGACCGCACCATTCTCAATCCGACGGTACGGAGTTTCTAAGAAACCGTACTCGTTGGTACGAGCAAAGGTAGATAGCGAGTTAATCAAACCGATGTTTGGACCTTCCGGAGTTTCGATTGGACAAACCCGACCGTAATGGGTTGGGTGTACGTCTCGAACCTCAAAGCCGGCGCGCTCACGAGTAAGACCGCCTGGACCTAAAGCAGAAATACGACGCTTGTGCGTGACTTCTGACAATGGGTTGTTTTGGTCCATAAACTGTGACAACTGGCTTGAACCGAAGAACTCTTTAACGGCCGCGCTAATTGGCTTGGCGTTGATCAGATCTTGCGGCATGGTGGCATCTAAATCACCAAGGCTTAGGCGTTCTTTAACTGCACGCTCTACCCGTACCAAGCCCACGCGGAATTGGTTTTCGGCCATTTCGCCAACCGAACGAATACGACGGTTACCTAAGTGATCGATATCATCGACGATATCTAAGCCATTACGGATGTCGATAAGCTTTCTCATCACATCAATAATGTCTTCTTTAGTAAGCACACCTGCACCGGTTAAGTCTTCACGACCTAAACGACGGTTGAACTTCATCCGACCGACTGACGATAAATCGTAACGGTCTTCGCTGAAGAACAAGTTTTCAAACAAGGTTTCTGCTGCATCTTTAGTGGGCGGCTCGCCCGGACGCATCATGCGGTAGATTTCTACTAACGCCTCTAAACGAGTATTAGTAGAGTCAATGCGCAAGGTCTCGCTCATGTATGGACCATGATCAAGATCGTTAACAAACAAGGTTTCAAATTTCTTGAACCCTGCTTCACGCAGTTTGGCCAACAATTCAAGGGTTAACTCAGTGTTTGCCGGCGCAATAACCGTGTCAGTGCCTTTTTCTTTGTAATCTTTAGCAAGAACTTTACCGACCAGATATTCTAATGGAACTTCCATTTCTGGGGTGTTCAGGTTAGCGATTTGGTTGATATGGCGCGCAGTAATACGACGACCTTTCTCAACAATCACATCACCGTCATCGTTCTTGATATCAAATTTGGCAGTTTCTCCACGCAGGCGCTCAGGCACCAATTGCATGAATACTTTTTTGTTGCGGAATTGGAAATAAGTAGTCTCGAAGAACATCTCTAAGATTTCTTCGGTATTGTAATCCAAGGCACGCAAAATGATCGATGCCGGTAATTTACGACGGCGATCGATACGAACGAATACGTTGTCTTTCGGGTCAAATTCAAAATCTAACCAAGAGCCACGATACGGAATCACACGAGCGTTATACAACACCTTACCCGATGAATGGGTTTTCCCTTTGTCGTGATCATAGAACACGCCAGGAGAGCGGTGTAGCTGAGAAACGATAACACGTTCAGTACCATTGATAACAAAGGTACCGTTGTCGGTCATCAATGGGATTTCGCCCATATAAACTTCTTGCTCTTTCATGTGCTTAACGGTGCCAGCCGCAGCTTCTTTATCATAGATAACTAAGCGCAGTTTCACCCGCAATGGAGCAGAGTATGTGATGCCACGAATTTGACATTCTTGTACGTCAAAGGTCGGCTCACCTAAGTGATAGCTCACGTACTGCAATTCCGAATTACCTGAATAGGCGGTAATTGGAAATACTGAGCGAAATGCCGCTTCCAGACCGTTATTGCCTTCTGGATCCGGCTCGATGAATTTTTTAAATGAATCTAATTGGATTGACAGCAGGTATGGCACTTCAAGTACATGAGGCCGTTTACCAAAATCCTTACGAATACGTTTTTTCTCAGAGTAGGAGTACGCCATGGGGTTCCTCAGCTAGCTGATTGATGACCCTAACCACCGGAGTAGGAGTCGATGGTTAAAAACAAACTACTTAAAGCTTGTCGTTCCCGTTTTTGTCACCGCGAGCATGCACCCCAATAACGGGCAAAAATGATACATGCTTTACAGCGCAAAAAGGCTGGTAGCAATATTGCCACCAGCCCTAGGCCTAAAAGGCCAAGTTATGTAAGTGGTTAAACTTACTTAACTTCAACTTCCGCACCAGCTTCAGTCAAATCTTTAGCAAGTGCTTCTGCGTCTTCTTTGCTGATGCCTTCTTTAACAGCAACAGGTGCAGACTCAACCATATCTTTAGCTTCTTTCAAGCCAAGACCGGTTGCGCCACGTACTGCTTTGATAGCAGCAACTTTGTTAGCGCCTGCAGCTTTCAAGATTACGTCAAATTCAGTTTTCTCTTCTGCAGCTTCAGCAGCTACAGCTGGGCCAGCAGCTACTGCAACAGCAGCAGATGCGTCAACACCGAATTTTTCTTCAGCTGCTTCAATCAACTCTACCAATTCCATAACTGGCATTTCAGCGATTGCATTCAAAATATCGTCTTTAGTAAGAGCCATAACTCTAAACTCCTGGGTTATAAATTACAAAAAAATGGTTATAAAAACCGCTTCTATTTAGCGTCTTTAATTGCCGACAACACACGCACAAACTTAGTAGGTACTTCGTTAATTGTACGAACGAACTTACTAACAGGCGCTTTGAAGGTTGCAAGCAATTTCGCCAATGCTTCGTCGCGAGTCGGAAGTGAAGCAACTGCTTCAAGCTTATCTGCACCCATCAAACCGTTACCGATTGATAGAGCAGTTACTTTAAGGTGCTTGTTCTGTTTAGCGAAATCTTTGAACAAACGCGCAGCAGAGCCAGGCGCATCCAAAGAGAAGCCGTAGACCAAAGGACCTACAAGTGCCGCATCCATGTCACCAAATTTCGTGTCAGCGAACGCACGCTTAGCTAATGTATTCCGAATAACTTTCAGATACACGCCTTGCTCACGAGCTTGACGACGAAGTTGGGTCATGTCCGCAACTTCCATACCACGATACTCAGCAACAGCGACGGATAGAGCGTTTGAAGCAACGTCGTTAATTTCTTTAACGATTGCCTTTTTTGCTGCTAAACCTAGTGCCACTAGTATCACCTCTTTTTTTGACCCTTTGCGAAAACGCGCCGGGTCATCGTTACACATAGGCAGAAAACCACATTCTGCCACGTTGTCACGGTGAATCTCTTACCCAGAGAGTCTGAGTCGGATATCACCATCTGCGCAGGAAATTAAGTGTCGCTTTAAATCCCGAAGGATGGTCTCGCGATACACCTGCGGTCTTGGATGAGAGCGTTAGCTCCAACCCATAAACCTTTGAAATCTTAGCTTAACGTGCTTTGGTCGATGGCTACGCCAGCGCCCATAGTGGTTGATAAGCTAACTTTCTTAATGTATTGACCTTTAGCTGAAGACGGCTTGGCTTTCTTCAGAGCAGCTAATAGAGACTCTAAGTTCTCTTGCAGCTTGGCGTTATCGAAATCAACTTTACCGATAGTAGCATGGATGATACCAGCTTTATCGTTACGATAACGGATCTGACCAGCTTTAGCGTTTTGTACCGCAGTAGCTACGTCAGGAGTTACGGTGCCAGTTTTAGGGTTTGGCATCAGGCCACGTGGACCTAAGATTTGACCCAGCATACCAACCACACGCATAGCGTCTGGAGAAGCGATAACAACATCAAAGTTCATCTCGCCTTTCTTGATTTGCTCAGCTAAGTCTTCCATACCTACTAAATCAGCACCAGCTGCTTTAGCTTTTTCTACGTTAGCGCCGCTAGTGAATACTGCAACACGAACGTCACGACCAGTACCGTTAGGTAGTACAGTAGCACCACGAACGTTTTGGTCAGATTTACGAGCGTCGATACCTAGATTTACTGATACATCAACGCTTTCTTTGAATTTAGCAGTTGCCAATTCTTTCAACAGGTTGATCGCTTCGTTGATTTCATAATCACGAGCTTCAACTTTCTCACGGATCAGACGAGCGCGTTTAGTTAACTTAGCCATCTTATAGACCCTCCACGTTCAAGCCCATTGCGCGAGCAGAGCCGGCAATAGTACGTACTGCTGCTTCAAGACTAGCCGCTGTTAAGTCAGGCTCTTTGGTCTTAGCAATTTCTTCTAACTGAGCTACAGTTACAGTACCAACTTTATCAGTGTTTGGACGGCCTGAACCACTCTTTATGCCTGCTGCTTTCTTCAACAAGAAGGCTGCTGGAGGAGTTTTAGTGATAAAGGTGAAAGAACGGTCTTCAAAAACGCTGATTTCAACAGGAACCGGAGCGCCTTTTTCAAGTTCGCCAGTTGCTGCGTTAAACGCTTTACAGAATTCCATGATGTTCACACCGTGTTGACCCAATGCTGGACCTACCGGTGGTGATGGGTTAGCTGCACCAGCTGCTACTTGCAACTTGATGATAGCTTTTAACTTCTTAGCCATGTTTTAGCCTCTTGGTTGCGGGTCTAACGCCTCGTAAGTCTAAGAGTTGACTTACTCTAACGGCTCCCCAATATAAAAAGGAGGCGAATTATAGTCTTATTCGCCCCTGATTGCAACTAACGAAGTGCATTTTTCGTACACTTTGTTGTTCGTTGTTCGTACACTTCGTTGTTCGTGGTTCGTACGCTGCGCTGTTCGGGGTTCGTGCGCTTTGCTGTTCGGGGTTCGGGGTTCGAACAGTGCGAAGCACGGACGAACAGTGAACGAAGTGAACGGACGAATCACGAATAACGGCTGTTACGCTTTTTCTACCTGGCCGAACTCAAGCTCAACCGGCGTGGCGCGACCAAAGATAGAGACCGATACTGTTAAGCGGCTCTTGTCGTAGTCTACGCTTTCTACGGTACCATTGAAGTCAGCAAACGGACCGTCATTAACCCGTACCACTTCGCCCGCTTCAAACAAGGTTTTTGGCTTAGGCTTATCAACCGAGTCTTGCAGGCGATTCAGAATAGTGTCAGCTTCTTTTTGCGTGATTGGAATCGGACGCTCTTGCGTTCCGCCAATAAAACCTAGTACGCGTGGGATAGATTTGACCAAGTGCCAAGCAGCTTCATCCATCGCCATTTCGACTAGTACATAGCCTGGGAAGAATTTGCGTTCGCTTTTCGCACGCTTGCCCGCTTTCATTTCCACAACTTCTTCAGTTGGTACTAAGACTTCACCGAATTTGTCTTCCATACCGTGCATTTTGATATGCTCGCGCAGAGACTCAGCAACACGCTTCTCAAAACCAGAGAATGCTTGAACCACGTACCAACGTTTTTTAATTTGCTCTGCCATTGATTAAAACTCCAATCCAGTAAAGAAGCCAACGACACGAACTAAAATCGCATCCATGCCCCATAAGATTAAAGATACAATTGCGGTCGCAACAACAACAATAATAGTAGTTTGAGTAGCTTCTTGACGCGTTGGCCAAACTACGCGACGAACCTCTGTGCGGCTTTCTTTAGCAAAGCCACGGAACCGACGGCCTTTCGAGGTCATGCCCGCAATAACACCTGCGATAACAACCAACAGCACAACAGCAATCGCACGATAAAGTACTGATACTTGTTCTGTGTAGTAATAGTTACCAAGGACTGCGGCAGCAAGTAAAACGATAGCGACTAACCATTTTAAGGCGTCGAACGAGCTGCTTTGCGTTTCGGTGTTTGCACTCATTATTTAATCCTGTAATTGAAAAAACTCGTTATTCGCTATTCGTCCGTTCGGCCTCGCCTCACTTTTCGTCCGCTCACTAAGTTCGCTTTTCTAACCGCGAACAACAAAGTGAACAAACAGCGCAGCGGACGAAACACGAACAACGCTTTGAATTTGTTGGCAGGGGTGGAGGGATTCGAACCCCCAACCGTCGGTTTTGGAGACCGCTGTTCTACCAATTGGAACTACACCCCTGCAGGTTCTGTGTATGTGACAGAAACGGACGCTGTATTATACCGATCAAGTGATGTAAAACAAGGGCGTTATTCGTTGTTCGTTATTCGTCCATTCACTTCGTTCACTGTTCGCACGTTCACTTTTCGAACAGCGTAGCGCACGAACAGCGTAGCGTACGAATAACGAACAACGCTTTTGAATGAAAAAAGGGAGCCGAAGCTCTAATGCCAGTCAGTTAAGAGCTGACTGGCATTTTTTTCGCGCATACTTTTGCGGCTTTGACCGAACTTCTCGTGGATAAATCCGCTCTGTTCGCCTTATAGGTAAGACGTAATGTTCTGCAATCTCCTGAAGATGTTCCAGAGTTTTAGGGATATTTCCAGCAGAATTGAGTGACGCAGTGTATAGCCAATTAATGATTGCGGTTGCACAGGATGTAAAACTAAGTTGGTTCGGGTATATCCCCTTAATTTTGCTGGCCATTTTCACCATCTGATAGCGAATAATATTGTAAGCTAAGAGTATTCCCCATAACTCTTGGCGTATCATTTCTGGTCGTTTACTTCGTAGCGTGTAGTGATTTTGAAGCAAAACTTGTTTCATTTCTCGATAGCCTAGTTCGATTTCCCAACGCTGCTCATAAAGCTCAACAATATCTTCGCTCGGATAGCGTAATGGATCGATCATGGACGTTAATATGGTGCGCTCTTTACCATCAATAGTTCGTGTTAGCATTCGAACTTGCATGGTCTCAGGTAAATTCGGATATTTTTTGCGCGATTGCGGGGTGGTAGTCAGCTCAACTAGCTTTTGCTGGCGACCTATTTTTCGGATGACTTTATACTGGGTTCCCTTTTTCATTGGGATTAGCCAGTGACGTTCAATACCGGTATTTTGCCACTTATGTAGCAGCCCAAGTGAATAAAAACCTCGGTCGAATAGCGTCAATGAATGATCTGCTGTCGATTTGATAAGCTCTTCTGCCAACACCATTTCATTTGTTGAAGCACAACCGAACTGGCTTCCAGTCAAAAGGTGACTGGTTAATTCCATTTGGCAAACCATGCGCACTTGAGGGTACTGCTCTCCAAATTGATTTGAACTCTTTGTGAACGCTTGCTCATTTTCATTGGAATCGGGTGTGCGCCAAACGACGCCATCCACGCCAAGCAGGCGCAAGCCATGCCAGGTCGGATGCTCTGCTTGTTCATTCCAAATCGCTTGCGTATGTTCAAATACGGACTGCACAGCATGCTCACCAAGACGCTGCCTTGCTTGTGGAATGGCGCTTGGGGCTACAAGTGCGCGCCTGCCAGGCAACATAATATTCATTTGCCCAACAATGTCCCACACGCTCGTATTTCGATACAGAGCCATTCCAATAATACTCCACAACACCATATCCAATGGTAAACGTCTTTTCCTGATGGTACCGACACCAGCTCTATCAAAAGCCTCATCAATTAAATCTGGATCAAGAATATCGGACAACTTCCCAATATCTTCGGAGTTCGGAGCATATCCATTGGCGATAGCCAGTGCTGTTGTGAGTTGCATAAAAAAATCCGTAGCTAGAATTAACTAACTACGGATTCTGATCCATTGGGAGGATCGGTCAACCGATCGCTAAAATATTTCTTAACTGATCGGCATTAAGCCGAAGCTCCCTTTTTCTTTAACCGCTGCAATTAAGCTACGATTTTAGATACTACGCCTGCACCTACAGTACGGCCACCTTCACGGATTGCGAAGCGTAAACCTTCGTCCATCGCGATTGGGTGAATCAACTCTACTACGAACTTCAAGTTGTCGCCTGGCATAACCATCTCTACGCCTTCTGGTAACTGTACTGAACCAGTTACGTCAGTTGTACGGAAGTAGAACTGTGGACGATAGCCTTTGAAGAATGGAGTGTGACGTCCGCCTTCTTCTTTGGTCAATACGTATACTTCTGCTTCGAACTGAGTGTGTGGCTTGATTGAACCTGGCTTCGCTAATACTTGACCACGTTGAATCTCATCACGCTTAGTTCCACGCAACAACGCACCAATGTTCTCACCTGCACGACCTTCGTCTAGCAACTTACGGAACATCTCTACACCAGTTACGATTGTCTTCGTAGTATCTTTGATACCTACGATTTCTACTTCGTCACCAGTACGCACGATTCCGCGCTCTACACGACCAGTTACTACAGTACCACGGCCTGAGATTGAGAATACGTCTTCGATTGGCATGATGAACGGCTTATCGATATCACGCTCTGGCTCTGGGATGTATGAATCCAAAGCTTCTGCCAATTCGATGATTTTCGCTTCCCACTTCTCTTCGCCTTCCAACGCTTTCAACGCTGAACCTTGAATTACTGGCAAGTCGTCACCTGGGAAATCGTACTCAGATAGAAGTTCACGTACTTCCATCTCTACCAATTCCAACAACTCTTCGTCATCTACCATGTCACATTTGTTCATGAATACGATGATGAATGGTACGCCTACCTGACGTGACAACAAGATGTGCTCACGAGTCTGTGGCATTGGGCCGTCAGTCGCTGCTACTACCAAGATTGCGCCGTCCATCTGCGCAGCACCAGTGATCATGTTTTTAACATAGTCAGCGTGTCCTGGGCAGTCTACGTGGGCGTAGTGACGTGATGGAGTGTCATACTCTACGTGTGAAGTTGCGATGGTGATACCACGCGCTTTTTCTTCCGGTGCGTTATCGATTTGATCGAATGCACGTGCTGAACCACCGTAAGTTTTTGCCAATACTGTGGTAATTGCAGCAGTCAGAGTAGTTTTACCGTGGTCAACGTGGCCGATTGTACCTACGTTAACGTGCGGTTTGGAACGTTCAAATTTTTCTTTTGCCATGACAGCCTCTTTTGGACAACGTACGGTGGATTAAACACCAACATTTTTGAAATTAAACAAAACCGGGCAGATTATGCCGAATTTGATGAGATAAGGGAAGAGTTTGGCCGGTGAAAATGGTGCTGATAGGCGGATTTGAACCGCCGACCTCACCCTTACCAAGGGTGCGCTCTACCAACTGAGCTATATCAGCACTTTCAGATTATTTGGAGCGGGTAGTGGGAATCGAACCCACATCATCAGCTTGGAAGGCTGAGGTAATAGCCATTATACGATACCCGCATGCCTTGAATCGGGCCACCTCAAACCACTCTGAACTCACCGCATTCAACAACTAATGCAGAAATTGGTGGAGGGGGCAGGATTCGAACCTGCGAAGGCTGAGCCGTCAGATTTACAGTCTGATCCCTTTGACCGCTCGGGAACCCCTCCGAACCTAATTTTGAGTTGGTGCCGGCAGAGAGAGTCGAACTCCCGACCTACTGATTACAAGTCAGTTGCTCTACCAGCTGAGCTATGCCGGCACCCCGGTTAGGTGGAGCGCATTCTATTGTATCGATTTTGATGATGCAATAGAAAATGCTATTTTTTTTCCTTTTCTGCGTTCGTTTGGTTAAATAGCGAACGGATGACGCAAAATAATGGTTTCTGCACGGTCTGGTCCTGTTGAAATAATATCCACTGGAACACCGGTTAAAACCTCGATTCGTTTAATATATGCAAGTGCTGCCGTTGGCAAATCTTTGTGTTCGGTAATGCCAACAGTGCTATCTTGCCAACCTGGCATGGTCTCGTAAATAGGTTCTACGTGATCATAATCTTCAGCGGCCATCGGCGGATACTCAGTGATGTCGCCGTTAGGTAATTTATAACCCACACAGATCTTCAATTCTTCTAGGCCGTCCAAGACATCGAGCTTGGTTAAGCAAAAACCGCTCACTGAGTTGATTTGTACTGCCCGACGTGCGGCTACTGCGTCAAACCAACCGGTACGACGTTTACGCCCCGTGGTAGCACCAAATTCATGGCCTTTAACACCTAAATGTTCACCAACTGCACAATCTAACTCCGTTGGGAAAGGACCACTACCCACTCGGGTGGTGTAGGCTTTAACAATACCCAACACGTAATCAATATAACGCGGACCAAAACCGGCCCCCGTCGAGACACCACCAGCAGTGGTGTTTGATGAGGTTACATAAGGGTAGGTTCCATGGTCAATGTCTAATAAGGTGCCTTGAGCCCCCTCAAACATGATGTGCTGGCCAGCTTTACGGGTTTCGTCTAACAACGATGGAATGTCGGCGATCATGTCTTTTAGTTGCTTGGCAACTTCGTGGCAATAGGCTAATACCTGGTCGGCATCAACCGCATCGACTTTGTAGTAGTTCACTAAGGTAAAGTTATGGAACTCGACCACTTCGCGTAATTTCTCTTCAAACCGCTCTGGGTTAAATAAATCGCCTACGCGCAGGCCTCGACGCGCTACTTTATCTTCGTAGGCTGGGCCAATGCCGCGACCGGTAGTACCGATAGCTTTGTTACCGCGAGCTTTTTCACGAGCTTGGTCTAGGGCAATGTGATACGGCAAAATCAATGGGCAAGCTTCACTGATGAGTAAGCGGTCGCGTACGGGTACGCCACGCTTTTCTAACATCGCAATCTCTTCCATCAAGGCTTCTGGTGAAAGTACGACACCGTTACCGATAATACATTTAACGTTGCTACGCAAAATACCTGATGGGATCAGGTGTAAGACGGTTTTTTCACCATCAATGACCAGGGTGTGACCAGCATTATGACCGCCTTGATAGCGAACCACTAACGATGCTTTATCGGTGAGTAGGTCGACAATCTTACCTTTACCCTCATCACCCCATTGCGTACCAAGAATTACGACGTTTTTACCCATGAGTTAGATACCAGCTGTTACTGTTAGAAAAACAGGTGTTGAAAAAACAGGCGCTGATTTTAACAGGAATTGCCCTTACAAGGTAGCCCGATCAGTGGCTGCTTAACGCCTTTTTTAAGCGTTGATAGTCGGCCACATCATGGTAAAGCGCAAAGCCAAACCTTAGTCGGTTGCCCCGGTAATCGGTTTCGATACCAGCTTTGGCTAGCTTTTCAGCAAGTTGCTGCACTTGGTCTGGATTATCCAAACAAAAGGTAAAGAAATGCCCATGCTGCGCCAACGAGTTAACTAATAAACGTTGGCGGTTAACTAAGGGGTGCCCTGCTTCATCTAGTACGGCCAAAAAACCCTGCTGCAATTGCTGCACATAACCATGCATGTGGTCTACGCTTAACTGTTCTTGCTGCCACCATTGCAGCACACTTTCAAGCCGGTAGAGGGCGCTAAGATCCATCGTGGAGCCGGCGAAACGCAAGCCATCGTCAGCATATTGCACCTCGCCCTGTTGGGGCTTGGCTAAGTTCGCGAAATCAGCGAACCAACCAGTGTACTCTGGGCGTAACTGGCAGCCCTTAGGCACGGCCATAAAACAACAGCCCTCGCCCGCTTGTAGATATTTGTATGCGCCAGCCAAATAAAAAATCCGGTCCGCCACGGCACTTAAGTTGGTTGGTATGGCACCACAACCATGATAGCCATCGACCACGATAGTACTGGCAGGATCAGCTTGAGGCACCCAATGATTTAAGTCTGGGCCTACCACACCTGAGTTATAGAAGACTTGGCTGGTAAAAATAAGCGTATAGGCCTGTGCTGTGACTGCCTCTAACCAGCGTTGTGGGAAGCTAGCAAAAGGTTCTGTGGCAACCACAGTCACAGTTAAGTTACTGCGCTCTTGTAGCCGACGTAATTGGCGAGAAAAACTGTGAAACTCGCTATCTGTGGTCAAAATCGAAACGGGTTGGCTCAGGTCAAAACAACTCATCACTCGGTACAGCAGTTCGTGGGTGTTACTGGCGAACACAAATTGCTCTGGATGAGGATGCTGCAACAGCTCAGCTAGCAAGGTTTGTACGGCGGGTACACGTTCACCAAAAATCTGGTTCCACTTATGGTCGACCCCTTGAGCGGTATCATCCCAATACTGGAGTTGCGCAGCACGCGTCACATCGGGCCAATAGTGATGACTATGGGGCGCGCAGTGTAAGCTATCCGGATGGCGTTGAAAGAAACCTTGGTAATACTGCTTGTAAGACATATCAGAAATTCTCAGCAAAGTAGTCGAGCGATGACCAGCAGCTTACCTACAAAAAACCCGCGGGACAACCGCGGGTTTTGATAGGTTTCAAAAGCTTAGCTAACAGCTATTTTTTACCACCGGTAGCGTCTTTCAAATACTTGAAGAAGTCGCTGTCTGGTTCAAGCACTAACACATCATTGCCACTTTCAAAACTCTTCTGATACGCCTGCAAGCTGCGCAAGAACGAGAAGAACTCTGAGTCTTGAGTATACACTTCAGCATAGATACCCGCGGCTTCAGCATCACCTTGGCCACGCAGTTCACGTGACTCACGCTCAGCATCAGCTAACATTACGGCTACTCGAGCATCTACATCAGCGCGGATGAATTCAGCTTGTTCACGACCTTCAGAGCGGTGTTCCATAGCTACTGCTTGACGCTCTGCACGCATCCGTTGGTAAATCGACTGGCTAACTTCGGTCGGCAAGTTGATTTGCATTACGCGCACGTCAATCACCTCAATACCCAGCTCTTGAGCGCTATCAGCACCACGAATAAGAGCTTCACGCATTAAGTTATCACGTTCACCCGACACGATTTCTTTAATGGTACGGCTACCAAATTCAGCCCGTAAACCGCTGTTCACCCGACGGGTTAACAAGGCTTCGGCTTGAGCTTGGTTACCACCATTGGTCGATAAATAGTAAGTTGCAAAATCAGAGATCCGCCACTTTACATAAGTATCTACAATCAAATCTTTCTTCTCGCTGGTTACAAAGCGATCGGGGTCACCATCAAGAGTTTTAAAACGCGCATCTAAGCGTTTAACCTGCTCAATAAAAGGCAGCTTAAAGTGTAAGCCCGGCTCAAATACGACGGCTTCGCCAGTATTTGCGTCACGCTGCACCTTACCAAATCGCACCACAATGGCGCGTTCGCCTTCTTTCACTACAAAGAGTGAAGAAACCCCAAGGGCTAAGGCGACTATAACTAAAATGGCTACTAAGTTTTTCATCGTTTACCCCCGGCCACTGTTGAAGCGGTCGCTACTACGTGTGGTATTGCTGTTAGTGCTTGCAGGGTTGTTATTCTGCGAACTTGGGTTCGTTGAATTAATCCCTTGCTGTGGCGCACGCTCTTGGCTTTGCGCTTCAGAACGGCTGCGTTGCTGCTGTTCTAAAATTTTATCTAACGGCAAGTACATCATGTTATTGCTACCTTCAACATCCACCATCACTTTGCTGGTGTTGGCATAGATAGCTTCTAACGTTTCTAAGTACAAACGTTCACGTGTAACAACTGGAGCAGCTTTGTATTGTGGCAGCAATTCTTTAAAACGTGCTACCTCACCTTGCGCTTTCAGTACGGTCTGCTCGCGATAAGCTTGCGCTTCTTGCAGCACTCGACGTACTTGACCACGAGCTAACGGCTCAATTTGTCGGGCGTAAGCTTCAGCTTCACGAATAAAGCGCTGTTCGTCTTCTTGTGCCGCAATAGCGTCATCAAAAGCGTCTTTCACAGCTTCTGGCGGACGCGCAGGCAACAAGTTCACATCAACAATTTGAATCCCTAACAGATAAGGTGCAATGATGTTGTCTAACAATTCTAGCGTGTCAGCACGAACACTTTCACGTCCTACTGTTAGTACTTCATCCATGGTGGTGTGACCCACCACGTAACGCAAGGCACTGTCTGTCGCTTGGGCAAGACTGCGGTCGGCGTTCTCTACTGCGTAGAGATAATCGCGCGGATTGATGATGCGATACTGTACGTCTAGCTCAACATGCACCACGTTCTCGTCTTGAGTCAGCATGAAACCTTCTGACTGGAACTGTCGCACATTGCTCACGTCAACGGTTTGTACGCTATCAATGAATACTGGGCGCCAATGCAGACCTGATTCTACTAAATTGTGGTATTGACCGAAGCGCAGTACCACCCCACGTTCGGCTTCTTTGACCGTATAAATCCCCGCCAAAAACCAAACTAATAGGGCGATAATCGCAATCACACCAAAGCCCTTGCCGGATAAACCGCCACCGCTTCGATGTTGATTGTTGCCACCTTTCTTACCACCTAGGCCAAGTTTGCCTAGGAGGTTACGCACTGCTTCGTCTAAATCTGGCGGACCTTGTTCACGGCCGCCTTGTTGTTTCCATGGATCACGGTCATTGTTATTACCGTTTCCCGGTTGATTCCAGGCCATTGATTACTCCAACTCTGGGTTGCTGTTTAATTGTATTCGTTAGTTATTCTACAAAGCCTTGCAGGTTATCGCCATATTCTTCGGCCACCTGCTTACACAATCTACGCCAGTCTACTTGAGACATACGTACCTGCATTGAAAATTGTCCATCGTCCGCGGTCGTTTCTGCGGTGACACTCTTAAGTGCATACAGCTTACCACGTAATTTACCCATCGAGGGTGGAATTCGTAAGGATACGTCAACCATCTGTGGACGCAAGCGTTGCACCAAGGCTTGTTGTAACAAATCTATTCCAGCCCCGGTCTGAGCTGAAAGCCATACGCGGATTGGCATGCCTTGATCATCAGTATCAATGCGCGCCACCCCATCATCAAGCTGGTCGATTTTATTACAAATCAACAACTGCGGAATTTCGTCGGCACCAATTTCGGCCAGTACTTCTTCAACTTGATGGATGTTGTCTTGTTGACGGTCATCGGCCACATCAATCACGTGTAAGAGTAAATCCGCTTCTTGGGTTTCTTGTAGTGTCGCTTTAAAGGCTGCCACGAGCTCATGGGGCAAATGCCTTATAAAACCTACCGTGTCGGCCAAAATAATAGGCCCCACATCGGTGAGTTCAAGCTTGCGCAAGGTTGGGTCGAGGGTGGCAAAGAGCTGGTCGGCCGCATACACCCCGGCTTCAGTAATCTTATTAAAGAGGGTAGATTTACCGGCGTTGGTGTATCCCACTAAAGATACCGTCGGAATCTCAGCGCGTTGGCGTGCGCGACGACCTTGCTCGCGCTGCTTCTGAACTTTGTCTAAGCGCCCCAAAATGTTTTTGATACGGCCACGAATTAAGCGACGGTCCGTTTCTAGCTGGGTTTCACCTGGGCCACGCAGACCAATCCCGCCTTTTTGCCGTTCTAAGTGAGTCCAGCCGCGTACCAATCGTGTTTGGATATGACGCAATTGCGCTAGTTCTACTTGCAGCTTACCTTCGTGAGTGCGGGCGCGCTGGGCAAAGATATCAAGAATCAAGCCGGTGCGGTCGAGCACGCGACATTGACACAACTTTTCTAAGTTGCGTTCTTGGGTAGGTGTAAGGCTGTGGTTAAAAATAACGATGTTAGCATCGAGCAAGCGCACCTGATCGGCAATTTCTTCCGCTTTACCCGAACCAACAAAATACTTAGAACTGGGTGCGCTACGCGAAGCAGTCACCACACCGAGGGTTTCAACCCCGGCGGATGACACTAATAACTTCAGTTCAGAGAGATCTTCACGATCAATTTCTGCAGGAAAATCAACGTGTACCAGGACAGCCTGTTCACCACTTTCAAACCTATCAAACAAGCTATCACTGCTCCCCTAACATCAATTAATCGATCGCTTCTTCAGAGCCTTCTGCCATAGGCAGATAATTCTGTGGAATGCGCGCTGGCACCACTGTTGAAATGGCGTGCTTATATACCATCTGGCTGACTGTGTTTTTCAGCAAAATAACAAATTGATCAAAAGACTCAATTTGTCCTTGTAGTTTAATTCCATTTACTAAGTAAATCGAAACCGGCACACGCTCGCGGCGCAGTGCATTCAAAAAAGGGTCTTGTAGAGTTTGCCCCTTGGCCATAATAGTGCGTCCTTTTTTTTGTTATTGTGAGTGCCTAGCAACATACTACTGCGCTAAAACGTGCCAGCCACTTAAAATATAGACAATTTTTTTAAATAGTGTAACTCAGAACCATTTTATTTCAGTTAATACTGAATATAGGGATTAGTTTAAGCTTTTCAAGGAGCAATTGAACGATAGTTTGTTCGATTGCAGCTATCGCTAAAGCAACTCAGCGAATACTTCGCCTGGCTGATGCTGGCAGTAAGCAATCGCTTGGGCCGCTAAATCATCCGCATCCGTATCTAACCAATGCACCCCGGGCCATTTGCGCAGCCAAGTTAACTGCCGCTTGGCTAATTGCCGAGTGGCGGCGATGCCGCGCTCGACCATCTCGTCATAACTGCACTCGCCAGCTAAATACTGCCAAGCCTGACGATACCCCACACAGCGTAACGCGGGTAAATCCAGATGCAAATCGGACCGCTGTCTTAATTGTTCGACCTCGGCGAGAAAATCTTGTTCCAACATTTGTAAAAATCTTACCTTAATACGCTCGTGCAAGACGCTGCGATCATGGGGCGCCACGGCTAATTGCAGTACCGGATAGGGTAATGCTCCAGTACGCTGGGTGGTAAGTTCAGTAAGTGTTTGACCACTGCTTAAATAGACCTCCAGGGCCCTTACTAAGCGCTGTGGATCATGCGGATGAATCCGTGCCGCACTCACCGGGTCTATCTGTTCTAGGCGCTGATGTAGAGCATGGGTACCTGCGCTAGCAACTTGTTCAAGTAGCTGCTGGCGAATGGCCGGGTCTGCTTCAGGTAAATCGGACATGCCTTCTAGCAAGGCTTTGAAATACAACATGGTACCGCCTACCAGCAATGGAATCCGGCCACGCGCCAAAATGGCTTCTATTTCTTCGCGTGCATCGGCTGCAAATTGTGCCGCTGAATAGCTTTCGCTGGGGTCACAGATGTCAATCAACCGATGCGGTGCTTGTGCTTGTTCGGCAGCACTCGGCTTTGCAGTACCGATATCCATACCGCGATAGATCAGGGCAGAATCCACCGAGATAATATCGCAGGGTAACGCCTGTGTTAGCGCAATAGCTAAGCCCGTTTTGCCGGCTGCCGTGGGCCCGTAAAGGCAAATGACTTTATTGGTAAAAGTGGTCATCAAGTTTCCTTAGCCGTGTCCGTACTGCTGACTTCAGGTGGCAGTGAAAGAGCATACAAATAGTCAGCAATCGGATCTTTTAGCCACTGCTGTAACCAGTGTTCAGCTTGGCTTAAATTGAACTGGGACAACACCTGGAACTGGGCCAGCCAACGGAATAACTGCGGGCTGTCCAACTGCTTAACCAGTTCCGCTAAGGTAACTGCGAGGTTGGTTTGCCGCAGCATGGATGGCACATCTAACAAGGTGACCCGATTGCGGCCAAACTCACAACGGACCCCTAAGCGCGCCAACTGTTCAGCGGGAACAGCTCGTAATGCTGCGATTAAGGGCGCATCCTGTAATTGCAACGGTATCAACAGGGGTTGCCCAGCTAACCCTAATTGCCATTGTTGCTGCAATTGTTTGCTCAGCACATGCTGCTGTACTGCAGCTAAATCTAACAGCGCCAGCAGGTGCTGCTGCGAACCCAATTCAACCTGCTGCAATAAGGCAAAACGTTGCTGGATTACCGATAATAATTTAGGACCGGTGACAGCTGACTCAGGCTGACTGGGAGCAGCCACTTGCTGCAACTGAGCCAAACTTGGGTGGGCTTGAGCGCGCTGCGGAAACAGCTGACTATGGCGTGGTTGTAACTCTTGCACCTGCTGACTGAGCTGACTGCTGGCCGGCTGATAACCATGTTGTGGTGGCGCTGCCGCAACCTTGCTGGCATCCGCTGCGCCGGCACCATGAGACGCTGCCGTAGCATCGCTGCGGGCGGTGCTTGGAGCTTGTTGCAAGGCACTGCGCACAGCTGCTAACACAAAGTCATGAATCTGCCGCGCTTGATGAAAGCGCACTTCATGCTTGGCCGGATGCACATTCACATCCACGTCTTGGGGCGGTAATTCTAGATACAACACAAACGTGGGGACTCGATGTTGCCCCATGCTATCGCTACTGGGGTCCGCTAACCCGCTAGCTTCACCGTAAGCTTGTCGCACCGCATGCGCCAGCAAGCGATCTTTCATCATCCGACCGTTAACATAAAAGTACTGAATATCTGCCTGATGGCGACATTCTTCTGGCGCTGCGACCCAACCCCATAGGCGCACTGGACCACTAGCATGTTCCACCGCTAAGGCTGGATCGGTAAATTGCCGACCACACACTTGGCTGATGCGTTGTAATGCATCTTGTTGCGCCGATACCGCAGGGTAGTTACGCACCGGTTTATCGTTATGGTTCAGGCTAAAACGCACACCAAAACGAGCCAGTGCAATACGCCGTACGACCTCGTCGATATGGGCAAATTCAGTTTTGTCAGTACGCAAAAATTTGCGCCGCGCCGGTGTGTTAAAAAACAAATCTTGCACATCAACGGTAGTCCCATCCGGGTGACTTGCTGGGGCGATTTCAGCCTGCATATCACGCCCTTCTACCCAAGCCTGCCAAGCCTCGGCTTGCTGCGCTGGCTTTGAGGTTAGGGTTAAACGTGATACTGAACTGATACTGGCTAAGGCTTCGCCTCTAAAGCCTAAGCTTTGAATCGCTTCGAGGTCGTTGAGACTGCTGATTTTACTGGTGGCATGTCGACTAAGGGCTAAACCTAATTCAGCTTTGACAATACCAGTACCATCGTCGCGAATACGAATACGCCGTCGACCACCTTGCTCAATATCAATGACAATATGGCTGGCACCTGCATCTAGACAGTTTTCTACCAGCTCTTTCACCACCGACGCGGGACGCTCGATCACCTCGCCGGCGGCAATTTGGTTGGCTAAACTGATCGGCAATAATTGAATCGGCATAACTAGCGTGCTCGTAGCTGATGAGTGCGAAATAAATCAGGGTGTTATGGGATGTCTAGCACTTGCCCAACTTGCAGTACATTACTGGTTAGGTTGTTCCGTGTTTTCAATGCTTTGACGGTTGTATTGTAACGCTGTGCAATTACCGATAACGACTCACCAGATTTTACCACATGTTGCGCCGCACGGCTTGACACAAACGACGAGCCATCGGGCGGACGCCGAGTAAAGTAATCGCGCACCCCTTGATAAATGGCGCGCGCCATCCGTTGTTGATAGGCGTTGCTTAACAGTTGCTGTTCTTCTTGTGGATTTGAGATAAAACCGGTTTCCACCAAAATGGAAGGTTTGCCTGACGTAAGCACGGCAAAACTGGCATGTTGCGGTTTGTCTTTGTGCATAATGGCAATGCCATCCATATGCTTGATGACATCTTCGGCTACTTCAAAACCGGCACTCATGGCATGGCCCATGGTCATATCAATGAGAGCTTTGTTTAAGTAACCGTGGGTATCGTCAGACTCTACCCGCAAATCGATGCCTCCAAGCACATCAGACAGCCGCTCTTTATCCTCTAACATACGACCCATTTCAGTGGTGGCGCGACGTGAGGACAGCACCCACACCGACCCACCACGGGGTTTCGGTGAGGTAAAAGCATCCGCATGAATGGATACCAGCAAATCGGCCTCAATTTCTTGGGCTTTGCGGGCGCGCGCTTTGAGACCCACGTAATAGTCACCACTGCGAATCAAGTAGGCCTGCATAGCTGGATCTTGGTTGATCATATCCGCTAGCGCTTTCGATATTTTCAACACAATATCTTTTTCGTAGGCTCCCGATGGCCCAATCGAACCGGGATCATCGCCACCATGACCCGCATCGATGGCGATGGTCACTTTTCTTTCTTGCAATTCATCGGCACGTAACGGGGTATTTTTACGTTCAATCGATCGCCCTTTTAAATCGATTACTAAGCGCTCGCCATATTGCTCGTTGGCCCGCACCGGAAAAATCTCAAATTCAATCTTGTCGTTGAGCTCAATCACAACACGAGTGGATTGCTTGTTCTTGGGGGTACTGGTACGAATTTTCTTAATCAATAGTGAGTTATTTTCCACTTTGGCTAAGTCAACCTTGAGAGCGGTTTGGTTAAAATCAATCACCAGCCGATAGGGTGTTTGTTGATACAAGGTAAAATAACTAAAATCAGGAGTTGCAGACAGATCAAAAACGACCCGCGTATTATCAGGCGCAGGCCACATTCGTACATTGTTGATGCTGTTAACTTGCACCGAGAAACTGGTGGTACTGAACAGCAGCAAACTGCAACTAATAAAAACGCGTATCCAATAGGGCATTAAAGTGTTTCGAGAACCGCTCGACCTCGTGTTGTTAGCGCATGTATCGTCATAGTTCGACCCGGTTGGGCATAGTCTATGGTTATCGTTATATCAGCTTCGGGTAAGTACCCTGTCCCTCGCTGCGGCCATTCGGCTAAAATAATCTGATGATCTCCAAGGTAATCGCGGATGCCCATGAATTCAAGTTCTTCTGGATCAGCAAGCCGATACAAATCAAAGTGATGAATGGTCCAAGGACTCAACTCATAGGTCTCTACCAAGGTGTAAGTAGGGCTTTTTACCGCACCTTGGTGGCCCAAGGTCTGGATAAAGCCCCGGCTAAAAGTGGTTTTACCTGCACCTAGATCACCGTACAAATAACAAGTAAAGGCAGTTGCAGCAGGCCCCGCCTGTTGTAATAGCTTAGTGGTGTTACGAGCTAATTGTTGCGCTATTTGCAGCAGCTCTGCTTCGGTGGCTGCGCTACGAATAATGGTTGTCATCAAGGGTTCACCAAGGCTCTGAGTTCATTCACAATATCGCTTGCTATAGTACCACGTTCTCCGGCTTGCGCAGCATTTTCGCCAGCTACGGCATGCACCCAAACTGCGGTTGCTACTAGCTCGTGCAAGGCTGCAGCTGAAGGTTGCCGATGCTGCGCTAGCAAGGCCCCTAGAAGGCCACTGAGCACATCGCCCGAGCCGGCTGTCGCTAAGGCCGGGCTACCACGATTACACACTAAGATGCGCTCGATTTGGTGTGCTGGCCCTGCGATTAAAGTTCCTGCTCCTTTGAGTAGCACCTCGGCATTAAAGTTCGAGACTAATTGCGTTAACGCTTCGTATCGATCCGCTTCCACCACGGCCGTCATATTCTCATCCGCAAACCGAGTGCTCATCACAGACCGTAACAAGCGACCCGCCTCTGCGGGATGCGGAGTTAATACCCACTGCCGTAAGTTGGGTGACGGCTCGCCCTGCGGCAACTGTGCTAGTAAATTGAGGGCATCGGCATCGGCAACCACCGGCGGTAGCGGCCCTGTAAGCTTCAAGTGCCAATCTAACAACTGCTGTAGCTGCTGTTGCGCCCAAGCATCGCGGCCTAATCCCGGCCCGATAACAATAGCACCTGCTTGTTCAAGCCAAGGGATAAGGCCCTTTTCATCGGTGCCATGCACCATAAGTTCGGGCTGCGCTTGCGCAATAATAGCTAGTGTGTGCGGATGCGTAACCAGAGTGACCTTACCCGCACCACCGCGTAATGCTGCTCGCCCAGCCAAAATAGCCGCGCCACTCATACCAGGCCCGCCAGCAATCAAAACAAGATGACCATGGTCACCTTTGTGTGAGCTTGGTTTGCGTTTCGCTAACCAGCGCTGCGCTAGCTCTGGTTGCACCAGCTCAGCCATGGCCGGCTGTTGGCTAAAAGCTGCGCCGATGCCCAATTCGGCCAAGCTCAGCTGCCCCACGTAATCTTTGGCCTTACCGGTTACTAGTCCTGCTTTTATCGCTACCATAGTCACGGTGTGTGCTGCGGTTACCGCAATGGGTTGCGGTTGTCCGGTATCACTGTTTAATCCGGTTGGCACGTCCACACTCAACACCCAAGCGGTGTTCGCTGCGGCATTGATAGCCTGCACCGCAGCTAGGTAAAAATCAGCCAGAGGCCGGGTAAGTCCACTGCCAAGCACAGCATCAACAAGGATCTGATAGCCGTGCAAGCTATCGATGCTACTCTGCCAGCGACCACCCTCCGCCTGCCACGCCGCCTGTGCTTGTTGTGCTAGCTTGGTAGTTGGGGGCACCGCATAAACCGTCACCTGATAGCCCGCGGCTTGAGCCAGTCGTGCCAGCACCCAACCATCGCCACCGTTATTGCCGGGGCCACAAACAATAGCCACCCTAGCTGGTGCGGCGTAGTGATCCTGGATGGCCTGCAGACATGCTTGGGCAGCCGCTTGCATCAGTTGCGCCATACTCAAGCCAACCGCTACGGCAGCTGCTTGCTCACCACTACGAACCTGTTCGGTGCGATATATCAAGTGCGATAATTGTGCCACCATGAGTCTCCCTATCGTGCGTTTTTGCCCGGATTTTGCTATGTTAGCCAACATCAACCGCGGGCATACCTACAAGAGTACGACACCATTCATGGATTATCATCAACTAGCTGCAGATATCAAACAATGGGGCCGCGACTTGGGCTTTCAGAAGGTCGGTATTACCGACGTTGACCTGAGTACTGAGCAGCAGCACTTAGAACGTTGGCTGGCAGCGGGTATGCATGGTGATATGGAATGGATGGCGCGACATGCGGAGTTACGCACCCGGCCCGATCAACTGCATCCCGGTGCAGTGCGTGCGATTTCGGTGCGGATGAATTATTTACCGGCTGAAGCTGGCTTTGCTAAAACCCTGAAAAATCCTCGTTTAGGCTACATTAGTCGCTATGCGCTTGGGCGCGACTATCATAAATTAATGCGAAAACGCCTGAAACAACTAGGTGATAAGATACAAGCTGCATGTGCTGAGCTAGATTTTCGCCCCTTTGTGGATTCAGCTCCGATCATGGAGAAGCCACTAGCTATCAAAGCAGGTTTAGGTTGGCGTGGTAAACATACCTTAGTGCTTGATGAAGCCCATGGCTCTTGGTTTTTCTTGGGTGAACTGCTGGTAAATCTACCTCTACCGATGGATTCACCCGTAGCCGAAAAATGTGGTAACTGCAGTGCCTGTATGACCATTTGCCCTACCCAGGCCATCGTCGAACCCTACGTGTTAGATGCGCGCCGCTGTATTTCTTATTTAACCATTGAGCTCAAGCAAAGTATTCCAGAAGAGTTTCGACCGCTGATTGGCAATCGCATCTACGGTTGTGACGACTGCCAATTGATTTGTCCCTGGAATCGCTACGCCCATCTAACCGATGAAGCCGATTTTTCTCCGCGCCAGCACTTGCATGCTCCTGAACTACTGCAATTGTGGGCTTGGGATGAGGACACTTTTTTGCGACAAACTGAAGGTTCGCCGATTCGGCGGATTGGCCATGAATGTTGGCAGCGGAATATTGCGGTGGCCTTAGGCAATGCGCCAGCCGATGCTGCTATTATCGAGGCCTTGCAGCAGCGTCGAGATAGCGCTAGCGTTATGGTTCAAGAGCATATTGATTGGGCCTTAGCGCGGCAACAAGCAGGTTTAGGCAAAGTTGAAAAGCAAGTGCTAAGGCTGGTACGTGCGGTAGAAAAAGGCATGCCGCGAGATGCTTAAGGCCCAGCGCTGGAGCTATTCAACTTCGGTTAGTACCACGTTAACTCGACGGTTTTCGCTGCGTCCAGCTGCGGTAGTATTAGTCTGCAGCGGCGCACTATCTGCATAACCGACAGCTCGCATCCGCTCTGGAGCTATGCCTTGCTCTGCTAAAAAGCGTACCACCACACTAGCCCGCGCGGCAGATAACTCCCAGTTGCTAGGAAACCGCTGATTACTGATCGGGATGTTATCCGTATGCCCTTCAACGCTGATAAATAGCTGATTTTTCTTCAACACCTCAGTTAGGGTTTGCATCACCTGGGCGGCCTGCTGATTAAATTCAGCTTCGCCGCTGTTAAATAAAATCTTGTCTTTAAGCTTAATATTAACTTTACCGGGCGAGGTGCTTACTTCTACTCCATCGGCTAAACCACTACTGGCAAACTGCGCCTGCAATTCGCTTTCAGTTAGTGCTAAGCCTGCTGACTGCCCTGCTGCGGCTTGCAATACTTGCTCAGATGGGCTCGGCGAGCCAGACAAGTCAGCATTGGCAAGCAAAATAACAAACAACACCAGCAGCAGGGTCAACAAATCCATATAGGTGGTTACCCAACTGTCTTCCTCATCAACGGGCTGGTCATGCAGTGCCGCCACTCCATGCCCGAATAAACGTGCTGAAGCACCGCGATGCTCACGATGAGGTTCGCGATGTAAGTTGGCGGCTGCGTCCGAAGCTTTGGCTTGGGGGCCGCCGCTACGTTCCATCAGCTCATGTAAAGTAGGTTCGTTGCTCATAGCCGCTCAGATCTACCCTTGCCTAAACCTTCATGGAGCCCATTTTTCGCGGCAATATCGTTAGCCTCGTTGATATCCAGCTCATCTTCTACATGGGCGAAGAAGGTAGCTAAATATTCGCGAATGTAGGCTGGGCTGCGACCACGAGCAATCAGCAAGATGCCTTCTAAGATCATATTCATGAGCTGCACGCGACTCTCGGTGCGACGCTCAAATTTAATCGCAATCGGCTTGAACAACATGTTCGCCAAAACCACCCCGTACAGCGTCGTTAATAACGCAAAGGCCATGTCTACGCCAATCTCGCTCATGCTGCTCTGGCCCATGCCATGCAACATGTTAACCAAGCCAACCAAGGTACCCAACATACCAAACGCGGGGGCAAAAGTGGCCATAGTGCGATACACCTGAGCTTCGGCGCGTTCTTTTAGTTTGGTCCGCAGAATTCGCCACTCTAATAACTCAGCGATATCCTCGGTCGGCGTGCGATCGATGAGTAACTGTAAACCGGTTTTTAAAAACGGGTTTTGTACCTGGTTTAATTGATCTTCAGCATTGGCAATGCGTCCCTGCACTAACTGTCGTGCCACCTCAACCAATTCGCGCTGGTCATCTTCGGCGTACATTTTTTCGTTACGTAGCACAATCCACAGAATCTTGAACACCCGCACCACATCACGCAATGGGTATGCCAACAAGGTGGCCGCAAAGGTACCGCCTAGTACTATGGCTAAGCCTGGTAGATTGATAAAGGACCAAGCATCGGCTGCGGTTAACATCACCGATAGCACCACGATAGCAATACCCGAAAGCATGCCAATAAGAGTTGATAAATTCATACGGCTCAGTAGTTAGTCACAGATGTTAGGTATTATCGGCAGGAGGCTCGCCAGCTTTAATTTTATGCAGCAAACGCTCAAAAAATGCGGCACCTTTACGCCGCGCGAAAGCGATATTGCGCTCTGGGATCAACTCGGGTTGATCAAAGTTATCCAGTGCCTCGGCCAGCTCGTCTTCACGCAAAATATGAAAGATAGGATAAGGTGCACGGTTGGTGTAATTGGCAGGGTCGTCTTCAGGCTCACCGGCGAAGCAGTAGGCCGGATGAAAGCTAGCCAACTGAAACACCCCTTCGTAGCCTTCTAATCGCAATAACTGATTAGCTAAGTCTAAGGTATCTAGATAATCGCTAAAATCGGCTAAAGCATCGGGCACTATCACCAGCGCTGTGGCCACTTCAGGATGCTCATCTAAAAACTTACACTCAGCCACCACGGTCGCCAAGATATCCTCGACCGCAGTAGCTTTGCACACCTGATAGTTAATGCGTTGAGCTTCAATTTCTTGCCGGGCAAACGGGCAAATGTTGTACTTTACAATCACTTGCCACAACCAGCGTTGGGTAACCTCAACCACCTGCTGCATGTTTCACCCTCTAGGCTTGGTCACGCAAATAGTCCAAGCCACCTACGATCGCAGCCACTTGAGCTAAGATGCATTGCTCAGGGGTGGCATTAGCGCTATCAGGATAAACCTCGGTAGTGGTTACATAAGGTGCATCGGTTAAGCCCATACACAATCCGAGTTCGCGGCCAGCGTAATGAATCACGCCTTCTTGCTGTAATTCAGCCCCAATGATTTTACCTTCGTCGTCCGCTGGGGCGATATGAGTTACTTTGCGCACGGAGTCGATAATGGCACGCTGAAACTCTGGCGTCGGAATTTCTGAGTTACCCACCGTATAAAAACCATCCGGAATGTTCCAGTTGGTATTAACAGTGCCATCAAGAGCGGCTTTCGCCGGACGAAATTCGCTATTGTCGGTATCAGTTGTTTCGTGCAGATCAAAATGAGCTAAAAATTGCCATTGCTGTTGGCCTAGATAATCCATGATGTTGGCACATTCAGCCGCAGGGCTAGGTGCTTTAAAGGACCGGTTAGGGTCTATCGCATGGGGGTTCCAACGATTGATGGTTTCGTAACCCCACGGGCTTAGACAAGGTGCGACGACCAGATTAAACCACTGACTGTAATGCTCAGCATGGGTTTCTAAAAACCGCAAAGCGCCGTGTACACCACTGGTCTCATAGCCATGCACCCCGCCCGTAATTAGTACGGTAGGCTTGTCTGACTGCCAATGGCGGGTCTTTACTACAAACAACGGGTAGTTATTCGCTGGATATTCAAGCAGGCCATATTGCTCTACATCAAAACCTTCATGCAAAGCGTTGATGGCGGGTACCACGTCCTCAAAATAAGAACGCTTGAGCTGCTGGGCTTGTTGCCATTCGAGTTTTTCTGCGGGCCCCCAAGGCTGGCCCGGAGTACCAATTGGATATTGACGTTCAACCATAATTTACCTCGTGTTCGTTAAGCCCCAGCCAAGACCATCGCTGCTTGCACTAACACTGCAATGTTTGCCACCACGCCCAGAATGAAAAAATAACTACGTGGGCTGGGGTTTTTCTCAGTTGCTATCACGTAATACAACACCATGTGAATGATGCGAATAATAGCATAGAGCCACACCCAAGCGACGAACCACTGCGACTGCACTCCACTCAAAATAGCGAGTAACACGGCGGCGGCAAAAAAGGGAACGTTTTCGATGGAGTTCTGAAAGGTGCGATGAGCTCGGAACACAAAGGAGTCATGGCTGAGTTCTGCGCTGATTTTACCTGGTACAGCTCCTGGTGCTGCTGCTTTGAAGCGACTGGCCACAAACCACTGTACCATCACCGTCACTAAAATGACCCACAGGCCCCATAATACCCAATCTACAATCATGCTAATTACTCCCTTGTTGTTGTTATTATCCCCCGCATCTAGCGAGTTCTGAATCTATTCTGGTTTAAAAAACCCGATCACCTGCCCCGCGGGCACTTTTTCGGGTTGTTGCGCTGATGCAGGAGCCGGTGCCGCTGCTTGACGCTCCTCAAATTTATGCCCGCATTGCACACATTGCACCTGTTCTTGCTCATTTACAATAGTCAGCATCAGGGTATCTTGGGCCTGGCATGCTGGGCATTCTGCCCCAGCAATAAAGCGTTTCCTAGTTCGAGTCATATTCACCTCTTATGGTATCGGGTATAATTGTCGCAGAAACCTAGCACAAACACCAAGTTCAGGAACTCGTTATGATACAAATGCGCGCCATGTCATTAATGCGCGGTGGCAAGTTATTGTTAGAAAATGCCGATATTACTGTCTTTCCGGGGCACCATGTGGGCCTGGTTGGGCGCAATGGCACGGGTAAATCATCGCTATTTGCCTTGCTGCGGGGCGAGTTACAAACCGAACAAGGCAGTTGCGAATTGCCACCGGCATGGCGTATTGCTAGCGTGAAACAAGAAACCCCAGCGTTAGATCAAGCCGCCCTTGAGTATGTGCTAGATGGCGATACTGAACTGCGCCACTTGCAACAGCAGCTAGCTGATGCTGAAGCTCGCCAAGACGGTCATGCCATTGGCTCCTTACACGATGCCTTAGCCACCATTGGTGGTTATGATGCCAACGCACGGGCAGCCGCTCTATTAAACGGTTTAGGCTTTCAACCCGATCAGATTTATTTGCCGGTGAAGGCTTTTTCCGGCGGCTGGCGCATGCGCCTTAACTTGGCACAAGCTTTGATCGCGCGCGCAGACTTACTGCTGCTTGATGAACCGACCAACCACCTCGATGTTGACGCCATTTTCTGGCTAGAAGATTGGCTGCAACGGTATCCGGGGACGCTGATGGTGATTTCCCACGACCGCGACTTCTTGGATGCGATTGCCGGACAAATCATTCATATCGAGCACCAGCGCGCTACCAGTTACAGTGGCAATTACAGCAGTTTTGAGCGCCAACAAGCAGAACAGCTAGCGCAACAACAAGCGCAGTTTGAAAAAGAACAAGCTCAGAAAAAGCATCTACAGAGCTACATTGATAGGTTTCGCTACAAAGCCAGCAAAGCCAAGCAAGCCCAGAGCCGAATTAAAGCGTTAGAGCGCTTACAGGCCGGAGCCCCCCTGCGAGCGGCGAGTGGCTTTCAGTTCAGCTTTAAGGAGCCGCCCCAATTACCTAACCCTTTACTAACCATGCAGCAAGTGCAAGCGGGCTATGGAGAAGGTGATGCTGCGGTTACTATTCTTGCCGATATTAGCTTTAATTTGGTGCCTGGCAGCCGCATCGGTCTACTCGGCCGCAACGGGGCGGGTAAATCAACATTAATCAAATTGCTAGCAGGGCAACTCAAACCGCAAGTGGGCGTGGTGCAGTTGAACCCCGGAGTACGACTTGGGTATTTTGCGCAACACCAATTAGAACTGCTTGATTTGCAAGCCAGTGCACTTTTACATCTGCAACGCTTAGATCCAACCGCCAGCGAACAGCAGCTACGCGATTTTATCGGTGGTTTTGGCTTTTCCGGTGATGCCGCAACCGCAGCAGTTGGGCCTATGTCCGGCGGTGAAAAAGCACGCTTGGTGTTGGCTCTGATTGTCTATCAAAAACCGAATATGCTGCTATTGGACGAACCTACCAACCATTTAGATAGCCAGATGCGCGAAGCCTTAGTGTTTGCTTTACAAGACTTTGTTGGCGCTATGGTGATTGTCAGCCACGACCGTCATTTATTGCGTACCACGGTGGATGAGTTTTATCTGGTAGCTCATCAACAGGTGCAGCCTTTTGGGGGGGATTTGGATAACTACCACGAGTGGCTCAAACAGCAAGCCAGTAGCGCCAACGCTGATACCACCGACGGTAGTAGCGGTAAGGCCGACCGTAAAGCTGAAAAACGCCAAGCCGCTGAGCGTCGTCAAGCACTCAAACCGCTGAAGGATAAGGTGACCAAGGCTGAGCAGAAACTCGAACAAGTAAGTGCAGTGTTAGCCGAAATCAATCAGTTGCTTGCTGATAATAGTTTGTATGAGGCCGCCAACAAGGCTCAACTGACTGAGCTTCTACAACGTCAGGCCGCACAACAACAAGCCTTACAAGCGGCCGAAGAAGCCTGGATGGAAGCAGAAGAGGCGCTCCACCAAGCCAGTGAACAAGATAACTAAGGAGATTTCATGCTGATCCCATGGCAACAACTTGATGCCGAAACCTTAACCGCGCTGATTGAGAGTTTTGTGCTGCGCGAAGGCACTGATTATGGCGAGCAAGAAAAATCACTCGCTGCCAAAGTTGAGGATGTACGGCGACAGTTAGAGCACAAACAGGCGGTGCTGGTCTGGTCTGAACTGCACGAAACCGTAAATATTATGGCCGCTGATGAATTTAACCCAGGTGGTGAGTAAACACTTGCTGCCATGGCACCTTGGCATCACCTAACACGATAAAGTTTGGGTTGCCTAAGCTAGTTTCGCGGTTGTAGCTTAAGGGCTGAAAGTATTCATCGACAATACGACCGCCGGCTTCGCCTACAATAACTTCTGCTGCGGCAGTATCCCACTCGCCCGTTGGCCCCACTCGTAAAAAGCAATCGGCACTCCCTTCGGCCACAAGACAGGCTTTTAAAGAGCAACTTCCGGTGGCCACCGTGGTGTAGCTGCGCGCGGAACTCATCCGTTGTAGTACCCGTGCTGGCGGCTGGCGGCGACTCATAGCAATGGTAATGGCTTCTTGCTCCGGTTGGCTGAATTGGCGAACTTGCAGGCGTTCGGTACCCGCCGCCGAGATCTTCACTGCTCCTTGCCCGCGCTGGGCGCAATACAAGGTTGCGGTTGCCGGCCAATAAATCACCCCAAGCACCGGCAGATGCTGCCCCGGTTGTGATTGCTCCACCAGTGCGATAACAATCCCAAAATCGCCGCTACCAGCGATAAATTCTTGCGTGCCATCAATAGGGTCAATTAACCAATAGCGTGACCATTGCTGGCGTTCGTCCAAACTCAGGTGTGAGCCCTCTTCCGATAAAATCGGAATGGTCTTATCTAAGGCTGTTAAGCCATCAATGATCACCTGATTGGCAGCATAATCGGCGCTGGTGACCGGCGATTCATCGTCCTTCGCATAGGTTTCGTAGGCTTGATTCTGATAGATATCCATCACCACGGCACCGGCTTGGCGGGCGACCACACAGGCACCATCAAGCAACTCAGCTAATTCTGCTACATCCGTATCGGCTCGTTTCATGCGTGTCCCTCGCGCAAGGTCATTAATAACGCGGCTATGCTGCGTGCTTCAGTAAAATCAGGCTGGGCCAACAAGGCATCGATGTCATTGGTTGACCAAGGCACCAGTTCTAACGGTTCTGGCTCATCACCTGGCAACTGCTCGGGATAGAGATCTCGCGCCACAAAAATATGCATGGTGGCAGCAAAAAACTGCGGCGCCATAGTCACACTCTTCAGCGGAATCAGCTCTCTTGCGCCATATCCTATCTCTTCTTTAAGCTCGCGATTCGCGGCCTGTTCAGGCGACTCGCCGGGGTCGATTAAACCTTTCGGAAAGCCCAACTGATAATTGTGTAAGCCTGCCGCATACTCGCGCACCAACATCAGGGTATCCGCCTTTAAGAACGGCACTATCATTACGGCGCCGCGACCACTACCCGCCATGCGCTCAAATTGGCGTTCTTCCCCATTACTAAAACGCAAATCGACCGCCTCAATTTTGAGTAACCGACTTTGCGCCACAACTTGACGAGTTAAAATTTCTGGAACTTGTTTGCGCGCCATGATGATTCCATTAACTAGCTTGACACATCGGACGTTATTTTTTCCGCGACAATGGTACTATAACGATAAAGCGCAAATGGGTACAACCCACAAGGAGCATTCATATGGCGACACCCCCTATTCAGTTTGATGCGGTAGTGATTGGTACCGGCCCCGGCGGCGAAGGTGCAGCAATGCAATTAGCTAAACATGGCCGTCGCGTTGCCGTGATTGAAAAATACGATTCGATTGGTGGTGGCTGCACTCACTGGGGCACGATTCCATCAAAAGCACTGCGGCATTCGGTAAGTCGCTTAATTGAATATAACAGCACGCCCTTGTTTGCCGGCGAAAAAGTTCACCGCGGGCTAACCTTCGCCGAAATTTTACGCCATGCACAAGGGGTGATTGGTAAGCAGATTCGTTTACGCAGCGGTTTTTACGAGCGCAATAACGTTACTGTGATGCATGGGGTGGCTAGCTTCGAATCAGCCCACGAGCTGCGCATTACCCAAGCCGATGGTACTTATGAAATCATTGGCTGCAAACAGATTGTAATTGCTACCGGTTCACGCCCTTATCACCCTCAGGATGTCGATTTTAGTCACGAACGCATCTACGACTCAGACACAGTATTGCAACTCAAACATGAACCACGCAGCATCATTATTTATGGTGCTGGGGTGATTGGTTGTGAGTATGCCAGTATCTTTCGGGGGTTAGGCGTTAAAGTAGATTTAATCAATACTCGTGAACGGCTGCTATCGTTTCTTGATGCAGAGATCTCTGATGCCTTAAGCTATCACTTGCGCAACAGTGGCGTAGTGATCCGTCATAACGAAGAATACCAAAGCATCCGCGGCCATGAAGATGGGGTGACTATGTACACCCAGTCTGGTAAACGTATCGATGCCGATTGCCTGCTATTTGCTAACGGCCGCTCTGGTAACTTTGAGCAGTTGCAACTTGATACAGTGGGTTTAACCACCAATCATCGGGGGCAGTTAGAAGTAAATAAGCACTATCAAACTGTCGTCGATAACATCTATGCTGTGGGCGATATTATCGGCTATCCGTCGCTAGCAAGTGCGGCCTATGATCAAGGGCGCATCTGTGCCACCGCCATGCTCTTTGGTGACTGTGATCAGCGCTTGATCAGTGATATTCCTACCGGAATTTACACCATTCCCGAAATCAGCTCGGTGGGCAAAACTGAAGAAGAATTGACTGCGCAAAAAGTACCCTATGAAGTGGGCCGTGCGCAATTTAAGCACCTGGCTCGAGCGCAAATTTCTAATATGTTGGTAGGTAACTTAAAAATTCTGTTCCATCGTGAGACCAAACAAGTGTTAGGGATTCATTGCTTTGGCGAACGCGCGGCTGAGATCATTCACATCGGCCAAGCCATTATGGAGCAAAAAGGTGAAGGCAATACCATCGAGTACTTTGTCAACACGACCTTTAACTACCCGACCATGGCTGAAGCCTATCGCGTGGCAGCACTTAACGGCTTAAACCGAGTAAAAAATTAATCGTTAAGAGCTAGACCACCGCCGGCAATTCAACCCGGATGCATAATCCACCAAGCCGTTGACTGGTGCTAAACACCACGCGGCCTTGGTGGCGTTCGACAATTCGTTTCACAATCGCTAACCCCAACCCAGAACCTTTAGCGGCGCGGGCCGTGTCACCTTGAGTAAAAGGCTGAATCACTTTCGCTACTTGCTTGGCAGGGATACCCGGGCCATTGTCACAAACCTTAAACCACACTCGCTGCCGACTTTGGTCATACCCCGTTTCGATAAGTACTCGTCCGTTACCGTAACGCTCAGCATTCTCGAGTAAATTTTGCAGCACCCGTTTAATGGATATGGCACGCACTGCAACATCGGGTACCTCGGTGTAAATCACCTCGATCTTGCTGTGCCAATTTTCGGGACTATGGCCCACCACTTCTTCAACTAAATAATTCAGATTATTACGCTCGTTATCGGCTACAGTATCAATGCGAACATAATCAATAAATTGATCAATAATGGCGTTCATATCATCAATATCATTAATGATACTTTCAGCTAAATAATCTTCATCTGGTGGCATCATCTCTGTCGCCAAACGAATCCGTGTGAGTGGTGTCCGCAGATCATGAGATACCCCAGCCATCAGTAAGGCGCGGTCTTGCTCAAGTTGGCGTACCCCTTCGGTCATTTGGTTGAAAGCCCGAGTTACTGCCACCACCTCGGTCGAGCCAGCTTCTTTGAGTTGATCCGGGTATTCGCCGCGACCGATACGTTTAGCTGCTGCTTCTAGGGCCTTGAGCGGACGGTTTTGCCACGTTGTAAACAGCATGCCGCCGAATATGCTTAACAAACCAATCAGGCCTAGATAAAAGAGTAACGGTGAAAACCGTGCTTCATCAAACTTATCCAGATCTATCACCAGCCAATAGTCAGGAATCGCAGCCGTTTTTATCCACACTCGATACACGTCGCCCTGTGAAATACGAACTTCGGTATCGGCCTGCAGCAATTCTGACATTTGTGCGGAGAGAAAATTATAACGAGAGGTTTGTTGCAAACCTCGCTTCACCGCTTCTAACTCAGACAGCGGCAACACCCCGGTGGCGGCAGTGTAGTCCTGGACCAACTGTTGGTGCTCAGCACGTGCCCGTTCACTCTGTTGCAGCCAAGTATCTAGCACTAAGATGCCCTGCACTTGGCGCGCCACCACACTACTGATTTGCTGCATACTGGGTTTGACGACATACAAACCAACCATCACATACGATACCAGTTGGTTAATCAGCAGTACCCCCGCAATCAAAGCAACGGTGCGAGCAAAAGCTGAGCGAGGTAGTAGGCGCATCGTGACCTTAATTACTTAGATTTATCAGCTGTCGGTGCTTTACCATCTGGCACAAACACATAACCTAGCCCCCACACAGTCTGGATGTAACGCGGATTAGCAGGGTCTACTTCAAGCATCCGCCGCAACCGTGATACCTGCACATCAATACTGCGCTCTAACGCACTGTAATCTCTGCCTCGGGCCTGATTCATTAGTTTATCCCGTGACATCGGCTGGCGTGGATGAGTCACCAAGGCTTTGAGTACGGCAAACTCGCCACTTGTTAGTGGCATCTGCTCGTCGCCTCGATACATTTCACGGGTACCCAAATTAAGCCGAAACTCACCAAACACGATTTCTTCATCTTGCGCCGCCGGAGCACCGGGGATTTCATTACCACGGCGTCTTAGCACCGCCCGAATACGTGCCAGCAGTTCACGAGGATTAAAAGGTTTCGCCAAGTAGTCATCCGCACCAAGCTCAAGGCCGATGATACGATCCACTTCATCCCCTTTGGCGGTGAGCATCACAATGGGAATATCATTGTTCTGTTGGCGTAAGCGCTTACAAATAGTTAGACCATCTTCACCGGGAAGCATCAAATCTAGCACCATCAGGTGAAAGTTTTCACGCTCTAGCAACCGATTCATTTGCTCGCTCTCGGCCGCACTACGAACATAAAAACCTTGTTCTTGCAGGTAACGCTCTAACAAACTGCGCAACCTTGCATCGTCATCTACAACCAGTATTTTAAAAGTAGTTTGACTCATTATTTAGTGCTCTTATTATGACTTACCTGAACTATAAAAGATGCCTACCATAATTACCAAAATTGGCTTGTAAGCAAACATGTCGAAGCGCAACCCCTGCGGCTATGACTCATACTCAATGGTATGTACTAGCCAGTACTTAGTGCCAGTGGGAGTTGCCACAGTCACCTCATCATCTACTTGTTTTTTCAACAGTGCGCGAGCCATCGGTGAGTCAATCGAGATGTAATCGTTGCGGCCATAGATCTCATCCGGCCCCACGATACGAAACCGGCGCTGTTGCCCACTCTCATCTTCAATCACCACCCAGGCGCCAAAAAAAACTCGGCCTTGTTGTTGTGGCGAGTAATCCACTATACGCACTTCTTCGAGTCGTTTACGTAAAAATCGTACGCGTCGGTCGATTTGCCGCAACAGTCGCTTATTCTCTTTGTAATCAGCATTTTCGCTGCGATCACCAAGGCTTGCCGCCCAGGCTACTTTCTGGGTGATTTCAGGACGGTATTCGCGCCACAAATAATTGAGTTCATCGGTTAATTTAGTGAACCCAGCACGGGTAATCAAATTTGTCTTCAACGCCTAATCCTTGCTTGGCAAACTGCTGATGGCAAGCATCTTAAGAGGTTTAATTTGAGAATGCTAGCACCTCTATAGACTGATATACTTGGCCCCAATTTTTAGCTAACGAGAGAAACCATGAGCTCGATTACCCAGCAAATTGCGACCGAATTAGCGGTAGGCTCGCAGCAGATCCAAGCTGCTATCGCGCTATTAGATGATGGCGCTACCGTCCCTTTTATTGCCCGTTATCGTAAAGAGGCTACCGGTGGCCTAGACGACACTCAGTTACGTAATTTAGCCCAGCGCTTAACTTACTTGCGTGATTTAGAAGACCGGCGCCAAGTTATTTTGGCCAGTATTGCCGAACAGGGTAAGTTAACTCCTGAACTAGCAGCCGCGATTAAGAGCACCCAAGCCAAAACCGAACTAGAAGACTTGTATTTACCCTACAAGCCAAAGCGTCGCACTAAGGGGCAGATCGCGATAGAAGCAGGGCTAGAGCCCTTGGCTGAGACCTTGTTTACACAACCGCAGCAACAGCCAGACTCGTTGGCCGAGCAATACATTAACGCCGAAGCTGGGTTTGCTGATAGCAAAGCCGTTCTTGAAGGTGCGCGTTTTATTCTGATGGAGCGCTTTGCCGAAGATGCGGCCCTATTGAAGAAAGTACGTGAATATTTATGGCAACAAGCGGAAATTGCTAGCACCGTTGCCAGTGGCAAAGAGCAAGAGGGAAGTAAGTATCGCGACTACTTTGCCTTCAGCGAAGCACTTAAGAAAATCCCTTCGCACCGAGCCCTAGCGCTGTTCCGCGGGCGCAATGAAGGGATCTTGCAACTCAAGCTGGTGGCAGATCCACACCAAGAGGATGCTAAAGCCCCCAGTTACTGTGAACACATTATTGCTAGCCATTTGGGCTGGCAGCACCAGCAGCGTGCCGCGGACGCTTGGTTGCAACAAACGATTCAATGGACTTGGCGGATTAAGATCTTGTTGCACATGGAAACCGAACTCTTTGGCGCGATACGCGAACGAGCTGAAACCGATGCCATTCAGATTTTTGCCAACAACCTAAAAGACTTACTGATGGCAGCACCAGCTGGTGCGAAAGTGACCATGGGGCTTGACCCAGGCGTACGTACCGGGGTGAAGGTTGCCGTAGTAGATGCTACCGGCAAAGTCCTTGCCACCAACACCGTGTTTCCTTTTCAGCCGCAAAACCAAGTGGATAAATCGCTTCGGACTTTGGCGACTTTGTGTAAGCAATATAAAGTTGAACTGATTGCTATCGGTAACGGTACTCACTCCCGTGAAACCGATAAATTGGTCGGCGATATGCTTAAAGCACTACCCGAACTCAAGGCGCACAAGGTTATTGTGAACGAGGCGGGTGCCTCGGTGTACTCGGCGTCTGAGCTTGCGGCGCAGGAGTTTCCTGATTTAGACGTATCGCTACGCGGCGCTGTCTCCATTGCCCGACGCCTGCAAGACCCACTGGCAGAGTTGGTGAAAATTGAGCCCAAATCGATTGGCGTGGGCCAATATCAGCATGATGTGAGTCAGGCGCAATTGGCGCAAAGTTTGGATGCTGTGGTAGAAGACTGCGTTAACGCCGTTGGAGTAGATATCAATACGGCCTCGGCGGCGCTATTAGCACGAGTGGCTGGCCTATCGAAATTGGTGGCACAGAATATTATTGCTTACCGCGATACCCACGGTGCGTTCGAGCAGCGCCAACAATTATTGAAAGTGCCGCGCATGGGGCCCAAAGCCTTTGAGCAAGCTGCTGGCTTTCTACGCATCATGGGAGGTACTCAACCTCTGGATGCTTCGGCGGTGCACCCAGAGGCTTATCCGGTAGTCGAGCGCATTGCTCAGAGCAACAACAAGCAAGTTGCTGAACTCATAGGTGACTCTGGGTTCTTAAAGACCTTGAAAGCGGCCGATTATGTCGATGATAAATTTGGTATTCCAACCATCATCGATATTTTGCGTGAGCTGGATAAGCCAGGTCGCGACCCACGCCCTGAGTTTAAAACAGCCAGCTTTAAAGAGGGTGTCGACAGTATTAACGACTTAACTCCAGGCATGACGCTAGAGGGTGTGGTGAGTAACGTTGCTGCCTTTGGTGCCTTCGTCGATATTGGCGTGCATCAAGATGGGTTGGTGCATGTGTCGGCTCTTTCAGACAAGTTTGTAAGCGATCCGCGCGAGGTGGTCAAAGCGGGTGATATCGTGAAAGTCAAAGTACTCGAGGTAGATGTCGCACGTAAACGCATCGGTTTAACCATGCGTTTAACCGATGACCTCCCTGCCCCGGCTCCGGCGGGTAATGCGGGTAGTGCGGGTAATGCGGGTAAGAATGCCGCTAAGACGAACCGCAAAGGTGCGCCAGCTCGCGCATCAACATCACCAAACAAACCGGCCGCTGCAAATTCAGCGATGGGTTCGGCTTTTGCCGATGCCTTTGCCAAAGCTAAAAAGTAATAAAAAAAGCCCTACTCATGCTGAGTAGGGCTTTCTTATCTATTCAGTAACGCTGCTGTTAGCTCGCAGATACCAGCTTCAACTGCTGCTGAAATGCTCGTTTATGCGCCATAAAGGTAGCTCGCAACTCTTCCGCGCGATGCTGTAATTCAGCCATCGTAGGTAGGTGCACACTATCTGCTAAAGCCTTGGCTTTAACGTCGAGCAGTTGCTTACGTACTTGATAGTACTCGCGCAATTTAGCCATCAGCAGGTCATACTCTTCATGCCATCTAGCCAAGGTTGTCTCACAGGACACTTGCGCCTTTTGCTTCGCCTTTTTGAATTGCATTTCTAGTCGGGCTTTTTCAATTTGATAACCGTTGGTGCGCTTAAGATCGCTAGTTAAACCAAGCCACGAACAAGCCCGAATCAACCATTTGGTTGGGTCAAAATGCCACCAACGAATGCCGTTGCGATAATCCGCTGAAAAGATATGGTGGTAGTTATGGTAGCCTTCACCAAAGGTTAATAAAGCCAGTACTCCGTTATCTCGCGCGGTGTTGCGGTCAGTGTAAGTTTGCTTACCCCAGACATGCGCCAGCGAGTTGATAAAGAAAGTGGTGTGATGATTAATCACTAAGCGAGCCACGCCCACTAATAACACTGAACCCCAGATATCACCCACTAACAGGCCAAACAAGATGGGCCAGCCAAAACTGGTTAACAAGGTTAAGGTTAAGTAGTTACGATGCTGCCACATGACCACTTTGTCTTGTTGCAGATCTTTGACGTTATCGTAGTTGGTGTAACGCGACGCTTGATACTCACGCAGCATCCAACCGATATGCGAATACCAGAAGCCGCGTTTGGCTGAGTAGGGATCTTTGTCATTATCATCGACATGCTTGTGATGTTCACGATGATCTGAAGACCAATGTAACGCGCTGTTCTGTACGGCTAATGCGCCACCTAGCGCAAACAGCACGCGTAACGACCAATGTGCGTTGTAGGCACGGTGCGCCCACAAACGATGGTAACCCGCAGTAATTGAAATACCGGCAAAACCAATGGTTGCCAACATTCCCACAATCAATGCGGTAGAGAATCCGTGCGTTATTGCATACCAAGGCACAGCAACAACAGTAATACCAAAGGTAATTGCGAAAACTAACGCATTTAGCCAAATGATAGGGGGTTTTTCAGCGGCTGCTGAATTATTTTGTGCAGACATAACACCAACCAATAAACAAAAAATGAAACACTATGTTCCACTTTAAGTGAACACGTGTACGCTCAATTTACCTAGGTTAGGCGTTTGGTGCAAGCAAAAGTTCCTAAGATACGATGAATTGCGTGAACATGAGTTCACTGACATAATCACCCTTGAGCCACTTCAATAGTTCCATCACCTTCGATAATCAGAGATATCACCATGGCCGGTATTCGTGCTGCACAAAAAGAAAAAACTAGACGCGCGCTCATTCAAGCAGCGATGAATCAATTAAGCGCCGAACATGGCTATGCAAGTTTGAGTTTACGCGAAGTTGCGCGGGAAGCCGGAATTGCCCCTACTTCGTTCTATCGGCACTTTCAAAATATGGAAGAGCTAGGCTTAACGTTAGTTGATGAAGGTGGTTTAACGCTACGGCAATTATTACGCCAGTCACGGCAGCAAATCGCCAAAGGTGGCTCGATTATTCGCGCCTCAGTGACCACCTTTATGGAGTTTGTGAACAACAACACGGCTATTTTTAGGTTGTTATTGCAAGAAAAATCCGGCAACTCACGTGAATTTCGGATGGCGGTAGCGCGCGAAGTTGAGCACTTTACCTCGGAGCTAGAGGATTACTTAGTAGACGAGCAAAAATTTACGCGTGAGCTTGCGGAACTGCAGGCCGATGCGATTGTGCGCATTGTGTTTAGTGTCGGTGCCGATGCGCTCGATGCGGACAACAAAGAGCGCCAGCGGCTTACCGAACAAACCATTCATCAGTTACGCATCATTGCACGTGGCGCCGAAGCTACGCGGACAGCGGCCATACCCACAGAACAAGCGGTACGGCGACAGCAATAATTAACAACGTAAGCGGTAGCCCAAGCTTCCAGTAATCGCCAAAAGCATAACCGCCCGGTCCCATTACAAGGATATTTGATTGATGCCCTATAGGCGTCATAAAAGGGAGTGCTGCGCCTATTGCCACTGCCATTAAAAACGGATCAGCGGAGACCCCTAAAGTGCTAGCCATGCTTAGCCCAATCGGTGCCATCAACACTGCGGCCGCCGCGTTGTTAACAACATTAGAGAGTGCCACTGTCACTATTAAGAGCACCACCATGGCCACCGCAGCGGGGGCACCTGAACTGATATGTAACGCCCAATCGGCCAAGGTGGCCGCAGCACCACTACGCTCCAACGCAGACCCTAGCGGAATAGTAGCGCCCAGCAATACCACGATCGGCCAGTCGATATTTTCATAGAGTTCGCGCAAGGGAATAATATTGGCAAACACCATAGCGCCAGCGGCTGCGGTGAAGGCTACGGGCACACTCAGCCAGCCCAGCGCACTGAAAGTAATAGCTACCGCAAAAATAATCAGGGGGGTAAATAATTTGCGGGTCCCCCCGATGCGCATACTGCGCTGTGCTAAGGGGAAACAACCGAACCGCCGAAACACATCGGCAAGCACTTCGGCATCGCCCTGAAGTAGCAACACATCGCCGGGCTTAAAGCGAATATTTGCTAAGTTAGGTTTTACTGGCTGCCCCTGCCTAGCAACAGCCAAAATATTGACGCCAAAGCGGTGACGAATGCGTAGATCCGCTGCCGAGCGACCAATCAGCCGCGAGTCAGGGCCCACCACGCCTTCTACCACTTGAATATCATCGGACACCAAAAATCGTTGATCTAACTCTTCATCTGCATTGAGTTCAAAACCCGTCGCATCGATAATTTTTTGAAGGGTTTCGGTGTCTGCTTCGATAATTAACACGTCTTCTTGTTTAATGCGGTAATAGCGCGGCGGCGCGGTAATCACCTGTTTGCCCTGCTTCACCGCCACCACCGCAAAGCTATCTTTGATTTTGGTTTCAAACTCATACAGGGTTTCACTAATGAGCGCAGCCCCAGCAGGCACGTAAAGTTCAGTTAAGTACGAGCTCATATCGTAGGGTGAATTAGCCGCATTCCGGCTGCCACTGCTAGGTACCAAAATACGACTGAAGATCCACATAAATACCAGCCCGACCAAGGCTAAGGTGAGGCCAACAGGGGTAAAATCAAAAATCCCAAAGCTAGTGCCCAAGGCTGCTTGCCGAATATCGGCGATGATGATGTTTGGCGGCGTACCTATCATGGTAATAGTACCGCCTAACAGCGAGCCAAACGCCATTGGCATCAGCACTTTTGAAGCATGGCCTAAACCGCTTCGAGATAACTGTAAGGCTACCGGAATCATGATAGCCATGGTGCCGGTATTGCTGATAAAAGCAGAGCATAAGGTGGTTAGCCCCGTTAACGCCACCATTTGTAAAAAGCTGTTATCGCCCACCCGCTTCATCAAAGAAGCCAGGGCATCTACCACCCCTGAGCGCCACATGGCATGACTAATAATAAGTACCGCCGCTACCGTGATCACAGCGGGATTTCCAAACCCAGTAAATACTTCTGCAGCCGGCACTAAGCCAAACACTGCAGCGGCTAACAAAGCCAACATAGCGACCAAGTCGTAACGCCATTTATCCCAAATAAAAAGTGCCAACGCCGCAAGTAAAATCGCACCTATAAGTAGCTGGTCGGTCATATAGAGTCCATTTGTCGCACGATAACCTACAGATTGGCGTGATTTTTTGTGAAGTCAATAAAATTACTGTTAATATGAGGCGAAATTTACAATAACAACCACCAAGGAGTATTCCATGTTGCGACGACTTAGCCTGGTGCTATTAACGGCAACCCTTGCGTTACCAGCCATGGCACGTGATATCTCATTAACTGAAACCATTACGGTACGTTCAGTTAACAGCGCCGTGCTTGCCGCAGATGGCCAACTTGCTGCCTACACGCAAGTCACCCCAAGAACGCCATACAAAGATGATGACGGTGGTTCTTATCAAGCGCTCTACACAGTGCTTGGCGATACTAAGGTGCCTTTTATTACCGGTAAAGAGAGCTTCAGCCAAGTTAGTTTTCATGGTCAAACTCTGTACTTCTTAGCCAAGCGTGGTGATGACAAGCACACTAGTCTGTACCGTATGGCAACCACAGGTGGTGAAGCCCAGAAAGTGGTGAGCCATGTAAACAACATTTACAGCTACAGCATTAGCGCTGATGGCCGTTATGTTGCTTTTAGAGCACAAACCAAAGCTGATGAAAACAAGAGCAAATTAGCTAAGAAAGGCTTTCGCGCAGAAATTTATGAAGAACAACATGTCTTTACTCACGCGTGGTTAGTTGACACTCAAGTAGATACTGTTGAGCCAGTCCAAGTGACGGATAATCAGCAAGTTCTTTCGGTGGCATTCCGTCCTGGCAGTGAGCAGTTGTTGGTACGTACCGCACCTACGGCCTTAGTTGATGATAACTACATGAGTAGTCGGTATCAGTTAATCGATTATGCTGGCAAGCCTGTCTCCACATTTGCGTCAGAAGGAAAACTTGGCAAAGCTGAGTTCTCTCCGGATGGACGTTATTTAGCTGTGATTGCAGCGGCCGACTACAACGACCCAGCAAGTGGCCGCTTGTACGTTTATGACACCAGCAAAAACAACGAACGCAAAGATGTACTGCCTGATTATCAAGGCCACGTGCAAGACATTGCTTGGCGTAAAAATGATGAGTTGATTTGGTTAGGTCATCGCGGCACTCAAAGTGAGGTACAAGCACTTACCATGCAGTGGTTCGAAAGCCGTACCCTACTTGAGCCAGGTAAGCTCATTGCCGTAGATATTGAAGCAGCGCCAGGCCAGAACGATATTCTCGTTCGCGCCCACAGTGCTGAGCATCCAACTGAACTGTTCCGTTTGAGCAACCAACAGCTTCAACGCGTCACCGATTCAAACCCATGGCTAGCTGATATTACCCAGCCACGCCAAGAAACCATCACTTACAAAGCTCGTGATGGTTTAGAGCTTGAAGGCATTGTGGTGTATCCAACTGATTACAACAAAGGCACCAAGTACCCGCTGATTATGGTCGTACACGGCGGTCCTGAGGCCCATTATAGCGATGGTTGGTTGGATCGTTATGGCAGCCCGGTAAAATACGCTGCCCAGCAAGGCTTTGCGTTATTCTTCCCGAACTATCGTGGTAGCACAGGTCGTGGCGTTGAGTTTTCTAAACTTGGCCAGAACGATTATGCCGGTAAGGAATTTGACGATTTAGTTGATGGCAAAAACCATTTGGTTGAGATGGGCTTGGTAGATGGCAAAAAAGTCGGTATCACCGGTGGCTCATACGGCGGCTTTGCCTCTGCGTGGGGTGCCACCGCACAAACTGAACACTTCGCCGCAAGCGTGATGTTTGTAGGTATCAGCGATAACATTTCTAAGTTCGGTACCACCGATATCGCCAAAGAAATGCACGCTGTGCACGCCCGTAGCTACCCATGGGAAAAATGGCAATGGTACCTAGAGCGCAGCCCTATTTACCACGCCGAAAAAGCTCGCACACCGATTTTAATTATGCACGGTAAAGAAGATACGCGAGTTCATCCCAGTCAGTCGATGGAGCTCTACCGTTACCTGAAAACCCATGGCAAAGTTCCTGTGCGGTTAGTGCTGTATCCGGGCGAAGGCCATGGTAACCGTCGCGTTGCAGCGCAGCTAGACTACTCCATGCGTTTGATGCGTTGGATGCAACACTTTTTAGTAGATGGTGGTAAAGAAGCGCCAGCGCATGAATTACCGCACGCTGATAATCTTTAACGGCTAAGACAAGGATCACTCACCATGGATGCAATCAAAAGTTACCTTAGTTGGTGGGTGATTCCGCATCAGTTTGAACCTGAAGATTTACGGTATCGGCAAGTACAGCTATTACAAGCTGTGCTTGCCTTTTTACAGGTTTATTTTGTCTTTTTTGTGCTCCTAAACAGTTTAGTGCTATTGCTGTTCGATATGGCACTGGTGGACTTAGTGGCAGCAGTTTTGGTTACCGCAGTTCAACGCTATACCAAAAGTACGCTTAATATTCGTTTAGCTGGGCAGCTTACGGTAGGTTTGATCATTAGCTTTATGTTGGTCTACTTGCATGTAGCTGAAGGCCGCAACTATTCTTATTACTGGCTGACGATTGTGCCATCGCTGTCTTTCTTTTTGCTTGGTGGGCGCCAGGCTATTTATATCAATCTTTTGTTTTTCAGTTACGTGATAGGCTTTTTACTATGGCGTGCACCTGAATGGTCAGAGTACTCATTTAACTTGGCCAGCCTTTTTAGTATCACTTTAGCGACCACTTTTTTGGTGATGACCATCCGTCATCATGAACGCACCCGGGCGGCGGCCCAAATCATTCTTGAAGATAAAAATAAACAACTCACTTTGTTGGCCACTACCGATAGGCTTACTGAGCTTTATAATCGCTCGCACCTAGATCACATGTTAGGGCACTTAGTATCGCAAGCAAAACGCCAACAGCAACCGCTGGCAGTGATCATGATTGACGCCGATTTGTTTAAATTAATTAATGATGAATTTGGTCATCTGGTGGGTGATCAAGCGTTGATTGAGCTAGCTAAGCTGTTGCGTAATAACGTGCGCGAAGCAGATATTCTGGGGCGTTGGGGCGGTGAAGAATTCTTGATTATCTGTCCCCAAACCAACAGTAAAGAAGTGGCTGAGCTGGCCGAACGCATCCGTGTCAATGTAGGTAATCATAGTTTTACTAACCTACAACTTAATCTAACCTTAAGTCTAGGTACCGCAGTACTTACCCCAGAACTCGCGGCGGCTTCGGGTAAATCAACTTCTGCGCTTGCAGTAGAACTTATTCAGCATGCTGATAATGCCCTTTATAAAGCTAAGCATGGTGGCCGTAATTGCGTGGTAAGTAGTAGTTATTAAGGCTATGAGGTTTAACCAGACAGAGCAAAGGAAGCTGTTTATTTAAAAGCTCAGCTTGTCTCGGTAAGACAGGTCTCATACCAAAGACAAGCTGAGTTGTTTTACGTTTAAGCCAGCTATAGGCACTGGCTTACATGTTATAGCTGCGGGCCAGCAGCAACCAAGGCTTGGCCTTCTGCGTTATCAGTAAACTTCTCAAAGTTCGCGACAAAACGCTGTGCCAAATCTTTCGCTTTTAAATCCCATTCAATCACGTCGCTATAGGTGTGACGCGGATCTAAAATATTGCTGTCTTCAACCCCAGCTAATGCCGTTGGCATGGCTAGGTTAAAGTATGGCAATTGCACAAATTCAGCATCTTCAATGCTGCCATCCAAGATAGCATCAATAATAGCGCGGGTCGCTTTGATAGAAATACGCTTACCAGTGCCATTCCAGCCAGTATTGACTAAGTAGGCTTCTGCGCCGGCAGCTTCCATACGCTTGACCAAAACTTCAGCATATTGAGTTGGGTGCAACGACAAGAAGGCTGCGCCAAAACAACTAGAGAAAGTTGGGGTCGGCTCAGTGATGCCACGCTCAGTTCCCGCTAATTTAGCGGTAAAGCCTGACAAGAAGTAATACTCAGTTTGCTTTTTGCTCAGCTTAGACACTGGCGGTAGTACGCCAAACGCGTCAGCGGTCAAAAAGATAACTTTCTTCGCGTGACCAGCTTTAGACACTGGCTTAACGATGTTATCGATGTGATGAATTGGATAAGAAACCCGAGTATTCTCAGTTTTTGAGCCATCATTAAAGTCAACGGTACCATCCGCTAAAACAGTGACGTTTTCTAACAATGCATCGCGTCGAATAGCACGATAGATATCTGGCTCAGCTTCTTCAGACAGATTGATGGTTTTCGCGTAGCAGCCGCCTTCAAAATTGAACACGCCATCGTCATCCCAGCCATGCTCATCATCACCGATTAACTGACGTTTCGGGTCCGTCGATAAGGTGGTTTTACCGGTACCTGACAAGCCGAAGAAGATCGCCACATCACCGGCTTCACCCACGTTGGCTGAACAGTGCATCGAAGCGATACCTTTTAATGGTAAAAAGTAGTTCATCATCGAGAACATACCTTTCTTCATTTCGCCGCCGTACCAAGTACCACCAATTAACTGAATACGTTCAGTTAAATTGAAAGCCACGAAGTTTTCAGAATTCAAACCGTGCTCTTGCCACTTCGCATTGATACATTTAGCACCGTTCATCACCACAAAATCTGGCTTGAAGCTAGCTAGTTCTTCTGCGCTTGGGCGAATGAACATGTTTTTTACAAAATGGGCTTGCCAAGCAACTTCTGTGATAAAACGCACCGCTAAACGGGTGTCTTCGTTAGCTCCGCAGAAAGTATCTACTACAAACAGACGCTTACCTGATAACTGAGTGGTTACGGTCTGCTTTAAATCGGCCCAGATTTCTGGTGAAATAGCTTTGTTGTCGTTTTTGCCTTGATCAGCCCACCACAACGTATCCTTGGTTGTTTCGTCACGAACGATGTATTTATCTTTCGGCGAGCGACCGGTAAAAATACCAGTATCAACGGCAACTGCGCCTAGTGTAGTGACGGTTCCTTTTTCGTAACCATGAAGGTCATCGCGCGTTTCCTCTTCGAACAAAACATCGTACGAAGGGTTGTGTACGATTTCACTGACGTCTGTGATGCCATATTGGCTTAAATCCAGATCAGTCATGGGCTGAACTCCTGCGGGTTTAGTTTAGCTTAAATTAACGACAATTCGTGGGGCGAGATTTTAACCCGAAATGCTCAAAAATAATAGTCTAACCTATGTCATAGGGGCTAGAATGGCTGAGTTTTTGCTAACTTTTTAATTCCTAAGTGGCGCTAGAGTGCCAACTTGCCAACCTATAGTTGTGATTATGATACGTGATGCTTTTAATACCAGAATAGGCTTTATTCTTGCAGCCGCGGGTTCTGCCGTAGGGCTTGGCAATATTTGGGGCTTTCCAACCCAAGTGGCTAATCATGGCGGCGGCGCGTTCTTGTTGGTCTATTTGTTAGTGGTATTAATTCTCGCTATTCCAGCACTTTATACCGAAATCTCATTGGGCCATGCGGCTCAGGCCAACCCCGTGCAAGCCTTACGCAGCTTGGCACAACGCCCCGCTGGAGTGGGTGCTGCGGCCGGTGCCGGTATGGGCTACCTGAATGTCGGTGGCGCCATCTTGATGCTGAGTTTTTACCATTTAGTCGCCGCTTGGATGTTGGCGCAGGGGTTAGCGTCGCTCGCTCTTGCGCTCAACCTAGACCAACTAAGCCAGTGGCTGCAAACCGGTAGTCATAGTCGCGACTTGGTGCTGATGTTTGCCTTTATTAGTCTTACTTTTGGGATTGTCATTAAGGGCGTGCAACAAGGTATCGAACGCTGGTCACGGCGTTTAATGCCGGTGTTAGTGCTATTACTACTGAGTCTCATTGCCTACATTCTTACGTTGCCGGGTGCTAGCACTGGTTTAGCGGCCTACTTAATTCCTGATTTATCCGCATTACAACAACCGGGGCTGATTGTCGCAGCGATGGGACAAGCGTTTTTCTCGTTGTCGATCGGCTTGGGCGGCATGATGATCTATGGGAGTTACCTGCCTAAAGACACCCGTATCGGCAAGTTAGTCTTTGGGGTGGCGGGGCTGGATACACTGATTGCGTTTCTAGCCGGGTTGCTGATCATTCCTGCGTTATATGTCGCTATGGCACAAGGGCTCAGCGTTGCAGAGGGCGACCAACTGATTGGAGAAGGCCAGTTGATCTTTCAAATCTTGCCGCAATTGTTTGCTCAATTAGGTACGGCCGGAGCTTGGCTAGGCTTTGCCTTTTTTGCGCTACTCAGTATTGCTGCGCTGACCTCAACGATTGCAACTGCGGAAGTGCCCATTGCCTATGCCATCGAGCAACACCAGCTGTCACGACGCCAAGCAGCTTGGATTATTGCTGCGCTGATAGCCGTCATCGGTAGTGCTTTGGTGATTTGGTTTGAACCACTCTTCAACTGGGTGGTGACCTATGTTACTCAGTTCCAATTGCCGCTGTCTGGGCTGTTTTATTTTATTGTGTTGGGTTGGTTATGGCAGCGCAGCAATCGCTTACGTGAACTTGCCCAACAGCAGTTGAAGTATCGTTTGCTGTTCTGGCACTTACGGGTCGTGTGCCCGCTACTATTGCTCTGGGTATTCGTGGATGTTGCGTTTTAAGCTGTTCAGTTGGAGCTTATCGAGCGTTAAGGCTCACTAGAGCCTTAACGATGATTCATCTAGTTAATTCTGATTGGTTGCCTGATCGCGCAGTTTCACTTGCTGTTCTAAAGCGGCTGCGACACGGCTATCAGTAAACTGGCGGACATCGCCATGATGAATAGCGACTTCTTTCACTAACGTTGAAGAGATAAAGGAATTCTCTTCAGCGGGCGTCAAAAAGACACTTTCTAGGCCCGGAAACAGCCGGCGATTCATATTGGCTAACTGAAATTCATACTCAAAATCTGAAACCGCACGTAACCCGCGAATAAGTACAGTGGCGCCCTGCTCTTTAGCAAAATCAACCAACAAACCACTAAAGCCAACAACCGTAACGTTGTTCAAATTCTCTGTGACTTGCTGTACCAGAGCTACTCGTTCTGCTAATGAGAACATCGGCTTTTTGCTAGGACTGTTGGCAACGCCTACAATCACTTCACTGAATAAATTTGCTGCCCGCTCAATCAGATCCGCATGGCCGTTCGTAATAGGATCGAAGGTGCCTGGGTAAATAGCGCGTTTATGCATCAATTATCTCCCGTTGCATAAATGAGGATGCGCAGCCCCCTGTAGATCAGGTAAACTATGCAACATAAATCCATGAATCAGTCCGAACCACGGAGAATTACATGAAGAACGATTTTTATCAACAGCTTGAAGCCCAGCTCGTGGAGCTTGAAAACGAAGGCTTGTACAAAAACGAACGCATCATTTTAGGCGACCAAGACGCTGAAATCGAAGTAGGTAACGGCGAGTCCGTACTTAACTTCTGCGCCAATAACTACCTTGGTTTGGCCAATAATTCTGAACTGATTGCGGCAGCAAAGCAAGGTCTAGATGAACACGGCTTTGGTACCGCATCAGTACGTTTTATCTGTGGTACCCAAAACATTCACAAGCAATTAGAAGCTAAATTGAGTGAGTTCTTAGGTACCGAAGATACCATTCTTTATTCATCATGCTTTGATGCCAATGGCGGCTTATTTGAGACCCTCATGGGCCCCGAAGATGCCATCATCAGTGACGAGCTTAATCATGCCTCGATTATTGATGGAATTAGATTGAGCAAGGCGAAGCGCTATCGTTACAAAAATAACGATATGGCCGACCTTGAAACTCAACTAAAACAAGCAAAAGCCGACGGCGCTCGTAACATTCTGGTAGCCACCGATGGTGTGTTCTCAATGGATGGCGTGATTGCCAACCTTAAGGGCATTTGTGATTTAGCCGATGAATATGGCGCCCTGGTGATGATGGACGACTGTCATGCCACAGGTTTTTTAGGTGCTAACGGTAAAGGTACTCACGAGTACTGCGAGGTCATGGGCCGCGTTGATATTATTACCGGCACCCTCGGTAAAGCATTGGGTGGCGCTTCAGGTGGTTACACCTCAGGTAAAAAGCCAGTGATTGATTGGTTGCGTCAGCGCTCGCGTCCTTATCTGTTCTCCAACTCAGTGGCACCTGCGATTGTGCAAGCCTCTATCCGCGTACTTGAGATGCTTGAGCAAGGCCATGAGCGACGCCAGAAACTTTGGGATAATGCTAACTACTTCCGTGAGCAAATGACTGCCGCTGGCTTTACTTTAAGCGGTGCAGATCATGCCATTATTCCAGTGATGATTGGTGATGCGCGCCTGGCCTCAGAAATGGCTGACCGGATGCTTAAAGAAGGTATCTATGTGGTCGGTTTCTCATTCCCTGTGGTGCCGCGTGGTAAAGCTCGTATTCGTACGCAAATGAATGCTGCCCATAGTCGTGAGCAGCTTGACCGTGCTATTGATGCCTTTACCCGTATTGGTAAAGACCTCGGAATTATTTAAGGAGTGTTGCCCATGAAAGCGCTCGCTAAATTACATGCAGAACCCGGCATTTGGATGACCGAGGTTGAACAACCTGAATACGGTTACAACGATCTCCTTATTCGGATCAAGAAAACCGCTATTTGCGGTACTGACGTACACATTTACAAATGGGACGAGTGGTCACAAAAAACCATTCCAGTACCTATGGTGGTTGGCCATGAATACGTTGGTGTCGTTGAAGCCATGGGTGATGGCGTGCGTGGTTTTACCAAAGGTGACCGCGTATCGGGCGAAGGCCATATCACCTGTGGCTACTGCCGTAACTGCCGTGCCGGGCGTCGGCATTTATGCCGCAATACCGTAGGCGTTGGCGTTAACCGTTCGGGTGCTTTTGCTGAATACTTGGTGATTCCAGCCGAGAATGCCTTTAAATTACCCGACGATATCAGCGATGATTTAGCGGCTATCTTCGACCCTTTTGGTAATGCTGTCCACACCGCACTTGCTTTTGATTTAGTCGGCGAAGACGTGCTTATTACTGGAGCAGGCCCCATTGGTATTATGGCCGCGGCCGTTGCCCGCCATGTTGGGGCTCGCCACGTGGTGATCACCGATGTCAACCAGTACCGGTTAGATCTAGCGAAGCAAATGGGCGCAACTCGTGCCGTTGACGTCAGCAAAGAAAATTTGCGCGATGTGATGCAAGAACTAGGCATGAAAGAAGGCTTTGACGTAGGTCTTGAAATGTCAGGGGTGCCTTCGGCATTTTCACAAATGCTAGAAACCATGAACCATGGTGGCAAAATCGCCATGCTCGGGATCCCACCACAAAGCGTTGCTATCGATTGGAACCAAGTCATTTTCAAAGGCTTAGTTATTAAAGGCATTTACGGCCGCGAAATGTTTGAAACCTGGTACAAAATGGCCAGCTTACTGCAATCAGGGCTAGATTTATCACCTATTCTAACCCATAGTTTGCCGGTTGCTGACTTCCAGCAAGGTTTTGATATCATGACTTCAGGTCAATCCGGTAAAGTCATTTTAGATTGGAGTTAAGCTTACTATGGCAGAATTTACGCGTATCAACTGTGCTACCGCGCACCAACTATGGCAGCAGGGCAACACGGCATTCGCCGATATTCGCGATGCGCGTTCATTCGCCATGGGCCATATCCCAGGGGCTGTGCATTTAACCGATGCCAGCCTCAATGAGTTTTTGCAGCAGTTAGATGACGAGCAACAGGTGGTCGTGGTTTGTTACCATGGTAACAGTAGTCAAGGTGCCGCCCAGTATTTGGCTGGCCAAGGCATTGAGCTCGTCAGTAGCCTTGATGGTGGCATGACGGCGTGGGGCCAACAATATCCTGAGGCTATGGAGCGCGGTTAAATGCAAAAGCTGATGAGTACTGAAGATGCTGAGTTAATGGCCAAAACCTACCGGTTCTTAAGCCAGCGCGGCGTTCCAGTCACCGTCAGCGAACATGGTAGCCAGTTAGAGTTATGGCTTACCGTGGCGAGTTACAGTGCGCATGCGAAGGCGCTGTTGCAAGAGCTCAAGCACCATCCCGAGTTACTCGATCAAGCCGAACCGGCGCACACGCCTGCGTCCGCAAGCAGTCATGCCACCCCTAGTTTGCTCAAGCAACTGTTGCAACAAAGTGGTTGGTTTACTGCGGGGTATGCACTGTTAGTAGTGCTGGTCTTTGCAGGGCTACAACTCGATGCGCTGCAAGAGCCGATATTATACGCCTTGCTCTATAATCCCGATTCGTTTGAGCAACTACCATGGGCTCAACCTTGGCGCTTGTTAACCCCGGCTTTGTTGCACTTTAGTGCCATGCATATTTTGTTTAATGTGTTTTGGTGGTGGTATTTAGGCGGCCGTTTTGAGCGCTATTATGGCTCAAAATGGCTGATTTTAACCTACGTTTGCGTAGCGCTGGTCTCTAACACTGCACAGTTTATGGTAAGTGGCCCGTATTTTGGCGGTTTATCGGGTGTGGTTTATGGTCTTTTTGGCCTAGCCGTGGTGGTTGCATGGAATCGTCCTCGCCACCCGCTCTTTCTACCCCGTGGATTAATCATCTTTATGTTGGCTTGGCTGCTGTTAGGCTACACCGACTTACTTTGGGTGAATGTTGCTAACACCGCCCACACCGCAGGTTTAGTCAGTGGCTTAGTGGTTGGTGCACTGATCCAGTGGCTAAGCCGTTTCAGCACCAAATAAGGTTTTAATATGGGGTTTTTACTTCCCAATGGGGTTAACTTTCCGGTGATTGGGGTGGCGCAACAAGCGAACTGGTGCAAGGCCGAGGCCCAACACCTAAGCCAGCATGCTGAGCTCGATAGTTGGTTACAAGACCCGCAATCCCTTACCGCCAAACTCAAACAGCATAGCAGTGATTTTCAGGTTATCGTTATCGGCCAGCAACCAGGTATCATTCGTGCCGATGAAGCCACTTGGCTGGGCACCCATCTAACCGGCGAACATGCGATTATCCGTGAGGTGCTGTTGTGCTGCGATGGCCAGCCTTGGGTGTTTGCGCGTAGTGTTTTTCCTGCCAGCGCCATGGATACCAAGCAGTTACAACTAGGCCAGCTTGGCGATAAACCCTTAGGGGCGCATCTGTTTGCCCAACCGGATCTGCAGCGCAGCGCGATTGAGGTCTGCTGCTTTGCCGATAACTCGGTAGTCAGTGACCTCAATCAACAACTCGGTTTTGCTCGCCAACAGTTATGGGGACGCCGCAGTTGCTTTACTGCAGCACAACAACAAGTGCTGGTAGCAGAAGTGTTTATTGGCGCTTCCATACCAGCTCAGTTGGCGTTATCTGCTAGTTCATCAAGGGGAAGTTAACATGACCAACATGCGTTCGTTGGCGCGGGCAAGCTGGCAGCTGATGCGTGCTGACCGCCCCATTGGCACCCTATTGTTAGGTTGGCCTACGTTAATCGCTTTGTTCATTGCTGGTAACGGAAACCCTCCGTTAAAAGTGGTGGTGTTATTTATGCTGGGTGTGTTTGTGATGCGTTCGGCTGGCTGTGTCATTAATGATTACGCTGATCGCCACATAGATGCTCATGTCACTCGTACTAAACAACGACCGCTAGCAACGGGGGCTATCAAGCCTTGGCAGGCGCTCGTTTTGTTTGTTGGCTTGTTACTCATTGCCCTACTGATAGTTTTGCAATTTAATTTAGCGACTATTTTACTAAGTATCGCTGCTGTTGCCGTAGCTACTCTCTATCCCTTCTGTAAACGTTTTACCCAGCTGCCCCAAGTAGTGCTGGGCATTGCCTTCAGTTTTGGCGTGCTGATGCCCTTTACCGCGTTGGAGCAAGGCTTACCCTTGGTGGCTTGGCTGCTGTTTTTCGCCAATATCGCTTGGACGGTTGCCTACGATACCGAGTACGCCATGGCGGACAGACCTGATGATTTAAAGATTGGGGTGAAATCTACAGCTATTTTGTTTGCTGGCTTTGATAAGCTGGCGATTTTTAGCCTGCAAGTGATTACCCTGCTGCTACTACTGTGGCTAGGCATTGAACTAGCTTATGGATTAGCCTATTGGCTGGGGTTAAGTATCGTGGCAATACTGTTTTTATGGCAGCAAAAGATGATTTGGTGGCGCGAGCCTGATGCCTGTTTTAAGGCCTTTTTACACAACAATCATGTAGGCTGGATCCTTACGCTGGCGGTCGCGCTCGAGTACTGGTTTTAAGTTTTTAGGTTCAAGCTAAGCTAGCGCAAGCCCGGTCTGCACCGAGCTTGCGCATTTTTTTACTCGCTGGTGGAGGTATCCGCCTGCATCAACAGTTGTTGCACCGATTGCCTAATGGTTTGCAGCACAGTAGGTTCTAACAACACATCGATTGCATCACTGAACAAGCCTACCCGCGCATCAGCCAACAACATGCCGTCGGTATTAACGCTGATGTAACCCTCACGCTTAATGGTCGCAACCAAGGTTGTCAGTACTTTTCGATCAAAGAACTCTGGCGCATTAACCCCATGAATGGCACTCAAACGTTCCGCCAGCGTCACTGCATGCTGCTCTAAATCGCTACGACTTATTGGCTGCGCTTGCTGTAATAGCTCCAACACAATAGCATAGCGCTGCAAGGTTTCACTGGCGCTGCGGGCCAAGAGTACCAATTGGAAATAACGCTGCGAATCACGTGCAGGTACGCCATAAACACAGTCTTGCTCGTTGGTTAACAAACCAATCTGTACGTAATGTTCTAATAATGCGGCTACCCAAAGCTCGATATCTTGTTCTGGATGACTCAAAAAGAGTTCATCGCGCAATAGGGGCTGCAGTTGTTTTATTAAGGCCTGCAAGCCCGCGATACCAAACTTTTTATGCCCCATCGCATAGGCGGCCACGATTGCAGGCACGATCACCATGTGGATGATATTATTACGGTAATAGGTCATGGCGATGGCCGTGGTACCGTCTAGCCGAATCAATTCCCCCATGGTATCGGCTTCTACCACAAACTTATCGTGTCGTTTCGCAAGTTCCCACAATTCAGCACCCGTTTGGTCTGGAATATAGGCATCCTTACTGTAAGGCACATGGCGCAAAATATCTGTGTATAAGTCCAGTTGGCCAATCAGTTCTTCACGAGTTAACGCATGGTGCTCAGAGCTGAGAATGGCTAGCGCCGACAAGTTAATGCTATTCAACGCCGCCGCATTATTGATTCGACACATGATTTCATCAGCCAACACATTTACGGTTGGGGTTAACCATTGGGGCCGCGATGGCTCCTCGGCACCCAACGTAATAGATTCACGCCAGTTCGGCTGCAATTTATCTAAGGTATCACCAAGGTTAATAGGGTCGCCAAAGGAGACATAGCCTTGGCCAAAATTACGTAAATGACGCAAACTACTCAGCACCTGCCATACGGATTCTTTCTCTTTGGACTTACCTTTAAGCTCTTTTAAGTAAGTACCCACTTCCATGACATGCTCGTATCCTAAGTACACAGGCACCAAGGATATCGGGCGCTGTTGCCCACGTAACATGCCTTGAATGGTCATCGCAACCATACCTGTTTTAGGGTGTAACAAACGTCCGGTTCTGCTGCGTCCACCCTCGGTAAAATATTCTACTGGGTAACCCTTTTGGAACAGGCGGTTTAAGTATTCACGAAACACCGTCGAGTAGAGTTTGTTGCCTTTGAAGCTACGGCGGATAAAAAAAGCACCGCCCCGACGGAAAATAGGACCCGCCGGGAAAAAGTCTAAGTTCACCCCCGCAGCAATGTGCGGCGGTACTAAACCTTCTTTATAAATAACATAACTTAACAGCAGATAATCCATGTGCGAGCGGTGACACGGCACATAGATCACCTCATGCCCGGCTTGCGCTAGCTCGCGAATACGCTCGCCGCCATCCACATGGATCCCGTTATAAATACGACTCCAACACCAGGTCATAAAGCGGTCTAAAAGACGCACTAAGGTATCGTTATAGTTAGCAGCTATTTCATGCAAGTATTTTTCAGCAGTCTTACGCGCTTGTGCTTCGGTTTGCTTTTTGCTCTTCGCCTCATCAGCGATGGCTTGGCGTAACGCTGGCGTATCCAGGAGGTCTTGAATCACCACCGCCCGTTCCGTCATCTTCGGCCCTGCAACTGCGTGGCGCATCCGGACAAAATGCACTCGTGCCACCCGCGCCAGCTTATGCGCTAGATGCTTGGTACTACCGCGCTGTTCGGCCATCTCTTGCAATTGCACCGGCCGACTGCCACGCACCAGAATATGCCGACCCGAGAACAGCACCAGCCAAAATTTACGCCAATGTCCTGGGTTATCCACATCTGCAATCATGGTGCGCCCCTGCCGTCGCTCCTGACCGGCTTGGCGCCCCCAAAATAAGCCCACTGGCACCAAGGAAACCGCCAAGCTTCGATCCTGTTGATGGGCATTAAGCAACTGTTCGAAATCTTTAATCGCCTGTTGGGCACTATGCTGGTCGGTCTGATCTAAATACATGACCCGCGCATACTCGTTACCGTTTAACAATAACGGCTGGGTAGGGTCAGGTAAGCCCGCTGCACGCAACGCTCGTTGGGCCACCAATAAGTCGGCATTGGACACACTGCGCATCACATACACCACGTGGTCGCTGCCCTTTAGCCCTTGTACCGACTCATCAACAATAATCTCAAAGCGTGTTAACCAACGCACTGGCCAGTGCAACAGGCTGCGCCAAAAGCCTTTTAGACTCATGAACCTTCCTCGACAAAATGAAACCCTTAAAGAATATCATTGTTGTTTGAATTTGTCTGATAGAAAAAAATTGCACAAAAAAGTTGCGATTCCAAAACACCTGTATATACTCACAGTATTACTGTATAGATAAACAGGTAAACATATGCGTCCATTAACCCCTCGTCAGCAGCAAATTCTGACTTTAATCAAAGACAATATCGATGCCACTGGTATGCCACCCACCCGTGCTGAGATAGCTGAGCGTTTAGGTTTTCGTTCCGCTAATTCAGCCGAGGAGCATTTAAAAGCACTAGCCAAAAAAGGCGTGATTAAGATGATGCCTGGCATGTCTCGAGGTATCCAGTTAATGGAGGCAGAAGACGAAGCTCCAAGCGGTTTACCACTGATTGGTCAAGTAGCCGCAGGTGAACCTATTTTGGCGCAGGAGCACGTTGAGAGTCACGTTCAGGTTGACCAAAACCTGTTTCACCCGGCGGCTGATTTCCTGTTACGCGTTAACGGTATGAGCATGAAAGATATCGGTATTCTCGATGGCGACTTACTAGCTGTTCACAAAACTCAAGAAGCTCGTAATGGCCAAATAGTGGTTGCTCGCGTTGAAGATGAGGTGACGGTAAAACGCTTTGAACGACGCGGCAATGTTATTTTCCTACATCCCGAAAACGATGAGTTCGCCCCGATTAAAGTCGATTTAACCTCACAGTTTTTCACGATTGAAGGGTTAGCTGTAGGCGTGATTCGCAATGGAGCATGGTTATGAGAAACAAATTTTATCACCACGATATGTTATCAGCAGTCCACGAAGTAACACCTGATACTTGGGCTAGTGAGCTTGAAACAACTGCAACAAGTTCATCCTTAGAGGCCTTGTTGCCGCGTTTACATGCCCTCTCATTGCGTTCTCACCAATGGGTGACCGTTATCGGTGCGACAAAAGATGTCGTAGAAAAATTGGTTGCAGCCGGGATCAGTCGTACCCGCATTCGATGGGTCTGCGGACGCAATCAAGACGAGCGCGAATGGGCAACTGAACAAGCCCTACTCGCAGGCACTAGCAGCATTGTTTTAAGCTGGTTAGGTGAATTAGCACCGCGTACTCAGCAACGTTTAAAAATGGCAAGTAAAGTTAGCCATACCCACAGTTTCATCTTTGATGAACAACCTTCACGTACCCCACTCCACTAAATCTGCCGTGAAGGATTTGATAGGGCTGCCGTGATGGCAGCCCTTTTTTTATCCTTAAATGAAAAAAATCTTAACTTTTGCGGTGGCAATTTGTGCAGAAGGTGGTATTTTGATCAGGCATTAACTGCTAACACAATAAATAAAAACAAATATTGATACACAACAACAAAGGGTTAGTGGGGAAAGCGATTTTCGAAGGAAATGCTGTTCCTTTTTCTACTCACCTCTTTGTTCTTCAGGCAAGCACTTCGGTGTAATCGCGGTTACCGCGTCGGAAGAATGAGAGGAGCTGTCGCGTGAGAACGAGACTCATCACTAGCTTACTTGCGAGCATTCCATTTGCTGCAAGCGCACAATCGTCGCAATTAAACTTAACTCAAGGCGTTACTGAGATAAGTAATCGCGTCTATGACTTACACATGACCATTTTTTATATCTGTTGTGTGATAGGTCTCTTAGTTTTTGGGGCCATGTTTTGGTCCATGATAGCCCACCGCAAAAAGCAGGGGGTTAAACCAGCCACTTTCCATGAAAACGTGAAAGTTGAGATTGCTTGGACGGTCATCCCCTTCTTAATTTTGATAGGTATGGCTATTCCAGCAACGTCAACACTCATTGCTATGGAAGACACCAGTGAATCTGACGTCACCGTGTTAGTTACTGGTTCGCAATGGAAGTGGCACTACAAATATTTTGACCACGACGTTGAGTTCTTCAGCCTCCTAGCTACTCAACAAGAGCAAATCAATAACCGCCTTGATAAAGGCGAGAATTACTTGCTTGAAGTTGACCGGCCATTAGTTATTCCTACAGGTAAAAAAGTCCGCTTTCTCATCACCTCAGATGACGTTATCCATTCTTGGTGGGTACCTGACTTTGCGGTGAAAAAGGACGCGAACCCCGGCTTTATTAATGAAGCTTGGACCAAAGTAGATGAACCCGGTATTTACCGTGGCCAATGTGCTGAGCTTTGCGGCAAAGACCATGGCTTCATGCCGGTGGTTGTTATTGCTAAGGAACCGGCCGAATACGATGCTTGGATTACCGAGCAGGAGCAAATCGCTAAGCAAGCCAAAGCTGAGGAACAACGCTTATTGGCCATGTCGATGACCGAAGCCGAGCTTATGCAACTTGGCGAAAGCGTGTACTTAGGTAACTGCGCTGCTTGTCACCAACCTAATGGCCAAGGTATTCCTGGGGTGTTCCCAAGCTTAGTCGGCACCGATATGGTACTCAACGATTTACCCGCACACATTGATATTGTGGTGAATGGTAAGAACGGCACCGCCATGCAAGCCTTTGGTAACCAGCTAAGCCTTCGTGAGTTGGCTGCGGTCATCACCTACGAGCGTAATGCTTGGGGCAACAGCACTGGCGATTTAGTACAAGCCGCCGATGTTAACGAATATAAGAATAATTAAGGAGACCCGGCTATGAGCACAGTTGTTGGCGAGATGGATCACCAAGATCATCACCACCACGCGCCGTCGGGAATTACCCGTTGGCTATTTACCACCAATCATAAAGACATAGGCTCTATGTATTTATGGTTCAGTTTTATTATGTTTTTAGTAGGCGGCTCGATGGCGATGGTTATTCGCGCCGAGTTATTCCAACCTGGATTGCAGTTAGTCGATCCGCACTTCTTTAATCAGATGACCACAGTACACGGCTTGACCATGGTATTTGGCGCGGTTATGCCGGCCTTTACCGGATTAGCAAACTGGATGATTCCGATGATGATTGGTGCGCCAGATATGGCGTTACCACGAATGAATAACTGGAGTTTCTGGATCCTACCCTTTGCGTTCGCTATTTTGCTAGCCTCGTTATTTATGGAAGGCGGCGGCCCTGCCTTTGGTTGGACCTTCTATGCTCCCCTTTCCACCACTTACAGTAGCGATTCAACGGCTTTGTTTGTGTTCTCTGTGCACATCATGGGTATTTCATCCATCATGGGCGCCATCAACGTGATAGTAACCATCATGAACATGCGTGCACCCGGGATGAATTACATGAAGATGCCGCTGTTTGTCTGGACTTGGCTCATCACTGCTTTCCTGTTGATAGCTGTGATGCCCGTGCTCGCAGGAGCGGTGACCATGGTGTTGACGGATAAATACTTTGGTACCAGCTTCTTTGACGCTGCCGGGGGCGGCGACCCGGTCATGTTCCAGCACATTTTCTGGTTCTTCGGGCATCCAGAAGTTTACATCATGATTTTACCGTCATTCGGTATTATTTCGGCGATTATCCCAGCATTTTCACGTAAGCCGCTGTTTGGTTACTCGTCCATGGTGTACGCCACCGGAGCTATCGCCATACTCAGTTTCTTGGTCTGGGCGCATCATATGTTCACCACCGGTATGCCGGTAGCAGCCGAAATGTTCTTTATGTATGCAACCATGCTGATCTCGGTGCCTACTGGGGTGAAAGTATTTAACTGGGTTGCCACCATGTGGCGCGGTTCGATCACTTTTGAAACCCCGATGTTATTTGCTTTAGCCTTTGTGATTCTGTTCACCATTGGCGGCTTCTCGGGCTTAATGCTGGCTATTACCCCGGTCGACTTTCAATACCACGACACTTATTTTGTAGTGGCTCACTTCCATTATGTTTTAGTGAGTGGTGCGATTTTCTCCATCATGGCAGCGGCTTACTATTGGCTACCTAAATGGACTGGCCACATGTACGACGAGAAGCTCGGGCGCTTGCATTTCTGGTGCTCGTTGATCTCAGTTAACGTGCTGTTCTTCCCCATGCACTTTGCTGGCTTGGCTGGTATGCCGCGGCGTATCCCTGACTACTCACTACAATTTGCTGATATTAACCAAATTGTCAGTATCGGTGGCTTTGCGTTTGGCCTCTCCCAGTTGATTTTCTTATGGGTGGTGATTAAGTGTGTTAAAGGTGGCGAGAAGGCCCCTGCCAAACCTTGGGAAGGAGCCGAAGGGTTGGAATGGACAGTGCCTTCACCAGCGCCTTATCACACCTTTGAGACCCCACCTGAGGTGAAGTAATCATGCAAAAACCCGAACCAACAGTCACCAAAGTACCCCGTGCAGACAATGCACGGGTAGTACGCAAACTGCTGTTTATTGTCGTAGGTATGTTTGGGTTTGGTTTTGCATTAGTGCCCCTGTACGACGTTTTTTGTGACATTACCGGTTTTAACGGTCGCACCAAGAACGAACAAGCAATGGCGAATACCCGCAGTGTGGACACCTCACGAACCGTGAATGTGCAATTTCTAACGCGGGTAAACAAAGGGATGCCATGGGGCTTTGAAGCCGAAGTGAAATCGGTACGGGTGCACCCTGGCGAAACCAAAGTGGTGAACTTTTTAGCGCATAACCTCACTGGTAATAATATGGTGGCGCAGGCGATTCCGTCAGTAGCCCCTGGTGAGGCCGGTTTGTACTTAAATAAAACCGAATGTTTTTGCTTTAACCAGCAGCCATTAGCTGCTGGTGCAGAAACCGTTATGCCGATGCAGTTTTACCTAGACCCTGATATTCCAGATCATATTCACACCTTAACTTTGTCATACACCATGTACGATATGACAGCCCATGCAACGCCTGATGTGCTGGCGAGCATTGAGCAACCAGCAGACTGAGGAAGAGTTATGGCAACACAACACGAAAAATATTATGTCCCAGCTTCCAGCCCTTGGCCTATCGTTGGCGCAATTGGGCTAGGATTAATAGCCTTTGGCGCTGGCCATACCGTCATCGATATGAAAAACGAAACGGTTGATGGCTGGGGTAGAAATGTACTTTGGGGCGGCATCGCCGTCATGCTAATCATGTTATTTGGTTGGTTCCGCGACCAAATTAACGAATCTATGGGCGGTTTATACAGTCCACAGCTGGGCCACTCCTACCGTCAAGGCATGAGCTGGTTTATCTTTTCTGAGATTATGTTCTTTGCGGCTTTCTTTGGTGCTCTTTTCTACGCGCGCGTCATTGCCGTGGAGTGGTTAGGCGGCGCCAGCAACAATGCCATGACCAACGAAGTGCTATGGCCTGGCTTTGAGGCTATGTGGCCGCTCACGGAAACTCCGGGGGGCACCACCACACAAGCTATGGGCTGGATGGGTTTACCTTTGTACAACACCATTATTTTGGTGATTTCTAGCTTTACCTGTCATTTTGCCCATGTTGGCTTAGAAAAGAATAACCGCAAGCAACTCACGTTGTTCTTGGGGATTACCATCGTCTTGGGCTGTATCTTCTTGTATTTACAAGGTGCCGAATATGTTCACGCCTACCGAGATCTTGGATTAACTTTATCCTCTGGAGTTTACGGAAATACCTTCTATATGCTGACGGGCTTCCACGGCATGCACGTTACTCTGGGTACCATCATGTTAATCGTGATGTTTTTCCGAGTTCTGAAAGGTCACTTTACCCCAGATAACCATTTTGCATTCCAAGCGACCAGTTGGTACTGGCACTTTGTGGATGTGGTCTGGGTGTGCTTGTTTATCTTTGTTTATGTCATTTAAAGCAAGTTACCGTACTGGGCCATGTGCCTAGTACGGTCTTGGGTTTGGTGCTAATACACCAGACCCCAGTAATACCACAATAATCACTAGGGCAATCGCCGAGAATAACACGCGACGCCCCAAATAGTGCGTCATTGGTGGTTTGGTAGGGTCGTTTCTGAGCATGGCTAACAAAGCCCGCATGAGGTTTACGACCATAAATAACATGAGTAGTACCAGAATGATTTTTGCAGCTATAACCATTATTTTTGCTCCAGTGGCGCACGCTTATGCGTAAGTCGATGTGGCTTGGCATGGGCTTAACTGTGCTAGCAATTGCACTTTTGGTCAAGCTAGGATTTTGGCAGCTGCAACGTGCCGCAGAAAAACAACAGCTGTTTGACCAATTTCAACAAGGTGAAGCTCAACAGCAAACTCCAGTGCCACTGCAATCTATCGCGCAACTTCAAGATTTCGCACAGTATCAACCCGTTACTATTAGTGGCCGCTTTTTGCCCGCGCCCATTTTGCTGTTGGATAATCAGGTATGGCAAGGTCAGGTGGGCTACCAAGTGATTGGCTTATTTGAACCTACTACCGCAGCTCGTTTGATCGGCGTTAGTGTAGGCTGGGTAGCGGCGGGCAGTGATCGCAGTCAACTACCAACATTGAGCTTACCAACCCAACCCATGAATATCAGCGGACTGGTTTATACGCCCAGCCTTGGCGGATTTCGTTTATCTGAGCAGGTGGTTACTGAGGCAGCAACAAACGCCGCTCAAACCGAGCTGATCCGTATTCAACGCTTCGACCCAACCGCACTGACAAACCTGCTCAGTCTCCCCTTAGCCGATCGGCAGCTATTATTAGCAGAAAGCGAAGCCTGGGGCTGGCCACGTGCTTGGCAACCTCAAGTAATGTCGCCCGCCAAACATCAAGCTTATGCATTGCAGTGGTTTTCACTAGCATTAGCTTGCTTGATTGTGTTTACTATAGCTGCACGTTCCAATAAAAAGAAAAATAATAAGGAATGCCCATGAGTACTGTTAAAAAATCCAGAGCCACCTTAATAGGCGTTGCACTTGCCTTTCTTATTCCGGTGATTGGCGCCAAATTGGTACTAGACCAAAACTGGTATCAAGGGGCGGTTACCAATAAAGGCACCATGCTAGTGCCGCCCATCGAACTGAACCAACTGAACCAGCGCTTGCCAGCAGGATGGCGGGTAGCCCTACGCACCGAGCAAGATTGCGGTGCCGGTTGCCAACAGGGTTTGTATGCCATTAATCAGCTCGATATCGCCTTGGGCAAAGAGACTGAACGAGTTACCCCAATCATGATCAGCGCCCAAGCGCCGAGCATCGATTTACAACAAACACCATTAGTGCAGGCTGTGGTCGACAGTCAGTTAGCGGCAGCTGTTGCCAGCATCCCAGATCAGCACTTGTTTATCATCGATCCCTTGGGAAATATCGTCCTTTATTACCCAACGCATGCCGATGAATCAGCCATGCGCACCGAGGCTAAGAACATCCTGGCCGATTTGCGTACCTTGTTAAAACTTTCAAAGATAGGGTGATAGCATGCGGGCCTTAGTTAAATTTAGCTTATTGCTGACCTTAGTGGTGATTGTACTAGGTGCCTACACGCGTCTTACTGATGCGGGTTTGGGCTGCCCTGATTGGCCTGGCTGTTACGGTGAATTAACGGTCCCCAAAAGTGCAGAGCAGGCTGCCATAGCCTTTCCTGATGCACCGTTAGAAACTCAAAAAGCTTGGAACGAAATGATTCACCGGTATGCCGCTGGCAGCTTGGGTTTATTTATTCTAGCAATAGCCATCAGTGCCTTGGTTCGCGTTCGTAAACATCCAGAACAACCGGTTAAACTGCCGTTGCTACTGCTCGCCCTGGTCATATTTCAGGCAGCACTGGGGATGTGGACAGTTACCATGAATTTGCAGCCGTTGATTGTTATGGGGCATTTATTAGGCGGCTTTAGCACCCTTAGCTTGCTCTATTTGTTGCACCTAAGGTTACAACGTATCCATATGCCTATGGGCGATGCTGGCATGCGCAAACTCGCCGGATTAGCCGCGTTAGCCTTGCTTGTGGTCATCGCCCAAATCGCACTTGGTGGCTGGGTTGCCGCTAACTATGCGGCACTCGCTTGTACCGACCTGCCGTTCTGCGAAGGCAACTGGACCGAGCGCTTAGACGTAGCCGGAGCTTTTAGTATTCCAGAAGCGCAAACCTATCAATATGGCGCTCATGACTATGCTGAACGCATGACCATGCATGTAGCTCACCGGCTTGGTGCCTATGTGACAACGGTAGTAGTGGCACTGCTGTTGTGGCTTGGTTTTGCTAAAGCCCAATCCAAAGTGATGCGACGTGCGCTAACCTGGGTGGCCGTTGCCTTAGTGGTGCAATTAGCACTAGGCTTTAGTAATGTTATTTTTATGCTACCGTTAAAGGTAGCCGTAGCGCATAACTTAGTAGGAGCCTTGTTGCTTCTTAGCTTAGTTGGGCTAAATTATAAAATTGCTCGCAACGCATAAAACAACAATAAGCGAGTAAGGAGAACCAGATGGCAGAACATGCAAGTATCAAAGGCGCCAGCCAAGACTTGGCAGCAACCTATAAAAAATCTAGCTCATGGCGTGATTACCTTACGTTAACCAAACCCAACGTAGTGCTCTTGCTGCTACTCACGGCCTTGGTAGGCATGGCCTTAGCCACACCAACTTGGGTTGCTTGGCAGGTGCTGGTGCCGGCACTGGTCGGTATTGGCTTAATGTCGGCTTCAGCGGCAGCGGTAAATCATTTGGTGGACCGTCACATCGATGCTCGGATGGCGCGTACGTTACGACGGCCACTACCCTCTGGCGCCCTATCCCCCAAACGCGTGCTAACCTTTGCTGCGGTGATTGGGGTGTTAGGATTTGTGGTGTTAGCCGTTTGGGTCAACATGCTCACCGCATGGCTGACGCTAGCTAGCTTAGTTGGTTACGCTTTTATCTATACCATGTATTTAAAACGGGCTACGCCACAAAACATCGTCATCGGCGGCCTTGCCGGAGCAGCGCCTCCGCTATTGGGCTGGACCGCAGTCACCAATGAGATCCATCCCTTTGCCATTTTGTTGGTGATGATTGTCTTTACCTGGACCCCACCGCATTTTTGGGCGTTAGCCGTGCATCGAGCCAAGGATTACGCCAAAGCTGAAATTCCGATGCTGCCTGTGACCCATGGTATTGAATTCACCAAAACCTGCATCCTGCTGTACACCATTTTATTAGGTGTGGTCTGCTTGTTACCCTATTTAGTAGGAATGTCTGGGGTGATTTACCTGATTGGCTCCACAGTCTTGAGTCTTTGGTTTTTGGTGTATGCGTGGAAACTCAAATTTGCTCCGCAACAGCATACTGCCTTTAGCATGTTTAAGTTTTCTATTTGGCATTTAATGATTTTGTTTGTGCTGTTGTTGGTAGACCACTACTTGGTATTACCTCCTATGAGTTCGTTTTAATTTTCAGCGATAGGACAAGATAAAATGCAAAGATTAGTGGCAACGGCAGTGGCTTTAGTAGCCTTGGTCGCGGGGTTGGTGATTTACAATAGTTTGCCACAAGCGCAACCCCAAGCCTTAGTGTACGAACCAGCACGACAACTACAGCCATTTACGCTACAGGGCAGCGATGGTAGTCAAGTAACGAACGAGCGTCTGCAAGGACAGTGGACGCTGTTGTTTACGGGCTACACTTTTTGTCCAGATATTTGCCCCACCACCATGGCTGACTTGCGCCAGATCATGCCTAGCCTGCAACAGCATACGGATACCCCGGTAAAGGTTTGGATGATTTCAGTGGACCCACAGCGCGACGATGTCGAACGCATTGCGGCTTATACGGAGTTTTTTGGCCCGGAGTTTTTTGGGGTTCGCGCTGAACATCCGCAACTGTATCCGTTTGTGAACAACCTTGGTTTGATGTATTCCATCCCCGATGAGGGTGCCATGGATTATCTGGTGAATCACAGTGCGGCTATTATTCTGGTGAATCCAGCCGGTCATTTACAGGCGATATTTAAAGCGGAGCACACCATGGGCGAGATACCCACGGTGAATATGCAGCAATTAGCCGCAGACTTTGCCATCATTGCTGATAATTAATACCTTTTGATGCTGGTTTTGCTTAATCAGGCCAGCGTCCATTTTTATCGGCCCGAGCAAAGGGCTGCGAATACCAGTAAAACCGCTGCGGCTGACTCTTACTAGCAACAGTACAATTCACCCGTGATCGTCCTATTGGTAACGGTTGGCTGAGTTCCACGGTAAAGGTGTTTCCCTGCCAACTAGGCCGCAAAGTCGAGCTACCCGCAAAACAATTCATTTGGGCCGGATTAAAATCATCGGTATGGTCTAAGGTCACACTAAAGCTTGGCGTGCTTTGGTCATGCTTTAATACCATAGAAGCCGGGGTGATCTGAGTTACCGGTAAGGCTAAACTATTGATTTTAGTTGCTAGAGTGCGCAAGTCCGCATACTGAGCAGAGGCAGGAAAACGTGGAATCGCAGCACTGTTGCTGAACCTGTTCCAAGCGCCTGAATGTTGGGCAAAGGCTACAAAGCCAGCTTCTTCGACAATAGCTTCAACGGCGGGGTCGTATTCACCATAAGGATAAGCAAGCAATTTGGGCTGTGCACCTAAGGCTTCATCGATCTCTTGCTGAGCGTCTAAGATATCTGCTCGAATACGCTGCTGCCATTGGCTTTCAGATTCATCGGTACGGCGCCAGGTAAGATGATCATGTGAGTTGGTGTGGTTTGCAATGGTAGCGCCGTATTGCTGTAGCTCCCGTAATTGTTGCCAATTCATGTATAAATTAGGAGCCTCGCGCATTAAGCGCGGGTTCACAAAAACAGTAAAAGGTACTTGGTATTTTTTAAACACCGGCAAGCCATTTTGGTAAACGTTCTTCCAGCCATCATCGATGGTCAACACTGCGAGTTTAGCCGTAGCAGGGGTTGGTTGCTGCAACAGCTGCAACGCATCAGTAATCGAGACGATGTCAAAATCATGCTCTTGTAACCACTCAATATGCTGAGCTAGTTCGTCCGCTGTTACTGAGGTTACCCGCGGTGTATCATCACCAATATGATGATACTGTAGCACCGCAATACTGGCGGACGATTTAGCCAGCACCGGCTCGCTGCAACCTAATAAGCCTAACCAACATAAACAGATGATTAACACACGCATAGATAAACTCCTCGGCATTGCATGGTTGAACAAGTATCGAGCTGATCATCGAGCGATTTTTGCGATTGCTCTACCCATGATCCTTTCAAATATTGCTGCGCCACTTTTAGGTTTAGTAGATACGGCCATTATCGGGCACTTAGACCACAATATCTACCTTGGTGCCGTTGCGTTGGGTGCGATGGTGGTCAGCTTTACTTACTTACTCGCTATTTTTTTGCGTATGAGCACCACCGCTGAAGCAGCTCACGCCTTTGGTGCTGGTGACGAACAAGCGATTCGCCAACTCCTTATTCATGCATTACTTATTTGTATAGGGCTGGGGGTTGTCTTACTTAGCGCTGCGCCTTGGTTGGTCAAGCTAGCTTGGTGGTTGATTCAGCCCAGTGCCGACTTAGCCGAGTTAGCTGGGCAGTATATTCAAATTCGGCTGCTAGCCGCACCTGCTGCACTGATTAATCTCGCAGTACTCGGGATACTGCTCGGGCAACAGCGCAGCAAACAAGCGATGAGTCTGATTATTTTAATGAACCTAGTTAACCTTGCGGCTGATGTGGTGCTGGTTATTGGTTTGCAGCTTAATGTCATCGGCGCTGCTTGGGCCAGTGTGATAGCAGAAAGCACGGTAGCTATGGTCGGTCTGGTGTGGCTACGCCAGTGGCTAATATTACCCAGCAAATGGCGGATCGAGCCCGCCAAGTTAAAGCAATTTGTGCACATGAATGGCGACATTTTTGTGCGCAGCTTACTGCTGCAGTTGTGTATGGCTACCATGACCGGCTATGCGGCTAAATTTGGCACTGTGGTGGTGGCCGCTAATGCCGTATTAATGCAGTTTTTAATGCTCATCTCGCTAGGCTTAGATGGTATTGCTTATGCCGTTGAAGCCCTAGTGGGAGCCGCCCGCGGCCGCAAGGATAGGCAGCAAATAAGGCATTGGATGAAACTCACCTTAACTTGGTCGGCACTGTTTGCCCTGGTTTATTGTTTGGCTTTTGCCCTGACCGGTAACTGGATTATCACCCAAATCACCCACCTACCCGATGTGATAACTACCGCACAAACCTATTTACCTTGGTTAATTGCGTTACCGCTACTGGCGCATTGGAGTTATTACTACGACGGGGTCTTTGTTGGGTTAGGGCTAACCCGTGGCATGCGCAACAGTATGGCTATCAGTGCGTTAGGGGTGTTTTTACCAGCGGTGCTAGTAAGCCAATGGCTCTTAGCAAAAAGTAACGCCAACCACGGACTGTGGTTGGCGTTATCCTTATTTCTATTAGCTCGTGGAATAACTCAAGCGTACTTATTGCACCGCTATAAAATCATCCATCAAGATTAACTGTGGTAACAAACCACCACCATCAGCATCTACTGCTACTGCGGTGTATACGCCACCACCTACTAAGCTCAGTGATACCGGACCAATAGCTGCGTCTTTGGTACCTGTTGGGTTAAGGTGACCACATAATCGCCCGGAGTTAAGGCTACATAGCCGGTTGATGCCAGGCTGGCAGAATCAAAAGGTACCGCAGTAAAGACTGGGTCTGCAGCGCTAATATCATCGCTTGCAGTAACGTAGATATCTACCGGACCAGCACTTGGTGAAGCATGTACGATTTGTACTTGAGCTGCAGTCGCAATGCTGCGTGCTAAATCGTCAAGTGACTGCTCCCCGCCCTAAGCGCTAAAGCGCCACGGGCGAGGCTTCCAACTTCTCAGGCAGCAACTGGTACGTGACCAGATTGACGCTTGCCTCCATTGGCAGAAACCGACAGTCCTGCGGCCTTTAATTTTAAAATACCTTGCGCCTTGATATTTAAGGCTGCATTGATGTCCCGATCACGCTGTGTTGAGCAGGATGGACACTGCCAGTCACGCACGTTCAGTGACAAGTATTCCAGCTTGTGTCCACAGCAAGAGCAGGTTTTTGAGCTGGCAAACCATTGATCAATTTTAACCAGATGCTTGCCTTGCTCTTTGGCCTTGTATTCCAGCTTTTGGAGCAAGCCTGACCAACTCGCATCGGCAATGTGCTTGGACAATTTCCTGTTCTTCAGCATGTTTTTGACTTTCAGTGTCTCGACAATTACCGCTTGGTTTTCGTCAATAACGTGTCGAGACAGCTTGTGCTGAAAATCAGCACGAGCATTCGCCAGGCGCTGATGCGCCTTAGCGAGTTTAAGTCGGGCTTTTGCACGACCTTTGCTGCCTTTTTTGCAGCGTAATAAGGCTTTTTGTTTACGGCGCAGATTGGCACTGGCTTTCTTCAAAAAGCGTGGATTCGGTTTTTTCGTGCCGTTTGAATCTATGGCAATATGTGTTAAACCCATATCCAATCCGAGAACTTGAACAGCATTCAGGCTTTGAATGGGCGCAGGAGCTTCTTGCCCATCTTCATGCAGTAGCGAGGCATAGTATTTACCTGTCACGGTGCGGGACAGGGTGATGCTTTTCAGTTTTCCTTCAACCTTGCGATGAATACGCGCTTTAATGGGCTGCTTTAACTTCGGCACTTTAATCCAGTCATCACCACAATCAACGCTCATGCAATGATAGCTGGACTGCCTGCCGTGCTTGCGCTTGAACTTGGGATAACGAGAAGGCAGTTTGGGATCAAAGAAATGTTGAAAGGCTTTATCCAGATTGATACATGCCTGCTGGAGTGCAATCGAATCAAAATCTTTGAGCCAGTGATACTTGCGAGATTTCTTCGCAACAGCCAACAGCGGCTTGAGGTCTTTTTTGGCCTTCAATTTCAGACCGTGACGCTTGTACTGGCTGCTAATGATGTGCAAAGCCTTGTTATACGCAAAGCGCACAGCACCGAACTGGCGGTTTAAAAATTCCGCCTGCTCAGGTGTGGGATAAATGCGTACTTTCGTGGCCTTTAACATTTCAGCGCTCATTGATATAATTCATTCATTATAAGCTATTAAGGTCATATTTCAAGTGAGTGTGCATCATAAAGAATTGCTATCAGATTACCTTAGAAAACGTCACAGCGTCACCAAGCTGGTTGTTCATCTGGTCTTTACCACCAAGTACCGACGAAAACTGTTCGATGGCTTTATGATTGAGCAGCTGCGTGAAGCATTTGAGTCTGCTTGCGAGAAACTGGAATGTAACCTGCTGGAAATGGACGGTGAAGAAGATCATGTTCATCTGTTGATGGCCTACCCACCGAAACTGGCGATCAGCGTTATGGTGAACAACCTGAAATCGGTTTCATCTCGCCGGATACGTAGACTCAATACCCACGTACCCCGGCAAAGCAAGAGCGCAGCGCTCTGGTCGCGCTCCTATTTTGCCTGTAGCGCAGGTGGTGCAACGATTGAAACGCTGAAAGAATATGTACAAAGTCAGGCCACACCTGACTAGAAACGCTTCGCGTTTCCCGCTTATATCCCCGCCCGATTGGGCGAGGGTTTACGCGGGTTTTGCTAATTACGCAGGAAATTTCAGGATAGGATCACATTTCTTTCATCTAATTGTTCAAAAAGAACGCAAAGATAAGGTAAAGACCCGTTTTTCTTAGTAGTACGAGTGTTCACCCGCTTGGTGCTCGGTCGCATCTTTCACGCCGGTAAGTTCACCAGGAAAACGTTGCAGCAGTTCTTTTTCAATGCCTTCTTTTAAAGTGACATCAACCATACTGCAGCCATTGCAACCGCCGCCAAACTGCAACACGGCAATGCCGTCGTCGGTTATTTGGCTGACTGCCACTTTACCGCCATGGTTAGCCAACTGTGGGTTAACTTCAGATTGAATCACATACTCAACGCGCTCAATCAGAGGCGCATCGTCAGAAACTTTCTTGGCTTTCGCATTCGGTGCTTTTAGGGTCAGTTGCGAGCCTAAATCTTGCTCTTCAAAATCAATCACGGCATCGGTTAAGAAAGGCGCACTACCTGAGTCAACCACCGCATCAAAACCGCTAAATGGTAATACTTCGTCGTCAGCTTCTACCGAGTCTGGTGGGCAATAAGATACGCCACATTCTGCTGAAGGCGTGCCCGGGTTAACAACAAATACGCGGATATTGGTGTTATCCGGTTGCTCAGCAAGCAGTTTACGAAAATGAGCTTGTGCGCTTTCGGTAATACGAATCATGGGCAAATCACCTCAATACTTTTGAATTACTCGTCGTTGGTAGGTAGCTATAAGCTAGTCGCTACCAAGCTATACTTGACTAAATTAGTAGGGTATATCTTATCGCAATTTTTGGGCATTGCATAGTAACCACTGTGGGCATTCGGTTAAGAGTTTGCTAGTTTACAAGACTACTTTTGGTTTCAGCAGGAAAATTTCATGCAACGTTTGCTTACTCTATGTGTGCTTTGCTTTATTGCAGTAGCTAGTTTTGCTAGCAATGCTACCAGCTTAGATGATTATCTTCCCGACGATGTAACTTACAACCCTGATATTCCAACGCCACAGCAGGTACTCGGCTACGAAGTGGGCGAATGGCACGTAAGGCCTGAACAGTTGGTTCGTTACATGGAAATTCTTGCGGAAAAGTCCGATCGGTTCAGCCTTGAAGTCACAGGGTATACCCATGAGCGACGCCCACTTTTATTATTAACTGTGACCGCCCCAGAAAACCACAGCAATATTGAGCAGTTACGTGATCAACACCTCGCCTTGGCTGATCCTAAACGCAAAGGTAACCCGGATACTGCACCGTTAGTCCTCTACATGGGCTACAGCATTCATGGTGATGAACCTAGCGGCAGTAACTCAGCCTTGCTGTATGCCTATTATTTGGCCGCAGCTGAAGGCGAGAAAATCGAGCGCGTGTTAAAAGATACCATTATCTTGCTTGACCCTGCCTACAACCCTGATGGCTTAGCTCGTTTTGCACAGTGGGCTAATCAGCATAAAAGCATCAACTTAGTCAGCGATACTCAACATCGTGAGCACGTGCAGCCTACGCCTCGTGGCCGAGTTAACCACTATTGGTTTGACTTAAACCGCGATTGGTTGTTGTTACAGCATCCTGAGTCACGCGCTCGTATTGCCAATTTCCAAAAATGGAAGCCTAACGTCCTTACCGATTTTCATGAGATGGGCACAGATAGCACCTTTTTCTTCCAGCCGGGTATTCCATCACGAAAAAACCCGAATACGCCAGACGAAAACGTACGTCTAACCCAAACTCTGGCGGAGGGTCATGCGGCGGCACTGGATGAACAAGGCCGGTTATATTTTACTGAAGAAGCCTTTGATGATTTCTATGTTGGGAAAGGTTCAACTTATCCTGATGTGCAAGGTGCTATCGGTATCCTTTTTGAGCAGGCTTCTAGCCGTGGTCATGCCCAAGACTCTATTAATGGCTTATTAGAGTTTCCTTTTACCATTCAAAACCAATTTACCACGTCGTTAACCAGCATGTATGGCGCTCACGCCAATAAGAAGTGGTTCTTGGATTATCAACAACGTTTTTACGATGACTCGATGGCGGCAGCTAAAAAAGCTGACTTTAACGGCTATGTGGTAGGTGATGAAACCGACCCCGCGCGGCTACACGAGATGCTTAACATTTTGCGTCAGCACGGCGTTCAGAGTTATGTATTAACCGATGATCTAAAACTAAACGGGGTCACTTACCAAGCAGATCATGCTGCTTACATCCCGCTAGAACAACCTCAGTATTTATTGATTCGTGCGATGTTCATGAATCAGAAGAGCTTTAAAGACAATACTTTCTATGATGTTTCGGCATGGACCCTACCCCATGCGTTTAACCTGAACTGGGCAACCTACGATGGTCGCCGCATCAAAATTGCCGACCAAGCGTGGCAACCCACCACCACCCCTAACCATGACTTGGCTGCTGATGCCTACGCTTATGCGTTTGAATGGCACCATTATTTTGCCCCGAAAACTCTGAACCGGTTATTGCAAGCGGGCATTCATGTGCGTCAAGCAAACCAAGCTTTTACTGCATCGACTAGCGCGGGCGATTATAACTTCACGGCTGGTACCGTGGTGGTGACTAAAGCCTATCAGCAACAAGATTGGGCTGAAGTACAACAGCAGCTTGCCGCCATTACCGCAGAAACCGGCGTAACAGTGCATGCCATCAGCTCGGGTTTAACCCGGCGCGGTATTGACCTTGGTAGCCGTAATTTGGCACCGGTGAAACCTATCCAAGTGATGATGCTAGTAGGTAACGATGCCAACATGTACGAAGGCGGCGAAGCTTGGTATTACCTCGATCGCCATGTTGGTGTACCACTTTCGATGGTTGATACGGACCGTTTTGGTGGCGTTGATTTAAGCCGCTATACGCACATTTTAATGGTCGACGGTCGTTATTCTAACCTGTCTAAGCGAGACGCAGAGCGACTGCAGCAATGGGTGCGCGACGGCGGTGTGGTAATTGGCCAACAAAACGGTGCACGTTGGTTAAGTCAGCATGATATTTTGGCGGCCGAATTTGTGAATTCAGATGAGTTTTCGAAGAAGTTTCCAACCGCGGGACTCACTTTTGCCGACCAAGATCATTTTTACGGTCAGCGCCGCGTAGCCGGAGCTATCTTTGAACTTGAATTAGATGCTACCCATCCGCTTACGTTTGGCTATCCTCGCGCTACCTTGCCGGTCTTTAAAGACAGCTTAAATGCGATGGTGGTGCCTGAGCAGCCGTTTGTTACCGTGGCAACATACCGTGCTAACGATCCACTGTTAGCCGGTTTTGCCGCCTCTCAGAACCGTGAAGTATTGGCAGGTAAAGCAGCAATCATCGCCCATCGTCACGGTCGTGGCCGCGTTATTGCCTTTACCGATGACATTAACTTCCGTGCCTTCTTCTGGGGCACCGCTAAGTTACTCAGTAATGCTATCTTCTTAGCAGATCAGGTCACTCCTAGCCTGAGCGACGAAGAAAATGCTGCCGAGGCTGCCGCTGAAGCGGCTGAAAGTGCTCACTAAGCACCTCTCTTAGCAGTTATTCATTGAGCGGTGGATGAGGTTCAGCAAAAGCGAACGTCCATGCATCCACCGCTTTGGCGCCGCGCTGCTCAATTGCAGCTGCGGCCGCCGATATTGATGCGCCCGTAGTCAGCACATCATCCACCACCGCGACCGTGAGCCCGGTCATATTACCAGTGCAATACAGACTGCGCTGCATACTATCCCAACGTTGTGAGGCACTGCTATGATGTTGTTGGGTACCGGTATCGTAGAGTCGTCGTAAACCACCACTAATGATCGGCAACTGCAACTGTTCAGCGACCGCCCGCGCCAGCAATCCGGCTTGATTATAACCACGCTTAACCCAACGCGAATAACTCATCGGCATCGCCATAATCGCATCTGGCCGGGGCTTATCCTGATAGCAATGCAGTACCTGGGCCACCATCAAGGGTGCTAGCACCTGAGCTAACTCGGGACAACTGTGGAATTTAAAACGATGCACGAGTGAGCGCGTATCTGCTTGCCAGCTCATCGCCGCATACCAGTATCGCCCTTGCGCTCGTTCGGGTTGCTGACAACGCCATTTTAGGCAGCTCGGCGGTAATCGCGGTAGGTCATACAAACACACCAAACAGAGTCCGCCACCTGTTCGACCAGTTAAAGATTGATTACAGAGCCAGCAATAACCTAACATAGAGGTCCTTTTTCAAGTGGTTTAAGGTAGCAAGGACACTCATGGTAGACTCAGTTTGGCACGCCGTCAGGGGCACAGGGACGGATATTGTGGTACTCCATGGCTGGGGTTTGAATGCGAACATATGGACGCCAATTGTCGCTGATTTAGCCAAATTAGGCCGTGTCCATCGCCTAGACCTACCCGGCTATGGCGAGTCACCTTGGCCTGCGGACCGCGAACTGACGTTTGCTAATCTGTGTGAACTCACCTTAGCAGCCTTGCCTTCACGCTGTCATTTAATCGGCTGGTCTCTTGGCGGCTTAGTAGCAACCCAGATCGCATTGCAAGCTCCAGAACGCCTGCATAGCCTAACCACCGTAGCTTCATCGCCTTATTTTCCTGCAACACCTGAATGGCCAGGTATCGAACCGCATATCTTGCATACCTTTGCGAAACAACTGAGCAAAGATTTCAAACGTACGGTGGAACGCTTCCTGGCGCTCCAGTCGTTAGGCGCGCCGCACGCCAAAGAAGATATTAAACAGATTAAAGCATGGCTATTTGCCAAACCGATGGCGACCCCTGCGGTGCTCGATGCCGGTTTAGATATGCTGGCCAGTGTGGATTTGCGCCCGCAGTTGGCACAACTGGCGGTACCTTTATTGCGGGTGTATGGCAAACTAGATGCGTTAGTGCCGGCCGCAGTAGCTGACCACGTGAGCCAGCTCCTGCCAAGCACTGCGAGCGCACAGCATCAGTATCTGGCGCCACGCTGTAGTCATGCGCCTTTCATCAGCGACCCGAACGGCTTTATGGCCGCCCTACAACCCTTTTTGCAGCAATACGCGCCCAGTTAACGCTGACATTGTGGGCAATACACGGTACTACGCTGGCCTAAGCGGATTTCTTTCAAGGTGCTCTTGCACTGCATGCAAGCTTTACCGCCGCGCCCGTACACCATCAGTTCTTGCTTGAAGTAACCAGGCTGACCATCGGCTTGAGTGAAATCTTGCAAGGTAGTGCCGCCTTGTTCAATGGCTCTAGCAAGGGTTTCTTTAATAATGGGCACCAGTCGCTGATAACGTGCTTTACTGACTTTACCAGCGGCACGTTTAGGATGAATTCCCGCTTTAAACAAAGACTCATTGGCGTAGATGTTCCCTACCCCAACCACCACATGATTATCCATAATGAAAGTTTTAATGGCTTGCTGACGACCACGCGAGGCGTTGAACAGATAATCTAGCGTAAAGGCATCGGTTAAGGGTTCTGGCCCCAGCTCGCGCAGTAAGGGGTGGTCGGCACTAGGATGAGTTGCGCTATACAACCAACAACCGAAGCGCCGGGGGTCGTTAAAACGTAAGCAAAGGCCGGATCCTAGCACCAGATCAATATGGTCATGCTTAACAACCAGACTATCTGCGGGTACCACCCGCAAAGCTCCGGACATCCCCAAGTGCACAATCAGGTAGCCCTTCGTGGTGCTAATAATCAGGTATTTGGCGCGCCGCTCAACACCTTCGATGGTAGCCCCAGCAACTGTCTCTAAAGAAGCTGGAACCGGCCAGCGTAAGCGTCGATCACGGACAATCACCTGGGTAATCTGTTGGCCTGTAAGATGGGGGCTGATACCTAGACGACTAACTTCAACTTCGGGTAATTCTGGCATGACTAGACCTCATCAAAAAATACCGCGCAGCTTGTGTTTATAGCTACGCTATTTTATATTCCCGCTCTTGTTCTACACCACATATTTGCAGTATGTTGAGGCATGCACCACATGACCGCCGAAATTAGTTTAAGCGAACAACAATTTCGTACTCAAGCTATTGATTATGATCAGCTTGCTGCGCACGGGTATGTTATTGTACCGCAGTATCTAGCTGCGCCTTACTGCCTGCAATTGTACCAGTATGCCCAACAATTGAGTAGCAACTGCTGGCAACAGGCCGGCATCGGTCGAGCTGATCAGTACACCACCAATACGGCCGTGCGCCAGGATAAGATCCGCTGGTTACAACGGGAATTTGAGCTTGAACAAGCTTATTTAACCATGATGGATAACTTACGCTTAGAGGTAAATCGCGAACTCTTTATGGGTTTATTTGATTACGAGTGCCATCTTGCTCACTATCCGCCTGGCGCTTTTTATCGCAAACACCTAGATGCTTTTAAAGGTCGCAGCAATCGCATCTTAACCAGCGTGTTCTACTTAAATCCAGATTGGCAAGACGCCGATGGTGGGCAACTCATTATTTATGGTAAACGTGGTGAGGTGCTCGAGACGGTGCTCCCCGAAGCGGGCAAATTGGTGCTGTTTTTAAGCGATGTGTTTGTGCATGAAGTGCTTGCCGGGCAACGCGACCGTTATAGCATTACCGGCTGGTATCGGCATAATAATAGTATCAATGGTGTTATTGATCCTACCCGCTAACCCAGTGCTTGAGCTCACTAAATAGCGCCCATAAAAAAACCCAGCTAGGCTGGGTTTTTTTATGCTCAGAAGAAGCTTACTTAATTTTAGCTTCTTTGAAAACCACGTGCTTACGAACCACTGGATCGTATTTTTTGATTTCCATTTTTTCTGGCATGTTGCGCTTGTTCTTGTCGGTAGTGTAGAAATAACCAGTACCGGCAGAAGAAACTAAACGAATCTTATCACGCATGGTTTATCTCCTTACACAGCTTCGCCACGAGCGCGCAAATCTGCGAGCACCGCGTCGATACCATTTTTATCAACAATACGCATACCTTTGGTAGAGATACGCAATTTAACCCAACGCTTTTCTGATTCTACCCAGAAGCGGTGTGATTGCAGGTTCGGCAGGAAACGACGCTTGGTCGCATTGCGCGCGTGAGAACGGTTATTACCGGTAACCGGACGCTTTCCTGTAACTTGACATACTCGTGACATTCTATTTACTCCAAAATTGCTTCAAGCTCGCCTGTCGCCCATCGCGGCCTTGCCTTGAATCCGAGGGCGCATTTTATACAGCAAATTGGCCCGGCAATCAAGTGATCGCAGATATTTTTTGATCTTTCTGATCCTATAAACGGCGGCGCTACTTTACTACAACAACCCTCGTTCAGCAAATGAAACTGGTGATCCAGCACCAATTATAAAGTGATCGAGTAGCGCGACGTCGATCATCGCTAGGGCTCGCTTCAAGCGCTCAGTGACGCGCTGGTCGGCTTGGCTAGGTTCAGCCACCCCTGACGGATGATTGTGCGCTAGTATAACCGCTGCCGCATTACATTGCAGTACTAACTTAACCACCTCACGCGGATAAACTGGAGCCGCATTGATGGTACCCTGAAATAATTCCACGTATTTTAACAGCCGGTGCTGACTATCAAGTAGCAGCACCACAAACACTTCGCGTTCTTGATGACGCAACTGTGCGGTAAGATAGTCACGCACCATGGAGGGTTGGGTAAAGCCATCGTCACGCCGTAATTGCCACGCTAAATAGCGCCGTGAAATTTCCATCACCACTTGCAATTGCATTACCCGGGCCGGGCCAATCCCTGTCTGCTGCAGGAGGCTCTCGGCGGGCGCCGCGAGTAAACCGCCAATACCCTCGTAATGGCTCAACAGGTCGCGTGAGTAGGTCACTACATCTTTACCCTTCACTCCGGTGCCGAGCAAGATGGCCAATAATTCAGCATCGGTTAAGGTGGCGACTCCTAGTTCAGCCATTTTTTCGCGCGGGCGCTCAGCGACTGGCCAATCTTTTACGGTGGGCATGGTTACTTTCCTTGTTTACTCAGATGTGTCAGAGCGCCTAATGTAGCTAATTTTGACCGACGATCGGCCGCCATTGGTTACCAACCCAAAGCCAGAAGGTCTGATATTCATGCGCCAAGGCGCTAGACTAAGGGCTTGCGAAGCTGGCGTGCGTACTTACCTAAGCTAGATTGCGTGATTGAAAAGTACCACGTCAGATATCGCCTAAAGCTATCCCAATGTGCTAAGGTAAAGACCTTGTAAAGGTAAGGACTTACTATGACTTATAGCCCCGAGCAACCGCTAGCCAACCGCAACATACTGGTGGGTGTAAGCGGTGGTATTGCCGCTTATAAAATTCCCGAATTGGTGCGTCGTCTGCGTGATTACGGCGCCTCTGTGCGCGTGGTGATGACCCAAGGTGCCCAAGCCTTTATCACGCCACTAACGCTCCAAGCGGTATCGGGACATCCGGTGCATCATGACTTGCTTGACCCTGCGGCCGAAGCTGCCATGGGCCATATAGAATTGGCTAAATGGGCTGATTTAGTGCTGCTAGCGCCTGCGAGTGCAAATATGCTGGCAAGACTTGCTAACGGCAGCGCTGATGACTTACTTAGCACCCTGTGCTTAGCTACTGCCGCTCCTATCTGGGTGGCACCTGCCATGAACCAGCAGATGTGGGCAGCACCAGCAGTACAAGCCAACTTGCAACGGATTCAGCAGTACGGCATGCAGCTGATAGAACCTAATAGCGGTGCTCAAGCTTGCGGTGATATTGGTAGTGGGCGTATGCCAGAACCGCTAGAGCTGCGAGAGCTGGTAGTACGGGCGTTAGCAGCGGATAAACAATCTGTGGCTGCTCTTCTGGCGAATCAACACTTGGTGATTACCGCAGGTCCCACCCGCGAGGCCATCGACCCGGTACGCTATTTGTCTAACCATAGCTCGGGTAAAATGGGGTTCGCTTTAGCTACAGCGGCGCAACAACTAGGCGCTACTGTGACTTTAATTGCCGGCCCTTGTCAGCTCCCCACTCCAGCAGGCGTGACGCGCATCGATGTGACTAGTGCTGAGGACATGTTAGCGGCAGTGTTAGCAGCGGTTCCCTCAGCCGACATTTTTATTGGGTGTGCAGCAGTCGCTGATTATCGTCCGGCCACCGTCGCTAGCCATAAAATGAAAAAGACCGCGGAGCAAGATGAGTTAGCTCTAACCCTAATTAAAAACCCTGATATTTTAGCTACGGTAAGTAACTTAACCAAACCACCTTTTACTATTGGCTTCGCCGCTGAAACCAATGACGTTGCCCGGTATGCCCAAAGTAAATTGGTACGAAAGAAACTCGCGATGATCGCCGCTAACGATGTTAGTAGCAGCGCTATCGGCTTTAACAGCGACGTCAATGCCATGACACTCTACTGGCACGACCAACAAGGGCAACTCAAGCACTTAGATCTGCCGGTGGCAGATAAACTGAGTATTGCTACCCAGTTGTTACAGCATGCCGTTAAACTAAAAAATAGCCATGACTTTTCTTATCAAAGTGGCGCAGATTCAGCAACCTCTTAAGTTTAGAACCAGGAACCCAGCATGACTGCTATCGACCTTAAAATTCTTGACCCTAAAATTGGCCAAAGCATCCCCTTGCCAACTTACGCAACCCCAGGTTCAGCCGGCCTAGATTTGCGTGCTTGTCTTGACCAACCACTTACGGTGGAGCCAGGCGAGACCCATCTGGTAGGAACGGGGCTAGCGATTCATATCGCCGACCCTAACCTTGCCGCTACCCTGCTGCCACGTTCTGGATTGGGACATAAACATGGCTTGGTGCTAGGTAATTTAGTGGGTTTAATCGATTCAGATTATCAAGGTGAACTGAAAGTGTCGGTTTGGAACCGCAGCACTAATGCTTATACCATTGAGCCTGGCGAGCGCATTGCGCAGATGGTTATCGTGCCGGTGGTGCAAGTACAATTTAATCTCGTTGAAGATTTTTCTGAGTCCGACAGAGGCGCCGGTGGCTTCGGTCATTCGGGTACCCGCTAAGCCGTGCTAAATAGGCTCTGCTACTAAGAATCATAACCAAGGAAGCAACCACGTGACCGCAAAACAGAATCGTAAACAGGATATTTTAGCCGCTCTCGCCGCCATGTTAGAAACCAGCCCGGGCCAACGCATCACCACAGCCCGTTTGGCTGCTGAAGTGGGTGTCTCTGAGGCCGCTTTATACCGTCATTTCGCCTCGAAAGCGAAAATGTTTGAAGGTTTGATTGATTTTACTGAAGATGCCATTTTGTCGCGCATCAACCAGATCTTAGAAAATGAAAAAGACACGTTAGCGCGCTGTGAAATGATGGTGCGGCTAGTGCTTACTTTTGTTGAGCGTAACCCTGGCATCACGCGGGTGATTACCGGAGATGCCCTACTCGGTGAGCACGAACGTTTACGAGATCGAGTGACTGGCATTTTTGATAAGCTAGAAGCTAACTTCAAACAGGTCTTACGGGAGCGTCGATTACGTGAGAAAGTGGTCGCTGGGCTAGATGAAGGGATGCTCGCCAATCTACTTATGGCTTATACCGATGGTAAAATCGCGCAGTTTGTGCGGTCAGGGTTTACCCATAAACCAACCACTCATTTTGAGCAGCAGTGGCAAACCATTGCGGAACAATTGCTACGCTAGTCAGGCAACTAGCACCAGAAGCATGAGCAGCTTAGACTGGTCTGCTTCTGGTCATATCAATGCATCGCTTAATTGTTCTCACTGGCTGTATCAGTCGCCACCGATTCAGACGTCCGAGCGCGGCTTAGCAAGTTGATTGCAGCTTGCTGTGGCGTGGTATCTCCGTACAGAACATCATACAACTGCTCACAAATCGGCATTTCTACACCATGGCGTCGTGCTAGGGTCACCACTTCGCGCGTGTTGCGATAGCCTTCCACCGCTTGGCCGATTTCAGCCATAGCTTGGTCAACGGATTTACCTTGGCCTAAGGCCAAACCAAAACGCCGATTACGTGATTGGTTGTCGGTACAAGTTAGAATTAAGTCGCCTAATCCTGCCATGCCAGTAAAGGTTTCTGGTTTAGCACCAAGCTTTAATCCTAATCGGGTGAGCTCAGCCAAGCCGCGTGTAATGAGGGCAGTGCGAGCATTAGCGCCAAAACCCACACCATCCGCCATCCCCGCACCAATAGCGATCACATTTTTAACGGCGCCACCTAACTGCACGCCAATAAAGTCGTCGTTGGTATAAACGCGAAAACTGCGATCGCAGTGCAGCAGTTCAGACAGATCTTCAACAAATTGCGGATCCGTAGAAGACATCGAGATAGCGGTAGGTAAACCTTTAGCCATTTCCATCGCAAAGGTTGGGCCAGAAAGCACCGCTAAGGCGTGCTCGTCACCCAAAATATCTTCTGCAACTTCAAATAATAACCGGCCTGTTTCGGGCTCTAAACCTTTGGTCGCCCAAGCCACTCGGGCATCAGGCAATAATTGCGGTGCAATATCTTGTAGTACTTGCTTAAAGCCACTACTTGGCACTACCACCACAATATTATGGCATGCAGCTACTGCTTCAGCTAAGTCTGCAGTAACTTGGAGATTATCAGGTAAGGTAATGCCTGGCAGATAGCGTTTGTTCTCGCGCTCAGCAGCCATTGCTGCAACTTGCTCGGCATCGCGACCCCATAAACAGGTCGCCGTACCCTTACGGGCAAAACAAAGTGCTAGGGCGGTTCCATAAGAACCGGCTCCTAGCACTGTTACTTGTGCATTACGCATTCGTTTTGCAATCTAACTTATTGCTGAGTAGCTTCGGCAGCTTCTTGCTGCTGACGCTGGATATGCTGAGCAAATACCGCGTCGAAGTTAACTGGCGCTAAGTTCAATTGTGGGAAGGTTGCGCGGCTAACTAAGCTAGACAAGGTCTCGCGTGCGTATGGGAACAAGATATTCGGGCAGAACGCGCCTAATAAGTGTGCACGTTGACCATCTTCGAGTGAATCAGCGATGGTGAAAATACCTGCTTGGTGAACTTCAGCCAAGAACGCTACTTCGCCATTTACTTTGTTGGTTGCAGTAATTTTCAACACAACTTCGTAGGTGTTGTCTTCTAACTTAGTGTTATTCACATTTAAGTCTAAGCTCAACTCTGGCTTCCACTCTTGACGGAAAACTGCCGGCGAGTTTGGCGCTTCAAACGAAACATCTTTGACATAGACGCGTTGAATTTGGAATGCTTGTTGTTGTGGTGCGTCGTCCTGTGCGGCGCCATTTACTTGCTGTTCATCAGCCATTGTTCTACTTCCTATTGCTTGATCAAACGATTATTTTTTTACCAGTGGGAAACTGGCGCCCTGCCAGGCAGAAATTCCACCTTGGAGTATTGCAACCTGTTCAAACCCAGCTTTAGCTAACGTAGCTGCAGCCCCTTTTGCGGTCATTCCCGTTGCGCATACCACCACGATGGGGGCAGATTTGAATTTCTCAAGTGGTGCCAGTTCATTTTTCCGGATTTTATCGGCAGTTAAATGCAGAGAATCCTGAATGTGCCCTTTACGGTACTCATCCACCGAGCGAATATCAACATACACCCCATCATTTCTATTAATTAATAAGGTTGCTTGCTGCGGGGTCAAACTTTTTATTTTGGAAGTTGCGGCTTGAACATAAGTAACCACAATGGCAATTAAAAGAATAACCCAAAGCAGACTCATAAATAGGTGGTCTGCAGCGAAGGCAAGGATTTGCTCCATGGTGAACGTAACTCCAGTTGAAAAACAAGCCACAGAGTATACCTACTGATTTGCCCGTTGCCAGTAAAATTTGGTGTTAATGAATGTCTAGAAAGGGTGCGGAGCAAGCTAAAATCGCATAAAATAGATTCAATTTGATGAATTTACTAAAAAACCACCGAGGATGTTATGGGTAAAGCGCATACACCATTGGCGTTAATTATTTTAGACGGTTGGGGCCATCGTGAGGCAGTTGCCGATAATGCGATAGCGGCAGCACATACTCCGACTATGGATGCCCTGTGGCAACAATGCCCACATACATTGATTGACGGCTCAGGGATGGCAGTAGGCCTACCCGACGGGCAAATGGGTAACTCTGAGGTGGGCCATGTGAACCTTGGTGCAGGCCGTGTGGTGTATCAAGACTTTACCCGCATCAGCAAAGCTATCAGCGATGGCGATTTCTTTGCTAATCCTGCTTTAACTGAGGCGGTAGACAAGGCGGTGCGGGCCGACCAAGCGGTTCACATCATGGGGCTGTTATCACCAGGTGGCGTGCATAGTCACGAATACCATCTGTTAGCCATGGTTGAACTAGCCGCCCAGCGCGGGGCACAAAAAATTTATGTGCATGGATTTCTAGACGGTCGTGACACCCCACCACGTTCTGCCAAAGCTTCTCTGGAGCGCTTTGATGCCTTGTTTAGTCAGCTTGGCGTGGGGCGATTTGCAAGTCTTTGCGGACGCTACTTTGCGATGGACCGAGATAAGCGCTGGGACCGAGTCGCGCAAGCTTGGGATTTAATCGTCCATGGCAAGGCTTCTTATCAAGCAGATAGTGCCTTAGTAGCACTTGCTGATGCCTACGAACGTGACGAAAATGACGAGTTTGTCCAAGCCACCCGGATTGGCGATAAAGCGCCGATGCAAGAGGGTGATGCAGTGATCTTCATGAACTTCCGCGCCGACCGCGCGCGTCAACTGAGCCACGCCTTTTTAGATCAAGACTTTACTGGATTTGACCGTGGTCAGCGGCCCCAGTTAGGAGCCTTTGTTATGCTTACAGAATATGCAGCAGAGCTGAATGGCCCCGTTGCCTATCCGCCTGAGTCTCTGCATAACGTTTTAGGCGAATGGCTCGCCAAGCATGACTACACCCAGTTGCGTATTTCTGAAACCGAAAAGTATGCGCATGTCACCTTTTTCTTCAGTGGCGGACGGGAACAAGAGTTTGCTGGGGAACAGCGAGTGTTGATCCCATCTCCCAATGTAGCAACCTACGATTTGCAGCCAGAGATGAATTCCGAGCTACTCACTGATGAGTTGGTTGCCGCTATTCGCGCCGGCCAACATGACGTGATTATCTGTAACTACCCGAACGGGGACATGGTCGGTCATACGGGCAATTTTGCCGCAGCGGTACAGGCTTGTGAAGCTGTCGATCGTTGTATTGCGCGGGTGGTTGAAGCGCTACGCGAGGTTGGCGGTGAGTGTCTAATTACCGCAGATCACGGCAATGCTGAGCAAATGCAAGACCACCATACCGGCCAATCACACACTGCCCACACCAGTGAGCTGGTGCCGTTTATTTATGTGGGTCGTGATGCCACAGCTCGTGCCGGTGGCACCTTGTCTGATGTAGCTCCTACGATGCTGCATTTATTAGGGCTACCAACTCCGCCAGAAATGACGGGCAAACCCATTGTTACCTTAACTCAAAGCAGCTAATGGTAGCTACTTGGGGTCGCTGGCTGGCGCTGACATTCTGGCTCTTAAGTAGTGCTGCGACCGCAGCGCAGACGGACAGCCAAGCAGAGCAAGCTGCAACTGAAGCCCAGTTGCAGCAAATTGCGACTGAGCTTAAGCGCCGGCAGCAAGCCTTAGACCAACGCTCTGAACAACTCAGCTTAACTGAGCGCGAACTACAACAGTTAGAACGGCAAATAGCCAGTATTGCTAACGAACTTAACCATACCGCCACCGAGCTAGCGGCGACTGTCGCTCGTATCAAGGATTTACAGCAACAGCAGCAGCAACTAGAACAGCAACAGCAACAACAGCTGGCGCTTTTGGCTGAACAAATTGATACCGCCTATCGGTTAGGCAAACACGATTATTTAAAGCTGTTATTGCAACAACAAGAGCCCAGCAAAATTGAGCGGGTGCTGGGCTACTATCGCTACTTTAATGAAGCTCGGATGCAGCAATTAGAGCAGCTGCAAGCTACCTATGCGCAACTAGAACAAGTACGGGCCGACGTTGATGAGCAACAAGCTAAGCAGCAACAGCAATTGGCTGAGCAGCGCCAGCAACAAGGCGTGTTGCAGCAACAACAGCAGCAACAACAACAACTTATCGCACGCTTAAATCGCGAGCAACAAGCGGATCAGCAAGCCATTAGCCAACTCCGCCAGAACCAAGAAGCCTTAGAGCAGGTGTTGGCGGCAATCATCGCAGCAATGCGCAATGAGCCGCAATTAAATGGATTGGCCGAGCTCAAGCGACAGTTACAGTGGCCTGCCGAAGGCAAAGTGCAACGAGTGTTTGGTACGGCGCGAAGTGGCGGCTTACAGTGGAAAGGCGTGATCATTGATGCAGCCGATGGCACCCCTGTTACGGCTATCGCTGATGGCCGCGTCTTATTTGCCAATTGGCTGCGAGGCTACGGCCTATTACTGGTACTCGACCATGGCGATGGTTATATGAGCCTGTATGGCCACAACCAAACCATTTTACCCGCCGAGGGTGACATAGTGCGCCGTAATGAAACCATCGCCTTAGTGGGACAAAGCGGTGGCCGCGAGAGCCCAGCCTTGTATTTTGAAATCCGAGTTAAAGGCGACGCTGTTAACCCTACCCAGTGGTGTCGCTAAATGTCGCGCCCGTTGCTAGGGGGTGCTTGCCTGTTAATCTTGAGCTTGATCGCAAGCATCGCCTTAGCCCAGTATCCTCAGCCGCTAACCCAGCCATTCAGCGAAGCGCCAACGCCAGTCAAGATTGCTCTCGTGATTGACGATGTGGGCCACCACCTTCGCCATCAAGAGTTTCTCGACTTAGCTATACCTATTACCTTAGCTATCTTACCAGGCTCGCCGCATGCCACTAAACTAGCGACCACTGCGCATCAGGCTGGTCATCAGGTGATGCTGCACCTACCGATGCAAGCTCAAGGACAGCAGACCGCCACAGAAGCTGGCATGCTAAGCGCGAGCGACTCGTTAGCACATATTGAACTCTTGCTTGATTATGCATTGCAGCAGGTGCCCCATGCACAAGGGGTAAACAATCATCAAGGCAGCTATTTAACCGAACAAAAGCAAAGTATGGCGTGGTTGATGCAAGCCTTAAAGCAGCGTCAGCTGTATTTTTTAGATAGCCGCACTAGCGCAGCTACCGTGGCGGAACAACAGGCCCTTGCTCATGGAGTACCCACCATAAGGCGGCATGTATTCCTTGATAATCAATTGCAGCAGGTGGCGTTAGAACAAGCTTGGCAGGGGCTCCTAGAGCTGGCCCAACAGCAGTCGCAGGCGGTGGTGATTGCGCACCCTCACCCAGAAACATTGGCCTTTCTAAAAGCAAAGATTCCGCTGTTACCAACGGAATCTTTTCAGTTTGTGTACGTTTCTGAGCTCTTAAATTAAGCCATCGCTAAACGCAATTTCTTCATTGCATTCACTTCTAACTGGCGTACTCGCTCGGCTGACACTTGATATTTTTCTGCCAGCTCTTGTAGGGTCGTTTTATTCTCTTCATCTAACCAACGCGCCCTAACAATATCTTGGCTACGCTCATCCAGAGTATTAATTGCCGATAATAAACGCTGCTGAGTATGAGACTCCCACTGCTCTTGCTCAACTTCTTCAGCGAGGTCTGAGCGCTTATCTTCTAGATATTGAGCCGGTGAGTAATTGCTACCTTCGCGCGCATCATCATCGTCTGAGCTCAACTCAAAGGCTTGGTCATGGGCACTCATTCGAGCTTCCATTTCCAATACTTCAGAAGTACTAACACCTAAAGTTTCAGCTACCGTATTTACTTCATCTTGAGTAAACCAACCCAAACGCTTTTTCATTTTGCGCAGGTTGAAGAACAATTTACGTTGTGCTTTGGTGGTAGCGATTTTGACCAAACGCCAGTTCTTCAGCACGTACTCATGGATTTCAGCTTTAATCCAATGCACCGCGAAAGATACCAAGCGTACCCCCACGGTCGGGTCAAACCGGCGTACAGCTTTCATCAAGCCAATGTTGCCTTCTTGAATTAAATCGGCCTGAGGCAAGCCATAACCTGAGTAGCTGCGGGCCACATGTACGACAAAGCGCAGGTGCGACATGATGAGCTGACGTGCAGCCTCTAAATCGTCCTGTTCTTGTAGGCGCTCCGCCAACTCGCGTTCTTCTTCTGCTGACAGCATAGGAATGCGATTCACTGACGAAATATACGCCTCTAAGCTACCGCTCGATTGCGGTACCGTTAATGCCATACTCGTAATTTCAGTGCTCATGCAACAACATCCTCTTTAAATTTGGGTGCCTGTACTAAGTTCTGCAGGCACCTACTCAGACTCTTTTTAAGCCTGAAAGTTCCCTCATTCTAGCAAAAACGACGCTGCTGACAATGGTTGTGAGATCTTTAACTCAGGTTTAACTTAAGGGCTAAGCTAGGTCATTTCAATGGTTCGTACATGTTTTCTTACAGCAAGGTACGATCCAAGCAGCCCCAACCCAATTGCCACTAACCATAACACCATCATTTCACTAAAGTTTAAGCCTTCAATACGAAATTGGCTTTGATACAGTTCACTGACGTGAGCAACGGTACCGCTGATCCACCAAATGATCAACGCCGTTGCTACCCAAGCAATCACGCCACCCACCAGGCCATACCAAATGCCCGTATACAAAAAAGGCCGTTGAATATAGGCATCGGTAGCACCCACCAATTTCATCACCATGATTTCATCGCGTTTGCTATTGATATTCAAACGGATGGTATTGCCTACGATTAACACCACCGCCACACATAACAACAAAGCTAACGCTGATAAGCCATGGCGTATCACCGCTAAAATAGCCTCCAGCCTCGTCAGCCAATCTAAATCTAAGCGCGCTTCAGCTACTTCACGCTCTTGTTGTAACTGGCTAAGCAATTGCCGCGCTGCAGCCGCACTGCGCTGAGCCGCTACCGGGGTAACGATAAGCACATCCGGCAAAGGGTTCTGTTGCAATGCTGCCAGCGCATCACCAAAGCCCGACTGTTCTTTAAACTCGCTCAAAGCTTGTTGTTTATCAATCCAACGTACAGATTCTATGGCACTAGACAAGCTCAAACGCTTATGCACAGTGTCTACTTCTTGCTGGGTTAAGTCTTTGCGCAAAAACAGCGTGATTTCTGCGGCATTTTGCCAATCAGCACCCAAGCTTTCCGTATTTTTAACCACCACGTATAGCGTTGCTGGTAGCGTTAAACTTAACCCTAGCACCGCCATCGTCATCATGCTAGCCAACGGATAACGTAATAACTCGCCAAGACTCGCCAAGGCTTGTTGCACATTGTGCACCCAAAACATGACAAAACGTTGAAGCTTTGAAATATTGACTTGGCTTGCCCCTTGTTGGCGTGATCGGAATAATAAACTCATGGCTTAATTCTCCTGCAAGCCATCGTTGATCATACGCCCATCACGCAAGGTTAGGGTGCGGTAGCGTAACCGCGCAATCAGGCCTAAATCGTGCGTTGCAATTAATACGGAGACCCCCACCCGATTAAATTCTTCAAATAACCGAATAATATCCATAGATAGCTTAGGATCTAAGTTGCCGGTAGGCTCGTCCGCCAACAATAACGGCGGCTTATTGACCACGGCACGAGCTATCCCAACGCGCTGCTGCTCACCGCCCGATAGCATATAAGGATAGTGCCGAACTTTGTCCAACAGACCTACTTTCTCCAGTGCTGCGTGCACCCGTTTTTTCGCTTCGGCCATACTGTAGCCTTCAATGAGTAAGGGCAGTGCGACATTGTCTAACACGGTTTTATCCATCAGCAGGCGGTGGTCTTGAAAAATCATTCCAATATCACGCCGCACATAAGGTACTTGCCGTGCCGAGATCCGTTTTAAATCGTGGCCATTAATGAGCACACGGCCAGCACTTGGACGCTCAAGGATACTTATTAATTTGAGCAAGGTACTTTTACCTGCCCCCGAATGACCCGTTAGAAACGCCATTTCACCTGGCTCCAGATGAAAGCTCACGTTGTTTAATGCCTGAAAGCCACCAGGGTAAGTTTTGCTTACTTGCTCAAATTTAATCATGCGTTATCACTGTGGGTTAACTCGCGCTGAAACAGCGCTGCAACAAACTCGTCCGCGACAAACGGGCGTAAATCGTCAATACCTTCGCCTACCCCAATATAACGAATAGGAATGTTAAATTGGTCGGCGATAGCAAAAATAACCCCACCTTTGGCGGTGCCATCAAGCTTAGTTAAAGTGATTCCAGAAACCCCCACAGCTTCAGTGAAAAGCTTGGCTTGGCTGATGGCATTTTGCCCTGTGCCAGCATCTAGCGTCAGCATCACTTCATGCGGTGCGGTTTCGTCTAGCTTGCGCATCACCCGTACCACTTTCTTCAGTTCTTCCATCAAATGGGCTTTATTTTGCAAACGCCCGGCCGTGTCGGCAATCAAGACATCAACCCCGCGCGCTTTGGCCGCTTCTACCGCATCAAAAATCACGCTAGCACTATCAGCGCCCGTATGCTGCGCAATAACAGGGATATCGTTACGCTCACCCCACACTTGCAATTGCTCGACCGCTGCAGCCCTAAAGGTATCGCCAGCAGCTAGCATCACCGATTTGCCTTGGCGTTTAAATTGCTGGGCTAACTTACCAATAGTGGTGGTTTTACCTACTCCGTTCACACCTACCATCAAGATCACAAAAGGGCCATCTTGATTCACTTGTAACTGTTGTTCAACGGGCTTGAGGATCTCGGTTAAATCCTGTTGCAACAGGTCATACAAGGCATTGGCATCTTTCAACTGATGGCGGTTCGCATGCTGCGTTAAACGGTCGACAATACGCTGCGTGGTGGGAACCCCAATATCAGCCGTAAGCAACTGCGTTTCTAATTCCTCAAACAGCTCATCATCTATTTTTTTGTCTTTGAACAAGCCCCACAAGCCATCGCCAATAGCACTTGATGTTTTTTTGAGGCCTTGGGTCAGGCGAGCCCATAAACCTTGTTTGGCCGGTTTAGCTGCCTTCTTAGCGGCTACCTCTGCAGTGACTTGGGCGCACACTTCGGCCGCATCAGGTGCTGCTACCGCCGCCACTGTTGCCGGCTCGGCTGGTTCGGCTGGCTCAACTGACTCAACTGGCTCAACTGGCTCAACTGGTTCAACTGGTTCAACTGGTTCGGCGCTTTCGGCTGGTTCTGTACTTTCGGTTGGTTCTGTGCTTTCGGCTAGTTCGCCAGCCTCCGCTATCGTGGCTTGGTCACTCACTGAATCACTGTTCGAATCTATGCTTGGATCAGTGGCAGAATCAGTGGTTGCTGGAGTTGAGGTTACCTCGGATGCCTCTTTGGGCTTGTCTTTTTTACGAAAAAACGAAAATAACGATCCTTTGGCCATGCTTGCTTTACCTTTGGAAGTTCTGTGCTGCTCGGTTACAATGCCCAACAGTTTACCATGTCAAACCCTAGAAGGCGTACTTTAGCATGCCAAACCGCTCAAACAAGCAGAAAAAAACCAGCCACAAAGGTGCTGGCGAACTCCGCCTTATTGGTGGTTTTTTGCGTGGCCGCAAATTAAGCATCGCTGATTTACCAGGGCTACGACCAACCACCGATAGAATTCGCGAAACCCTATTCAACTGGCTGCAGTTTGAGCTGGCCCAACAACGCGTGCTCGACGCCTTTGCTGGCAGCGGAGCGCTAGGTTTCGAGGCGCTCTCACGGGGGGCTGCGAGCGTGATCCTGTTAGAGCGCAATAAGCAAGCCGCGACCTTATTGCAACAACATGCAAAGGTACTCAACCAAGCCATGCAGGCCAGAGACCTAGCAGAGCCTTGTCAGGCCGAGGCACTAGCAACGGATGCTTTAACCTATTTAGCGCAACCAGCGCCGCAGCAGTTTGATGTGGTCTTTATCGACCCGCCGTTTCAACAAGGCCTTGCTGATAAATGCATTGCGGCACTTGAGCAGCAGCAATGGCTAGCACCAGACAGTTGGGTGTATGTGGAAACAGAGGCGAATTGGATTGCGCAAGTGCCAGCTCATTGGCATTTGTATCGAGAGAAGCGAGCTGGCCAAGTCGCCTTTCGCTTATATCAAGTAACTAGCACCAACGTGACTCCGATACCAGAGTAACAGTTAATTAGGATAACAATAATGAGTATGGCAGTTTGGGCGGGACGTTTATTATTTGCTTTGGTATGGGCCGCGATGCTAGCCAATTTGGTCTGGCCGTTTCCTGGTAAAGGCTTTGCGCTTTTTCTCATCTTAATGATGGTACTGATTGCGGTGCATTTGTTGCAATTACTGATGTTTGTCACCGTCTACAAAGAGCATATTTTGTGGCGACGAGGTGACTATTGGCAAATAGTCATTTTTGGCATTATTGGTTGGCTTGCCATTGTCCAATCACAACCGCAACGCCAACCAAAGTAGAGTCGTTAATCAGCTAAGCTAACCCCAATATTGGAGACGCCTTCGTCTGCTACCATTTGGCGCACCTGTTGCACCAGTGCCTGACTTGGTTGAGGCTGGCTGGCGGCAAGGGTCTCCAAAAAGTTTAACATGGCTTGTTGCACTTCAACTTCGTACACCGCCAACTCATGCTCGCGCAATAGTTTGCGGCGCTGCTCGGCAGACATCTCAGCACCTTCGGTTAGCTCAAGGAATTTCGCTACGCCAGCTTGAGATACTTTTGCGACGCTAACGAAATCAGCGCTGTTGTTATCCATCAGTCCTTGCAATAAAGTACTGATTGCGGTGCAAGCATCCATCGCCGGATAAACACCAAGCATATCGTGGCCATGTTCGCTAGGCGTCTCGTCATCGACTTTCTCTTGCCAGCGAGCAAAGTTCACTTTAACTTTCTTAGGTTGCCAGACCCATTCCCAACAGGCATTAAGTGCACCTTGCAAGGGTTTTGGATCACCAAAGCCGGTGACCTGATGAAAGAGTTCATAGTTAGGTAGCATGCGCTGACTCAAATAGAGCGCCAGCAGCGTTTGATAAGGCATAGGTAGCGCACGAATGCGCTCAAAAGTATTGAGTACCGCCATAATGTCCTCATATTTATTTAGTCACAGGAGTATACATGCATTTATCACTAAACACCGAATACTCTGAGGTTGTTGCAGCAGCAAAACGACTGGCGGGGCGCACTCGGCGTACCAATGTCATCGTCAATCAGCAGCTTAATGACGCCTTAGGTGCTACCTTGATGCTCAAATGTGAACATACTCAGCACACGGGGGCGTTTAAATTTCGAGGCGCTTGTAATGCCCTTTTGCAGCTTACCCCAGCGCAACGTCAAGCGGGGGTGTATACGGTTTCGTCAGGTAATCATGGTGCGGCTTTAGCTGCTGCTGGGCAACAGCTGGGGATTGCGGTAACCGTAGGAGTCGCTACCAATGCCTCACCGATAAAACGCGCGAACATGCAGCGCTATGGCGCCGAATTGATCGATATAGAGCCTGGCATGGCTGCCCGTGAAGCTTTTGTCGCAGCTCGCGAACCTAGTGGTGGCATCTTTGTGCCACCCTACGACCATCCTCACATTCTGCAAGGCCAAGGCACGGCGGCGCTAGAATTATTACAAGAGTATCCAGAGTTAGAGGTGTTACTCGCCCCGCTTGGTGGCGGCGGTCTGTTAAGCGGGACTGCGATCGTGGGTAAGCAGCACCAAGTAGCCAACGTGTATGGGATTGAACCTGAATTAGCTGCCGATGGCTATGCCAGTTTTAAAACCGGTGTGTTGCAACCAGCAATGCCACCGTTGAGCATTTGTGATGGCTTGCTCACCCGCGTCGGAGAGCATACCTTTGCCCGTATTAAAGCGTGGGTAGATAAGATTTTACTGGTGAATGATGACCAAGTGCTGCAAGCCCAAGCACTGGTATGGGAGCACACCCAACAATGGATAGAGCCGTCGTCAGCAACAGTTATCGCAGCCATAACGCGCTACCCTGAACTATTTCAGGGTAAACGTGTTGGAGTGATTATTAGTGGTGGTAATTGTCAGCGAGCAAATAACAGATCTAAGTCTTGGAAGGCCTTAAACTCAAGTGCATTGCCACAGTAATCGTAAAAGAACATGGTGGCTTGTTCGCCCGGCTGGCCGGCGAAGCGAATATGTGGTTCTATCACAAACTTGATGCCTGCCGCGGTCACTTGCTCAGCTAATTGCTGCCATTGCGGCATAGTTAGCACCACGCCAAAGTGAGGTACCGGAACCTCATGCCCATCAACCGGATTATGGTGAGCCACGCCGGCACGCTCGGGTGCTAAATGAGTCACTAATTGGTGCCCAAAGAAATCCCAGTCAACCCATTGTGCTGCGCTGCGACCTTCAGCTAAGCCCAATACGTTACCGTAAAAGGCTCGCGCTTGCTCAATAGAGCTTACTGGAATAGCCAAATGAAAAGGTTGTAACTGCATTGACCCTACTGCCTCGTGGCTCGTTAATCGTCTTAATTAATGTTTAATCGGCATGGCTGCGGCTGGCTTGTGCCAGAGTCGGTAGCCGACTGCCAACATAAGCACCAACCAATTCACTGGCGGTACTAACCCTAAAGTTAGTACCGCTAAGGTATTCCACAACGGCTGGCGATAGTGCTGCCCTACCAATCCATAAAACAACAACGCCGCAAGTAAACCCTGCAATAAAAACAGGCTAATAGGCATAGATGTTCCTTAATGTCTCGTTATTATTGTGGAAATAAGCCTACCTTATCTTCATTGAATTGTAAAAGATGTTTAAATTTTCTGACATATTAAGCGCTTAGAGCACGATCTAAATCTGCAATAAGATCTTCAACGTCTTCAATCCCCACTGAAATCCTTACAAAGTTGTCAAGAATGCCCAACTTGGCACGATTTTCGGCAGGAATAGATGCATGGGTCATGATCGCCGGATGCTCAATCAAGCTCTCCACTCCGCCCAAGCTTTCCGCTAGAGCGAAAATTTCTACAGCTTCTAAAAAGCGGCGTGCTTTATCGAGGTCGCCTTTCAATAAAATAGAAATCATGCCGCCAAAGCCGGTCATTTGTTGCTTAGCGAGCTGGTGTTGCGGGTGACTTGGTAAGCCCGGGTAAATGACTTTTTCTACTTGCGGATGCTGATCTAACCATTGTGCAATCTTCAGTGCAGCAGCATTATGGTGCTGCATACGCAACGCCAGAGTTTTCACCCCGCGCAATGCTAGATAACTGTCGAATGGCCCGGCAATAGCACCTACAGCATTTTGTAAAAAGGTCATTTGCTCAGCTATCTCGGCGTTATCGCCAACCACCGCAATACCACCAACCATATCTGAGTGACCATTCAAATATTTAGTAGCCGAGTGCATCACCACGTCTGCGCCGAGCTCTAACGGACGTTGATTAAAAGGTGTCGCAAAGGTGTTGTCCACCACAACCCAAATATTATGCTGCTTTGCTAGCTTGCACACGGCGGCAATATCAACCAACTTCAACATCGGATTACTTGGCGTTTCAATCCAAATCATCTTGGTACTGCCAGTAATAGCGGCAGCGACTGCTGCTAGATCGGTTAAATCGACGTACGAGAAGTTCAGCCCTGCTGAACGTCCACGAACCTTATCAAATAGACGGAAGGTACCGCCGTACAAGTCGTCCATCGCGATCACATGGTCCCCGCTGTTCAGCAGTTCCATGATGGTTGAGGTTGCGGCCATCCCTGAAGCGAACGCATAACCATGCTGGCCGCCCTCAAGATTCGCTACCGCGCGCTCCCAAGCAAAACGTGTTGGGTTGTGCGAGCGTGAATACTCAAACCCTTTGTGTACACCGGGGCTCTCTTGAATATACGTAGAGCTGGTAAAAATAGGCGGCATGACCGCGCCAGTCGCCGGTTCAGGTGCTTGTCCGCCATGAATAGCACGAGTTGCAAATTTTAGTGTCTTTTGGTCAGCCATTATTACTTCTCCAGCAGGCCTTTCTCGGCCATCCAATCGTCATTGTAGAGTTTTGATAAATAGCGATTACCAGTGTCACAAGCCAAGGTAACCACACGTTTAGGACTGGTTTGCTCACGGCAATAGCGGAGCGCGGCAGCAATCAAAGTACCGCTTGATGACCCTACCATCACGCCTTCTTTCACCAACAGCTCACGGGCCGTATGAAAGGCTTCTTTGTCACTGATAGCATAAGCTTTGTTAGCTAAGTTGATCTGACAAATATCTGGCACGAAATCTTCTCCTATGCCCTCTACTAACCAACTACCTGCAGTTACTTCTTCATTGCGATTAATCAAAGGTTCTAAAATAGAGCCCTCTGGGTCAGCGAGAACCAAATCAACCTGTGGGTTTTGTTCGCGTAAATAGCTACCAATACCGGATAGCGTTCCGCCTGAACCTACGCCGCACACAAAGGCATCCAGCTGGCCTTGCATCTGTTGCCAAATTTCAGGTCCGGTCGTGCGATAATGAGCTGCCACGTTGGCTGGGTTAGTAAATTGATTCACATAGAACCAACCATGTTCAGCAGCCAAGCGCTCAGCCATATCTTGGTAGTATTCAGGGTGGCCTTTACCCACGTCTGAACGAGTACGAATCACTTCAGCACCCATGGCTTTTAAGTTATTCACTTTTTCTGCCGACATTTTGTCTGGCATCACAATTTTTAGCGGGTAGCCTTTACTGGCAGCAACCAAGGCTAAGCCTAAACCGGTATTGCCTGCGGTAGCTTCAATAATCGTCATTCCAGGGCGTAATTTGCCCTGTTGTTCAGCGGCTTCAATCATGCTTACCGCAATACGGTCTTTAATCGAGCCACCTGGATTCAGCAGTTCTAATTTCAAATACAACTCACAGGGGCCGGTATCAATATTACTAACTTTGACCATCGGCGTGTTGCCAATCATTTCTAAAACGTTCTGATAAACATGCATATGAATGAATTCCGCTACTAGGTTCGCTTAAAATATAATGGCATTATCGCACGGTGCAGTGTTCCATAGCAAAAGCCGGTGTGGCAGAGTAATAGCACCTGAGCTACATAACAATAAAGGATAATCATGGCTAATCAACCGCAACCTCAGTATCAGCAAGTTAGGCGTACATTGTTAACCCGAGCGAAACCAGCTTGGTACCTTAGCACCATTGCTGCCAGTGGCTTGCTGTTAAGTGCCTGCGGCCAACCAACAGCCTCGGTCGAAAGCCCTCAACAACAGTTCATGGCGGCTTTTAAACCTTATTGCGGACAAGCCTTCAGCGCCACTATCGTGGCCGATAATCAGCCGAGCCCAGCCTGGGATCATCCGTTAGTGGTGCATATTCGCGATTGTGAAGCTAATACCATTCGGATGCCGTTGCATGTTGGTGACGATCGTTCACGTACATGGGTACTAACCAGACAACAAACTCAACAACAAGAAGTTATTGATTTTCAACATTATCATTTGCATGAAGATGGTAGCGCCGATGCCGTCTCACCATACGGTGGCCAAACTGTACAAGCTGGCAGCGCTAGTAAGCAGGCATTTCCTGTCGATGAGGCCAGTAAAGCTTTGTTTGTCGCGAATGGATTGGATGTGTCTACCACCAATACTTGGACGTTTGAGTTTGTTGACGCCAATACCCTAAGCTATCAATTGAGCCGGCCGGGTCGTTTATTTGAAGTTCACATTGATCTCAGTCAACCCATACCAGTACCGCCACCAGCTTGGGGTTATCAGGAGTAGAGCCATGCTAGATTTACGGAGCGATACGGTCACCAAACCAACAGCGGCCATGCGTGCCGCAATGGCAGCAGCGCCCGTTGGCGATGATGTTTTTGGGGATGATCCTACCATCAATGCATTGCAACAACGCATTGCCAAATTGGCTGGTAAAGAAGCCGCGCTCATTGCTAGTAGTGGTACCCAAACCAATTTATTAGCTCTCCTCAGTCACTGTCAACGTGGCGATGAGTACTTAGTTGGTCAGGAATATCACACCTATCGCTATGAAGCTGGTGGCGCCGCAGTGCTAGGTGGCATCGTACCGCAGCCGTTTGAATTGGAAGCGGATGGTACGCTTAACTTAACTCAAGTCGAAAAACGAATTAAGCCCGATGACCCGCATTTTCCAATCACTCGCTTACTATCTTTGGAGAATACTCATACGGGTAAAGTGATTAGCCAAGACTTTATGCTCAAGGCACGTAAACTTTGCAATAAACATGGCCTTAAGCTGCATTTAGATGGCGCCCGCATTTTTAACGCCTGTGTAGCTAATAAACAATCACTGGCCACCCTTGTTGAACCCTTCGATAGTGTCTCTATCTGTTTTTCTAAAGGGCTAGGCACGCCCATTGGCTCCGTCTTGGTAGGTTCGCACAAACTCATCGAACGTGCCCGGCGCTGGCGCAAAATGCTCGGTGGCGGCATGCGCCAAGCTGGGATCGTAGCGGCCGCAATGGATTATGCCCTTGACCATCATCTTGAGCGGCTTGCCGACGATCATCGACATGCACAGCAACTACACGACGGATTAATGCAGTTAAGCCAGAACGGCGCTGCTATTACCGTAGAGCCAGCGCAAACTAACATGGTTTACCTCAACTACAACAGCACCGACGACGCGCAGAAAGTGAGTACACACTTACGTGAGCAGGGCATTATTGTTGGAGCAGGCCAACGGCTGCGACTAGTCACTCATTTAGATATCAGCAGCCAGGATATTGAACGCGTGATCATTGCTTTTGATCAGGCCTTAAAGTTGTTGTAATTGTTGAAGTAACCGGTCTAAAGCCCGATAACTTAAACTTTCGGCAAGATGGCTACGCTGAATCTCCGAAGCTTGTGCAGCGTCGGCAATGGTTCGCGCTAACCGCAAGGTGCGGTGATAGGCCCGATGGGATAGCTGCAAGCGCTCGATGGCTTGCACCAAAAACTGATGATCCGCATCACTCAAGCAGCAATGCTCTGCCAGTTGACTCGGTTTAAGCTCAACATTTAAACAGCCTTGTCGCGCCAGTTGTACCTCGCGTGCGCTGGCCACTTGCTGGCGCCAAAGCGCAGTTAGCGGTGGCTGAGCAACCTCACGCTGGGCGAGCACCTCCGGCTGTCGCGGCACATCCACTTGCATATCGATGCGATCAAGCAAGGGGCCAGAAAGCTTGCCAAGATAGCGCATGATTTGCTCTGGGCTCGAGCGCGCACTTGCCAAGGTGCCATCAAATTGTCCGCACGGTGATGGATTAAGAGCACAAACCAGTTGAAACTTTGCTGGAAACTGCGCTTGGTAACCCGCCCGGCTTATGGTGACGTGACCTGACTCCAAGGGTTCGCGCAGTGAATCTAACACATGACGCTGAAATTCTGGCAACTCATCTAAAAACAAAATTGAGCGATGAGCTAGAGAAATTTCACCTGGCCGTGGTGGCGAACCTCCGCCCACCAGTGCTGCTGCTGAACAGGAATGGTGCGGCGCTCGAACACAGCGTTGCTGCCAATGTTGGGGCTGCTCCGTTGCGTTTGAAATACTCCGTACTGCGGCTACTTCTAAGCCTTCTTGTTCAGCCAAATGAGGCAAGAGCCCCAGCAGGCGTTGGGCGAGCATGGTTTTGCCAGTGCCCGGGGGGCCTACAAAAAGTAAGTGATGACCTCCCATGGCCGCCAACAATAGCGCCCGCTTCGCTTGCTCTTGTCCAATGACATCGGCAACATCGCCAAAGGGTTCCAAATCGACATGGGGCTCTTGATACTTGATATAAGGAAGCCCATGCGGGCCCTGCAAATGGCTCACCACATCGCGCAGGCTGATGGCCGCAACACACTGTTGTTGCTTTAAGATGCTGGCTTCGGGGGCATTATCAAGGGGAATAACAGCTTCTCGGCCCTCATCTCGACAGGCCAATACCGCCGGCAAAATACCTAATACCGAACGTAAATCACCGTTAAGCGTTAACTCACCAAAAAATTCACGGCTTTCAACTTTTGCCGACGACAACTGCTTATCGGCCACTAATATGCCGATAGCTATAGCAAGATCATAGCGCGCACCGTGCTTAGGTAAATCTGCTGGAGCCAAATTGATGGTGATTTTTTTTGCTTTGGGGAATAAATACCCGCTGGCCATAATCGCTGATCTAACCCGATCCTTGGCTTCGCGCACACCAGCCTGAGGTAAACCGACCATGTTGAAACCTGGCAGACCGGCCGCTAGGCAAACTTCTACCGTAACTAAAGGGGCGTCCATACCATACAAGGCGCGCGTATAGACTTGCGCTAAACTGATTGAGCTCATAACCACTCCGTGGTGAAAAGACCTCAGTTTAGCGCGGTAAGAAGCACTTGTTGCTATCGCAATAGCGGATTGCGGCTGCGGATTTTACGCAACCTTGCTCGGCAAATGACTTACCAGTAATGCTCCATGGTGACATTACCAGGCTTGCGCCGGAGGTTTTTCGGTAACCCGAGATCTGCGAGCACTTGTTTGGCATCACGAATCATGTCCGGATTACCACAAAGCATAACTTGTGCACTGGTATCTAACTGGTCTGCTAGCGCAGCTTGCAAAGCTCCTGATTCAATCAAAGCCGGCACCCGACCCGACAAAGCCCCGGTAACCTGCTCACGACTCACTATCGGCTGATAGCTGAATTGTTGTGGATACTGCTGTAACCACTGTTGCGCTAGGTTCTGATAGGCTAAATCGCTGGCATAACGCACCGCATGAACTAGATGAATCCGTTTGAACCGTTGCCAAGGCTCTGCCGTACCTAGCATCGAAAAATACGGCCCCACCCCGGTACCGGTCGCAATGAGCCACAAGCTCTCACCATCCGGCACTTCGTTCAGGGTAAAAAAGCCACTTGGTGGCTGTGATACTTCAATTCTTTGCCCTGCCTGTAAGCCATGTAATAACGGCGATAACAAGCCATCTTGAATACGGTTGACCAAAAACTCTAATTCATCTGCGGTGGGCGCGTTAACCAATGAATACGCGCGTTGTACCCGTTGCCCGTCTACTTCTATACCCAGACGCACAAATTGCCCCGCAATAAAATCAAACTTAGGAGTACGCACCTTTAAGGTGAATAAATCTTGATTCCAGGCGTAGTTTTCAACTACTTCGCCCGTTAGCCATTGTGCCATGATGATTTACTCTGGTTTTTGCATTGCTGCTAAATCACGCTCTAACTGCTCTACCCGCTGCCGTAGACGCAATAATAACTGCTGCTGCACATCTAATTCTTCACGCGTAACCACATCTAATTTGCCTAACTGCTGCTGCAAAATAGTTTTTACGCGCTGCTCAAAACTACCCGCTAAATCTTTGATCCCTGCAGGAATGCTGTCATTAATCTGGCGGGCTATGTCTTCTATTTTTTTCGCATCCATAACAACCCCTTATCTTTATCTGGTGGTGGCTGACATCATTAACGTTTAGCTTAGCAAGAAGTTGCGGTAAAATCTGCTTTTCATACGCTTTACCCAGCTTTTGTCACCTCCAACAAGAAGGTTGTTTATTCGTCATGCTGTTGAACCCTCGTCAACAAGAGGCCGTGCGGGCCATTACTGGACCGGTACTGGTTTTAGCTGGCGCAGGTAGTGGCAAAACACGAGTCATTACAGAAAAAATTGCCCATTTAATTACTCGATGTGGTTACCCTGCGAAACATATTGCGGCGGTGACCTTTACCAATAAAGCAGCCAAAGAAATGAAAGAGCGGGTTGGGCAAACTCTCGGTCGTGAGTATACCCGTGGATTAACGGTTTCTACTTTTCACACCTTGGGCTTAACGATTATCAAAAAAGAAGTTACTCAGCTCAACATGAAAGCGGGCTTCTCTTTATTTGATGATCAAGACAGCTTGGCACTCTTAAATGCCTTAACTGAACCTGAATTAGATGGAGACAAAGAGCTCCTGAAACGCTTACAACACAAGATTGGGCAATGGAAAAATGCCATGCTCCTGCCCGATCAGGCACTAGCCCAAGCGCAAACCGATGATGATAAGTTATTTGCTGAGTTTTATCGGCGCTATCAACAAAATATGAGAGCCTGCAACGCACTCGACTTTGACGATCTGATTTTACTGCCAACGCTCTTGCTGCGCACTAACGAGGCGGTTCGTCAGCGCTGGCAGCAGAAGTTTCAGTACCTTTTGGTTGATGAGTATCAAGATACCAATACCAGTCAGTACGAGCTCGTTCGGTTACTGGTGGGGGATCAAGCAAACTTTACGGTAGTAGGTGACGACGATCAGTCGATTTATTCTTGGCGTGGGGCCCAGCCCCAAAACTTGGCTTTGTTACAGCGTGATTTTCCGCAGTTGCAGGTGATTAAACTCGAGCAGAATTATCGTTCCCATGGGCGGATTCTAAAAGCGGCGAATATTCTTATCGAGAATAACCCCCACGTTTTTGAAAAGAAGCTCTTCTCAGAAATGGAATACGGAGTGCCACTGCGGGTTATCTATGGGCGCAATGAAGAACATGAAGCTGAACGAGTGATCGCAGAAATTGTGCGTCGACGCTTTCTAGAGCGTACTCCTTATTCGCAATTCGCCTTGCTTTATCGGGGCAATCATCAAGCACGGATTTTCGAGAAAGCTTTGATTGCCAACCGAATTCCCTATCGTATGACTGGCGGCCAAAGCTTTTTTGCGCGGGCCGAAATCAAAGACATGATGGCCTATCTAAGGCTATTAGTTAATCCAACCGATGATACCGCCTTTATTCGCATCATTAACTGCCCCAAACGTGGCATCGGTCCGAATACCGTGGAGCGGATCGGCGAGTTAGCGCACGAGCTGCATACAGGGCTCCTTGAGGCAGCAAACCATCAAGCACTCAAAACTCGTTTGGGCGCACGCGAGTTTCAGTCGGTGCAATATTTTTGTCAGCTGATACAACGCTGTGCTCGACGTTGCGACCATCAACCAGAGGCTGCATCGGCCTTGTTTGATTTGCTTAAAACGATAGGCTACGAAGAGTGGCTTTACGAAACCAGCCCGAGTGTCAGTGCCGCTGAAATGCGCTGGAAAAACATCAATGAGTTGATGCGGTGGGTGTCAGATATGCTAAAGGGTGATGCTGAACACGAGCCACTTAGCCTTGCCGATACGGTAGCTAAATTGTGTTTACGAGACATGATGTCACGCCAAGAAGAAGCCGAACAAGGCGATCAAGTACAGTTGATGACTTTGCATGCATCCAAAGGCTTGGAGTTCCCGCATGTATTTATGGTAGGCATGGAAGAAGGTTTACTCCCACATCAATCCAGTATTGATGAAAACATGGTGGAAGAAGAACGCCGGCTTGCCTACGTAGGCATTACTCGAGCACAGCAGTCTCTTACCTTTACCATGGCGAAAGAACGTCGACAATATGGTGATACCCTACGCCCTGAGCCTAGTAGATTTTTATTTGAACTCCCCCAAGATGATTTAGAGTGGGAAGAGCAAACCATAGCCACAGAAGCTCAGCAAGAGCAAACACGGTTATCAGGGATCGCACTACTGCGTAAAGCTATGGAAGATTAAGCTCGCGTTGCCGACTTCCTGGTCGGCTGGGCATTGAATGGTGACTTTACTTGCTGGGGCTCTCCAAACAATTGGCCTTGCCCGATATTCACGCCATTATGGATAAGCGCCTGTAATTGATCGTGATTATCAACGCCCGCTGCGGCAATTTCGATGGCTAGATCGCGGCATAGATGCACCACATTTCGTACCATCACTTGTGCTCTTTGGCTGGTCGCAATGTCCGCCACAAAGCGCGGGTCTAACTTCACATGGGTAAAGGGATAATTCAAAATAAATTGCAGTGCTCCTGCACTACGGCCAAACTCGTTCAGCGCCAAACCTACCCCGAGCTCAGCTAACTGACGCAAACAGCTCAGCTGGCGTTTGGAGTTATCATTAAGCTCAGTCTCACTAAACTCTAGGATCAACGACTCTGGCGCAACTCCAGAGTTAGTGATGATATCAATTAATACCTTCACATCTGCCAGTTTATAAAGATGCTTACTAGACAGGCCCACATAGATAGGTAACGGCTGATCTTCAGCCTGTAAAATAGCGCAACAGCGTTTCAGCATCCAATGATCAAGCGCCAACGTCATCCCGGTTTTGTCAGCTACTGCATTAAAGCGATCTGCCGGAAGCAAGCTATCATCGCGTTGCCACCTTAGTTGCAATTCACGGGCAACTTCTGTGTTATCGCGCAGATCGGCTAAGGTAAACTGTTGTAATACAAAATCTTGGTCAAATTGAGCATGCCGCAATTCGGTTTCGCGATGCAACGAGGCCACCAAATCCTGGTGAATACTTTCATCAAAGACCACATAGCGACCGCGGCCCATACTTTTTGCTTGATACATGGCAGCATCAGCATCGCGCAGTAAACGCTCTGCCGAATCATTGCGCGATTTACACTCGGCGATACCCACGCTGGCACCCGAATAATGTTCGCTCTCACCAAAGACAAACGGCAATCGCATTTTTTCAATAATGCGCGATGCAACATCTCTAGCATCGTCAATATGGCGAATCATATCTAGTAAAATAACAAACTCATCGCCACCTAATCGTGCCACTGTGTCATTATCGCGAATGCACTCACCAATCCGACGACTCGCTTCAAGCAAGAACTCATCACCCGCCGAATGGCCTAGCGTGTCATTAATATTTTTGAAGCGGTCTAAATCAACAAACAGCACCGCAAAATTATGGTGCGGGAAGCGCTTTTTATGCTTCAGCGTTTGCTGTAACCGCTCAGTAAACATGGAGCGATTCGGTAAGCCCGTTAACGCATCATGGTGCGCGTCATAGAATAGTTTTTCTTCTACTTTTTTACGGCGCTCAATTTCGCTAACCAGCTCTTCTGTACGCTCCGCTACCTTACGCTCAAGATAGGCATTAACGCGTTTAACTTCATCGGCATTCCGACGGCGCTCGATGGCTACCGCAACATGTTGTGATACGAAGTTAAGAAGCTCTAAATCGTCCTGCTTATAGGTGATGTCATTCACGTAGGTTTGCACGGATAACACCCCAATCACTTCGTCTTCAACCACCAAAGGCGAGCCCAACCACTGCGTTGGATGAGTACCGTAATAGCTTACCGCATCTTCCACTTCACCTGCCTGCACCAGCTGTTGATACTTGGCTCGGTCAATGAATACCGGTTGCGCATGACGGATAACATACTCGGTCATGCCTTTAGCTAACTTACGTTCGCGTTGTAAATTGCCATCATAGGCATCAACACTGTAGGGAAACTCCAGCACACCTCGGTCTTGATTAATCAGAGCAACAAAGAAGTTATCGTTATTGATGAGCATCCCTATCTGTCGATAAAGCTGTTCATAGAAGGTTTGCATGGACTCAGAGGTGTTGGTAATTTCCGAAATCGCAAACAACACGGAGGTTAATTTTTCAGCTCGCTCGCGGACACTAATTTCATTAATCAGATCATCATTAATCTGCCGTAATTTTGCGGTTTGACGAGCAATTTCTGCCTGCATGTATTCACGCTGACGAACTCTATCTAAAGCATTTACAATGTGTTGCGAAACGAATAACAATAACTCTTGGTCTTGCTCTGTGTAGCGAATCTGCTCAGAGTAACTCTGCACCACCATGGCACCAACCACTTGACCATTTGAGCGCAAAGGCACCCCTAACCAGTCTACTGGAGGTGACCCTAAGTCGCGAATTTCACCTCGCTCTTTTAACCGTCCAAAGACCTCAATATCATACAAAAATGGCTTACCCGTACGCATCACATAACCGGTTAAGCCTTGCCCTAGCACCTCAGCCGGAATCACTTGCTCAAGGGCCGGAAAATCATCATATTCATCCACAAAATAGACAAACTGAACCGTGTCTTTAGCTTGGTCATACAAACAAATGTAAAAGTTTCGAGCATCCATCAGCTCGCCAATAATGGCGTGCACCGATGCATAGAAATCTTGCATGTTTTGTACAGAAGAGGCTAATTCAGAGATTTTAAACAGTGCTTTTTGCACCACTTCAGATTGGCGATATTTAAGTGCTAGTTTTTGCAGACGTGCAACAGCCTTACGCAGGCGCGTAATTTCTTTGCTTTCGGTGTTCTGCACTGCTGAAGTTTGAGCTTCAGGCTGCATCCCTGTTGACGTAGGCATAAGCTAGCTGTTTCGTTTTGTTTAATTGTTGTTTTTGTTTTATTTATTGTTTTAAAACTAACCAACCTCAAAGTATATATTTACATTGCTAAATTACAAAGAGATTTATAAAAAAAAGCTCAAATTATAGACACAAAAAAAACCGCCGAAGCGGTTTTTTCTATTCATGTTATGAATGCTAACTATTAAATTTCAGCAATCATAAAATCGATAGCAGCTTGGATTTCTTCATCGCTACAGTCGTTACAGGTACCTTTAGGTGGCATCGCATTGATACCTTCAATAGCATGCTTCAGCACTGTATCCATGCCTTGAGCTAAGCGTGGCTCCCAATCGGCTGCATTGTTTAATTTAGGAGCACCTAACACCCCAGAGGTATGACAAGCAACACAGAACTTGCTGTAAACTGCTTCACCAGAACGCGCGCCACCAGAACTTGCAGCTGCGGCTGGAGCAGCTCCAGCTACCCGTACTTGCGCTACCGGTGCAATGCGCTCTTTAATATCTGCGGTACTTTGTTGTGGTACTACAGCAGCACTTGCACCACCTACGACAAATGCCATTGCGGCAACCATTAAACGGCTAGATTTAAAAATAGATAATACGTTCACAGTAAACTCCTGATTGAGCTAATGAGCTTGCACGCTCGGTTTGTTGTTGCGATTATAGCCAGATTCCACTCAAGGTTAAATACTTCCGTGCAATGTCAACCAATCCTAGCTTAGATACGCGTAAAATTGCCCTTTTGGATCTGGATGCTTTCTTTGCCAGTGCTGAACTCTTGCGCCAACCACAACTGCGCGATAAGCCTTTTGCGGTGGGTGGTGGCGGTGATCGCGGAGTGGTTGCTACTGCTAATTATTTAGCGCGGCAATATGGCGTGCGCAGTGCAATGGCCGGCAGCCAGGCTCGACGATTATGCCCACAACTTATCTTCGTCCGCCCCGATCATGCATACTATCGCGCTATGTCCAATCAAGTTTTCGAGGTGCTACAACAGTATACCGAGACGATTGAACCTGCTTCTATCGACGAATTCTATTTAGATCTTACCCACAACAAGCACTATCAAGGGAGTGCCAGCTTAACGGTTAGTGCTATTCGAGAGCAACTACGAGCGCTAGGTTTAACCGCATCGGCGGGCATTTCTAATCAAAAGATGGTAGCTAAAATAGCTAGCGAAGAAAACAAGCCTGATGGTCAGTATTTAGTAACCCCAGAGCAAGTGAGCGCTTATCTTGCGCAATTAGATCTAAAGCGAATCCCCGGAATTGGACCGAAAAGTTTACAAAAATTGCATTACGCTGGCTTATTTTTAGGTAAAGATGTCCAACAAGCTGAGTTAACCAGTTTACAACGCATTTTAGGCGAAAAGGCAGGCTGGTTAGTTTATCAACGTTGTTTAGGTAACGACCCAAGAGCTGTGATTACCGAGCGTGTGCGCAAAAGTGTTGGAGTGGAAGAAACCCTAAGCCAAGATGCCACGAGCCTACGCCAACTCGAACAGTTCCTTGAACAAGTGCTACTGCCGCAATTGCAGAAGCGGATGAAAGTAAGTAACTGGCAGCAAGCCTTCATTAAAAGCCAGACGATTAAGTTAAAGTTTTCAGATTTTCAACAAACAACCGTATCCCGAACGGCTAACTTAGCGTCACCCAGCTTATTTTATCAACTGCTACGAGATGCCTGGGATAGGCGCCAGCAACGGCAAGTCCGGCTCATTGGCATCAGCGTGGCGCTACCCGACCCTGATGATGCCCTGCAATTGGAATTGGAGCTGGAGTAAGCGACTGCGACTAGGAGCTAAACTCATAGCTGCCTAACTGAATCACCTGGTTACGCAACTCAATCGCACTTAACGCAGCCTGTACGCGTGGATGCTGCAAGTGCCCTTCAAACTCGATAAAAAAGTGGTAGTGCCCGAAGCGCTGCCCGGTTGGTCGCGACACCAACGCCAATAGGTTAATTTGATGAACCGCAAAAGCTTGTAAATGCTCGAGTAAGAGCCCCGGATGGTCTGCGTCATCGACAATAACTATCGAAGATTTATAGCGGATCGAATGATCCGGTGCGGCTAAAGGCTGTGGCTGCTGTACCGCCACAAATCGAGTGACATTGTGGGCGTAATCTGTCACATCATGTTCCACCCAAGCCCAGTCCGCTGCGCTAGTATTAGGCTCGACCGCTGCCAACAGGTGCTCTGGAATGATTGCTGCCGCCGCCTGGGTTGTTGCTTGCAACTGCGCCAACGCTGCGGTATTGCTGGCGGTAGAAATCACCTCAATATCATGTTGCGATAACCAATCGCTGCATTGTCCTTGGGCAACAAACTGCGCGAAAATAACGTTCGGCTGTGGGTGATTTGCAACTACCGAAAAGCGCACCGGAATAGCCACCTCAGCAATAATTTGCAAAGGCTGCTTTAGAAAGCTATCAACGACTGGTGAAACAATCCCCTCAACGATATTTTCTAACGGCACTACCGCAATCCCCGCCTGCTCAGGGATGGCCTGCAGCGTTCGGGAAAGAGAGCTGTAGAAACTTATCGTAGGCGGCGCCTTGGTAAATTGCGGTAGGCGCAATACCTCACGCGCAGCTAACTCTGAGAACGTACCTGAAGGACCCAAAGTTGCGAGAAAAGTGGCTGAACTGCTAGTGGCTGGCACGAGATGCTTTACATCCTTTAACGATATCTTTGTATGAGTTGCAGTGAGATTAACTTACACGCTTTTATTCACAGATAAAAGTTACAGATTGTATTGAATTAGCATCTAGGTATTGGCAGTATGGCTGCTGACTTTATCGCTCAAGGCAGATGCGTATGGATTGGCTCACATTGCTACCCCCCTTGGTAGCCATTATCGTGGTTTTTTGGCGCAAAGAAGTGATTGTTGCGCTACTCCTTGGCATTTTTACCTCAGAATTATTATTACTTTTACACCATCAACAGCCACTTTGGAGCGCTGGTGCTGCCATGCTAGAGCGTATCATTGCCGTCTTTAGTTCGGCCGGTAACACTCGTATTCTCATTTTTAGTTTGCTGGTAGGTGCGCTGCTTGCCTATGTGCGTGAGTCTGGTGGCGTGACTGCCATGGTCAATAGTTTACTCAAACGTGGTTTTGGCAAAACGAAGCGCAGTGCCAGCTTAATGACCGTTTTTACCGGAGTTTTTATATTTATTGAATCCAACCTTAGTGTGCTCACTGCGGGTATATTATCTCGCGGCTTATTTGAGAAGCTAGGCATGAGTAGAGCGCGATTGGCCTATTTGATTGATAGTACCAGCGCTCCCATCTGTATTTTGATTCTGCTTAATGGCTGGGGTGCCTACGTGCTCGGTATGTTAGAACAACAGCAACTGCCGGGGTCTTCGGTTGCCACCCTCTGGGCGACCATTCCATTCAACTTTTACGCACTCATTACCTTAGCTCTGGTGTTTTATACTGCCATTAGTGGCAAAGTACATGGCGCATTAGCTAAACATGAACAACAACCCCAGCCACCGCAAGATATCCAGCCGCAGGCCCCAAGCAACAGCAAGGCGCGTTACATGCTGGTACCTTTAACCGTCATGGTCGTGGGAATGATCGCATTTATGGTGATTACGGGCGACGGTAATCTAACCGCTGGTGATGGCTCAAAATCAGTGCTTTATGCTACAGCGTTAGCCTGTTTGGTCGCCTACTTGATGCTCTTGGTCAGCCGTCGTAACAGCCATCAGCAATTAGTGACGATTGGCTTTAAAGGCATGAGCGAATTATTACCGCTGGTAACTATCGTTTTGTTATCATTAGCGCTTGGTGCTAGCGTCCGTGAACTTGGCACAGGAACTTTTTTGGCCGGGTTAGTCGGTGACTATCTACCGTTGGTACTGATAGCCCCGATGCTATTTATTGCTGGTGCCCTGATTAGCTTTACCACCGGCACCTCGTGGGGCACTTTTGCTATTCTAATCCCGATTGCGGCACCCTTAATAATAGCACTAGATTTGCCAGCTCCCCTACTTTTGGCCGCGGTGCTTGGCGGAGGGGTTTTCGGTGACCATTGCTCACCCATTTCAGATACCACAGCTGTATCTGCGCTGGCGTCAGGCAGCGATTTGCTTGACCATGTTCGCACCCAGTTACCTTATGCACTGGTTGCTGGTGGGCTTACGGTAATTTTATATACAGTGGCAAGCTGGCTGATGCTTTAAGCTCGCCAGCTGATTTGTTTTTGCTACCAACTATTTGGATAATCATCAAACATGACACACGGTTTGCACTTTCGCTCTACTCGCGCCGAAATATCACGCCAAGCGCTTACCCACAATGTGCAACTCATCAAAGAAAAGTTGGGCAATAATTACCTTATCGGCGTAGTTAAGGCTGACGCTTATGGACACGGGATGATCAGCACGGCACAGGCTATAGCAGCTAACGTTGATGCTTACGCAGTGGCTTACATTGACGAAGCTCTAGCCTTACGCGAAGCTGGCTTAACCCAGCCCATTGTATTACTCGAAGGCTGTTTCAGCGCTGCCGAGCTTCCTATCTGTGCACATTACAATTTACTCCCGGTGATTCATCAGCAACACCAACTCGATGCCGTGCTCACTACACGCTTGGCTCGTCCTGTTGGGGTCTGGCTAAAGGCTGATACAGGATTACACCGATTAGGCTGGCGTCCAGAGCAATTACCCGCCGTTTATCAACAACTCGATCAGTCTACGCAAGTTGCTTCTATCACGCTGATGTCGCACCTAGCGATTGGAGATACACGCCATCAATTCACCCAACAACAGCTAGAGGCCTTTACTGATCTTTGTGCCCAAACCAAGCCCTCAGCTCAGATGAGTGTCATCAATAGTCCAGCATTATTAAGTGCCACTAAGGATATCAGCAATGGTTATGCTCATTGGGTTCGCAGCGGTATTGCCATGTACGGTGTCGCTCCTATTTTAGAAGGAGTTGAACTCCCTCCATTGCAACCGGTGATGCGCCTTCTCGCTCCGATCATCGCCTTACGTGATATTCCTCAGGGCGATACGGTCGGTTACGGTGGTACTTGGCGAGCAACGCGTCCGAGTAAAATTGCAACCGTTGCCATCGGCTATGCTGATGGTTACCCACGCAGTGCAGCCAACGGCACTCCAGTTTGGCTTCACGGTAAACAGGTGCCCTTAGCCGGTACTGTATCTATGGATATGATTACGCTTGATGTAACCGACCTAGAGCAGGTCGCCATTGGCGATGAGGTTGAGCTGTGGGGGCCTAATCTAAGTGTGAATATCGTTGCGGAACACGCCAACACCATCAGTTACGATTTGTTTACTGGGGTTAGTCAACGTGTTCCTAGACTCGAAGTTTAATTACTCGGCTGGCGTGGGCTTCTGATACAACTTAAACCACGCTAGCGTATGTTCAATTTTTGCGATCATATTCGATGGTCTTGCGCTGACCGAATGAGAGGCGTCTGGCACCCTCACCATCACCGTATCTACCTTGCGCAATTGCAATGCTTGATAATATTGCTCTATTTCAGACATCGGCACTCGACGGTCGTTTTCACCGCTAAAGAGCAATACTGGGGTTGTTACATTTTCAACCAACGAAAGTGGTGAGCGCTGCCAGTAGTGATCCACATCTTGCCATGGCAATGCCGGAAATTGATTCGCAATCTGACCCAAGTAGCTATCTGCCGTAAGCGTTTTGCTGATCCAGTTAATGACCGGGTTGGTTGCAGCGGCAGCGTTAAAACGATCGGTTAACCCCACCGCATAGGTGGTTGCGATACCACCAGCAGAGCCACCAGCAATGAATAAATTATTACCGTCAACAAAGCCTTTTGCTAACAGCGCATCGATACCCGACATGTGGTCTGCAAAGTCACGTTCTGACGCATAGTAACCGTCAAGCTTTAACGCATGTTCAGCACCGTAACTGGTGCTACCCCGATAGTTGTTGTAGAAGACTACGTAGCCAGCCGCAGCATAGCGCTGATGTTCAGCTGCAAACATGGGGCTGTAGGCTAAATGCGGGCCACCATGAATTTCTAGCAATAGTGGGTACTTTTTATTGGGGTCAAAATTGGGTGGAGTGATATACCAACCATGAATCTCCGTGTCGTCAAAACTCGATTTGTAAGTGATCTCGTGCACTTCTCCAAGTGTTTTATGCGCAAGTAAATCTTCATTGAGCTTGGTTAATTGGCGCGCCTTCGTGCTAGTTACCGAGTCTAACAAAGCAACATCTGCTGGTCGGTATGAACTAGCTCGCGTATAGACGACCTGCCCCGTATTAGTAGCAATAGAATAACTACCGCTGGTGTAAGGTCGCGAAATATATTCACCGCCAACATCACTGACCCCCTCGGTTAACCGCCCATTTAATCTTACTTGCCCCAACTTAACGAGGCCGCGGTCGGTAAATTGAATGGCCAACGCACTATTATTAATCCATTGTGGGTTTTCTACCGAGCGGTCCCAGTCCGCTAACAACGCCTGCTGCTGATTCTTACCTAAATCTAAAACTTGGAGTCGATTATGATGATAAGCAATGGGTTCGTTTCCTCGATGCAAGAACGCCAACAGCTTGCCATTCGGTGACAAGGTTGGAGCAAACTCACGTCCAGGCAACGTAGTTAACTGGCTCAGCTCCTTATCTTTCACTCTTACTTGCCATAAATCAGCTTCTGCCACTTGATATTCCCAATCGGTAGAACGGTTCGCTGAAAAAATAAGGTGGCTATTATCTGCACTCCAAACTAGGGGGCCCGAATGGCTGTAAGGACCTTCCGTTAGCTGGCGTGCATGCCCTCCTTCAGCTGGAACAACAAAAACTTGACTGTATTGATTGGCCAAAATGCCGGCACCATCGCGCTGATAATAAGTTCTCTCCACGATGGTAGGCGCTTTTGCCCAGTTTGCAGAAGCGGGCTGTTGCGGGCGGTAAACCGAGCGAGCAAACTCCGATTTAGGCGCATCAACGTTCATCATAAAAGCTAGCCAGCGTCCATCATGAGACCAGCTCAACTGACTTGGACTCTGGTCTACCGCAGTCACAACTGACATAGTTTTCTGCGCTACATAATAGACATGAATCTGATTACGGCCTTCATGACTGGTGGTAAAAGCCAAGCGTTTACCATCCGGCGACCAGGTAGGATTCGCATAACCATGAGCCATGGTTAGCAATGGAGTATGCTCGCCACTTTGGGTATTGATCAACCACAAGTGGCGCTTGCTATTATCCTTAATCATGTCAAAGCTGTTACGGCTATAGATTACCCACTTCCCGTCAGGAGAAATTTGGGGACCTGCTGCATGCTCAAGTGCAAAGATATCTTCTGGCATGAAGGTTTCAACTGCTGGCTCTGCACTTACAACTGCGACATTTAGTAGCACCGCCAGCGGTCCGCTCCAGCGTAATAAGCTCTTAATCATGACATTCTCCAAACTAAACGTTTTGTTTTTATTAGTAATTAATGTACCCCTTTCTTTATCAAGAACCTAGTCTTTGGCCTACTTTTTGTATGGCTGGCATTAGAAATAGTCCTAGTAAATCCAGGTTTTTTATTTCGCATATGCCTAAATTAATACTATACTCATCTTGTTGTAACACCATGTGAGTAGCGTTTGACTCAACAGAAAACATAACGAGGTCAAGAACATGCTAGAAAGTTGGTTCTCGCAAGCTGATGCAGTCTTATTAGCTCGCTTTCAGTTTGCCTTTACAGTGGCATTCCACATCATATTCCCCGCCTTTACGATTGGTCTTGCAAGTTTTCTTGCCGTGCTAGAAGGGCTTTACCTTAAAACTCGCAATCCGGTCTACCAGAAGCTCTTTCGATATTGGGTGAAGATCTTTGCCGTAGCCTTCGGTATGGGCGTGGTTTCTGGCATTGTGATGAGCTATCAATTTGGTACCAACTGGGCCGTATTCTCAGATAAAGCAGGACCAGTTATTGGCCCACTCATGGGCTACGAGGTACTCACCGCTTTCTTCCTTGAAGCTGGGTTTTTAGGGGTGATGCTATTTGGCATGAACAAAGTAGGAGAGCGGCTGCACTTTTTTGCCACCTTGATGGTAGCCGTTGGAACTGCCATTAGCGCATTCTGGATTTTGTCAGTAAACAGCTGGATGCAAACACCTGCTGGATTTGCTATGAATGAACAAGGCCAATTTATTGTTACAAGTTGGTTTGAAGCTATTTTTAATCCTTCATTTCCATACCGTTTAGCGCACATGTTACTTGCCGCCTATTTAACCACAGCCTTTGTGGTAGGCGCAGTTGGTGCTTGGCACTTACTCAAAGATAGTACCTCGGCCAGCGCTAGAAAAATGTTCTCGATGGCTATGTGGATGGCATTAATTGTGGCACCACTACAAGTGTTTGTTGGCGACTTGCACGGCCTTAATACGCAAGAGCACCAACCGGCCAAAGTAGCCGCTATGGAAGGCCACTTTGAAACCCAAAGTAACGCCCCTCTGTACCTGTTTGGACTTCCTAATCAGACCACAGCTGAAGTGGATTACGCGGTAAAAATACCGGGCCTAGCTAGCCTCATATTACAGCACGATATTAATGCTGAAGTTACCGGTTTGGACCAATTCCCTCGAGACGAGTGGCCACCAGTAGCAATCGTGTTTTGGGCCTTTAGAATCATGGTCGGCATCGGTGTGTTAATGATGCTTATCGGTCTCTGGTCTGGGTTCCAGCGTCTACGTGGCGGCCTTTACCAGAGCAAAATGCTGCATCGTAGTGCTGTCTTGATGGGGCCACTAGGGTTTGTAGCTGTTATTGCCGGCTGGGTTGTCACCGAAGTAGGCCGACAACCTTGGGTCATTCAAGGCCTCTTAAGAACATCTGAGGCTGTCTCTCCTGTCGATGCGGTTGGAGTCGGCGCTAGCTTGCTAGCTTTTATTATCGTGTACTTTTTAGTCTTCGGTGCTGGTACCGTTTATATCTTAAGAAAGATGGCCGGCGATCCCGAGCATACCCACATACCTGATTATGCTCGTATCCCAATGGCTGCAGAACGTCTCTACCACGAGGAGAAATAAGCAATGGATTACGCATTAATTTGGGCTGCACTTATCTCGATCGCGGTATTCGCATATGTAGCTCTTGATGGTTTTGATTTGGGTATTGGGCTCTTGTTTCCATGGTTTACAAACGAGCAACATCGTGACCGTATGGTCAATACTGTTGCGCCGGTATGGGATGGCAATGAAACTTGGCTGGTCCTTGGTGGTGGTGGCCTACTCGCGGTTTTCCCGCTGGCTTATTCGGTGCTGTTACCAGCTCTTTACATGCCCGTTATTGCCATGCTCCTAGGCTTGATTTTTCGTGGCGTTGCCTTTGAGTTTAGATTTAAGAGCCGCAATAACAAACATTGGTGGGACCGCTCTTTTATGCTTGGGTCCGCAGTTGCTGCGTTTAGCCAAGGAGTGATGTTAGGCGCCATGCTACAAGGTATTGATGTCACCGATCGAGCCTACTCAGGCGGATGGTTTGACTGGCTAAGCCCATTTACTATTTTTGCAGGCATTGCGGTATGTATTGGCTATATGCTGCTTGGCGCCACTTGGTTAATTATGAAAACCGATGGCCAATTACAAGGCCGAAGTTTTTCATTAGCTCGTAACTTATCGTTACTCATGATTCTTGCAATAGCAGCCGCAAGTATTTATCTGGTATCAACTTATGGGCAAGTCGCTGATAGATGGTTAACGTGGCCGACCTCCGCTGGTTTGTGGTTGTTACCTTTTGCCTTAGCTATAGTCGGCGGCGGACTCCTAACAGCACTTAACAAGAAACGTGAGGGAGCTCCATACCTCTGGGCTTTAGGAGTATTTTTAATTGCTTTTATTGGTTTTGCGGTGAGCATCTTCCCTTATCTTATCCCCTTTGAAATCACCTTATGGGAAGCCGCAGGACCAGATAATAGCCTATCGTTCCTGCTCGTAGGCGCAGTCATTCTAATTCCTATTATTTTTGCCTACACTGGTTATACCTATTGGGTATTCAGAGGAAAAACCAGTGAGGATTCTGGATATCATGAATAAACCACCAACTAAGTTACGACAGTGGCTCTGGTTTATTGGTCTTTGGGCTGCCGGGGTGATCACTATCACCCTGGTAGGCCTTCTGATTAGAGCGGCAATTCTTTAATCGGAGTTTTTCTCTTTTCGAGTTAATCTATCTAAATAACCCATGGCAAAAGCAGAGCCAACAAAAGTTAAGTGCATCAACACGTACCACTTGATGGTTGGCTCATCCATGTTTTGCGCGTTCATAAACACTTTCAATAAATGAATAGAGGAAATAGCAACAATAGATGCAGCTACTTTATTCTTTAAACCACCTGAATCAATTTTTCCTAACCAAGCTAACTTCTCAGTGTCGTTATTAATATTGAGTGTCGAAACGAAGTTTTCGTAACCACTCAACATCACCATCACTAACAATCCTCCAACCAATGCAATATCGATTAAGGTTAGCGTTAACAAAATAAGGTCAACTTCTTTGATCGTTAGAATGTCTGGAAAAACATGTATAAGCTCCTGAAAGAACTTAATCCCCAGCAGCAACACCGCCAAGCTCAAACCAAGATAAATAGGTGCCAGCAACCAACGTAAGCTATACATTAAATTTTCTAAAAAACGTTCCATGAATATCTCAGAAAGTAAGGGTTCAACAAGAGGAACATCATACCAAGGTTAGCATTCACCGCTAAATTTTTTTTAATCTACCGATGACCTCGACCATCAAGACTGCCGTTAGACCAGCTGAAGCCAAGTATAATTCAAGCCAATAATCAAAACGTAACGCGCTCCTTTACCCAGACTTACAAGCAATAAAAACCAACCGAAACGTAGCCTAAGCATTCCCGCAAACATAGTTAATGGATCGCCCAAAATAGGTAGCCAAGACAATAATAAACTCCACTTACCATAGCGATTAAACCAAGCCTGACCCTGTGCTAGACGAATTTTACTCACCGGAAACCAGCGCTGGTTTTGCCAATGAAGAAAATACCTGCCTAAGCTGTAATTCACACAAGACCCAAGTACATTCCCTAAAGTAGCGACTGCCCACAGTGTTCCGATCGAGTCTGTCTGATTGAGCAAAAGCATCAGAAGCACTTCTGACGAACCAGGCAATAAGGTAGCTGATAGAAATGCTGAGATAAAAAGACTCAAGAACACAATCCACAACCCTCCTTGTACAAAATTCAAACAGGCGAACACGAAAATCTATCATTGCAACTAGTTTACCTGTTACGTTACTGGACATGGGAGTAATAATTCCCTAAAATCCACGCTCGCTGTTTTACCAACAGTACATTCCAATACGCACCCGTAGCTCAGCTGGATAGAGCGCTGCCCTCCGGAGGCAGAGGTCACAGGTTCGACTCCTGTCGGGTGCGCCATTTCTTATAAGGTCTTTACTGATAGTAAACACTAACAAATGTTTCTATGGGACCAAATTGGGACCAATTTATTAGCCCTGATGCGAACCAGGAGCCGCCCCTCCTCTCCCCAACGTGCAAAATTAGCGGTATAGTTACCCACAACGGATGTAAGACATCGCCTACAGCGGGACAATCGTGGCAAGCAACAACGTGGAACAGATAAAGACAATAGAACTGCATCCCAACTGGGTTGGCAAGTTGTTCGGCGACTATACGCAGCTGACCATAGACGCAGACAGCTTTTACATTGAAGAGCGTAATTGCAAGCAAACGTTACTTGGCACCTTCGATGAGCTGGCTACACTACCGACCACCGAAAAAGGACTATTCTGGTCAAGCCTAACCATTACCTTGGTGCCGAATAAACGCTACATTTTTAGCTTTATCACCAACGCAGCACTGACAAACGCGCTGCCAAAAATTCAGCAGCTGTGTTTACCGGCTCTGCAGCAGCGCATATACACAACCTACCAGCAGTTTCAGCAAAACGCGATAAAGCAGTATTTAAGAGACTCCACTATTCCAGCGCTCGAAACTCAACTAAACCATTTGCTGCCACTGGCGAAGGTAACTCAGTTCGAAGCAACAACGCGCCAGCAACTGCAGTTCATGCTTGGCCAAACACCAATTAGTGAACACGCAGATAACTTACGCGAAACGTACGAGAAACGCACATTAGCAACATACCAAAGTTTTTACGACAAGGCCGAAGCCAACCCGCTAACGCACAGTCAACGCTTGGCGGTTATTCGCAACAATGATTTCAACCTCGTACTCGCCGCCGCCGGTACAGGGAAAACCTCTGTGATGGTGGCAAAAGCACTTGATCTCATCGTTAACCACGGCGTGAAACCCCATGAAATTTTGGTGTTAGCTTATAACCGTGCCGCCGCGAACGAGCTGCAAGAGCGCTTCAACAAACGTGCCAAAGCTATAGGCACCGAAACAGAAAACGAAAGCAACACCCCAAGCATCGCCACCTTCCACGCCCTCGGCCGAGCCATACTTAAGCAAGCCAACCACACAGTGCACTTATCCAAATTTACCGATGACCCGAAAAAGCTCAATCAGTGGGTCACGCAATGGCTAATTAACCAACTGAGGGAACTCCTCACCGTACTCGAAAAGCTATTCTCGTTAGTGTTCAAACCGGTAAACCCGTTTGATTTCGAAACCCAAGAAGACTACGAAAATTACGTACGCGACAACGAATACCGCACGCTCAACGGCGAATTAGTAAAAGGCTACCAAGAGCTGATCATAGCCAACTGGCTATGCCGAAATGGCATCGAATACCAGTACGAATCGCCATACAAAAGCAAGCGCCGCATAGCCGAAGGTGTTGATTACAAACCAGATTTTTACTTAACCGAGGCTGATATCTATCTTGAGCATTTTGGCGTCGACAGGCACGGCAAAACCCGGCCCGATATCGACCGCCAAAAATACAATCAAGAAATGGAGTTGAAGCGCAACTTGCACCGCGAATGCGGCACCAAGCTAATAGAGACGTATCATTACGACTGGGTGGAGGGGAAACTTGAGCAGCGGCTCGAGCAGCTGATGCGCGAAAACAACGTAAAACTTCAACCACTAACCGACGATGAGCTGCTCGAAAAACTCAACAACAGCGATCTTATTTCGACCTTAGCCGAGGTGTTATACAAATCGCTGCAGGCCATTCGCACCGAGCAACTCGACGACGAAGGCATCAGTGCGCGTCTAGCCCAGCTCGATAACCAACACGCCAATTGGTGCGCAGCTTTTCTCACGCGCTTGCACGAGTCATACCAACAAGCGCTGCGCGAAGAAAATGCTATCGACTTCGACGACATGATTTTGCAAGCGCAAGCCGTCGTCCAGCAAAACCAATTCAAGCCCAAATGGCGACACATTTTGGTCGACGAATTTCAGGACATTTCCGCCGCTCGACTAGGCCTCGTCAAAACACTCATCAAACACGGGCCGAACCCAACCATGACGGCGGTTGGCGACGACTGGCAGTCTATTTACCGGTTCTCGGGCGGCAAGCTCGAAATCACCACCCGCTTTGGCGAGTACCTAGGCACGCATAGCCTAACCAAACTCGACAAAACCTTTCGCTACAACAACAGCATAGCCGACACCGCTGGCAACTTTGTGATGGAAAACCCTGAGCAATACAAAAAGCAGGTCGAAACCCATACCAAAGTGAGCAGCCCGCAAGTTTACTTGCTAGATTCCCTCATCGCTGACAAGCCCGATCCGGCCGGCAAAGTGGCCAAAATCATAGCTGCCATTCGCGAGCACGCGCCCGACGACAGCATTGCCATCATTTGTCGCTACAATTATTTACTCAACGACGTACGCGAGAACCTAAAGCACGACGCAGAGCTGCAAGACGGCCAGCTGAAGAACATCAACTACTGGACCTTTCACAAATCCAAAGGCCTCGAAGCCGACCACTGTATTTTAGTGGGATTTTTTCAGGGCAAAGTCGGATTTCCGAACGAAAACAAAGGCCACTACATTGTCGAAGCCCTATTGCCGACGCTCGATTCATTTAAACACTCCGAAGAGCGTCGACTATTTTACGTCGGCCTAACGCGCGCCCGTAAAAAGAGCTACCTCGTCGCCGACCCGCATGGTATGTCAGCGTTCATTAAAGAAATACTGACACCCAAATACGATATCGCAATTTCTTCAGAGCGTTTTCGGGAGAAGTTTCAGGAAATATTCAAGTGTCCGAAATGCACCAACGGCTATCTGAAACGCCACCAAGGCCAATATGGCGCATTCTACCGCTGCACCACCGGCAACGGCTGCTCGGTACGCCCGCGAGTTTGCAGCGCGTGCGGCTCACCCACCATCGACCACTGGTTCCATAGCATCTGTAACAACCCCGACTGCCGCGGCGAAACGCCAATTTGCGATAAGTGCGGCCGCCCCATGAAACAGCGCGAAGGCCGCTACGGAAAATTCTGGGGCTGCACCGGCTACGGCATTAAAGACGACCAATGCCGACACACCCGCAAATGGCTGCCTTGAAGATAGGGGTGCAGACCCTGGTCTGGACCAGGGTCTGGAGCGAAGATGATAAACCTTAAACGTTTGTACACTAATCGCATGATTGAGTTTGAAGACCTTGCTCGCGATTAAGTTTTTGTGTTGCCTCGCAAGCCGACCTTGATTGCTTACCTGCACACTCGCTATTGAATCTATCGACCATTGTTTCGTATTTCATTACATTTGTATTGTAAGCGCTTACTTCGCTTTCGCTATAGCTATTAACTATAGTGACGTCTAGTTTTTGGGCTAACCAGTTAGCTTCATTAAATAACTTTACGCACTCTTCCATTTTTTTATCAGATATAACCGAAACAGAGCCTATAGTGCGCTGGCTAGGTGGCATTTTATATTCCTGTTGAGTAACGCCACTGACTGAGGAGAGGAGAAGGCTAAATAAAAGAGTAGTTGTAAGAGTCATCCTGCCCACCTTAAATAAATATTTGCCAGTTAGAAATATAGTAAAGACTTGAATCGTGAGAGTGTAAAAGATTTTGTGTAAATGGCTGGTTTCACTGTTAAATCCGATCCTGATATATAATCTCGAACTGTGCCATCGCTGGCTTCCAGTTGCGTATGGGCATAGTCAACTTTTTTGAAGCCTGATGCAAGGCCAAGTACAGCACCTTCATGACGGCTTCGTCGTTAGGGAACGACCGGCGAGTTTTGGTGATTTTGCGCAGTGACGCATTCAGCGACTCAATGGCATTGGTGGTATAAATGGCCTTGCGTATCTCAACTGGGGAGTCGAAGAACACACTTAAGCGCTCCCAGTTTGCCCGCCATGAGCGACTGATGGTGGGATGATCCGTACCACTAAAAGTGGACACTTTGCTAAGCACTATTTTTTAATTCAAAGTTCTCTGGGCTGAGATAGCCAATAGCACTATGCCTTCTTGTCTTGTTGTAATCAACTTCGATGTACTCAAAGACTGCTCGGCGCATATTTTCTCGATCCATGATGGGCTCGTCCTGCAAGGCTTCGACCTTTAATGAGTGAAAGAAGCTTTCGGCACAGGCATTATCCCAACAATTTCCTTTTCGGCTCATACTCTGAGTAAGTCTATGTTTTTTAATTAAATCTCGATAATCGTTTGAACAATATTGACTACCTCGGTCGCTGTGAACAATGATCCCTTCGGGAAAGCCTCTGCGAAATAAAGCCATTTTCAGAGCATCACACACCAACGTTGCGGTCATTCGGTTACTCATCGACCAGCCAACAACCGAGCGTGAATATAAATCGATGATTACCGCTAGGTACAGCCAGCCCTCACTAGTGAATAAATACGTGATATCGCCAACCCACTTTTGATTCGGAGCTCTTGCCGTAAAATCTTGCTCCAGCAAGTTTGGCGCCACAGGCTGATTGTGCTTACTGTCCGTGGTGACCTTAAATTTACGTGCAGCCTTAGGTACAAGGCCCTGGCGTATCATACTATTGCGAATAGTTTTGATGTCGGGTGTTATGTCGAGCTCTGCCAAATCCACTTGGATACGCCGAGCGCCGCTGCGCTCTTTCGAGTCAATAAATGCCTGCTTAATCGCCTCGTCTCGCTAAATTTGACGCTGCTCTCGAGGACTGACTGTCTGACCATGTTTCCGCCAGGCATAATACCCACTACGCGATACGTTGAGCACGTTCACCATCCGCTTTAAGGTGAATTGATGCTGGTGCTCAAGAATAAACTCAAATCTGGCTATTTTTGGTTCTTCGCGAAGTAGGTAGCCGCCTTTTTTAATATGGCTAGGTCCTCTGCCTGTTCAGCTAATTGACGTTTTAATCGAGCAATTTCAGCGGCTTGCTCTGCTTCTCTGGCGCTCGTGCTAGATTTTTTTTGCGCCGCAGTCCGCCAACTGTACAGCTGGGATTCGTAGACTTTCAGTTCTCTAGCCGCCGCTGCAACGCCTATTCTTTCAGCTAATTTCAGGGCTTCTGCTTTAAATTCTTGTGTGTGGACTTTGCGTGTTTTATTTGCTTTCATGATTCACCTCGTTAAGTGATTTTACTCACTTAGCTCGGTATCCAAAAGTACTGGTACGGATCATTTCTGCTAATGCCAGCTTCAGCGCTTTCTCAGAGCGTAACCCTCGCTCTAAACTACTTGGATAAAAATCCGTGTCGCGGGTTTGCGGTATACTTAAATCGAGCATCCCGAATCGGCTCTGTAGCGACTTTTTCTTATAACCGTTGGTGTAACCTTGGCGCTCTTCTGAACGCTCCCAGGGGCCTGCTCCAAGGTGCCGCTCTCGCTCTAACCGCATGGCTTCATTGAGTAAAATACTGATCGCTTCGGCTGTACCGTCCAAGCCTTGTTCAATCAATAATTCCAAAACATCGCCAATCGATCTATCCTGTATATCGCAGGTCATTGTGGTTCCTCTTTCAATTTACTTTGGTCGGTAAATCAAAAGGATAAACTTTGACCTGCACCTTTTCCAGCTCAGGCGAAATTACAGAAAGAATGATGCACTAACAATTTTTATTAGTTGTTTTTATTTATTTTCGTTTGCTATCATACTAAAAATTATAGATAAAAGACAAACTCGTAATGCTCACGCTGACGAAGCTGGTAAACCATAATGACGACTTCTTACCACCTTTAAACTCAGGTCAGGTACATGCCTTTAGTGCGACAACACACGAGCCTCTCGTTAACATCGTCGCAGTATTGCAACAACAAGCTTCCGTCATCTATCTGTGCGCTGCGGAGGTTAGTGAGCGCGAGCGCCTTTTTGCTCCTTCCGAACCTGTTGCGCAAGCCGAAGTTAAGCTCCGAAAGCGGTTTAACAGCGCTGACTTTTATAGCGGTCTCGATGCGCTGACTGCAGGGCACAAAGTTGTTGTAATGCATTTAAGTACTGAGCCTAGTACCCTCAATGACTTCTTACTAAACGGCGCACAGCTTGTAACCCTAGAGGAATGGGCAGCGAGCGAAGCTAAAATTATTTGTTTGTGCTTTTCCGGTGACTTAACTTCAACATCACTGGAGCAGCAATTAACGCAGCTAGAAAGCCGTTTTCAAAGTTTTAGTAGCTTTTCCCTTGCCCCAAATGGGTTTTGGCTCGAGGTAAACTATTGGTTTCATCGCGGCAAAGTCCGCCAAGACAAATTTCGTATTGTTGCAGGTAGTGAGCACGAATGGACGCTGGACTCAACCAACCCAATGGATGAAGACCACGCTAAGTTGCGATTGGAACAGGCTCCTATTTTTTATCTAAGCAGTGCAGTTACCGGACAAGAGATTGCCCCCGTGGAATGGCAACAACTCCGCTCCGAGCAAGCTGTTTCAACTGCACTCGAGCGTAACAGTGACGACGCAATATTATTGTCCTATTATCGGGGGCAGGATATCGTCACGTTAATGAAAACAATCTTTCAGTTGCGCAGCTATTTTGGCCGCTACCTGCGGATTTATGTGCGCGAATTAGATCAGTCCATCCGTCACACGGATGAACAGCTATTGTTGCAGGCGGGAGCCACTCTAATACTGCCAATCAATTTACGCTTTAGCCAAGTCGTGTCATTGATAGAAAGCTCTGTTGGCTGGCGTTTCTCGCGCTCTTTACCACATAGTTTTGCCGCTTTGCAGGAACAGTTTGTACCCAAAGTTCTGCAGGGCTACACCCCACTCTCCTCATTTGTCCAGCATGTGCGCAGATTAGCTCGTTTAGCCAGTGAACAAAACATTGACTATAGCTTGGTCTTAGGTAAACCGGCACGAGGGTTAAAAGTAGTCGATGTTGTGCAACGCTTTCATCATCGCCGCGGAGGCGACCTGATAAGTAGTGGTGAACGTCTCGTTCCCATTTTTTTATTTGGTTGTCGAGCACAAGACGTCACACACACTTTGGAGTTTTTATTTGGCGCGCCACTCGCTAATGTTTTCGTAAATGATCAACGCATACATACGTTACAGAGTCTCGAGAGTAAGCTTGATGACCTTGAAGCGAGTCACAACAACCTCGATCTAACGGATGCCTTAGTTCAGGCAGAACATACCGAGGAGCGTGCTGACGAAGACTTGTACCGTCGCGTGTTCCCACGGGGGTTCTCGCCACTACATAAGGTAACACCACCTTCAGAGTCGGAGTCGTAACATGCCAGAGTCTCAAGTGATTCAAATTGTGCTCGCGACTTTTGCACTTGGCTTTATTGCCGGCTTGTTGAGCCTCAAGCTCATTAGAATATTCTTAAAACGGGTGCGGCGCCTAACCGCACGATATCGTTATTTTCGCAAACTCAACTAAACCTGATTAATAGAGGATATCAATGGCCGAGCCGAGCCTTTATTGGCGTCATCGAGAAGAATTACTAAACCGTCCCCTTTTTATGTGGCCGGGTCTTAGCGCTTGGGCGTTTTACTTTATCGCCAAGGTAATTCTCTCGTTTCTTGGTTACCTAAATATAGGCATTTGGGACAACCTAGCGATGATGATGCTGTTGGTTTTACCCATGCGAACAACAGCGCTTAAGTGGTTACGCCAGCTCGTAGCCATTCCCGTAGCTATTGGCCTGCTCTATCACGAAAGTTCGTTGCCACCTTTTAGTAGCGTGATTGATCAATGGTCCTCAATTTCGGGTTTCAGCCTTGCCTATATATGGGAATTAGTGACGCGCTCGATAAAGCTTGAGTTCATTATTATTCTTTTGATCGCATGGATCGGCTTTATTTACTTGCAAAACATTATTCGTATGACGGTCGTTGCCTTCGTTGCTGTACTTGCTGCTGCTGGCATGCAACAGCCCAGCGAAAGTGAATTACCAACGCTGCAACCGGCACTAGATATGACTGCAGTAAATACGCCTGACGCTATACAGTTTAACTCTCCAGGTGAAAAGTTAACGGCGTTTTACGAAGAGCAACAAGATTTAATGCTAACGCCAAATCGCCAAACAGCGGCTGATTTTGATATTTTACTCATCAATATCTGCTCCATGGCTTGGCAAGATCTTCAAAGTGCTAATTTACAGTCACATCCGTTAATTTCTAATGCTCATATACTGTTGCGCAATTACAACAGTGCTAGCTCTTATTCGGGCCCGTCTGCCTTACGCTTATTGCGCGCAAGCTGTGGCCATCGCCCGCATCAACAACTGTTTACAAACAGCCCTCAATGTCTTGTTAGTCAGCAACTTGCGAAGCTAGGCTTCACACCCGAAGTCCTCCTCAACCACACCGGTGAGTACGATGACTTTAAAGGTTTGCTACAGCAATTTGGCGGAATGCCTGAGCCCACGTTAAACGCAAGCGCCCCGGTAAGCATGACGGGCTTTGATGGGAGCCTAATTAAATCGGACGGCACCATCCTTAATAATTGGTTATCAGCGAGTTCTGACACCACTACACGCTTCACGTTTTATAACACCTTAACGTTACATGACGGCAACCGTGTTCCCGGATTTAACGGCAACAGTCTCGAAAGTTACGCATTACGCACAGCCAATTTACTCGATGAGATTTATCAATTACAAGAAGCTATTAAAGCCTCGGGGCGTCGTGTATTGCTCATTGTAGCTCCCGAACACGGTGCCAATTTGCAGGGAGATGCGTTACAACTTCCCGGCTTACGTGAAATACCAACCCCGCCTGTGACCCACGTTCCGGTCATGATATCCCTATTTGGCGAAGGGTTTGAAGCTCCCCAAGAACAACTGGTTGTCGAGCGAAAAACTGGCCCGACAGCTATCACCAGTGCGATATTTTCGGTTCATGAACAGCAACCGTTTTCCAATGCTTCGTTCTCGCTAAACAAGGTCGCAGAGCAATTGCCATCTACAGAGTGGGTTGCCGAGAACAAAGATATTAAAGTCATTGATTATAAAGATAGATTTTGGCTCAAAGTCAAAGAGCGTAATTGGTTGCCCTACAAGGAATAGAGGCTTCCGTTAACGACGAAAAAACCCCGAGGGCAAGCGCGGCCACACGGGGTTACGGGAGATTGTCGAGCGACGGAGTGTTAAGCTTCAGACTTAACCGTCAGTGGTTGAGACGTTGATTTGCATACCACTGGCTTGTGACATCAATGCGCTATTCACATTCGCAGTGATAGCTGAGTCACTGATGTGGTCACCAGTTTGCTCCATACCCTGCTGCTGCGTGGTTTCCGGATCTTGCAAAGTGGTCGCAAAATCGGCTGCTTGCTTCCCTGTAGTCATAGCACTAACCTCCATGTTGATGCTCCAAGTCTAGCCCATAGCTACGCAGCCTGCGCTGCTGCTAGAATGACGCATTGTCGCTTTTCTACCTCATGAAACATACCTGCATCCTATCCACCGCAATCAAACGCACGTGCATTTAATTTGACGCAAACCTGAATTAACTTAGCAATTGCGTACTCTCTCGTACGCAGACGTTACCGATTAGCCAGATGATGAAAAGATGTCGGTCACCTGAAGCAAACGTGGTGCAACATTTTCAAATCGTGTCAAAAATAATGCGGAAAATGTCCATTGCCATGCTTTTTTGCTCCTAAAACCAATTCTATTTTAGTCCCACCATGGCTGGCTCACATAGCGTTGAGGCGGGTATGGTGGTCGATTAGGTGCGCGACGTGAACCTCCAAAGTCGTAGCGCAAGTACAGCGTAAAGTTGTTCGGATCGTAGAACTCGGAACGCTCCAGCAACGCAGCTACACCGATATACCAATGGTTCGTAACTTGGTATTCAAGCGTTGCACTCAGACTTCTGCCAAAGCCACCGCCTTCACCTCCTTCAAACACAGGCGTGATGCCTGTCTGCTCGGTCAGCGCAAGAGCTTCCTCTTGAAGCTCAGGATGTGCCGGGAAAAAGTCTGCGGCGTGTAAGCGCGACTCGGATTGCCCGAACGATGCGCGCACGTGGTAAGAAAAACGACCAAGACGACCATAGATACTCAGCGGTATACTTAGCGAGAAATAGTTTTTGGGGCTGTAATAGCCGCCTTGCCCATAGGTGGTCTGACTTTGATCGTTATCAAATCCCCAAGTCAGTGCGGTAAGGCCACTGTCAAAGGCTAATGCTTCAGTGTCATAAAAGGTCTTATAAACACCCGTATAAGCATACCAGCGCTGGTTCGATTTCACATTAGAGCCAGCATAGCGACTCACGCCCAAATTAGACCACCAGCCCCACCCGGTGCCTTGATCCCAATTAAAGCTGCCCCCCAATGTGGTTTCGACCACGGGTCCCCACTCCCGTGCTGAGAATGGATCTTCGGCTCCAGCAAAGTTGATGAAAGCAGAGGTCAGCACACGACGCTCAACTTCGGCGCCCCAACCAAACTCACCGATATCACCGTCGTAGCCGAGAGAGCCAACCCATTTTGACTCACTGAACCCGATCGGGGATCTGCCAAGGTCGGCGTGCCAGTTTTGCCATTCGACACCTATGCCAACAGCTACACCACTGTCTTTGGCCTCAGGCCACAGCCCCGTTGGGCAGCTATCGTCACACAAAAGTCCGGTTCCAAAGCGCGGTCGCCAGTAGCTGTCGCTCAAATCCGCCGCTCCGGCGTTGACCTTAGTCGGCTCGATTTGTACAAACCAACGGTTTTCTTGCTCACTGCCAAAGCTTGAGCTGTAGCGTAGCATCCACGTCTTCGCTTCCAGTGAGCTGATGCCTGGCGTGCTATCACGATCAGCTAGGTTATACCCGAGCCAGAGGTAACGTTCCGCATTGCTATTCTGGCGTTGCGGCTGTTCGCTCGATTCCTCAGCCGCAGCCAATACCGCCTCCGCCGCAGCAACTACTTCCGCTTCAGCTTGCGCTGCCCTTGCGGTTAAACGCTCGAACAAAGCCACTACACCGTCGCCTTTGTCTTCGGCAAGCACCTGGCGAGCAAGCACTAATGCTTCATCCTCACGGTCAAGTTTTTCCAAAATCAAAGCATAGGCAAAGCGCGCATCGGTGGACTTATTTTCTGCAATCAATTGCTGCATTTCTAGTTCAGCTTTGCCAGGCTGTCCCGCTTCTATAGCAGCCACCGCACTATCAAATGCGGCCCATGGATCAGGTAGTACCGGAGCTTCGGGTTCGGGCGTTACCTGCGGTTGTGCATCGCCGGTCACTTGCTGCTCTGGCACCACTTCATTCTGGCGTGCCAGGAGAAGTTTTCGATACCGTGCAATCTCACTATGTTTAGGGTAATAGCCGGCAAGATGATTAACTTCTCTTAGCGTTGCGGCATCAGGTGTTAAACTAGGAAACGCGCGCAGCCAGAGACTTAAAGCTTGTTCACCATAGAACGGGTTTAGACTCAAATCGGTCAATCGGGCTAAAACCTCAGGCTCGACCGCATCAATCGCCACTTGATGGCCGATAATCGCCAGTTCAAGCTCTGCTGCTTCAGGGTACCACGATCGCAGTTGGCGCAGGCCGCCGATGGCTTGCTCGCGACTCTGGGCATTGCCAATGACATCCCAGTATAAAATCGCCGTACTGAGGGTTATCGGGGGCTCGGGATAAAGAGCACGTAATAGCCGCTGCGCTTCGTCGTAGCGACCAGCAAAATAGTACAACTCCACTTGCGCTAGTGTTTGCTGTTGCTCAGCCGACAACTGCATTCTTTCTGCGACTCGGCGCGTCGCAATATGATTAGGTGCTTGCCGCTGTAACCTTTGCCATAAGCTCTGCACGTCCCCAATACGCTCCTCTGCAAGTGCACCATAAATAGCCAACTCTAGTAAGTGGGGATGCTCGGGGGCAACACGCATCAGTTGCGCCATGACCTCTTCAAGTTGCACGTTTTGCTTGCGATGATTCCAAAGTTGTAGTCGCTCTTCGACAAGGCTGCGTGAACGCTCAAATAGGCGTTGATCCACCAGCTCAACTTGGCTAACAGGCTGCGTGTTCTGCCAAACCATCAGCGCGAGGGTAATCGATTTACTCAATAACATGCACACACTCCGGATTGCTCCAATCCGTTTGTAGGTTGCCGAAAGCATCAAAGTTCAAGCAACCTTGGTCCGCGCCTACGCCGTAGAGCAGGAGCATGGTGTCATAATAATTGTCGGCATAGGCTGCTGGATTCATCGCTACGATACGTTGCCGCTCAGCAGTTGCTAGCTGCGGCGCAAGTTGGCCGAGTAGCGGTAAAACTGCTGCCGAAAACCCTATTGGCCCCTGCTCCGAATAACTTCCGGTCAGCCAATCAGTATGCAGCGCCATACTTCCCAAATCTTCAATTGCAGTCGGCACGCCATAAAACGACGAGAGCTGAGCCTTAACGTTAGCGTCATGTTTAGCCGCCAATGCCCACCAGTAATACGCGCGAATAGCGTCGTAATCAGCCTCAGCTTGCTGCGTATCCGCAAGCTCACCACTGTTTTTGAGAACAATCCAGTCACTGGCAAACCCATGCTGGTGATAATTTAATAACGCGATTGCGCCGTCATACACCTGTTGCCACTCGGCATGTCCTAACTCTGTGGCAAAGTTCTTCAATAGCGGCAACGCGTAATAACTTAGGTTTAGCTTTAGGGTCTCTGCTGCGCCATCTACAAAACCATAGTAACCAGGCAGCAGCCAGCGGTGGGAGCCAACGATTTGAACTTCACGTTCTAAGATGAGCCAGGCTAAACGCTCGCCTAAGGCTTGATAACGAGGCGCTTGCCATAGTTTGCCGGCCTGCAGAAGTGCGTAAGCAAGAATAACATCGGCGTCACTTGCCGAATTATCATCGAGAACTCGCCACTGTCCGTCATCAGCTTCTCCCCACAGCCATGCGGGTAGATGGGTGGTTAAATCCCCCTGAGCCAAATTATTCTCGGTCCATTCAAGTAGCTTTGCAAACAGCGCTTCATCATTTGCCACAAGCGCAAATAACATCGCGTAGCTTTGCCCTTCAGAGGTACTGATGCGGCGCGAATCACTGTAATCAATAACTCGCCCTTGATTATCGACAAACTTTTCGACCAGCCGCTGATAATGGCTCTGAAATACCAATGCATCAGCTTTTGATGGCATCGCCACCTTTTGTGGTACCTGTTGTGCTGGGCTGTTATCCTCAGCCTTACCACAACCGACAAGTAACCAAGCCCAAGCTATTGCTAGCGAATATTGCACTATTTTCATTGCAGCCGACTCCTATTGACGAACTCTGACCTTGGCGACAAACAATCGGTAGAGTGCAATAACAAGAACTAGCAATGCCAATAAGGCCAACACAGTTACCAACACAGGGTATTTAGCTAAGTGGTACATCAAACGATTCCACCAACTTAGATTACCAACATAGTAGTCGCTCTGAGGCTCAAATGAACTAACCCGCGCAGGTGTCAGCACGGCCAAGAAGCCTGTCATTTGATTCGACAGTATGTCACTTGTTAACGCTTCTCGATAACGACTCAGATAGCTATCGGTCGTCGAAGTCACGGCAACAACCGAGCGCTGCTCTGCAAATGGCGATTGGAAACCCACGACCGCTGCGCTTGGACCACTGTTTCTAAGCGCTAATTGAGGGCTATATAACAACTGCTCACGACCCGTCAAACGTTGTCTTTCAACCTGACGATCAAGTTGTGCTGTGCCATAAGTTTGTAGAAAGCTTTGCAAACTATCGCTGCCGAGTAACAATATATCCTTCTCGGTGGTATCAGGTAAATCATCAGCGCTGATAAGCTGCAATTGGGTCGCTGGATACCCAGTGGCACCACTCAATTTTGCCAGCGTCATAAGTAGGGTTACATACAATTCGCTACTAAGGCGCTCCGGTACAACCACCAGCGACTGTGATAAGTCATCCCATCGGGTAAATGGATAGCCCGTCTTCATAAACAACTGCACATCAGGTAGCGCGACGTAATTATCGTAACCACGCAAATCAATAGTCGAATTACCATCGATAACCCCTTGCGAGTTCAATAACGGCGGCGTACTACAAACGTCACTCACATTGCCAAAATCGAACCGGAATTCCATGCTGTTGACAGCGCCTAAGCGAAACGAAGGCAAGGTCACATTATCTTCCTCAGGGAGGAGCGAACCCGATAAAATCGGAATGCGCAAACGCTCTTCGGTATTTTCGCTGCCGCTATCGTTCAAGTCGAAAGCTTTAACAAACTCGTTGTTTATGCTCACTAACATGCGACTTTCATCTTCCGTTAACGGTGGCGTGTAACGAAAGCGCAAATCCAATGGAATGCCATTACGTTGCCAAATAAACAAGTCCGGTGGTAGACGCAGTTCTACGTTCACTGGTGCCGTGTTACGCGCAGAGCGCTGCAGCTCGCTTGGGTGATCAACAAGCTCACTTATCTGCACGGGTCTTTGCGTTGACACCCAACGGGGTGCTTGATAAGCCTCGCGCGGCTCGATAGGCTGTGGATTTACGACCACCCTATCGCCACTCATGGTCTGATTGCTCAACACAAAAGTACTCACCGTGGCACGTAGTTGTTGTTCATCGGGAGCTGCGATCAGAAGCAACTTATAAGCCGGATAAGCGGGATTAGGAATCACCCTGATCGTGGGTGCATCCACTTTTTCTAAATTATGGAATGGGCGCGGTCGCTGCGCATTCGTTAACGTCATAATGGCATGATCTCGCGGCCACTGCTGACGCCATTCATGATCTTGCAGAAGACTACCAATCGCTGGCTCAACGTCGAAGTGCTCGACAGTTACAGCACGCCAATCGGCCGCCTGACCAAAATAACTTGCGAGCACCGCATGCGCTTCGGCTGTCGCTAAGTTTGGCACCCCGAAACTGACAAAGTTTAGGTTCACTGCGCTAAAGTCATTGCGGTCAAACCAAGGCTCTGGGAAATAGGACAACTCGTTTGCCACGCGAAGCTGCTGGTAATCGAGCGTTAGCGTACTGTCGTCTAAAAATTCAATCCACGCTGCGGGCGATGCCAAAGTACATTGCCCATTAAAAACCTCGCTGATTAACTCTAGGCGTAATTGGTTGTAGCTAGTGAATAACCGCGGGTCGATGTTAAAGCTGCGTTGCTGAACCGTATTCGCCATACTTTTTTGCAGTGGCACAGTGCCAATAACTTCTTGATTCATGCTGACGCGGAGTTGACTTACGGTATCGACCATCGCCGGCGAGATCATGAAAGCCAGATCCAGCTCAGCTCCCTCAACCACACGATCATAGCGACCGCCGAAGCCAATAGTCATCTCTGGACGCAAACCATCAATGCGCAGTTGCTGTGCGTTCGCTGCCGCGTTAAGTGAATAATCCTCTTGCCAGCGTGGCAGTAGTTGCCACTCTTCAAGCTCATCAACAGATGTTGCTTGTTGAGCTTGTACGGGACTGCCCCCGACAATCAATGTCAGCAGTAACAATGGCAAAGTCCAAGACATATTCATCCTTCGTTCCTCGTTATGGGTGAGCGCGGCAATAGACTTCGAAAAATACGCCACCCTTTACCTAATAAATTCGCTACTGACCTCATCCGCGGGGCCATATGTAAAAACAGATGTTGATACCCTTTAATACCGATACCAACAACTTCTCGTAAACTTTGAATCGGTCTGTCGACACTATCTTCCGGGCGCCAACCTAACCACGCATCGGCTCGAGCAAAGGTTGCCCGTAAAAACGCTCGCTCTTGCTCATAGGAGTCAAACAGCACTCTGGTCCCCACACTTTGTCCGCGCCGCGATTTGATATGAAGCTTTACAGCGGTTTGTTGAGAACCGTCGTGCAGGATAAGGTGAACGATTTCGCCTTCGCGTAGCAACAGTCCCTTGGGCAACTCTAACCCCACCCCGGCATGAGAGAAGTCGGTCATGGTAACTTGATACATGCGCTCTTCATTATCAACGATGGTGACCGCTTGTTTTACGTTAATACGGTGCGCCTGTCTTACTTGCTTGGCCTCTTCAGCCACAGCCACAGCGCCGCCCAATAAAATGAGGTTGTAAATCACCCAAAAGAGATTCAAAACAACCGTCAAATACTCATCTTTCGGTCCGTCGTAAAGGCGCCAAACGCCAAAACCAAAACAAAGGAAGCTGAGACTGATTAAAGTGATATAGGGCCAAGATATTCGCCAATCAAAAAAAGAGCGTTCGGTAACACCGCCTTTTTGCGTAACATTAAACTTGCCATGCTTGGGCGAAATTAAGGCGACGGTTGTGGGGCGTAATATGTACCAAGCTAAAACGGTTTCATACATTTCAGCCCAAAAGGAGTGACGAAACTTTCCATGTGACCGAGAATTAGCTAAATTCGCGTGAACGAGGTGCGGGATCGCATAAATCGCAATCATAATCGCCGGCGCAAATACGATGTAACTATGCAAAAGTAGAAATGCTAAGGGCGCGAGTAAGAATATGACACGTGGAATACCATTTAAAAAATACAACATAGCATTGGCATAACACAGTCGCTGGCCCCAGTTGAGCCCTTTGCCTGTCAGCGGATTATCCAGTCTAAATATCTGTGCCATACCACGCGCCCAACGTATACGCTGACCGATATGCGCCGATAGACTCTCAGTCGCCAACCCTGCCGCCAATGGTATATTCAAGTACGCTGAGTTGTAGCCAAGGCGATGTAACTTTAATGCCGTGTGCGCATCTTCAGTCACAGTCTCGACAGCAATACCACCAACCTCTTCCAGTGGTCCACGTTTAATGACCGCACATGAACCGCAAAAGAACGAAGCATTCCACATGTCATTGCCATCTTGAATAAGCCCGTAAAACAATTCTCCTTCGTTTGGATTCTTGCGGAAGACACGTAAGTTTTTCTCAAACGGATCGGCTGAATAAAAGTGATGCGGCGTTTGCACTAACGCCAGCTTTTCGTCGCGTAAAAACCAACCCATTGTTAGTTGCAAAAAGCCACGCGTCGGAATGTGATCACAGTCAAATATCGCTATGTAATCACCTTTAGAAAAACGCAACGCGTGATTTAAGTTACCCGCTTTTGCGTGACTGTTGTCAGGCCGAGTTAAGTAGGTTACGTCAATGTCATGGCAGAAATCTCGAATTTCATCACGCTTACCATCATCCAGCACATAGACCTTTAACTTCTCTTGCGGCCAATCAATAACTTGCGCCGCCAAAATTGTATGGCGAACGACTGATAATGGCTCATTGTAAGTTGGTATAAACACATCAACGCTCGGCCAACGGCTTAGGTCACTCGGTAACGGTGCAACTTTTCGCTGCAACGGCCACGCTGACTGAATATACCCCAATGTCAGAATGGTCCAGGCGTATACCTCTGCGCTCAGCAAGATAAGTCCGAATATCATGTCGGCGGTGACATCCCAGTTGATGGTTTGCGTGACGCGCCAAAACAAGTAACGTGTACTTACTAATATCGACAAAGTCACCATCAACAATAACGGTATGCGGCCACGAATATTACGTACCCACAACGCGACCGCCCAGAAACATAAAAGCAAGATCCCTTGCGAAGTGGCCTCCATCGGCAGACCGATAATAATTAATGCCGTTACACTTGCAATAATGGTCAACAAAATTCGAAATGGCAGATTCCAACGGGTGGTTTCACTTTGCGCTCGTTGCTGAAAAAATCGTTCAAACCAAAGGGTGGCCCAACGTAAGGGATGTCGCAGGGTTGAGCGTAAGCCTTGTTGGGTTAATTCTACCGGTGTTGCGACAGACCAACCTTGTTGCTGACGTTGTTGCCGCTCTTGCCGTGTTTTTCCAACCACAAGCCACATTGCTTGTAGAACAACTCGGACTACGTCTAAGGGGCCAAGTTGATCCCAACGCACATGCGGAAACCAAAAACGCAAACTACGACGCTCGTTTGTTGCCGAGGCAGATGTCGTTGTAGCACTTACTTGCAGGAACACGACCTCTAAATAAAGGATCACTAGATTCATGCCAGCACGCAGACTGGACTGTCTGCGCCTGAGCTCGCGCCACTGCTGACGAATTAACATTACAATTCTGACTCCGCTGCTTCTTGCAGCCAATGTGCGAGCTCAGCAATATCGGTATTACCTTGTGCTCCCAAGGTATATTCATAAAGAAGCTGTTGCGTTGCTAACGCTTCTGGAATGTGTTGGTCACGATTAATGTAAAGCGGCAACAGCCAATCCGGATCGAGTTCGGCCCGACAGAGATCAAAGATGTCGCGCGGCAATTCAAGGTGAGGGGCTACTTTATTCATAATCGCACGATAGCGAAGCTGTATTGGCCGAGATTCAAACCTTTGCCAACGTTTCAAATTCATATAGCAGCGCGGCTCTGGCTCCAAAACCAGAAGACATGAAGTTTCCTTGGGCAAGTCGATGCTTGGCGCAAAACTGAAGCCTGTGGGTAAGTTAATTAACAGCCAATCAACCTTATACTCTTGCAATTCCTGCAACTGTTGCAAAAGCCGATCAAAACGCTTCTGCTGCTGTTCAGCAGGTTGTTGGTCTTTGTCGACGCCAAAGGGCGCAACGATAACGCCTGACGCAGCTAAAAATGTTTGCTGCAAGTCCATGTCGTCACCGAGCGGCTGCCCGAAGTGTGCGGCAAGATGATTTTGCGCACAACAATCAACAACAGCGACGTGCGCGTCGCCGCTTCGCAGGGCTGCCGCAAGGTTCGCAACTAAAGTCGTTGCACCAGCGCCGCCAACTAGACTCTCCAAGGCAAGTAGCTTCATCCTATTCCTCGCTGACACTGCTGTTAACAGACTCGCCGGTACTGAACAGACGCCACTTTTTGCGAATTGCTTCGACACGTTGCGTCGCAACAGTCTCAACAAATGGTTGCTCATACGAAGGGACAAAGCGGTGCAGATTGCGGATGTCCAGAGCAGTCGTTCTTGCACCTTGTTTAGTTGAACTCAAAACAGCCCTCACTGAAAGTCTAACTTATTGATTACATTTATATATGACCAATATAGCTAGTGTTAATTTTTAGATAAAGCAACAATTTGTCTGTAATTTCCAGTTTACCCTCTGATTTCACCTATTCAGCTCCATCCATGGTCAGGTACTTTTTACCAGAGCTCCATTCGTCCGATATCTCCATAATCACCGCTGTGACTAATCTGAGGCAAGAGGCCTTGTAATCCCCCCAAAAATAGGAGTAGTTATGCGTAGAAAGTGCTAGTACTGATTGAACTCTGCTCTTGTCTTCATGGCGCTCGAAAAAATATCGACAAGTGGCTGAAGATCGAGATTCACACCAGAAACATTGGCATAGACCCACTCTTCCTGCGATATTTCAGGCCACAATACATCATAACCAAGTGCAAATAGCATTTCTTCAAAAAAGAATCGTTGCGCACGCCCATTACCTTCCCGAAATGGATGTAATAAATTAATCTCGCAGTATAAATCAGCCACATCACGCACGAAAACTTCAGGTGTTTTTGCATATTTTAGCAAAGGAATTTGGCGAAATAATCTATCAGCCTCAGTTTTTATTCTTGACGCCGTGCAGAATCGAGTTGCGCCTTTTGAAATATCAATTGTTCGTAACTCGCCAGCCCAATCGTATACATCCTGAAATAAATGCAGATGTAAACGCTGCAGATGCTCGAGTGTGAACTCTTGAATGTCTAATGTCGTGGATGTGTAGGATTTATAACGTAGGGTAGTAAATTCTATTTCGGCAGCGGCTAGAGTTTCCTCATCGCGGATATTGAGCTTGTTAACCAAAACATCGGCGTCCGGATAACAATACGGGTCTTTACCAACGCCGTACTTATCTCGCATATTTACGTTTTAAAGATGCGATAGACTGCTTTTCAGAAGACTCTTTCATTTTAAGGCCTTCATACCCAAGACTGGTTTTGAAGTTCTCAATATTTGGAACAAAGCGCTCTTGTTTATCTGGGCTGTTTTTTGTGCGTTTCATTATCATGTACCCTTATGATGAGTCGCATAAATTATAACCTATGCCACTCGTCTAAGCCATGTCCAATACGGTGGAATTTTTTCCACCTAAAAACTCAGGTTTTTTCGAAGGTTCAGAATTTTTTGTCGCGAGGCAAAGGTCAAAATTTGAAATTTTGGAGTCGGTTTTCTGTGACCAAATTTGTCATTAAACGGTGTCAAAAGTGTCGATTTCGACGCTAAACAAAAAGTCAAAACACCGTTTAATCCCTTGCTACGCCTAGCTTTAACGATTTACCACCGAACCCGTGACTGCCCTCCGGAGGCAGAGGTCACAGGTTCGACTCCTGTCGGGTGCGCCATAATTCTATAGCCTGACATTGATAGCAAGTACTAACTTTGAGGCTTTTGTGCCGATTCTGTGCCAAAATTGTGACTTGTTAAGGTTTTGCCTCCAAGTTTCATGACCTTCGCACAACATTCTTGCTCTTAATCGATTTAGGAAGCAAATTCTGTCGTTTTCTCTTAAGCATAAACAACAATATTCAATTTTAAGCATCGTCTTTAAATAATTCCTGTGCTGTATAATACAAGCTTTGATCAAAACGACGTTCTGGACTTAACTCTTTGTGCCCGCCATTCATAATCACATTTGTGATGCTAGATAATTTCATAATTGGATTATAACGTCGAGGATGATTCATAAATCTACGAGTCATTTTACCATTCAGAGCAAATTCTTTGTCAGTCTGCAGGTTGAAAGCCATTTGAGTATAAATATTATGAATATTTACCTTATCTGTTTGTGTTAGTTCGTAAAGAATCCTTGCAAGCCTTAGCGTTGATCTATAAAGCCTTGTAACTTTCCCCACATCTCGCTCTCTTGATGCGCAATCAATAAAGGTACGGCAAATAGCAAAGTCGCTCCAAACAAAAATATCATATGCATTACCCTTATCAATAATCGGTGACTTACCCAATGTCTTCCATATTGGATGTAATAAAAAAGGTTTTTGGTAGTCTTTAAACTCTGTAAATATTTTATTTAAACACCCAATGATTTCCTCCCTTTTACTCAACATTTCAACAGTATTATCCCAATGTTGAATTGTCGAACAGGTAGGCTCTAAGATTTCCTTTAGTCTCGCTCTAAATGGTTTTATCGAATCAAAAATACCTAGCGCGGCGTAAGAAGTACTTGCAGGTCTAATCACCAACTCGGTACCCCAGTCAGACTCTCTGTCGTTTGCAGTGGTATCGTCCGGAATAACTGTAAGCTTAACTTCCAAGGCTCGAATTTTGACTCGAATAAAAAACTCAATTCATTATTTGCCACATCGGTACCAAATATAAAATCAAAACCTTCTTCTCGCGCTTCTACCTGAAGCTCTTGATTCGTGCATAGGTATACAGCAGAAGTATTTGTGTGAATCGCCACTAGTTGAAAACTATTTTTAATTAATGTACCCTTAAGCTGCTTATTTAGAACTGTAGGTAATGATGCTTAGACTCGGATTTTTAATACTGGTGCTTGTTGCTGTTCTGACTCAAATCAGTCAGGCGGTTGCTGATGTGCATCAATCTCACCAGTCCTCTTCTGAGCAACACCTCAATTTTGAGCATGACGAATCCCACATCGATAAGCGCAATCTCCCTAAAAGTGGAGAAATCAGCTTTGACTACCATCACTGCTGTCACTGCCATGGCTCATTTCATTTATATGCCATGGAGACTGAAAAAACTCTCGCGTTACCACGAATGGGCACAATACGTCCTGGGTATACTGAGTTTTACACTAACCCTCTATCATCTCCGCTGTTCCGGCCTCCCATCTCCTCATAACTGCCTAATAAGCTGCTATAGCAGCGCAAAAAAATCATTATTTTACGCAGTAATATGACTGAGGAGTCTATCTATGGGTCCGTTTTCGACACATAGCAAACGCTTGTTTATTGCCGTAAGTCTGGCAATAAGTTCAAGCTACGCCAATGCACAGCAGTTGCCCGAGCAATGGCAAAAAACTGTGCAGCAACACCCCAGTGTTGAAGCCGCTCAACAGCAGGCTGAAGCGCTGATCCAACAGGGCAAACAATTAAATCAGCCTTTGTACAACCCTAGCTTATCGTCACGCTTAGAGCGTGAGGGTGGCATCAATAATTACGCTGTTGGTCTAAGCCAAACGCTGGACTGGAGCACTCGCAATGAAGCAAGAGCCAGTCAGAGTGACGCCATGACGGCTATGGCAGTGAGTATTTATCGCCAGTCGGCGACATCGCATGCTAAAACTCTGTTGAATGCCTATGTGCAATGGCTGGATGCAAAACAGCGTTACGCACTGGCGGAGCAGCAAGAGAAAATCGTTAAACAGGCGATAAACTTGGTTGCCGAACGACGTAAAGCCGGTGACTTAGGTGCCGTCGACGAACAACTGACGGTACTCGCACTAAGTCGGCAACTGCAACAAACGGCAGCGGCTTATCAACAGCTGCAATCCGCTGAAGCAGAGTTAAACGCTCTGCTAACCACGATTGACGTCGCTCAACTCTCCGTGAATGAGGAGCTATTTAACGTTGAACCTGCGTTAACGGCTCGCTGGCAACAACATCCGGCGTTAAAAGCTGCTTACCTGCAATGGCAATTAAAGCGCGCCGATGTCGACTGGAAACGCTCGTTAACCACCGCCAACCCAACCATAGGCGTCGAAGCGGGCGAGAACGATAACGAAACAGTGGTTGGCTTATCATTCAGCATTCCACTACAGATTCGCAATAACTACAGCGATGCAGTACGCGCAGCCAATAGCGAAGCTGTTGCTGAAGAAAAACGTTTGATTGCACTAAGGCAACAATGGCAAGCAGCACTGAAATCATCTCTTAACAATTATCGCTTTGTGAAAAAACAGTGGCAAAGCTGGCAAAAAGACTTTCAATCTCGGCAGGATGAGTCGATGCAGGTGATTGAACAGTCCTGGCTCGCCGGTGACCTATCCACCACAGACTACCTCACCGCTGTGCAACAGCAGCTCGATAGCCAATTTGCAGGGATAGCGCTGCAAACACAATATCGGTTGGCCGCCATTGAATGGTTGTACCGTTCGGGCGAACTCAGTAAAGCGCTGACGTTATCGCCGTTAAGCCAGCAAACAAACGCAGAGATTGGAGAGTAAACGATGTCAGTAAAACCTTTATACGCAGCAATAGCACTTGCGCTGAGCTTTTCGGTTATGGCGCAGGATGAACACGGACACGACGAAAAAGAAGATACCCACAAGGAAGAAGGCAAACACGAGCAAGGTGAACATAAGGAAAGCTCAGGCGTGGAGCTATCCAGCAAGCAGCTATCCATGGCAGATATCACCACGCGAACCTTGCAAACTCAAGTCATTGAATATCCGGTTTATGCCCCGGGCGAGGTGGTTGCTAACGACTTTAACAGCTATATCGTGAGTCCGCGCATCGATTCGACCGTACTCAAACGTTTTGTCAGTATTGGCGATCACGTCGAAAAAGGTGAGCCACTGGCAACCCTCTTCAGCGCCACTATGGCAGAGGCGCAAAGTCAGTATTTGGTCGCACTTAACGAATGGCAACGCGTGCAGTCACTAGGTGAGTCAACGGTAGGTGAAAAACGCTTTGTCGAAGCGAGAAATGCCTTTAGCTCAGCGCAAGCGCAACTCAACGCATTTGGTATGTCAGCCAGTGACATTAAGCGTTTAAGTAAAGCTGACTACCCTATCGGCGAATACCAACTGACCTCAGAACTTGACGGGATTGTGGTTAGCGATAACTTCAAGCAGGGCCAGCAAGTTAATGCCGGTAATCACCTGGTTGAAGTGCTGCAAGAAGAAACCTTGTGGGTTAATGCTCGTCTACCAGGCTCAGCTGACCTTAATGTGCAGTTTGGTGATCCTGTTACAGTGAGTGTCGACAATCAGCGCTTTACGGCAAAAGTCATTCAAGAAGGCCACACAATAGACCATAAAACCCGCACCCGAACGGTACGACTTGCGGTCAATAACGAAAAGGACCAATTACACCCCGGTTTATTTGCGGATGTTTATTTCTCAGTCAAGTCGGATGGCCCGGTGCTTGCAGTTAAGGACTCAGCCTTGATGCGGGCGCCTGATGGTGACTGGCAGATATTCATTGAGCACGAACCCGGAAAATTTGAACCGAAGAAAGTCGAATTGGTTGCTGAAAAAGGTCCGTGGAAAGTCATTAGAGGCGTTAAGGAAGGCACAGAATATGTAGACAACGGCGCGTTTTTCGTTCGCTCTCAAATCGCTAAAGGCGGTTTTGACCCACATAACCACTAACAGGAGGTTTTATGTTTCAGCGCATTATTCAGTTTGCTGTCGCTAATCGCCTGTTATTGGTATTGGCTTTATTCAGCATCAGCATTGCGTCATTTTTTGTTATTCCCAAACTTAATCTGGATGCCTTCCCCGATGTTACCAACGTTCAGGTAACGGTAAATACGGAGGCCCCCGGGTTAGCAGCGACCGAAGTCGAGCAGTTGATTACCTATCCGATAGAGTCGGTGATGTATGCCCTGCCCGACGTCAAAGAAGTTCGGTCAATCTCAAAAACAGGTTTATCGGGCATTACGGTAGTATTTGACGAGAGTGTCGATATCTACTTTGCCCGGCAACTGGTGTTTGAACGACTGCAGGCGGCAAAGGAATTAATACCCGAAGGCGTAGGTACACCCGAAATGGGTCCTAACTCTTCCGGCCTCGGCCAGGTTTATCAGTATCTGCTACTTGCCGAACCGGGCTCCGGTGTCAGCAGTATGGAGCTACGCAGTCTAAACGACTATGTGGTTAAACTGCTATTGATGCCCGTTGAGGGAATTACCGAAGTCTTGTCCTTTGGCGGCGAAGTTAAACAGTATCAGGTTAATCTTAACCCCGCTAAGCTGTTGTCTTACGACCTTACCCAGCAAGACGTCATGAGCGCGGTCAACAAGAATAACGGTAACGTTGGTGGTTGGTATATGCCCCGCGGTCAGGAGCAGTTGGTTATTCGCGGCACCGGCTGGCTGGATAGCGGTAAAAAAGGCCTGCAACAAATACGACAAATACCGCTCAAAACAGTTGACGGCGTTTCCGTAACACTGGGCCAGGTTGCCGAAGTCGAAATCGGCAGTGAAATTCGCCAGGGGGCGGTCTCAATGTCGCGTAAAGTCGACAGCGAGGTCAACCAGCTGGGCGAAGTGGTGTCGGGTATTGTGCTCAAACGCATGGGCTCGAATACCAAAGCCACCATCGACGGTATTAAAAAGCGCATTCCGCTTATTCAGCAAGCATTACCCGAGGGTGTCACCTTTGAGCCGTATTATGATCAGGCCGACTTAATACAAAAAGCCGTATCTACGGTCGCGTATTCACTGCTCATTGCCTTTGTGTTTATTATCGCAGTATTAGCACTGTTTTTGCTCAACATACGCGCTACTTTTTTAGTGTTACTGTCCATTCCCGTTTCTATCGCCATTGCCCTAATGGTAATGTCCGCGATGGGCATGTCGGCTAACCTGATGTCGCTGGGCGGGATAGCTGTTGCCATTGGTATGCTGGTCGACGGCTCCGTGGTGATGGTTGAAAACATCTTTAAGCACTTAAGTCGTCCGGATAGTGAACATCATGGCGACGCCGAGCAACGCACAGAGCACCGCGACCCGGATCCTCAGGCAGCCAAACTCGACAGTCATGGTATCAAGCTGCGAGTTAAGGAAGCGGCTAACGAAGTGGCTCGACCGGTATTCTTTGCCGCCATGATCATCTTGGTGGTCTTTATGCCACTGTTTAGTTTTCAGGGTGTTGAAGCTAAATTATTTGAACCCATGGCTATCAGCATTATGTTGGCCATTATCTCCGCGGTTTTTGTGGCCATTATGGTTGTCCCGGCATTAGCCAGTTACTTTTTCAGTCGGGGTATTAAGCCTCGTGAAAATAAACTGCTTAAACCACTAGATAATGGTTATAAAAGACTATTGTCGGTCGCTTTACGCAGTAAAAAGGCCGTTATTACCCTGGCCGGTTTGCTGTTTGTCGGCGCTTTGGTGTTAGTGCCTCGTCTCGGCACGGAGTTCGCTCCCGAACTGGAAGAAGGCACGATTAATATTCGCGTGACATTAGCCCCCTCCTCTAACCTTGAAACGGCCTTAGAGGTGGCTCCGAAGCTTGAAAAAATCCTGATGTCGTTCCCGGAAACCACCTACGCACTCAGCCGCATTGGACGAGCCGAAGTGGGCGGTGATCCAGAGCCTATCAGCAACATCGAGATATATGTGGGCCTTAAGCCGCAATCCGAATGGACAACGGCATCCGATCGCTACGCCTTACAAGAAAAAATGGAGGCAAAACTCGATGCTCACCCAGGCTTGTTGTTTAATTTTTCACAACCTATCGCAACACGGGTTGATGAACTGCTCTCAGGTGTAAAATCGCAGCTAGCCATCAAACTATTTGGACCCGAGCTTGACGTGTTGGCCCGTAAAGGCCAGGAAATAGAAAGTGCCGTCAAGCAAGTTGACGGGGCGGTTGCAGTAGCGATGGAGCAAATAAAAGGTGAATCACAACTCGTGGTTTCGCCGAAACGCCAACAACTCTCACGCTACGGCTTAAATGTCTCCGATGTACTGAGCGTTGTCGACAATGGCTTGGGTGGCGCTTCGGCAGGCCAGATCATTCGCGGTAATGAGCGCTATGATATTTACGTGCGGTTGGCCAAGCAATTCCGCGATACGCCGGAGTCTATTCGCTCGTTACGCTTGTTAACTCCCTCAGGGGCCTGGGTAACCTTAGGCGAAGTCGCCAGCGTTGCAATTGAATCAGGACCACCGCAAATCCGTCGTGATGATGTACAGCGTCGCGTTGTGATTCAATCGAACGTTCAGGGTCGTGACATGGGTAGCGTGGTTGCCGATATTCGGAAGGCGATTGACGAGAAGGTGGATTTACCAACCGGTTACTCAGTCGACATTGGTGGCCAGTTCGAAAGTCAACAAAGAGCACAGAAGCGCTTGTCCATTGTCGTTCCCATATCGTTGGCACTCATCGCCCTGCTGCTTTATTTTGCTTTCGGCACCATGGGTCAAGCCATGCTGATTTTGGTGAATGTACCGTTAGCAGTCATCGGTGGTATTGTGGCACTCTATGTGTCAGGACAGTACTTATCGGTGCCCAGCGCGGTTGGTTTTATCACGCTTTTTGGTGTGGCGGTACTAAACGGTGTGGTTCTGGTCGAAAGTATAAACCAGAGAATAACCGATGGGCATGCGGTTAATGATGCCGTGTTTGATGGCGCATGGTCGCGACTCCGTCCGGTATTGATGACAGCTATAACCTCAGCGTTAGGGCTCATCCCGATGCTGTTTGCAACCGGTGCAGGGGCTGAAATCCAACGCCCACTGGCTACCGTCATTGTCGGTGGTTTGGTATCAGCCACTCTGCTGACACTGGTTATCTTACCCGTGCTCTATCCTTGGTTTTCGAAACAAAAGGTTAATGATTTGAGTCGTTAGGGTTCAATAGCACTTAAAGGGGCGGTTATTGCCGCCCCTTCTACTACAAAAAGGAACGTATTATGGGGCATCACCATAACCATGATCACTCAAAGGACATGCCGTCCAAACGCCTGGGGTGGGCATTTGTTCTTAACTTTGTTTTCACAATTATCGAGTTTATTGGTGGCTTTCTTACCAACAGTACCGCCATTTTAGCCGATGCCGTTCATGATCTTGGCGATAGCTTGTCGTTAGGTCTCGCTTGGATACTAAATAAACTTGGCAAAAAACAGGCTAACCAACACTTTACCTACGGTTATAAAAGACTGAATCTTGCCGGTGCATTTATTAATGCCGTTGTGTTAATCGCAGGCTCTGCCTGGGTACTTGTGGAAGCAATTCCCAGACTCTGGAACCCTCAGATGCCCGTCGCTGATGGCATGATTGCTTTAGCCGTCGTTGGCATTACAGTTAATGGATTTGCTGCTTACAAATTGTCAGAGGGCAAAACGTTAAACGAACGCGTTATTAACTGGCACTTGCTGGAGGATGTTTTCGGCTGGGTTGCTGTACTTATCGTTGGTATTGTTTTGCTGTTCGTAGACTGGCCGATTCTCGACCCTATATTGTCGATTGGCTTTACTCTATTTATTTTAGTGAATGTACTACGCAACCTGTGGGCAACACTGAAACTCTTCATACAGGCCACGCCAGACAAAAAAACCTACAAACAAGTCGCGGACGCTTTACTGGAGCTACCTCATGTCGCTGACCTACACCATCTGCATTTTTGGTCACTAGATGGCGAGGAGCATGTATTAACCGTTCATTTGGTGTTATCTAAAAACCTTGATATTGAGGCCCGTAGCGATTTAAAACAGCGCATCGATGACGTCCTTGCGCCCTATGCTTTAAGCCATACAACGGTAGAACTAGAAGATCCTGATGAAGCCTGTAGGGACAACTGATAATGAGTGCATTATTTTTAATGAAAACACTGGGCTTATTTATTGCCACCGCAATTGCTGAAATTATCGGATGCTATTTACCCTACCTATGGCTCAAAGAGGGCCATTCGGTTTGGTTGCTCATTCCGGCGGCAGTGAGCTTAGCCTTATTTGCTTACTTATTAACACTTCATCCAGCGGAAAGCGGGTGGGTCTACGCAGCTTATGGTGGTATTTACGTGTTAACTGCCATAAGCTGCGAATTATCGATAAATCGCCTTTATCCAGCTTCGACTTGATTGGGGCGGCGTTTGTGCTAACCGGTATGGGGATTCTTGTGTATGGCTGGCGTTAGCTATAAAGCAATTCAGTTAAAGAACTACGCTCAAAAGTTTTACTACACAGACTAACGCACCTTATGTTTGTCCGTGGTAGCGTCCTCAACCCCGTCATTAAGCGACGCCATCAGTGGACAATAGACATCTCCGTGTCCGGAGCTGCATTTTTGCACCAGCTCATTCAACGCTCGTTCAACTTGCTGTAAGCGCGATATCTTTCGACGAACACTGGTGAGCTTTTGCTCTCCAAGCTCCCGTGCTTCATCGCAATGAGCGCCATCTTGCAGAGTTAATAGCTCACCAATTTCATCCAGACTAAATCCGAGCCATTGAGACGCGCGAATAAAATGAAGCCGAGCAAGCGCTTGTTCGTCGTAATGTCGGATCCCCCCATACGGCTTCTCCGGCTCGCTCATTAGCCCTCGGCGCTGATAATAGCGCACCGTTTCCACGCCCACGCCGGCTGTTTTGGCCAGCGTGCCAATTGTCATTACGTTGCGTTTTTTTAACATAGCTATTGCTTCCGTAGTGAGGTACGGGTCTAAGATTAACACATTAAAGCAAAATGATCCGTACCAGTACTTTTGGACACCGAGCTAAGTGAGTAAAATCACTTAACGAGGTGAATCATGAAAGCAAATAAAACACGCAAAGTCCACACACAAGAATTTAAAGCAGAAGCCCTGAAATTAGCTGAAAGAATAGGCGTTGCAGCGGCGGCTAGAGAACTGAAAGTCTACGAATCCCAGCTGTACAGTTGGCGGACTGCGGCGCAAAAAAAATCTAGCACGAGCGCCAGAGAAGCAGAGCAAGCCGCTGAAATTACTCGATTAAAACGTCAATTAGCTGAACAGGCAGAGGAACTAGCCATATTAAAAAAGGCGGCTACCTACTTCGCGAAGAACCAAAAATAGCCAGATTTGAGTTTATTCTTGAGCACCAGCATCAATTCAGCTTAAAGCGGATGGTGAACGTGCTCAACGTATCGCGTAGTGGGTATTATGCCTGGCGGAAACATGGTCAGACAGTCAATCCTCGAGAGCAGCGTCAAATTGAGCGAGACGAGGCGATTAAGCAGGCATTTATTGACTCGAAAGAGCGCAGCGGCGCTCGGCGTATCCAAGTGGATTTGGCAGAGCTCGACATGACACCCGACATCAAAACTATTCGCAATAGTATGATACGCCAGGACCTTGTACCTAAGGCTGCACGTAAATTTAAGGTCACCACGGACAGTAAGCACAATCAGCCTGTGGCGCCAAACTTGCTGGAGCAAGATTTTACAGCAAGTACTCCGAATCAAAAGTGGGTTGGCGATATCACGTATTTATTCACTGGTGAGGGCTGGCTGTACCTAGCGGTAATCATCGATTTATATTCACGCTCGGTTGTTGGCTGGTCGATGAGTAACCGAATGACCGCAACGTTGGTGTGTGATGGTCTGAAAATGGCTTTATCTCGCAGAGGCTTTCCCGAAGGGATCATTGTTCACAGCGACCGAGGTAGTCAATATTGTTCAAACGATTATCGAGATTTAATTAAAAAACATAGACTTACTCAGAGTATGAGCCGAAAAGGAAATTGTTGGGATAATGCCTGTGCCGAAAGCTTCTTTCACTCATTAAAGGTCGAAGCCTTGCAGGACGAGCCCATCATGGATCGAGAAAATATGCGCCGAGCAGTCTTTGAGTACATCGAAGTTGATTACAACAAGACAAGAAGGCATAGTGCTATTGGCTATCTCAGCCCAGAGAACTTTGAATTAAAAAATAGTGCTTAGCAAAGTGTCCACTTTTAGTGGTACGGATCACTTTTTGAGGGGGCACTAATGTTGATGCTATTTAGTAAGGAAGTAAATAGCAAGCTGAAGTAAATTAATCACTCTTGGATATGAGCTCGATGATCCAAGGTAGTAGCCATTCGATATCATCACTACGGTCAACTTTTGGCCACGGCGCGAGCAGGTTCATCAAGTAGTCAACTGGCTGTAGATTATAGCCATGAGCGCTCCAAACAAGTTACAAAACACTGCCAGTCAAAGTCTAGTTTTGCAGCACAGTGTTAGGTGTAACGCTCTTGGTAGTAACAAGCGCTTGCTTTGACTTCGCCTCGCTGGTTCAAAATTACAGTAATAATAGTTCTAATGGGCGAGGCGGATTGTTTTCCGCCTCGCTTCTAATTGCTAGCTCATAAAGATAAATTTACTCTTCCGGTCTGGTAACCTAAAATCCTCGAGGGTTACCGGCATGCGCAGGTGCCGTAATCATATGATTGACGAAGTCCCTGACGCTAAGCTCAGTACCACACCTACAAGGGCTTTCCCCTTGCGCAAGCATTATAGGCCCAGTAACAATCATTTCGCCAGCCCCGGTTGGGTTATCAGATGTACATATTTTATCGTAAAAGCCTCTCTCGCTGTTCGCTGTTGGACAAACACAAGGAGCTGGGGCTTTCTTCATCGTAGCGAATGCATAAAGCGCCTCCCCCATTGCCATAATTTGGTCATGTCGATAACCGAGATCACGAAGTTCGCGGTATTGCTGATTATTTGGATTTATCGTTCTAACTACTCTTTGACGGGTTCCATCAGGATCAATCTGTATAATCGGATCGCTTTCAACATAAACATACGTATTCATCCCGCCGCTCAACCCAATCGGATCTGACTGAATATAGCGCCCCGTGCTTGGGTCGTAATCACGATGCCAGTTCTGCCATGTGCCGCTCTCGCTGTCCCAGTACTGACCTGGGAAGCCGATATTCAGTGCACCAATGCTAGAGCTCACAATACTGCGGTCAAAGCTTTGCAAATCGGCCTCCCAAACTACCGCTTTCGTGTCATCGGTCACTTTGTGCGGGCGACCTAAGTGGTCGTTGTGCACAAAGTACAATTCATCATTATAAACAAGCGCAACCAACTCGCCTTCAAGCCAAATATAGCTTTTCACATGTGGCCCGTTCTTGGTTTCGCTCAGTAGTTCGCCGCTCTGGCCATACAAAAAGTGCCAGTCGGTCGTGGTTGAGCTCTTCGCGACCCGTTGCCCGTTAGTGTCATACCAGTTTTCGTAGTAAAACCCTGATGAGCGTGTCAGCCGGCGTACGCGATTATCACCGCCATAGGTCCAAGTGTGGGTCTCTTTTTGCAGCTGATTACCTGCATTGTCATAACTCCATATCGATGCATAGCTACCACTGGCTCCGACACGGTGCCCGGTCAGTTGGTTGCTGTCGGCATCGACTCTATAGTACTCATTGTTAAATCGTGTGCGATTGCCGTTGGCATCGTAATTGTAGACTTCTAGCGAGTTGCCATTGCGCTTACGCTGCGTCAAGCGCGAACGATTATCGTAGGTAAAACTCTCGAGCTCTGAGCCTAACACATCTTCAATGCTGACGATGTTGCCAGCGCTGTTATACGCCAACTTAGCTTGTGAGATGTAAGGCGCTTGAAAGTAAAAGTTCTGATATTCAGTGGTCAATGGCGCCCAACCGCCGCCCACGTAGGATGACTTCAACTCATAACCGCTCGTATACTGCCGAAACGCGCTCAGGTCATTACCATAGGTGCCGTAACGCAACGGTCCAAAGGCTTCATGATTGAGCATCGTCATTACCGGCTCTCGGACGCCGTTTATCGTCACATAAACCGCTGACGGGCGCCCTTATTTCACAACCATACCGTCATATTCGTAGTCCACCAAGATACCCGATGGATAGCTGATTTCAATCACACGTCCTTCATCATCGTACACCCATTGTGTGGTATAGCTAGCACCTAAAATGCTTCGCGTCATGCTCGCCAGTTGACCTGCTGCGGTATAGTCATAGTCTGTGGAGCCCGCGCGGTCGGTGGTACGACACAGCTTACCCACGCCATAGCTACAGTTATCGTAGCTGAATGTTTCGTTGACATCGCCAGAGCTGCGTTGCGTCACACGCCCGATACCATCATAACTGAGTGTGGTACTCGTCCCGTTCATCCTGGTTTTCTGAAGATGGCGTATCACCAGCGCCTCCCCCCGAACCACCGCCACCACCACCGAGCTGATAATCCTGGTCGCCGCCTATACCCGGCCATCCGCCATCTAGATTTGCCATGTCATAACATGCTTGTCATGCAACAAGAACAGTTTCGTACCTTGGCGTGCCATTTGGGAGTGTTCCGTTCGGCCTCGATACCTCTGTATATGTGGTCCAACAGATTTCCTGAGAAGCCTGCGCATGTAATGTGAAAGGAGTGATGAAAATACTGAAAGCTATTAGGCTTCGAATCGCTAGTTTCATGAGGCAACGTCCATGCAAGTTAACATAAAGTAACTCGACCGTATCACAATTGAAACAACATACCAACATTTTGGTATTCGATTATTCTCGGTGTTGCATGAACGTCAGTGTGCATGCTGATAAACATGGAATTTTTTCCACCTCAAAACTCAGGTTTTAGGTCGATGATTGAGATTTTTTGTCGCAAGGCAGAGGTCAAAAATCGTCGGTTTTGGGGATGGTGCTCTGTGACCAATTTTGTTGTTAAATGGTCTCAAAAGGACGAGTATTTTTTAGAAAGGGAAGGCAGCAACACCGTTTAAGCCCATACCACGCCTAGCTTTAACGATTTACCACCGAACCCGTGACCGCCCTCCGGAGGCAGAGGTCACAGGTTCGACTCCTGTCGGGTGCGCCATATCTGCAGGAGCTTCACGGTTTGTGAACACTAACACAAAAATTTTTGTGCCAAATCTGTGCCAAATTTATTCCTGCTTATAATATTGTCGCCCTTCAGCGCCGCTGATGCAGGCGATTTCCAGCCACTTTTTACTTTTGTTGAGACCAGTATTTAAGTGTAATAAGTCCAACACACCTTTCTAAGACGGTTGAATTCGATAAAAGAGAAAAAGCCGGTGATTGAGCCCATGAGATACATGTGGTAGCCTCTTTCTTATTTTGAAATGGTTTTTTCATCTGCAGGTTGTTCGTTTGCCAAAAATTATTTGGTCGTTGATCGTAGTCATTTTACTTCACAGTTTTTTTACCTGTGCGGTTGCCGCTGGGCATGTGGAGGATAGTAATCACACTTTCGATTATGCCTATCAACATCATACGCACAATGATCACGAGACGAAGTCACCCGACAACCTCGATCCAAACCACGAACATCAATTTCACGCACACATAAGCTGTATCACTGGTTATTCAATCTGTGCTGCGGCAACACCATGTCCGAATCTTGCAATCCCACATCGATTACTTCCTTTCGATAGTAACGACCATCAACCACCAACCCCACCACCAAATGCCTAAACTTCACGTCTAAAATTTGTGCATTAGCACGCCATTTTACTGTGGAGATAATCATGAAATTACTTTATTTCGTGATTGCTGTACTTGTGGGGTTACTTGCAACCTCATATTCAGCAATCGCAAATGAGTTATCATTGCGAGAGGCATTTGAGAACGTCTTGCGAGATAACCCAATCTTAAAGAAGTACCCGTATCAGCAACGTATGGCTGAAGCTGAAAAACTGCAGGCATCGCTGCGTCCAAATCCAGTTATCGGGTTCGAACTGGAGGATTTTGCTGGTAATGGTGAAAGCCAAGGATTCGACAGCGCTCAAGCAACATTGTCGTTCAGTCAGCTTATTGAGCTTGGTGGAAAACGCGAGCAACGAGTTGAGTATGCGAACGCGCGACAACGTCAGCGGGCCGCTGAGTTTAATTACGAAAAGATCGAAATCCTAGCGGAGACGGCTTATCGTTTTTACGAAGTTGTTCGGTTGCAGCAGTTGGCCGAGTGGAATAGCCATCAGCAGCAACGGCTCGATAGTGCAATGCAAATAGTCAAGGAGCGGGTCCGGTCCGGAGCTGTGCCACCATCGGAAGCAACTAAAGTTTCATTGCAACAACGCCAAGTAAGCATCCAATCCGAAGAGATTATTGGAAAGCTTGACCAAGCACGAGCGAACTTAAGTGCAATGTGGGCAGCACAGCCGAACTTTACAGGTGTAGTCGGTAACTTTGATCAATCTTTTGATATTCCTTCACAAACTGAAGTTGAACAAGCGGTCAATCAAGCGCCAGAGTTTCTTCGTTTACTGGATTCAGAACGGTTACTCGCGGCAAAAGTTGATGCTGTGAAGGCAGATGCTTCTGCCGATCTCAATGTTGGAGTGGGTGTTCGTTACAACAATCAGCTAAATGACACTGGTCTTGTTCTCCAGGCGTCGATGCCTCTTCAACTTTCGAACCCAAATCAGGGAACTCTTGAGGCTACTAAAGCTGAGCGTACGTTAGTTTTTGAACAGCAGCGTTTAATTCGAGACCAGTTGCGCGTTCGTGCTCGATCGCTGTTGGGTCGCATACAAACAAATTATCGCTACTTAAAGAGCATTCAAGCAGATTTATTGCCCCTCGCTGAGCAACTAGTCGATGAAACCACCGATGGCTATCGCCGAGGTATACATAGTCTTTTAGTTGTTCTTGATGCGCAAGATGAACTAGCACAGCTTGAGTATCAAACCCTTGAGCGCCGAAGCGCTATCCATCAAGACATTCTTGAGCTTGAGCGAATGACGGGTCAATCATTTTTGGAATCTAAATTATGAATTTTATAAAAGCAATTTTTACATTGATCGTTCTATGCGTAGCGCTAAGCCTATCAGCATTGAGTAATGCTTCAACTGAGCATGGCCATACGGAGACAGAGACCAAGGGGCCAAATGGTGGAATCCTATTAAGCGACGGTGATTTATCAGTCGAGATAACGATTTACGAAACAGGAATTCCCCCGGAAATGAGAGTCTACACCTACCTAAACGGAGAAATCGCAGCACCAAAGGATGTGGAGCTCTCGGTGACTTTGCATCGGCTTGGCGACGTCAATGACAACTTGAGCTTCACGCCAGAGAATAATTATCTGGTCAGTAATGAGGTGGTCACTGAGCCACATTCTTACGAGGTCTCGGTTGCTGTTAGTACGAAAGACCATCGTGCTACATGGCATTATGAAAGCTTTGAGGGAAGAACAACCTTGTCTGACCGCATCATTCGAAAGGCAGATATTTTGGTTGAGCGTGCGAGCCCGCAGACACTTGAGCTCAAAGAGCGCTTGTTTGGGGTTATTGCTCCAGTAACAGAAAAAATCATCTCAATTACTCCGACTTATAAAGGGAAGGTAACTGATGTTGAGGTTTCCATTGGCGACCAAGTTTCAGCTGGCCAGACGCTTGCGAAAATTATCAACGCTGCAAGTGGTGTCAGTTACGATGTTGTTAGCCCTATTAAGGGAGAGATTACCGAAAAGTTTGTATCTGTCGGTGAAGTGGTTAACGAGCAAACACTTTTCGAGATTGGTGACTTATCCTCGGTTTGGGTTGAGCTCTCAGCGTTCCCTGAAAACATCGAGAAACTTCAAGTCGGACAAACAGCGGAGGTTTACGACTTGCATCAACACGAGCGCGTTCGTGGAGAAGTGATCTACATTGCGCCGGTGATGACCGGTGGACACATAGCTCGAGCGCGAGTGCTTATTGATAACTCTGCAGGTCATTGGCGGCCGGGAATGCACGTAAAATCTGACGTGAAAACGCGTGAACGCGCTGTGCCTCTGGCTGTGCAAGTTGATGCAATTCAGTCTTTTCGGGACATGCCTGTGGTGTTTGCGCAGTACGGAAACACTTTTGAAGTTCGCATGATAGAACTTGGCGAGAGTGATGGAGAATATACCGAAGTTACTGGCGGTCTAGCTCCGGATACTCCTTATGTGATCGGAAACAGCTACATACTCAAAGCCGATGTTCTCAAAGACGGCGCGAGCCATGACCACTAGGAGGGCGAACTTATGATTGATTTACTGATTCGTTTCGCCGTTCAACGTCGATGGTTGATCATGGCGGCAACTATATTGATAGCAGGTGTTGGCGTTTTTAGTGCGCTTAAACTGCCAATTGATGCGGTACCGGATATTACCAATGTGCAGGTGCAAATCAACACAGAAGCCTCCGGCTATTCTCCGCTAGAAACAGAGCAGCGTATTACTTATCTGGTTGAAAACGCGATGGCGGGTATACCAGACCTCAACTACACCCGCTCAATATCTCGATACGGCTTATCGCAAGTTACCGTTGTGTTTGAGGAAGGAACCGATATCTATTGGGCCCGCCAGCAAATCAACGAACGCTTGCAGATGGTCAGAGGTGAACTGCCTGTAGGCGTTGAGCCAGCGCTCGGGCCAATAGCAAGCGGTTTAGGTGAGATCTTTACATACATCGTCAGCGCCGATGCTGATGCGCGAGATGAGAATGGTCAACCCTACACAGCAGAATCGCTTCGTACCTTGCAAGACTGGGTAATCCGTCCTCAATTGGTCAAAGTTCCGGGTGTGACCGAAATCAATACTGTTGGTGGCTATGAGCGCGAGTACCAAGTCTCTCCGCACCCCGGAAAGTTGCTCGCTTATAAAATCTCGGTAGACGATGTTTTTCGAGCATTGCAGCTCAACAATACCAACGCTGGTGCGGGCTATATTGAGCGTAACGGCGAACAATGGCTAGTTCGCTCTCCCGGTCAACTACAATCCTTAGTGGATATTCGTAATGTGGTTGTTACCAAACGTGATGACGCACCAGTGAGGGTGAAAGATGTTGCGGATGTGTCGTTTGGTGAAGAGCTACGAACAGGAGCTGCTACGGCTGACGGTGAGGAGGTGGTGCTTGGGACCGCAATGATGTTGATTGGCGAGAACAGTCGTATTGTGTCTGAAGCGGTTGCTAAGCGTCTGGAGGAGGTGCAGCTCAGCTTACCCGATGGTGTAACGGTCGAGTCCGTTTATAATCGTACAACTCTGGTTGAGAAAACCATTGCGACCGTCGAAAAGAACCTGTTCGAAGGAGCAGTTCTTGTTATTGTGGTGCTGTTTCTTTTGCTTGGAAATGTCAAAGCTGCACTCATTACGGCACTGGTTATTCCATTGAGCATGTTATTCGCTATCACGGGTATGGCGGCTAATCGTGTGTCCGGTAACTTAATGAGTCTAGGTGCAATAGATTTCGGCATTATCGTCGATGGCGCCGTCATTGTTGTCGAAAATGCCTTACGTCGGCTCGGATCAGCACAACAAAGGCTAGGGCGTTTATTGACGACCAAAGAGCGCTTACAGGAAGTGTTTGAGAGCACACGTGAAGTGTTTAATCCTGCGGTATTTGGTGTGTTGATCATTATGTTGGTTTACTTACCAATATTTGCACTTAGTGGCGTTGAGGGAAAAATGTTTCATCCTATGGCATTCACCGTTGTGTTTGCATTGCTGGGTGCGCTTATTTTTTCTATGACGTTTGTACCAGCCGCGCTTGCGATTTTCGTGAAAGGCAAAGTTTCACATGGTGAAAATCGTCTTATGCGCGGGGCTAGACGACTTTATGAGCCGCTTTTGAATACGTCTCTGAAACGACCCATTGTGATTGTCTTGGTCGGTTTGAGTCTGTTTATGGGATCAATCTATCAAGCCTCGAAAATGGGAACAGAATTCCTGCCACAATTGGATGAAGGCGACTTAGCGCTGCACGCATTGCGTATTCCCGGTACGGGCCTCCAACAATCGGTCGATATGCAATTGCAACTTGAGGAAGTGATTGCTGAATTCGACGAAGTAAAACGGGTATTTTCAAAAATCGGAACCCCCGATGTTGCGACTGATCCCATGCCCCCGAGTGTTGCAGATACGTTTGTTATTCTGAAGCCAAAGAGTGAATGGGCGGATGCAGAAAAAACAAAAGATGAGTTTGTTGCTGAGTTGAGGGAAGCTGTCGAGCAAATACCCGGTAACAAATATGAGTTCACGCAACCCATCGAGATGCGGTTTAATGAGCTGATCGCGGGTGTTCGTGCAGATGTCGCTGTGCGTATCTACGGTGACGACCTCGACCAGTTGAAAGCGCTCGGTGATGAGGCTGTAGAGATCATTGCTGGCGTTGACGGTGCGGCAGATGTTCGAGCAGAACAAATGACCGGCTTACCAACATTGTCAGTGACACCGCAACGTGATCATCTCGCGCTACTTGGATTATCCGTTCAGGACGTTCAACGTGCAGTTCAAAGCGCTGTCGGCGGTTTAGTTGCCGGAACAATTTATGAAGGAGATAAACGGTTTCGGTTGATGGTTCGTCTGGATGAATCTTGGCGCACAGATATCGAAGCGTTAAGGCAGCTGCCTGTTACCGTGCCCCAAGCGAGCAACCCGGAGCTTCAGTACGTCCCATTGGGGGAAATCGCAGACGTTGAACTGACGGTTGGGCCCAATCAGATCAACCGGGAAAGTGGTAAACGCAATGTCATTGTAAGCGCCAATGTTGTCGATCGTGATTTGGGGTCATTTGTTGAGGACATTCGGCAACAGTTACAAAGCGATATATCACTACCAACTGGATATTGGATCGATTATGGCGGCACGTTTGAGCAACTTCAATCAGCGTCTCAGCGTTTAGCAATCGTGGTACCGTTGACGTTATTACTTATCTTTGGACTGTTGTACAGCGCATTCAACTCACTGACAAATGCCTTAATTATATTCACCGGTGTGCCGCTCGCGCTCACAGGCGGTATTTTGGCTCTCTCATTACGCGGTATGCCTCTGTCAATCTCTGCGGCTGTTGGATTTATTGCGTTGTCTGGAGTTGCCGTGTTAAACGGTGTGGTGATGTTATCGTTCATTCAACAGTTACGAGATGAGGGCAAAGCTATCATTGAGGCTGTGTACGAGGGTGCTCGTCAACGATTGAGGCCTGTGCTTATGACGGCACTAGTGGCGAGCTTTGGGTTCATCCCAATGGCGTTTAACACAGGCACGGGCGCTGAGGTTCAACGGCCTTTAGCAACGGTTGTCATTGGCGGAATTGTTTCGTCGACATTGTTGACGCTGGTTGTTCTGCCGGCGCTTTACCTGCTGATAAGCAGACTCAGAATAAGATCGTCTCATTCGTAATCTTGCTGTTTTGGAAGTTGGGTCGAAAGATCCAACTTCCATTCAAATACCCCCGAGCCATCATTACTAATGGCGAAGATACACCTATCGTTTTCAATCGTTTATTTTGGTCATGTCGCGAGCGAGAAGTTTAGCGACAATAGGTGAAGTAATCATTTGAATGACGGCAAAAAATGCAGCGGGAATTGCAATTTCAGGGGGAAGCCCAGATGCAGCAACAAAAGCAGCGGCAATGCTAAACTCCTTTTTACTGACTGTAAAAAGATAAGTGATCATTTCTTGTCGGTCATTGGTAAACAACCGGGACGTCATACCAACCAAATAGCCCATTAGATTAAGGCATAATGCTGCTCCGCCGATCACAAACGCATACCAGCCGTAACCAATGATAGTTTCAGCATTCGGCCCTACAACAGCGAGCAGTATCAAAAGATAGATCACCGAGCCGACACCTGCATAAGTTGAGTCATGTCGTGCAAAGAAGCTCGAAAAACGCGTGCGTAAACTAACACCGACGACCGTTGGAACAAGAACGACCAACATCAACTCAAGAATAATCGTGGCTAAGGGAACGGTTAGCTGAATGCCTGTTAACCATAAAAATAAGAAGGGAACGATGAATGGCGACAGCGCAGTATTGACTGCGTTAAAGACGGCCGCTAAAGCAACATTGCCTCGAGCCATCAGCACTAATAATGGCGAAGAGACATCTGTTGGCAGCGTGCCGAGTAGGGCTTGGCCTGCCGATAACGAGCCGCTGCCGAAGAAAAGTCTTCCGGTCAGCCATCCTGCAATCGACATGGGTCCATAAACGAGACCCAACGCCCACAATTGCCGTGATGGTTTACGTAGCACCATTCGTACATCGTGCGCATCAAAGGTTAAACTGATGACCAGCATTAACAAAGCCAGTAGTAGTCCGATAGAGCTTTCAAAGAAGCGTCCCGTTTCGGGCAGAAGTAATCCTAGCGCTGCGACACTGATGACAAACCAGACAAGGTTGGATTCAATAAAAGAGAAAAAGCGAGAGATATGTAAATCCTTTTTACTTGGCGGACAATTATGCTTTGTTTAGCGCGCTTATTCTGTTGCCAGAATTATACGTCAATTTGATTTGGCTGCCATGCTTACCACATAAATATAAGACACAAACTCCTGCGCGAACGGCCGCATTTGTCTGGCTAATTATCCTTTTTTCCATACCCTCTTGTGCCAAGTTTTGCAGGGTTTGGAGATAAAACGCTAAAACTTCTGGCTAAATGGCCTCGTTAAAATGCTCCTGAGCCCCCTACAGGACGGGGCCTGCACGGTTAGCACCTCCTCTCACCATTTAATGTCAGCCAGTCGCTATTTACTCCGGAGGCAGAGGTCACAGGTTCGACTCCTGTCGGGTGCGCCATTTTTAATGGATTGCAGCGCACCTTCGTGTCCTTATAGTGCCGATAACTCAAAAAGTCCCACAGTTAGTCCCACACTTTTGTCATTTTCGCTGATTTGTCTTGGTGCTGTCGTTTTGTCTTTTTATGGTGCCCTGGGACATGGATTTGTCGTTTGGGACAGGACAACGATGGCTTTAGTAAAACCACAATATTTATAGGATTCGTAGTTTTATCCTGAGCCCAACTGCTTAATACTCTAATAATTCAACCTAAGATGTTAGGTAAAAAGCAGATATAAGAACAGTAGAAAGATACCACCCACTATCATCTTGAACGAGAGTGTAAAAATATCTGTGTAAATGGCATTCTTAACAATATCGAAGAAGGATATCAGAATGCCAATATCAGACAAACTCATCGACCAGCTGCTGGACGGCTGTGATTCCCCAGAAGACATCTTAGGCGAAGCCGGCCTACTCAAACAGCTTACCAAGAAGGTGGCAGAGCGGGTGCTAGAGGCTGAAATGGAAGCTCATTTAGGCTACGCACCAAATGTCTCAGCCGGCAACAACAGCGGCAACTCTCGTAATGGTAAAACCAAGAAAACTGTTCGTAGCATCAATGGCGATGTCGAACTAGATATTCCTCGTGACCGTAACGGTAGTTTTGAGCCCAAGTTAGTTCGCAAAGGCGAACGCCAGCTGAATGGATTTGATGAGCGCATCATAGCATTGTATGCGCGTGGCATGACTACTCGTGACATTCAAGCATACCTTGAAGAAGCCTATGGTGTTGAAGTCTCGCCGACGTTCATTTCTCAGGTGACCAACGCCGTCATGGACGAGGTCAAGGCCTGGCAGCATCGTCCGTTGGCAAAGCTGTACCCAGTTGTTTACCTTGATTGTCTAGTCGTTCGCAGCCGTGATTCTGGTGTTGTACAGAATAAGTCAGTGTACCTAGCGCTTGGCATCAACACTGACGGTGAAAAAGAGCTGCTCGGGCTGTGGATGGCTCAAACTGAAGGCGCTAAATTCTGGCTATCGGTAATGAACGAGCTGAAAAACCGTGGTGTAGACGATATCTTCATTGCCTGCTGCGATGGCCTTAAAGGCTTCCCTGAAGCCATTGAGGCGGTTTACCCGAAGACTCAAGTGCAACTGTGCATTGTGCACCAAATTCGCCACTCTCTGCGGTACGTAAACTGGAAACAGCGCAAGACTATTGCCGCTGATTTAAAACTCATTTATGGCGCGGCTACTCGCGCTGAAGCCGAGCAGGCACTAGAAAATTTCGCCTCGACATGGGACTCTGAGCATCCCACCATCAGTCGCTCATGGCGGGCAAACTGGGAGCGCTTAAGTGTGTTCTTCGACTACCCAGTTGAGATACGCAAGGCCATTTATACCACCAATGCCATTGAGTCGCTGAATGCGTCACTGCGCAAAATCACCAAAACTCGCCGGTCGTTCCCTAACGACGAAGCCGTCATGAAGGTGCTGTACTTGGCCTTGCATCAGGCTTCAAAAAAGTGGACTATGCCCATACGCAACTGGAAGCCAGCGATGGCACAGTTCGAGATTATATATCAGGATCGGATTTAACAGTGAAACCAGCCATTTACACAAAATCTTTTACAGTCTCTCTTGAACACCGCGGGTGATACGTATTGTGTCGCCCATGCCTCAGCTTTGGCGAAAAACATATCAGCACCTTTCTCGCCCACCGTCACCCACATACAAGCTTGACAGTGCCCTTTATAGTAAAGCTTCTCAGCTGGCTTGTTACAGCTTTTGCATTTTTTTACTGCCATGTACATTTTCCTTTTTATTACATGCAAAATTCATTCATCAAAACGCTATGAACTTGATTTTATTATCTTGATGTTAGCTTGTTTGAATCATGCAATTTCATCATCGGAATATTTTCCTTCTTTTATGAACGAGAAACACTCTCTTATCGTTAGTGCGCACGGCACTACGTGTTCTGGGTGAGTTTTCACGCCCTCCTTAACAGCTTCAGAATGAGCGCAATGAACGTAGCGTTGCTCTGGGTGTAACACATAATTGAAAATACGAGAATAAACACACTCAATGTTCGATTCCACTTGATCTCGAAAAAGCGACACTAAAGCTTGGCATGCTCTTAAATGCACTTCCTCTGGGGTAAGCTTCGCCGTATTCATAATTCCCTGCTGCTTATCCATTGTTCTCTTGCCTAAAATCCATGGTCAAATAGCAACATTACCATTGCAGTCGCGGGCTCAACTCAATATAGTCGGCATTTACTTAATAACTTACACATCGAAAATAGAAAAAGCGAGCCGGCGCTCATAAGGAATTTAGCAAAGGGATTTCACTTGAATAAAACTAATTACACCATGACTTGGGACGAGCTTCTCAGCACTGGCTTACACTGGCTCTTTAAAGCGTCATTTTTCATTATCTCTTCTGCCCTTTTCGCCATCGCACTTTGGGGGCTTCCGGCTACGGTTTTTCCTAACGACGCAGGTTGGCATGACCTGAGCAACATGGAGATTTTGTTCCTAACAGGGTTTACGCTTCTTTCAGCACGCTACATCGTAAAAGTGAGAAAACACTCTGCTAAAGTTGGCAACGCCATTTACCGATACTTCACTGCAATTGGCATTCATACGTTTGTATTCATTAGCTCTGAACTCCTCTTTGGCTCACTGAGCTCTTACAACAATCAACTATTGATGAACAATAAGCAGGATTACTGGAACTTAGCTTACAATGCATCTCTGTTGCTCTTAATATTTGCCATCGCACCAAAGGGTAAGCTCAAGTTTTCACAAGCTGTTTCAGCTACTTCGCCTCCAGAAAAAGTCACACTCAGGGAAGAAAAGCAGGATCATGTTTAAAAACCTAATACCCACACTAATTGTACTCATTAGCCTCATGCCGATAGCGGCCGATGCAAAAGGTAGTTTTGAGAACCCAGATGCTGAATTTTTAATCGGTGCCTGCCAGGCAGTCACTGAAATTTATAACGCACATAATGAGAAGCGATTCCTTGCAAGCCAAACCACGTCTCTTGCTGATGCAATGCGCGCCGGTTATTGCTTAGGTGTGATGAAACAGTATCAGTGCCGGCGGCTGGGGAAATATTCTCTTTTCGAATCGGCGCGAAGAATTGCCATTTTAGACGACGAAAGTTCGGATAATAGACACACCTCGATTGATAGAATCCTGCAGCAAGGTGTTTGCCGATAGCATGCGTTATAAAATTCCAGAGCTTTTACGGAAAGTATTTAATATCTCATCAGCTGAAGACAGCAAGATACTCAAAGACAAAGCAATGTCTTTTGTTCGTAACGGTCTCGTTCAAGCCGAAGCTGAGCAAGGTATACACAGGAAGCAGTGGTTCATTACTAGTACATCTGGTGAAGTTACGCTTTACAATGCTCTTTTGCTGAATGCATTCTTTCCCGATCCTAAGCGTGTGAAGTCTATCTTCGATGATGTAAAAGTGAGGGAAGAAAGCGCGGAAATAGTTCGTAGCTTAATTTTGGATAAGCAGGCTCTTGTTGGCGTGGCGCTTTTGAGTTCTAAGTCTCAGCTTTTAATAGGCTGCTTAAATGATATCGAAACGTTCGACTTAAGACATAAAACGCTTCCCAACCCCTTTCAAACTCTTCCGCAGCTTGCGCTTGGTAGTAATATAGGTTTGTTACAAGCCTTACTGGCGCAGACCGCATCTTTGGATGTTCATGATTCGTTACTGTCTGCTTATCTTCGTCAGGACTGGGTTGAAGCAATGAGTCATTGCGCACGGATTAAAGAGCTTCATGCCCAGAGTGAGACCTACCGTGAGCTCATTGAGTCAGTGGAACGCGGCTATCAAGAAGCTTACGAGTTTGACCAGCTGATAAGTCTTTTCAAAAATCAATAAAAAGTCTTTTTAGTGCACTGCACTAATAAATCATCTCTCCCGCGACTTAAATTAACGGAGAGAAATAATGACTATTCGCACTCAAGAACTTGTTATCAATTTTCATATGACCGAGGCATGCAATTTTCGGTGTGCATACTGCTACGCTAAATGGAATGACGAGCCTAGTAGTAAAGAGCTTTATGGCCATTCAGGACAGGTAGACGCGTTACTCAATTCACTTGCCGACTACTTTTTCAATTCTAACCCTATTCGAGAGCAACTCGGCTATCAGCGCGTTCGTATTAATTTCGCCGGTGGCGAACCAATGATGCTGGGTAAATACTTTACTAGGGCATTAGTAAAAGCAAAGGCGCTCGGATTTCAAACATCGGTCATCACCAACGGGCACTTTCTCAATGATAAGATGATGCGCGAGGTCGCACCAAGCCTTGATATACTGGGCATCAGTTTCGATACAGCCGATGAATTGATTGCGCAATCTATTGGGCGCACCGATCGCCATAAGCGTTGGTTAAGCCCGAGGCAGCTGCTTGAACTATGCCATTCATACCGGCACCTCAATCCACTAGGTAAGCTAAAGCTAAACACCGTCGTCAACCCGTTCAATTTTCGCGAAGACCTGTCAGCACTAATCAACCAAATTCAGCCTGATAAATGGAAGCTACTTCGTGTATTACCGGTTCACGACACGTCTCAAGTCGTTACTGATACACAATACCAAGCCTACGTAGATCGCCACCTGCGAAGCTATCCAAGGCTGATCATTGAGGATAATGATGATATGTGGCAGTCCTATTTAATGATAAACCCACAAGGCCAGTTTTATCAAAATGTAAACCCGACCAGTGGGCACCTACAGAGCAAACCGATTTTACAAGTGGGTGTTCAAGAGGCGCTAAGTGAGATTCCTTTCGATGTGCGCGCATTCGCAAGTCGTTATAGCGCGTAAGGAGTCGTCATGAAGAATCACAGATACTCAAATAATGATCAGATCACCAAGCTGGTTAAGTTGCTGATAAGGCAAGGGTACGTCTATCAACGAGGAAAAAAGCATGGAAAGATCGTGTCGCCCAACGGGAAAAGACGTATATCGATACCGAGCACCCCTAGTGATTGGCGAGCACCAAGACAGTTTAAAGCAGAAGTACTAAGGAACTTTAAATATCGCCGATAAATCGCAGTTTATATTGCGTTGCGGACAGCAACTTAAATGATAAGAGGTGGGAAGGTTCCCACCTCGCTATTCAGCTCTGCGGATTAACTTGGCGGTGACTGAATTCGCCCCATCAACCGTACCTTCCAATCATCAAGCACGCAATAGGCTTCACCGAATATCGTCTCATACACCGTTTTAGCCAGCAGCGGCGCACCTCTCTCGATAAGCTCACCAACGCGCTCTGCTGGGCGACCGATATATTCATACTTCGTCATGTGATTTGCTGCGCTTTCGGCCGCTTTCCATATACCTAGAAATACTGTTGATACGAAACTGGCGTAGGGAGCTGGGAGCGTAATCCACATTCGGGAGCCATTATCGCGATAAGCTAGCTCCCCTTCTTCGATATGCACCTTTGCTCCGGTCCATAGTTGCTTACCAAGCGCTTTGGGTGGCTCATCCATTATCAGGTATCGGTTACATTGCTTCGCGTAACTGATGATAGTTTGTTGAACTGAATCCAATGCATCGAGTTCCGCTAGCAGCTCTTGTCGAGGTGCTAATAAATCACTCGGGATATCGAGCGATTGATTCTGCAACAACTTATGACGGATGCGTATTGCTAGTGATTCAGCAGCTTGCTGATTGTTGAACCCTAAATATTGCAGCATATCGTTGAGACGCACTAGGTTTCCCGTTAGCGCTATATCCTTATGATCTACATTAAGATTAGCTGTACTTGCGACTTGCTCACTGATATGAGCCCATATACTTTTCATAGCAGCACTTCCTTCTCATAGTTCTGTTGATATAGGTTTTTCAGTCGGACTTTATTTGTCTTTGATCTGCAGTACCGCATTAGTACCCGACACGCGGGCATAACCGGCTGCTGAATTCGGTCGCTCTCCTTCTGCTGAGGAAATATAGCGACCTTCAGTGTCATAGATAGCCACTGGCTGTTTATCGATAATGAGAAGGTAATGCTTTATTGGCCCCAAAATGCCGTGAATTCCATTTCTATCATTGATAATGGCGTTAGCGATGTAGGGCTCTCCGTTACCGGCTGTTAACGGCTGATAATACTCAGTCATGTCGAGCACATGTAAACGGTAGGCACCGACCATGCCAGCAAAGGTGATCTGCCGAGGTCGACTATTGATAAAAACGCGCTCTAAATATGCCTTCGGGGCATTCTCAGGGGTATAGTTGTGAGGATGGCTCATATTCTCGTCTCCGTTATTTGCGATTGATGATGGTGCAAATAAGGAGAGCAACACACTATGCGTCTGATGGTTCCTGATCTCGTTTCGTCAGGCACATCCCAAGTCGTTACTTGGTGGCCACCTTACCCAGACTGGCAGGTTGGCGAGAGCGTTGCTCTTCTCTTAATGCAAATCACACTATATCAAATGGCCGCCTAGAAGTCTATTTTTAACCCTTTAAACTCCTAGGCGACATCAATTCTTCTTGCCTAATCCAAAAACGGTTACTTAAGCAACCGTTTCAAAACCTGATCCGTACCACTAAAAGTGGACACTTTGCTAAGCACTATTTTTTAATTCAAAGTTCTCTGGCTGAGATAGCCAATAGCACTATGCCTTCTTGTCTTGTTGTAATCAACTTCGATGTACTCAAAGACTGCTCGGCGCATATTTTCTCGATCCATGATGGGCTCGTCCTGCAAGGCTTCGACCTTTAATGAGTGAAAGAAGCTTTCGGCACAGGCATTATCCCAACAATTTCCTTTTCGGCTCATACTCTGAGTAAGTCTATGTTTTTTTAATTAAATCTCGATAATCGTTTGAACAATATTGACTACCTCGGTCGCTGTGAACAATGATCCCTTCGGGAAAACCTCTGCGAAATAAAGCCATTTTCAGAGCATCACACACCAACGTTGCGGTCATTCGGTTACTCATCGACCAGCCAACAACCGAGCGTGAATATAGATCGATGATTACCGCTAGGTACAGCCAGCCCTCACTAGTGAATAAATACGTGATATCGCCAACCCACTTTTGATTCGGAGCACTTGCCGTAAAATCTTGCTCCAGCAAGTTTGGCGCCACAGGCTGATTGTGCTTACTGTCCGTGGTGACCTTAAATTTACGTGCAGCCTTAGGTACAAGGCCCTGGCGTATCATACTATTGCGAATAGTTTTGATGTCGGGTGTCATGTCGAGCTCTGCCAAATCCACTTGGATACGCCGAGCGCCGCTGCGCTCTTTCGAGTCAATAAATGCCTGCTTAATCGCCTCGTCTCGCTCAATTTGACGCTGCTCTCGAGGATTGACTGTCTGACCATGTTTCCGCCAGGCATAATACCCACTACGCGATACGTTGAGCACGTTCACCATCCGCTTTAAGCTGAATTGATGCTGGTGCTCAAGAATAAACTCAAATCTGGCTATTTTTGGTTCTTCGCGAAGTAGGTAGCCGCCTTTTTTAATATGGCCAGGTCCTCTGCCTGTTCAGCTAATTGACGTTTTAATCGAGCCATTTCAGCGGCTTGCTCTGCTTCTCTGGCGCTCGTGTTAGATTTTTTTACGCCGCAGTCCGCCAACTGTACAGCTGGGATTCGTAGACTTTTAGTTCTCTAGCCGCCGCTGCAACGCCTATTCTTTCAGCTAATTTCAGGGCTTCTGCTTTAAATTCTTGTGTGTGGACTTTGCGTGTTTTATTTGCTTTCATGATTCACCTCGTTAAGTGATTTTACTCACTTAGCTCGGTGTCCAAAAGTACTGGTACGGATCACATTGTCTTATATGGAATCTACTGCCTATCGCCCTACCACATAGGTCGCGGTAGTAACGCAGCACGGTGGATTTACACAGCTTTGTCGGCGTTCGGCTTAGTGTTGTTTCTGGGGTTGGGTTTCGCAAATATGCCGCCGCCAGATGTGATTGCCTCGATTATCTGCACCCCGCTTACAATATTCGCAATTGTGCGGTTGTTTCAGGAGAGATCTAAGGATTGGTTTGAAGAGCAGGGATCGAATTGATATGCGGAGTCTACTCATAGGGCTATCAGCCATAACCTTGTTATTCTCAGCAGTCGCTACAAGCGCGGAGACTCGACGTACTAATCATTACTCTCCAATGAGCGAATATACAGCCAGTATATTTAAGGCCGTAAAGCAATACCTACCTTCGGAATCCGAAGCGAGGCAGGGTGTGAGCTGCAAAGTATCATTTCGACAAAACCGCTCAGGCTATATTCAAGAGATTAAAGTTATTGAATGTAGCGACGGAACTACCAGTAACTTACTTATTCAAGCGCTAGCCAAGGCATCACCGATGCCACAGCCAACAAGGCCTGGAGATTTCCAAGAAGAGGTTACGATTGTTTACTCACCTCAGCAGCTCCCCTAAATTAATTTTGAAGCAACTTAAATGCACTTGAATTCAATTTCAGTTGACCCCAGCCGTGCAGGAGCCGCGGCCACTACAGTTTCTTCTACAATTTCAAGCTTCAAGCCCTTGGATTCACAAAACGCGTTAGCTTCTTTATACACTTCAGCTTTATTCTCTAGGCTAATCCCGAGCCCCGGAGAGCCGTCCTTCTTACCGATGTAATAGAGGTTCTCGCCGAGTGATATAACCCCTGTGCTGGCACATGCAGAGGCTATTAATGAAATGGTTAATACTATGGTCAGGTGCAAGAATTTCATATTTTACGTTCCTTTGCGATTACTCTATCCACTATGCGGCCTTTTGTAACTACCCCGTAAAATAATACAGCCCACTCGTAGAGTGTCTTGTGATCTTGACAGAGTCGGGAAAAATCAGGCCTTACCGGTTTTTTATCGAGTAGTTACATTTTTATCTTCCAACCCGCAATAATTCGCGGATACGCTCGCCGAAAGCTTGGATCGTTATATTTCTCTTTAACCCTCTAGGACTGGTCATAAATGGAATAACAACTACAAGTGTGTCGTCGTCATTCCGCAACCATCGTAAAGCCTGGCCGTCGATTAACTCTAGCTTAAACTCACTATTAACTTCAGCGTACGCTCGTTTAAAATCGTCGGCGAAAGTGACTCCAGCACAAATAATTAGCTGCGGCTTAGCTTTTGCTGCGTAAGACCTCAGTTTGGGAAATCTATGAATGCGGCACCAATCCATATAGCCTTGCTTCGTCTCAATGCCAGTTACCTGCGCTATCGAATCTAGCCAGTGATGATGGTTAACATTACGAAATCCGACAGGATATAAATTAGTTTTGAAATATCCTTGGCTACCTACACAGAAAGGCCTTTTGGTTTCAGCGAAAACTTTGTAATCCGCAACGATTCCTCCCTGCACCGCACTTAATAGTTTCATCTTCTGCTGGTTATACTTGAATTTTAGATTGTGAGCCCAGTCGTTATAGCCATCCGGCGGTGAGGATACATTTTTATTGAATTCCTCGAGCAGTGAAGAGGCGCTATGCCCACCTCCCCACTCTATACCTGATACCCAAATAGCTTGACTAGACGGAGCTCCAATATCGCCGCCGTCCATTCCAGAAAAGCCCAATGCCCACTTTTCGAAATCTTGATTTATGTTACTCATTCTTCCTTCTTCCTTATTCCTTGTTGTCAAAACGAGAAATACTGCCATTGAATATCAGTTCTATGGTTGCCAACGGACCGTTACGTTGTTTACCGATAATCAATTCCGATACATTCGGATTAGTAGTCTCTTCATAGTAATACCCATCTCTATAAACAAATGCAATGATATCCGCATCTTGTTCAATTGAACCCGATTCGCGCAAATCTGAGTTGATAGGCCGTTTGTCTTGGCGCAGCTCTAACGTTCGATTTAATTGTGACAATGCAACAACTGGAACATCTCACTCTTTAGCTAGCGCTTTTAAAGAACGAGAAATTTCAGCAATTTCTTGAGTGCGATTATCACTTTTTGACGGTACTCTCATTAATTGAAGGTAATCAATCATGATGTGTGATAGACCACCATGCTTTTTAGATACTCGACGAGCTCGAGAGCGAATCTCCGTTGGGGTTAAATCGCTACTATCATCAATATAAAGTTGCGCCCGTTGGTGAATTATTGTTGCACTGCTTTCGACTCTTTCTCGCTCAGTGAGAGTGAGTTGTCCATTTTGGATTTTCACAAGCTCAACACGAGAAATAGAAGCAAGCATTCTCATTATGAGTTTTTCGGAAGGCATTTCCAGACTAAACACTAAGGCGGGACGTCTATTATTTAAAGCAATGAACTCAACCATATTCATGGCTAAAGTTGTTTTCCCCATAGATGGACGCGCAGCCAAAATAATTAACTGCCCACCCCGCAGGAGAGTGTAAAAATATCTGTGTAAATGGCATTCTTAACAATATCGAAGAAGGATATCAGAATGCCAATATCAGACAAACTCATCGACCAGCTGCTGGACGGCTGTGATTCCCCAGAAGACATCTTAGGCGAAGCCGGCCTACTCAAACAGCTTACCAAGAAGGTGGCAGAGCGGGTGCTAGAGGCTGAAATGGAAGCTCATTTAGGCTACGCACCAAATGTCTCAGCCGGCAACAACAGCGGCAACTCTCGTAATGGTAAAACCAAGAAAACTGTTCGTAGCATCAATGGCGATGTCGAACTAGATATTCCTCGTGACCGTAACGGTAGTTTTGAGCCCAAGTTAGTTCGCAAAGGCGAACGCCAGCTGAATGGATTTGATGAGCGCATCATAGCATTGTATGCGCGTGGCATGACTACTCGTGACATTCAAGCATACCTTGAAGAAGCCTATGGTGTTGAAGTCTCGCCGACGTTCATTTCTCAGGTGACCAACGCCGTCATGGACGAGGTCAAGGCCTGGCAGCATCGTCCGTTGGCAAAGCTGTACCCAGTTGTTTACCTTGATTGTCTAGTCGTTCGCAGCCGTGATTCTGGTGTTGTACAGAATAAGTCAGTGTACCTAGCGCTTGGCATCAACACTGACGGTGAAAAAGAGCTGCTCGGGCTGTGGATGGCTCAAACTGAAGGCGCTAAATTCTGGCTATCGGTAATGAACGAGCTGAAAAACCGTGGTGTAGACGATATCTTCATTGCCTGCTGCGATGGCCTTAAAGGCTTCCCTGAAGCCATTGAGGCGGTTTACCCGAAGACTCAAGTGCAACTGTGCATTGTGCACCAAATTCGCCACTCTCTGCGGTACGTAAACTGGAAACAGCGCAAGACTATTGCCGCTGATTTAAAACTCATTTATGGCGCGGCTACTCGCGCTGAAGCCGAGCAGGCACTAGAAAATTTCGCCTCGACATGGGACTCTGAGCATCCCACCATCAGTCGCTCATGGCGGGCAAACTGGGAGCGCTTAAGTGTGTTCTTCGACTACCCAGTTGAGATACGCAAGGCCATTTATACCACCAATGCCATTGAGTCGCTGAATGCGTCACTGCGCAAAATCACCAAAACTCGCCGGTCGTTCCCTAACGACGAAGCCGTCATGAAGGTGCTGTACTTGGCCTTGCATCAGGCTTCAAAAAAGTGGACTATGCCCATACGCAACTGGAAGCCAGCGATGGCACAGTTCGAGATTATATATCAGGATCGGATTTAACAGTGAAACCAGCCATTTACACAAAATCTTTTACAGTCTCCCCCGCAGCCCTGAAGTTACTGTGTCAAAATCTTTATACCCAGTACGTAAACCAACAACACCATCGCTATTAGGGATCGAACTAACCTCTTCAATACGAGCAATTGTTTGTTTAAGTATTTGATGCGTATCTTGAAGACGGTCGGTCGTCTCTTGATGTTTCAACCGAGATAGTTGCACTTCACTTTCATCAAGTAACGTTTCAATATTTCCAGTTGAATCACGAGCCGCTTTCTCAATTGAACTCGCTACCGCAATCAATCGACGCCGAATTGCGCAGTCAAGAACGCGTTGAATATGATTATCAATAGATGATGAACTGGCAGCTAACTTTATTAGCTCATCTAAATAAGCAATCGCAACTTGTGTCTTTGTCCGTTCTAACGATTCTGAAAGTGTAACTATGTCTATAGTTTTTGATTGTGCGAAAAGTTCAGACATACCCTTAGCAATTTTTCTATGCTCTGCTGAGTAAAAATCATTATGCGAGAGCTTTTCCGCTACTTTCTCCATCGCCTCCGGTTGCCGTAACACCGTACTCAAAACCATTTGTTCAGCGTAATTATCTTGTGGCGTTTTCATATCATCTTTCCCCGATTTGTTGGTGAAAGACAACAGGCTTTTGGACGCCACAACGTTCGCTAAAAATGAAAAAAATCAAAACCACCTAGAAACAAGTGCAAATCACATATTAAACAGTCACTTAAAAATCTTTGTGGCTTTTGAGATTCCCTAAAACACGGCCAACTGAATACTAAATCGTCGCGGCTTCAATCATGGCCAGTGATTACTTAATAAGTAGTTAAGGCTACTTTTTAAAAAAAGCTCAACCAATTGGTTGTAACCTCAGGCAAAGATTACATACAGCACTAGCAGGAAAATACTACCAAACACTACTCTAAACACAGTCGGAGACACGTATTTTTTCGCCCATTCTTCAAGCTTGTCAAAGGTATAATCCGCTATACCCTGGCCAAAGGATGTCGCTCCGCAGGCTTTACAATTTCCATATTTATCGAGCTGTTGTTTTTTCTTTTTACAGTTTCTGCATGTCCCCACTGTCATTCGCCATCTCCTTTGGGCTGGTTCAAGAAATCAAATTGTCTATAAATCGATCTGAGCTTAATACTAAGTTATAATTTTGTGAACTCCCAACCAACTATAATCATTAAAAACTACTTTTCCCCCTCAGGTAAAGCTTACAATCCCTCTCAGAAACTTTCAGAATCGCTCAAAAATGGTGGAATTTTTTCCACCTAAAAACTCAGGTTTTTTCGAAGGTTCAGAATTTTTTGTCGCGAGGCAAAGGTCAAAATTTGAAATTTCGAAGTCGGTATTCTGTGACCAATTTTGTCATTAAACGGTCTCAAAAGTGTCGATTTTGACGCTAAACAAAAAGTCAGAACACCGTTTAATCCCTTGCCAGACCTAGCTTTAACGATTTACCACCGAACCCGTGACCGCCCTCCGGAGGCAGAGGTCACAGGTTCGACTCCTGTCGGGTGCGCCATTTCTTATAAGGTCTTTACTGATAGTAAACACTAACAAATGTTTCTATGGGACCAAATTGGGACCAATTTATTAGCCCTGATGCGAACCAGGAGCCGCCCCTCCTCTCCCCAACGTGCAAAATTAGCTGTATAGTTACCCACAACGGATGTAAGACATCGCCTACAGCGGGACAATCGTGGCAAGCAACAACGTGGAACAGAGAAAGACAATAGAACTGCATCCCAACTGGGTTGGCAAGTTGTTCGGCGACTATACGCAGCTGACCATAGACGCAGACAGCTTTTACATTGAAGAGCGTAATTGCAAGCAAACGTTACTTGGCACCTTCGATGAGCTGGCTACACTACCGACCACCGAAAAAGGACTATTCTGGTCAAGCCTAACCATTACCTTGGTGCCGAATAAACGCTACATTTTTAGCTTTATCACCAACGCAGCACTGACAAACGCGCTGCCAAAAATTCAGAAGCTGTGTTTACCGGCTCTGCAGCAGCGCATATACACAACCTACCAGCAGTTTCAGCAAAACGCGATAAAGCAGTATTTAAGAGACTCCACTATTCCAGCGCTCGAAACTCAACTAAACCATTTGCTGCCACTGGCGAAGGTAACTCAGTTCGAAGCAACAACGCGCCAGCAACTGCAGTTCATGCTTGGCCAAACACCAATTAGTGAACACGCAGATAACTTACGCGAAACGTACGAGAAACGCACATTAGCAACATACCAAAGTTTTTACGACAAGGCCGAAGCCAACCCGCTAACGCACAGTCAACGCTTGGCGGTTATTCGCAACAATGATTTCAACCTCGTACTCGCCGCCGCCGGTACAGGGAAAACCTCTGTGATGGTGGCAAAAGCACTTGATCTCATCGTTAACCACGGCGTGAAACCCCATGAAATTTTGGTGTTAGCTTATAACCGTGCCGCCGCGAACGAGCTGCAAGAGCGCTTCAACAAACGTGCCAAAGCTATAGGCACCGAAACAGAAAACGAAAGCAACACCCCAAGCATCGCCACCTTCCACGCCCTCGGCCGAGCCATACTTAAGCAAGCCAACCACACAGTGCACTTATCCAAATTTACCGATGACCCGAAAAAGCTCAATCAGTGGGTCACGCAATGGCTAATTAACCAACTGAGGGAACTCCTCACCGTACTCGAAAAGCTATTCTCTTTAGTGTTCAAACCGGTAAACCCGTTTGATTTCGAAGCCCAAGAAGACTACGAAAATTACGTACGCGACAACGAATACCGCACGCTCAACGGCGAACTAGTAAAAGGCTACCAAGAGCTGATCATAGCCAACTGGCTATGCCGAAATGGCATCGAATACCAGTACGAAGCGCCATACAAAAGCAAGCGACGCATAGCCGAAGGTGTTGATTACAAACCAGATTTTTACTTAACCGAGGCTGATATCTATCTTGAGCATTTTGGCGTCGACAGGCACGGCAAAACCCGGCCCGATATCGACCGCCAAAAATACAATCAAGAAATGGAGTTGAAGCGCAACTTGCACCGCGAATGCGGCACCAAGCTAATAGAGACGCATCATTACGACTGGGTGGAGGGGAAGCTAGAGCAGCGGCTCGAACAGCTGATGCGCGAAAACAACGTGAAACTTCAACCACTAACGAACGATGAGCTGCTCGAAAAACTTAATAATAGCGATCTTATTTCGACCTTAGCCGAAGTGCTATACAAATCGCTGCAGGCCATTCGCACCGAGCAACTCAACAGCGACGGCATCAGCGCACGCCTAGCCCAGCTCGATAACCAACACGCCAATTGGTGCGCAGCTTTTCTCACGCGCTTACACCAGTCATATCAAGAGGCCTTGCGCGAAGAAAATGCCATCGATTTCGACGACATGATTTTGCAAGCGCAAGCGGTTATTCAGCAACAGCGTTTTAAGCCCAAATGGCGACACATTCTGGTCGACGAGTTTCAGGATATTTCTGCCGCTCGACTAGGCCTCGTCAAAACACTCATCAAACACGGGCCGAACCCAACCATGACGGCGGTTGGCGACGACTGGCAGTCTATTTACCGGTTCTCGGGCGGCAAGCTCGAAATCACCACCCGCTTTGGCGAGTACCTAGGCACGCATAGCCTAACAAAACTCGACAAAACCTTTCGCTACAACAACAGCATAGCCGACACCGCTGGCAACTTTGTGATGGAAAACCCTGAGCAATACAAAAAGCAGGTCGAAACCCATACCAAAGTGAGCAACCCACAAGTTTACTTGCTAGACACCCTCATCGCTGGCAAGCCCGATCCGGCCGGCAAAGTCGCCAAAATTATTCAAGCCATTCGCGAACACGCCCCCGAAGACAGCATTGCCATCATTTGTCGCTACAATTATTTACTCAACGACGTACGCGAGAACCTAAAACACGACGCAGAGCTGCAAGACGGCCAGCTGAAGAACATCAACTACTGGACCTTTCACAAATCCAAAGGCCTCGAAGCCGACCACTGTATTTTGGTGGGATTTTTTCAGGGCAAAGTCGGATTTCCGAACGAAAACAAAGGCCATTACATTGTCGAAACCTTACTGCCGACCCTCGATTCATTTAAACACTCCGAAGAGCGCCGACTATTTTACGTCGGCCTAACGCGCGCTCGTAAAAAGAGCTATCTCGTCGCCGACCCGCATGGCATGTCAGCGTTCATTAAAGAAATACTGACACCCAAATACGATATCGCAATTTCTTCAGAGCGTTTTCGGGAGAAGTTTCAGGAAATATTCAAGTGTCCGAAATGCACCAACGGCTATCTGAAACGCCACCAAGGCCAATATGGCGCATTCTACCGCTGCACCACCGGCAACGGCTGCTCGGTACGCCCGCGAGTTTGCAGCGCGTGCGGCTCACCCACCATCGACCACTGGTTCCATAGCATCTGCAACAACCCCGACTGCCGCGGCGAAACGCCAATTTGCGATAAGTGCGGCCGCCCCATGAAACAGCGCGAAGGCCGCTACGGAAAATTTTGGGGTTGCACCGGCTACGGTATCAAAGACGACCAATGCCGACACACCCGCAAATGGCTGCCTTGAAGATAGGGGTGCAGCCCCTGGTCTGGACCAGGGGCTGGAGCGAAGATGATAAACCTTAAACGTTTGTGCACTAATCGCATGATTGAGTTTGAAGTGCCCGCCCTGCTGGTAAGCACTGATCACCTCTGCCGGAATCCAGTGACCAGACTGCTGGCGATTTCTTTCAAAACAGCTCAGCTCAAACATTCAGCATTAGCAACAAAATCCCCATCAGCAACATCTGAGTTTTGTGGTGCGAGGCAGGGCTTTGGATTCAAAAGCTATTTACTTTTATCATCTGATTTCTTCGGAACAACACCACCAATAGCCAAATATAAAAAAGCCAAACTAAACCCAACTGTCTTAGCCAAATTTATATAAAAAGATCTTGGGGATTCAACCAAGGTGTATTGAATTCCTCGCCTAATGATATATTCGTTGGAGTAGTCTATATAAGCTTCTTTAGCAAAATATACGGCCAACAGTCCCATTACTATTTTAATAGGCCAAGCCATGTATTTATTTAGCTCAATTTTTACTAATTTAATTTCATTCATTGATATCTTCTTTAATTACTTCAGAAATTTCATGCTGGCCAGCCTCACTAACTGCTTTAATTGCTCCTTGGATTTGTTTCGACTCTCCAGCCAATCCACTGGCTATTTTTGCAATCGTACCTACTGACTTTGCTCCAGTAACCGTGGCTACAGATTCAACTAACAAATCTTTACCTGGAGTGTCTGATAGAGCAGCTTCTACAAACCCGCTAACACCGCCAACAATCGCTAGTGGTACGGCAATTTGAGGTTGCCCTAGAAGCCCTGCACCAACAGCCCCTAAAGTTGTTGCATTAGAGAGGTCACCGGCCCCCGTCCTAACTGCACCTTTTGCAGCTTGTAATCCATCTGCGATATCTTATGGTGCTTGAGTATTGGCATTGTCTACATTCGTGTAACCAAACATTTGTGCAATCATGTTACCAGTAGGCTCTTTACCATCCGGATCAACATACTTATACGGATTATTATTGGCATAAACATAGCGGTTAAACATCATCGGGTTGCTGGCGGTAAAGCCTACCGGATCATTGCTGTAAAACCGCCCAATAATTGGGTCATAGTATCGTGCCTGCATATAAGTTAACTGTAAGTCGTTATCTTCGACATGGCCTGTATAACCTGGCTCATCCGACAGAGTGCGCGGATCCGCATATTTTGCTACGAGCTGGCTGCCTAAGTAGTAATAGTCGGTATAACCATTACTTTCATAGGTACTCATCAATACTCCAGCGCTGTTATACAGACTATAGGTTTTTGCGCCGTTTTTGTTCTTGACGATTCTGCGGCCATGGCCGTCATATACATAGCTGTTTGTGCCGGAGCTGGCTAATCGGTTTGCTCGGTTAAAAGTGAAAGTACGTAACCCGTTACTCGCAACATTGAAGCGGCTGTCATAACTAAAGCTTTGATTTAGGCTTCCGCTGATACTCGCCAAACGATTATTGGTATCATAATTGTAAATAATATCCTGTGTACCGAGCGTCTTGCGGGTGATATTGCCTACCGTATCGTAATTAAAGCTACCGCTTCCCCAAAACCCGTTCGCAGTTTTAAGACGCCCTAAGCCATCGTATGTCATATTGGTGACGCTGTTCGCCGGCGTCACAGAGTCCAATATCGCAGTGAGGTTACTGTTATCATCGTAGCTGTATTGCTGGGACAACATATCGCTGGTTTTTCTGACACGTCTTAGCTCTGGTCGCTGTTGCGCATCCAAGGTTTGATTAAACGTCAGCGTATTGCCATAGTTAAAACTTTTCAGTTGGCCATTTGGGTAGTACTCAGCGTTAGTCGCATAGCTGCCACTACTAAGCGCTCGACCTAACGCATTAACAGTAAAAGTCACACTCCTGCCAGATGGCTAACTCAAGGACGTCAACTGTCCCAACGCATTATATCCAGGGTCCAATACAAAGGTCAGGTTATCGACAGTCAGTAATTCTTTTTCTATCAGACCAAGCGAATTGTATTGATACTCCCACGCGGTACTTCCTGACGTTAGATTACTCAGGTTACCCTGTGCATCAAAGGTATAAAGGCTATTGCCGCTGCTATCCGGATAGGTGATTTGTCTGATATTGCCAATGCTGTCATAGCTAAACTGGGTCTTTTCACTCGCTAGCACACTGGTGGTGGCACAGGCGTTTATAGCACCTGATGCGCCCTTAGCCTCCCAAATCACATCACCAACGCTGTTGTAATCATATGCCGTTGAGCCGACATCAGGGCGATAGAGACGACAAAGCCGTTGATTGGCATTGTAGTAACGATTCTCTGTAATACCACCTTGAACAACACTTGCAATCCGGTCAAACAGATTGTAGTTAATCGTCGTAGTAACACTTTCAGTGTTGACTTTTTTAGAGGTATTTACAACCACCGCCTCATCCTTACCAAAAACTGGTTACCTTAATCAAGTAATCCTGACATCAGTGGCCGTGTACAACATGTATTTAAAGGTGTATAATTAATCAACATATAAATTCATAGTCAGGATTTTTCCAATGTCAATCACCGCACAAGTTGAGTCTCGGATTGCTCGCATGAGAAAAGGTGTTCCTTTTTCCATAGAGGGATTTTATGAGCTAGGTACGGAAAGTGCCGTTCAGAAAGCTTTTAGCCGATTGGCGAAGTCAGGCGAGATTGTGCGTGTGTCAAAAGGCTTTTACGTTCGTCCTAAGTCAATCGAAAGCTTACCGGGGGCGAAGGTAATGCCCAGCCCAGAAGAAGTCGCAAAAGCTTGGGCGAGAAATTACGGGTACAAACTTGTTTCGAATGGCTTTGAAGCGGCGTATCGCATTGGGCTGCAAACTCAGGCTCCTGCCCGAACCATTTATTGGACGAACGGCCCATCGCGTGAATTTAAGGTAGGAAATTCAATCGTTGAAGTGAAGCACGTCGCATCGAATAAGCTTAAGTGGCTGAACCAGCCTGAAGGCATGATTCTTCGGGGTCTTTCGGTGATGGAGCCAGAACATTTCAAGCCAGAGCAGTTACGCAAGGTATTTAAGCGATTATCGTTGACAGGAAGTGAGAAGGAGCGTGTTCTCAGCAACCTCAAGCATTCTACGCTGAATTCGCAATGGCGCCAAAAGCTAGCGCAAGTTGAGAGTGCGACAGTGTGATGGACATATTTGATTACTATAGAACTGAAGCGAAACGAGCGGAACTAAAATTAATCCTCGACTATGCTGCACAGAACTCCGCAAGAGGTTTGGCCGCTAATTTTTTGGAGAAAGATATTTGGGTAACCGAAATTTTGCGGTTGCTATACGAAGAGGATTTATTAGATAGCCATGATGTGGCGTTCAAAGGTGGAACAGCCCTGAGTAAGTGCTATAGCACCATTGAGCGATTCTCTGAGGATATTGATTTATCGATTCATTGGGCTGATTTAGCAGAATCAGGTGATGAAGCTGCGGTGTGGGAGCTGACAACACGGAATCCCAGTCAGCAACGTAAATTTAGACGAGAGCAGAGAGAGCGTTTAGAAGGTTGGACCAACGAATTTGTTCAAAGGTTGAATGGCAGACTTTCAGATTATGGCATTGAGGGGCTGAACGCTGAAATTGAAGAAGGCTCTGGTGGTGAGAAAATCGACGTTCACTTCCCACATGTGGCATTCCAGGATGATTCTTATCAGTTAGAGCATGTACTGCTCGAATTTGGAGGTCGTAACCGGGGTCGGCCGACGGTTTCTAAACCGGTAACGACTTACCTGTCAGAAATAGATGCGGTTGCAGAGTCCCATACGTTACCGAAAGCCGCGGTGGAAGCTTACCACCCGGATTACATTATTTGGGAAAAGCTGACCGCACTCCATCAATTCTGCACGCAAGAGAACTCGCCTGATACGGTGCGGTTATCCAGACATTGGTATGATGTAGACTGTATTCTGCAAAATCTCTATGAAGGTTCGTACCAAAACATGGAAGCACTACAGGACGTGGTAGCGATGAAGTCGGCAAGGTGGGCTACTCGAGGCGTTTCCTTTGAAGTCATTCTTTCCGGTGAGTTGGTGTTAATTCCAACGGGGCGGCTGCTCGAAGATATCAAAAAAGATTACGACCAGTCTGTAAGCGGTGGAATGTTCTTCAGTACCCCTGATAGCTTTGCTGACATTATTGAGCGTTTAGCCGAACATCAAGACCTAATTAATCGCTTTTTGAACGAACGGCGTTAATTTCGATATTTGGAATAAAGCGATCTCGTTTGTTGGCATTATTAAATTATAGGCTAATCTACACACCTAAAGTCCGGTTAAAAGGTGGAATTTTTTCCACCTAAAAACTCAGGATTTTTCGGATGTTCAGAATTTTTTGTCGCGAGGCAAAGGTCAAAAATTGAAATTTCCACGTCGGTATTCTGTGACCAGTTTTGTCATTAAACGGTCTCAAAAGTGTCTATTTCGACGCCAAACAAAAAGCCACAACACCGTTTAAACCCTTGCCACGCCTAGCTTTAACGATTTACCACCGAACCCGTGACCGCCCTCCGGAGGCAGAGGTCACAGGTTCGACTCCTGTCGGGTGCGCCATTGTAACTACCCCGTAAAATAATACAGCTCACTCGTAGAGTGCTGTTTAACCTAAAGGTTTGAATCGCGACTAGTTTTCTAGACAGTTCATACCGTAAAACGCTCAAGCGCCTTCAATGTACCTTTGCGAATAGCTTCGGCGCTCTGCTCTGCGCGGATACTTATCGAGGCAGCTTCCTCTGATGCAATATCGAGACACGCTTCTAACTTGGCTGTGATGTTCTCAATTGTCGAATCCATGCGGTCTGGATCATAGCCAACACTCTTTGCGTGCGTTCTCCAGTGCCGAGGAAAAATCGTATGCCAATGATAATGCCGATTCTTACCATTCACGGCCATCGCCATTTTTATTTTTTTCGGATGTAAGTTGCCTACTTGCGCGAATCCATACGCTGATAATACGTCATACAAGGGGGTCAGCCGATATCCTTTGGGGGTCAGTGCCAGACTAAAGTTCTTTGCATGCCCGTCTATAGCAGCGAAAAGCCAATACAGTAGCTGCGCTGACATAAATGTATCCTGATCACGAACCGAAGCCGTAGATGTGGATAAAATATTCATGATCTCTTTAGCGCTTGGGCCACCATGCTCCTCATATTTTGAACCGCCTGCCACAGCAAGCGCTTGGCCGAAATCTTCTTGTGGTAGGCGATAAATCTTGTTCCCGATGACCTTTCTATCAAAGCGTTCAATAATCAAAACATCTTCACCATTGAAGCTGTCTATTTTTGTATGGGCTACCGGCAATCCAAGTGCCTGAACAACACGCATACAAAACCTTTCGTTTTCAACGCTACTCGATAAATCAGGTTCACCTGGGCGAGTTATGATTCGCGGTTTCAATATGTGCGTTGTTGGTGTTTGGCCTACAGGGATACCCCACTGTCCTTGCCAAAAAGTCAGCGCCGTTTTCTCTTGAGCGCCGGCAAGTGAAAAACGAAATGCATTCTCATGCTGCATACCGAGGGTTTTGCCGGTTCGAGAATCTGCTATGAGTTGGCCGATTTGTTCTTCATTCAACGGGATTATTTCAACGTCAGGAACCGGCTCGGGCTCCGGACTGGCAGCGAAGGTTAATGCGCCAATACAATCTTTGCCGACCGTTTGGAGCAAATCAAAAGGTTTTGTACTTTTAGCCCCAAGCCTATCCACAATCGTTTTACGAACATCCGGACTGTCGGGCAACAAATTATCAAAGTAAGCGTTTAGAGCTTCGCCGGAATATTCCTGCTCAGTTAATGGTATGGATATGGAGATTGCCCGTGCAAACTTGCATTGTAGCCAACTATCTGAATATCGAAAACTCAAGTTATTCAGCCGCGATGTCAACGTGCCAACGAACTGATCATTCATGTGGCAATAGAGTGTATTCTCATGTTTGCGTCGACCCATTACCAAATAACCTCGTTGTTATTTGAGGTGCTTTGTTCCACAGCGTCTGCGTTTAGCTGAATTCTGAGCGCTGCAAAAATTCGCAGCAAAGTTGATGTGTGCATTTCTCCGGTACGTTCAATCGAAGACACGCTTCGCTGCGAAAGATCGGTTAACCTTGCGAGTTCCTTTTGTGTGTAGCCCTGCTTCTTTCGGTGCGACTTAATAAGTGTCGCTAAGTCGGCTGGGCGCTGAATGATCATGAGTAAACCTCATCGATGTAGTCGGGTTCATAAATAGGCACAGATGAAGTGTAGTACATAAACCTATAAACATGAAGTAAACATCATAAATTTAACCTTATGATGTTTACTTCATTAATTAGTCCTCTGTAGTCGCCCCGAAAAATCGGAGCCGTCATAAATAGAATTCTCAACTCGCCAACAAAGCCGATAGCTTTTCCAGCTGCAGCTTATAAAACTTTGGGCTCTCTTTTTTAAATTTTGCTAAATTCATCAACTTCCACTTTACCGATGGAAATTGATGATAATCATAAACAGACCAGTTCGGCTCTAATTGATTAAAACTAAGCCGAAATTGCTTGTCCGCCTCGCTCAAACTCCGACGTATCGTATCTATCAACTTGAACCCTGTTGCTTCAAAATCAGCATAACTAAATACAACATTGCTCATGCCTTCAAACTGGTTTTTAAAAGCTGCCCTTTAGTCACGTAAGTTGGGGGCAAGCATTTCATGTGTTGGTCGATTGCTACTAATCAGCGCGAATAACAAGCCCCGTTTGATTTCATCGGTAAACCTCTTTCGCGATTTCCGGCAACACATCGAGTAGCAATTTCACCTGTTTTCTGTAAGCTTCATTCATTCCATTGACTCCAGTTCCTTTGGTACAGTGATTTGGTATTTCGGGATGTAAACACCGCTCGCTACTATCGCACGCTTACCCGAGCCTAGGTTTACACTGCTTAAATCAAGATATTGCATCCAGTCGTGATTTGCTTTCTCGGCCAGATAAAGAAATAAGCGTTTCACTTTTATTGAGTTACAGGCTTCTAATAACTTTTGTACAGATGCGGGCCGCAAGTTATTGAGGCCCTCCATAAGCTCATAAGCTTCCAGTAACGATTGTGATTTGGGTGCAAGATACAGACACTCCATGATGGCTCGCGCTGGCTCTGATACTTTAACCGTGAACTGTTTATGCGGTATTTTGGTTAAACCGATTTCCGCCGGCAGAAAGTTGGATAACGTGTACTTGACGTTCACGCTCCAGTCTTGTTTTTTAAACCACAAAGGCACATGCTCGCCGTGAACGCCAAATAGCTGCACGTGCTTTGGGGCAAGCTCTAAATAATGCGCTTTCCCTTGCAACCCTAGGGCAGTCCTCCCGCCAGGATGTAACGATAAGCCGAGCTGAGTTTGCATGGCGTACACCCCACCGAGATAATCCACGTGGTCGCCATAGCGTATTAATGCTCCCGCCCCGATGCTCTCAAACCACTGGCTTTTTTTATAGCGTTGCTGCAAGTCGAGGCTGTAGCCATTTTCAACAAGCCAAGATGAACAGAGCACGACGCCCAATGGTTGGGAGCTCAGCAGCCGGTTTAATTTTGATGATATATCCGAACTCATGGTACCAACCTGTTAATAATTTCAAACTACAGGTTAGTTTATATTTTCAATTATGTCAGTACTAATGGTGCTAATTTTTATAAAATTCCAAACCCAAAAGTCTATCGAGGATTTAGATAAATTATCATTCCACTAAAGAAGACTGGTGCTCCACATCTGAATAATCAGAGATACGCCCCCCCCCCACGAGCGTGGGGAAGACTCGTGACTTGCTTCTTCAGAGCGGCTCGCTTCGGAAACACCCCCACGAGCGTGGGTGTAGTCACCCCGAAAAATCGACGCAATTATAAGTGGGAAGTTGAATAATAGCGAAAAGATGCAGGATATGACCCAAATATTTTTACTTCATCCAACGGCCTTTCATGTCGATAAAACACGAAATAATCGACAAACAATCCTGTTGCGTCGATAGACTCGACATAGGTAAAAGTACGCATCTCGAGTCTTTAGAAGTATTTACAGCCACCGTCTTACCCTTACCCAAATAATTGGTTAGGTGGATCAAACAATCCTGACATCAATGACCATGTACATTGGGCAATTAAAGGTGTATATTTAATCAACACAGCATTTCATAGTCAGGATTATCTCAATGTCTATCACCGCACAAATTGAGTCTCGGATTGCTCGCATGAGAAAAGGGGTTCCTTTTTCCATAGAGGGATTTTATGAGCTAGGTACGGAAAGTGCCGTTCAGAAAGCTTTTAGCCGACTGGCGAAGTCAGGCGAGATTGTGCGTGTGTCAAAAGGCTTTTACGTTCGTCCTAAATCGATTGAGAGCTTACCGGGCGTGAAAATAATGCCCAGCCCGGAAGAGGTAGCAAAAGCCTGGGCGCGAAGTCATGGATATAAGCTTGTTTCGCATGGCTTTGAAGCGGCTTACCGACTGGGGCTGCAAACTCAATCTCCGGCTCGAACCATGTATTGGACGAATGGCCCTTCGCGTGAATTCAAAGTCGGAAACTCAGTGGTTCAGGTGAAACACGTCGCGTCCAGCAAGCTTAAGTGGCTGAACCAACCTGAAGGACTGATTCTTCGAAGCCTTTCGGTGATGGAGCCAGAGCATTTTAAGCCAGAGCAATTCCGTAAGGTATTTAATCGGCTGTCGTTGACGGAAAGTGAGAAGAAGCGAGTTCTTAAGAATCTCAAGCATTCCACATTGAGCTCTCAGTGGCGCCATAAACTCATGCAAGTTGAGAGTGCGACAGTGTGATGGGCATATTTGACTATTATAAGACCGACGCTAAACGAGCCGAGTTAAAATCAATCCTCGACTATGCTGCCCAGAACTCCGCCAGAGGTTTGGGTGCTAATTTCTTAGAGAAAGACATTTGGGTAACCGAAATTTTGCGGTTGCTTTACGAAGAAGATTTATTAGATGGCCATGACGTGGCGTTCAAAGGTGGAACGGCTCTTAGTAAGTGTTATAGCACCATCGAGCGATTCTCTGAGGATATTGATTTATCGATTCATTGGGCTGACTTAGCAGAATCAGATGATGAAGCGGCTGCGTGGGCGCAAACAACCAAAAGCCGTAATCAACGAGATAAGTTTAGGCGTGCTCAGGGTAAGCGATTAGAAGCCTGGGCTAACGATTTCGTTCAGAGATTGAATAAGCGGCTCTCAGGTTATGGCATTGAGGGCCTGAGCGCCGAAATAGAAGATGGCTCTGGTGGTGAGAAAATCGACATTCACTTCCCACATGTGGCATTTCAGGATGGCTCGTACCAACTGGAGCATGTACTGCTCGAATTTGGCGGCCGAAACCGGGGCCGGCCGACGGTTTCTAAACCGGTAACGACTTACCTGTCAGAAATAGATGAGGTTTCAAAGGCACACACCTTACCGAAAGCCGCAGTGGAGGCTTACCACCCGGATTACATTATTTGGGAAAAGCTGACCGCACTTCATCAATTCTGCACACAAGAGAACGCGCCTGATACGGTGCGGTTGTCCAGGCATTGGTACGACGTAGACTGCATTTTGAGAAACCTCGAGGAAGGCACATACCAAAGCGCCGAAGCACTGGAGAACGTTGTCGCGATGAAGTCCGCCAGGTGGGCGACTCGAGGTGTTTCTTTTGAAGACATTCTTTCCGGTGAATTGGTGTTAATCCCGCCCGACGGCTTGCTTAAAGAAATCAAAAGAGATTACGACCAGTCCGTAAGCGGTGGAATGTTCTTCAGTGCCCCTGATAGCTTTGCTGACATTATTGAGCGGCTGGCCGAACAGCAAGGGCAAATTAATGGCTTTCTGAAAGGGCTTAGGTAGCGCATGAGTGAGGTGGGTTCACAAGACATATGGATGCTAATCCAAGTAGAGGGTGATAATGAAACTCCGTAAGGATCTAGGGTTCTATGTTCCAGCCTTTTTTATGATACAGGTTGATGTCGATAAGCCGATTGATGAGATTATAGGCACTGAAAATGAGAGAGTTTTGGCTCATGAGCTGATTCATTTTTTACAGGATGTAAGCACTACATACGGACTGATCAATATTTCAAAATGTGTCGATGTGATCAAGTCCCAAAACCATGCACTAAGACAAAGTAGCCAGCCTGCTCGATTGCCACTAGTTAGTAGCGAACTCAGTGATACGGTAATGGCTAATAACGATCTATTTTCGTTATATGTCGGAGATGATGCAGAAAAGCTCAAAGAATTTCCTGAGAGTTGTACCGTTGTAGATGTAATTGAGGAAGAGATGGATGTAGAGCTCGTGCCTTACCCAGTAAAATATATCTATATAAAATATAAGAGCCCGGCTATAAGTACAACTGAGGACTTCCATTTTGGAGCAATGGCTATTTATGAAAGCATGGCAAACTTAATTGAAAGTCAAATATACGGCGATGAGAAAAGGAGAAGAAATTTCCCATATGATGCTGCATTGATGATAGCCGAGTACTTATGCCCCAGTATTTCTCACAATAAGCTTGCGGTTTCTGAGTTGTGCGAAGCTTCATTGATGTATTACAACCCTGCTGAGATATTTGTCAGTTGTTTGAAAAAAATTCATGACCTTGGATTAGTGTTTGAAAGTCCCAATGAATACTACCTATATATGGTGAACAATTTTACCTTGGAAGAAGAGCCGGTTCATCTCGAACACATAAAAGCATCTGAATTAGCAGAGTCCCAGTTAGATGACCTATTCACTGTTTCACCCTTGAAGGAAGAGAAATGGGCTAGCGGTATGGTCGCGAGGGCGAGAGAAATAAGAAATAGTAATATATCAATATCTGCCAAACTGTGGGGTTCAGATAAAAATAAGTCTAGGCAGTCGTTAATGGGCTTCATTAAAAGCATTGGAATGCCAATAGTTTTTAATCGAAACTTTGAATCTTGGTTAAGGGACTCAGAGGAATCGCTTTATACTCCTCTGATGTATGCTGCTATTTTCTCATTCCAAGAAATAGTTCAGGGTAAACAACAGGGTTGTATATTAAGTTCCCATTGTGCGAACGAAAACTCCGGTTGTACACCAGATCACAACTGTGAATCTGCACCTTGGCTACGGTTAGCCCAAGGTAAATCTTGCTATTTTTCGAATATATGGAAAATGTGGGGGCTTGAGAATGTACAGATTTTCCGCTCGTAAAACCTTTATAGCATGTTGTGAGATTTGTTTTTAGTTTTGCCCAAAACCATGCACAAAAGCAAGCGTTGCTACAACTGGTTGGTATTGCCTGTTAGCTGCGATCATTCTGTTCGTGATGCTAAAAATTCACATGATCGGTCAAGCTTTTTTGCTTCATGTAAAAACTGATATTGCTGACAAGAATAACTCGCTACTCAATGGGCTCGGTTGGTGTTGGGGGATCGGAGGCTTCACTACATTTGTGTGGGGGTTGGTTCAATTGATTCGGGCTGCTTCCATTGTTATCAACAACTAATGGTGTTAGGTCTCTACTTTAGGTAATGAGCAACTATCAAGAGTTATATAGAATAGCCCAGGATTTGGCCGCCAGCACGGATGGCTTTCTGGATATAAAGGGTCCTGGTGCGGGCAATCATGCTACGAATAAATTTATTTCTGCACTCGGCAAGTCAGCCAATGAACAATTCAAAGAAGATTTTAGTGAAAAGAATATATGTGGCTCGAATTCACTCGCTGTGGATTTTTACTTTCCTAAAGATGGAGTCATTGTAGAGGTCGCGCTAGGACTTAGAAACCCAAACACCGAATATGAAAAAGATATTTTGAAAGCAATAATGGCTAAAGAGCTTGGGAACGAGGTGCGTAAATTAGTATTTATAACCAAGCCTGGCGGTATCAAGAAGTGTAATCAGCCAGGAAGAAAAGCAGTTAAGGACTGGCTCCTTAGTAGCAATCAGATTGAAATAGAAGTATTGGAGCTGTGATACCTAACATCTAATTCACTTCGCATCTTCGGTGTCAGATGCGCTAAACCACAGCAGTTATTTATCACGTTAATGCGCGTTTCCAGCTCGTTAGGCTAAGTTCTCCTAGCCCACCTTCGGTTTAATGATTTCATAATATACGCCACTTATCGGCGTATATTTCCTGAATTCGGGAACAGCAAATAAAATGGTGTGATAACAAGATCCTTGAAAATTTCAGATCGAATAGGTAAGTTTATTATTCGTCAGGTGCTGGCTATTCATCAGGCCTTGAATTATTTGGTTTTTAATCCACAGCGAGTAAGTGAAAGTTTTGAAAAAATATCGTGTAGGGTTTCAGCGGCAAATAAAGCTAATGGTTGCCATTACATTGAGTATGACTTTTTCAGTAACCTTTGCACAGACAACAGATACTAAAATAGCAAAAGAACTGCAAGCTATCGTGTCTGAAGAACATGCAGACAGTGGCTTAGTCTCTCTGGGAGCGGCAATTTCCAAAAATCGAGTACATCTGGCGACGGCGGTATACGGTGAAAGAGAAACCAAAAGCGGTGTACCTGTATCAATCGATGACAAATGGCATATTGGCTCCGTCACTAAATCAATGACTGCCACCATGATAGCCCGACTGGTGGAAAGAGGCGTGTTGCAATGGGATACCACAGTTGGTGACATCCTCACTGACAGCAGGGTAAGACCTCAATGGCGAGACGCCACTTTGTCGCAGCTGCTCACTCACACTGGTGGAGCTGAAACTGATTTTCCCTGGCGGATCCAGTCGCTGTACCCAAAAGAAGGGACAGAGCGCGACGCGCTACGCAAAGAAGAAGTCCTGAAAATACTAGAGAAAAAGCCCGATTATAAGCCGGGCACTGATTTCGAATATTCCAATGTTGGCTATACAATTGCTGCTGTATTGGCCACCACCAAAACCGGGAAAACCTGGGAAGATCTCATTCGTGAAGAGGTGTTTCAACCGCTGGAGTTGTCGAGCGGTGGATTCGGTCCACCTGTCGATGTAAACGAAACGATGGAACAACCACGAGGTCATAAAATCACCTGGTTTAGCGGCCCGAAAGCGGTAACCACCGACACTGATAACTCTCCTATCATGGGACCTGCTGGTATGATTCACATGTCGCTCAAAGACTTATCTGCCTATGCGAATGAACATCTTTTGGGCAGTCAGGGTAAAAGCGAGCTGTTGAGTGCCCAAACCTATCAACGACTCCACGAACCCGGTATGGAAGACTATGCCTATGGTTGGATTTTGGCGTTGGATGATTCCTGGGCGAATGAGCACAAAGTGTTATATCACAACGGCTCTAACCGCTTTTGGTTTGCACTGTTAGTGATTATTCCGGAGTTGCAAATCTCTATAGCCGTCACAACCAATTACGGCGATTTAAAGCCCGCCAGAAAAAGTGCCTGGAATATCGTTAAACATATGACCGTTTTTTTAATGGAAAACCCCGATATCTAATCATCGATCTCCTCTCTTTTTACACGGGACGTATCAGCGCCCAGCTGTCGGCCCGCTGTAGCAAAAGGCTTCCGTCCTTTTCCCATTCAACCCTTTAGTCTTTGCCATTAAGTCCTTCTGGCACTAGATTCATAGCTAGTGTCTTTGACGGAAATGAGTTTGATGGAATTACTTTGAGAAACCATTAGCATGAGTTTGTGCATGTTAGTGGTGGGTTATGGTTTGAATTATTTTGCTTTCAAGAAAGGTATTGCCGACGACGATGATTTGGTCTTGACTGCAGCGGCGGCGTATTCAATTTGTTCTCGTAACCGGGATGCTCCGCTTGAGTCTCGAAAACCATGATCAAGCCCCGGCATCATTTTCAACGTGACGTTTTTTGCTCCACCGGCAATAATTTTTTTAACCTCTTGCCGGGTTCGCTCGGGGTCCACACTTTCATCATCTGCCGATTGCATCACGAGCACAGGCGCGTCAATTTCTCTCAGTGGTTGCAACAAGTCTCGTGCCAAAGCATCTTTCCAGAACGCATAACCGTGACCACTAACTTCAATCGGAAACGGCTCATTACTCTCCTTAACTTGCTTTACGAATTGCCGGAAGCCGTTCAGAACTTCATCAAGCTGCTCCGTGGGAACGGTCTGTTGGATGCTAAATTCCACGTCATGTTGAAAGCTGGATGAGCCTGAATTTAACGCGAGCACTGCATGCAAGTTCGGGGTTTGTGCAGCGACACCTATGGCAATGGAGCCACCTTCGCTGCCTCCTGCCAGGGTAATCTCACGATAGGAAGGTCTCAAAGCCTCAATTAGTTGAACACCATCTTTAATTCGTTGAGCCATCGTATCGTGTTTAAGGTAGTCGGCGGGGCAGTCATCCCGTTCGCCGGAAGCGTAAGCTAAGCTGTCGTCGATACCGTATTTCTCTATGGTTAGTAGCGCCGAATCTGTATCGAATGCTTCCCATATCGTATTGACCGATTTCATATGGCGGACACTGTTACAGTCAGAACCTTGGAATATAACCAACAAGTTTTCGGCTTCAGCATTATCCAAATAATAACGGATTTCAGTTCCATCCTCGCGGTAGTACCGCTCATTAGCGGCGGCTGCAGGAGCGTTTAAAAACGTTAAAACGACGAGCAGTAAATAGGCTTTCATCATGTCATAACTTGTATCTTTTGAATTCAGTTAGTGGCGAGCGGACAATAAAAGTTCCCACACGAGTGCCTAGAGGGGGCCATGCGGTCTAAATGTAAGTTAGTTTTAATTGCCTTCGATAATTATTATATCACATCGAACCAGGTACTTTCTGTAGGGTTAAAGGAGGCTTAAATCAGTATCTGGGCCGGTAAAGTTGGGTGTTTTTCTAGCTAAATGTCCATTTTGGCATAGTAAAATGTGGCAAGTTTTGCAGCGTTTTGATTTGTTACGTGGGGTAATAGGCTTGCTATCTGGCTAAATGGCCTCGTTAAAATCGCTCTGCAGGCCACGTCATACCTAATAGCACCGGTTTTTGGAGTTTACCCCGGTTTAATCCTGTTTCGTGGGGGTACCCTCCGGAGGCAGAGGTCACAGGTTCGACTCCTGTCGGGTGCGCCATTTTTAATGGCCTGTAGCGCACCCTCGTCTTACTTGAGAACCATGCCGCCTTCTATGCTGAATTAGCGCGCTTTAGCAGTTTATGCGACGAAATTCTAAGTCTAGTTCACTACCCACCGTTGAATAACCACGAAGATGAGGAGATTTCACCATCGCGACCTGCTGTTCTTGCGTTAGCGGCAGCGCGAAAAATTGCTTGGCCACCTTGATGCCATTGTGCCAGCTTTAATACTGGTAACGGCAAGCTGGTATTGCTGAATGGGGTCATAACTCGCCTCGATAAATAAACTATTGATGGGCTTATTTTAAAGGAAGCAGCACTGGCTCGAAGGAGTATATTACGATTTTATATAACCATTAGTTATAAGGAGTGGCTGACGCAAATACTACCGATGATATTTCGAGTTAGCAGATGACTTGCTATAATTGCGGGTTACCGTGGTGGTGAAGCGTAACGAAAGAGTTTAGGTAGCCGTATGTCAAAGTTAGAAAGTATTGTATTAGAAGCGCCCACAGAATCAAACAAGGTTTTGTTGCACTCTTGCTGTGCGCCTTGTGCCGGTGATGTGATGCAGCGCATGGTGGATGCTGGAATCGATATTACGGTGTTTTTCTATAACCCAAACATTCACCCTGAGAAAGAATACTTAATTCGCAAAGAAGAGAATATTCGGTTTGCCGAAAAACTCAGGATCCCCTTTATTGATGCCGACTATGACACCAAAAACTGGTTCGAGCGAGTAAAAGGTTTAGAGTGGGAGCCGGAGCGTGGCGAACGTTGCACGGTGTGCTTCGATATGCGTTTTGAGCGTACGGCATTGTATGCTCACGAGCATGGCTTTGACGCTATTACCAGCTGTTTAGGTATTTCCCGTTGGAAAAATATGGAGCAGATTAATGAGTGCGGAGTTCGAGCAGTATCGCGTTATCCCGACGTGACCTACTGGACTTTCAATTGGCGTAAGCAGGGCGGTTCTCAACGTATGGTCGAATTGGCCAAGCGCGAACGTTTTTACCAACAAGAGTATTGCGGCTGCATCTACTCACTGCGTGATACCAATCGCTGGCGCGTAAAAAATAACCGTCCACGTATCGAAATTGGTGTTCAATTTTACGGCATGGACGGTACCGAATAAAATAATGGGCTTAGTGCATTTAAAGATTGATTGACAACAGGTGGTACCCCGGGCGTTTCAACGGCATAATGACTACCACCAGTAATTTGCTTAACTTCAGCGACCACATCAGCGACCACATCCACATCTTTTCCGTTGAGAGCATGGGTTGCCCCAAGCTCTTTGGTCATAGGTTACTAAAGCCCACGCCATTACCGCTCATTTTTACATTCATTGCTAGGAGACTCTTATGTGGTATCGGACTATCGCAAGTGTTATCGCTTTTGTCAGTGTCGCTGGTTGTACAACAGCAGACGCCCCAACGGCGCCCGCTAACACAGCTGCAGTAGCTGTGCAGCACGTTGGTGCAGTAGCTTCACCAGATACTTATGGTGCTATGGTCGCTGAGCAAATCCTTGCTCGCGGCGGTAATGCGGTGGATGCAGCTATCGCTACTGCATTTACCCTAGCCGTTACTTACCCTGAAGCCGGTAACATTGGCGGTGGTGGGTTCATGACAATTTGGTATGACAGCCAGCCGTATTATCTCGATTATCGTGAAACTGCACCCTTGGCTGCGCACCGCGACATGTACCTGGATGAAGCTGGTGAGGTAATTCCAGATATGAGCCTTGTTGGGGTAAAAGCCAGCGGCGTCCCTGGTACCGTTATGGGCATGTGGGAAGCTCATCAAAAATTCAGTCAATTGCCATGGCACGAGTTGCTCCAGCCGGCCATTTATTATGCTGAAAATGGCTTCGAGGTTTCCGATAAACAAGCAATTTATCGTTCGAATTTGTTTGAAAAACTTGCCGCAACAACAAATTTTATGGATTACTTTGGCACCATGCAGGCGGGCACTGTGTTAGTGCAAGAAGAACTTGCAGCCACGTTAAAGCGCATTGCTGAGCATGGACCTGCAGATTTTTATAGCGGCCAAACTGCTGAATTGTTGGTGGCTCAAATGGAGCGAGATGGTGGCTTAATCACCCAAGAAGACTTAACCAGTTATCGCGCGAAATGGCGCACGCCGTTGGTCATTGATTGGCACGATTATCAGCTCGTCACTGCACCCTTACCAAGTTCTGGCGGGATTGCATTAGCGCAACTACTTGGCTTGAAAGAGCGGTTAGCTGAGCATTTTGAGGGGGTGGAACATAATAGCCCGCAATACGTACACCTCATTGCTGAAATTGAAAAGCGGGTGTTTGCCGACCGCGCAGATTATCTCGGAGACCCCGAATTTGTTGATGTACCTCAAGCCCAGCTATTGGCCGATAGTTATTTAGACCGTCGCGCAGCAGAAATTAATCCGCATGCCATTTCGGTAACCGAGAACGTTAAACCCGGGTTAGAAAGCTATAACACCACGCATTTTTCAATTCTTGATCAATACGGTAATGCCGTGTCCAATACCTATACCCTTAATCTAAGCTATGGCAATGGCGTGGTGGTAGAAGGTGCGGGCTTCTTATTGAACAATGAAATGGACGATTTTTCGGCCAAACCAGGTATGCCCAATGCCTTTGGCGTAGTGGGCAGTGATGCTAATGCCATTGAGCCTGGCAAGCGGATGCTGTCGTCCATGTCGCCGTCTATTTTAGTTAAGGACGATAACGTTGCGATGGTCATTGGTACCCCGGGCGGTTCAACAATTTTCACATCGATTTTCCAAGTCATTAATAACGTTTATGACTTTGGTATGTCGCTGCAAGAGGCGGTATCGGCACCACGCTTCCATCACCAATTACTGCCTCAAGATCAGATCACCATGGAGCCTTATGGACAGCTCAGTGAAGCAACCCAAGCACAGTTACAGGAATGGGGCTATCACTTAGTAACTCAAGGGTGGAATTTGGGAGATATTCAGGCCATTCAAGTGGTGGATGGCGAAGTACAAGCTGTGGCCGACCCCCGCGGACGTGGTGTCGCGAAGGTCTTCCACAAGCCATAGTAAAACATTACTTGAACGGGTCCGGACGTGGTGTGTCTGGGCCTGCTTGCCATCTATGCCCAATTGAGGTTTTTAAGTTATCGGTACCGCCGAAAATACCTTCATCATGCTAAAATCACTTAACATAACCCTATTTTGTGAGTATACGTGATGCACATATCATATCCTTGATAATTATTAACAAACCAATTGCCACCCCTGCCACCTCGCTCGGGGGAGTAGATACCCAGTTACTTGGGATTGGCAGCAACGGACATATCGGATTCAATGAACCTGGAACCCCCTTTGATAGTGTGACTCACGTGGTCGAGCTTGCGCCTAAGACGCGACGCGATAACGCGCGTTTTTTTGACCATGTCGACGATGTGCCTACCCATGCCATTACTATGGGGATTGCTGAAATTCTTGCGGCTAAGGAAATTTTCATAGTGGCGACTGGGCGCCATAAAGCCGAAATCATGGCACGCCTATATAGCAGTGCTATTGATGAGCAGTTGCCAGCTTCGGCACTGAAGCAGCACGCTCATTTGCGTATTTTGGTCGATGCCGAGGCAGCAGAACTTTTACCGACGCACATCAAGCAAGTCTTGTAATTGAGGCGGAATTCCTACTAATTATCACAATAATGTGCTAATTCTTAACGATGCAGTTGTTGCATTGTAACCTCAACATGAAGGAGTCATGGAATGAGTGATAAAAAGTGTCCATTTGATCCTACGCCGTTAACTACCAATGCGGGTGCTCCGGTTCCGGATAACCAAAATAGCTTAACGGCTGGGCAGCGTGGTCCGTTATTAACGCAGGATCTATGGTTGAATGAAAAGTTGGCCAACTTCGTTCGCGAAGTTATTCCAGAGCGTCGGATGCACGCTAAAGGCTCGGGTGCATTTGGCACTTTTACGGTCACCAATGACATCACCAAGTACACTTGCGCAAAAATTTTTAGTGAAGTGGGCAATAAAACGGAGATGTTTGTTCGCTTTAGTACTGTCGCAGGAGAACGCGGGGCAGCAGATGCCGAGCGTGATATTCGTGGCTTCGCGATGAAGTTTTACACCGAAGAAGGGAACTGGGATTTGGTCGGGAACAACACCCCAGTGTTCTTTTTGCGCGACCCGTTAAAGTTTCCTGATTTAAACAAAGCAGTGAAGCGTGACCCACGTACTAACTTGCGTTCCGCAACCAATAACTGGGATTTCTGGACCTTGCTACCTGAGTCTTTCCACCAGGTAACTATTGTTATGAGTGACCGCGGTATTCCAGCTTCCTACCGTCACATGCATGGCTTTGGTTCGCACACCTACAGCTTCTGGAACGAGCAGGGCGAACGCTACTGGGTGAAATTCCACCTGCGTACGCAGCAAGGTATTAAAAACCTGACCGACGCAGATGCAGCAGCGGTAGTTGCGCAAGACCGTGAAAGTCATCAGCGTGATTTGTACGAAGCCATTGAGCGGGATGACTTCCCGAAATGGAAGATGTACGTACAAGTTATGCCTGAGCAAGATGCGGAAAAAGTGCCTTATCATCCGTTTGACCTTACCAAAGTGTGGCCCAAAGGGGATTATCCACTGATTGAAGTCGGTGAGTTCGAGCTTAATCGTAACCCTGAGAACTACTTCGCTGATGTGGAGCAGGCAGCGTTCGCACCGAGTAACGTAGTACGTGGTATTGGTGTGTCACCGGATAAAATGCTGCAAGCGCGTCTGGTCAACTATGCTGACGCACAACGTTATCGGGTTGGGGTTAACCATTATCAAATCCCGGTTAACCAAGCGCAGTGCCCAGTTCATAGTAACGCGCGTGATGGCCAAGGGCGAGTGGATCAAAACTATGGTGGGCGTCCGCATTATGAGCCGAACAGCTTTGCGCAATGGCAGGAACAACCGAAGTACCATGAGCCACCATTACGGATTAACGGCGATGGAGCACGGTATAACTTCCGTAAAGACGACGATGACTACTTCAGTCAACCACGCGCCTTGTTTAATTTAATGAGCGATGCACAAAAACAAGCGCTCTTTCAGAACACTGCGGCAGCAATGGGTGATGCGGAGAATTTCATCAAGTATCGTCATATTCGCTTGTGTCATCATTGTCACCCTGACTATGCCGAAGGGGTTGCCAATGCATTAGGATTAACGGTTGCCGATGCGCTACAAGCACGCGACACTGATCCGGCCAAGCATTTGGAAAGCTGCTTCTAAGAAAAACCCCCCTGTAGCTATGGGCTACTGGGGGTTGTGCGCTGTGATAAATGCTTAAGAAAAAATCAGGAAACGTTCATCATCGTTCATGAATTCTTTGGTGCCAAACTCGCCTTCATTTGAACCGAAAGGCATTTGTGCGCGTAAGACCCATGACGCTGGGATACTCCATTCTTTTGCGGCTGCTTCATCGACGACTGGGTTGTAGTGTTGCAAGCTCGCACCAACATTTGCTTCTGCTAATGCAGTCCACACCGCGAACTGTGCGATAGCAGTTGAATGTTCAGACCAAACTGGAAAGTTATCTGCGTAAAGTGGGAATTGCTCTTGTAAGCCTTTGACCACGTTTTGGTCTTCGTAGAACAGCACCGTACCCACACCCGCTGCAAATGATTTCAATTTATTTTCGGTCGCACTAAATGCCTCAGCTGGCACCAATGGGCGCAACGCTTCTTTGGTCAATTCCCAAAACTTGTCACTTTGCTCACCGAACAGAATCACCGCACGTGAGCTTTGTGAGTTGAATGAAGAAGGCGCTTGACGAACCGCTTCTTTAATCAATTGTGTTAATTGCTCTTGGCTAAGTTCAACGTTCTTGCCTAAAACATATTGGCTTCTACGCTTCGTAAATAACTTAATGGCTGAATTATCAATCATGTAAAACCCCTTTTCGTAATACATCGCCTGCGTGGCTGATGCTTCTTTAGTATTGCTTAGGATCTTAAAGCAATTACGAAAATGGTACTAGATAGTAAATTATCAACCCAACGTTCCATTTTTGGGATGCCTGAAAAGTACCGCTAATACCGTGACAAATTCTGTGTCTTTTTTGTTTACTGAGTGTTTATGCGTATTATAGTATCATATGTTTATATTATTGTTATCTTTGAGAGGAGTTACTTATTCTATAGCATGATTTTAGTTATGGTTGGATAGGCCGTTAATGCACAACTCTTCTGAGTTAACCAAATTGCTAATAGCATTAGATTAAAATATACCCATCGGGCTCGTTATTATCGCGCAAGATTTAACCATTGCACACGTCAATGACATTAAATGTGCGAAACCTGACTTTGTTGTGTAAGCTGTCACTCATAAAGTCTATTTGTAATCCCCCCAAAATAGGAGTAGTTATGCGTAGAAAGTGCTAGTACTGATTGAACTCTGCTCTTGTCTTCATGGCGCACGAAAACTTCAGGTGTTTTTGCATGTTTTAGCAAAGGAATTTGGCGAAATAATCTATCAGCCTCAGCTTTTATTCTTGACGCCGTGCAGAATCGAGTTGCGCCTTTTGAAATATCAATTGTTCGTAACTCGCCAGCCCAATCGTATACATCCTGAAATAAATGCAGATGTAAACGCTGCAGATGCTCGAGTGTGAACTCTTGAATGTCTAATATCGTGGATGTGTAGGATTTATAACGTAGGGTAGTAAATTCTATTTCGGCAGCGGCTAGAGTTTCCTCATCGCGAATATTGAGCTTGTTAACCAAAACATCCGCGTCTGGGTAACAATACGGATCTTGCCCAACGCCTTACTTATCTCGCATACTTACGTTTTAAAGATGCGATAGACTGCTTTTCAGAAGACTCTTTCATTTTAAGGCCTTCATACCCAAGACTGGTTTTGAAGTTCTCCATATTTGGAACAAAGCGCTCTTGTTTATCTGGGCTGTTTTTTGTGCGTTTCATTATCATGTACCCTTATGATGAGTCGCATAAATTATAACCTATGCCACTCGTCTAAGCCATGTCCAATACGGTGGAATTTTTTCCACCTAAAAACTCAGGTTTTTTCGAAGGTTCAGAATTTTTTGTCGCGAGGCAAAGGTCAAAAATTGAAATTTCCACGTCGGTATTCTGTGACCAAATTTGTCATTAATTGGTCTTTAAAGTATCGATTTCGACGCCAAACAGAAAGTCAAAACACCGCTTAAGCCCTTACCACGTCTAGCTTTAACGATTTACGACAGTATCGGTGACTGCCCTCCGGAGGCAGAGGTCGCAGGTTCGACTCCTGCCGGGTGCGCCATTGTAACTACCCCGTAAAATAATACAGCTCACTCGTAGAGTGCTGTTTAACCTAAAGGTTTGAATCGCGACTAGTTTTCTAGACAGTTCATACCGTAAAACGCTCAAGCGCCTTCAATGTACCTTTGCGAATAGCTTCCGCGCTTTGCTCTGCGCGGATACTTATCGAGGCAGCTTCCTCAGATGCAATATCGAGACACGCTTCTAACTTGGCTGTGATGTTCTCAATTGTCGAATCCATGCGGTCTGGATCATAGCCAACACTCTTTGCGTGAGTTCTCCAGTGCCGAGGAAAAATCGTATGCCAATGATAATGCCGATTCTTACCATTCACGGCCATCGCCATTTTTATTTTTTTCGGATGTAAGTTGCCTACTTGCGCGAATCCATACGCTGATAATACGTCATACAAGGGGGTCAGCCGATATCCTTTGGGGGTCAGTGCCAGACTAAAGTTCTTTGCATGCCCGTCTATAGCAGCGAAAAGCCAATACAGTAGCTGCGCTGACATAAATGTATCCTGATCACGAACCGAAGCCGTAGATGTAGATAAAATATTCATGATCTCTTTAGCGCTTGGGCCACCATGCTCCTCATATTTTGAACCGCCTGCCACAGCAAGCGCTTGGCAGAAATCTTCTTGTGGTAGGCGATAAATCTTGTTCCCGATGACCTTTCTATCAAAGCGTTCAATAATCAAAACATCTTCACCATTGAAGCTGTCAATTTTTGTATGGGCTACCGGCAATCCAAGTGCCTGAACAACACGCATACAAAACCATTCGTTTTCAACGCTGCTCGATAAATCAGGTTCACCTGGGCGAGTTATGATTCGCGGTTTCAATATGTGCGTTGTTGGTGTTTGGCCTACAGGGATACCCCACTGTCCTTGCCAAAAAGTCAGCGCCGTTTTCTCTTGAGCGCCGGCAAGTGAAAAACGAAATGCATTCTCATGCTGCATACCGAGGGTTTTGCCGGTTCGAGAATCTGCTATGAGTTGGCCGATTTGTTCTTCATTCAACGGGATTATTTCAACGTCAGGAACCGGCTCGGGCTCCGGACTGGCAGCAAAGGTTAATGCGCCAATACAGTCTTTGCCAACCGTTTGGAGCAAATCAAAAGGTTTTGTACTTTTAGCCCCAAGCCTATCCACAATCGTTTTACGAACATCCGGACTGTCGGGCAACAAATTATCAAAGTAAGCGTTTAGAGCTTCGCCGGAATATTCCTGCTCAGTTAATGGTATGGATATGGAGATTGCCCGTGCAAACTTGCATTGTAGCCAACTATCTGAATATCGAAAACTCAAGTTATTCAGCCGCGATGTCAACGTGCCAACGAACTGATCATTCATGTGGCAATAGAGTGTATTCTCATGTTTGCGTCGGCCCATTACCAAATAACCTCGTTGTTATTTGAGGTGCTTTGTTCCACAGCGTCTGCGTTTAGCTGAATTCTGAGCGCTGCAAAAATTCGCAGCAAAGTTGATGTGTGCATTTCTCCGGTACGTTCAATCGAAGACACGCTTCGCTGCGAAAGATCGGTTAACCTTGCGAGTTCCTTTTGTGTGTAGCCCTGCTTCTTTCGGTGCGACTTAATAAGTGTCGCCAAGTCGGCTGGGCGCTGAATGATCATGAGTAAACCTCATCGATGTAGTCGGGTTCATAAATAGGCACAGAAGAAGTGTAGTACATAAACCTATAAAAATGAAGTAAACATCATAAATTTAACCTTATGATGTTTACTTCATTAATTAGTCCTCCTGTTCCTTCCGGCCTAAAACCAAGTCAAAAAGGTGGAATTTTTTCCACCCCAAAACTCAGGATTCTTCGGGGAGTTAAAATTTTTTGTCGCGAGGCAGAGGTCACAGGTTCGACTCCTGTCGGGGGCGCCATCAAAGAATTTCAGAGCCGTCTGTCCGATAATACCGTTAATTAGCCGCCACCACTGAGGTACTTAAGATTAGAACTTGTTATTTTAAGGAGCTAGTTAGCGACAGAGAGCAGCTATAGGTTCCCTTAGCGTTAACAAAACCCGATAATTTGCCACTGTAAACACTTGGGCCCAACATAATTCCCAAGCTCTTGAGCCTCAGCTGCAGCAAATAGAAGCACATTTGCCAAATGAACTTGGCCCTGCGCAGCGCCTAATGGAATGTACTGAAAAAGCCGTGGCCCTCGAGCCAACTAATATGAAGTACCAACTAGCCGCGCTGAACTACTACTTGAATGCACCTTCTATTGTAGGCGGCGGCGAGACCAAGGCTCGGGCCAAGGCCGCTGATATAGCAACGCTCGACAACCTTCAAGGTACACTTGCGCAATTACGTGTAGTGAACGTTTTCGACGCTAACAATTATACCGCTGCATTAACCCAGGCCATGACAAAACACCCGAATGAACCCCGACTCAAACTTCGTTTGGGGCTACAAAAGCAAGCAGAGGGAGATTATGCAGGCGCTCACACCTTATTCAAACAAGCCGCTATGTTACAGGCAACCAGCGCACTCTCGGAGCATCCAGAAATTCGTGCAGCACAACTAAACGCTCGCTATCAAGTGGCTAGAAATGCAGTGTTTAGCGGCATTGATGTGCAGGATGGAATTCAAAGTATGGAAGCATACATTCTTGCATTCGACAACGACTTAGAACTTCCAGAGCTTGCTTGGGCGCATGCTCGCATGGCTCAGCTCATGAAATTGGACAACAACGAAGCGGGTGTTGAAACACATCGCCAACTTGCACAGCAGCTTGGTCAGGAGAACGACAAAGCACTGTATGAATTGCTCGACCGCCTTTAAATGCGCATTCAGAATTGCCGCAGGGCCAAGGAAAAGAGAGTATTTCAATTTGCGCTGTGATTCAGGGTCATTAAAAAATAGGTACTAGATGCTTGATTTGTATTGCATTGGTATTCGGTGGTGTAGGTATCTCCGTCTCGCTCATGAACCACCGAAATAGCATCATTGACTGACGTTCAAGCAATTGCCACTGATAAAGGTTGCAAGAATATGAGCCAACCAATTGATTTAATGCATTTAATCTTCGAGTTGTCATTTGATGCAATTTGTAATTTGCATGAATTACGACTAGATTTTTATTGTGGAGTTATACTTTCACCATAAAAATTAAAAGGAATTTCAGTAAAGTGATTCAATATATTCATGAATTTGCATTATCAACTAAAAACCATCGAGTGCGTTTGAACCCGTCAGATGTGTTCAAATTAGGTACTTATGTATCATTCTTTGTGGTTTCATCTATAGTCTTTTCCGGTTCTACTTATGCCAAAGCAGTTTGCAGTACTCAAGTGATAGAGGAAGAAGGCTCCCCGACTCTCAGTCCTGGGCTGATTGATGCAATGTATGAAGCAATTAGCACTAACACGTTCGATCTTGACGAACCTTATACTGTAATAAGTAAGAAACATTTCTGTACGGGTTTAGGTAAGTCTAATATAGGATCCGAAAGTGCTTTTGACACGTTTAACAATGTTCCAAATCCTGACCCAACACCGAAAGAAGGTGATAGGCAAACAGTCACACAGACTAGAGCCGATGGAACTAGGACGTGGAGTTATACTTATATAAATGGAGTTTGGGTATTGACTGGATACAAATACACTCCTACGCCTGATGCTGATAGTCTGCCAGACGAGCCATAGTGCATAGCTTTGACCGATATGCTTACTGCAACAATAATCCTTATAAGTACAAATATCGGGAAAAGCCTGAGTTTTGAGGTGGAAGATTTTCCACATGAAAATTGCCCGAGGTTGTCTCCTCTAAAATGCCAATTTCAACGAGCTGTTTGTTGAGCGTTTAGGGCAACGTCCTCTTCTTTAGAATCTCTCCAGTACTGCTTGCATACACGTTTCTTAGCGTATGCAAGACTTCAAGTGGCTACTCAACGTTACACTCAATGTAAGAAATGGCTTACACTGCGGGTATTTAATGCCGCACGTGAGAATACGACATGCACTACAGCGCTTTGCAATCGACTTACACTGGACCTGTACTCAAATCGGCCATCATCTCTTTCATTTCATGTTGCTTAATAATCTTCTCAGGTGAATTGCTTGCCGAACCAGTCAAAATGAGCACCAGCAAAATTTGTCATGACAGCTCGAGTGAATATTATTCACGAACGAAAAACTTCACCGCTTTCGAAACAATCGAAGCTTGCTTAACCGCTGGTGGAAAGCTCCCCAAAGGAAGTCACAACCACAACAAGAATGGAGTTACTAAACCTGCAAATTCTATAACATCACAAAGTTACTCAAGGAGCGCTTTCGCGCACTGGACAGATGACGATGGTGATTGCTTAAACACTCGTCACGAGCTTTTACAAGACTTATCAACTGGACCAGTGACAATGTCAGAAAATGGATGTCGGGTGCTTCGTGGACGTTGGAACGACCCATACTCGGGGAACGTACTTTTTGACTCATCGAAGATGGATATTGACCACCTTGTGCCACTGGCGTGGGCTTGGGAACATGGTGCGGATAAGTGGACAGATGCAGAACGAAAAAACTTCGCGAACGACCCCGTCAATCTCTTTGCAGTTACAGCTAGTCTTAATCGGAGTAAAGGCGCAAAAGGCCCTCGCGATTGGTTGCCTCCAAATAAAGAGTTTCGTTGTCAGTACGTTACTCGATATCTGCGTGTAATGCTCAAGTATGATTTTAATGAATCAGCTCGCGACAACATTCGTGAGCTTCGGAAGCGCGTCTGCTAGATGCGTATCTAGCGCTCGAGTCAACCTGCAGCCGTGTATGCGGCACGAAGCCAAGCCTTAACCTCGTCGTCTACTTGGGCAGCATCGGTGAGCTTCACGATGTAATGACACATTTTCCCACTACCCTGTGGCTCCAAACGCGGCGTATTATAGCCATGAAACAGGCTAGCAAATGCTCGTACCAGAAATTTGCCGCACTAACTAAGCGTTGGTCGTTTTGTTTCATGGTTGTTATCGTCATAACCAGCCCTGTTGATGAGCGAAGCGTGCGGCCTCGACGCGATTATTTGCGTGTAATTTACTTATCGCCTCGGAGAGATAGTTGCGGGCAGTTCCCTCTGCAATAAACAATGCTTCTGCAATAGCTTGTGTGCTCATTCCCTGTCCTGCAAGGCGCAGTGCCTTGCGTTCTTTCTCCGTTAGTGGGTCCTGTTGGCCGAGTGCTTGCAGCAGTAATTCATTGCTTATTACTCGCGCTCCCGCACAGACCTTGTGAAGTGAATCAATGAGTGTAGCAATCGGAGCATCTTTGAGTAAGAAGCCGCTCACTCCAGCATCAACGGCACGTTTGATATAACCCGCGCGATTAAACGTCGTAATAATGACGGTTTTGAGTGCTGGCTGATGCTGCTGTACCCACTGCAGAAGCTCAAGCCCAGAAAGATGAGGCATTTCGATGTCGGTCAAGAGTATGTCGTAGTGCTCCTGTTGCAGTTGTTGCTGCGCTGCTGCACCGTCGACCGCCTCATCAACCTCGTAGTCTGCCTCTAAACGAAGCAAGCTAGCTAACGCGGTGCGCACCATCGTTTGGTCTTCGGCAAGCAAAATTTTCATGTCGTTGCTCCGGTTACTTTGAGTATTTCATGCTTCGGCAACTGCAGGGCGACGGCACAGCCCCGTGCGGTGAAAACTTCGACGGAGCCGCCCAGCTCTTGTATTCGTTGTTGTACTCCCAACAGACCGTTACCTCTTTGAACTTCTGCATGATTACCGTCGTCGCTTACTTGCACCCGATAGACGTCGGCACTTTCGTCAAAATGAATAGTGCAGAGCTGGCCTGAGCTATGACGAATCACATTTGTAACTAATTCGGTTATGGCGAGCACTAGGGCTGTTTCACGCGCTGCATCAAACAGCGGTGGCTTACCTAAGATATCGGTGCGAAAACCGGCATCCTGTAAGCGCTGTTCTAGCCGCTTCAGTTCAAGCGCTAGTCCACGATGTTTATAACCTGACACGCTTTGCCGCACTTGCGACAAGCTAATACGAGCTATTTCGCTGAGCTCCTGTAGCTGTTGCGCAGCGGCATCGTATTGCTGTTTACCAAGTTGCGCTTTGGCTAAATCAGATTTCAATACAATACTCGAAAGTGTATGCCCCAAGATATCGTGTAAGTCGCGGGCGATGCGCTCGCGCTCAACACTCGTTGCGAGGCGTTCGATTTCTTCGGCACTGCGGCGTTCTGCGGCGGCGTGGCGTTGCCGCAAGCGTTCAACTCGGCCAAAGATCGCAACGGTTACCACAATAACGGTACCGTAATGGAAAAACAGATCCCAATGCGTACCCACACCCCACTGAAATACTGCGAGGGTAGCGATGACACCAAGCACGGCGGTTAAGGCATAGGGCCAACGATAGGCAAAGCCCACAAAAAAGCCGACGTAGCTGAATAAGGCAACGGAGCCGGGGTTCCAAGGCGTTACCACACAGGCAATAGCGAACATACCCAGAATCGGCCAAAGCATGCGTTGGTAAGGCAAATAGAAGCAATAAAAGTACAGAGCGACAAATACCAACATGGCGAGCGAAAGCAACACGATTTCGCTGACCGTATAGGGGAATAGCACCATCGGTAGGATGTAAAAACCTAAGTTAAATAGATAGACCCAAGCATGTTTCGCTTCTTCGTTAGAGGCCTTTTGTTTGGTTTTTTCGTTGATCATCATCTGCTTCTTTGGCTCGAAGTTACCTCATTATGGCCATTGCTAGCCCATTCGGCTAGTGACATTTGTCACCTTCAATTGCTGACAAAAACGACTGTCGCGCGAACTCCTGTCTCCCTAAACTTGGCTCTAACATTATTTACTGGAGATCGCCCATGGCAGTCGCACACTTATCTATTCACGGCTTAAGCAAAAGCTATGGCCAGCATCGCGCGCTTTGCGATGTAAACCTCACCGCCTATAGCGGCGAGGTTCTTGCAATACTTGGCAAAAATGGTGCAGGTAAAACGTCACTCATCAATAGCGTGCTTGGCATCCACTCCTATCAAGCAGAGCAACTTGAATTATTTGGTCAACCCATATTGAACCAACATCGTTCGTTAGCAGTACGACAGCGCTTAGGCGTTATGATGCAACTCGGTACACTGGCAGCCAATCTAACTGTCTACGAGCAGTTGGACCTGTTTTGTAGCTATTACCAAAACGGTTTTCAGGTTGGTGAGCTCATAAACAAATTGAATCTTAGCAGTATCGCCAAGCAACGCTTTGGCAAACTTTCTGGCGGCCAGCGCCAGCAAGTCCTTTTCGCCCTCGCCGTGGCTGGTAAGCCCCACTTACTGTTTCTGGATGAACCGACGGTGGGCATGGATGTCGAGGCGCGTCATGCGCTCTGGCAGCATATTCAAGACTACCGCTCTGCGGGCACGGCTATTGTACTGACCACCCACTACATCGAGGAAGCCGAGCGCTTGGCCGACCGTGTTGCGATGTTGCGAGAGGGAAGAGTCATCGCTGCAGGCACTTTGTCCGAGGTGATCGCTGATCATGGTTCACTCGAGCAAGCCTACCTAGTCAACATGCAGGAGCAGCGCTATGTTTAATGCGAATTTATACGTTAAAGAAGCTGGCTATGATTTACTAAGTCTATGGCGTACACCCGCGTTCTTTTTGCCGGCTATTTTATTTCCAGTCACTTTTTATATCTTTTTTGGTATCGTTTTTAATTTTAGCTCAGGCAGTAGCAAGTACATGCTCGTTTCTTATGCCTGTTTCGGTATGATGGGGCCGGCTATGTTCAACTATGCGACCGCAGTCGCCAGTGACCGCGCCCATGGCTGGCTTACGTTGAAGCGCGTTGCGCCTATGCCCTTTAACGCTTACGTAGCAGCTAAGTATGTCAGTAGCTTGGTCTTCGCCTTGTGCATTGCCTTAATCCTATTTGTCACCGGTGGCTTATTCGCGGGAGTTGAACTCTATACCTGGCAATGGTTAGCGCTGTTGCTGGTATTGCTAATCGGTACCCTTCCCTTTGCCCTTATCGGCTTATTGCTGGGCCTATGCTTGTCCGACAAAAGCGCTCCCGCTGTGGTCAACTTGGTTTATTTACCTATGGCCTTCTTATCCGGCTTGTGGGTGCCCATTCAATTCTTACCGGAAGCCGTGCAATACATCGCCTATGGCCTGCCCGCTTACCACTATGCGCAGTTGGCACATGCTGTGATTGGCACGAGTCAGGGCCATAGCATTTGGCTGCACTTGGCTGCACTTGTCGGCTTTTCCCTGTTACTTGTTCTGCTTGTACGCTGGCGTTATCAGCGCCTTTCGCACTAATTTGAATGAGCCTGTTACCTATGAAAAAGATACTTCTATTACTTGCCGCTGTTGTTGCTGTACTGGCTATCGTATTGAATTTACCAACTCCGAAAACTGCTGACGTGGCGAACGACAACAGCTTCGTGATCGGTCCGGTGAAGATTTTTGACGGCGAAAAATGGCGCGCTGAAAAATTCGTGGTTGTGCATGAAGGCTGGATCACTGAGCTCTCGATGCAACGACCTGACCTTGACTTACCCTACCGTGAAACCCAAGGCCAAGTGCTGATGCCCGGCTTAATCGACGCACATGTGCACGTCTGGGGCGATGCCCTGAAGCAAAGTCTGAACTTTGGCGTGACCACCGTGATCGATATGTTCGGTGACCCTAGCTTTTTGCAGCAGCATAAAGCGGCACGAGCGGAAACCCGACAAGCTAAACATGCTGATATCTTTGGTGCTGGCTACTTAGTCACTGCACCTAACGGCCATGGCACGCAATACGGTATTCCCGTACCGACTTTAAGTGAACCTTCCGCAGCCCCCAAAGCTGTTGCAAAACGTCTCGACAGTGGCTCTGATTTTATCAAAATCGTCTACACCCATGCTGGTGCCGCTTATCAACATGCGCCGTCAATTTCGTATACGGAACTGGAAGCCACCATTAAGGCAGCCCATCAAGCGCAGCATCTAGCGGTAGTGCATGTTGCCGATCACGCTTCAGCGATGGACGCAGTCAAAGCGGGTGCAGACGGCCTGGTGCATGGTTTCTTTGACCGCCCCGCGAACGATGAGCTGGTGCAACTGATGCGCAGCAACGGGACTTTTATCATCCCAACCATGGCGCTGTATGAGGGTATGCTGCGAGGTGAGTTAAACGAAACGCTGTTAACCGCAGAAAACCTCAAGCTTCCAGCGAGCGCACAGACCAGCCTCAATCAGTCATTTGGCAATACTGCTTTTCCTGCACACTTTTATGAAAATCTACTACTCACCACCGAGCGTCTCTATCAAGCAGGAGTGCCGATTTTAGCTGGCAGCGACGCACCGAATCCAGGTACCGCTCACGGTTGGTCATTGCTCGCTGAACTGGAAATGTTGCAGCGTGTTGGCTTACCACTCGAATCAGTGATGCACGCAGCAACCGCCGCGCCAGCAAAGGCCTTTGCGCTGCCTCATCAAGGGCGCATTGCCGTGGGTATGAAAGCTGACCTACTCCTAGTTGATACCAGTGCTACAACGAACTTGCCGGCACTATTCCATCCACTAGCGATTTGGAAGAATGGCTTTGCACTCTGAAACAACAGTGGCCAAGATTAGTTGGCTACTCCCCCCCACGAGCGTGGGGAAGACATTCCATTTCACGGACTTTTAGGCGCTCATTCGGAAACACCCCCACGAGCGTGGGGAAGACAAAACGCCAGTATTCGACATTGACGGGGTTCTGGAAACACCCCCACGAGCGTGGGGAAGACGATGTGAAGCGTGGTATGACTGCGATCCACAAGGAAACACCCCCACGAGCGTGGGGAAGACGGCGACAGGTTCTAAGTTCTCAACTCCCGCAAAGAAACACCCCCACGAGCGTGGGGAAGACTTAAGGTGTCTTTTTTAAAACCTGATAAACCTGGAAACACCCCCACGAGCGTGGGGAAGACATCAAGATCAGGGGTTAATCGTATGGTTCTAGTGAAACACCCCCACGAGCGTGGGGAAGACGAGCCGATGAGCCAAGACCGCTTAGAGAAGTTAGAAACACCCCCACGAGCGTGGGGAAGACGTGTACGTCGTACAGAGTAACCACAATAGCGCGGAAACACCCCCACGAGCGTGGGGAAGACCACAGGATAAAACCCTACCTTTACTCGCTTGCAGAAACACCCCCACGAGCGTGGGGAAGACGATGTATAATGCGCCCATCTTCTTTTACTCGAAGAAACACCCCCACGAGCGTGGGGAAGACCCAGGCAGCAGCTGCCGCGCCTGCCCAATCGATAGAAACACCCCCACGAGCGTGGGGAAGACCGAGTTACCAGATTATCGCATCGCTAAGCGACGGAAACACCCCCACGAGCGTGGGGAAGACAACACTGATTTTGTCGTGAAAGGTGGTGCGTTGGAAACACCCCCACGAGCGTGGGGAAGACCTGCCTTTCGTCATGACTGACGGGCTTTACGGAGAAACACCCCCACGAGCGTGGGGAAGACTGACGCGCGGTAAGCAGCCACGTCGTGTTAAGAGAAACACCCCCACGAGCGTGGGGAAGACACGATGAGTTTTGCAACACCATACGGTACTTTAGAAACACCCCCACGAGCGTGGGGAAGACTCAGTTATTATATACAGAGGTGTTTCATGAATAGAAACACCCCCACGAGCGTGGGGAAGACCATGGCTGCTGCGGAAGCTGTAACGAGTGATGCGGAAACACCCCCACGAGCGTGGGGAAGACACCAACATATTGTGAAAGAACCAATCCCAAAACACAACACTTTGCCTTTATGGTTGTTTTAGGGTTTCAATAACTAGTTGTAATCCGCTGATCTCAATCAATGACTTACGAGTTGGCCCAATAGTATAAACTTCATAACCAGGGGGGCCTGGTAGCGAGCGAAATATGACTACACCAGCCTCTGGCGGACAATGCTTGTAAAGATAATCGACGACTGTTTTGGCTACCGAGTCTTTGATACCTGACACGAATACATTTGCTCGTGGTTCGACAAACCAAAGTTTCATTCGGCCTCTTACCGCTGGGGGTAAATCATTTGCGAAAACCACGAGCACGGCTCACTCCTAGCATATCTGGAACATCTACAGCTAACTTGGCAAGTAAATCCATTTCAATCACACGATTTCTAAAGCTTTCCGATACTTTATGCTTGTTATAGCGCCCGGCCATTTCTCGGGTTAGGCTAAAGGCCAAATCAATACACAAGTGCTCTTTATACAAGTCGGCAAGGTCATAGATAAAAGGTAAAGGGCTGCCTGAATGAATAAAGCCAATGTGAGGCGAATAACCCATACTGTGCACTGCTGAGCATAAAATGCCGTATAAAGCAGCATTGGCAGAAGTTAAAACTTGATTGGTAACATCACTCGTTTCAAATTTCCCCGGCACAAATTTCCGCCCTTTCCACCCCACTTGATATTCCTCAGCTTTGGATTGATATAGGGCTCTGACTCTATGCCCTTCCATCCCCATCATTTCTTTCAAGTTTTTACCATCAAGATCTGCCGTGGGAAAGCGACGAGCAAACATTCGCCTGGCTACTTCTAATGATTTTTGTGGATGACTAGCTATTTCTATTTGTTGTTTGAGATTTCGAGTATCTGCGGTTGGCAAAAACCCTGCCGCGTAGAACAATAAGCTATCTTCACCAACCCAACAAACGGAACAATTTGCTGCTGTGGCAGTTTTTACAGCATCATGCGTAATGCTAGTGCCAGGCCCCAGCAGCAATGTATTGAGCGTTGCAACAGGTAACGGTACAACATTATTCTCCGCATCAATCCATTTAATGCTGCTGTCGTCAATTTCTAGCCTCCCCCTCTCCAAATATAAAAACGGATATTTATCCTTCACTTGAGGTAAGGAGTCTCTAGTAACTTTTACGAACAAACGCTGACCGGTCGCCATACTCAATCGACCGGTAACACAGTGACACGCCGGTCTCTGTAAAGCTTCTGTTGCCCAAACTGAAGTGGGACGTCGTTAAGAGTAAACACGTTTCCCTCGTGTTCACCTTGTAACACCTTAAAGCTAGGTAGTCGTCCCTTCATTTCTGCCAATTGCGTTGCTTGTTCCATCGCCTGAGCTGAATCAGCATGAATACCTTGCGCAATAAATTCTGTAGGCACGCAATTTTTGCGCCCTAAATACAGATCCCATACTGGATTCTGCAAAGCGGACTCTAACTCCTTCAGTTTTGCTGTTGGCCCCTGCAATGCAACGGCAAAAGCCATATCTTGCAAATAATAACGATAGGTCATTTTAGTACCACCACCTACCGCTTTCTTGCCTTCACTTGTTTTTGGAATCAGGAGGTTCTGCCATGGATCTTTGTCGTCATAGCCACTGCCAACCATCTGAAAATCTCTCAGTAATGGTTGGCGAACCATGGGCTGACCACGGCGATCAGAGAGCACAAATGCTTGCACCTGCATATCGCAGTCAGCCCATTCTTTTAACCATTCCGTTTGCTTTCCCCCTGCTCCCAACGCACAGCAAAGCAAACCAAACACGCCCGATTTAGTCGGGAAGTCAAGGCTATCTCGTCGTCCAAACTTCGAGTCATGTCCCCATGACTGTAGCGGTGCTTCCAGCCATAACAACAAATAAGGATTATTCATACATCACCTCAGCTAACGTGGCTTTGTAATGATTCCACTAGCGCATCTATACTGAAGTTCTCGTCTTCTCCCCAGTCATAAGAAGCCTGTTTACCAAAAAGTGAGCCGGAAAGTTTCTCTTTCTTATCGAGATAGCCTTTCAGTTCATTGACACTTGCTTTTAAAAAACCGCCATCGCTCGCTTTAACAGCTGTTTCAAAAGGCACTTGCAAGCGTTGACCTTTTCGCACCATGACCCGAGCAAATTCCCAAGGACTAGCACCCGATTGTGTTGTTTGTCGCGCATTTGGCACCGCAATGAATAAAGCCTTCGTGAACGCTTCGATGGCATTTTTCAAATCATCGGGTCCCATGGTTTGGGCAAGCTGCCCGAGATCAAGGCTAATGTAGCGATAGTAAGTTGCAGAATTAAACTCTAAGCTACCCATGTGCGCTGAACCTGGCTCATCCTGCAGATCATCTAACGCAGTAAAAAACTCAACTTCATTGCTTACCTTATGAGTCGAAATAGCGTGCGAAAACGAGGCTGCTGCTTCCACATTCATATCTGCTGCTTTGGCAACCATGCGCCCAAAAAGCGCGATATCCAATGCGTCTACAGCAGGATTCAAAGTCTGCTTAGCTAATTTGGCTAACTCCTTGTCTTTAAGTTTACTCTCATCAAACTCTTTTTCTTTTGCATAATTAGCAAACGCTGTAGCTTCGGTTTCACTAATGAATAAGAGTGTGTCATCAACAAGTTGCGCTGCAATTTTCGCCCCGCATGCCTCTGCTTGCTGCTCCGATGCGCCAGCAGTACGACATGCTTCTACAAACATTTGCTCAGCTTTTTTCGTGCGAACCCCGAGTTTCACCCCAAATTCTTGCATCGCTAAGCGTACTTGGCGCTTCCAACATTGCGAACTAACCCGCGCTCGTGGTACGCCGCCAACAATGGCTGACTTAGGGGCTCCAACGTCATCTCGGTTCAAGCATGTAACAGGAAAAGATTGTAAAATGTGATACTCAATACGGGTATTTGTATATGGATTAATCATATTAATCTTCCTTAATGTTTAATTAAAATCAAATCAATCAAATGGGTTCTCTAAAACGGGAACGACTTGCAGCAAACCACAACCGAAAGCTCGCGCACGTCCAATGCCTTGTTGAAAACTCTTAGTAAATGCAGCTCTATCTGTGACAGTTAAAAGTCCCTGAATATGAGCCTGCCCAATAGTTACTTGGCGTTGATGTTTATCTTTAAATTGAAGTACCTCAACCTTATCAACCTGCAGCGCCTGTATTGCGACGTCGAAGCCCCAACTACCTTGAGCTCGTTCGGCAAACCATTTCGCGATATCATCTCTACCTTTCACAGCCAATAATTTCCGGCTCTCATTATCACGGCGCGTTGGATTAACAATGACTTTAAAGCGATAGTTTTTATGGAGTAAATAATCCTCGGATATGGATCTGCTTTGAACTTCTCCATATTTACCTTCAACCTTTTCCATCGGTTCACGATTTGCAAGCATCAAGATTTTTCGGCCGTGAATATCGCCGCCATTATCCGCATAAAGAATTCCGCTTGAGTTACTTTTGTGCTTTTGTTCTTCGTTACGCACATCCTCAAAAAGGCTGTACACTACGCGGTGAAGCGAGTAGGGATCGGTAATACGCAGTGCCTTCATTGCGCGGCGATCGAGATGTAGAACGCTGGCTATCATCGTCATACGGAGGCCTCTTCTTTCTGCATGTCAACGGCTTGACCATAGAACTCTTGTGCCCATTGGGTTTTAACGCGTTGCCCTGACTCAAATCCGAAGAAACGTAACTGCTTCAAAAGCCGAACATAATCTAGTGGTTGGCCAATTTTGCTATCAATAAGGGTGAAAAGTGGGCGCAAAATACGACAAACTTCGGTCAAGTCACTACACGCTAATAAGCGACGTAGTCTTGCTTTTGCTTGGTTACTTTCCCTACCATCTTCATAACAAGAAGCTAGTGCTCTTCCTAACGTTAGATTGCCGTTTCGCTCGCTCTTAGATTTCGCAATAGCTGCAGCTATTGCTACGAATGGTTTGCGTTCATAATCTTTCTCTAAGTCAACGCCAAACCAGCCCAGTAACTCCCAAGACTGATATTCTGTTGCCGGGTTATCTGCTCTGCGAAGCCTTGCTGCTTGACCTTTATCATAGAGGCAACGTTCAATCACTGTTTCGACAAATCGCTGTTCTCGACTTTTCTCTTTATCCGACTGCACAGGCAATTGATTACTTTCCATATTTCTAGCCCTCTTGATTCAAATATTTGCTTGTGTTTGGGCGACATTTAGCCCAAGCGTCCATTTGTCTCGCTGTTTCTCGCGGACAGAACTTGTCATAAGCTTGGTGAACATAGCCCGCAAATCTATGGCGAAGCTTGATACGCTCGGCGGCTGCTTCTTCGGTTTGATCACATTGATTCACCAAGCTCTGAAAATCTCGCTCACAGAGCTGCCAAAACAGCTGCGTTGCTTGTGGCGCTATCTTGCCTCCGTCAACAGTTTGTTCTTTAAAAAAGCCTTGTACTCGTCCATATAAATTCTTGGCCAAAGCGTCTAACGCATCCATCTCATGTTTAAGTTGCCGAAACCAACCTTGACCAATAGCCTCGCCATGCAACCAAACTTGGGACTCAACAAAATCGTCGCTCCCAGACGCATATTGTTCACCAGCATTACTACTGACCCGCAAACCTCCGGACCAAATTGCAAAACTTTGAACAACATCCCGGGCTCTGTTTAACCCACTGCGTATTTGCCAGCTTTGAAAGCCCGCACTGTCTCCTTGGTCAAAAAAGCTCAATAAAGCGGAAAGTTCACGCCATGGTCGTTTTTCTGGATCGACCCAAAGTGCCTTCGGTTCTTTTCCGGAGTTATTTATTGCCATACTGGGGTCAACGACCCCCTCCTTGTATCCTGCATGGGCAATTCCCTCGGAATAATGCAAGCCTTCATCTGTGAGGTAGCAGAATCGACTTAGTGGAATTAAACGTCCCATTAAGGAAGCTTTCAGTTCTTGTGCTTTCTCACAATTCTCACCGCTAGGCATTTCCTCCCACGGAGCTATTCCAACCCCTTCTGGATATATATTCATTTTCTCAAGCTGGCTCGATGTTAATAGATTTAGCCACAATGTATTCTGAAGGTCGCTCGCATACAGAAAACTATGTAGGAGGCCCATATGTGCAACGGAAGGCCCGGGTTTGCCCGTTGCTGGTTTACCCTTATCGTTTGTTTTCCCACTATAGGCTGGTGTCAAAACGACACTGTTATCTGTCTTCTTGCCGGAAAGGGCAAAACCCATCAGGGTCAAAAGTAGAAGCGCTTTGTCTCCATCGTCGAGATCTCGTTGTCGCTGGACTTCACTCAATACTGTTGTATTTCCGGTTGAAACTTCAGGCAAAACCGCGCCAAAAGGCTGAATTTTGGCCGCCCTAATTGCTGGCATTTGCAAAAAGGGAGCATCGCCGTACAAGTAAAATCGGCCATGCCACTTTTCTAAATACGCGACACAATGCTCTGCCAAGCCCTTTGCACCAATAGCTTTCCACTCAACTTCATCTTTGGGCGTGGCTGCAGCCTGAGCAACAGCAAGAAGCAGCTTTAGCAAAGCGATCTTCTGCACTGGATTTCCGCCTAACGAGCGATAATCAGAGTTAGTAAAAATTTGCCTAAGGCTGACTCGGCCATAATCGGCAACCGGTATCCAAGGCTCATCAACTAAATTAAAACGGTTTTCCATCGCTATAGTTCCTGGTTTTTGATAACTCGGTAGCCGAGATCATCTCGGTATTCCAGTCGGTAATTATCGTGTACTTGAGTATTTTCAATGCCTCGCAACCAATCACTGTCATCGACAATAGCGACGTTTAAAATACTCTCATCTTTATCGTTCCAGTCGGGATTCCCCAAATAGAAACAGTGCTGCAGCCCGAAACGCTTTAGAACATCGGCAGGTACTGATTTAGGTTTATCGCTCGGAGGAACATGAACAATGTGCTGCATAATAATAGCTGTACGTTTGCGCCATTCGGCTTTTTCTAGTTTGTGCCTATGCAGCGGCAGCTCTAATTGACTACCGTCTAAAAATGTTAGTAGTGCCCGCTCAGCGTCTCTAGAGATACCTTTGAGAATTAACACTTCGAAGCTGTCTATTTCGCTGTATCGGGTCTGAGCTTGACTCTCTGGCAACGTGTTACCATCTTCTGCCAAACCAATTCTCGCAAGTTGCTGTAAATCCCTTCTTCCTTTTCTGTACCGATTACCATGCTCCAGCTCATAGAGCCATCGCTCCATACTTCCCTGTTCTACCCTGTCTGAATATGTTTCTTCTATTAAATGACGAATATCAATGGGTAAATTAATTTTTCTACGGTCGGTCCAAACTTCTAAGCTCCGACATAAAACATACGGGTTATAGACATAAGCACTTGAGCCGAAATGTTTCTCTGGATTTTCAAACGCTTCCGCTAGTTTTGGCGCCAAAAACCAAGCTTCTGGCTTTGCATGATTAGAGCGAGGTGTTTGAGAGTGGCGCCATAATCGACCCAAGCGCTGCAACAACATGTCCGTCGGTGCAAATCGGGAAACCATAAAGTCGGCATCAATATCGAGTGACTGCTCTAGAACTTGTGTGCCGACGAGAATACGCCCCTTTTTACTTCGTTGGCTCCATCCTGATTTCCCATATAAATTAACCCACTGCTCCTCAATTCTCTGCCGGTCATTCACTGTAAAGCGCGAATGCAGCAATCCAGTGGAAATTCCAAGTTCTGCGGCACGAGCTGCTAAATCAAGATACCGTTGCTGAGCTTCTCTTACAGTATTTTCTATCCACAGTACCTGCTGACCTTGTTCAGCGCGCAGAAGCGCTTCTTCAAGCGTAGCGTTTTCGTCTGCGGTTAAGTTGATTTGATATGCTTTGTGGTTATTTGATGGAACACTCACTTCCCTTAGCGCCTCATCATCCCTGTTTTTACTCGAAGTGATTAGTGGATATTCCAACGAGGAACAAGGACGCTTAAGAAGCTTTTGGCGTCTCTCTTTGTTCAGTGTTGCGCTTAGGATAATAACTGTGCATTCAAGCTTACGAAGCAATTCGATAAGGGAATCCATTAGCGTGCTCGTGTAAGCATCGTACGTATGAACTTCATCGAGAATGACTACTTTACCAGCCAATCCGAACGCTCGTACAAAACCATGTTTGACATTCATTGCTGCCATTAATGCTTGGTCAATAGTTCCAACTGCGAAAGGCGCAAGTAGACCTCGCTTGCTTTTGTTGAACCAAGCTCCTCCGGGCCGGCCTTCTTCACCTATGTCTTTTTCGAACAGCCAGGCATTTGCATGCAACAGTAACGAACGATGACTGCAATCGTCTGCTAAGACCTCCTCTAAAAAGCTCTCAAAGCGTTCGTAAATTTTATTTGAAGTCAACTGAGTGGGTAGTGCGAAATAAATACCTGAACACTTCCCCTTCTGCAGTATTTGATAAGCTGCAAATAAAGCTGCTTCAGTTTTACCTAACCCCATTGGAGCTTCTAGAACATAAACGCCTGGGGCCGTTACCTCTTTTATTAAAATTGACTGGGCGTCATGCGGAGAAAATCCAAAAACCTCTTCAAAACTTAATCCTGCGCGGTAAGTAACGGGCACAAAGCCAGCGTCATCTACCGCCATCTCAATTTTATCTTTCCACGAAGCTCTAGGGTCTTCAAAATGAAAACCAGATCCAATCCAGTCTGATACTGACGTTAACCCGGCAAGCAAACGAGCTTGCGCGATGGTCACTTCTTCTGGCCATGACTCACCAAGTGCTTCTTTCAATGAAACAACTAACTTATCTCTCTCAGCTTGCCAAACCTCACCACCGAAAACTTCGTCCGTTGCTCGAAGCCCAGAAATGGACGGTGAAAATCCGTGATGTTGACCAAGAATCTCCGGTATGTGACATGGTGCATTCAAATATTTAGCCGCTAACTGACTAACGCCGGCATGACCATTCCACGTTCTCTCCAACTGAAAATTCACGTTCGGTAATAATTCACCGCCAGCAGCGACCATAATTTTATTGTAAAAAGTAGGGCTTACCTTACCAATATCATGTGTGGCTGCGGTAAACGCAGAGCCTACAGGAAAAAGGTGGGCAACTGGAGAACGACGAATTAACTCCTTCGCTACCTCCCCAACAATCCGGCAATGGTTTTCTACACTTCTACCAACACCCTTCTGACCATTGTTATCAAAGGTTTTAGCGGGTATTTTTTGATATGGGATTGAAGCTATTTCCTTATTTTTACGAGGCCGAAACACTATAATTTCCCTATTTCATGTTGATATTTCAAATTCCAGCAAACAAATACAACATGACTCAAATTTCCATCGCTCAAGCCAACGAAAACAAGTCAAATGTTAACACTTTTTTATCATTAGTATGTTTAGCACGCATAGATGATTAATGTAAAGCATCCAGCCGACAGTTAGTGTCGCGGCTTGAAAATTAATTGGAAAAGGCTATTTGAACTCTAGGGTGTCCCCTCCTTCACGTAACCGGCAGCGAGTTACTCGTGAGGGAGGGCTTCGAATTCAAAAAAATAAGATTTACTACGTTTTATCACTACGAAACAATGAGGCTGATACCGCAAAACCTATAGTATCATCAGTGACAACTTGACCCAGAGTGTTCCCCACCCCCAAACTTAGCTAGTCCCTTTTGCGTATAACTCAGCGCTTTTCTCTGCGCTTTAATAAGTACCGCCAAGTCGGCTGCGCGCTGAGTGAGCATGAGTAAACCTCATAAATATATTCTCACGAACGGAGCTTCAGGTAATGCTTTCCACAATGCCACCTTCAACACGCAAGGCGGAACCTGTGGTGGCACTGGCCTGGGGAGAGGCGGCATAGACACAGATGCTAGCAACTTCTTCCGGTTCGGCAAAACGCCTTAGCAGCGTGGACGGCCGGTTTTCATCCAAAAACAAGGCCTCCATTGCTTCCGGGGATACTCCCCGCTCAGCCGCTAGGTCAGCCATCATGGCCTTGGCTCCTTCAGTACGAGTCGGACCAGGCAGGATGCTATTCACGGTCACACCGGTACCAGCAAGAACCTTCGCTAATCCTCGGGAGAGGCCCTGGAGCGCCGCCTTGCTCACCCCATAGTGCACCATCTCGGATGGAATATTTATCGCCGATTCACTCGAAATGAACTGGATGCGGCCCCAGCCGCGAGTCTTCATGCCGCTGGCATAATGCCGAGCGAGTCGTACACCGCTCATCACGTTTACCTGGAAAATTTCTTCCCAAGCGGCATCGTCGATATCGAAGAATGGAACGCCGCCATAAATACCTAGATTATTGACTAAAATATCTACTTCTGGCACCTGTGCAATGATGGTCTGACAACCTTCTGCGGTGCTTGGGTCGGCGATAATACCCTTGGCATCATCACGGCCGCTGGTGCTAGCTATCTGAGTCAAGGCTTTATCCACTTTGGCTCGGTCGCGGCCCACGATGGTCACTAAGGCTCCCGCCTGAGCCATCCCTTGAGCAATAGCCAAGCCAATACCAGCGGTAGATCCGGTGATCAACGCATGTTTGCCTGTTAATTCAATCTTCATCATTCTGTTCCTCTAGCCATTGATTGTTGAGAAGCCCACGCCACTCAACCAAATTGAAACGCCGATAATTGAGTTTCCATCACTCGTTCTGAATAAATTTTCTTGCCGGGCTCGTCGTCCGCTGCACCCGCTGCAAGCAGCAATGGGATTAGGTGTTCCTCGTTTCCGCGCGGATGACAATCGAGAGCGTAAGGTGCCTGAAACCATTGCTTCAATCGTTGATAACGAACTTTGGAGTCACCTTCTACAGTGTCCGTCAGCCAATCATCGAACACCTCGGAAAGCGGCGTAAACCGCCTGTCGCCGTAACCACGCATATTGTGAAAGCTCATGCCACTACCGAGAATCAGCACACCTTCATCACGTAATGGCGCCAAAGCTTTGCCTGCCAGCAGGTGTGCCTCGGGATCTAAGTCTTGCCGTAAAGAAAGCTGAACCACAGGAATGTCTGCCTCGGGGAACATCACTTTGAGTGGAATAAACATACCGTGGTCAAACCCACGCACGGAATCCTCGAGGGTGTACTGTTGTGCCCCACTCAGTAGACGACTCACGCGATGCGCCAACTCAGGTGCTCCCGGAGCTGGATAGGTCAATTCATAGGTGTGGTCCGGAAAACCGAAATAGTCATAAATCAGATGAGGCTGGCTGCCGGCGGTCACACGAAACTCTGGAGTACGCCAGTGAGCGGATATCATCAGGATGGCCGTCGGCTTTTCTGGCAAACATCCACTGATATTTCGGAGGAATTCGGCCATACCGTCCCACGTATTGCGGGGATTCCAGTCCATAAAAAAGCAGGGACCGGCGCCATGGGGAATAAAAAAAACTGGTTGTTTTCTAGGCACTTTTGACTGCATAGACATCGACATACCTCCAAAGGCTTGAATAGTTCAGATATCACAATGAACAGGTTATACTGATACCGAGAAAAGGAGAATAGACTTAAACAAGGAGCTATTTTAACTATAAGTAGGAAATAAAATGCTGGACCGATACACAAGCATGCAGGTGTTCATTCAGGCAGTTTCCAAAGGTAGTCTGTCTGCTGCAGGCCGAGAACTCAACATGTCGCCAGCAATGGCCACAAAACATGTGGATTCTTTGGAAACTAGACTCGGCACCAAATTGCTTCATCGCACGACTCGACAGTTGTCACTAACAGATGCCGGACGGCAATACCTACAGGCCTGTCAGCGCATTCTTCAAGATATTGAAGAAGCCGAGTCCGAGGTATCTTCGCAGCAGCACCAAGCCATGGGTCGATTACGTTTAAATGCACCGCTATCCTTTGGCACACGCTTCATAGCACCATTAATACCCGAATTTACCCAGCGTTATCCTCTGGTAGAGGTGGATCTTGGCCTGAGCGACACCCAACAGGATCTGCTGAAAGAGAACTGGGATCTGATTATTCGCATCGGACATCTCGCTGACAGCAATCTCAAAGCTCGCCGTCTCGGTAATTGCCCGATGCGACTTTGTGCCTCTCCTGAGTATTTGAAAAAACACGGAAAGCCTAACCGTGTAGCTGAGCTCTCAAGCCATAATTGCCTGAGCTACAACCTCTCCTCAGCACAAAGCGGCGGCACCTGGGCATTCGGCCAAGATGGCCAAATTCAAGTGCCCGTAACAGGCAACCTCATGTGTAACAATGGCGACGCACTTCTTGCTGCCGCCGTTAAGGGCCAAGGAATCATATATCAACCCAATTTTATCGTGTCGGAGGCATTGGCCAGTGGTGCTCTGGTTGCTTTAGAATTGAATCACCCCCCATTGGATCTCGGCGGCTTGCATGTATTGTTCGCGCCAGATCGTCGATTACCACTCAAAGTAAGAGCGATGATCGACTATTTGGTTGAGGTTTTTGCAACCTCGCCATGTAGATCGTCGTAAGTTTTAACCTTACTTACCAAGGCTCGTAAATGCTCGTACCAGAAATTTACAGACTGCTGTAAAGCGTTGCGTCCCAAAGTTATTTCGCAAATGCATCGGCGTTCGGCATCACACTTAATTTTTCTTCAAGATGTACTGCGCGTTGGTAGTTTTGTTTCATGGTTGTTATAGTCATAACCAGCCCTTTTGATGTGCGAGGCGTGCGGCCTCGACGCGATTAATCATACCCTGCGCTAGGCAACTGAGAGTACATCATGAACACAATGGTTCGCTTCATCACACTTGTTACCCTACTAACCTTTATCGCAGCGTGCGAGCCGGCTCAACCGCCCGCACCAGAAACGTCACATCAATCACCGAAGAACTTTGCGTTTACAAATGTTGCTGTGGTGAACATTGCGCGTAACTTGGGTGAGATTGCCGAAGCTCAAACAGTTTTGGTGGTAGGCGATCGCATTACCACGGTTGGAGCAACCTCTGCCGTTACAGTTCCCAGCGGCTTTGTAGAAATTGACGGTACCAACCAGTTTTTGATGGCTGGCTTAACCGAGATGCACGGCCATGTGCCGCCGGCATCAAGCTTTGGCCAACTGCCAGAGCGCTATCTAGATGATGTACTATTTATGTATGTTGCCAACGGTATTACCACGGTGCGGGGCATGCTCGGCTACCCCCATCAGTTACAATTGAAACAGGACATTACAGAAGGTAAGCGGACAGGTCCAACACTTTATCTGGCCGGGCCAAGCTTTAACGGCAACAGCATTGAATCACCAGAAAAGGCCACTCAACGCGTTATTGAACAACGTGATCAAGGCTGGGATTTACTTAAAGTCCATCCAGGGCTGACGCTTAGCGAATATCAAGCAATGGCAAAAACTGCGCGTGACGCAAACATCGACTTTGCTGGTCATGTACCGAAAGACGTGGGTCTTGAAGTGGCATTAACAGAAGGCCAACGTACCATTGACCACTTAGACGGCTACTTGGAAGCCATCGACGCTTTAAATCGGCCTGCTAGTAAATACGAACTGGATTACCTCGTTGACTTAACCCTGCGTCACGGTGCCGCGGTGGTGCCAACCCAGGCATTGTGGGCTACGATTATTGGTGCCAGTGACATAGAGCAGCTGCGCCAGTACAAAGAAATTGACTATGTACCTGAAGCAGTGCGAGCCGGCTGGTTTAATTACTTAGAAGAGCCAAGTTTAGGGTACTTCAACGCCGAAGCGGCCGCCATTCAACAAGACAATCGCCAGCGGCTAATTAGAGCCCTATTTGACGGTGGCGTACCCATTATTTTTGGCACCGATGCGCCCCAATTATTCAGTGTTCCGGGCTTCTCAGCCTTACGTGAAATTGCAGTATTACACGACGCCGGAATTCCGCTGGCTGGAATTTTACACAGCGCAACCGTCGCAGCTGGGGAGTATTTTGCCGATAAAGATTTATTCGGTCGCGTTGCAGAAGGTCACCGTGCTGATTTGGTGTTGTTACAGCAAAATCCGCTGGAAGACCCTGCAGCGCTCGCCGGACGCTCTGGTGTCATGGTGGCCGGCCAGTGGCTTGATAGAGCAACCATCGATAATCAGTTAGAAGCCATTCGAGCTGCAGGCATGCGCAAATCAGCAAACTTCAAGCCCGAGTAGACCCCATAAAACGTACCCGGGAGTACGTTTTACTGGGTTTAAGTTGGCTAAGGTTGCCAGCATCAGTAGCGTTCTAGCCAATGTGCATAAGGGGCTGGCAACACCCATGATGGTTTCTCCACACGCAGTGTTTTAGCTGCTTCATATGGCCAATGCGGATTAGCTAAATGGGCACGTCCTATCATCACTAAGTCTAACTGACCTTGGGCAACTGTATGCTCGGCCAGTTGCGGAGCATCAATTCCCCAGGCCGAGGCAACTGGGATGGCTGCCGCATGCCGAATACGTTCTGCGATAGGAGCCATGAAGCCGGGTCCCCAAGGAATAGATGCGGTTGGGGTAGAAAAGCTGATACTAACGTTCAAGAAATCCAAGCCTTCGGCTTTCAATAGGTTGGTCAGTGCGATAGCTTCTTCAAGTTGCTGTTCATCGTTGCCGTCAAATTCAATCACGCCTAAACGTGCGGTGAGCGGTAAATTATCTGGCCAAACTTGCTTCACAGCTCGCACAGTTTCTACCAAAAAGCGTGCACGGTTTTCGAACGAACCGCCATAGTTGTCGTCACGCTGATTGGCGTGAGGCGACAAAAAGCTTTGTCCTAGATAGCCATGGGCAAAGTGTAGTTCTAACCACTGAAAACCAATATCACGGGCTCTTTCGGCTGCAGCGACAAAGTCGTGTTGTACCCGTTGGATGTCTTCGAGGGTCATTGCCTTAGGCATCCGAGGTAGGTTAGCACCAAATGGAATAGCAGAAGGCGACAGGGTTTGCCAGCCTTTGGCATCTGCTTCGGCGATATGATCGTCACCATCCCAAGGACGATTTGCACTGGCCTTACGCCCAGCATGCCCAAGTTGAATACCTGGTACTGCGCCAGCGGCTTGAATAGCTTCGACAATAGGTACAAACGCTTGTGCCTGCTCATCATTCCAAAGCCCGGTACAATTTGGCGTGATCCGACCTTCTGGTGAGACAGCGGTTGCTTCTACGATGATTAGACCTGCACCACCACGGGCCAAGCTGGCGTAATGGTTAAGATGCCAATCATTGGGTACACCTTGTTCTGCCATGTATTGGCACATTGGTGGAACTGCAATACGATTACGTAGTGTTACGTCTTTTAATTGAAAAGGCTGAAAAAGTGCAGACATGTAAAGTGTTCCTTATTGGTTTATTAATGCCATGGGTTGCATTATTTTACCCTTCTTTGCCAGCGCCGTTGTTGAATAAAAGCTATCGTGGCAATCGGTTTTTACAGCTTAGTTAGTATCCAACTAAGATAGAAACAAGCCGAACCAAAATGACTAGAAGAAGGTCTACTAGAAGGTGGTACGATGTGCCAAGACAGAACCTTCGGAGATCCCGTTTGCTTAAACCTAAAGTTTTGGTTCCTGAGCAGTTCCTTCACGAACAACCTATTCGTCATGGCGAAGAGTTTGGCGTGTTGTGTTGGAATACGCAGAAACTCACAGATACACCCGAGTTTCAGCGCACTCTTACGCGCCTTTTAGCGCAGTTTCCTTGCCTATTTTTACTACTACAAGAAGCCAAGCTTAGCTCTAAAACCAATTGGCTCTTACCGCATTGGTCTTACGCTGTCGCACCAAATATGCAAATGCGGCGTTCTACTTATGGTGTGCTCACAGCCAGTCAGTATGCGTTTACCGAAGCACAAGCTCGATTAAGTAGAAAGCGCGAGGGCATGTTCGCTACCCACAAAAGCTACATGCTTTCTTATCACACACTAGCAGAAGGCGGTGCGCTGTTAGTGGTAAATATCCATGCGATTAACTTTGTGCGCACACAGCAATTTTCACAAGAAATTGAGCTGATTAAGAACGAGATTTTAGATCACAAAGGGCCGCTTATTGTTGCTGGCGATTTTAATGTTTGGAGCCGCCAACGCCGCCTTCGTTTATTGCGCTTCTGTCGAAGTATCGGCCTCAAGCACGCCATTATGGCCGATCCTCATCATATTAAAACCTATCGACAACACCCGTTGGATTTTATTTTCTACCGTAATTTGTCATTGCAGCAGGCAGCGGCACTTGATACCAGTACAGTATCTGACCATAATCCGCTCTATGCTCGTTTTAAACTATAGCGGCAACTCACAGTAAAAGGCATCGATGAACTATTTATCAGCAACGACCATAGCGAATGCGATTCAAGCGGGCGACTTAACGTCTACCGCGATTACTGAGCACTATTTAACTCGTATTGCGCAACATAATCCAAAGCTGAATGCCTTCATAGATACCTATCGCAACCAAGCGTTGGCGCAAGCGAAACAGCGCGATGACAACGCCAACCGTCTAGGTCCGCTGCATGGCGTTCCCATTTCTATTAAAGAGTGCTTTTTGTATAAGGGCACTGCAACGACGCTCAATTATCCGCCGTTGAAGAATTACCAAGGTTCGCAGACGTCCCCCTTGGTTCAACGCTTGCTTGATGCCGGAGCCGTCATCCTCGGCAAAACCAATGTGCCGCAATTACTTGCTGATAGCCAAACCTTTGGGCCGCTATACCCGACCGCGAATAATCCCTTTGACATCACCCGAACTCCGGGTGGTAGTACGGGTGGTGGTGCCGCAGCGTTAGCAGCTGATCTATGTGCTCTTGAACTGGGCAGTGACATCGGCGGCTCCATTCGCAATCCTTCGGCCTACTGTGGCTTATTCGGATTAAAGCCTACCGAGAACGGTCACAGTCATGATGGCCATGTCCCCCCTTTACCCGAACATAAGCTTGGGTTTAGTGTGATGAATTGTACGGGGCCACTCGCCCGCGCCCCTGAAGACTTAGAGCTGGCGTTTAGAGTACTGTACCCACAACAGCAGCTCCAACTTGAAAGTAAGCCCTTGAGCGGATACACCTTTGGTTACTTTGACACCTTGCATGGCTTAACCGCAGGCCAGTCGGTGCAGTTGGGTTTAGACCAATTAAAACAGTTAATCACCACTCAAGGAGCCACGCTTAAACCCGTTACCATAGATAACCAATTGGCTGCACAAGCGATGGAGTTGTGGGCAGAGTTATTCGGCTTTTCTATTGCCCAAAATTTACCCTGGCTGATTCGTAAAATTTTCTACATGAAGTTTCGTCCTACCCTCAAAGATAGCTCATTGACGCTCATTCCCGCGCTAAAACGTGGTTTAAGCCTAGACTTCAAACATTTGAGCAGAGCGCTGTATCGACGCCGTGAGGTGATTGCAGAACTCAACCGAAGTTTTGCGGCTTGTGATGCGGTTCTCAGCCCCACCGCCTTAGGCCCAGCATTTCAGCATAATCATCAGCATCAACGCATAGCTTTAGATGGAGAGCAAATACCTTACATGGATTATTGTTTCCCTTTTGTAGCCTTATATAACTTAAGCGGTCAGCCGGTACTTACCGTCCCCAGCGGATGTGACGAGCTAGGGTTACCAATTGGTATTTCTATCAGCGCCCCTCATCATCATGAAGGGCGCTTACTACATATCGGTCACCTACTGGCTCAAAACGGAGTGAGATTTAGTCCTCCTGAACTTGTTTAGAGCCAGAAAGGTAGGAGCTAAAGGGATTACATTCCTGGTAATTGCATCGGCTTTGCTGGCAGCTCAAAGTAACTTGCGGGCGGCGTGGTGGCAGAGCTCTTGGTAATTACAAACTCACTGCCTTGCCGCAACACACCATAACCTTGGTCTAGAATCTGCTTTTCCATTTTAGTCACGCTGGGCGGTAATTGACGACCGCTAGCCGTAATCATCAATTTAGTCATGGCATTCATCGCTCGAGCTAGCGCAACGATATGATCTTCTTGGCTAAGAACCATGGTGCTGGTTTGCTTTTGTCCCTGTCCATCAACATAAGTCATGGTGAAAACCTCACCACTAATGCCTGCCACCATCTCAGATTTGCCCGTATTACTTAATTCGAGCACATCCTGAATTTCTTCATCCCAAACGCTTTCCTGATCAAGCATCTTATTCATTGAGGCTATTGCTGCGGTTAAGTCAAAAACCATCGTCTGACCACCTTGCTGCATTACGGTGTACATTTTGTTATCACGCATGATCATGTAGCCGTCATCGGAGTCAGAAGTGATTCGTAACTTATCTGTGCCTGAATATTCTATCTTTATCCGCTCACCATCGTCTATCATGACTGCACTACCACCTTGTGCAGCCACGGCATAGACCGGGGCCAAGAAAACGGTAAATAGCCCAAGCGTTAATAGAGCGGTGAAAAATCTGTATGGTTGCATCATGCTTCTCCCTAATGTGTTGCTATCCTCTTTCATCTTAAATTTTAGACCTTATTGAGGGTTCTGCCAGTAATAACCACATGCGATTCAATAAGGCGGGTTAGAGCAAAGATTCGAGCCGCTAAAAATGCTAAGCTCAGGGCAACTTACACATCGTTGGATACGAATAGCAGAGGTGGCATCATGCACGGAGAATTTAAAGTTCCTGGCGGTAAGCTAGTAGTGGCAGATATTGAAACTAATCAAGAGGTTATTACCTCAGCTAGTATTTCTGGCGATTTCTTTTTGGAGCCTGATACGGCACTAGAGCATATTAACCAAGCGTTGGTGGGCCTATCCATTGATGCTAGCCATGCCATTATTAGTAAGGCCATTACCGCTGCCCTAGCGGACGATGTGGTGATGTTTGGCTTCTCTGCTGAGGCAGTAGCTACGGCGGTACGTCGCGCTTTAGGCAAAGCCAGCAGCTGGTTTGACCATGACTTTGCTGTGATTCCACCTGTCACCTTACCAGCGATACAACATGCGGCGCTAGATGAAGTGCTTGCGACCTCTGTTGCACAAGGTACGCGCGGACCAACCCTCAGGTTTTGGGATTGGGATGATTCAGTTGTGGTTATTGGCTGTTTTCAATCGGTTAGAAATGAAGTAGACATGGACGCAGCCAAGGCTGCTAATATCAATGTTGTTAGGCGCATTACTGGTGGCGGCGCCATGTTTATGGAGCCAGGTAACTGTATTACTTATTCGTTAACCGTGCCTAGTTCTTTGGTAGATGGCATGAGTATTGAAAGATCCTATCAATTTCTTGATACTTGGGTGTTAGCTGCACTAGCTGAAGTGGGAATTAAGGCGCACTACGTGCCATTAAACGATATAGCCTCAACCCAAGGTAAAATTGGGGGTGCTGCACAAAAACGTTTTTCTAATGGGGTGATTGTGCATCACGCCACTCTCGCCTATGACATTGACGCCGATAAGATGCTCAAAGTACTCCGTACTGGGCGCGAAAAGCTCTCTGACAAGGGCACCAAAAGTGCTAACAAGCGGGTCGACCCCATGCGCAGTCAAACCGGTTTACCGCGAGCCCAGATTATCGACGCCTTTATGGAGCAGTTTACCCAGCTTTATCAAACCCATACTGACAATTACAGCGCGGCAGAGTTAGCGACATCAGCACAGCTTGTTGCTAATAAATTTCGCTCTGACCAATGGCTCTATAAGGTGATTTAGGTTTTAGGTACCGCTACCCACCCGGTAGCGGTGCGTTGTTGCAACGTTGCTGTTGATGGTTGCCACTGCCATAGCCACAGCCATTCGTTGTCAACCAGTTGTTTGACGACCGGTTGCGCAGCTATCACCTGATCAATTGCGACCGTATCTGCTGCAATCACAACGGTAAGTCGCAACGGCTCATGGTACCAATCTTGTCCGTCATGTACAGATTGGCGTGCTAAGCCAATACGCAGATCTCCCCCATTCCCCTCAAAGACACCCAACCCATCAGCTACAACATTGTGCAGTAGCTTATTACCACTGCCAAACTGCTGCGGTGCCACCGTTGACGCGTAATATTGCATATTGATCCAATGAGCCACCACCATAGGTGCCGTTAACAACTGGGTTAATAGGCTTTGGTCTTGATCGTGCTCGGCGACATACTCGTGTAAAAAAACACGACCATCAAAGTTCAAGCTGCGAGTAACACTGCGCGGTGCAAAAATAATGGCCGCATTACGCGCGAGGCCCCATTCTGGACGAACTTCTGCCCAGCTTCCTGCCCGTTGTTGTAACAATTGCTGGGAGGAGATTGTGGCAGCCTGCTGCCCCAATAATCGCTGGGCTTGTTCTTGTTGCGCTTGGGTATTTGCAGCTGCTATCCAGGTAGCCACATCTTGAGGGACATCTGCACTTAAAAGCTGTAGCTGCTGTAATGTGGTGTTATGAAGCGCTGCAATAAAGCGTGTCTGAGAGGGAATGCTGATCTGATGGTGTTCATTTAATAGCTGCCGTACTGAAGGCTCATTAAGGATTTGCGCCAGCACTTGCGCATTAACTGCGCCAGACTGACCGCCACAAGCGCCGCACTCCAAACTAGCAGCATGTGGATTATTATGAGTTGATGCTGTGTGGCCTATCAGCAACACTGACTCGGCAAAAGCTTCGGTGAGGCTCATACCCGTTAGCACTTGCGCAGCAACTTGAGCTAACTCACGGTTACTGACCGGTTGTTGATGACGAGTGATCAGCCACGGCCCAGTATTCACCAAACTTGCCGCGATACGCTGTTGGGGCTGGTAGGTTAAGGTTTTCTTAAGTAATTTAGCAATCTTTGCTAAGCCACTCATTTCAACCCAACCATAAGCCCCTGCAGGGCTCTCGTGAGCACGGTGCCAACTGGCGGAACGCCAGATTTTACTCACCTGCTCACTCGTTTCATGATGACCGGATAACTGCACCTGCCACTGAGGTGCCAGTAAAGCCGGCAGTTGGGGCTTGCTCAATTCTGCGCTTACTTGATATTCAACCGGTAACCCAAAAAAGCCGGCAAAACCTATGGTCTGAATCCCCTCATGCTGCGCCTCTAGCGCTCTGCGCATAGGTTCAGAGCGAACGTCTATACAGCATACAGCTTGCAGCTTTGGCGGTTTACCCAGCTTGTTCTCGGATTGCTTTGTCGATGACGTCATCAATTGGGTAGTTAACTGCTGCTGATAGTGCTGCTCGCGTTTTGATTGCTGTTGCCACAGCGGTTGTAACTGTATAGCGACCTGTTGCTTACGCTCTAAATAATGACTCCAGGTTAGCTTGAATTGTTGCTGTAGTGCCTCATCGGAGCTTTGCCAGCAAACGAGGTCCCAGCCCAAGCGAATCGCTAGTAGCTGATTAAGCTCGTCATTAAAATCCGGCTGCTGGGTTAACTCTCGTTGCCAACGCCTTTGAGCAAAAATACTCGCCCAACCATACAGATCATGCAGCAGTACCTGCAGATAGATTGGCCATTGTGCTGCTGTTAGTGGAAGCTGATGTAAGGCTATTTGGTAAAGTTCGAAAATATCCTCTGGCAAGTTCTCTAGGTGCTGCTGTATGTTTTTATGATTCAACAACAATGCGATGCCGCGGTCTTGCCGCACCACCTTCAGCCATTGTTTAAACATACGTTGATTGATGTCATGGTGCTGTCCCACTTGCGCAGGATAATTGACCCATAACGCACAGAATTGGCTCATTTGTTGCTGAATTTCAGTTAACCACGGCAAGGTACGGAGCTTACGTTGAGCCTGTGTCGCATCGTAAGATGCCGCCACGCTGCCATGAAACCGCCCTTCAGCCAACAACCCTTCAGCTCCTTTTACAAGCGGTATGTTAAACCATGCTAGTTGCTCTGCCGCAACTTCGTGAATTGATTCGGTACGCTGTTGCCACCAAGGATTAACAGCAATACTACGGTCTAGCGGCCATGTCGGAGCAACCGTAGCTGTTGCTTGTTGTATCCAATTTGCCAAGCGGATCACGTCTTGTTCCTGTTCAGAAAGGGTGTTTGTTAACATACTAACGGGGAGCTCCGGTGGTTGCAGAAGATGCACGTAAAGGCCAAAGCGTTAGGGTGAGGCGAGTAGCCCATTCGTCGAGGTACAAGCCTGCATTTAACATGATAAAAAGTTTACTGCTATGAGCTGCTTGGGGTCGGTATAACAACCATAGGTAAACTCCCGTAATAGCGATTAAGACACTAGATACCCACAAATCAAGCCCAACGATAAGCGGAGCCTCAACAAACTCTAGATGCAGCTTTAATAACCACAGTGCCGCGCCATAGCAACTCAGCCAAATCATGGCGATAGCCATTGCTGGAATAAAGTCAGCCCACGCAAAGCGTTCAAAATAGCTCGCTAGCCATAAGCTCAGCGCTAAACTCACCGCCAACCAAGGCGCGACATACGTAAGCAAATCCAACTCAATAACTGTGATCAGTACTAAGCTGCAAACACTAACTAAGGTAACAAGAACCGCGCTAAACGGCGGTAACGCTAGCCCTACAAAGCGCTGCCGCTCGCGCAACTCCACTGCACTACCTGAACTTAAAAAGGCATAGGCCTTATAGCAAGAATGTGCCAGTAAATGCAGGGCGGCCAAGGTGTAGTAACCTAAACTTATTTCAACCAACATCAGCGCCATTTGCGCCACAGTAGACCAAGCCAAGCGAACTTTGATGCTAATCCGGGTCATGGTGACTACCGCTGCGACTAACATGCTCAATCCAGCAACTAGGGCCAATAGCCAGCGCGCTAGAGGAGCATCGCTAAGTACTGGCGCAAATTGTAGCAACAAAAATCCGCCTAGATTAATAATGCCGGCATGCAGTATGGCTGAGACTGCGGTTGGTGCTTCAACCACCTGTAATAGCCAACCATGTACAGGAAGTTGCGCGCATTTAAGTAAGGCAACCAGTACCAGCAGTACCGCAGCTACCTGTTGATTCACCAAGGATCCGTGCTCGGTTAATTGACTGATATGGGTGGTACCCGTGTGATACCACAGCCAAATGAGCGCAGCCCCCAGCAATAACTCTGCGATACGCGCAAAGATAAATTTTTTATGGGCTGCTAGTTGTGCTCGAGGTCGCTGAGGATAAAATAATAGGAGCTGGTGCAAACTTAAGCTCACGGTCACCCAAGCCAACCAAAATAGCAGATAATGATCCGCTAACGCCGTGGTCAGAATGGATACCAACACCAACACCAACCAGCGATGAAACCGGTGTTCTTCTTGCTCACCACGCACTTGAACCGCGGCGAAACGCAACACAACCCAACCGATAAAGCAGATCATTGCGGCAAATCCAGTGCTCAGGGTTGTTAACGCAAAACCAAAGGCTTTAACCTCTGTCCAACCCGTGTTACCTATGAGCAAACTGGTGATCAGAAAGCAACCACATAGCAGAGCAATCGTAGCGGTACTAATGCGCCAGCGCATATGGCCTCCAAAAGTTATCCATTGATGTTGAGATTAGTGCAAGTGGCGGCATTGTGCGTGATTCAAATACATTATAAAAATACATATATTTTATTTATTCGTTCGCTAAAATAGAACGATAGGTTTATCGTGACTCTTTCTTTAAGACAAACTCAGGAATAACTCCCATGGCACGACTTAACTACCATCACCTTTACTATTTTTGGCGGGTAGCTAAGCAGGGCAACCTCACCGCAACCGCTTCACAACTGGCACTATCTCAATCGGCTTTATCTGCTCAAATTAGCCAGTTAGAACATACCATTGGCCAACCTCTGTTCAATCGTGTCGGTCGTTCTCTGGTGCTTACCGAATTAGGCCGTACGGTGCTGAATTATGCTGAGGATATTTATCAGCGCGGCGAAGAGTTGCAACAATTACTCAGCCAAGGAACACCTACCGTGCCTAGTTTAAAGATTGGGGTGCTATCCAGTATGTCACGCAACTTTGTCGATGCTTTTATCAAGCCTTTAACCCAAGGCTTAGATGTTCACTTTCAGCTCATTGCGCGACCGCAGTCCGAGCTAGAACAGTTATTGGCACACCATCAACTTGACGTGATTCTTACTAACCGAGAGCTTGCTAGTGGTGATGATGTGGGGTGGCAATCTCAGCTGTTAGCGCGCCAAGCCTTGAGTGTTATTGCCCCTAGTCGCCTTGCCCATTTGCCAGCGGAAGTAGACGCTAGTTATCAACAACAGCGATGGGTGGTACCAGGTGCAGCATCGCCCCTGCGTGCTGCATTTGAGTTTTTCTGCACCCAGCATCAATTGCGCCCCGAAATTATCGCAGAAGCTGACGACATGGCCATGTTGCGGTTGCTCGCTCGCGACAGTGGCGCCCTCGCTGTCATGCCTGCAGTAGTTGTGCGCGATGAGTTGCAAAGCGGACTCTTAGTCAAACGCTTTGACCTGCCCAATGCTTTTGAAAACTTTTATGCGGTGACGCTAACTCGTAAATACCAACACCCGAGGCTAGCCGAACTGCTGCAAGCATCGTACTTTGGCACATTGCGCTGATAGCTAGTGCCCAAAGCACTAAGGTAAGTGGAATGTAGAATAGACCCGCACCCGCTGGTCCTTTTCAAGATCAGCAAGCTGTTGAATTAACTCTCCGTTTCGCACATGCACCTCTAAGGCGTTGTTATCAATACTCTAGTTCTTAATTCTCAGCAGAAACTTCAACGCGGTTACGGCCCTTATGCTTCGCCTCATAAAGAGCTCGATCAGCACGTTGCAAGACCGCTACTAAATCATCCTCTACAAGCATACTGGTCACCCCAATACTCATGGTGACCTGACCATGAGCCCAACCAGTCTGTTCAACCAGTTCGCGAATGCGCTGTGCGGCTTGTTCAGCTTCAGCCAAACTTGCCCCGCTTACAATCAATGCAAACTCTTCACCACCAATGCGGGCAACCGTATCGATAGCACGCGTCTGCTCGGCTAAGACTTGTCCCATCCGCCGTAACACAACATCGCCCTCAGCATGCCCAAAATTATCGTTTATCGATTTAAAATGATCGATATCCATCACCAGCAACGCAGCACTGGCATAGCCACGTTTTACCTTTTCCAACTCAAGCTCTAATTGCTGCTCAAAGGTGCGTCGATTTGCCAGTTGGGTTAATGAGTCTGTGGTTGCTAAACGTTCTAACTGTTTATTTAGTTCAGTTAATTGCTGATGTTTGTGTTCTAGTTCAGCCCGCGCACGCTCTAATTCTGCCACCACCAGTTGCTTCTCTCGTAGCGCACGCTCAGCTTCCTTTTTTGCTGCTACTAGCTGGTCTTCAAAGATAAAGCGCCGGTGAATCGGCAGTAACACCATAACAAAGCCATTGTTCGCTGCGGGTAATTTGACGGCGTTCACTAATACTGGCAATTCATTATTTTGTTTATCTTTTAAACGAAGGTACATCTCTTCAACGGTACCTTGATGCTGCATCAGCTGAAAAACATGCGTCAAAAAAAACAGTTTCCCAGCACCCGAGAACAGCTTATCAATCGACTGCCCCATTAGCTCATTTACTTGGTAGGCAAGTAACTCTAATAAAGGCTGGTTGATATCTACTATTTGGCGCTCGGCGTTGATTGCCAATAATCCTACTGGCACCTGTTGTGGATTAAAAAAATCAGACACAGTACTTGTCATCTCAAGAGGCACTCAATGATCTTATCGCGCACTAATTGCGGTGAACTAACATGGGGATAGTGGCCACTGCAGCCGATTTTTGCAGTATCGCAATGGGGAATTCTAGCTGCCATATAATCAATCACAGCAGTAGGTACAATCACATCAACGTCGCAATATAAGATACTCACGGGCACGGTAATTTGTGGTAGTAGTGAACGGTTGTCACTCAAAAAAACCAATTCAGCAAAGCGTCTTGAGATTGCTGGATCGGCGTTAGCAAAACTCTGTCGCAATTGCTCACTCAATTCTGGTCGGTGACTATTTTTCATCACAATCGGCGCCAAATAGCCAGCCCATTCAAAATGATTACGCTCCATTAAACTCAATAGCTCGTTAATCTCATCTAACTTGAAGCCGCCCTGATAATTATCAGTATCCAAATAGCGCGGAGAAGGCCCAATCGCAATAATCTGGCGAAATAAGTCAGGTCGCTTGATGGATGCGAGCATGCCTATCATGCCACCAACGGAATGCCCGACATAATGAATAGGGCCGCACTCAAGCGCTTCAATGACTGCAATAAGATCGTTGACATAGCCGGTGAAACTTGAATAGGTTTCAGCATCATAATAACTAAAGTCAGAACGACCGCAGCCGCAAAAATCAAAGGTAACGGGGGCTATTGATGAAGGTAATTCGGCCAACAGCGGGGTCCAAATAAGCTGATCGCAACCAAAGCCATGCCCGAAGAGCACCCTGGTGGGTACCGAGTCATTAGGGTTTACCTGCTGGACATGTTGGGTAACGCAGTAACGTGACAGTATCTGATTAGCGGGCATTGGCAATCTCTTGTCGATAACTTTATGTTTAAACATAGAGTTTTATGAGCGAGATTGCCAGTTTAACCTGTACTAGCTGAGTAGCAAGCACTCAACCCTGATTAATGTAGCTTCAAGCGCGGCCGCAACCGTCGGCTTAAGCCCTTGATCAGCATAAATAAGAAGGTTTTAAAATAGCCATGTACCGCCACTTGATGCATACGATACAAACTCTTGTACATAATACGCGCCAACCAGCCCTCAACTTTCATGGCACCCTTGGTTAAGTTCCCCATCAGACTACCAACTGCGGTGTAGCTTGATAACGACACCAATGAACCATGATCTTTGTAAACAAAAGTACGCAAGGGTTTATGCTTTTGCTTTGCAACAATATTGGTATAGGCGGTGGCCGCCATCTGATGCGCAGACTGAGCTCGTGGTGGAACCCTAGACCCATCAGCTTGGGTAAATGCTGCACAATCACCTATCACAAACACATCGTCATTGGTGCTGGCTTGCAAGGTCGGCTTAACCACGATCTGATTGGCTCGATTGGTTTCAAAACCTGGTAATTTAGCTAGAAAATCGGGGGCCTTTACACCAGCAGCCCATACTTTAATACTAGCTTCGATGAGTTCGCCTGAGTTAGTTATCAAGCCTTGTTCTGTTACTTCAACCACTTGCGTATTATCACAAATACGCACGCCTAATTTTTCTAGCTCTTGTTGCGCAGCTGCAGCAATACGCTCCGGTAGCGCGGGTAAAATACGTGGCCCGGCTTCAACCAAGGTGATTTGCAGTTTATTTAACTCAAAGTCAGCAAACCCATACGACCTAATCAGTTCTGCTGATTTAAATAGCTCAGCAGAAAGCTCGACTCCGGTCGCTCCACCGCCCACGATGGCTACTTTTAAAGGACGTGGATAGCGCTCAGCTTGCAGCGATAAGAATTTATTCATGAGGCGATGGTGAAAACGCACCGCTTGTTTGACACTATCTAGGAAGTAACAATGCTGACCGGCACCTTTAGTACCGAAATCATTGGTGACGGAGCCAATGGCTAATACCAGTGTGCTATATGGCAGCTCACGGGCAGCAACGATTTGCTGTCCTTGATCATCAGTAATAGCAGCGAGTTTAATTAAACGTGCGGTTGTATCGATATCATTCAATTCACCTGGTAAGAAGTTAAAACCAGCGTGAGCAGCCTGAACCCGATAATCGACACCATCAATGTCTGCATCAAGGGCGCCCGCTGCTACTTCATGAAGTAGCGGTTTCCAGACATGGGTTAGATTGCGGTCGATTAAAGTGACCGAAATCTTTTTATTATTACGGTACTTCTTGCCAAGTTTGGTGGCTAACTCGAGGCCGCCGGCACCACCACCGACGATAATAATATGCTGGGTATCCATGAGAGCTAATAAGGCTAGGAACAAGTGCATAAATTATACGCCTGTTACTAGCCCAATATAAGCGCTTTTATTGCCTTATGTTAAGCAGGTTTAAAAGCAATAAACTGACACACCGCACCAGCACCTGTGTGGCCAGTTCCTTCATGTAGCGAACGTACTAGCTCCTGGCTATGGGTAACCTCAAAGCTTTGAAAAGCTTCATAAAACTCTGCTGCTGTTAGCATAAGGTCTGCACTTGGTGGGCCGCCTGTACCCCGCCCTAGCTGAGCAGGAGTGTAACATTCGGCCAGAAACCAACCGCCGGGCTTGAGAGTTTTTGCTATCTGCTCGTACAAGAAAGGACGATGGGCACGGGGTAAATGACAAAAAATCATGACGACACCATCATATGCCTGTTCTGGAAGCTCTGTTTTACTCAAGTCAGCCCACTCAGTGGTAATGGTAACCTGCTCAGCTTGCGCCAAGCGCTGCGCTTTCTGCAAACCAACTTGTGAAATATCTAAAGCCGTTGCATGAGCACCTAACTTAGCTAAATAGACACTGTTACGCCCCTCACCATCGGCTAAGCAAAGGATGTTAGCTGGCTGTTTTCCATGCTCCAATAGGCTTGCGGCATGGTCTCGTAAAAAGTCATTCGGTTCGGTACCGTAGTGATAATCTTCTTTACTGTAACGTTCATCCCACTGATTCATTCTAACAACCTCATTGCTGTAACTTTTGCTGACTCATCAGCTAAGGGTAAATGGCCCGTTTTAACTAAGATGATGGTTTCTTGCTCAACAAAAGGCGTGTGTTGGCTCATGTGCGGGCTACGCAGCCAGCAGCCCGCTGGATAGCGACCATGTTCATCCATAAACTCTCCGGTTAATACGAAAATTTCTTCACCACCAAAGTGACGATGAGGTTTAAACACCTCTCCCGCTGGCCATTTGACTAAAGCTGTGTGCTGCGTGGCAAAACTATGTAGTGGCATCACCTTTAAGCCGCCTTGCCCTGGCAACCATTGCCCAGTTTGGGTTTGAATTCGCACGGAGGCGAGATCGGCAGGATCAAATTGATGGAGTTTTACCAATAAAGTACAGCCCTGCTCGCTGTAGGGTGCATGAGCGGACCCTGGCGGATTACGAATGTAGGTACCAGCTGGGTAATCTCCGTTTTCATCTGAGAAGACACCCTCAAGCACCAGAATTTCTTCACCTAATGGGTGTTGATGAGTATTGAAACGCGCCCCAGCAGCATATCTTACAATGCTGCTGGCTCGCCCTCGTTCAGCTTCTTCGCGTTCTAGTAATTTCCGTTCCACCCCTGCGGCTGGACTTGGTTGCCAAGCCTGTGCATGGGTATCAATCACCACGCGTTGCGAAAAATCCATGTGTAACATAACCAATAACTACCTTATACCGGTTGCGATGTTTGCGGTAGCTTCAATATACCCTGCAACGGCGGTTTAAGATCAGCGGCCGATAAGCGCTCGACCCATGGATCGCCACGATGGTTCTTTGCCGTACATGGTAATGCCTAACGTAAATAATCTTACTGCTGCTGAACGAATAATATAGGTGGTTAAGAACAACACCACTAAACTACCGCTCCATTCCCACCAAGCAACACCGCCATCAGCGACACGAATAGGCATCACCGCAAAGCTCGTTAACGGAAACCAACTTAAGATTTGTGCCAATAACCCTTGCGGGGTATCCATCACACCAAAGCCCGCACCAACGAACAACGCAGGAATCAGCATCATGGCGCTACGCCCTGAATGATTAGGATCATCAATAGTAGCGGCAAAACCTGCCATCATCGCATTAATCATAGCTAAGCCTAGCAGAGCAAATAACGTCGTAGCGACAAACAACTGCCAGCTCACTTCTGGATACGTCATCGCATCGCCAGCCACCACACTCATCACTAACACCACCAACACAATCAAGATTAAAATTGTGGCCATGCTTTTCAAACAGTGCAGCGTAATACCAAGAATCTTGCCATCCATCCATTGGCTCGGGGTAATTAAGGTGAGCAACTGTTCAGTAACACGCTGTTGTTTTTCTTGCGTAATGGCCGTCATCATCAGACCAAAACTACCAAATACAGCAACCATGATGCTTACCAGAATTAGCGTGGGTAAGGCTTTATTGGCAGAGCTTCGCGCCCGATCTTGGTTTTGCACTGCCACCACAAAACTTGGCGGTTGATTTAAAAAGGCGATCTGCTCCTCATTCAAAGCGAGGTCATTGAGCTTCTGCTGTTGCAAATAACTACTTATGGCCTGACTCATACGGTCTTGCCAACCAGCGTTACTTAATACTGCCAACTCAGCGAGGTAACCTTGCTCGGCATCAGCGGTTATTGTCAGTACCCCAGCATAAGTTGTTCCCAGCTCTGTCATAGCTTTACTGGTGTTCGAGGCCGGCACCCAAGTAATGTTCTCTAGTTCTGGCATGGTCAGAGGCGCCACGACTGCAACTTGATGGGTCTCTTCTAAGGCAACTTTAAGTTGTCCCCAACCTATTGAAATAGCGAACAGCACTCCCATCAATACTAATGAAAAAACCTCTTGCTTCCATTTAAAGAAGCGCCGAAATTCAAATCCGCCAATGCGTAAGATATGTTGCCATCGATTCATGCTTGCACCGCCTGAAGATAAAGTTCGTGAAGGTTTTGTTGCTGCGGACTAAATTGTTTTACTGGCGCCAGCTGTTGCAGTTGCTGTAGTAAGTCTGCAGCAACCAGCTGCTCGGTACAAACCAAGCGATAGCTGTATTCATCCACTTGAGTTACTTGGGTCACACCTACCAAAGCTTGTAATTGAGGGATAGTGACCGGCTGGGTAAATGCGACCTCTAGACTATGTTGCTGCTGTAATTGCTTACGCACTTCTGCCAAGCTGCCTTGAGCGATCACTCGGCCTTTGTTCATCAGGACTAATTTATCGGCCATGCGCTCTACCAAAGCCATTTGGTGTGCGCTAAGAATCACAGTACAGCCCTGCCGTTTGAGTTCGTCTAATACGGTTAACACAAATTCTTGGTTAACCGGATCCAAACCCGAAAAGGGCTCATCCAGTACAACCAATTTGGGGTGATGCAACAAGGTAGCGATTAATTGTACCTTCTGCTGATTTCCCTTCGATAACTGACGCATGGGCTCTTTGGCCCGCTCAGTTAAACTGAATCTTGCTAACCAGTGATCAATGTTTGCTGCCGCGGTAGCTTTAGGAAGCCCGCGTAAGCTTGCTATATACCGCAAGTTATCAAGCAAGGTGCGATCTTGATACAGCCCTCGATCCTCTGGTAAATAGCCAAAATCGCTGGTTTGTAATTGAGCTGCTTGCCCGCGATTAGCATCGCTGAAGTAGTGAATGCTACCACTATCTGGCCGGGTTAATCCCACCATCATTCGTACTAAAGATGATTTGCCGGCCCCGTTGGGCCCAAGTAACGCGAGAATTTCGCCTCCAACTGCGGTTAAGCTGACTGCATCAACCGCTCGCACGGTTGCATAGTCTTTAACCACTTGTTCCACTTTAATTTGCATGTAACAGGTCCTTGCTTTGGTGAGCAACTTATTTTTATAAGAATGATGGGTTGTCATCAGTAAAGTACAATTATTCCATATTGCTGCAATGCTGCTATCAATAAAGCTGATTAAACTGTGTGCAAATGTTTCTAAAGTCATTAAAACTCAACGTGGTAAAAAGAAGAGTGGTAATGACTATAACTGCTAGCAAAATTATTCGCATTAATTTACTAAGATGGCGATTCAACTATACTAAAAGTGCCGTTCGCAATACCACTAAGGGTGTCAGCGAGAACAGCAAGTATTTCTATTCAGTAAAGGAAGGAATCCGTAATGGCTAAAAAGACAATTGCGAAATTTGATATCTCGGCAACCGCACCAGAGGGTTTTGAACATGAGCCTGACGCAACAGGCGGTTTTTGGTGCCATAAACCGCTTAACACTTTGCCACCGGGGGATTTTATATCGCCCTATTCGCGTCATAAAACCTTACCAACTCCAGGAGTCGAAAAGCGTAAAGCGTGGATAATTGGTGGTGGTGTCGGGGGGCTTGCCGCGGCATTTTATTTAATTCGCGATGGTCATATGCCCGCCGAAAATATCACTATTTTAGAAGAAATGAGTGTAGAAGGCGGCTCTATGGATGGTGCGGGTAACCCTGAAGACGGTTACATCATTCGCGGTGGTCGTGAAATGAACTGGAACTACGACACCCTCTGGGATCTATTCCAGGACATTCCCTCCCTTGAACTTCCCGAAGAGTATTCTGTTCTCGATGAATACCGAATGATAAACGACAACGACCCAAATTACTCTAAGGCCCGTTTAATTAACAAGTCCGGCGAGATCCTTGACTCAGAAGACATGGGGCTGAGTAAATCTCAGCAATGGGAACTTATCCGCTTAATGCTGAAACGCAAGGAAGAGTTAGACGACACAAGCATTGAGGAATATTTCAGTGAAGGCTTTTTACAAAGCAACTTCTGGTTTTTATTCCGTACTATGTTTGCTTTTAAAAACTGCCACAGCCTGTTGGAAACCAAGCTCTATTTGCATCGTTTTCTGGACTCAATTGACGGCTTTGGTGACATGTCTGTTCTGCTTTTCCCTAAATACAATCAGTACGACACCTTTATAAAGCCACTGACCAATTTTCTGCGTGAAAAAGGAGTGAAATTTACCTTTGAAGCCAGAGTAGATGACCTTGATATGAGCTTTACCGGAGACAACAAGACGGTAACCGGAATTCAGGCCGTTGTTAAAGGTGAAGAGCAATATATTGAAGTTGGCAAGAATGATTTAGTGTTCGCCCTCACCGGATCAATGACTGAACAGACGGCTTATGCCGGTATGGATGATGCCCCGGAGATTAACTGTGAAAGGCATGACCCGGGTAGCGAAAGTGGCTGGAACTTATGGAAGAACCTCGCCAAGAAATCTCCTGTTTTCGGTAAGCCAGAAAAATTTTATGGTGACGTAGACAAGTCTATATGGGAGTCGGCCACCCTTACCTGCAAGCCCTCCCCCCTTGTCGATAAACTGAAAACCTTATCAGTAAACGACCCATACTCCGGTCGAACCGTAACCGGCGGCATAGTGACTTTTACTGACTCCAACTGGCTGTTAAGTGTTACCTGTAATCGCCAACCTCACTTCCCCGACCAACCAGACGATACCTTAGTTTTGTGGGTTTATGGTCTATTGATGGATAAGCAAGGCAACCGTATTAACAAAACTATGCCGGAATGTACCGGCAAAGAAATTCTGACCGAGCTTTGCCATCATCTGGGTATTGAAGACCAGTTAGATGAGGTTATAGCCAACACCAAAATACGCATTGCGCTTATGCCTTACATTACCGCCCAGTTTATGCCCAGAGCAGCAGGCGACAGACCCAGAGTAGTGCCTGACGGCTGCACCAATTTAGGCCTAGTGGGGCAATTTGTAGAAACTCGCAATGACATAATATTCACCATGGAAGCCTCCATTCGCACCGCCCGTATTGGTGTGTATAAGCTGCTGAATATTCCCAAACAGGTGCCGGATATAAGCCCCACCCAATACGATATTCGCAACATTATAAAAGGTGCCAGAGCGCTCAATAGCAATAAGCCTTTTATTGGCGAGCGTATGTTGCATCGCTTACTCGACAAAACCTACTTTGCCCACATACTGCCGCCGCTGCCCGAACCGGAGGAGAAAAAGCAAACGCACTTTGAAGAAGAGCTAAGGGAACTGCTGGGTAAAGGCGGTGACTTAATACATAAATTTTCAAGCTGGGTTAACTCGCTGAGGGAGAATTTTTCGAGCAAAGATAAATAGCGGGTTAGGTTTTGTTTTTTGCACAAAAAAGCCGCTCGAATGAGCGGCTTCTTATATGGAATTGGTGGAGCTGTTTATAAAAGCCTTTTGTAAACAACCGATCGATCAGGAATACAAAAGGTTTAAGGAATGCGAGCGATAACTTTTATTTCAAAGTCAAAACCGGCTAACCAAGTCTCACGCAGTAGTGTTCAGAACACTGTGTCATTTCGTTAAACTAAACAAAAAAGAGATGACATATGACCAAAACCAATTTCGACATGGATGCCGCTTTAAAGCAGTTGCGTGAAGGCAAAGACCTCACCGGCAAAGACGGCATCCTGACACCGCTTATCAAACAACTCACCGAAGCCGCGATGCAGGCTGAGCTTGAAGAGCATCTCAGTGATAAAGAGCAATCTAACCGCAAGAACGGTTCGACGTCAAAAACAGTCAAGAGTCCTGCCGGCAGCTTTGAATTAGATACGCCCCGCGACAGAGCCGGCTCGTTTGAGCCGCAACTGGTTAAAAAACATCAGACGCATTTAACCGATGAGCTGGAGCGTAAAATTATTGCATTGTTTTCGCTTGGAACCAGCTATCAAGACATTCGCATGCACATTGAAGATCTGTACGGCATTCATGTCTCAAACGGCACCATTAATACCGTCACGGATAAGCTTCTGCCGGAGCTTCAGGCATGGCGTGAACGGCCTTTAGAAGCGGTTTACCCCATTGTATGGCTCGATGCCATTCACTATAAAATCAAAGAGAATGGGCGTTTTATCAGCAAAGCTGTTTATACCATTCTTGGCCTCAATATTGACGGTAAAAAAGAGCTTCTGGGGCTTTATTTATCCGAGTCAGAAGGCGCTCATCACTGGCTAAGTGTGTTGACCGATCTACATAATCGAGGCGTTCAGGATATTCTGATTGCCTGCGTAGACGGCTTAAAAGGCTTTCCCGAAGCCATAGAAAGCATCTACCCGAAAACCGAGGTGCAACACTGCATCATCCATCAAATTCGCAACTCGATGAAGTACGTTGCCAGCAAAAATCAGAAAGCCTTCATGGCCGATTTGAAATGCGTGTATAAAGCCGCGACACTATCCGCTGCCGAGAGCGCGTTGGATGATTTAGAAGCCAAATGGGGGGATAAGTATCCCATCGTTATTCAATCCTGGCGCAATAAATGGGCGACACTCTCAGCGTATTTTAAATACCCCGACTATGTTCGGACCGTTATCTACACAACCAATGCCGTTGAGGCGGTACACCGCCAGTTCAGAAAACTGACCAAAACCAAAGGCGGTTTTAGCAATGAGAGCAGCTTGCTTAAGCTACTGTACGCGGGTATGTTAAAAGCAACTGAGCGCTGGTCACATCCGGTGCAGAACTGGAACCTGACATTGTCTCAGCTAACCATCCACTTTGAAGGTCGACTGGATGGCCACATAGATTTATGAAAATTTGGCTGACACAGAATATTGAACACTCTCTTGGAGTTACAGGTTATGGCAATTCGTCTAAAAACAGCAGTAAAAGGGGTATCTCTTGCCATTGCAGGAGCTGTCGTGGGTGCCGTGGTGTTATTTGCGCTACCGGGCGAGCCAGCCAAACACATCATTCCTAGTGCTCAAGCAAGTGACCAGTTTAGTACAGGGAGTGACGGCTGCTTAGCTGTGTTTAACCATGAGCTGCGTGGTTTACATAGCAAGAACTCTCACGACTTGTGTGAGTTAACGAAAGATAAAGTGGTGATGGTGGTTAACACCGCCAGCAAGTGCGGTTACACCGGCCAGTTTGAAGGTCTTGAAGCCCTATATCAGCGCTACAAAGACGAGGATTTTGTGATCCTTGGCTTTCCGTCAGATAGCTTTATGCAAGAACATAATGACGAGGCTGAAACTGCCGATGTCTGTTTTGTGAATTTTGGCGTTACTTTCCCTATGATGGCTACAACCCCGGTACGCGGTAGTGATGCTAACCCGGTGTTTCAAGCCTTAAGTGCTGCCGCACAGCAAAGCCCACAATGGAATTTTCATAAGTACATCGTGGCCGCTGATGGCAGCCAAGTATCAAGTTTTGTGAGCAAGGTAACACCTACCGATACGAGTATCACAGACGTGATTGATAGCTATCTAGATGCGCAAAAATAGCTTACGCAACATACCTAACAGCGTCTTGGTTTAACAGGACGATAAAAAAAGCCACTACTTTTCAGTAGTGGCTTTCAGATTATTCAGCTATATCGGCGTAGATTTTTACCCACTCAGTCAGTAGGCGCACACCGTAACCATTCCCGCCAGCAGGGTGGATGCCATTCGCACTCGTGCTATACGCATTTCCTGCCATATCAATGTGAATAAATGGGGTATCTTTAGCAAAGTGTTGTAAAAATACTGCACCCGCCTGAGCACCCGGTGAACCGACGTTGGCAATATCAGCTAGGTTACTTTTAATGATCCCTGGATATGGCCCTAGGGGTAATTGCCAGACCAATTCTGCGGTTGCTTCACCGGCTTGTTGCATACTACGCAAAACATCGTCTTGCTCCGTAAATACAGCTGAATAAGCTGTGCCTAAAGCGCCCACTTTCGAGCCGGTTAAAGTAGCAATATCCGCAATGACGCGAGGTTTGAACTTATCACGCGCATACCAGATACCATCAGCCAAAATAAGTCGACCTTCGGCATCGGTGTTAGCAACTTCAATCCGAGTACCATCACCTGCGGTAACCACATCACCCGGTAACAGCGCTGATCCTGAGATTAAGTTATGCGATAACGGCACCACTGCTACAACGTTTACTGGAGCTTTCTGGCCCGCTAACGCCATCACCGCACCAATCACTGCGCCGCCGCCCGCTTTATCGGTTTGCATCCGTAAAATAGATGCTGATGACGTTTTTAAGTTATAGCCACCCGTATCAAACGTATTCCCTTTACCCACCAAGGCAATAGGTGCATCTTTGCTGCCCTGCCATTGTAGAGCCAGCAGATAAGCCTTATGCTCACTCCCTTTGCTTACGCCGTAAAGAGCTCCCATGCCGGCTCGTTCAACTTGACGAGGATTAAGCACCGTCACCTTAATTCCTAACGGCTTAACCGCTTTTTCCACCATCTCAGCGATGGCCTGTGGATAACCATCTCCGCCAGGCAAGTTGATGATGTCACGAGCCATGAATACGCCGCCAGCGATAGCCGCATAGTCAGCGTAATGGTCTGCTACGGACGGGACTTGGTTTACCGCCCATTGCACGTGTCTAACTTCGGTTTTTGCAGGATCGCTTTTATAGCGATCAAAACGGTAATCTCGCAGATCCATGCCATGTGCGATAGCGGCAACTAAGTTGGCATTGTTGAGCAACCGAGCATCCACGCTCACGGCATGCTTTGCATCAGCGGTTTCAGGTAAATAGCTCCATAAGGCGGCTCCAAGCTTCTCGGCGGCAACGCGGTTAAAGCTCTCGCTATCACCCACTCCAGCAACTAGTAAACGCTCGCTGGCTAAACCAACCGGTGCAAGTATCTCAACGATTTGCTGTGGGGCTCCGGTAAAATCTTTAGCTGCTAATGCAGCACTAACCATGGCTTGCGTATCCGCACTCCAGCCTGTCACCTGTGCCGTTTGATTGGCGCCAACCAGTAACACTGACACTTTGGCATCAGCCTTGGTTTGCGCAGTAAACTGATGTTTGATGGCAGCAGGACTGGCCTGAGCTACCACGCTTATAACCATTGCACTCATCAGCGCAAGACTTTTTAACCACTTCATGATACATCCTCTTAAGGTAGACATGATTGTCATTCTACTCAGTGCAGCTAATTACTTAACTCGGTTCGGGTAAATCGTCTAATTCATGCGACAAGACTGGGTTTATTAGTTGCAGCAGAATGGTTAGTCTGACCAATCGAATCCAAAGGAGAAAATTCATGACTGCCAGTGACGCTTGGTTAACCCAACTTACCACGCCATTGTTGCTTATAGATGAGCGCAAGTTAAACCGTAATGTGCGGCGCTTGCAGCAGCGTATGGCAGCGTTAGGTTGCGCATTGCGGCCACATTTAAAGACACTAAGGTCGTTGCCCGCAGCTGAGCGAGTGATCGCTAACCCACAGGCTCCTATCACGGTATCGACTTTAGCTGAAGCAGAAGCCTTTGTTCATGCCGGATATACAGATGTCCTCTATGCGGTTGGTATTACTCCGCTCAAATTAACCCGAATTGCCAATTTAATTCAGCAGGGTGCTAAGGTACATATTCTGTTAGATACCCTAGCACAAGCAACTGCGGTGTATCACTACTCACAGCAGCATCAAGTTGATTTTTCAGTCTTTATTGAAATTGACTGCGATGACCACCGCGGTGGTTTGAGCCCTGAAGATCCGGCGCTCATCGCCTTGGCGAACTACCTAGTTGCCTATCCGGTTAATCGACATGGCCCAGCAATCACGGGGCTTATGACCCACGCAGGCGGCTCCTACGACACTGATTCGGTTAGCGCCATTAAACAGGTTGCTGAAGCTGAATGCCAAGCAGTACGCACAGCTGCTACTAAACTTGCCGCAGTTGGTATCGAACCACTCATGTTGAGTGTAGGCTCTACTCCTACCGCACATTTCGTTGACGACCTCACTGGTATCACTGAGGTTCGCGCAGGGGTATACACCACCTTTGACTTAGTGATGCAGCAACTTGGAGTATGTGCGCTAGACGACATAGCGATGAGCGTTGTTACTGCAGTGATTGGTTACAATCCTGAAAAAAACTGGCTTTTAATCGATGCGGGATGGATGGCTCTCTCGCGCGATCTAGGCGCAACTCGTAACGCACAAGAGCCATCTTATGGACTAGTTTGTGATATTGCAGGCCAGCCCTTAGCTGCGGATCAACCCATTGTGGTTAATGGAGTTAACCAAGAGCATGGGGTGATTGCACTGCCGGCGGCTATCCGTTGTGAGCAATTTGACATAGGTCAGTTGCTGCGTATTTTGCCTAACCATGCCTGTGCCACAGCTGCCATGCATACCCACTATCATGTCATCACTGAAACACAAGCGCATGAGGTTTGGCCACGCATTCTTGGATGGTAATGGCTGGGGTTGGTCAGAGCTGGGGTTGTTAAAAACAGCTTTGGCTGATAATAAACTTTTTTGATAATGAGATAGGATGATTTTAATGAAGCAAATGTCTGTTGTTAAACTATCCCAACAACTGAAGCCAACGGTTTTAGCGTTGGCACTCCTTATGATGCCGAGCCTGAGCAGTTATGCCCAAGCTACCGATACACTTGTGAACACCGCTGTTGAGGCAGAAAAGCCAGCTTTAGCCGAACATATTAGAGCATCCGCTGCCGCTAGCTTACCTGCGTTTAACGTACCTGGTATGGCGGTAGTCGCGGTGCATCAAGGCAAAGTAGTGCTAGCTGAGGGTTTTGGCATTCGCGACCTAGAATCTCAGCTGCCTGTTACCAAAGAGACCTTGTTTGGGGTTGCCTCACACACTAAAGCCTTTACCGCTGCCGCTATGGCAACCCTAGTTGATCAAGGCAAAGTGAGTTGGGATGATCCTGTAGTAAAACATCTTCCCGAATTTAAGTTGGCTGATGCTCAGTTAAGTGCGCAGCTAACGCTACGTGATTTGCTGAGCCATCGCACCGGCTTAGGTTTAGGTGCTGGAGATTTGATGATTTGGCCAAATACCGATAAAACCACGGCCGATCTACTGGCGGGATTGGCTCATGTCCCTATCGCCCACGGCTTGCGTGAACGCTTTGACTACAACAACCTGATGTTTATTGTTGCCGGCGAAGTTATAGCTCGTGTTAGCGGAATGAGTTACGCCGACTACCTTGCAGAAACATTCTTCAACCCGCTAAACATGAATAACACTCACGTTGGGTTTTCAACGATTCCAGCCACTAACAAAAACTTTGCGGTGGGCACGATTGAAGCACAAGGGCAGCTCCATCGCTTTGCGCTAGATTATTTAGAAGACTTTGGCGCAGCCGGTGCGATTGCCAGCAATGCTGAGGACTTTGCGCAGTGGCTGCTAACCCTTCTCAATCATGGTGTTAGCCCCACCGGCGAACAGCTGATAAGCGAGCGCAGCTTTCAAGCCATGTGGCAAGTAACCACACCTCTTGGGGTACCACCAGCAGCTGCTGCTCAGGGCACCCACTTTCGTGGCTACGGACTCGGTTGGTTTGTCAAAAATTACCACGGAGTGAAGCATGTATCTCACAGTGGCGGTATTTTGGGCATGCTCTCACTAACCACTCTTATTCCTGAACATGATTTTGCTATCACTGTTATCAGTAATCAGCAAGCTTTCGGCGCTTTAACAGCCGTCACTGAAGAAGCACTGGAGCTCATTCTCGATTTACCTGATAAAGACTGGCTGGCTAGTGAACAAGCTAAATACGACGATATGATCCAAGCTAAAGCCGAATTTACCTTGCCGGCACCGAGTAGGACACGTGCGGCCTTAGACCTAGCCTCGTATAGCGGCACTTATCGGGATGCTTGGTACGGTGACGTCAACATTAGTGTTAACGACGATCAATTAGCCATTAGTTTTGCGCACACCCCCATGTTGCAGGGCCAGTTAGAACATTATAGCGGTGATACTTTTGTGATTCGTTGGCATGAACCCTTGCTAGAAGCCGATGCCTTTATTGATTTTAGTGTAAACCGGGAGCAACAGGTTACTGGCGCGAGTTTAGAAGCGGTTGCTGATTTTACTGATTTCAGCTTTGATTTTCATAACCTAAGGTTAATAAAGCAATAGTAATGGCGTTAGTCTAATAGGTCGCAGACCATTTGGTCGCGACCTTGCCGTTTAGCACGGTACATCAGTTGATCAACTGCCTGCAAGATTTCGTCTCTAGTGACATCTTTCGCGGCAATCTGCACCACTCCAAAACTGGCGGTAACTGCGACAGGTTCAATTTGTTGCGGCGGACACAACTGCAGACGATGCACACAGTCCTGTAGCTGCTTAGCTACTGTAGTAGCTGCTGCTAAATCGGTTTCTGGAAGCAGGATAGCGAACTCTTCACCACCCAAGCGTGCCAGCGTATCTACATCACGCAAACGCTGCTGCATAGCCGCCGCACACCCCACAAGGACATCATCACCGAAGCTATGCCCATAGGTATCGTTAAGTTGCTTGAAATAATCTAAATCATACATAACAACACTAAAGACACGGCCGTGACGCTGGTAGCGGGTTAACTCTTGCTGTAGCGTCTCCATAAAGTAACGATGATTGTAGACTCCTGTTAACGCATCTGTGCGCGCAAGCTGGAGCAATTCTTGTTGCATTTCTTTGGCTTCGGTAATGTCTCTAACAGTACCTATTATTTGCTCAGAGCCATCAGGTTGTCGTTTTATTTCACCACGTTCATGTACCCAAATAATGCGTCCATTGGGGCAACAAACCCGATGCTCAACATCATACTCACCCGTTTCTTCTGCATGTTTTAGGGCTTGTTGCTCAAGATCACGATCAGCCTCGTGGATCATCGCCATGAAGCTTGAAATAGTAGGTTGGAAACTCTGTTGGTCGAGACCGAACATCTCATAAATATTGGCGGACCATTCCAAGCGATTCTGTTGTGGATAAGATACCCAATGACCGATCCGTGCAATCCGCTGCGCCTCGCTCAATAAACGTCGGCTCTGCGCTGCCTCTTGCGCTTGCAATTGCTGCTGATGAACATTGGTGATAGCACCAGCTAAGGCGACGACCAAACCTGCGCGCTCAATTTTCTTAGTGCTATCTTCCACCCACACATACTCATCGGCATGGCTGCGCAGCCGATAACGACGCGTCAATTGATGCTGATTGGTGTCCGCAGCAAAGTCTTTAAATAGGGCGTAGTTGAATTGACGGTCTTCTGGATGCTGCATGGTCATCCAATCAGCCATACTATTTATCCCAGAAAACTCGATATGTAAGGCTTCTGCGACATTTGGTGACAGATATTGCAACGCGAATGGCGGCTCAGCATCAAGCCGATAAATAACAGCAGGGCTAGACGCTAACGTTTCATTTAATAACGCAGTAAGCTCTGGATTAAATAAAAAGCGACTGGGCATAAGCACCTTCCTGGCAGCTGTCATTATCGATTAACTAACATCGCTATTTTACTTGTTTTACCGCCTATGTCACAAAAACATCCATCAAATCCTTATAAACTTTAGTGGTATTGTGGCTAGCCAAAATGTTATTTTAGATTATACTAAAATATATGGTAAGCAAACGTGATCGTCAAACACTAACATAACAGCATATGAGGTTGATTATGAATAAGTTTTTAGCCATTAGCAGCACCGCATTAGCGCTGATGACTGCGCTCTTCCAAGCGACACCAACCTTTGCCGATGCTCGCAATGAGCCGGTCAAAGTGATCGAGCCTTTTGTCTCTGAAAATCCAGCCAAAGTTGAGCTGGGTAAACAGTTGTTTTTTGACCCTCGTTTGTCTATGTCAGGCATCATATCTTGTAATACCTGCCACAATTTATCTTATAGCGGTACGGATAACCTAAAAACATCCATTGGCCATAAATGGCAGGCTGGTCCAGTTAACTCACCGACGGTATTTAACTCTAGCCTGCAAATTGCTCAGTTCTGGGATGGCCGTGCGCTTGACTTAAAAGAGCAAGCAGCAGGCCCCATTGCCGCCAATGTTGAGATGGCCATGCCTCACACGCTAGCAGTGAATGTCATCGCATCCATTCCCGGCTACCGTGAACAGATCAAACGAGTTTACCAAAGTGAACAGGTCACACTAGACCAGATTACTGACGCTATTGCAGAGTTCGAGAAAACACTAGTAACCCCAAATGCGCCGTTTGATAAATGGCTACGAGGTGAAGATGATGCTATTACTGAGCAGCAACTTGCCGGCTATCAATTGTTCAAACAAGCGGGTTGCGTAGCTTGCCATTACGGTGAGGCTTTAGGTGGTAAATCTTTTATGAAAATGGGTTTAGTAGCTCCCTACCAATCAGATTCACCATCGCAAGGACGGTTTGATGTGACCGGCAAAGAAATGGACCGATTTATGTTTAAAGTCCCCACTTTACGCAATGTGGCCTTAACTTATCCCTATTTTCATGACGGTGCAGCTGAAACCCTCGAAGAAGCCACTCAAATTATGGGACAGCTACAACTTAATCGTAACTTCACTGAAGCCGAGTTAGCTAGTTTAGTTGCTTTTATGGAATCGCTGACTGGTGAGCGTCCAGCTATGGAGCTTCCGTTATTACCTGCATCTGGACCTGATACACCACGCCCAAGACCCTTTGAATAACAGCTAGTTATCAGGTGTACCTAATAAAAAAGCCCAGCATGGTTGCTGGGCTTTTGGTTTGCGTTCTACTCACCCTTAAGGTGTTCATCTAACCAACGAGTTTGCTCCCATAGCATGTGTAATACTGACTCGCGAGCTCGGTAACCATGTGATTCATGAGGTAACATCACCAATCGTGCGGTGCCACCAAGCCCCTTGATGGCTTGATACAGACGCTCCGACTGCATCGGGAAGGTACCTGAGTTGTTGTCGTTGATACCATGAATCATTAACAAAGGTTCGTTAATTTTATCGGCATGGAAGAACGGTGACATGCGAATGTATAAGTCAGCATCATCCCACACGGTGCGCTCTTCGCGCTGAAAGCCAAAGGGTGTCAGGCTACGGTTATAAGCGCCGCTGCGAGCAATACCTGTCTTAAACAGATCACTATGCGCAAGCATGTTAGCAGTCATAAAGGCACCGTAAGAGTGGCCACCTAATGCGACTCGCTCTGGGTCAGTCACACCTAGTTTGGCACCAGCATCAATCGCGGCTTTACCGTTCATTACCAACTGCTCAATAAAGGTATCATTTGGTTGGGCATCGCCCTCACCCACAATAGGCATAGTCGCAGCATCTAGTACGGCATAACCTTGGGTTGCCAAGTACTGAGGAGACCAATAGCTAATGCGAACAAACTCATAAGGTGATCCTGAAATTTGTGCTGCTGCTGCTGAGCTCTTGTATTCACGCGGGTAGGCCCAAACAATGGTTGGTAGCGGGCCATCACGATCTTTATCGTAGCCAGCCGGTAAATACAATTCAGCCGACATCGGTAAACCATCGTCACGCGTATAGGTAATTTGCTCGCGGGTAATGCCTAAAGTATGCGGCATCGGATGCGGTGTTTCAGTTAACGCCGTGAGCTTATTATCATCAATATCTCGAATAAAGAAATCGGCAGGATCGTTCACCCCTTCTCGCTGTGTTAAGAAGGTCATGGCTTCGGCATCGATCAGTTCTCGAGGGGCTTCATAATAAGGCGCCTCACTGCGCCATAAGCGCTCACTGGTTTTATCCATCAGATTATAACTGTCTATGAAAGGCCGATCGCCTTCATCCGATGCTCCACTACCACGCAATAATAAATTGCCGTCCTTCAGGTACAGTAGGGTTCGTCCCTCGTCTGTTTGCACTGTGAACGGAGCGCCTGGATCGTTATAGCGGTCTTCCCATGAACGCTCCCATACCAGCTCGGTGCCGCGCTTACCTGACGCATCCACTAACCAAAGTTTCTCGTCACGGTCTGCCCACCAGCGCTCCCAAATGAGAAGATGCTCGTTATCTGCAGCAAGCAAGCCACTGAAACGCTTACTCAAATCGGCTAATTTTTGCGGCTGGCCCTTAAATGGAGCAGCTAACTGGAACACTTGGTCGCGCACTTCAGTAGCAACTGCCGGGTCACCTTGGTCTGCGGCTTCAGCCCAAACCAAGGTGGCATCCGCATCATTACGCCAACTAATCGAGCGACGTCCCCGCACTACGGCATCGAACGCAATCGGTAAGTTATCAGCTAACCCCTGCTCAACCACTTGATAAACTAACTTACCCGTAGGTGACCAGACTTCCGTAGTTTCAGGAAAACGATAATGAGGGACTGCGTAAGAATAAGGACGCTTAAGCTGGCTTACCAAAAGATAGTCATCACTTGGAGCCACACTCAGGCCATTGTAAACCGCAGGTTCACCGATGACACGCTCTTTACCTTTCACATTAAACAGCTTGATTTGGCTCGTAAAATAATAGTCAAACAAGTCTTCATCATGTTTGTTTTGCAACAAATCTTGGTAGGTGCGCCCAGGTGCTGTACGGCCTTTGCTTTCAGTGATCACCGGCCCGGTAGGGACAACTTTTGCAGCAGGTTTGGTTAACCCGTCAACCACCGTATAAGTGTACACACCGGAGCTATCGTGCAACCACGCCAAGCGCGCGCCCCAAACCGCATTGAGTGCGGTTTTTGACCAGCGTTTTGCTTTGGCCTTGGCAACATCCACCAACCATAACTCCACGTGCTTTTCTGTCTGCTGTGCCAAGGCTATGTAGCGGCCATTAGGCGCCCAGCTTACCGCTAACGCCTTCAGATCAGCAGGCAGCCCTTGAATGGATTGATTGTTACCGGTAGCTACATCAACCAGCTTTAACTCACTGATATATCGCGCTTGGCTGACCGTATAGTTGGCCGGGTTAATACGACGACCAGCCAACTTCAATTGGTCTGCAGCCATATCATAAATATCAGGTAAGGCAGGATAACCGGTCACCAACAGTAAGGAGCCATCTGGGCTTAAGCTAGCCCCAGGTGATGGCGCTGCATCAACAATATCGATGATGTCTTGGGCTGGTTGTTGGTAGTTAATTTTAACCGGATTAGCTGCTGCCATCGGAGCGGAAAGTGCGAGTACGCCTGCGGCTAAAACGCTTGCACAAGCCGATAAGGGAAAACCTTTGATCATAGCCTTTACCTTGTTGATAGTTAGAGTAGATAGCTTCTAAGCTAACACAGCCGCTAAATTTCTCCAGCCAATCATCCCGTGGCAAGCGATATACATGCCTAAAAAAGAGATGAATGCAGAATCCTTTACGTAAAGCTTGCCAAAATGACTTATTTTGCTACATAAAAAGAGGAGGTGTTTGGCTATACTGATCTTCTTGTTGTGCTCATTCTTTTGTTACCTATGAGGTCCGCTATGCAGTCCGTCAAATCCGTTGTTAGCCGTCTAGGCTTAATTATAAGCGCCACGTTATTCATCAGTGCCTGCGCAGAGCCAAGCAGCGCCAACCTGCAGCAAGCATGGCAGCTACAAGGGAGCGCGTTAGAACAGCCACCTACCATTGAGTTTAATCAGAAAACAGAAGTGTTTGGATCGACTGGCTGCAATCGTTTCCACGGTACCTATACTGTTGGAAAAAACGGCAGCGAACTTAGTTTTAGTCCGATAGCAGTTACCAAAATGATGTGCGCTCCAGATCAAATGGAAGCGGAACAAGCATTCTTGGAGGCTTTAAACCAAGTACAAAGTTTCAAAATTGAGGCTGATACGCTGCATTTCTTGGGGCGCAATACAACGGCTTCGCCATTGATGAGTTTTACTGTAGTCACAAAAAAGCAGCTCGATTGAGCTGCTTTTTCACTTAAATAAGCGCTTACTTGTTAACGCTGGTAAAGCGTAAGTAAGGCTTCACTGTTTTAAACCCTTGTGGGAACTTCTTCTCGGCATCTTCCATCGATACACTGGGTGGAATGATAACATCACCGCCTACTTGCCAATCAGCTGGGCAAGCCACGCCAAATTGATCACCTGTTTGCAAGGCATCAATCACACGAAGAATTTCGGTGAAGTTACGGCCAACGCCCATTGGGTAAGTCATGGTTAAGCGAATTTTATGGTTCGGGTCAATGATAAACACTGAACGTACCGCTGCGGTTTCGCTCTCACCTGGGTGAATCATGTCGTACAACTCAGCGATTTTCTTATCTTTATCTGCAACGATAGGAAATTCCAAGGTGGTATTCTGAGTTTCGTTAACGTCTTTAATCCAGCCTAAATGCTCTTCTACGGTATCAGTCGATAAACCTAAAGGTTTGACGTTACGCTGAGCAAACTCGCCAGCTAACTGTGCCGTACGACCCATTTCAGTAGTACAAACTGGAGTGTAATCAGCTGGATGGCTGAAGAAAAACACCCAAGAACCTTGCGACCAATCGTGGAAGTTAATCTTGCCTTGAGTGGTTTCAATTTCAAAATTTGGGGCGATATCGCCAATACGTAATCCCATCATATTCTCCTAGTTTACTTTGCTTGTTTAGGTTGTGGCAGCCAACTGCTTGAGATGTCGACCAGAATGACAAGCATCTATGCAATCGGCTGTATTTCGTAACTTTCTAAAATATAGTCAATCCATTCGAAAATGGCCAGTTTTGTAAATCGATTAGTGCCATCTATTTTATCGAATTAGTAAGCTTATGCTTAGACAGCTTTGCGCTAACATATGTTCCATTAACTCAAAGCCTTTGTATTAACACTGAATGATTCAGCGTTAGCATGACCAAATGATGACACTTGTTTACAATTTTGTTGTTTAATCCATGCGTTATTGTTAGCCCGTGTGATATTCTACGGAGGTTTGTAGAACAATAATCAACAAGGTCCTCCATGAACAAAGCACATCTTTTAGTACCAGCTATGGCGGCTTTAGCCCTAGCTGGCTGCGCTAGTCAAGCGCCGCAACCCACACCAACCAAACCGCCAGTCAATCAGCAACAACAGCTGGCGGCACAGGCGCAGCAACAGGCTGAACAGCCCATTGAGTTGGGCCTTAAGCGGAAGCTGGCTGTAGGTAGATTAACCAATGAAACTAACTACGGACGCAGCCTTCTGCGCGAAGCCAGTAGTGGTCAGCATGACCAAAAAATATCCGATATGTTTACTCAGGCCATCGCCAATACCAATCGATTTTTAGTGTTTGAACGCCCCGATCTCAATGCGGTAACAGCAGAACAGCAACTTACTGGGCAAGCCAATAACTTAGTGGGCGTAGATACCTTAGTTATCGGCTCACTCACCGAATTTGGTCGCTCAACTACCGGTGAACGCGGCTTTTTATCGAGTAGTTCGAAGCAGGAGGCGACTGCTACCGTAGACTTACGTTTGGTCGACACCAATACGGGCCAAGTGATTGCCTCGGTATCAGGAAGCGGAAACTCAGCCTTAGAGCAATCTCGCACCATGGGTTTTGGCTCGGTTGCTGGCTACGATGGCAGCTTAAATGACCGAGCTATTGGTGCTGCCGTTAATGCTGCGGTAGAGAAAATGCTGGAATTGATTCTAGCCAAACCATGGTCTGCTGATGTATTGGCGAGCGAAGACCAACTGGTGTTTATTAGCGGCGGCGAAAAACAAGGGGTTAAGCCGGGTATGGTGTTTGATGTGCTAACCAAAGGTAAGGTAGTGCGCTCACCCACTACCGGTGGCAATATCACCTTGCCAGGTAAAAAAGTGGCTGAACTTACCATTCAAAGTTTGTTTGGCAATACAGATTTAGATCAAGGCGCAGCAGGTACTATTACCTCTGGCAGCATTACGGATCTGGAACTTTCAACCCTCGAAGTAAGAGAGCAACAATAATGAAGAATCTCAGCTTAGCCCTAACCGCAACCCTGTTGGCGTTAACCTTAGCTGTTGGTTGTGCCAAACAACCGACTCGTACCACCACCATTGCCGATACGGCTCCGCAGGTAAGCTTTAAAGTTGCAGATGCTGCGGGCTTAGAATTGGTTGTTGACGGCGTCAGCTATGGTGACCTTGCCCAATACACCTATCCAGAGCGGGCAGTTCAATTGGTGCCTGGGCAGCATTTGATTATTGTGCGCCAAGGGGAGCAAGTGATCTACCAAGAATCACGTTACTTTAGCGAAGCAACACAAAGCACCATAACCATCAACGAATAGTACCTAACGAGAACTGGCATCCATGAAATTAAAACTGCTTTGGGTTGTTTTAGGCAGCCTGCTGACATCCGCCTGTGTCACCAATAATAATCTTTACCAATGGGGCAATTACGAAGAAGCGCTTTTTGTTTATTATCATGAACCTGAAGTTAAAGAAGAGATTCTGATTGATTACTTAGAATTTATTGAAACTGCCCAGCAAAAGCCTAAGCCCGTTGCTCCGGGTCTGTTTGCTGAAGCTGGTACCTTTTTACTGGAGCAAGGTAAACGAGCTGAGGCGATTAAGTTTTATCAACTAGAACATGACACGTGGCCTGAGAGTCAGCTGTTTATGGCCGCCCTGATTCGTAACCTGCAAACTCAACAAGGACAATAATCATGACATTACTCCAACGTGTTAGCATGCTTGTTACTGTTCTTGTGTTGGGGGCTTGTGCGAGTGCTCCAGATACCACGCATCTCGAGCCATTGCATCAGGCTAAACTGCAATCGATTTTAGTGGTGCCAGTAAATAACAACACCATTGATGTGCAGGCACCAACCTCGGCGTTAGCAACCTTACCCTTTATGCTCGCCGAGAAAGGCTATTACACTTATCCGGTCAATACCGTAAAAATGTTACTTGAAGCGGAAGGCTATTACGAAGCGGCTGAAGTACATGCTGCGCCAGCTGATAATCTAGCCGGATTGTTTGGCGCTGATGCGATTTTGTATGTCACCATTCACGAATGGACAGCCCAATACATGGTGCTTGCGACACATACAAAAATCGACTTTGAGTATCGTTTGGTCAATGCTCAAGGGCAGTTATTATGGCAAGCACGCAAAGAGTTGGTTTATGCACCGCAGCAACAAAATAGCTCCGGTAATCCCTTGGCGGATTTAGTGGCGATGGCTATCACTGCGGCTATCGAACGAGCTGCTCCTAATTACCTGCCATTAACCCGAACTGCCAACGGCCAAGTCTTTTATGGCGTAGAAACGGGATTACCACCTGGGCCTTACCATCCCAAATATGCTGAGTATTACCAAAAATTAGAGCAACCCAAGGCTACTCAGTAAGCTGGTTGAAATCTACCAGTCGCAGTTTTTCAGCGGGTAAGTCAGGATGATAAATAGCCAACTGAAAAACTGCTACCTGGTGCCAAGTAGCAGCTGCTTGATAAACGTCAAAAGGCTGCTGCAAGGTGCGCATGAGTAACCCTTGCTGATATTTAGTCACGGCTTCAGCTAAGGTCCAACGCCGACTAAATTCAGAGGTACTGACGGTAGCTGATAACCCGGCCAAAAAGCCATCCGCAAAACGTTTCAATAATAACGGTAGCTGTTTAGGCGCTCGGCTGCGTTCAATATCCACCCCCATGGCATGGCTAGCACTGACGCCAACCAAGGCCGCACCCTCAGTGTGACTAATGGAGCAGTGCCAACGCTGGCCTTGCACCATGAGTTCCGGCGCGCCATTACTAGCACGTACAATCACAATATCCTGATTAGACACTTGAGGCTTGAGCTGTGTTACCGCAGCACGAATTAATGCCCGGCCTGCCAGAAATTGCTGCTGACGTTGTGGTGCGGCGTATTGAGCGGCTTGCTGCAGTTCATGAACAGATAGCCCATGTAGCTGTTGGTCAGCGCACAGCACGGCAGCTAGGTCCGTGCTGTACACTGCTAATAGTTGTGGTAGCTGAGGCTTAGCCCTGCTGCATTTGTTGGCGGAGGTAATCATCGTAAGTACCAGAGAAATCACGCATGCCTTGGTCGGTTAATTCAATAATGCGAGATGCTAACGATGACACGAATTCGCGGTCATGGCTAACAAAAATCAACGTACCATCGTAATGTTCTAAGGCCAAGTTTAATGCCTCGATAGACTCCATATCTAAGTGGTTGGTAGGTTCATCCATGATCAAAATATTAGGCCGCTGCATCATCAATTTACCGAAGATCATACGCCCCTTTTCACCACCCGATAAAATGGTCACCGGCTTTTTAATATCATCCTGAGAGAACAGCATCCGCCCCAACACACTGCGTACAGCTTGCTCATCATGGTGCGGCTGCATCCATTGGCTCATCCATTCAAACACGGTAACTTTATCTTTAAACCAATCGGCATGGTCTTGGGCATAGTAACCAATATTGACATTTTCAGACCATTTGATGATGCCGCTATCGGGCGTATGTTGCCCCACTAAGCACTTCAATAACGTCGTTTTACCGATACCGTTTGCACCCAGAATTGCGACCTTCTCACCCACTTCGATCATGGCGGTGAGATTTTTAAGCACCTGCAACTCGTCAAAGGACTTACTTAAGCCTTCTATTTCAAGGGCTAATCGGTACAGCTTCTTCTCTTGCTCGAACCTAATATACGGACTGATTCGGCTTGAAGCTTTCACTTCTGCTAACTGAATCTTCTCAATTTGTTTAGCTCGAGAGGTTGCTTGTTTTGCCTTAGAAGCATTTGCTGAAAAACGACTCACAAACTGTTGTAGTTCTGCGATCTTCTCTTTCTTTTTAGCATTTTCGTTCAGCAGCTGCTCACGCGCTTGGGTGGCCGCAAACATATACTGGTCGTAATTACCTGGATACACACGCAATTCGCCGTAATCAATGTCCGCCATATGAGTACAAACACTATTCAAAAAATGACGGTCGTGCGAGATGATGATCATGGTAGCTTGGCGGTCATTCAGTACCGTTTCTAGCCAGCGAATGGTGTTAATGTCTAAGTTGTTGGTCGGTTCGTCTAACAACATAATATCAGGGTCAGAAAACAGCACCTGCGCCAATAACACCCGCAGCTTTAGGCCCGGAGCTATGTCACTCATTAAGCCATAATGCGCTTCAAGTGGTATCCCTACTCCTAGCAACAACTCACCTGCTCTTGATTCAGCGGTATAGCCATCAAGCTCGGCGAACTCGGTTTCTAAGTCGGCTACCCGCATGCCATCATCTTCGCTCATTTCCGGTAAGCTATAAATACGGTCGCGTTCAGCCTTGATTTGCCAAAGCTCGGCATGACCCATTATCACCGTATCAATAACCGTGTATTGCTCGTAGGCAAACTGATCTTGGCGTAACTTACCTACGCGTAAGTTCGGTTCTATGGACACGTTGCCCGCAGACGGCTCTTGCTCACCACTAAGAATGCGCATAAAGGTAGATTTACCGCAGCCGTTAGCGCCAATCAAGCCGTAGCGATTACCTTCACCGAACTTAACAGAAATGTTTTCAAAAAGAGGTTTTGCACCAAATTGCATGGTGATGTTTGCAGCAGAGATCACGATAGTACACCCGAACAAAAATTAGGCGCGTAATCTACGTGGTTTCGCGCCAAATTACAAAGGAAGTTTCATTAAAACGCGATAATCATAGGCCAACATCGCGTTAACCCCATGGAGAATTAACTTAAGGTAAATGAAGTTGGCTTCTATTAACTCGCTAGTAACAACCAGGCTAAAGAACCAGCGCCAATCAACAACCACAGCAACACGGCTAATAACAGGGCTGCTCCGCCAGCGGCTTTGAGCTTAGCCCAACTCATGCTAGCTCCAATCAAGAACAAACAAACCACGAGAAGTTGTTTACCGCCATGAAAGAGGAGGTCATAAGCAGGAGTAAATTGCGGCCAAACATAATGCACTAACATGGCCAGCACATAGCCTACAATAAACCATAGCAAACTTACCTTAACCCGCCCGGCGTTCGGCTGCATCCGCTGATACCACCATGCTGATAACAGCGCTAGCGGCACAATCCACAGAGCTCGTGCTAACTTAAGGGTGGTGGCGACCTGCAGAGCCTCATTGCCATAGGCCTGCGCAGCCCCTACTACCGACGAAGTATCATGAATAGCAATGGCAGCCCAAACGCCAAAGGTATGCTGGTCTAAATTAAGGGCATGGCCGATAAGCGGAAACACCACCAAGGCCACCGCATTCAGCGTAAAAACTGTGGCCATAGCTAACGCCAGTTGGTCGGCTTTAGCATGAATGGCAGGCCCAATAGCGGCAATTGCACTACCGCCACAAATAGCTGTACCAGAGCCAATTAAATAACTGGTGGTGGGGTGAACTCGAAAGGCCCTACCAAGCAACCAAGCTGCGACTAACGTCAATACAATTGAGGCAACAATCAGCCCCAAATAGCTCCCCGTTAAGCTAACGGCCGCTTGTAACTGCACGCCAAACCCCATAGCGACAATGGCTATCCCGAGTAATTGCTTAACCCAGCTGGTTATTGCTACAGGGCCTGGGTGTAATCCCAGTGCAGTTGCAACAAACCCCATAACTAGCGCAACGGGTGCACTCATCCATGGGGTTAAACAGCTCAATAACAGTAACCAAAAAATGGCAACTTGCATTATTCAACGATCAACTTGGTCAAGCGTTTTACAATCGGCAATAAAATTAATAATATCGGAAACGCCACCAACCAAGAAATAAGCCAAGCCTGTGACCATAACTGCATAAAATTATCAGGCATCCCTACCGCTCGAATAGTGCTTACCAAGGACACAATAAAGGTCATTAAAATGGACAATATCAGCGGCATGACTTTGGTTTCATACTTAGCTGGTAACTTCTTGGCCATGAATGTTCTCCGTTAATAAACTAGGATGCCCCTACTCTTGTTACAACTGGTCAATGGGTAGTTTTAAGTACACTTTGCCATTGTCATCAGCTGGGGGCATTTTACCGGCGCGAATATTCACCTGAATAGAAGGTAAAATCAACCGTGGCATCTCTAACGTTGCATCGCGTTCTTCACGCATTTTCACAAACTCTGCTTCGCTCACGCCATCATGCACGTGTTTACTATGTTTGCGCTGATCAGCCACTGTGGTGCGATACTCGTGGCCACGCCCTGCTGGTGGGTAATCATGACAAATATAAATATCCGTCGTTTCTGGCAACGCTAGTAGCTTTTTGATGGAGCGATACAAAGTCGTGGCGCTACCACCTGGGAAATCACAACGAGCTGTACCCACATCTGGCATAAACAGGGTATCGCCAACAAAGGCCATTTGCTCATCGACAATGTATGCTAGGTCTGCTGGAGTGTGTCCTGGAGTGTGCATAACCCGCAGTTGCATGCTACCTACTTGAAACTGCTCGCCATCGGTAAATAAATGATCAAACTGGGCACCGTTGGGTAAAAACTCTTTTTCAAGATTAAAGATCTCTTTAAAAATCGTTTGCACTTGTTTGATATGCTCACCGATACCTATCTTGCCACCTACGTTTTGCTTGATAAACGGGGCTGCTGACAAATGGTCGGCGTGCGCATGGGTTTCTAAGATCCACTCTACCGACAAGGCGTTTTGCTTAATGTAATCAACCATGCGCTGCGCGCCATTGGTTTTAGTGCGGCCAGATTTATAATCAAAATCAAGTACAGGGTCGATAACCGCTGCAGCTTTTTCATCGGTGCGGTGGATAACGTAGCTAAAAGTTTCGCTATCGTCGTCTAAAAAAGGTTCAACATGAATTCTAGTGCTCATCGTAGGGCTCCTGTCGTATTCAGCTAAAATGGCCTTGTTAACTATAATACGAACTCATTCGTATTTCGGTTTATTCTAAAATACATGATTTTTCACCAACTGCAACCATAAAAAAAGGCGACCGAAGCCGCCTTTGTATCGATAAGTTTCCATCGCTTAGAAACGATAGCGAATACCAGCCATCGCTACATACGGGTCGATATCTACGTTAACACGCTGCGCGGTTGCGTTGTTAATACGAACATCGGCATCGGTGTCAATATCCATTTTACTGACCATGAAGTGTAAGCCCCAATTGTCACTAATTGCAACGTTAACACCCGCTTGCAAGGCATAGCCCCAGCTGTCTTTAAGAGCTAGAGTAACGCTATCTGACGCGGTGACTGCACCTAGACCAGTTAACGCACCTACCAACTCAGATGATGCTTGCTCATCAAAGAAAGTAGTGTAGTTCACGCCAAAACCAACGAACGGGTCAATCGCATCATTTGCAAGATCAAAATGATATTGAGCTAACAATGTAGGTGGCAAGTGCTTTACTTTACCTACTTTTAAACCAGCTAAAGCTCCGGTTGCATACACATCATGGCTAAATGGTGTTGCCGCAACTAATTCTAAGGTCCAGTTGGTGTTTAACTTATAGTCAAAAGTTAAACCTAGCTGAGTATTGGTATTGACGTTTACCCCGGTCGTGCCTGCGGGCAAGCCTGCTAAGCTTTCGACAACATTTAATGAGCTGCTGCTATCGTCAGGCATAACACTGATCGCACCAACATTAACGCTGAAATTGTCAGCGTTGAATTCTGCCATTGCTGGAGTTGCTAAAAGGCCTAAAACGACACTGGCTGCGATTGCTGATTTTTTCATACTGCACTCCTTGGTTGATATACCCTAAATTTTATAAGGTTATTGGTGCGCAGATGTTGATCAGGATCAATTTTTTGCGTCAAGCCACTGTACTAAAAAGGCGCCGCGCAAATCACCTACGGCAAAGCCGGTAGCTTGATCTGCGGGATACTTCGCTTGTACTGCTTGCGCAATTTCTGGCTTAATTGAGCCCCCATGACAAGCAGCACATTGCGGTTGCATTACAATCGCTTTCATATAGTACTGGTTGCCGTCACTTGATGAAAACATCAGTTCTGGTGCTGTTTCGCCTTGGTTCATCCGCGCTTGAAAGTACTCTAGCACAGCGCGCTGTTCGGCGGTGGGGGCATTGTTGGTATTGCGTACCCTCAAAGCGGTACGCGAAACTACCGCCTTTGTATCGCCTTGATTCGCAGCATTAACGGCTGCAGCGATGGCTGGTGCTTGTTCATTGCATACTTGGATACCATGCACCGGGCCTTGTTCTTGCATGGCCTTCATGAGCGTAGCACTTAGTTGGCTTCCGAGTGCCTTACTCATGGCACGCGATTGCTCTAAGCGCTGTTGCTCATCTGCGCTACTGGTTTGCGCAAAACTCGTTAACGACAAGGCTGCTAACACACTAGCAGCGATTATTTTAATGGCTTTCATACTGTTACTCCTTAAGGGGTGAATACTTACCTAATTTGCGTTGTAGCGTACGCCGGTGCATCCCTAAAGCTCTGGCCGTTGCGGAAATATTACCGTCGTATTCTTGCAGGGTGCGTTGAATGTGCTCCCACTCTAACTGGGCGGGGCTGAGGTGATGTTCAGCCAGCTCTGGCAGTTCATCCACATGCGAGCTCTCTGCATGTTCTAAACTTTGCAACAACGTCTGGGTTTGAATCGGTTTTGCTAAATAGTCTGTAGCGCCAGCTTTGATAGCAGCAACCGAGGTTGCAATACTGGCATAGCCTGTCAACACTACTAGGTGCTTAGGTTTAAATCGTTGCTGCAATGGTTTTATCAGTTCTAGGCCATTGGCATGGCCAAATTTTAGGTCCAATAGGATGTTGGCAATTGGCGACACTGTGATCTGCTTCAATTCATCTTCGCTGGCCGCCGTCATCACCTCGTAGCCATAGCGCTGCATACGCGCAGCCAGGGTTTGTAATAACGTAATATCATCATCAATAATCAAGAGTCGTTCAGTCACTGTAAGGCTCCGTCGGTAAACGTATTTCAGCCACCACTTGAATCAGGTTCTCTGCACTACTAATGAGTTCGCGGCGCCAGCTGACTCGGCCTTGAAACCTTTCAATGGTGGAATAACTAAGCAAGGTGCCTGCGCCTGCACCGCGGCTGCTGGGTAACAGCTGCTGGCCTAACTGAGGGGCCGGTGGTAATTCATCAGCGCTGCCGGTGTTGCTGATAGTTAATACCCAATCGTTACCATCTAAGGCTGCTAGCACCTCAATCGCTAGCGGATGCGCTAACGGCTCGGGCTCGAGTTGCTGTTGCGTTGCTTGCGCGGCATCGGCTGCGTTGTGCAATAAACTCAATAAGGCGGGTAATAAGGTTCGATCAGCACGCACAGCAACGGGCTGTTGTACTTGATCGTGCCAATTAGCGTGAATATCAGGTCGTGCGATAAGCAAAGCATCTTGGAGTTGCTGCAGTAACTGATGCACCTCAAACGGCATCAGCCGATGGGTACGAACATCTTCAGCAACTTGGCGCCAATCTAACAGTAAATTATGAATACGTTTGACTTGTTGTTCCGCTAATTGCAAATCTGCATCGTTGGGATATTGCTGGCGAGCGTCTTCTAATAAGAACTGGATGGTTTGAATAGGGCTGGCTACCTCATGACTAAACTGAGCTGCGGCCGTACCTATCGATACCAACTGTTCATCACGATGTTGGCGTTGTTGCAATGAGCGAATCGCTTGTTGTTGGCGCACAATACGCACTCGCAGCCAATGTAACGTCACTCCCAGCAGCAGCGCAGCAAAAACTTGGCCATAAACCATTGCCCGATAATGGGTATCCATCTGATGATGAGTGGGTAGCTCGGCTTGCAGCTGCCACAGCTGCCCTGCGATGCCTAATCCCATCACCAGCCAGGCCAGCCGGAACGGCAGTAGTAGCATAGCTGCGGCCATTGGCACCAAGGCTAGCACCGCATAGGGGTTAGCCGCAGCACCATGCTGCCAAATCACTACACTTGCCGTTAATGTAATAAGGAGTAGCAATAAGGCTACGATGCTATCTCGTTTCGTCACTATCACCCACCTCTTTTTAGATACCTCTTAAGTATGCATGCAAATGGCAATAAATCCAGCTGCGACACTTTGCCACATCGGTATAATTTTCAATAGGTTGATAATAGCGCACACTATGACACAGACCATTGTTGGGTGAGGTATTTACCATGTTCGCAAAATCAGCTCTCGCATTATTTATGGCCACTTTAGCAACTGCAGCTATAGCCAATGAGCCAACTCAGGACGAAACCGACAAAGACCTAGAGCGTATTATTATTACTGGGGTAAAGCCGCTCAACAGTATTGAATTAGCAAAAGATACTAAAGCGCCACAGCAACCGATACCGGCACATGATGGTGCTGATTATTTGAAGTCGATTCCGGGCTTTTCAATTATTCGTAAAGGTGGCACCAGTGGTGACCCCGTGTTCCGCGGTGCGGCTGGCTCCAGACTAACCATCGCTGGTGATGACCAAATGATCTTGGGTGGTTGTAGTGGTCGGATGGACCCTCCTACTGCCTACATTAACCCACAGAATTTTGACCGCATTCGAATCATCAAAGGCCCTCAGAGCCTGCTGTATGGACCCGCCTCTGCCACCGTGTTGTTCGAACGCGAAAATTATCAGTTTGATGCAACCCAAAGCCCCGGCCAAGTAAGCTTGATTGGCGCCGCTTACGGTCGCCGTGAATTTAATGCCGACTACGGTATCGGCAACGAGCTCGGCTTTATGCGTTTAAGCGCCACCCACAGTGAGGCTGATGCTTATGAGGATGGTAATGGGGTGGCTGTGAATAGTGCCTACGAGCGCTGGGGTACCGATTTACAGTTGGGCTGGACCCCGTCTGCCGATACGCTACTGATGGTAACCTTGGGCAATAGTGGTGCAGAAGCTGCCTATGCTGACCGGGCGATGGATGGTTCAGTTTTTGACCGCGACAGTGCCAGCTTGCGTTGGCGCCAAGCGTATCTCACCGATTGGTTAGCTGAGTTTGATGCACAAGTCTATTACGGCTATGTCGACCACGTGATGGATAACTACAGTTTACGAGACTTTCGGCCAACTGCCATGATGCCGAACCCAGCGGCGCGTAACCCCGACCGATACACTCGCGGTGGCCGTTTAGTTGCCACCATCGATAGCGAGTTTTGGTCTGCGTTAAAGGTCGGGTTAGACCATCAATATCATGAGCACCGCGAGCGCGTTAGCATGAACCAACCGCTGATGCCCTATGAAGAAAAACCAAGAATTGCAGATGCCATTTTTGAGCAAACAGGGTTTTTTGCGGAAGCTAGCTATGCCCTGACAGACCGCACCTTGCTGTTATCGGGAGTACGCTTTGATCAATGGCAAGCCCTTGACCAACGTCAGCAACTAGGCACTATGATGAGCCCAGTTGTGAACCCTACTGCCAATGCCGAGCGCGATGCTGATTTAGTGAGTGCGTTTATGCGTGCAGAAACTAAAGTTGGCGACCATCAATGGTTTGTCGGAGTTGGCAGAGCCGAACGTTTCCCTGATTTCTGGGAGATCATTGGCAACAAAACCCGTAGTGAAGCTTCTTTGTCCTCGTTTTTCTTAGACACTGAAGTTAACCATCAATTGGATGTTGGCTACCATCTGCGTCAGCACAACCTTGAATTCATGGCCTCGTTGTTCTATAGCCGTGTTGATAACTACATTCTGATTGAAAATGGCCAACACATGGCAGCTGATTTAGCCCGCTCCATCAAAGCAGAGAGTTTTGGTGGTGAGCTGCTAGCCAACTATCGTTGGTCTGATAACCTATTACTTGATGCTTCGGTGGCCTACACTCATGGTAGTAACTTAACCGACCATCTTGCGTTAGCCCAACAGCCACCGTTAGAGCTTAAGTTTGGAGCCGAATATCAGTTGCAAGATTGGACCTTTGCCGGCTTATGGCGGGTGGTTGATAATCAACATCGCGTCGCCATTGGGCAAGGTAATATTGTTGGCAACGACTTCAAAGCAACTGCCGGTTTTGGCACCTTAGCCATCAACGCCCATTGGTCGGTAAATAAGCAATTGAAGCTAAGTTTTGGCATTGATAACCTGTTGGATAAAGCTTATGCGGAACATCTAAGCAGTGCTGGAGCCATGGTTGCAGGCTTTGAGCAGATAACTCAAGTTAACGAACCCGGACGAATCTGGTGGTTTAAACTGGATTATCACCTGTAACTCAGTTTAAAATTGCGCCTTTCTAAAAAAACAATAGCGAGAGCAATTATGGGTCGTGCCTATCAAAACCGCAAAGAGTCGATGGCCAAGACTGCTGCGGCAAAAAGCAAAGTTTACAGTAAATATGGCCGCCAAATTTACGTTGTAGCAAAGCAAGGTGGGATTGATCCAAGCGGTAACTTGCAGTTGCGCAGCTTAATTGACAGCGCCAAGAAAGACCAAGTGCCAGCCCACGTTATTGAAAAGGCCATTGATAAAGCAAAAGGTGGTGCGGGCGAAGACTATGCGCCAGCCATTTATGAAGGTTTTGGCCCTGGCAACTGCATGGTGATGGTGGAGTGTTTAACGGATAACCCTAACCGTACCATCGGTGAAGTGCGTAACTGCTTTACCAAAACTAAATGTAAGTTAGGGGCTCCGGGCAGTGTGGCGCACATGTTTGACCATTGCGCTATTTTACGCTTTGCTGGCGAAGATGAAGATGCCGTACTTGAAGCCTTAATGATGGCTGATGTCGATGTGACTGATGTTGAGGCTGAAGGCGGTTTTATCACCGTATTTGCGCCTCATACAGAGTCGTACAAAGCTAAGCAAGCCTTATTGGATGCGTTTCCTGATCTGGACTTTGAAGTTGACGAAATTCAGTATCTGCCGCAAGTAAGCACTACGCTTAGCAGTGACGACGATATTGCGTTGATGGAAAAGTTTTTAGACATGCTGAATGACTGTGATGATGTGCAGAACATTTATCACAACGCAGAGTTTTAAGATAACTGCTAACCCCCTTAGCATAGAAAATAAAAAAGCCAGTAAGTTAGTACTTACTGGCTTTTTCTTATTGAAGTTATCGCAGGTTTAAATCGAGTCTACTTGGCTTCAAGCAAATTCAAGATAAAAGCATACTCTTCCGCAATTTCTTTCATTCGCGCAAACCGACCTGAACTACCGCCATGTCCAGCAGTCATGTTGGTTTTGAACATCAGCGGGTTAGCATCGGTTTTGTGTTCCCGTAATTTAGCGACCCATTTAGCTGGCTCAAAATATTGCACCTGCGAGTCGTGTAAACCGGTTGTAACCAAGATCGCTGGGTAGTCCTGGGCACTCACTTGATCGTATGGAGAATACGACAACATATAATCGTAGTAAGCTTTTTGCTTAGGATTACCCCACTCATCAAACTCGTTGGTGGTTAACGGAATGGTTTCATCCAGCATGGTGGTGACCACGTCCACAAAAGGTACGTGTGCCATCAGCCCGCGGTAATGTTGTGGAGCCATGTTGGCTACAGCACCCATCAACAAGCCACCAGCGCTACCGCCCATCGCAAACACTTTATCTGGATGCGCATAGCCCGCCGCCACGAGGTGCTCGGTAACATCAATAAAGTCAGTAAATGTATTGATCTTATTAAGAAGTTTACCGTCTTCATACCACTGCCGCCCCATTTCTTGGCCACCACGAATATGGGCTATTGCATAAACAAAACCGCGATCTACTAAGCTAAACACCGTCGAGCGAAAATACGGATCTGAGCTAGAACCATAAGAGCCGTAGGCATACTGATAGAGCGGCGCGGTACCATCTTTGCTAAAGCCTTTTTTGTACAACAAGGTGACTGGCACCATGGTGCCATCATCAGCTTTAGCCCAAGTGCGCTCAGTGCTATACAAACTCGCGTTGTAGTTAGGTACTTCCGTTTGCTTGAGCTGTTGTTGTTCACCACTACTCATATCATATGCGTAAATAGTCGCTGGCGTGGTCAACGAGCTGTAGGTGTAACGCAGGGTATCGGTAGCTTGCTCGACATTACGCTCAAACGACATCACGTAGGCTTGCTCATCAGCTGCTACTACTTGCGCGGCGGCTGGGTCTTGCCAAGGCACAATGCGAATTCGACGCAAACCGTTACTGCGCTCGTTAAGCGCCAGATAATCGGTAAACACCTCATAATCTTGGATAAAGACGTCATCACTTGGCGCAATCAATGGTTGCCAGTTAGCTTTATCACCAATGTCAGCATGACTCACTTGCATCATTTGGTAATTCGGAGCATCCATATCGGTGCGAATGATCCAGCGCCCATCAATATGGTCAGCACTGTATTTCAGATGGCGCTCACGTGGTGCAAACAAAGTAAATTCAGCATTAGGTGTGTCCGCATCTAAGATATGCAACTCACTCGATACCGTCTGGGACAGGCTGATGGTAATGTACTCACCATCTTTGGTATTACTAACGTACATGTAGAAGGTGTTATCGGTTTCTTCATAAACCAATTCTGCTTGTGCCGCAGGTTGACCTAATTTGTGCTTCAATACCCGAGTTGATAGTAACGTCTGCGGATCGTTTTCAATCACAAACAAGGTTTCGTTGTCTTTAGCCCAAGCTATAGCGGAAGATAAGCCTTGTAGCCGGTCAGGGAGGTCTTCACCGGTGGTTAAATCACGAATACGTAGCTCGTATTGACGACGACCGGTTGGATCCACCATGTAGGCTAACAATTGCTGATTTGGGCTCACCTGCATATTGCTTACTTGCATGAACGCTTGCCCTTGGGCTAACTCGTTCACATCCAGCATCACTTCAGGCTCAGCATCAGCAACACGCAAATCGCGACGCTGGTAAATAGGATACTCTTTACCTGCTTCGTATACCGTTGAATATTCATAGTCGCCTTTCACATAAGGCAATGAGCTATCGTCTTGTTTGATACGACCGATGATTTCTTGTTCAACCGTGGCGGTTAAATCAGCATAGCTACTGCGATAAGCATCGTAATAAGCATTTTCTGCCTCTAAATGAGCGATCATAGCCGGCGCCTTGCGCTCATCATCACGCAACCAATAATATGGATCATTACGGTCGCCATGAGGTGATTTAACCAAGTACGGGATCTTCTCAGCGACAGGCGGTGTCGCTTTTAATTCTGTCGCCGCATCATTGCTGCAACCAAAAATCATCAGTGTTGATAACGCTAAGCCACTGATTATAAATTTATTTCTTAAAGCCATGTGTGATTCCTTCAAGGTAAACACGAAACTGTAAAGATATATTTTCACTGCAGCACTATAACTTGAATTGGCTGACAGGCAAATTTTCATTGTTTCGATATGTAACCATTTGTATCTTTGTGGTATAACAAACGGCTTGATTACAAACAATTAACACTACAGCATATAAGCGGTCATAGCGGTTATTCAACGCATTTGTCTGTCACTGGCCCAACCAGTGCGATAAGGTGCTCTTAATAACCCAAGAAGAACAGCGGGAGAATTCATGGTTCGGTACATTCATGCGGCTACTTTGAGCATGCTTTTATTGGTGGCATTGACCTTTGCCAATATGAGTTATGCAGACATGCTTCCGCCGACGGATGCTGCAATAGAAGAAGAGCTCGAAGGTCTCTTAAATGAGTCTGATTATGAGGCCTCGCTGGTTCGTTTACTTGAGCTGCATGAGAGCACCAGCGAGCAAACGCCGGTCATGACTCGCATTCGACTGCTTGGTTACATCGCCTCTAATCATCATTACAATAAACGGCCCGAGCAGGCGCAAGACTATTTACAACAAATGAAAGCACTTGCGCAGCGCAGCGGCCTACCCGATGCCTTAGCTGAAACTGGTGGCACCGAAATCTATATTTTACTGTTAGATAATAAAGTTTCTGAGGCGTTAGCGATTCTTAATGACGCGTTAGTGCCAGTTGAACAAGCAACCATGCCTCGAGTTAAGTATTTTGTGCATAATCTTGCTGCTTATGTGTATTCAGCTCGTAGCCAATTCGCAGCAGCGCTCGAGCATCTTATCTATGCCCTAGATGCCATTAGCGGCACCAATACTGAGCGCACTATATTGCGCCAAGCTAGTCTCAAGTTGCGCATCGCCAACATTTATAATCAGCAGAAGAGCTATGACCTTGCGCTAGAGCAATTGGATGACCTTGAGGTTCGTACGGCAGAGCTTCCTAATGCAAAAGCCTATTTGGTAGAAGTCACCTTCCAGCGTGGCGTCATCGAAACAGCCCGCGAAAATTATGATGCAGCCTTAGCTCATTACGCCCAAGTAAAAAAACTTATAGCTGACGACACCGATTATCAGAGCACTTATTTAACGGTGCTTAATAATATTGGTGATATCGATATGAAGGTGCGTGACTTTGCCGGAGCGCGCCAAGCTTTCGACGAAGCCTATGCTATCGCTAACTTAAATAACGATGAGTTTAACGAAACCATCATTCGTTTTAACTTAGGTTTTATTGAAGTTTACGAAGGCGACTATGCTAACGGTCTGAGTAAGATGCTTGAGATTGTCCAACTAGCACGAGCTGAATGGGCGCCCGTAGACACTGAAGTCTTACTTGGTGAGTATGCTGAAGCCCTTGGAATTGCCGGCAACTATCAAGAAAAGGCTGCTATCCTGCTCGAGCAACGAGAGCTACGCGACCAAATTTATAAAGCGGAGCAACAGAAAAGCGTTGCCGAGTTACAGAATTTGTACGATAGCAAAGATAAAGCTCAGCAAATTTTGCTACTAGAGCAAAAAAACGAGTTGAACCAGCAGCTCATTCAGAACCAAGAGCAAAAACGTACGATTCTTCTACTTCTCGTAGTGGTGGCACTGTTTGGCGCAGTCTTAGTCTTTATGTTGTACCGCTCAGCGCGTCGCTCTAACCAAGAACTTAAAGTGGCGAACGTAAAACTAGCTGAACAATCTATTCGTGATCCTCTTACCGGGCTGTTAAACCGCCGAGCCTTACAAAATAAGTTAAACGACCAGCATGATGCGCACGGTGATGCGATGATTTTGCTCGATATCGATCACTTTAAACGCATCAACGACAATCTTGGCCATGCCGTGGGTGACGATGTGTTACTTGAGGTTTCAAAGCGCTTATTAGAGGTTTCGCGAGATTCCGATCTGGTGGTACGTTGGGGTGGTGAAGAGTTCTTAATTTATCTTAGCAGCACCGAGCAGAAGCGCTTACCAGCCCTCACCGCAAGATTACTGGCAGCCATTAGCGAAAAGCCGATCCAGTCTGGTGATAAAGAGCTGCATGTTACCGCGACAGCTGGCTTTATCTGTTATCCATTTGCGGATTTAAACGAGAAACAAATGGACTGGGAAGACACCTTACAACTTGCCGATATGGTGCTCTACGCCGGTAAAGTGCACGGCCGGAATCAAGCTTGGGGTGTGATGGCGTTAAATGTACCTTTTGCTGAGGCACAGCCGCTCTTAGAAACCGACCTGCCAGCGGCAATCGACCAAGGCATGTTGAGTGTTGAAGTGGTACATGGCCCTAAAGTTCCTAGCTATAAAGCCTAGTATTGATTAGCACCCAAACCAGTTATTACACGTACTAAAAAGCCCTTGCTGGATAAACCAACAAGGGCTTTTTTCATGCACTTATGGATTACTCTTTAATCCCCATGTTCCACAGGGTAAAGCCGTAAATATCAGCATATTGCTCAATGGTTTTTGATACCGGAGTACCAGCACCATGACCGGCATTGGTCTCAATCCGAATGAGCTGAGGATTGCTACCACCGGCTTTAGCTTGAAGCTCTGCGGCAAACTTAAAGGAGTGCGCAGGTACGACGCGGTCATCGTGGTCGCCCGTAGTGACCAAGGTGGCTGGATATTCCACACCAGACTTGACGTTATGCACTGGCGAATAGCCATAAAGATACTCAAACATCTCTTTGCTGTCTTCTGCAGTGCCGTAGTCATAAGCCCAACCAGCGCCAGCGGTAAAGGTATGATAGCGCAGCATATCTAGTACCCCAACGGCTGGTAAAGCAACTTGCATAAGTTCTGGGCGCTGAGTCATCACCGCACCTACTAACAAGCCACCATTAGAGCCACCACGAATCGCCAAGCGCTCACTTGAGGTAAAGTCTTCAGCAATTAAATACTCGGCCGCAGCAATAAAGTCATCAAACACATTCTGCTTTTGTAACTGGGTACCGGCATCATGCCATGCTTTACCGTACTCACCGCCACCACGTAAGTTAGCTACGGCATACACACCACCAAGCTCTAACCACATGGCATTCGCCATACTAAATGAAGGCGTGAGACTGACGTTGAAGCCACCGTAACCATAGAGAATGGTCGGGTTGCTGCCATCGAGCTCTAAGCCCTTTTTATGAGTGATGATCATAGGTACCTTGGTACCATCTTTTGAGGTGTAAAAAACCTGTTTTGATTCATAATCATCGCTATTAAACGCGGTTTGTGGCTGTTCATACACCTCAGATTCACCTGCATCCGGCTCGTAAGCATAGATGGTGCTTGGTGTGCTGTAGTTGGTGAATGAATAGTACAACGTTTCTTCATCACGCTTACCAGAGAAGCCACCGACACTCCCTACCCCTGGTAACGCAACTTCACGTACTTTATTACCGTCGTAATCGTATTGCTGTACTTGGGCAATCGCGTCCACCATGTATTCAGCAAAGATGTAACCAGCACCCGTTGAGGCACTTAACACATAATCAGTTTCGGCAATAAAATCTTGCCAGTTAGCTGGTTGCGGCGCACTGGCGTCAACCGTCACGATTTTTTGATTGGGCGCATTGCGATTAGTAACCAGATACAGCTTGCTACCTACGTTATCTAATAAACCAGTATCGCTATCCGTGTCACCCACGATCGTCACTAACTCGCTCTCTGGTTTGGTTAAATCTTTAATAAACAACTTGTTACCAGATGTAGATACCGATGCACTAATCAGCAAATAGTTGTCATCTTCCGTGACATAGCCACCCACATAACGGTGTTTTTCAGCTTCAGTACCGCCAAAAATCACGGCATCGTCAGCTTGTGCAGTACCTAGTTTATGATAATACAGTTTATGCTGGTCGGTTTTCGCTGATAATTCAGACCCTTCCGGCTTATCGTAACTCGAGTAATAGAAGCCTTCGTTGCCATACCAAGAAATACCGCTGAACTTCACGTCGACCAGCACAGGTTCAAGCTGTTCTTTGGTTTCGACATCAATCACAATGATTTTACGCCAGTCACTGCCGCCCTCAGAGATCGCATAAGCAGCAATCGAACCATCTTTTGAGAAGCTCAAGCTAGCCAAGCTGGTGGTGCCATCTTCACTGAAGGTATTGGGATCAAGAAAGACTTCCGTGTTCCCTTCTGCATCGGTACGGTAAACCACGTATTGGTTTTGTAATCCATCGTTTTTGTAGAAATAGGTGTAGTTACCCTCTTTAAAAGGTGAGCCTACTTTTTCATAGTTCCACAGCTCAGTTAAGCGGTCTTTGATCTTCGCTCGTAATGGGATTTCATTTAGGTAAGCGAACGTTACTTCGTTTTGAGCTTTCACCCAAGCTTCAGTTTCTGCGCTACGATCGTCTTCTAACCAACGGTATGGGTCAGCTACGCTCGTACCAAAATAGGTATCAGTGACGTTGCCTCGAACCGTAGTTGGATAAGTGATAGACGACGGTACGGATGTCTGCATGGAAGCCTCCGTTGAGGTCTCTTCTGGTTGCGGCGAGCAAGCACTTAAGAGTGCCAAGCTAGCCACCGCGGCGATATATTTCATAGATCAATAACTCCCTTCGATTGTTATTATTAGCTCAGCGCTGGGTGTGTGTTAGCAAACCAAGGCTGACCATTTAGTGCCAATAGAAATTGTTGTAAATTCGGATAATGCAAAATATCTATTTGCTGCCGAAATTGGGCCCAGCTCAAATAGCAAGCCAACCGTAACAACCCATCTGATAATTGCTCTGGCTGTTCTGGTAGGCTCCACGTGCGTTGATTCAACAACGCTAAAATGGCCTCAATACGCTGCTGCTGACGCTGCAAGTAGGCACTATGCTCAGCTGTTAAGCCATCTCGTTCAAGCAAAAAGAGATTAATGGTAGTGTCTAATGCGGTGTTCACCATGCAAAACAGGTCATAGTCCGCTGCATCTTGGCAAAAAGCTTGTCCAGCCTGCTCACGTAGGTAACGAACAATAGAGGCAGAGTCGTAAAAGGTCTGCTCATTATGTTGTAAAAAGGGCACCCGATACGTAGGTGAATGCTGACCACTTGCTTGTTGATCGGTCATAATAAATTGGTACGGTTGCTGCTGTAATGCCAACACAATGCGGCAATGCCGTACATAGGGTGAGGTATAACTGCCAAATAACTTCATAATCGCCCTCAAAAGACGTTAAGCTATAGAAACATGTCGCTAGAGATTATCACAATGAAAACCGCCATACAGTATTTACTCAAAGGCTTGGCTATTTTGTTGCCGCTGGTGGTAACAATCGCTTTAGCTCATTGGTTATTGGTGACCATCGAAACCTGGTTAAGCCCGATCTGGAAAGCCTTGCTTGGGGATAAGTATTATTTGCCCGGGCTGGCTTTTGTCAGCTTTTTGGTGTTGGCCGCAGCGGTCGGCTTTAGCTCGCAATGGACAGCACTGAATAAGCTCTGGCAGTTGCCAGGAAATATTATGGAGCGGATGCCATTACTTCGCAGTATTTATGGCACCATCAATGATGTTTTTGATCTGATGTCGGGCAAAAGTTTCTCCGACGAGTCGGTGGTGCTGGTGCATTTGCCGGGCGGCGATATTCGTTTGATTGGCATCGTCACCAAAAAGAGTGGAATTAAAGGCGACCGCCTGTCAGAGACTTTAGATGATGACCACATTGCAGTGTTTCTCCCCATGAGCTACAACGTGGGCGGGTACATGATCATGGTACCGCGTAGCGCCGTGACCCCCTTGGACATGTCGGCAGCTGACGCCATGCAATTAACTATCAGCGGCGGTTTAGGTAAAAACCGCAGCAACAACAAATCTGGAGAATAACTCATATGTCGTATTTAGCTTGCGAGCAAATTGAACCTCAGCAGCCCGCAACTCATGCCATCATTTGGTTACATGGCCTTGGTGCCGACGGTCATGATTTTGTGCCCTTGGTGCCTCACCTGCAGTTACCTGCGGGGGTGCATGCGCGCTTTATCTTCCCCCATGCTCCGCACCTGCCAGTAACCATTAATGGCGGCATGCGTATGCCCGCTTGGTACGATATTCTGAGTATGAGTATTGAGCGTGAGGTCGATGAACAGCAATTGCGTGAATCCGCAGCGCAGGTACAGGCACTGATTGAACGTGAGCTAGAACGCGGAATTAAACCTGATCACATTGTTCTTGCAGGCTTCTCTCAAGGCGGTGCGGTAGTTTACGAAGCAGCTCTCAGTTATCCCAAGCGCCTCGCCGGGTTGCTGGTGCTATCAAGTTACTTAGCGACACATCAAAGCATTCAACCACACAGCGCTAATGCTGATCTGCCCATTTTAGTGCAACATGGCAGCCAAGATCCGGTCGTCGCTGAAGCTCTTGGTAGACATGCCCAGCAATGGCTGGCTGAGCATAACTATCAAGTGCAATATCAGACGTTTCAGATGCAACACCAGGTGTGTCCAGAACAGATAGCCGCCATTAGCAAATGGCTGCAGCAGGTCTTGGCTTAATCAGCCAAGACCTGCAACTTATGCGCCCATTGGCTCACCCATTGCTGGGCCGTATCACGATTGGCTGTACGAATATTGACATGACCAACCTTACGGCCCGGGCGAGCTTCTTTGTTGTACCAATGACAATCGGTATCGGCATGGTGCCACAATCCAGCTGGAATTTGTTCGGCACCAATCACGTTTAACATCAGCGTGGGCGTTAATCTTAATAACGGCAATGGCATGCCAGTTAGCGCCCGAATATGCAGGTCAAATTGGCTACTATTGGCGCCGGTCATGGTCCAATGACCCGAATTGTGTACGCGCGGGGCAATCTCGTTTACCAACAACTTAGTTTGTTGCTGTTCTTCCACCACAAAAAATTCAATCGCAAGCACACCGACATAATTTAACGCATCTGTAAGACGTTTAAAGCATGCCTCAGCTTGCTGCTGCAATGCATCTGACACAGGGTCTATCGCACCTAAGCTATAACTTAAAATACCGCGCTCATGAACATTGGTAATCAGTGGATAGCAACAAATACTACCATCCTTACTGCGCGCTCCTACCAGCGATACTTCGCGCTCAAACGCTATCATTTGTTCAGCGATACCGGGCGCTTGGCCGGCAGCAGCAGCTACTTCTGCTACCTCATCAGCCACCCCAAAACGCCACTGCCCTTTACCGTCATAGCCGCCACGAGCTGCTTTAAGAACCAACGGCTGTTCCGCCTGCTGGAGGATCTTGGTTAGCTCATCGGCGTTGTGGTAAGTTTGCCACGGAGAGGTTGGCACTTGGCAATCATCAAATAATTTCTTCTCGGCGCGGCGATCGGTAAGGCTCTTAATGCGCGCGGGGTCCATCAAAAATTTATCATGCGCTGCAGCGATGATATCCGCCGGAATATCCTCGTGTTCCCAGCTAACCACGTCCGCCCAAGCAATAGCTTCGGCTAAGCTCATGCTCAAGTCTAGTTGTGCACTCAAAGGTTTAACGGTGTTACTACGGGTACTAAAAAGTAGACACTCATGGCCATGGCTAATCCCGCTTGCGCCAAGCATCTGACCTAGCTGGCCGTCACCGATAAACAGAATTTTCATGCATCTAACTCCAGCTTAGACCCTTGTAATACTTGCTCACGCTGGTGGGCTCTAAAAGCCTGAACCTTAGCGCGTACGGTGGGATCAAACGAACCGATAACCTGAGCCGCCAACAAACCAGCGTTTGCGGCACCGGCGTCACCAATCGCAAGAGTACCTACGGCTACACCTTTTGGCATTTGCACAATAGATAGCAAGCTGTCTAAACCCTTAAGTTGTTTGCTCGGAACTGGCACACCAAAGACCGGAATAGCAGTGAATGCGGCTAACATTCCTGGCAGATGCGCAGCGCCGCCGGCGCCAGCAATCACCACGGGCACCCCATCTTGTTCAGCTTGCTGCATCGTGGTTTGCAGTAAATCGGGAGTACGGTGGGCAGAGACCACTTGCGCTTGCCAAGCAACGCCTAAGTCTTCCAACATTTTTGCTGCGTTCTTCATTACGGGCCAATCTGATTTCGACCCCATTAAGATTAATACCGGTGCCATGCTAGCTGCTCCTGTTTTAAAGGAGCGAATTGTAGCCATGCTGTGCGCTCGGTGCAAATTTATTGCGCAATTCTAAGCCGATCTCGACCTTGGCTCTTCGCTGTATCCATAGCATCGTCGGCCTTTTCTAACAGTTGCTCCCAGCTTTCGCCGGGACGCCATTGAGTGACCCCAGCGCTGGCCGTTACCCGTGCCATCATGCTTTTGATAGCAAAAGGTTCATGGCGTAAATTATCCAGTACACAGCCACTGTACTGCGCGGCCTCCCGTAAACTGGCATTAGGAAAAATCACAATAAACTCTGCGCCATTGCCGCGAATAAAAATATCATCTGGACGACAGCAGGCGCGAATACGGCGAGCCGTATCTTGCAATACCGCATCGCCAAACATATAGCCGAATTTATCGTTGACCGCTTTAAAGGCATCTAAGTCTATTAACATCAAACACAAAGAGTGCTGACGCTGCTCAGCTTGTTGTAGGTGGTGTTGCAGTAATTCATCTAAATATTCGCGTTTGTAAAAACCAGTGAGAGGGTCTGAGGTGGTCGCCTTAATCAGATTACGCTGCATGTTCAGCATCATCACTAAAAAGGTTGCGCCAACCGCAATTAGAACCAACATGGAGAGACCGATGCGCCACGCGTAGTCGAACGGTAAAAACTGATACATTGCCGCGGCAAAAAGCGCGTACACCAGCATAATGACCAGAATGAAGATGGTTTTATCGAACATAAAAAAGACCATCGCCAATACCGGGTACATCCAGTACACCGCCATCATGCCGGCACTTTTCATGCTAAAACTAACCAATGCGCCTAGCGCACAAACAAACACGAAGTTAATCCACTGTGGGGCCAAGTGCTGTTGATATCTCCACCAGGTCACCACAAAGGCACCGCCCACCAAAAGTAATACCAATGCTTGCCACCAAGCCTTGTCCATGGCTGCTAAGACCGCTAGCATGAGCAATATTGCTCCTACGCCAAAGTAGATGGTGCGCATCGCAACTAAGCGAAAACGCTGCCAGACGTTCGTTGGCATGATTGCAGCGGTAGGCATAAAGGAGCTAAATTCGGTCATGGGTTGGCATTCCTGTCGGCACTTGACTCACTTGATTACGACCCTGTTTCTTGGCTTCAAGTAAAGCAGTATCTGCTTGATTAATCCATTGGCTCCAAGTCATTTCTGCTGCCAATTCTGCCACCGCCGCGGCAATAGCTCCGGCCACTAGAATCATCAAAGTTTGCCACCAGTGCCCCATCCAGCCTTGCACTGCAGCCAACAACAGGGTGGTGCCCGCAATAAACCAGACGATATTGCCGGTTACCTTGTTTCTAAACTCTTGCAGCACCGCATCAGCGGAAATCGGTTGCATCTGGACCGCATCCTTGTGATGTTCTTGTTTAAATTAAACTAACAACTTACTATGGTTTCTATCAAACTATAACTAACCTCTATTAAACGCAATAGCTTTTGGCTGACTTGTATTACCTCTAGAAAAGGAAGATGACATGTTACTTCGTGCTGAAGATACAGTTGTACTTATCATTGATGTACAGCAGAAACTCGCTCCGGTGATTCACCAAAGCGATAAAGTAGTGGCAAGAGTGCGCTGGTTAGGTGAAATTGCTAACGAGCTCAATGTTCCGATTCTGGTCACTGAGCAATATCCTAAAGGGTTAGGCATCAGTGTTGACGAGTTGGCTGGGGTGATTGAAAACGCCCAGGTTATCGAGAAAATGCATTTTAGTGCCATGCAAGAACCTAATTTTACCTCTGCTTTAGCCGACATGGATCGCAATCAAGTGGTGTTGATGGGGATGGAAACCCATGTCTGTATTCTACAAACCGCCATCGACCTCATTAGTACCGGCAAGCAAGTGTATGTGGTGGAAGATGCCGTGAGTTCTCGCCGCGATAGCGACAAACAAGCCGCTCTGCATCGTTTACGCCAAGCCGGTGCCATCATCATCACGTCGGAGATGGCTGCTTACGAATGGCTACACCGTTCCGGCACAGATACTTTCCGCCATATTACTAAAAACTGGATTAGGGGCTAAGTTGGCGGTTAAGCAATCAACAAGCGTTAATAAATCTTTAATTGACTCTTTAGGTGATCAGCGTATACTGGCGGTCGCTAGAAAAAATTCGGCTGTCTAATTGTGGCCTGTTACGAAGTCTATTGCTGTACCTCGTTTTGTAAGTCCCAAGTAATACACGTATTTTTATTAGCATTACCCTAGATTTTCACATGCAATACGAGGAATCACGGCATGTCTACAGTAACTGGTAAAGTAAAATTCTTTAACGAAGCTAAAGGTTTCGGTTTCATCGAGCAAGAGCAAGGCGCAGACGTATTCGTACATTTCAGCGCTATTCAGTCTGACGGTTTCAAAACCTTAGCTGAAGGTCAAACTGTTCAGTTCACTATCGCTCAAGGTCCTAAAGGCCCACAAGCTGAAAACGTAGTACCTATGTAAGACGTTGCCTTAGCAACGCATTTAGCGAAACGCATTCTAAAAAGCCGCTCAATGAGCGGCTTTTTTTCGTCTAAAGACCCATATTCAAAGGCGCCGATCCAAAGGTGCCGATCCAGAGATGTTAGTGCTGTTCGCGCTTGCGCTGCTCTGCAGCTGCTTTTTCAGCATCAATAAAATCTTCATCGTCCAGTTGCACTTGGGGTATTTCTTCGCAGACATTACCACCTAGCTTGTTTACTGCGCAGCATAAGTCACTAACCTTCTGGTCCAGTACATGCACATGGTCGAGCATGCGACCAATGGCGGTTGCTACTGGGTCCGGATTATCCGCTGAGATGGCGTAGGCATCAAAGCCGTATTGCTTAGCCATTTGTTCGCGCCGCTTGGTGACTTCAGCATTGACTGGTGAGCCTGCTACTCGCGCCGGAATGCCGACGACGGTATTTTCAGCTGGTACATCTTTTACGACCACCGCATTTGAGCCAATCCGCGCATTTTTACCAATGGTGATAGGCCCTAAGACTTTGGCCCCTGCCCCAATCACCACCCCATCGGCTAGCGTTGGATGGCGTTTGCCTTGGTTCCAACTGGTACCGCCCAAGGTAACCCCATGATAAATGGTCACATCGTCACCAATCTCAGCGGTTTCACCAATCACCACACCCATACCGTGATCAATAAAGAAACGGCGCCCAATGCGTGCACCTGGGTGGATTTCAACGCCGGTAAGCCAGCGCGCTAAGGTAGAAATAAAACGCGCTAACCAATAGCAACGCCATCCCCACAATTTGTGCGCCATACGGTGCCACCAAATAGCGTGTAAGCCTGGATAGGTCGTCAGAACTTCAAAACTGTTGCGTGCCGCAGGGTCGCGAGCGAAAACACTGCGAATATCTTCTCGAATACGCTTAAACATAGGGTTGTGGCCAGTAAGAATTAAACGACGGCTAGTATAACAAAAGTTGCTCTTTAGCGTTACCTTAAGCAAGTGCTTTTGTGGGACTGTTGTCTAACATTTGACCTAACCCCCAAGACAGCGCTATGGTGAAAGTCAGCCGCCGCTCAGGCAGCACTGGCGCACCTATTGCTCCAGCAGAACAACAATAACAGCGAGACTACAGCATGCGTACATTACTATCAGCTTCAATCCTTTTAGCTCTATCAGGCAGCGCCTACGCGGACACCCTGGTCTATGCGGGGACCTTAATAGACGGCACCCAAAATAAACCACAGCAACAAATGACTATTGTTATTGATGAGGGCCGTATCATTGGCATCGAACAAGGCTACAAACCCGCTACCGCTGGCGATCTCGTCATCGACCGTAAAGACAGTACTGTTATGCCGGGATTTATTGATATGCACACTCACCTTACCTCGCAGTTGGGTCCTGGCAGTTACATGAATAAGTTCACCAAAAGCGCGGCGGATGTCACACTAGATGCAGTGAGCTATGCCGAGAAGACGCTGTTAGCAGGTTTCACCACAGTGCGCGAGCTAGGTGACTCCTACAATGCCAGTATCGCCTTAAGAGATGCTATTCAGGCTGGTAAGGTGCGAGGTCCTCGTATCTATTCAGCGGGTAAATCCATTGCGACCACAGGCGGCCATGCAGACCCCACCAATGGTGCCAAAGAAGGCTTATATGAACAACCAACCCCAGCGGATGGTGTCGTTGATGGCCCCTATGACGCACGGAAAGCGGTCAGAGCTCGCTATCAAGATGGTGCGGATCTGATCAAACTAACCGTAACCGGTGGTGTCTTGAGTGTTGCAAAAAGTGGCCACAATCCACAGTTCATGATGGATGAACTGCGCGAAATTGTAACAACTGCCAAAGACTACGGCATGAAAGTCACCGTCCACGCCCATGGTAAAGAAGGCATGTTACGCGCCATTGAGGCCGGGGTAGACTCTATTGAGCATGGCACCTACATGGATAAAGAAGTGATGCGTGCGATGAAGAAGAATAACGTCTATTATGTGCCAACCATCACCGCCGGACGTTCGGTAGCAGACCGCGCCAAGATAGACGGTTATTTTCCCGAGTTAGTGCGACCTAAAGCTGCCGAGATTGGCCCTAAGATTCAAAACACCTTTGCTGAAGCCTATAAATACGGTGTCAAAATAGCTTTTGGTACCGATGCGGGGGTTTATGACCACGGCGAGAACTATCGTGAGTTTCAGTACATGGTTGAGGCTGGCATGCCACCTCTTGAGGCCATTCGCGCTGCTACGGCTGAAGCTGCTACCCTACTCGGAGTAAGTGACATTGGCACCCTTAAAGCGGGCAATAAGGCCGATGTGGTTGCTGTCCCAGGTAATCCACTTGAAGATATCAGCTTGATGAGTGAGATCAATTTGGTTATCAAAGACGGGCAGGTCTATAAGCAATAACGTGTTTGGCAAACTGCAGGACTTTGCTAGTTAAGCAAAGTCCTTCAGTAACTGGCGTACATCATTCAAAATCTGCTGCTCTAGCTCCACTTCATAGCCTTCACGCTCGCGATCCATTTTACGGATCTCTCGCTTTGGATACTGTTTGCGGGCGTCATGAGTAGGCATGTGCTTAATCCGTTCATACATATCATGCAACGCTGGATAACGCTCAGCATACTTTGCCGTATTGGATTCGACCCGCAAATCAAGCAGCACCACTAATCGTAGTGCCCCCTCAGAATGCGGACATTGCCCCTGCTCCATGGCCTTGGCGATGGTCACAATGCTTTCTAGCAGGCGCTCATTACGTCCCGCTAGGGCTTCATCGCGACGCTGATCCAACTGACGCCGCTGAAGCTTGACTTGCGCAATCAAACGTCCAGCATAAAAAGCTAAGCCGGCAATGATCAGAACCCCAGCAACAAGTATTAGCCAACCCCACCAGGGCATGTTTGCATCAATCATCATCATCCTCATCGTCGTTTAGATCTAAGCCCAATAGCTCTGCTAGTTGCTCAAAGCGCGTGGTACGTTCATCTACATAACGAGATTCAGCTACAGATAGTTCATCGCCTTCATCTAAACGGTCCAATAGATCCTGCAACCGCTCATCATTTTCTATGGCTGCGAGTTCCGCCATAGCTGCTTTACGGTCAAAACTTGGTACTACGGGTGCCACTGCATCTGCGGCCATAAGGGTGATGGGTTTTTTACTACCTAACCGTGGATCATGGACATTAGCCTGAGCCGTTGCCTGAGCTTTACTGGCTGGTGCAACGTTGAATCTACTCCCAGGTTTACGACCTTTGCCAGCGTGCGCGCCTGAGGCATCGGGTTTGCTCTTTTCCCACTCGGGAATAACGCGTTTTGAAGGGGCTAATGGCCCTGTTTTGCGGGTTTTTTTACGGCGTGTCATATAGTGCCATTCCAACTGTGGAAGTGAATAAACTGGCTACTAGTTTACCTTATCTTGGCGACAATAAAAAAGGCGATGTTGCCATCGCCTGATTTATTCTCATCTTTCCACACAGCGCACGTGCGATTTTCGAGAACGGTTGTCACTATCTTCCTTGTTTTTAATTATAACGTCCCTGAGCTTTTTATTATTATTGTTATTATGTTAAGCGCATTAACCGAGCTCTGTTATTTTTATTGTGCTTGGTTAAAAGGCGGCCTCCTGGCCGTGTTGTTATTCCCTGGATTATTATTCTTTTCTACTTGAACCTTTTTGGGTCATTCTTGCCTTAATTAATAACCCGCTTGATTCTCGCTACGCCACTAATCACGTGGGCTTGCTTGATTTCAATGGCATTCAGACTACTGATTCACAAAATTTAATCAATGACTTTTATGTTATAAGAAAGGCATTTCATATAACCATAATTGACAAATCGTTATTTTACGCGGGTTTAACAGTCATTTGGATGCAACAAAAAAATAAAAAGGGCAGCTATCAAGCTGCCCTTTTTGCTCATATTTTGTGCGTTACCCGCTAGGCTTAGTACAAGCCTTGGATGTATTGAGACAAAATTTCAATATCTTTATCGGTCAGTTTACTGGCAACGTCACGCATCATATTGTTCATATCGTTGGCACGTTCACCGCTGCGGAACAATTCTAACTGTTGTTTCATATAAGCCGCATGCTGACCAGAAATATCTGGGAAATTAGCTAAACCCATGCCGTCGCCACGCGGACCATGACAAGCTGCACAAGCTGCAATACCACGAGTTTCATCACCAGCGATAAATAGCTTTTTACCGGCAGCAATGACATCTTCAGGTGCTTCGCCACCGCTCATGTCTTTACCAGCATAGAAAGCCGCCAAGTCAGCCATGTCTTGCTCACTTAACATCATTACTTGGCCCTGCATGATTGCGTTAGCACGGCCTTGCGAGCCGCCGGTTTCAGCAGCTAGCTTATAATCTTTTAATTGTTTAAACAGGTACCCTTCATGCTGACCCGCAATTTTCGGGTACATATCCGATGGAGCATTACCATCAGGTCCGTGACATGCGGCACATACGGCGGCTTTTTGTTGACCTGCTTCGGCATTACCAGTAGCCGCCATGGCAAACCCGGTCAAACCAACGTAGAGGCCTACGAACAATGCAATTTTTTTCATGATCGATATCTCTGCTCTGGATGTTGTAACAGACGCTATTTTACACAAAAGTTGTAAGGATTAAACGCCTAATCATGCTAGTATACGCTTTCTATTGAGGTCTGGCACGTCTATGAGCACCATATTAAACTTTCAACCAACAAAATTTATCACCAGCGCAGCCGATATTCGACAATTACCTGATGACTCAGGGGTCGAGATTGCTTTTGCTGGGCGTTCTAATGCCGGTAAATCTAGCGCATTAAACACTATCACACGGCAGAAGGCGCTGGCTCGCACCAGTAAGACTCCTGGCCGCACCCAACTAATCAACGTATTTGAGGTACTTCCGGGTAAGCGTCTTATTGACCTACCTGGTTATGGATACGCAAAAGTACCGATTGCGATCAAAGAAAAATGGCAACAAGCGCTAAGCGAGTATTTACAAAAGCGTCGCTCGCTCAAAGGCCTCGTATTATTGATGGATATCCGTCACCCCTACCGTGATGTCGATCAAGAATTATTGCATTGGGCCACCGAGAGCGAAATCCCGGTGCTGGTGCTGCTTACCAAAGCGGACAAGCTTAAACCAGGAGCCCGTAAGTCAACCTTATTACAGGCACGCGAGGCCGCTATGGTGTTTGGTGGTGACATCACCATTGAAATGTTCTCATCGCTGAATCGCTTAGGCCTGCCAGCAGTTGAGGCAAAACTGAGTGACTGGTTAAATCAGCCCGTCGTTGACGAAGCTGTAGAGCTTGATGACAGCTTGGACACGGAGTCAGTATCACCGGATCATGAATAGCACACAGTCTCCTGAGGTACCGCCATTAAAGGCTTGGTTGCTGCTGTTACTTTTGGCCCTGATTTGGGGCAGCTCGTTTTTGTTGATCAAAAAAGGGTTGCTCACTTTTAGTCCAGATCAGTTGGCTGCGTTGCGAATTGCCTCAGCTGGCTTGGTACTGCTTCCGCTCATAGTGAAGCGAGTGCATAATGTGCAGCGTCATCATTGGCCCAAGCTCATAAGTGTTGGCTTGGTTGGTAGTTTTATTCCAGCCTTTCTATTCGCCTTCGCTCAAACTCAGTTACCCAGCGGCGTTACCGGCGTCCTCAATACCTTTACTCCGCTTGCGACCCTTGTGATAGGGGTCTTTATTTTCAAGCAAGTAGCAAAGCCGCAACAATGGTTAGGTATTGCTATAGGTTTAGTAGGTACGACGCTACTCGTAACTGCAGGAGAAGCCGGAGCGTTTGCGTTTAATCAGTATGGATTACTGATTCTTGCTGCCACCGTGTGTTACGGCCTCAATTTAAACCTCATCAAACACCATATTCCTGATCTTAGTGCGCTAACCATTACTGGCGTGTCGTTATTTCTAGTAGCGCCACCAGCCTTGTTGTATCTGCTGTTTGCCACGCCATTCATCGCCCAAGTGAGCGATTTTGAGAGCGTTCAGCTATCCTTGGCGGCGGTATTAGTGCTGGGTATTGTAGGTACGGCAGCAGCTCTGGTTATCTTTAACACAGTCGTGAAATTAACCGACACCACCTTTACTAGTTCAGTCACCTACCTGATTCCGATTGTTGCCCTCATTTTAGGCGTACTTGATGGTGAGCCGTTCTTAATGGCCCATGGGTTTGGTATGGCTGCTATTTTATTCGGTGTTTGGATTGCCAATCGCCGGTCGCGTAAAAAGCCGCTTTAACCTCGCTTAGAAAAGAAAAAGCCCGGCACAAGGCCGGGCAAAAGTCATACTACAATCCAGGGAGAGAACATCTCTGAAAGGTTAATCAAACGACACTTAAAAACTCGTTTAATGCGCCTTTCACTAATTCAGACTGGCTAAATTTTGATAAGTTCCAAAAACCTGAATTTTTTTTGCATAATTTGCCAATAAGTTCATAACCATTTGTTTTTAAATACTTTAAAAATTAATGCGCTTCATCCCAGTTGTCGCCTACCCCAGCTTCGGCAATCAATGGCACTTGTAGTTCCGCGGCTTGCTCCATCACTGCTACCAGCTTAGCTTGATAGTCTGCGACCTTGTCGGTTTTTACTTCAAAGACCAATTCATCATGTACTTGCATGATCATTCGAACATCGTCAGTCGTCGCTTCTGTCTCGATAAAATCAGCCACCGCTATCATCGCACGCTTAATAATATCCGCAGCAGAGCCCTGCATTGGGGCGTTGATCGCGGCTCGCTCAGCGGCCTTTCTACGCATCGCATTTTGAGCTTTGATTTCTGGCAAGTGCAGTCTACGTCCGTAGATAGTTTTCACGTAACCATCTCGTTTGGCTTGTTCGCGGGTTTCTTCCATGTACCGCAGCACTCCAGGAAAACGGTCAAAATACTTATCCATGTACAGCTGAGCTTCATGACGCGGAATATCCAGTTGACGGGCTAAACCAAACGCCGACATGCCGTAGATCAAGCCAAAGTTAACTGCTTTGGCGCGACGCCGCTGTTCGCTAGTGACAGCATCTAAGGCGACACCGAAAACTTCTGCGGCTGTGGCTTTATGAATATCCCGACCTTTAGAAAACGCCTCAACCAAAGCTGGGTCTTGCGATAAATGAGCCATAATACGCAGCTCAATTTGACTGTAGTCGATAGCCATAATGGAGTAACCCGCAGGCGCGGTAAAAGCTTTACGAACTCTCCGCCCGGCTTCATTTCGAATAGGAATATTCTGCAAATTAGGGTCACTTGAACTCAAACGACCGGTGGCAGTTACCGCCTGATGGTAAGAAGTATGAATACGTCCGGTACGGGGATTCACCATCTTAGGTAGCTTGTCCGTGTAGGTTGATTTCAGCTTACTTAGGCCACGGTGGCGTAGAATGATATCTGGTAGCGGATAATCTAAGGCTAGTTCTTGCAGCACGTCTTCAGCGGTCGAGGGGGCACCCTTGGGCGTCTTTTTCTGCACTGGAATTTGCAGTTTCTCAAACAAGATCGTCTGGAGTTGCTTGGTCGAGCTTAAGTTAAATGTCTCGCCTGCAATCTCGTAAGCTTGAGCTTCTAGCTGCTGTAATTCTTTCGCTATCTCATGACTTTGTAGCGCTAACTGCTGAGCATCGATTTGCACGCCTTGTTGCTCAATAGCCACAAGGATTGGCACGAGTGGCAGTTCGATGGTTTCTAACACCGACTTAAGCTCGGTCACATCAGCAACTTGGGGCCACAACTGTTGATGCAAGCGCAAGGTGACATCGGCATCTTCAGCGGCATAAGGTGCGGCTTGTTCTAAAGCAATTTGATTAAAAGTGAGCTGTTTGGCACCTTTGCCAGCAATCTCTTCAAACGAGATAGACTTATGACCAAGAAACTGCAAGCTTAGGCTGTCCATATCATGGCGCGATGCCACACTGTTCAAGACGTAACTATTGAGCATGGTATCGTTCTTGATACCCGCTAATTTAATCCCGTAGCGGCGTAGAATATGGCTGTCATATTTCAGGTTTTGGCCAATCTTTTGGGGCTTTGTGTCTTCTAACAAAGGTTTAAACAAAGCTAAGACTTCGGCCCGATCAAGCTGATCTGGGGCCCCAGGGTAATCATGAGCAAGCGGAATATAGCAAACCTCCGTTGCCGAAGTCGCAAAAGACATGCCCACCAGTTCGGCTTCCATATAATTCAGACTGGTCGTTTCAGTATCAACCGCAAAATAGTCGGCCTGCTGTAATTTCTCCAACCACTGCTGCAACTGGGGCATGCTAGTGATGAGCTGATATTGGTCCGGTTGGAATGGCGCTCCTGCTGTTGGTGCAGCAGCGGCCGCAGCCGGAGTTGCAGCCAATCCGAGCGCTTGGTCCGTGCTAGCACCTTCAGCTAGGACCTCAGCTAACCAGCGTTTAAATTCATACCTTTGATACAAGCTTACCAACTGCTCCTGATCGGCCGGCTTGATCGCTAGTTGATCTGGAGTAAAATCTAGGGCTACATCAAGCTTAATGGTAGCTAATTCGCGCGAGAGCTTAAGAATATCGCAATGCTCACGCAGCTTGTCGGGCATGGTCTTTGCCCCACGAAAACTTAGTTGTGCTAGCGCATCAGGGTCGGCCAGCATCGCATCGATCGAACCCATGCCAGTTAACATGGCTAAGGCGGTTTTTTCACCTACTTTAGGTAGCCCCGGAATATTATCTGAGCTATCACCCATCAAGGCCAAATAATCGATGATTTGTTCAGGTTCAACCCCGTATTTAGCAACGACACCGGCTTGGTCTAATAAGGTATCCGTCATGGTATTAATCAACATGACATGGTCATTCACCAATTGCGCCATGTCTTTGTCACCGGTACTGATCAAGGTAAAACGCCCCTCCTCGCCGGCTTGACGAGCAAGGGTACCAATCACGTCATCAGCTTCTACACTATCAATGCATAACAAGGGTAATCCCAATGCCCGTACTATGTCGTGTAACGGCTGAATCTGCTGACGTAGGTCATCAGGCATAGGTGGCCGATTAGCCTTGTACTCAGCATACATATCATTTCGGAATGTGGGGCCTTTGGCGTCAAAAACAACGGCCATATGCGATGGCTGATATTTCTTCAATAAACTGCGAAGCATATTAACGACACCATAAATGGCTCCAGTTGGCTCCCCTGCTGCGGTGGTAATATGCGGTGGCGCATAATATGCGCGAAATAAATAAGATGAGCCATCAACTAATATGAATGGATTCTTTGGAACTTCAGCCATGATGTGTCTCTACTTGAGCTTCGTTGCTTTAGGGTGCATAGGTGTTATGCCAGTCGTGTTGCTAGGATGCCACAGGCGCCGTTAAGACGCCAGAATGATACCTTAGCTCAACTTGAATACAAATGTGGACAACCTGTGCATAAGTCTGTGTGCAACGACCTATCGCACCAGCTAAAGGTAATCAACCTCTGGTGTGTATTTTTGAATCAAGGGCTTTTAAAACAAGGGGTTACGAACTAGAAATCCCCATAACTGCGTTTTATTTTTATTTTTCTTTCAGTTGTGGAAACTGATTTAAAGCTACAGCCAAATGGGCGCTAAGCTTATGCGGTTTTTTGCTAACCGGTCTGAAAGACTACCATAAAGAAAATGGAATACCAGCCTAATTTTTGATCTTTTTAGATCATTTTTTAACCTTGCTGATTTCCTTATAAATTTAAAAGGAATCAACATTTGCTTAGTTTTCGTATATACTCACTGTCATAGTTCGGCGATATCTGATCTATACTATTGTTTTAAGATGACAGTGGCCAAAGCTGATCAACCTATCATCCATAGGTTATACTTGCGCCAAACTTGGGTAACTAGCTACGCACGTGGTGTTATGGAAACTGAATCAATGAAACTCAGCACAGAAGAACTTCGGCAACTTGAAGATTTTGAGCGCCGACGTATTGCATTGAATCAGTCAGAGTGGTGGGAACGCCTCTCGATGGACCAGAAATTTGGTGTCTACCAGTTACAGAAGTTTGGCTATGACCTCGCCTTTATTCGCAACACCGAGGCAGGTCCGCTTGCTGTGGTTAGGCGCGGCAGTGAGTTTGCGACCGTAAACCATGAAGGTGATGTCGATTTAAGCCCCAATATTGTGTTGCGTGACTAATCCTATCATTGTTGCAATTGTTGCTGTAAGCGCTGATGTACCAGCCTAGTATCAAGTTCTATCCCCTGATGCCATAACTGAAACGCCAGGCCCGCCTGCTCAATCAACATCCCTAGCCCATCAAAGGTGCGTGGTGCTCCTGCTTTCTGTGCTTGCCGGCGAAAAGGCGTGAGCAGACTAGGATTTGAGCTATAACTCATATCATAACAAGCCGTTGCCTGGGCAAATATCGCGGGCGCTAAGGCCAGTTGATCACCATGAATACCAGCACTCGTCGCATTGATTAACAGATAGGGTTGCTGTAAGGGTTCTAGCTGGTTCTCCAGTTCAGCTAAGCTAGCAACACTAAGGCGCGCATGCTCAAGGCCTTCCACGCATTGCTGAGCCTTACTAAGTGTTCGATTAGCTAACACTAAGTTAGCCGCGCCAGCATCTAGCAAAGGCTGTAAGCAGCCACGGCTTGCTCCCCCCGCACCGATCAGCACGATAGTTAACTGGGTCAGATCAAACCCTAAGCGCTGTAAGTCACGCACCAATCCGTAGCCATCCGTGTTATCTCCCAATAATTGGCCGTGTCCGAGTGCAACTATGGTATTCACCGAGCCAGCACTGGCCGCTCGAGCTGTAACATGGGTCACCAACTGATAGGCTTGTTGTTTGAACGGTGACGTTACATTGGCTCCTGCGCCGCCACTGCGAAAAAATGCCGCAACAGCTCGTGAGAACTGTGCCGGAGATGTTAAACTGCGCGAATAGTTGAGGCTTACTTGCGCTTGTTCAGCAAATAATTGATGGATTTGTGGCGATAGGCTTTGTGCAATTGGATTTCCAAATACGGTAAAAAGCGCCATGTTTAATTTTCTCCGTTCGCAAAAGAAAGCAGCCCCAGATAGTAGTTTCTATCATCAGCTTGGCGGTGAACACGCCGTACGAGCTATGGCTGAGCGTTTTTACGATATCATGGAAACAGACCCACGCGCAGCTGAACTGTTGGCCATGCATCCACAACCCCTCACCCAAATTCGGCAGAAATTTTTCGAGTTTCTTAGTGGTTGGCTGGGTGGCCCGGCACTCTTCGAAGAAAAATATGGGCATCCTCGGCTACGGGCACGGCACCTGCCTTTTCGCATAGACGAAGCCATGCGCGATCAATGGTTGATGTGTATGTATCAAGTTTTAGATGAGCAAGTGCAAGATGATTTACTGAAGATGCAGCTAAAAAGTCGTTACACGGCACTGGCTCATCACATGATAAATACCGATTAAAGTTCGGCGAGCCAATCGCGCGGCCTAAGGTAATCCTCATAGAGCCGAGCTTCAGGTGAGCCTGGTTCTGGTTGATAACCATACTCCCAACGCACTAACGGTGGCATCGACATTAAGATAGATTCGGTTCTGCCGCCGGTTTGCAAGCCAAACAAAGTACCTCTATCCCAGACTAAATTGAACTCAACATAGCGGCCACGACGGTAGAGCTGAAATTGCCGCTCGCGCTCGCCATAAGGCATGTCTTTACGGCGGGAGATAATCGGCAAATAGGCCGCTAAATAGGCATCGCCAACGGCTCGCATGATGGCAAAGCTCTCATCAAATCCTCGCTCGTTCAAATCATCAAAAAACAAACCACCAACGCCGCGTGTTTCGCCACGGTGCTTCAAATAAAAATACTCATCACACCATTGTTTATAGGCTGGGTATAAATCATTACCAAAGGGCTGCAAGGCCTCATATGCAACTTGATGCCAATGCTTAATATCTTCATCGTTGGCGTAAAACGGAGTTAGGTCAAACCCGCCTCCAAACCACCATACCGGTTCTGCATCCGCTTTTTCGGCAATAAAAAAGCGCACGTTAGCATGGCTGGTAGGTACGTAGGGATTACGCGGGTGCATCACTAAACTCACCCCACAGGCATTAAAGTTACGACCGGCTAATTCAGGTCGATGCGCCGTAGCAGATGCTGGCATTTGTTCGCCATACACATGCGAAAAACCCACCCCGCCTTGTTCTAATACGGCACCATCACGTAACACCCGCGAGCGCCCACCACCGCCACCAGGGCGTTGCCAAGCATCCTCGGTGAATTGCCCGCTTCCATCTGCCTGTTCCAATGCTTCGGTGATCTGGTCTTGAAGATTGGTTAAATAGGCTTTTACTTGCTCTAACATCGAATCTGGCATGATTAATCTCGTATTACCTGCTGGGTTAAAGGGTCGATGATACGTGACGGCTTACTTGCTCCGCCCACATCCGCAGGCATCACCCACGCCACTCCCTCACCAAACTCTGCTGTTACTTGCGCAGCTGTGGTTAAGGCTGGCTGCCCGGAGCGATTGGCGCTGGTCGAAACGATTGCTGAGCCGAGTGCCTTACATAACTGCCGCGCTGGTTCATGTGCGGTTACACGTACCGCAATTTGATTATGGTCGCCACGCAGCCATTCTGGGACATTAGCGGCTGCCGGCAATAATAGAGTGACGGCACCTGGCCAGTTTGAGAACACCGCAAACCGCTTATCCTGTGGAATCGCAAGATCATCAACATAGGGCACCAACTGACTGTAATCGGCAGCCAAAAGAATCAAGCCTTTACTTTCAGGGCGCTGTTTTAAGGCAAGTACAGCGCGCACTGCACTTTCATTACGAGGATCACAACCTAACCCAAATACGGCTTCAGTAGGATAAGCCAACACCTGCCCAGCTTGAAACGCTTGCTTGGCTGCTAGCCATTGTTCACTGTCTAACATGTTCTTTCTCGCTAACGCTAAAACTGCGGATTATTTTACTGGAGATTTGTAGTCGCAGGTATCTTTTGCGCAAATTAGGCGCTCACCCGCACTGGTTTTTTTGCGTAATAACAACCCGTAACCACAACTCGGGCAAATTTCTGCCACCGGCGGTAACTTCACGGAATAACGACATGAGGGGTATTGATCGCAAGCATAAAAGGAATGACCGAAGCGGCTAGTTTTTTGTACCATCTTACCTTGCTGGCATTCAGGACAGCGGGCATCGGTACCGGGATCGAAATCTGCGGCAGTCATGTAATCACAAGCGGGATAACCACTACAACCAACAAAAAGGCCGTAGCGGCCTTTTTTGAGTTGTAAATCTCGCTGACACTTGGGGCAAGGAACTCCGAGTGCTTGGGGCTCTAGAAAGTTGTCACTCATTTAATGCAATAAACCATCTGGCTCTTCAAACAACAAACCTTCCATTTGATTATAGGCATCTTCATGGCCGGGCACGTTGAACAACACCATCAACACCACCCACTTTAAATCATCTAGAGTGAACTCTTTTGCATCGAGCTCCATCACTCTATCGATGACCATTTCTCGGGTAGCAAAATCCAACACCCCAAGATTTTCTAGGTACATGATAAAGCCGCGGCTGGCGCAATCAATTCGAGCTACTTCTTCTGCTGTGTAAGCCCGCGTCGATTTGCTTTGACTACGATTCAGACCCGCCTTCAGATCGCTTTCTTGCAGATCAGCTAAGCGCTCTAACCATGCTAAAGCTTTCTGAATTTCTTGCCGATGAAATCCCGCCCGAGTTAACTCATCGGTTAACTCATCATGATTCACGACTACTTCCATATCAGAATGAATGTAGTTTTCGAATAAATACATGAGGATATCAAACATGGTTAGCGCCTCCCCACTTTTATGTAGCCGCCGGCAACAGAAGTCACTCTCCCTTCTAATTCAAGCAATACCAGTTGCTCTGATACAATCGCAACTGGAAGTTTGCTGCGCGCTACTATGGTATCTATTGAAGTGACCTCATTGCCCACATTAGCCAACAATTGCGTGTTTGCCAAGCTCGGTTGCGAATTAATTTCGTCCTCTGCTGAAGTAGATGGGGGCAAACTTGGTAAATTCAATTCTTGCCGCACATCATTAATCGACATCGCTAACCCTGCACCTTGTTGCAATAACATCAGACAGCCCCCCATTCCTTGGTCCCAAATGCTTCCGGGCACGGCAAAGAGGCTACGATTTTGCTCAAGGGCTTGTTTTGCTGTATTCAGCGAACCGCTCCGTGGTTTGGCTTCTACCACCAACACCAACTGAGCTAAGGCGACGATAATACGGTTGCGACGGATAAAATGATCGCGCTTACTTGGTACTCCGGGCGCGAACTCTGAAACGAGTAAGCCCGCTTGCGCGATCTGTTGTTGTAGTTGCCGATTTCGGGCTGGGTAGTAAACGTCTGGCCCACCCGCTAGTACCGCAATGGTGCGGCCAGTCGCCAACGCACCACGATGGGCGGCGGCATCTATCCCCATGGCGAGCCCACTAATAATCACTACCTGACTACTCGCTAAACCACGGGCAAAATAATCCGCTGTATGTTGCCCGGTAGGGCTAGCATTGCGGCTACCGACAATAGCAACAGCGCAGCACTGCAACAGCGCCACATCTCCATGACAAAACAACACTAATGGGGGCTGACTTACATAGCGTAGAGCTTCAGGATAGGAGGCGTCAAAATAACTCACAACCTGGGTTTGCGGTAATTCAAGCCAACGCTCTAACCTGGCCACGTGCGCCGCTTCAATGACCACGTCAGCTGCGTGCGGTGACCTCTGCGCCAGCTCGATGGCGTTAGTAAATGAGCTGGCTTTGCGACATTCTCGTCGGAGCTTACCGTTGCCAAAAGCGAGTAATAAAATACCGCGATGATCCTGTGCCATCATTGCTTTGCATCCTTGCAATTGAAATTGTAAAAAAGCGAGCTAAGCCCAGCTTAGCGCTGCATTGCAGCCACCTGCATGGGTAAAAAGGTAGCCCCAACCCGCAACCATTCTGGTGCCCTCAACACAATGGCAAAGCTGCTATGCTCCTGCACTTGCAAGACCATCAGCTCAGCGGTTTGTTGCAGCGGCAATTCAGCGGTGGTTCGCCACAGCGATGAAATAGCGTGGCTGGGTTTATAAGGGTTCACTAAACTGATAGATTCGCCATCGACAAACACCCGAGTACCCGCGCGTACGGCACGATACATTTGTCCGGTAGTAACACCTTCTGCTCGGCCTTGGTCTAACACCACCAAATCAAACTTACCTTGCTCACGGCGCTCATTTAAAGACCCGATAATATGCCCCATAGGGACGGCTCCATTACTAGGAACTATCAGCTCGGGTAGCTCGGTAGGCGTTAGCGGCAGGAGCACATCGCCGCGGCGAATTTCGCGTTGTAACTTACTAACCTCCCCTTGCCAGTAGCCATCTTGCGCATGGGTAATTTGGACGTTGGCTACTAAGCGTAACAGTTGCCCCTGGGCTAACTCTGCGACCGGGGTGAAGATAGCATATTCTTGCTGCTCAAGTTGTCCAGCAGCAGCATCGATAAAGACTGGCGCTAAGCCGTTCACTCGGGGGGCACCGCGATTGTCGCCGACAATCACCGGTAGCTGAGCCAAGTGTTCAGCACTTACCAAGCGATGTTCCGTAAGTAATGGTTCTAACATATCGCGCGCAAAGGTTGGAATCGGCTGTCGTTTTGCTTGTACTGTACCCTCAGGTAAGAGGGTCCGCTGCGGTTTGCGAGTAAGCTGAGGTCGCCCATCTACCCATACCAAATACAATTTGTCGCCTGGGTAAATGAGATGTGGATTGGCGATGTCAGTATTTATCCGCCATAACTCGGGCCATAGCCATGGATCATCAAGAAAGAGTGCTGAGATATCCCATAAGGTATCGCCTTTTTTCACCACGTATTCGGTTGGTGCGCCTTGCTTAATTTGCACCAGCGTCCCCCGACTTTCAGCCCCCACAGCGGGCTGTGGTAGCGGTTGTGAATCAACCAGCGGTGCAGAAGCTAACGCAGAATGGCAACTAAGGCTGAAAAAGCCGATAGCCGCAATCGTACAATAATGCTTCTTAGTCATGGGGAGCTCCATTGTAAAACCGTGTGTTTAACCTCAAATTACGTTAAAATTAGCCAATATGAAACAAGCGAATGACAGGTTATGACTAAATTAACAATTTTAAAATATCCCGACGAGCGTTTACGCACTGTCGCACAGCCTATTGCGCAGGTAGATGATGCCCTGCGTGCTGACATCGACAACATGTTTGAAACCATGTACGAATCTGAAGGCGTTGGCCTAGCTGCTACTCAGGTGAATATTCACCGCCGTTTGTTTGTGGCCGACTGCAGCCCAGATCAGAACGAACCCCTCGTCTTCATTAACCCTGAGATTACAGCACAAGAAGGCCATTTTACCAATCAAGAAGGCTGTTTATCCTTTCCTGGAGTCTACGCCAATGTTGAGCGTGCCGGCAAAGTAACAGTGCAAGCGTTGGATAAAAACGGTGAATCTTTCAGTCTTACCGCTGAAGGCTTGCTAGCCATTTGCATTCAGCACGAGATTGACCATCTTGATGGTAAATTGTTTGTCGATTATCTATCGCCGTTAAAACGTGATCGCATTCGCAAAAAATTAGAGAAAGAAGCTCGTTTATATGGCCAATAAGCTGCGCGTAGTTTTTGCTGGTACGCCAGATTTTGCAGCGCAACATCTGGCGGCATTACTTAAGGATGACACCATCGAGGTGGTGGCTGTCTACACTCAGCCAGATCGCCCGGCTGGGCGTGGTAAGAAATTACATGCCAGCGCCGTCAAAGAGTTAGCGCTAGCGCATCAACTGACGATTGAGCAGCCGCAATCTTTTAAATCAGAATCAGCAAAACAAACCTTAGCAGATTATCAGGCCGATGTGATGGTGGTGGTTGCCTATGGCATCATCTTGCCCCAAGCTGTGCTTGATTTACCACGCTATGGCTGCATCAATGTGCACGGTTCCTTGTTGCCTCGTTGGCGTGGTGCAGCACCTATTCAGCGGGCCCTATGGGCTGGCGATAGCGAAACTGGCGTTGCTATCATGTTGATGGAGGCGGGTCTTGATACCGGCCCGGTATTACTCGAACGACGGTTACCGATCCGTCCAAGCGATACTTCCGCGTCCTTGTATGCCAAGCTGGCCGAGTTAGGGCCGCCGGCGTTGTTAGATACCCTACACCAACTCACTGACCTGCTGCCACAAGCCCAGGTTCAAGATGCGCAATTAGCCACTTACGCCACCAAGTTAAGTAAAGAAGAAGCTCAGTTGGACTGGCAGCAACCCGCCGCAGTACTAGAGCGTTGGGTGCGCGCCTTTAATCCGTGGCCCATCTGTTGGCTGCTTGCCAGTAACAACGAAGTGGTAAAAGTTTACCATGCCACCGTGGTACCCTTTGAGCAATCAGAATCTATTGCACCTGGCACCGTGATCAGCGCAGATAAACAGGGTATCGTGATTAGCACGAGTCAACAGGCCTTGTGCCTCCAAACGTTGCAGCCATCCGGCAAAAAACCTATGCCTGCAGCAGATTTCCTTAACGGTCGCAGTGATTGGTTTCAACTAGGGAGTCGATTAGCAGCTCCGCATAAGGTATCCCATGACTGAGCTTCGTCCTGGTGCAGCAAGCCGCGCCGCGGCAGCCCAAGCTGTGTTTCAAGTGCTTGAGCACCAACGCTCGTTAAGCACTGCGTTGCCGGTGGCAGCGAGTAAACTTTCTGCGCGCGATCGTGGCATGGCTCAAGCTCTCGCATACGGTGTTTTGCGGCATCTACCGCAGCTTAACTTTATGCTAAGTAAGCTGCTTACCAAGCCTCTCAAAGGTGAATTACTAATCTTAAACTCACTATTGTTAGTGGGCGCTTACCAACTTGTCTACATGGGCGCAGCCTCGCATGCCGCGGTATCCGCCACCGTTGATGCAGCCATTACTTTAGGTCGTAATCGGCAAAAAGGCTTAGTAAACGGTGTCTTGCGTAACCTGCAACGGCAACAGTCTGAGTTACTAGAACAAATTGCCGCCCGCGCCGAGTTAGCCCATGGCCATCCTCGCTGGCTGGCTGAACTTATTCAACATGCTTACCCACAACACGCAGAAGCTATTTTAGCGGCGAATAATCAGCAAGCGCCCATGTGGCTTCGTGTCAACCAACAGCATCACACACGCGAGCAGTATCTGGCATTATTAGCTGACGCTGGCTTAGCGGCAGCCTCTGATAGCCCACTAGCTTCGGCAATTCGCCTAGAGCAGCCGGTAGATGTGCAGCAGCTACCAGGCTTTGCACAAGGCTGGGTTTCGGTACAAGATGTTGCTGCGCAGCATGCAGCTAGCCTGTTACAACCTCAACCCCATGAACGCATTCTAGATTGCTGTGCAGCTCCTGGTGGTAAAACTGCTCACCTATTAGAGACAGCTCCTACGGCCGCGGTCTTGGCATTAGATGCCGATGCCCAACGCTTGCAACGGGTGCATGACAATTTGGCGCGTTTACAATTAACAGCCGTTGTGAAACAAGGTGATGCTACTAGTGCCGACTGGTGGGATGGTCAACTGTTTGACCGGATTTTACTTGATGCCCCCTGCTCTGCCACGGGCGTGATTCGTCGTCATCCTGATATCAAATGGCTACGCCGCGCGAATGACATTAGCGCCCTAGCTGAATTACAGGCAAGGATTCTTGATAACCTCTGGCCAATGTTAAAGCCAGGCGGTACCCTAGTTTATGCAACCTGCTCAGTGTTACCTGCAGAAAACAAACAACAAATAGCAGCATTTTTGACGCGCCATGCGGATGCCAAACAAATAGCTATAGGGCCTGGTACCGAGCTTGATTGGCAGTGGCTTCCGGGTGAGCAACATGGCGATGGTTTCTATTATGCAAAACTGGAAAAACGCACATGAAAATAATCATCCTCGGTGGCGGTCAAGTAGGCGGTACACTAGCAGAAAACCTAGTGGGCGAAGACAATGATATTACCGTGGTTGACTCAGATATTGGGCGTTTAAATTATTTATCAGAATTGCATGATATTCGCACCATAGAGGGCTATGCTTCGCATCCTCGGACGCTACGCCAAGCCGGCTGCGAAGATGCTGACATGCTGATTGCGGTAACGCCAAGCGATGAAACCAACATGCTGGCATGTCAGATTGCCTACACCCTTTACAAGACTCCCAAACGCATCGCGCGCATTCGCTCAGAAGAATACAGCGATTACAAAGATAAGCTTTTTCATAAAGACGACATCCCTGTTGATCACCTCATTTCACCCGAACAAGAAGTGACCGACTACATCAAGCTGCTGGTGGATTACCCTGGCGCTTTGCAGGTGATGGAGTTTGCTGGCGGGCGCGCCAGCCTCGTCGCAGTACGAGCCTATTACGGTGGCAAGTTAGTTGGCCATGCTATTTCTACTTTGAAAGACCATATGCCTAATGTCGAAACCCGAGTCGCGGCAATTTTCCGGCAAGGGCAAGCCATCAAGCCGATGGGAACAACCATCATTGAAGCCGGCGACGAAGTTTTCTTTATTGCCGATACCAGGTATGTCCGCATGGTTATGGAAGAAATGCAGAAGCTTGAGCATCAGTATCGCCGCGTCATGATTGCCGGAGGCGGTAACATAGGTGCGGGATTGGCGCGCCGTCTGGAAGAGAATCACCATGTAAAACTCATTGAACGCAACCGAGATCGTGCCCTCATGCTCAATGAAAGCCTGCAAAACACCACCATTCTTGAAGGTGATGCATCAGATCAACGGCTACTGATTGAAGAGCATATTGAAGATATGGACGTGTTTATTGCGGTTACCAATGATGACGAAGCTAATATCATGTCCGCCATGCTTGCAAAGAAAATGGGCGCGAAAAAAACCATGGTGTTAATTCAGCGCCAGGCCTACGTCGATCTGGTGCAAGATAACGTCATAGACATTGCGATATCTCCGCAACGAGCGACTATTTCGGCACTACTATCACTGATTCGTAAAGGTGATATTGTTAATGCCTATTCACTGCGTAAAGGTGCAGCTGAGGCTATTGAGGCGATCGCTCATGGCGACGAAAACACCTCTAAAGTTATCGGTAAAACCATCAGCGAAATTAAGCTGCCTCCGGGCACCACCATAGGTGCTGTCGTGCGCGGCAATGAAGTGCTTATTGCTCACGACGACACTGTCTTACAAGCCGATGACCACGTTATTTTGTTCTTGGTAGATAAAAAGTACATTCGCGAAGTGGAACGCTTATTCCAACCTAGTGCGTTATTCTTTTAGGGCCTAGTTCAGGCCCTATTGCTAGCTGCGCCAGAATGTTGGGGTGAGTAACACTAAGATGGTAAAAACCTCTAAGCGCCCAAATAACATGGCAATCACCAATAGCCACTTGGCCGCGTCCGGGATGTCAGCGTAATTAGCTGCCACCTCACCTAAACCTGGCCCTAAGTTATTCAAACAGGCTGCGGTAGCCGAAAAGGCTGTCACATCATCTAAACCCGTTGCCAGCAAGCCGAGCATGATGACCACAAAAACCAAGGCGTAGGCGGCAAAGAAACCCCACACTGCCTCAACCACTCGTTGCGGCATAATGCGCTTACCTAGTTTAACGGAATAGACCCCAGCTGGATGTACTAAGCGGTTGAGTTCACGCACCCCTTGCCGAAACAGCAACATCACCCGCACCACTTTTAAACCACCCGCTGTTGAGCTGGCGCAGCCACCGATAAAGCTGGCAAAGATAAGCAAAATAGGTAAAAACAACGGCCAAGATGAAAAGTCTGTGGTCGCAAAGCCGGCTGTGGTGCTAATTGAAACTGCCTGGAACATCGCTTGATTAAAGGCCTCTTCGGTCGACGAAAACAGGTCGTGTACCAGCACCGTAAGAAAGACCAGAATAATTAACGCAACCTGAATCAACACGAACGCCCGTGCTTCAGGGTCACGGAAATACCCAGTAATTGAACGCCCTGTTATGGCCGCATAATGCACCGCAAAATTTATCGATGAAATGATCAAAAACACCACACAAATGGTGTTAATGGTGGCACTGTCAAAGTAGCCCATGCTGGCATCGTAGGTACTGAAGCCACCTACCGCAATGGTTGAAAACGCATGGCCAATAGCATCAAACCAGCCCATACCCGCAAGCTTATAGGCAATAGCACAAGCGGCGGTTAAAGCCACATAGATGTACCAAAGATGTTTCGCAGTATCGGCAATTCTAGGGGTCATTTTGGCATCTTTAAGGGGCCCCGGAATTTCCGCTCGATACAGCTGCATACCCCCGATACCAAGCATCGGTAAAATTGCCACCGCCAAAACGATAATCCCCATCCCGCCTAACCACTGCAACTGCTGACGGTAAAACAAAATACTGTGGGGCAAGTGTTCAATGCCGGTCAAAATGGTAGCGCCCGTGGTCGTTAAACCAGAGAAAGACTCGAAGGCAGCATCGGTAATACTCAATGGAACTTCGGCGGTGAACCACAAGGGCAAAATACCCACGGCCCCTAACACCGTCCAAAACAGGACGGTTAGCAGAAACCCGTCTCGAACTTTAAGATCAGAACGCTCGTGACGGTTCGGATACCAGACGCAAAAGCCAACCACTAAGCTCACCACAAAAGCCAGTAAAAAGGCTACTCCACCACCATCTTGATAGATTAACGCAACTACGCCTGGGGGCACCAAGGTAATGCTGAACAAACAAATAAGTAGCCCTAAAATTCTGAGAATGCCGCGAAAGCGCACTAGCCTGCCTCTTTTAGAATAATTAACTCAAGTTGACCTTGAGTTGAGTTTTTTAATTGGGTTGCAAGCTCTGTTGCTGATGCGGCAACCACTGCTAGCCTTAATCGTACCGTATCCGTGAATTCTTGTTCGATAATATCTGCCTGATAACGCTGCAATAAATGCTGTACAACACTTTGATGCTGGTAATCGTAGTTTAAACGGGCTGATTTGCGTAGTATTTTTTCTGCTGTTGGTAAAACTTTCATGAGCTCGGCGATAGCTTGGCTGTATGCGCGTTGCAAGCCTCCGGTTCCGAGTTTCACCCCACCGAAATATCTCACCACCACCACAGAAATTTCTCCTACCCCACTAGTTTGCAATACTTGAAACATAGGTTTACCGGCGGTACCACTGGGTTCACCGTCATCACTCATCGCATAAGCTTGACTGTTATTGGGCGCACCCCATAAAGCCGCCGTACAGTAATGACTTGCTTGCGGCCACTGTTGTTTACACCAAGCCAGATGCGCAGCCACCTCAGCGGCACTACTAGCGAGCTGTGCATGAGCAATAAACCGACTGTTTTTAATGACCAGCTCATGGGTCATGGGCTGCGCCGGAATTAAATAGTTTGCACTCATGATTTATTTGAACACACCTTGTAGTTCAGATTAATCGCCACTGTTAGCGGAGGTTGTCGGCAACTTACCAATGCGCATAGGTACGACCTGCTGAAATAGTTCTGGTTGCTGTTCACCTTGACGCAAAGCTCGATAAATCTGCTGGTAAGCCAGTACATTCTTCACGTAGTTTCGTGTTTCTGCATATGGAATCGTCTCAATCCAGCGATCTGCAGCTAGCGGTTGCGCCGGAATCCAATCATAAACCCGATAGATGCCCGCATTATAGGCTGCCGTTGCCAATAACCAATTACCTTCTAGCCGTTGTTGTAAATGAGATAAATAGCGAGTACCTAATCGAATATTGGTTTCAACATGAAATAAATCGCGATGGTTTAATGGCTTATCCTCCATTAAACGAGCGGTACTGGGTAATAGTTGCATCAATCCATAAGCACCTGCGTGCGAACGCGCATCATGACGAAACGCGCTTTCACGCCGTGACACCGCCAACGCCCAGTTCACATCAATCTGCGCAGCGTGAGCAAACTTTTGATGTTGCTCTAAATAGGCCTCGGGAAAACGCTGTGCCACGGCATCAAATTCTCCCGCTTGGCCGAGCGTATATATCGCTTGATCATGCCATCCCCACTCACTTGCCAAAGCTGCTAGTTGCAACTGTTGCGCAGGGGTCACCATATTCACCATATAAAACCATTCGCGCCGTGCATCTAGATGCCGATCTAAAGCTCGTAATTCGTAGGCCCGCTGCACCCCATCAAGCTGCCATAGTGCTTGGCGCTGCTGTTCTGATAATTGCAACGGCTGACGCTGCAGGTTAAGTGGCACATCTAGTTTGGCGGCAGCGAGAAACCCGTAATAACTGCGTGATTGCGCCAACTCACGCCACAATGGTGCCGAGACCCCGGGCTGTCCTAAACTTTCTAGCGAGCGCGCAAACCAATATTGCCACTGATCGGACTCTCGTTCGGTATCGGGCAAGCGCGGCATAAATTCAATGATTTGCTGCCAAGCACCTCGCCGTACCCAATCGGCCAACTGCCATTGCCGCGTGGTGTCATTATGCTCGTTAGGTGCTAGTCGCGCTAGCCAAGTTTCCGCTTGCGGATGGTTTTTCACACTCAGTGCGGTGGCAAACGTCTGATTTAGGCTAAGCTGCTGCTCGGCGGTCCAGACAATGTGAGATGGTAGCTTGGCTAAAGTAGCCAAGGCTAAATCGGGATCGCGCCAGATAAGGCGACGTAATCCATAACTTAAGATTTGCGCTTCGTGTTCAGGATAGGCTTGAGTCAGTGCGCTGAAACGCGTGACATATGATGGGTTAACCCGTACCCGCCGATAATGCTCAGCCAAGTACTGCATAGGTTCAGGCAACAATCGGCCGAGATAAGGTAACAACGTGTGTTGTCCTCCCTCAGCAGCTAGTACCACCCGCTCCCAGATTAATTCTGGGGTGCGTAACCCGGCCTCGGCCCAAGCCGCTAAAATGGTGTCGCAAGCTTTGGGTAACGATGAGCCATTGCGCCACACGGTATCGACTTGACGTAGCACCTGCAACCGATTCACATCCGCTTGGTCAGCTGTGTGCTGCTCTGTAGGCAATAGTGCCAGCTGAGCTTCAATCAAGAAACATTGATGAGTTTGCGAGCCTGGCGCTTTAAAATCACGAACAAAGCGCTGATAGTCACCCTGTCGCATCAAGTAATCTAACCAAGGCTGTCGTGCTTGCCAATCCAACGGACTCTGTTGATACCGGTCAAAGAAACTCAGTACGTAGTCCTCATTGGCGATATAGCCAATTTGCCCAATTCGATCAAGCTCGAGATAGGGTAACAAAGGATACCCTTCTAGTTGCTGTACCAACTGTTGATATTCTTTGATGCGCCGACGCTTGACTGCAACTTCAGCTTGCTTGAACAGTTCGCGCTGCTGCTCACGCACACTTTCGTCAACCACACTGGCACTGGGCGGCGCCGCCAAGGCTATTGGAGCTATCAGCAAGGCGCCAGCCAGCACACCAGCTTTGATAGAGTTCTTTGATGTTATCTGAGCTTTCCACATACTTTCAAACGCTCGTTTAAAAAATGATTGAAAATTTAACCTATTCGGGCCAAACTCTAGAGCGACTATAAGAACCACTTTAACCCAAAGCTATCTGAGAATCAGTAACCGCTGAAGGAGAATTTTATGATTTATCAGGGTGACAATATTCGGGTTGAGTTTGTTGAAGACGGAATTGCAGAGTTACAATTTGCTGCAGCCGGCTCAGTTAACAAGTTCGACCAGAAGACCTTGGAAGAATTCAGTCAAGCACTTACGCAACTAGCCAGTACTGATGGATTGCGTGGCGTGATTGTAACTAGCAGTAAATCTACTTTTATCGTTGGCGCCGATATTACTGAGTTTTTAACGCTCTTCGCTGATGTAGAACAAACCAAAGTGTGGGTAGCGAAAGCTTCTCGTGTGTTTGATCAGCTTGAAGACCTGCCGGTACCAACCGTTGCCGCAGTAACAGGCTTTGCCTTAGGCGGCGGCTGCGAGGCAGCCCTAGCCTGTGATTATCGTGTGGTAGATACCACAGCTACTATCGGTTTACCTGAAGTAAAACTGGGCCTCATCCCAGGGTTTGGTGGCACCATGCGTTTGCCACGGATTATTGGTCCGGACAATGCCCTCGAGCTGATCACCACCGGTAAGAACAATCGTCCTGAAGATGCCTTGAAAATTGGCTTGGTAGATTCAGTTGTTGCCCCAGAGAAATTACGTGAAGCTGCCCTAACCATGGCGAAAGCTGCTGCAGCGGGTGAATTGAACTGGCAACAAAAACGTCAGCCAAAACTCGAAGCCCTCAAGGCTAACGATGTTGAATTAACTATGACTTTGGTGACCGCCAAAGGTATGGTCGCAGCCCAGGCCGGCAAACACTATCCAGCGCCTCATGCTGCGATTCGCGCGATTGAAGAAGGCGCTCGTCATACCCGTGAAGAAGCCTTAAATGCTGAAAACCGAGCCTTTGTTAGCTTAACTCAAACCGACGCTTGTAAAGCACAAGTAGGTATTTTCCTAGCCGACCAATTGGTCAAGGGTAAAGCCAAGAAAGCTGCGAAGCAGGCAACTAAAGAAATCAAACGAGCAGCGGTATTAGGTGCTGGAATTATGGGCGGTGGTATTGCCTATCAATCTGCCTATAAAGGCGTTCCGGTAGTGATGAAAGACATCCGCCAAGATGCGCTTGATTTAGGTATGCGCGAAGCCAGTAAAATCCTCGGCAAGTTAGTTGAGCGCGGCCGTTTAGACCATAAAAAAATGGCAGCGGTGCTCTCCTCTATCACCCCAAGCTTGCTTGATGAAAGTGTGAAGGGCGTCGACATCGTCGTTGAAGCCGTGGTTGAGAACCCAGATGTGAAAGGTAAGGTTCTTGCCCAAATGGAGTCTGTGGTAGATGCCGATACCATTTTAGTATCGAACACCTCGACCATTTCTATCGACCGTTTGGCTAAAAATCTGAAAGACCCATCGCGCTTCTGCGGCATGCACTTCTTTAACCCAGTGCACAAAATGCCGTTAGTTGAAGTGATTCGTGGCGAGCACACCTCTGATGAAACCGTAGCTGCAGTTGTTGCCTATGCCGCGCGCATGGGTAAAACCGCCATCGTGGTCAATGATTGCCCTGGCTTCTTAGTGAATCGAGTACTGTTCCCATACTTAGCAGGCTTTGCCGGCATGGTCGATGAAGGCGTTGATTTCGCTGGTATCGACAAAGTTATGGAGCGCCAATTCGGCTGGCCGATGGGCCCTGCCTACTTAAGTGATGTCGTAGGTATTGATACCGCTGATCATTGTACGCTCGTGATGGCGGATGGCTTCCCTAGCCGCATGCCACGCGATGCCAGCAGCGCCATTGCAAAACTAGCTGCGGCTGAGCGATTTGGTCAGAAGAATGGTAAAGGCTTCTATAACTATGGCGTCGACAAAAAAGGTCGCCCGAGTAAAGAACAAGCCCCTGAGGTTTACGAACTGCTGAATATTGGTGACAAGCAACTGAGCGCCGACGACATCATTGGTCGTTGTATGGTACCTATGGTGAACGAATGCGTACGCTGCCTTGAAGAAGGCATTGTAGCTTCGGCCGCAGAGTGCGACATGGCATTGCTCTATGGCCTAGGCTTCCCTCCTTTCCGTGGCGGCCCGTTCCGTTATTTAGAAACGGTAGGTTTAGAGAACTTCATTGCCTTAGCTGATAAATATGCTCACTTAGGTGAAATGTATCAAGTAACCGATGGCCTGCGCGAAATGGCCAAGTCAGGTAAATCTTATCTGGCCGGTTAATCATTAGCGCAGAGCTAACGGAGGAATTGTATGAAAGACGTAGTGATTGTCGATTGTATTCGCACCCCAATGGGTCGATCCAAAGGCGGAGTGTTTCGCAACGTACGCGCAGAAGATTTGTCTGCGCATCTGATGAAAGGTTTGTTAGAACGTAACCCACAAGTGGATGTTAATGAATTAGAAGACATCTATTGGGGCTGCGTACAGCAAACCTTAGAGCAAGGGTTTAACATCGCCCGAAATGCCGCCCTGATTGCCGGCATTCCGCACCATGTGTCTGCGGTTACGGTAAACCGGCTCTGTGGCTCTTCAATGCAGGCCATCCATGACGCGGCACGAGCTATTATGCATGGTGATGGTGAGATCTTTATCGCCGGTGGTGTTGAACATATGGGCCACGTTCCTATGACCCACGGCATTGATTTTCATCCAGGCATGAATAAATCTGTGGCTCGGGCTTCTGGTAGCATGGGAATGACTGCAGAGTTGTTAGCGCGTAAGTTTGAAATCGACCGCGCCGCACAAGACGCTTTTGGCGCTCGCTCTCATGCCCGCGCTCATGCTGCGACGATTGAAGGCCGCTTCGCTAACGAAATCCTGCCGATTGAAGGGCATGATGCCGAAGGCATTCTGCGTTTGATTAAAGATGACGAAGTGATTCGTCCAGAAACCACTGTAGAAGGCCTTGCTGCGTTACGTCCAGTGTTCGACCCAGCTAACGGCACGGTAACAGCAGGTACGTCATCAGCACTATCTGATGGTGCTGCTGCCTGTTTAATCATGTCAGCCGATAAAGCGAAAGCCCTCGGCCTGACCCCGCGCGTGCGCATTCGTGCGATGGCGGTTGCAGGTTGCGATCCTTCGATTATGGGTTATGGTCCAGTTCCAGCCACGCAAAAAGCTCTGAAACGAGCTGGTTTAAGCGTTCAGGATATTGACTTGTGGGAGCTGAATGAAGCTTTCGCAGCGCAATCACTGCCCGTACTGAAAGGTCTAGGTTTGTTAGACGTGATGGATGAAAAAGTGAACCTGAATGGCGGCGCTATTGCGCTAGGCCATCCATTAGGCTGCTCTGGGGCACGTATTTCTACTACCCTAATCAACCTGATGGAAAGTAAAGATGCGACTCTTGGCGTGGCAACCATGTGTATTGGTTTAGGCCAAGGCATTGCCACTGTATACGAGCGTCTTAACTAACCTAGGTTAAGATCGAAAAGCCGCTGCAAGGCCATCTTGCAGCGGCTTTTTTTATGCTTTTTTAATCAGGTAACGGTACGGTAAGGTATCGGTTTGGGCAGCCACCAACTCATGGTCCATAAAGCGACAAAAATTGGGTATGTCGCGGGTAGTTGCTGGATCGTCGGCGATAATCTCGAGGACATCGCCAACGTTGAGTTTACGGATTTGCAACCGCACCATCATCACCGGCTCAGGACAACGTAAACCTAGAGCATCGAGCGTCGCGGTCGGCGTTATTGCATCACTCATGATGGCTACAGATACTTTTGCCAGAACTCGGCTTTGCCCATGGCGTCATCAAGCTGATAGGGCTTAAAGCCAAACTTCTCATAGGCGATTTTAGCGGGTTCATTACCCTGCAGCACTTCTAAGGTGAGCTTGCAGCAACCACGAAACTGCGCCAACGTTTCGACTTCTTGTAATAAGCGTTTGGCAATGCCCTGACCACGACAAGCTTTAATCACAGCAATGTCATGAATGTTCATCACCGGCTTGGCGGCAAAGGTTGAAAACCCTTCAACACAGTTAGCTAATCCAACTGGCTCATCATCCTGAAATGCCAACAGCGAGAACACATGGTCGCGCTTAGCCATCTCGTCGATTAAGGTTGCTTTCGTTTCTTCTGGTAGCGCCTCGCCACCCCCCATAGGATCTTGCGCATAATCATCTAGCATATCTAACACCGCCTGGCGGTGTTTCGGGTTGCTGTAATCAGCGAGCACGATTTCTAACATGGTTCACTCATTTGGTTAAGGTAAATTCTCGCATTAGCTGACACGTGGGCTGATAACAATGACAATCAACGAGATGGTCATTCACCATACCAACGGCTTGCATAAAAGCGTAACAAATTGTGGTGCCAACAAAGCTAAAACCTGCTTTTTTAAGCGCCTTGGCCATAGTATCAGAAATTTCATCGCGGGTAGGAATATCTCCCCCGGTTCTAGCGAAGATCCGTGGCTGTCCGTCGCTAAATTGCCACAAAAATTCATTGAATGCTTGGCCACTATCACGTAATTGAATATACGCTCGAGCATTTTTGAAGATAGCCTCTATCTTTAAACGATTGCGGATAATTCCTGCATTGTGCATGAGCTCCTGTTGATAACTTGCTGGCATGCTAACAATTTCATCTGGGTCAAAGTTGGCGAAGGCTTGCCGGTAATGAGCTTGCTTGCGCAGCACCGTAAGCCAACTTAAGCCTGCTTGCTGACCATCTAGACAGAGCTTTTCAAACAGCTCTTGGCTATCGCCAACGGGGCGGCCCCAGACATTATCATGGTAGGCAACGTAATCAGCTGCAGTACCGCACCAACTACAACGTTGAATTGTTTCAGTCATTTCGCATGGTATCCTGTATGCAGTCCTGTAACCAAAGCACAACACAGGGTATAATTTACGCTAATTCGTCACAAAAAACAGTACGAGAATCGCATGGCTAGCTACGATGTAAAAACCTTTCAAGGGCTTATTCTTGCCCTTCAAGATTACTGGGCCCAACAGGGCTGCGCGGTGGTTCAACCGTTAGATATGGAAGTAGGTGCGGGTACCTTTCATCCGATGACCTTTTTACGCTCGGTCGGCCCCGAGCCGGCTAGCTTTGCCTACGTGCAACCTTGTCGGCGCCCTACCGATGGACGTTACGGTGAAAACCCTAACCGTTTGCAACACTATTATCAATTTCAAGTGTTGATGAAGCCCTCACCAAGTAATCTACAAGAACTGTACTTGGGTTCGCTACAGATGCTTGGTTTTGATCCGCTAGTGCACGATATCCGCTTTGTTGAAGACAACTGGGAATCACCCACACTCGGTGCGTGGGGGCTTGGCTGGGAAGTTTGGCTTAATGGTATGGAAGTGACTCAATTTACCTACTTCCAGCAAGTTGGTGGACTAGAGTGTAAGCCAGTTGCTGGTGAAATCACCTACGGGCTTGAGCGCTTAGCTATGTACATCCAAGGGGTGGATAGCATCTACGATTTGGTTTGGACCGATGGCCCACGCGGTAAAATTTTCTATCGTGATGTGTTTCATCAAAACGAAGTTGAGCAGTCAACTTATAACTTTGAGCATGCTGATGTTAACGTGCTATTCGCACGGTTTGAGGCCTGTGAAAAAGAATGCCAGCACTTGTTAGAACACAATTTGCCCTTACCAGCCTATGAACAAGTGATGCGTGCCTCGCATGCGTTTAACCTACTCGACGCCCGCCACGCGATTTCGGTAACCGAACGCCAGCGTTATATTCTGCGGGTAAGGACAATGGCCAAAGGCTGTGCTGAAGCCTATTATGCAGCGCGCGAAGCGCTTGGGTTTCCACTAGCAAACCAACCAGGAGCATAAGCTGTGCAACGGGATATTTTATTAGTAGAAATTGGTACTGAAGAGTTGCCACCAAAGGCGCTTAAGGGTTTAAGCGACGCCTTTACCGATGCTCTTGCTGGGTTACTTAGCGAACATGACTTTAGCTTTTCTACAGTCACCGGCTTCGCTTCAGCTCGTCGGTTAGCTGTACAGGTTCATGAATTAACCGCCACTCAAGCAGATAAAGTAGTCGAAAAGCGTGGCCCTGCGATAAATGTCGCCTTTGATGAACAAGGCCAGCCTACTAAGGCCGCCGAAGGCTGGGCGCGAGGCAATGGTATAAGCGTCGCAGAAGCTGAACGTTTAGTGACTGATAAAGGTGAATGGTTACTCTATAAGGCAGCGGTAAAAGGCCAACCACTGGCTGATGTATTGCCAGAATTGGTACGCCAAGCCTTGAAGAAGCTTCCTATCCCTAAGCCGATGCGCTGGGGCGCCGGCAGCGCTCAATTTATTCGCCCGGTACATACAGTTACCATGCTCTATGGGAATGAATTGATAGCTGGTGACGTATTAGGTGTAGCAAGCAGTAATCACTTATTGGGCCATCGTTTTCATTGCCCACAAGGTACGAGCCTAAGCTACGCTGGTGACTACGAACAAGCCCTTGAACAAGCCTGGGTTATTGCTGATTTTGCTAAACGTCGGCAACGTATCGTAGAAGCTATTGCTACGCTAGCTGCAGAGCTTGGTGGCGAAGTTATCCAAGATGACGACCTAATCGATGAAGTGACAGCTTTGGTTGAGTGGCCAGTAGCGCTCTCTGCACAGTTCGACGAAAAATTCCTAGCGGTACCGAAAGAGCCATTGATTGTGACCATGAAGGACGATCAGCGCTACTTCCCGTTACACGATAAAGAGGGGCATTTATTGCCTGCCTTTATCTTTATCACCAATATCGAAAGCAAAGACCCGCAGCAGATTATTTTAGGTAACGAGAAGGTGGTGCGTCCACGCTTAGCCGATGCTCAGTTCTTTTTTGAGACTGACAAAAAAGTGAGTCTGCACAGCCGCGTCTACGGCCTTGCCAATATTCTGTTCCAAAAAGAACTTGGTTCAGTGAAAGATAAATCAGAGCGGATTGCAACAGTAGCTGAGCAGATCGCAAAGCTGTTAGGAGCCGACGCGGCTGTAGCCGCACGTGCCGGCTTGCTGTGTAAGGCAGACCTTGGCACTCAGATGGTGCTAGAATTCCCTGAAACCCAAGGGGTGATGGGAATGCATTATGCCCGTCACGACAACGAAGCTGAGGGTGTTCCAGAAGCGATTTTTGAGCATTATCTGCCCCGCTTTGCCGGCGATATGCTACCTGCTTCAACTGCAGGCGCCGCTGTTGCGCTTGCCGATAAGCTAGATACGTTAGTAGGTATTTTTGGTATTGGCCAGATCCCGAAAGGCGACCGTGACCCCTTCGCCTTGCGTCGTAGTGCTATCGGCCTGCTGCGTATTTTGGTTGAGAAGAAACTAATGCTAGATTTGGTCACCCTGATCGATATCGCAGCTGATAGCTTTGCTGGTTTACTATCTAATACCGACGTGAAGAACGATGTGCTTGAGTTTTTGATGGGCCGCTTCCGCGCCTTCTATCAAGATCAAGGGATAGCGGTGGACGTCATTCAGGCCGTGTTAGCTCGCCGCCCTACCTTGCCGCTAGACTTTGATCAGCGTGTTCATGCAGTCAGTGCCTTCCGCTCGCTTCCAGCAGCTGATGCGCTAGCCGCAGCGAATAAACGCGTCAGCAACATTCTAGCTAAAGTAGAAGGTGATATCCCTGATCAGGTTGATGAGCAGCTCCTAACAGAAGCAGCTGAGCAGCAATTGGCGCAAGCGATGAAAGCGGCAGCACAGGCTGCCACAGTGGCATTGAGTAACAACGACTACAGCTTAGCATTGAATGAACTCGCTGCTTTGCAGCAACCGGTAGATAACTTCTTTGAAGAAGTTATGGTAAACGCCGAAGATGCAAACATTCGGGCTAATCGACAAGCCTTGTTGAATCAGCTACGCGAACTGTTTCTTCAAATTGCGGATATCTCCGTTTTAAACTAAACTAGGCGCATAAAGAATTAAGTTACTTGATAACTGGCTTGATTCTTTTGTTTCCAAAATAAAAAGGGAGCGTTGTATAACGCTCCCTTTTTTCATGCCTATTTGACTCAGTTAAAGACTACACGTCTAAGTTTGCTACCTGCAGTGCATTGGTTTCAATAAATGCACGACGTGGCTCAACATCATCACCCATGAGTGTGGTAAATAACTGATCGGCCGCAATAGCATCCTCGATAGTTACCCGCAACATGCGTCGCGTTTCTGGGTCCATGGTAGTTTCCCACAATTGCTCCGGGTTCATCTCACCAAGACCTTTGTAACGCTGGATGTAGATACCGCGCTTAGACTCCGCAATTAACCACTCAACCGCATCAACAAAGTTATCTACTGGCTTTTCTTTTTCACCGCGACGAACAAAACCACCCGGCTCTACTAATCCATTGATCTTCTCACCAATGGAAACAAGTTGGTCGTAATCGCGTGACATCAAGAACTCGTAAGTTAATGGGTATTCAGTATCAATACCGTGCATGCGTACGATAACAACTGGCAAGAAAACGCCCCGCTCTTCATCTTGCTTAACGCTAACTTTATAGGTAGCAGAGTTGATTTCTCGTGTTGTTAAGTCAGCTTCGAGTGTTGCCGCCCAGCTTTGCATATCTTCTTGATTTTTCAGCAATTGCTCCGTTAATCGTGGAGCATAAAGTAAACGCTGCAAGAAGGTTTCTGGCAACCGACGAGATAACCGTAACTTAATGCTGTTTTGTACCAACTGATAGTCATTCACCAGCGTCTCTAGATGTGCACCACTAATGCCAGGTGCGTCTTTAGTGACATGCAGTGAGGCGCCATCAAGTGCAAGACTGGTAAGATACTGAATCAGACCTGGATCATCTTTAATGTACGTCTCTTGCTTACCCTTTTTCACTTTATAAAGTGGTGGTTGGGCGATGTACATGTAACCACGCTCGATAAGCTCGGGCATTTGACGGTAGAAGAACGTTAGCAATAACGTCCGAATGTGAGAACCGTCAACGTCAGCATCCGTCATGATGATGATACGGTGATAACGGGTCTTATCTGGATTGTATTCGTCACGTCCAATACCACAACCAAGCGCGGTAATTAAGGTAGCTACTTCTTGTGAGGATAGCATCTTATCAAAACGTGCTTTTTCAACGTTTAGGATTTTACCCTTCAAAGGAAGAATGGCTTGGTTCTTACGGTTACGGCCCTGCTTAGCTGAGCCACCCGCAGAGTCACCCTCCACAATATAAAGTTCAGAAAGTGCTGGGTCTTTCTCTTGGCAGTCTGCTAGCTTACCTGGTAAACCTGCCAGATCTAATGCACCTTTACGGCGAGTCATTTCACGTGCTTTACGCGCTGCTTCACGAGCTCGTGCCGCATCAATGATTTTACCTACGATGATTTTGGCGTCGTTTGGCTGCTCCAACAGATAATCTGCAAGGCGCTCATTCATCGCCTGTTCAACTGCCGTTTTCACCTCAGATGAAACTAATTTGTCTTTGGTCTGTGACGAGAACTTAGGATCTGGAACCTTAACGGACACCACAGCTGTTAAGCCTTCACGAGCGTCGTCACCGGTAGCGTTGGTTTTGAACTTCTTGTGCAGTCCTTCTTTTTCCATGTAGCTATTTAAGGTTCGCGTTAATGCAGCACGGAAACCAGCTAAGTGGGTACCACCATCACGTTGTGGAATGTTGTTGGTATAGCAGTAGATGTTCTCCTGGAAGGAATCATTCCATTGCATCGATACTTCTACAGTAATACCGTCTTCACGCTCTTGGGTGAAGTTAAATACGTTCTGATGAATTGGAGTTTTGCTTTTATTCAAATAAGCAACAAATGCAGCAATACCGCCTTCGTATTTAAAATGGTCACGGCGTTCATTCCGCTCATCTTGCAGAATAATAGATACGCCCGAGTTTAAGAAAGATAGCTCACGTAAGCGCTTAGCTAATATATCGTAATGGAATTCGATATCCGTAAAGATTGTCGAGCTTGGCCAAAAGCGAATCTCAGTACCCGTCTTATCAGTATCACCTACTTCTTTCATAGGCTCTACTGGCTCACCTAGTTTATAGGTTTGCTCATAAACATGGCCTTGGCGCTTGATGGTCAAACGTAACGTATCTGACAGTGCGTTTACTACAGATACACCAACACCATGCAAGCCACCCGACACTTTATATGAGTTATCATCGAATTTACCACCGGCGTGTAAGACGGTCATGATAACTTGTGCGGCAGAGACACCCTCTTCCGGGTGAATATCGACTGGAATACCCCGACCATCATCTCTTACAGAGACCGAACCATCAGAGTGAATCGTCACAAGAATATCTTTGCAGTATCCCGCTAAGGCTTCATCAATGGAGTTGTCGACGACTTCAAATACCATATGATGTAAGCCGGTGCCGTCATCAGTGTCACCAATGTACATGCCCGGGCGTTTGCGAACTGCATCTAGTCCTTTTAGGACTTTAATACTGGACGAATCGTAATTGTTTTCTGCCATAACTAGCTTCTCTATTGTTCCTTAACGGTTCCATGTTCCACGTGGAACATTTTAGTATCAGGACTTTTTAATAGGTCGTGAATATCACGTCCATCAATCGCAGATACAAAAACCTGTGAGTTGGATGCAACCAGTGCACCGCAAAATTTTGCTTGGCTCTCAGTATCTAACTCAGCGGTAATATCATCCACTAAATAGATACATTGAATACCGGTTCGTTGATGAAGATAGTCTCCTTGTACTAACTTCAAGGCTGCTACTAACAGCTTCAACTGGCCACGCGATAGAATGTTTTTTACATCCTCGCCGTTAGCCGTCATACGCATCTCGGCTTTATGTGGCCCTACTGTTGAGTGACCATATCGAATATCTTGCTCTTGATGCTTTACCAATGCGTCAGCGAGACTTAGTTCTTTATCCCAACCAGACCTCAAAGAAAAATTGAAATCATAACTGGGCAAAAACTCTTTTAGTCTTTCAGACAACACTGGGATAAACGCTTCTAAATAAGCATGGCGAAAACTATGCACCTGCTCGCCATAGTGAGCAAACTGCTTATCCCAGTATTCTCTTTCCCTTTCAAACCGCTTCATTTTAAGCAAACTATTACGTTGCTTAAGGACCTTGCTGAAGTTTATCCAGTCTGGGTAAAACGAATGTTCCACGTGGAACACTCCCCAATCGATAAACTGACGTCGTAACTTAGGCCCACCTAAAATCAGTTCAACACTCTCTGGTGTCATTAACTGCACAGGCACCATTCGCGCTAGTGCAGAAAATTTCTTTTCGCGCTGCTGGTCGATTTTCAGTTGAACATCGCCTTGCATGGTGCGCTGAAAACCCACTTGATGCAATGTGCCTGTCTGTTCGACCACCTTAGCAAACACCACGAACTGGTCTTGCTCATTTCGAATTAACTGCTTGTAGGTACCGTGTCGAAAGGAGCGCCCAAAACCTAAGCAATAAATCGATTCTAACAAGCTTGTCTTACCGCTACCGTTTTGACCGGAAATGATATTAATGGTCTTTCCTGGCTTTATCTTCGCGCTTTCAAAATTTCTAAACTGCGATATAGCTAACGTATCTAAATACATAACAAGCTTGCTATGCGCCTTAGAGGCGCATAGGCATAACTACATACAACGACGAATCATCATCGTTGTCTTCAACCAAACCACTGGCATCAGGACCTGAAAGCGTTAACTTAACCTGGTTACCCTGGATGGTGTTCAATACGTCAATTAAATAACTGACATTGAAACCGATCTCCAGACTAGCACCTTGGTAATCGACTTCGATCACTTCCTCAGCCGTTTCTTGTTCAGGGTTGTTCGCAGTTAAGCACATCTCGCCGACACTCAAATTAACCCGAACACCTCGATACTTTTCATTAGACAAGATCGACGCTCGTGAACAGGCTTGCTTAAGTGTATCGCGGTCGGCGACCACAACTTTATCACCGCCACTTGGTAGCACGCGACGATAATCTGGGAAACGCCCATCAACGAGTTTACTGGTAAAACCAATGCCGTTCGTTTCAACACGAATATGATTGTTGCCAATCAAGACTTTCACTTCAGTATCAACGTCATCTAGTAGACGCAATAACTCTGTGACACCCTTTCGCGGCACTATAACTTGGCGCGCTGCCAAATTAGGTTGACCAATGGAGCAACTGCTCATCGCTAGGCGGTGACCGTCTGTTGCAACAGTACGCAACGTATTTGCATCCGTCTCAAACAGCATACCGTTCAAATAATACCGAACATCTTGGTTAGCCATCGAGAAGCTCGTGCGTTCCATCAAGTCTTTCAAGGTAGACTGACTCGTCACTAACTGAATATCGCTATCCCAGTCATCGATGTTAGGGAAGTCTTCAGCCGGCAAGGTTGCTAAGGTAAACTTACTACGACCCGAGCGAATCATCGCTTTATCAGCTGATGCGCTAAACTGAACGAGCGCACCTTCTGGTAGACTTCGGACAATATCGACCAGCTTCTTGGCTGGCACTGTCACTTGCCCCGCTTCACCATCATCAATGGCACAAGACGACACCAGCTCTACTTCAAGATCCGTACCGGTCAAACGAATGCCATCAGGCTGAACTTGAATCAGCACATTAGACAAAATTGGAATTGTATGACGGCGTTCTACCGCGCCACTTACAACCTGAAGTGGCTTGAGAAAAGCATCGCGATTGATGGAAAATTTCATCCCCACATTCCCCTGTTGTGTTTATCCCAAACGCTGCGGTACCAATTATGCCGACAACGTACGGATTAAGTTTCTGTAGTCTTCTTTTATATCATTCTGCGTGTCTTTTAGTGATTTAATTTTTCGACACGCGTGTAAAACTGTTGTGTGATCTCGCCCACCAAAGGCATCGCCAATTTCTGGCAAACTATGGTTGGTTAATTCTTTCGCCAGCGCCATGGCCATCTGCCGTGGCCGCGTTACTGAACGGCTACGTCGCTTCGAGAGCAAATCCGCAATTTTGACGTGATAATACTCTGCCACAGTTTTCTGGATATTATCTATGGTTACCAACTTTTCTTGCGCCGCAATCAAGTCGCGTAAGGCCTCACGAACAAAATCTATGGTTATCTGACGGCCCGTTAAATTCACGTTAGCCGCTAACCGGTTGAGTGCTCCTTCTAATTCCCGCACGTTTGAACGTAAACGTTTAGCGATAAAAAATGCAACTTCATGAGGTAAGGTAATGCCTCGTTCTTGTGCTTTACGGATAAGAATCGCCACCCGCGTTTCTAATTCCGGCGGCTCAATCGCTATCGTTAGGCCCCACCCAAAACGTGAGCGCAATCGGTCTTCTACCCCTTCAATTTCTTTCGGGTAAAGATCGCTGGTCATGATGATTTGCTGATTACCTTCAAGTAACGCATTGAAAGTATGAAAGAATTCCTCTTGAGACCCTTTCTTGTTGGCAAAGAAGTGAATGTCATCAATCATCAATGCATCAACGGAGCGATAATAACGTTTAAATTCATCGATGGTGCTGTTTCGAATCGCATTAACCATATCCTGCACAAATCGCTCAGCCCGCATATAAAACACCTTAGCGTCTTTCTTATGCGCCATGATGCCGTTACCCACCGCATGCAATAAGTGAGTTTTACCTAAACCCGTACCGCCATAAATAAATAGCGGGTTGTAAACACCACCGGGATTTTCGGCAACTTGTTGTGCTGCAGCTAGAGCTAATTGGTTTGATTTACCTTCAACGAAATTATCAAAGGTATACTCCGGCACAATATTGCACTCAAATGCAGGCGCTGGCGTACTTTCAGTGGTCCATGGTGTATGCCGCATCGCAGGCTTGCGAGCTGGAGCAGCTTGCGGGGTGGGTGCTACCGGGGCTGCTGACGGAGCCGCCGCTTGCTGAATACTGCCTACCGTAAAAGCAACGTGTGGTGCCTTGCCCTCTTGCTCTGCTGCTAACTCGCCTAGGTAATCATTGATGAGGTTTAGATACTTATCTTTAACCCAATCCACCACATACATATTAGGTGCATACAAGGTTAAGGTGTCATCTGCTATTTCTGCCTGAAGGGGACGGATCCAGGTATTGAAGTGCTGCGCTGTTAATTCGCTTTGTAATCGTTCCGCACATTGTTGCCAAAGCGATTTATTCACACCTGACTCCATTATTTTGCTTTTATAGTTATGGTCTAGATTTGACTGCCCACGGATCATCTCGATCCTCTGTATTTATTGGTTGTTCAGTCACCGAATAATGAATTTGATTGTACTGAAAAGCCCCGCAGATCGCTAGCGTTTGCGGTAAAATAACTAGGCACTTGTCGCATCTTTATCCACAATCAGAATCATTCTCAACTCAGGTTTGTGGATAGCTTTTTACGTTGACTTTGATCCTTTTAACCGTTAGAATTCGCGCTCTAAATTTTTAGGTAACTCGAATACGGAATTAACGTCATGAAAAGAACATTTCAACCAAGCGTATTGAAGCGCAAGCGCACTCACGGTTTCCGTGCTCGTATGGCAACGAAAAATGGCCGCCAAGTTTTGGCTCGCCGTCGTGCCAAAGGCCGTAAAGTTCTGACTGCTTAATTGAAGCAGAACTATCATTACGGGCGGGAGTTACGACTACTAACTCCCGCGCACTTCCAAACTGTATTTAACTCCCCTCCGGTGAAAGCCGTTACGGCTGAGCTTACCGTGCTCGCTGTTCCCAATTATTCTGATCATCCACGCCTTGGCGTTACTATCTCCAAGAAAAAAGCAAAGCGTGCAGTTGATCGAAATCGCATTAAACGCAAGATTCGCGAGAATTTTCGGCTAAAACAGCATAAAATACCGGCATTCGATATTATCGTTATAGCGAAAAACGGTGTCGTAGACCTTTCAAGCGAAGACCTACAACAACGTCTGGATTATTTATGGCGAACTTTAAGCAAGCGTTGCGAGCAATACCTATCGGCTTTATCAGACTCTACCAGCTGATAATTAGTCCGTTAATCGGCCCCAGATGTCGATTTACCCCAACCTGTTCACAGTACGCCATAGAAGCTATCCAAAACCATGGTATGATGCGTGGCTTCTGGCTTGCCAGTAAACGCATTATAAAATGCCATCCGGGCCATCCCGGTGGATTCGACCCGGTGCCAGGAACTGAACCTGTACCGGACCAAGAACATCAAAGTAAAACAGAGACGAAGCACTAATTATGAATTCGCCACGTTCTATCTTGTTTATTGCTTTTTTGGTTGTGAGTTTTTTTCTCTACCAAAATTGGCTGATTGATACCGCTCCCGGCACTGAGAAAATTGCCGGTACTGAACAAACTCAATCACTAGATTCTGGAATTCCAGAAGCCCGTACTGACACAGGCGTAACTAGCAGCAGTGTACCTAATGCGACTAACGCAGATATGCCAGCTACTGCAAACGCACAACGCAGCCAGTGGGTGACCGTAACAACAGATGTTCTTGATATTCGCATCGATACCCTAGGTGGTGATGTGGTCAACGCACAACTCTTGAAGTTTGCTCGTACCCAAGACTCTACCGAACGTTTTGAGTTGCTCCACGCAGAAGCCAATAACCTCTATATTGCTCAATCTGGTTTAGTGGGTACTGATGGCACCGACTCCGCCGCTGGCCGCCCGACGTTCCACGTGGAACAGACCTCTTTTGAAATGCAAGGCGATGAGTTACGGGTTCCTCTTCATTTAACCCTAGAAGATGGCTCAAGCTTAACTAAAACCTTCGTCTTTACCGCTGGTTCGTATGCCGTTGACGTGATTTACAGCATCCGTAACGCTGGCACCGAGCACAAGCAAATGCAGTATTATGCTCAGCTCAAGCAGGTGATCACTGAAGGTTCTGGCAATATGATGATGCCAACCTATCGCGGTGGTGCTTACTCTTGGGATGAAGATCGCTACGAAAAATATGCCTTTGATGATATGCGTGACCAACGCTTGAATCGCTCAACCGAAAAAGGTTGGATTGCGATGTTAGAGCATTATTTTGTGTCTGCTTGGATTCCTCGTGCTGAAGGCACCAAAACATTGTTTTCTCGAGTTATTGGTGGTGACCAGGCCATCATGGGCATGATGTACCCAACCACGGTGGTTGCTCCAGGTGCCACTGCCGAAATCAAATCAACTTTGTTTATGGGTCCTAAAGACCAAGACGCTATGGAGTTGGTTGCAGAAGACCTTAACCTCACCGTAGATTATGGCTTCTTATGGTGGCTAGCTCAGCCCATCTTTAAGTTACTGCAGTTCTTGCAAAGCTTCTTGATTAACTGGGGCTTGTCTATCATCGCCGTCACCGTGGTGATTAAGCTGGTGCTCTATCCGCTAACCAAAGCACAATACGTGTCTATGGCTAAAATGCGCATGATTCAGCCCAAAATGCAGGCATTACGTGAGCGCTACGGCGACGACCGTCAAAAAATGTCGCAAGCCATGATGAAGATGTACAAAGAAGAGAAAGTAAATCCTCTCGGTGGTTGTTTGCCGATGTTACTGCAACTCCCAATCTTCTTAGCCTTGTATTGGGTTCTGTTGGAAAGCGTTGAATTACGCCATGCACCGTTGTTCCTGTGGATTTCAGATCTTTCTGCAAAAGACCCGTTCTTTATTCTACCGATTTTGATGGGTGCATCTATGTTCTTTATGCAGCGGTTACAACCAACCCCTGCTACGGATCCGATGCAGCAAAAACTACTGCAGTTTATGCCATTGATTTTCACTGTCTTCTTCCTGTGGTTCCCATCAGGCTTAGTTCTGTACTGGTTAAGCAGCAACTTGATCACTATTGGTCAGATGCAGTGGATTTACCGCGGCCTTGAGAAGAAAGGCATGATGGAACGTAAGAAGAAGAAATAATTCATGAGCTTTCATTTGGCTAACGACACCATTGTTGCTCAGGCCACGCCCCCAGGGCGTGGCGGTGTTGGTATCGTTCGCGTGAGCGGACCCGCTGCACGTGTGGTGGCTGAACGTCTCCTGGGTCACTGCCCGGTAGCACGTAAAGCTGAATACCTGCCATTTAAAGATTTATCCGGCAATCTCCTTGATGAGGGGATTGCCCTATTCTTTCAAGGTCCTCATTCTTTTACCGGCGAAGATGTGCTGGAGTTGCAAGGCCATGGCGGTCCGATCCTGATCGACATGATCATTAAGGCCATTCTAGACTTTCCAGATGTTCGCCCCGCTCGCCCCGGCGAATTCAGCGAGCGCGCGTTCCTAAACGATAAGTTAGATTTAACTCAAGCCGAAGCTATTGCTGATTTGATTGATACCACCTCAGAACAAGCTGCCAAAGCGGCTTTACAGAGCTTACAGGGCGGTTTCTCGCATGAAATTGATCAGCTCGTTGACCAAGTTATTCACTTGCGTATGTACGTCGAAGCTGCCATTGATTTTCCTGAAGAAGAAATTGATTTTTTAAGCGACGGCAAAGTTTCTGGCGATTTAGAAGCCATCATTGACCGGCTCCAACAAGTGATGGTGCAAGCCAAGCAAGGCTCTTTGTTACGCGAAGGCATGAAGGTGGTGATTGCAGGTCGCCCCAACGCCGGCAAATCGTCGCTCTTGAATGCTTTGGCGGGGCGTGAATCTGCCATAGTGACAGCCATCGCTGGCACCACCCGCGACGTTTTACGCGAACATATTCAAATTGACGGCATGCCACTTCATATCATCGACACCGCTGGCTTACGCGAAAGCCCTGATGAAGTTGAGCAAATTGGCATTGCCCGAGCCTGGGACGAAATACGCGGCGCTGACCGCGTCCTGTTTATGGTTGATGCTACCGAAACAAACGCTGTACATCCTGCTGACATTTGGCCGGAGTTTTTCGCTCAATTACCTGACGACTTACCTTACACAGTAATTCGCAACAAAGTAGACCTCAACCAAGAACCGGTAGCTTTAGAGGATATTGGTGGTATTCCAGTGCTCCATCTTTCGGCTAAAACTGGGCATGGCGTTGAATTGCTGCGTCAGCACCTTAAACACTGTGTGGGCTATCAAGCTACCAGTGAAGGTAGTTTTATGGCTCGAAGACGCCATTTAGACGCCTTAGAACGCGCCCGTGACCACCTGCTGATAGGGCAAGAACAGTTAGAACTAAATTTAGCGGGCGAGTTGCTCGCTGAAGAGTTACGTCTAACCCAGCAGCATCTGAATGAAATCACTGGCGAATTCACCTCTGATGACCTACTAGGCAAAATTTTTAGTAGTTTCTGTATCGGGAAATAAAACGACCATCTACCGCCAGTACTTAGCTATTCAACAAGGCCAAAACCGTTTCAGGAACAGCGTTGGCTTGGGCTAATACGCTTTGTGCGGCTTGGTTGATTATCTGTGCTTTGGCTAATCGAGAAGTTTCCAACGCATAATTTGCATCCATAATCCTACTTTTGGCAGCACTTAGATTGGTTACCATCCCTGCATTATGATCAATAGCTGCACTCAACCGGTTTTCCATCGCCCCCAAGTAACTGCGTTTGGCATCAACCATACCAATAGCTCTATCCAAAGCTGCTAATGGGTTGGGTGGCTGACGCAAACGGAAGTCTTCACCCATTTCGCGAATATTCAATTGAGTATGCGCCACCCCATCATCGACAAAGCCATCGGCATCGGTGATGGCTGTAACACTATAATTAACACCCGCTGAGACATTACTTGGATAGTAAAAAACCACCTCACTGCCACCATTTTTAGTCCGTATTACAACCTCTCCGGTACTATCTAAGTCGACCAAAGTCGCTGTTTTATAGCCGCTAAAGTCAGTACTTGAACTCGGTAGTTGAAAAAAGTAATTACCATCGTCACTTTGCCGCAACACATCCGTATAGGTTTGTCCTTCAAGATCGGTATAATTCACGCTTACATTGCGGGTATCGATAAGGATTTCAGAATAACCAGATACACGGTCCTGCTGCTGAGCTGTTGTACCTAAAACCAGAGGAGTAGTTTGGGTTGCATCCGCTCGCACTGCGCTCAGTTGCTGTTGCCCATCAAACTCGAGGTCAACATTCGCGTTAAAGTAGGCCTGCTACCATCGGCTTGCTCGCCACGAATCACCCATTGCCCCAACCCATCATTTCGTTGCACGAGAGTGAGGTTTGATAATCCGGAAAAGTCTGCACCACTAAATTCTACGTTCGCAAATGCAGTAAAATCCGTAGCGGGTGTCGCCCAGCTTGAAACGCTCGCTGCGCTGGCCAAATCAACACCAGTAAAGCTTTGGCTAGCCGCCGTCAACGCTAAGTCGTACTCTTCACTTATATTACTCAACGCGTAATAGCTATTATCTGCTGCTTGCAGATACAAATCGCCGCTAGCTGTGTCTTCTACAAGAACAGCCCCAGGATAATTGATGATCACTTCATCAACCGCGGTTAAGGCGTAGTCATTACCAGCAAAATTAAAGCTATCACTCACTGCAACAAAGGTCTCCGACCCAGTCAGGGTGGTGGCGCTTGCTACTGCATCCAGGCGCAAACGATCGGTTTGTTCAATAGCGGCTACGCGTTGATAACGCATGTCACTCCCGCTACCACTTTGAATATAGAACTCGCTGGTGCTATCTGCTTGCACTAATGCCGCAGAGGGTAACGAGTTACCACTATCGCTCACAAAACTAACGTTTGCGGCTGCAGCTAGGTTGTAATCGATACCAGCAATAGTAAAGTCATTTTCAACCGCCGTGTAGCTCCCCATTTCCGGATTCGATGGAGCATAACTGCTTTGTGCCGGATACACTTTATAGGTGTAGGGATTACCATCGATGTCATACCCCGTCGCCCAGTCTTCTTCGTATTGCAGCAAGGTATTGGCCTCACGGTAACTCAAACTATCATCGGCGTTGCGAGACTCAATGTAAAAGGTGCCATCCGCTTCTAGCAGACGCTCATTAGGGTTAAGCGCTGGCAAATCGTTACTTCCTGCATTCAGCGAAGGGTTAAATAAGTCATAAGCTGGCGTGATGGTCACCGAGCTAGTATCCGTGGCGGTAGTATGGGTCGCCGCAACATTTAACCGGACAACCCCCTCAGCACCGTCACTAGCGTAATAGCCCACACTTGGATTGTAGAACAGCGGCAGATTCACCCCATCTGCGCTCAGCGTTGTAGCTGCATCATACAAGCCAATGTGCTGAGCTACACCGGTTAACTGATTGCGCTCAGTAATGGTTGTTGGTGGACCAGCGATGTTAAATCCGGCCAAGCCTAGCGCATCAGTAGAGAACCCTGGGCCGGTCAGATCAAGCTGCAGCGTTTGTTGGTCGTTAGCCCCCACTTGCATGCTGATTCTGTTTGCACCGCCGTTAAGGAGCTTTAATCCGTTGAAGTTGGTCTTTTCGGCGAGGCGGTCGATTTCTTTTAAATGCTGATTAATTTCTGCCTGAACCGTATCTTTGTCTTGTTTATTTAAGTTATCACTTAAACCTTGCACACTGAGCTCACGAACTCGTTGCAGGCGCTCATTGATACTATCAAGCACACCATGGGCTGTTTGACTCAACGAAATGGCATCTTGAGCATTACGAGACGCTTGCTGTAAACCGCGCGTTTGACTACTAAAGCGATTAGCTATCGCAGCACCGGCAGCATCATCTTTGGTATGGTTAATTCTTAGCCCCGACGACAGTCGTTCAAGAGCGACTGCCACCGTTGATTTCGCTTGCCATAAATGGACTTGACCTTTCTGCGAAAGAATATTGGTATTAATTATCGACATACCTGTCCTTGCCATATTCCATAGGTAAAAGTAGGAACTCAATGATGCTATACAGAAGTTATCGGATAGCCGGCGACATTCTTTAATCTCTATGCGCCAGTTCATGACGCGACATCAATCGCAAGGCCCTAGCTGCTGAACTAAAACTTTTCCCCCTTAGTGACTTTATTTGCGATAATGCAACGGCATAAATAAGTCATCACGACACATTTTTATAATAACGAGAGAACATCATGGGTCTTATAATCAAACTCATCCTAGGGATTGTTGCAGGTACACTTATTGGCCTCTACACCCCCGATTGGATGACACAGCTGCTACTAACCTTCAAAGCAATTTTTGGTCAGCTGTTATTTTTTACCATTCCGCTGCTCATCCTGTTTTTTATCACAAGCGGTATCGCTGGATTACCAAAAAATTCTGGAAAACTACTCGGACGCACCCTTGGTATCGCCTATTTATCCACAATCATCGCCGGTATTGTCGCCTATTTTGTGGCCAGTATTGTGGTGCCTTTCTTAACGACTGCCGCTAAGAGTGCTAAACAAACAGACGCTAACGCGCTGGAACCATTTCTTACCTTAGATATGCCCCCCGTATTTGGGGTTATGACAGCATTGGTCCTGGCTTTTATATTTGGGTTAGGGATTGCAAGCACCAAGGCTGAAAACTTAAAGCAAATAAGTGACCAGGGTCGTGACATCATCGAGTTACTATTAGGCAAGGTGATCATTCCTTTATTGCCGATCTATATTGCTGGCGTATTCGCAGAAATGGCCGCTGCCGGCACTGTTTTCGCCACTCTCAAAACCTTTGGTATCATCTTGCTGCTAGCAGTTGCACTGCACTGGGTTTATATCACCGCGATTTATACCCTTGCCGCGCTGAAATCAGGGCGTAATCCTTTTGCGCTTATCAAAAACATGTTGCCAGCCTACTTTACTGCGCTTGGTACCATGTCTAGCGCTGCGACTATTCCGGTCACCTTGCAGAGCGTGAAAAACAATAAGGTTAATGATGACGTGGCCAACTTCGCCGTGCCTTTGTGCGCGACGGTGCATTTGGCAGGTTCAACAATCACCATTGTTAGCTGTACTCTTGCGGTAATGTATTTACATAGCGCACTCGCTATTCCGTCATTTCTTACCATACTGCCATTCATTTTGATGCTAGGCGTGGTGATGTTGGCTGCGCCAGGAGTACCAGGAGGTGCCGTGATGTCGGCGGTTGGTTTGCTGGGATCTATGCTGGGTTTTGGCGAGACCGCCATTGCACTTATGATTGCCCTTTATATGGCCCAAGATAGCTTCGGCACTGCCTGTAATGTTACTGGCGATGGTGCGATTGCGCTGCTAGTCGATTCGTCACGGCAGCAAGCATAATTAATTGGTTTTATAAATAAAAACCCGCCTTTATAAGGCGGGTTTTTTGATGGTTAATAACTAGCGTTGCCAATGCGCTTAAGCGCTAAGCTTGATTTGGCACTATTCGTAACTCGACGCGACGGTTTAACTGCCGCCCAGACTGAGTATTGTTATCTGCAACTGGCATGGTTTCACCATACCCAACTGTCGTAACTCGGCGACTATCCACTGCTTGGCCTACTAAATGATTACGTACAGCATTTGCACGGTTCACACTGAGGGTTTGATTATATTCGGCAGCCCCGGTGCTATCCGTGTGACCTTCCACAATCATGGTGGTTTTGTTGTATTTATTCAACACCTTAGCAACATCATTAAGAACCGGATAAAAACCTTCGCTGACCACCGTGCTATCGGTAGCAAAGGTTATGGCGCTAGGTAATTGTAGGCGAATATTGTCACCATCACGGATAACTTCAACACCGCTACCTGCTAGCTCTTGGCGAAACTCCTCTTCTTGCTGGTCCATATAGTTACCTATCGCGCCACCGGCGATAGCGCCTACGACAGCACCCCATGCATACCGACTTTTATCATGGTCGCCCGTGCCTTTACCTAATACGGCACCTGCTACAGCGCCGATTGCTGCGCCTTTTTGCGCGTTGGTCATATTGGCACAACCGGTAGCCACTAGGGACGACATGGCTACCACTAACATAAGCTTTTTCATACAAGGTTCCTTTTAATGCTGATTCAAAACCAAACATAGCTTACTAGCTTTCTTTACAATGAAAGTAGCACATGCATCCTGACAATAAAGCTTTCTTTGCGTGTTCTTTACCCTCAACCAAGCTTACTTAGTAGCTGGGGATTGCGGCGTTCTACGAACAAAAAATGCCACCACCAACGAGGTGAGAACCCCCATCACAAAGGCCCCAAGCACGGCTTGCAACATGTAGCTTTGCAATGAGAAATATTGGGCCGCAGCCGTGGCCTCCATGAGTCCGTTCTGCACCGCATAGTCTGCCATATTAGTGAAGAAATGCGGACTAATCAGGGTATGGATAACCCATTGCGATAGTGGCGTTAATAAGGCGACAAAAACACTGATTAATAGGCCGCATTTAAATGCTTGCCCCCAACTAATCAAGCCTCCAAAAACACGATCTCGCTTATCCCGTAGCGCCAGCACATAGATGGTTATTGCTACAATCGCGAACACATTAGTATAAATCGCATGTTCTTCTATACGTGTGCTATGCAATCCGAACAATCGCTCGATCAGCATCCACACCCACATCGCTAGAGTAAAGATAACGGCCCAGCGCAATTCTAGTTTGATAGCATTCATAGGGTTGTCCTTGTTTTATTATAGTTCTTATTGCGATAACAACTTCAAGAGGTATAGCAGAAACTAGTTATATTGCCCAATTCGCGCGCGAATACGTTTAATCGCTTGGCTATGCAATTGACTCACTCGAGATTCGGTGACATCAAGCACCGCACCAATTTCTTTAAGATTTAGTTCTTCTTGGTAGTAAAGCGTCATCACCAACTGCTCACGCTCGGGTAAGGCTTCTATAGCCTGCAGCAAGAGTCCTTTGAGTTCGGCATCACCAAAGAGATTCTCGGGCTGGCTGGCTGGATTTTCCGCAGACTCGGTGTGAGAGCTATCCTCCAACATATCGTCGTAAGACATGATAAGCCCGTTATTGGTATCCAATAACAGCTGTTGATAATCGCTCAAAGACATATCTAAGGCTGCTGCAATTTCGCGCTCTTCGGGGCTGCGACCCAACTGCTGTTCTAGCTTGCGTATCGTCTGTTCAAGTTCGCGTCCGCTGCGGCGCACACTGCGCGGCAACCAATCGCGACTCCGCAGCTCATCAATCATGGCGCCACGAATACGTTGATGGGCATAGGTTGAAAACGCCACACCTGCCTCAGCATCAAAACGCTCGACACAACTTAACAGGCCTTCAACGCCAGCTTGGATAAGATCGTCCACATCGATACTCGCCGGCAACCGCACCTTCAAGCTAAAGGCTTGTTTGCGCACCAGCGGATAGTATTGCTCTATCAAGCTCTGTTTGTTGATTTTTCCTGCAGCCGTATACATGCGTTAGGGTCCTGTTTTATTGCACCAAATTAAGACGACAAGACTAATAATTCAATATTAAAGTAGCGTTTGGCGACATCTTGTAAGTTAGCCAGTAAACCTCGCCGCGCCAAGCTTGCTTGGTGTAATGCAAGAATTTGCTTCGGTGCACCCGCCTGGTGCATGGCTTTCAAGGCTCGATATGCCCGTGCGAAACTATCCAAATCATCATTGACCCAGAGCGCCCAGCGTTGGTAAGTACCCACCAACCTAGTCATCTCAGGATAATCTGATGCAACTGGTATCACCCGCCATTGGCTTGCATCACCCACCCATTTTTTACCAGCCGCAGCCCAGCGTTGAAATACCTCTAATGCCGCTAAGGCATGTTGCTCATGCAAACTAGGCAAGCCGAGCACCACCACTTGCTGCCCGTTGAATTGTGACTCATTCGATGGACTCACCTGTTCACTCACCGCTTGCTGCTGGTCTTGCGATTGGTCTTGCCGCTGCGCAGCCCACTGGCGCAAACTTGCTGCTTGATCACTCATACTACTGCGTTATGCTCCTGCTTGTCGCCCTGCTGCCACCAACGCTTGGTGAGCCTGTAGAACTCGCAACATACCAGGCACTAATTTATCCCCCTGCACGCGTCCTCGCTTACCGGTTAAGCTAAGTAACTCACCGCGTAAATGGGCCGCTTCAGGGTGCTGACTGTACTCTAACTGCAAAGCGGCGGCGGCCAGAGTTCCAGCCAACAGTAACTGCAATGGTTGCCCGGCCTCACGCATGGTAGTCTTCAACTCGTGCCATGCCAACCTGGTCAAACGGCTGTACTCTTCGCTTTGCAGCATTGCTTTAACCCGAACTACGAGTTGCTCCGCACTACATCTGCTATCAAGCATCCAATAACGACGCTGCACGGGGTTTTTACCACTGCCGCCATGTAATTCACCATAAACTACCTGATAAGGAGCATCTGCTTGATGACTGTCTGCGGCAGCAATGCGCAACTCTAACCGGCGCATTTCGCCACGATACAGGAGGTTCTGTTTGGTTAGCGGAATAGCATGCTTCTTAACCAAATCAACGGCTGCAAGCTCAGCCCCTTGAAAGCTTAATTTGTGGTTTAGATTTAAACTCACCAACCAACCGGTTCCATGTTCGATAAATATCTCTAACAGGGTGGTCGCGGGTAAATAATCAAATAACTGCACCGGTGCCAACTGATAGTCCGGTTGCAACTCATCAGCTTGCTGCAATACCGCCGGTAATTGTGGCGCACCGTCGGCGTTTAGGGCCAAATGGGGCGTGCGATGCTGCCAACCTTGCAAGGGTTGTGGTGCCGCCCAACGCAACAGCGGAGGAGCCGCTGCAGCAGTGCTAGCGTTTTCCGTAAAGGCCATAGCTTGTAGAGGACTGGGCCATTGCTGGGTGCGCCAAGCTTGCTCAAATTCGGTAAACCCTGCCAGTTGTGCTCGTAGCGCTTGAATACTCGACTGAATCACCGAGCCTTGACTGATCACTTGGTTAGCCGCCAAACCGGTAGCCAAAGGTTGCTCCCACTCGGCTTGGGCCAGCACTGATTCATTCACCTCGTTCGCTAAACTCTGACTGATCAGCGCGGCAATATCTGGTGCCTGAATATCTTCTGGCACGCGTTGCCCGACCGAACACGATTGAATGGTCAGCTTATGCCGAATAACCGTATCTAACACGCCACCAAGTAGCGCTGACTCGTCTAGTTTGGTAAGCACACAGTCTCTTACTGGTAATCCACTTTCGGTACCTAAACGCTGATAAATAGAAGCTACTTCGGCTAGGGTTTCAGGTTGCGACGCGGCATTTAACAGCAATACCACGCGCGTAGAATCTTTGTAATCATCAGCACCTAGAGCCGCGATTTTCTGGGCTAAACGCTGGTCTCTTTGACTCATGCCGACCGTATCCACTAACACCAAACGCTTGCCCTGCATTTTTTCCTGCAAGCTGTTCATGGTGTCGCCTTCGGCCAAGGCATGCATCTCTACATTAAGGAGCTCAGCATAAATAGCCAGTTGTTGTTGAGCCCCAATCCGATAACTATCCGTTGTTACTAACAACAGGCTATCGTGGCCATGGCGCATCACGTAGTGAGCTGCCAACTTAGCTGTGGTGGTGGTTTTTCCCACCCCGGTCGGGCCTACTAACGCAAGCACCCCTTGGTGCTCAAGTAAGTCCCAAGTTCCAGCATGATGGCTTATGCGTGCACCTAATTGCTGCTCAAGCCATTCTTGTGCTGCGGTTAACTGCTTGGCGGAATGATTTAAATGCACCGGTAGCAATGCTACTAATTGGCGGGCTAGCTCATCGCTATAGCCGCCCGCTCGCATCTTGCGATACAGCTTACGTTTATTGTCGTCGGGTACTTTTAGCCCTTGCTGTTGGTGCAACATCGCCCGCATGTCCTGCACGTCGCTTAACAGCTGCTGTGCCACTTGTGAAAAGTCGCTACCGGCAATAACACCCGAGGTGGCCTGATGCCCGTTCGTTGACGGAGCTGTAGTGTCACTTAACTGCAACAGTTCTGCTTCAGCAATGGCAAAAATCTCTGCCCCTTGTGCCGTTTTGCGGGATAACACAATCACCGCATCATCGCCCAACGCATCACGTACTTGTCGCATTGCATCTTTATGGCTGGCCGCTAAAAAGCGCCGAATACTCATGCCCTTTCTCCGATTACGGTCACTACTTGTATACTACGATCGTCTGGAATTTCAGCCTGCGATAATACTACCAAATCACGTAGCTGACGGCGCAAAAAGTGAGACAACAGTGGCCGTAAATTAGGTGCTACCACTAATACCGGTGGTAGACCCATAGCCTCAGCTTTGTGCATGGCCTGCTCGGTTTGTTGTTGTAACGTCATCGCTAAGCTAGGTTCAATTGAGCTATTTTGCTGCAAAGCTTGGCTTAACATGGTTTCTAGCTGCATGTCTAAGCCCATTACTTGCAGATTACGCTCACCGCCAAACCATTTTTGCGTGATATTTCGCCCTAAAGCTATACGCACTCGGGCCGTTAATTCATGCACATCAGACTGTTGTCCTTCAAACTCTGCCAGTGTATCAAAGATCGAGCGTAAATCGCGGATAGATACGTCTTCTTCTAGCAAGTATTGCAGCACCCGCTGTAGGGTCGTTACGGTCACGCACTTAGGAATAACGTCGTCAACTAACGCCTTATTCTCTTCGCCCAGTTTATCTACCAACTGCTGCACCTCTTGGCGACCGAGTAAATCTGCCGAATAGCGCTGTAACAGATGGTTTAAATGAGTTGCCACTACGGTACTTGCATCAACCACCGTGTAGCCAAAGATTTGTGCATGCTCACGTTGATCCGCTTGAATCCAATGGGCCGGCAAACCAAACGCAGGGTCAGTGGTTTCTATCCCTTCTATCGCGCCAGTTACTTGGCCCGGATTAATCGCCAGCCAACGATCCGGGTAAATCTCCGCACGACCAATCTCACCGCCTTTCAGGGTAATGGTATAGGTGTTTGGTTTGAGCTCTAAATTATCGCGAATATGAACCACAGGTGGTAGAAAGCCCACTTCTTGGGCAAACTTCTTACGCACACTTTTTATTCGTCCTAGCAGTTCACCTTGCTGATTATCATCCACCAGTGCTATCAATCGATGGCCAACTTCCATGCCCAAAGTATCCACTAACTGCACATCTTGCCAACTAGCTTCAGGGCTACTGAAGGTGGGTGCAGGAGCTGCTTCGGTGGCGCTGGCTGCGGCTTGCTGTTGCTGCTGCTTTTGCTGTAAATACCAAGCAAATCCGCCCAACATGGCGGTGAACAACAAGAAGATAAAGTTTGGCATGCCTGGCACTAAACCAAGCAAACCAATCACCCCGGCCGCCAAATACAACACCTTAGGGCTGACAAAGAGTTGCTTTATAAGCTGCTGGCCAACATCTTGCTCGGTGTTGACCCTAGATACAGTTACCCCGGCTGCGGTTGAGATAATCAGCGCAGGAATCTGTGCCACCAAGCCGTCTCCGATGGTCAGCAACACATAAGTATGGGCTGCGTCACCGGCACTCATATTGTGCTGCATAACCCCAATTAATAAGCCGCCGATAATGTTCACTACCATGATCACAATACCGGCTACAGCATCACCACGAACAAACTTACTGGCACCGTCCATCGACCCGTAAAACTCGGCCTCTTGAGCAACTTCTTGGCGGCGTCGACGAGCTTCTTCTTCACCAATCAGGCCGGCGTTAAGATCGGCGTCAATCGCCATTTGCTTGCCGGGCATAGCGTCTAACGTGAACCTAGCTCCAACTTCAGCAATACGTCCGGCACCCTTGGTAATCACCATAAAGTTAATAATGACCAAAATGGCAAAGACCACTAGGCCAACCGCAAAATTACCGCCTACCAAGAATTCACCAAAGGCTTCAATCACCTTGCCTGCCGCGTCACCTCCGTTATGCCCCTCCATCAACACCACTCGGGTTGAGGCCACGTTCAAGCTCAGACGCAATAGCGTGGTAAACAGCAATACAGCAGGAAATGCAGCAAATTCAAGAGGCTTTTCGGTGAACATACTCACCAATAACACCATCAAGCTGAGCGCAATGTTAAAGGTAAACAAAAAGTCCAAGGCAAAGGGCGGCAATGGCAATACCATCATCGCCAAAATCATCAAAATTAGAACCGGGCCTACCAGCACTTGCAGCCGTGCAGTGGTCAAGCTACCCGCGAGGGCTTGATAGCTTAATTTCATGATGCGGGTACCTCATAATCTGCAGGAACAACAATGTTTTCAGGCGTTGGCGGCACAGCGACGGTGCCTTGCTCTGCGCGTTTTAACTGGAACGCCCAAGCTAAAACCTCGGCCACAGCGGTATAGAGAGCGGCAGGGATCTCATGCCCTAAATCAACGTGAGTATACAATGCTCGCGCCAAGGGTGCAGCCTCTAAGCGGGGGATCTGGTGTTCATCACCTAACTCTCGAATACGCTGAGCCACCAAATCTGTCCCTTTCGCAATCACTCTGGGGGCACCCATGGCACCATCTTGATACGACAAAGCCACGGCATAGTGAGTTGGGTTAGTAATAATCACGTCGGCTTTTGGCACCTCACTCATCATTCGGCGCCGGGCCATAGCTTGTTGCTGCTGTCTAATCTTACCTTTAACGTGCGGGTCACCCTCTGTTTCCTTGTTTTCTCGTTTTACTTCTTCTTTGCTCATCCGCAATTTTTTTGTATGGGTGAATAATTGATAGGGCACGTCAAACAGCACCACCACTATTAGAGTTAGAATCATCAAGAGGCAGGCGAGCGCAGCAAGTTTCATGGCCTCAAACAAAGCACTCTTAACGTTTAGTGACATCAGCGCCAAAAAAGTATCGCGGTGTTGCCATAAAAACAGCATCAATACGCCGCCCACCAAGATCGACTTCGCCAAAGCTTTACCTAATTCTGCCAACGCCTGGCTCGAGAACGTGCGCTTAAGTCCTTTTAGTGGGTTAAGCTTTTCAAATTTCGGCTGCAAAGATTTAGCCGACACCACCCAACCACCTAATAGCGCCGGAGCAATCAAGGCCAACAGCAGCATCACGGCAAACAAAGGCAACAGCGCCAGCAGTGCTGATTGGCCCAACTCTAGAACATTTTGCAGCATAGGCCCGGCTTCAGACACTTGTAGGCGTTCAAACAGAAAAGCTTGCTCCATCACCCTACCCAAGTTTTGATAAAGGGTTTCGCTTACGGCCCAAAGTACGCCAACGCCGCCAAACAGTATGACAAATGTCGTTAAATCACGCGATCGTGCAACCTGACCTTCTTCCCGCGATTTTTCAATTCGCCTGGCCGTGGGGTCTTCTGTTTTTTCCTGATCGCTGGTTTGTTCTTCTGCCATCGCTGCTGCTACGCAATAAAAACTTAGAGTTAGGGATATTGCGCTCTAGTATGCCGCAGTTGAGGCGGTTTGAAGGACTGAATAACGGGGTTAGAACCCTTTATTTCGAGGACTGTTTGGTGCTTGGTGGATCGCTAACACGAGGGTCGACCACTGACGGGTCTATAGCTTCAGGGTCAGCAATGGGAGCTGGTTCAGCTTGCTGATCTTGAGGGAAAAATCCTTGGCGCTTAATAAAAGCTGCCGATTCTGGCGTATGCACCACTATAGTAATGCGTCTATTACGCGGATCAGCCGGGTCGGTACCGTCTAAGGGAATCCGGTCCGCCGCTCCCATCACCAGTAACAACTGGTCCGAGTTAAACCCGCCTTGCAGCAAAGCTTTGCGCGACTCGTTGGCGCGATCGGCTGACAATTCCCAATTACTGTAACCTCGCTCACCACCGGCATAAGGTAAGCTATCGGTATGGCCAGCAATGGTTATTTCATTGGGTAACTCATTTAATAAGGGGGCTAACGTCTCTAATAGGCGCTGCATGTAGGGTGCTATCGTGTCACTACCGATCTCAAACATGGGTTTGGTCTCGGTGTCTAACATCATGATGCGTAAGCCTTCGCGAGTCACGTCAAAACGTAACTGTGCTTTGAGTGCACGCAGAACGGGGTCGCGATCTATCTCAGCCTCTACCCGTTGCCGTAAGTTATTGAATTGTCGGCGCGTAAAGGCTGGCCGCGTCTCACGACGCAGATCGATACGAGCCTGCTCGCCAGCGCTATGAGAGGGGTCATCACCACCTCCTTTGATAGCACTGGTACTGGCCGACGCTCGGTCACCACCAGCCATAGCTACTAACAAGGGTGTGCGAAAATACTCAGAAATACTTTGCTTCTGCTTTTCCGACGACATCGACAAAATCCACATCACCAAAAACAACGCCATCAACGCCGTCATAAAGTCCGCCAGCGCAATCTTCCAACTGCCGCCGTGGTGTTTCTTTATGATTTTCTTGCGCCGAATAATAATCGGTCGTTGTTGCTGGTCATTCATCACGAAGCGTCCGATTTTGCTCCACGTACATAGTCTTCAAGCTCGTTGAAGCTAGGACGCTCTTCCGAGAACAACGCCTTACGGCCAAATTCAACCGCCAATTGCGGTGCATAGCCATGCATACTGGCAAGGAGAGTCACTCGAATCACCTGGAGGGTTTTCGACATTTCTTGCACTTGCCGTTCAACGCGACTGGCAAGCGGATTGATAAAGCCGTAACCCAATAAAATACCGAGGAAAGTTCCGACCAATGCATGAGCAATCATGTTACCCATAACATCCGGCGGTACATCGGCAGTACTTAATGCCCGCACTACCCCGAGCACAGCTGCAACGATACCAAAAGCCGGCATGGCGTCACCTACTTTGCTCAAGGCATCCGCTGGGATTTCTCCTTCGGCTTCAAAGGTTTCTATCTCGTGCAGCATCAACTCATCTAGTTCTTGTGGGTTCATGTTGCCACTAATCATGAGGCGTAGATAATCTGAGATGAAGTTCAGCATCATCTCATCTTCTAGCACATCAGGATGTTCGCTGAAAATGGCACTTTCGGTAGGATTTTCAATATCGCGCTCTACCGCCAACATCCCGTCTCGGCGCATTTTATTGAGTAATTTATAAATCACTGCCAGTAATTCAAGGTAGGTTTCGTTGGTGTATTTGGTCGAGGGCTTAACTCGCTTAGCCATCTTTAAGGTAGCTTTTATAGCCTTGCCATTATTTGCCGCAATAAAGGCTCCAAGCCCAGCACCACCAATGATGACAAACTCCAACGGCTGGAACAAAGGCCCTAACGAACCACCAGCCAAGGCATAACCACCAAATACCGAAGCAATAACAATGATAAACCCTAGAGGAACGAGCACGGCCTAATCCTTCTCTTTTTTACTATAAGAATTTTATCGGCCACAACAGGCGAAACTTAAGCAGGTTTTGTTGCTTTTGGAGATTTATTTTTCAACGGTTTACCGGCTCGGGAGGGGGGTGCGCAAACACCACATACGTAGTCTTTATCTGGGGTATGAGCATGATTAACGAATTTTAGCCCACAACAGTTGCAGCTAGACAACTGAAACATGTCGCTTTCAAAAAACCGAATGAGTGTCCAAGCGCGGGTGAGCGCCAACACATCTTCTTCATTGCATAACCGAATATGTTCTTGATAGAGCTTGTAGGCCTTGATAAAAGCTTGCATCCGCTCTAATTTTTGTTGCTCGCGCAAACGCAGGTAAATGTTGTAGAAAAAAGATGCATGTACGTTCGGTTGCCACGTCATAAACCAGTCCGTAGAAAAGGGCAACATACCTTTTGCTGGTGATTTACCTGCGACTTCTTTATACAAGCGAACCAAGCGACCACGGTTAAGACTAACTTCTGATTCAAGCACTTGCAATCTGGCACCCAGCTCTATCAACTCGATGGCGAGTTGCACTTGGTTCAGTTCATCAAGTAACTTGGTAGAGCTCACAAGCTATCCTTATACCGATGCCATCAACATCGCTAAATGAGTTTGTTGCATGCCGGTGTCGCGTTTATTACCAAGCACCGCTTGTAACTGTTCTACTGGACCCAAACTTGGTTTAAGTAGACTGTGTGGCTGGCGTGCAAGCAAGGTGAGTTCTTTGGCCGACAAGCCTTCAATAAGATCAGCAAGATCCTCGTCAATTTTAAGACGAAACATAGCAGTATCGCGATCTTCTGCAATTAACTTTTGCACCAGCATCAAGTAACTTAAATTAAGTTCTTGTAGCTCAGCGATAATTCTATTTTCAGACATGTACTACAGTCCCAGATCCATTAATCCATACAATTAATGGGATCTTTAACAAATATTAACAGTGCAAGTCAAGATTTCGGCATAATTAAAACGGTTAAGCACTCATAGCCACATGTTGCCACGTTGTTATTTTGGTTCGTTTTTTGAGCTGTTTTGAGCATCAATCTCTAAACCTTTCGCCCATATTAACAACTCAGCCACAATGACCCACATCGTTTGGGGTACATAGGTATCGAGTTCCAGTTGCGACAACAAATCCACCAACTCCGGCGAATCATGCACAAACACCCCATGCTCATTTGCCAGTGCGATCATCTCTTCCGCCACTAGCCCCTGCCCCTTAGCAATCACCTTGGGCGCAGGTTCAAATTCTTGATATCTTAGCGCTACTGCTTTCTTGTTTGGTTTATCATGATTCATTGGCTAGCACCCCTACAGCAATGGGATCGACCTGCAATCCTGTCATTTGCCTTAAGCGTTGGGCTAACATATCTACCTGAGACCGTACCAGCTGCACTTGAGAATCTGTGCATTGTACCTGCATCGTGAGATGTTGATCACCTAGCCTAAGTTTGGCTCGCAATACTCCAAGCACTGGTAAACTCAATTTTATCTCACTAGTCCAAGCTGCGGCTTCGGGCTCATCTCCCTGTTGTCGCCGTTGCTCATCACGCCAACGTTGCACTAGAGGATTAACCTCGGGTTGCACCAACCATTGCAGCGTGGCTTGAGGCCATAACTCGGTTTCAATACGCAACATGCCGCTATTAAGTAGGTCGATTTGCTGCCCTAAAATAGATTGAATAGTACTGGGAGTGCGATTTTGCGGCTGTTGTTGCAGCAAGTTTATTGGCGCTTTTTGTGCAGCCCAGCGGGCTAATAACGTCTCGTAGAATACGCCAGAATCTTTCACTAATGTCTGTAATTTGCTAACTAATGCAGCGACATTCAAGTTAGTCGCTTGAGCTGGGAATAATTGCCCCGCAGTTTGGATAAAGGCTGATTGCGAACCACGTGGTGGGAGTTGCTGCTGCCAGCTGTCTATTAGCTGTAATAAGCGCGCTACTTGCTGACCCGCTTGGCTAAATTCAGTGGTGGTTGCGGCGGCTTGAATGGGGGCAACTGGTAAAGGATGTCTGGGCAGAGCTGCCACCGGGCTGCGCTGCTTGGCAACCTGGTGGACTAACGTATCGAGAAGAGGTGTGATGCTGCTCAATTGCGATAACTATGCTCTAGTTTTTGTTTTTTATTCATACTGCGCAAGGTTTGCTCAAGCATGGTTCGCCGTGCAACCAAGCGTTCGCGAATCTCGCGGTCTTGATCCATGATAGTGCTTAGCAACTGCAATTTATCGAGCTTTTGCTGGTCACTCAACTCAACTTCTGCTTCAGCAACGCTCAACCGTTCCACTTCTTCAACGTATTGTAGCTCAGCTTTAATTAAGCTATCCCAGTCTTCGTTACGCACACTAGCTAACATCTGGTTTGAGTGCTCGAGTAAAGTGTAATACGACATAATAACCTCCGTCGCAGAGAGAGCATAGGTGCGGGCAACTCGCTCAGATGCTGACACTGCGATCATGCTCCTTCAACCTGTGGCTGAATTTCTTTCCAAGCAGCACCAATTTGCTCCAACAACGCTGCAGCTTCGTCTAGTTTCGCTACATCATTGTGCAAATTAGCTTTCAGTAGCAACTCAGCCACGTAGGTATAAAGGGCCTCTAAGCGTTCAGCTAAGTCACCACCTTGTTCTTTATCTACGGCAGCCAACAAACCTTGGTTCACAATATCCAACGCCTTGCTAATTGACTGAGCTTTAGCAGCTATGTTCTTTTGCGCAATGTGTGCTTTCGCGCCTTTAATGGCTTGAATAGCCCCATCAAATAATAAACTAATCAGTTTGTGCGGGCTCGCTGAAAGAACATGGCTTTCAATTCCTACTCGACCGTAAGCGGCCGCTCCACGCATACCGTACATAGGTAGTTACTCCTGCTACTTCTTATTGCCTAGCTGCGCATTTAAAGCATCAAACTGCTGCATTAAATACGAACTAGTAGAATTCATATTAGCGATCATGCTGTCTAGCTGACCAAACTGCACTCGATACCGCTCTATTGTTCGAGCGATGCTGACTTCTTCTCGTGCATAACGTTCTTCAAGACGTTCTATCGCACTCTTCATACCTTCGGTACCCAGCGCTATCGGACCATTTTCGTCCAATAACTGAGTGACCGTATTACCAGCTTTAGCGACGAAGCCATTCGCCTCGTCAGTACCAACGTTTTCGGTACCCGTGAAGAAGTTACTTAATTGCGTTAGTTGTGTACTGGTTAGCTCTTTCAGCTTATCTGTGTCTAGTTCTAACGAACCATTGAGCTGTCTGCTGATACCGATCTCGCTTAAGGTATTAAGCCCCTCGCCATCTACAGCTTCAGAAAAAATGCTACGCAAGCGCGTTTCTACGGTGCGCAAACCACTATCACCCAACAACCGGCCAGCGGTCTGAGTTTCAGCGTTGTATTTGCTTAAGTCTTTGATGGTGCTTTGTAAGCTGTTATAACTTTTCACAAAGTTCTCAACAGCACCCGTGATAGCCGCTTCATCTCGGGTGACATTAACCGTGGCAGTCTGCCCTTCTTGTTCAAGAGTAAGGGTTATGCCCTGCAACGCATCGGTCACTTGGTTTGATTGGCTACTAATGCCAATCCCGTTCACGATTAAACTGGCATTGGTACCGGCTTGAATCGAGCCAGCATCAACTGCTAGCTCATCACCAAAGCCATTAAAGGTTAGTGAACTTACGGCAGCATCTACGCCGGTTTTACTCGAGGTCAAAGCTAGACGGAAGGGTGCGTTAGGGTCGCCGTCATTAATGATCGAGGCGGTGACATCACCTTGCTGAGCATTAATAGCATCCCGAATACCTTCTAACGAACTCGCACCGGCTTCGATATCTATACTATGACTGGTGCCATCACCGAGATTAAAGCTAAAAGTTCCAGCCCCTAAATCACGACTTTTATCGTCTACTCCAAGGGTTGCACTGCTGTACGCCCGCGCTAGGGTATTCACTTGAACGTTATACGAACCTGGTACCGCACTTGCGCTAGCTGCTGCCTGCAAACCTTCGCCAGTTACTGAGCTACTAACGGCTTGAAAGGTCTCTGGTTTACCAAGGTTGGTTAAGGCATTTTGAAACGCCGATAACGAACCTTCTAGACGACCATAGGCAGAAATGCGCGCCTGATAGCTAGCGCGTTGTTGCACTAACGGCTCTAAGCGCTGACGTTCAGCTGATTCTAGCTGCGTCAGTAAGCCATTTAGATCTAACCCGGAACCAATTCCGAGTGCTGCAATAGATGCCATATCAATACGTCCTATTTAACTGCTAATCAGTTTGCCTGATGCGAATCAATTCAAAACCGATAATAGCCGCTGTTATGCGCTGTATTTCATGTTTATCGGCTGTTATTTAAACAACTTTAGGTCTCTGGAACTAAAACATCTCTAATTCGTCCGAGCTCGGCCAATGCAGCGCCAGCAATCACAGTTCCCAGCTTTTCATCCGGAGCATACTTATGCGGGGACACTCGTACTTTCGCTACTCGTTTTTGCCTATCTAGCCCAACCACCCAGGCAAAGACGCCTTTCTCAAAACGTAATAAAGAACCTATGGGTAGCACGCCAAAGTGCGTAACATATTTTTTTAACCAACTTTCATCGAACTGATCTACCAAGGGTTGCATAAGCTTAGCCGCAACCGCTGCCGGTTTAGCCGGTCGGTCTGGACGCGAGCGCTGTAATGCATCCATACTGTCTACGACCGCCGCGATACGCGCTAATTGTCCCAACTGGTCGGCCTTTAACCCCAACGGATAACCCGAACCATCAAGGCGTTCATTGATTTGCGCAATCACGTTATCGCGAACCACCGGCGCTAACCACTTTACGCCACCCATTTTATCCAATAGCGCATCCACGTGGGTGTGCATTTCTTCGTACATTTCTGTACTTAAAGTCGTTGCTCGCCAAATATCTTGTGGCAATAAGCCTTTCCCAAGATCATGTACCATGGCTGAAGCCGCCACCGCTTTGCGCAATTCACGCGGTACTTTCTGACTGCCTAACATATCAGCCATTCGCAACGCCACAGCTAAACCGTGTCGCACCCACCGCGATTCGCGATGAATACAGTGCACTGAAAATAGCGCTTCTTCGCGGTCATCATCTAACATATCCAGTAATCGATCGGCATGCAGCGACAATTGTTGTGAGCTCACCGCTTCACCTTGGCGCATCACCACCATCTGACTATCTAAATAACCAGCGATACGAGCCAGGCGCCGCGCCATAGGAGTCGCATATTGATGCTTATGCCGGCGCCCTAAGCGGTCATCATCTTCATCGCGAATTCGAAACAGCTCTGATTCGTTGCGACTATCCCCATTACTGGCACTACGGCTAGCTTCGCGTTCAATCTCCCGCACATAGTTCCAGACCTCGCGCTCTTGCGCCTTACTGGGGTTTTCAAACTCAAAACCCACCGCCATAACCTGACGGTCGTTGTCGTTCTTAATATGGCGAACCCTAGCAGTCACCTCAAACGAGGTGCCGTTAGGAAAATGCAGTGCAATTTCCGTAGCAATATCCGGCAATACCCGCGATACACCATCTTGCATAAAAAATTCAGCCAAACATCCTGTCGCGGATAAATCACGTAAATCACCTTGCAGCTCTACTAACTCTTCTTTGTCGTTATCGGCACTGCGCACCAGCACCCCAACGTGCATCCCTAACCTTAAACTGGCGCGAAAGCTCGCACGACGTTGTTGTACATGAATTTCTTTGGGCCAATCTACATAAGCTAACAAGCGCCCTTCTACTGAAGAAAAATCACGAACCGCCAAGGGGTTTGAGCGAACTAGGCCGCCTGGTGTATAGCCTGAAAGGATAAACTTACCCCCACGACGTAAACTAGGTGCAACATCACGAATGGCGGTAAGATCAAATAACAAATAATCTTCTTCTAGCTGCTCAACTATCACCAACGGATGACTTTTCTCACCCGGTCCCAGTAGGGTTAGGTTTGCTACCCCCGGTTGGCTCAAAGCATCGTAATAGGTGGCGAGCTCTACCACACTATTAACGGGAGTAAACTCGTTGTCGGCTGTTACCGGCGCTTCGTTCACGCAAAATTCCTTGTGTCACTAAATTTAACTTCGCTGATGTTGATATCGGCATAAGAGCTTAGATCTTTAGCGTACTCTGGGGCTTCGCTTAGCCTATCCACAAATAATCAAAGGAAAATTTCTAAAGTTATTTTTTTTGCTTCCGATAACAAGAATAACGGCAGGCCGATTGGGTTGCCTAATTTGGAAACAGAAGGAATATACCTATGTCAGTTATCAATACAAACATCACCTCGATGATTGGCCAACAGAACCTGTCTAAATCACAGTCTGCTTTGGCTACCTCTATGGAGCGTTTGTCTTCAGGCCTGCGTATCAACAGCGCTAAAGATGACGCCGCCGGTCAAGCCATTGCAAACCGTATGACCGCACAAATCACTGGTTTGTCTCAAGCACAGCGTAACGCGAACGACGGTATCTCTGTCGCGCAAACCGCTGAAGGTGCTTTGAACCAAGTGAACGACAACTTACAGCGTATTCGTGAATTGAGCGTTCAGGCGCAAAACGATACCAACTCGCAAGACGACTTAGATTCAATCCAAGCTGAAATTAACCAACGCTTGAGCGAAATCGACCGTATCTCTTCTGAAACTAGTTTCAACGGCGTGAAAGTATTGGCTTCTGACCAAGCTCTTTCTATCCAAGTTGGCGCTAACGACGGTGAAAAAATCGACGTTAACTTGCAGGAAATTACTGCAGCAACATTGAACATGGATACTTTCAATGTGAACGGCGTTGATGCCGCTGATTTAACTACTTACGCTAATGGCGACGTAGTTGATGGAACCGGTGATTCAATCTTGCTTGCCAACGTTACTCTGACTGATGGCGGCGCAGGCACTGCGTTTACAGCTGCCACCTTGGAGCAAGATTCCCAAGGCCAGTGGTATGTTGCTGGTCAAGATGCCGACGGCAACGATGCTTACATTGCTGTTGATGAAGCGACTGCTTTCGCAATTACTGATGGCGCCGGCGGTGGTGCAAACGATGGTCTAATGACTGTCAACTTCAACTCTGACACTGCAACCATCCTTGCAGAGCGCTCAGCTGCTCCATTAGCGTCTATCGACTCAGCTTTAAGCGACGTTGACACCTTACGTTCTGACCTCGGTGCTATCCAAAACCGTTTCGAGTCTGCAATCACTAACTTGCAAACCAACGAAACGAACTTGGCAGCAGCGCGTTCACGTATCGAAGACGCTGACTACGCAGTAGAAGTTGCGAACATGACTCGTTCACAAATTCTTCAGCAGGCTGGCACTTCGGTTCTTGCGCAAGCAAACCAGGTTCCACAAGGCGTATTGTCACTGTTGGGTTAATACCGACAGGGCTAATCCCCTTAGTAATGATGAAAGGCACCTTCCGGTGCCTTTTTTATTTTTAGAAATTTTTCTAAAGCTTTTCTAATAGCGACCGATAACTAGATACAACGGCAGGCCAACGTAGGCAGCCTATTTTGGAAACAGAAGGAATAAGACTATGTCAGTTATCAATACAAACATCACTTCGATGATTGGTCAGCAAAACCTTCAGAAGTCGCAATCAGCATTAGCAACTTCTATGGAGCGTTTGTCTTCAGGCCTGCGTATCAACAGCGCTAAAGACGACGCAGCCGGCCAAGCCATTGCAAACCGTATGACCGCTCAAATTACCGGTCTTTCACAAGCACAGCGTAACGCTAACGACGGTATCTCTGTCGCGCAAACAGCTGAAGGTGCTTTGAACCAGGTCAACGACAACTTACAGCGTATTCGTGAATTGAGCGTTCAAGCGCAAAACGATACCAACTCGCAAGATGACTTGAACTCAATCCAAGCTGAAATCACTCAGCGTTTGAGCGAAATCGACCGTATCTCTAAAGAAACTAGCTTCAACGGCGTGAAAGTATTGGCGTCTGACCAAGAGCTTTCAATTCAAGTTGGTGCCAACGACGGCGAGAAAATCGACGTTAACTTGCAAGAAATCACTGCTGCAACTCTAAGCATGGATACCTTCAATGTGAATGGCGTTGATGCTGGTTCATTAAGTGCTGCTGTGGACACAACCGCATTCGGCGCAGCTGCAGCGGGAACAATCTCATATGAGGATGCAGATGGAAACGCAGTTACTCCGACGGGCGCTACTGTAAAAGAAATTCAAGATGCAGACGGCAACGGCACTGGCTCCTTTGTTGTAGAATTTACTAATGCCGATGCAGAGACTGCTTATTACACAGTTACGGCATCTGAATTAGCGACTAACGATGCTACATTAACACTTGATACTGCAAACGAATACGGTGCATTATCGACTTCTCCATTAGCGTCTATCGACTCTGCATTGAGTGAAGTTGACACTTTGCGTTCTGACCTCGGTGCTATCCAAAACCGTTTCGAGTCTGCAATCACTAACTTGCAAACCAACGAAACCAACTTGGCTGCTGCACGTTCACGTATCGAAGATGCTGACTACGCTGTAGAAGTTGCGAACATGACTCGTTCACAAATCTTGCAACAGGCTGGTACCTCAGTATTGGCGCAAGCAAACCAAGTACCTCAATCAGTGTTATCACTGTTGGGCTAATCGCTCTGAGTTGTTTGAAAAAGGCGCCGATTGGCGCCTTTTTTATTAGTAGAGGCAGTATATGATGCTCACTTTTAAGGCGAATTTATGGCGTGGTCGGCGACAACCATTACTTCAGTCAACCTAATCAATGACGTGATTCCGAAGCTGAAGACGGTGGAGTTTATTTTACAAGGTAAGCTGCAACAGGCTATTGATCATGGTCCTAGCGCTGAGAACCGGACTAAATATCAGTTACTGCAACAAGAATTTGAGTTAGAGCTATTGATGATTCAAATGAATTTAGAGCATTTACTTCATCGCTATACTCAAGATTTACAGCCTACGGCTGGTCGGCTTGATAACAAAGTTTTAGATCTAGACGATAACGAGCGTGTGGCAATCACTGCGGTCTATCAATTGTATGAACGTGTTTGTGCGATCACGACCAAACTTTAGTTGCTTCGTTAAATTGTTTAAAGTTTCAGCAATGATTGCCGATATATCGTTATAACCTCATTGTTTGGAGAACTGTTATGGCGTCGCCTATTAATGAAGCCGGTTTAAATTGGCCGGTAACATCGGCAGCTGCCGAGCAACAACGGCTTGATCGGGTACTACAGCAATTGCCTGCGGTACGCCAAAGTGAAGCTCAAAAGGAACTGAAAAAAGACGAATTGGTGAAACCTATTCAACAAATCAACGAAGTGATGAACAATTACGGCATTCATTTTGAAATGAATGATGATGCTGGTCGAGTGGTGGTTAAAGTGATTAGCCGCGATTCCGGTGAGGTGATTCGGCAAATCCCATCAGAAGAAGTGATTCGCATTGCCCAGCATCTGCATGAAATGTCTGGCTTGCTGGTCCGCGAGCAAGCCTAGCAGGTCACCATGACGACGCCATGCAGGTGTTCTACACCTGCATGTTCATGATTTCTTTGTAAGCGCTTACTAATTTGTTTCGTACTTGTACACCCATCTCAAAAGCCAGCCCGGCTTTTTGTTTATCCACCATCACTTGGTTTAGAGACACGTTCGGGTCACCTAACTGAAAGGCTTTGGTGTTGGCTGCGGCAGTTTGTTGCAGACTATTAATTCGTTCCAGGGATTGTTTTAATTCAGTGGCAAAACCACCCTGTGGTACTGCGCTGTTTGCAGCGCCTATTGCGTTGGCTGCCATCGAGCTCGCTGAAGGAGCTGCTGTTTCGGCTTTAAGCGCTTGCATTTGTTGCAATGCGGTTTGAATTGCGGGTACGCTCATCATTGTCCTTGGTGCTAGTTAGGCCATTTTTATGCATGCCACTATACCCAGTTGAATCGCTAGTGAAGCAAACAATAAGCCTTAAAAAAGTGCCTTTATTGCCCCTTTGAGTTGCCACTACCTGCGCATAATGTGCACTAGATAAATCCGTCTACCCTAGACGACATTTCCGTCATTTGATTAACCGAATTGAGACCCAAGGCCCCATGGAAGCATCTGCAACAGTGACCCAAGCCGGTACCGCTAGTAATAGCCCAGACTGGCTGGCCAAGTTAAAACAAACCGGTATGGTGCCATTATTGATTGGCGGAGCTGCATTCATCGGCTTGGTTTTTGCCCTAGTGATGTGGGCTAGTGCGCCTGAATATCGCGTGCTTTATAGCAATTTAAGCGAAGCTGATGGTGGCCGTATTGTGACTCAACTGGACACCATGCAAGTGCCCTATCAGCTAAACGGCAATGGGACTATTTTGGTGCCTAGTAACGATGTGCATAAGCTGCGTTTACAAATGGCTGAGCAAGGTTTACCGCAAGGGGGCAATGCTGGTTTCTCACTCATGGACAACCAAGCCTTTGGGATCAGTCAGTTTGCCGAGCAAGTTAATTTTCAGCGTGCCTTAGAAGGCGAACTAGCCAGCTCCATGGAATCTCTCGGCCCTGTACTCAAAGCACGAGTGCATTTAGCCATGGCTAAAGCCTCCGTGTTTGTCCGTGAACGTGAGCCAGCCAAAGCCTCGGTTATTCTTACCTTGCATCCTGGCCGCAAGCTTGGCGATGGACAGGTACAAGCGATTATCCACATGGTTTCAAGCAGTGTTCCCGAGTTAGCACCGGAACAGGTTACTGTGGTGGACCAATACGGCTCCTTATTGTCGAACAGCAATCAAGAAGACGCTCAAATCGGTTCTAAATTAGAGTACATCCATCAGTTAGAGCGCTCCTATCAAGAACGTATCGAAAATATTTTGAGCCCGATCCTTGGCCGCGATAATATCCAAGCCCAAGTTGTTGCTGAAGTCGATTTTGCCAAGCGTGAAGCGACCGCCGAGCGTTATAGCCCCAATCAAACGCCCGAAACTGCGGCTATCCGTAGTATTCAACGCAATCTCAGTATGCAGGGCAATGGCCAGGGCGCTAGCGGCGTTCCCGGAGCATTGAGCAATACGCCTCCTGGTGTAGCTGCATCACCGATCGAGTCGATCACCAATGCCGATGAAGCCACGGCTGCCGACAACACCAATCCACAACAAATTCAGCAAGATCAAGTGGTTAATTACGAAGTTGACCGTACCGTTGAACACGTTGACCACCAGCGCGGCCAACTGCAACGACTAAGCGTGGCCGTGGTTATCAATCATCGCAGTGTGTTAGACGAAGAAGGCGTGCCGCAATTAGTTCCACGCAGTGAAGAAGAGCTTGATTACATTAATCGGCTGGTACGCCAGGCTATGGGCTTTTCAGAAGTCCGTGGCGATCAGCTCGAAGTGGTGAATAGCGTGTTTGTACGACAACGCACCACCGACGAACAGCTGCCTTGGTACGAGCAACCGTCAATGGTTGATTTTATCAAGCAGCTAGCTCGGTACGTTGTTGCTGGTATCGGCGTGTTATTACTGTATTTGCTGATTCTACGGCCGTTGTTAAAACGCTATACACCAGCTCCTACAGTAACTGAGCCCGTTGAAACTCGTGACCGTCTACGCGCAGTGGTCGGCGACGATGATGATGCCGTTGCTGCAAATGGCAGCAGTCGCAGTCGTCGAGCGGGCGGCGGTTACGCTGATGACGATGAGCTTGAAGTGGATGACAATACCCCTAGCGATCCTTTCCATTGGCCGAAACAGCAACGTAATGCTAGCTATATTCAAGCCTTAGCGAAGGCGAAAGAAGCAGCACAAAGTAACCCACGCCAAGTAGCTCGTATTTTACAAAATTGGATGAACGAAGATGACCACGTCTAACCCAACGAGCACGACGCCGGCTAACAATGGCGTCAAAGCAGGCAAAGAAACCACCGGGCTACGGCGGGCTGCTTTGCTGCTATTGATGATTGAAGAAGAATCTGCTGCAGAAGTCTTTAAACATTTCGCGCCTAACCAAATACAAAAAATCAGTAAGGAAATGACGCGCCTTGATGACGTATCCCATACCGAAATCAAAGCCGCGTTGGAGCTTTTCCATCAGCATCTAGCTGACACCCCATCGCTAGATAAATACGACGATTACGTACGCTCTGTATTAACTAAGGCGCTTGGTACCGACCGTGCCAACTCACTGATTGAAGACGTGCTTGAGCACAAAGTAGGTGGCATTGGTATTGACGCATTAAACATGATGGACGTACCAGAAGTTGCTGAAATGATTAAAGATGAGCATCCGCAAATCATTGCCACCATCTTAATCCACCTGGATCGTGCCCAAGCGGCAAAAGTACTAGAATTATTTGATGAGCGCCTACGCAACGACGTGGTGCTGCGAGTTGCCACCTTTACCGGGGTGCAGCCAGCGGCTTTACAAGAGCTGACCGAGGTGCTTGGCGGTATGTTAGATGGCCAATCGCTCAAGCGCAGCAAAATGGGCGGAGTGCGAACGGCTGCAGAGATACTCAACTTACTTTCTGCAGGCCAAGAAGATACTGCATTGGAAAATATTCGCGCCTACAACGACGAGTTGGCACAAAAGATTGTCGACGAAATGTTCTTGTTCGAAAACTTATTGGACTTGGACGACCGCAGTATCCAAGTACTCTTGCGTCAGGTAGAAACCTCATCGTTGGTGATTGCTCTCAAGGGCGCACCCGACGAATTGGTGGAGAAATTCCTACGCAATATGTCCCAGCGTGCGGCACAGCTTATTCGTGAAGAAATGGAGACTCGTGGACCGATCCGAGTATCGCAAGTGGAAGGCGAACAAAAAGCTATTCTGCAGGTGGTTCGTCGCTTGGCCGATGCTGGTGAAATTGTCTTGAGTAGCGGTGACGATGCCTACGTTTAAGCCTTTTTTTACTGAACCAAGCTCTACCAATAGCAACTCTGAGCAAGAGTGGCAAAGCTGGAACATGCGTTCGTTAAATCAGCCGGCGCCGTCCAAACCACCAACACCCGCCGACAATGCTCAGGTTAAAACGGCCGAGTTTGCCCAGCAAAGCGAACTTAAGAAGTTACAAGAGCAAGCGCGTACCGAGGCCGCTGAACAAGGCCATGTCGAGGGGCATAAGGCAGGTTACGACGCAGGTTACGACGCAGGTTACGCTGAGGGCCTAGCGGCGGGTAAAGCGGCCGCAGAAGAAGCCGCAAAAGCCGAACTAGCACAAGCTTTAGCGCCATTAGCAGACTTATTAAAAAGTGCCGACAGCGCTATCAATAGCATGAGCGAGCAGTTAGCTGATAGCTTACTGCAATTGGCCATGACGGTAGGAAAACAACTTGCCGGTGAAGCCTTGGCGGCGAATCCTGAGCAAATCATTGCGCTTATCCGCGATATCATTCATGAAGACCCGCTGCTGGGTGAGCGTCCCACGCTAGTTCTGCATCCACAAGATCTGGCGCTCGTGGAACAGCATATGCAAGATGAGCTCGCCAGTTTACGCTGGAAATTAAGAACCGATGAGCGATTAGAGCGCGGCGGCTGTAAGTTACTCACCTCTCAAGGTGAATTAGACGCAACCATCGAAACCCGCTGGCAACGTATGCTACAGCAAGTACGAGGGCGGCATGCCTAATTCGGCCCGCCTATTGCCCCTCTGGCAACAAACGCTTACCAGCGTGCAGCAGCAGCTTAACGAACAGCCGCGATGGTTTATGTGCGGCCGCTTGGTGCGGGCCACCGGCATGGTACTTGAGGCTGTGGGCTTACGAGTGCCGGTTGGCAGCCATTGCTGTATTGAAGCCAATGCCAACAGCATTACTGCTGAAGTGGTTGGTTTTGCAGGTGATATTACTTATTTAATGCCACTCAACAACGTGCAAGGATTAGTGCCAGGCGCACGCGTGGTGCCTTTTACCGACAACGACCAAAGCGGTCAGCGCTTTCCTCTGGGCCCTGCGTTATTAGGACGGGTGTTAGATGGTTTAGGGCGGCCTTTAGATAATCGGCCATTGCCTAAACACACAGAATTTGGCGGCCTTACTAGTGCTCCTATCAACCCCATGCAACGTGCCCCTATCGATACTCCTATCGATGTTGGTATTCGTGCTATCAATGGCTTACTGACCGTTGGTCGCGGCCAACGCATGGGCCTATTTGCCGGCTCTGGTGTGGGTAAATCTGTTTTGCTTGGCATGATGGCGCGCTTTACCAAAGCCGACGTGATTGTGGTGGGTTTAATTGGTGAGCGTGGTCGTGAGGTCCAAGAGTTTATTGATCATATTCTTGGGCCACAAGGGATGGCCAGGTCCGTGGTGGTAGCTGCACCCGCAGATTCATCGCCGTTACAACGCCTTCAAGGCGCTACCTATGCTACCCGCTTAGCCGAAGACTTTCGCGATCGCGGCCAACATGTGTTGTTGATTATGGATTCTCTTACTCGATATGCCATGGCGCAACGTGAAATCGCCTTAGCTATTGGCGAGCCCCCAGCTACTAAAGGGTATCCACCAAGTGTCTTCGCTAAATTACCTAGCTTAGTTGAACGCGCCGGTAATGGTACCCGTGGTGGCGGCTCTATCACTGCATTTTATACGGTGTTAACTGAAGGCGATGACCAACAAGATCCGATCGCTGATAGCACCCGCGCCATTCTCGATGGCCACATTGTTTTATCACGTGAATTAGCTGAGAGTGGACACTACCCGGCCATTGATATTGAGGCCTCTATCAGTCGCGTTATGCCTAGCATTACCGCGCCTAATCAGTTGCAAAGTGCGCAACGCTTGAAAAAACTATTCTCGGTCTATCAACGCAATCGCGATCTTATTAGTGTGGGTGCTTACAGCCCGGGCCACGACCCCCTCTTAGATCAGGCGGTGCAAAAACAACCGCAAATCGAGCGCTTCTTACAACAGCAAATGCACGAACAAGCACCTTTTGAGGCCGCTTTTAAAGGCTTAACCTCGCTAGTAGGAGGGGCATAATGAATTCTACCGCATTGTCTTTGTTAACCGAGCGTGCTGAACAAGCTCGGACCGAGGCAGCTGTGTTGCTCGCCTCTGAGCGGCAGAACAAAGTAAAGATTTCGCAGCAGTTACAGGTGTTGCAGCAATATCGCAATGAATATGCGGCACAGTTGCAACAGCAATTGCAGGCGGGCTTGCCAAGCGTGATGGTAACCACTTACCGGCGTTTTTTAAGTAGTTTAGATCAAGCCATCACGCAGGCTCAGCAAGCGTTGGTACAACAGCAACAAAAAGTAGCTCACAGTACCAAGCATTGGCAGCAGCAACAGCAGCAGTTGCAGTCTTATCAAACCCTAGCACAACGGCAGCAGGATAAGGCGCAGCAACAACAAAATAAACGCGAGCAAAAGCTGGCTGACGAACTATCCATCGCGATGTACGTACGTCAGCAACAGGCGCTTAAATAAGGGAACGGCCATGGTACAAATATCTTCGGTTATCGCAGCAGTGCCTGTTAGCCCTCGTACTACCGGCACTAAAGATGCCAGTGGTACTGAGCTAGGCAGCACTGGCGCCGACAGTGGTTTTGCTGGGCTTTTCGCTGCTTTACAGTTGCCGGCCCAAACTGCCACCAGCAAGAACCCAGATCTAACGCAACAGGTGGCCCGCTCTGGCAGCCAATTACCGCAATTTTCAGCGCCGGCCTTTCTGGCAAACCTTGGTGTTGCAGCTGACCTGGCAACGGGGAATCCATCAGGTGCACCTGCTGCGACTCTGTTCGCGCAGACCCTGGCTGCGAACGAAGGCGGGACCGCTGCGCTAGCACTCGCCTCTGCGGCTGCTCACACTAACTCATTATCGCCAGCGGTTCTGGTTGGTACCCAACAGGCTACGAATATCGCAGCAAGCCATGTTGCAAATCATGTCGCAAGCAAGACTGCCAAACCTAATCAGGTGTCGGGAGCTTTAACAGCTGCTAGCGCGACTGCGAGTGATTTAGCAGGGGCTAAGCCAACACTATCAGCACCCCTCTCCGCAACCCATGCGGCAGCCACAACCGAAGCGCCCCATTCTAGCGTTGCTAACTCTGTGGCAGCAGCGTTAGCTAGCCAAAGCAATCAAGCACTAGCACCTGCGGATAACGCCTCACCACAACTGGCTACGGGCACACTTGCCAGCACTGCGGCTCCTGCGGCAGCAGGCTCGACCCTGACAGCACCTGCTATTCAAGTGATGTTAACCGATGCGAGTAACTTATCGAGCGCAAGCACCAGCAGTGCCCAGCTAACTGCATCGGTAGGTTCTCAAGCTTGGGCTAACCAGTTAAGCCAATCAATGGTGCAGATGGTGATGCACAACGGCCAACAGATGACGCTAAAGCTTCATCCCGCAGAGCTTGGTCCGCTACAGATGCAACTGCAATTGGATGAACGCAATCAAGCACAGCTGGCCATCCTCACTCACAGCGGTGCTGTGCGTGCAGCGTTAGAGCAAGCCTTGCCACAGCTACGAGATACTTTGGCAAATCAGGGAATTCAGTTACAGGGCTCGCAAGTAAGCGAGCAATCTAACCACGCTAGTACCGCACAGCAATTTGCTGGTTCCGGCCAGTCTGCAGCTGGCTTTGCGCAACAAGATCGTGACCAGGGGCGAAATAACTCGCAAATTAACCCTGCAGAAATCGCCACTGCGGCCGAAAATACTGACAGAGAAGCAAATTCTCGGCATACTGCTGCGTCTGCTTCAGGCGCAGTTGATACTTACGCCTAAGCAAGCAGCTAATGGATGATAGAAAAGGTAGATAACATGGCGCGAAAAAATGACGCTCAGTCGGCTACGGCGGGACAGAGCTCTCCAATCATGATGGTCTTGCAAGTGCTCCTCATTGGGGTAATGGCGCTTAATACGTATTTGCTTTGGGATACTCGAAACATCGCCGCAACGGCTTCTGTCGCCGGAGGGCATGTAGAACCAGAAGCAATCGAGCCAGTATTTTTAAATATTGCGCCGTTTACGGTGAACTTAGCCAGCGATCAGTATGGTCCGCGCTTGCTCTATGCCGGATTAACGCTAGAGTTACCTAGTGAGAAAATGAAAGAATTGCTCACTAAAAACATGCCGCAAGTACGCAACCGCTTACTGGTCTTATTATCAGGTCAGCAAGCAGAACAGATTGCTAAATCTGAAGGCAAAAAAACCCTGGCTAGCAACATAGCCAAGGCTTTGAGCGAGCCTTACTCGGGCGATGAAGAAATTCTCATCAACGATGTTTTGTTCACAGAATTTATTGTTCAATAAGAAGAAGTTATGAGTAGCGGACACCACCTGTCACAAGAAGAGCTTGATGCTCTTATCAGTGCTATAGAACCAGAAGCGGAAGTTGCCGACGAGATCGGCTCTACCGCTACTGACCATGTGTCCGCAAGTACCGCTAAAAGTGCGCAGCCGCAGCGCAAGAAGGTCAAGCAGCAGCCTTTCGACCCGGGGTCACAGGCTCGTATTGTGCGCGAGCGCTTGCATACCTTAGAAGTTATCAATGAGCGTTTTGCCCGGCAATTTCGCATGAACTTGTTTAACTTGTTGCGCCGTAACGCAGATATCACGGTGGATTCTGTGCGCTATCAGCGCTTCAGTGATTTTGCTGATGCGACCCCGTCACCGGCTAACCTCAATATCATCTCGATGAAACCGCTGCGCGGCAGTGCCTTGGTGGTGTTTCCCCATGCCTTGGTAAGTATTATTGTCGAAAACTTGTTTGGTGGTGATGGTCGGTTTATGACGCGCAACGAAGCGCGAGAATTTACCGCCACCGAACAGCGAATCATCAATCGAGTCTTGAATTTAGCTATCGACGCCTATCAAGAATCGTGGCGTGCTGTGCATCCGTTAGAAATCAGCTTCATTCGCTCAGAAGTACAACCTAAGTTCGCCGCCATCACCAGTTCACCCAGCGAAATTGTGGTGACCACGACGTTCCGTTTAGAAGTCGGGCATTTAGAAAGCACCTTTAAAATCTGTATGCCGTATGCCATGGTCGAGCCACTGCGCGACAAGCTAAGTAACCTTCGCGCGGACATTGGTGGTAATTCAAACGACAAAGCTTGGCGCCAACGCATCACTCATGAACTACAATCGTCTAGTGTTGAAGTCATCGCCGACTTTGTCGAAATTCCCTTGCGCTTACCCCAAGTAATGTCATTGAAGCCAGGCGATATTTTACCCATTGAGCTACCGGCCACTGTGATGGCTACGGTTAACTCATTGCCTATCATGGAATGTGAATTTGGTACCATTGATGAACATAGAGCGCTGAAAGTGAAGCAAATGCTAGATAATCACCGCTTCCCTCAATCTATTCTGCGAGATAGCCGCAAAGGTGTATTCACACCACTGCGCGCCAAGGAGTCATCTGATGACGAATAAAGACGATTCGTTTAACAACGAACAAGACCCATGGGCTGATGCCCTAGACGAAGAGCAAGCCAGTGCGGCGAGTGATAATGCCGGCGTATTTAAACCACTGGATAGTAGTGCAGCTGCCAGTTCAGCCATGAACGAGCTCGACATCATTATGGATATTCCAGTCAAGCTAAGCGTAGAGCTTGGGCGCACCCGGATCACCATCAAACAGTTGCTAGAATTAGCCCAAGGCTCAGTGGTAGAGCTAGATGGTCTTGCTGGCGAACCGATGGATATTCTGATCAACGGCTACTTAATCGCACAAGGCGAAGTGGTCGTGTTAGACGATAAATACGGTATCCGAATTACCGAAATCGTCACGCCGTCTGAGCGCGTGCAAAAATTGAATCGTTAAGCGTATGCAAAGTACCGACGCACCCGAATTAGCCACCGGTATGGCCCTCTTAGGCCAGGTAACCCTGATTTTGTTATTTATTATTGCGGTGATCTTGGTGTGTGCTTGGGTGTTTCGTAAGCTGTCAGGTAAAAGTGTTGGCCAACCAGGCTTAATGCAGGTGGTTGGTAGTTTGGCTATCGGTCAACGCGAACGTGTTGTCATTGTCGCTGTAAAAGACACTTGGTTGGTGCTTGGTGTTACCAACAACGGCATCAATAAATTACACGAAATGCCAGCGCAGGCTCTTCCTGCAACTCAACTAAGCAGCTTTGCCGCTCGTTTTCAGGCTGCCAATTCTCGCGTTGCTAACCCCACCAAGGATAACGACTGATGCGTTGGTGGGTGTTCTTAGTTGTTGCATTAGGTAGCCTGTTACTGCCGCTCGACGCCATTGCGCAGAGCATCCCAGGGGTAACTACTAGCCCAACTGAAGATGGCGGCCAACAATGGTCGCTGTCGCTGCAAACCTTACTGTTTTTAACTAGCCTTACTTTTTTACCCGCCGTACTCTTAATGATGACCTGTTTTGTGCGGCTTATTATCGTATTTGGCTTGCTGCGTACGGCGATGGGTACGCAATCAGCACCGCCTAACCAAGTGCTGCTGGGGTTAGCATTGTTTTTAACCTTTTTTATTATGCAGCCGGTGTTCAGCCAAATTTACGAACTTGCATGGCTCCCCTTTAGCCAAGATGCTATCGGATTTGAGCAATTTATCGAGTTAGCTGGCGGCCCATTACGTGAGTTTATGCTCGCACAAACGCGCGAGCCGGATTTAGCGTTATTTGCGAACTTGGCGAATGTCGGGCCCTTAGAAAGTCCTCAAGACGTGCCTTTTCACGTACTGGTGCCGAGCTTTATTACCAGCGAACTAAAAACTGCTTTTCAAATTGGTTTTACTATTTTCATTCCCTTTTTAATCATCGATTTAGTGGTTGCCAGTGTACTGATGGCCCTAGGTATGATGATGGTCCCGCCGGCGACCATTTCGTTGCCGTTTAAGCTAATGCTGTTTGTGTTGGTTGACGGCTGGCAACTACTGATTGGCAGTTTAGCCAACAGTTTTTACCTGTAGGAGCCGGCGATGACCCCAGAAACAGTCATGACCATTGCCTACCAAGCGATGCTGGTGTGTCTCTATCTAGCGGGCCCGCTGCTGCTTACAGCGTTGCTTTTAGGTTTGTTGATCAGCTTGTTTCAAGCGGCCACCCAAATCAACGAAATGACCCTATCTTTTATCCCCAAAATACTTGGTGTATTAGCTGTTTTGATTATGATCGGGCCCTACTTATTGCAGTTGATTATTGATTTTACCACGCGCCTCTTCACTAATATTCCTATCATGATTCAATAGGGTCGGTCATGATTACCGTCTCTTTTGCGCAGTTACAAGAATGGATTAGCCTGTTTTTATGGCCATTTTGCCGTTTTACTGGGTTTTTATTGATAGCCCCTATCTTCAGTCATTCAAGCCTGCCCAACCGAGTTAAACTTGGTTTAGCGCTGATTTTCACAGTGATTATTAGCCCAGTACTACCACCGCTACCAGCCGTGCCGCTGTTCTCGTGGGCCAGCTTTGGTATCATCATCGAACAGCTGATTATTGGCGTCGCCATAGGTTTAGTGATGCAAGTTGTATTTGCCGTGGTGCAGGCCGCAGGTGAATACATTGGCTTACAAATGGGGTTAGCGTTCGCGACCTTTTTCTCGCCCGATAGCGGCGCCAATACCATGATCTTATCGCGCGTCTTCTATACCTTTGCCATCTTGATGTTCCTAGCCCTAGACGGCCACTTATTGATGCTAGAAGTTCTCGCTCGCTCTTTTACTTTGTTACCAGTCGGAACCTTGGGCATGAACGCTGATGCCTTTTTGCTGATTGCCCAGTTTGGCATGGTCATCTTTAGTTCTGGTATTTTACTGGCTTTACCGGTGTTCGGCGCACTGCTTATTGTTAACCTTACCTTAGGTATATTGAATCGTTCTGCGCCACAGCTTACCGTATTTTCGGTGGGCTTTCCGATGTCGTTGACCTTGGGTTTGGTGTTATTAACGGTATTGATGACTGAGCTTGGCGGGTATTTACGGCGGCTATTTGAGCAGGGGTTTGCCATGCTAGAGCAGGTACTCACCAGCATGGCGTTATAAGCTATTGAGTTTGGCTTGGAGTTTGCTCCTTGTTTAACAACTTACAGGAAGTTAAACAGGCTCATTCCTTTCATATCAACAAAGGCTTTTTGCGCGGCCTGTAAACCCACCATCCGCACGCTGTACTGACTAGCCGCCTCGACATAATCTAAATCAACCAGTTGCGATAATGCTTGTTCGTAAGCCAGTTCCCGATTACCAGCAATAGCATCTAACGCATCCAATTCATTTAAGCTCGCACCCACCTCTGCACGGGTAGTAAGCACGTTGTCTAGGCCATTATCAAACTCGCGCATCACGGTACGCAGGGTATTAGCTCGGATAGCTTTACTGGAGGCATCCGTAGCGGGAGCATCTAACACGGCCATGGCTTTCTCGAAGGTGCGGAAAATATTGGTATTATTTTCAGCTCCTCGAGCCACACGCAAGCTATCGCCCGCAGCTGGTTGGCCTTTTAACTCAATCGCCACGCCGGCTAAAGAAACCGTCATAGGATCGGTGTAATCTTCCCAAGCACCGCCATTAACACGGTATTGCATGGCGCCGCCATTGTCGGCAAATTCAATGTCAAAAGCGTCCCCAAAACCCGCCGCATCAACGTCGGTAATGGCGATATTGCCAAATTCTAATGTCCCTTGGTTTGTAAGCGGGGCATCAGCAAGGTAGTTAGCACTGCTATGCACACGATCAAAAATATCAGCCCCGATGTGACCCACATCAACCAGTCTATCGCCATCTATTTTTTGTTGTCTAACTTGGTCGTTACCTACGTATTGCACGGCTCCATCAGCGCCAGCAGCAAAAGCTGGGCTATCGTCTTGGTACCCGGCGAACAAGTAGCGGCCATTGCCATCACGGGTATTAGCCAACCCTAACAAGGACTGATAAGCCCCCTCTAATTCGCTCGCAATAGAAGCCCTGTCGGCATCCGACATGGTATCGCTAGAGGCTTGAATCAGCAGCTCTTTAGCGCGGCTATACACATCACTGACGCTGTTCAAAACGCTCTCTTCTTGCGATAGCGCGTTGCGCACGCCAATTCGAGCTTGGTCATACTGACCACTTACCGCTTTAGATTGCTGAATATTAATGGCTTGGGTCATGGCTTGCGGGTCATCAGAAATATTGACTATTCGCTTACCACTGGCAATTTGCTGCGAGATCTTCAGAAACTCAGTTTGCTGCCGATTCATCGAGGTATTGCTCTGGTTGTACATGGTCATGGTACTAATACGCATCTACTTGCTCCCAACCCTTAACGTAACGACAAAATGGTATCGAGAATGGTTGAACCGGTCTCGATGACTTTTGCGTTAGCCTGATAATATTGTTGATAACGAATCAAATTAGCGGCTTCTTCATCTAGGTTGACCCCAGACTCAGATTGCTGCAGCGCATAAAGTTGCTCGGTTAGGCCTTGCTGGGCCGCCATGTTAGCTTGTACCACATTGATCTGGTTACCCAAGGTGCTCACCATGCTGCCGTAGGCTTGATTAAAGGTGCCTTTACCTTCCACCAACAGCTGATTCTGTAGCTCTTGTAAGGCTAAGCTATTGCTATTATCGCCACTGGCATTCGACTGGGCTGCTGCAAACTGTGAGCCATCTTCAAGCTCCAGCTCGAAATTCTTCGCTTGGTTTACCAGCGGCCGTACTTTAAAGCGATCACCTTCGGCTACTGCGCCCCCAGCAAAACTCACCTCCACGCCCGCAAAAGATAACGTATTAGTAGCAGCATCAAAGGTTGCTGGCACGGTTTTACCGTTATCTAGACGAGTAACTTGATAACCATCTGGTCCTAATTGCACAGCAAAATCTGTGGCTAACAGTGCCGTTGCATCGGTAATTGTTGTGGTGGCGGTAGCATCGCCAGTGTTAGCGCTATGACTGTAGGTAAGCGGGCTGCCCATACTAAACATCGCTTGGCCCGGGTCCTGATTTAAATCCACCCCTTGTTGATGCTGCTCGTTCATTGCTGAGGCAAACACCGCAACCATCTGGCCTAGCTGATTACGAAGGGTATCGAGGCTTTCTGAGCGAAATTCCAGTAACCCACCCAGCGAGCCGCGGCTAAATACGTTTTCTCGTAACTGAATAGGCTGCCCTGTAGCATTGGTATAAACAATCGCTAACCGGGTAGGATCTGCTTGGTCCGTTTGCGCCTCAAGCTCATAGGTTTTATCGCCGGCTACTAACGGTAGGCCATTACTCATTGAGACACTGTAAGAGCCTGAAGACTGCTCATACACGCGCACGTCCATTTTTTGGCTAAGCTCATGCACCAACTGATCGCGTTGGTTTAAGAGACTATTGGGAGCCTCGGTACCACCGCTGCGAGCCAACAAAATTTCTTTATTGAGGCTAGCAATTTGAGTATTGAGTGAATTGATGCTGTTCACCTCGTAGGTGATCTCATTGCCAATGTTGCGCTCAATGTCGTTTAAATAATTATCAAAGGAGCGGAATTGTGCGGTTAAGGTGCCGGCGGTACCCATAACACCCGCACGAGCGGCTGGATCTGCTGGGTTACTATTCACCTGGCCAATAGCTTTAAAGAACTCTTGCATGGCCGGAGCCAAGCCTGCGCGTTCGTCCGATAGCAAATTATCAATCTGCTTAACTTGAGTGTGATAGGCTTCAAAGGATGCTAATGAGCCACTTGCGGCATTGAGTCGAGTTGCCACAAACTGGTTAAACTGGCGTTCAACCCCATTCACTAAAACTCCAGCTGCGCGGTTTTCGCTTAACTGGACTAACTCACGATTGTAACCGGGCGTACCCACATTACTGATGTTACCGCTGGTGGCAAACAATCCACTTTGAGCAGCTCGAAGACCGCTTAAGCCAATGGCAAAAATACTCATAATTGCTCCCTTTACTGATGCCTATTGTATCGGCAGCAGCGGCATAAACTTAAGTGCTTAGCGTGGCTTTTGCTGAAGTTGCTGTAATAACTGCTCAGCTAAACCAATCCCTTTACCTGCGGCCATCTCGCTCGCTAGTTGCTGATCAAACATATCGGTATAAGTACGCATGGCGTTACTATTAAACAGCTCTGACTCGCCGCCCGCTTGCCGCATCGATTTCATCATCTGTTGAATAAATAAGGCTTCAAACTGCTGCGCAGCCTCGGTAGCCGCTTGCTCTGGGCGATGCCTACTGGCCGTTTTTAATGAGTCTAACGATTGCACATCCATGGCCACGCCACGGGTTAACTGGCTTATTGCGTTACTATCAGCCATTAAATAATCTCCAATTCAGCCCGTAATGCACCAGAGCTTTTGAGCGCTTGCAGAATCGCCATTAAATCACTAGGAGTTGCGCCCAAGCTATTTAACGCCTGCACTACTTGCATAAGATTTGTGCCTTCAACCACTTGCAGTGCACCACCTTCTTGGCTAATCGCTATATCTGCACCTTCGGTAACCACGGTATCACCACCACTAAGCGCTGGCGGTTGGCTCACCTGACTACGCTGGGCAATGGTCACGGTTAAATTGCCATGGGCTACCGCTGCTTGACGAAGTGTTACCGGGCCACTCAAGACCACCGAGCCTGTACGTGAATTAAACACCACTTTGGCATCACTTGGGCCAGCATAGACATCAATGTTTTCAATGCGCGCCATAAAGCGCACGCGGTCGGTTGTATCAGCAGGGCTCTCTAAGCGAATGGTGCCCCCATCAATGGCCTGTGCTACTGGGTAACCAAAGTCACTATTGATGGTATCTACCATGTTCAACGCGGTGGTAAAGTCTGCCTGCTTTAAATTAAGCTGTAGACTGCGCGGGGTACGATCCAAATCCAGTGCGACGCTACGCTCTACGGTAGCACCGGCGCTAATACGACCACCGGCTTGTTGATTGATTTGCGCTGACGAGCCTTGTGCTTCAGCACTGGCGCCATTGATTAGCAGATTGCCTTGGGCTAACGCATAAACTTGCCCGTCTGCACCCTTCAAGGGGGTCATCAACAAGGTGCCACCGCGCAAACTACGGGCATTACCAATGGAGCTCACCACCACATCAAGTTGTTGCCCGGGGCGTGCAAAAGCTGGCAAGGTCGCGGTCACCATTACTGCTGCAACGTTGCGTAGTTGCATATTGGTGCCCGGTGGAATAGTAACGCCTAACTGAGCTAGCATGTTCGTCATACTCTGGCCAGTAAACGGCGCTTGCATGGTTTGGTCACCTGAACCATCAAGCCCTACAACGAGACCATATCCCACCAAACTGTTGGTGCGAACGCCGGCAAAATCAGCAAGATCTTTAATGCGCTCGGCGTGCACGGTTGGCATCAAGAGTGCCAGTGCTACTAAAGCTACCCAAAACTGTCGCATCTTCATTCTTCTATCCTGCTTATATGCTGCTGTTAAAACGGCGCAATATAATTAAAAAAGCGTTGTAGCCAGCCCATTTGCTGCGCTTCGGTGATATAACCATCACCTAAATATTCCAATCGCGCTTCTGCGACAGCCGTAGAAGTAACGCTGTTTTGTCCACTAATACTGCGTGGATTCACAATCCCAGAAAAACGGATGTACTCGGTGCCTTGGTTAATTGCGAGCTGCTTTTCGCCACGCACTCGTAAATTACCATTGGTTAATACTTGCGTAACTTGTACGGTAATAATGCCAGAAAATTGATTACTGGCACTGGAGCCGCCAGACCCAGCAAAATCATTGGCACTACCAACGGTGAAACCATATTCAGCTAACTGTTCTAAAGCTTCCGGTAAACCTTCTAAATCCAACCCCATATTGCTGCTTCGAGAAGCCTGCGAGGATGAGTTTTTAGTAGCACTCACTTGTTCTTCTAGCACTATGGTAATCACATCACCAACTCGGCGGGGACGCTGATCTTCAAACAGAGGAACATAGCCCTGTTGCGCTTGAAAGATCGAGCCATTCGCTTCTGCTTGGGCATACTCGGGAATATGAATAGGCTGATAAGGCTCAACAACTTTGGGTTCAGGTGGCGATGAACTGCAAGCCGCCAGGCCTAAAAATCCCACAGTTGCCATAGCTCTGATTGCCAGCTTACCAGCGCGCATCATGGTGCTCATTCCTTACAGTTGACCTAAACGCGCCAGCATTTCGTCGCTCGTAGAAATGGCGCGACTATTAATTTCATAGGCTCGCTGGGTTTGAATCATATTGACCATTTCTTCTACGACGTTAACGTTAGATGCTTCAACAAAGCCTTGATACAAGGTACCAGCCCCATTAAAACCTGGTAGTGCTTCGTTTGGAGCGCCAGACGCTTGAGTTTCCACGTAAAGGTTACCACCACGAGCCTCTAACCCGGCGTCGTTCATAAACATGGCCAGAGAAATTTGACCTACCTGCACGCTTTGGGTGTTACCCGGCTGAGTGACCGTAACAATACCGTCTTGACCAATAGTGACGCTCAAGGCGTTCGCTGGTAGAAAAATTGCTGGCTCTAATGGAAATCCATTGGCCGTAACCATTTGCCCATCTTGGTTGATCTGAAAGCTACCGTCTCGGGTGTAGGCAATACTGCCATCGGGCATCAACACTTGAAAATAGCCTTTGCCACTGATGGCCAGGTCGCGCGAGTTCTCGGTGTTGTTTAGGCTACCTTGGGTGTGTAGGCGCTCGGTGGCAACGGTTCGCACCCCGGTACCCACCTGCAACCCCGACGGTAATTCGTCTTGAGCGTTGTTCATCGCACCTGGTTGGCGCATATTTTGATAAAGCAAATCTTCAAAGACTGCCCGCGAGCGTTTAAAACCAGCAGTATTCACGTTAGCTAGGTTGTTGGTGATAACGTCTAACTGTTGTTGCTGGGCGGTTAAACCGGTTTTTGCCGTCCATAATGATTTAATCATTGCGATTCTCCTAACTAACCTTTCACCGACAACAAGCTGTTTGCCTGCTGAGCTGTTTCGTCTGCAGTCTTTATCACGCTCATATTAAGCTCGTAGCGACGTTGGGTATCAATCATGGCCACCATGGCTTCGATGGTATTGACGTTGCTACCCTCTAGCGCGCCGCTGACAACTTGGGCGGTTTCATCACGTTCTAAAGCGCCGCCATTGGGGCTTCTAAACCAACCATCAGCGCTACGTTCTAGCTGTTGCGGTTGATCCACCCGCACTAACTTTAAACGATCTAGCGGCACCAACTCATTGGCATCACCCCCTAGGCCAATCCCACTCAAAGTACCGTCATTGCCAATACTTAGCTGGGTGCCCAAAGGCACTAGAATAGGACCACCATCACCTAATACCGGCATGCCGTTCACCAGCAACTGGCCGTCAGCATCTACCTGCAAGTCACCTCGTTTGGTATAAGCTTCGCCTGTTGGGGTTTGTACCGCTAGCCAGTTGGCTTGATCTAAAGCTACGTCTAAGTCACGTTCGGTGGTTTGAATGGCACCAGCACGGGTATCAAACAAGCCCGTCGTAGTGACCGCAGCGACGCGAGTATCCAACGGACCCGGGCCTTGCACAGGCACGGCCCTAGCCGCAGCCAGCTGCGCACGAAAACCGGTGGTCGAAGCATTACTTAAATTATGCGTTACTACCGATTGCTCTTCGAGCGTCTGCCGGGCGCCGTTCATGGCGGTATATAAAATGGCGTCCATGGTTTATTACTTCAGCTGCATGGTGGTTTGTAGTGCTTCGTCTTGCGACTTAATGCTCTGAGCGTTGGCTTGATAGTTACGCTGAGCAATAATCATAGCAACGAGCTCTTGGGTTAAGTCTACGTTAGAGGCTTCTACGGCACCGGCCATAATGCCACCAAACTGGCCTTCTCCTGGAACTGACACAATCGGCACGCCTGATTTTTGCGTTTCAATCCACGCGTTATTACCAATAGATTGAAGGCCTTCTAAACTTTGGAAGTTAGCTAAGGCAATGGTACCCAAAACTACTTGTTGTTCGTTCGAGTAGGTACCAACAACGTCACCATTTTCGCTTACTGCTACTTGCATCAAGGTCCCTGACTGGTAGCCATCTTGCTCAATCGCGGTAAGCTCAAATTGGTTTGCAAACTGGGTGGTACCAGTCACATCCAACGCAATCGACATATCAGCCGCACCCTCACCTGGGGTAAAAGTAAAGGCATCCATATCGGTTTGAGTAACCAACAGGCCATTGGCATCAAAATCTAGTACACCAGTTTCTGGCGCTAATTCACCATCGCGTGACATCCGTACTTGCCATTGGTTATCGGCCACCTTGGTAAAGTACATCATGCTCTGATGCGGGTTACCTAACGAATCGTAAAGGGTTACCGAGTTTGCATAGCTGTAAGTATCAGGGTTGTTCATATCAAAAGGCGTGGTAGCCGGATCGATAATGGTCGTTGAGGTATCCAAGTTAAACGTGGCTTCAATACCGGTCGAAGCATTCGCTGCTAGACCAGACGCTGGCACCTGCAATACTTGCGGTTGACCACCAAAGCCTATGCCATCTGGATACCCCGTTAAGCGTGCGCCCTGCGCATTCACAATGTAGCCGTTTTTATCGATAGAAAGCTGACCATTGCGCGAATATTGAATCTGACCTTGCTGCTCGAAGCGGAAAAAGCCTTTCCCAGTGATAGCTAAGTCCATAGTACGGTTGGTAGTTTCAATGTTACCGTCGCTAAAATCCTGAAACACACCGGCAATACGAGTACCTAAACCAACTTCTGCGTTGGCATAAATATCGGCAAATTGAGCTCGAGAGCTTTTAAAACCAACGATTTGTGAGTTAGCAATGTTGTTACTAATCACATCAAGGTTAGTAGCAGCAGCGCGTAAACCAGATAAAGCTTGAGAAAAACCCATGATAGAGCTCCTTAAATAATTTGCCGAACGTCTTCAAGACGCACCGGTTCTAAAATTCCGCCTAAATCTAACCGTGGCCCATCTTGACCCATGGTTACAGCAATCACTTGAGCATAATTAAAGCGTTGAGAGGTTACTGCTTGATCACCATTGGTGGCTTCAACAGTAAAATTATAAGATCCGGCGGGCGCCTGATTGCCATCATCCATCACCCCATCCCATGAGAATGATTGTGGCCCACTGCCTACAGCGCCCACGTCCATTCGCTTCACTAACATACCGCTAGCATTATAAATATTTACCGTGACACTCTCAGCCGGTGCGCTTAGCTCAAGACCAAAAGGAGTCACATCACCCACTTCGCCACCCACCAACAAACGGTCGCCAGGCACCAGCACAGCACGACCAATCAGGGCCGACGCTTGCATGTTTTTTGCGGCTTCCATTTGCCCGTTGATGTTTTGCATGGTGTCATTTAAGGACTCGATACCACTGACGGTGTTGATCTGCGCCAATTGCGAGGTCATTTCATTGTTTTCCATCGGGTTCAATGGATCTTGGTTACGCAGCTGTGTAACCAACAAAGTCATGAAGTTATCGCGCATCTCTTGGCTATTCGAAGCCACCTGTGCGTTCTGGGTAGTTTGATTAACCTGGTTTAATACTGCGTTATTGATGGTGTTCATTAGCCTTTACCAATCGTTAGGGTACGCATTAACAAATCTTTACTGGTGTTCATTACTTCAACGTTGGCTTGATAAGAACGCGACGCTGAAATCATATTCACCATTTCTGCAACAGGATCGACATTGGGCATGGTGACATACCCTTGCTCATCCGCTAACGGGTGCCCTGGTTGATACTCTCGTCGAGCTGGCGCGGTAGATTCAACCACTTGTTGCACCTTTACGCCGCCCACCCCGTTGGCTTGCAACTGCTGTTCAAAAATAACTTGTTTCGCCCGATAGGGTTCACCATCAGGACCAGCCACACTGTTAGCATTAGCCATATTACTAGCGGCGACATTCATGCGCTGGGATTGCGCCGAGAGAGCCGAACCAGAAATATCCAGAATTGAAAAATTAGCCATCCGTTAAGCTCCGTTATTGTTCCGGTTGCATGGCTTTACGCAAGCCTGTGATACGATCATCTAAAAATTGGATATCTGCTTGATAACGTAACGAGTTATCTAAAAACTGAGCGCGCTCCATTTCCATATCCACAGTATTGCCATCAAGGCGCGATTGCGCAGGAACGCGATACTGCATAGCTACTGGAGCTTGATGAGCATTGCTTAAGCTCAAATGGCCGCTATGGGTTTTTGCTAGCGGCACTGGGCCCGTTTGACTAGCTGTGGCCCGTTTTAGGGCCGTAGCAAAGTTAAAGTCTTGCGCTTTATAATTGGGAGTGTCAGCATTAGCGATATTACTGGCTAAGGTTTCTTGGCGCTGCTGCCGTAAGGCCAACGCTTGTTGCTGAAACTGTAATGCACTCGTTAACTTGTCGATCATCAAAGAGACCCTCCTTTACACCAAGCAGATTACTGCGCTTTAGGGCAAGCCAAAGCGATGAATAAGCGCTTTTTTTAACGCCAATTCTAACCATCTCAAAGCATGCTTATGGCTATAATCTAGGCAGCTGTTATCCATCATCACCTTGTGAGTATGCTTATTTTATTGCGTGCGATAGTTTTTCTTGGGGCCACTCTCTGGCTTGCTTACGTACCCTCGAGTCAGGCCACCAGTCTGACCGAGTCTTTGTTGCCGCCAATCATTCAACAAGCTATTGCGACCTTGGTTCGTGAAGAACTGCCGCTGGGTAGCTCCGAGCACCACATCAGCATCCTTAGTTCAAACGCTAGTTTAGCCAGCCTCAGTGCTTGCGATAGCAGCTATCATGACCAGCCTCTGGCGCAATTTACTCGTGTGCCAGAGCGATTGACGGGTCGGGTGATGGTAAAAATCATGTGCAGTAATTCAAGCGCTGAAAGTGCGCCCACTGCCATCCAGCAATTTGTGCAACTTCAGGTTGAGGTTATCGGTAGCTATTGGGTGACAAAAGCAGAGCTTGCCACAGGAAGTCCCTTACAATCAGAGCATATTGACGTAGTCACTGGGCCGCTGCAGCGCTTACCGCGCCATGCGGTATTAGGCCAATTACAAGATCATCCCCAACTGCTAGGGCAAACACTGCGGCGCAGCTTAAGTAAAGGGTCTATTATTCAAGAAAATTTACTGCAAGCCACTCAAGTAATTCGCTTTGGTGACGACATTATCATCACCGCAGAAGGTCCCGGCTTTGTAATTACTCGTAGCGGTAAAGCCATGGATACTGCCGCAGTAGGTGACAGAATTAGAGTAAAATTAGATAATCAACGCATCATACAAGTGTTAGTAACAGGTAAAGGTACGGCAAAAGCACTATAATAGGTTAAAGAATTACCAGCAGATGCCGATAAACCATGTAGTGCATGATAAAACGAGGGAATAGCCGTGAAAGTTAACGGATTTCAATCACTGAACAACTTAACTCAAACTGAGTCTAGTCGTTCACAAGCAACCACAAAGAAAGCTGATACCGCAGCGCCTGCGGCTCATGCTGATGTGGTGACCCATTTAAGTTCGGCAGCGCAAGATGCCAGCCAAGACATTGATATGGCCCGCGTTGAAGAGCTTCGTCAAGCCATTCGCGATGGTAGCCTCTCGATGAATGCTGACAAGATCGCTGAAGGCTTACTAAAAAGCCTGACAGACGAGGTTTAATTAAGGTATGAGTTTGCGCCAACACTTAACGCAACAACAGCAGCGCCTGCAAGATCTTCTCTCGTTATTGGAGCAGGAGCAGCGTGAGTTAAGTTCTGGCACTATCAACGGTGAACAGTTGCAAGTATTGGCACAACAGAAACAAGAACTGCAACAGCAGCTTGAACAAGCAGAAACTCAGCGCCGTAAAGCTCAACAAAAACTGGGCTACAGTAATGATGCTGCTGGCGCTAAAGCAGCGGCAGCAGCGGCTGGTTGTGCTGAGGTTTGGCAACAACTGCTAGCTACAACCCAGCGGGTTGCCCAATTAAACCAACTCAACGGTGAATTAATTCAGCACCGCTTGCATCACAATCAGCACATGCTGAATATTTTGCAAGATGCCGCCGGCACCAGCGGTTCACTTTATGGTGCAGACGGCAATCAATTCAAAACCCCATCTAGAATTAACTCTAAAGCTTAAAACGAATCGCTATAAAGTTCGTCCAATACGGCCGCTAAACGCTGTGCTCCTTGTTGCATGCGTTGTTCTAGCACGGGTCCCCATTGGTCGGTATAACTCTGGCCTAGTTTCTGTTCAGCACGATAGTTTGAATAGATACGACGAGTAATTGCTGCCGACTCATTCGCCCACGCCAACGTTTGCTCAGCATCGATAGCCGCTGGTTTTAAAGGGCTTAAGCCGCGCAGCAGCTCACTTGCTTTAGCTTTACTATCACTACCACCGCGTTGCATCAACATTTGGGTATCCCACAACCGATGTAAATTGGTTGCTTCATCAAAGTAGGACAAGCGTGCTCTGTTACCCCCGAGATCATCGGCAAAACTCACGTGCATAGGCTGATGTAAATCACCAATAAAGTGCGCTAAAAAAGCCAAGGCAATCCAATCTGTGCGATCGTGTTTAAGCACATCATAATGATGTTGAATCGCTGATAAAATACATCCGTTAGCAGCGCAGTCTGCAGCCGTTACCTTGGCACTTCCACGAGCAAAATTCACATAATGATGCGGCTTAGCCCAGTCCCAGCGTTTGTCACTTTTTATGTTGTCGGCCCAATTACACATACTGGCGAAGTCTTCGTAATCAGGATGCTGATCCGCAAAGGACTGCAACACTTGTTGTGTTTTCGGCGAGCTCAAATCAAATGCTAGTTGGCAAAAAGCATCATGCCCAATACCTCCGTAACTGTGCGCTGGGCTGCTTACTAAACTGACGAAACCTAGGCTTAATGACAGAATTAATGCCGCACTGAGGTGTTTTAACTGGTAATAAACAGACTGCATATATAACCTCATCTTTCTGTTATTGCTGAATATCTAAATCTAACGACCACAATTCACCTTCGGTACTGTCCGTTAGCACCAGCACACGACCATCTTTGGCAACCATTACCGCGCGTAAGCGCTGTTGTTGTGCTACTAGATATTCAGCTACGAGATGCCATTTGCCATCCACTAAACGCAAACGCTGTAACCTCTTCCCAGCTAAATGGCTTACAAGTAAATCACCCTGATACAGGGCTAAACCAGCCGGAGCTAACGATGGTGTCCATTGATAAAGCGGTGCCTTTACCCCAGGTAAATCATTATAAGGGCTCACTAAAGCACCGGTATAGTCTTTACCAAAAGTGGTCATAGGCCAACCATAGTTGCCACCCTTTACAATATCATTAATTTCATCACCACCTTTAGGGCCATGTTCGTGCTGCCACACTTTATTGCGCTCGGCATCAAACACTAAACCTTGCACGTTTCTATGACCATAACTATAAACTTCGGGAGCTTGTGTGTGGGTAAAGGGATTATCCTCCGGCACTTTGCCGTCACGCCGAATTCGCACAATCTTACCCAAGTGGTTTTGTAAATTTTGCGCTTGTTCTCGATACACAAAGCCATCCCCCAAAGCCACCAACAAGCTACCATCACCAAGCCAAGTCATGCGGGCCCCAAAATGGGCGGCACCTTCTTTTTTTGGTAGCGCAGTAAAAATATTCTGTAATGCTGATAATGCATAACCAGCGGCATTCGGTGGTGATAATTTGGCTTTAACTACGCAGGTATTATTCGCTTGCTCAGTACCACAAGAATAACTCAGCACCAGCTCTCGCGATTGCTCAAAATCAGGGGTAAGCAGCACTTCAAACAGACCAGCTTGAGCGGTGGCGTACAAATCAGGCAAGTCTAAGGGAATGTGCATGCGCTGCCCTTGGGGATTTAAATACACTAAGTTACCCGGGCGCTCAGTTACTAACCATCCACCTTCCGGTAACTCTGCCATCGACCAAGGATAGTGTAACCCTTTTGCTAGCACCTTAGGTGTGACCTGCACTTGTGGTGCTTGTGGTTCTTGCTGTGACGCCGCCGCTGCCGCCGACAGAACCATACTTAGGCTTACTAATAAAGCTTGTAGCAATCTACTCATGGCAATTCCTCCAATAATTCTTGCGGCCGAGGATGCCATAACCTATCAAAAATCCAGCCACCAAAGGCACCACAGCTACTCATTAAGATAAATCCTAGCAAGGTTCTATTAGCTGCGATTAAGGTGGGCATAGGGGCTAAACTATCGATGAGGGTAAAAGCGACAGCTAAGCCAACGCCTCCGGCTAGAATAAACCACCAACGTTCAGCCACTTTTAGTTTAACGCTAAGCCAATATGCCACCATAAAAGCAATGGCAAAGGTAGGAATAAAGATTAACGCAATGATAGGACCAAAATGCAGTAAATCATGGCTAATTGCATGCATCCGCACAGTCAAATCAATAGGTACGGATAACGCCACTAACGCTGCTAAATTAAATTGAGTTTGAATGACAGTGGCAACTATAGCCGCCCCGATAACTGCCAATGCAAAAGCTATCATGATGCGTGCCATAGCTGCCTCCAAGCAGGTTAACTAGTTTAATTGAACAGCTTGCCAATCACTTTCGGCAGTAAAAATGACACTTTTTACTGCCCCTAAACCTTCCACATTGACAAGATTCTGTTGGTCTGGCCATAAATCATGCAAGGCTTTATGTTTAATCTGTAATTGCGTTAAATCAGCTGGGATCGGAGTTTCTTGGTACACCCAAAAATTAACGCCTTGAACTTCGTGTCCCACCCGCACTAAGGGTAACTGCTGTTGATGATGATCCGCTAATGCAAAGGCTTGCATCACATAATCTGCGAATTGCTGACGAGTTGTCTCTCGCTGATGAATGTCCGCTTTACGATCAAACAAATCACGTACGGCATGTTCGGCATCATGCAAAATAAACCGATGCATAATTTCAATATTGCCAGTGCGTTCGTTAAACAGCACTGTAGTACTGGCTATTTTTAGTTGGTGAGCACTAACTTTAGTGCTCACCGCCATAATAGCTAAACTTAGAATAAAAACGCTAGTTACCGCTAGCAACCAACGTAAGATCACGAATGGCATTAATCCTGCTCTTCTTCATTAGCTTCTTTGGTTTTTAGTTTGGTTTTAGCATCTTGCATGATATCGCGAGAAATATGATCCTGACCACGAGTTGCTTTAAACGCTTCAATACGTGAAGGAATAATCTTACGCGGATAATAGTTGTTCTCGATATCTACGTCTGCTGTTTCCCAATTTGGGTCGACCGCAAATTCTAAAACTTCTTTATCAGTAACTATCAGTTTGCTTACTGATTTAGCATTTCGCCGCCAAATTTCAGCAGGGATGTACATGCTGTCTTGGCTACCGTCAGTGTACGTCCACTGCAGTAAAATAGGCATCACCAAACCACCTAGATTATTGAAATCTAGTACATAATAGTTCTTATCTTCAGCAATGGCACGGTCAAAGGTCTTACGCTCCCAAGGCTCAAGTTTTTCTAAGAAACTCTGATAGGCATTACGTTGTTTATTGGTGACGGTGAAGCGATCATTCTCATCATGAAAATCACGCACATCTGGATTCAGTTCTACCCATGTTTTGCGACCTTCAGCCTGATTACGTTGCACAAACAGCGAGGTTGGCTTATCGGTCTCTTCTTGACGACGACGCTCCCAATCAATATCTGGGTCTTGGGTATCAAGACGTAACTTGTAAACCCGATCTAGCGCAATATCAACATGGTCGGTTGAGTAGAACCAACCGCGCCAGAACCAATCAAGATCAACCCCTGAGGCTTCTTCCATGGTACGGAAAAAATCTGCTGGCGTAGGTCGTTTGAAAGCCCAACGCTGTGCATATTCTTTAAAGGCAAAATCAAACAACTCACGCCCTAAGATCACTTCTCTTAGAATATTCAATGCTGCGGCTGGCTTGGTGTAAGCATTAGGCCCTAAATTAAGAACACTATCAGACTGGGTCATGATTGGAACTTGATTGGTTGATTTCATGTAATCAACGATTGAACGCGGTTCAACGCCCCATGGAATGGTCGGGTCCCACTCACGTCCGGCAACCCCATCCAAAAAGCTGTTTAAACCTTCATCCATCCAGGTCCATTGACGTTCATCCGAATTCACAATCATTGGAAAGTAAATATGACCAATTTCATGAATGACCACGCCAATCAAGAATCGTTTTTCTGACAAAGAATAAGTACGGCTTCCATCATCCTGTAAAATAGTACGCGGACCATTAAAGGTGATCATCGGATATTCCATACCACCGACGGGGCCATTCACTGACTGTGCGGTTGGATACGGGTAATCAAAAGAAAAGCGAGAGTAGACTTCCATGGTATGAATAACCGACTCGGTCGAATATTTTTCCCACAACTCGCCGCCCTCTTTTGGATAAAAGGACATCGCCATAACTTCTGGTTGAACGTTACCGCCTTGCTGATAGCCTTTGGCGTCCCAAATAAACTTACGCGATGATGCCCAAGCAAAGTCGCGCACGTTTTCTGCTTCAAAACGCCAAACTTTCCGCTTGTCCGTTCCTTCTTTCTCGTTTTCCAAGGCTTCTTCTGGGGTTACTACAAAGACCGGACGTTTTGCTTTGCGCGATTGCTCTAAACGCTCGCGTTGGGTTTTGGTGAGCACCTCACGATCATTTTTCAACACCCCTGTAGCCGACACGATATGGTCTGCTGGGACATCTATAGTTACTTCAAAATCACCAAATTCTTGGGTGAATTCACCTCGTCCTAAAAATTCTTTATTGGTCCATGCTTCATAGTCAGTAAAAGCAGCTACGCGCGGATACCACTGCGCAAGTAAGAAAATATCGTTGCCACCTTCGCGCGCATCATCAGGAAAATGCTCATAGCCCGAGCGTCCGCCTACGGTGTCGCTATCGATGATGTTGAAACCAAAATCTATGGCCAACGACGTTTTATCGCCGGCTTTAAGTGGCTGCGGTAAATCTATCCGCATATTGGTACCAACCACCACAAAATCCAGTGCTTTGCCACGACCATCCGCAACTTTGTTAATGGCAAAACCTAACTCGTTGTCGGTCATAAACTGTTGCCGACGTAGTTGGTTCAAGCTGATTCGAGCAGGGCGATCCACGCCACCCAAACTAGGATCCGGCTTACTATTAAAGGTAGCTGTTAACTCCGCCATCGAATCATTTTTAAAGATATTCTGATCCAGCTGAATCCAAATGTATTTGAGGGTGTAGGGAGAATTATTAAAATAAGTGATGGTTTCAGCAGCATCTATGCGACGCTTTTCTTCATCTAAGCGCACTTTAATTGAATAATTGGCCTGTTGTTGCCAATACTGCTCACCCGGTTCACCGGCTGCACTGCGATAAACGTTTGGTGTTGGTAACACTTCATCGAGTTGGCGAAACTTATCTTCAAATGTGCCTTTGGTTTGTTGAATTGCCGAACTGTAAGCAGCAGTACTAAATAATTGCGTCGCCGCTAAAGCCAGCGCAGAACACCAATACAGAGTAGATTTCATTATTATTATCTCGTTAGCTGGGTCGTCGTATAAAAGAAGAAATAAGTACGTACGAATGTATCAACAAATGGCACCCTGCACCATTAACTTGAGCGTAAAAAATCGCCGTTCATCGAAGCTATTTAGTAATCCCGCTAAAATTCCACTCAATAATGCTTGCAACCTCAAGCCAGCTAGGTTTAATTAGTTATAAATAATAATAAAAACACTCAGCAGATTAGGGCGTCAGTTTGAATCTAAAACAGCAAGTAGTCGTCTTCGCATCTTGGGTAGCACTGTTCTACGGTGCCGCCATCATGTCCTATACACAATATATTAGTCTCTATTATCTGCCTGCTGGGGTTTCCACAGCCGCGTTTTTTGTGTTTGGTAAACGTATTTTCCCTGCCGTTTTTTGCGCTATTTTCTTCGTATCTCTAGATCTAAATGGGCTCTTGCAGGGGCGTTTTGACCCTCATCAGTTAGCTACAGCTACCTTGTTCGCCATGGTGCACACGGGCGCCTATGCTTTCGCTGGTTTAAGTGCGCAGTTCATTAGTAAACACGTGTTCACAAATAGTTTGCCAGCTAAAAATAGCATGATTCTAATATGCTACACGCTCGCCGCTTCAATAGCTGCTACCGGAGCCTTATTGATTTGGGAATTGGTCACCTTACGATCAGACGTGCCCTTTATTGAAGCTTGGCTACCGTTTTGGATTGGAGATGCCGTTGGAGTTGTAGTTATCACCCCGTTATTTGCTGTGTTATTTAGACGCCTTTTACCCAAACAACGAATAGCATGGCTGGATGTTTATTTTGAACATGATCACCTATTGAACAATCAATGGGGGCCGTTCGTTTTTAAATTGGCCGCATTGTTGATAACAGTGATAACAGTTTTATTGCTAGATAACGCGATTGCTCATCCATCTATTGGTATGCTTATTTTCTTTGTGGCTATTCCACAATTTTGGATAGCATTTACGGAACAAACCATTCGAACAATTTTTAGTCTGATTTTGCTCACCGTGGTTATTTCTTCTGGATACAACTTTTTGGCTCTCGACAATAATGCCATCATTTACCAAATAGCTATCTACTTTGTGGCTGTAACCTGTTATTTAGGCACCGCAGTGCCTGCTCTACACCAACGTAACCAGGATTTAGAGCAGGATGGTATTTACAACAAACAAACCGGTCTCTACTCCGCTAACTATTTTGAGCAAGCGGCTAACTTACTAATTGCTAACCGTAAACCAACACAAGAATTGAGTATCGCTGTGATTGATATTGATCAACTGCAGCAAATTAATACTGAATGCGGCTTTTCTACGGGCGATACCGTCATCAGCCAAGTAGCTACAGCGTTGCAACAACACTTACCTCATCACTGCTTAGTTGCCCATTCACATGGGGACATTTATTGGGTCTTGTTGCCCTCGACATCGGTTAGTAATGCAGTTGAAATTTTAGACAAAATTCGACGGAACATGCCCTTTGTAAAAGATGAACATGTCACCTTACGAATTAAGCTAAATATTGGGGTAACTAGCCTTCACTTGAGTGAGACGACCAGCGCCGCATTAAACCGTGCATTCATTGCGTTAGAGCAAGCAAAAGCCAGCGGACGTGATAAAGTATGCGTTAATTAATGCAATAATTAATGTAGCAACACATCTAGCACGCACAGAAGGGCCTTTTAGCATGTCATTCCCTACCGTTCATATTCTCGTAGCCACAACCTCTGGTAATACTGAATACCTTGCTGACGAAGTCGCAGCCCTATTGGAACAACAAGGGCTGACTAGCGTGATGCATTATGAACCAAGCTACTCTGAATTAATCGCTGAAGTGACCGAGCAAAGCATCTGGTTATGTTGCGTGGCAAGCCATGGTGCCGGTGAATATGGTGACAGCATGCTTGATTTTTCCGAGCAACTAAGCCAGCAAAAACCCAACTTAAGCCCTCTCAAATATGCCGTTATTGCTGTGGGTGACAGTTGTTACGATACCTATTGCCAGGCAGGTAAAGATTGCGATGCTATGCTGCAACTTTTAGGCGCAAAAAAGCTTTTAGATCGCTTAGAAATAGATATGTCATGCGATGATCCGATTGAAAAATCATCAACATGGCTACCTTATTTTATCCAAGCCCTGTGATCAAACCATGTATAACCTAGCTTGAACCCTGTACATACGCACTGTATTAACCTGTGAATAAGATCGCTTGTGGATAACTAGCCCGGTTATACACACCTTGATCACCTAAAGGATCATGATCTAATCACACCCTAACCGATCGTTGTGATCCTTACCAAACCTAGCTTAGCTTCAGTTATCCACAAACATTGCTGAACTAGTAGTAATAGTAATAAAAAAGATCAAAACAAAAGATCTAAAGATATTCTTAGATCCTTAACGCGATCGAGACTAAAATATAGACGTTCCGATCAAGCCAAATAACAGGTACAATACTCGGCTACATTTTTGTGAACTAAGCTTTTAAAGCCAAGACGCGATAACATCTGATGATCCTCACAAGGATCATGGGTTTGCCCAACTTTTTTGGTGTTACACGACATCTGTTTATCTAGGATTTATCAATCTATGCCAACACAGCCAACAAGCAATTCTTACCATCAACATTATGACGTGATTGTCATAGGTGGCGGCCATGCAGGTACTGAAGCAGCCTTAGCGGCTGCACGAATGGGCTGCAATACTTTATTGCTTACCCATAACATCGAAACCTTAGGGCAAATGTCATGTAATCCTGCGATTGGCGGTATTGGTAAAGGTCACTTAGTTAAAGAGATTGATGCCCTAGGCGGTGCCATGGCTATGGCAGCTGATAAAGCTGGTATTCAATTCCGTACCTTAAACTCATCGAAAGGGCCAGCAGTTCGCGCCACTAGAGCTCAGGCAGACCGACAGCTATACCGAGCTGCTATCCGAACGATTCTAGAAAACCAACCTAATTTAAATTTATTCCAACAAGGTTGTGATGATCTGATCGTTGAAAACGATCGGGTTGTTGGTGTTGTAACCCAGATGGGCTTAAAGTTTTCGGCAACCACAGTTGTACTTACGGTAGGTACTTTTTTAGGTGGCCAAATCCATATAGGTTTACAAAATTATCAAGGTGGACGAGCTGGCGATCCTCCAGCAAATGCATTGGCAAAACGCTTACGTGAGCTGCCATTGCGAGTAGATCGCTTAAAAACCGGAACACCTCCAAGAATTGATGCAAAGAGTATCGATTTTTCAGTGATGCAAGAACAACCGGGTGATACCCCAACTCCTGTTTTTTCATTTATGGGATCACAAGCAGATCACCCACAACAAATTTCTTGCTACATTACCCACACCAATGAACAAACTCATGAGATTATCCATGGTGGCTTAGATCGTTCCCCCATGTACTCTGGTATCATTGAAGGCGTTGGTCCGCGTTATTGTCCGTCTATCGAAGACAAAGTTATGCGCTTTAGTGATAAAAACTCACACCAGATCTTTGTTGAGCCAGAGGGTTTAACCACCCATGAAGTGTACCCCAATGGTATTTCAACTAGTTTACCTTTTGATGTGCAAGTAGCCTTAGTACGCTCCATCAAAGGTTTTGAAAATGCTCACATTACTCGTCCAGGCTATGCCATAGAGTATGATTATTTTGATCCTCGCGATTTAAAACAAACCTTAGAAACCAAACATCTACAAGGCTTATTTTTTGCCGGACAAATTAATGGAACGACCGGATATGAAGAAGCTGGTGCACAAGGCTTAGTAGCAGGCTTAAATGCTGCATTACAAGTGCAAGGAAAAGACGGTTGGGCTCCTCGCCGTGATCAAGCTTACATGGGAGTATTGATTGATGATCTCAGTACGCTCGGCACCAAAGAACCCTATCGGATGTTTACGTCACGCGCCGAATATAGATTGTTATTGCGCGAAGACAACGCAGATATGCGCTTAACTGAAAAAGGCCGCGAGCTAGGTTTAGTTGACGATGCAAGATGGGCTGCGTTTAACGACAAAATGGAAGCCATTGCACAAGAGCAACAACGTCTACGTAGTACTTGGATCCATAAAGATCATCCAGCAGTTGCTGCGGTTAATGAATTAGTTAAAACGCCGATAACTCGAGAAGTGAATGGCGAAGAATTATTACGTCGCCCTGAAATTAGTTATCAAGATCTCGTCAAAATTAATGCTTTAGGACCAGGTTTAGCCGACGAAAAAGCTGCTGAACAAGTAGAAATTCAAACGAAATATGCTGGTTACATAGCGCGTCAGCAAGACGAGATTAGCAAACAGCAACGTCATGAAAATACTCAGTTACCGGCTCATTTTGATTATGCCAGTATCAAGGGTTTATCCAATGAAGTGATTGCTAAGCTGAATCAACATCAACCAGAAACCGTTGGTAAAGCTGCTCGAATATCTGGCATTACTCCAGCAGCAATCTCAATGTTGTTGGTGCATTTGAAGAAACTTGGCCTATTGCGAAAGAGTGCTTAATAAAATCCATGTTAAATAGACTACAATCATTATTGGCTCAGGCCGAGCTTGATCTTTCTCTAGATAAACAAGTTCAACTTATTCAATTGGTTGAACAATTAAATAAATGGAATAAAGCCTACAATTTAACGTCGGTTCGTGATCCCATCCAAATGGTGAGTCGCCACATTGTGGATAGCCTTGTGGTGTTACCACATCTTCAAGGGCAACGCTTTATTGATGTCGGAACTGGGCCTGGATTGCCTGGCTTACCTTTAGCCATTGCTTGTCCAGAACGTGATTTTGTTCTGTTAGATAGCTTAGGCAAAAGGATTCGTTTTATCCGCCAAGTTAGCCATCAGTTAGGCCTTAAGAATGTAACAGCTGTGCAAAGTAGAGTTGAAGATTATCAACCTGAACTAAAATTTGATGGCGTGATAAGTAGAGCCTTTGCCTCGCTTAATGATATGCTGAATTGGTGTGAGCATTTACCTAAGCCTGATGGCCGGTATTTTGCTCTAAAAGGGCAATACCCAACTGCTGAATTGGCTGACTTGCCAGCGCAGTTTGAGGTTGAACAAGTGATTCGATTACAGGTTCCAGAGGCCGATGGCGAACGCCATGTGGTGATTATAAAAACGAGAGGATAACCCCTGTGGGCAGAATTATTGCGATTGCTAATCAAAAAGGCGGCGTTGGTAAAACCACCACTGCTGTTAATTTGGCAGCATCGATGGCAGCAACCCGCCGTAAAGTATTGCTGATAGATCTTGATCCTCAGGGCAATGCAACCATGGGTAGTGGTATCGACAAATACGATGTTGAAAACACCGCCTATGAACTATTGGTTGAGCAGAAACCAGCCGAACAAGTGATTATTAAAGAAACTAACGGTAAATATCACCTCATTGCGGCTAACTCTGATACCACGGCTGCTGATATTAAATTAATGGAAGAATTTGCGCGCGAGCAGCGCTTGGCTAATGCCTTAAAACCAGTGGTTGATAATTACGATTTTATCTTCATCGATTGTCCACCATCGCTCAGTATGTTGACCGTAAACGCCATGGCCGCCGCTGATTCAGTGTTAGTGCCGATGCAATGCGAATATTTTGCTCTTGAAGGCTTAACGGCGTTAATGGATACCATTGAACGATTAGCTGAAGCTGTTAATCCAAGGTTGATTATTGAAGGTATTTTGCGAACCATGTACGACCCTCGTAATCGTTTAGCTAATGATGTGTCAGAGCAACTGAAAAATCATTTTGGTGACAAGGTTTATCGAACCGTTATTCCACGAAATGTTCGCTTAGCTGAAGCTCCTAGTTTTGGCTCACCAGCCATGTATTACGATAAATCATCAGCCGGAGCTAAAGCCTATTTAGCCCTGGCCGGAGAGTTAATTCGTCGCGCCGAACAACAAAAAAAAGCCGAAGCAGCGGCTGAAGCTTAAGCTAAAGGAAACGACGCTTTATGTCTGCCAAAAAAAGAGGATTGGGGCGCGGTTTAGATGCCCTACTTACAACCAGTAAAACGGCTCGTGAAAAAGAACATCAGGTTCCTGATGAGATAGTTCAAGACTATCGCCAAGGCGAACTGCAAAAGTTACCGATAGAATGGTTACAGCCGGGCAAATATCAACCACGCAAAGATATGACTCCTGAGGCCCTTGAAGATCTCGCTGCTTCAATTAAAGCCCAGGGTGTAATTCAGCCCATTGTTGTGCGCGAAATAGCGCCAGAAAAATATGAAATTATCGCAGGTGAGCGACGTTGGCGTGCAAGCCAGCTGGCACGCCTAGACGAAGTACCTTGTTTGATTAAAAACGTCCCTGATGAAGCGGCTGTAGCTATTGCGTTAATTGAGAATATTCAACGTGAAGACCTCAATGCCATGGAAGAAGCGACCGCCTTACAACGCCTACTAACGGAATTTCAATTAACTCATCAAGAAGTTGCCGATGCGGTAGGTAAATCCCGAGCAACTGTAACTAACTTGCTGCGTTTGAATAATTTACAATCCGAAACTAAAACGCTACTAGAGCGCGGTGACATTGAATTAGGTCATGCCAAGCTGTTACTTGCTTTAGAGGGTGATGCGCAAACAGACATTGCTCGGTTAATTGCAGCAAAAGGCATGACGGTGCGTGAAGCTGAAAAACTGGTTCGCCAAGCTCTAGAACCAGCCAAGCCAAGCCCAGCAAAACCGCAGCCTGATGCTGATATTCAACGTCTAGAGAAGCGCTTAAGTGAACGCTTAGGCGCCGCTGTCGCAATCAGTCACGGCCGTAAAGGCAAGGGTAAAGTTGTAATTAATTACAGCAGTTTAGATGAATTAGATGGCATTCTTATGCAATTTCAATTGAATGAGGATGGCTAACCATCCCATTTCATTTGCATTTGAACGTTAAATCTTTATACTATCGCGGGCTTTCAACCGAGGGTTTTAGCCCGTGAATAGAACGTTAACAGGCCAAGGGAAACAACTCGCAGCGAGGTTAATTCGCGCCCAAGCTGGAGCTATATTTTTGCTCGCTTGTGTCTTTTCTTTGGTGCAGCCGCATTTTGGCTATATGTATTTTTGGGGTGTTGTGGGTGGCGGTATCGCCGTCATTATTCCTACGGCACTGTTTGCATGGCGAGCCTTTGCTGAAGGTGGAGCGCGAGCTGCGCAAACTGTAGTGAGTAATTTTTTTGCCGGCGAAGCATTAAAAATTTTCTTCGCAGTAGCCTTATTGGTTGTATTGCTGGTATTTACTTCGCTCCCGCTTAGTGCGGTTGTTAGCGGCTATATTACCGCCTTAGCAGTGCAATGGCTGGCACCAATTTTGTTTTTAAAATCAACTTAAAATTGTGGGAAACTAAGATGGCTGCAGAAGAGTTAACGCTCCAAAGTCATATTCAGCACCACTTAACTAACGCCAAAATGTGCTCTACCGAAAATGGTATAGCCTTTAATAAAGCGTGTAGTGAAGCTGGCTTCTGGACATGGCATATTGACACCTTAGCTTGGTCTATCGGACTAGGTATCTTGTTCTTAATGATCTTCCGTAGTGCTGCAAAGAAAGCAGATACTGGCGTGCCCGGCAAGCTGCAGTGCTTTATTGAGATGATTGTTGAATTCGTTGGTAACAACGTACGCGACACTTTCCACGGTAAAAGTAAACTTATCGCTCCTCTAGCGTTAACCATTTTCGTGTGGGTTTTCCTCATGAACTTAATGGACTTAATTCCGGTTGACTTTTTGCCTGCTTTTGCTGGTTTTGTGGGCGAGCAAGCCTTCGGTGTGGATTCGCACGATGTGTACATGAAAATCGTACCAACCACCGATATCAACATGACCGCAGCATTAGCCATTGGTGTGTTCTTACTCATGATTGGCTACGGTATTCGTATGAAAGGTATCGTTGGCTTCATCAAAGAACTTACCTTACACCCGTTTAGCTCAAGTAATATGGTCGTTCAGGTGCTACTGATTCCGTTTAACCTATTGCTTGAAACGATTGCTTTGGTGGCCAAGCCGTTCTCGTTGGCACTGCGTTTGTTCGGTAACTTATATGCCGGCGAGCTAATCTTTATCCTGATTGGAGCGATTGGTCTGGCGCAATTACCATTGCACTTTGTGTGGGCGGTATTCCACATTCTTGTAATTGTGTTGCAGGCCTTCGTATTTATGATGCTGACTATTGTTTACTTAAGCATGGCCAGCTCAGAGAGCCACTAAGATTTTGTATTAACTTTTATTTTTTAACTTAACCTTTGAAATATCGGAGAAAACAATGGAACTAATGTTAGGTCTTAAATATATCGCTGTAGCTTTACTGATCGGTTTCGGTGCAATCGGTACCGCAGTAGGTTTCGGTAACATGGGTGGTAAATTCTTGGAAGCGTGTGCACGTCAACCAGAACTAGCTCCTTCTCTGCAAGTTAAAATGTTCATCTTAGCAGGTTTGATCGATGCGGTAGCCATGATTGGCGTAGGTATCGCAATGGTACTGTTGTTCGTACTGTAAGGTCTATTGATACCAATTCGAACAACTGAACTAAGGGGGTAGGTCGTGAGCTTAAACATGACCCTTATCGGCGAACTGATTGCCTTTATCGTCTTCGTACTATTCTGTATGAAGTTCGTATGGCCACCGCTGAATAATGCGATTGAAGCCCGTCAGAAGAAAATAGCCGATGGTCTGGCTGCCGGTGAACGTGCAGAAAAAGACCTGGAATTAGCGCAAGCTAAAATTGCTGACGAGTTAAAAGAAGCGAAAGCACAGGCGGCTGAAATCATTGCCCAAGCGAAGAAACGCGCTGAGCAATCGGTTGAAGAAGGCAAACAACGCGGCGAAGCCGAGCGCGAAACTATTATCGCTGCTGGTCACGCTGAAGTTGAAGCTGAACGCAATCGCTTACGCGAAGAACTGCGCAAGCAAGTAGCTGTATTAGCTGTTGCTGGTGCTAGCAAAATCATCGAGCGTGAAATTGATAAAGACGCTCACAGTGACATTGTTGAAAAACTGGTCGCTGAACTCTAACCAAAGGGGTTTGTGCAAATGTCAGAATTGACTACGGTTGCTCGCCCCTATGCAAAAGCAGCTTTTGATTTTGCAGTAGAGAACGGCGCGATTGAAAATTGGCACAGTATGATTGCTTTTGCTGCTGCGGTAGCAAAAGACTCGGCTATGGCCACATTTTTGAGTAGCGCCGAAACGCTAGATAAGAAAACTGAAGTATTCATTAATGTATGTGGCGAACAATTGGATGAAAAAGGCCAGAATTTTGTTCGTTTAATGGCTGAAAATAGCCGTTTGAATGCTTTACCTGCTGTACTTGCCCTATTTGGTGAGTTACGCGCTGAACATGAGAAAGAAGTCACGGTAGATGTTACCTCCGCCGTAGCACTCTCACAGCAGCAACAGGACAATCTAGCGAAAACGTTAGAGCAACGTTTTTCACGCAAAGTTAAGCTGAATTGCACTGTCGATGAGGCTATTGTCAGTGGCTTATACATTAAAGCTGGTGACACAGTAATCGACGGCACGGTGCGCGGCAAGTTAGAACGACTTGCACACGCACTGCAATCCTAATTGGGGACTTGAGCATGCAACTGAATTCAAATGAAATCGCAGAGCTGATCAAAAAACGAATTGAACAGTTCGAAGTGGTCAGTGAAGCTCGTAACGAAGGTACCATCGTTTCTGTAACCGACGGTATCATCCGCATTCACGGCCTTGCAGACTGTATGCAAGGTGAGATGATTGAGCTTCCTGGCAATCGTTACGCTATCGCTTTGAACCTTGAGCGCGACTCTGTCGGTGCCGTGGTTATGGGTCCTTATGCGGACCTTCAAGAAGGCGTGAAAGTTAAATCAACAGGCCGTATCTTAGAAGTTCCTGTTGGTCGTGCATTACTTGGCCGTGTAGTGAACACCCTAGGTGCTCCTATTGACGGTAAAGGCCCGATCGACGCGGATGGCTTTGAGCCGGTAGAAAAAATTGCTCCTGGTGTAATCGAGCGTCAATCGGTAGATCAACCTGTACAAACAGGTTATAAGTCAATCGATGCTATGATTCCAGTAGGCCGTGGTCAGCGTGAGTTGATCATCGGTGACCGTCAGACAGGTAAAACTGCATTAGCTATCGACGCTATCATTAACCAGAAAAACTCTGGTATTAAGTGTGTGTACGTAGCTATCGGTCAGAAAGCTTCTACTATTGCTTCAGTAGTGCGTAAATTAGAAGAGCACGGTGCCTTAGAAAACACCATCGTGGTAGCTGCATCTGCTTCTGAATCAGCAGCATTGCAATACCTAGCAGCCTACTCAGGTTGTACTATGGGTGAATACTTCCGTGATCGTGGTGAAGACGCGTTAATCGTTTATGATGATTTGTCTAAGCAAGCTGTTGCTTATCGTCAAATCTCATTGTTGTTACGTCGTCCGCCAGGTCGTGAAGCTTACCCAGGTGACGTGTTCTATCTTCACTCACGTTTGCTTGAGCGTGCAGCGCGTGTTAACGCTGACTACGTTGAAAAGTACACCAATGGTGAAGTGAAAGGTCAAACCGGTTCATTAACGGCGCTGCCTATTATCGAAACCCAAGCGGGTGACGTATCAGCGTTCGTACCAACTAACGTGATTTCAATTACCGATGGTCAGATCTTCTTAGAAACTGACTTGTTTAACGCGGGTATTCGTCCTGCAGTTAACGCTGGTATCTCGGTATCTCGTGTAGGTGGTGCAGCGCAAACCAAGATCATTAAGAAACTTGGTGGTGGTATCCGTTTAGCGTTAGCGCAGTATCGTGAATTAGCAGCGTTTGCTCAGTTCGCTTCAGACTTAGACGAAGCAACTCGCGCGCAGTTAGAACACGGTCAGCGTGTTACTGAACTGATGAAACAGAACCAATATGAGCCAATGAGCGTGGCTGACATGGCAGTGTCTATCTTCTCTGCAGAAAAGGGTTACCTTAAAGATGTAGAGCAAGACAAAATCCTCGACTTCGAAAGTGCGCTGATTGCGTACATGCGTAGCGAGCACGCTGAGCTGATGGCGGATATTGACAAAACTGGCAACTATAACGACGACATCGAAGCTAAGCTGCACGAAGGTTTAAAAACCTTCAAGAAAACGCAGTCTTGGTAAGCGGAACGTGGCTACAATTTTTGTAGCCACAAGTCGTTGAGTTAACAGGAGAATATCATGGCCGGCGGTAAAGAGATAAAAACCAAGATCGGGAGTATTAACAATACTCAGAAGATCACCAGTGCAATGGAGATGGTTGCTGCGTCCAAAATGAAAAAGGCGCAGGAACGTATGGCTTCAAGCCGTCCGTATGCGGACAGCATTCGCAAGGTGATCGGCCATGTTGCCCATGCAAACCTAGAATACAAGCATCCGTATCTAGAAGATCGTGATGTGAAACGGGTTGGCTACATCGTCATTTCTACCGACCGTGGCTTGTGCGGTGGTTTAAACACAAACGAATTTAAAGCGGTTGTGAAACATGCCCAAGCGCAAAAAGAAAGCGGCGTAGAAGTAGACTTTGCAGCCATTGGCAACAAGGCTACGGGTTTCTTTAAACGCTTTGGAGGCCGTTTACTGGCACAAACATCGGGCCTAGGCGATAAGCCAAGCGTGAATGATGTGTTAGGGACTGTACAAGTGATGCTAGATGCCTTTGATGAAGGCAAATTAGATCGCTTGTTCGTGGTGTACAACAAGTTTGTTAACACCATGAAGCAAGAGCCAACGATAGCGCAATTGCTACCGTTGCCAAAAGCTGAGTCTCGTGATGAGGTTCAATCAGGTAGCTGGGACTATCTGTATGAACCTGATCCACAACCCATTTTAGAGTTGCTGATTCGTCGCTACGTAGAAGCAACCGTGTATCAAGGTGTGGTGGATAACATTGCCAGTGAACAGGCAGCGCGGATGGTGGCTATGAAAGCCGCTACCGACAACGCCGAAGACCTCATCGATCAGCTGCAATTGGTGTATAACAAAGCACGCCAAGCAGCGATTACGCAGGAAATTTCGGAAATTGTATCGGGCGCCGAAGCGGTTTAAGGCGAAGCTTGCAAGAATTTTAGAGTTAGAGGAAATGTCATGAGTCAAGGTAAGGTCGTGCAAATTATTGGCGCGGTTGTGGATATCGAATTTCCACAAACAGACGTGCCAAAGGTATACGACGCGCTGAAGGTGACCGACGGTGACCTCAAGGGTTTGACCTTGGAAGTTCAGCAGCAGTTAGGCGGTGGTATCGTGCGTACAATCGCACTTGGTACTACTGACGGTCTGCGTCGTGGAATTACCGTAGAAAATAGCGGCGAGCCAATCATGGTACCAGTGGGTAAACAAACCCTAGGTCGTATCATGAACGTATTGGGTGAGCCAATTGATGAAGCGGGTGAAATCGGTGAAGAAGAGCGTATGTCTATTCACCGTGCTGCACCTTCGTACGAAGAACAGTCAAGTGCTACTGAACTGTTAGAGACCGGCATCAAGGTTATCGACTTGATTTGTCCGTTCGCTAAGGGTGGTAAAGTTGGTCTGTTCGGTGGTGCGGGTGTAGGTAAAACCGTAAACATGATGGAACTTATCCGTAACATCGCTATCGAGCACAGTGGTTACTCAGTATTCGCTGGTGTAGGTGAGCGTACTCGTGAAGGTAACGACTTCTATCATGAGATGAAAGACTCAAACGTACTCGACAAAGTTGCACTGGTTTATGGCCAGATGAACGAGCCTCCAGGTAACCGTTTACGCGTAGCGTTAACAGGTTTGACCATGGCAGAGAAGTTCCGTGACGAAGGTCGTGACGTTCTGTTTTTCGTAGATAACATCTACCGTTATACCCTTGCTGGTACCGAAGTATCTGCATTGTTAGGTCGGATGCCATCTGCGGTAGGTTATCAGCCAACTCTTGCCGAAGAGATGGGTGTACTACAAGAACGTATTACTTCAACCAAAACTGGTTCAATCACGTCGATTCAGGCCGTTTACGTACCTGCGGATGACTTAACTGACCCATCACCAGCCACTACCTTTGCTCACTTAGATGCAACCGTAGTATTGTCTCGTGATATCGCGTCACTGGGTATTTACCCAGCGGTTGATCCATTGGATTCAACGTCACGTCAGTTGGACCCATTGGTTATCGGTAAAGAGCATTATGAGACTGCGCGTGGCGTTCAGTCAGTATTGCAGCGTTACAAAGAGCTGAAAGATATCATCGCAATCTTAGGTATGGACGAATTGTCTGAAGAAGACAAGATGACCGTATCTCGGGCGCGTAAAATTCAGCGCTTCTTATCGCAGCCATTCTTCGTAGCAGAAGTATTTACTGGCTCACCAGGTAAGTATGTGTCTTTGAAAGACACCATCGCTGGCTTTAAAGGCATCTTAAACGGTGATTACGACGACCTACCAGAACAAGCGTTCTACATGGTTGGTAGCATCGAAGAAGCAGTCGAAAAAGCCAAAAAAATGTAATAAACCGGGAGGTTTAAATGGCAGCTAAAACTGTACAGCTTGACGTGGTCAGCGCCGAAGAACGTTTGTTCTCTGGCGCCGTAGAGACCTTGCAAGTGACCGGTAGCGAAGGTGAGCTAGGTATTTATCCTGGTCACGCCCCTTTATTAACGACGATTAAACCAGGTATGGTTCGCGTAGTTAAAGAAGGTGGCGAAGAAGAAATCATCTACGTAGCCGGTGGTGTGCTAGAAGTGCAGCCTCACAACGTCTCGGTACTTGCTGACTCGGCAGTTCGTGGTGAAGAGCTTGATGAACAGCAAGCCCTTGATGCGAAGAAACGTGCTGAAGAAGCAATTGCAGATTCTGCCTCTGATTTAAGTTATGCAGAAGCAGCAGCTGAATTAGCTCGAGCGTTGGCACAACTGCAGATTATTCGCAAAATTCGCAAGTAATCAGCGCGCCTGCAATCTAAAGAAAATGAAAAGACCCGTAAATTTCGGTTTGCGGGTCTTTTTTTCGTCTGTTAATTTGTTGTAAACAGCTTTAAAATAGCTGCAGGCTTATAAAATAGAAACGGAAGGATTCATGTCTCTGAATGTGGTAGTTCTAGCAGCAGGTAAAGGCACCCGGATGCGCTCAGCGTTACCGAAGGTGTTACATCCCATCGCCCATAAACCCATGGTTCAGCATGTGATTGATACTGCGCATACCTTAGCGCCTACACATGTGCAGGTTATCTATGGCCATGGTGGCGATGTACTTAAGGAAAGGCTAGCCGGACAATCGTTAAATTTTGTTGAACAAGCGCAACAGCTAGGTACTGGTCATGCCGTGCAGCAGGTCGTGCCTTATGTGGCTGACGACGAAACTGTACTTATTTTGTATGGTGATGTACCGCTAACGCGCACAGAAACTCTGCAAGGCTTGTTGGATGCTGCGGCAACGACGGAGTTAGCGCTGCTCACCGTGACCCTACCCGACCCCACCGGCTATGGACGTATCATGCGTGATGCCAGTGGCGCGGTAGTAGGTATTGTTGAGCAAAAAGATGCCAGCCCAGAGCAGCTGGCTATTACTGAAGTAAACACCGGTATGATGGCGGTAAAAGGAGCAGCGTTAAAACGCTGGCTCGGCAATTTATCCAATGATAACGCCCAAGGTGAATACTATTTGACGGATATTGTCGCCATGGCCGCCGCAGAAGGCGTAGTGATTACCACGGCACAACCGCAAGCCATTAGCGAAGTGGAAGGTGCCAATAATCGGGTGCAGTTAGCCGGGCTAGAGCGTGCCTATCAAGCTCGCCAGGCTGAGCAACTGATGCTTAACGGTGCCACCTTAATGGATCCGGCCCGGGTTGATGTTCGCGGCGAGGTTATCATCGCGAATGATGTGGTGGTTGATGTTAACGTTATTTTTGAAGGCCGGGTTGAACTTGGCGAAGGCGTGGTTATCGAAAGCAACTGTGTGCTGCGTGATTGTAAGATAGGCGCAGGTTCTCGGGTAAAAGCGAACAGCCTGATTGAAGAAGCCGTACTTGCAGAAAATTGTGCTGTAGGCCCTTTTGCCCGTTTACGACCAGGTGCTGAGTTGGCTGAGGGCGCACAGGTAGGTAACTTTGTTGAGATTAAAAAGACTCGCATGGGGCAAGGCTCTAAAGCGAGCCATCTTACCTATTTAGGTGATGCAGAAATTGGCGCTGGAGTGAATATTGGCGCAGGCACTATTACTTGTAATTATGACGGTGTAAACAAACATCTGACAGAAATAGACGATGGTGCGTTTATTGGTTCAAATAGTTCGTTAGTGGCTCCGGTACGAATTGGTAAGCATGCTACCGTAGGTGCAGGCTCTACCGTAACGAAAAATATCGATGATCATGAGCTAGGTGTGGCCCGTGGTCAGCAACGGAACATCAGTGGCTGGCAACGCCCTGTAAAAAAAGGATAAGGACAATGTGCGGAATTGTTGGTGCAACCTCAGAGCGCCGTATTAGTGAAATCTTGATTGAAGGCCTAAAGCGGCTTGAATACCGTGGTTACGATTCGGCTGGTTTAGCCGTATTGAGCGAAGACGGACGCCTACAAAGTGTGCGTCGGACTGGTAAAGTCCAGGCACTCAAAGATGCGGTTGGCGAGCAACCGTTAGCCGGTACTGCTGGTATCGCTCACACGCGTTGGGCTACTCATGGTGGTGTCACAGAGGCAAACGCACATCCTCATATTTCTGAAGACTGTATTGCCGTAGTGCACAACGGTATTATCGAGAATCACGATAAATTGCGTGAGCAGTTAAAAGGATTGGGCTACACCTTTGCGTCTGATACTGACACCGAGGTGATTTGTCATTTGGTTCATCACGAGCGTAAAACTCATGCGGACTTATTCACTGCTGTACAAGCCGCAATCAAACAGCTTGAAGGGGCTTACGGCACTGTCATCATGGACTGTCGCGATCCTGGCAGACTTATTGTCGCGCGCTCAGGTAGCCCCTTGGTGATTGGGCTTGGTATTGGCGAAAACTTTGTCGCATCAGACCAATTGGCTTTGTTACCAGTAACCCGCAAGTTCATGTACCTTGAAGAAGGCGACATGGCAGATATTACGCGTACCGAGGTGAAGGTTTATGGCGCTGACGGTAACCGCGTTGAGCGTGATATTCACGAGTCTGACGGCAACTACGATGCTGGTGGAAAAGGCGATTATCGCCACTTTATGCTCAAAGAAATTCATGAACAGCCAAGTTCGGTGCGTAATGCTTTAGAGGGCAGAATTGTTGATGGCAAGATTGCTGAAGATGTTTTTGGTCATGGTTCATTAGAACTTTTAAAAGATATTCAGCATGTACAAATTGTGGCCTGTGGTACATCTTATCATGCAGGAATGGTAGCTCGCTATTGGCTAGAATCGATGGCTGGAGTTTCTTGTAACGTTGAAATCGCCTCAGAATTCCGTTACCGCACCTCTCATGTTCATCCAAATAGCTTATTAGTCACTATTTCACAGTCAGGTGAAACGGCTGACACCTTAGCGGCGCTACGTTTAAGTAAGGAGCTTGGTTACAAGGGCAGCTTAACTATATGTAACGTTTCTACCTCGTCAATGGTGCGTGAATCAGATTTAGCCTACATGACTCGTGCGGGTACGGAAATTGGCGTGGCATCAACGAAAGCTTTCACCACGCAGTTAGTTGGCTTGCTGATGTTAACTTTGGCTATTGGTCAGTACCGCGGCATGAACGAAGAGCAGCAAGCGGCCGTAATTAAGTCATTGAAAACATTACCGTCGAAGCTTGAAGAAGCCTTGCTGTTAAGTGATGCCATTGAAGCCTTAGCGCCAGAGTTCGCCGATAAATTCCATAGCTTGTTCTTAGGCCGTGGCACCCAATACCCCATTGCCATGGAAGGTGCGTTGAAGTTGAAAGAGATTTCATACATTCACGCTGAAGCCTACGCCGCTGGCGAACTGAAACACGGGCCTTTAGCACTGATTGACGCCGACATGCCGGTTATTGTGGTCGCGCCAAACGATGAGCTGTTAGAGAAGCTGAAATCAAACGTGGAAGAAGTACGCGCCCGTGGCGGAATCATGTATGTGTTTGCTGACAAAGACGCACACTTTAAAGGTGACGACAGCATGCGCGTGATCAACGTGACGCACTGTGATGAGCTGATTGCGCCAATTGTGTACACAGTACCGTTGCAACTACTCTCCTACTTCGTTGCCATTATTAAAGGCACCGACGTAGACCAGCCGCGCAACTTGGCTAAATCGGTAACGGTGGAGTAATTCCACCGTTTTACTGGTTGCTGATAAGCCTATCAAGTGGGCTAGCTGTGCCCGCATAATGTTGACCAATGACGTGTGTATAAATTTGAGTTGTACTCACGTCGTTGTGCCCTAGTAGGTCTTGCACTGTTCTAATGTCGCATCCCGCTTGTAATAAGTGGGTGGCAAACGAATGTCGAAACGTATGACAATTCACCTTTTTAAATATTTTCGCTGCCTTCACAGCAGGTTGTAGCGCCTTGCGAACCACGCTGTCATGCAAATGATGACGGCAAAGAACCCCAGAATATGGGTGCTTACATAGGCTCGTTGCCGGAAAGACAAACATCCATCCCGGTTGTTTATAAGCATTTGGATATTTTCTATCGAGCGCATTAACCATCGATGGGCCAAGTCCATTCTTGTTATCCTCGATCTGAACAGTTAAAGCCGTTTGAATGGCTTGTTGTAATGGTTCAATGAGTCTTTGGCTGAGAAGGGTTTGCCGATCTTTCCTGCCTTTACCGTCACGAATCGTAAGTGCAGCATGGCGCTCATTCGCCAACCAACTTAAAAAGGCCTTCACCTCTTCCGCTCCCATATCAATAGGATGTCGTTTTTTATGAAAATAGATAAACTGCCGTATCCAACCTAAATAAGATTTCTCAGTTTTTAAGCTATAGCCACGTAATCGCATATCAGCGCGAAGTTTTTCAATAAAAGGGCTCGCCATCATTAACATCCATGATTTTTGATAATCGTGAGTTAAGCATAATCGATCAATCGGCACGCTTCACGGTTCAAAGTCGCACACTTAAAGCTTGCATGTAGGATAAATATGTCCTATTTTCAATTACATAATTTAAACAAAAATAGTGTTACCAGGCGTAGTCGAACAGCAAAGTGTGCGTGCTTACTTTGCTGACAGTAAAAGGCGACTTTTTAGATGGTTTTTGTATTGTTTTTGATGAGTTACCAATTTAAACGAACGATTACGACATGTGCCAGCACACTACACAAATGTTATAAGCCATAGGAAACCACATTTGGCGATTCTATTTTTTACCGTATTTATTGCTACGTTTTGCTGGCTAGAGCTTCTTTATTTAGCTCTAAATCGCTTTGGAAAGGTAGCTACCGTAGGAGTCTCGGTACTGGGTGTTACTGCGGGTTTTTTGTACTCATATTATGGTGTAACAGATTACACAAGAGACACTAAAGCCGTCCCATTAGTGGTGTTCAGTATACTGGCCTATCTAATACCAGCAATCGTGTTGTATTTTATCGCTTTGTTTACAAAACATTTTAGTGTAAGTAGTAGGCATGCATGGGCAGCAGTTATTGGTTTTATTAACTGTTTTGTTTGGCCTTTCTTTGCCCTTGCACTTGGCTGTTACTCAGAGTTGGATTGCATTTAATGGCTTATAACAAATTGCTTAATTTCGTTCCGGCCACAAAAAGCGTGGCCTCCACTGGACTGCCTACGCTGCGCTGCGGCAGCCAATTAGCAAAGCGTTAGGCATTTCCATGAACGAAAAGATTAGTTTAGATAGCAAATACCTTGTTGAAATTCGTCTTGGGGAAAACCATGAGAAGGTTCATGCTGCTTGGCAAGACGATACTAATGAAGGTTTTCTGATTTGTTATGACATTAATTTATTATTTGATGATCAAACTATATTCTTGGTCAAACCATGTGAAATTGGGATTGCTGGTCGGTATCCCGGGATGGCGTTGTCATTGGAAAAAATTGAGTCAGTAAATTGTCAGTCGCCGTTCAATGCTTCGTGCCTTCCGATGAAAGTTGATGAAGTAATTCAAACAGATTACTTGGGTGAGGGCGCTGTAAATGAAATTATCCTTGTTCTAGTGAATAAATGCAGAATTATAATCAGGCATGTCTTTCCCCCCATGACAATGGGTGTAAAACTGGAGCAAAAAAATGCCTAACAAACCGCTTAAATTCGTTCCGGCCACAAAAAGCGTGGCCTCCACTGGACTGCCTACGCTGCGCTGCGGCAGCCAATTAGCAAGGCGTTATGTGGGGGCGCTGAGTAACGAGCATGGATAAATATTCCAAGATCGAAAAGTATGTTGTAGCGAGTGATGTTTGCAGCCGGGATGGAATCGGAATAGAGGTTTATTCTGGCAACAATATGCTTCTGGAAGTCTTTCGAGATGACACTAAAAAGACTAGAGAGGTGACTCTTTACAAAAAGGAGCTTGATCTTGAGCTCGTAGAGCAAGCAGTTGCACTATTCAAAAAGGAAATCCCGTGGGAATTTCAAGAATAACATCAGCTTACAAGTCGCCACATAACAAGGCCCAGCAGTTCGCAGCCTGCGGCTGCCGGACTCGCTACGCTCGCCGCTGTGGGCGGCGTTAGGCGGCAAGGACCGTTCAATGATTGTCCGCGAAATATTAGACTTCTTGTATACCTACGTACTCACTGCATGGTACTTCTACGCTGCACTGGTCGTTATAGTTCTAGCCATTGCTGTTCTGACGAGGCGTACTAAGCCGTCAATTGCGTCAAGCATTCCCGTTCTCGGAGATCATGTTAGTACTGTTCCATTCTTTATTGCAGATATCTGGCAAGGCCTCGCAAAAGGCCATGGCTTAGTGGCCCTGCATCAAGAAGCTATCAGACTTGAGGTCCAAATCGTTGACTCATTAACCGGACTAATAAAATTTAGGCATCAGATTGTGGAAGTTCCAATCAGAGATGTCGCATCGATTGCCATTAGATCCTACTTGTTTGGAACCTACACACTGCTTTGGTTGCAGGGAACGAGGATGGATACTTTCCAAAGCTTTCCAAGGTTGCGTGGCGGGCGATGCAGACTGCGAATCGCGCGTCGCGACCGACAGAACTGCGCAGCCTTCGTAGAGCACTTCGCAACCGTCAAGGCGTCTGGGCAAGTGGTGGCTGCCGCCTAACAATTCGTTCAAGCCGAACTTGTTTGGCTCTGCTACACAAGTCGGCTTAACTCGAGCGTTAGCACCACAACCCAAAGGAGAGAGAATGGACACTTTTAAAGCATCAGTACAATACAATGACATGAAAGGTAGCGCAGCGGCCGACCGCGCGGATAAAGAGAATGCAGCAAAGTGGCTAAAAGACAATGACTTGATCAGCGACGAAGAGTTCGTTGTGGGCGTCAAGATGTGGGCTGGAGAGAATCATGGCATCCATGATGATCCAGTTTACGTCACGTTTTTCGTGACCGACCTGCAAGGTCACCCTGATCTTCCTTCTTTGCTTGCTGCTAGCGGTGATGTGATAGAAGCAAGGCGTGTACGCGTGGATATGAACCTCGTTGACTTCTTCGGTCTGTTCAAGCGACTGGAAGTTACTTTATCGAATGGCGGCATGCTAGAAGGAAAGTCCTACCCGTATGAATAGGCAGTGTGCTAACAAACGCGTTAAATGCGACACTCGTACCTCGCGCGCTTTACGCGGGCGTTATGCATTCGAAGGGTATTTGATGAAATTTCTGTTATTGATTGCTTTACTCTTATCAAGCGTGGTGGCTAGGGCTGAAAATTTGTGTCCCGTTAACGAGGATGTTGCGCCAGATATGCGTATAGCTGAGTCTGATCTTACGAAGGAACGTGCGGAGAAGGCTGTCGAAAAAGTGCAGGGCATAGTTTCAGGGGCGGACTCAAAATATGAATGGATTACCGTTCCAAATTCATTAAAGATAATTGAAGGGTATATATTGAAGCGCGACGCTCTTAATGCAGAAGGGGTAATGGCTCAATATCACAAATCTCAGTTTTGTGAGTTTATGAAAACTCAGGCGTGGTGGTACGACTAAATGCATAACCAAGCCATAAAATACGCTCCCTGCGGTCGCCGGACGCTCGTTCCTCGCGCCGTTTATTGCGGGCGTTAGGTTCACATGAAACAGATAGCTCTAATTTTTGTACTAGCTTTTATTAGCAATCCTGTCAGCGCAAGCGAGCCAGACGAACTTTTTGGCTCGCTTACTGGCTTGTATTGGTGCATAAACAAAGAATTACCAACAGAGTTTGAGCAAATTAATAAAGGTCTGGGCTTTCAACTTCCACCAAATGCAAACCAAGCTAGTTATGAAAAGTGGCTGCTTAAGGTTAAATTGGTAACTGAAAACGATGGGGTTGTTGTGGTTCACCAGTCAGACAGCAAAATAGAATATTCAAAAGTAAAGTGCGAGTCGGTGGGCCTCAGCGACTGAACCTAACAAACCAAGTAAGCGGGACAATAACACGTGGGCTCCCGTCACTTCGTTCCGTATTTTAGCCCACGTGTTATTGCCCCTTCTTGGGGCGTTAGGAGCAAGGAGCAGCATTGAAACCTGAGATTTCTTTAGAAAAAGTATGGTTTGATGATGATCTGATCGAATTGAAAATTTCTGTCTGTAATGGTAAATCGATATTTACTAATAAAGTTTATGTTGGCAGTCATCAAATTTTAGAGTTGGTAAACGCACTTAATGTCTTTAAAAACCATTATTACGGTGGTTTAAAAGACATATTGCTGGGTCAGTTTGGTCGTGAATACGCCAACGGTGCTTTTTCTGCGAGGCTTCACTTTCCTAAGCCGGGGGCTTTGTACATAGCAACTCATCAGCAATCTGAATACTTTGAGTTCAAGGGACAGGAAGAGGCAAGCGAGGCGAAAATGTACTTAAAAACCGAGCCAGCCCTTTTAGATAACTTTATTCAGGAGCTAAAGGGGTTAAGCAATGGCATTAGTGATGTTGCAACGCTCGTTTGCACCTAACAATCCGCGTCATTCGGGGCCTGCGGCCCCTGCGACGCTCACACGTTCGCGCGCATGCGCGGGGCGTTATAAGGCATCAATCGAGTGAGAGCATACGAACTAGAAAAAGAAATTTGGTCAGAGGTAGACTTCAACTTGATGGGTTGGCATGACGCATCTATATGGTCAATGGTCTCCGATGCAAAACAATACGAATATTTATTAGACCTAGATTACATATTCAAATGGGTTCACCCGGAGGAGAATGAGACATACTTTAAATTTTGGGTCGCTCCGGTGACAATGGTTTTTGAAAATGCTTTTGATGTAAAAATTGACATTGAGTCACAGCAAGGCTTAATTGAAGTGGCGGATTTATACATGGAAAACCCCGAGCTAACACCCAATGGGAAATTCACGTCTCATACCTATCGCTTTGAGTGCCAAGAGGGTGAAATATCTCTTAAAGCAACTGGTTTTAAAATGTATGTGCGGCAAAAACCAAAACTTATTCAAGGTCAAAGCTTTGAATTACAAGAGCGTGGCGGTGTTAATTTCGGACGAGCGTGGAATGCCTTATAACAAGTCAATCAACTACGCGCCTTCGGCGCCGGATGCGCTAAAGCGCACCGGTTATTGAAGCGTTAAATGCCAAGGGAAGCTATGTGCAATTGCAAAGAACAACCCGCTTTAATTGATATCAGCAACAATCACTCTGATTTCAAATCAAAGCTAAACCAACTGGATGTTGGTAATTGGGTTTTGTTAATGCAATGTCCCGATTGCAAGCAACTCTACAAAGTCGATGAGTGGGATAAATATCAAACCTGCTATGCAGTAAAAATACCCTCATCCGAAAACTGGGAAGCATTTGATAGTGAGTCACTCATAAAAGATAAAATTGTTCAAAATCACGGCGGTCTTACCAACGAATCATGCATGTGGTCAGGCTGTGACATCAAGCAAGTAAAAGGTAGTGCTTACTGTGTTAACCATCTCTATTCTGGTGGAGCTCGTGCGTAAGCATTTAACAGGGCAAGGCAAAATCGCCCTGCGGGCTGGACGCGCTAACGCGCGCCTTTGCTTGCGGCGTTAGTTGCTAAGTGTATTCTGAGAGCTCCGTAGTGAAAAAAAGATTAGGCCTTGTTTTAATTGAAGTGCCGCTGATTGCCTCGATTATCATCAGGTTATTCGCTGGCGTTGTGGCTTATTACTACATTGGGAATGTCATTGAGGCAATTCAAAGTGAAGAGGTGGTTAGACGGGGCAATATTTACACTATGTTTGACAACCCGTCTTCGTACTTTATTCGGTTGTCACTTTATTCTCTGTGTGCTTTTGCTGGTTTCTGGTATGCAACTCTTGGTACAAAAGTAAAAAATGGCAACTAACAAGCGCCATCAAAAACGCGCCCGTTGGGCGCTCGACTCGCAACAAGTTGCTCGCGTTTGTGGCGGGCGTTATACGTTTTCGGAGTACTGAGTTGAAGCAACTTTCAATTAAGCCAAATTACTTGGTTAAAACCGATAATATTGGATTTCTATTTCCGGTTGTCTGGTCTTCAATCGCTCTAATTTGGGGCGTACTGTTCCACGAAGTGTCAGGTGCAATTTTCATATCAATAATGTCATTATTCTTTGTATGGTTAACTTACAAGCTGACTTCGTTCGTTTTAAGCTTTCAGCAGCATAGTGGTATCGTATCGAATGGGCATTATGATCAGGCTATTAAGTTTTTATGGTTTGTATCAGCGTTCGGTTTTCTTGTGTCTATAGCAAATGCCGTACTTTTTCAGCCAGAAAAACATATGTATTACCAAGCCGTATTTTCAATAGTCAGTTTTGGGTTTGCACTAGCCTCGGCGCGAAAATGGGGCTGTCACTATGTGGCTAAATGATATTTTAGCTAAAGCACGTATAACAAGGCGCAGCACTCGCGGCCTGCGGCCGCTGGGATGCCAACCGCTGCGCGGTCGTCACCCGTGTGCTTTGCGTTAGGCAGGTCAGTGCTATGGCATGGTTAGGAAGAAATGCAGTTTTTCTGATTAGCGGTTTCATCTTACTGCCAGCTGCTACATATGCACTATTAATGTGGTTAGCTTTTGGTTATGGTTTTGCTCGTGAACAATCCATATATGCAGTTTTAGTAGCACCGTTAATTTTGTCTTATTTTGCCGTATATATTTTATCTATTCGGTTTGCACTTAAACGGCTGAAGTTGTGCGGTAGTTACGGGTACTGGGATGTGTTGCCTGTTGTCTATTTTACAGCCCTATTTTTGTTTTTTTTCAGCGGTGGCTTGGGTTTTGATATCGCCTAACAATCGCCATCAAAAACGCGCCCTTTGGGCGCTCGACTCGCAACAAGTTGCTCGCGTTTGTTGCGGGCGTTAAGTGGCTTGGAGGCCGCATTTGATATTCGAATTCATTAGAAGCCTGTTTTCCTTCGACCTGCTGGTTGAGTTGAGTGAAAATAAAATCACAATGCAAAAATTTTCAACCGGGCAATTTATTGAAATTGAACCTTGGATATCGCTAGAAGGCGGGAAGGGAAAAGAAAAGATTAAGGCTATTGGTCGAGAAGCTAAATCGTTATCGGGGCCAACTATTCAGACAACGAACCCTTTTTCACACACTAGAAGTTTTATCGGAAATTTCACGCTGGCTGAAAAGATATTGCAGCATGGTATTTTTACTTTGAATAGCTCAAAGTTAAGAGCCGCGCCGAGAGTAATCATGCATCAACTAGAAAAAACTGATGGTGGGCTAAGCGATATAGAGGAGCGAGTCTTACGTGAACTTGCAAGTGGTATGGGAGCAAGGGAAGTTTTGATCCATACTGGCAGTAAAATCAATGTACGCGCACAGAGCTATGATGATATTAAAGCTAAAATCAAAGCCACTTAACAAGTTGCTTAATTTCGTTCCGGCCACAAAAAGCGTGGCCTCCACTGGACTGCCTACGCTGCGCTGCGGTAGCCAATTAGCAAGGCGTTAGGCGAACAAGGAGTGTTTTTTTTGATTCTTAGGTTTTTAATGATTCTCGCTGCGGCATTTTTCATGTCAGCGTGTACCACAGGAAAGCTCTATTACACCGAGCAATCTGGTAATCGTATTTTGGGTTGCGATGTGGAATTCGTTGGCCTTCCCAGCGTAGACAAATTTGCTGTCGAATATGCGTTAAGTCTTTGCGCTAAAAGTGTCGTCCATAAAGGTCATCAACTGGATGGCAATCAGCAATATCTCGTAAACCTAGACACATCAATTCCTGAGGCGCCATGTGGTCATGCTTGGAACCACGATCTAGCAAAAGCTAAATTTACAGAAGGCTTACTATCAAAGAAGCAATATGGTTATATTGTTGCTCACATAGATCTGGGGCTTGCGGTTGTAAATGAGTGTTCACCTAACAATGCGCAACACTCGCTCCCGTTGGTCGCTGGGACGCCAACCCGCTGCGCAGCTCGTCGCCCGTGTGCTTTGCGTTAGGTGTTTCTCAGGTTTGGAGTTCAAATGGGATTTAAGTTTTGGTTCGTTAGAGCATTAAAAGTATTTCTTGGAGTAGCAGCCTTACTTTTTATAGTTGAGTTGCTTAAACAGCACTCAGTTCAAGAAGCATTAATTTTTGCTTGTACTTGGTCATTGATTACAACAGCAGCGTTTATATGTTCAAGACTATATCAATCACGTAAAGGTGTAGAGTGTGCTTTGTGCAATGATATTCCAGACAAAAGTGATAAAAACACCTAACAAGAATTTAAAGCGGGACTGCTAACAGTTTGCTCGGTTTCGCTACGCTACACATTTTAGCAAACAATTAACAGCCCCTTAAATGGGCGTTAGAAATCATTATAGGTAGGTGTCAATGTTAGAGTTTTTTTTATCTGTTTCTGTCCATCTGGGATTTATTTCTCTTCTCCTTTTAATTCTAGCGAAAATGAAAAGAGTAACCATAAAACCAAAGTGGGCAGCCCTCTCTTTGGCGCTATTTTTGACTTATTTTGTTGTCCTTTTAACGGGTGGTGAAATAATTCCGGTCAATAAAATTATTCCTGATTTAAATTGGAATTGGGGTGGGAAAATCGCTGGAATTTTTCTATCGTTAGTAGTTTTATTTTTATTGATACGCTTTAATCGTGATTTTAAAGCTGCTGATGTAGGGTTTACTCTAAAGCAAAAAACAGGTTCATGTAAGCCTGCTTTTATTGCTACTATTTTATTTATATTATTACACCTAATACTTTCTGCTTTTTTAGGTGATGGTCCAGACTATGATGTTGAAGAATTATTATATCAAGCATTAATGCCTGGGCTAGACGAAGAACTTATGTTTAGAGGTCTTCTTTTATATACCTTCTCGTTCGCAATTATTTCTACTCGTTTTAATATACTTGGTGCACAAATCAATGTGGCAGGTTTGTTATTAGTTTTATTATTTGGCTTAGTCCACGGGATAATGTATAGCAGTGGTGAGTGGTATTTTTCTTTATTTACTGTGCTGCTTACAGGCTCTTATGGTTTTATTTTATTGTGGTTAAGAGAAAGAACAGGGAGTTTGATTTTTCCCATAATAGCCCATAATTTAGTTAATTTTTCAGGTCAGTTTGTTTGATTTCTAAAAATTAATATGCGGTTCTTTGGGTCCGCATCATTTAACTGTTAGGTGCTTATGCAAATGCTCTACAAAGTAAGGCTTATGTTTGAGTGGGGTGGTGGCTGCATATGGTGTGGCAATGATGCTGCACTCGAAAGATTTGATTTGGACCTATCGAAGAAAATTTATCGCTATCAGCGGGAACGCTTCAAGAACTCAACAAATTATCTACTTGGCACGACAAAGCGCTTAATTGGGATTATCCGCCTGACCCAAGTCCTTGGAGTCAGGCGGAATTTAAAGAGTTTGAGGCGGTCGCACTGTCCATGCACGCAAAATTGCAAGCAGAGCTTGGGCCGGGTTTCGAGGTAATTTATGAGTCAGTTCCGTGAATCAGCACCTAACAATCGCAGGCACAGCGACGATTTTTTCGTTGCGGCTTCGCCTTCACTACAAAACCGCGCGTGCTGCGGGCGTTATGCAAAAAGGACTCGATGTGGTTAAGAAGGTAGTTTTGATTTTTGTCGTTGTTCTAATACCTGCACTGGCTTGGTCGTATGCAAAGCCGATTAGGTTGCTTTTACCTAATTTAAATGGGATGCAATGTAACGGCGCAATTTGCGTCGAGGACCCCAAGAAAATAGATAAAGCAGCTGACCTGTATGAGTCCGCCGTAGCAAATCTAGCTGCTGTACGCATTTCTCTCAGCGCGAGCCCCAACTTCATTTACTGCTCTACTGCAGAGTGCTATGAGTCATTCGGAGGAGGCAGTGAGCGGGCCATTTCATATCCTTTTCTTGGTACGGTAATAGCTCCCGAGTCTTGGCAAAGTTACATCACTCAGCATGAATTGATTCATTGGTTTCAGTTTTCCGAAATTGGGGCAGTTTCGACCATGATGAAACCGAACTGGTTTAGAGAAGGCATGGCGTATGTGTACAGTGGCGCGCCGGAATCAGATATTCCTGAGCATTACCTACCCATGATGGCAAAATACAGAGACTGGCACTCAGGTAAATCTTGGTCTGAAGTAATTCATCAAGCAGGAGATCTCTGACATGTATAACCAAGCCATTAAGTTCACACACTTCGTGCGCCTGACCTCGTTTCACTCGGCCGCTTATGGCGGTCGTAAAATTTTTTGCCTAACCTCGCAGACTATGCTGTAATACGTTGTAGTCACTAGGTATGAGGGGCATAGTCATGAGCGTCACCACAGTTCGCCTTCAAGCAGAAGTTGAACAGCATCTGGAAGCAATCGCCAGCAGGCTACACCGTAGCAAAGGCTGGGTAATTAACCAGGCATTGTCGGAATACATAGAAAAGCAGCAGCTTGAGCAAGAGCGGTGGAAACAAACGTTAGAGGCAATGGAGTCTGCTGCCCAAGGCAAGGTTGTTGATGCCAGCGAGGTCCACAGTTGGCTTAATAGCTGGGGAACCGAAAACGAGCAAGATGCGCCGAGATCAGGTAAGTGAAGCTGGTTTACACGGACGAAGCCATTGATGATTTGAAACGCCTCAGGGAGTTCATTGCGGTGCACAGCCCGTCGTCGGCAGTCAGGATTGCCGCCGAACTGGTTGGCAAAGTCGAATTACTTCCAGACTTCCCCAAAATGGGCGCACCAGTTGAAATGGCACCGGTGCCTGACTCTGTTCGAGATATGGTTTTCGGAAAATACGTCGTTCGATATTCAGTTCATGCCAGTGCCATCATTATTCTCCGAGTGTGGCATGGTCTTAAGGGTGAACACAAAAACATATAAGTTAATCATTTAATCATTGGAGTAGTGATGCTTAAAAAATTACTGCAGCATGTGGGTGCGTTTGTAATAGTTATGCTAGCTTTTGCAATGCTCAGTTTACCGGCAATTGGCTTTACGTATTTACTGGCCTGGCTGCTAAGTTTCCTGTTTGATATCAATTTCGACAGTGCGATCACTCACGGTGTGCTCTTGGTACTAGCGGCTATTTGGACATTAGCTACCATCAATAGCAAAGAGGGCAGCGAAGAACTCTCCAACATGTTAACGTTGAAGCGTTAACAGATCAGCTGTCATAAAAACGTCATGTCGCACTGTTAGGTTGGCTGATTATCACAAATGAGATAAGTGAAACGATGACACAACAGTTAGTACGTGAAACGACGTTAGGCGGGGCCATTATTCTCGGGCTTGGCTCAATTTTGGGTACTGGAGCGTATGTGAGTGTCGGCTTGAGCGCTGAATTAGCTGGGCCAAATCTAGTTATTGCCATTATTCTGGCTGCATTTACGGCGTTATTTAATGGCCTAAGCTCGGCTCAATTAGCCGCGGTACATCCAGTAAGTGGTGGCACCTATGAGTATGGCTATAAGTTTCTTAACCCCACCGCAGGCTTAACCGCGGGCACCTTATTTGTGCTCGCAAAAAGCGCATCAGCCGCTACCGCAGCACTTGCTGTTGCATGGTATTTGCATGGCTATCTCAATACACTTGTAAACACCCCAGCTTGGACAATTCATGGGATTGCAGCGGGATTATTGTTGCTTTTTACTAGCTTTGTACTCAGTGGGGTACGCCGTACCAATGGGCTCAATGCTATTCTCGTAACCCTTAGCCTGATTGGTTTAGTGGTGTTTATTGTTGCTGCATACAGTGAACCTAGCCCACCATTGATTTTTACCGAAGCATCGTTACAGCAATACGATAATGGTGTGTTTTTTGCTGCTGCGCTGATGTTTGTAGCTTTTACCGGGTATGGCCGTATTGCTACTATGGGCGAAGAAGTGATGAACCCACGCCAGACTATTCCCAAAGCCATTGTGCTCACGTTGGCTATCATTAGTCTGTTGTACATAGCCGTCGGCCTAGCTATTTTGCATGTTAGCGGTGCCGAGAGTTTTGCTCAGAGTAACTTTAATATAGCCCAATTAGTGGAGCATTCGACCTGGCATGGAGTGATCGTGCTAGGCGGTATTGTAGCCATGTGTGGCGTTATTCTAAATCTAGTACTTGGCGTATCGCGGGTCGTCTTGGCTATGGGCCGCCGTGGCGATTTACCTCGCAGCCTTGCTCGTCTCGATAGCCAACAAAAATCAGCACCAGCTGCAACCTGGTTAACCTTTGCCGTGATGGCTTTGATTGCTCTCGTCGGCGGTATTGAAGCTGCATGGACATTGAGTGCTTTTACGGTCTTGGTCTATTATGGGTTAACTAATCTAGCTGCGCTTAAGATTCCGCAAGCACAGCGTTTTGTGCCTAAATGGGTGTCTTTTTTGGGCTTAATCGCTTGTCTTGGTTTGGCTGTTTTTATTCCCTGGCCTACCATTGTTCTAGGCACTTTTTTAGTGTTATGTGTTATCGTTTTAAAACGAATAACATCCATAACTAACGGTAGTCCATGAGCCATCACCATCATGATCACAGTAAAGATCTTTCTTCCGAACGGCTAGGCTGGGCCTTCGTTCTCAATTTCTGTTTTACTATCATCGAGTTTATTGGTGGGATATTAACCAATAGTACTGCGATTTTAGCTGATGCGGTACATGATTTAGGTGATAGCTTAGCCTTAGCGTTAGCTTGGGTACTCAATAAATTGGGGCGCAAGCAGGCTAATCCGCAATACACCTATGGCTACCGTCGGCTCAGCTTGGCGGGTGCTTTCATCAATGCGCTGGTGCTGATTGCTGGGTCTGTGTGGGTGCTCACCGAAGCTATTCCACGTCTGTGGGATCCGCAAATGCCTGTTACCGAGGGCATGATTGGCTTAGCGATTTTAGGCATAGCGGTGAATGGCTTTGCCGCTTATAAGTTATCAGCGGGCAAAACCTTAAATGAACGCGTGATTAATTGGCACCTACTAGAAGATGTTTTGGGTTGGGTTGCGGTACTGATTGTTGCCGTCGTATTGATGTTTGTTGAATGGCCTATTCTCGATCCATTGTTATCAGTAGCTTTTACGATTTTTATTTTAGTTAATGTAGTTCGTAACCTATTTCAGACGGCACGGCTGTTTTTTCAGGCCGCGCCAGACCAAAATACGATAAGCTCTGTTGAGCAACAACTGCGCCAGCTGGAGCAAGTAGAGGATGTGCATCATTTACATTTTTGGTCGTTAGATGGTGAGCATCATGTTTTAACTGCACATGTGGTCGTAGCTGTCGACTTAGATATAGCGCAGCGGCGCTTATTCAAACGACAAATTGATGCTGTACTGATGCCATTTGCATTGAGTCATACAACCATTGAATTAGAGTTTCCTGGTGAATTATGCCGTGACAACGAGTACCACGAGCATGAACACGAACACGAGCATCATCACCACCATTCACATTAAACCCAGTAGGTTTAGGAGGTAGGTATGTCGACGTCATTTCAAGGTAAAGTTGCTTTGGTTACCGGTGCCGGTTCAGGCTTAGGTGAAGCTATTGCTAAAGCCTTAGCGAGTAAAGGCGCGAAGGTGGTACTAACAGATATCAACCTAGCAGCAGCAGAACGAGTTACTAAGGCTATTCAGCAAGCCGGTGGTGATGCTACTGCTTTTCAGCAAGACACAGCAAAAGCCGAAGCTGCAGAGCAAGCGGTTAAGTTTGCCGAAGCCACTTACGGCGCATTACATTATGCCGTTAACAATGCGGGTATTGGTGGTGCTCAAGCGCCAGCGGGTGAGACCGATTTGGCTGAATGGCAGCGGGTGATTGATATCAATTTAAACGGTGTGCTGTATGGCATGAGATATCAAATACCTGCCATGCTTAAGGCTGGGGCTGAACACTGCGCTATTGTTAATATGGCATCTATCCATGGCATGGTGGCAGCACTTGGAAATGGTGCTTATACCGCCGCTAAACATGGGGTGGTGGGACTCACGAAAAACGCCGCAGCTGAATACGGCCCACAAGGCTTACGCATTAATTGTGTGGGCCCTGCCTACATAGACACACCATTATTAGAGAGTTTACCGCAAGAGTTACGCGATCAATTGGTGAGCCGGCACCCGCTAGGGCGTTTAGGCCGAGCCGATGAAGTTGCTCCGTTGGTATGCTTTTTATTGTCGTCTGAGGCATCTTTCATGACCGGTGGTTATTACTTGGTTGATGGTGGCTACACCAGTATTTAATGCTGTTAGCAACGGTCAGTCGTTACCGGTTAGAGTAACGACTGGCTATGCTAAGCGGGTCAACAAGACCCATGTTGTTGAGAAATTAAGCAAATCTAAATGCCAGCGGTAATAAAAAGACGACGACCGCCGCCCAAGCTACATAAAAGGGTATCAGTTTAATTTGCCACTGCTCCAACTGAACAAATCCTACTCGTGCTCGAATAAACAAGAAGTAATACCAGGCATAGCCGGCTAAACTAGTTAGCAACAATAAGTTTGCCCCTAAAACGGCGATTCTATTGGGAGTCAGACCGAGCTCTAAAATGCGGCCACCTATTGCCAAGAGGGCCAGAAGGTCAACACACAATGCTGTCGCAACTAGCAGCAATTGCAAATAATCAAAGAGACTAGGGCCTTGTGCAGGCGCTTTTGAACTGACACTGTAGAGCACTAATCCAAGTACCAGAATCAGCATCATATTTAACCCTAACAGTACATCTCGTTCTAAATTGAAGCCTTTGCCGGTGACGAGCATCACCATTAAAAAGACACTTAACAGCAGCGTAAACAAAGGAGTAAAGATCCGAGCAAGCACCGGTGCCATCGTCTCTATCGCCCCTTGTTTTGCGCCTACTAGATAGCCTACGATGACCACCGCGCCCATAGCTCCACAAGGAATGATCCATTGACTGGCGAACCATTCCACATCAATGTCAATAAACGAGAAGATACCTATGGTAAATGCTGTTAAAACGGCTCCGCCTAACGCAACAAGCACAAAATAAATAAAGTATTCGCCCGAGAAGCGGATAAAATCCATCTGCTTGGCATCCGAACGCCACCAGTTTCCGCTGTAGGTGACACCTACCATAAACCACAACAACAGTGGCAAATGCAGCATGGCCAAGACAGCCGTATCACCACCAGGTTGCCACGGCATAGCATTCATATAGATAGCCGCAAACAGGGTACAACTACCGACAAACAGCCAGCCCCGTTGCCCCAGCTGCCGTTCAATAACCCAATAGGCTGCTAACATGGGCAAGCAAAACAATGAAATATTATAGGCAAAAAACCATTCATGAGATGCCATGGATACCCCAAATAAAAGGGGAGCTTTAATGGCTATGGCTGCTACCAGCGCTAACAGCAATACCGTCAGTAGAGAAGCCGAACTAGTCGCAGGGCTAAAGACAAGATTTCGCCATAATCGGCCCGCATGGACCTCCGCAAATTCATGCGAAATAGCTGCGATTTGACCGAGCCGTTTGGTGGCGACTAAAAAGGCTTCGTCGGCTGCTAAACCGGCACCGATGAGTGCGTCGATTTCATCGCGTAAATGGCTTTCTAATTCATCCGCATCTTCTTCTTGAATGGCCGATTGGCGTAATAAATAGCGTCGCCATTCAGCAATATTTTGGGTCAGAACAAGATGGTCATCAGGCGGGTTGGAAGTCATAAGGATTATTCCATAATGTGTTAAGGGCGTTGTTGATCAGCTGCCATTGTTGGCGCTGTTCAAGAATGGCTTGTTTGCCAAGGTCAGTAATGGCGTAGTATTTACGTTTTCTGCCGCTGTCAGCTAAGCGCCACCGGGCTACCAGGTAACCTTGTTTTTCTAACCGATGTAATAAGGGGTACATCATGCCGTCAGTCCAAGTGAGAATGCCGCCAGATAGCTCTTCAACGCGCTTAACGATTTCATAGCCGTAAGTTTCACCTTCAGCAATCACGCCTAACACAATAGGAGTGGATGATGCCGCCATCAGATCTTTGGATAAGTTCATAAGCAACCTAATGAGTAAAAGTAAATGTTTATACCTAGAACCTCTAGGTATAAATTCTATACCTAGATCTGTTATGTATGCAAGAACTATCATTTACTGCTAGGTTTATGTATTAGTACTTATTGATAAATCAGAAGAAAGGAGCGTGCTATGGGCTTTTTATGGTTTTTATTGGTAGGCATTATTGCCGGTTGGCTAGCAGGTACCTTAATCAAAGGAGGCGGTTTTGGGTTGTTAGGCAATATGGTGATAGGTATTATTGGTGCCATGATTGGCGGCTTTTTGTTCAACGCACTTGGTGTTGCTAGTGGCGGTGGCATCATTTGGAGTATTGTGGTGGCAACAGTCGGGGCGGTGGTGTTGCTGATTATTGTGCGTGCCCTTAAAAAGGCTTAGTTAGGTTAAGCGGGTCACCCTAGCTAGGCTTCTTTTCGAGCTGTGCTAGGGCGACGTTTTGCTGCAACTCGTTAGGTTGTTAGCTTATCTTGCGTGCGCAGCTCAAAATCGCTGGCATCGTGGCGTTCATGCAACTGCTTATGCAATTCTCCCCACGTTTTGTTGACGATACGACCGCGCTGCACTGCTGGGCGTTGTGCGATTTGTTCAGCCCAGCGTAAAACATGTTGATAGGTATGAGCTTCTATAAACTCTGCAGCATCATAAACTTGGTTGGTGACTAAGGCACCATACCAAGGCCAAATAGCCATATCGGCGATACTATATTCAGCGCCCGCCACATAGGGATGCAAGGCCAATTGCTTATCTAAAACATCAAGCTGCCGCTTTACTTCCATCGTGTAGCGATTGATCGGGTATTCAAATTTTTCTGGTGCGTAGGCATAAAAATGCCCAAAACCGCCACCTAGAATAGGTGCGCTAGCCATTTGCCAAAACAACCAGTTAAGCGTTTCCGTTCGTGCAGCGGGTTGTTTAGGTAAGAAAGCATCAAACTTTTCAGCAAGATACAATAAAATCGAACCACTCTCGAAAACTCGTGTGGGTGGTGTGGTCGAGGTATCTAAAAGTGCTGGGATTTTTGAGTTTGGATTCACCTCGACAAAGCCACTGCTGAACTGTTCACCTTCAAGAATTTGAATCAAATGAGCATCGTATTCGGCGGCTTGAATGCCCTGCTCAATTAATTCTTCCAGCATAATAGTGACTTTCACGCCGTTGGGTGTAGCTAGCGAGTAAAGCTGTAGGGGATGCTTACCACGAGGCAGCTCAGCTTGGTGAGTGGCGCCGGCCTGAGGGCGATTAATACTAGCAAACTTGCCACCGCTTGCTTGATCCCATTGCCACACTTTAGGTGGTGTATAAGATTGGGTCATACCATACTCCTTGTTATGCAGAGAATGGTTAGTTTAACGCAAAGCGGTGGCGTTTGGACTACTCTACCTCAATATCATTTTCTACCGATTTCACACCTTCAATGCCCTCAGCCAATTGTTCGGCTAAATCGGCTTCGGCATCGGTTTTTACCACACCACTTAGGACCACGTGGCCGTTAATGGTTTCTACATTGATTTGACCAGCGTTTAATTGGTCCGCTTCAAATAAGGCAGTTTTAACCCGAGCGGTAATTGCACTGTCACTTAAAAAGTCGCCGGCGCGCTCTGAGGCATCTTTAGCGTAGTCGGCAGCATCATTGACTGCTTGCTTAGTAGCCTCGGTCGCTTGCTCTAAACTCGATCGTGCTTTATCGCGAGTTTCTTCTTGCTGCTGCTCAGAACAAGCAGCTAAACCACCTGTAGTTAACATAGCTACAATCACAAGAGTTGCTGTTGTTGGTGCTTTCATGATCAACCTCCATTAAGGTGATGAGTTAATGCAAATAAACGAAAAAATAGCATATACTGGTACTAAGCTTAGTAGAGCTTGATGGTATTTCTAGGTGGTTTACAAAGCTTTTGCGCTTTACATTAAGAAAAGATGGTTAAAGTTTGTTAAGAATGGGAGCTATGCAGGGTGCGCACTATTGGTAATGTTTTGTGGTTTTTGTTGGGCGGGATCCTCATGGGATTAGGCTGGCTATTAGCCGGTGTTATCGCATTTATTACGATTGTTGGGATTCCGTGGGCGCGTTCTTGCTTTGTGATTGGAGTGTTTGCTTTCTTCCCCTTTGGTAAAGAAGCTATCAGCCGTAACGAACTGACTTTGAGAGAAGATTTAGGAACAGGGCCATTAGGATGCCTAGGTAATATTGTTTGGTTTGTACTGTTTGGTTGGTGGCTGGCGCTGGGGCATTTAATATCGGCCGCGGCTCTTATTTTAACTATTATTGGTATCCCTTTTGCGATTCAACATATTAAGTTGGCGGCCCTAGCGTTATCCCCAGTAGGAAAAACCGTGGTCACCATTGAAGAAGCCAGTGCCGCTCGGCAGTTTAATGCCAGTGAAAAAATCTCGAAAATGGGCAATAAATAACAGCTTAATTAACTATGCTCGCTAATAATAAGAAGGATTTATGATGCAGTGGATGATTTATGGAGCTAACGGCTACACCGGTACTCTCATTGCGGAGCAGGCCGTCGCGCGAGGCTTGCAGCCTATCTTAGCAGGTCGTAATCAGGCAGCGATAGAAGCCTTAGGTGAGCGCTTAGAATTACCGGTTCGAGTGGTAGATTTAGCTGACCAAGCGGCGTTGCACCAGGCCTTGGCCGAAGTTGATTTAGTCCTGCATTGTGCGGGGCCGTTTGAGCTCACCGCCGAACCTATGATTGAAGCCTGCCTAGCAACTCGTACTCATTATTTGGATATTACGGGTGAGTTGGCTGTGTTTGAATATGCCCATCAACAACATCAACGGGCGCAAGCTGCAGGGATTGTACTCTGCCCAGGCGTTGGCTTTGATGTGATTCCGACCGATTGTCTAGCGGCACGGTTGCAGCAGCAATTACCTGATGCCACTCATTTAACTTTGGGGTTTGATTCGGCTTCACGGATGAGTCGTGGTACCGCAAAGACAAGCGTCCGGCGTTTAGGTGAAGGTGGTGCGATTCGCCAGCAAGGCGAGATAAAGACGGTTCCGTTGGCTTATAAAACACGGGACATAGATTTTGGTGGTGGTTCTAAATTAGCCATGACGATTCCTTGGGGCGATGTAGCGACCGCTTTTTACAGCACCGGTATTGGTAACGTTGAGGTATTCATACCCGCGTCACCTAACCTAGTTAAAAGATTAAAACGATTGAATCGATGGCGTTGGCTATTGCGATTAAATTGGGTTAAAAACTGGTTAGCGAAGAAAATAGATACACAACCCGCAGGCCCAGATCAGCAGCAATTAGAGCAAGCGCACACCTATGTTTGGGGTGAAGCGACGAATCGTGCAGGCGATCGGGTAGAATTGAAATTAACCGTAATGAATGGCTATAAGCTGACCAGCTTAGGTGCGCTGGATGTAGCGCAACAGGTTTTAATGCAAGCGCCAGAAGGTGGTTATTATACCCCTTCTAAGTTGCTTGGACCCGAGCTGGTTGACCGCTATTTAGTGACATCATGACGATTGAATCATAACGGAGATAAAGCATGTGTTGGTCACCATTGACACCCCTAATGAAAGTTACTATAACGGCGGTCATCGCAGGATTATTTACGTCTGCAACGCTAGCACAGGATGTTGATAACAGCTCAGAGCAACAACAAGGCAAAGATCCTGCGTTTGCGGTGACGGATGTTATTGGCACTTATTGGGAGCTTAGCGAAGAGCAAAAGCGAGGGATTTTTCAGCTACGTACTTACGAGCCAAATTTTATTCTGCCCGTGATCCATAGTTCGGATATCAATGAGCAACCTGTGTCTCCTACTCGAGGTCCCGCTAGTACCTTAGATAGCTACAAGCCGAATGAAGCTAAGATCCAGATCTCATTGCGTACGAAGCTACTTGAAGACGTGATTTTACCGGGCGCTGATTTGTGGGTGTCTTACACACAGACCTCGCTATGGCAGGTGTGGGATGGTGATAATTCATCTCCCTTCCGCAGCACGGATTACAACCCTGATGTGTTTGCTGTTGTGCCTATTCCAGAAAACCTTGATGTGTTGCCGGGTAAGGCGCGCATCCGCTTTGCTAAAGTAGGTTTTGCACACGAATCTAATGGACAAACGAAACCGGATTCGCGCAGTTGGAATTACTTTCACTTTGGTGGAATGATTGAGTACGGTGATTTATCGTGGGAAACCACCTGGAAGCAACGAGTGAATGAAACCGGTGATGACGATGATAATCCAGACCTTATCCGCTACCGTGGAAACTTTGAGAACCGCTTGTTATGGCGGGACTCGTTAAACACCTACAGCGTTACTCGCGTTACTCGAGAGTTATCTTGGGATAAAGGGTCGTGGCAAGTTGACTTTACCCACCCGCTTAACTCAAGTAAGCCCGACGGGTTACGTTTTTACATTCAATTCTTCTCCGGTTACGGTGAAACCTTATTGGATTACAACCACCGCCAAAACCGCATTGGAATAGGGTTTTTGTTGTTAAACATTTAAAAGGATGAGACATGAAGAACTCGACTAAATGGCTGTTGCGCTTGGTAATAATCGCCGCTATTGGCTGGTTCGGTTTTACCTACGTACAGTCGTTGGTATCGGCGCCACCTGAACATATCTCGAGTGGTAATGGACGCATCGAGGCCGTTGAAATTAATGTAGCAGCAAAAACGCCAGGCCGAATTACGGCTATTAAGGTACAAGAGGGCCAAATGGTGGCGGCTGGAGACGAGCTGGCGTTGATGGATACCGCCTCGCTTCAGGCGCAGTTGCACCAAGCCCAAGCGCAACTGCGACAAAGCCAGAGCCAAGTCGTTGCCGCTCAAAGTGAGGTTACTTTACGCGAGTCGGAGCAAGTTGCCGCGCAAGCGGTATTGGCTCAGCGGGTGGCGGAATTGGAGTTGGCGCAAGCGCGTTATCAACGAACCCAGCAGTTGGCCCAACAAGGCTCCATGTCGGCGCAAGATTTAGATAATGCTAAGGCGGCCTTGGTTGGGGCTGAAGCCGCTATTGCTGCTACCAAGGCGCAAGTTGCTGCCGCTGCGTCAGCCATCACGGCTGCGCAAACTCATGTCGCTGGTGCCGAAGCTGCAGTTCAAGCAATGCAAGCGACGGTCGAGCGTATCCAAGTTGAGTTAGATGATAGCTTGTTACTAGCACCACGAGCAGGGCGAGTGCAATTTATTGTCGCCCGCGAAGGCGAAGTTGTGGGCGCTGGAGGTCGAGTGCTTAATTTGCTGGATTTAAAAGAGGTCTATATGACTTTCTTTTTACCCACTGCCGTGGTCGGTAAGCTGGCGATTGGGAGTGAAGCTCGTATTCTGCTCGATGCTGCCCCCAATTATGTGATTCCCGCTACTATTTCATTTATTTCAGACGAAGCACAATTCACCCCGAAAACGGTAGAAACTGCATTGGAGCGCGAAAAACTGATGTTTCGGGTACGGGCTCAGGTGTCGCCTGCACTGCTTGAGCGCTACATCGACCAAGTAAAAACCGGTCTACCAGGGGTGGCCTATGTTCGCACCGATAGCTCTCAGCCGTGGCCCGCGCGATTACAGTTAGCGGCACCGCAAGCAAAGGGTGAGTAATGATGAACACAACGGCAGTGATTCAAGCCGCTGCGGTTTGTCACTGTTATGGTGCTACGCAGATACTTACGGATATTGAGCTCGCCATTCCTGCGGGGGTGACGGTAGGCTTGATTGGCCCTGATGGGGTGGGTAAATCAACCTTGCTGTCTTTAATTGCTGGCGCGAGAAAGTTACAGCAAGGTCAGCTTACGGTGTTGCAAGAAGATGTTCGGTCGAGCCGTGCGCGGACGCGTTTGTATCATCGGATTGCGTATATGCCGCAAGGTTTAGGTAAAAATCTTTACCCAACTTTGTCTGTCTATGAGAATGTAGAATTCTTTGCTGATTTATTTGGCTTAAGCAAACATATCCGTAAACCACGTATCATGCAGCTGTTGCAAGCGACTGGGTTGGCCGTTTTCGCCGATCGTCCAGCGGCAAAATTATCCGGCGGCATGAAACAAAAGCTAGGACTTTGTTGCGCGCTGATTCATGATCCTGATTGCCTCATTTTAGACGAACCCACCACCGGAATTGATCCCTTGTCGCGGCGACAATTCTGGCAACTTATCGCGCGCATTAAAGCACAACAGCCGGCGATGACAGTGGTTGTTGCTACTGCTTACATGGAGGAAGCCGCGGTCTTTGATTGGCTGATTGCTATGCATGATGGCCGTATTTTAACCCAATGTAGTCCCGCTGAATTATTGCAACAAACCCAATCAGAACACTTAGAGCAAGCCTTTGTAAGGTTGCTGCCGGATCACGCCGATTATCAACCATTCGTGTTGACGCCACGAGAGCATGACAGCGCTGCTACCGTGGCTATTGAAGCGCGTCATTTGACCATGAAATTTGGTGATTTCACGGCGGTAAAAGACGTTAATCTAACCGTCTATAAGGGTGAGATCTTCGGCTTTTTAGGTTCGAACGGTTGTGGCAAAACCACCACCATGAAGATGCTTACCGGCTTACTACAAGCCAGTGCAGGAGAGGCCTTCTTATTTGGTGCCCCAGCTGAAAAAAGCTCGGTGGCTATGCGAAAGCGTGTGGGCTATATGACCCAACAGTTTTCGTTGTTTGGTGAGCTGACAGTAACACAAAACTTAGCCTTACATGGACGCCTATTCGGGTTGCATGGTGCTGAATTAAAGGCGCGTATTAACACCATGGCGGAACAGTTTGCGTTAGGTGAAGTACTTGATGAGTTGCCTGATAGCTTGCCATTGGGTGAGCGCCAGCGCTTAAGTTTAGCCGTGGCTATGATTCATCAGCCCGAGCTCTTGATCTTAGATGAGCCGACCTCGGGCGTAGATCCCATTGCGCGCGATATTTTCTGGCGCATCATGATGCAATTAGCCCGCGAGCAGCAAGTGACTATTTTTATTTCCACCCATTTTATGAATGAGGCCGAGCGCTGCGACCGAATTTCTTTGATGCATGCAGGTGAAGTCTTAGTGAGCGATACTCCGGCAGCAATTACCGCCAGTAAACAGGCTGATTCGTTAGATGATGCCTTTGTGGCTTACTTGCAAGATGCCATCGCCGCGCAGCAGCGTACTACCGGTGCTACGCAACCGTCGCAAGCTGCAGAATTAGAGGTATCAACTAGACCAACTAGTAACACGGCAAAACAGCCATTAATATTTAGTTGGCAGCGTCTCTGGAGCTATTTGAGGCGCGAGAGTATCGAGTTGATTCGAGACCCCATCCGGTTAGTTATGGCCACGTTAGGCAGCGTCATTCTCATGGCGGTATTGGGTTATGGCCTTAACATGGATATCGAAGATTTATCTTTTGCGGTGTTAGATCAAGACCAAACTAGTTTGAGCCGTGACTATGTAGCTAGTTTAAGTGGTAGTAGGTATTTCGATGAGCGTCCTCCTCTGAGCAGTTACACAGAGTTAGATGCCCGTATGCGTAGTGGTGAGTTAAGTTTGGCGCTAGAAATACCAGCTGGATTTGCGCGTGATTTGCATCGTGGGCAAGGGGTTGAAATAGGTGCTTGGATAGACGGCTCACTGCCAATGCGCGGTGAAAATGTGCAAGGCTACGTGCAGGGTATTCATGCGCATTGGTTACAAGAGCAGGCACGTTTGCAGGGTTTAGATGGGTTGCAAGGCTTAGCTCAGATTGAGTCTCGATTTCGTTATAACCCTGATGTGAAAAGTCTACCAGCCATGATGCCAGCGGTGATTCCACTGCTGTTACTGATGTTTCCGGCTATTTTGACGTCGCTGGCGGTGGTGCGAGAAAAAGAGTTGGGCTCGATGCTAAATTTTTATGTGACGCCAACCACCAAGCTCGAATTTTTGTTAGGTAAGCAACTGCCCTATGTCGCTATTGGCATGCTTAATTTCGTTATTTTGATGGTGCTGGCTGTTTATTTGTTTGATGTGCCTATTACCGGGAGTTTGACCGCTCTGACGCTGGCTTCGTTACTGTATGTGATTATTGCCACCACGTTTGGCTTGATCATGTCGGCTTTTGTAAAAAGTCAGATAGCTGCGCTATTTGGCACCACCTTAGCCACGATTTTACCGGCTGCACAATTTTCTGGTTTGATTACCCCAGTGCCCTCACTGGAGGGCGGCGCGCGCTGGTTAGGCGAGGTGTTTCCAACCACCTATCATATTATTGTCACCCGCGGGGTCTTCTCAAAAGGATTAAGTTTAGCGGACGCCGGCTCGGCACTGTGGCCATTAGCCGTTAGTATTCCGATTTTATTGGGCATCGGTGTGTGGTTATTGAATAAGCAGGAGCGCTAACATGCAAATGAAGAATATCCTGCATTTGGGATTGAAAGAATTACGCGCCATAGCCAGAGATCCCATTTTATTGCTGATTATTGTCATGGCCTTTACCTTATCGGTTTATACCGCAGCTTCAGCTATGCCAGAAACACTACACAATACGCCGATTGGTGTGATAGATGATGATCGATCACAGCTTTCTAGCCGCATTGTCCAGGTGTTTGATGAACCCTATTTCATGCCACCAGAGGCGGTTGATAGTCACCAAGCCGATCGGCTCATGGACGAAGGACGTTTTACCTTCATCGTGCACATACCTAGTGGCTTTCAGCGTGATGTCTTAGCGGGTAACCAACCGGCTCTTCAAGTCTTAGTAGATGCCACTCGAATGAGCCAAGCTTTTACCGGTAACGGCTACATTCAGGCCATGATTCAACAAGAACTGCAAGACTTTGCACAAACGGATACTCAAGTTCCAGTGCAGTTAAGCATGCGTTCGCGATTTAACCCGGAACTCAATCGCAGTTGGTTTTCTGCCATCAATGAGGTGATATCTCAGATCACCATGTTGTCGATTATTCTGACCGGAGCTGCGCTCTTACGTGAACGCGAACATGGAACCGTTGAGCATTTGCTAGTGATGCCGATTACTCCGTTCGAGATCATGGCTGCCAAAGTTTGGTCAATGGCATTGATTGTGTTGGTGGCGGCTAGTTTATCGCTACTCGTGGTGGTTGAAGGAGCGTTACAGATACCACTAGCGGGTTCAGTCAGCTGGTTTATTATCGCTATGGCTTTTCATTTGTTTGCTACAACCTCACTAGGTATCTTCCTGGCCTCGTTTGCGCGTACTATGCCGCAGTTTGGGTTGTTGCTGATTCTAGTTATTTTACCGATGCAGATCCTTTCTGGTGGCATGACCCCGCGCGAGAGTATGCCGCAAGTGATTAGCTGGATCATGAGTGCGGCGCCAACCACCCATTTTATTGAATTAGGCCAAGCTATTTTATTTCGTGGGGCTGGGTTTGCTCATATTTGGCCGCAATTAGTGGCCCTCATTGTGATAGGATTAGCCTTCTTTATGATCGCTCTAGCCCGCTTTAGAAAGGCGCTGGCAAGTATGGCGTAATGACAACAGTTAGCTCGTCGTACCCTGATAAGAATAAATGTAACAAGAACGGAACCTGCGCATGTCTGATAACTATTTACTGAAACTATACCATCAGTGTCTAAAGTACCCTTTTGGTCGCACGATTTTCTCGCGGATGTTTGCGCGCAAAGCACCTTACTTTGCCACCATAAAACCAACCATCACCGAGCTCAAACCTAATTATTGTGAGTTAAGGTTCAAAAAACGTAAGGCAGTGCAAAACCACATTGGTACTGTGCATGCAATTGCTTTGTGTAATGGTCTAGAAATGGCAATGGGGGCACTAGCTGAAGCCTCTATACCCAAACACCTAAGGTGGATTCCTAAAGGCATGACGGTGCAATATACCGCCAAAGCCGATAGTGATATCCGCATTATTGCCGAATGCTCTGCTGCTAGTTGGCAAGCGGGCGATAGTGCTATTTGTGTACGCGGGTTGCGAGCTGATGGTCAGGTAGTGATAGAAGGTACCATCACCATTTATATTTCTGAAAAACCACCACAGAAGTCATCATAACTAAGTAGAATGACGCTGTCGCAGTGCGAGTAATTCGCGCTCAATCGCAAACACATGAGAGTCATGGTCATCAAGATCTCGCAAGGCTTGTGCCAATAACAGTAAATATTCGTCATTGGGGCCACTAGGCCCTGCTGACTGTGCAATATGCCGAGCTATTTCCTGCTCACTAGCGGGGCCTAAATAAGCGTCATTATCAGGCCCTGCAACATAGACTAATCCGTTTACCGTGCCGCTACCGTCTAACCATTCAAATTCAGTGAAGAAGCGTAAGTAGCCATTTTTTTCACGATGGTCTAAATGCTCAAAAACTGCTGGCGTAACTTGGTACGCCATACCACTACAATGGGCATTGTCGGCTTGAATTAGCGTAGCAACTCGGCCTGGAGCTGTTGGAGTGCCTCGATGGTCGTGAGAGCCTTGCCAAAACCGCCGCTGCCAGCCATGGATGCGCGCTGGGCGTCGTTGCAAATAGCTAAAGTCAGCTTTATAAATAAGTGAGCCATAGCCGAACAGCCAAACTGAATCGAGATGATCGAGCGGTTGCTGGGCCTGATTTATTGCAACAGTGTTATGTGACATGGGCGAATCGTTTACCAAGTGATGAGCGTTAACTAACTCGTTTATAATTTTTCCAGCATTGCGGCGGCGCCTGTGGTGCGTATTTTCGCAGCTTAGGCTGTCGCAAATTCCAAGGTTACCTCTTTGGTTACCCTGAGCCGCTTGCCAGTTGGCAACAAAAACTGCAGCAAAGTACCACCCTATAGTTGCGTAGAACGGCGGCTTACATCCAACGCTGCTGATTTTGTCCTACTTGCTGTATCCATTGCTGTTGTAGCTGTAATGCCGACGCCAGCGACTGATACTTGATAACTTCAGCACCCGCAGCAGTGTGCACAATGATGTGCGCAAACCCAAGCATTCTTAACCAAGGCGACTGGTACACATCCAGTTGCTGAATTTTATAATAGGGATACCAGTTTTCGGTCCGTCCCAGCACGCCGTGCTTGACGGCTAACCAAGTGCTGTCATAACTGAAGCCATAATTACGCCAGCGAAATACCACATAGGTTTGCATTAATCCCCATAGTAAGACGGCAATTAAGAAGCTGCTTGTGAGGCTCAGTTCGATCGCAAAATATCCGATCAAACAGGTTATAGGGGCTAACCAAGCAACCCAAAAGGTAGGGCTTAATAACGCTAAAGCACTGATGGATTGCCAATGAACTTGATTGGCATTGGTGAGGTTTAGCTGCTGCCTAAGTTCATGTAAGAGTTCGGGGTTAACGACCGGCAGAATAAAGGCACTCGACCCAGCGGTATGCTGTGCCATGGCCGGTTGTAACTGACTTACCCGTACGCGAAAGCGTTTGAGTAGGCGCGCGCGTATATTTTGCTTGATCTGCACTCGTTGTAGTTTGGGATACCTGAAACTCACAGTACGGATACTAAAAAGGCCACTACGAGCCTGATAACGGTCTCCATTAATGCTGACAGCTAGATCATAATAAGTGATAACGGTTACCGCTATGGCAAGCACAAACAATAGGCTTAACACCGCAAGCACTAACCCGACATTTAACCACAGGCTACTTTCAATAAATCCGATATTTGCTTCTAGCCAGGGCACCATTTGCTCTTGTAGCCAATCGGTTTGCGACAGTGGATAACTTAACAGCGCCAGTAGCACAAAGATTTTATTGTCGATGACGCCGGCTTTAATGATTTCAGCTAAATTGAACTGAGTTTGCCATTGAGGTTCTTCTGCCGTTGCAGCTTGTGTCGCCTCGGTGGTGGCGCCAGGCTCGGATTCTACAGCGGGCGCGGTAGCCAGCATGAGCTGCCGCAACTGCTGTGCTTGCTGCATGGGTAAACCAGGGATCTCTACTTCTTTGCCCGCAGAGCCGGCGCTATCGACTTTTAAAATGGTGAGGTTAAAGGGGCGAAAGTACCAAGTTTGTTCGAGTTCGGCTTGTTGAATGCGCTCATATTTCAAGGTTAGGCTTTTTTTACCAAGGACGCCGGTTCGTAAATGCACCGCATCATTGCTTAGCGCAAATAAAAAGAAACGATGATTGAGCAAGGCGCTGATAAAAATATAAACCAAATAACTACCACCGAGTGCGTAAGGCACCCAAGCACTGTCGGTGACAAAGATAACTGCTAGCGCAGGCAGAAAATTCGTAAAGTTCTTGATGAACAACTTAATTTCTTTGGCGATAAAAAAGCCAAGGGTTAACCATGGTGTGCGCTGCCACTTAAGTTGTGGCTGGGTTGACTGCTCAGACATGCTCTTCAGTTTCCGTGGCTACTGGGCTAGATTCGGTTGCAATGGCATCAACCAAAGCGGCTTTCATAGCTTCTGCTGTGGCTAGTTTGAGCCCGGGAATACTCAGATCGGCACCACCGCTACCGGCCGTATATAAGGTTAAATGTGCTAAGCCCAACGTGCGCTCAATCAGTCCTTGTCGCACTTCAACATGCTGTATGCGATTAAGCGGCACCGCCCGAGTTAAACGCCACAAGGCGCCGCGGCGTAGATACATGGATGCATCTGTACGCGCGTAAGCGGTAAACTGAAAGCGTCGAGAGCTCCAAAAAAGCCCCAAAAAAAGTGTGATGACAGCCCAAGGAATCGCCAGCCATAGCGCATTGGGCAGCCATGAGGTATTAGGGACCCATAGATAAAAAACTGCGCCAACAATGGCGAGTAAGCCCATATCTAGTATGACAGCTATTTGTAAACTGGTTTTATAGGCCGGCTCAACCGGCTGCCAAGTAATACTCATCTAATCCATTCCTTACTTGAAAAAGTAATAGGTAACACCCATACCTATATTACATTCAATGAAAACCGGAGTTCGGCATGAAAATTCTAATGGTACTAACGTCACACGAACAACTAGGTGACAGTGGCCACAAAACTGGCTTTTGGGCAGAAGAGTTTGCCGCCCCCTACTATGCTTTTAAAGACGCTGGCGCTGAGGTTGTGCTAGCTAGCCCCAACGGAGGCCAACCTCCGATCGATCCTAATAGTCAGCAAGCTGCAGCTCAAACCAATGAGACTGTACGCTTGTTTGAAGATGAAGCAGCTCTGGAGCAACTCGCTAATACGCTTCAACTTAGTCAAGTAACAGCCGATGGTTTTGATGCTATCTTTTACCCCGGTGGCCATGGTCCGTTATGGGATTTAAGCGAAGATCCGCTATCCATTGGCCTGATTCAACAATTCTGGGAGCAGGATAAGCCAGTAGCAGCGGTATGTCATGCCCCTGCTGTTCTTGTTCATGCCAAAACTCCAGCCGGAAAGCCGCTCGTAGCCGGCCGCAAGGTGAGTGCTTTTACTAACAGCGAAGAAGCTGCAGTGGGCTTAACCGACGTTGTTCCCTTCTTATTAGAAGACAAGCTACAAGAGCTGGGCGCGCACTATCAAAAAGTAGACGACTGGAAGCCACTGGCAGTGGTTGATGGTAACCTTATTACCGGGCAAAACCCTGCTAGCTCAGCGGCAGTTGCACGAGCTCTATTGCAGCAGCTAAAGCACTAAAACCTGTCTTGCTAAGTGGTGCAAGAGTGACAGATTGAGTAGAAATTAAAACTGCAAATTTGTAACAAAAAAAGCCAACCGCAAGGTTGGCTTACCAACGGTGAGTCAGATTGATGCCTAACTGTAGCTCGCGCTCGGTACCTGGTTCAAAGGCTCGACCATTACCTTGATTAACTACGACCGAGCCCACATAAGTGCGGTTAGTGAGGTTATGCACTTTAAGCCAAGGCTCAAGTTGCCACTGCTGCCATGCCCACTGAGCCTGCCAACCTAAGTGCCAAAGGGTATGACTTGGGGCAATCACATCGTTGGTATCGGTTGCGGCAATATCGCCACGGTATTCGGTGACTAGGCTTATTTGCTGGTACGGATTGAGCTGCCAGTTCCATTGACTAAACAATTGTCGTTCGGCGACTCCGGGTAGGCGCGCACCATTGGCATAATTTGCACTTAGCCAAGTTAATGCAGAGCGCCAAGATAAAGCGTCGGTTAGCGCCCAATAACTTTCTAACTCGACCCCTTCACGCTCGGTTAAACCGGCGTTGGTATAAGTGGTGCGCCCATCGATACTTTGGTCAACTACGATTTCATCAGTGGTATCAATCACAAACCCGGTTAGCTGCAAACGTAAGCTTTGGCTTTGCCACTTCAAGCCAAGTTCCCATTGCTGATTAAAAGCTGGGCCTAACTGAGTATTTAAACCGGTTTCATTATTGCTGTAAGCTAACTCAGTTAGCGTAGCCGTCTCAAACCCACGACCACGGGCAATAAACACATCTAACTGGTCGCTCAGTTGATAGCTGGCGCCTAAGTTCCAACTCCATGCATGTTGCTGTTGCTCGCCACTATCATCGGGATTGCCAGCCACGATAAAGTAATCATTCACACGAAAGCTCATGTCACTGTAGCGTAAGCCAGCTTGCAGGGTGAGCTCAGGTTGAGGTTGCCAGCGAGTTAAGCTGTAGAGGCCTTGCTGAGTCACTTCACCCAGTTCATTGCGGCGTAATTCTCCGCGCTCGCCAAAGTTGTTCTCATAGCCAAAACGACGATCGTTTTGCTCTGCTACATGCAAACCCAACGTTGTGGTAACCGGTTGCGCCAGCTGCCATTGATAATCATAGCTAGCATCTAAGCCGGTAAAATCCCGACGCAAATCGATGACAGCACCCGATCCGCGTATATCATCGCCAGGAAATGGCAAATATTGCTCAATACTCCGCCAGCCCCGCCAGGTACTTACATTCCAGCCAGCTTGGCTACGCAGAGTTACCGATAGCTGTTGATGATGAATCCGTTTGCGCGTATTAAAACGCTCGGCACCGGCAAAGGTTTGTTGAGGATCTTGCTGCCACGCGCTTGGGGTAAGTGAGCCAGGGTCTTGTAGTAGCGGCGCATTATTGTCATCCGCACGAACAATCAATTCGATACTGTCGGTGAGGTTGTGATACCAACGTAAAGCATACTGGTCGCGCTCTGCTTTATTGTGCGCGCGAGGGCCATCGGTGCGAAATCTAGCACCCACGAGTTTTAATGCGTTAGTGTCGTTAACCCATTCACCGGTAACTACTTGGCGTTGCGTATTATTTGCTGCGCCAGAGGCGGCAAGACTGACAGATGAAGACTCTGGACGCGTACTAAACCACTGGATGATACCACCGGCACTATTACCATAAATAGTGGCAAGGGGGCCCCGCAAAACCTGCACATTAGCAGGCTCATCGAGCAGAATGCTGGAGGTTTGTGCTTGGCCATCGGGCATACTTAGCGGAATCCCGTCAAGCTGCAGCACCACCCCACGCACTCCAAAAGCTGAGCGCGCACCAAAACCGCGTAAGGTAATCCGCGAATCTTGAGCGTAGTTGCCACGTGAATCAGCTTGGACTCCGGCTAGGCCTTGTAATAGCTCCGCCGCATCCACTCGCAAGCCAGATAGTTGCTGTGTAACCTCTAGATTAGAGGTGGCAGCGGCTGTCTGTTGCGCACTTTGCGGAGCGGCTGGATTAACGACAATAACTTCATCTACAGTAACGCTAGCCGAAGCTAGCGTTATCAAAGGTAGTAAGTAACCACTTACAAACATGAATTACTTCGCTGGTTTGATTTGGATTAACTGACCATTACGATCATCGGTAAGCAAATAAATATAGCCATCCGGACCTTGTTCAATGTCTCGTATACGCTGCTCAATGGCATCTTCAAATAAGGTTTCTTCGTGCATGACACGATTGCCGTGCAGGTCAAGTCGAGCCACTTGTGAGCCTTTCAATGCAGCCACGAGCAGATCGTTCTTCCATGCTGGGAATTGGTCGCCGGTATAAAAAATCATATTAGACACGGCAATGGACGGCACCCAGTAATAGTGTGGCTGCTCAGTACCAGCTACATGGGTCTTATCGCTGATGATGCTACCATCGTAATCAACACCATAGGTGGCCTCTGGCCAGCCATAGTTTTTGCCCGGCTGGGGGATGTTGATTTCGTCACCACCTTTGGGGCCATGTTCCGCCGTCCACAATTCACCTGTTTCGGGATGAAAGGCGGCACCTTGAACATTGCGGTGACCATAAGACCAAATTTCAGGCAGAGCATGGGCTTGGTCAACGAAAGGGTTATCGCTAGGGACTGAGCCATCGGGCTTGATGCGAACCACTTTACCATGATGATTATCCAAGGTTTGTGCATCGGCCATAGCGGAATAGCGGTCGCCCAGAGTGATAAATAAATGTCCATCAGGAGCAAAGACTAAGCGCGAGCCAAAATGCGCACCGCTTTTGTATTTTGGCGCACCTCTAAAAATAACTTCAACTTGGGTTAAACCATTATCACCAAGCTTGCCGCGGGCTACCGCCGTGCTATTACCCTCGCCCCCATCGGGGTCGGCTTCAGAGTAACTTAGATACACCCAGTTGTTGCTGTTAAAGTTGGGATCGATCGCAACATCGAGCAGGCCACCTTGGCTACGAGCAACAACTTCAGGAACCCCAGCTAAAGGCTTACTGACGATCCCATCGAGGTTTACTCGTCGCAGTTGGCCGCCCTTTTCGGTAACTAGCAAGTCACCACTTGGTAAAAAAGCCATACCCCAAGGGTTTGCTAAGGAGTTAGTGAGACTGGTTATTTCTACTTGATGGCGTTCGGTAGCAACGGATTCTGCATGGCTAGCGGTACTGGTTACGACTAGTGCGCCAGCGATGGTTACGGCGAGCAATGTGCGAAACATAGGGTGCTCCTTGTTGAATAATAAATTTTTGGTCTCAATGTAAATATCGTTTAAAGCCAAATTTGGATTGCTTTGAGTTAGCTATACTTTGTAAAGAGTACGGTAAAGAACATTAACTACAAAATTAACTACAAAAGAATAGCGTCGTCATTTATCCAGTTACTAGTTGCTACATAGCTTAGATAACACATTTGTTGGCGACCAGCTAAACTAATACAGGTTTGTCAGAGTATCGGATATTGGATAAAAGCACCAAGGAGAAAATAATGAATCTATTAAAAAGCAAAACGGTTAAAGCCGCGGCTCTAATTGCTGCAACCTTACACTTAAGTGCCTGTGGAACCATTCTTTATCCGGAACGCAAAGGCCAAGTTAGCGGTCAAATTGACGCTGGCGTGGCGGCGTTAAATGGTATCGGGCTATTGTTTTTCTTAGTCCCGGGCGTAATAGCTTTTGCCGTGGATTTCTCGAACGGTACTATTTATTTGCCAAATTCAGCTGCTGCTAGCGGTGAGGATGATGTGCGTATTGTTCATGCGGGAAAAGATTTAACTGCCGATCAGTTACAACAGTTAATTTCAGCAGAAGTAGGGCAACCTGTTGATTTATCGCAAGCGCAAATTCGGTCTGAGAAAGCCGCTACGCAAGCTGCTATCCATATGCGTCTAAATGAACTAACGGTAGCTCCGTAACTTAGCTACCGTTAGCCAGCCAGGGCCGTTAGTTAAGTAGCGGCTCTGGTAATAAGCTCGCAATACACTCGGCTAAGCGCCGAAACGTCTGCCGCCGGTTTGTGGTAGGTCGATAAATGAGGCCTATATCACGAGAAGCTTGCTGTCCGACTGGGGTAAGCGCTACTAAGTCCGTACCATTCAAAATCCCTCTATCGATAGCCATTTGCGGTATGAAAGTGGCGCCTAAACCAGCGTCGGCCATTTGCACCAAACTGTGCAAGCTGGTCGCGGTAAACGGATTAATTTTGCTTGAATCGGCTAACTCACACGCTGCCACCGCATGACCGGTTAAACAATGCTCTTTTTCTAACAAGAATATGGAGTTGTCAGGTAAACGATTATATTGCACCGGCTCTTGTAAATTTTCAGCCAGCGATTTGTGCATGACTAATTTAAATGGGTCACGACCAAGCAAATAACTTTGATTACCCTGAACATCAAATGGCAAAGCTAGCACCAACACGTCTAATTCACCATTGCGCAGCAAGTTGAGTAAGCTGCTCGTGGTATCTTCACGAATGTTCAACTGTAAATTAGGGTATTCACGCTGCAGCTTCTTGGTTAAATCACCCAGCAAGAAGGGGGCAATGGTTGGAATACAGCCCAATCTTAGTGGGCCTTCCATGGTTTTGCCTTGGCTTTGCGCAAAATATAACAACTCTTCGGTTGAGGTGAGGATGTTTCGAGCTTGTTTAACGACCTCTTCCCCCATTCCGGTAAACAGAAATGATTTGTGGTCGCGCTCTATGAGTTGGCAGCCTAGTTGTTCTTCTAAATTCTGAATACCACTACTTAAAGTGGACTGGCTGACATTGCAGGCTTGTGCGGCGCGATTAAAGTTCTGATGTTCATGTAGCGCTAACAGGTAACTTAGATTTTTTAAGCTGGGCAACTTACTCATATCACTCTTACCTTTTCTGACTAGAAAGTATTGCGGAATAGTTCAATTAGTATTTTCGATTATGATAATCCGTTTTATTCGTTTTAACAAATTTAGTTAACCGCCTATTATAGTCTCCGAGCTGAGGCAAGCAGCCTCGTGAAAAGTTAATAACTTTATTTAACTCAGTCTGACAAGGAGACATGTATGTTAACAGTAGGCGATAAATTACCAGAATTTGAAGTGGTTGGTGTTAAACCTGGTTTCAACATGCCAGAAGAAAATGGCGTTAGCGCATTCGAAACCATTAATAACAGCAGCTTTGAAGGTAAATGGAAAATCATTTTCTTCTATCCAAAAGATTTCACGTTTGTGTGCCCAACTGAAATCGTTGAGTTCGCAAAATTAAACGAAGAGTTTGCTGACCGTGATGCAGTGGTTCTTGGTGGTAGCACTGACAACGAATTCGTGAAATTAGCATGGCGTCGTGAACACCCAGATCTTAAGAGCTTGAACCAGTGGTCATTTGCAGACAACGGCGTTAAGTCTTTAGTAGATGGTTTAGGCGTTCGTGACCAAGTAGAAAACGTAGCTTTACGTGCAACTTTCGTAGTTGACCCACACGGTGTCATTCAGCACGTATCAGTGAACAACTTGAACGTTGGTCGTAACCCAACAGAAGTACTACGTATTTTAGACGGTTTGCAAACCGACGAATTGTGTCCATGTAACCGTGCTGTTGGCGGTGACACCCTGTAAGACAACGTTACTTTCCCCACATTGAGTGACGTTCTAGGTGCCGCTTTAAGCGGCACCGTTTTTAAGCGGAGGAATTTTTATGAGCATTGCAGATTACAAACAAGGCTTGGGCGAGCACGGTAAAGATACCAAACTGAACTTGTCGAATATTTTCGGCAATGTGGATACTTCGGGTATGACCGCGACCCAGTTTTACGGAACTGCTTTATCTTTAGTTTATGCTATCGGTGATGAAGAGCTTATCGCTGCGGTTAAAACTGAAGCAGAAGGCAAAGTTGAAGATAACGTGGATGGCGCAGCGAAACTTGCGGCAACCCTGATGGCGATGAATAACATCTATTATCGCTTTTTACATTTATGCAGCGATAAGCAATTCGCCAAAATGCCGGCTGGCTTGCGCATGAATGGTATGGCTAACCCTGGCGTCGATAAAGCTGATTTTGAGTTGTACTCATTAGCTGTATCAGCCTTAAACGGTTGTGGTATGTGTATTGACTCGCACGTTGGCGTATTGTTAAAGCACAATATTTCAGCGCAAGCGATTCAGAACTCGATCAAAATGGCGGCGGTTCTGAACGCGGCAGCAACGGCTAAACGCATTGCCTAAGTTTGTTCGTCTGATGTCATATTCTCGTCACATGCACTCTTTATAGTGCCTGCAACTTCCCTGAGATCTGGTTGTTCTCTTTATACCCGGCCCCCAAGCCGGGTTTTTTTTGTCCGTAATTCAAGGATTATTGGTGGTTTATTGCGCTGGCCGCTAGACTGTATTTGGCATTATTGATTCAGATCAAAGAATAATAGAACTAATCATTCGGGTTATTTTTTATCTAGCTAAAGTATGGGCTGAAGCCGTGCAAAATGAGTCAATAGGCGTATAATCGCTGAGGAATTAGGCCACTAGCTGAGGGCGTCGTACGGTTATGGAACAAAAAGTTAAAGTGTTGGCTGCAAATCAAGTGAAAATTGAGCGGCCCGATCCAAATAAGCGCAGTAATGATTATTCTCCGCGTAATCGTATTTATGTGCGTGACGTGAAAGGCACCCTGGAATGGTTTCGCCGTGGCTTTGGTTTTATCTTATTAGCTATGTTTGCCCTAATTCCTTGGCTGCAATGGAACGGTGAGCAAGCCGTCTTACTTGATATCGCTGAACAGCGCTTTCGTATTTTTGGCTTAACCTTGTGGCCGCAAGATTTAACCATTTTGGCTTGGATAGCGATTGTTTCAGCTTTCGCACTCTTCTTTGTGACAACGCTTTATGGTCGGGTGTGGTGTGGCTTTATGTGCCCACAAACCACCTGGACTTTTATCTTTATGTGGTTTGAAAAGAAATTTGAGGGCTCACGCAATCAGCGGATGAGTTTAGATAAGCGGCCTTGGGATTTTGACAAGCTATGGCGCAAAACAGCAAAGCACGTATCTTGGGTGATAGTCGCCTTGCTGACGGCGATGATTTTTGTCGGATACTTTACCGATATTCGCTCGTTATTTACTAGTTTTTGGACTTTTGACGCGGGTTTTTGGGCCACCTTCAGCGTGATCTTTTTCGCTTTTTGTACCTACGGTAACGCAGGTTGGATGCGCGAAATCATGTGCACGCACATGTGTCCATATGCACGTTTTCAGTCAGCCATGTTTGATAAAGATACGGTTACTGTGTCTTACGATACCAATCGCGGCGAACCACGTGGTGGCCGGTCACGTAAAAAAGACCCTAAAGAGCTGGGGTTAGGCGACTGTATTGATTGCTATATGTGCGTTCAGGTTTGTCCAACCGGAATTGATATTCGTAATGGCTTACAGTACGAATGCATAAACTGCGGTGCCTGTGTCGATGCCTGTAACGATGTCATGGATAAAATGAATTATCCGCGCGGCTTGATTAGGTTTACTACCGAGCGCAATCTGCAAGGCGGTAGAACTCACAAACTACGTTTCAAAAGCGTCGGTTACTTTTTAGTGATGCTGGTGATGTCTGGCTTGTTGGTCTGGGATATTGCGACCCGAGTACCGCTAGAAGTTAACGTGATTCGCGATCGTAATCAGCTCTACACCTATAACATGGATGGTTGGGTACAAAACGTATTTACGCTGAAAGTTCTGAACAAATCCCAGTTAGCTGATGACTTTGTGATTACCGTAGAGGGTTACGATAATGCCAAACTCATGGGACAAACGGAGCTATCTATTGGTGGCGGTGATGTAGCTACGGTGCCGTTAACCTTAGCCATAGATCCTGCTGACTTACCTCCTCGCGGTAATGCGCCACAAGCTAGAGTTGAAATAAACTTTGTGGTGCAGAACAAACAAGGAGATGTGGTACAACGCCACGTTGCAACCTTCTTATATGATTGATGATGGTCAGCAAGACTTTAGCTTTACAGGGCTTAACCCAGATGTAATTGCAAACGGATTAGCGCAAGTTGGCGTTAATCCGCAATCTGGTTTATTGGCACTTAATAGTTATGAAAATCGAGTCTATCAATACCTTGCTGATGACAATCAGCGTTATGTAGCCAAGTTTTATCGTCCAGCCCGTTGGAGCGATGCACAAATTTTAGAAGAGCATGCATTTTGTGCTGAACTAGCCGCAGCTGAAGTGCCAGCAGTGGCGCCGCTGGTTCTCGCAGGGCAAACCTTGCATACCTATCAAGGTTATCGATTTGCAGTGTTTCCGAGTGTCGGTGGGCGAGCTGTAGAGCCAGGAGATCTTGGCCAGCTAGAGCGTATCGGTCGACAAATAGGACGCCTGCATGCGGTGGCGCAGCAAGGTCAGTTCCAGCATCGGCCTACTCTTAGTTTTCAAGAGTTTGTCACCGACTCTATGACCACACTGCAAGCCACAGAATTACTCCCACGTAATTTACAACCCGCATTTTGGGCTATTATCGAACCCCTCGTGGACTATTTGCGTACAGTTAAATGGGATTCTTTTACCACCCAACGATTGCATGGTGATTGCCATTTAGGCAATATGTTGCTGCGTGACGAGCAGTTAACCTTTGTTGATTTTGATGATGCGCGCTCCGGTGTGGCCGTGCAAGATTTGTGGATGATGTTAGCGGGCGACGACCGCTACGAGCGTACCTTGCAACTGCAAGCCTTAGTGGATGGTTACGAAGAGTTCTGTGAGTTTGACAAAAATCAAACGCAATTGATTGAACCCTTACGCAGTTTTCGCATCATACATTACATGGCGTGGTTAGCTCGACGCTGGAATGACGAAGCATTTCGACGAGCGTTTCCGTGGTTTGCTGAACAGCGATATTGGGAGCAGCAAATTCTGACCTTAAAAGAACAATTTGCTGCAGTGCAAGAAGAGCCGATTGATTTAGAACCAAACTTTAATCGATAATTTAATCTTTAGAACAAGTTAGGATGTTTACCCATGAAGAAGTTAATGTTTGCCGTATTGGCATTGTTCATGTTACCAGCTGCTGCACAGCAGTTTGAACAAGATGTACATTATGAAGTGATTGCTGAACAGGCAACAGATACCCCACAGGTTCATGAGTTCTTCTCTTTCTACTGTGTGCATTGTTATCGTTTTGAAGGTGTGGCAGAGGCTTTAGCCGAAGCTTACCCAGAGCAATTTAAAAAATCTCATGTATCTTTTATTAATTATCAAGGCATGGGCTTAGATATGTCGCGTGCCTACATTGTTGCGCGTCAGTTCAATAAAGAGAAAGAAATTAGCAAAGCGATTTTCTCGCGTAACTTTGCCCAGCGTAAAATGATTGGTTCAAAAGAAGATTTGCATGCCATATTTGAAGCCAATGGTATTTCTGCAAGCGATTTAGATAAAGCGATGAACAGTTTCTCTGTACGTGGTATGGCGAATAAAATGGACCGCGATGCGCAAAACCTTCAGGTAAACGCTACCCCAACGTTTATCGTGAATGGTAAGTATCGTTTAAAAACTGAAGGTTTCAGAGACAGCAACGACTTTGTTGGTGATTTTGTTAAAGCCGTTGGTTACTTATTAGAGCAGCGTTAAATCAATCACTTTGACGGCTTCGCCAGGCGCTGGCGAATGCCGTCAATAATTTTATCTTTGTGTTGCCAGCGCTGATTTAACCATTCTTGAAAATGCGTTTTATACGCCTCGTCTTGAAAATAATCCCCAATTAAATCATCAGTTACCGGTAATGTCTCAACGTGTACATAAACATCACGTAATTGCCCGGTAAGCAGCTCCCATACTGCCGGGCGCTTGTCGTTTGGATAAACGATGGTGATATCTAAAATCGCATCAAACTGCTGCCCCATAATTTGTAGTGTAAAGGCAGTACCACCAGCTTTGGGTGGTAATAAGTGCTGATAAGGGCTGTGCTTGCGTGCATGCTTATCGGCAGTGAAACGAGTGCCTTCACAAAAGTTAATCACGGTAGTAGGAATATGCCGAAATTTTTCACACTTACGCTGTGTGGTTTCAATGTCCTTGCCTTTTAATTTAGGATTTTTAGCAACTTGCTCGCGAGAGTAGCGTTTCATAAAAGGCATATCTAGCGTCCAGCAGCCTAATCCGACGACGGGTACCCAAAAGAGTTGCTGTTTTAGAAAAAACCGTGGCATGGGCATATTGCGACAGGCTAAATGCATCAACACCAGAATATCAACCCAGCTACGATGATTGGCGATAATCATGTACCACCTATCACGGTGTAGTAGGCTATCGCCTTCGATATGCCAACGCATAGGTTGGGTGAGCCGAAACAGTGCGGACATGGCATAACCCCAGACCCTAAATAATGCATTAGCTGCTACTGAGATACTGCGCTGAACTACGGGAATAGGTAGCAATAACTTGGGTAAGCCAATAATGATAATAGCTAGACCAATTAAGGCTGTTGTAATAAGTGCGAAGGTGAAGTTAAGAACGAGCCGAAAAGGCAGCAGCAAAACAGTCAGCATAAGGTATCCCAATTATTATTTTTAATGCGTCTATGATACGCAAAAGTAAAGCGCTTGCCAGAAGAACAAATATAGCCTAAATTATACTGTATATATGTACAGTATTCGAGGTGATTTATGGCAACATCTGCAGCTGTTGAAGAATTGCTTCGCAGAGGCTTGCTTTGGCAAGGCCAGGCAATGCCCGAGCAGCAACAACAACAAGTCGTTGCGAGTGGCTGGCGCGAGCTAAATCAGTATTTAGCAGGAGGCTGGCCGGTCGGGAGTGTGAACGAATTGCAGCTCAGTCAGAGGTTTTCCGGCGAGCTAGCCTTGCTCTTACCGTTGATCAAGCAACAGGAGAGCACGACGGTGTGGCTTAATCCGCCAGCATTACCTTATGCGGCAGGATTAGACTATCAGCAGTTAGATTTACGTAACCAGTTGGTGATTCAAGAAGCTGATGCAAAATTAGCGGTTTGGGCGTTAGAGCAAGCGATTAAGCATCCAGCGGTGGGGCTTGTTTTGGCTTGGTGTGATGAATTAACGGCGGTACAAGTAAGGCGGCTACAAGCCGCAGCTGAAGCGGCACAAAACCTAGTGTTTATTCTTACCACCAGCAGCACTACAGAAGCACGTTCTTATGTTACTAGGGTGCAGTTACATGGGGTTAAGGTTAAATCGGTGGCAGCGCCAACCCACCTTCACGCCAGTAACGAGCGTTCTACCTCAGTAAGTTATGTCCCCATATTGCAGTTTGCTTTACGCAAGCGCCGCTCCGGTTGGCCGCTAGCCGATTTAGAATGTGCTATCCCCGATTATCTACCTAGGTGGCGTCAACGCTCAGGCCGAAGACTAACAGCTTAGGTGATGTATGAATAAGTGGGTGTATGTGCACTTTCCGCACCTATTATTAGATTATCAATTAGCGCTGCAACCACCTGAGTTGACAGACGCACCACAGATTTTGGTGACTAGTCAGCAGGGGCAACGGCTTGTTCATCAAGCCACAGCGGCGGCTTTACAGCAAGGCGTTCGGTTACAGATGGCTGAAGTGCTAGCCAGCACTTTAGTCACCCATTTACAGATACGGGATTATCACCAACAACAAGAACAACGCGTGTTACAGCAATTAGCGCAATTAGTTTATCAAGACGTTGCTCAGTTGGTGTTAGTACCACCCCAAGGGTTGTTGTGTGAGGTAGCTAGTTTGGTACGCCTGCATGGGGGGTATCCAAACCTGATTAGCTATTTACAGCAGCGGCTACAACAATGGCCACTACGCTATCAGTTAAGTTGTGGCTATAGTCCGTTAAGTGCTCGTCTATTAGCGCAGGCGCAGCAAGGAGTGATAAATGAAAACCCTGCGGTTATTCAGCAGGCTTTAGCGGAGTTACCTATTACTGCCTGTGGCTTCACACCAAGTCAGCAGCAGCGCTTGCAAGAAGTAGGCATGCAAAGGCTTGGCCAGCTCATGCAGGTACCTAGAGCTGAGTTAGGTCGCCGGTTCGGCAAGGCGCTCGTGTTATATATGGCGGAGTTACAAGGTGAATTGCCATCACCACAACACTACTATCAGCCACCGCTATCGTTTCAGCAGTACCTAGATTTACTAACAGAAATTCCTAGTTGGCCGCAGTTGTTATTCCCATTAAAACGGCTGTTGCAACAAGCGGAAGCTTTTTTACAGGGGCATCAACAAAGTACTCGGATGCTGCTAATCAAGGCCCATCATCGTCATGGCCAACCAACTCAGGTCCGAGTGGCGTTTGCGCATCCGGTCTGGCAACAACAAGATCTACTTCAGCTAAGCCAGCTTCATTTAGAACGCCAGCAATTGGTTCAGCCGGTATTGGGGCTAACAGTCGTGATCCAGCAAACCGAGCCCAGAGTTGCTAGTAACCAAGCACTCTTAACCGAAACTAAGCAATCCGAAACAAACATAGATAGCCTGGTGAGTTTATTGCAGGCTCGTTTAGGTACCGACAAAGTGCATCGGATAACCTTGCATCAGCACTGGCTACCAGAGCAACGAGGGCAATTACAAGCTTGGCAACGAGCGCAAGCAGTGCAAGCCGCTGGTCAGCACAGTTCGTTGCGAGTTAAGCGACCGTTGTGGTTACTGCCTGAGCCACAGCCGATTCAAGTACAAGATTGGGATCTGCATTGGGGACCGGAGCATTTAGCTACGGGCTGGTGGCTATCCGAGCCGGTACAGCGTGATTACTTTATTGGGGTGGACAAAAACCAGCGCCAAGCATGGTTGTTCAAAGATCAGCAAGGGTGGTATTTACATGGTTGGTTCAGTTAAGCCTGTCGCGCTGCATTGTTTAAGTAATTACAGCTTCTTACGTGGAGCCTCGCATCCGCATGAATTAATTGAGCAGGCTTACCAATTGGGTTATCAAGCCATCGCCATCACGGACGAATGTTCATTAGCGGGAATTGTGCGCGCTTATGTGGCGGCTCGTGAGTACCCTATTCAGTTATTGGTAGGAAGTGAGTTTCGGCTTGATGACGTGGGTACTTTGATTGTTTTGGTACGAAATAAGCAGGGTTACGCGCAGTTGTGTGAGCTCATCACGCTAGCCCGTAGTCGTTGTAAAAAAGGTTCTTATTTATTGCAGTTAGATGACTTTAAACAGCGTCTGAGTGACTGCGAGATACTGTGGCGGCCGCTTACATCATTAGGGCTGACCCCTGCACTTCTAGCGCTAGCCCAGCGTTTACGTGGTTTGTTTGGCCAGCGGCTGTGGTTAGCCTACGGGCGCCATTACCAAGCGGATGATGCAGAACAATATAGTTTGTATCAGTCGTTGCAACAAAACACCGGGATCAAGGTCGCAGCCGCATGTCAGGTTACTTATCATCAGGCAAGCCGCCAACCCTTGGCCGATGTTTTAGTCGCGATACATGAACAGCAGCCGTTAGATTGTTGTTTAGCACAAATAAAATCGAATCAAGATTATGGACTACGAACCGCCGCAGAGTTGCAGCAATGCTATCCAGCCGAATGGTTAGCAACAGCAGCAGAGGTGGCAAAACAATGTCACTTTTGTTTAAGTGAATTGCAGTACCAATATCCGGCTGAACTGGTGCCCGCAGGAATGAACGCGACAGAGTACTTGCGTCAGTTAACCTATGCTGGGGCAGCACAGCGTTTTCCTCAAGGATTAAAAGCAGACGTTAAGGCAAAATTAGAGAAAGAATTGCAGCTTATTGCTCAGCTTAAGTATGAGTATTTCTTTTTAACCATTCACGACATTGTGCAATTTGCTCAGCAGCAAGACATTTTGTATCAAGGCCGTGGCTCTGCGGCAAACTCTGTTGTTTGTTATTGCCTGCAGATCACTGCGGTAAACCCGGATCAAATAGATGTACTCTTTGAGCGCTTTATTTCGGCAGAACGAGACGAGCCACCAGATATTGATGTTGATTTTGAACACCAGCGCCGTGAAGAAGTCATTCAATACATTTATCGTAAGTATGGTCGGCATCGGGCCGCGTTAGCTGCAACCGTGATTCGCTATCGTTTGCGCAGTGCCCTGCGTGACGTCGGTAAAGCGTTAGGCTATCCGGAGCAAGAATTACGCCACTATCTACAACAAATAGATAAGCGTGATACAGAATGTGATTGGCAGCAACAATTATCGGCCAAGGTACCTGGGCTCTTAGAAACCCAACGAGGCCGTTGGCTATTAACCTTGACGGAAGCCATTAAAGGTTTTCCAAGGCACTTATCGCAGCATGTCGGTGGTTTTGTTATTGCTGCGACTAACCTCAATCAATTGGTCCCCGTCGAAAATGCGAGCATGCCAGAGCGTACGGTTATTCAATGGGATAAAGACGATATCGAAGCGCTACGGCTCATAAAAGTAGATATCTTGGCATTAGGTATGCTCAGTGCTCTACAAAAAATGTTTAAGTTGGTACGCGAGCATTATCATCAAGATTACCATCTTGCGAATATTCCCCCTGCCGACCAGCAGGTATTCAAAATGTTGCAACAGGCCGATTCTGTAGGAGTGTTTCAAATAGAATCACGCGCACAAATGAATATGTTGCCGCGTTTAAAGCCCCATTGTTTTTATGATTTAGTGGTGCAGATTGCGATTGTACGGCCCGGGCCTATTCAGGGTGATATGGTCCATCCTTATTTACGCCGTCGAGCCGGGCAAGAGGCAGTAACTTATCCCAGCGCTGCAGTTAAGCAGGTTTTAGCTCGTACGCTAGGGGTGCCTATTTTTCAGGAGCAGGTGATTAAACTCGCCATGGTTGCCGCTGGCTTTAGTGGCGGTGAGGCCGATCAGCTACGTCGCGCTATGGCGAACTGGAAAAGTAACGGCGAATTGCAGCAGTTCGAACATAAGCTTATTCGTGGCATGCTGGCGCGCGGTTATAGTGACGAGTTTGCGCAACGTATTTTTGCCCAGATTTGTGGGTTTGGTGAATATGGCTTTCCAGAATCTCACTCAGCCAGTTTTGCTAACCTAGCTTATGCGTCGGCTTGGTTAAAGTATCATTATCCCCTAACCTTTTATTGTGCGCTTTTAAATAGTCTGCCTATGGGGTTCTATTCGGCCGATCAACTAATTCAAGATGCTCGTCGCCATCAGTTGGTAGTACTGCCTGCTAATATTCAACAGAGCCACTGGCATCACCAGCTCGTTCCTTTACAGCAAGGTTATGGCTTACAACTGGGATTACGATTAGTGAAAGGGTTAGCTGCTGACGAAATCAAGCAACTGATTGAGCAGCGTCCGCGCAGTGGTTTTCGTAACTTACAACAGTTGCGAGACCTAGGCTTATCTGCGACCACTTTACAACGTCTCGCTGCTGCAGATGTGCTGGGCAGCCTAGCCGGTAATCGTTACCAGAGCCAATGGCAGAGTTTGGCCCACCAAGCCGAGCAACTGCCCTTGTTTGCGCACCAGCAGACTGCCGAAGCAACACCTGATTATTTACCCAAACCAAGCGAATTTGCCGATATTGCGGGTGATTACCAAACAACAGGGGTGTCTTTACGGCGTCATCCACTAGCTCTACTTCGTGAGCAAGGTTGGCTGCGCCATAGTAAGTCGGCGCAATCGTTGCAGCTTTGTCGCCATAAGCAACTGGTTACGGTCACGGGGTTAGTGACTTGTCGACAGCGTCCAGGTAGTGCCGGTGGGGTTACTTTTATTACGTTGGAAGATGAAACCGGTATGGCGAACGTGGTTATCTGGGCGCGAGTTGCGAAAGCCTATCGCAAAGCATTTCTTACCAGTCAGCTATTAACAGTAAAAGGCATCTTAGAGCGAGAAGGAGAAGTCATACATATCATAGCGGGTGAACTTATTGATAGCTCTGAGCAATTAGCCCGTCTTGGAATGCAGGCTAATCGCTCACGAGACTTCCATTAACTTATTTGTTGCACATGAAGCAGATAATCTTCTTTTAATTGCACATAGTTATTTGCAGACTGCGGTAAAAAGTTTCGTTCTGCCTGAGATAGAGGACGGGCCTCTTTTACCGGGCTGCCTACATATAAGTAGCCACTCTTGAGCGTTTTACCTGGTGGAACCAAGCTGCCGGCCCCAATAATCACGTCATCTTCTACTACCGCACCATCCATGATCACCGCCGACATCCCAATTAAGACGCGATTACCTATGCTACAGCCATGCAACATCACATGATGTCCTACTGTAACGTCATCTCCGATTAATAACGGATGCCCATCCGGGTTGCCTTCACTAATTCTACTAACATGAAGCACCGAGTTATCCTGAACATTGGTACGCGCACCAATTCGGACGAAGTTCACATCACCACGAATAGCAACTAAGGGCCATACACTACTATGTTCACCTAGCTGTACGTCGCCCACAATAACGGCGCTTTGATCGACATAAACATGTTCACCTAATTGTGGCTCAATACCACGATAACTACGAATATCTCCGCTCATGAGTCTCTACTCCCTAATTTGTTATATTTTTGATCTTGCTAAAGTCGTACCTAAAAAGATAGCAGAAAGCGTCAATGCTGGCGAATCGAACAGTTTTTGCTGATTTAAAACGCGCTTCGCTTACAAAACCAGCAGTCAGTAAAAAAACACTTAAAAAGTTGAAAAAGGCGCTTGACCTTGCCAGTAAAATCTCTAAAATGCGCCCCACGCTTGAGGCAGACAACGAAGTCGCCAAAAGCACAAGTTTTGAGTCAGAAAAAAGTTTGCCGAAAGGCTTGACTCAAAACTCCAAGGCTGTAGAATACGCCGCCTTGCTTGCTGAAACGCAAGCCGCTTCGAAAGCGAAGCGAACGCTCTTTAACAATATACCAAGCCAAGCAAACTGTGTGGGCACTTACCGGATTCAGGCAGAGAAGCATCTTCGGATGCAACAAAGGTCATTAACTTGACCACCTGACTGATTGGAAAAGTGCTTAACAAATTAGATTTTATTAAGTCATTGATTCAATGGGTCGATTAAACACTTTAAATTGAAGAGTTTGATCATGGCTCAGATTGAACGCTGGCGGCAGGCCTAACACATGCAAGTCGAGCGGCAGCGGGGAGTAGCTTGCTACTTTGCCGGCGAGCGGCGGACGGGTGAGTAATGCTTGGGAACTTGCCTTTAGGAGGGGGATAACCACGGGAAACTGTGGCTAATACCGCATAATGTCTACGGACCAAAGCAGGGGATCTTCGGACCTTGCACCTAGAGATAGGCCCAAGTGAGATTAGCTAGTTGGTGGGGTAAAGGCCCACCAAGGCGACGATCTCTAGCTGTTCTGAGAGGATGATCAGCCACACTGGGACTGAGACACGGCCCAGACTCCTACGGGAGGCAGCAGTGGGGAATATTGCACAATGGGGGGAAACCCTGATGCAGCCATGCCGCGTGTGTGAAGAAGGCCTTCGGGTTGTAAAGCACTTTCAGTGGTGAGGAAGGCTTGTAGATTAATACTCTACAAGATTGACGTTAGCCACAGAAGAAGCACCGGCTAACTCCGTGCCAGCAGCCGCGGTAATACGGAGGGTGCAAGCGTTAATCGGAATTACTGGGCGTAAAGCGTACGTAGGCGGCTTGTTAAGCAAGATGTGAAATCCCCGGGCTCAACCTGGGAATGGCATTTTGAACTGGCAGGCTCGAGTTCTGAAGAGGGTGGTAGAATTTCCAGTGTAGCGGTGAAATGCGTAGATATTGGAAGGAATACCGGTGGCGAAGGCGGCCACCTTGGTCAGAAACTGACGCTGAGGTACGAAAGCGTGGGGAGCAAACAGGATTAGATACCCTGGTAGTCCACGCCGTAAACGATGTCAACTAGTTGTTCGTGTCATAAACGATGTGAGTAACGCAGCTAACGCACTAAGTTGACCGCCTGGGGAGTACGGCCGCAAGGTTAAAACTCAAATGAATTGACGGGGGCCCGCACAAGCGGTGGAGCATGTGGTTTAATTCGATGCAACGCGAAGAACCTTACCATCCCTTGACATCCAGTGAATCATCTAGAGATAGAAGAGTGCCTTCGGGAACACTGAGACAGGTGCTGCATGGCTGTCGTCAGCTCGTGTTGTGAGATGTTGGGTTAAGTCCCGCAACGAGCGCAACCCTTATCCTCAGTTGCCAGCACGTCATGGTGGGAACTCTGTGGAGACTGCCGGTGATAAACCGGAGGAAGGTGGGGACGACGTCAAGTCATCATGGCCCTTACGGGATGGGCTACACACGTGCTACAATGGCGCGTACAATGGGAAGCAAGCTAGCGATAGTAAGCGGATCTCAAAAAGCGCGTCGTAGTCCGGATCGGAGTCTGCAACTCGACTCCGTGAAGTCGGAATCGCTAGTAATCGTGGATCAGAATGCCACGGTGAATACGTTCCCGGGCCTTGTACACACCGCCCGTCACACCATGGGAGTGGGCTGCACCAGAAGTAGATAGCTTAACCTTCGGGAGGGCGTTTACCACGGTGTGGTTCATGACTGGGGTGAAGTCGTAACAAGGTAGCCGTAGGGGAACCTGCGGCTGGATCACCTCCTTATGAAAAAGCCTTGAAGAAGTTAAGTGCTCACACAGATTGCCTGGTTTGGTAGATGTAACGGATAGAAACTGGGTCTGTAGCTCAGCTGGTTAGAGCGCACCCCTGATAAGGGTGAGGTCGGTAGTTCAAGTCTACTCAGACCCACCACTTCTGCGGTTATGCTGCGTTGGAAAGCCACTCACATACTGATGTATGCTTCGTGCCTTCCCGCCTTGCCTAACCTTGAAGTTAGCCTTATCGGTTTGTTGGTTTGGTTATTGTGTTTGGTTTGTTGTTTTTACGAATAACGACGAACGAATAACGAACAACGACAGGCCTACGGCCTGTGGGGCCATAGCTCAGCTGGGAGAGCGCCTGCCTTGCACGCAGGAGGTCAGCGGTTCGATCCCGCTTGGCTCCACCATTTCTTAGTCATCGAACAGCGAAGCGTACGAACAGCGCAGCGCACGACTAACGAATCACGTTTCTATCCAAAGTTAGCGATAAACATTCTCACGAGAATCTTTATCAGTAACTTCATGTTACACCGCTCTTTAACAATATGAACAAGCTGATTGTAATAAAGTAATGAAATGCCACTCTACTTGAATCCAAAAATGGTAGAGGCGTATCGAACTTGTGTACAGCAAAGAAACAGCCCATAGAGCTCGAATAAACATTTTCGGGTTGTATGGTTAAGTGACTAAGCGTAGACGGTGGATGCCTAGGCAGTTGGAGGCGATGAAGGACGTACTAACTTGCGATAAGCCATGATGAGGCAGTAAGAGCCGCTTGAGTCATGGATTTCCGAATGGGGAAACCCAGTGTGCATGCACACTATCTTGCACTGAATCCATAGGTGTAAGAAGCGAACCCGGAGAACTGAAACATCTAAGTACCCGGAGGAAAAGAAATCAACCGAGATTTCCCTAGTAGCGGCGAGCGAACGGGAATTAGCCCTTAAGCAATCATGGTTCTAGTGGAATGAGTTGGAAAGCTCAACGATACAGGGTGATAGTCCCGTACACGAAGGAAACATGAAGGTGAAAACGAGTAGGTCGGGACACGTGTTATCTTGACTGAATATGGGGGGACCATCCTCCAAGGCTAAATACTCCCAACTGACCGATAGTGAACCAGTACCGTGAGGGAAAGGCGAAAAGAACCCCGGCGAGGGGAGTGAAATAGAACCTGAAACCGTCTACGTACAAGCAGTAGGAGCACCTTCGTGGTGTGACTGCGTACCTTTTGTATAATGGGTCAGCGACTTATATTTTGTAGCAAGGTTAACCGAATAGGGGAGCCGTAGGGAAACCGAGTCTTAACTGGGCGCTTAGTTGCAAGGTATAGACCCGAAACCGGGCGATCTAGCCATGGGCAGGTTGAAGATTGAGTAACATCAATTGGAGGACCGAACTCACTAATGTTGAAAAATTAGGAGATGACCTGTGGCTCGGAGTGAAAGGCTAATCAAGCCCGGAGATAGCTGGTTCTCCCCGAAAGCTATTTAGGTAGCGCCTCGGACGAATACCACTGGGGGTAGAGCACTGTTTGGGCTAGGGGGTCATCCCGACTTACCAACCCCATGCAAACTCCGAATACCAGTGAGTACTATCCGGGAGACACACGGCGGGTGCTAACGTCCGTCGTGAAGAGGGAAACAACCCAGACCGCCAGCTAAGGTCCCCAAGTCATGGCTAAGTGGGAAACGATGTGGGAAGGCTTAGACAGCTAGGAGGTTGGCTTAGAAGCAGCCATCCTTTAAAGAAAGCGTAATAGCTCACTAGTCGAGTCGGCCTGCGCGGAAGATGTAACGGGGCTAAGCCATGCACCGAAGCTGCGGCAGCAAACTTGTTTGCTGGGTAGGGGAGCGTTCTGTAAGCCGTTGAAGGTGTGTTGAGAAGCATGCTGGAGGTATCAGAAGTGCGAATGCTGACATGAGTAACGATAATGGGGGTGAAAAACCCCCACGCCGGAAGACCAAGGTTTCCTATCCCATGTTAATCAGGGTAGGGTAAGTCGGCCCCTAAGGCGAGGCCGAAAGGCGTAGTCGATGGGAAACGGGTTAATATTCCCGTACCGACATGAACTGCGATGGGGGGACGGAGAAGGCTAGGCAAGCCGGGTGTTGGTTATCCCGGTGAAAGTATGTAGGTTGGTGGTTTAGGAAAATCCGGACCGCTAAGACTGAGATACGAGACGAGCATCTACGGATGCGAAGTTGTTGATGCCATGCTTCCAGGAAAAGCCTCTAAGCTTCAGGTTCATGTTGACCGTACCCCAAACCGACACAGGTGGTCAGGTAGAGAATACTAAGGCGCTTGAGAGAACTCGGGTGAAGGAACTAGGCAAAATAGTACCGTAACTTCGGGAGAAGGTACGCCAGAGCTGGTGAAGTCCACACGGACGGAGCCGGAGCTGGCCGCAGTGACCAGGTGGCTGGGACTGTTTATTAAAAACACAGCACTCTGCAAAATCGAAAGATGACGTATAGGGTGTGACACCTGCCCGGTGCCGGAAGGTTAATTGATGGGGTTAGCGTAAGCGAAGCTCTTGATCGAAGCCCCGTAAACGGCGGCCGTAACTATAACGGTCCTAAGGTAGCGAAATTCCTTGTCGGGTAAGTTCCGACCTGCACGAATGGTGTAACCATGGCCACGCTGTCTCCACCCGAGACTCAGTGAAATTGAAATCGCCGTGAAGATGCGGTGTACCCGCGGCTAGACGGAAAGACCCCGTGAACCTTTACTACAGCTTGGCACTGAACATTGAACCTCCATGTGTAGGATAGGTGGGAGGCTATGAAGCGTTGGCGCTAGTTGACGTGGAGCCATCCTTGAAATACCACCCTTGTATGTTTGATGTTCTAACTTAGCCCCATTATCTGGGGTGAGGACAGTGCCTGGTGGGTAGTTTGACTGGGGCGGTCTCCTCCCAAAGAGTAACGGAGGAGCACGAAGGTTGGCTAAGTACGGTCGGACATCGTACGGTTAGTGTAATGGCACAAGCCAGCTTAACTGCGAGACAGACACGTCGAGCAGGTGCGAAAGCAGGTCATAGTGATCCGGTGGTTCTGAATGGAAGGGCCATCGCTCAACGGATAAAAGGTACTCCGGGGATAACAGGCTGATACCGCCCAAGAGTTCATATCGACGGCGGTGTTTGGCACCTCGATGTCGGCTCATCACATCCTGGGGCTGTAGTCGGTCCCAAGGGTATGGCTGTTCGCCATTTAAAGTGGTACGCGAGCTGGGTTTAGAACGTCGTGAGACAGTTCGGTCCCTATCTGCCGTGGGCGTTTGAGAGTTGAGAGGGGTTGCTCCTAGTACGAGAGGACCGGAGTGAACGAACCGCTGGTGTTCGGGTTGTCATGCCAATGGCACTGCCCGGTAGCTACGTTCGGAATCGATAACCGCTGAAAGCATCTAAGCGGGAAGCGAGCCTCAAGATAAGCTCTCACTGACATGTAATTGTCCTAAAGGGTCGTTGGAGACTACAACGTTGATAGGCGGGGTGTGGAAGCGTAGTAATGCGTTGAGCTAACCCGTACTAATTGCCCGTGAGGCTTAACCATACAACACCGAAGGTGTTTAGGGCTGTAGCCAAGACATAAGTTCGAGCTTCTACTAGGCTCAACTAGAGTGGTGCATTACTGGCACGACAATCAGCGAATTCATATTGTACAAGTTTACGCCTGGCGGCAATAGCGAAGTGGAACCACCTGATCCATTCCGAACTCAGAAGTGAAACGCTTCCGCGCCGATGGTAGTGTAGGGTCTCCCTATGCGAGAGTAGGTCACCGCCAGGCACCAAATACGAACAACCCCTAGCAGCTATGCTAGGGGTTTTTTCGTTGCGCGCTCGAAAAGATCGCGAACGGCTGCCGGCTCCCCATCACGCAAACCTTTCTAAAAAATAGAATCAAACAGTCTATAATTGCCGATATTTATTTCAATAAATGAGACTAAAATAACAGATGTAACTTGGAGACTGACTATGCTCAAGAACTCAAAACGTAGCTACGGCTGGGTGGCAATTATCATGCATTGGTTAACAGCTATGATGGTTTTTGCCTTATTCGGCTTAGGCTATTGGATGTTAACACTGGGCTACTACGATGCCTGGTATCGATTAGGCCCATGGTGGCATAAATCATTTGGCATGACGTTGTTATTGCTCACCATCGTTAGGCTGATCTGGAAACTTACGCAACCAAGACCCACAGCTATTGGCAAGACGTTTGAGCAAGTAGGTGCCAAGTTAGGGCACGCACTGATTTATGCATTGTTGTTTATCACCATGATCAGTGGTTACCTCATTTCAACGGCGGATGGGCGTGGAATCTCGGTGTTTGATTGGTTTGAAGTACCAGCCTTGATCACCTCCATTCCGCAGCAAGAAGACATCGCTGGACAGGTGCACTGGTATGCCGCACTGAGTCTTGTGATTATAGCGATTGGACATGGTCTAGCAGGCTTAAGGCATCACTTTATTCACAAAGATGAAACCCTAAAGCGCATGCTGCGACCATTAAAAGATTAATTAATAACGGAGATTTATCATGAAAAAACTTTTGTTAGCCACGATTATGTCAGCTACTTTTTTAGCAGCAGCTCCGGTGCAAGCCGAAGACTATGTGATTGATACGGACGGTGCTCATGCATTCGTACAATTTAAGGTTAGCCACTTAGGCTACAGCTGGTTGCTCGGTCGGTTCAACGATTTTGAAGGAACCTTCAGTTACGACGAGGCCAACCCTAGTGCAGCCAAAGTTAATGTAACTATTGACGTGGCAAGCTTAGACAGTAATCACGCCGAGCGTGACAAGCATTTACGCAGCGCTGACTTCTTTAACGTTGGTAAATACCCGCAAGCTAAGTTTGAGTCAACGAGCTACACTGCTAATGGCGACGGTACCGGTGTTTTGAAGGGTAACTTTACTTTGCACGGTACCACTAAACCCATTTCAATTGATGTGACAGAAATTGGCGCTGGGCAAGACCCTTGGGGTGGATTCCGTCGCGGGTTTGAAGGGGCGGTGACAATTACTCCAGCGGATTTTGGTATGGACTATGATTTGGGTCCAGCATCTGAAACCGTAGAAATCTATTTGTCGATTGAAGGTATTCGTAAGTAATAGCAATGATAAAAAAGGGCAGTAATAACTGCCCTTTCATTCAATTATGGTGCGTTTATCACGAGTACTGTAGCCCTTCGCGATAGGCACGTAAAGCAGCGTTGGTATCGCCTAAGGCATCATAGGTTTGAGCCAGATCGAACCATACTCGCTGCGATGGTGCTAATTCAGTAGCTTTACGCAATGCCCGTTGTGCTAACGAGTAGTCTTTGCTGAGGTAGGCCATCTGACCTAAAGCTTGCAACAGCAGCGCGTCATTGGGATGTTGTTTTAATTGCTGTTGTAACCATTCCCGTAATTCTGTGCCGGCAACCAATAACTGACGCTGCAGTAAGTCCGCTAATTCTAACTGTCCACGTTTTAACCCACGAGCAGCTATTTTATCGGCAGCAGTGCTTTGTTCGAGCTTAATCAGTGTCTGTAAGTAAGCCGTCCTGATCGCTGTGGTGGCACGTTGTTCTTTGCTTAAGCTTTGCCAATATTGGCGTAATGAAGGTAAGCTTAACTTCGCTGCGGCTAGCATCAAGGCTAAGTATGTTTGCTCAGTAAGCTCCGCTAATTCGGTAGCGCTGAACAAATTTAATTGTGCTGCAGTTGGCAATAAATCAGAAATTTCACGGTACTTATGTAAGTTGCGGTAACTCAAAATCGCTAACTTAACGAGCTGCGGGTGATGAGGATACTGCTTCAATAAACCGGCTAGCTCGGTTATTCGACTACTTGCATTAGCAGGATCTGCCCGTAAAGAAAATAACATCTCCGCTAAGCGAAAATCATCGGTACGGCCAGTCTTATTGAGCCAGTCTTGGGCTTGTTTTAAATCACCTAATTGGGCTGCGATGTATGCTGCTAATAAGGCATCTTGCTGATCTTTGCCAAGCTGATAACAACGATTGATGTTGCGTGAAGCTAGCACATAGTCGCCTTGTAGCAGTGCTTCAAGGGCGTCAGTATAGGCGTCACCAGCTTTGGCTTCACGGCGTCTACCAAACCAACTCATACCCCAGCTGGTACCGCGAATGACCCGGCGAATGCCAGCTAAAAGTAGCCGTAGCACTAAAATCAATAAGGTTAGGATAATAACGGCCGCAACGATACTGGTCTCGATGGTCCATTGACCCAAGCTGATCAGAATGTAACCGGTGTTGCCTGACCACAGAGGGCCTATCAATAACCCTGCAATCAATAAAATAATCAGCGTTAGCGCAAACCTCATAACTCCTCCTCAGCGGTTTGCCCTACGGCATATTGCTCAGCTAATCGGGAAAGGAGAGCAACAGCAGGTAACTGAGCTGGTAGCTCAGGCTGCAATTTGGCTTCTTGTAAGGTCATCAATTGCTCGAGGATAGGCTCAATGTCGGCATTATCGCTGATCTCGGTGATAGTTGTGAGTTGCTCGATTGCAGTGGCTAGGGCCTGCTCAAAAACCTGCTGCGAGCCGCTCAGAGCAGCCTGCTGGGCTAGTTGCAGCTGCAGTAACACGCGCTCTTTGCTGGCGGTAAAATAGGTATCGGCAATTAAAGGCTGCACCGGGGTATCACGACGTTGCACCCGAATTAACTTATCCATAAGTGCCGTGAAACTTTGTTTAAAGCGTTGCCAGCCACTGGCAGTGGCATCGTTCCCAGAATTGCTAACACCAGCTGTAGGCTGCTGATACCAGTGACTATGCTGTAGTTGATTGCGTAAACTTCCTAGCGTGAGCGTGATGCTTTCGCTTTGTTGCGCTGGCAGTGAGCTTAAGCGCAAAATATCATCTGCTAAGGCTTGACGAACCGCTTGATGAGCGGGATTACTCAATGCTCGCAGGTGCGAATCGGCGAGCTTTAATAACTCAACTGCAGCAGCAATATCTTGTTCTATCCACAACTTACTTGCGGCGCGTTCCGCTAGCGCCCGTGCTTCAAAAATTCGCCAGCTTGATTGCTGAGTGATATCCAGTTGCGCTAGTTCGGCTTGCACAGAACGAACGGCCATTTGGTTACTTTCTAAGAGGTCGGCTTGTTCGTTAAGAACTCGTTGTAGCCCGCGATTGGATTGTTGGATCTGCTCGTCAACAGTGGCTTTAAAGGTATCATTTTGGGATTTTAGATCTTGCTGTAACTGGCTAAACTGTTGCTCTAGTGTGGAATATTGGCGAGTTAACTCATGCAATTGCTGTGCTTGTTTAAGCACGACCACCTGATAACCATACCAGAGTGCAGCTCCTGCGGCTGCAAGCACCAGCACTGCGACCAACCAGCCCATACCACCGCGCCGCGGCTTACTCGTAGGTGTGGTGGTCTCGGTAGGGTTATCGATATCGGTAGGACTATCAATTTCAGCTACCGCATCGGTATCCTTGGTTGATTTGGTTGGCGTCATAGAATGGTATCCTGTTGGTTCTTAATGGCTTTTACCCAAGCCTGAGTGAGAGCAAAGGGAGTAGCGCTATCAGCAACTACACATGCTCGTTGGTAGGTAGTAGGTAGCATGCGTGCTAACCGCTCACTAGCGACAACCCAATAACATTGGGCTAACCAAGTTGATGCAGAGCTGGGCATCGCAGTAAGAAAATAATCGAGCTGCTCGGCACTGGTGACCATAATGCCCTGTACCTGAGTTTGCCACTGGGTAATAAGCTGCGGTTTAATAGCTACGGGAGTGCGTTGATAAACTTCCAAATAGTGTACGTCGGCACCTCGTGCGCGTAAGGTCTCCGCAAAGACCTCGCGGCCACCATGTCCGCGTACTAGCAACCAGCGTTGGCCAGCCACCTGCTGTAGCTCCGGCAACTCTAGTAAAGCATCACTATTGTGTTGCCGCCATGGACAAGTAACAGGTCGGCCAACGGTTGCTGCAATAGCTGCGGCACTAGTAGGGCCAACGGCAAACCAGCGAGCCATCGGCACCGGGACATCGGCAGCCCATGCTTGTTTTTGTTCTGCAAAATAGCGGGCAGCATTTACGCTAACCATCAACCCGGCATCCCAAGGTTCAGCCAATAGTTGCACGTAACTGCTGTTGGGGTCGTCATAGCTACTAATTTTCACCATGCTAAAGCATTCTGTCTGCAAGTCGCCTAGCTCGAGCTGTTTAGCTTGTTGCTGTAAGCGCATTTGCACAGGTTTAGACTGCTCGTCAGGGCGTAAAATAAGTAGCTTATGATTCATGAATGTAGCTCGTTCTCAGCGTAGACATCTTTCAGGATGACATCAGCACCGCGGGATAACAAATATTCCGCTAATTCAATGCCTAATTGCTCGGCATCATCACGCAGACCGCGAATGTCGCCTTCAATGATCTCGCTACCATCAGGACGCCCCACCAAACCACGTAAATGCAGTTCGTCGCCATGCAACTCAGCATAGGCACCGATAGGTACTTGGCAACCACCTTGTAGGCGTCGATTCATCGCCCGTTCAGCTAATACGCAACTACGTGTGTCAGGGCAGGTTAAGGGCGCTAAGAGTTCTTTGGTACGAGCATCATCACTACGGCATTCAATGCCTAACACGCCTTGGCCATTAGCGGGTAAACAGGTTTCTGCCGGAATTCGCTGGCTAATACGATGTTGTAGCTCCAGCCGGATAAGCCCTGATGCGGCTAAAATAATGGCATCAAATTGGCCTTCATCAAGTTTGTTCAAGCGGGTCTGCACATTGCCACGTAAGTCTTTGACAACCAAGTGAGGAAACTGTGCCAATACTTGGCATTTGCGGCGCAAGCTGCAGGTGCCGACCACGGCTCCTTCAGGAAGCTGATCAAGGCTTGCATAGGTATTTGAGACAAAGGCATCTCGCGGATCTTCGCGCTCACAAATACCAAAGAGCTCAAGCCCTGGTGGAAACTCCACCGGTAAATCCTTCATAGAATGCACAGCTAAATCGGCATGGCCCTCTAACATTGCCACTTCAAGTTCTTTGACGAAGAGGCCTTTACCACCAATTTTGGCCAGCGGTGTATCTAAAATCACATCACCGCGGGTGCTCATAGGTAATAACTCAACCGTGAGCCCTTCGTGCAGGGCCTCTAAACGTGCTTTAATGTGTTCTGCTTGCCACATCGCCAGCATGCTTTTACGTGTAGCAATACGTAGTGTCTCACTCATCCTTTATCCCCACATCCTGATTAGCTTAATGGAGCTAGTGTCACGTCAGTTTCAGCTTGCTTGCTGGCTGCTTCACTCAATAATTGCCACAATTCAGCACCCGTCCGGTTATCAATCCAGACACCATCACGATACTCAAAATGATGACCATTAAATTTGGTTGCAACCCACAACTGCTGTAGGGGTGGCTGCTTATTAATCACCATTTTCGTGTTATTAGGAAACGTCAGCTCCAGAATATCTCCGCCCGATTCAGTATCTATGTCTACGTGGCAGGCTTCAACAGCCTCTTCAATAGCTAAAATAGTAGCTTCTGCTAATTCATGATAGTCGTGCTCTTGCATGTCCACTCCTAATAATGACATTTGTGCGTCTCAATGCGATGATAGACACCATACGATTTATGACCCAAATAAAGTAGGTACAGTTTACCGATGTTTAATCTGAAAGTAATGCGTCTGATCATTGTAGCAGGATCGCTGACGTTGGTCGCCTGCGGACAAAAAGGTCCGCTTGAACTACCGCCACCGGCTGAGCCTAATCAAACACCAGTAACCACAGCTTTGCTACAGGATAAAAGCCAATGAGTTTTGATTACCTGCAGCAGCAATTACATGCGGAACAGTGTCCGCTCAATGAGCTGGCTGAACGTTTTGGTACGCCATTGTTTGTTTATTCCAAAGCTCAGTTGCTGGCTAATTGGCAGCAATTCGCTAAGGTCTGGCCGGCACCTCACCGACTCTGTTATGCGGTTAAGGCTAACAGCAACTTGGCTATTCTTAATCAACTGGCCAAACTGGGCGCAGGTTTTGACATAGTCTCAGGTGGTGAGCTCGCGCGCGTATTGGCTGCAGGTGGACGCGCTGATAGCGTCGTTTTTTCTGGCGTCGCAAAAACGCGGGCAGAAATGCGCTATGCTCTAGAGCAAGGCATCTACTGTTTTAACGTGGAATCGGCGGCAGAATTAGAACGTTTGAATGATGTCGCCGCGGCGCTGGATAAGGTGGCTCCGGTCAGTCTGAGGATTAATCCGGACGTGGATGCGCAAACTCATCCTTATATATCAACGGGGCTAAAAACCAATAAGTTTGGTATTGCCATGACGGATGCGGTCGCCTTGGCACGGCATGCGGCAAGCTTAAAGAATCTTGATTTAAAAGGCTTGGATTGTCATATCGGCTCGCAAATTTTAAAAGCCAGTCCATTTCTTGATGCCGCTGACATCATGCTCGATTTAATTCGCCAGTTACGTAGCGAAGGCATTCATATTCGGCACTTAGATATGGGCGGCGGTATGGGCATATCCTACAACCATGAACAGCCGATGGATGTAAGTGATTACTTACTTAAGTTGCAGCAAAAAGCTCAAGATGTGACCGATTTGACACTGATGTTAGAGCCAGGTCGAGCGATTGTTGGTAACGCTGGCGTTATGCTAACTCGGGTTGAATTTAATAAACCAGGTTTGGATAAGAATTTCTTATTGGTTGATGCAGGGATGAATGATTTACTCCGCCCCGCGCTGTATCAGGCCTATCATGACATCATCCCGGTTCGCCAAAGTGATGCTGAACCCAGTATCGTGGATGTGGTTGGGCCGGTTTGTGAGACCGGTGATTTTCTTGGCCACGCTCGTCATATTGCCGCAGTTGAGGGGGATGTCTTAGCTGTCTTAAATGCTGGTGCTTATGGCTTTACTATGAGCTCCAATTACAACTCTCGTCCGCGTGCAGCTGAAGTGCTGGTGGATGGTGATCGTGCCCATTTAATTCGTGCGCGCGAGCCTTTAGAGCAGCTATGGCAGGGCGAACAGCTGGTGGAGGAGTCACGATGAATTTCTCCAAAATGCATGGTTTGGGTAATGATTTTATGGTGATTGATAATGTCACCCAGAATATTTATATCAACCCAGAAAATATCAGACATTGGGCCGATAGACACCGCGGTGTGGGTTTTGACCAAATGCTCTTAGTTGAGCCACCGTACGATCCGGATTTAGATTTTCATTACCGAATTTTTAATGCCGATGGAACTGAAGTATCCCAATGCGGTAATGGCGCTCGTTGTTTTGCGCTGTTTGTAAAAATGAAAGGATTGAGCCACAAAAACCATCTGAAAGTAAGCACCAAAGCCGGCCGCATGGTCTTGCATCATGAGCGTGATGGGCGTATCACCGTAGAGATGGGCTTACCACAATTTGCGCCAGCTGAGGTTCCCTTTAAAGCGAATAAAGAAGAGCTAACCTACATTTTACGCGAGCAAGACCAAACGATTTTGTGTGGGGTGATGGGCATAGGTAACCCGCACGCAGTTATTGAGGTGGATAACGTACAAACCGCCCCGGTAGCAACGCTTGGTCAGGCGCTGGCAACCCATGAGCGCTTTCCAGAAGGTGTGAATGTGGGCTTTATGCAGATAATCGCTCGTGATCGTGTGCGTTTGCGCGTGTTTGAGCGCGGCGTTGGCGAAACTCAAGCTTGTGGCAGTGGTGCTTGTGCCGCCGCCGTGATTGGTATGCGTCAAGGCAAATTAGATGAACAGGTTACAGTTGAGTTACCAGGTGGTAGCCTCTCAATTCGCTGGCAGTCAGGTCAAACCGTACGCATGACGGGCCCCGCGGAACATATTTATGATGGATATTTAAAGCTATGACAGGTGAGTTAATCAAGGATCCGAAAACATTAGTGGATGATACGCTGATCGCTGAATATTTGGCTGAAAATCCAGATTTTTTTGAGCGTCATCCGCAGTTGCTGCAGCACATGCGGCTACGCCATGAGCAACAAGGTACCGTAAGCCTGGTTGAGCGTCAGCAACAAGTATTGCGGCAGCGAGTTGGTCAGCTGGAAGATGATATTACCGAATTGATGATCACGGCTAAACGCAATGAGCAACTCTTTAATATCTACAGCGAGCTGTATATTGCTTTACTCGATTGTCACAGCTTGGCCGATATCATGAATTGTCTACAGGCTACCTTTGCCGAGCAGCTCAACATGCCGGCAGTGAGCTTGAAATTCTTCGCCAGCCCACTGCCCCTACCAGAGCAATTCACTTTTATTGCTGACACTCACAAACAGTTACTAAGTAAGCGTTTTAATGACACTAACTTGTACTTAGGTCGCCTCACTGAAAGTGAGCAACGGTTGCTGTTTCCTGAGCAAGCCATTGCTTCAGTGGCGCTACTGCTCTTGGGTGAACAAGGCGAATTAGGCATGCTGGCTATAGGCAATCAAGATGCCAGCCATTTTCAGCCAACCATGGATGCGGTGTTGATTAATCAATTACGCCATTTATTGAGTAAATTGCTGCCGCCTTTACTACAGCACCAAACGCAACCGGGCCAGGAATAATGCAACTCAGTGCGCTCAAACATCGGTTTATTCATCACTTAGCCGGCGAGCGCGGATTAGCTCAACATACGCTCAATAGTTACGACCGCATTTTGGTGGAAGACCTCAATAGTTTGGCTGAGCAACGGATTGAGCAAGCACAACAACTGCAATTACCAGTATTAGAGCGGTTATTCATTAGCTGGCGTCGCCGAGGGCTTGGTGATGCATCGCTAGCTTTACGGTTAGCCGCGTGGCGTACTTTTTGTGATTATTTGCTTCGCGAAGGTGAACTACAGGATAACCCGGCCAAACAACTGAAAGCTCCTCGTGCGGCCAAGCGACTGCCAAAGAACCTTGATATCGACAGCATTAGTCAGTTATTGCAACTACCACAAAATGAGCCTTTGGCGCTGCGTGATGCTGCCATTATGGAACTGCTGTACTCCAGTGGCATTCGTTTAGCTGAGTTGGTGGCACTAGATGTTGATGCCATTAATCCGCGCCATCGTGAGCTGCGGGTCTTTGGTAAAGGGAGTAAAACTCGGATTGTGCCTTACGGACGCTGCGCCGCAGCTGCACTTGAGCGCTGGTTGCCGGTACGGACACAGTGGCTGCAAGGCAACTTAACTGAGCTTGCTCTGTTTGTTACCCAGCGGCAAACACGAATGAGCCCGCGGACAGTGCAGCAGCGCTTGAACTATTGGGGCGAACAGCAAGGACTAAAAGGCTCATTGCATCCGCATAAGCTGCGTCATTCGTTTGCGTCGCATATGTTAGAATCAAGTGGTGACTTACGTGCTGTGCAAGAATTACTAGGGCACGCAAACTTAAGTACAACTCAGGTTTATACCCATTTGGATTTTCAGCATTTAGCCAAGGTCTATGACGGAGCCCACCCGCGCGCCCGCAAAAAGTAGTCCTTCAAGTAAGGAATAAATAATGCAGTTTTATCGACGACTGTTACCTGTTGCAGCAGTTAGTTTTGATCTGGATGATACCCTCTATAACAACGTGCCAGTGATGCAACGCGCCGAGCAAGCCGTTCGAGATTATGTGGTACGTGAATTCCCTCAAACAGCTACCTGGCAGCCGCACGACTGGGCTCAATTACGCCAACAAATCATGCAACGCGATGTTCGTTTAGCCAGCGATATGACCCAACTTAGACTAACTGCTCTAGCCGCGGGGCTGGCGCACTTTGGCGTGCCAAGTGCAGAAGCAGAAGCGGGTGCTACTGCAGCGATGGCCGAGTTTATGCGGTATCGTAATTTGGTTGAAATTGATCCCCAAGTACATCAGTTACTGGCACAATTGAGTGCCAAGTTACCCGTAATTGCGATAAGCAATGGTAACGTGAATGTGACAGAGATCGGCCTAGCTCCTTATTTTCAATTGATACTACAACCCAATGCAGAGCTACGCGGAAAACCATTTACCGATATGTTTGAGGCCGCCGCTAGACGGTTTCCAGAACGACATCCGCAGCAGTGGTTGCACGTTGGTGATAGCCCCTACGCCGATGTTTTAGGGGCGCACCGAGCGGGTTGGCAAAGTGCCTGGTTTACCGGTGGGCTTGGTCAAGCTGAGCATTTGCGAGTGCTGCCAACGCTTGCTTATCAGCGCCTTGAAGACCTAGCGCAGCATTTATTAAAGTAAGTTGCTTCGCTAAATAACTGGTTGCATATACAGTATTAGAAAACTAAACTGCCGCAAGCGCCAGTAATTTTCATTTTAATAGATACCTAAGCTCGGATAACTTTATGACTCAGCACCCTTTACTCGCCCAACTTAATGACAAGCAACAACAAGCAGTAGCTGCGCATGAGCGGCACATGCTAGTTCTTGCTGGCGCGGGGAGCGGTAAAACCCGGGTGCTGGTACACCGAATCGCTTGGTTGCTGCAAGAGCAGCGGGTATCGCCCCATAGCATCATGGCCGTTACTTTCACCAATAAAGCAGCCGCAGAAATGCGTGGACGGATTGAGCAGATTTTAGGTAATTCTGTACGCACTATGTGGATCGGAACCTTCCACGGGCTAGCTCATCGTCTTTTACGCGCTCACTTTATGGACGCTAAGCTGCCGCAAAATTTCCAGATCCTTGATAGCGATGACCAGCAACGATTGCTTAAACGTATCATTAAAAATAAAAACTTAGATGAAAAACGTTGGCCAGCTAAACAAGCCCAGTGGTTTATTAATGCCAAGAAGGACGAAGGATTACGTCCGCATCATTTGGATGGCTTTGATTTTAATGAGCGCACCTTTAAAGAGATCTATGAAGAATATCAAATAGCTTGTGACCGTGCGGGGCTGGTGGATTTTGCCGAGCTATTACTGCGAGCACATGAACTGCTGCGCGACAACGCCATTGTTCGGGAGCACTATCAGCGCCGCTTTCGACATATTTTAGTGGACGAGTTTCAAGACACTAACTCGATTCAATACGCATGGATAAAGTTACTCTCAGGGGTTAGTAACAGCGCTGAAGCTACCAATTATGTCACCATTGTCGGCGATGATGATCAGTCTATTTATGGCTGGCGGGGTGCCAAAGTAGAAAATATTCAGCAGTTTTTGCGGGACTATCCAAATGTACTAACCATCCGCTTAGAACAAAACTACCGTTCGTCCAATAATATTCTCCAGGCTGCCAACCAAGTGATTGCCAACAATAACGATCGCTTAGGTAAAGAATTATGGACCGAAGACGGAAGTGGTGATGCGATTGATCTTTATGCCGCTTTTAATGAGATGGACGAAGCACGCTATGTTGCCGGACAAATCGAGCAGTGGCATGAACAAGGCCATGCCCTGCAAGATGTCGCGATTTTGTATCGTAGTAATGCGCAATCACGGGTAATTGAAGAAGCTTTATTGCATGCGCGTATTCCCTACCGAATTTATGGCGGCTTGCGATTCTTTGATAGACAAGAAGTCAAAGATGCGCTGGCTTATTTGCGGCTGTTAGCCAGTCGCAACGATGATGCGGCACTAGAGCGCGTGATCAACACTCCCACGCGAGGTATCGGCGATAGAACCCTGGCCATTATTCGTGATGGGGCCCGAGCTCGTGGAACCACCATGTGGGATGCGGCCAAGCAATTGGTGCAGGAGAAGATTCTCAGTGGTCGCGCCGGTAATGCCGTACAAGCGTTTTTAGATTTAATCGACCGATTGGAAGACGATGTCAGTGACTTTCCGTTAGGACGACAGGTCGATACTATTATCAAAAGCTCCGGTTTGATGGCGATGTATCAAGCTGAGAAAGGTGAAAAAGCTGAAACGCGGGTCGAAAACTTAAAAGAGTTAGTGAATGCCTGCGATAATTTCCATGCTTTTGATGAGCAAAACAACGATGAAAATATGACGCCGCTGAATAGCTTTTTGGCTCATGCAGCCCTTGAATCAGGTGATGAGCAAGCGGAAGAACATCAAGATGCAGTGCAATTAATGACCCTGCATAGCGCTAAGGGCTTAGAGTTTCCGTTGGTGTTTATGGTGGGTGTAGAAGAAGGCCTATTTCCATCGCAGCAGTCTTTGGATGAAAGCGGACGATTAGCTGAAGAGCGTCGGCTTATGTACGTTGGCATGACCCGCGCGATGCAAAAATTAGTGATTAGCTATGCTGAACAGCGACGTATTTATGGGCAAGAGTTCTTTCATAAAGTAAGCCGTTTTGTGGGTGAGATGCCTCCCGAAACCCTCCACCATGTTCGCTTACAAAGCCGAACTCAGCATCACAGCCCTGCACTTGGCCGCTTTCATAGTGGCGCCAGCCATGAGACCTTTGAGCAAACGGGCTATGAGCTAGGGCAGCGCGTACGACATCCTAAATTTGGTGAGGGTACCGTGCTTAATTACGAAGGCGTAGGAGCCCAAAGCCGCATTCAAATTAACTTTGATGGCGTAGGCTCCAAGTGGTTAATGACTGCCTATGCTCGTTTAGAGCGGTGTTGATGTACCAGTGAGTCAAAACTATACAGCGCCAGTGCAGCCCAAATAATGCCAAAGGTGACCAGTTTATCTGACGCTAACGGCTCGTGATAAACCCAGACAGCGAGAATAAACATCAGGCTTGGCCCTATGTATTGAAAAAAGCCTAAAGTGGAATAGCGGATCCGCTGTGCTGCTGCCGTAAAACAGAGCAGCGGCGCGGTAGTTACCACTCCTGCCGCTACCAGCAGACTGTTGATTTGCCAGCTATTGTCGAGCATGTTCACGTTATCTGATTGAGCGAAAAAGAGCATATAAACCAGTACGATAGGTAACAAGATCACAGTCTCTAGCCACAGCCCAGTAATAGAATCTATCGGAAGGCGCTTACGAATAGCACCGTAAATAGCAAAACTACTCGCTAAGATAAGAGCTACCCAAGGTACCGAACCAAACGATACCACTTGAATAAACACCCCAGTAAAAGCTAACCCTATCGCTACCAGCTGTAAACGCCGCATCCGTTCGGCAAAAAACGCCATGCCGATAGCCACATTAAGCAATGGGTTAATGTAATAACCTAAGCTGGCATCTAAAATGTGGTCGTTGTTGATCGCCCAGATAAAAAGAAACCAATTACCGCCCAGTAAAAAGGTCGCAACAGTAAGACGCAACATGTGCTTGCGATTCTGTAACACGGGTTTGAGCCGGCCACCACGACGCAAGAGCAGAATAAGCGCTAACACCAGAACAAATGACCAAATAATACGATGGCTAACAATTTCTATCGCCGGCACACTCTCGAGGGCTTTGAAGTAAACCGGTGCAATGCCCCACATGGTATAAGCAGCAATAGCAAATAGTACGCCCAGGCGGCTACGTTGGGTGGTCTCAGTCATTATGGTCGGATCTCACATTCGTGCGATTTTTAATCAGATGGTGGCGGAATATCACGGAAAAAGGCCTGTGCCGGTAGTGTTCAGCGACAGGGATGCATACAATAGAGCTATCGTTCATTGCCGTCAATTGGGGCCTTTATTTTGTCATCTTCTACGCTGTCACAACTTCTTGCCGAAGTGTTTGGTTACACCAAATTTCGCGAGGGCCAAGCGCAAGTGATGCAGGCGGTGCAAGAGGGTCATGATGCTTTAGTGCTGATGCCCACTGGGGGCGGTAAATCGCTGTGTTATCAATTGCCAGCGCTGGCTGCGGAAGGGTTGACGGTTGTTATTTCGCCGTTAATTTCACTGATGCAAGACCAAGTTGAGGCCCTTCACGCAATGGGTGTGGCGGCAGCCGCGTTGAATAACAGCCTCACCCCTGAGCAAAATGCAGAGATTTATCAACAGCTACAGCAGCAACGGATCAAGCTTTTATATGTAAGCCCTGAGCGCGTGATGCAGCCCTTTTTTATTAAACGGTTGCAAGAATGGCAGGTCGCCTTTGTAGCCATCGACGAGGCTCATTGTATCTCCCAGTGGGGTCATGATTTCCGTCCTGAGTATGGTCAGTTGGGGCAATTAAGAGAAGCTCTACCACAAGTGCCATTTATGGCACTTACAGCCACCGCCGATGCCGCCACCGAGGCAGACATCATTTCGCGCCTTCGGTTAAACCAGCCGGAAGTGTACAAAGGCTCGTTTGACCGCCCTAACATTCGCTACTTAGTGGAAGAAAAATTCAAGCCGTTCAAGCAGGTACGCGACTATATTGCACAGCAAAAAGGCGCTTCAGGCATTGTTTACTGTGGCAGCCGCAAAAAAGTAGAAGAGCTAGCTGAGATGTTGCAGCGAGACGGTTTGCGTGCAGCAGGCTATCACGCTCGCATGGACCATGATGAACGCGAACGGGTGCTACGTGGGTTTGTGCGTGACGACATTGATGTGGTTGTGGCAACCGTAGCTTTCGGTATGGGTATCAATAAACCCAACGTGCGGTTTGTCGTGCACTTTGACATACCGCGCAGTGTCGAGGGTTATTATCAAGAAACCGGACGAGCCGGACGTGATGGCTTACCCGCTGAAGCGATGCTGTTGTATGCACCAAGTGATGCGGGCTGGATTCGCTCAGTGATTAACGATCATCCGGATGAAGATCGTAAGCGGGTAGAGACTCATAAATTCCTCGCCATGCAAGCCATGGCCGAAGCACAAACTTGTCGGCGCTTGGTGCTGCTAAATTACTTTAACGAATACCGTGATAAGCCCTGCAATAACTGTGATATTTGTTTAGATCCACCACGTCAATACGATGGGACAGTGGACGCACAAAAGGTACTTTCGTGTGTTTATCGAGTGCAGCAAAGCTTTGGTTCTACTCATGTCATCGACGTACTGCGCGGAAGCAAGTCACAGCGGTTGATGGATCTTGGGCATGATAAGCTCTCTACCTACGGCATAGGTGCCGAGCATAGCCAAGAATACTGGCAAGCTATTATTCGACAACTCGTGCATCGAGGTTTATTAGTCCAGAACGTGCAACAGTATGGCGTGCTACAACTCACTGAAGCTGCACGTCCCGTTTTACGTGGTGAAATTGCCCTACAATTAGCTGAACCAAGAATCAACTTGGCCACGAGTAAGCCACGAGTGGCTGATAGAGGCGATTATGACAAAGTCTTGTTCCGACGCTTACGCGCACTTCGTAAAACGATTGCTGATACCGAAGGGTTGGCACCTTATATGGTCTTTAATGATAATAGCTTGGTCGAAATGGCGATAGAATACCCCACGACGGCTGGCGCTATGCTCAACATAAGTGGGGTGGGTCATAAGAAGCTAGAGCGCTATGGCGATGAGTTTATTGCTGCCATTACCGCCTATCTAGATGCTGATGATGAACCTATCAGTCGCTTTTAGTTAGGCGGCTGGCGCCATATAAAAATGCCACAACTCTAATATCACAGGCACCACAGAAAGCACTAAGATAAGCGCCATAGTGATATTGAACAGACGTTGCATCAGCGGGTTGGTCAGCACTTTACGTAAGAGCGAACCAAAGACCAGCCAAATACCCACGCAGGGAAACGCCATCAATAAAAACGCCAAAGTAATAGCTAATACTTCCATGAACGGAGAGCCTTGTACCGTAGTAAAGGCTGCAACGGCACCGGTGGCCATCACCCAAGCTTTCGCATTAACCCATTGAAACAACACAGCCTGCCAAAAACTGAAAGGTTTTTTCTCACCACGTTTGATAGCTTGTGGCTCGGCACTAGCAATATGCCAAGCTAACCAAATGAGATAAAGCACGCCTAGCACTTTAATCAATTGGTGCAGATTAGGGAACTTATCAAAAATCACCCCAAAGCCAAGCCCAACTAAGAGCACCATCAATGGGAAGCCAAAACAAATGCCAAGAAAGTGCGGCATACTGGCTTTAATGCCATAGTTCATGCCCGAAGACATGATCATCACATTATTTGGGCCGGGAGTGATGGTTGTAGAAAAGGCAAAAAATAAGACGGCGATGAAAATTTCAAACATAGTCCGAGTGCAATCTAGTCATGGATGATGCTGTCATTTAATAGTAGTTTGCCAATAAAGCCAAGATCCCAAGCACTAATTTAGACTATTCTTGCTGCACGAGCGTCATCCTCTCACGTGAGCTTGACGACAACCGCATGCGAGGTACTATAAAGTTGAGCCCTCATGATGAACAAGGACCCAAATGAGCCAGGACAATCATTGGCAGATTATTAAGCTTGCTGAATTTGAGCGACCAAGTGCTCCAGCAAGCACACGGATTGAGCAACTGGTGCAGCACTTGCGCAATCTTTTTCCTAGCTCAGAGCAAGGTACAGAAGAATCTGAGGCAAAAGACTTTCCTGGCTACCGTGATTTTGACTTAGCTCCGGCCGCTGATGCGCTAGATGAGGCGTGGCAAGAATGGTTGGCTAGTGACGGCACTGGGGTGAAGTTTTTGGTGAGCCCACCTTTTAGTGGCACCGCGGCAATTAGTCGAGCGTGGGCAGAACGTCACCAGTTACCTGTTTTACAAGCGCCGGAGGCTGAACTCTTTGCCGGTGTTGATATCGAGGCCTGGTGGCAACCGCAAGCAGCACCCGTGTGGGTGATTGATCATTTGGCTGATTATTGGCAGCGACAAACCAATGGCTTAGCTTTTATTCGTGCCCTGCTACCTAAGTTAATGCGCGGCGAGTTAGGTAAGGGAATCGTCGTGTGTGATAGCTGGAGCTTTGCCTTTCTACAGCGTGCTTGGCCAGTACATTTGCCACAGGTGTATTGTTTTTCAGCCGCAACAGAAGCGTTGCTGCAGCAAGTAGGTATTCAGGCACCGAGTAAACAACTGCGCGCATTGGCAGCACGAGCCATGGGAAACGTTGGGTTAGCACTAGCCTTATGGGCCGTGACACAAGATGATGCTAAAGATTTACCAGCGATGCCAGCTGATTGCGGTGATGCCAGTGCTTTTGTTCTATATGCACTGCTTCTTCACAACGGTCTGAGTGGTGCAGCCTTACAAAGCGTCCTTCCTACGTTGGCGGCAGACCAGCTGGATGTTCAACTACTGCAATTACAGCAAGCTGATCTGGTCGAGTGCAATCAAGGTAAGTGGGAAGTTACTGTTTATGGTTATTTAGCCGCGCGTGACTTTCTTAACAGTCGTGGTTATTTCATGGATGCGTTTTAAATGCAAACGAGCATCCGCAATGGGTCAAACAGGATAATCTAATTCATGGAAACCGATAAAATACTGGGGCTCTTTAAAACAGTAACGAGTGCCGCTGTGATAGAGATTGCGATAGTGATCACTGTCGCAGTAGCTATTATTTGGCTGAGCCAGCGCCTCTTACCTTGGTTAGCAGACCATTTACATGGTAAGCAGCGGCTGTTTGTTTTAGCTATGATCCCAACCCTTCGGGTGGTGGTTTTCATCTTAGCGGCCTTGTGGATAGTGCCGATGGTAATTGAAACCACCGTACAAAACATGGTGGCGATATTAGGCGCAGCTGGGCTCGCCATAGGGTTTGCACTTAAAGATTACGTGAGTAGCTTAATTGCCGGTATTGTCGCAGTTTATGAATTACCTTATCGTCCGGGCGACTGGATTGAGGTTGACGGCACTTACGGTGAAGTAAAACACATTGGTATGCGTGCGGTAGAGATGGTGACGCCAGATGATACCGTGGTGTTTGTGCCTCATTTAAAATTATGGAATAGCCTAATCCATAACGCTAACAATGGCGGGCCCAGCCTGATGGTGGTCACCGATTTTTATTTAGCCGCTAATCATGATGCGCATCAGGTTAAACAGCTGCTTGAAGATGTCGCTCTGACCAGTCCTTATGTGCAACTGAAGCAACCGATTGTGGTGATCATTCTTGAGAAGCCGTGGGGCACGCACTACCGTTTAAAAGCTTATCCGATAGATCCGCGGCAGCAATTTCAGTTCATGACAGATTTAACGGCGCGAGGCAAAGCTTGCCTACGCGCGTTAAATATTGAGTTTGCTAACCTGTCACCAGAGCACGCTGTTCAGGTAACCCCATAGATAACAAGTAGGGCAATGGCACCTGTTGGCGTGCGCTAAACTCGGCTTTGCTGTCTAGACCTTGCCAGTTAATTTCGATGAGTGCTTGCGCCACAGCACCACCAAGCCCTGCGCCTGGGCCTAACAGGATAAAGTGGTCAGGGGCAAATTCTTTCGCGGCCGTTTGTATCGCTTTGCTAAAATCGTAGGTTTCGGTGACTTGGTGCCCCAGTGTGTATTGCTGTAATGCCGCTTGATGAGTTACATGGGCAGGCCAGATCTGGCCGCGACCATCAATCAAGGGCGTTTGTGGAGCATGAAAAGCCGCTGCTGGCCATTCAGCTAAAGCTTGTTGCGATGCCTGTTGCATAAAATGGGTATGAAATGCGGCGTGGCCTGGTAAGAGCATAGGAAAGCGCTCATCTAATCGAGGTAAAGCCGCCATAGCAGCACTGCAAGCAGCCTCGGAACCAGCTAACACGGCATAGCCGCCGTACTTTATCGACATTTTTAAATCACCGGCAAAACGCTCTAACTGCTGCGCTACTGCTGCTTGCTTGGCGGCACAAGGTCGCCACGGCTCATCGACGACAGGATAAATAAATTGCGCCCCAGCACCGCCAGCAGTTAACTGCGCCATGCGAGTTACTAAGCGTGTGCTGGTATTTATGTTCCAGCTTTCGGCGCAGGCCATGGCGGTGTACCAGCCCATTGAATTACCGGTGATAGCCACAACGTCAAACTGCTCGGTGTTAAGTGCTTGATAGTCTAAATAGCCACCGGCATAAATCAGTGCCGCCGCATGCTCCGGGCGCTGATGAAGCGAGCTTTTAAACAACGGCGCTTGGTCTAATTCGCTGACAGTTGCTAGATTGAGGTCGGTGCGGGTGTGATCGATTTGCGCCAAGGTAGGTTGCAGAGCTGCAGGTAAGGCGCTGCTAATAGAGCCAAGCTCTGGCTTGTTGTAGGTACCGCGGCCAGGGCAAACAACCACTGCCGTTTTGCGAGAGTTAGTCATGATGTTGCTCCAGCAAAGCTAAGGCTTGAGTCACGATATCGGTGCACGAAGGTAAGACGGTATAGGCTGCTGCACCTAATGGGATAAAGCTGTCAGCAGCGTTAAGGCGCTGGATATGAAAGTATCCTGGCTGATGTTCGTGCAGGGCTGTGAATAACTCTTCGCTTAATGACCCGCGACTACGACATTCATCCACAATCAGCACCTTTTTGCAGCCCGCTAGTGCAGCTATGATTTTATCTACGTGCAGAGGCACCAAGCACCTTAGATCAAGAACCCGAACCGAGTGCCCTGCTGCGGCTAGCTTGGCTTCAGCTTGACGGCTTAGATAGTAGCCGTTGCCGTAAGAAATAATAGCCAACTCGAGACCGTCTCCAAACACGGCTGGCTCGCCTAACTCTGGCACAGGTTGCTGCAGGTCTGGATAATCACTTAGCCAGCCGTTATCACCCACTTGATGTAGATCGCGAGTCATATACAGAGCAATAGGTTCGAGCATGATCACCACTCGCTGTTCACGAGCTGCAAGTTGCACCGCTTGTCGCATCAATAATGCGCCATCACGACCATGACTCGGGCACAGCAAGATGATCCCTGGTATATCCCGAAACACCGCGAACGAATTGTCATTATGAAAATGACCACCAAAACCGCGTTGATAAGCTAAGCCAGCAATTCGGATCACCATGGGGTTGGTATACTGACCACTGGAGAAGAAAGATAAGGTTGCGGCCTCGCCTCTAATTTGATCTTCAGCATTATGCACATAAGCCAAAAATTGAATTTCTGGCATCGCAATAAAGCCTTGTTGCGCCATACCTATGGCCAACCCGAGAATACTTTGTTCATCAAGCACGGTGTTAAGGACGCGATTGGGGCCAAAAGCTTCCATCAAATGCTGAGTGACGTGGTAAACACCGCCTTTTTTAGCGATATCTTCACCGCACATCACGATATTAGAGTATTGCGCCATTAAATCATGTAACGCCCAATTGATGTGCTTAGCTAAATGCTGGGGCTTGCCGACATTGTGCTTGTCCCACTGAAATAGCGCTTGGCGTTGTTCGGCTGGCGCTGGTTTTGGCAGCGCTTGCGACCGTGCTGGAGGCACGATGCTGGCCATCACTTCAGCGGCAGAATTGAGTTTAGGCCGTTGGCTTGCTTGCACCGCAATACGTGCAATACGTTGTTGCTGCGTTTGAATAAATGCACCGAGTTGATGCGGATCGAGTAATCCTCGACTAAGTATCGCGGCACAGCTATGCAGTAACGGGTCTCGTTCATTGTCTAGCGCAATTTCTTGCTTACTGCGATAAGCAACTTCGGCATCTGCGCCCGCATGCCCAAACAAGCGTACCGTGCGTAAATGCAAGATGGCAGGTTTGCGCTTATTGCGTACGTAATCGGCCGCGGCCTGAGCCACCAAATAGGTTTCGGCAAGGTTGCTGCCATCAGCACTGAAATACTTAAGGGCTGGGCGCTGACTTAACTGTTGCTGAATCCATCCTCTGGGAGTGTGGGTGGAAATCCCCAAGCCATTGTCCTCACAGACCAGTAGCAGAGGCATCGGAATTTGTTGATAAGCGGCCCAACTGGCTGAATTGATCGCACCTAAAGCGGTGGAATGATTTGCTGAGGCATCCCCAAAACTGCAAACCGCGATAGCATCATGAGGCCAAGTGCCTTGGTGCGCTAACCGTTTACTCAAGCCTAATGCAAAAGCGGTACCCATCGCCTTTGGCACATGCGATGCGATGGTACTTGTTTGCGGTGGTACGTTGAGATGCAAACTGCCAAGCACTTTATGACGACCGCCAGCAATAGGTTCATCAGCGGCTGCGGCAAAGCTGAGTAGCATGTCGTACAACGGAGTGGAGCCCGGTGCTTGCTTGGCGCGCTGAATAAAAAACGCACCGCTACGATAATGTAAAAAGGCCGGGTCGGTAACCCGCAAAGCTTTCGCAACGGCAGCATTGCCTTCGTGGCCGGCGCTACCAATGGTATAGAAGCTCTGGCCGGCAGCTTGCATTAAGCGAGACTGTAAATCTAATAAACGACTACTAAGCTGCGAATCAAATAAATCATACAGCTCGGCGTCACTCAACACACCACCAGCGGCGTGCGCCTGTGGCAGTTGGCCCTGCTCAATGCGCTGCAACAGTTCCGAGAGCCAGGGGTGCATAGCAGCCCGTGGCATGGTCTCTGAGGTCGACATGCAATTCTCCTACGCGTTACTATGGCTAGCTTGAATGAGTTGGTTAAGCGAACGCTTGTAACCCAGTTTGGGCGCGGCCAAGAATTAACGCATGCACATCGTGCGTACCTTCGTAGGTATTAACAGCTTCTAAGTTCATCACGTGACGAATCACATGGTATTCATCAGCAATACCATTGCCGCCATGCATATCACGAGCAACCCGGGCAATATCTAATGCCTTGCCACAAGAGTTACGCTTGATGAGCGAGATAGTTTCTGGCGGAAGCTGATCTAAATCCATCAAACGGCCAGCTTGCAGGCAGGACAACAGACCAATGCTAATCTCAGTTTGCATATCGGCCAGTTTTTTCTGAATCAGTTGGGTAGCTGCAAGTGGACGATTAAACTGATGCCGGTCTAGGGTGTATTGGCGCGCTGCGTGCCAACAGAATTCAGCGGCACCTAAACTCCCCCATGCAATCCCATAGCGAGCTTTGTTGAGACACCCGAAAGGCCCTTTGAGGCCGCTTACATTTGGTAGTAAGGCATCTTCGCCAACCTCCACATCATCCATCACAATTTCACCAGTGATGGAGGCGCGCAGTGAGAATTTACCTTCTATTTTGGGTGCAGAAAGGCCTTTCATACCTTTTTCTAAAACAAAGCCGCGAATCTCACCATCTAACTTGGCCCACACCACAAACACATCTGCGATAGGGGAGTTCGTGATCCACATCTTGCTGCCTTTAAGCACATAACCGCCATCAATTTTCTTGGCAGTAGTGCGCATGCTAGCAGGATCTGAACCCGCGTCTGGCTCAGTTAAACCAAAACAACCGACCCACTCTCCACTGGCGAGCTTGGGTAAGTACTTCATTCGTTGTTGTTCGGTACCGTAAGCATAAATCGGGTGCATGACCAAACTTGATTGTACGCTCATCGCGCTACGATAGCCGCTATCGACGCGTTCTACTTCGCGGGCAATAAGACCATAACAAACGTAGTTAACTTCAGCGCAACCGTACTTTTCTGGCAAAGTAGCACCGAGCAAACCTAACTCGCCTAGTTCGTTCATAATCTCGCGGTCAAACCGTTCTTCGCGATTAGCTGTCAGTACCCGCGGCATAAGGCGCTCTTGACAATATTGGTGAGCAGTATCGCGAATCATGCGTTCTTCTTCAGTCAGCATGCTAGAAAATTGAAACGGGTCTTGCCAGTCAAAAGGAAAACGTGCCATGGAGAATCCTCTGTATTAATGCAAATTGGATAATAGCTATTAGATATTGGATATTAGAGCTGTGCTATCAATCAATAGCTCATGTTTAATAGCTAATATCGCTCTTGTTCTTATTTCATAGGCTTCACTTTACTCCGGTTTGCTGTAAAGTTAAATCATATAAAATCTACATCAGGTATAGTTAATAACTATGGATTTGCGCCAACTCAATTATTTTGTGGCTGTCTATGAAAATGGCAGTATTAGCGCCGCTGCGCGGGTTTGTAATGTGGCTCAGCCGAGTCTCTCAAAAGCCTTACAACAACTAGAGGATGAACTAGGCGTTGCGTTATTTGCGCGGCAATCACGAGGTGTCACCCCCACTGAGGATGGTGAGCGTTTATATGGTCATGCCGGGCGTATGCTTAGTCAGATGCAATCTTTGCGTGCGTCTTTTCGGCAAAGCGTGAAGCGCGTTCAGTTTCGTTTAGGCTTAATTCGCGCGCTTGGGGTAGAACGAATGAGCCAGCTATTAAGAGAGTTCAGTGCCGGGGTTGAGGGTTTAGAGTTGCATCTTGTTGAACCAGAAGACGAAGGGGATGCTCGTATTATCACACCCAAAATGCTGAAAGCGGGCGAGCAATTTCTACCCATTTGGACTGATAACTTTTTGGTGGCGTTACCTGCCGGACACCCGCTGGGGTTAAAAAGCTCCTTAGATTTGGCTGATTTTGATCAACTGGCACTCATTAAGCGCACCCCATGCGATGCGTGGTCACAGTTGTATCCAGAGTTGATAAGAAATGGCATCCAACCGGATATTCGAGCAGACATTCACACCATTGAATATGCATTAGGATTGGTTTCTGCAGGTGTTGGAGTAGCACTAGTGCCAGATTTTGAGGCGTTACGTGAACGTCAGGATGTGATTTTACGACCGCTGCAAGGTTTAACATTACAGCGCACTATTGGTTTAGCTTATCCACGCTCTAAATCAGGACAACCGGCTTTAGAATGGCTGCGCACTTTATGCCAGCAACGCAGTCACGACCTACAATAAGCACCAACCAAGATAAAATGGCAACCGAGAGGTTGCCATTTTGACCGGTGCTAGAGCCAGGCTAATTAGGCACCAGCACCATGCATTCTATGGGGCAGACTGGAATGCAGGCTGGCTCATCATAAAAGCCTTCGCATTCAGTACATTTTTCAACATCAACCACATAATGTTCTGGGCCCATAGCGATGGCTTCGTTAGGGCACTCGGGTACACACATGTCACAGTTAATGCAGTCACTTTCAATGAGCACCGGCATCTTTAACCTCCACATTGAGATCAACAACAGGAATCGTCTGCTGGGGTTTAACCGCAGCAACTTTGATAAGCATCGCAAATGGAGCATCTGCTTCGCTTAACGCACATGGCAAATCAATCGTAACTTGACGACCGGCACCCGCGGCGCGAACCAAATCAATGCCCTGATTATCTTGCATGCTGGACAAGGTAAATTGGATATTGCCAGAAGGCTTCATCAAGATGATAGTGTCGCCCAACGCAAATGCATTTTTCACCTCGACATAAGCTTGGGTGCCACTACTACGGATAATCTCACCCACTAATAGCTGCTCACCTAAGCTATGACTGGTGTCGTAATTTTGGGTATCACTGGGTACATGGCGGCGTAAAAAGCCTTCGGTAAAGCCGCGGTTGGCCATGCCATCTAGCTCGTTAAGTAACGCCCGGTTAAAAGGCTTACCAGCAACAGCATCATCGATAGCTTGGCGATAAATTTGTGCAGTACGAGCTACATAATAAGGCGACTTGGTACGGCCTTCGATTTTCAACGAATGCACTCCCATGTGGGTGAGTGCCTCGACATGCTCGATACCCCGTAAATCTTTTGAATTCATAATGTAGGTGCCGTGAATATCCTCATCCATCAGCATGTATTCGCCCGGGCGCTGGGGCTCAGTTAATAATACCGGCTTATCAATCGGATTAAACTGACCAACGGCATCTTCTTCAGCATCATGCACTTGGTAGGGCCAGCGACACGAGTTGGTGCAAGCACCTTGATTAGGGTCTCGTTTATTGAAATAGCCCGACAGCAAGCAACGGCCGGAATAGGCCATACACAATGCGCCGTGCACAAAAACTTCAATTTCCATCTCGGGGCAGCGCTGCCTAATTTCGGCAATTTCGCGTACTTCGAGTTCACGAGACAGAATGACCCGTTCAATGCCTTGTTGTTGCCAGAATTTAACCGCCGCCCAGTTGACGGTATTGGCTTGTACACTTAGGTGTAATGCTTGGTGCGGGTAATGCTCTCTTAGCAGCATCACGATGCCAGGGTCTGAAACGATCAAAGCATCCGGCTGTAACGCCACCACTGGCGCCATGTCTTCTACAAATCGGGTAAGCTTAGCGTTATGAGGAGCAATGTTGACTACCACATAGAACTTCTTGTTTAGGGCGTGTGCTTCAGCAATACCGAGCGCAAGGTTAGCGAGATCGAACTCGTTATTACGCACGCGTAGACTGTATCTTGGTTGGCCGGCATAAACGGCATCGGCACCATAGGCAAAGGCGAGACGCATGGCTTTTAGGCTGCCAGCGGGCGAAAGAAGTTCAGGGCTTGTCATGATGGTCATTGCTCTTACTACAAGGTACATGGCATCTAAGCGAGAGCTTAGATGGGTTATTAAGAGGCTACGGTGCGCAGCCGCTCATGTTACAAATAAAACCCCAGACAAAACTTGATCGGCATCAATCTTTGCTGGAGTTTGCTCAGGTTCTAACTAGCTTAAGCGTCGTGGTTTACCATCCACACTGCCGCTTCTACCCGCGACCGTAAACCTAGCTTTTTCAGCAAGTGCTTCACGTGTACTTTAACGGTACCGTCAGAAATATCTAACTCACGAGCAATCACCTTGTTGCTCATGCCTTTAGCGATGAGTTTTAAAATTTCTTGTTCGCGATTGGTGAGGCTATCGTACTTGCTCGCAGAAGGTGCTGAGGGACGTCGCAAGGCGGTTGCTAAAACTTCGGTAATAGACTCACTAAGCACCATTTTGCCTTCAATAGCGCGTTGAATTTGTTCTAATAATAACTCCGGGTCCATATCTTTTAATAGGTAGCCATCGGCCCCGTTAGTTATCGCCGTAACGACATCTTCATCGGCATCAGACACGGTGAGCATGACGATCCGCGAGGTCACCCCGTTGTCGCGCATCCGCTTAAGGGTTTCTAATCCATCCATACCTTGCATGTTCAAATCAAGGATAATCAAATCCGGATCAATTTCTTCGGCTAACTCTAGTGCTTCTGCACCGCTGCTACATTCAGCTACAACCTCTAAGCCGTCTTCAAGCGAAATCAGTTGTTTGAGCCCTTTACGCAAAAGTGGGTGATCGTCCACAAGCATAATGCTAGCTGGAGTATCAGACATGAGTTGCTCCTTTAATGTCTTATGATGATAAGCGTCAATATTTTATAGGGGGTATTTTTGCACAATGTAGCCCCGTTAGCCAAAGCTTAGCACCTTATTAACCCTTTGGGGGTAGTTTTAACTGCCTCTTTTGCATTGCTATTTATCCCCCTCGCTAAATTGTTTATTTGGCGGTGCTCACGCATAGTTACTAGCATAGCTGAGGAGTAACATGTGAACACCATTCGACTTTCGCCAACCATCGACAAACTCACCGCAATCAATCTGATTGTGGGGATGACCTTGTGGCTAAGTTGGAGTGTCTTGGTGGTGCAGCTCCATGCAGTAACGGTTCATTTGAGCTATGCACAGCTATACAGTTTGCTGGCAGCAGCCGGGAGCGGTGCTTGTGTGTTTCAGTTTGTTTTTTTATGGCTGGGTGAGCGCAGTATGCATAAGCGCTTTATTCAAGTAGGTTCAGTACTGTTATTGATACCGGCAATTGGACTTACGTGGCAGCTAAGTGTGGAGGAGATTGCGATTGAGCAACTGTATGTGTTGGCCTTTCTTTCTGGCTTAGGTGGCGCCCAATTTATTGCCTTACAACCTGCTGCAGGTGCACGGATTGAGAAGAGCTCACTTGGCTGGGTGCTAGCGGTTAACGCAGGGATCGGTGGGGTCGGGATTGTGTTGGCACAAACCCTACTACCGTTGCTTAGCGGTATCAACTGGCTAGGTGATTGGGCGGCTTCTCCTTGGTTAACTCATCAAACAAGTGGTGATATTGTCGGGGTGTTACCGCCGAGTACGCCCCTATGGCTTGCCAACACGGGCTGGTTATTGGTGGTGGCAGTGATTGCAACAAGCCTGTATTCGTTAGGGCAGCGCTGTGCTCGAGGAGCTCAGGCTATGCCTAGCCCCTCAGGGCATCCCCCCAGCGCTGAGCCTGTTGTTACCAACACCCAACCGCCGATGCTAGGGCGCATTCTAAAGAACCGCCACACTTGGTTGATGACTTTATTCTACGTGATGGCCTTTGGTTCCTTTATTGGCTTTGCGATGACACTACCCTTAAGCCTTGAAACCTTTAGTGCTAACTACACACCAAGTGCCCTAACGTATGCTTGGATTGGGCCACTCTTAGGAGTGCTGGCCCGACCTTTTGGTGGCTGGCTGGCTGACCAGTACGGTGGCGCCAAAGTCTTGGTGGTGTGTGCTTTAGTGATGGCTATGGCTTGCTTGAGTGCCGCTTACATGACCGCAGCAGCCCTGCAAAGTAGGGTTCCTGAAGAGTGGTTCTTACCCTACCTGCTGGTCTTTTTGGTGATTTTTATTGCGGCCGGAACAGCTAGTAGTGCGGTCTTTAAAACTGCCAGTGTGGTGCTGCCATTAGAGCAGTTACCATTAGCATTGCGTTGGCTTACAGCCGTGGCAACTGCTGGCGCTATCTACATACCAGCCCTGTGGTATATCAATGTGAGCCAAGCCCATGGCGCCAATACGCTGGTGGCCTTTGCACTTTTTTACGTGCTGTGTGCGGCACTAGTTAGCTGGGTGTATCTGCGCCGGCGTAGCGAGTTTTATAACCCTTAAACAGTCGCTTCACGCTCTAACAGGTACTGCGGCACAAAACTAAAATAGACTCCTGTGCCACCTTCAGAACGGCGTTTTATTTCAATGGTGCCACCTAGATGACGGCTACGCTCTTGCATGATAGCAAGCCCGTAATGATTCATTTTTTCGGCCTGATCGGGAATACCTACACCATTATCTTCAATGCTTAATTCAATTCGCTGATCGTGCTGGCTTAGCTGTACCACCACATCTGTGCCTTGGCTGTGGTGAATGGCGTTCTGACAGGCTTCACGAATAATTTGCAGCAAATGAATTTCTTCATGCGGTACCAAGGGCGTATTCTCTAACTGATAGTTCAGCCTGAAGGACAGATCAGACTGCTCACTAAATTGATTGATAGTTGTTTGCAGGGCGTGCAACAGCCCCGCACCATCTACTTTGAGGCGGAAAGTGGTAAGCAATTCGCGTAACTGCCGATAAGCGGCATTAAGCCCTTGTTTAAGCTCTTCTGCAACATCATCAATCACTTCTTTATTATCTTTCTCAATGGCTTTGTTGAGTCGTGTTACCTGAATTTTCAAATAAGATAAAGCTTGCGCAAGAGAGTCGTGCAGCTCACGCGCAATCACTGTACGCTCTTGAATAAGAGCTAGGCGCCGTACTTGCTCTTCTTCTTGTTTCAGGCTTAGGGCAATGGCCAGTTGGTCGGCAACTGACTGTAGCAACTGTTGTTGCCAATCGTTGAGTTGCTCGCTAAGGCTACAACGAGCTACCAAGACCCCGTAATTTTGTTGTTCGCGCTCAATACTAAAGCGATAAATGCGCTGGTTGTTCTGGATACTCACTCCGGCCCCAGCATTCACACACTGGCTACAATCAACCCCTTCGCAAGGATCTTCTGGGGCGCCAATAGGCTGCACCTGTAAATAGGGTTTATTGCCTGCCTCGGTAATTAAGCAAAGCTCGAGGTCTTCAACCTCAGAGGCGCGCTTTAACCCTTCAACAATGGTGGTAAAGTCGTGATAACCAGGTGAATGCTCGATGATCATTCGCGCGGTGTCGTACAAAAACTGCAAGCGCACATTGCTTTGAGAAATGGCTCGGGTTTGTTCATCGACGCGTTTTTCAAGATTGCCATACATGTAACCCACAGCTTCGTTCATTTTATTCAAGGTGCCCGAGAGCACACCTAGCTCATCACGCATGGGATGATTCACACGGGCGGTAAAGTCGCCCTGACCAATTCTTTTGGCGGCGAGAGTTAAAACCTCTAATGGGTACTTAACGCGGGTGCGTAACCAATAGAAAATAACCAGCGCTAAACCAATGCTAGAAAACAACGAGAGCACCTGAATTAATCGAATGGAACGTATGCGCTGCTCGGCATCTTGTTGAATGGCGGTAACAAAGCGATTAATTTGGTCTATTTGCGGCAAAATCTGTTGTTGTAAATTAGCACTGGTGACCACGCCATCGGCTATTTGCTGCTGGAATTGCTGCCAACTGGTTCGAGTTTGCGTATATAAGGTTGCTAAATCAGACTCACTATGGCTAAAACGGTTAAAGACTTGATGATGCCAACTTTGTTCAAATTCGGCTTGCATGGCTGCTGCTGCAGCACTATCAGCATCATGTAATTGATGCCAGCTGTATTGATACGCTTGGTAGCGCAGTGAGCCTGCAATATTTATGGCTAAGGCATCTTGATCTGCTTTTTCTGAGAGCCAATACGAAGCCAACAGCGTGACTACGGTAAGCGCCACCATAAAACTCAAAGCAAAACCAATGCGTGTCACAATAGATGAATTAGGCATAGACAATTAGGAGTCAAACTCTTGGGTTGATTTAAACAGATGCGTTAGTGTACCTCGGATAGCAACTGAACAACAATCAACCGTAAAAAAAGCGGCAGCACCTAAGTGCCACCGCCTTTAACTTCACCTTTAATTTCAGGCTGTGATTAAGCTATATGCTGTTGTTCACGTGAGCTTTTATCAAACCACAAGCCATACACCACTTGCCAGCTGATAGCAAAAGCACCGACGATAAAGACCACGTCGCCAACAGTGCGCACCCAACGTAGACCCTCTAGCAACGGTTGTTGCATAAAGGCTTCGCTACGTGCATACCATAAACCTTCAGACGCTGATGCATAGAACTGGATGAAGCCAACTGGCAGCAAGCTAGTAAATAGCATCATGCCAAGGCCAATGTTCATCCACCAGAATGCAGTGGTCATCAGTTTATCGTTAAATTGCAGGTTTGGACGAATGTAGCGCAAGATGAGTAAGACAAAACCTAGCGCTAAGAAGCCATACACCCCAAACAAGGCCGCGTGAGCGTGAGTTGGTGTGGTGTTCAAACCTTGAATATAGTACAGCGAGATAGGTGGGTTAATCATGAAACCTAACACGCCAGCACCTAACATGTTCCAGAAGGCTACCGCAACAAAGCACATGAGTGGCCATTTAATGCGTTGCATCCACTCAGCTTTGCGTTGCAAGCTCCAGTTTTCCCAAGCTTCGTAGCCCAAGACAATCAAGGGAACGACTTCTAGCGCAGAGAAAGTTGCACCAACGGCCATCACGGGAGTGGTGGTACCGGCAAAGTACAAGTGGTGGAAAGTACCAGGTACGCCGCCAAGCATAAACAACGATGCTGACGCTAAGGTGGCCGTAGTAGCCATTTTTCTAGAAACCAAGCCCATGCTATGGAAAATAAAGGCTAGGGCAGCGGTGGCAAATACTTCAAAGAAGCCTTCTACCCACAAGTGCACGATCCACCAGCGCCAGTATTCCATCACTGATAAGTGAGTACGTTCGCCATAGAAGAAGCCAGCACCGTAGAACAGGCCAATAGCAACAACAGATGCGGTGAGTAGTGCTAATAAGTTCTTGTCACCTGGTTGACGTAGAGCGTGGAAGACACCGCGCATCATCAACACTAACCAGAACACGATACCTAAGAACTTACCAATCTGCCATGCACGACCGAGGTCGACGTATTCATAACCTTGGTGACCCCACCAGAAGCTTAAGTGCTCAGGCATAATTTGAGCAATAGAGAGGAAGTTACCAATAAAGGTACCAGCAACCACTACAACTAACGCCCAAAATAGTAGGTCGACTCCTAGTTTTTGATACTTAGGATCTTTACCACCATTAATGATAGGTGCTAAGAATAAGCCAGCAGCTAAGAAGCCAGTAGCAATCCAGAACATGGCCGCTTGTAAGTGCCAAGTACGCACTAGCGAGTAGGGCAACCACTCAGACACGTTAATACCATAGAATTCTTGACCTTCTACAGTGTAGTGAGCAGTAAAGCCACCTAACAATACTTGTAAAGCAAACAACGCCACGACGATAAAGCAATATTTACCTAGTGCTTTTTGTGATGGTGTAAGTTTGAAGGTAGTGATTGGATCTTGCTTAGGAATCTCAATTTCTTCTTCATCGTGGTCGCGCAAGAAAGCCCAACCCCAAATCAAAGCACCGATACCAGCAATCAGTAAAATCACACTAATAATAGACCAAATGATATTCTCAGCACTTGGCTTATTATCAATAAGCGGCTCATGCGGCCAGTTATTGGTGTAGGTGACATTGCTATCAGGGCGTTCAGTAGCGGCTGACCAAGCAGTCCAGAAAAAGAACTCAGTCATACGCTCGCGTCGCTCAAGGCTCGGCAAGGTGTTCTCTTTCATTGCATAGCTTTCGCGTGTGCTTTGTAGCTCAGGAGCATCGCTGAATAAGCGAATATAATAATCCGCTACGTCATTGATGGCTGCTACTCGAGTCTCACTTAGTAGCACCGTATCAGTTGCAGCATCGTAGGTGTTGGTACGATATTCCTGTTTTAACGCAAATTGCAGAGCATTTTGCTCAGCTGGGCTCAAGCTATCGTAGCTCATGCCGTAATCACGTTGCGCTACAATTTCTAACCAAGCTACGAGCTCACGGTGTAACCAGTCTGCAGTCCAATCGGGTGCTTGATAAGCACCATGGCCCCAGATCGAGCCTAATTGCATACCACCGATGGATTGCCAAGCGGTTTGACCATCGAGAATACTCTCTTCAGTCATTAACACTTGTCCCGATTCCGTCACGTACTGCGCTGGAATAGGCGGTGCTTCGCGGTATACCTCTTTACCAAAATAACCCAAGATACCAAAGGTAATCGCTAGGATGCCGATGAGTATCCACCAAAGTTTCTTATAACCGGCCATATGGCACCTCCGGTTGTTGTTGTTGATTCATGCGAGAGTCTCCCTTTATTGCATTTCGCACGCATTCATAGATGAGTACCCTTTCCTTACAGCAAGTCTCGTGCCAACTTTTATCCATCTGATTTTATTGGTTTTTATTTGTTTTTGGGGTAGATATAACCGCACTTTTTGAGGGTGCTAGTAACCCGTAGGGTTATTTTTACCCACCAGCATGTTTTGGCTAGCTTGGCCAAGCGGCGTTCAGAGTTTTTCAGGCTGCTTATTTATTGATCCGGATCAACACAATATCTAGGTGATCGTCTAGGCTTTAACACAATATATAGATGCAAATAAGCAATCAAGCACAATATGTGGGGTTTTAATGCGCTACTGTTCAGAGCAAATAGCCTTTCAGGAGGTGCCCGGCGAAGTCTCGTTGGCTTATACCATCACCGGCTGCCCTGTGGGTTGTAAAGGCTGTCATAGCGTTGATAGCTGGCCCGCTCATAGCGGAGTGGAATTAACCCCAGAGTATTTTACGAAGCGGCTGCAGCAATATCGGGGCCTCATCACCTGCGTGTTGTTTTTAGGGGGTGAATGGTACCCAGAGCAATTACTGCACTTACTTAAATTAGCTCGTGAGCAGGGGCTAGAAACCTGTCTGTATACCGGTTATGAGCAGGTGCTGCCTGCACTCCGCGAACAGCTCACCTATTTAAAAACGGGCCCTTGGATAGCTGAGCTTGGTGGCCTAGATAGTCCAAACACAAATCAGAAGTTTATTGATTTACGCAATCAACAACTACTAAACGTGCGCTTTTTAAGCACTGATTAAAACAAGGAGCATACCTATGTTGCGCTTATACCCCGATCAAGTAGACGCCAAAGTTGACTTTATTCAGCAATATCTCCATGCCGAAAATGCCGCTGATGGCTCAAAAATGGATGCTAATGCGAACGTGACGCAAAAGAATATTGCGACGCTAGAGTCAGAAATCATGAAGGACTTTTTTGTTCAAGTGAACCGCAAGCAAGTCAGCAATAAAATTGCAGAGTTGTTTGGGCAGCCGTTGGCGCAGGAGTATATTCGTCAAATAGAAGACCATGAGATTTATGTGCATGATGAAACTAGTTTAAAGCCTTACTGTGTGTCGGTTACCATGTATCCGTTTTTACGTGATGGGCTCACTAAGTTGGGCGGCGAATCAAGAGCACCAAAACACCTAGAAAGCTTTTGTGGCACTTTCGTGAACTTCGTCTTTGCGGTGAGCTCACAGTTTGCCGGGGCCGTCGCCACCGTCGAATTTTTAGCTTACTTTGATTATTTTGCTCGTAAAGATTACGGTGATAACTACCTAGAAACACATCGCCATCAGATTGAAAACCACTTACAGCACGTCGTGTATGCCCTTAATCAGCCCGCGGCAGCGCGCGGTTATCAAAGTGTCTTCTGGAATATCTCAGTCTATGACCAGCATTATTTTGAAAGTATGTTTGGTGACTTTGTCTTTCCCGCCGATTTCAGCAAATCATCATGGCAATCGGTGAGCCAGCTTCAGGACTTTTTCTTACATTGGTTTAATGAAGAACGGAAGAAAACCATACTCACTTTCCCGGTCGTTACCGTGGCTATGCTGACCGAAAATGGTCAGTGCAAAGATCAGCAATTTGCTCAGCATATTGCCCATGAATTATCTGCCGGTAACTCATTCTTCGTGTATCTGTCACCCAATGCCGATTCGTTAGCTTCTTGCTGTCGTTTACGCTCTGAAATTAGTGATAATACCTTTTCTTACACCCTCGGTGCTGGTGGCGTCGCGACCGGATCCATTAATGTGATCACCATTAATATGAATCGGTTAGTGCAAGATGGACGCGACTTGGGTGAGGAAATTGAGAAAATTCAAAAATACCAAGTGGCCTATCGGCGGCTCATGGAAGATTACCAAGCAGCCGGTTTACTCACGGTTTACGATGCAGGCTTTATTACCCTGGATAAACAGTTTTTAACTATTGGTATCAATGGCATGGTAGAGGCGGCAGAGTCGCAGGGTTTAACGGCCAGCAATAATCCTGAGTACATTGAATTTGTGCAGCGCCACTTAAAGGTTATTTACGATGCTAATAAAAAAGCCAAACAAGAATATGGCTATATGTTTAATACCGAGTTTGTGCCGGCAGAAAACCTTGGTGTCAAAAATGCGAAGTGGGACCGCGCCGATGGCTATGTTGTGCCGCGTGATTGCTACAACTCCTACTTTTACGTGGTAGAGGATGAACAAACCAATGCAATTGACAAGTTCACCTTACATGGTCATGAATTAATAGAGTTTTTAGATGGTGGCTCGGCTCTACATCTTAACCTAGATGAAAAACTTAACGAGGATGGCTATTTATCACTGTTAAATATTGCTGCTAAAACTGGCTGCAATTATTTCTGTATCAATGTGAAGATTACCATTTGTAATGACTGTGAACATATCGATAAGCGCACCCTGCATAACTGCTCAAGTTGCGGCTCTGACGATATTGATTATGGTACGCGGGTGATTGGCTATTTAAAACGAGTGTCGGCATTTAGTGCTGGGCGTCGGCAAGAACATGCCGCCCGCCATTATCATCGCCAGCCGCAGCGGGCGGTAGAGGCGGCAACATCCCAAGCTGGCTAGCTTGGGATGGTCAGGCCAGCACAAATGATGCTGCCATAGCTAGACTATGGCAGCACCTATCGAGAGCCTCTTCTTAGTTAAACGACTTTAGAGTAGCGTGGAGCCGTAGCTGCATCGTCTAAGTAGGCGTCAAAGCAGGCACAAATACTCCGTACCCATAAGCGACCCAATTCAGTAACACGTAATTGCGAGTCATCAATGGTCACCAGCCCATCCTCAATAAAGGGGGCTAATTTCTGTTTAGCATTGGCAAAGTAAGTCCAAAAATCAGTCAACTGCCAAACCTGTGCAAACGCAGCAATATCCAATTCAAAGTGGCAGATAACTTGCGAAATAAGTGCGGCGCGCAAGCGGTCATCTGCGTTCAGTTCAAATCCTTTAATAACCGGTAGGCGTTGTGCCTTCAGGTGCTTGTAATAGTCAGGTAGTTCTTTGCTGTTTTGCCAAAGCACCCCATCAATTTGGCTAATGGAAGAAGCTCCAATCCCCAACAAAGCATCCTGGCCGCTGGTGGTGTAGCCCTGGAAGTTACGCTGTAAGCGCCCTTGTTGCTGAGCAATAGCAAGTTCATCAGTTGTTTTAGCAAAGTGGTCCATACCAATAAACTGATAACCGGCAGCGTTAAAACGAGTAATCCCAAGCTGCAATAGTTCTAACTTAATCGATGGCTTAGGTAAGCTCTCAGTTGGGATTTTTGCTTGACCAGCAAAACGTGCCGGCAAATGAGCGTAGCTAAATAACGATACCCGGTCGGGAGCCAAGGCAATCACTTGATCAATTGAGGCTTTAAAGGTTTCTGGACGCTGGTAAGGTAAACCGTAGATTAGGTCTAGGTTGATCGACTTAAAGCCCAATTCTTTGGACAGCTCTACTTGATGTCGGATGAGATCGGTATCTTGGACACGGTTAATCGCAATCTGTACTTTTTCGTCAAAGTCTTGCACCCCATAGCTTACACGATTAAAACCGAGCGCTCGTAAATGCCGTAATTTTTCATCACTACAGCTGCGCGGATCGATTTCGATACTCCACTCAGCATCGTCAGTGAAACTGAAGTGTTGATGTAGCAAATCATCTAAGCGTGACAATTGTTGCTCGGTTAAAAAGGTTGGGGTACCACCGCCCATATGCACAGACTCAAACTTACGAGCCCCTAACAACTTGGCGTACAGCGCCATTTCTTCGGCTAAGTAATCAAGATAGATATCGGCTTTGTGCTGATGCCGAGTAATCACCTTATTGCAGCCGCAGTAGTAACAAAGCTTGTGACAGAAAGGTAAATGAATATAGAGGCTTAACTTTTCTGGCGCATCAGCCAGGGTGCGCTCTAAAGTACCGATCGGAAACTTATCATGCAGCGCCAAGGCGGTCGGATACGAGGTATAACGCGGACCGTTAATGTTGTATTTATCAATGAGCTCTTGGCTCCAGGTGATATTTGCTACTGATGCGTTCATGCGTTACCCCTTGGTGACACCTTGGTTAAATTCTGTCGCTCATAATACTTGATGCAGATCAGAATTTTGATACGCCTGAAGGGGTATAAGCTTGCTGCTGCAAAATACGCTCGGCTAAGGCCTGATTAAACCTAAAAATAGGCTTGGGCAGGCGTTGATTCAACTCAATGGTGTCCAATAAGTTCTTCACTTCAAGCCCTAATTCAGTATCGCCTGTGATCAATAACTTGCGTCGGAAGAACAAGGTATCCGGGTCTACTTTGCCACTTAGCATCAGCAATAAATACTCACTATTGCCGCGCATGGTAACGTCTGCTTGCGGGCCGTCAAAAGTTACTTGTAGGCGTGGTCGTAGGCCTTGGTTGGCGAGGGATACGCTGAACTTTAAGGCTAAGTCTGGCACCTCAATAAGAACCCATCGCTGGCGCAAGAAAGCAAATTTATCGGCCACCAGTTCATCGTTGAGAACATGGTTAAGAGCTTGCGCGAATAGGCGTTGAGTTACCCCACGCGGGGCTACTTGCAATAAGGATTTAGAAAGGTGTGGGCCCCACTGATAGGCCAGATCTACTACTTTAGGGATAACCATTTATTACCTCGATTAATCAGCCCAGAAAAATTTAACCCGATTATAATACTCATTACCAATGCATGTTTATGGACGGGATCAATAATTATGGAATTACTCTGCCCCGCCGGCAGTATGCCAGCCTTGAAAGCAGCCATTGAAAATGGTGCAGATGCGGTATATGTAGGTTTAAAAGATGAAACTAACGCACGTCATTTTGCTGGTTTAAATCTTGACCAAGCAGGTTTAACTGAAGCCGTTCGGTTTGCGCATAGCCATGGCAAGAAGTTGCATGTTGCCATTAATACCTTTGCGCATGCAGATAGCTGGGAAAACTGGCGGAAAGCGGTTGATATGGCGGTTAAGTGCGGCGCTGATGTGCTCATTTTGGCGGATATTGCGGTGCTAGCTTACGCAGCGGAGCGCTATCCCCAGGTTGAATTACACCTTTCGGTACAAGCCTCAGCCACCAATGCGGCCGCAATAGAGTTTTATCAACAGTTTCATGTGAAGCGCGTGGTGCTGCCGCGCGTGCTCTCGATGAACCAAGTACGTACCCTAGCGCGCACCACCGATGTTGACCTCGAAGTTTTTGCCTTTGGTAGCCTGTGCATTATGGCCGAAGGGCGCTGTTATTTAAGCTCGTACATGACAGGCGAATCACCGAACACCGCAGGAGCTTGTTCACCGGCAAAATACGTACGCTGGGATGAACACGAAGATGGCTCGTTAGAGTCACGGCTGAACAATATTCTGATTGATACCTTTGCCCCCAATGAAACTGCAGGTTATCCAACGTTATGTAAAGGACGTTTCACCGTCGGTGAAGACACCTATCACGCCTTAGAAGAACCAACCAGCTTGAATACGTTAAGCTTGTTACCGGAGCTGCATAAAGAGGGCATTGTGAGTTTAAAAATCGAAGGTCGGCAACGCAGCCCGGCTTATGTCGCCCAATTAACGCGGGTGTGGCGTCAGGCTATAGACAAAGTGCTAGCAGATCCTGCTAATTTTGCCGTGCAGCCCGACTGGAATACGACTCTCGCAGGTTTATCTGAAGGCAGCCAAACCACTTTGGGTGCCTACCACCGGAAATGGAAGTAATCATGAAATTTTCTCTAGGAGCAATTCAATACTATTGGCCGCAGCAAGTGGTAAAAAACTTCTATCGGCAAGCCGCAGAATCTGCCGTTGATATTGTTTATTTAGGCGAGACGGTCTGTAGTAAAAGGCGTGAACTGAAGTTTGCTGATTGGCTGCAAGTCGCTCATGAATTACGCGAGGCGGGCAAACAGGTGGTGCTGTCTACCATGACCCTGTTAGAAGCACCATCCGAGCTACGAGAGCTACGCAAGTATTGTGATAATGGTGAGTTTTTAGTGGAAGCCAACGACGTGGGCGCCATTCGACTACTGCAAGATAACCAACTACCCTTTGTCGCAGGAGCCGCTATCAACTGTTACAACCAACACACGCTGCGGCAATTAATGACGATGGGGATGAGCCGTTGGGTGATGCCGGTTGAATTATCTCGTGACTGGTTGCAGAAATTACTGCAACAGCCGATGGTAAAAGATGTGCGCGATTGCTTAGAAGTTGAAGTGTTTAGCTTTGGGCACATGCCTTTGGCCTGGTCGGGTCGCTGTTTTACGGCGCGCTCAGAAAACCGTGCCAAAGACCAATGCGAACTCTGTTGCATTAAATACCCAGAGGGGCGTCGTGTGGATAGCCAAGAAGGTCAGCAAGTATTTGTTCTAAATGGTATCCAAACGCAATCAGGAACTCGTTATAACCTAGTAAATCAGTTACCTAGCATGCAAGGCTTAGTTGACATAGTGCGTTTAAGTCCGCAGTTAGAAGACACCTTTACTTGGTTGGAAAAATTTCGGCAGAACCAGCATGGCGAACAGCGCCAAGCCCTCGAACCGAACGATAGTAACGGCTATTGGATGGCATTAGCTGGGTTAGTGCAAACAGCATAATTAGGGTTGCTAGCAACCATATAGGAAGACAGCATGATTCAAATTACTGACTTACAAATTGAGCAAAAAATGTGGCCGTTATTGCGGCAAGCTTTTCGGCCGATGTTTTTATTGGGGGCGAGCTTTAGTGCCTTGGCCATCACCTTGTGGCTGCTGGTATTAGCTCAGGTCATCGAGCTGCCCGTGTATGGGCAAACCTTATTCTGGCACAGTCATGAAATGATCTTTGGTTTTGTGGCGGCCATCATCGTGGGCTTTTTGCTGACCGCCGTACAGAATTGGACTGGCTTACGCGCTACCCACGGACGGGCCCTTGGCATCCTCACTGCGGTATGGGTGTTGGGTCGGTTAGGGCTTTTAGTTGGGGCTTGGCTACCTTGGTGGCTGGTAGCTGCGGTTGATCTATTATTTTTACCGTTAGCGGCAATTTTATTGGCTGTGCCCTTAATTGCGGTGAAGCAGCAGCGAAACCTATTCTTCGTGCCCGTGCTTTTCTTGTTAACCTTGTGCAATGCGCTCATGCACTTCGGGCTGCAGACCGGACAATACGAAATTCAACAATTAGGTAGCCAAAATGCGGTGTGGTTGGTCACTTTACTGATGGCCATCGTAGGTGGTCGGGTACTCCCTATGTTCACCGCCAACGGAACTATGACACCAAAAGCCGAACCCATCGTCTGGTTAGACCGCATCGGGTTAGGTAGTTTGTGGTTGATTTTTGTGCTGAATATTACCAATTTCAGCGCCATGGTACCGGCCTTGGTGATGGCTCTACTCTTCGCGACAAGTGCTTTAGCTTTAGCTATTCGCTGCGCCCGCTGGCGTATCTGGATCACCTGGAAAGTACCGTTACTGTGGTCGCTACATGTAGCTTACTGGTTTATTCCAATTGGCTTAGCGCTATATGCGCTGCGCTATGCGGGCTTTCCTATCACCAACAGCTTGGCGTTACATGCATTAACTGCTGGCGCTATGGGTAATATGATTTTAGCGATGATTGCACGGGTCTCTCTGGGCCATAGTGGTCGTGCCCTACAACCCAAACCCATCATTAGCGCAGCCTTTATGTTAGTGATAGTAGCTGCGGTGGTTCGCGTATTTGTGCAAGGCTTATGGCCAGAGTTATCCGTGTATTGGTATGCCCTAAGTGCGTTTGCTTGGGTGTTGGCCTATGGCATTTATGTACTGGTGTACTTTCCTATTCTTACCACGCCACGTCCAGATGGACGTCCAGGTTAAGAATCGGAGCCTGAATCAGGTGGCTGTTGCTCTGGGCGCAGCCACATCCATACTGCAACGGTGGCCATAATGCCAATAACTAAGCCTTTTAACCATAAAGGTGCTGGGCTAAATGCCAACATGATTGCGCTCCCGGACATCATCACCGATGCAATCACTTTGGGCCTACGCTTAATGACACCGTAGCGGCGCCAGGCAATGATTTGCGGGCCATAGGTTGGATGCGCCAATAGCTTGGCTTCTAATACCGGCCAGCCCTTGCCGCCGGCCCATGCGGCCACCAGCAGAAAAGGTACCGTTGGCATGATGGGCAACAATAAACCAATGATACCCAGCGCTAGCGTAATAATAGCTAGCGTCCGCCACAATAAAATCCGCAGCACAACCGTCATAGAGCTCCTTGCATGGCTTGGTAGTGGGCAGCTGCTATTTTAAGCCCAGCCGCTGCGCCAATTTGTGTAAGTTGCTTGCATCTATCTCTAGTATACGGGCCGCTTGGGTCCATTTGTAGTCCGCTTGCTCTAAAGCCTGCTCAATAAGCTGACGCTGCACCGCATTGAGGGTATCTTTCAAGTTCATGGTGGGAAACGCCTTGCGCTGGTTGCTCTGCAATATATCCGTGACTTGCACGCTGGCGGTGGCTGCACCAGGTAAATCCAGCAAACCAATATCGATACTAACAATATCTTCTCGTGCCGCACCTATGCTAAGCGCCTTAATCGCCGCCCGGCTGATGGTATGCTCAAGTTCGCGCACGTTGCCAGGCCAATCATAAGCCAATAAGGCATGCTCTGCCGCTTGGGTGAGGCGTAACGCTCGTACCCCAAGGCGAGCTCGGTTAAGCTCTAAGAAGTGACCGGCTAACACAGGAATATCATCGCTACGCTCACGCAGCGGTGGAATAGGTAACGGGTACACGGATAAGCGATGGTAGAGATCAGCACGAAAATCACCAGATTTTATTTGCTGCTTCAAGTCGCGATTAGTTGCCGCCACAACTCGGACATTGACGGTATGGCTACGATCGCTTCCTAAGCGTTGAATCTCGCCATTCTGCAATACTCGTAGTAACTTGGCCTGAATTGCTGGTGGCAGCTCACCTACTTCATCTAAGAAGATGGTGCCGCCATCAGCGCTATCAAACCGACCGGCCCGCTCGCTGGTTGCCCCAGAGAAGGCCCCTTTGGTATGGCCGAAGAGCTCACTCTCGGCCAGAGCCTCAGGTAACGCTGCACAATTCACATACACTAAGGGCTGCTGCGCTCGTTGTGACTGGCGATGTAACTGTCGTGCAAATAACTCTTTACCCACGCCGGTTTCACCCAGCAGTAATACCGGAAGATCTGAGCCGGCCACAACACTCAATTCTTGCATCACATTGAGCAATGGAGCACTACGCCCGATGATTTCGTAACTAGCGGAAGCCTCGCCACTAAGCGAGTATTCTTGATCGCGCCGTTGATTACGTAGGGCTCTGACGCTTTGCTCAATTTGCCCCATGCGAATCGCCGCTTCAACCAGCAAGCTTGCTCGTTGCAGTGCATGCATGGCAGCCGTATCAAAGGTTCCTGGGGTGAGGGCATCTAGGGTCAGAACCCCCCAGCATTTGCCTTCAACATGTAATGAGATCCCCATACAATCGTGTACTGCCAAATGGCCATCGGGGCTATCTTCTATAAGCCCGTCATAGGGGTCTGCGAGGTGGCTATCTGGCTCAAATCGAACCGCTTCGCGACTCGCCATAATGGTGGCTAGGCGCGGATGCTGATGCACAATAAAACGGCGCCCTAAGGCCTCCCGTGCTAAACCGATACTAGCAATGGGCTTAAGCATTTGCTGCTCTAATTTAAGCAGCACCACGGCACCACAATGAAAGTGTTGGCGTAGTGTTTTGACGACTTTCTCTAGCCGTACTACGGCAGGCTGTTCGGTCACTAAATCGGCGATCAGAGTTTCAAGTAAGGTGACATCTTGCATGGTAGATTTAACCCTTAAAGTCCTTTTTGACCCAAATAAATATGGGTTTAATTTACCATTGCAGGGAAAAACTCGATATAAATCAAAGTAGGTAGTTTTGGCATCTATTTTGCAATATCAACAGGTATTGCTGGTCCATTTTGGCCGCTTTTATCTCAAAATTAGGAGTTATTATGTCAACACCATCTACCATTCATGCAGAAGCTTTAGCCGTGTTTCAAGCCATGCCTAGCAAGCATTTAATTGATTATATTGTTGAGAATTTTCACGATAAGCATCGCGCACAGCTGCCGGAGTTAATTAACTTAGCGCGCAAAATAGAAGACGTACATAATGATCATGAAGCCTGTCCAGCAGGCTTGGCAGAATTGCTGCAAAGCATGTACCAAGAGCTAGAAAGCCACATGATGAAAGAAGAGCAAATTTTGTTTCCGATGTTAGCTGGTGGGATCTATCCAAGCGGACCTATCGCGGTGATGGAAGAAGAGCACGACCAGCACGAGCAAATGTTAGCCGAATTATTAGAGTTGACCCATCAAAACCAAGCTCCACGCGGCGCATGTGGAAGCTGGATCATGCTTTATGAGGGGTTAAATGAGTTAGTGAAAGACTTGCAGCTGCACATCGATATTGAAAATAGCATTCTTTTTAAGCAAGCAGATAAACCAGCCAGCAGTGGCCATGGTAATGGTCACTGCTGTGGTGGTTGCCAATAAGTGCTGCGTCAGTTAGTGAGCTAGCTCGCGCAAGCGGGCTGGCTCGATGATGTTAACTAGCTTGTTCTGCACATCAATCACACCTTCGCCTTGCAGTGCCGATAAAATACGGCTAATGGTTTCTACCGAGAGGCCTAAGTAGTTACCGATATCAGCGCGAGTCATGGTTAAGCGAAACGAAGTGCTAGATAATCCGCGCGCTTTAAAGCGATCGGACAAGGTGACTAAGAAGTGCGCTAAACGTTGATGGGCTGAGCGGTTGTTCAACGTGCCGAGTAGTTGTTTGCTGGAGAATATCTCGCTACTCATTAAACGCATCATTTGTTTGCGCAGGGATGGCATCTCAATCACTAGCTCATCCAGTGACACAATAGGCACTTCGCACAACATGGTGGTTTCTAGCGCTTGTGAGTAACTGCGGTGTTGACCTTCAGCTAAAGCATCAAAACCGACGAGGTCGCCAGGCAAATGGAAATCAATGATTTGCTCTACGCCATTATCGTCGATGGTGTAAGACTTTAGTGAACCGCTACGCACGGCATATAAATATTTGAGCGGCGCACCGGCATTAACTAACACGTCACGTTTATGCAGAGGCTTATGACGCTGAATAATAGTGTCTAGCCGATTCATACCCTCTTGATCTAATTGGTACGGTAAACATAGCGCTGCCATGCTGCAATTTTGACAATGTATGTGAGAAGTCAGATTAGCCATAATGATTTCCTGATTTAGATCAACATCCCTAACGAATAACTGCAGTATACGCCCAACGCCTGAAAAGTAACCTTGTGCCGATGGAGTACCTCCAATATGCCTAAGAGGGGGTAGTTGGTAGGGTTTGTGGGGTTTGCCCGATACTGTTAAAATGCGCGTCCAAACCAGCAGGAGCACCTAAGTGGATGCATTTATAACTTCAACCGTGACCGTCGCTTTAGCCGAAATAGGTGATAAAACGCAATTACTAAGCCTGTTCTTGGCGGCGCGTTACCGCCACAAAACAGCGATTATCATGGGGATATTAGTGGCGACTCTGCTCAATCATTTAGCGTCCGCTTGGCTGGGTTCATGGTTAGTGGATGTCATCCCAGCAACACTCGCCACCTATGTGGTCGCAGGTTCTTTTATAGCCGTTGGCCTGTGGGTACTGATACCCGATAAAGCAGATGATGACGAACACGAAAACGTGCGTAAATACGGCGCTTTTATCGCCACCACAGTGCTGTTTTTTATTGCTGAAATAGGTGACAAGACCCAAGTAGCTACGGTTATCCTGGGAGCTCAATACACCAGTGTATTGTGGGTTACATTAGGAACAACCTTAGGGATGATGCTTGCCAATGTTCCGATCGTGCTACTCGGACAACGGTTGATGCAAAAACTACCTCTGAATGCAGCTCGTTATATTGCGGCGACCTTGTTCGTGGTGCTAGGTATTGCTACTGCGCTAAGTCAACTCTTGGCTTAAACGTTCTAAGCCACTTTGGCGCTGGCTAAAACTTGGCCGCGCGTTGAAAACTTGCTAGTATCGGCAACAGCTAAATTAAAGAGATAACCTGATGCTTAACTGGACTGAACAACAACGCGCACGTGGCTGCCTATGGGCCGTCATGCTGGTGTTGTGTCTGTGTTTGGCGAAACAAAGTAGTTGGATTCAAGGCTGTCCATTACAACAGCAGGCGCTACCGCAGGCTAGCCTGGTGGCAACTAGCGCCACCAGCGACGCCGCTAGTGCCCTAGCTAGCGAGAGTGATTGTAGTGCCAGTGAGCAACTATTGCAGCAGGCATTACAGCAATTATTTGACCAACTGAGTGTCGGCCTATTATTAGTCGTTGCTCTGCTTTTCTCCAGCCGGCTAGGCACCACCGCGGTAACTTTGACAGTGCCACCGCCGCGGTGGCGATATCGGCCACATCTGCACTTTTGTGTGTTTCGAGAATAACCTCACTGAGTTGTCTGTAGCTGCTTGATGCAGCAAGCGAGGGGTACGACTGTTCTGTTCGAATCGGTTCAAGTAGGTACTCAGTCATAGGTTAGTTGAGATGTATAGATGAAACACATAATCCCCTTTATTTTATTGTTCATGTTGATGAGTTCTGCATGGGCACAGGATTCTACTGACTGGATAACCAGCTCAGAGCATCCGCACGTTCAAATCAAGTTAGATTTAGTGACCGCGCAAGCCGATCAGCAACAGTTGCAAGCCTTGCTAAAGGTTCGCTTAGAGAGCCCTTGGAAGACCTATTGGCGGGCGCCCGGAGAGGGCGGCATTCCCCCTACCGCAGAGTGGCAAACCAAGAGTAATATCAGTAGGGTGCAGTGGCAGTGGCCTGCTCCACAACGTTATCAAGTGCAAGGGATTGAAACGGTAGGCTATCAGGGCACGGTTGCCTTTCCGCTAACGTTGACGATAGAAAACTGGCAGCAGCCAGCGCGACTACAAGGTGTGGTGACCATGTCTAGCTGCACTAACATCTGCGTGTTAACGGATTTCCCCGTTGATATCAGCTTCAATCCGGCCCAACTGGCCGCATCTGAGCAGCGGGTGTTTGAATTGCAGAAGGCACTAAGCCAAGTGCCTCGGCTAGACCATCCCGCGGTGGTCTTGGAGCGGGCAGAATGGTCAGCCAGTCAACAGCAGTTGCAACTTGAGCTTACCCACCCACAGGGCTGGCAACAGCCGGATGTCTTGGTTGATAGCTTGGCCACGGAATTGGCAGATATGACGGTGGCACCACCACGCTTGGATATCGATGGTCAGCGGTTACTGGCTACCTTCAACATTAGCCATTGGTTAGGTGCTGCCGAGGTGGCTAGTTATCCCATTCAAATTACTGTGTTAGATGAGGCGCTAGCGGCTGAACTATCCACAACGGCGCAGGCCGTGGCGCAAGTCACTCATGCACCAGCGGTATCTAGTAGTCTTGGTTTGATGTTTGCTTTTGCGCTGCTTGGCGGGCTTATTTTAAATATCATGCCATGTGTCCTACCTGTGCTGGGGATGAAGTTGCAAAGCGTGTTGTTGATACCGCGAGAGAGAGGGCTTATTCGGCGTCAGTTCTTAGCATCGGCATTAGGTATTGTGCTGTCTTTTTGGTTGTTGGCACTGTTTATCTGGGGCCTAAAAACGAGTGGTAGCGCGCTAGGCTGGGGTATTCAATTCCAAAGCCCGTGGTTCATTGGCTTTATGGTGCTAGTCACTGGTTTATTTACGTTCAACTTGGCTGGCCTATTTGAATTTCGATTACCTAGTAGCTGGCAAACTTGGGCTGCCCAACGTGGTGATAATTCGTACCTAGGGCATGTTGTCCAAGGCATGTTCGCGACCTTATTAGCAACGCCTTGTTCGGCCCCCTTTTTAGGAACCGCAGTAAGTTTTGCCATGGCCGCCTCTAATCTACAACTCTGGTTTATTTTCACTGGTTTAGGACTTGGCATGGCATCGCCTTGGTTATTGGTTGCAGCGCTACCATCTTTGGCTAAGTTGCTACCTAAACCGGGCCGTTGGATGCAGATCACAAAAGTGATTTTTAGTCTGATGTTGGCGGCCACCACCCTGTGGCTATTCACTTTACTCAATAATCATTTAACTGCTGCGATGGTCTGGCTCTTAGCGTTAAGTTGGTTAGTAGTAGCCGCGCTACTGGTGATTAGAACTTACGGCAAACAAGGACTGTTGATTGCCGTGGCCAGTAGCTTGTTAGTGGTAGCTGCGGTAGCCGTCACCGCTAGTCTTACCAGCGCTAAATGGGCTAGTGGCCCGCGCCCCGATCACGTTTGGGTAGGCTTAAATGAAGCGGAGATCAGCCGGGCCGTGGCCCAAGGTCAAGTGGTGTTTGTCGATATTACCGCTGATTGGTGTATTACCTGCAAGGCCAACAAAATAGGGGTGCTATTACAGCAGCCCGTATATCAATTGTTGCAAGACCCACAGGTGGTGACCATGCAAGGTGACTGGAGCCAAGCCAATGACCAAGTCACTCAGTATTTACGCAAATATCAGCGTTATGGGGTGCCCTTTAATCGGGTTTATGGTCCAAATGCCCCTGCGGGCATCGATCTACCTGTGATTCTAACGGCCGAGGCTGTTAGTGCCGCAATCGACCAAGCCGCGGGGAGAGAATAATGTCGCAGCCAAAGCAATCCAGCAAATGGCTCAAGCTGCTCAAAAATATTGCCGCCATGGTGGTGATGTTTATGCTGATTAGTACGGCTGTAGATGCGTGGCGAGGCCGTAATCTCGATCCGCAAGCGGTGCCGCTGATGACCTATACCGATCTACAAGGAACGACAGAAGATTGGTTGGAACGCAGTTACAGTGAACCTGTCATTGTGTATTTTTGGGCCACTTGGTGTCCGGTGTGTACGTACGTAACGCCAACGGTGAATTGGATGGCAGCCGATTATCCGGTGGTCACGGTAGCGTTACGTTCGGGGTCTGATGCCAAGGTTGCGCATTATTTGGAGCAACAAAATTACCAACTCATTACGGTGAACGATCCACTGGGACAAGTGGGGCAGCAGTGGCAAATAACGGCTACCCCTACTGTCGCCATCGTTCATGAAGGCGAAATTGTTTCTTATACCACTGGTATCACCACGCCAACTGGCTTATGGTGGCGGCGCTGGTGGGCAAGTTTTTCTGGTTAATTGGAGAGTAGTATGACGTTCAAATCTTTGTTTTTCGGCACCCTGATGGCCCTCGGCTTAGCTACCTTGGGCGCTACTGCACAAGCACAGCAGGCCAATCAACAAGCACAACAACTTGAACAGTTAGTCGGTTTGTTAAAGCAGCATCCCGAAGTGATTGGTGACGTGCTAAATAGTGTTGAGCGTTACATTGAGGGCAAAGAAGCCAGCCGTAATGCTCAAGCTAAATATGAAAGCTGGTTATACGACAACGACAAGGTGCAACCTTGGTATGGCGCAGCCGATCCCAAACTGACCGTGCTGGTTTATACCGATTACGATTGCCCTTATTGCAAACGCATCGAGCCTCATTTACAGCGGTTAGTGGAAGAGTTTGATGGGGTTAAGGTGATTAATATTGTGGTGCCGTTACGCCAGCAACAAACAGAGGGTAGTAACGTTAACCCCTCTGAGTTCGCCATGAATGTGTGGCAGCATCAACCTGAGCAATACCCTGAAGTAGCCAAGCTGCTTTACGCTAAAAACGGCTTACACACAGCTCAATCGATAGAGCATGTGGCCCGCTTAACAGGAACACGCGGACAACTCAATAATCCCCAAGTTGCTCGTCGTAACTTGATGGAAAACTACAAAGCTTTTAGCGATTTTGGCTATCGCGGCACCCCAACCATTGTGGTGGGCAGCGCAGTGATTCCTGGCTTTGTGGAATACGACCAATTACAAGCCTTAGTGCAAGAGATGCTGGATTAAAACGCTCGTGATTTTAGATGTGAACTAACAATAAAGTTTGTACACTAATTGCGGGGCTAATTTTACGAAAATCTACAATCACATTGAAATTTATGGTGTTTTCGTGATTGTCAGGTCACGCTATCAATAAAGTCTTTATGACATTTTTTTCGAAAATCAGCGGTATTGAACTCGGTTGGGCAAAACAAATCAAAGTATGTGACAAAGTATTTTTTGTCTTTTCGTAAATCTCCAGTCCAGTTTATTTCCGTGGTAGTTCTCTTTAACACATAGGAAAACAGTCGATCATTTAGGAGCTTGACCAAATTCTCGCACACAGAGCCTATTTCCTGGATTGCTGCAAAATTAACATCGATAGGCTTCTCTAGAAAAGTGTTGTGCTCATCTAAGCCAAGCTCTATAGCATTCTTAGACCCTAGCAGACCGGCTCTATGTACAACACAATGCCGTAAATGACCAACAATATTGTAATCAGCGAGTGCTTCATTAATCTCAGAGTCTTTTTGGAGAGCGATTTGAATTCCTAAAAATTCCTTAAACGCATCTTTAATGTTTTTCGGGTTGTGAAAAGAAACGCTTTCTAGAAGCGCTTCAGGAAGGAGTTCTTGTGAATGGAAAACTGCGGCGCCATATGAAAGCGGGCGTCCGTAACTGCTGCGTCTAGATAGATTGTCCACTAGAAGCAATCTACGAATTATTGCTCGGCAATAACTTTCAACTGATGATACGAACCCTAAAATAACCAAGCTGGTTAATTGTCTCCATTCATCCGACTCGTCTTGAGCGAGATGCCGATACTCGGAATTGCCGTCGTCCCTCAAGCCACACCCCAAAAGGCGAACATTATTTCGAAAGCTTAGGTTAAACCTACTTATTGGTGGGACGTCAGACTCTTGATATGCAGATGTGAGATTGCAAAATAAATGATAATAAAGCGAAATAGATGATAATGGAGATACCCCATTAGATTACTTAAACTAACTATCTAACTTCTGTACTAAATAAATTGAACTAGCTCGGTCGCCGCATCACGCTGCTGGTTCAGAGGGCGTTCTTCGGTTATATATCCTCGCGAATGCTCCAAGATGAGATTGATGGGTCATTTAATGGAAGTTTTGTGGATGCCTTTGCTCTATTCTTTGGGGGAGGGTCAGGGATAACTTAGGCGTCAAATATACGACTGTGACAAAACAACCAGTTTCTTTCAGTTCTCTGCTCTCTAGGCCTTTAAAAATAAGGCTTGATTAGAGCGTCGTTCTATAACAACCCGGAATACTTCGCCGACGTGTTCGCTCGTGCCTGGTTTAAACTAACGCACCGCGATTTAGGTCCGAAAAGCCGTTATTTGGGCCCGGACGTGCCGAGCGAAGATTTACTCTGGCAGGATCCTATTCCAACGGTTGATTACACGCTGTCTGACGGTGAAATCAGTGAATTGAAAGCCAAGATTCTGGCAACCAATTTAACGGTAGCGGAACTGATTGCAACGGCATGGGACAGCGCACGTACTTTCCGTGGTTCAGATAATCGCGGTGGTGCCAACGGTGGACGAATTCGTTTAGCCCCACAGAAAGACTGGGAAGGCAACGAGCCAGCCCGCTTACAGAAAGTACTTAACGTACTGGAAGGTATTCAAAGCGGTTTAGCGAAAAAAATAAGCTTAGCGGACTTAATTGTCCTTGGTGGCACCGCTGCGGTTGAAAAAGCCGCGAAAGACGGTGGCGTGCAAATTACTCTGCCCTTCACTCCGGGTCGGGGTGATGCAACTGCCGAGCAAACCGACATCGAGGGCTTTGAACCACTAGAGCCTGTGCATGATGCGTTCCGTAACTACTTAAAGCATGACTTTAAGTCGAAGCCGGAAGAGTTGATGCTGGATAAAGCACAGTTGATGGGCTTAACAGCAGCAGAAATGACCGTGCTCTTAGGTGGTATGCGGACTCTGGGTGTGAACTATGGTGGCAGCAAACATGGGGTCTTCACCGACCGTGTGGGCACGCTGTCGAATGACTTCTTCGTGCACTTAGTCGACATGGGCTACCAGTGGAAACCAACCGGCAAGAACTCGTATGAAATTGTCGAGCGTAACACCGGTAACGTCCGCTTCACCGCAACCCGCGTTGACTTGGTCTTTGGTTCAAACTCTATCTTGCGCGCCTACGCTGAAGTGTATGCTCAGGATGATAGCAAAGAGAAGTTTGTGAAAGACTTTGCCAAGGTCTGGGCGAAGATGATGAACGCTGACCGGTTTGATATTAAGTAACCACGGTTTGGTTCATCGAAGCCGCCGGAGCATTGTTTGCTCCAGCGGCTTTTTTAATCCTCTTCAAAGCGTTGCAACTCGCTTAGTTGCAACTGTGCTTTGCGCAAACTGGAACCGGTGACGGAATCTTCCATATAGCGAGCTAGTTTTGGCCGTTTGCTGCTGCGTGACCAGCGGTGAAACAACGCCGTGCTAAGCAACCCGATGGCGCCCACTGCTATACCTGACCAGACTGTCCAGGGCGTATGGGCATACAAATCAACGCCCGTGAGACCTATCAGCACCATCAGCACGGGTACCCACATAAACCACCAGGGCAGACCGGCGATCATGCCGCTTATCACGTAGTAACGACGCACCTGCGCCAATTGCTTTTGAATGGCGAGTACGGGAGCCGCGTAATCGACTGACCGGAGTTTGCCCAACACCACCCCGGCGGTAATGATCACGATGACACCATAAGCATGCACCACAATGCCGGCAATCATAGTCGCAACAGGCTTTGCCGAGGTGTTCCACAACAGAACGGCCAGCAGAATAAAAACTATCCCAAATAGCATCTGCAGGCATTGGCCCATAATCAAAGGCCACAAACTGCTGCGTACCTTGTCGAGCCGTTGGTCGCGCAATAACTGCCAGGTTAAGCGATTTTCTCGCTCGAAGCGCTTATCGATAGCTTGCCAGGCCGCTTTTAGTTCATGAGTTTCCATGGTGATGTCCTTTGCTTAATTTGTTACTTACTTTGTTACTTCATTTGCCGCTTAAGTGCATGTTCACAGCTCATCGTGTAAGCGCTGTTTCAGCCGACCAATCTTGGTCGAAACATTGCTTTCCGTAATACCCAGAATGTCAGCAATTTCCCGCTGCGAATGCTCTTCCAGATAGAGCAACAGTAAGGCTTTGTCCAAAGCTGTCTGGCGCTCAATAAAGTTATGTAATAGCAGGCGGTGATGGGTCATCTCAGATGTTTGCTCAGCCGTTTGCGGATCTGCAACCAGGTGATGCTCTTCGCTCATTGACACCAGGTTCCGTCGATGCGGCGACTGGTTGCGCAAATAGCTAATGGCGACATTTAATGCAATGCGATACATCCAGGTCGAAAAAGTGCGAGTCGGGTCAAAGTCAGGCCATGCGCGCCATAACTGAGTCGCCATTTCCTGCAGCAGATCAGCTCGGTCATCCGGCTGCCAGCAGTATGTATTGGCGACTTTGAACAAAATACCGCGATGTGACTCGAGTAATTGCTCAAACGCTTCCGTGTTTTGGATCATTGGCTCTGCTCTGTCATTCATCGTTGATCGGCTCTGGTTCGTGTTACTTGCGACAGTGATTCGCTGATTTAATACTTATCTCACACTGTGAGTAAAATTTTTATTCAAACGAGTTATGAATGTCACAAAAGCTTAAATGAACTGTCAACGGCAGTGAATCGCCACTGATTTGCTAGACACCTCGTAGCCATAGATAATGGCATACAAGAGGTGCTTATGACCAACAAACGATACCCCGACGAATTTAAAATCGAAGCAGTCCGCCAGATCACCGACCGAGGTCACTCGGTAGCTGATGTTTCCAAGCGGCTCGATGTTTCAACTCACAGCCTTTATGCCTGGGTTAAGAAATTTGGCCCGGATGCCGAGGCAAACAAGAGCCGTAATGAGGAACAGGCCGAGCTGAAGCGACTACGCAAAGAGCTCCAACGCGTCACAGAAGAGCGTGACATTTTAAAAAAAGCCGCGCGTACTTCGCGAAGCAGTCCGACTAAGGTACGCCTTTATCAAAGAGCACAAGGACTGCTGGCCAGTACGAAAGCTGTGCCGACTTCTGGAAGTGAACCCTAGTGGGTTTTATGCGTGGCTCAAAAATCCCCGCTCAAAGCGCCAGAAGCGTGATACGCGTCAGGCTGGCCTGATCAAGCAATTCTGGCTCGAATCAGGTGGTGTATATGGCTATCGAAAAATATACAGCGATATGCGTGAGTACGGCGAAAACATTGGCGTCAATCGCGTTCATCGACTGATGAAGCTTAGCAAAATTAAGGCTCAGGTCGGTTACAATAAACCACGTCATCGCGGCGGTAGTGTTCATGTCGTCTCGCCGAACAGACTTAATCGTCAGTTCAGCACGGATAAACCAGACCAAGCTTGGGTGACTGATGTCACGTATATCAAAACTCACGAAGGCTGGCTTTATCTCGCGGTAGTAGTCGACCTATTCTCACGTCGCGTGGTTGGCTGGTCGATGCAACAGCGAATGACCAAAGAGTTGGTGCTTGATGCGCTACTCATGGCGGTATGGCGGAGAAATCCCCAACAAACCGTTACCGTTCACTCGGATCAAGGAAGTCAGTGCACGAGTCACGACTGGAGTACATTCCTTAAAAGCCATAATTTAGAAGGAAGCATGAGCCGTCGCGGAAACTGTCACGACAATGCGGTTGCTGAAAGCTTTTTCCAACTTCTAAAGCGTGAGCGTATTAAACGAAGGGTGTATTCAAATCGAGATGATGCACGTCGCGATATTTTTGATTACATCGAAATGTTTTACAACGTGAAACGCCGACATGGTTTTAACGATCAGCTTTCACCAGTAGAGTATGAAAAACGATTTAAAAACGAGGCTACTGAGTGTCTAGTGAACTAGTGGCGATTCAAAGCTCACTTATGAGAAATGTCCCAGTCTTAATTTCTGATAATGTCAACTCTGCGATACCAATATCAACTCTATTGTTTCGCCGCAAAGGTGCCGTAATCCATTGAATGTTTTGCGATATGATTTGGTTTTCCGCTGTCTTCGTGAAAATATGAAAGGGAACGCCAAGCAATTGCCACCAAGTGCGTTCGATTTCTAATTTTTCAGCACTTCTTAAGTTACTTAATTGATTCGATGGTTTGGCGCTAACAGCTTCATACCATACTTTTTCGCCGTCAGAGCAAGTAAGGAGAAAGTCAGTAGTCATTACTGAGAGCGACTTCGTCCTAGGTATAACCGGATGTTTAAGTCCAAGGGTCTTCGATATACGAACACTTAAGTCTATTGGTAGGAGAGGGAATTGTTCCCGAATATCGATAACTTGATCACAAAATTCAGCAATGTAGAAAAAGCAACTTTCGTGCTCCGAGAGCATATGATGGTCGCGTTTAGATTTAAGCCCCAAAATTTTTGCACTATTACCTACCGATGGCACATCCTGAACTCGCACCCAAGGCTTATAATCATGCTCGCGACCTAGGCCATACTTGTTTTTTAAAGCACGCCTGAAGTCATCAAGAGTTTCTAATTTTCGCTGTCGGCTCATCTTCGTATCTCCGTTCCTCATTATCAGTATAGTTGCTCGCTGCACTTTTTGAGCTGCAATACAATTGCATGTCCTCCGCTAAATCTCTCATGTGATGATAAGCGCCAGTTCCGAGGGTAGCTGACCTGTCGCACTTTAGTTGACTTTTAGCTTCCGAGATTATCTTTTTGTTAGCATCCTCTATATCGACTAAGAGATTGATTAGTATGAAGTCACACCCGGTAAAATCGGATTTAAACTTTGAATGCTCACTGGATTCCTTCAAGACTGAGCCTACTCGGTAGGAAGCAGGGCAACGTATAGCGCATTTGTCACAGTTTAAGGATTTGCTTTTATAGCAATCAGATTTTGAGGAGCTCTCATTCCCACTCGTACTAAGCTTCTTGAGCGGTTCTAACTCTGCAAAGAGGTGGGTTTTTAGTCTGTCAAACTGCTCATGCTCGAGACTCATAATTAGCCGATTCCACCTAGGTAGAACTTCATATTCATAGTTGAGTCGACGCAATAGTTTAATGGAGCATCTCGCTAGCTTTTTGTAATCAATGACTTCGGTGTAACCAGATGGAAAAACTTGCAGATCCCACAATAGCTTCTCAGCTATAAGGCTAGCACACGGGGCAAACAAATAATTGGACGGGAATTTATGTTCAAAAACCTTATTATTATCAGAATGAACGATGAACTCTTCACCAACTGGCCGAGCAGCAAGTAAATCTTTCAAAGCTCGAAAGGTTTTATTTCTAGCCTTAGGAAGGAATACCTTGAGTGTGCATTTATGGGTGACGCACTCAGTCAGAAACGGCCAGCTTTCTTCAAAGTATCCAAACCCGAAATTAACCAATTGTTCTTCCAAGCATTTTTTACAGAATTTGATCGGTATGTAAGTGGTTCGTAGATATGCTTTTCGAATTAATTTAAGTGATCTGTAAATTTCGTCCACTTTTTCTAGGTTAATAGAAAAGCGATTGGTACGAAGCGATTCCTTGATCATCCGGAATAAGCGGGTCGGTGGGACTCGATTCATATGTTCAGCCGATAAATGAGGAACTGTTATGACTGGATTCCAAGAATTTCTTTTCGAGCTAACTACATTTTCAGTATCATCAATACCGTAAAGAATCTGCAACCTTAGAAAGTAGCCGTGTAGAGATTCACGAGGTGCTGGATAAAAAGGAGAGTGAAAGAGAGCACTATCACTGGATAATGAATGATAATACAAAATAGTGTACACACTTTATTGTTATTTTGTATGTTAGTGTACAAACTTGATTGTCAGTTTACATTTAGAGGTGCTGAGAGCAGGCGTAGGCACTGCTCCACGCCCACTGAAAATTATAGCCACCAAGCCAGCCAGTAACATCCATCACTTCACCAATAAAATACAACTGAGGCTGGATGGTACTTTGCATCGTCTTAGAGCTGATTTCTTTAGTATCAACACCGCCGAGGGTCACTTCGGCGGTGCGGTAGCCTTCGGTGCCGTTGGGCTTAAGACGCCAAGCTTGAATGTCCTCGGCGACTTTTTGTAGCAGCTGATTATTGCAATCAGCGATGTTCTTGTCAGGCCACCCTTGGCTCTGAGCTAGCACTTGTACCAAGCGTTTGGGCAGCCATTCTTGCAAAGCGCTGCGTAGTCCCAACTTTGGGCGTTGTTGACGCAGTTGCTGTAACTGCTGCAACAACTCAAATCTAGGCAGTAGATTAATATCGATAACTTCACCAGCTTGCCAGTAGCTGGATAGCTGCAGCATTGCCGGACCAGATAAACCACGATGGGTAAACAGCATAGCTTCAGTGAAGCTGGCGCTCGTTCTAGCATCGGCTGCCGTACTAGCAATCACATCAACCGCTAACCCAGAAAGCTCCGCATACTGTTGTTTATCGGTGTCATGCAGAGTAAAAGGTACTAAGCCAGCGCGTACGGGCAATATGGTATGCCCGAATTGCTCGGCTAGTTGGTAACCGAAAGGCGTTGCACCAAGTTTTGGCATAGATAAGCCGCCGCAGGCAACAACCAGAGCAGTACTAGTTAACTGGCCTTGTGAGGTGGTTAACTCATACTTCTGCTGGTGGTATTCAACTGCAGTTATGTCGGTGCGTAATTGTACTTTGGCGCCATACTGCTTACATTCTTTGAGCAGCATAGAGACAATGTCTTTGGCGCTTACATCACAGAACAACTGGCCTAAGGTTTTTTCATGATAAGCGATACCATGGCGCTCAACCAGAGCAATAAAGTCCCATGGGGTGTATTGCTTTAATGCAGATTTACAAAAATGAGGGTTATCCGAGAGGTAGTTTTCAGCACTCGCAAACATGTTGGTGAAGTTGCAACGTCCACCACCAGAAATGAGAATCTTTTTACCAGCTTGTTTAGCATGGTCCAGCACTATCACGCTTTTGCCTCGGGCTGCTGCGTGTGCAGCACAGTGTAAACCGGCGGCACCCGCCCCAATGATAATCACGTCATAATGCTGAACTGCTTCACTCATGGACTAGGGTTACTCGCCTGTTAAAGCTGCTAGCACGTGCTCAGCACTGCTTACACCAAAGGTTTTTTCATCTTCCACAAAGAGGTGGGTGACAACACCATCTTCAATCACCATAGCGTAGCGTTCCGCGCGCAAGCCGCCAAACGAGCCTGTTGCTTTAGTCAGCCCTAGTTGTTGATGGTAAGAACCATCACCATCAGCTAACAATTGCACTTTGTCATTCACATTGAGGGCCTTACCCCAAGCGCGCATCACAAAAGCATCGTTTACGGCCACGCAGGTAATAGTCTGCACCCCTGCTTGTTGCAGTGCAGCAGCATGCTCAACAAAACCTGGCAGGTGTTTCTCTGAACAGGTAGGAGTAAAGGCGCCAGGTACTGCAAAGAGGATATGACGGCCTTGGGCAAACATTTCTGCTGGATTAAACTGCTGAAGGCCAACATCACCTAAAGCGGTTAAGGTACCAGCGGGAATACGGTCATTGACTTGAATCATGAGATTGCTCCGTTAAGTAAATATCGAATCGATGTTTTTTGCTTATTACTTGGCTCTGAGGTGGTTGTTGATCCAGAAAATCAGCGTGCTGTGGACGCTTAACGACCACCCGATACTGCGCCTTGGCGCGCGCATCTGCTAGCAGCTGGTCGGCATCATGGTCGGCCCCAACTAACTGCTGAAACATTTGCATGTCCTTTTTTACGGCTGCGCGTTGTTTTCGATCGCTTTTCGGGTACATGGGGTCTAAATAAACCACCTCGATAGACCCTTGATAACTGTCGTCATACCATTGTAACCGTGCGGCCAAGTTAGCATCGCTGTGCTGCAGCCGCTGTAATCCGTCCAACAGTAAGGCTGCTACCACTGGGTTGCGTTCGCGCAGTAAGACAGTAGCCCCCAGCTGAGCAAGCACCAAGGCATCGCGACCTAAGCCAGCAGTACCATCTAGGATAGTTGCTGATTTATATTTAGCCAGGCCACAGGCGCGGCCGATCGCTTCATCTTTAAGGCTCGCCTTGGCCGCCCGAAAGGCTGCTTTACCCTGACTAAAATCAACCACCAGCGGCAACATCTTAGGCGCAGCAAGCCAGCGAAGTTGTAGCTGGGTAGGGGTAAGTTCAAGCACAAATTCATACTGGTCTAAATTAGCGTTCGTAGCGCTAAGCACTTGCAGTTGGCAGCGTTGGGCTAACCTTTGTGCATAGTCATGATCTGCCCCAGTCAGCACCAGAATGGGTACCTCGGCAGCATTCATACGGCGCGCTCCATATCCACATGAGGGATGTCATCCTCAAGATATTCGGCACTGGTCTCAATAAAGCCTAAGCTTTGATAAAAGTCGCGTAGATATACTTGCGCACCGATTTGAATAGGCTGAGTCTTAGCATGTTGTTGGCAAATCGTGATTGCACGCTGCATCAACTCACGACCCAACCCACGGCCACGAGCATGGTTAGTTGTTAATAGTCGTCCAATGCGTGATGGCGTGTGCGCATCACCAATAAAAATACGAGCGTAGGCGCACAGCTCAGCTTGCGCCGAGGACGCATCCCATGCGACCAAATGCAGAGCCTGCGGGTCTTTCCCATCAGCGTCTAAGTAGGGACAGGTTTGTTCAACCACAAACACCTCTTGGCGCACTTTCAAGATGGTATACAGCTCACTGGTGCTGAGCTGAGGAAAGGATTTTAGCTGCCAGTTCATCGTTATCTGCTTCTCACTCGCCGAGTTAAAGGAATGACATTGGCGCGCTCAGGTTGAGTGTAGAGCGCCAGAATCTCTGCAACCTTGCCACGACTATCGCCTTTGGGGCTAATAAAGCGTGCTACTTGTAAGCTTTGAATATCCGCATCTTGGTACAGCAATCGTGTTAGTTCCGTATCGTGATTACTGATCAGCACCGGGATGCCGCGTTTATGTGCGGTATGAGCAGCCCGACGAGCTAACTCATGCTGGTGCTCGAGGTTAAAGCCACCGCTAGCATAACTGGTGAAGTTAGCGGTAGTGCTGAGCGGTGCATAAGGAGGATCGCAATACACCACATCGCCTTTACGGGCACGACGAAACACCTGCTCAAAACTCATACAGGTAAAGACGGCTTGCTGGGCTTTTTCTGCAAAAAATTCTAATTCTGCTTGTGGGAAATAAGGCCGGCTGTAACGTCCAAACGGCACATTGAAGTGCCCTGATAAGTTGTAACGGCACAAACCATTGTAGCCATGGCGATTCAGATACAAGAATAACAGCGCACGCTGATATAAGTCGCTACATTGATTGAATTGCTCTCGTAGTGAGTAATAGGCATCAGCGGTATTATTTCTCAGAGTAAACAAGCGCGCAGCATCATCAATAAAACGTCGCGGCCGGCGTTTGACGATCTTAAACAGGTTGATTAAATCTGGGTTAACATCGTTAAGAATATATCTGTCGTAATTAGTGTTCAGGAACACCGAACCGGCGCCGACGAAAGGCTCAATTAACTTGTTGCCCTCAGGCAGGAGCGCTGTAATAGGTTCAATAAGACCATATTTGCCCCCAGCCCATTTCAAAAACGCACGTTTCTTAAGCATCAGCCGATCCTAACATCAGTTTGCTGAAGGGCTGTGAACTGCTACAAGCGTTGATTGCTGTCGCAATCACTTGCCAATCACTTAAGCCAATTATTTGAGCTTGGCCAATGGCGGTAGGGAGAATAAATCGAATCACTCCTGCTTTTACTTTTTTATCGCGTTGCATGTAATCTTGCCATTGCTGCAACGTTAGTTGAGGAGCTTCAACCGGTAACCCCAGTTGCTGCAAGAGTTGCCGAATTCGATGCAGATCTGTGCTGGCTAGTTGGCCGGTTTGTTCCATCAAGGTGGCCGCAATCACCATTCCTGCGGCGACCGCCTCACCGTGGCGCCAATGTTGATAATCGGCTGCTTCGATGGCGTGCCCAAACGTATGCCCTAAATTGAGTAAGGCGCGCTGATGCTGTTCAGTTTCATCCGCTGCGACAATGGCGGCTTTAATACTGCAACTTACCTTGATTGCTTGAGTTATTGCGCTGGTATCCCGTGCGCATAGAGCGCCGGCTTGCTGCTCCAGCCACGTGAAAAAATCAGCATCGGCGATAATGCCGTACTTAACTACTTCAGCAAGGCCACAAGTGTAATCACGAGCACTGAGTGTCTGCAGGCAGTCGGTATCGATTAACACCCCATGGGGCTGGTGAAAGGCGCCAATGAGGTTTTTACCAAGCTGATGATTAATAGCCGTTTTACCTCCTACCGACGAATCCACTTGCGCCAGCAGGGTGGTTGGAATTTGATAGAAGGTCACGCCCCGCTGATAGGTTGCTGCAACAAAGCCGGCCAAATCGCCAACCACACCGCCACCTAAGGCAATAATGGCACAGTCACGCGCAAAATTATGGCTAATTAGGGTATCCATGATGGCTTGATAGTTAGGTAAGCTTTTTTCGGCTTCGCCATCACCAATTTCATGCACCACCACCTGATGTGCCGCCAGCGACTGTTTTACTTGGGCTAAATAGAGCGGTGCTACCAGGGTGTTGGTAATGATTAAAATCTGCTGAGGAAGATTTGGAAACAGCGGACTGCGTTGCAACAGGCCGGGTCCAATCTCGATCGGATAACTACGCTCACCCAGACCAACGGTGATTTGTTGTATGGGTGTCTGCATGAGCGTCTCCGAATTTATACGTTGATGTGTTCGATAATTTGGTCAATCACTGTCTTTGCATTTTGTTCGTCTGTACGAACAATAACATCAGCAATCTCTTCGTATAAAGGATTACGGATTTCAGCCAAGTTTTCTAGTACTTCGCGAGGATTTTCTGCATCCGCAATCAGAGGGCGTCGTTTATCACGTTGGGTTCTTGCTAACTGCTTATCGATGGTGGTTTGTAAATAGACCACCACGCCTCGCGCAGAAAGGCGATTACGGCTCTCTTTGCTTAGAATCGATCCGCCACCAGTAGCTAACACAATGCCAGTGTTTTCGGTGAGCTCTTCAATGACTTTTTCTTCACGCGCACGAAATCCGTCTTCGCCTTCTAATTCAAACACCCACGCAATATCAGCACCGGTACGGCGCTCAATTTCAGTATCAGAATCGAAAAATTCAAGATGGAGTTGGCGTGCTAATTGTCGCCCGATGGTACTTTTACCAGCCCCCATAGGGCCCACTAAGAAAATATTACGTTTTTCAGCCATTAGATGCTTTACTTCACTTGTTTAACTAGCTGTGACTCACGGAATCCGGAGTGTCTCAAGACCTTCCTTTACCCAACCAAAAAGATGCGCGATTATCGCAAGTCACAGCCATTTAAGCAAGGTTTACGGATTATTGGTCACAATTCGTGGCGTGACAAAAATTAATAATTCACGCTTTTCGTTCACTTGGTTTTCCGTTCTAAACAATACCCCAACGTAAGGGATGTCACCAAGCAAGGGTACTTTGGAAATATCATTAAGAATTTGCTGTTGGTAAATACCACCAAGCACAATGGTTTCGCCATTCTCTACTAGAACTTGAGTGCCAATTTCTTGGGTATCGATTGAAACCGCAGGCCCAGTAGGGGTGGTTACGGTTTCGCCACGGGTATTTTGGGTGATCACCAAATCAAGAATCACGCGATTATCAGGGGTGATTTGTGGGGTTACTCGCAGCCCCAGCACGGCCTTCTTAAATTGCACCGACGTTGCCCCAGAAGAGGCACTTTCTACGTATGGAATTTCAGTACCTTGCTCAATGTAAGCGGCTTTTTGGTTTGCGGTAGTAATGCGAGGACTCGCAATAATCTCACCTTTGTTCTCTCGTTCTAACGCAGAAAGCTCCAGATCAAGTAACCGGCCGTCGGCTAATTTAGCGACTTGAAAACCTATGGTTGCAGCGGGGCTACTTACCGGCAGGTTGACATTAAAATCACCAGTAATAGAGGTGCCTGAGCCCCAGGGTAGTGGCAAACTAGTATCCACACTAGGCTCAGTAATACCCCAGCGGATCCCCAGTTCATCGCTAATGTTGTCGCGTACAGTCACCATGCGGCTTTCGATAATCACTTGTTTTACTGGAATGTCTAAGACCTCAACCATGGCTTTAACGCTGTCGATCTGCTGCTGGGTATCGCGCACCAAGAGCGTGTTGGTACGCTCATCGACTGTCACCGCTCCTCGCGAGGACAGTAAATCAGAACTATCGGTGCGCAAAATAGCCGCGATCTCTGCAGCTTTAGCGTAATTAACCTGAATATAGGAGCTGGTTAATGGCGCTAGTTCGGCCATCCGTTGATTGGCTTCTAACTGCTGCTCTTCTCGCTGCGCTAACTCAACGGCTGGTGCCACAATCAGAATATTGCCATCAATGCGTTTATCTAAGCCTTTAACGCGCAGAATCGTTTCTAACGCTCGCTCCCAAGGAACATTGTCTAAACGCAGGGTGATATTACCGGTGACAGACTCGCTCGCCACCAAGTTGAGCTGGTTTTCTTCTGCCAAAATTTGTAAGAGCTGGCGTACCGGCACGTCTTGAAAGTTTAACGAAATGGGTTTTTGATTTTTATCTAGCGCTGCTTGCTTAGGCTCGGTGCGCTCGGCAAAGGTGAGGCGCAGATAACCATCCAACTGCTCCAGTTGATGTCTAAAATCGCTCTTGCCGGCAATTTTTAAGCGCGCATGACGGCCTTCTTGAAAGGTTTCAACGTAGCCTATGGGGGTATCAAACTTACTAACATCAAGCACGTATAATAGGTCGTCAGGTAACTTAGTATTAAACAGGGTAAGCTCAAGCTGCTGCTTGCTAGCATCGAGCTCGTGTTCAATTTCAGCGCCCTTAAAAGCGATGCTGAGCTGGCCAGTAGCACCACTTAAACCAAAGTAATTGATGGAGGTGACTGTGCTATTGCTAGCGTTTTGCGTAGCGATATAGGCGGCACTGGCGGTACGTAACTCAGGGTCGCGAGCTGGCGGCTGTGGTGACGGAGCTGGCTCTGCTGGGGCTGAGCGTGGGGCCGGCTGAGCAGGAGTCGTTGCAGCGACAGCATCAGGGGCTTTCTTACTCGCCACAAAGACTAAGACCATCACTTCGCCCATGCGACTCATCAGGTGTTCCAGCGGCTTGGTGGTGCTAACCCGCAACAACACATCGTCGCGTTGCTGCTCTACTTCAACCTGATCTAATAGTGGGTGCTCACCTACGTTCAACAGCCCAGCAAGAGCGGCTGCTGAGGTGCCACGCAATAAGAATTCATGCACTAACGGATTGCTATGACGTCGCACCACAGGGGCATCTACGCGTTCGCTAAAATGCGCCTCCAAGTTGAACCGCTCCGGGCCTAAGCCGATTTTTTCAACGCGGATCAGGTCGTTAGCATAAAGAGTGGCGGGTAGTAATAGCGCCAAATAACAGACCGTGCGAATTAAGTGCTTCATGTTTTTTTAATTCCTTTGCGAATTCAGCAAGGTTAACGAAACATCGCGTCGCTGCCAACAGCCGTCGCCGGTAGCTATCCACTCGCGAATTGCAATTGCTTGAGGTGAGATGGTTAATACCTCACCCATATTTAAACCAAGGTACTGGCCTTGGGTTACTCGATACAGCCGGCCTTCGTTTGAAACCACCAGCGCCGTAAGCCCACTAGCGCCGGTACGTAAGGTGCCGGTAAAGGTTAATTGGTCTAGCGCAACCGCCTCCAGCGCACCCTTTGCCCGATTTAGATTAGGTTGTGGGCAACTGCCGGCGCCGCTTTGAATTGCCTGCGCTTGCACCGGCGTCGGTTGAAAAGGATTGCGGGCGGATTGGCCCAAATAGCCCATGCGCGCTAACTCTGGTAGCTCTGGGGCAGGACTAATGCCGGGCTGGGCACGCTGTTGCACGCCCTGCTTGAATTGCTCTAAATCACTCAAACTCACTGGGGCACACCCAATCAGCAGGGCACAAGCGACACTAACAAAACTGAGGCCTAGACCACGAGGTAGCAGACTTATCATGGTTCTGCCCTCAGGGTTTGCTGCTGATAGGTCTCAGCGGTCACAATTAAGCGAATGGAACTGCTGCCGTCTTGCAGTTGCATGGTGAAATTCTTAACACTAATGATGCGGTCTAGGCTGGCAATTTGCCCAACAAACTCACCAATCTGATGATACTCACCTTTGAGCTCAAACCGCATCGGCAGGGCAGTATAAAACTCGCGTGGTTGGGGCGGTAGCCACTCAATACGATCAAATTTAAGCCCACTGCGAGTGCCAATCAAGGTGATATCGTCCAATAACTTAGGTGTTTCATCGTTGTTGGGCAGCATTTGCAGCAGTACTTCTAAGTTTTCATTCAACGTATCTAATTGCTTACGATACAGCGGCAAATTAATGGCTTCGTTGAATTTGCTCTCGAAGTCTTGGCGCAATTGTGCCTCTTTGGTTTGCTCGCGCTGATAGGCTTTTAACTCGTCAGCTAATACAAAGTGATAGCTAAGACCTAGTACGATAACCGCTAGTAGCACCAGAACCGCCACTCGAAAGGGTCGCGGCCAAAATGGTAATTCATTGATATCAAGTTCACGAAGGCTATCTAAGTTAACACTCATGGCTTGCCTCCGGTATCACCGGTAGCCAAGGCTGTGGGCACAATATTAATGGTTAAGCTAAAAGCATCGTAGCCCAAGCCATCAGCATCAGGAATGCTGCGGTCGTTAGCGCTGGCGGCCACCACGTTACGTAGCTCGGGTTGAGCAAACGTAGGAGAATCTTTCAGCGCTCGTAAAAACTCAGCAACCCGGTTATTCGAGCTACTACGGCCGTTAATGGTTAGGGTTAACTCGCGTTTTTCTACCGAGTGCAAATACACCCCATCAGGAGTGCGCTGAGTTAATTCATTAAATAAGGTAATCGCTGTGTTACGGTCTTCGTGTAAGGCTTGAATTAGTTTCATTCTATTCAAGACTTCATCTTTTTTCTTATTAATATTACGGATTTCAGCGATTTGACTATCCAGCACCAAAATTTCTGATTGCAGAAATTGATTCCGACGCTGTTGATAGTTCTTGTAATCATTAATTAAAAAGTAGGCCACCGCAAAAATGAGAGCAGCGCTACCTAAGGCTAAAGCAGCGTGTATCCCAAATCGAGTTTTGGCTCGTTGCTTGACCGTTTCGCGCCACGGTAGCAGGTTTATATGTGCCATGGTGCGTAACTCCGTAAGGCTAGCCCCAAGGCTTCAACAAAGCGAGGGCCGTGTGCATGCAAATGGCTCAACTTATCGGGCAAGGGGAAATGCTCAAAAGGATTAAGTACATGCACAGGAAAGGAAACCTGCGCTGCAATCATATCTTGTAGAACTGGAATCATAGCCCCGGTATTAATCAAAAATAGCGCCGCAAAGCCGCGTTCAACCGCGTTACTTTGGTACATTTGGATGCCTCGAGATACTTGGCTGCCTAAATCATTGAGCATGTCATCCAAGATATAATCGGGGTATTGCTCATGTTCACCGCTACGTAATTTGGCCAAAACTTCGCCATGTTTGTTGTAATCGCCTTCGGTAAGGGCATTGAGTAAGGGCTGTAAACCACCGGCTTGAAAGCGGTTGCTAACTACTTCGCCATCAACCACTACGACCAATTGCATTGCCGAGACGGCAATGTCGACCACCACGTATGGTAAATTACTGGCAGCCACGTCTGGATAAAGATGGGGTAACACATGATTACAGGTGCGTGCTACCGCATGGTTATCCACATCCATGACCGCTACTTTATAGCCGCCAGCTTCGATGGCTTGGCTGCGAGTACTCACACTTGAGGCTCGAGCCGCCATCAACATGACGCGTTGCTGCCCAGGTAGCGAAGGATGTTCTCCTAGACTTTCGTAATCGTAAACATGGTCTATGGCCGTATCAACGGATAATAGGTCAGGGTCTGATTCGATTTTTTCGCCAATAGCTTCGTCATCCAGCTCAATATCCATCGCTATAATACGCTGCATGGCTTGATTACCGGATATCGCAGCCACCGCAACACGCGCATGGCCCATGCGTTTGCGTAGCTGGGCAATCATTTTGCCGAGCTTGTCTATATCGACAATCTCATCACCATCCATGATCTGTTTGGCCAGCGTCACCTCGGCCACATGCTCAATGCTGTAGCTGTTATCGGTAGGCATGATCTCGACACCACGAACGGCCTCTGCTGAGATATCAATACCTAGCCCCGGTTTCTTACCAAAGCCAAATAAACCCATGGAACTCCCCTAACTGGAATAGGAATAGTATAGCGCACGTGTTATTAAAATTGTTCTATGCGAATGATCATATTAAGCGCAAATGTAATGATCATGCAAAGCACTTTGCAAATTCTAAATAATCGTTCTGTTTATTCTGGTATCTTTCTATAATATGTAGAACTTATACGCAACCCGCGAATCAACAGATGACACGGATACAAGGGGCGACTTTTTGAAGATTTTGAAGTGGTTTTTATGGATAACGATCACTACGGTGGTGCTAGGTGCGCTCACCGTAGCCGGCTTATATTTATTTTTAAAGGATGATTTACCAAGCGTTGCTGAGCTTAAGCAGGTGCAATTACAAACTCCCATGCAGGTCTATTCTGCCGATGGTGAGCTGATTGCGCAGTTTGGCGAGATACGCCGTATTCCTTTGCAATTAGACGAAATTCCGAAACCATTAATACAAGCTTTTCTGGCAACTGAAGATCAGCGCTTTTATGAGCATTTTGGCATCGACCCCATAGGTGTGGCTCGGGCCTTCTTTTTATTGGTCACCACAGGTGAAATTCAGGGCGGTGGCTCGACCATCACCCAACAATTAGCGCGTAACTTTTATCTCAGCTTTGAACAAACCTGGTCGCGTAAAGTAAAAGAAGCTTTTATTTCGTTACGGATGGAAAAAGAGCTCAGCAAAGATGAAATTCTTGAGCTTTATTTGAATAAAATCACCTTTGGCCATCGTGCTCACGGCGTGGGTGCGGCAGCCCAAGTGTATTATGGTAAAGATGTCAAAGACCTGACTTTGGCGCAGATGGCTATGATAGCTGGTCTCCCGAAAGCGCCTTCGACCATGAACCCTATCAGTAACCCTGAGCGCGCTGAACAGCGACGGGCGGTGGTATTAGGCCGGATGCTGGCAGAAGGCTTCATTACCGATAGTCAGTATCGGCAAGCCTTAGCTGAGCCCATTGCGACTAAGCTGCATGGTGCTGAAGTAACCATGGATGCGCCTTATTTAGCTGAAATGGTGCGTGCTGAAATGGTTAATCGTTACGGCGAAGAGATGGCTTATACCAGCGGCTTTAAGGTTTATATTACCGCCAATGCCAAGCAGCAGCGTGCGGCTCAGCAGGCTGTTCGACTGAACTTGCACGGCTATGATGAGCGCCATGGTTATCGTGGGCCAGAGCAAGTGCTGTGGCCAGCCGACGCCGAGCCCTGGACCGCAGAAGCTATTAATAAGCATCTACAAACCCAAGAAAATATTGGCTTAACAGAACCCGCAGTAGTGATCGAAGTGGCTGAGCAACAAGCCACGGTGCAATTAAGTCATGGTCGCCTTGGTCGTCTAGCATGGTCCGCCCTAGCATGGGCAAGACCCTACCTGCATGCCGATCGGCAAGGGCCTGCACCGCAACAAGCGGCGGATGTGCTTAAAGTCGGCGAGCAAGTACGAGTAAGACAAACAGAACAAGGCTGGCGCTTAGCGCAAATTCCTGAGCCGAGCGCTGCTATTATTGCGCTGCGCCCCCAAGACGGCGGCATTGCTGCTGCCGTTGGTGGTTATAGTTTTAGCGTGAGTCAATATAACCGAGCAATTCAAGCCAAGCGTCAGGCCGGCTCTAACATCAAGCCCTTTATTTATTCTGCGGCATTAGAAAATGGCTTTACCTTAGCTACGCTCGTGAATGATGCCCCGATTAACCAATGGAATCCAGGCAGTGGTATTGCTTGGCGACCACGTAATTCACCGGATGTGTATGAAGGTCCGATTCGAGTTCGGCAAGGTTTAGCTAAATCGAAGAACGTCGTTTCGGTACGTTTATTGCGTGCGCTAGGAGTAGACACCACGGTTGAATATCTAACTCGATTTGGTTTTGCCATCGATGAACTACCGCGTAACGAATCATTATCGTTGGGTTCAGCTTCGATGACGCCGTTAGAAGTTGCACGCGGTTATGCGGTATTTGCGAACGGGGGCTATCTGGTGAATCCTTATTTTATTGAGCGGATTGAAAATAGCCAAGGCGAGATCCTTTATTCGGCCCGCCCAGCAGTAGCCTGTGTGCTTTGTGAAAGCGGTGAGCGTGAGGTGTTACCTGCCCCGCAGGTGATTACCGAGCAAAATGCCTTCTTGATTACGCAAGGGCTGCAATCAGCAGTGTGGGGTGGCGGTAGCTGGCAGCATCGTACTGGCTGGAACGGCACCGCTTGGCGAGTACAGCAATCTAAGCCCCTGATTAACAGAGCTGGCCGTAACGTCGTGGGTAAAACAGGTACCACCAACGATGTGAAAGACACTTGGTTCTCAGGCTACGTCAGTGGTTTGGTAACAGCTGCATGGGTAGGCTTTGATAATCTAGAGCGGGCTTTGGGCAGCACCACCATGAATGAGAATCTAAGTAGTGCGGAGCAGCCCATTAGCGGCACAGAGGCTGGGGCAAAGACGGCCCTGCCGATGTGGATAGACTTTATGGAAGTGGCGGTGCAAGATGTTCCGGTGGAGCCTTTTATTGTGCCACCAGGTTTAGTCTCGGCGCGTATCGATTTGGCGACAGGTAAACTCAGCCGTGCCAATGATTACACCTCCAGATTTGAATATTTCTTGCCGGGCACAGCGCCCACTGAGTATGCCAAGGGCGAGACTAATCGTGACATCTTTGCTGAAGATGACTCGATTTTCTAGTGAGCCTCAGCTCACGTCATAAGACCAAAAAAAGCTGGTAGGGCATAGGCACTACCAGCTTTTTTGTGGCCATTGCTAGCTTATCGCTGGCTAATCAAGCGACTTAACAGTTGATTCAAATCAGATTGCACACCACCGGCGGTTACTTCTTTACCGGCGCCTGGGCCACTAATAACTAGCGGCATCTCGTGGTACCAATCGGTATAAATCACAAAAATATTTTCGCCCGGAATGAGGTTGGCCAGCATATCGCCTTCCGGAATATACTCAATGCCTACACGAGCCCGCACGCTGTCGTCATCTTGTACTGCAAAGCTAGCCAACAAGCGCGGTACCTTGCCGGTTTTTTGTGCATCAAGATAAAGGTCATGCATGCCAGCATCAAGTTCAGGTAAGCGCTGCATAAACTCATCTAAGGAAATATCAGCCAAGCTTTCTGGTAACAGACTGTCGACATCAATGTCTTGCCAGTCTAGGCGCAAGCCGATTTCACGAGCCAAAATCAACATCTTACGAATGATATCTTGGCAGGATAAATCTTCGCGTGGATCGGGTTCGCTCAAGCCTCGAACTTTGGCTTCGCGCACCAAATCGCTGAAATTTACTTCAGCGTTAAAGTTCTCAAACAACCAACTCATGGTACCTGAGAAGATACCCGAAATACTTCGAATGGTATCACCCGAGTTACGCAAATCATTCAGCGCGTAATTTAATGGTAAGCCAGCACCGACGGTGGTGTTGTAGTACCATTCACGTTCGTACTCGCGCTGAATGGTGCGAATTTCGTTGTATTGCGATTCGCCTGACGCACCCGCGCGCTTATTGGCACTGATAATGTGCAAACCGTTAGCAAAAAAGCTCGGATACAGTTGTGCTACCGCAATAGCATCGGTTAAATCCAGCATCACCAATTCATCATAAGGCGCATTTGGTAATTCGGGTATCAACTGACTCATCTCGTACGGACGCGCAAATTGATCAAATTGCTGCTCCCAATCATTGAGATCCAGACCGTTGTAATCTAACCACATTTGTTTGGAGTTCAGGATCCCGATGATGCGGACGTCCATTTGCTCGTTGATACGTTCACGCAAGCGTCGATAAAGCGCTAACCAAGCGCTACCAATGTTGCCACGGCCTACCACCAACACGCCAAGACTGCGGCGATAGTTAAATAATTGGCTGTGAATACGATTGAGTAAGCGGTTATCCAGCTTTTGCTCCAAAATAGCAATCACTGCATTGTTATCTGGCGAAAACGCCAAACGCCGCAGGTTCTGTGCGCTTAACTCGGTTTTAAAGGTGCTGTACTGGGCCGTCTCTTGAATCCGATTACCTACCAAGGCAATCATCGAGTAGCCTTCCATCTGCACCACATGATCCGCTTTATCTACCTCAAGTAACCACTGCTGTAAAAAGTCGAGATGGTTTTGGTGATAGGCATAGTAGGCATGATGTTGTGCTACTTCGTTCCAGCTAATAAGCGGAGTCAGTTCTAAATTTTCAAATTTATCAATCAGCTGGGCATCGCTTAAATCAACTCTAAACAACACCACGTCGGCTAGCGACGTTAACACCTTGCCTTTAGCTTCGGTATCTTCGTATAAGCCGATACGAGTTTGCTGATTCTCTACCTTCAAACTAGAGCGTACCGCAATCACCATGCGTTCGCGGTTAACCGGCTGGAAGGTACGCGGGTGTAACACCGGGCTACCTAACCGTGCCAGTTCTTCAGCTTCTTGCCAATCTAGAATAGGTAGGCTCACCACCCGCTCTACTTTACGCGGATCCGCTGAGTACACCCCAGCCACATCCTTCCAGATAGTGACCTGCTTAGAATCTATTAAGCTACCAACGAGGGTGGCAGAATAGTCACTGCCGTTACGACCTAAAATTAAGGAACGCCCACTAGGGTCGGCACAAATAAAGCCGGTCACAATAAATCTTGTACCCGGGTGAGGTGCAATGCGGTTGAGCAAGCCAGCACGAGATACGGGCACCTGAATCAGTGGCTCGGGCGCATCTTCAGCTACCAAGAACGTACGGGCATCAATGTAATCGGCGGTGACCCCTTGCTGTTGCAATAGGGCTGCTAATAAACGGGCACTCCATAACTCGCCGTAGGACAGCAATTCAGGCTTATGGGTAATTACTTCTTGGTCGTTTAACCACCCGTACCAGCGCTTAAAATCTTGTTGCGATAGGTCTAGTACGCGTTGTTGGTGGTCACCGTTAAGCAACTCGTTGATCAGCCCTTGCTGATATTTTTCGAGTTGTTTCAGCAGCACTTCGGCAACGCCACGGTCATCCGCTTTGGCATCAATAATGGCAAGAATACGGTTGGTGGTATCGCCCGCAGCAGACACTACGACCAAATCGCTAGCACCGGCGTATTCGCTAACAATGCGAGCGACGCGACGATAACAGTAGGCATCGGCCAAACTGCTGCCACCAAATTTGTGAACCTGAACTTGCTCGGCCACGGTTTGAATTTGCTCGGGGGTAACTTTAACCTCAACCGTCATGATGCGTGTGCGTTCTCCTGTGTGCAGCGGTCTGCTGATAATGAATGAACAATAATTATAGGGGGTAGCCCCCATTCAATAAAGCGCGCGATGCATAAAGTTGGTGACCTTAGCATGTGCTTACGTGAGTTTTACTGTGCAAGATTAAAACGAACAGATAAAGAAGTATAGACCGCTATACGTATAAAGTTGACTGATTTAATATCCACAGTACAATTCACCACAAGCTTTAAGGTTTTTAACTTTTTATTTTGCTGAGTTTGCTGACTGTCATTAGCAGTTGCAGTCAGCCCAGCCAATGAACAGGGTGTATAGGTGCGGTATGGAATGGGATGGTGAGTATATTTACCCGTATGTGGAACACGGTAGAAAGAGCGAGCACGTAAAAAAAATTACGGTGTCTATTCCTACCAAGGTACTCAAGGTGCTAACCGATGAGCGAACTCGTCGTCAGGTCAAGAACTTACGTCATGCCACCAACAGTGAGCTACTGTGCGAAGCTTTTTTGCATGCTTTCACTGGGCAACCGCTGCCTACCGATGATGATTTACGCAAAGATAATCCACATAAAATTCCTGCCGAAGTGCGGGCTGAATTAGAACGGCGTAACCTACCTATTCCGGAAGTAGAAGATCTGTACGACGACGAAGATTAACGAGGGTTAATTTGTAGCACAGCGACCAAGCAATAACCCGTGGCAGCAGCACTACTTCTACTACGGGTCACTTGCAGGGGCGGTTAAGTCTGGTTATTTCAATAAATACTCAAGCGCGGTCTCGTCACAGTTCTCTTTACGAGGACAGATGTCGCAGTCCTTCACCACTTTTTCTGGTAACGCATCTTTCACCGTCAGCTTAAAGTTCAACTTGCCAAAGAACTCAGGTACACGGGTTAGCACTATGGTCCGTTTAATCCCAAGCTCACGTGCCTTCCAGAGTAACCAAGCGACCAATTCTGCTCCCAGCCCCTTACCTTGCGCTTGTGGAAATAATCCTAAGCTACGAATTTCGGCCAAGCCAGTGGTGTAGACGTAAAGTGCTGCGCAGCCTACCACTTCATCATTCATTTCTGCTACGGCAAAGCTCTGAATCGCTTGCAATACATCCGCTTTGTCACGAGGTAAGTTTTCACCTTGCTCAGCCCAGTAGGCGATCAATTCACAAATCTTGTCGGCGTCTGCTAAACGAGCTTGGCGCACATGTTTACTTGCCGCTTCGGCCGCATGTAACCAGTCTTCGGCGTGCTTGATAGCTAGTTTAACGGCGCTTGGGCCGGTGCCACCCAGAGCCTGCCGCTTATGCAAACCGTATTGGCTATCAAGAACCTGATAGACATCGGCTTGCAACTGCGGACACACTTGTTGCATGGCGGCTAAATCGAGCTGCTCGAGTGCTACGCCAGCTTGCTGAGCCAAGAGCACTAAGCTACCGGTAAGGTGATGAGCATCCCGAAACGGAATCCCTTGCGCCACCATGTAATCAGCCAATTCAGTCGCATTGCTGTAGCCCAACAAAGCTTGCTGGGCGGCATGGTCTTGATTCACCGATAACTCAGGTAAGGCGAACGCGAGCATGGCCAGACAATGCTGATAGGTCTGTAGGGCATCAAACAGGCCTTCTTTATCTTCTTGCATGTCTTTGTTGTAGGCTAATGGCAAGCCTTTTAAGGTGATGAACAACGCTTGTAAATGGCCCAGAACTCGCCCTGTTTTGCCCCTTAACAACTCAAACAAATCTGGGTTCTTCTTCTGTGGCATTAACGATGAGCCGCTGCTGATACGGTCGCTCATGGCAAAGCAGCCACTTTCGCCAGAACAATAGAAGATGACATCTTCGGCCAGACGCGATAAATGCATCATCCCGGTGCTAGCGATATGCAGCAAATCTAGGGCGAAATCTCGGTCCGACACACCATCTAAGCTATTTTCGCATGCTTGACGAAAGCCTAGCTCGTGCGCCAATGCCTGCCTATCAATGGCGGCAGTTGTCCCTGCTAAGGCACCACTGCCGAGCGGACAGACATCCATCCGCTTGGCGGCATCGCGTAGCCGGCTAACATCGCGTTGTAGCATCTGTACGTAGGCCATCGCCCAGTGCCCAGCTACTACCGGCTGGGCTCGTTGCAAGTGGGTGTAGCCCGGTAATAAGCTGGTTTGATAGCGTTTAGCAAATTCGAGCAAAGCCTGCACAGCGGCTAAGTTTTCGCGAATGAGTTGCTGGGTAAACTGTTTACACAACAAGCGTAAATCAGTCGCCACTAAATCATTTCTGCTACGGCCGGTGTGAAGCTTCTTCGCGGTATCGCCAATCCGCTTGATCAGCTCGCCTTCCACCCAGCTATGAATGTCTTCAGCCTGGCTTTGCAAGGGCAACTGAGGATCAACCGTTACCGCCTGCGCTAATTCCGCCAAGGCTTGGTCCAGCTGTTGTTGTTCGGCAGAGCTAATCAGCTCTGCACTCAATAAGGCCTCAGCCCACGCCCGAGAAGCCTGGATATCAAATGGTGCCAGTACATAATCAAACCGCAGCGAGTCATTAAACTGCTTGAATTCATCGGCACTGGCTTGGCTAAAACGCCCGCCCCATAAACTCATGGTTGCTCCTTGTCGGCAGCTTCAGCTGCGGCAGTTTGATGTAAACAACGAATACGACTAGCTAAGCTGTACAAACGAATAAAGCCTTCGGCATGTTTTTGGTTGTAAACAGTATCCTCGTCAAACGTAGCAAAAGCATTGGAGTACAAGCTGTTGGGTGAACGTTTTTGCGTGACGCTCACGGTACCCTTGTAGAGTTTGACCACCACATCACCGGTTAAAGGCTTCGCAATTTGTTCTGCCGCAGCTAACATCACATCTTTGAGTGGAGTAAACCAGCGGCCATCGTACATAAGTTGCGCAAACTCGTTGCCCAAACGAATCCGATAATCTTGCGTGGTACGATCTAGAACTAAGCTTTCAAGGCCTTGCAGGGCTGCATATAAAACCGTGCCAGCAGGAGTTTCATAACAGCCGCGTGACTTCATCCCAACCAACCGGTTTTCTACCATGTCTAAGCGGCCAATACCGTGGGCTCCAGCAATTTTATTGAGTTGCTCAATTGCCGCTACTGCCGCAATCGGTTGCTCATTAATCGCAGTGAGGCTGCCAGCAGTAAAGCTTAACTGTAAATATTCTGGTTGCTCCGGCGCTTGCTCTGGGGCGACAGTCCAAGTCCATACTTGCGCTGATGGCTCGTTCCACGGGTCTTCTAATTCACCGCCTTCGGTAGAGATGTGCCATAAGTTAGCATCACGACTGTAAATTTTAGTCGCTGAAGCCGCACACGGAATATTGCGCTCAGCAAGATAGGCTAAGAGATCTGGCCGCGACCGCATGCTCCACTCGCGCCAAGGCGCAATCACGGTAAGATCAGGAGCAAGAGCGGCAAAAGCGGATTCAAAGCGTACTTGGTCATTACCTTTGCCGGTACAGCCATGAGCCAGTGCGTCGGCACCTACTTGGCGCGCTACCGCGACTTGTGCAGCAGCAATAATCGGCCGAGCGAGCGCAGTGCCTAATAAGTATTGGCCTTCGTATAAGGCTCCCGTTTTCAGCGTCGGGTAAATAACCTCTTGAGCAAACTGCTCTTTTAAATCAACAATGTGACAGCTGCTGGCGCCAGAAGCGATAGCTTTTGCTTCAACGCCTTCTAGCTCATCTTCACCTTGGCCCACATCGGCCACAAACGCTACCACTTCACAGTCGTAGTTCTCTTTTAACCAAGGCACAATGGCAGAAGTATCAAGACCACCAGAGTAGGCCAAAACAACTTTTTTAACAGATGCAGTCATGATTAAGCTCCAGCAAATAATTCAACAAGAATGGCGTTTTGTGCAAACAAACGATTTTCCGCTTGGTGTAGCACCAAGCTCTGTGGCCCATCGATAACCTCAGCCGTAACCTCACGACCGCGATAGGCAGGCAAGCAATGCATAAAGAAGCGCGCTCCTAGTTGTTTCATCAGCGCGCTATTAACTTGGTAGCTAGCAAAGTCATGCATCACCTCGTTACTATCGCGCTGCTGCCCCATCGAGAACCAAGTATCGGTATAAATAGCATCGGTTTGTTGCAGCTCCGTGATCTGGGTATGCAAGCTGATCTGGCTGCCCGTGGTTTGTGCCTGCTGTTGCGCTAAGGCCACCAAGGCTGGGTTTGGTTGATAATCAGCGGGGGTTACAATTTGCAAGTTCATCCCGGTAGCGGCAGCGCCAGCCATCAATGCTTGGCAGACGTTATTGCCATCGCCAATGTAGGTTAGAGTAAGGTCTGCTAGCTCGCCAGCATGCTCCTTTAAGGTAAGCAGATCCGCTAATGCCTGACAGGGATGGCACTCATCACTAAGAGCATTCACCACGGGTTTATCAGATGCGGCGGCAAGTTCGACCAAGGTCGCCTGAGCGTAAACCCGTGCTACGATAGCATCGTGCCAAAGAGCCAAATTAGCGCCAACATCACTGGCCGGCTCGCGTACTCCCATCAATTGCGCAGCATCAAGGTAGATGCTGTGGCCACCTAACCGATGAATACCTGCGGCAAAGCTGGCGCGGGTGCGTAATGACGGCTTTTCAAACAACAACGCAATACTTTTGCCTTGTAGGGTTTGCTGCCAAGCGCTCGGACGCTGTTTGATGGTCTGCGCCAATTCCAATAAATGAGTGACCTGTGCGCTGCTTAAATCGCGCATAGCTAATAAATCATGCATAGTAAATTCCAGTAAGTAATCAGATGGATAGCGTCGGCTTAATATCTAACGCGGGTTCCGGCGGCTTCACCCTTAGCCAAACGGGTGAGCGCGTTGGCATCTTGCCAGCCGGCCACCGCGATGCTTCGTCGCGAGGCGTGTGCAGCTTGCAATGCTGCTTGTAGTTTCACCACCATCCCGTCTTTGATGACACCACTGGCAATCAGGTCAGGAGCTTGGTCGGCGTGAATGGTATCGATGAGTTGACCGTGCTGATCAAGAATGCCAGGCACGTCGGTCAGTAAAATAAGATCCGCATGTAGCACTTGGGCAATCGCTGCAGCAGCAAGGTCGGCATTCACGTTTAGCCGCTCGCCCGCTGCACTCACCCCAATGGAGCTCACAATGGGTAAATAATTTTGTTCAATCAGACTTTCTAGCAGTTGCGCTGAGCCCGGGCTAGGAATTCCAACCGCGCCCCGGCTGGTGTCTTGGCTGCACTGTACGGTGCCGCCAGCGGCTAGGGTTAAACCTACCGCAAGCAATTGATGTTGCTGCGCTACTGCGCACAATTGGGTATTGATATCACCGGCTAAGACTCCCGCCACAATCGGCATGTGGGCGACAGGCGTGATCCGTTGCCCATCTACTTTGTGGCTGCTCTGGCCAAGCTGTTGTAATAAGCTTTGTACTTGGTCGCCGCCGCCGTGAACCAGCACCAACGGCCGCAGTGCCGCAAGCCGTGTAACTGTGCTGAACAATTGCTGCAAGCAGTCGTTATCAGTGACCACGCGGCCGCCTAATTTGATCACGAGTGGCACGCTCATATCACAGCTCCAGCATGCAGTAAGCCACACTCAGTGGGTAAGCCAATGTATTGATTAGCTAATTGTACAGCTTGTGCAGCGGCTCCTTTTTGTAAGTTATCCAGAGCAACGGACACCACCAGTTGGCTACCTATCACAGTAACGTGCACATCCACATAAGGCGTGCCGACTACTTGAGCCAGCTTGGGTGGGGTTTGGCAAATTCGTACTAGAGGCTGGTCGGCATAGGCCTGATGGAAGGCTTGCTGCACTTGATGTGCGCTTACGCCGGCGGCTAACTGGGCGTACACAGTCGCTAGAATACCCCGTTTGAACGAGCCTAAATGCGGCACGAATAGAAGCTCGCAGCCCAACGTTTGGGCCATTTCAGCTTGGTGGCGGTGAGTACCAATAGCATAGGCTTGCAAGCTAACTTCACAGAAGCTGGTATGAGCTTGAGCTGCGCGTCCTGCACCTGAAACGCCACTAACAGCATTTACAATAGGAGCACTATCTGGCTTGAGCATGGCCCGCACTGGCATCAGTGCAGTTGCTGCCGCGGTAGGATAGCAGCCAGGCACGGCGATAAGCGGCTCGTCACCTTGTAAGTCAACCCATTCGGCTAAGCCATAAGGAACTGGCTGCGCTAAGTGCGGCTGTTTAAAGCCATAGGCCGCTTGATGCTGCTTAGCATCTTGTAACCGAAAAGCGCCAGATAAATCAAACACAGTCATGCCTGCCCTGATTAACAACGGCGCAAGTTCGGCACTGGCTTGATGAGGGAGCGCTAAAAAAGCAACCCGAACTTGCTGGGCGACAGCGCCTAACAAGTTGGGATGCCAAGGTTGCAGAATCAGGTCACAGCGTCCGGCTAGTTGCGGATACAAAGCAGCGATAGGTTCTGCGGGACGTGCGCTAGAGGTAAACCCGTAGGCAACGTTAAATTGCGGGTGATTATGCAGCAGCCATACCAGTTCAACACCGCTATAGCCGCTGGCCCCAAATACAGCACAAGGAATTAATTTACTCTGGTTCATCCACAATCATACGTTACGCAGTTAACAATGGCGTAAGTATAGTGAATAAAAATTCATTAAACAAGCATAAATATATTGCTTGTTGAATTATTCCTGCATGTAATTTTTCGGTAGTTTAATCCGTGCAGCGCCTGACGCTATGGCGGCTTCTGCAACGGCTTTAGAAACCCGTGTGCGTAACCGCGGGTCGAGCGGTTTGGGGATGATGTAATCTGGCCCAAACTCAAGTTTATCAACCCCTGCAGCTTCAAGAACCGCAGTTGGCACAGGCTCTTTGGCTAATTGGCGAATGGCTTCGACAGCGGCTAGCTTCATCTCGTCATTGATAGCTCGCGCACGCACATCTAAAGCGCCCCTAAAAATGAACGGAAAACAGAGTACGTTATTCACTTGGTTTGGATAATCTGAACGCCCAGTTGCCATGATCAGATCATCACGCACAGCAACAGCTAACTCAGGTTTGATTTCAGGATCTGGATTAGAACAAGCAAAGACAATAGGCTTAGCGGCCATCAATTTTAACGCATCGGGCGGTAACAGATTCGGACCCGATACCCCAACAAAGACGTCGGCCTCGGTAATCACTTCAGCTAACGTACGTTTATCGGTGTTGTTGGCGAACAGGGCTTTGTACTCGTTTAAATCTTCACGGCGCGTATGAATCACGCCTTTTGAATCGAGCATATAGATATGCTCACGTTGCGCGCCGCATTTGATCAGCAACTCCATACAGGCAATAGCAGCGGCGCCAGCACCTAGACACACGATTTGTGCTTTACGTAATTCTTTGCCCTGAATTTCTAACGCATTGAGCAAACCTGCTGCGGTTACGATAGCGGTGCCATGCTGATCATCATGGAAAATTGGCACATCACAACGTTCAATTAAGGCTTGTTCGATTTCAAAGCATTCTGGAGCCTTGATATCTTCGAGGTTTACCCCACCAAAACTGTCAGCAATATTGGCAACGGTATTGATAAAGTCTTGGGTGGTACGGTGGGTGACTTCAATATCAATCGAGTCTAACCCAGCAAAACGCTTGAATAATAGAGCCTTACCTTCCATTACGGGCTTAGATGCCATCGGCCCCAAGTTACCTAATCCGAGAATAGCGGTACCATTTGAGATAACAGCGACCATGTTGCCTTTAGCTGTGTATTTGTAAACATCATCAGGGTTTTCAGCGATAGCACGCACAGGTTCTGCAACGCCGGGACTATAGGCTAGCGCTAAATCTTTACTGGTTGCGGCTGGTTTTGTGAGTTCAATACTGATTTTACCTGGCGTTGGATACGCATGATAATCCAAAGCCTGTTTACGAAAGTCGGTCATGGTTGTTATGCACCTTGGGCTATCGCCAATTTAACAGGGATTATAAAGAATATAACGATGATGAATAATTGACGGGTTAGATGCAATGATTTTTTCAACATGTCATACCTCATAACAAGTTCAGTTAGGCGGTTGAGCGGGCGATATTGAATAACCAAGAGCAGCGATGGCTGGGTCGATATAAGGTGAGATTAAACTATTCGTGACGAGGCAAACAGCGGGATGATACAACAGGTAGAAAATGCAGGTGCTTAAATTAGCACCATATCAATATCCTTATAAAACAATGGCTAAAGCCTGTGTTTCAAACAAAAAAGGCGCCTTTCGGCGCCTTTTCTGCAAATCTCGCTAGAAGAGCTTGAAAACAGCTTACTTCTTGCCGCCCAACACGCTGAAACGCTTGTTGAACTTCTCAATACGACCACCGGTATCCATGATACGTTGCTTACCAGTGTAGAACGGGTGACACTCTGAACATACGTCTAAGTGCAACTCGCCGCCTTTGGTTGAGTTGGTGGTGAACGAGTGGCCACATGCACAAGTTACTTTCATTGCGCTGTAATTAGGGTGAATACCTTCTTTCATGGGGGTTACCTCAGTTAGGCTGCATCGCCACCCGATCTGCTGCCGAGCACCATGCAAATTCATCAATACACAATACGATGGATTATTATCCAATCGCTCAAAATTAGGGCGCGAATTGTAACGGATGTTTGGCGCTTAGTAAAGTAGCCGATAAAGCTTTAACCCGAGGCCTGCGCTCAGGTAAACTGGAACTATGACTCAGGTAATTCAAGTTGCGCTGCCGGTACCCTTGCTGCGCCTATTCGACTATGACTGTAGCACCTTGCCAGCGCGAGGGGCGCGGGTACGGGTGCCGTTTGGTAAGCGCGTGATGGTCGGAATTTGTATTGGTGCCGCAGAGCAGCCGCAGCCCTACCAGCGCAAAGCCGTGCTCGAGGTGCTTGACGAGCAATCCTTGTGGCCTGAGCACCTGTGGCAGATGCTGACCTTTGCCGCTGATTACTATCAGCATCCACTCGGCGATGTATTGCAACATGCCTTGCCTGCTTTACTGCGCCAAGGTGAAGGTGCCTCTTATCAAGCAACCACCCTCTACCAAGTGACTAACGCTGGAGCCGCACAAGAGTTAGCACCATTGCAGCGCGCTCCACAGCAGCAACGATTGTTGGCTACCCTGCAGCAGCGTGCATTGTTAGCACGGGATATTCGCATCGAAGAGTTTTCAGCGAGTGCCCTCAAAGCCCTACAAAGCAAAGGTTGGGTTGAGGCTGTAACCCATGTGCCTGCAGCCGATACCCAGTGGGGCTTTAAGATCGCTGCCGAGCCATTACAGTTAAACCCAGAGCAAGCCCTTGCGGTGGCGGCTATTGCTGCAGCAACGCAGCCACGCCCCTATCTGCTTGAAGGTATTACCGGCAGTGGTAAAACCGAAGTGTACCTGCAAGCGATGGCGCAAGTGTTGCGAGAGGGTAAACAAGTGCTGATGCTGGTGCCTGAGATTGGCCTAACACCACAAACCTTACGGCGTTTTCAACAACGTTTTGACGTCCCTGTGGTGATGTTGCATTCAGCGCTGACTGACCGTGAGCGTTTGGATGCTTGGTTAGATGCGCGCGCGGGTAGTGCTGCCATCATCATTGGTACCCGGTCAGCTATTTTCACGCCCTGCGCCAACCTAGGTATGATCCTCGTGGATGAAGAGCATGATAACTCGCTAAAGCAGCAAGATGGCTTTCGTTATCATGCCCGCGACCTTGCCGTGGTGCGCGCTCAATTAGAGCAGGTGCCGGTGATTCTAGGTTCAGCGACTCCCTCGTTCGAAACTCTCAATAATGCCTTACAGGGGCGTTACGGCTATTTACAACTAACCGAGCGAGCTGGCTTGGCTAAACCGGCCAAGCACGTCGTCATCGACATGAAGAATCAGCCACTTAAAGCTGGTTTATCCAAGCCTTTGATTAGCCTTATTGAGCAACAACTAGCTGCAGGACAACAGGTCTTAATGTTTTTGAATCGGCGCGGTTATGCACCGGCACTGCTTTGTCATGAATGCGGTTGGCTGGCGCAATGTCGCCGCTGTGACGCCTATTACACTGTCCATCAAGGGGATAAGCAGCTGCACTGCCATCATTGCGGGGCCACGCAACGCTTACCGCAGCAATGCCATGACTGTGGTTCAACACAATTAGTGGGCCGCGGCGTTGGCACCGAACAATTGGAACAAACGCTCACTGAGTTGTTCCCAGCGTATCCAGTACTGCGCATTGATCGTGACAGTACTCGCCATAAGGGCAGTTTAGCAAAGTACTTAGAGGATGCGCGCGCTAATAAGTATCAGATTTTAGTGGGCACCCAAATGCTAGCCAAAGGACATCATTTTCCTGAAGTAACCTTGGTTGCTTTGCTAGATGTTGATGCCGCTTTATACAGTGCCGATTATCGTGCAGCCGAACGCCTAGGCCAACTCTATACCCAGGTAGCAGGTCGGGCCGGGCGGGCTAGTAAACAAGGCTTAGTGGTGCTGCAAACCCATCATCCGGAGCACGAGCTCGTGCAAGACTTGGTCAATAATGGCTACGGGCATTTTGCGCGGACGGCGCTGCATGAGCGTCAGCTTACCCAGTTGCCGCCATTTTCCTATCAAGCATTGTTTCGGGCAGAAGCTCAGCATGCGACTGCAGCCGTCGCGGCACTGGAATTTATTGCCAGCTACTTTAACGAGATTGCTGACATCAGTGTGTTAGGGCCATTACCAGCGTTACTGGAACGCCGAGCAGGTCGCCACCGGTTTCAATTATTGCTGCAATTTCAACAGCGTGGGCTTCGTGCGCAAGTGCTGCGTCATGTTTTGCCTCAATTAGAGCAGCGCGCCGAACTGCGCAAAGTGCGCTGGTCGTTAGATGTCGACCCACAAGACTTCACCTAGCGGTTTTTTTTCTGCCCCCAACAGCGTAAAATGCGGCAAGATATTTTTTGCTTTTCACTCTTTGTTTTTAAGGCCATATCAATGAAAGAACAGTTGGAACAAATTCTTGCCACCGCGATTGCTGATTTACAGCAACAGGGCGTGCTACCAGCCGATGTGCAACCACGCATTCTGCTCGACCGCCCCCGCGATAAAAGCCATGGCGATTTTGCCACCAACTTAGCTCTGACCTTGGCCAAGCCGGCGGGAATGAACCCGCGCGCCCTAGCCGAGGCGTTGATAGCAGCCTTACCTAAGGTTGATTGGTTAGCTCAAGCGGATATCGCAGGGCCAGGATTTATCAATTTCACCCTGAGCCAACAGCAGCTGATTGATCAATTGGAGCACGCTTTAGCCAGCGCAACTACGGGGATTCAAGCGGCCCCGGCGGCAAAAACCATCGTGATTGATTACTCATCGCCTAACCTCGCCAAAGAAATGCACGTTGGCCATTTGCGTTCAGCGATTATCGGTGACGCTGTGGCGCGGGTACAAGAATTGCTGGGCCACAAGGTGGTACGACAGAATCATGTGGGCGACTGGGGTACCCAGTTCGGGATGCTATTAGCGCACATGGAAGAACTAGGTGATGCTGAGTTAGACATGCAGCTTAGTAATCTAGAGACCTTTTATAAGGCGGCCAAGAAACGTTTTGATGACAGCCCTGAATTTGCTAACCGCGCGCGCGAGCTGGTGGTTGCGCTGCAATCGGGTGAGGCGCGCTGCCGTCAGTTATGGCAACAGTTTATCGATGTGTCGTTAAGCCACTGCCAAGAAGTTTACGACCGTTTAGGCGTGGCCCTTACACGAGCTGATGTGATGGCGGAGAGTGCTTACAATGATGATCTGCCGCAAGTCATTGAAGATTTAAAAGCACAAGGTCTGTTAGTAGAAGACCAAGGTGCACAATGTGTCTTCCTAGACGAATTTAAGAACAAAGATGGTGAAGCGCTACCGGTTATCGTACAAAAATCGGGTGGCGGCTACTTGTATGCAACCACCGATTTGGCAGCAGTACGCTACCGCCAGAATGTGTTGCATGGCGACCATTTGATGTACTTTGTTGACCAACGCCAAGGCTTACACTTTCAGCAGATCTTTACCCTAGCGAAAAAAGCCGGCTTTGCCCGGGCTGATTTGCAAATGGACCACTACGGATTTGGTACCGTGATGGGTAAAGATGGGCGCCCGTATAAGAGTCGTGACGGTGGTGTCACCAAGTTAGCAGATTTGCTTGATGAGGCAGAAAAACGCGCGCTAGAACTGGTGCAGCAGAAAAATTCAGATTTAACTGCCGCCGAGCAAGAGCACGTAGCTAAAGTGGTCGGTATCAGCTCAGTGAAATACGCGGACTTATCAAAGAATCGCACCAGCGATTACATTTTTGATTGGGACACCATGCTTAGCTTTGAAGGCAATACTGCGCCTTATCTGCTGTATGCTTACACGCGGGTGGTCAGTATTTTTAACAAGGCCCAGATCAATCCGGCAGAAGTGAGTGGCGAGTTTGTCTTAAATGATGAGCGTGAACTGGAGTTAGCCAACTTATTAGTTCGTTTTAACGAAGTGGTGCAGCAAGTTGCAGATAAAGCCATGCCACACTTCTTATGTGGCTATCTGTTTGAGTTGGCGGGTAAATTCTCAAGTTTCTATGAAGCCTGTCCGATTTTACAGCAAGACGACCAAGCGCTGCGTCAAAGTCGCTTGAAGTTAGCCGCTTTAACTGCCAAAACGTTACGCCAAGGGTTGCAGTTATTGGGTATTCATACACTTGAGAAGATGTAAGCATGGATTACGCCAATCGTAAGCGTCCACCCAAACGGCCACCGGTAAAGAAAAAGCCAGCCGCCAAAAAGGCCTCAGCTCAACGCGCTGTGCCTTGGCGCATAGTGGTGTTAGCTCTGGTACTGGTTGGCTTGTTCGTGTGGGGTTTGGTTACTATCGCTGGTAAACGCCATCAGCAACCAGCGGTCAGTCAGTCACAGCCCGAGCCTGTGCCAGCGACGGTGCCACAATCCATCAATGAACTGCCAGAGTTACCGCAAGAGCGCTGGGAGTATATTGACGAGCTAGAAAACCAAGAAGTGATTGTGGATGTGCCAGAACGTGAGGTGGGCCCACCGAAAGTGATGCAATGCGGTTCGTTTCGGCAATTGGCCGATGCAGAGCGCTTGCGTGCGCAAATTGCGATGGCCGGCTTAGAGTCGCAAGTCCGTACTACCGAAGGTCAAACTGGCACCTGGCATCGAGTGATTCTAGGGCCTTACGCAACAAAACGCGAAGCCGAAGCCGAGCGCCACAAGCTAGAACGTGCCCGCATTCACAATTGCATGATTTGGAATTGGGAATAACCTACCTATTGAATTTCACAAATTCGTCCTCATAACTGGTTCATAGCAACCAAGAGGACGAATTGTGACTACTATCGTATCTGTCCGCCGCGGTGACAAAGTTGTCATCGGTGGCGATGGCCAAGTTTCACTTGGCAACACCGTAATGAAAGGCAATGCACGCAAAGTAAGACGGCTATACAACGGTCAAGTATTGGCTGGGTTTGCTGGCGGTACTGCGGATGCTTTCACCCTATTTGAACGGTTTGAAAAGAAACTTGAGGTGCATCAGGGCAACCTCATGCGCGCTGCTGTTGAGCTTGCCAAAGATTGGCGTACCGACCGTGCTCTACGCCGACTCGAGGCGCTGTTGGCCGTGGCTGACAAGCATACGTCACTGATCATCACTGGTAATGGTGATGTAGTGCAACCCGAGCATGATCTCATTGCGATTGGTTCAGGCGGGCCGTTTGCCCAGTCAGCAGCCACAGCACTACTTGAAAACACCGATTTAAGCGCGCGGGAGATTGTTGAGAAAGCGCTCACTATCGCAGGTGATATCTGTGTCTTTACTAATAGTTTCCAAACCATCGAAGAGCAGGAGTCGGTAGCCAATGTCTGATATGACCCCACGTGAAATTGTTGACGAACTTAACCGTCATATTATTGGCCAAGACAATGCCAAAAAAGCAGTCGCAGTAGCGCTACGTAACAGATGGCGACGGATGCAGTTAAGTGATGAATTGCGTCCTGAAGTGACCCCAAAGAATATTTTGATGATAGGGCCAACCGGGGTGGGCAAAACTGAAATCGCACGGCGGTTAGCTAAGTTAGCCAATGCTCCTTTTATCAAAGTAGAAGCCACTAAATTCACTGAAGTTGGCTATGTTGGTAAAGAAGTGGAGTCTATCATTCGCGATCTTACTGATACAGCAGTGAAGCAAACGCGTGAACAGATGATGCAAAAAGTACGTTTCCGAGCTGAAGAAGCCGCTGAAGAACGTATTCTCGACGCGCTATTGCCACCCGCTAAAAAGACCGGTTGGGCTGACGAAGCCGAGCCAGAGCGTGATAGCAGTAATACTCGCCAAGTATTCCGCAAAAAACTGCGCGAAGGTCAGCTTGATGATAAAGAAATTGAGATTGAGTTAAGCGCGCCGCAAATGGGCGTAGAAATTATGGCGCCACCAGGAATGGAAGAAATGACCTCGCAATTGCAGAGCATGTTCCAAAACCTAGGTAGCGGCAAAGCAAAACCGAAGAAGCTGAAGATCAAAGACGCCTTCAAGCACCTGATTGAAGAAGAAGCGGCGAAAATGCTAAACCCTGAAGAAATCAAGGAGCAGGCGCTGCAGTCGGTTGAGCAAAATGGCATTGTGTTCTTAGACGAAGTGGACAAGATCTGTAAGCGCGGTGATGTCTCGGGCCCAGATGTAAGTCGCGAAGGCGTACAACGCGATTTGCTTCCACTCGTAGAAGGCACCACAGTATCAACCAAGCACGGCATGGTAAAAACCGACCATATCTTGTTCATTGCTTCAGGTGCCTTTCAGATGTCTAAGCCATCAGATCTGATTCCTGAGCTGCAAGGTCGGTTACCTATTCGAGTTGAGCTTAATGCGCTAACCAGCGGTGACTTTGTGCGCATTCTGACCGAGCCGAATGCCTCTTTAACTACCCAGTACAAGGCTTTGATGGCAACCGAAGGGGTAGATATTGAATTTACCGCAGATGGGATTGCGCGGATTGCTGAAACAGCGTTTCATGTGAACGAAACCACGGAAAATATTGGGGCGCGTCGTTTGCACACAGTGCTGGAGCGTTTGATGGAAGAAATATCTTTTAAAGCCAGTGACTTACATGGGCAGAGAATTGAAATTGATGCTGCCTATGTCGAGCAACATGTGGGCCAATTAGCACAAGACGAAGACTTAAGTCGCTTTATTCTGTAAGCGCTTGAGCTAACGCAGTAAAGCCTTGCTTTTGCCTAGGCCGTTTACCCGCTATACTGTGCAAAGTTAACGCATCGGTGCCTACCTGCAAGCCCGCAGGTAGGTTGCCAGCACAGAGAGTAGGGGAATGGCCATGGAATACAATACTTCAGAACTTTGCGATTTATATCCGGACATGATTGATGTGGTCGAGCCCATGTTTATTCATTATGGCGGGCGCATCAGTTTTGGTGGTCAGTTAGTCACCATCAAGTGCTTTGAAGATAAAGGCGTGATTGAAGAAGTCGTACAGCAGCAAGGCACTGGCAAAGTACTTTTAATTGATGGCGGCGGTTCTAATCGACGTGCATTGATTGATATTGCTATCGCTGAATTAGCCTTTGATAACGACTGGGAAGGTATTGTTTGCTATGGCGCAGTGCGCGATGTTGAAGCTCTAGACGAGCTTGATATGGGCATTATGGCAGTCGCTTCTATTCCGGTTGGAGCCATCAGTGAAGGCGTTGGTGAAGTGGACGCAGCAGTGAACTTTGGTGGGGTAACCTTCTTACCTGAAGACCATCTTTATGCTGATAGTACCGGCGTGATTATTTCTCCAGAACCTCTCGATATCGAATAACCTATGTTGTTTGAAGCCCTACCCACCGCTACTTGGTTTACCCCTCGTAGCGGTGAAACTCGCTTGGGCCAAGCGCTCACTTGGTTACCACCTGTTGCTGATATCCCTGCTTATAACAAGGCCCTCGCCCATGCTTGGCAGCAAGGCCAAAGAATCGCGATTATTGGCGTGCCTGAAGGTATTGGCCCGCGTGCCAACTTAGGCCGAGGGGGTGCTGAACATGGCTTTCATGCCGCCTTAAAAAGCTGGCTCAATTTACAAGCTAACGCCCACCTAGTAACGGATCAGATACTGATGCTAGGCGCTTTAGCTTGTGATGATTTACAGCAACAAGCGAACCAGCTTGAGGTAACGGAGCCGTCACAATTGGCCCAATTAAGGCAGCTGTGTGCCGAGCTTGATAGTCGCCTAAGCGCTGTGTTGACGCCGCTCTTTAGCCAAGGTTTTCGGGTGATTTTAATCGGTGGCGGACACAATAATGCCTATCCGTTATTACAATCATTAGCCACTGCCAAAGCTAGCCCTGTTGCCGCCATCAATTTAGATCCCCATGCTGATTTTCGTGCTTTAGAAGGGCGCCATAGCGGTAATGGTTTTTCTTATGCACATGCGGCTGGGGTGTTACAACACTACCATGTGATGGGGCTACACCTAGCTAAGAACAATGCCGCCAGCCTGCAAGCATTAACTGCTGCTGGGTTTAGCTACAGCAGTATTCAAGCCATTTACCAACAGGGCTGGCAACCTTTGTGGTCAGCGCAACTAGCGCAGCAAGCGCAGGGGCAACTGCCGTTAGGCATAGAAGTGGATATTGATGCGATTCAAGGTGCGCCTGCAAGTGCGATTAATTATTTAGGCGTGAGTGCGGCGCAGGCCTGTCAGTTTGTCGCACAATTGGCGCAGTTACCCCATGCCGCATACCTGCATTTAGCGGAAGCCGCACCCAGCTTACACCCCGCCGGACAGGCTGTGGGAGACATGGTGTGCGGGCAACTACTCAGCGAATTAATGCTGGCTTTTATCGGCGTTGACCTTGATGCCAGCAACCACGCAACTGCTGCAGGCCAAACTGATAGCTAAGTGTGGCTGGGTCGGCACAGTCCCACCAGCATAGATCAGCCCGCATTCCAACTTTTAATTGACCGCGGTCGTGAAGCCCCAGTGCTTGTGCGGCCGCCACCGTTACTCCACGTAAACACTCTTCTGGGGTTAGCCGAAACAATGTCGCGCCCATCTGCAACATCAATAACAAACTAAAAATAGGCGAAGTGCCTGGGTTGGCATCCGTTGCTAAGGCAATAGGTACCTGGTACTCACGCAACAATGCTAATGGCGGTAATTGTTGTTCCCGCAAAAAGTAATAAGCTCCGGGTAACAACACCGCAACGGTATTACTCGCCGCCATGGCCGCGACGCCAGCCTCGTCGAGATATTCGAGGTGGTCACAAGATAACGCCTGATAACGCGCGGCTAATTGGCTCCCTGCTTGGTTACTGAGTTGCTCTGCATGTAATTTAACCGGCAGATTTAGCGCTTTGGCTGCAGCAAACACGCGCTCAGTTTGAACCGTGGTAAAGCCCACCTTCTCACAAAAAGCATCCACTGCGTCGGCTAATCCCTCGGCTGCTATTTGCGGTAGAATCTGCTCTACAATGAGGTCGATGTATGCATCAGGCTGCTGTTGATATTCAGGTGGTAAGGCATGGGCCGCGAGCAAAGTGGTCACCACCGACACTGGATTGTTATCGGCTAAGGCTCTAGCGGCTAATAGCTGTTTCCGCTCATGCTCATAGCTGAGGCCATAGCCAGACTTGATCTCGATGGTAGTAACGCCTTCACGCATCAACGCCTCTAAGCGTGGTTGGCTCAGCGCGATTATTTGCTCAAGGCTTGCCGCTCGAGTGGCGGCAACGGTAGCTGCAATACCGCCGCCTTGAGCAGCGATATCAGCGTAGCTAGCGCCATGCAAACGCTGGGCAAACTCATTAGCGCGCGAGCCTGCCCAAACTAAATGAGTATGGCAGTCAATCAGGCCGGGGGTAACCAAGCCGCCGCCACCGTCAAGCAATTCTACTTGGCTTAGGTCAGGGCCTCCTTCGGCATGACTGAGATGCTCACCAGCATACTGAATTCCGCTAGCGTTAAACACAATCAGGCCTTGTTCAATAAGACCGTAGCCATCGCCTTGCATGGTGGCTAAACGGACATTGTGGATGGCTTGCAGGGTGGAAGCTGACATGAATTTTCCCTTTGCTACTTGTATATACAATTAAGCTTGCCTACACTCTAGCACAATTTAATAAATCTTAAAGTGTAGAGGCATGGCAAAGTTCTCGGTTATTAAACAACATCTGTATCAAAAAATAGCCTCTGGAGAGTGGCCTGAAAATCATCCGGTAAGCTCAGAAAATGCCTTAGCACAGCAATTTAACGTGAGTCGCATGACCGCGCGGCGTGCCCTGCAAGAACTGGCGGATGAGGGCTTGGTGTTGCGCAACAAAGGCTCTGGTACCTATGTGGCGCCGCTAAAGTCGCAAACATCCTTTATGGCTATACGCAATATTGCCGATGAAATTGCCAATCGCGGCCACCAGCATCAAGCTATTGTGCACACACTTAAAGCTCAACCGGCTAGCCCGCAAGTCGCGGAGTTTCTGCAAGTACCGGTAGCCAGCAAAGTCTTTTTCTCGGTCATCACTCATCTAGAAGACGGGGTGCCGGTGCAGGTAGAAGAGCGTTACGTGAACCCTTCCATGGCCACGCACTACCTCAAACAAGATTTTACCAAGCTCACCCCGCATGAATATTTGAGTGCGGAATCACCGCTAACCGAAGCTAGCCACCAAATTGAAGCGGTTAGCCCTAGTGCACAATTGTGTGAATGGTTGCGCTTAAGCAAGCCAGAGCCGTGCCTACGGATTATTCGCCGTACCTGGAGTCATGCCGGTATTGTTACTTATGCCGTGCTAACCCATCCAGGTTCGCGTTTTGTGCTAGGCGGCCATTTAACCTTTAAATCTTAGTAAGCAAAGGAGCTACGATGAGTTTCACCCGATTAGATAGCAGTCGCCAGATTCGTGCAGACCGCGGTAGTCAGCTCACTACAGCAAACTGGCAGATTGAAGCTGCCAAACGGATGCTGATGAATAATCTCGACCCAGAAGTGGCAGAACATCCGCAAGCGCTCGTGGTGTATGGCGGTATTGGCCGCGCCGCGCGCAGCTGGGAAGCCTACGATAAAATCGTTGAAGTATTAGAACGCTTGCAGCCCCATCAAACTTTATTGGTTCAATCGGGTAAGCCAGTGGGAGTATTCACGACTCATGAAGATGCGCCGCGAGTCCTGATTGCCAACTCAAATTTAGTACCTCAGTGGGCCACTTGGGAGCACTTTAACGAATTAGATCAGCAAGGCTTGATGATGTACGGTCAAATGACCGCAGGGTCTTGGATCTACATCGGCTCGCAAGGCATTGTTCAAGGTACTTACGAAACCTTTGTGGCCGTTGCGCGCCAGCATTTTGGCGGCGAAACTCGTGGCCGTTGGATCCTTACCGGCGGGCTTGGCGGTATGGGTGGAGCGCAGCCGCTGGCGGCAACCATGGCGGGCTACAGTATGCTGGCTGTTGAAGTGGACGAAACTCGAATTGATTTTCGCTTGCGCACGCGCTACCTGGACTACAAAGCCGAAAGCCTAGATCAAGCACTACAACTGCTAGAGCAAGCACGAGCCAAGGGCGAAGCTATTTCGGTTGGCCTGCTTGGCAATGCCGCCGATGTTTATGCGGAGCTGGTAGCCCGTGGGGTTACTCCCGATGTGGTGACAGACCAAACTTCAGCACACGATCCTTTGCATGGCTATGTCCCACAAGGTTGGAGTTTAGCTGACTATCAGCTACAACAGCAGCAAGCCCCAGCCGCCACCGTAGCTGCCGCGAAACAGTCGATGGCGGTACAAGTACAAGCCATGTTAACGCTGCAACAGCGAGGCGCGGCAACCCTTGATTATGGCAATAATATTCGGCAGATGGCAAAGGATGTGGGGGTAGCCAATGCCTTTGATTTTCCTGGCTTTGTGCCAGCTTATATTCGTCCTTTGTTTTGCCAAGGGATAGGCCCATTCCGTTGGGTCGCGTTATCTGGTGACCCTGAAGATATCTATAAAACGGACGCCAAGGTGAAAGAGCTGATCCCAGACGATAAGCACTTACATAATTGGTTAGATATGGCGCGTGAACGTATTGCCTTCCAAGGCTTGCCGGCTCGTATTTGCTGGATTGGCCTAAAAGACCGTGCGCGCATTGCAAAAGCTTTCAATCAGATGGTAAGAACCGGCGAGTTGAAAGCGCCGATTGTGATTGGCCGTGACCATCTAGATTCTGGCTCTGTGGCCAGCCCTAACCGCGAAACCGAAAGCATGTTAGACGGCTCCGATGCAGTGTCAGATTGGCCGTTGTTAAACGCCTTGTTAAATACCGCAGGTGGCGCAACTTGGGTTAGCCTACATCATGGCGGCGGGGTTGGTATGGGTTACTCCCAACATGCCGGCGTGGTGATTGTTGCTGATGGTAGTGATGCTGCTGAGCAACGCTTAGGCCGAGTGCTATGGAACGATCCTGGCACTGGCGTGATGCGTCATGCCGATGCTGGCTACGAAATTGCACAAGAGTGCGCCCGTGAGCAAGGCTTAGATTTACCTATGGTGGAGCAATCCAAATGACAGCAATGACGAAGATGCCAAGTTTTGAATTACAGCCAGGTGCACTGGGTTTAGAGCAACTGCGCGACTGGTGGCAGCAGCCACAGCAATTGAGTTTGACGAGCGCAGCTTATGAAGCAATTGCTAAGTCACAACAAACCGTAGCTGCGGTGCTGGCCGCCGGCAAAGTGGTCTATGGCATTAATACCGGCTTTGGCTTGCTGGCAAACACTCGTATCCCACCCGAAAAATTAGAAGATCTGCAGCGCCGTATTGTGTTATCCCATGCTGCAGGTACTCAAGAGCTGATGAGTGATACCGTTGTCCGCTTGATGTTGTTACTCAAAATCAACTCGCTCAGCCGTGGCTATTCTGGCGTCCGCCAAGAGGTTATTGATGCGTTGGTTGATTTACTTAATCATCAAGTGTACCCCTGCGTACCCAGCAAAGGCTCAGTAGGTGCGTCGGGTGATTTAGCCCCGCTGGCGCATCTGGTGTTGCCACTACTAGGTGAAGGCCAAGTTCGCATCAATGGCGAGATCTACGATGCGGTTACCGGTTTAGCTAAAGTAGGGTTGCAGCCGCTCGGCCGCTTAGCACCCAAAGAGGGCTTAGCGCTACTTAATGGTACCCAAGCGTCCACGGCTTTGGCGTTGCATGGTTTATTCCAAATCGAGCGGGTATTTGATGCAGCCTTGGTCACTGGAGCTATGTCAGTAGAGGCTGCCATGGGCTCGCGTTCACCCTTTGATGCACGAATTCATGCGGTGCGTGGTCAACCCGGCCAAATCGCTGTCGCAGCGAGCTTCCGGCAGCTCTTGGGTGATACGTCAGAGATTGGTAGTAACCATGCGGATTGCGAAAAAGTTCAAGATCCTTATTCGTTGCGATGCCAACCACAGGTGATGGGTGCGGTCTTTGATCAGCTGCAACATGCCAGCGCTATTTTGGTGCGCGAAGCTAATGGTGTAACCGATAACCCGCTGGTATTTTTTGATAATGGCGACATTATTTCAGGAGGCAACTTCCATGCCGAACCAGTGGCAATGGCAGCTGATATCTTAGCGATTGCGGCCAGTGAGATTGGTGCCTTATCGGAACGCCGTAGTGCACTTTTAATCGACCACCATCTAAGTAACTTGCCACCTTTCTTAGTGAATGACGGTGGGGTTAACTCGGGCTTTATGCTGGCGCAGGTGACTGCAGCTGCTCTTGCTTCAGAGAATAAAACCCTAGCGCATCCGGCATCGGTTGATAGCCTGCCGACCTCGGCAAACCAAGAAGATCATGTGTCTATGGCTACCTTTGCCGCACGAAGATTGTCAGATATTGCAGCTAACGTGCGTGATATTGTGGCTATTGAGCTATTAGAAGCGGCTCAAGGGTTAGATTTTAGACGCCCGTTAAAAGCTGCTAATGCAGTAGAACAGGCGCATGCCATGGTAAGGTCAAAGGTAGGTTTTTATGATCAAGATCGTTACTTTTCGCCTGATATCGCTGCTATTTCACAGCTTATCAAGCAAGGTGAGTTATCTTCATTAATAACCACCGGGGCATTACTTGAGGACGCTTAAGCGTCCTCTTCTTCATCTTTAAGCGCTTGGCAGTCAACACACAGAGCAACGTCTGGTTTGGCTGCTAGCCGCGCTGCTGAAATTTCGTCACCGCACTCAATACAATAGCCATATTCGCCACTACGCATACGTTGCAGTGCAGCTTGTGCGCTTTCAGCGTTACGGCTGTTGGGTTGCTCGTTGACCACGGTTTCTAACTTACTACGGATGCGTAACAACTGCTGGGCGGTTAATGATTCACTCATGTTTACGTCCTTTTTATTTTTTCTTCGCTAAAACAACAAACTGGCCAGTAAATTCTGCGACCGGTTTATCGCCATCGTAAATTTGCGACTTAAGCGTTACGCGTGCGTTTTGCCCCTGGCTAAGGCTGCTTAAATCCCCGGTAAAACTTGATAAGCGAGCCAGCGCTCTAGGTTCTTTACTCACCGGTTTGTGATAGCTGATCTGCCCATCGGCTAACACAATGGCTCCGGCTAACTCTCTTTCGCGCAATTGTAAATGCAGTAAGCCCCAGCATGTCAAGGTTGCGAGTGAATAAATACTGCCGGCAAACATAGTGCCATGCACATTAATATTGCGCGACAAGATGGCAGCCGTCTCAAATTCGCGCCCCGTATACTGAGTAATACGTATGCCCATGGTATCCGTGATAGGAATTTCTTGATGCCAGGTTTGTTGTAGATCTTGGCACCAACTAGGACGATAAATAATGCGGTTAAACTCGGTAAAGGTTTTGCGCAACTGGTGCTCGGCTTGCGGGTTTTTCACGGTATCGCCTTCTTCTACCACCTCGTAGCCGCATTTAATGTAAAAACCGAGGGTATTATCACGTGAGTTAATCACAACATGCTTGGCACCTTCAGCACGAGCTACCTTTTCTAGTTCATGCACGATAGCTACGCCATGGCCTTCGCCCCGGTGCTCAGGAGCCGAGGCCATAAACCTGATTTGTCCCTCGTCAGGGCTATTAAAATGTAAACGGCCAATAGCAATGGCTTCGCCGGCACTGTTCACCACCGTACGATGTTGACCTACACCATCATATTCATCTTGTTCAGAGCCGCGTGGACGTTGAAAAGGCTCGCGCAATACCCGCCAGCGCAGATAATAATAACTTTCCCATTGTTCTGGCGTAGACGGCGTAATTACTCGATACATAAATGTTTTTATCCTTTACTAAGTCTTTGCTGCGGGTACCTGCAGTAAGAAAGTCACGGGGCCATCGTTCACCAGGCTAACTTGCATGTCGGCACCAAACTGACCGGTTTGGCAGAAGATACCAAGCTTAGTTAACTCTGCAACAAAGGCCTCATAAAGAGGCTCTGCTTGAGCCGGAGCTGCCGCAGTAGAGAAACTTGGCCGTCGGCCAGAATCAGTATCGGCTGCCAAGGTAAACTGCGACACCACTAACGCTTGGCCACGGGCATCGATTAAACCCACATTCATTTTGTCATCGGCATCGGCAAAGACGCGATAGTGAGCCACTTTGTTCGCTAACTTGTGCGCATCAGCTAGGGTATCGCTGGTGGCTACCCCGAGCAAGATCAGTAAGCCCTGTTCTATCGCACCAACCTTAACATCAGCCACACTCACGCTAGCTTGGCGCACTCGTTGAATTAAAGCTTTCATTCAGACCCCTGATCTCCAGTGTTAGAGGTTGCTGCTGCAGCGGGATCGGCCTCAGGAGGTGCCGCTGGGGTAGTGAACTCTTCAATACTTGCGGTTAATTCGGCACCCAGCAACACAATATTCCATGACACGAAAATCCACAGTAACAAAATTGGGATAGCAGCCAAAGCCCCATAAATGGCTTCGTAACTAGGGAACGCAGTGATATAGGCCGCAAAGCCTCTTTTGCTGACTTCGAATAAGATGGCAGCTAGCAGCGCCCCCCAAAAGGCATGTCGCACGCGTACGATACGGTTTGGCATCATCACGTACAGCAGTAAAAAAGCAACCAGCGAGGTGACAATCGGCACTGCGCTGAGGAGCGTGGTACGAATTCCTGATACGTAATCTTCAGCAAATGCTGTCAAAGATATCAGATAAGAGCTCACGGCCATCCCCGAACCCATCAGAATAGGGCCCAAGGTTAAAATCATCCAGTACACAGCTAACGCAACCACAATGCGTCGGCGTTGATGATTACGCCAAATACGGTTCATGGTGGCATCAATAGTGCTGATAAGATTTACCGCCACCACAATCACAAAAACCACCCCAATGGTGGTCATCTTAGAAACATTACCAACAAAGGTATTTAAGTACTCGCTAATGACTTCGCTAGAAGTGGGCAGCAAATTGGCGAATAAAAAGGCTTCTAGCTGTTCACGTAACTCTTCAAACATAGGAAAAGCCGAGAAAATCGAAAACATCACCACCATCATCGGCACCAACGCCAACATGCTAACAAAGGTTAAGTGGCCGGCAATAATGGTGACGCGGTCGTCTAAACAGCGCTTACCAAAATACAACAAAAACCGCCCCGCGTAGCGCAGCCGTTCTAACCCTTGTTGTTGCCAAGATGACAGCTCGGTCATGGTGATTCCTTGAGTTAATCTGACTATTTAGTAGGGCGTTATAATCCCAAACCCTAGTGCTTGCGTAAAGACTATATCAAGATAGAGGAGCAAGTATGCGGATAATTATAGGTGCAAATGGTGGTTTAGGTCGTGCGTTGGTGGATTATTACAGCCAAGCTGAACCTGTGATTGCTGTTTCTCGAACAGCGCCGCCGGTATCCTTGGCCGCTGAGGTGACTTGGGTACAAGTCGCAGGTTACCAGCCAGAGCATTTAGCGCCGCTGTTTGAAGTCTTAACGGAGCAGTTGGCCGCCGGTCAGGTCGTGAGTGGGGTGCTTAGCGCTATTGGGTTATTACACACCGATAGTTATCAGCCAGAAAAGCGTTTAGCGGATCTTAATCTGGCGCAGTTACAACATCAATATCAGGTGAATGCCATATTGCCGCTATTGCTGTTACAGCAATTAGTGCCTTACTTACCTCGGCAGCAACCATGCAGCTTTGTGCAATTGAGCGCCAAGGTTGGCAGTATCACTGATAACCATTTGGGAGGCTGGTACAGTTATCGAGCCAGTAAAGCGGCCCTAAACATGTTGCTTAAAACCGCCGCGATAGAGTTACGACGTACACATAAACAGCTCACCATCGCAGCGATTCATCCGGGTACCACGGATACCGAACTTTCTAAACCCTTCCAAGCCCGACTCACGCCAGATAAGCTCTACTCTGCGCAACTATCGGCACAACGTATTGCAGCTGTCATCGCACAACTCGATCCGCAGCACAGCGGTGCGCTTTGGCATTGGGACGGTACCTTACTACCTTTTTAGATGGTGGCTATGATAGTTTGTTGGTTAGTTTCTTTATTAAACAACAGCCTTGCAGGTATACTGTGGTGATTACACCACAGCAAATAAGGAGATGTTATGCGAGTTCTGCTGCAGATTGCCAGTGTTGCCTTAGGCGCAGTACTGTTAACGGGCTGCCAAAGTGCTTACTACGGCGCCATGGAAAAAGTCGGCATTCATAAGCGCGATATTCTCGTGGATAGAGTGGACGATGCTCGTGAAGCGCAAGGCGATGCCCAGCAAGAATTTAAATCAGCGTTAGAACAACTTGATGCGTTGTTGAACATTGACGGTGGTGAGCTAGAGCAGCGCTACAATGCGTTAAATGATGATTATGAAGCCAGTAAAGCGGCGGCCGAGCGGGTTAACGATCGCATTGAAGCCATTCATGATGTCGCCGAAGCACTGTTTGACGAATGGCAAGATGAACTTGCGATGTACTCTAATGACGCCATGCGTCGCCAAAGCGAGCGCTCACTTCGTGATACCGAACGGCGGTACAAAAGTCTGTTAGCAAGTATGGAGCGGGCCGCGGCAACCATGGACCCCGTGTTAGCTAAACTGCAGGACAACGTTCTATTTTTAAAGCATAACCTCAATGCGTCGGCGGTAGATGCCATTCGCGGCGAGTATCGTAGTTTAGAAACGGATATAGCTGTGTTGATCAAAGAAATGGAAGCGGCAATAGCGGAATCTGACGCCTTTATTAAAGCCATGCAAGAGGGACAATCATGAGTTTACTTATCATTGCCGGCAGCAGCCGCGTAGATTCTATTAATGCCGTGCTGCAGCAACGAATTGCGGCAGTCGCAACGGCTGCGGGCGAGGCCTGCCACCTGTATGCTGCCGCCGATTTAGATGCACCTTTGTATCAAGGCGACTACGAGCAAGAAAATGGAGTACCGTCAAATATTCAGAAGCTAGCGACAGCTATCAACGACGTCACCAAAGTGATTATTGTATCGCCTGAATACAATAGTTCGATTCCGCCTTTATTAAAAAATGCGATTGATTGGTCGACCCGGCTACCACAGAATCCGTGGCAGGGTAAAACCGTGTTACTAGCTGGCGCTGCGCCAGGTCGCTTAGGCTGTATGCGGGTATTGACCCATTTAAATACAGTGATGAGTGCTGTACAAAGTTGGGTTGCACCCATGTTTCTTAGCTGCGCTAATGCCAGCGCAGAAAGCCTAGCTGAGTTTGACCAAGCAGCTATTGAGAGCTTTATTGCGCAAGGTGGCTAATTTTAAGCCGAGTTAAGCCTGCAAGCCCTTGAAGTAACATTCAATGGCTTGTTTGGCGGTACTGTTTAAATCAAACAAGCTTTTATCGAGTAGCCAGTTGTACATCAGCCCATCAACCAAGCTGAATAATCCCAACACAATCGCTTGAGAATTAAGATCGGCACCAATAAGGCCTTTCTTTTTTGCTTCATCAAGCAAAATACAAGACTCTTCAATGCAAGCGTTACGACCGCCTAGATGGCGTAAATGAATCGGTAAGGCATCGTCCACGTATTCGCATTTGTGCAGCAAGATATTGATTAGCGCCTGCATGTGCGGATCGTGCTCAACCTGATGAATAATATGAAGGCAGCGCGCTTTTAGAATAGCTAGTGGATTATCCTGATGAGCTTGGACAATTTCTTCTAGCATTTCATCGACAGGTAATTTAACCCGATCCATCAATGCATTGATAAGATCCAGTTTGTTTTGAAAGTGATGATAAATAGCGCCGCGTGTTACCCCAGCGGCTTCGGCAACTTGCATCATCGAGGTATTAGCTACCCCGTTACTACTAAATACTCGCTCAGCGGCATCTAATAACTCAGTGCGGGTTGTTAATGCATCAGCTTTTGTACGGCGTACCACAATTCACCTCAATTGAATAAACCATGGACGATTATAAACTATTTTATACAAACATGCATGTATGTATGTATAAATGCAAAACTTGCAAGATAAGATCTTAATCCCCATAGCTTAACTATAGAGTTAAAGTATAGAGTTAAAGTATAGAGTCAAAGACAAAAAATAGTCATTGTTGAACCGCAAGTGCTATGCTCAAACGTAGCCTAATAAGTTTTAACAGGGGGTTGCCATGAAGAATGAGATTGATCAACGCTTAGTATTAGATGCTTACGAGACAATTCATCAATACGGTAAAGCCGAACAAGGTAAGCATACCTTAGAGGGTATTTCGGCCTATACCGACCACGATGGCTATACCGTCTTTTTAGAGGGACATGGCGTACGTATGACGCTTGAGTTCCACAATAAATATCATTTGGATTATGAAAATGAACGCCAGTATGAAATGTTCATGCGGGCACTAGAAAATATTAGCCAAGGCCATTACGAGCCCAAACGCACCGAAACTTAACCCAGAGTAGGATGGCATGACCAAGATAAAGCACAAAGCCTATAGTGTGGCTGAAGAAGTCGCCCATGCGTTAACCCATGGTGCTGGCGCCATAGCAGCCATTGTCGGATTAGTGCTGATGCTGGCTTGGGCCAGTACTTATGGTGACACTTTTCATGTGGTCAGTGCGGCTATTTATGGCGGAAGTTTGATTTTATTGTATTCGGCCTCGACGCTTTATCATGCATTTCCGTGGCCGCGAATTAAGGCCTTCTTCCAGCATCTTGATCATGCCGCCATTTATGTGCTGATCGCCGGCACCTACACCCCGTTCGCCTTGGTGAACTTACGTGGCGCGTGGGGTTGGACGCTGCTAGCGGTGGTGTGGAGCATTGCTATCTTCGGCGTGGTTATTGAGCTTGCGCTTAAAGAACGCAAAAAATGGCTTTCGCTAAGCCTCTACTTAGGGCTAGGTTGGATGGCCATTTTGGTGATAAAACCCATGCTAGATAACGTAGCCGCCGGAGGTTTATGGTTATTATTAGGCGGTGGCCTAGCCTATACCTTTGGCGTGATTTTTTATGTCTGGAAGTCACTGCCATTTCATCACGCCATATGGCATCTCTTTGTTTTAGCCGGCAGTGTGCTGCACTTCTTATCCGTCTTTTATTATGTTTTGCCGCAACCGAATATGATTTAAGTTATGGTGGCTTGCCTTTCCTAAATGAAAGGGCTATGGTTGCGCCTAAGCAAAGAGGGTAACCAGTTTTATTATGTTTAAGTACGATTATTCAATTCTAAGTACCGCACTCACCTTTCCAAATTAAGCCGATTGCAGTTTAAGCAATCGGCGTATCTTGTTTTATCCAAAGCAACTAGCCATGTAGCTAATTAATGATTTTTCGTGTTTTAGTTCGGTAGGAGTAAAGCCGTGCTTGCGCGTATTTGGGGTTATTGTAACTCCGCCGCTTGTTTACATCAGTCATGGTTTCAATGTCAGCAATTTAGGGTACTACAAGACCCTTTATTACTTGCCGATCTCTATCAACGCTTAGAACTCAGCGACCGTCCTGCATCAAAAATGAATGCACGGGTGGTGATAGGTTCGCGGGTAACCGTGCGTCAATTAAATGCCAATGATAAACAAGTTTTTCATCTGACAATTGTCGAGCCAAGTAGCGCTAACTTACAGCGACATAAGATCTCTTATCTTTCGCCGATGGGGTTAGCGCTACTTTCTTTGCCGTTAGGCGCTACTTTTTATTTGTCTGATAGGGCCAGTGAAAGTCACTGGTGTGTTGTTGCCATCAACTCAGCAGGAGATCATCATGAGTAAAGAAAAGCAGAAGAAAAAGCCGCAAAAAACGTTGAAAGAAAAACGTAGAGAAAAGAAGAACAAAGCGGACTAACCGGTACCATTAGGATAACCGAAAAAAAAGCCAGTCAGAACCTTCTGACTGGCTTTTTTAATCAAGCTGTTGTGACTAATCAATTAGCTACGGCTAGCTCGTTTACGCTCGTTCTCAGTAAGCAAGCGCTTACGAACACGAATTGATTTTGGTGTGATTTCTACCAATTCATCGTCATCAATAAACTCAAGAGCTTGCTCTAATGACATCCGAATAGGTGGCGTTAGTAACAAGGCATCATCAGTACCAGCTGCACGGATGTTGGTTAATTGCTTACCTTTCAGACAGTTTACGGTTAGGTCGTTAGACCGGCTATGAATACCAATCACCATACCTTCGTAAACTTCTTCCGCGTGGCCAAGCATTAACCGGCCGCGTTCTTGTAGGTTAAACAAGGCGTAGGCTAGGGCTTTACCTTGGGCGTTAGAAATCAAGACGCCGTTGATGCGCTGGCCAATGTTGCCGCCTTTAAACGGACCATAGTGATCAAAGCTATGGTAAAGCAAACCGGTGCCTGAGGTTAAGGTCATAAACTCAGTCTGGAAGCCAATCAAACCACGGCTAGGTACAACGAAGTCGATACGAATACGGCCTTTACCATCTGGGGTCATGTTGGTCATTTCAGCTTTACGCAAGCCAAGTTTTTCCATCACTGAACCCTGGTGTTGCTCTTCAATATCCACGGTCAGGTTTTCAAACGGTTCTTCTTTCACGCCGTCTACTTCGCGCATGATAACTTCAGGGCGAGATACCGCCAGCTCGAAGCCTTCGCGACGCATATTTTCAATAAGTACGCCTAAGTGCAACTCACCACGGCCAGACACCCGGAAGCGGTCTGGGTTGTCAGTTTCTTCTACGCGTAAGGCAACGTTGTGCTTAAGCTCTTGTTGCAGGCGCTCAAGAATTTGACGAGAAGTAACATACTTACCTTCTTTACCAGCAAACGGAGAGGTGTTTACTTGGAACGTCATGGTTACTGTTGGCTCATCTACAGTTAATGCAGGCAGAGCTTCTACTGAGCCAGCCGCACATACGGTGTCAGAGATTTTTAATTCGCCTAAGCCAGTAATAGCAACGATGTCGCCGGCACTCGCTTTATCGGTTTCGATACGGTCTAAGCCCAAATAACCAAAGACTTGGCCAACTTTACCGTTACGAGTAGAACCATCAGCGCCAACCACAGTTACCTGCTGGCCAACTTTCAATGAACCACGTTTAATCCGGCCAATACCGATAATGCCCACGTAGCTTGAGTAATCAAGCTGTGAAATTTGCATTTGCAATGGACCATCACGATCCGCATCGGGCGGAGATACTTTGTCTAGAATGGTTTCAAACAACGCGGTCATGTTGTCAGTCACCACGTTATAATCGTGGGTTGCCCAACCGTTTAATGCAGAAGCATAAACGACTGGAAAATCTAGTTGCTCATCGGTAGCACCTAGGTTGTCAAACAGATCAAAAATTTGGTCGATAACCCAATCAGGACGAGCGCCCGGACGGTCGATTTTGTTTACAACAACAATCGGCTTCAAGCCATGCGCAAAAGCTTTTTGCGTAACGAAGCGGGTTTGTGGCATAGGTCCGTCAACGGCATCAACCACCAACAACACTGAATCGGCCATCGACAATACCCGCTCAACTTCACCACCAAAATCGGCGTGTCCAGGGGTATCAAGAATGTTGATACGGTAGTCTTGATAATTTACCGCTGTATTTTTCGCCAAAATGGTAATGCCACGTTCTTTCTCAAGATCGTTGGAGTCCATCACCCGTTCTTCAGCGCCACCGCGGCTTTCTAAAGTGCCGGAGCTTTGAAGAAGTTTGTCAACAAGGGTGGTTTTGCCGTGGTCAACGTGCGCAATAATTGCAATATTGCGCAGCTTGGAAAGTTCAGTTGCTTGAATTGTCATTGATAAAGCCTGTAAAAACGCGAGGATAGGACCCCAAAATGGCCACGCCGCGAGAATGTCACGAGTGGTTAAAATAGCGGCGTATTATACGCATACAGCTAACACTACGCTAGTTTTTTTACAGGCTTGTGGCAGCTAAAGACTTAATTTACGCTGTTATTGTCGTGTTTGAGGCGCTTACCCCAGCGTTGCTGGGCATAGCGACGAAGGCTCGGAACCGTATCAGTTTCGTCCATAATAGGCTGGCCGAGGATGGTTTCAATGATATCTTCTAGTGTCACTAAGCCCATCCAAGTGCCATGCTCATCGTACACCAATGCCATATGTTGACGCTGCTGAATGAGTCTTGCCATCAGTTTTTCAACGTTCACCATCTCGCTAACAATTTCGGCTTCGCGGGCTAATTCAGCAATGTTTTGCGAGGTGTCTGACTCCAGTGCTTCATTGCGTAAGATAATGCCATGAGGTACTTCGTCTGCATCAATAATCGGAAAGCGCGAATAGGGCATAGATTTTACCCGATACAAAAAGTCACTGACGGTTTCGTCTGGGCGCACGGATTCGCACACCGTACGTGGTGTCATCACATCCCGCACACGAATGGTGTGCAGGTCCAGAATATTACTGATCACTCGACGCTCATCGGTATCGATGATTTTTTGCTCTTCACCCAAGGTCGCCAGCGCCTTAATTTCTGAGCGCACATCAACATCTTCTTCTCCACCAATACGTTTGGTGACTTGATCGGATAGCCAAATGAAAGGCTTCAAGATGAGGATCATCAGATTCAGGATGCCAGGCAATAAAGGAGCTAGCTGACGCCAGAATTTGGCACCGATAGTTTTAGGGAGGATTTCTGAGAGCACCAAAATTAAGACGGTCATGACTGCTGAGGCAATCGCTAAATAACCATCGCCAAACACCACACCAACTTGTGCACCTACGCCCGCTGCACCTGCAGTATGGGCTACGGTATTGAGGGTAAGAATAGCCGCAAGGGGGCGGTCAATATTATCTTTGAGCGCTTGTAGTTTGCCATGCAATACCGGTTGTTCTGCCTTAAGTTGCGCCACGTAACTTGGCGTGATAGAGAGCAAGGCAGCTTCAAGAATGGAGCATAAAAAAGAAATACCAACGGCAATAAAAGCAAACAGAATCAGCAGGAACATGGGTTTCACATAAGTTAAATAAGACAAGCGATTGTGGCACAACTGTAAGCACAAAAAAAGGGGCCGCAGCCCCTCTTCGCAAGTACTTAAACGCTGGTTATTAGAAGCTGTAGCTGGCTGAGAACCAGAAGCTGCGGGCGCGTTCAGCCGTGTTGTAATCGGGCGAACATAAGTACTCAACTTCATTGTCGGCTAGCAAACAGCTGCGGCTAGACAAGTCGGTATCAAGCAAGTTGTTGATTCTGGCCCGTAAAGTCCATGATTCAGAGAGCTCGTAGTTAGCCCCTAAATGCAACAGTTCGTAAGCTTTGTAATATTCCTCAACGGTTTCAGGGCCGGCCGGGCCGGTCACGTTGGCGGTACCACGGAAGCGTTCACCACGTACTTCGGCACGTAAATCAAAGCTCAGTGCATCGGTTAGGGCGTAACTTAGCGTAGCATTGGCCATGTGCTCAGGCGTATTGACCAAGGGTAAACCTTTGTCAGCGCCGCTGCGCACTTCACTGTGAGTGTAGGTGTAGTTACCGCGTACGCTTAAAGCATCGGTAATATCGTATTCAGCATACACCTCAGCACCTTTGGTGACCGCTTTGTCAACGTTGGCATATTGAGTAAAGTAGTCGTAGCCAAGGTCCGCCCAACCCTCACCAATGTCTACACAATACTGACCTGGCTGTGCGATCTCACAGTTAGGGGCACTGTCTTGACGAATGATTTTGTCGTCAAACTCGTTGTAGAACACGGTGAGGTTGGCGGTAAAGTCGTATGCGTTATCAAAATACACGGCCGCTTCGTAGTTCACGCTCGTTTCTGGTTGCAGGTTAGGGCTACCCACCAAAGGAATGGTACCTTGGCGACCAAAGCCAGTGATGCCAGGGAAGAGATCATTGGGTTTAGGTGCTTTATAGCCGGTGCTGATCCCGCCTTTAACGGTCCAGTCTGGGTTAATGCTGTAGTTTAAGTAAACGCGCGGACTCCACTGTCCAGAGAAGATATTGTGATGATCGTAACGAGCGCCGGTCGTTAAGGTCAGCGAGTTGGTTGCATCAAAACTGTTCTCTGCAAAAATAGCCCATTGGCGATGGTCTTGAGTGGTTCCTGCGCGATAATCACTACCGTAAAAACCAAACACCCCGTCTTCCATGGAGACATCAAGGTATTGCACCCCAGTCACCAGCTTATTGCGGGCGAAGCTCATCTCAAAAGTCGAATCAAAAATCCAGTTGGTCAGTTTTAGTGGTCGATTAGGGCGAGGTAAGTATTCGCTCTCAATCACCGCGCGAATATCATCAGTCAGTACCGGTCGGCTCACGCCTTGGTCTGCGACTGCTTGGTCCCACAGCTGTTGAAACGCAGCACGTTCTGCCAAAGACAGCGGTAAGCTACGGCCTAAGTTCTCGCTGATACTATGGGTGATGCTATTGCGCCATACGCCAGCATCAAAGGTACCAATATGAGAGAGCACAGCTTGCTCACGTTGCACCCGCTGGTAAGGCGCATAACCAACCCGGGGCTCAACTAAACCGTTGCCGCCAGCTCGCCACATGTTCTCGGCAGAATCAAGCGTACCCACTTGGCTTTGAGTGTTATCGTAGCGCTGTTTAGCTAAATCGTAACTAAGCGCAAAGCGCTGCTTTTCAGTCAGGTTATAGTCTAAAGTAGCACCGTAGTTCCAAGACTTACCGCCGACAATCTTGCGGTCGCCAAAGCTGCCTGAATCGGTCCAAGTGCTGCCATCGGGCAACGGCAGTTCAGTCACGTAGCCCGGTTCACTAGGCTCGCGCCAATAACCACTGCCGCGTAAGGCAAGGCTCAAGGCCTCGTTAATAGGACCGGTAAGGTAAAAATCAACTTTTTGGTCATTGCCGTATTGGTCATCTTCTTGCAAGGTACCAGCTACCGACACATCACCGTGCCAGGCATCCAGGGTGCGGCGAGTAATAATATTCACTACCCCACCAATGGCATCGGTACCATACAAAGTAGACATAGGCCCGCGTACCACTTCAATGCGTTCAATAGCTGCCAACGGCGGCATGTACATATACTGACTGTTACCGAAGTTGTTAGGCCCAATATCACCGGTATCATTTTGGCGACGGCCATCAATCAACACTAAGGTGTATTCAGCGGGTAAGCCGCGCATGGTGATACTTAAGTTACCGTTCTTATCCTGTCCAGAACCTACATCAATACCTTCTATATCACGCAAGGCATCGGCTAAGCCCGAATAGGGTTTGGTTGCCAAATCTTCGCGAGTTACCACGGTTACACTCGCTGGTGCATCAATAACCTTGGTTTCGTAGCCCGCAGCAGTAACCACGATCCGCTCTACGCGGTCTTTTGCATCAGCGTCTGGAACCGGTTCGCCAGCAGCCATAGCTGGCGCTTGGATAGTGGTGAATACCAGTGATGCAATCATTAAAGCAAGCGGTGTAGGACGAGTCCGAAGTGACATAAAACAACCTTTTAATGAAAATTAATGAATCCGATGTTGCAAATGATAATAACTCTCATTTATCATGTAAACAGTTAAATGATAATAATTCTCAAAAACATTGACCAAGTCGGTTTTTGCTTTGAGAGCTCAACTAGGTAGAACGGATTCGAAGAATGTGCCCAATCACTTCATCAACAAGTCAATCGCCTAAATCCAAGCGCCGTCATGCTGCACAGGATAAACCCACGCGCCGCAAATCAGGCTGGCGCGATCTGAAAGCTTGGCATTGGGTTAGTTCAGCCGCCTGCTTAGTTGCGACACTTTTGTTCGCGCTTACGGGCATCACCTTAAACCATGCGCATCAGCTAGAAGCCTCGCCCTCTACAACAGTGATAGAGCAGCAGCTGCCCACGGCTGTGGTACAGGCAATGCAAGCCCGCCAGCAGCAATTACTCGAAGGGTCTTACAGCGCGGAAGGGCCTCTACCAGCGGTGTTCAGAGGTTGGTACTTAAGTTCGCAGCAGCAATCCTTGCCTGCTGAAAAAGCCGCCCAGTGGGACGAGTTTGAGGCCTATTTTGGCTTACCTCGGGCCGGTGGTGATCTCTGGTTTCGAGTCGATTTAGAGACCGGCATGTTTTACCAAGAAAGCATTGATCGAGGCTGGATTGCCTATTTCAACGATTTACACAAGGGCCGCAATACCGGCTGGGGATGGATAACTATGTTAGATATTTTAGCGGTCGTGATGCTGGTGTTTTCAGTAAGCGGTTTATTGTTATTAAAGCGCTATGCCAAAGGTCGTAAATCTACTTGGTGGTGGGTAGCTCTGGGCGTGGTTGTTCCTTGGTTAGCCTTGTTGGTACCAGCCCATGCAGCAGAAGCCGCTTCGCCCAAGCAGATGCTATTGCACGTAGAGATCCCGCAGCTAGATGTGGCTGAATATCATCGACCTTATGTTGCTATCTGGTTAGCCGATGCGAAACATCAACGGGTGGCTGACCTCGCTGTTTGGTATGACGGCAAACTAGCAAACAAAGAGGGCGAAAAATGGCTCAAGGATATGCGTCAATGGTGGCGCCGCAGTGGCCGCATGGCCACCATGCCGATTGATGGAGTTACTGGAGCAACCCGCCGCCCGGGCAGCCATAACCTTAATTTAAGCCAATTTTTACCGCAGTTAGCCGAGTTACCGCCAGGTGAGTATCGGTTGAATATTGAAGCCGCGCGTGAGGTTGGTGGTCGTGAACATCTACAACTGCCTATCACCCTGCCATTGCAGGCACCGGTGAGCGCTCAAGTGCAAGGTCAACACGAGCTCGGCCTGATTAAGTTAAGCGTAACAGCACAATAATCACGCGAATCTGAATGTGAACACTTACTATCTTTGATTGAAATAGAACGAAAGGAAACTAGCATGCGTTATATTATTTTATTCGGGGCCCTCGCCCTAAGTTTTTCGGCCGAGGCGCATCGCGCTTGGATCAAACCTGATGCCACGGTGATTTCTAAAGAAAATGCTTGGGTTACCTTTGAGGCGGCAGTTTCTAACGAAATATTTGCTCGTGACCATGTGGCGTTCCGCCTGAATGGGGTTGTGGCATTAGCACCCAACGGTCAGCCGCTAGAGTTACAGAATGCCCATACGGGTAAATTGCGCTCCGTTTTTGATTTGCAGCTTACCGAAAATGGCACCTATAAAGTTGTTACCGCATCGCAAAACCTGCAAGCCCGCTGGGTAGATGCCAACGGTGAACGTCAATTCTGGCCAGGTCGTGGGGTTACGCCTAAGCCGGGTGATTTTGAGCGTGAAGTGCCAAAACAAGCGCAAGATTTAACCATTACTGAATACTCGCGTCGGATTGAAACTTTTGTGACCAACGGAGCCCCGAGCGATACGGTGTTGGCGCCAACTAACCAGGGCTTTGAAGTGGTTCCAGTAACTCATCCAAACGATTTGTACGCTGGCGAAACCGCAGACTTTAAAGTGCTGTTTGATGGCAAGCCTGTAGCTGGTGCTGAAGTTACTGTTATTCGTGAAGGCATGCGCTACCGTGCGCAGCAAGAAGAGCAAACAGTGACCAGTAATGGTGCCGGCGAATTCTCAGTAACTTGGACCGAGGCCGGCCAGTATTTTATGGAAGCTGAGTATCAAGACGACCAAGGTAAGGCCCCAGCAACTCAACGTAGAGGCAGTTACGGCGCGGTTTTCGAGGTTCTTTAGAAAAAAGCGAAATAAATCATCCCAAGTTGCTAGAATATGCTCTATAATTTTTTCTATAGAGATTTCTAGCAAGGGGATGAAGATGATTTTAAATCGTAGTTTAGTCGGCCTGATGTTCAGCGCCGCACTCGTTTTAGTCACCAGCAGTGGCATGGCTCACGCCACCGATTACACCGTAAAGCAAGCATCTATTGCTGAATACATTCATTTGCAAGGGGTGGTTGAGTCAACCAACAGCGCGACCGTATCAGCGCAAGTTTCTGGCCGTATTGAAGCCGTTAACGTGGATGTTGGTGACCAGGTTGAAGCGGGTGCCACCATAGTCACCATCACCTCCGTTGATCAATATCAAGCTGTGGCTCAGGCCCAAGCCCAAGTAGCGGCAGCACGAGCAACCCTAGTGGCTGAGCAGCAGGAATTTGATCGAGTCACTAAATTAGTGGCGCAAAAGTTAGTGCCCGATGCCGAACTCGATCGGGCTAAAGCGCGCTTAGACAACGCTAATGCCCAGTTAAAAGCGGCGCAAGCAGCAGCCAAGCGCGCCCAAGAGCAACTGTCTTATACCGCAGTCAAAGCTCCTTACAGCGGTGTCGTGAGTGAGCGTTTAGTAGAGCCAGGTGAGTTAGTGCAGCCAGGCACCCCGTTGATGTCGGGCTTTGATCCGGCCGAATTACGAGTGCATGTTGATATTCCTGCGCTGTTTGCAACGGCGGTTGAGCAATTCAAATGGGCTGAAGTAGCCGGCTTAAAACCCGTAGCACAGCGTCTATTTCCCACGATTCATAGTGCCTCCAGTACCGTGCGATTACGGTTAAATTTGCCTGCAGACGGTAATCTATTGCCCGGTCAGTGGTTACCGGTGGTCGTGCAAGTGGGTGAGCACGAGGGCCTTCTAGTACCACAGCAAGCGGTGTTGCAACGTGGTGAACTGACCATGGTGCGAATGCAAGATAATAGCTGGCGTGCGGTTCGCTTAGGCCTCACTCAAAATGGTCAAGTAGAAGTGGTCAGCGGGCTAAAAGCTGGCGAGGTTATTCGTTATGAGTAATAAACCACTAGGGATTGCAGGTAAGTTTGCAGCCTGGGGTGAGCGCTCCCAACTAACCCCGCTGTTGGCGCTGTTTGGCTTAATTCTGGGGATTATGGCGGCGATGATCACGCCGCGCGAAGAAGAGCCCCAAATTGATGTGACCATGGCTGATATCATGATCGCCTTTCCTGGTGCCGATGTGAGTCAAGTTGAACAGCAACTGACCACACCGTTAGAGCGTCATTTTGCCCGCATGCAGGGTATTGAACATATTTTCTCGGTGTCACAGCCTGGCCAAGCCTTAGTGACGGTGCAGTTTGAAGTTGGCATCGCGCGCGACACGGCATTGGTGCAATTGTTTGATACGTTAGCCGGTTGGCAGCAACAGCATCCGCAGTTTACGCAACCGCTTGTGAAAGCTCGAGGCATTGATGATGTACCAATTTTAGGGCTAACCCTAACCGGCGCAGACTTAGAGCTGAAGGATGTAGCTGATAGTTTGATTGAGCCGCTGCAAAACGTCGCCGGGGTGCGAGACATCAGTATTATTGGTGCCGAGCCCGAGCAAATAAATGTCACCTTAGATAACACCGCCCTCACTCGTGTTGGTTTGGATTTTAATGCGGTTAGCCAAGCGCTAGCTAGCCAAAACCAAAGTGGGCAAGCGGGGTATCGATTACAGGGCAATCAGTACATCCCAGTGCAAGTAGGTGGGTTTATTGAAAGTGCTGAGGCGCTGAGCAATCTGATTGTAGCCAATGTTGATGGTAAGCCAGTGCGCTTGCATCAAGTGGCGGAAATATCAACCCAAGCAGAAGTACCGTCACAGTACGTGTGGTCGCGGCAAAAGGGGGGTGAGCTTGCACCAGCAATAACCTTAGCCATTACCAAAAAGGCAGGCGAAAACGCCGTGGTGGTAGCCGAGCAAGTACTCGCTCGTTTAGCTACCATGCAGCAGCAATTGTTGCCTGAACAATTGCAGGTAGAAGTCACTCGCAATTACGGCCAAACTGCAGACGATAAAGCTTCTAAACTTATCCAGAAACTGATCTTTGCGACCATCTCGGTGGTGGCTTTAGTGCTGCTCACACTTGGTAAACGTGAGGCCGTGGTGGTGGGCAGTGCGGTGGTCTTAACCCTAGCCATGACCTTATTTGCATCGTGGGCGTGGGGCTTCACCTTAAACCGCGTGTCGCTGTTTGCCCTGATCTTCTCGATTGGTATTTTGGTGGATGACGCCATCGTGGTGGTAGAAAATATTCACCGCCATCTAGGGCTAGGTAAGTCACTTAAAACATCCATTCCTGCTGCTGTGGACGAAGTAGGTGGGCCAACGATATTGGCAACCTTCACGGTGATTGCCGCGCTCTTACCTATGGCCTTTGTTAGTGGCTTAATGGGCCCATACATGAGCCCCATTCCTATCAATGCATCTTTGGGAATGTTGCTGTCGCTACTGATTGCGTTAACCGTTACCCCTTGGCTGGCGCGCCACTTACTCAAAGATGAGCATCATCAAGAGCAGCAAAGTGATAAATTGCATCGTTTCTTTCATAAGCTGATGCTACCGCTGCTAACTCATCGCAAACGTCGCTACCTGATGGGCTTTGGCCTCATTGGCCTGATTGTGGCGATGCTCGGTCTTGCGGTGGTGCAAGCAGTGGTAATGAAAATGCTCCCGTTTGACAACAAAAGTGAAATTAAGCTGGTGTTGGATATGCCCGAAGGCAGCACCTTAGAGCAGACCAACGCGGTGCTGGTGGAACTAGCGCAGACGCTTGATAGCGTGGACGAAGTAGCCGCGACGCAGATTTATGCGGGTACCGCATCACCGATAGGCTTTAATGGTTTAGTGCGGCAGTACTATTTGCGCCAAGGCGCTAACATGGGCGATGTGCAAGTCACTCTGAAAGAGCTTGGTGAGCGAGAGCGGGCAAGCCATGAGTTGGCCTTAGCGATTCGCCCGTTACTGACCCCTATTGCCGAAGCTGTTGGCGCGTCATTGAAAATCGTTGAAGTGCCGCCGGGGCCACCGGTGATGGCACCCATTGTTGCAGAAATTTACGGCCCAAGTGCACAGGCTCGGGCTGATGCCGCTCAGTTAACCTTGGCACAACTGCAGCAAACCGAAGGTGTGGTGGATATTGATAGCACCTTGGTGAGCGATAGTTTAGAAGAAGTTTGGCAGGTTAACCGCGAGCGTGCGGCGCAATTAGGAGTGACGGCTGAACAAGTGGTACGGGTATTGCAAACGGCCTTGGCAGGGATGGATGTCACTTATTTAGCCATTCCCCATCAAACCCAACCGGTAGCAGTAAAAGTACGGTTACCAAACACTTGGCAAGGTCAGTTAAGCCAGCTGCAAAATGTCACTGTGCTATCACAAACCAGTGGCCAGGCGATTCCGGTGGCGGAGCTTATCGACCGAGTTCAGCGCCCTTATGCCCAGCCGATTTACCACAAAGACCTACGTCCGGTGGTTTATGTGACGGCAGATATGGCGGGTGATTTGGATAGTCCTTTATACGGTTTGTTTGCCGCAGCTGGTGACATTGAGTTGCCACAAACCTACATCAGCCAACCTGATGTGTGGAATACGGCTGCACTAAAATGGGATGGAGAGTGGCAAATCACCTACGAGACCTTCCGTGATATGGGAGCTGCCTATGCCGTCGGTTTGTTGTTGATTTACTTGCTGGTTGTGGGGCACTTTGGCAGCTACGCGGTACCGCTGGTAATCATGGCTCCGATCCCGCTCACCCTGATAGGGATTATGCCAGGGCATGCGTTACTGGGAGCACAGTTTACCGCAACCTCGATGATCGGGATGATTGCGTTGGCTGGCATCATTGTGCGCAACTCCATTCTCTTGGTGGATTTTGTCCGCGAAGAAGTGGCGGCTGGCAAGGATTTGAACGAGGCAGTGATAGAAGCTGCAGCGGTGCGAGCTAAGCCGATTGTATTAACGGCACTAGCGGCCATGTTGGGGGCGTTCTTCATTCTGGATGACCCGATTTTCAGTGGTTTAGCAGTGAGTTTGATCTTCGGTATCGCAGTATCAACAGCATTAACCTTGGTGGTTATTCCGCTGCTGTACGCGTCGTTATTGCGACGCAAGGCTAAGCATCTTTAATTGTTCAACCTTGTTCGTTACTGATTGATTGCGATAGGGCTCCGTGGGTGGGGCCCTTTTTTTGTGCATTTTACCGGTTGCACTATCGCGATGCACTATCACAATGCACGCAAATGCACTATCATGGTGCAAGCGGTGAGTAAAAGCACCTCCTAATATCGTTAGCATAATTATTAGTTATTGATTTAATTGGTATTTAAATAGTTGGCACGGGGTTTGCTTTAGTTTTGTGCAAACGCAGTGCAGAAAGTTTCAGTGCACGCTATACTCATTGTTCATTTTGACGATTGCGATCGCGGAGGATCACATGTCTACACCACAAGACGTTATGGCTTTTATTGAAGAAAACGAAGTTAAATTTGTAGATTTGCGCTTTACCGATACCAAAGGTAAAGAGCAGCACGTGACCATTCCAGTGTCGCAAATTAACGAAGAGTTCTTTGAAGAAGGCAAAATGTTTGACGGCTCGTCGATTGGCGGCTGGAAAGGTATTAACGAATCAGACATGGTACTGATGCCAGATTGCAGTACCGTAGTATTAGACCCGTTTACTGACGAAGTCACCATGAACGTGGTTTGTGATATCCTCGAGCCAGACACCATGCAAGGTTACGATCGTGACCCACGCTCTATCGCTCGTCGCGCTGAAGAATACTTACAAAGCATGAACATCGGTGACACCGCGTTCTTTGGTCCAGAGCCAGAGTTCTTCTTGTTCAACGATGTACGTTTTCATACTGACATGAGCGGCAGCTTCTACAAAATTGAAGCCGACGAAGCAAAATGGAACTCAGGTAAAGAATTCAAAGACGGCAACTTAGCGCACCGTCCTGGCGTAAAAGGCGGTTACTTCCCTGTGCCTCCGGTAGACTCAGCGCACGACATCCGCAGCACCATGAGTACGGTGATGGAAGACATGGGCTTAGTGGTTGAAGCGCATCACCACGAGGTTGCTACTGCTGGCCAGAACGAAGTTGCCACCCGTTTTAACACATTGGTTAAAAAAGCTGACGAGATTCAAACCTACAAGTATGTGGTCCACAACGTGGCCCATTCTTACGGTATGACCGCAACCTTTATGCCGAAGCCGATTGTTGGCGATAACGGTTCAGGTATGCACGTTCACATGTCGATTAGCAAAGATGGTAAAAACCTGTTTGCTGGCGACCAGTACGGCGGTTTGAGCGAAATGGCGTTGTATTACATCGGCGGTATCATCAAGCACGCACGTGCCTTGAACGCTTTCTGTAACCCAACCACCAACTCATACAAGCGGTTAGTCCCTGGTTACGAAGCACCGGTCATGTTGGCCTACTCAGCACGTAACCGTTCTGCCTCTATTCGTATCCCAGTGGTTGCTAGTGCAAAAGCACGTCGTATCGAAGTTCGCTTCCCAGACCCAGCCGCTAACCCATACTTATGTTTTGCGGCACTCTTAATGGCTGGTTTAGACGGTATTAAAAACAAGATTCATCCTGGCGATGCTATGGATAAAGACTTGTACGACTTACCACCAGAAGAAGCGAAAGAAATTCCAACCGTGTGTCATTCATTAGAAATGGCCCTAGAAGCGTTGGATAAAGATCGCGAGTTCTTAACCGCTGGTGGCGTGATGACGGACGACATGATTGATGCATACATTAAGCTGAAGCACAAAGAAGTGATGACGCTGAAAATGACCACTCACCCAATCGAGTTCGACCTTTACTACAGCGTCTAATTCAGCTGAGGTTTGAACCTAGGAGGACCGATGCTTATTAGCCGCCTCATGGTTGTGATAATGCTGGCCGTTGCAGTTTCAACTGCAGCGGCACAGCAAGTTTACAAACGGCAAAATGCTGATGGCTCGGTCACATATTCGGATCAACCCTTACCCCAAGCTGAAGTGATTAACTTACAGCCGGTGCCAGTCACCGAATTCACCACGCACTCCCCGGTTACTACCCAAACTCAAACTGCCATGTCAACGGTTACTGATGCCGCAGCGCCCACGGCCCAGATCATTGCGCCCGCGCAACAAGCCGCGGTGCGTGCCAACGATGGTTCAGTTGCGGTGCGGTGGCAAACCACACCCAACCCACTACCCGATGGCTATCAGTTACAATTGCGAGTTGATCAGCGCATTGCTTGGCAGGGTTCCAGCCAAACCGAACTGACCCTAACCGATATCGACCGCGGCGAGCGGCGCTTGCAACTGCGGGTGCTTGATGCCGAAGGTAACGAAGTATCGCGCTCAGATACTATTGTGGTGTATGTGCTGCGGGCTAATATCAACAGCCCAGCCTTGGCGACCGGAGCAACTAGCGGTGATGGTGGTGGCAATGACGGCAACTAACGCTGATTGCACCACTGTGGTGCAACCTAGTTTAGATCAGCTCTTAACCGCGGTGGTGCAACTCGATACCGATTATTGTATTGCCTACATGAACACCGCGGCCGAGGCGCTTCTTGATGGCAGTCGTAATCGGCTGCAACAGCAGGATTTTTTTAGTCTGTTTAGCTACAGCAGCATCGACCCCAACACCCTCAAGCAAGCGCTCAATGACGACCAATCGGTATCCGACAGCGACGTGACCTTAGTTTTTCATGACGGCCAACGCATCACGGTCGAGCTAGTTGCGCAGCCACTGAAACTAGAGCAGCAGCGCATTGGCGTATTGCTTGAGCTGCGGCAAATGGACCAAATTAGGCGCATTAATCAAGAAACCGTACAACAGCAGCAACTACTGGCAGCGCAAAGCATGGTGCGCGGCATGGCCCATGAAATCAAAAACCCGTTAGGTGGCTTACGTGGCGCTGCGCAGTTGCTGGCAAGCGAACTTGATGATGCCGAATTACAAGAGTATACCGATTTAATCATTAACCAAGCCGATCGTCTCAGCACCTTGGTTAATCGCATGTTAGGGTCAAATCAGTTGCCCCAACCAGAGCCCAGCAACATCCATGCGGTGCTCGAGCGGGTGCTGCAAGTGGCCCGTTTAGCTGGTGCCGAACAGATTCGTTGGCAACGAGATTACGACCCAAGTTTGCCTGAGTTAACCATGGCCGCAGACCAGATTGAACAAGCGTTACTCAATATTGTCATGAACGCATGTGAAGCGCTGGCGCCAGAAGCTGGTGGCGAGATTGTGCTACGAACCCGCATCACCCACCAACAAACCTTGTATGGTAAGCGCTACCGGCAATGTGCGGTGATCGTGATTCAAGATAACGGCCCGGGTATTGCCGAAGCACTCCGCGATACCCTGTTTTATCCTATGGTAAGTGGGCGAGCCGGCGGTACTGGCTTGGGCTTAGCGATAGCGCAGAATATCGTGCACCAACATAGTGGCAAGATTGAGTTGCAATCGCGCCCAGGGCACACCGAATTTACCCTTTATCTACCCTATGTAGAAACCTTAACATGAACAACCTAAGCAGCAACGAAGCAAACCGCAGCAGCAATGCGGACATTTGGATTCTGGATGATGACAGCTCCATTCGCTGGGTATTAGAGCGGGCGCTCGCCCGGGCGGGTTTAAGCTGTCGCAGTTTTGCCGATGCCAGCAGTGTGTATCAGGCCTTGGCACAGCAAGCGCCCAGCAGCCAGCCGCGGGTGCTGTTAAGTGACATTCGGATGCCCGGTGATGATGGCTTAGCGGTACTAGAGCATATGCGTCATCATTATCCGGAGCTAGCCGTAATCGTGATGACTGCCCATTCTGATTTACAATCAGCGGTGAGTGCGTTTCAGGGTGGTGCCTTTGAATACCTTGCCAAACCCTTTGATTTAAACGACGTGGTGCAAACGGTGAGTCGCGCCTTACAAAGAGAGCGCAGCCAAGCTCCCACTCCAGCTACCGCGGTTGAACCTAGCAGCGGGCTGCGTGGTTTGATTGGCTCAGCACCAGCGATGCAAGATGTGTTTCGGGCCATTGGGCGGCTCTCTCATTCTAGCGTGACGGTACTGATCAATGGTGCATCGGGCACTGGTAAAGAACTGGTCGCCCGAGCGCTACATGACAATAGCCCGCGCGCGCACAAACCCTTTATTGCGCTCAACATGGCGGCGATTCCTGCTGACTTGATAGAAGCTGAACTGTTTGGGCACGAAAAAGGTGCTTTTACCGGGGCCAGCAATGCCCGCCAAGGCCGTTTTGCGCAAGCGCATGGCGGCACACTCTTTTTAGATGAAATTGGTGATATGCCGTTAGCGGTGCAGACGCGCTTGTTACGTGTGCTCGCCGAAGGCCAGTTTTATCCCATCGGTAGCTATGAACCTGTTACTGTTGATGTGCGTATCATCGCAGCCACCCATCAGAATCTCGAACAACGAGTCAAAGACGGGTTGTTTCGGGAAGATTTGCTGCATCGGCTCAACGTGATCCGACTAACTTTGCCTACTTTAGCTGAACGGCGTAGCGACATTCCGCAATTGGTGGAACATTTTCTGCAGCAAGCAGCGCAAGAACTCGGTGGTCAACCCAAGCGTATCAGTGCGGCTGCCATGGCAGTGTTACAGCAAGCGCCTTGGCCCGGCAACGTACGCCAACTCGAGAACAGCTGCCGCTGGCTAACCGTAATGGCCCCCGCCGCCGTGGTCGAAGTAAGCGATCTGCCCCCTGAGTTGCAAGCCGAAAGACATTCGGCCCCAGCTACGGAGCTGGGTCTGCAAGTGGTTCTTCAGACGGAGTTGAAGCGGCGCATCGCGGCCGGCGAGCAAGATATTTTGGCACCTTTGTGCAAAGAAGTGGAACAACTGGCGTTGGAGCTTGCCTTAGAACATACTCAAGGACACAAGCAAAACGCCGCGAAAATCCTGGGTTGGGGGCGCAATACCTTAGCGCGCAAACTTAACGAAGCGTAAAGTTAAGGTAAACCCTGTGTAAAGCAACGAGCTTTCTTTACATAATTAAGAAAACTATACTTCTAGAAAACTCAGGAACAACACCATGACCAAGTTATTGTTAGTAGATGATGATGCCGAATTAAGCAGTATGCTGGAGCAGATTCTGACCAAAGAAGGCTATCAATTAACCTTAGCCGCCGATGGTGAGACGGGTTTAGAGCGTGCCCTTAGCGGCTCTTATCATCTCATTCTGTTAGATGTGATGCTGCCTGGTATTAACGGTTTTCAGTTATTACAGCGCTTACGCCAGCAGCAACGCAGCACCCCAGTGTTGATGCTAACCGCGCGTGGTGATGATGATGACCGCGTACAAGGCCTTGAGCTAGGTGCTGACGACTACCTGCCTAAACCTTTTAACCCGCGCGAGTTAGTTGCAAGAGTGAAAGCCTTGTTGCGACGCACTCCAAATACGACAGTGGTGCCTGAGCCTATTCATTATGCGGGCTTTTGGGTTGACCCTCAGCAAAACGAAGTGCGCTGCGATGAAGCTAAGCTAGAACTGACCCCCACTGAGTTTGATATTTTACGAACCTTAGTGCAGGGACAAGGCCAAGTTGTGAGCAAAGATCAGTTATCAGTAGCTGCGTTGGGACGTCAACTTGCGCCATTTGATCGCAGCCTTGATGTGCATATCAGCAACATCCGTAAAAAAATTGAGCTTAACCCCGAGCGCATTCAAACCGTGCGTGGCCGCGGTTACCGCCTACTGCAACTGGCCTAAGCTAGGGACAGCATGGCTATTCGCTGGTATCAATCGCTTACCTTAAGACTATTGCTGTTGTTCTGGCTACTGCTCTTTGCGGTAGCCACCAGCGGTTATCTATTAGCGCTATGGTATGCCAAACCAGCCCAGCCAGAACCCTTACAAGACAGTATTAAAACTGCCTTGGCGCCGCTGTTATCCGATCAAGTAACCTTCAGCTCACTATCGCCAGGGCGTTTAGTAGCAGCCCAGTACCGAGTGGCAGCGGCTGTCACTTCCGAGGCCGGGCCCAACCGCCTGCAGCTAGAGCCTAATTTAGCCAGTACCCATTACGAAGTGCTGCTAAGCCAGTTAGCCGCCGACCAGCCCGAACAATTACGGCTCGCCAATGGCTTATTGATCGGCCCTTTTAGTTTAGGCGAACAAAAGATTCTGTTGATTCGACCGCTGAGTGCAACCGAGCAAGCAGAGCAACAAGCCGACGCCCAGCAATCAGAGCAAGCACAAACTCTAACCTTGGTGTTTGGCAGTTTGCTCATCGCCGTCTTGCTTGGCTTTTGGTTGGTGCAGCCGCTGAAGCGGCTCACCTTTGCTACCAAGGAAATTGCCGAAGGTGCAGAGCGACTGCATCTAAAAAAGCTCCCTAAACGTTCCGATGAGTTGGGCGAACTAGCTCGCTCATTAGAGTCTGCCGCACACGATCTTACCGTGTCACGAAACGCCCAACGGCGTTTATTGAGTGATGTCTCGCACGAACTGCGCTCACCACTGGCGCGAATGCAAGTAGCCTTGATGCTGAGCCAAGACGATGATAACCCTGATAGCAACCCGCACTTAAGCCAGATGGCTCGAGATGTGGATCGCTTAGGCACCATCATTGAGCGAATTTTATCTTTATCGCGCCTAGAAAACGGCTTAGTACCGCTACAGCGTGAACAACTTGATGTCGGCGAACTCATGCGCGTACTCGCGGCTGATTTGGCTTACGTAGATGCCAGCTACGGCGAGCGGGTGACGGTACTAGATGGTGATTGGCCGATTACTGCTAGCGATGACGAACTGTTGCGCCTAGTGATAGAAAACTTAGTGCGTAATGCGCTGCAATATACCGACCATGGTATTGAGATCAGTTGCGAGCTTGGCGATAGCGAGTGCTTTATCTTGGTGCGTGACCACGGTGATGGCGTGCCAGAAGAGCAACTAGCGCAGCTGTTCGAACCTTTCTATCGTGGTGACCCATCGCGCCATCATAAAGCTGGCGTTGGGCTAGGCATGGCGTTAAGCTTAAGGGCAGCAAATGTGTTAGGCGGCTCGGTGAGCGCGCGCAATCATCCTGACGGTGGCTTAGAAGTGACAGTAACACTACCCTTAGTGAGCGAGGATGAAACCGCAGCACAAGCACCATCTGCCTAAGTTGAGGCCCAATAGTTAACCAGCGGTAACCATGCAATGACGCAGCAATCTGTGCCAGCCGATAATGATCCTCAATGGCTGCGCTTTTATCTACAAACCATCACTCCCTTTTGGCAGCAGCAAGTACAAACCCTGCAGTTAGTGCGCCCTGATAAGGTTAACTTAACCTGGTATTTGCATCAGCCGGAGCAAGCCAAAGCCTTGGTGCTGATTAGCCCAGGGCGAGTAGAAGCGGGCTTAAAATATCAAGAATTAGTCTGGTGGCTAGCCCAACAAGACTACGCCGTGGCCGTGTTAGATCACCGTGGCCAAGGTTTCTCAGATAGGTTAAGTAATAATCCTCACCATGGCCATATCGACCAATTTGAAGATTTTGTCACCGACCTTGAAGCCGTTGCTGCTGCCGCCACCGAACTGTGTCCGCAGTTGCCACAATACCTGCTGGCTCACTCCATGGGCGGCGCTATTGCCAGTTTGATGCTAGCTCGTGGCAACCATAAGATTGAGAAAGCCGTGTTTTCAGCGCCTATGTTGGGGCTAGATACCGGCCGTACGCCCAAGTGGCTGGCGCAAACCATTGCAGTATCAGGCGCTTTGTTGAATCGATGGGTACAGCCGCGCAAGCCTTGGTACTTTATTGGGATGGAAGATTACCGCACGGTGCCCTTTGACGAAAACGAACTCACGCATAGCGAAGCTCGTTATCAGATGTTCCGTGACTTGTACGATCAGCATCCGCAAGTACAACTAGGCGGGCCTACATTTAATTGGGTAGCACAGGCCTTTGCGGCTGTGCGCGCAGCTCAGCAACAAGCAGCGCAAATCAGTATTCCGATCTTAATGTTGCAAGCTGGGGCTGACACCATTGTCGATAACCAAGGCCAACGACAGTTTGTGCAGCAACTACCGCATGCGGCTAGCCGCATCGAAGTGATAAAGGGAGCTCGGCATGAATTATTCATCGAAGCAGACCCGTATCGGCAACAAGCGCTAACGCACATTCAAGCTTGGTTTAACCAAGCGCATCCCTAAAAAGGCGTGTCGTCGTTATCTGGTACCACCGATTGTGGATCCATGTGCACAATCACATCGGTAGGCGGAAACAGCGCCGCTACTTGGCGTTCAACCGTATCAGCAATGTGATGAGCTTGACGAATCGACAAATGATCATCTAATTCTATATGGCATTGTACAAAACGAACTTGGCCGGCTTCGCGAGTGCGTAAATCGTGCACGCCCAACACCCCCGGTACCGCTTTAATGGTGGCTAAAATCTGCTGCTTCTCAGCTTCTGGTAGTTCTCTATCCATCAAGCTTTGAAACGCATCCCAGCCGATGCGCACCGCGCCATAGGCCAAGAAAATAGCAATCCCGATAGCAAACACACTATCCGCCCAGCCCATGCCATAGGCATTGAACAGGAGCGCAACAATAACTGCGGTATTTAAGGCTAAATCAGAGGTAAAGTGCAACGAATCAGCAGCAATGGCTTTAGATTGTGTTTTTGCCACCACAATGCGCTGCAAGATCACCAAGGCCAAGGTGGCGACAATAGCAAATAGCGACACATAGATACCAATCTGGTGTTGTTGCACCGGTGAGCCTTGCACCCATTGCTGAATACTATGCACAAACAACAACAGCGCGGAGCCCGTGATGAGCGCCGACTGCACTAACGCGGCTAGCGATTCAGCTTTACCATGGCCAAAGCGGTGCTCGTTATCGGCTGGCTGAATAGCATAACGAACGGCGAAAAAGGTGAACAGGCTGGCTAAGCTATCTAGCATGGAATCCGTCAGCGAGGCCAACATACTCGATGAGTCTGTCATCAGCCAAGCACCGGCTTTAACCACAATCAACAACAGTGCCACCGACACCGATGCCCGCGTTGCTAGTTTTACCCAAAAGCCATAATCACGCATTGCGTTACCTATTGTCCTTGTGCGAAACCCTGCTGACGCCAAGCTTCGTAGCTCACCAGCGCCGCCGTGTTAGATAAATTGAGTGAGCGGTTGTTGGGCATCATGGGAACTCGCAAACGTTGGGCTGGTGCAATTTGCTCCATCACCTCAGGCGCTAAGCCACTGGTCTCGGAACCAAACAGCAGCACATCGTCGGGCTGATAAGCTACCTCGGTATAACCTACAGTACCTTTGGTGGTAATCGCATAAAGGGTACGCTCACCCATAGCCTGCTTAAACGCTGCAAAATCAGGATAGCGCTCAACCCGGCTTAAATCGTGATAATCCAACCCTGCTCGGCGTAGTTTCTTCTCTTCAAAGTCAAAACCCAGCGGCTCAATTAAGTGCAACATACAGCCATTGTTCGCACATAAACGGATAATATTACCGGTGTTGGCTGCCATCACCGGGTTAAACAAAGCAATATGAAACATGCAAATGAACTCTCTTTACTCATTAGCAGCGGATGCTACTAACGATCTTTGTTAGTATCTAACTGGGCGTGCTCAAGTTCCGGCTCAGAGTAAAATTGACGAATCTCGCCCGAGCTCACCAATTTTCTAAATTCGGTATCAAACCAATCCCGCAGCAAGCGCCCGCGAGGGGTGTTGTGAAATAACACATGAATAGGGTCAGCCTCACGAAGTTTCAACTCATGGTAAGGCGTAGTTATCCAATCGGGCTGGTTGGCCCTGAAGGTGACCACTGCACCAACGCGTCCTTTGTCTAACATCACAAAGCAATCCAGCGAGTTGCTGCCATGATAAAAGGATGTACCGGTCGGAAAATAATGCTCGTAATGGTACCCGGCAACAAAACATACGGGCCGCTTCAACGCCCCCTGCATGGCCGCGGTGATGCTGTGTTGATTGAGGGCAAACACATATAAATCCATGTCGTAATCAACATGCAAGCGAGAACTGACAGCATCCACACGAACCTGCTCGATATTGCTACCAATGAGCATATCGAAGCGCTGATCTTGCAGCCCCAATACCGCGCGCTGAAAGCTGCTGGTATGTAAATCAAGTTCGTCTGCGACGGGTTCAAAAACGTGCCGAATGACATCCCAATAACGGCCTGACCCATCCACCGAGGTGCGCGTTCGCCATAACCCGGCAGCGGCTGACACTAACTGAAAATGGGGCGGCTGGTTAAACTCTTGTAGCGGCTCGATAATCACTTGATGGTCATTAAAAATTTGCGTGATACGACCGTTATCGTGCATCTCGTCAAGGGTGCTATCGAGCTTGGCCAGCAAGGCTTCATGCTGCTTGTGTAGGTAGTGATAACCAACGATGTATTTGAGTGGCACAATCACCAAATGTTTTTGCTGATAGTAACCCAATTGACGCGCTTCAAAATCGTTGATGAGCAGCGCCCGAACGCGATTATTACTAAACATCAAGTGCAACTGGTGCAGGTCTTGAGCCTGTACTGTCGGGCCCTTAAAGGACTCCTGTTTGAGTAGTTGCACCGGCCCTTGTTGACCATTGATGTAGGCTAGGTTTTCGACATCTTGCAAATTACACACGCCGCAATAACGACGATCGGCAACCAGCACTAATTGAAAACCAAACAACGGAAAGCTGCTGCGGCGTAAATTCGGATAGTTTTCGTCTAAATCAGGCAAGCGCCCTAGCTCGCCGGCAATTCGGCCGTTGTTGGCTTCAACTAAACTGCGCGTACGCGGCATCTCGACGTACTCAACTTGTACGTTATGCTGGGCATAAGCTTCTTGCATAATCTCTTGCAGCGCATGGCTTAGGGGGCCAGGCTCGGGCGCACGAAATACCAAGGTCTGAGAAGGCGTTGAGGCGGCTACATTTGCTGTCGCCTGGGCCGCTTGGGCCGCGGGTAGGGCTAATGTCAACAGCAAGCTAACTAGGAGCGCAGCAACCAGCAGGCAGCTAGCGCGCTGCCAAGCAGAGCCAACAGTGTGTGTGGTTGTGATTGTGGCAAACCCCATCAGCAACACCTATCCAGCCATGAAAAATTAAACCTTCCGCAGTATATCAGGTCAAAATGCCAATAACAGCTAAACTTAATTGACTGTAAGCGCCTAACTCGTTAGCTTGGGCGCCATTCAATGGTGGGAGTAGACGTATGAAACCAAATGTGTGGTCGTGGCTAGCAGCCATCGGCATCAGTGTGAGTGCCGGCTTGCCAGGCAGCAGCTTAGCGCAACAAACAGGCCCCGAATACCAGCTCTTTTTAGCGGGCGACGAACTTGCGCTCTGTAGCAGCATGGCTTGGCAGCATTGCGATGATACCAACTGGATTGATAACAGCAGCATGCGTACGGATCGCTACCTCAACCTCACGGATAAGTACGTGAAACCGCTGTTGGCCGACGAACGCTGGCCGCAACATCGACGCGAAACCCGTGATGATGTAGCTGATGCCATTGTCATTATTCGCAACCGACTCAACGAAGACATCGTGCCAGAGCGGGTCTTTTTAGAAGAGTTTACGCGGCGCGCCACCCGTTATTTGTACGACAATTTGTCCGAGCGCGAATGGAACCTAGTGGTTGATCACTTAGAGATGCCGGTACCGCAAGGTAAAACTGATACCGCACGCTTGGATGAGCTGGTATTGCCTGCCAAACGCGACATTCTTGAGGCGTTTATTCGCCAAGCAAGCCTGGTGAAACAAGCACAATCCAAAGACGACAAAGTACCTACCATAGTGATTGCCGCGGTTGGGGCGCGAGACCCCTTTACCGCCGTCGAACCTTTCTTGAGTGGATTTGCCCAAGCCGGCGCTAACGTACAGTGGCTTCCCCTAGATGCAGCAGTGAATACCGCGCAGCGCACCAAACAATGTAACGAGCTAGAAGCCCTGCGCGAAACCGAACTCGGTACTTGGCATCGGGCTCGCGTGCATGCTGATAAACATCGTCAGCAGCTAGAGTTTTGTAACAGCCCCTTAGCTGGCATCAAAATGATTGACCAAGCCGACGGCTTATTTATTGTGGGTAACGACCCGAGCCTAGTGCGGGCCGCATTATTAAACCCGCTTAGTCAGCCAACCGACATCATGACGTCCATTTATCTAAAAATGAAAGCGAACCGATTAGTAGTGGGCGCAACCAGCGATGCCATGAACGCACTCACGGCGCGCGCCATGGTGGCCAGCGGCACCAGTGCTGAAGCCTTGCGAAGTGGAGCCATTGCTGGCGAAGCTCCTCCTTTTGCCTGCAACAAAGACGACAGCTGTCCACGCAACATGAATCAATATAGCGTCAGCTATCACCCTTTAGGCGGAGTAGGTTTGTTCGAGTTTGCTAGCTTAGACGGACAATTCTCCGATTTAGGCCGGCATGGGCGCTTACTAAGCGTTGCGGCCACCACCGCCACGCCGCTTGCCGTGGGCATCGATGCGCGCACAGCATTAGCCGTGAACGTTCATAGCGGCGCCTTTACCGTGCTTGGTGAGCGCGGCGTATTCTTTGCTCCAGCCCCGCAACAAGTGGAGCATTCAGTCGTATCGGCGTTTCACTACCTGACCGCAGGTGCCAGCGGACAGTTTGTTGACCACGATATTAGCAACGTGACCTTTGCCAAACGCGATAATGTGGTGCAAGAAGACCCCACCACACGTTTCTTGAACAAACGCGGTGCGGTAGACTCCTTACGATTGATTTGCCAACAACGCGACCAGTTTAATCTGATCGAAAACGAATTTCGCTTGATGGTGATTGCCGATGATGCCACACAGCGACAGAAATCTGGCGGCGAATGCCAAGTGATGAATGCCCGCATGGGTATATCGTGGCAGCCAGAGAAGTTTTAACCAACACAGGGTTGCAGAGAAATGAAAAAAGCTGGTGGACTTATTCAAGCCACCAGCTTTTTTATTGCTAGATTAGAACTACTTTCAGGTGGACTGGTTAAGCCACACCATACTGCGCACGATAAGCTTTTACTGCAGGCAAAAACGCAGCTAAATCGGGGTTGTCTTGAACGTAAGCAATGACATCGTTTAACTTCACAATGCTAATCACCTGCGCTTGATAATCGCGCTCAACTTCTTGAATGGCGCTCAGCTCACCTTGGCCTTTTTCTTGCCTGTCTAAGGCAATCAACACCCCAGCCAGCTCTGCGCCATTGGCTTCAACAATCGCCATAGATTCACGAATAGCGGTGCCAGCGGTAATCACATCGTCGACTAACATCACTCGCCCAGTAAGAGCGGAACCCACTAAGTTACCGCCTTCGCCGTGATCTTTTTTCTCTTTGCGGTTAAAGCAGTAAGGCACGTCTTTTTGATAGGTGTCATACAAGGCAATAGCTGCTGCAGTCGCAATAGGAATGCCTTTGTAAGCAGGGCCAAACAGCAGATCATAATCGACCCCACTGTCTTGCAATGCCGCCGCATAAAAACGCCCTAAGCGTGCCAAATCAGAGCCTTTATTAAACAGTCCAGCATTAAAGAAATACGGACTAGTACGCCCCGACTTCAGCGTAAACTCACCAAACTTTAAAACACCACGTGCAATGGCAAATTCAATAAAATCTTTTTGATACTGTTTCATATGAGAGCCGTTATTCGTTATTCGTTGTTCGTTGTTCGTGCGCGCTTCGCACTGTTCGTGTTGTTTACGCCAATGCTTGTTTTTGTAAATCCATCAGTTCGCGGATGGCGTGTTTGGCGAGGTCTAGCATAGCGTTCATCTCTTCGCTCGAGAACGGTTCGCCCTCAGCGGTGCCCTGAATTTCAATAAATTTACCAGCTTCAGTCATCACCACGTTCATGTCGGTTTCAGCTTTTGAGTCCTCTGGATAGTCTAAATCAGCTACCGGATTACCTTCGTACATCCCCACAGAAACCGCAGCAACCAAACCCTTCAGCGGATTAGTCTTAACCAAACCATCTTTACGCATCCAGTTCAAAGCATCTACCAACGCCACGCAAGCACCGGTAATCGACGCTGTACGCGTACCACCATCAGCCTGCAGCACATCACAGTCGATGGTAATGGTGTTCTCACCCAACGCCGTCATATCCACACAAGCCCGCAACGAGCGGCCAATCAAACGCTGAATCTCTACCGTGCGACCACCTTGCTTGCCACGCGCCGCCTCACGGTCCATGCGCGTGTGCGTTGACCGCGGCAACATACCGTATTCAGCCGTGACCCAACCTTGCCCCTTACCCTTTAAAAAGCGCGGTACATTGCGGTCCACACTAGCGGTGCACAACACCTTAGTGTCACCAAACTCAATCAGCACCGAACCTTCGGCATGGCGAGTAAAATTCCGGGTAATAGTTACCGGGCGAATCTGTTGGGCTGTACGACCACTTGGACGCATGTTGAATTCCTCTGCTGCGCAAAAATAATGGCGGCGATTATATCAGATATGGATGTGAAATTCCGTTGCTTTGCGAGAGGTGCTAAACTATCCGTATTACAAACCTAAGGAATACCAATGATTCAATCAATGACCGGCTATGCGCGCCATGAACTCAAAGCAGAGTGGGGCACCGCCACCTGGGAAATGCGCTCAGTAAACCAACGCTTTTTAGAAACTTATTTTCGGTTACCAGAGCAAATTCGTTCATTAGAAAACAGCCTGCGCGATCGCTTACGCAAGCAGCTACAGCGCGGCAAAGTAGAGTGTAATTTGCGCCTACACATTGAGCAAAAAGCCGAAGGCGGGTTAAGCCTCAACGAAGAACTAGCACGTAGCGTTATTTCTTCTGCAAATTGGGTCGCCAACCAAAGCTCAAGCGCGCAACTTAACCCGCTAGACGTACTACGTTGGCCGGGCGTAGTCGCTCAGCAAGAAGAAGATATGGATGCCATTCAAGCTGACGTACTAGGTGCGTTTGATGCCTGTTTGAGCGAATTCATTGATAACCGTGGCAGCGAAGGCAAAGCCCTCGAGCGCATGATTGAAGAGCGCCTTGAAGGGATATCTACCCAAGTTACATTTGTGCGCGGCCGTATGCCAGAAGTACTGCAGTGGCAACGAGACAAGCTGCTAGCGCGCTTTGAAGAGGCCCGCGTAGAACTCGACCCAACCCGCCTTGAAGCCGAAATGGTGATGCTAGCGCAAAAAGTGGACGTCGCCGAAGAGCTAGACCGCCTAAATGCCCACGTTGTTGAAACCCGCAAAATTCTGCGCAAAGGTGGCGCTTGCGGCCGCCGCTTAGATTTCATGATGCAAGAGTTCAATCGCGAAGCGAACACTCTGGGCTCCAAGTCAATTAACGCTGACATTACGGCAGCTGCGGTAGAGTTGAAGGTGTTGATTGAGCAGATGCGCGAGCAGATCCAAAACATCGAGTAACCCGTGAACGTAGCCGTCGTTCCACGACAAGTGGCGCTGCGCGATGCTATACCCACCACACCCTCAATATCCACCATTGAGGGTGTACCCCATACCCTTCCAAAATTTTTGTGTTCAGATACAGCAGAAAAGTTACATAAATACGAGCTGGGTTAGTGTTTTAGTAGTGAGCTTGTTTATCAGCCTCAGTTCCTAAAACTAATTGAGCGAAAGTCAGCTCAAGTAAGTCGAAAATATCTGTACACTCAACGTCAAATACGCGCGAAATGTTGGGGATTTTTACCTTGGTGCTGTTATTTGGAACCATAACTTCGTGCGTAACGATGACCGCTCCAATAGTTCTAGCTACAGCAATAAGCCAAGGATCCGCACCAGAGAGAAAACGAGCTATCTCTCCTTGTGAATAAATAGAATGCTGCACAACATGGTTTGCAATTTCAGCATAGGCTTGCTGAATTTGAATATCTTTAGACCCGTGAAAAAAATGCTTATTAGTTATCGACCAGTTATGTAAGTCATCTGGGGTTGGTGTTGTTTTAGTTAATTCCGAATATACATGGTCGATACTGCGAATATCAGCCTGTTCATGCTTCTGAACAAGCCAGGTCCAGAATCCAGGGACTACGTTCATCCTGTAGTGGAAATTCTTTGCTTGTATAAATGAATTAGCATCCAGCAAATAAATCAAAAACTAAGTTCCTTCTTTGCAAAATCCTTTAACTTGCTTGGATGAACACCAATAAGGTGATGTGCATCTCTCAACAGCATACGACCGCTCAAGGCCTCGCTTGCAACTGCGGTCGCAAGCTTCTTACTATAGCGCATATTGATTAACCGGTTGAAAGGCGGTCCACCTTCTTTATCTTTTCGCTTTTCTTTTTCGTTTTTAAATGCGTCAAGAATTTTGCCGTAGTGACCCCAGTACTGTTGTTCGCTGATGAGCCTGTTTTCTAGAGCTCGACGGGCAATAACCCACTGGCTGACGTGAAAATGGGACTCTAGCTGTGGAAGATTTACGCGCCAATCTTCTAGTTCAACATCCCATAAACTTAAGAATTCGTCGGATGGTACGAGAAATTCAGCCGCCACGCGATTACAAAACTTCTCAAATCTATTTTCGTTTCGATGACTTAGGTCGGATACACCAGACTCATTAATAAGAAGGTGTACGAATTCATGCAGTAATGTAAAAATTTGTGCCTGAGGCGTATCCGTTGCATTTATGAAAATTACCGGAGCGTGATCATCAGCTATGGCAAAGCCTCTAAATTCATCACGATCTAAACTTCGGTGGGTATTGTTTCCTACAACACTGTTGCGCATAACTAAGGCGCCAAGTACCTCGATGTTAGTTATTAACTCGTTGAAGTAATCGTGAAACTGTCTGGGGCGTTGTGCAATAGAACTACCAAGCAAGTTTTTAATTGTAGCGGTGGCTAACTCAAAGTCGTCGACGGATACACATCCTATCCAGTTTAGTCTTGGTAGGTCTTGCTCACGATAGAAATCCTTATACCAAGCAAGGCGTTCAAAGGTACTTCGTATTGTATCTTTCAAATCCAAACTAAATTTACCAATCGGATGATTACCGATTGTCCGAAGATCGGGAATGGGTAACTCCTCCCGCGGAGGCTCATGTAAAAACAAATACCCAAACGGAACGTAGGTTTTGTCGGCAAACTTTTGAGCTTGCCGGAAAGTCGGCTTGGAGTCGCCCGTCTCCCAAGCTTCAACTTGTTCTTGTTTGATCTTTAATTTTTCTGCCAATTTAGACACAGTAAACCCTGCCCGTTTACGAGCCCACGCTAGGATGCTTGGATTTACTAGTGTTTCAACCATTTTTATACCTTGGGTACTTTATTTTTTAGTAGTTACGCGCAAATTGCATTAATCGCATTGCGGCGATATTATCACAATGCTTCGTCTGTAGAGTCGAAGGTGTATCACAAGCTGTCAAGTAGCAATTGGAACCAGCAACCATAACTGGTGACCACATGCCTTGAGCAGCCGCACATAACGATTAGCTGAAACATGCCGATAGTTCCCTGTGACGCAATGATATTATACATCATATGTGACATATGAGTGGCCCGGCGCACAAGCGCTATGTATACGTAACAACTACGTTTGTTAAGCCCAAGACGGTAGCGGATGGCCACAGTCTTAGCCGTTTTGGGTTTTGCAAAGGGATTTTTGCATGGCAACGGATGATTCGACCTGGTTTAAAAGACGAGGTTACCTCCACTTTGATGCGCCGCTCGGCGTCGCTAAAGCAACTAAGTTAGTTAGAAATACTAAGGCAGTCTCAAAGCACGCTTTTTACCCGCTGCTTCGTTACGAAGTCATCTCGAAAAAACTCAAACGTAATGCAGATGGTAAGTTAAAACCGGAACCAAAAGTTCGGCCTATTTCTTATGCTGCGCATGCGGATTCTCAGATATATTCTTTTTATGCTAATCAACTAGCTGAAGCCTATGAGAGAAAGTTAGCTAGCTTGGGGATATCAGAATGTGTTTTGGCATTCAGAAAACTCCGTAAATCCAATATCGAATTTGCGCGTGACGCATTCAGTGAAATAAGTAGTATGGGCCGTTGCTCGGCGGTAGCAATTGATATTTCCAAATTCTTTGACACCATAAACCATCAACACCTGAAAAGATCGTGGTGCGATGTAATTGGTAGAGGTAAGCTTCCCAACGACCATTACGCAGTGTTTAAATCGCTCACGAAATTTTCATTTTGTAACCGAGACGCGGTTTATAAAACCTTTCAAATATCATCAAATAATCCGTGGAATGGACGACAAAGGATCTGTGAGCCCGCTGAATTTAGAAAGCGAGTGCGTGATTCTGGTTTAATTACGACGAATAAAGACATTTTTGGAATACCTCAAGGCACGCCACTAAGCGCGTTATTGTCGAACATTTACATGATAGATTTTGACCGGCAAATGAAAGCCTTAGCTAAAGAGTGCGGGGGCAGCTATCGTAGGTACTGTGACGATATGCTTTTTATCGTTAAGCGTGGATGCGAAGCGCGTGTGGAGTCACAAGCTGATTCTGAGCTTACTAAGTTAGGGGTGGTCATAAACCCCAAGAAAACCGAAATAAGACACTTTTGGCGATATGGCGGGGTTCAAACGGCCAATGCACCTCTTCAATATTTAGGGTTTACATTTGATGGGCAGAGAATTTTGTTGCGCTCAGCAGCATTGGCGAAGTTTTCGGGCCGAATGAATAAAGCGATTCGACTAGTATCAAGAGCACTCGAAAATCAATTAGACGAAGGCGAGGATGTTCGTCTTCGGAAAAAGAAGCTTTATGAGCGTTACAGTCATCTCGGTCATCGTAATTTCATTCGCTACGGGCTACGAGCTGCCGATAAGATGCATTCGAAAGCCATAAAACGTCAGCTCAAGCCACTTTGGGGGAAGCTAAATAAGAAGCTTGATAATCTCAGCTGATTTTTGACTGTCAAACGTTTTTAAGTTTCTATAGTAAGTGTGAATCGCTATTTCGAAATTATTTTATTGTTATGGCGTTACTCATTTGACGTTTTTCTAGATACTCATGTGCGTCATTCGCAATATCATTTCCTAAAGCTGCACGGCCCAGATTTGTGGCTGCGATTATAGAAGAGCCTGAACCGAAGAACGGGTCGCATACTACTTCACCAAGTTGGGTACTTTGAGTAATCAGCTTTTCAATTAAATTTACCGGTTTCTCTGTTGGGTAGCCTCGCCAGACACGCTTCTCTTCGAGGACATCAGGCATGCCTAAATCATTAAGCTTTCGCTTTCCCTTTTCGAAGAAAAGGATGAATTCATATCGGGCGCGATAATGGTAGCCCATCCCAATTGCCTGCTTATCCCACACCAAGGGCTTCCAAAATCTAAAGCCTGCGGCTTCAGCTATTGGCTTGATGACGAACATCGTTTCTTGGTCGCAAAATAAATAAAAATGACGGTTATTTTTAAGGACTCGATATATTTCACTGACTAGTTCAGGAAAACGTTCGTTTGGGAAAATACGAAACCAATTATTGCTTGAGCTTTTACTATGGCTTAAGCGAGTAGTTGTGCCTACAGCTCTATGTTTTTCTAGAGATTCATAAGGAGGATCTGTGATGACAAGATCAATTGATTCAGAGGGCAGTTTTCGGAGCCAATCGACGGCATCTTGTCTAAATAGATTCATCTAATTCCTTAAATTTGATCGCATGTTTTCGCTTGACTTAGATCTGCTACTTTATCACTCCTGCAGCATGTACAATAGCTCTGGGCACCTTCTGGATGTGAGGGTGATGAACGTTGGGCGGTAGTACCAAACTTGTCAGGGTATCGATAGAATACATGCATTTGGCCGTTTGCTCGAGAACAGTTAGGACAAGATTTCCATGTATCGTTTTGCTTGTACTGGCTCAGTTTTAGAAGTTTATCGCAGTGTTTACATTTCATAGTGATTTCCTTATTCGTTTTACATGGCCACCACAATATATTTATAAAATGACACCTGATCAAATTATAAGCAGGCAGGTGCAGAATGCTGTTGTTCAAGCTAAATCCTCTTGCGATAACCCGCTAGGTTGAGAGCAAACGAGAGAAAAAGACGTTTGACGTAGAAAACTATCTTTGCGATTTAAACACACCCGCCATGATGACACGCATTCGTGATGACGTGATAGCAATCAGCAAGAACTACCTGATCAACCCATTACACGGCTTTGAACGGCCCAAGCCGCCCGGATCAACTTTAGAAGAGTTAGTAGAGCAAGACCGTCAGGCGTAATTCCGAGAATGGGCGCACCAGCAATACAGTCGTGAGGTTAACTACGGACGCAAGTAAACAGTGACGGACACATAATTAATTACAGGCCTGCGCCATCGTATGACGAACTAAAACAGGAGAAACGTCATGCTATTAATTAGATTGCCACAAGTAAAGGACATGACAGGCCTTGGCCGCTCATCGGTTTATAAGTTGATGTCGGAAGGTAGGTTCCCCAAAGCGGTTACGCTGATTGGGCGAGCAAGCGCCTGGGTGGAGAGTGAAGTGGTTGAGTGGATTGAAGCGCGGGTTGCTGAACGGGATTCAGGGTTACCCTCGGACAACTAAGTTGAAATATCCCCAGACTCTGCTTATTGTGATACTAACCTAAGCCTTTGATGTCCGTATCGAGTTGCCATTGCTCAAAATGGTATTACTACGAGGTAGGCTGGACTTTTAATCGACACTTATCGGTAACACTCTCAAAAGGCTTCTAGGGATGAAAATTGAGAAGGTAAGACTGCAGAACTTTCGGTGTTTTGGACATCAGGTTGTTGAGCTTAATTTTGAAAAAGTACTGACTACGCTTGTTGGCGGCAACGGTTCCGGAAAAACGGCACTGTTACAAGCAGTATCACGGTTGTTTGGTACATCGCCAGCGCAGCGAGCAATACAGCGTCGAGACTTTCATATACCTGCTGACCGACAGGAACTTCTGTCTGGTGACAGCCTGTATATTGAAGCGATACTTACGTTTCCTGAACTTGCAGAACAAACCGGTTCTCCTCTTGATGCGGTCCCAGAATTCTTCAATCAGATGGCCGCATCAGCGCAGGGCGAGCCGCTCAAAGCTCGAATAAGACTACAAGCAATTTGGACCGATGATGGCACTCCAGAGGGAGCAATTGAAGAGGACCTTCGCTGGATACGAGCCTTGGATGATAATTTTGAGTGGGATGATTGTTCTAGAGTCCAAGCAGTAGAGCGCTCGTCTATTCAGCTCATCTATTTACCAGCCAATCGCGATGCGACAACACAGGTGACCGCTCTTCTGAAAGGACGTTTATGGCAGGCTGCAAAATGGTCGACGGCATTTAGAGGCGCAAGTTCTGAAAATGCTAGTCAGATCCAAACCGATTTCGAGCAAGAAGTTCCGTTAATAGTTCTGTTAAGGCGTTTATCACAACGATGGCAACAGGTGCACGAAGCCGATACCGATAGCCAACCTCGTTTAAGGTTGATTGAAAATCGTTTTGAAGAGCTTGTTCGAAAAGCCGAATTTACCTTTGCGCCTGATCAAGAAGGTCAGGAGCGAAGGTTATCCGAACTGAGTGACGGTCAACGTTCTCTTTTCCATATCGCTCTTACCGCAGCGACGCTTGAAACCGAGCGGGAAGCTTTCACTTTGCCCGCTGAGGACAGTTCATTTGAGCATGATAAGTTACATCGTGTTCATCTAACGATTTTAGCTATTGAGGAACCTGAAAACAGCCTTTCACCGTTCTTTTTGTCCCGTATTATCGCCCAAGCTAGAGAAATCGGCGGCTTGCCATCTGCACAACTGCTTATATCCAGTCATTCTCCGGCAATTATGAGTCGCATAGAGCCAGAAGAAGTCAGGTACATTCGTATGGATCTTGGAACAAAAAGCTCATCGATACGACAATTGACCTTACCAGGATTCGCAGATGAGGCTGGTGTTTACGTTAGACTAGCGGTTAAGGCTTACCCCGAACTCTATTTTGCGCGATTTGTAATCTTGGGGGAGGGTGATTCGGAGCGCGTCGTTATTCCCAGAATAGCAGAAGAGATGGGCGTGCCGCTTGATCCATCATTCGTTCCTGTTGTGCCACTCGGAGGGCGGTTCGTAGCACATTTCTGGCGGCTGCTTAATGACCTTGAGATTCCACATGCTACATTGCTAGATCTTGATTTGGGGCGTAGGCATGGTGGTGCCAAAGTAATGAGCGATTGCATTCAAAATCTGGCTAATGTGGGCAATGATTTTGGAAATCGCAATTTAATTAATGTTGCTACGGTCACTGACCAGCAAATTTACAATGAAGGAATACAGGGGGATTGGTGCAGAGCGTTTGGAGATGAAGGCATTTTCTTTTCATATCCTCTCGATCTCGACTTTTCCATGTTACGTGCATTCCCAACTGCCTATCAGGTTACCAACCCAGGGGGGCACGGACCTCAGAGTAGTGCCTCGGCTATTCAGAACAAAAAGGTTAGCACACTAAAGTCAGGTGGTAATCTTGCCTTGTATAGCGAGGAATATGATGATGCATTTAAATGGTACCCTTATCTCTTTCTGAGCCGTAGTAAGCCTGAAACTCATTTGGCGGCATTTTCCCGTATTCCAACTGGTACTTTGGCTACCTCCGCCCCCACTGAGCTCAGAGCTCTTATTCAATATGTTAAGGATAAGCTCCGTCTGCCAGGAGTAGATCAATGACTCGCGTAAGCACGGAGGATTGGGTCCCCCAGGGCGTTGGGGGTCTGGAAAACCGAGCATGGGAAGCTTTACGACAGAATGACATCAGCGTCCTCGTTACCGCTGGCGCTGGTGCTGGGAAAACCGAGTTTTTAGCACAAAAGGCGACTTATCTTCTTCAAACAGGAATTTGTCCGGCCCCCAAACGTATTCTAGCAATTAGCTTTAAAAAGGATTCAGCACGGAACCTTACAGAGCGGGTTGCTAAACGTTGCCCTAAAGGCCAGGTACGGCGTTTTGATTCAATGACTTTTGATGCTTTTACCAAAGGACTTCTGGATCGGTTCCGTCCTGCGCTACCGGAGCCGTTCAATGCACCAGGCTCCTATCAGATCGTTACTCCGTTTCGTAGAAATTATGAGGATTTTATCGAGCGTCATAGCTATCACAGAGTGAGCGCTCAGCAACTAGAAAGCGCAATACCTCTGGCAGACCTACCAATTGATATCTCAAGTGGTTCGGAAATAAATCGTGCATTAACAGATTACTGGCAAGAACAACTTTTCGGGGAAGGTGAGATATCGCTGTCCTTCCCGATGATCAACAGGCTCGTAAAGCTGCTGTTGCAAGAAAACGCATATATCCGCCGAGCCTTACATGCAACCTATCCCATAGTCTTTCTTGATGAATACCAAGATACAACTTATGCTCAGTACGACATGCTGCTAACGGCATTTGATGGTAGCGATTCTGTTTTCACAGCCGTTGGCGATGATAAGCAGCGTATTATGGGGTGGGCAGGAGCCATGAACGATGCTTTCGATCAGTTTGAAAACGATTTTGACGCTAGGCGTATTACCTTACTTTCTAACTGGCGGTCACACGAGGACTTAGTCCGTATTCAGCATGAGATAGCCCGACGGATAGATGGCAATGTGGAAGAGGTGCAGGCACAAGGGACCCGCGAGATCGAAGGAGATATTTCTGCAATCTGGCAATTTCGGAGCAAAGATGACGAGAAAAATTATCTCGCTGAATGGGTAAGCCGTGAGGTGCAGTTAGGGCGTGTCGAACCGCATGATGTTGCGATTCTTGTCAGAATGCGAGCAGATCAGGTGGAAGGTGAGATAACCCCTGATTTTGCAGCCCGAGGCCTTCGGATCAGAAACGCCGCGCGGTCAGTCGGTGAAATTCAAATTCAGGATCTTTTAGGAGAAGAGCTGACAGCTATATTCATTCCTTTGCTTCGCTTGGGAGCAACGGGCCGAAGCCCAGATAATTGGGAGGTTGCTCAGCAGAACTATATATTTCTGGAGGCGACGGACCCTGATAATGATATCACTCAGCAGCGATTACTGGTTAAGCTTGAAGGGTTCGTTCGTCGCTTAAGAGTAGAGCTAGAACGTCGCCAACCTGAACCTAATTCGGCTGAAGCGATTGCAGGAATGCTGCTTGCCTTTATCGGTTCTGCCACGCTAAGGCAATCCTTTCCAGCATATCAGCGAGAAAGAGATTTTGAGAGAGTTTGGAGTGGTTTTGTGGCACTTTTGAAAGAATGTGCAGAACACAGTGGTAGCTGGTCGGAAGTTTTGGATGAGTTTGAAGGTATTGGTCAAGTTGCTCTGATGACCGTTCATAAAAGCAAAGGTCTTGAGTTCCATACCATGATATTTTACGGCCTTGACAGTCAGACTTGGTGGAGTCTCACGCCGCAACGAGGTGAAGAACTAAACACCTTTTTCGTCGCCTTTACTAGAGCAAAGCAACGTGCATTTTTCTCCCAGTGCGTGGAGCGAGGGCGCTCTATCGGCTGGATACAGCAATTACTAGCTCTTGCAAGGGTGGAAACGATAGATGGCACGACTATACTTAACTAGTTGTTGTAACGCTGGAAACCGCTCATTTTTGACCATTTTAGTATTTCAAACTAGGGTAAGTACATAACCTGAACGGCGCATCTTTTAAAATAAATAAAGTCAAGCAACTGCTCAAACTGCTCTCTTTTCTTTCGCCGCGCTTTAATTGGGTAAATACATGAAAAGTGAAAAGATGCTTTGAATGAGTTAGCCAAGCATCTAAAAACGTCACAGCACAAAAATCAAACTGGATTTGATGTGCTTTCACGTTAAAGTCCCTAGTGCTCATATACTCACCGACTAAATTAACCACCCTGGTAGCACAATTTAGGCCATCTAATTTAATTCAAGGGTAGATTATTTTTTATTAATTATGTAACGTATGTAACATAAGTGATGGAGCTAGCTAATGAGTATTGGTAAAAGCGGTAGAATAGTTTTAGAGATAGACCCGGAGTTAAAAAGAGAGTTATACGGGAAAATCACAGCCGAAGGAGTGAGCCTCAAGGAGTGGTTTATTGCTTCCGCAAAGGAGTATTTAAATGGCAAACAGCCTGAAAAAACTATTTGCACGGGAAGAGAGTCTGATGACTAAAGAAGTAAAAGTAGTGAAAGAAGAGACCAAAAAGGGCAAATATGACCCTCGAAATAAGCTAAACGATTTAACTTCTAGTGAATGGATTCCAGAAACAATCTCAGTTTGGAATCAGAAGGGTTTGGGTAAAAATCACCCAGATGTAAAAATTGAAAAACAGCATCCGGCCCCATTTTCGTTTACAGATGTTGCTCGGCTCATTAAATTCTTCTCGAAAAAGGGGCAAACTGTGCTCGATCCTTTTTTGGGAATAGGCTCTACCTTAAAGGCTTGCGCTTTGGAAGGGCGTCATGGAGTTGGTTTTGAACTTAGTGAGAAGTATGCTGAGTTGTCCAGAGAACGACTAAAAATAGAAGTTTCTAGCGAAAGTGATAATTACCCGGAGCAATTGGTAATGCAAGGAGATGCTAGGGTGCTCGCCGATGAACTTGAAGAGAACTCTATCGATTTTCTAGTCACTAGCCCTCCATATTGGAACATACTACACAAGGTTGACCATAAAGCAAAACAAGAGCGCCAAAGTAAAGAGCTTGATACAAAATATAGTGATAACTTAAAAGACCTTGGAAATATTGACGATTACGACGAATTCTTAAATGAGTTAACGGGTATATTTGAAAAATGTCGGCGGGCTTTAAAGCCTGGCAAATATATGGCGATTATAGTGAGTGATTTCAGGGACAAGTCCAAGTATGTAATGTTTCATTCAGACTTGGCTTCAAAGTTGGAGACTATCGGGCTTGAGATGCGAGGGTTAAAGGTTCTTTATCAACGCCACAAACGGATATTCCCATATGGCTATCCCTATGCGTATGTTCCAAACATTCATAACCAATTTATCTTGATTTTACAGAATAAGAAGTGATGCCATGAATAAAATTTTTAATGAAGATTGTATCGAGGGCATGACTAAGCTGGACGACTGTTCTGTTGACTTAATCATCGCAGACCCACCTTACAATTTGAACAAGAATTTTGGTCAGTGGGATGAGGCTAAGAATAAAGATAACTGGCTTCCATGGTCAAAACTGTGGCTAGACCAATGCAAAAGAGTACTAAAACCTGATGGTAATATTTTTGTTTATGGGATACACCATCATCTCTGCTGGCTGCAATGCTACATGTATGAACTTGAGTTAAAATATCGGCGGCAAATCATTTGGTATTATGAAAATGGGTTTTCTGGTTACAAGAACACTCTACAGGCACATTACGAACCGCTACTTTGGTTTTCAAAGTCTGATGAGTATACCTACAACCAAATTCGCGAACCCTACAAAAGCGCTGATAGGCTTAGGCATAAGGTGACTAAAAACGGTAAGGTTTGGACACCACACCCTGATGGACGATTGGCGGGTGACGTATGGCAATTTCCTACTTTGGCGGGGCGCAGATTTAAAGATGAAAAGGTTGCTCACCCAACTCAAAAACCGCTTTCGATTTCTCGAAGAATAGTGGAGCACTTTTCTGATGAAGGCGACACCGTATTGGTTCCTTTCGTGGGAAGCGGCTCGGAGTGTGTAGCGGCAAAGGAGCTCGGTAGAGAGTATATCGGCTTCGAGTTAAACCCGGATTACATAAAAATTGCAAAAACGCGGTTGGATAACGCTCAAAGCCAAAGAGAACTTGTATAAACTCTCACTTTTCAGGTTCGAGGAGATCACAGGGAGAAGGCAGGTTAATTGCTCGACCTAACATATTCTCGACGGCTCCCCTAGCTGACATATTGTTGTGGTCCAAGAAGAAATCTTCTAGGGGAATTTTTCTTTCGTTCCAGACTGCAACGAGAACAGCGGCTAACGGGACAACCGCAATCCTTAGGCCAGTGACCTCGTAAATGTCATGCAATAACTCCCAGAATTCAGTTCTTCTATTGGGCATAGAGGGAACGACAATCATTCCGATGACATTGTGTTTACTGATATCGTATCGCGAACAGAATACAGCAACATCATCGAGAATATCTCTCGGAGCATCTAGGTTTGTAGCCTTTTCTATTTCACATAAGACGTACTTCTTCTTATATATCCCTATCGCATCCATCCTCAGGTTCACATCCCCTTGCCTGCTTAACACATTCTCAATTCCACTGATTTGCATAGCTTTGGATACAAGGTTATTCAGTGTTCTGTAAGGAGATTCAGATCGCTCTATCCGCGAAAAAATAGTTTGAAAGAGCTCCTTGTTCTCGTTGATGTATTGGTTGTTTTCATTATGGGAAGCCTGGTCTGCTAGGCTATATTTGGTATCTGATGTTTCAATTGAATTATCATTGTAGGTAATTGAGATACCAGTCTCGTTCAAGCTAATCGCCTGCACAGGACAACGTGCAATACACATTCCGCACGATATACACGAATCTTTATCGATTTCGAGATGTCCATGCTCATTCGGGGCAATGGCATCGGTTGGACAAAGTTTAATCTTTTGAGAGCTGATTAAATCATCGAAAATTCCAGTAGGTACTGGGATTTTCATACAGTATGTTTCTTCACAATTGACACAAGAAATTGGAAGTTCCTCTTGTGTATTGAATGTTAAGACCCTTATTCCGTGAGATAAGGTTGTGACAGACGAAACATCTTCTTGAATTTTGAACCTATAAAGCTTCAAGTTAACTGAACGTTGATAAAAAAGTCTAGTCATTGATTATTCCCGTTTTCCTTGATAGTTCGTCGAAGCCAAGCTTATGATTATTTCTTAAACACTTAATGGCAATTTTCAAAAGGTAGTCGATACCAATTACCGCAACATCAATTTCAAAAACTTTCTTGAAGTCAGCTATCAACTGAGTTACTTCCGCGCGGTTAGCTGGAAGATTAAATCCGACAGCTAAAGAAGAGGAATGTCTCTTATTTTTTATGGACTTTCGTGATTGAAGTATTATCTTATTCTCTACGGCTTGCCTTATTGCTTTCACCGATATGTTCAGTTCTTCAGTTGGAGACTTGATCTCTATAGGAAGAGAATCGTCATGTGCCTTAATTACAGCATCCCACCTTCTTGAATTGACGCCGTGAGGTGATATCTCACAATTTAAGCCGAGTACCGAAAATATATCGCCGATAAGGGGGTAAAACTTGTCTTTACTGTAAATAGAGTACTTAGATTTCAACTTGGATATTATTTCCGATTCGCTATAGGCTTCTAAAAGAGGCTCAATATCTTTGACAAACTTGTTTTCTACATACTTCTCACTTACCGTATATTCAGCTTCATTTAAAGCTAAGTAAGCAGCGTCGTAGCTTTTTTTTTCGTAAGTAATCGACGGGGAATAAATGGATTCCCTCTTTGATACGGGTGGTTGCGTTTGAAAAATCTCTCTCAATTCATCCGGTGCTAAAGCCTGATATGGAGAGAATAGAATATTTTTCCCGACCACTTCCTTGGTTATTTGCTCCCATTTAGACTTCTCTTGCTGAATGTCTGTGATGTCGAAACCAGCGATTTCTAATAGCTCGTAAAATGCAGATTTAGCGATTGGATGTTTGCTATCGCTAGGTAAAATTTTATAGTCTGCCAACCGAAAGTCTGTTTTTGAGTTCAAGGCCTCTATGATTTCTTTTCCGGTTTCCGTTATTCGGTAAGTGTGTGTAGGTTTTTGGTAAAACTTTTGTAACTACCCCGTAAAATAATACAGCTCGCTCGTAGAATTTCTTTTAAACTAAAGCAAAGGAGTTTTACGATGAGCAAACGCATGACTGAAAGCCAAATTGTGGCGATTTTAAAAGAAGCCGAAGCCGGGATGCCGGTGAAAGATATTTGCCGTAAGTACGGCATCGGTAATTCAACGTTTTACAAATGGCGCGAAAAATACGGTGGTATGGAAGCGTCTGATGTGCGCCGCTTAAAAGAACTGGAAGAAGAAAACCGCCGGCTTAAGCAGATGTATGCTGAGCTGAGCCTCAAGTCACAAATGCAAGAAGACATAATAAAAAAGCTCTAGCACCTGTGGCAGAACGGAAAATCTGGGCACGCGAGTTGCAGGTGCAGTATAACGCGAGCGTTGTAAAGTGCTGTGATGTAGTTGGCATTAGCCGTACCGCTTACTATTACGAGCCAAAATTGAACGATGATGACGAAATCATTGATGCCTTGAATGCTTTAATCGACAAGCACCATCGGTGGGGGTTCCCGAAGTGCTTTAAACGCCTTCGAAAGCTAGGCCATCGATGGAACCACAAGCGTGTTTATCGCGTTTATACTGAGCTAAAACTGAACCTGCGACGCAAAGGCAAAAAGCGATTACCCAACCGCAACCCAGAGCCATTGGCTGCACCGAATGCATTGGGTAAGTCCTGGTCAATGGACTTTATGAGTGACAGCTTGCACAACAAAGTCAGGTTTCGCACATTTAATGTCATTGATGACTTTAATCGCGAAGTTTTAGGTATCGATATTGCGACCAGCATGCCGTCGTTGCGCGTCATACGCTATCTTGACCAACTTGCTGAGTGGCATGGTTACCCTGAGAAAATTCGGGTTGATAATGGCAGCGAATTCACCTCGGAAGTGTTTGTAAATTGGGCAAAAGCACATGACATTATGATTGATTACATTAAACCTGGTTGCCCATACCAGAACGCCTACATTGAACGATTTAACCGAACTTATCGCGATGATGTACTCGATTGCTACATCTTCAACAACCTGAACGAAGTGAAGCAAATAACCGAAGATTGGATTGAGCTATACAACAACGAACGACCGCACGATTCACTCAATGACATGACGCCATTTGAGTACCGAAATGCGGCATAAATACTCTACGAGATGACTGTGTTAGAAATGGGGTATTTACACTTTTTATCTCTGCATGGTTGCGCCCAGTTAAGCCATTTTAATGCCCCTAAGGGAAATCGTGTATAGTTTTCAGCCGTAGCTTTCTTAATTCCTCTACTCTTTAATGCTTCACTAAGCGCTTTTTTGAAATCGTTTGGTTTTTGTCTAAATCCTCGAATTAGCTCGACTTTGTTCTTCCATTCAATTTTGTCACGGTCGTGCAACATGGATAGAGGGCCCAAAATCATTTCATCTCGAGAGAGGACACCATCTAACTCATTCATGAATTTGATTATTGATGCAAAAGGCCTAATTGAGTAGTCACCGGAAACTTCAATTAATTCATTGGGGAACTCTATTCCTAAGAAGCACATTTCGACAAGTGGCTTTTCGTCAACCGCGGAAGCAACATGATCGCCCAGCTGTGTAAACGTAAAGTTCAGAGCACTACCATGGCTTTGCATCCATCCTAAAAAGCGATATATCTCAGCAAACATCTTGCACTGGTTGTAAGACTTGTCTCTTGATAAATCTTTATTTGAGCCTTTTAAAAGGGCCCGAATACCAGTTGCACCTGATGAGCTTATCAAGCCATTTGAGACCAGTATTTCCTGCATATCGAATAGGCCAAATGCCTCATCGCGATCAATATTCTCGTATAACACATTAAAGCAATTTATTATGGTATCGACGGCTGACGATGGATTTGGAAACCTATGCATAGCTAATCCTTTGGTTGGTCTTGTTGTTCCTACAAATATATTGGCATAGTTGATTTGGCCACCAGCTTAGTACGATCATAATAGCAGCATAGCAAAATTAAGTAACAAGAGTTTATTGTTGAATTATTTGATATTCTAAATTTCATCGTCATCGACGAAGTGGTGGTTAAAGTGGTGGGTAATTAGTTTTTTTAAGAGAGTTTTATTTTTAAGCACATGAAAGGTAAAATAAATTTAATTTAGATCTATAATAAGATCCAAAACATCGAGTAACCTGGCGTTTATTCCGCAAGGTAAGCCGGGTGGCGCATTGCAGATGCAGCTTGCTTGCAAACGCAGTTTTGGACGCAAGTAGTCAGTGACAATATTGTGAGTACTTATGGACGAATTTCTGATTGGCTCCTTTAAACATGCTTGGCCATATTATCTGTTAGCGTTTGCGGTGGCCGAATTACTTCTTTTCTTAAAGCAAAGGAAAGGGTTATTTTCAGAGATTATTGTGGCTTTTGTTATCTGTATTGCGCTGACCATTCTGGCGCAATATCAAAGTCACAGTTCTTGGGCGGCCGAAAGTAGACCTGTATTGCTCGCCTTGGCTAATTTCTTGAGCATACTTATGCCACTAATTATCTTTGTTGCGGCAAACCAATTTTTGGTCAAAATTCGGCACGCTGTTCAGCAACATGCCACGCTTTTAGTTGTGACCTTCATAACAATGTTTGTTTGGCCCTTAGGAGCTTTGTACGTTACGTGCGCCACTGGGTTAGATTGTTTATGAAAAGCACTCATAGCAAGGCGACCAAGCGGACGTGTGAACTCGTAATTAAACTAGGATGTGTTGATTCGTAAGTTAAATAATAAATCTGTAAGCGCAGTATCTTAACTGTAAGTCTGATCGTTTATTTGTAATTAAAAAATCTAAAATGTAATAACTTTTCTGGTAAACTAGCTGTCATATACGTATACATAAACGTTGACTAAAGATAAGACCTTTTTGGCAAGAAATAAAGGACTGCTATGAAACCAGTTGGATATGCTTACCTCAACCTGCATTACGATTTACGTCTACCGAAGCTCGGGGTGGAGGTTTATCAGGATCCAAATGTGGAAAAGGAACAGTTGATCCAATATGGTGGTAGCAAGCGCAAGGTCATTCCTGGCCACCTGAAGTACGATGATAACCCTTACTCGCAGATGCATGCGGCAATAAAAAACCAAGGCATCAGACTGCATTTCTTTGCAGCAATTTATAAAAAAATTAATGTGACTGAATTTACTGCGTTTATTTTAGATAAACCGACAAGTCAATATAACCGAGTGCTCTGGTTTCTTTACGAATGGCTAACTGGGCAAAAGCTTGATATCCCGGACTTAAAGTCGTCGAATTATATAAAGTTATTTGAGGACGAGTTCTACTACACCCTGAGAAATGGGCAGAAAGATAAAAGAACACGGGTTATTAATAACGCGCTAGGTACACCTGACTTTTGTCCGACGATCCGAAAAACAACTGAGATAAGTCAGCTTGGTGAGGCTGACGTTTATAAAACTGCATTTGCGAGAATGCAGCGCATCGGAGAGCAGCTATCAGTTGACGTGATTGGGCGATCAGTGAATTACCTTTATACAAAAGAAACAAAATCATCGACGGAGATAGAAAGAGAAAAGCCAAATCGACAGCGCATGCAAAGATTCCTGAATGCGATAAAAAATGTTGGCTTGTATGAGTTGAACAAGCATTCGCTCATCAAGGTTCAGAACCAAATTGTGGATGAGAAATTTAAAGCGGTCGATTACCGTGAATCGGAAATTTATGTCGGTACAACGATTCAAAGATTTGGGAATCGAGATGAAGATGTTCATTACGTTGGTGCTAAACAAGAGCACGTAGCAAGTATGATGAATGGTCTAATCAAGCTACATGAAAACTTGATGATCGATGGCTCAGTTCCCCCATTATTCCACGCAACGTTGATCTCATTCGGTGAAGTTTATATTCACCCATTTGACGATGGAAATGGTCGCATTCATCGCTATCTGATTCATGACGTCATGAAGCATCGAGAACCAGAGCATAAGTTTATTATTCCGATATCTGCTGCGATCTTAAAAAACCAACAAAAATACGATCAGGTTCTTGAAACCATTTCGGTACCAATAATGGCGATGTTGGATTACGAATTCGACAATTCCAATAGAATCGTAATCAATAATGATATTGATTACATGTATCGCTTTCCGGACTACACCGAGCATGTAAAGTTTGTATATGAGATGATGGATACAGCCATCTCCGATGATCTACTAAAAGAAGTATGCTTACTTACCGTGTTCGACTGTTTGAAAAAATTTATCAACGAAAATGCGGACTTGCCGAACAATAAAATCGATATGGTTTTGTCGATTATTATTCAAAACGGTGGTGAAGTTTCGAAGCGCAAACGTGAGCAATTAGAAGCTCTATTAGAAGGCCAGATTCTCAATGAACTAGAGGGGCTGGCGACCCGCCTAATCGAAGAAATTAAGGATAAATTTGAAATTGATGTTGTTGCGGTGATGAACGAAGAGATTTAAGTGCAAATAAACAGCACAGCAAGTCTTTGAACCGCCTCAATGAATTATACGCGTCGGTTCTCATGTTAGCGTAGCGGTTTGCTTGGCAGTATCTAACACCAATTTTTCTGGCAGCATGGCTTTAGCCGCTAAGTGTGACAGCTCATCGAGCGTAAAATCACTGAATTTCTTGCTACGACTCACCTTCATCGCTGATCCCTTGGCTGCTTCGAATGATTGACTTGATGGCAGGAATGGACTTTTTAGGCGCAACCAGTAGCTCTAGGTCGAGAACACGGGCAAGTGCAATCAAACTGGACATTCTTAAATCAACGCCGCCAGACTCGATTTTCGAAATATGACTTTGCGGCACCCCCGAACGCGCGCTTAACTCTCTTTGGCTAAACCCCTTGCGTACCCGAGCTTCTCGAAGACTTTCTAGTATCTGCTCTGTTACATAGCTCATTTCGATATGCCTTAATGCATCAATTAGGAATAATTATATACAAAAACACATCACCGTAATCCCACAAACACAAGATTGAATAGCTCGCTTACAAAATACCACACCCAGCTTTAAGCTAAATCAACCTATTTACTGTTTGGCTTCTCGATTGAAATCCAACGCTGGTAGGCCTTGCCATCGCTTGAAAAGCTTGTTTTACTTTCATTGAAAAAGCGCTGCATTTTCCTGTTTGCGCTGATCCAATGTCTTAGCAATCGCAGACATTGTTGTTTTACTGATCCCTTGCTGCTGTGCCAGATACGTAAATTGGCTGATGGCTTCTGCGACTTCTTCAATGACTTGCCTTGCATCATTCCAATTCGCAAAGCCAGCACTGGTAGCAAGTTTTTGCATCACCTTAAGCGGTGGCGCTTTGCCATAACCTCCGAACGCAGTGGCGTGTTCGTTGAATGGATGTGGGCTGTAGGTAACATCGTAAAAAGGTGCAGGATTCCATTGACCGTCATCCGCTTGCAAAAACGCCCAGTTTTTACTGTGGTCGTCTTGGTTAGACGACAGCAGGTTAAAAACGGCACGGCGAAATTGCAGTTGTCCAGCAGCGGGGGATTTACACAACTGACGGCTGGCTTTGATCAAGTCAATATAATCTAAACTTGGTGTTCGAAAGTCTGCATCCAGCAGCCCGCAAGCGCTGTGCATATGTAGGCGACCTGAACTGCGATTACCGCTTAAACTGGCCTGTTCAGTGACATAATCAAAACGCTTAAGCGCCAACCAAGCAGACGCACCGCTTGTAGGTGGTGCTTCAATGAGTTGCCATTGCGGCGGTTGACACTTAGCAACTTCTGCCATTTGTAAATAAACCGCCTCACACAAACCTTCTTCATGGCCAAGTGCGAGATTTTTAGAGGTAAACTTAATCAGCCAAGCCTCATCTCCAGGCTGAGCGAAGGTTCGACAATGCTGAGTTTCCCCAGCAGGCATATAAATTTGTGCCTTAGGTCTTGCCCCACCCGAACTACCTCCGGCGACTAATGCGGCCAATACCTGTTGCGTATGCCCATCTAACTCATCGTGATTGTCGTCTATATAATCTGACATTGAAGCATCGAACAGCGTTTGCGCTGCTAAGCCTAACGTCGCTAAATCAATATCCGCGTGCGTGGTGGCCGAAAACTCAGACACCGGAGAAAAAGACAATGCTCCCATGCCTTTATCACCGGCAAAGGCTAACCTATCCATCGCCGTTAATTGATTAGGCAGGATGCCCTTTTGCCGGAAAATACGATCTTGTAACAGCATGCCCCAGCCATCGGGTAAACAATCTCCAAATACGCCATGTACACCTTGGTGCGGCGCTTTAGGAGCGACTTGAACTTGCGCGTTCGCATGCAAGGTAAAAGGTGATAAGTTGCCAAACTGCTGCAAATAGCTGTCTGCATACTGGAAAAAAACGCCTTGCCGATTCTGCGCCAAGACCCCTACTGCAACCTGCTCACCTGAACTTAAGGTGCGAGTCACGGCGAGTTTTTGAATGGGTTTAAAACTCATCTTTTAGCACCTCATCAATACTAGAGGGCATAGTGACCCGTTCTTTGCTAGGTTGTGTGAGTTGATAGAGCCTCTCTAGCGAGTCGAGGGTCTGCCATAGCAACAGCAATTGGCGAAATGAAATTTGCCCGGTCAGCTCAAATTTCTTAATGGTGGCCGCAGGTACACAGCTTCGCTCAGCAAGCGCCGCTCGTGACAGCTTTGCCTGCTTTCGTAACTCACGTAAATAAGCCGCATAGGCTTGGCTTACATCGGTATCATCAAGTAAGGTAAATTTCATCCGCAACGCCCATTGGATACAGTCACATCCATTATAGCTTAATAAAACCGGAAGTGGATATTATTGTATCCATAAAATAGGTATAACGACGCCCGAAACGACTTCAATGCACATAAGGCACACGCAAAATTTGCCGTAGTTAACGTGGGGGGGGCGCCTCCGAGGAGTCTAAATCCATTTCAGTTAATCTTTGGCTGTTACCAACGCTAATCGGCTGATACAAAAGTGCGGATCCAGACATCAACCGTCACGTTTATGTGTGCGAGCGCAGCGGCGCGGGCGCGGCCTTCGCTGCTGGCGCGATACAGATGCGGTGTCATGGTGAGCAGCTGCTGAATGTGTTCCGGCTGGGTAAGGCTAATTGTAAACGTCAGGCGCTGTTGGTCAGTCAATTGCCAGGTATCGGCAGGCACAGGCAGTTGTTCGGGTTTGCTATGTACCTGTGGATAAATGATCTGTTTGAGTTCTAGCAAATGATGATTCGCGGGGTCGACCATGATTAAGCGGCCGTTTGGTTTCAGCACTCGGCGAAACTCGTGCGCCACCGGAAAGCCAAACACGCAGAGTAGGGTGTCGAGGCTGGCGGTTGGCAATGGAATATGATTGTTTGAAGCCACTAGCCACGTAACGCGAGGCGCTTGCTTGGCTGCTGCTTGAACCGCCCATTTGGAGATATCTAAAGCCGCGCATATGAGCTGTTGCTGGCGCTGTTCGGCTTGGGCCAACAACTCACGTAAGTAATACCCTTCACCGCAGCCGGCATCTAGTAGCGTCTGTGGCTCACCCCCCTGATCTAGCGCCACTTCGGCGAGCTTTGCCGCCAATGGCTGATAGTAGCCAGCGCGCAGAAACTCAGCCCGAGCCTGTACCATGGCTTTGCTGTCGCCAGGGTCTTTCGAGCGCTTATTCTGCACCGGCAACAAATTCACATAGCCCTGCTTAGCCACATCAAAAGTATGACCGCGGGCGCATCGCCAAGAAGGACTTGCGGACCCAGCTCCGGAGCTGGGTCCGCAAGTTCCTCCAAGCAGCAGTGGCTGCTGGCACAGGGGGCAGCTTAGGGTTTGCAATGGGCTACATGAATGTGAGGTTGAGGACATAAGACGGTCGGGGCTCGTTAGCGGTAACTCAATAAGGGCTATTAGAACCAATCCGGCTTGCAGAAACAAGTCGATACACTCTTATCCTACGGCTAAGTTGAGCAATCTGCCGTTAACCACTATGCTGAATTCACAAAACAATAAAAACGAGATGACCATGCAGACTCACAATCAAACTCATAATTCTAATCAGTTACAAGTCAAACTCTATGAAGCATTAGTGCTGTTAGCACTTCACGATGAGAAGGGCACTACCGAGGGCTGGTACATTGAGTACACCGTTGCTGCGGCAGTATTGGCTGAGCTGTTAATGATGAATCGCGTGAAAGTAAATGCTGATAACAAGAATAAGCTTGAGGTGATTGATGCCGCTCCCACGGGTGATTTAGTGATGGATGAAGTGCTGCATAAAATCGCTACCAAGAAACGTCCTGATACCATGCAGAACTGGGTGATGGCCATTGGCCATATTCCCAAATTGAAGCATAAAGTAGCCGAGCAATTGGTGGTTGATGGCATCATCAAAAGCGAAGAAAAGAAGGTATTGTGGGTGTTTACCCAGAAAGTTTACCCAGAAGTGAACCCCGAGCCAGAACGTCATTTACGCCATGAGATGCGCCGTTTGATTCTCGATAAACCACTAGAAATTGATGCGAAAGTAGCGATTTTAGTGGCTCTTGCTAAAAGTGCGTACTTACTTAAAGAAGTCTTCAGTAAGGATGAACTCAAAACCCATAAAGAGCGCATCGATAAAATTGCAAAGGGCGAAGAGCTAGGTCAGATCACCAGCGAGGTGGTGGATGCAGTGCAAGCAGCCGTGATGGTGGCGGTGATGTTGCCAGCCATGATGGCCGCAACAACCGCGGCCACAAGTTCATCCAGTTCCAGCGGGTGTTAACCCGTCGGGGCGGAGCATGGTAGTTTAGATAAGAACCGATATAAAAGTGCTGACCGTTATTGGGCGGTCATAATGCCGGTGTTCGCCGCGGATGGTTCAGTAAAATACATCATGAATCAACCGTCGGATATTACGCAGTTGGTGCAGCTTCGAGATAGAAACTTTTCCTCGTTACTAGGTGTAGATGTGATCGGTAAACCCCTTATCGATGCCATTCCGAAAGTAGAAGAGCAGGGAATCGTGGCACTGCTTGACGGAGATGAGTTTTTACTGATTCTTGAGAATGCCGACCGTGAGCAGGCCCAAGTGATAGCTCAGCGCGTCAGCCACGCTATTGCTGATATTGCGTTTTATTGGGATGGTAACCGTTACAGCATTACCGCAAGTATCGGTATTTCTCGCTTTGGTACCAGTGTAGGTAAACGCTTTAACGATGGCCTTAGCCGCTTAGTAGATACCGATGGCACGGTCGTTCCGCCGGGTGCATTCATTATGGGCAGGGCTATGGCATTCATCGGCCCGCGCCGCTTTAAACCTAACATTAACCAACATTGAACGCCGGTTGTTTCAACAGCTGTTCTGCACGGCTAATACCTAAGCGCTTGGCCACCTGTTGCCACGCGCCAACAGCGGTTAGAACGTCATCGTAAATGGCTTGAGCTTGGGTACGCTCAAGTCGGAAAAAATCAATCACTTCAAATGCCAAGTTGTAATCGAGTGCATTTGAGGTGTCAGTAATGTTTAAATGTAACCCAGTTTTGCCAACTATCGGGTTCAAATCGTATGCTGGTGATAATTTCCAGCCTTTTTCGGTTAACAAAAAGCCGTGATTCCGTAAATGATCATCGGTGTTTGAAATGGCGATATTAAATACAATTCGACGCCATAGTTGTGCAAGGTCAGCTTCAGTTTGTGAGCCGTTGTTAGTTAAGAACTCAGCTAATTCTAAATAGCTCGCCCCTTCAGATTGCTCACCATCGTAATATTGCAATTGCGTCATGGCAGACGTGAAATGAAGCCTATCTGCGCCCACGCGATCAAAGCGTTTGGTTAAAAACGTATGATGATGCGATGAGTATTTCTCAATTTTGCACGGGAACATGTCTACGCCGGCGCTCAGGGCTAACTCGTAACAAAGCAGCTCCCAGGCAGCTACATCATGGTCGTCATTTGAGTTGGGAAATTTGGCAATCCATAAATGATTATGTTCGTCACGAACACAGGCTTTAGGCCGTGCGCCGCCTAACGATGACCCCGGGGCTATAAGCATTTTCAGCCATCGGTAATAGTCATCGCTATCAATATTTTCGTCATGCTCAAGCTGCAAAGCTGCGTATTCAAGCTCACGCAGCGAGGTTACTGGTGGCGCAGCGAAATCTGCGTGGTCATCTAAAAATGCATCAGATTCTGATGTTTTAAATCGTAAACCACCCATACGGTATGAGTCGTGAACACCTAGTAAATAATCGATCTCAGTCATTCGGTCGGTAGCACGCAGGCCTTTTCTAAACTCAATAGCTGCGCGACGCTGCATCAAAATACGGCCCCACCTGTCGGGTGACGAGTCAAAAAACGCACGAAAATTATGGTTTGCGTCGTCATTAAAAAACTCGCCGCTATGCAAGCTCAACTGCGGATCAATTTGCAAACAGTACGGTGACGTTAGAAACGCGCGATCATAAGCAAAACTAAATATACCGCCCCGGCTGGTGTCAGAAAATCGTAGCTCGCCAACGCGAAGTGGCGATTGAATGGGTAACCACGAGGCATACACGTCCACATTGCGACGGCTCATTGTGAACCCTCAAGTAACTTAATGTTTTGTAACTTAATGCCTACTTCATCGTGCGCGGCCAATTTGGCGAAGTTGTCTTCCATGCCAAGTACGGCCATAACTTTTAGGTATGAGCCTATAGCCACACCGGGGTCTCCGGCAAAAATTTTATTCACAGTTTTATAATCAAACCCGGTTCTGTCGCATATAAGTTTTTTGGTAAATCCGCGGCGTTTCGTCGCCAACAATAAATCCTCGCCGAATATTGCTAATATTCGTCGTTGTTTGGGAAATAAAACTTTGTGTAAGTCGCGCTTTGCCATAAATACCTAGGACTATTATCCTGTTTTCTGTGTATTAAGTGGAATATAGTCCTATAATTGTAGCTATTCAAGTCGAAATCTCGTAATTTATTTGGATATTATTCCTAATGTTAGGTTGAAAATTGGAATATAGTCCTATTTTAGGTGGGTAAACCATGTGTGGAAGACTTAATGTAGTCAGTGATCCGTTATGCCAGCTAGTAACCGAGCAGCTGGGCTTTAAGTTTGACACGCCAACCAATCATGATCTGCGGCCAACGCAAATGGTGGCTGCAATTACCACGCCCATCAACCACAATGGCTTGCAGCAACTGAATACCCAGTGGGGAATACAGCCGCAGTGGGCGAAACGCATTATTATTAACGCCCAAGCCGAAAGCGTGGCAATCAAGCCGACGTTTAAGCGCTCATTCAAAGAGTTTCGGTGTGTGGTACCGTGCAGCGGTTGGTATGAGTGGCAGCAAGAAGAGGGGCAACCCCGAAAAACCAAATACCTATTTGCTGAAGCCCATAACCAGCCACTTTACATGGCTGGCATTTACTTTCCGCACCTAGAGCATCAAGCACAGCTCGTTACCCTAACCACCGCTCCCACCGAGCAATGCGCACAATACCATCACCGCATGCCGCTGCTTATTCGCCCCAGCGAAGTAGAATTTTGGCTAAATAGCGAGGCCGAAGCGCTGGCACCGCTGTTGCAGGCGCCGGCGGATATTGAGTTGGTTATTTCTACTTAGCTTTTGTGTGCCATCAACGAAAGCTCAAAGCCGCAAGCTTGTGCATATTTCACTAACGTGGCCCAACTCGGGTTGGTATTACCCCGCTCAAGCCTGCTGATATTGCTTTTACTTGTGTGCATTCTCTTGGCTAATTGCTCCTGGGTAAGGCCTGCCTGCGCACGCATGTTTAACAGCTGATGTATAAGATTGAACTCATCTTCAAGATTGTCGTACTCGGCTTTTACTTCTGGGTTTTTAAGAGCCTGTTTTTTTAGCTGTTCTAAGTTCATGATGTTTTTACCTCCGCTAGCCTTTTACGAGCAATCTCAATTTCATTTTGCGGTATTTTCTGTGTTTTCTTTACAAATACGCTAAGTACGCAGATCCGTTCTCCATCTAAGTAGCAGAACAGCCCTCGAGCAATACCCTCTTGAGCCTTAGCTCGTAATTCGAATAGTCCATTGCCTATGGATTTTGTATGCGGCGGGCCTAAGTTAGGACCGTGCGTTTCCATAAGCTCTAAAAGCCGAATCATTCTCGCCTGAATTTTAGGCGGAAGACTTAATAAACCTTCTTCCACACCGCTATAAAACGTGATCGTCCATGACATATAAACAACCTCCTTGTTATCATTTATGATAACCTCGATAGTTAAAATTGTCTAATTTATAAGCTTGTAGGACATGTCATTTGATGTGGGTGGGAAATAGCAATAAATGAATATAAGGATTGATAACTTAGCAATTTCGCCGTAAACCCTCGCCCAATCGGGCGGGGATATAAGGCGATTGAGGCGAAGCCTCAACTTCTTCCTTGACAAGCAAAGCCATATCAGGAGAATACTGGTTATTTATACAGTGGTATAATTTAAATGTTAAGGGCGACAAAAGTACGCATTTACCCAACCCAAGACCAGGCTGAGTTTTTAATAGCTCAGTTTGGCGCTGTGCGTTTCGCGTACAACAAGGCTCTGCATTTAAAGTCTCATATGTATCGCAAGCACAGGGTTACGCTGAACCCCAAAAAAGACATAAAACCGCTGCTTGCAGTTGCTAAGAAATCACGAAAATACCACTGGTTGAAACAATATGATTCAATCGCCTTACAGCAGGCGGTTATCAATCTGCATCAAGCCTTTGACAACTTCTTCAACCCGAAGTTAAAAGCCAAATTTCCGCAATTTAAACGCAAGCACGGCAAACAGTCGAGCTATCACTGTGTGGGTGTAAAAGTGCTGGATGGGGCTGTTAAGTTGCCCAAGATGCAGCCTGTAAAGGCAAATATCCATCGTGAAATTTCGGGAGCAGTTAAAAGCATTACAGTGAGCCTGAGTAAAACTGGCAAATTCTACGCCTCTATCCTTGTGGATGATGGAGTTAAAGCGCCTGCATTACTTCACACTATAAGCAAGGTTACAGGTGTTGATTTGGGGCTGTCTCACTTCACCATCGAATCAAACGGCAGAAAGACTGCCAACCCTCGATTTGTAAAACGCGCTGAGAAAAATCTCAGACGTAAGCAGCGTCAGTTGTCTCGTAAGGCTAAAGGGAGCGCCAACCGAGCAAAGGCTCGTTTGTTGGTTGCTAAATGCCACGAAAAAGCAGCAAACGCTCGTGCCGACTTTCAACACAAACTCTCTCGAACTCTCGTTGACGAAAACCAAGCGGTGATAGTTGAGACATTGAAATCGGCCAATATGATGAAAAACCGTAAACTGGCAAAACACATAGCCGATGCCTCATGGTATAGCTTTGTCAACAAACTGGAGTACAAACTGAAAGAGCAAGGCAAATACCTAGTCAAGCTCGACCAGTGGTACGCCAGCTCTAAGACTTGCCATTGTTGCGGTCATAAAATGGAAGTAATGCCCTTATCGGTTCGCTCATGGGATTGTCCCTCATGCGGAACGATGGGTATAGATCGCGACTTAAATGCCGCCTTCAATATCCGTGATAAAGGCATTCTGGAATTAAAGGCGGCTGGACGGTCGTCTCTGCTTATGGAAGCTGCGTAAGCCTCGATACTATCGAGCAACGGCTAATGAAGTAAGAAGCATCGCCCGATAGGGCGGTGAGAAGTCACCCCGCAATCCACTTGTTACTTAGCCGCAACAGCCAAGTGGGGGTTAGCTTGCTTGCAAACATCATGAGTTTGGTTTGTAGACCTACCGGCCAATGCACGCGGTTACCTCGATAATGCGCCATGCGCCATACGGTCAGTGCAATATCGGCCGGTGTTAGGCGTACGCCCAAGCGCCGAATACTCTTTGCATTCATATCGGTGACCATGTTGGTTTGCACGAACAGGGGCATCACATCCATCACTTGAATACCGGCATGTTCCCACTCTATGCTTAGCGCTTCGGTCAGCCCGCGTACGGCAAACTTGCTGGTTGAATAAACCGCCAACGAAGGCTGGCCATAAATGGCACTGGCCGAACTCATGTTGATCACCCGCGAGCCTTTAGCCAAATACGGCCGCGCCAAATAGCAGCCGGCTACCACACCCTGTACATTTATCTGAATAAGCCGTTGCTGAGCCTCTAAACTCTGCTCCGCTAGCGGGCCAGAAACCAGAATGCCAGCATTGTTAAAAAGCACCGTCAGGTTGCCGCCAGTATGCTCGGTAAATTCAGCCAAAGCCGCTCGCCAGCTATCGTTATTCGTCACATCTAACTGGCCCGTTATCAATAACTTGCTACACCCCATCGCCGTGGCGGCGTTAGCTAAGCTCTCTAATCCTTGCGCATCGATATCAAAAGCGCCCACCTGCCAGCCACCAATTAAAAACCGCAGCGCCGTGGCTTTGCCAATACCGGCCGCCGCGCCGGTGATGAAAATAGAAGGTTGGTGCATCGTTAATATTCCAGTCGAATAGGTAAGCCTTAATGTAACACTATATTGCCACAACAACACATCAGGTCTACACTAATGATAATAAAAGTTACTATTAGTGTGAACGAATTGAGATGAAGCAACTCGACGCCATTCGAAAATTATCTGATTTCGACAAACAAGGTCGTTACGTTTACGCACTGTCGGATCTCAGAAAAATTTTTCATGAAGACACTGAAGCAAATTTGCGAGCTGGTATTAAACGGCTAATTAAAGACGGCATTTTGGTGCGGGCGAGTAATGGTGTTTTTGTCTACATGCCTGCGCGTTCAAAGGGCAGCAGCACGCTAGAACTGGTGGCGCGTACTATTCGACGCGGTGAATACAACTATGTCAGCCTTGAGTCCGCGTTGTCAGAATACGGGGCTATTTCACAAATTCCAATTGATCGGTTAACGGTAATGACCACTGGCCGTTCAGGTGAATTTAAAACGCCCTTTGGCACTATCGAATTTACCCATACCAAGCGCAACGTTATTGATATTTTGGATAATTCCGTGGAAGTTGGTCGTCCGCTTCGGCTCGCCACGCAGGCTGCCGCCTATCGTGACTTAAAACAAGTTGGCCGCAATCTGCATTTAGTTGATACCGAAGTTAAAGTGGCATGGCATATAAGTGAATGAATAAGTTAATGACTAAATGAGTTAGTTAACCAAGGGAACCTATGAAACGAGCACTGTTTGTCATTCTATTAGGCCTAGCCGCGCCAATGTCGCACGCGCTCGACCAAGTCAGCCCTTGCACCACCGTTGAGGCCTGCATTGCGCTGATACCTGAAAAAGACGTACCGAGTTACAGCAACGGCGAAGCCGATGAAGCCGTCAAAGCCCAGTTGCGTGCCTTTGGCCGCGACGCCCTAGAGCCCTTAGCCAAGCTTTCTGCGCACCCCAACAGCAACAAACGCCAGCTAGCCGACACCCTTATTGCAGACATAAAAGACATACGCCAAAGCGACTTTGAGCTGGTGCGCCAGGTTATTCAGAACAACGTAAAATTAGATGGCAGTGGCGGCTGGGCATACCGGTTGCTAGGCCGTATGGGCGGTGATCAAGCCGCTGAATTTTTGGTGAGTGAGCTTGTACGCGAAGGAAAAGGCGGCAACCAAATTGTGTTTGCGCTAGCCAAGATTGGCGCGCCGGCCATACCGCATTTGCTTAACGCTATGGCCTGTAAAAATAACTGTACCCCAGAAAGTTACGCGGGCTTTCAAGAAGTGTTTGATGACCTGCATCAGCTTGAAATATCGGATCAGCCAAGTGCGCTTGCGCTTCTTGCGTTGGCAAAAAACAACGACATTGACCCAGACATGCGTAAGCTAGCATTGGGGTGGGTAGGCTACATAACCGCCGAAAGCGCGCCCCTTGAAGCCGAGTTAATACGCATGGTAAAAGCCAACCCCGAGCTGAGTGAGCACGTACTCACCTCGCTAAAAGTACTGAAAAGCCCCTATGCGGCGGACTTGTTAGTGGCCAAACTAGCCCAAGGCGAGGGCCTGTACCGCGAGTGGATACTGCGTGACATTGGCCACCTTGGCCATACCGCCAAGCACGTGGGCGCCGAGGTTGAGCACTACCTAAATGCAGAAGACTGGAACACCCGTGCCGCCGCAGCCCGAGCACTCGGCTTTATTGGTTATGAAAAGGCCGCGCCACGGCTACAAACGATGCTGCTCAACGAGCAAGACTGGCTGCAAGTGCACGCCGCCTTGCAAGCCTTGCATTGGTTGCAGTACAGGCCAGCACTAGACGACATTGAACATGTTGCAACCAGCCACTGGTATGCTTTGGTACGTGACTTTGCCGCAGTGACCGCACAACGACTGCGCGCAGATCAATCGCCATTAGAAAAAGACGCTCAGCATTATTATTCACACCGCGCCCGCAATTGTAGTGCCGATCAATTTGCCATCATGGCAGAACCCGAGCAGATAAAAATTTATGACCGTGAATTTAACGGCCTAAACCAATTTAGTTACAAACACCCTTGGTGCGCTGACAAAGAGGCCGCCGAAGCCGATGAATACCTGACAGAGTTTTGCGCTTCGCCCGAAAGCATGGTGCAGCCAAATGTTGCTGCCAAAGTTGGCGACAGCTGGTTAACCGGCACCAACAACGGCGAGTGGGGCGGCGAAATGATGGCGTTTTACAAAGACGGCGCGCACGAACTTATACTTCACGAAAACATTGAAGACATATACAGCTACGGCTCTACCGCCTATGCCACCACGGGGCTGGCGCATTTAGGCATGAACAACGGTATTCTGTACCGCGCCACCGAAATAGCCAAAGGCTTCGCCGTAGAGCCCATTTACCGCCTGCCCGGCGCGCCCATGACCTCATGGAAGATAAACCCCCAGGAAATATTGATTAACACCTATTCTGGCCCCGTTATTTTTAACCCGGCCACTGGGCTGCGCACGCCGGATGGGTGTGAGGTTCGAACTAATGTGGAAAGTTAATACGATTTAATGGAGGCGCAAATGGCGCTACTGGCGCTGCGGCCTTGCCGACGGCTCCGCCGTTTCGGTGAACATTTACGAAAAAGCACCGGGTAAATCGGCACTTTCGATTGAGCACTCGAAGCTTGAAAGCGACGCGCAAGTTGAGCATTGGCGGGTGTGGTGGAAAGGGGTGGGGGGTGAAGGAGCTTTGATAGAACAAGTAATTTACAACGCGATAAATTAAAGCCTATGAGCACAGCGAATAATTAATTAAGATAGGCAGAACATAGTCTCACTAAATTTATAAATAAGAGCCAAAAATGGAATTTCCAGTCATAGATCTGTTTGCAGGGCCGGGCGGCCTTGGCGAGGGATTTAGCTCTCTAAATAATGGGCAATTAAAATTTAAAATAATAGCCTCGGCGGAAAAGGACCAGTATGCCCACGAAACCTTAAAATTAAGAGCCTATTTTAGGCGTCTTAAAAGCGACTTTCCTCAGTACCTATCTGATTATTACGATTTTGTTAACGGGAATTCAGATTTACCATGGACTGAACGTACTCGCGACATCTGGCAGGATGCCGTGTCTGAAGCGCTATTAGTAGAGTTGGGGACCGAAGAGGGAAATGCGAGATTAAACGCTGTAATTGAGGACCGTCTAAAGGATTTTCCTAAGGATATGCCGGCAGTACTAATTGGTGGGCCGCCTTGCCAAGCGTACTCATTAGCTGGGCGAGCGAAAAATATGAATGATGCTCGCTACGATCCATTGAAGGATACGCGAAACTTTCTTTATCGTGAGTATTTAAAGGTACTTCAATCCCATAGCCCAGCTGTCTTTGTTATGGAGAATGTAAAAGGCATCTTGTCGTCAAAAATAAATAATCAATTTATTTTTCACCAGATACTGCAAGACCTTTCTGAGCCAACTAAAGCTCTATTTAATAAAAAAGATGGCCACCGGTACGTAATTTGCTCATTAGTAACCGATGTGCACTTTAAAGCTGGAGATGATCCCAGTTCAATTGATTCAAGATCTTTTATTATTAAGTCAGAAGATTATGGAATTCCTCAGTGCCGCCATCGAGTGATTTTATTGGGTATACGAGAAGACTATTATCGAGATGATATTCCCTTACTTGAGAAAACAGAAATTCGGACAGTCGGATCGGTCATTAATGAGCTACCTCGTCTTCGGAGTAAGTTTTCAAAAATCGACGATAGCGCAGAAGTTTGGTCGAGGTTAATTTCTGAGAGCATTCGAGCAATCGCAGAACGGCTACGCAGTAAAAAGCGAAAAGCAGATTCCGAGTTAATCAAAAATCTTACTAAAGTTTCTAAAAGCCTTCCAAAGGAAGTATTAAAGACTGGAGGCCTTAGGGTTCCTGAGGTGGAGCATAATTTTGCAGTATCCAAAATAGAATTATTGGAAGGCTGGTATAAAGACAATAATTTAAAAGTTGTACTTAATCATGAATCTCGAGGACATATCCTCAAAGATATTGTGCGCTACACCTATGCTGCGTGCTTTGCGATGACTAACGAGCGCTCTCCTCGAGGACATGGAGATTATGACCACGTAGGTTTAGCTCCAAGTCATAAAAATTGGCAATCGGGTAAATTTGTCGATCGTTTTAAAGTACAAGAAAGTGAAAAGCCAGCATCCACAATAACCAGCCATATCTCGAAAGACGGCCACTATTTTATTCATTACGATCCGACACAAGCTCGAAGCTTGACGGTACGCGAAGCTGCAAGAATACAAACATTTCCAGACAATTATTTTTTCCAAGGACCAAGAACCCAGCAATATCATCAAGTTGGAAATGCGGTGCCGCCACTCTTAGCTAATAAAATCGCTATCGTTGTAGAGCATATTTTGCTTAATGCTCACATGGCATAGATATTTAGAGAAATTTTTGAAATTAGTGATTGTTTGATCATTTACTATATATTTTACAAAGCGCTGTCTTTTGTTGTACAACATAGCAGACGATGTTATAAAAATATTTCTTTTGCTTAGCGAGGGAGTGTTGAATTGAGACGTTTCTTGACTGTTGACGCAACACCAAAACCAGATTTTTTAATTAAGTCCTTAGCTGAGCAGGGATATAGTCTCAAAGCAGCTATAGCTGATTTAATTGATAATTCAATTGCAGCAAAGTCGTCGGCAATAGAGGTTTTGGTTGATACGGAGTCCGAACCATTTTGCTTATTTATTGCTGATAACGGTAGTGGAATGTCGCGAGGTCAGCTAGAAGCAAATATGCAGTTTCCTAGCTCCAATCCAGAAATATCACGTTACGAATCTGATTTAGGCCGATTTGGCTTAGGACTGAAAACTGCTTCTTTCTCTCAGACTAGGAAGTTCACCGTCATGTCTCGTACAGACACTGATGACGAATTTTACGGGCTAACTTGGGATGTGGAATACCTCAAAAAGACAGGGAAATGGGAAATAATTGTAAATTCAAAGGAGGATGTTGAAAGTCTCAAAAGCAAATATGATGAACTATCCAAAGCGTTTAATAAGAGGATGAAAGATTTTATACCGAGAACGATTGTAATATGGTCAGGGCTTTATAAATTCGAAGACTACCTATCGACATCCAATAGAAAATCAGCCTTGCAAAGAGAGATAGTTGAACAAGCAAGTGAACATCTAAGTATTATTTTCCATCGATTTTTAGAGCGGGACAACGACCCGCTAATGATTCGCATAAATAATATGCTGATTGAGCCTTTTAACCCTTTTCCTGAAGATAATAAAAGCTTGAGAAAGCTTGAATTTAAGAAAAAGTCATTTGGTGGTGACTCAATAAAAATGGAAGGTTTTATTCTGCCTGCCTCCAGTATAAAAGAGGCTCGCACAACTAGAACTAAGTGGACAACCGAAAACAAAAGCTTATCAGATATGGAGGGCATCTATATCTATCGTTCTGATCGACTAATCACCTATGGAGGCTGGAATGGATTGATTCGTAAAGCCCCCAGGTTGCAGTTGGCACGTTTGCGTGTTGACATAGGAAATCAAGCCGACCACCTGCTACATCTTAATGTCGCAAAATCTAAAGTTATAATTCCACACGAACTTTCTCAAGCCTTCAAAAAGTATATATCAGAACTTACTGAAGAGGCTGAAAAAGAATTCTTTAATCGAGGGATAAGTCGATTTGTCACCAGTGATTCAAATAAAGAAGAGACAATTTTAAGAAAAGTCGCATCTAACAAAGGGCCTCTATTAGAGATTAATAGAAAATTTCCCATTTTGAGTAGTCTTTTGTCATCGCTTGATGTAAATCAGCAAAGCCAGATGAGTTTGATAATTAGAATGGTAAATACACAAATAAATAAAATTAGAGCGACTCATCAAGATGTAGATTTTTTCGAATTAAAGGAAGTTGACGGCAAGGGTTTGCTGGAGATATTTGAGTCGTTGAGAAAACAGGGGTTCACCAATGATTTTATTCGGAGAAACTTGATTCAAGAACTTGGAATAAATTCAGAAAGCATCCCGCCAGAAATTGCCAACGAGTTGGAGATAAATAATGGATAGCTACAGGCTTAGATATCAAGATGCTATTAAGGATAAGCTAAAGATTTATCTCGAGAAGGGTAGTTTTGAATCATTAGTAGAAATAAATTCTTCGGTTTACCAAGAAATAAGAGATAGTATAAAAGCAGGTGCTGAATTTCTTGGGTGGCCGGAATTAGATGAGGCAACATTTAAATCATTTTACGAGGTAGTTCGAAAGGAAGTTCAAGCGAATCATGTTACTACAATATTGCCACTGCACATACTGTCAAAGACAAAAAAAACTTGGCTTAATGAAAAGGTTTTTGGCGATATTAAATGGAATTATACGGATCGGTATCTTGAATATCTAAGAAGTAATGGTCGAGCAGATTCAGTCGTTAATGAGATAGAAAATTCGAGCTTGAAAATATTAGGCCGATTAGGAAATCCAAGTTCAAGTAAGCCATTCTTTATAAAAGGGTTGGTTGATGGTGATGTTCAGTCCGGAAAAACAGGGAATTTTAATGCCGTTATTAATCGAAGTTTAGATGCGGGATATAAGCTAGTTATTGTTTTATCCGGTATTATGGATGATCTGCGAGATCAGACACAAGGGCGAATTGATTTGGATGTTGTGGGGGATGGTATTGGTGTAGGAGAAAGATCTAGGTTCGGTCACCAAGGTAATAGTAACGTAGCTCAGGTAGTTTCAATTACATCAACAGATTCCGATTTCTCTCGACCGTTGGCTGACGCAAACTTTTCGTTAAACCACACTAATATCATGGTGTGTAAGAAAAATGTAAGTATTTTGAGAAATATTCTTTTGTGGTTATATGATAATTTGATTCCCAACGAGTCTCATCACAAAATACCATTATTGATAATTGATGACGAAGCAGATAATGCATCTCTTAATAATGAAGGCCATAAAGGTGAGAAATACGCGTCGACAATAAATGGTTATATTCGCGCTATATTAGGTCTTTTTCATAAGAAATCTTACCTCGGATATACGGCTACACCTTTTGCCAATGTCATACAGGACAGAAATGGGCCAAGCGCCGAGAAATGGGACGTTTTAGATAAAGCTAAAGGTCGTAATCTGCAATTTGACCTTGTAAATAATCTTTTTCCAGATGACTTTATCATTCTATTGGATGCTTCCAGTAATTATATTGGGCCGCATTCGATTTTTGACTCATTCCAAAATAATGAAAAGCTGCCTGTGGTGTTCGAGGTCAATGATTATATTCCTAATTTTCCAACTCGTGTTTACAATAATGAAGGTAATGTAATTGGCGTAGAACGATTTGACACAAAATCTGATTGGGATGAAAGAGTTGGATCGCATAAGGCTTATCTTGATTTCGCGAACTACTCTGAATATCGAAGCTCAACAAGGGCTGCGAAAGCTATCGATGATTTCCCAAAAGAGCTCCCACAAAGCATTATCGATGCAATGTTGTGCTTTATTATTGGTATAGCAGTACGGGAAACCAGACGTATCGACATGGTCCAAAGCAATTTGTACCAACCACATAATACTATGCTTATCCACGTCTCACGCTATACATCATGGCAAAACCGAACAGCACATTTAATAAAGAGCCATTATAAAAAAATCATTGAAGGTTTAAAGTTAGACAAACCTAATGCGCCGAATTCAATATATAAGAAGTTCGAAAAGGTTTGGGTAGATTATTGTGATTACATCATAGGATCCATAGACCATTATTTACCTACAGATTATCAAGATAAGTTTATGCGCCCCGTATCTTTTGAGACGATAGTCCCCTTGCTCGAAAACGCCGCATCAAACATCGAAATATTGGCGCTAAATAGCTCGACGGGAGAAAAGATCAAGTACGAGAAATCATCCCCTAGAAAAATAATCGCTATTGGTGGTAACAGGCTATCACGGGGTTTTACTCTTGAGGGGCTGACTATTAGCTATTTTGTAAGGACAACGAACTATTCCGATTCATTGTTACAAATGGGTCGATGGTTCGGGTATCGTCCAGGATATCTAGATTGCTGTAAACTTTTTACGTCAAATGATCTAATTAGGAATTACAATTCTACAACTTGGTGTATTGATGAGCTTAAAGATGAGTTTAGAAGTATGGAGCAGAAAGGCGCTAACCCTCGACAGTTTGAGATAAGAGTCCGAACGCATCCAGGCGTTTTGAAAATAACTCGCCCGTCTATTCTAAAAAATTCAACGACCGTTAAGTGGTCATTTCAAGACTCTCTGGTAATGACGACTGAATTCAACGTGAATAAGAAAAAAATAAATTCAGTGTGGGAGCATTTTAGAGATGGAATAGCGCCTTTGTTTCAGGAAAGCTACATAAATGGATCTATGCTAGTCGCGGAAGCGAATACTCACCAATTGTTAGATATTCTAAATGGTAGTACCAACTTTGAAGCGTCAAGGTTAGAGCTCATAAAGCAATATATTGAAAAGGCAAACAAAAAGAACTTATTAACTAACTGGACGTTAGCGGTAAAGCTTACAGGATCGGCGACCGAAGATGCTGGCTTGGGCAAAATTAAACCGGAGCAGAGTAATTTACCTGAAGAAGTCACGCTTGCGGTTAGAAGAGGACCAAAACAAGCCCGAGGAAATCATTTTTATCGTGATTTTCTAGAACTAGAAATATTTCGAGCCGGCGGGGCCTCAAGAAATATTATGAGCAGTGGCTCAGATATGAGAGCCGCTTTGGACAATGATGTTGCGTTGAGAGCTGAGGAAAAGTTTCGTGTAAGAAAAGGTGATGAACTGCGTCTTAAAAATCCTGAACTCAGTGATAACGAAATTGTTGAATTGGTAAAGAAGACCACCATACCTGAAAGAGTCTACCGTGAGTGTTTGCCGGCGTCGCAAGGAGTATTGGTAATATACTTATTTGATCCAATGTACACGTTCAATCAGACGCGAGGTGATGAAAATGAAGAAATTGCAGAGTTACTTTCGAAAAGACAACAAAATTTAAATCAACCGCTTGTAGGCATGGCTATAGGATTTCCGCCGATAGAACGACAGTTAGATCCCTGCGGGACATACGTAAAGGGTGATTATGAATTAGAAACTGCCGATGAGGATATCGATGATGCGGCTGGTGAGTTTGTACCATTCGATTCGGAGTCATAATGAATTTAAAAGCAAAATGGACGACTCTTATTGAGCAAGCAAAATCTTCGGGCTTAAATACATTACGTTTTGAATCTGACGGTCCTTTGGAGTTGTTCTTAGGGATTGATAGCGATAAAAATCGTTTGGTTATGATTCAGGTTCCAGCAGAGTACGACCCAAAAATTAAATTATTGAAAAATGAAAACATCGAATTAATCTTTATTAAAGATTCTAGTTGCTTGATAATTAGGGTTTTTGATAGTGACTATAACGCGATATTTGATGACTTAATTTCATCATTGCTAAACTCTATCGATGAATCTGATAATGCAGTAAATGCAGCAGATAAGTTTCTTTTGACTTATTTTAAGTGGAATTCATTTTTCTCAAAATATCCCAAGAAAATATTGGGCTTCCAGAAGATTCTAGGTCTTTGGGGGGAGTTAGTATATTTGTATCGATTGTTAGATGAGTCCACTAATCAAAACGGAATTAACTCAGTTTTATCCGGATGGGTTGGGCCGATGGGTGCCGCGCACGATTTCGAATTCGACAAACACGCTTATGAAGTAAAAGCCAAATTAAAAAATTCAAATCTCATAAGGATCTCGAGTGAATTTCAATTAGAATCTGTGGATAATAAAGACATAAAACTAGTTGTTATTTCCGGTGAGCGTAGTGATGACGGTGATACAATAGAAGATATGGTGACGAAGTGTCAGGAACTAATTACTTTAAAGGGCGGGGACTTCAGCCTCTTTCTTAGTAGCATTCTAGAGGCTGGTTTAAATTTGGTTACGATTGAATCGTGTGTTGATGTGAAAATTCGCTTAGTATCGATAGATATTTATGATTGTTCGGCATCGGAATTCCCCAAATTCACTCCTACAAATCTACCTATTGGGATTTCAAGTGTAAGATATAATTTAGACTGCGGTGAAATAGAAATATATAAGATTTTCTCGGAGACCTTCTAAATGGATCTTAATTCAACATTTTCTACAAAGCAGGATTTAATTGACGCAAGTTTGGATAGTGATGGATTTGTCCAGCAGAGTTTACTTCTTGACGAAATTTTGCCGTTATTATTAGAGACGAAGGTTGTAGATTCTGAAGATATAAATCATACATATTATTTGTCTTCGGATAATAAAGCCAAAATTAATGGATATACAGTAAATGGGACGGGTGAAAGACTACAGATTTTTATTGTAGACGATGACTGGCTTTTGGTCGATGCTCAAGAGTCAACAGTATCGCAACGATCTGCTTATGAAGAACAATTTAAACGCGCGGAACGGTTTATTAGTAATGCTTTGCAGGGAAGTTTATCGGACGTTCAAGAGTCTGACCCAGTGAAACCTTTAGTAAGTAGACTTTCAAGTGTTGATGGCATTGAGAGCTTTGATGTTATCGAGTTCTTTTTAGTAACACTTACATCAACAGTCTCTTTCAAGGGGAAGTCAGTTGAGCTTCGCTCAATTCACTTTCAGGACGAGGTAAAAAATTATAGTTACACAAACCAGCAAGGACTTAAGTCTCGGAAGGAAATTCTTTTTATTCGCCGAGTTATAGATCTTAATTACTTAGCAAATGTGATCGCTTCTCAAGGGCGTGCGGAACCATTGGTCGTTAGATTCAAAGACGTCATAGGAAACAATATTAAGGTCATTAAAGCCGCTGAGGGAGGAGATTTTGAGTCCTACTTATGTGTATTGGATGCTAATATTCTAGTTGATTTATATAAACGATACTCAAGCCAGTTGTTGGAAAAGAACGTGCGTTCATTTCTACAATTTAAGGGCGTAAATAAGGGAATAAGGCAAACTATAAGAGACGAACCTGAGAAATTCATCGCATATAATAATGGTCTTACAATAACCGCGACATCAGCTAGTTGTGTATACCATAAGAAAGAACTATATCTTGAAAGTTTGGTGGACTTTCAAATCGTAAATGGGGGGCAGACTACAGCTTCAATATACTTTTCAAATAAAGAAGGTATTGATGTTAGCAAAGTAAAAGTTATGGCGAAGATCAATGTCGCTAAGAGCACTAGGTCTGATGATCTCGAAGATCTTATTTCCAAGATAAGCGAATATTCTAACTCGCAATCGAAAGTATCTAAAGTAGACCTTAGATCTCGAAATAAAAAGCTGATAAAGCTTAAGTCACTGAGTGATACGGTCATGACCCCCTCGGGGAAACGATGGTTTTTTGAGAGAGCAAAAGGGGATTTCAATACGCAGGTTCGTAAGGCTCCCAACTCGAATAGGTTAAAATCCGAATTCCCTCCGGAACGGCGTTTCACCAAAGAACTCATGGCCAAATATTATTGTGCATGGGGTGATGCACCTTATATGGTGAAGAAGGGAGGAGAAAAGGTCTTTAGGACCTTTATAGAGAATTTAGATCCCGAGGTGGGTCCTGATGTAGAAGTAGATCGATCTTTCTACGAGGAGCTCGTAGCTAGAATTATAATTTTTCGTACAATGGAAAAAATTTATGGGCAGGGGAAAGGTGCGATAGGCCAGCTTCGTTCAGCTGCGGTACCATATGCGATGTCAGCTATTTTTAATTGGAATATCAGTAATAATAACCGCTTTTCATTGCAAAGAATTTGGAGAGAAGAGCAAATCGGTGAACAACAGAAGGAGTATTTTAAGAGTTTGCTCCAGCTGATAAATGATTTGATAAAAAGGTATTCACTTAGTGATGACTTTGGTGAGTATTCCAAGAAGCAGGAGTTGTGGGAATCTATAAAATCTTCGCAAGAACTAAAGGATTTTATGAGTAATGCTTATACTTCAAAAATGTTAGACTTTTCATAGTTGATTTCACGGAAAAGAATGACGCTCTTAGGAATCGCCGAATCTTACTTAAAATTAATTAAGTATCTACCGGACAATTGGCGCTGATTTGAAGCGTTCACTACCAATCCCGCAACTGCTGTATCTGCTTAATCCGGTCACGCTGCACGGTCAGCGCTTCAAATACATCGTTGTAGTTAGTGTTGTTGGGCGTTAAATCGGGCAACGCAAAATTTGCCTGAGTAAAGAACTCACGCTGGTTGCTGTCCCATGCTTGCTGCCACCATTCCAAAATATAAGCGCGTGACTGCGTCAACCTCTGTCGTGTAGGTAACTTGTCCGACTTATTTTCGTTGATTTTTTTCTGGGTCGGTAACAAGTTCCACAAGTCGTTATTGGGCCAGCGAGCAAACGGAAAAGCATGATCAACCGCGTAAGCGTTCTTATTTAACGAACGGCCGCTCCAGCAGCAATCGACATCAGCCAATGCATCAACACGTTCACGAACCCTGCGGGTTGATCGCTCTGGGTTCTCCCATTGCAGTGCATTAAAATAGTCTAATTTAGTGTATGCGCTAGGGTTGTCAATGGCCATTAAAATTGATCCACTTTTGGCCAATAAAATTGACCCACCTGCGATCAGGTTTTGCTAACTTTCTCCTTCAGTCGATAGCTTTCTCCTCCGAGCATAAATATGTGTGAGTGATGGATGATGCGGTCGATGATCGGTACCGCAACATTGTCATCATGGAAGAACTCACCCCAACTGGTAAAATCTTTGTTCGTTGTTAAGATGATAGACCGATATTCGTACAAGCTATTGATTAGCTGGAATAAGTTGTAACGCGACTGACGCGACATGGGTAAGTAGCCCAACTCATCAATGATGATGAGATCGTATTTACTTAGCTGTGTGAGCCGCTTTTTGAGCTCTCCCTTCATTTCGGCAAGCTCAAGTTCCTCTACCAGCGTCAATGCGTTTCTGAACAAAACTTTATATCCAGCTTGGATTGCTTCATGACCGATCCCAATGGCCAAGTGGGTCTTGCCCACGCCCGGCGGGCCAATAAAGATCACATTTTGGCGCTCATCAATAAAGCTAAAGTCGAGTAACCCATTGATTTGGCGCTTGGTTACCGTGGTTTGGTGACGGTAGTCGAACAAGTCGAGACGTTTTTCATTTGGGAACTGTGCCTGTTTGTAGTGGCGTTTTATTCGGTTCACGTTGCGTTGGGTGATTTCATGTGACACTAACGATTCAGCGAAGCTTAAGTAGGATTCTTCATTGGCTTCAGCCGTGGCCACCAGAGTGGCCAACTGGCTCGCTGCTGCACCTAACCGTAAGCTACGAAGCTGCTTAGCGATATTGTCTAACTGGTTCATGATAGGCTCCGTTGCGCGTTAACGTGGCTAATACGGCGGTACATGCTTAAATCGATAGTCACGGGGCTATCCTCCTCGTCATCGGCCATGCGTCCGCGCTGCTCGGCACTGAACCATGCATCGATATGCTCACGCATCTTGCTCGCCGTTAACTCTTCTCGCTCAAGCAAGTGGGCTGTAAGTGCCGTGGGTAACTCACCGTAGTGCTTTAATACATCCAGAGCACCGCGCAGTTGGTCTTTATAGAACCGAGGCATGGTTGCTTTGAGCTGTGCCGCAATAGCGCGACCAACATCGATACCTAGACGCTCGTTGAGGTACGCTTCAAGCGCTTCTACCGCCTGCGTTTTGTCGCGGTAATGGTCGCGGTTTTTGATAATAAGGCCTTTATCAAGACTGACCGTATGTTGGCCAATAAGCTCACCGGTGGCAGGGTCGAGTAAGAGTAATTGACCATTGGCTTCACTGACACCAACTCGGCTTTGTTGCCATTCCATAGGCACCGAGTACTTGTTCGAGGCCCAAGAGATCAGCCCCGTTTTATCAACCTTGCGCGTTTGCATGGGCGTGTTGTCTAAGCTGGCCATAGCTACATGATAGTGGTTCATGTGTGACCGCTCTGAGCGGTCATAATGGCGCTGCGGCTGCTCTTTGGTGGTGCCGTGTACTCGAATGTTGGCTACTTCATTTAGCCAATCAAGCGTGTAAGCGCGGAGCTCTGTTTCACTGCGGAATGACTCACCATACAGACAGTCCTGTTTGACGTACTTAACTGCTGCTTCAACCTTGCCTTTGCTCTCCGGATCAAAACCCTCGCAAGCATGAATATGGAATGATGCCGCCGTGGCGTACTGCGCAAAGCGTTGATTGAGTTTGAGCTCGCGATATTCTTCGCTCAAGACCACCAACTTAGTTTGGTCATAAACACATTCTTCGGTCACGCCGCCGAAGTAGCGAAACGCTTCGTCGTGCATCTCAATAAAGCGCTGTGTATTCAGCGGTTGCAGCGAAAGGCCTACGTACATGAGGCGGCTGTATGAGAGCACAAACGCAACAAAGTAAACGGTGTGTGGCTTACCATTGATGAGCACACCACGAAGCTCACCAGGGTCAACCTGACACTGCACACCGGGAACAGTTTCGATGATGGGTTCATAATAACGATACTGCCCGACAGCAACCTCAGCTTTTAAGTTTTGCACGTAACGGCGCATGCTGCGTTCGGATATGGGCAGCTTGCCCACCTTGCGACATAATCGGCGCATGAGCTTCACTGCGGACAACTTGGGGTAGTCTTTAAGCTGGTTGATCAGATAATCGCGATAGCCATCAAGCCACTTTTCACGCGAGGTATCTTCCATCATCACGCAGATACCTTGCGCGTCCATTGCTAAGTATTTTTTCACTGTGTTGCGCGAGATGTTCAACTCTCGGCTAATGGCACGGATCGAGAGTCCTTGTCCGTTGTCGTACATCGATTTTATTTTGTGTATCACTGTCCACTCCTTCAATGTGCCGCCCCCGCTTTATTAGTTGAACGGGAAACGGTACAGAAAAATGTGGCCGAAGCCACGAAAAGTGGATCAAAATTAATGGCCGAAAGTGGGTCAGTTTAGTTGGCCATTAACAAGGGTGCTCGCGGTTATAACCTTCCATCAAACTAACCCATTCATTAACTAATGCTGGCTCTATCCAGACGCTGTAGTTCGTTAGCACATCCCAAATGGAGCGCGGCACATAAAAAGTCCCGAGTGACTTTAAGAATTCAAAATCGAGTATCAAACTATGTTTCGGCGCCTGACTTCGGTTCAGTTCAACCTGAAATATCTCGTCTTTGGTGCCGGGTAATGTGATGTATTTAGCCGGCATGTTTTTAATTGTCGATGCGATATCTTTTAAAGTGCGATAGACGCTTGTTGCTTCGTCACTATCAAAAATGCAACGGCCGATATAAAAGTCATTGGGGCTGTAGTTTGTGAGTGTTTCCCAACCGTTGGCTTTAACGAACCCCAACTTTCCGCTGCCACCTTGGTGCATAGAAAATGTGTCGACTAATGGTTTGTATAGCTTTAACCAATACAGGGATACTAATCCCATAGGCAAAGCAATGTGGCTTTGTGTGCGCTCGAGTACTGCTCCAGGATGGCCTTCGGCAATCCTTAATAGGGTGCGTAAGAGAGCGACTTTGTAGGTGGACGACTTACTATCATTAATGACGATGTTTCTGATTAACGGGAAGGCCCCCGTTCCATCATCCGGCAACGTCAACAGCACGGTTTCCCAGGCGACATCCTGCCGACCAAGCTGGTCATCACGGGCATTCAGAAGTCGAAAACTTAAGCCTTGCTGTTGTGCATATTGTTTCAGTTCATCAGCTGATACCGGGTGCATGGTACGGGTATCGGGGCTAGCTCCATGCCGCAACGAAATCACCATGTTGCCATTGGGCTTGAGTAGCGAGCTTAGTTTACGAAAGGCGCGCTGGCGCGAAGACGGAGCGATATGCATCCATACCGCGCTCAGTAAAATGAGGTCGAATTTCGTTGCGTGGCGTTGCACATGCTTCAGTTCAGGCAAACTATCGTTGATCCAGTGTACCGAAGGATTGGGATGATACTGCTGGGCGCGTTCGCGAATGCCATCTGCTGGCTCGACTGCATAAACAGTGAGGCCACGATCAGCGAGATAACGCGCATCACGGCCTGAACCGGCACCAACATCTAGCACTAAGCCATCAGTTGGAATGAGATCAAGCCAGTCGCGGTGTACTTGCTCAAAATCAAGGCTGTCATATTGGTCGGCAAGCTGTTCAGCGTTGCGGGTGTAATAGTGAATTGTATCGTCCATAAGTACGCAATAACTTACCCTGTTGTGCGAATAGAACCACTATAAACCTAGTTGCTAAAAACTCAAACTAACCACCAATCGCCGCGCCCCACCATGGTCACGGTGTTCGCAAAGGTACACCCCTTGCCAAACGCCCATGTTCAGCCGCCCGTTAGTTACAGGAATAGTCACCGAGCTACCTAGCAAGCTGGCCTTCAAGTGAGCGGGCATGTCGTCAGGGCCTTCGAAAGTGTGCCGGTAGTAGGGTGCGTTTTCGGGCACCATTTCGTTGAAGTGGCTTTCAAAGTCTTGGCGCACCGAGGGGTCGGCGTTTTCGTTAATGGTGAGCGAGGCCGAGGTGTGCTGAATAAACACGTGCAAAATGCCGGCATCCACGGTGCCTAACTCAAATAACGCACGCTCAATGTCGTCGGTTATTAAATGAAATCCGCGTGGCTTTGGCGCAATGGTTATGGTGGTTTGTTTTACCGGCATAGCAACCTAAGCCACAGAAAAAACGGCACCCACGAAAACCAATGCAGCTTGAACAGCTGCTCAACCTGTTCACCCGAAGATAATGACTCGTCTATGTACGCCATACTATTCCCTTTGGTTAATGTTGTACGTTGCTGTCAGCTTACTGCTTTTGCTGAATAGATGGAATATACCGTACATTTCGAATATTTCGAAAAACTTGACATGTTTCGAATATTGCGAATAATGGAGTTGTAATTAGACGTTATGGAGCTTCACTTATGAATACTTATGAACAACTACCGACTGCGCAGGAATCTGCACTAGCGAAATTGTGTAGCCAAGAACTTGCTGCGGTGATCGAAACGAAGTTAGATGTTCAGTCTTTGTCATTAAGCTCTCCAGATGGCCAGCTAAAGCAAGTTGAGATCCCGGTGAGTGCGCTTCGCTTAATGGTGAATTTACTGACTGAGCTAGGCGAAGGCAATACCGTGAAATTAGTGCCCATACATGCTGAACTGACAACACAAGAGGCTGCAGATTTACTGAATGTGTCTCGTCCAACAGTAATTAAGTTATTGGATGATGGAACTGTACCATTTCATCGAGTTGGTAACCGAAGAAAAGTGCGCTTTAACGACATAAGACAGTATCAAAACCAACTAGAACAGAAGCGACTGAAAGCTCTCAATGAATTGTCGAAGATGGATCAAGAGTTAGGGTTAGGCTACTGATGAGCTCAAGCTATACGGTTATCTTTGATGCTTGCGTATTGTATCCGGCACCGCTGAGAAGTCTGCTGATGTATTTGGCGCTCAGCGGTGAGTTCAGGGCTCGTTGGACGAATGATATTCATGACGAATGGATTAGAAATGTATTAGCGAATCGACCAGACTTAACGCGCGAGCAATTGGAGAATGTGCGAAATTTAATGGACAAGCACGTACCTGGGGCAATTGTGCAAAATTATCATCCGCTTATCTCGTCAATATCTTTACCCGATGAAGATGATCGTCATGTGGTTGCTGCAGCAATACAAACCCGAGCGGAGGCAATTGTGACGTTTAATTTAAAAGACTTCCCCGATAATCAACTTAGTCAATATAATCTTAAGGCTATTCATCCGGATGATTTTATAACAGATTTGATGGAGCTAAACATCGTAGCTGTTATTCAAGCTGTTAGACATCATCGTGCAAGTTTGAAAAATCCGCCGTTTACCGCCACTCAGTATCTTGATTGTTTGTTGAAGCAGAAATTACCAGAAGCCGTTTCACGGCTAAGTGAATTTAAAGCGCTATTTTGAATAAACTAAAATAGTAAACACTTACCAACATGTAACTTTTCTGCTGCAACTGAACACAAAAATTTTTCACACCCCCCACACACATAAATCCCCAGAAAAGCGCCATCCACACCAACCGCGCAGCAGCAAATGGATCTAAAAGCCTATACAGTGCTAATCTAAAGCCCACATAACAATAAGGAGAACACCCATGGCGAACACCAAAACTCATGTAGCTCTAGCTATTGCGCTGGCGCTTGGCACCGCAGCTTGCTCAGAAGCTCCGGCACCTAGCGAGCAGTCACAGCAAGCCGCTACCCAGCAAGTGACTGCAGCTGAGCGTCAAGCGGAGTCAGAAAAGGCCAACCAGCTGTTTGAAGATATCTTTAAGCAGGCGGTTATGCGTAGCCCTATGTATCAGTCGTACTTGGGGATAAAAGATGACCAAGACCAGTGGGACGATATCTCTGATGCTAAGGCCGACGAAGAGCTGGCGATTGCAAAAGAGAACTTAGCTAAGGTTGAGGCTCTAGATGAGGCCAAGCTAGACGAGCAGACCTATTTAAGCTGGCAGCTGATGAAGCAAGATCTTGAGGAGCAAATCGCAGATTACCAATGGCGTCATTACAATTACCCGGTAAACCAAATGTTTGGTCTGCATTCTAGTGTGGTGTCTTTGCTAATTAACCAGCATCGTATTAGTGAAGTAGAAGATGCTGAAGACTATATTGCTCGTTTGAATGGCTTGCCTGAACTCTTCGTGCAGTTGCAAGAGAACTTAAAGTTGCGTGCTGAAAAAGGCATTATGGCGCCGAAATTCGTGTATCCGTACGTGATTAGCGACAGCCAAAACATCATTCAAGGTGCGCCTTTTGATGACGGCGAGCCAAGTGTGTTGTTAGAAGACTTCACCAATAAGATAAGTGATTTGGACATTGATCAAGCCCAGTACGATGCCTTGGTTGGTGCGGCTGAGCAGGCGCTGACACAAGCAGTGAAACCCGCTTATGAAGGCTTGATTAGCGCGGTAGAAGAACTTGCGCAGCAGGCTGACACCAAAGACGGCGCGTGGAAGTTCCCAGACGGCGAAGCTTTTTACAATAACGCCCTGAAACGTACCACAACCACGGATTTAACCGCCGACGAGATTCACGAGATTGGGTTAAGCGAAGTGAAGCGTATTCATGATGAAATGCGTGTGATCATGCAGCAAGTTGGCTTTGAGGGCACCTTGCAAGAGTTCTTTGTGCATATGCGCAACAACCAAGATTTTATTTATCCTGATACTGCCGAAGGCCGTCAACGCTATTTAGCGGAAGCTACTGCGCTTATCGACACCATGCGTGAGTTTTTAGACGAGCTGTTTATCACCAAGCCTAAAGCTGACATGATTGTTAAAGCGGTAGAACCGTTCCGTGAAAAGTCAGCCGGTAAAGCGTTTTATCAGCAGCCTTCTATGGACGGCACCCGCCCGGGTGTGTATTACGCCAACTTGTACGATATGGCCTCGATGCCAACCTACCAAATGGAAGCGCTGGCGTACCATGAAGGTATTCCTGGCCACCACATGCAAATTGCGATTCAGCAAGAACTTGAAGGTATTCCGTCGTTCCGTAAATTCGGTCGCTACACGGCTTACAGCGAAGGCTGGGGCTTGTATACCGAGATGCTGCCAAAAGAATACGGTTTTTATAAAGACCCGTACTCAGACTTTGGTCGTTTAGCTATGGAGCTATGGCGCGCGGTACGTTTGGTGGTTGATACTGGTATTCATGCGAAGCAATGGACTCGCGAAGAGGGTATCGATTTTTACGTAAGCAACACACCAAACGCTGAAGCCGATGCACGTAAAATGGTTGAGCGCCACATTGTGATGCCTGGCCAAGCCACGGCGTACAAAATTGGTATGCTGAAAATTGTTGAGTTACGTGAAAAAGCGCGCACCGCCCTTGGCGACAAGTTTGATATTCGTGAATTCCACGATGTTGTACTTGCCAACGGCCCGGTCCCGCTGAACGTGCTGGAGCAGTTTGTTGACGTCTATATTGCCGACAAACAGGGCTAGCAAACAGGCTTAAAAAGCACTCCGCCGTACTTCCGTGAGCAAGCTATATTGTTCGCGGAAGTAACGGCAACGCAGCTGAACAAGTTGCGCCAAGGCGCGTAGCTGCTCATATTGCGCTACGGTGATCTTGGTATCGGTTAGGTCTAGTTGCATGGCTTCGCGCTCAACGTTATCGACTATTTGTTCAAGTCGACGCTGTAGCAAATCAAATTTAATGCCTGCTTCATCAGCAAAGCTCAGCAAGTCAAACGCGGTAACCTGGTCAATATCGAAATTATCTCCAATGGCCATGGCTAGGTGTGTATCGAGTTGTTGCTGCTGCTTACTTTGCGACATAGCTTCATAAACCACGGAAACCAGATCATAAAACGGGCTAAGCGTAAGCGCGCCACTGCGGCTAACAAAGAAACTAACGTTTTTGCCGTGCGCATCGCTGTTACCAATAACTAAGTTAAATAGTACCCAGTCAAGCAATTGCTCTGCCGTATGCGCGGGTACACTGGTTTGCTTAGCAAGCTGAAATAATTTGGTTAGGCTAACGCCGTCACGAATGTGTTTAACATCACGACCGCTACCAAAGTTTTGTTCATACTTGAATTCTGGCGGTAGATTCAACGCTTGGCAGGCATCAATAATATGGCGTTTGTCTACTTGCCCCTTGCTACGGCGGCGGTCAAAACGTTGCACCTCAAGCGCATGATAAGAACCCAGTTTAAGTAGCTTTACTGGCGCAACCGTTAGGCCAACTTGGTACGCTAAACGCATGCAGAAAAACTCATTGAGCACCAAGGTTGGGTGCTTGGCCGACGCAAACTTCAGAATATGTGTGCTGGCATAGTGGCCACTTGCCAGAAAAAGCTCGTGAGTGTCATTCACGTACACGTTGAGTTTACGCTGTACGCCCGCAACCGATAATCGGTATTTTCCGTCCCATAACGTCATGTCAGCGTTATGGGCTAGTCGCTCAGTGAGTTCGCATTCTGTGACTTTACGTAGCGGGTTCGTGCCGGACTCAGGTGGTTGCTCACCAAATGTTAAAACACCCACGGTGTCGTGGCCAATGGCGGATAATATGCCGTAAACGTTGCGTCGAGATAAATGTTGAGAGGCTATCAGGCTTTCAAAGGCCGGGCCTTCAGGGAATAAGTTTCGCAAAAAGTTAATGACGTTGGCAGTAGCAATTTGCTCGCCGTTTAAGGGTAGGTGCGGCGATACTGCGAAACCTTGCTGCTGCCACGATGGGGTGTATACCCAACTGCATTGTTGAGGGCCATGAAATTTTAGCTCGGCCACGTGATGGGTTTTGGCGTACACGTTTATGGTTGGCGTATTAGAACCAGTCATTGCTCACCTCGGCTACCTCGGTCGTGTCGCTGACGGTGAGTTGAATACCAAGTGCATCAAGCACCTTTAATAAGGTTTCAACGCGCACGCTTTCTAAGCCTTTTTCAACATTGTTATACGCTTGTTTTGACAACTGACATAAGCTGGCCGCATCTTCTAAGGTTATGCCAAGCATGGTGCGTTTATGGCGCACCAATGCTCCAATTGTGGCCATGTTGTTAGCCCGAGAAAGGTCTGGTTTTGGTGTGATAGTAATACTGCGGGCCATATAATCCTTCCATACTAGGATAATAATCGGTTTGAGACTTAGGTAAATCATAAGTCCTATATAAATAGGAATATAGTATGAACTATCGATAAATCAAGTTTATTCCTATTAACTTAGGATATTATTGGGGTATGGTGTTTTAATGTGTAAAATATGACGATTTAATTGCTAATTCGCCATATTTTGCTATTCTTGATGCATGTTTCTTACATAGGGGTTGCCTGCTAAGGCTAAACACATGCAATCAGTTGACGACTTTCATGCCACACTTGGCGAATTAATTAAACGCCAGCGGGCACTCACCATGCCGCAGCGCGACTTTGCATTGCGTGTTGGTTGCAGCCAGCGCACGCTGACACGCATTGAGCAAGGCCAGCCGGTTAACTCCGAAACGTTGTTTAACGCGCTAGCGGTGTTAGGGCTATTGGATGACTTTATTGCGCTAGCAGACAACAAGCTTCGTGCTGCCAAGCATTTACCCGAGCGCAAGCGCCAGACAGACAGCGAGGCATTCGATAATGACTTCTAGCGCTTATGTGTTTATTGAAGGCCTGGCCGAGCAGCCGGTCATTTGTGGGCGTTTTGAGCTGGACAGCCAAGCCAAACACGGCCGTTTTGTATATGGGCGTTCTTATTTAGAACGTGCAGACGCCTTCGCATTAGACCCCGTACACCTGCCGCTAACCGACACCATTCAGCATTGTCACGTCAATAATGGCCTGTTTGGTGTGCTTGCCGATGCTGGCGCTGATGCCTGGGGGCGCAAGCTCATTCTGCAGCTACACCAAACCAAGCCGCAAAACGAACTTGAGTTTCTTATTGCTGGCGCTGCTATGGGCGTTGGTGCGTTAACCTTTAGTTTGTCGCGCGAGAAAACGAAAGCGAAGCATTCGCGCAATGCCATCAATGATCTCGAGCTATTACTACAAGGCAAAAACTCGATATTAGCCGCCGAAACTGTTTCTGACGAAGTAAAGCAAGCTTTTGTATACGGCTCATCAATGGGCGGCGCGCGACCAAAAACACTGCTAACCCACAATGGGCAGGAATACTTGGTTAAATTCAACAAGCCCGACGACTTATATAATGTAGCCCGTGTTGAACATGCAACCATGCGCATGCTTGCCGAGTTAGACGGCGTGCGTGTAGCCGAAACTGAGGTATTACAAGGCATTGGTGCTAGCGAAGATGTCTTGTTAGTTAAGCGCTTCGACCGTGCCGAGCAACGTGTTAGCCACCATTTTATAAGCGCAAATAGCTTGCTGCTGGAAGGCGCGGTGAGTGAGCGTAGCTTAGCGGCAGGCTATAGTTACGGGCAGCTGGCTGAATTGCTTCGCTTGCATAGCGCGGTGGCCACTGATGCCCACGAGCTGTTTATGCGAATGGCGTTCAACGTGTTTATTGGTAATACCGACGATCATGCGCGCAATCATGCTTGGTTGCGGCCTATTGCCGCTGGGCGGCACGAGCCGGCATGGCAATTAGCGCCGGCGTACGACGTACTGCCCATTAGCGCTTCTAAGCTGCATGGGCTTGGTATAGGTGGCTTGGGGCGGCATGGGTCGATAGAAAATTTGCTTTCGCAAGCTAGTCGGTTTGGTTTGCAAGAGTTCAAGGCCAAAGCTATTGTCAACCAAGTGCGTGAGCTAGTTACGCAGTGGCCGCAGTATATGGCGCGCTTTGGTGTGGGAGATGGCGACATAGAGCGCTTGCGTAAGATTATTCCAACTGTGGCTTAATGGCTCAGGATTAAGAGGTTGTACATGAAAATATGGGTGGACGCCGATGCGTGTCCGACGGTTATTAAAGACATTTTGTACCGAGCGGCCGAGCGCAAGCAGATTGAGCTGATACTCGTAGCAAACCAAATGCTACGTGTGCCGCCGTCAAAATGGATAAAAACCAAGCAGGTTGAGTCTGGTTTTGATGTGGCTGATGACTTTATTGCGCAAAGCTGTGAGGCCGGCGACATTGTTATTACCGCCGATATTCCACTAGCGGCAGACGTGATCAAAAAAGGCGGCCAGGCGCTTAGCCCACGTGGCGAGTTGTTTACCACCGCCAACATTGGCAGTCGGTTGAACATGCGTGACTTTATGGACACCATGCGCAGTAGCGGCGAACACACCGGCGGGCCACCGCCCCTGCATCAGCGTGATCGTATGGCCTTTGCCAACGAGCTGGACAAGCTGCTAGCGCGCGTTCGCTAATGTCTATTTGCTGCAGCAACTTTTTGGTCAAACCTTTGCAAATGTGCTGCGCATCGACTTTCTTGAGTCGCCAGCTATGGCTGAGGCGTTTGCAGGTTCATTAACACCCACTGACGTTTTGACGAACATCGAATTATTAGCGGGCAAGCCATTCAACCCAAAAACCGATTTACTTATTTTAGATGAAATTGGCGAATGCCAACGGGCGGTGACGTCGCTTAAGTATTTTGCCGAACAAGCACCGCATATGTACGTGGTGTCTAGTGGCTCGAACATTGGTTTACTGAATAGTTTTCCGGTTGGGAAAGTTGAGCATTACTATCTGCGGCCGTTATCATTTCGAGAGTTTCTTGCTGCCGGCAATGAGCCCGCCTTGGTCAAAGCTTATGACGCACAGATGAACAATCCAGCTGCGCATACACAGCTGTTTGATAAACTAACCGACTATTACTTTACCGGCGGCATGCCCGAGGCTGTTAGTACTTGGTATGCCAATTCCCAGCGTAGTATTTTAGAACGTATTGAAGCTGTAACTAAGGTGCAACGCGACCTTATTTCTGGTTATCAGCGTGATTTTGGCAAATACTCAGGTAAAACGGATGCGAGCTTAATTGAAGCTGTGTTTAATGCGGTACCGGCGCAGCTATCCTCAGATGGTTGATAGATCGACTCCGTAGTTGAGTTCCTCTGCGAAGTCCGGCAGTCCGTAACCGATGGTTTTCTTGTAGAAAGGAGAGACCTTCGCAGTCGGTGCCTTCTTCTTGTGCTTCGTGGTGTAGAGCATTCGTGCCCGCATCACCTCGAAGGAGTAACCGCGCCCTTCACGGTTATTGTCCTTGGCCCTTCGGGATGGTGGCTATCCACTCGTCCAGGGCGGCTTCTGCCTGGAGCCGTGTGGTGGCGCACCACATGGAACTTATCGACCACGATACGGGCCTGAGGCAGCACAGCCTTGACCGCTGCCCGGTAGGGGTTCCACATGTCCATGCTGACGATCTCGACCTTCTGCCGGTCTTTCAGCTTCATCAGGTAGTTGGTCACCACGTCCTGGCGGCGGGTGGCCAGCAGGTCGAGCAGGGTTCGCTCCTCAATGTTGGTCAGAATGCAGCGGTAGCGCTTGTTCAGGTATAGCTCGTCAATGCCCAGGATGCGGGGCGTCTCGAAGCGGTGCCAGCGCCCCAGGAACTCGGCGCGGGCGTTGAAGATGTCGCGCACCGTCTTCTCGTCCAGGCCGGTCTGTGCCGCCACAAAGGTGTAGGGGTGGTTGAAGGATTCCTTCTCCACGTACTCATGCAGCCGCAGTGTCAGTCAGATCCATCCGGCTCGGCATAAACACTGACCCATCTCCCTGGCGCCTCGGAGGAGGCCTGTATATCGGTATCCGCTGCGGACGTTGCATCACCGCCACAGGATTTGCTCATGATACGACTCCACTTGAACAATGTTGTGGTACGGTAATCCCCCCATTTGAATTTGAGACAACAAAGTTACAGCAATTCCGCAGGCGCCAATCAAAGAGCCGAGAAGCTGAAATGGAATTGAAGGAACAAATAGTAGGGGCGCACGTCCTAAGTAACCAAAAAGAACTAGACCAAATGCAAAGCAAAACGTAACCACGAATATAGCCCCTGGTACAATTTCTATTAATGGTGCGTTTATAGATGCTGCTCTTATACCAAAATCACCATTTCTCTTATATTGAACAAAGCTTCTACCGAGGACGGCTAGCGCCAAAAAACTACTAATTAAAATAAGCGAAACCATATCTATCCTTATCGTACATGACGTTAAGAATATGATTGTAAAGTCTATACTTAATAAAGAGTCAATAGGTACCTAAAAATCGTTCAGGTAAAACTTGGGCATTTACGAATAAATGCCCAAGAACACTACTGATCCCCTTTACTATGCACGAGTCGATAGAGTACAGGCAGCACTACCAGTGTTAGCAAGGTTGACGATATTATCCCGCCGATGACCACCGTGGCCAAAGGCCGTTGCACCTCTGCACCTATGCCCGTATTGAGCGCCATGGGCACAAATCCAAGGCTTGCCACTAGTGCTGTCATTAATACCGGACGCAAACGAATAAGTGCCCCTTCAACAATGCTATTCACTAATTCTCCGGTTTCTAGCAAACGTTGCTTGATGAAGGACAGCATTACCAATCCGTTTAATACGGCAATCCCAGACAACGCGATAAATCCTACCGACGCGGATATGGATAAAGGCATATCCCTTAACCAAAGAGACATTACACCGCCTGTTAATGCCAAAGGGATACCTGTGAAGATAATCAACGCATCGCGTATAGAACCAAACGCAATTACCAGCATTGTCAAAATCACAAACAACGTAACCGGTACCACAATCGTCAATCGTTGACTCGCACTTTCGAGCTGCTCAAAGGTTCCACCATAGTCGAGCCAATAACCAGCAGGTAAATCTACTTCATCATTAATTCTCGCCTGAGCTTCTTCAACAAAAGTGCCAATATCTCTGTCACGCACATTTGCTGTGACAACAATACTACGTTTGCCATTCTCCCGGCTTATTTGGCTAGGTACTTCTTTAAATGCAAGTGTGGCTAATTCGCTTATTGGTACATGCTCACCAGAGGGCGTGACTATGGGAACGCTCTCAAGCTGAGTGAGTTCATTTCGAATGTCGTCGGCATATCGCACGACAATTTCAAAGCGTCTGTCGCCTTCAAAAATCATTCCAGCGGTTTTTCCACCTGTCGCAGCATTGAGCCATAACTGCAAGTCGGCTATATCCAAACCAAAGCGTGCCAATTGATTAGGCTTTGGTGTGACGGTGAAGATTGGAATGCCTTCTACCTGCTCAAGCCTCGCGTCATCAGCCCCTTCAATCGTTGAAATAACGGACAAAATGTCAGAAGCAGATGCAAAGAGGGTATCTAAGTCATCCCCAAATAGTTTTATGCCCAAATCTGCCCTTACCCCACTGATCAATTCATTAAACCGCATTTGAATAGGTTGGGTAAATTCATAATTATTGCCGGGCAAGGTAAACAAGTCCTCTTCAAACGTTTCGACTAGCTCGGCTTTAGTCATTGATGGATCGGGCCATTGTTCCCTAGGCTTCAAAATAACAAACGTATCAGTAATGTTGGGCGGCATAGGATCGGTAGCGACCTCACCCGTACCCGTGCGACCGAATACCGTCTGAACTTGCTCATACTGCATAAGTTTCGCTTCAAGAGTTTTTTGCATTTCAACTGCTTGTTCTACCCCAGTCCCAGGGATGCGTATCGCTTGTACTAAGATATCACCTTCATTGAGCTGGGGAATAAACTCGGAGCCTAATTTACTGCCCATCCATAAACTGCCGACAACCAAAGCACTCGCTGCTACTACCACTAGCCATCTAAAACGCAGCGCTCCGGTTAAAATAGGACGATAGACTGCCTTTGCACCTTTAATAATTGGGCTTTCTTTTTCGCTAATTTTACCTCTCATGAAAATTGCTATCGCCGCAGGCACTACGGTAAAACAAAATACCATTGCGGCAAGCAAAGCCATTATCACGGTCGCTGCCATGGGGTGGAACATTTTACCTTCGACGCCAGTGAGCGTGAACAAGGGGATATAAACAATGGTAATGATCAATACACCAAACAAACTGGGACGTATGACTTCATTAGTGGCTTCATATACAACATTCAGCCTTTCTTTGAGCGGTAGAGTAGCGCCGTTTTGTTTCTGGGATTCGGATAATCGTCTGATACAGTTTTCAACAATGATAACTGCGCCATCGACAATCAAGCCAAAATCCAGTGCGCCTAAACTCATCAAGTTAGCAGACACATCTGTTTTGACCATGCCCGATATCGTGGCAAGCATTGCCAAGGGTATTACAGCGGCGGTAATAAGTGCAGCTCGCACATTCCCAAGCAAAACGAATAGCACAACGATGACAAGTAAAGCGCCCTCGACGAGGTTTTTCTGCACTGTGTCGATGGTTTTGTCAACGAGGCTTGTCCTATCGTAAACCGCTTCAAGGATAACGCCCTCGGGTAAGCTTGTTTTAATGGTTTCGAGCTTACTGTCCACAGCTTTGGCGACCGTACGAGAGTTTTCTCCCACTAACATCATTGTCGTGCCAATCACTGTTTCTTGGCCATTTAACGTGCCGGCTCCAGAGCGCAGCTCTTTACCGAGGTTGATTTGGGCGATGTCTTGAATTTTTACCGGTACGCCATCAATGATCTTAACAACCACTTGGCCGATATCGTCGATGCCCCTCAGTTGGGCTTCCGATCTGATCAGTACTTGTTGCCCATTTTGTTCTACAAAACCAGCGCCTTGATTCGCATTGTTGCGTTCTAGCGCACTGAGAAGGTCACCTGTACTTATCCCAAAGTTTATCATTGCGACTGGATTAGGATTCACATGATATTGCTTTTCAAATCCGCCTATCGCATAAACCTCGGTCACCCCCTCAACAAGCGACAATTGGGGCTTAATTACCCAATCATGGATCTCCCTTAATGCCATAGCATCATAGGGTTGACCGTTGTCCTGTCGCGCCTGAGGCTCAGCACTTAACGAGTACATGTAAATTTCACCCAAGCCTGTGGAGATAGGGCCCATTTCAGGGGTTAACCCTGTTGGCAATTGCGCCGCGATGGCGGTGAGACGCTCGTTGACGAGATTTCGTGCGAAATATAAATCAGTGCCCTCTTTAAACACGACTGTGACTTGCGACAAACCATAGCGTGATATCGAGCGGGTATACGATAAATTAGGCAAACCGGCCAGCGAGGTTTCAACTATAAAAGTTATGCGTTGTTCAGTCTCCAAAGGCGAGTAACCTGGGGTTGCGGTATTTATCTGCACTTGCACGTTGGTGATATCAGGCACAGCATCAATCGGCAATTGTTTGTAACTGTACATACCAAAAAAGGCGACAAACAAGGCGAACAACATCATGACACCACGGCGCTCAATGGATAGACGGAGTATTGGTGCAATCATGCTCTCACCTCACCGTTTTTATGGACTTGGCTTTGCTTTTGACAATAAATGCGCAGGTAATTAGTCATCATCGCCCGCCTCCATTTTTAATAAATCAGCTTTTAGTAGATAGCTATTTTCTACAACGACTTGCTGGCCTATTTGAACGCCCTTCACAATCTCTACTAAACGGTTGTCCGTGTTCCCAAGCTTTACTTGGCGGGGGTAAAATCGCTCCCCTTCTTTGACAAAAACAATGGTTTGCCCATCTAACTCTTGTATTGAACTTTTGGGGAGAGCCAGATTGACTTCTTGGAACCCAATCTGAATATAACCCTCTACCATAGCGCCTAAAGGCCAATAACCACTGCCATTATCAACGTTCACAAACGCGATAGAATAAGGTTTGTCATCAGGTGAGGACGTAATGTGGCTTATACTTGATTGTTGCTGCAATTCCTCAAGCCTTAAAGTGACTTCCATATCAGCGGCAATACGAGTACGTTGTTTGGGGAAAATAGCCAATTGAGCAATTGCGCGAGAGTAATTAGCAACAGAAAGCAGTACTTGACCGTTGGTGAGCTCACCATCATTGGCGTGTCTAGCTATGATTTTTCCAGACATCGGTGAGGTGATTGAGTATTGATTTAAACTCTCGTTTGACTCAATGATTGCCAGTGTGTCACCTTTTTCTACTTTATCTCCAATATTCACCATGATACGTTTTACAACACCGTCGAAGCGGGCACGAATATGACTCAGTGACGCAGGATCATGAACTATCCGCCCAAAGGTTCTGGTTGTGAGCGATAATGTTCCTGATGCGGCCGATGCAGTCACGATATCGTGTTCAAGCATCCGTTCTTGAGATAACACTACGTACTCGGGTCTTTCTTCGGCTTCCTCATCGTCATCATCAGCCAGGGCGACAGAAGCAAACAGTAAAGTAACTAGCATGACTAACATGCCAAGCAAGTCACGTGCGCTAGTAACTAATGTAGATTGTGATTTATTCATTATTTTTTCTCTATTCATTGTGATGATTGAGCAGACGTCGAGGGAGAGTCAGAAAACACGGGAATTCCCGTAAGTGCCTCTAGATCTGCGCTTCGAAGGTGAACTAAGCCTGCGGCTTTTATCATAGTTCGTTGCATATCTATGAGTTGCTGTTGCGTTGTCACCCACTCTATGTAGTTGTAGCGACCACTTTCATAGCCATCCCGCGCCAATTTCAATGCAGATTCCAATGTTGGGACGACATTGTCTTGAAGGGTCGTAACAGTGAGCAAGGCTTGGTCTTTTGCGCTAATGACTTGATTTAATTGGCGAGTGAGTTCACGAATTTTCGCTTGTTTTTGATAGTCTATACTGTCAAGCAATGCGCGCTGTTGTTCGTATTCACCTAGATTCCGCGGCGTGGTATTTAACGGCACCGAAATACTGGCGACTAACGCTGTGTCATCAATTCCCTGCATTCTTCGGATACCGGCTTCCCACGCAATGTCGAACTGCTGACTGGCCTGAACCACTCTCAATCTGGCCTCTTGTACCCGATAGTTATCAGCATAAAGCAGAACGTGTGGATTGCTTTGAAGCTGTGAAAGCATATGTTCAAGTGATAGTGAATTTGGAAACGATAACAGTGTCCCTTCAACTTCCGCAAACGCAGCGTTAGTGTCACCCCACATGATGGCCAGGTCGCGTTTATACTCATTGAGTTTTTGTTCACTTATCAATAACGACAAACGCGCCTGCGACAACGCTGACTCTGCACGTTTTTTCTCAAGTGGTGAAGAAGCCCCCGCTTCAACCCGTGTAGAGACTGTCTGAAGCATTGTGCGAGCCAGCATTTCAGCTCGTTGCTCAGTCTTGTGCAACGCTTGTTGGACAATGACATTGATATATCGTCGAGTTGTTTCACCCAAGATGTCCAGCGTACGAATGCGCCGTTGTGTAAGCAGTTGTGCTTTTTTTGAACTCACCACATTCATTCGGCCGCTGACTTTATCTCCAAGCTCGATGACCGACGATAAGGTCAGTGTCAATTCGGCATCTTTGATACCAGACACTTCGCCTGTTCCCAACACATTTTCAACTTCAACCCCAACAGACATTTCAGGTCGTAAGCTGGCCATTTTTGATTCACCATCCAAAGCCGAAGATTTAAATTCGAACACAACTAAATCTGGGTTGTTTGATAATGTGCGTTTGAGCGCATTTTCAAGCGTGATTGAAGAATTTTGCGCATTGGCAGATTGAACAGATATGCTCATGGTTACCAGTGCAGCAGATATCAATTTCAGATACGCTGAGCTAGCTTTTTTTATGCCCAATGGGCGTGAAGAACTCATAAAAGAACCTTTTGTTCATAAGATAACGACATACATGGAAAGCACCCATGCAAACATATAGGAGGGAATGGATTAATGTTGAGGTGGGCGCAAAAGGCCTTCGACTAGGCCGTCAGTGACGTTGCGGGAATAACTGTATTGATTGGTATATAACGGTTTAGATACGTCATTTATTGGGTGTTGTGCCAGAAACTTAATCTGTCCACATTGACACAGCACACAATGGAAACACTTAGGCTCTTCACTCGACGTATTATCACCAGCATTTACATTTTTTTCGGGAACATCATAAGTGCCTATCGACTTTGATTGTTCAGGGACTGACGATACCTCCGCAGGGTAGTCATCGCATTGAGCGGCGAACGAAAAGCCCGATTGACACATGAGCAAAGTAATAAGTAGCCATGCCAACCTACGCAGTTTTGATGTGCAATTAAAAATTGGCATTTTCTTATCAACTTTGCGCATTAAGTGCTCGCTGTCTTTCATTTCCAGCATCTTCGAGGATCATTTTTGCCCCGCGCAACACAACGCACGAAACTATCACACCGATAACCAGATCAGGCCATCGAGAATCGAGCCAAAACACCAAAACGCCAGCAAAGATAACACCTAAGTTGGCAATCACATCGTTGGCTGAAAATATCCAGCTTGCCCGCATATGCACTTCTTCATTTCTTTGTTTGCGTATGATCACAAGACAAATGACATTAGCAACCAGTGCAACTGCCCCCATAGCCATCATTAGTCCCGATACAGGTTCGCTACCGTAAATTGACCGTCTTACAATATCAATGATAATCAACACACCCAGTGCCATCTGAAAAAAGCCGCTAATTCTAGCCGCATTGGCTTTGTGCAATAGCGATTTACCAATAGCATAAAGGGCAACACCATAGACAACTGCGTCGGCGAGCATATCAAGTGAATCGGCTATTAATGCGGTTGAATCAGCAAGCAACCCGATCCCCATTTCTATAACAAACATTGTCGCGTTTATTCCCAAAAGCCAATACAAAACCTGTCGTTGAGACTGGTCTTTTATTTCAACTTCGCACCCACATCCGCTCATTACCAACACCTGTAGATTTTCGTTTAGTGTAACGCTATCAGGCGTCTACTGTATCGGGGGCTTGCCAGTTCCATAGGTGCACCCAGTTAAAGAACGGGGTCACCGAAACATACTCGCCATAGGCCATTGATTGCTGCACCAGCCACTTTACAACCTGATCAGACGCTGCCAGCAGGCCCGATATGGACAATAGGGCATACGGCGAGAGCTTTTTGCCAATAATGAGCATTATTTAACCCTTCAACGCCAAAATGCGTCTGGCACCGTTAATTACAATGCCCCCCGCGATGGTGCCGATAATCAGATCCGGATAATTGGAACCGGTCCACGCGACCAGGGCGCCGGCGGTGATGACCCCCAGGTTGATCACCACGTCGTTGGCCGAGAATATCCAGCTTGCCTTCATGTGCGCCCCGCCTTCCCGATGTTTGGATATGAGCAGCAGACAACTGGTATTGGCAATCAATGCGACGAATGCGATAGCCATCATCACCAGCGATTCAGGCTCACTACCGAATACAAAGCGTCTCACCACCTCTACGAGCACGCCCACAGCCAAGATCAGTTGCAGTACACCAGCAAGATGCGCGGCACGTACCTGCATTTTCACGCTATGTCCAACCGCATAAAGGGCAAGCCCGTACACCGCCGCATCGGCAAAATTGTCCAGGGATTCTCCAATCAGGCCGGTGGACTGGGCGATCAGACCGGCAGTCATTTCCACCACGAACAGAAGTGCATTGATGCCGAGCAACCAGCGCAGGGTCCCGGATTCTTGCTTAGCAGAAGCTGCCGAAAACTCGGCGGCCTTGATGGTCTCCGGATTTGCAGCGACGGTTTCCTGAAGCGAGGCGCCTAGCCCCAAGGTCTTCAGTTTCGAGGTGACGGGCTCGACCTCGCCGTCATGCACGACCTTCAGCCGGCGGTTCGACAAGTCGAAGGACAGCGCCCGAATCTCCTCAAAGCCGTTCAGGGCTAGGCGAATCATTCGTTCTTCTGATGGACAGTCCATCTTCGGCACGGCATAAACACTGACCCATCTCCCTGGCGCCTCGGAGGAGGCCTGTATATCGGTATCCGCTGCGGACGTTGCATCAGCGCCACAGGCGCCACCACAGGATTTGCTCATGATACGACTCCACTTGAACAATGTTGTGGTACCATTTTAAACTATAAAGCTACTATAAGGTCAATAGAGTGAAGAATCCGTTGGGGAGGAGGCTGATGCGCATTGGTCAGTTGGCGCAGTTGGTAGGGGTCGAAACACAGACGATCCGCTTCTATGAACAGCAGGGCTTGTTGCCGCCGCCTGATCGGCAGGACAACGGTTACCGTGTCTATACCGAGAAGCATGGTGAGGGGCTGGCCTTCATCCGTCGCTGCAGAATCCTGGGCCTGTCACTGGCTGAGATTCACGAACTACAGAGCTATCAGGACGACCCTCATCAGCCTTGTACCGCCGTCAACGCCTTGCTCGATGATCACATCTCTCATGTGCGGTCGCAGATAACCGCTCTGCAAGCGCTTGAGAAACAACTCGTTTCACTGAGAGCGAGTTGCAACGATGACCGGGAAGTTGAGGCGTGTGGGGTTCTTGCTGGAATTAGCGAAGGAAACATGCACCAGCAGTAGGTGAAGCATCAACCAGATAATCCGATGAGATGCCGGTCTGTCTCACTCTCATGCAAAGGTAAGATCAACCATTTAATCCGCTTACCCCCGCTTTTTAGGTGAAGAATAGGGCGACGAATAGGGCGACGAATAGTTTATTGGTTTGTGGCCTGCTCGGGCGTCATTTCCTGCCATAACTGAATGGGGTTGCCTTCAGGGTCCGCTAAGCGAGCAAATCTGCCGTTGGGGTAAGTTTCCGGGTCAACTTTAACGTCAATGCCGGCAGCTTGCAGTTGATCAACCATGGCGTCTAAGTCGCGCACTCGAAAGTTAAACATAAATTGCTGATCGTCGGCACCAAAATATTTGGTTTTGCTATTAAACACACCAAACACTGTGTTGCCACCAGCCTGCACCCATGGCTGTTCTTCGTAGGTTTTAGGCGTTTGTTTTACGCCTAAGTGGTCTTCATACCACTTGGCCAATTCGGCAGGGTTTTCCGCTTTGAAAAATACTCCACCAAAGCCTAATACGGCTTCGCGCTCAGCTGCGGCTGCGGTGGTTAACATGCCCGCAGCTAGCGCTGCAGTGATGGCTTTATTGAGTTTGCTCATGGTTCGTCCTTTTATTGCTCAAGATACACCAGAATATCACCAGGCTGGCAGTTAAGCTCACGACAAATAGCTTCTAATGTGGTGAATCGAATAGCTTTTACCTTGCCTGTTTTCAGCAGCGACAAATTAGTCATGGACACACCAACGCGCTCAGATAGTTCGGTAAGCGACATTTTGTTTTTGGCTAATTCAACATCTAAGTTAATTTGAATGGCCATATTAAACTACTTCGACAGCGTGTTCGTCGGTTAAAAAATGATAAGCCAATAGTAACATCAGCGCCGGAAACAAAACGATGTTAACCACGGCAAGTACAAGCGTTAATTGCAGTACTGCGGCAATAAGCATGCCAACCGCAAATAGTTTGAGCGTGGTGGGTAGCGCAATAAAACGCGCAAGCATAGCTGAGCACATGCCAATAAGTGCAAAACAATAGAGAAATAAAAACACAATGCCAGCAACTAAGGTTACGTCAATGATGGTTTCCGTTATGCTGGGAAATAAGCCCAAACCAAGCAAAATATCAACGGCAACTGTGCTATGAAATAGGGCAACAAAAAACGCCATGGCCAACAGCATATTGGCAATCAACCCGCCGCCAATTTGGTCACGAAAGTACTTACTAAGGCTGAAATACACGTAAATTTCGAGTGCGCCGATGGCCACAAATAAAATATCCCAACCACTCAGTTCAAGAAAATCAGCGCGGAAGGCCATTTCAGCGTTATCGATAATAAATCCGAAAGTGGCTATCCAATAAATTGGAAACAATACCGCGAGGGTTATAGCGGCAATGCCGGCGAGTTTGTATTTGGTGTTATCCATGGTTTATCTCCAAATTGATGTGTTTATAAAATAGACGCGAAATAAACGTTTTGCAATAAATATTTTATGATAAACATAAATTAAATGACTTTTGATTTATACAAAACCAGCCGCCACCTTGTGTGCCGTAAAGATGCCGTAGTTAATTTCATTGAATGTGGTAACTTGTGGCTAACTATTTTGTGGAATACGCATCATGAACATTAATTCAAACCGATTAAAGCAATTACGTGCCGAGCGTAATTGGTCGCAAGAACAACTCAGCGAAATGTGCGGTGTTAACCTGCGTACTATTCAGCGCATAGAAACACGCGGTACTGCTTCGTTAGAAACCGCTAAAGCCTTGGCCGCAGTGTTTGAAGTGTCGGTTGATGAGTTGGCCGGTAGCGATAGTGCCCCTGTAAAAAATGCTGTGCTGCAAAGCGTTTGGGAGAGTTTGCAGAATTTTGATGACTTTAGTGGCCGCGCAACACGTTATGAGTTTTGGTGGTTCTTTGTGCTTTTTGTGTTGGTGCTGGGTTTAGTGGAGTTCATTCATCCGGTTTTAATGAGCATGGTGGCTATTGTATTGTTGTTGCCGTTTTTAGCCGTATCTACGCGCCGTCTGCGCGATGCAGGGCAGAGCCCTTGGTGGCAACTGATGATGTTGGTGCCTTTTGGGATACTAATCGTCATGTATTACTGGGCCATGCCGCGACCAGAACAGCCGCCAGCTACCGAACGGCCCTCTGGTCAGTAGTTTTTAACTTCTCGACAGCGTTTTTATCAAGTGCCAACCAAATTTGGTTCTAATCGGGCCATGCACTTCTAGGGTGGGCTTGCCGAACACCACTTTATCGAATTCTGGCACCATTTGGCCGCGCCCAAACTCACCTAAGTCACCGCCTTTTTTGCTGGAGGGGCAAAGTGAGTGCTTACGTGCAAGGTCAGCGAATTTCTTGCCGCTGGCCAATTGCTGCTTTAGTTTTTCCGCTTCTTCACGGGTTTTTACTAAAATATGCAGAGCATGTGCGCGTGCCATAGCTTGGTTCCTTAGTTATCGCGACCTACACGGAAGGCGCCCGCCGGGCCAGGATAGACGACTGGGCTTTCATAGCCATCTGCGCTGATACTAGCAACACCAAAAAAGTAATTATCAATCACCACGTTGTCTAAGGTGAATTGAGTAACATCGCCTACATAGCGACTAAATTGCCACTGTGGCTGATCGGTATAGCGCCAGTAAATTTTGTAGCCGGCAGCGCCTGGTACCTTGTCCCAACTGAGGCTGGTGCTTGGTTGCACAGCACCGGCAATAGCAACATTAGCTGGCGGTGCTGGGGCCCATGCCATGCTTGCTAATGATACCGCATTTAGCGCGGTCAGTTTAGCGGCGTAGTCAAAATCGACTCCGTCTAGGGTATCGCCAAATTTTATGCCATTTTCAGTGCGGAGGTCTTGATGCTGACGATTGTAGTTTTCGTTGGTTTCCATAATGCGCACACCCGGAAAACCTAAATCGTTAAACGGGCGATGATGGCCGCCGCGGCCAAAGCGGTCTAATCGATACACTACCATGGTGTCTAAGTTTGGAATGTAGCGATCAGCGATTTGGTCGATGTAGCGCGCCACGTTGCGGGTAGGTGAATCAACCTCGCCACCGGTAAAGCGGCGACGGTTAGCCTCGTTGGGCTGTTCATCCATGCGCGTACCTTCAGCAAATATACGGGCGGTGGTGTTATCTATCACACCGTTAATGCCCTCGATGTTGCCAATCATGTCGTTGTTTAATACGGCTTCGATAAACCAGCCATCGGCGAGGGCTTGCTCAGCCATAATCCGGCCACCAAATAAGCCTTGTTCTTCGCCAGCTAAAGCAGCGTAAACGATACTGCCGTTAAATTGGTACTTGCTCAGTACTCGGGCTGCTTCGAGGGTACCAGCTACGCCTGAGGCGTTATCGTTGGCACCTGGGGCATCTGAGGTGTAGTCCATCACATCGCTGACGCGTGAGTCGATATCGCCCGACATGATCACGTACCGGTTAGGATCGCTGGTACCACGTTGCACAGCGATGACGCTGACTACTTCAACAGGGTCCGGAATACGCGGTTCACCGCTGATCACACGGCTTTGAAAGTAGACCTCAAGACAACCGCCACAGTCTGCGGAGATGCGTTCAAACTCGGCTTTTATCCAACGTCGGGCAGCGCCAATACCACGGGTGTCTGATGCAGTTTCAGAAAGGGTGTGGCGGGTGCCAAAGCTGACTAGTTTGGTGATATCACGTTCAATATTGTCAGCGTTTATGTGGGCGGCAATATCATGTAACTTTTGCTGTTCGGCAGCTTCGGGCTGCTGTTGCTCTGGCGCTGCAATCGCGCCGACACTGAACGCCAAGCTGCCACTGCTTAGGGCAAGAGCTAAAGCTGGTAGCCATTTGCGCTTGGTTGGGGTACGCATAGATGTGTTCATAAGAGTCCCTGGCTGTTGTATTAGTTTATCTTACCGTGCTTCTAATGTGCCTAGTTGTCTAACTCTTGCGCTAGCAAAATACGCTCAATAACGGGTTAGATGCGACAATATACGATAAATAGTATAGGAGCGTTCACTCTGTTTGGATAGGCTCGATTCTTTAGTTGTTCGCCCCTATAGCAGCCAATCAATCGGCAACAAGCCAAAAAAGCCGGCGGCAAAGCGCTGAAACCAACTGGTTTGGGGTTCTTGATCATGTCTGATGTTGCCTTCAGGACGTCGTTCTAACCAGTACATGTGGCCATCTTCGTCTAGCAGCACTTGATAACTACTGTAGGGTACGTTATTGGTAAATATTTCAGCGAGTTGTGTCGCTAGATGCTGGTTATCAATAATAAATCCAAGCTCAGTATTCAACCTAGCCGAACGCGGATCAAAATTAAATGACCCAACAAAAATACGGTACTGATCTACGGCAAACGTTTTGGCATGCAAACTGGAAGCTGAACTAGAAAATGCGCCGGTTATAGTGGGATCAGAGCTGCCATTACTGGGGCGCATTTCAAACAGTTGAATACCAGCTTCTAATAAAGCGCGTCGCCGTTTGGCGTAACCTGAATGAACAATCGCCACATCGGTGGTGGCAAAGGCATTGGTGAGTACTTTTACTTCTACACCCTGTGCGGCGATGGTGGCAAGTGCATCTACGCCAGTTGCAGTAGGCACAAAATAGGGTGATACCAAGAGGAGTTGCTGTTCAGGCGAACCTATGGCGCGGGTGAGGGCGTCGGTTATAAGTTCTTCAGGCGATGCCGTACCTAGCCCTTTGTTGGGGCTATCACTAATCATGGCGACGTTAGCCCATTGCCAGCGCTTGGCTTGAATAAGCTTGTCTAGGCTAACCTGCTGCGGTGTCACTAAGTCTGCCAAGTCGTTATTAGGAAGGCCTTGTCGCGGGTTATTGGCCGATGGGTGGAGGAGTTCGTAGGGGTAAGCTGAATCGCTATTCCAATACTCATCAAAATCGTCTGAAACAGCGTTAACAACTGGACCCATGGCGAGTACATCAAGGTCGGCAAAGTAAAAACCGTCCGTGCGGTCAAAATAGTCATTGCCGATGTTGCGGCCACCGACAATGGTGGCCAAGTTATCAACAGTAAATGATTTATTGTGCATGCGCCGATTGGCTCGCGAAAAATCAAACATAAAGCCAAGAGCACGTGAAAAACGCGGAATAAACGGGTTGAATAAGCGCACCTGAATATTAGGGTGTTGATTGAGGTAGGCAAACCAGGCATCTGCGTCACGCGAATGTAAATCGTCCATCAGCAAGCGCACCCGTACCCCACGCTCAGCTGCAGCATAGATGGCCTCGAGTAATTGTTGGCCTGAGCTATCGTTGCGCCAAATATAGTATTGCAGATCAAGACTCACGTCTGCTTGCGCAGTTAGCAGTAAGCGGGTTGCGAGTGCTTGTTCTGCATCGGCTAACATCACCACGGCACTTTGTTGCGAAGAGTTTGTGGCTAAGTGCTCCTCTAGTACAGGAAGAATGCGTTGCCCCAAACGACTATGCTGAGTTTGTGCCAAGTTGAAAGCGTAGCTGGCTTCGCGCTGAGTTAGATCAGGTAAACCTGTGCATGCTGCACAGCAGAACAATAATAGTGATAACAAAAATACTCGAAACATGGTCATGGTGATTGCCTTAGTTACCACGGTGCGCGGTGTTAGACTTTAGTCTTAGGCCAACCTAAACCCCTACAATAAGGCGTAGAATAGCGCGCTTTGAATACCTGCATAGCCATTAATTAGCAAAGAATGCAGTCTTGTGAGTTAACAATACAGGTACAACTATGTCTACAGAATCTAGAATTTTATGTCCAGCGTTACAACAACGGGTGACTACTGCTGAAGCCGCTGCGGCCATGATCCCTGCAGGAGCCAACGTTGGGATGAGTGGCTTTACTGGCGCTGGCTATCCCAAAGCCGTACCAGGTGCCCTCGCTGAGCGAATTAAAGCGCATAATGCAGCTGGTGGTAAGCCCTTTCGCATTAATGTGTTAACCGGAGCTTCAACGGCGCCTGAATTAGATGGCAAGCTGGCAGAAGTAGATGGTATCGAAATGCGTTTGCCGTTTCAAAGCGATCCTATTTGTCGCGAACGCATCAATAATGGCACCATGAATTATGCTGACTATCACCTTTCTGAAGTAGCTCAATACGCTTGGTCAGGTTTTTTTGGCAAGATGGATATCGCCATTATTGAAGTGGTAGGTATTCGCGAAGATGGCTCTCTGATCCCCTCGTCGTCGCTGGGCAACAACAAAACCTGGATTGAGCAAGCTGATAAAATCATTCTTGAGGTTAACCATAAGCAAAACGCACGCATGGAAGGCATGCATGATGTTTATTATGGTGCGGCGTTACCGCCTAACCGTAAGCCGATTATGTTGACTGAACCGGGCCAGCGCATTGGCGAGCTTTATTTACGCTGTCCGATTGAGAAGGTGGTGGCGGTTGTTGAGACGAATGCTGCCGATCGTAACACGCCATTTAAAAAGCCAGATGACGCGTCGCGTAAGATTGCCGAACATATTCTCGAGTTTTTTGACCGTGAAATTAAACTGGGTCGTTTGCCAAAAGGCCTGTTGCCGTTGCAATCAGGCGTGGGCAACATCCCAAATGCGGTCTTGGAGGCGCTTGATAGTGGTCCTTATAAAAATCTAACGGCATACACCGAAGTCATTCAAGACGGCATGTTAAAAATGTTGAAGTCGGGCACCTTAGCCATGGCATCGGCTACGGCTTTTTCATTAAGCCCTGAAGGCATTGAAGAGTTTGATAAAGATATCGAATTTTATCGCCAAAAAATTCTGCTGCGCTCACAAGATATTAGTAACCATCCTGAAGTGGCACGGCGCTTAGGGGTTATTGCTACCAACGGTATGATCGAAGCGGATATCTATGGCAACGTGAACTCAACCCACGTAATGGGCACGCGCATGATGAACGGTATTGGTGGCTCAGGGGACTTTGCCCGAAATGGCTATTTGTCGATCTTTATGTCGCCATCTACCGCGAAAGACGGCAAAATTTCGTCAATTGTGCCAATGGTGTCGCATGTCGATCATACGGAGCACGATGTTAAAATTATCGTCACTGAGCAAGGCTTGGCTGACTTACGTGGGTTAGCTCCGCGTCAACGGGCCTTGGCTATCATCAATAACTGTGCCCACCCTGATTTTAAAGAGCAGTTATTAGATTACTTTGAGCGGGCTTGTGCGAGTGGCCGTGGCATGCACACACCGCACTTGCTGAATGAGGCGTTAAGCTGGCACGAGCGCTTCGAGCAAATAGGTACCATGAAGCCTAACGCCTAGGCTAGCTGAATGACATGCGCTTAGGGTAAGCGCATGTCAATTCGTAGTTGCAGAGGTTGGTCGGTTTTGCCAGGAACATACCGCCAGCGCTGTAATGCGGCGATAACATTATCATCAAACACGCCCTCTGGTTGTGACTTCAGCACTTTAATATCCACCGGCTTGCCGTCGTTTCCAATCCGAAATTCTACCTCAACATAGCCTTCAATCCCCTCGGCTGCTGCCGCTTCGGGGTAGCGAGGATTAATACGGACAATCGGTGTGATGGTTTCTGCAGCCGCAGCTTGGGTTGGTGTGGAAATAGCTGGCGTATGCCAGAGCATACTTGCACTAACCATTCCCACGGCAGCAAGCACTAGGGGGAACTTTCGTAAGGGGTGGTGCTGCTGTAGTGTTTGAATGCGTTCTTTCATGAGATTAAATCTCCCTTGTTGATAACCGTAATGAGTACTGCAAGGGTTCACGACAGGGCCACCCCAAGCTCGGTTAGTACTGGTTTTGAGTAAAGCATGGGCATAGCCAACCCCATGCTGCGGTGAGGTGCGATGCTGACTAAGCACATCAGCATCACAGGCTAATTCTTGATCGGCACGAAAGCGCTGATAACCAAGCCAAGCCAATGGATTAAACCACTGCACGCTGAGCAACAACCAAGCGATCAGATTGGCTTGCGTGTCATGACGCCGCCAATGAGTCAGCTCATGCCTAAGTATTAATCGTTGCTCGAGAGTGCTGTAGCGTTTATTAAAATCCGTGGGTAATAGCAAGGTTGGACGCCACCAACCAAATACGCCGGGGCTTGTTCCGGGCGCAGTAGTGGCCACAGTAAGGCCCAATCGGTTCTGCTTGGGTAGCTGCTGTAAGCGCCATTGCCCCAAGCCAATAAGGCTCAGCATAAGAGCTACGCCTAGCAGCCAAACGCCACTAATTAATGGCATCCAAGCATCCTTCTTACTAACTAGCTCAGTAGGGGTAGCCCAAAGGGCGGTATAGCTTTGTAGGGCCTGTGCAGCGGTACTCAAACCAAGCTTTTGTAAAACCCAGTAGAGGCTTTCGCCAAGCCAAGGGCCAGCAACAATAGCTAGGTAACTGATAGGCACCAAAGCCCAAAGTAGATACAAGGAACGTGGCCCCAAGTGACGCAACAGATGCTGATGGCCCGTGGTGAAAATAACGCCCAGTGCTGAGGTGCAAAGGGTTATAAGCAGAACACTGGAGGTTAGCATGACGAGTCCTCTTGTTGCTCCCACTCAGCAATAATGGCCTTTAGTTGGGCGACATCCTGATCGCTAAGCTGACCCTGTTGCGCAAAACCGGCAACTAACCCAGCGACACTACCGGCAAACAAATTATTAATGAGCTTTGAACCGGCTCGCTGTTGATAATCTTGCTGCGCAAGGATGGGGCTGTAGCGATAGGCGCGGCCGTCTTTTTCAAAGCTCAATGCGCCTTTTTTTACTAGGCGGTTAAGTAACGTTTTTATGGTTTTCTCATGCCAATCTTCTTGTTGTTGCACCTGCAGCACTATATCAGCAGATAGTAACGGGGCTTGTTGCCACAATACATTCAAAATAACGAGCTCGGCATTAGAGATTTCTACGGGTTCAGTCATCACTGTTATCCTCAATTACAAATGTAATCTTTGATTTAAGATTACACCTGTAATCAAAAAGATCAAGGGATTATTTTCATTCTTTAACTGGGGGATTAGGTTGGATTCCTTAGTTCGTCAGCATTATTCCTTAGCTGGTGAGATGTTGCTGGCGGGTTGAAGGTAGGGGCGTTAATACTTGCCCTCAACAGCACAACAACTCACAAGGAATCAATCATGAACACACAAACTCAAGTCAAAATTTTTGGTCTCGTTAGCTTGGTTAGTTTGGCTTTGTCGGCAACTTTAGGTGCACAGCAGTTGCTTCAGCAACCAGCAGAACCTGCGACAACGGCGCATTTTAAAACCCTTTCGGTAGAGCGTTTGAATGTAGTAGAAGCGGACGGAACCGTTAAGCTTTTGCTGACCAATACTGAGCGCTTTCCGGTAACCGAAGAAGTGAACGGACGTATTCTTAACGAAGATCGTAAAAAACGAGCAGGTATGTTGTTCTTTAACGAAGAAGGCATGGAGGCTGGTGGCTTTATTTTTGATGGCAGCCGTAACGAGCAGGGTCATAGTGCGGGCATGTCGTTAACTTTTGATAAGTACGATGGCGACCAAGTGATGCAATTATTAACGGTAGATGAGCAGCGTGGTGAGCGCCGTATCGTGCGCTCAGGATTAGCTTTTAACGACCGTCCCGAGTTAGAGACACAACAACAGGTGCGTGACATTCAGCGTGAACTGGCGCAAATAGAAGACCGTCAATTACGCCGACAAAAATACATGGAATATCAACAGCAAGGTTATTTAGGCGGCGCTACACGAGTACTGCTAGGAAAAACGAGCCAAGCAAATAACGGTTTATTCTTATTTGCCAGCGATGGGTCACCGCGCGCTATGTTTTATGTAGACGAGCAGGACGAAGTGCAGTTACAGTTCTTTAATGCCGCAGGTGAAATTACTCATTCGTGGACGGCTGGCGCTGCCACCGAGCAGGCACCGCAATAGGCTTTCTGACAGATAAGGGCCGACCCTATGCTAAGACGTTGGTGTCAATTTTTACAAATAGACCGCACCTTTTTGGTGCTGGTCTTTTTGTTGTGTTATTTGCTGGTGATTTATAACCGTGTAAGCAGCGGGATGCTGTCTTGGTATACTTTTACCCCAGAAGGCCCGGTAGCTGAATTCATTGCTGCGCTGATTATTTTTAGTTTGGTGCGGATGAGTCTGCAGCGTTTCAGTTTGGCCCCGGATGGTGTTACTCACCAGCTACAGCCGGTGGCACCGCCATCGGTCGCAACCTATGCGATGGCTGCGGCAAGCACAGTGGTGCTTTATTTGTTGTTTTATAACGGATTGGGGCTAGCCATAGCCGCTCTATTTGGCAATATTGATCGTAACTTCTCGCAACTGCAAGTGCTGCAAGGTAACCTGCAAGCCTTCATCAATGTGATACTTTTTGGTGGCTTGTACTTGGCCTATACCCACAGCCGTAGCCTGAATCAATATCGAACGGCATTACGCGAGGCGCAACAGCAGCACGAGCAACAGCTGGCTCAGGCCCATATTCGGCAGCTTAAAGCGCAGCTTAATCCACATTTTGTGTTCAATTCATTGAATACCTTAGATGAGTTGATGGTGCTTGATGTTGAACGTGCCAGCGGCTTTTTACATGATTTTGCTGATATCTATCGCCAAGCTTTACAGCATACCGGTGATGCCTTGGTACCCTTAGCCCAAGAGATTGAGTTTGGTCGGAAATATTTTGCGCTTATGCAAGCAAGATTAGGCCCTCATTATCAGTTGGAGTGGCATGTTGATGACGAGCAAGTTGAGGGATTATGTTTACCCCCTTTTAGCTTACAAATCTTGCTAGAAAATGCTTTAGTTCACAACCAAGCCAATGTGGATAACCCTTTAGTTATTCATGTGTATTTGCAGAATAACGAACTCATTGTGGATAACATGATTCAAGCTCATTGCACACCTAAGCAACAGCATAATGGTACCGCATTGGCAAACCTCTCTCAGCAGTGTCTCCATATGTGCGGCTACCCAGTGCAGGTTGTGGCGGGGCCCGAACGCTTCAGTGTGAGGGTGCCTCTAGTTAGCCAGTCTCAACCACAGGTTAGCTAGCATGATTAACGCCGTGATTATTGAAGATGAACCATTAGCTCGCAGCAAACTAAAACGTTTGTTAAACCAATTAGATGCGTCTATTCGGGTGGTGCGTGAGCTTGATAGTGTGGCTCAGGTTCGCCAGTGGCTCACCGAACAAGCGTCACAAGATAAGGTGCAGGTGATTTTTTCGGATATTCAGTTAAACGATGGCAATGTGTTTGAGGTGTATCAGCAGCAGCCGCAGCCTTGTCCGATTATTTTCATAACTGCCTACGACGATTTTTTGCTGCAAGCGTTTGAAAGTCAGGGTATAGCCTACCTGCTTAAACCGTACAACAGTCAGAAACTAGAGCAAGCCTGGGCAAAATTTTGTGCTCTTAGCGTGCCTAAACCTAAAGCTGTGAATGCCACCGCTGGCGCTTTATATAAGCAGCATCGGCTTGCGATCAAGCATCATCAACAGGTGTATTTTCTTGATATAGGGGAGATTACTCACGTTCAAGCTGATGGCGGCTTAGTGATGGCTTTTGACCGTGAAGCGAAACGTCATTTTTTATCGTTCAGCTCACTGCAAGCGGCTGAACAAGCTTTGGCTGATTATCCATTTTTTCGGATTAATCGTAGCGAGTTAGTGCAACGTGAGCACGTACAAAGCCTACAAAGGTATTGTAAAAACACGCTAACTATCACGCTAACTTGTGGCGCTCAGCTAAAAACCAGCCAGAGTCGCACCGCCGCCTTTAAAGAATGGCTTCGTTAAGTGGCAGACTAAGTCGAAATCTCATGAACAAAGATCGTATTTTTGCCCGCTCGTTTGGCTTGATACATAGCATTATCCGCTTCTGCTAAGATGATTTTAGCTGAGTTGATACCACTTTCGCCCGACGGTAGAAAAATAATACCGATGCTGGCGGAAACTTGTAGTTGTTGTTCTTTATACGGGATTGGCTCATTGACGAGGGCCAGCAAACGTTGTGCTAACTGCAGACATTCTTCCTGATTACTTAAAGCGCTTATTAGAAGAACAAACTCATCTCCGCCAATTCGAGCTACCGTGTCATGGCTGCGTAAGGCTTTGGTTAATTTGTGCGATATTTCGGTAAGTAGGTAGTCACCAGCGGCATGGCCAAAATTATCATTAATAGCTTTAAATCCATCGAGATCTAAGTATAAACAGGCTGCTAACGTGTCACTCTGACGTTGTCGCTTGATCAGGAAGTTTAGTGCGTCCAACAGTGCTGCTCGATTAGCTAAACCAGTGAGTGAATCTTGATATGCTGCCCGTTTTAGCTTGTCTTTGTGTTGTTGTGAACGCAGCGCTTTACTGATTGCGATATACAAAAGTAATTCGATGATAAAAAAGCCTACGATACCAAAGCTTATATTAAGCCAATGAGAACGCTGCAAGGCAGCCACCTGGCCATCAATGTTTTTCCACAGTAAGATTGCTCCTACAGGCTCTAAACCAGGTTGTTGTTCACCTAAGTAATCGCGCAACGGAAAAGAAGTTACAGCAAAGTGATTTCCGTTTAGTTGAATGGCCTCTACTGCAATTTCTGGCAACGGTTGGGCGAAAGTAATCGCAGCTAGAATTTCTTTTACTTCAGAGCGGCTACTGGCCTCGATAAAGCAAGCACAACTTCGGTTGGCTTCAGAAAAGTGACTCGCAATAGCCTCAGGCCACATGTTTTGCTCTACATGAGCAGGTGTCAACAAAGCTGCGGCACCAATATCTAAGCTGTTATCAAGCATGTCTAAAATGATATCAAACGAGGTGCCTACTTCCAGCGCGCCAACATAGGTGGTATTGGCGTTGTCATCGTCTTTTAAGAAAACTGGAACAACCCCTCGAATACCCGAATACACACGGCCAGTTTCAAAACCAGAGCGAGAGTTCTTAAATTGGTGGGTGTCGACTACGGTGTGACGTACGGCTGTCAAATCATCGCCAAACTTTTCCCGCTTGTGTACGCGTAAGAAGCTAATGTCGCCTGGCTCTATATGATAATGCAGTTGTCGAGCTGAAAATTCCTTTTGTACCTCGCTCCAAGCCGATGCAACTTCTTGGTAAAGCTGTTGACGATACTGATTAATTTGAGCATCAGTTACCGGCTCACCACGACGTTGTGCAGCGATGGCTTGTTGGCCCTGATAAAAAAGCTGGGTTGTGGTGGGCTCGTTTGCTATGAAAGTTGCGATCGCCAACATGGTTTGTTCTTGCTGCTCGATGGCTAGTTCATAGCTCGATTTCATATGCTCTGCATCAGTCACCAGTGCGCTTTCAAAACTGGCATGCTCTAAGCGTACATTCATCAGCACATAAACAATATCAAGCAGCAGTATCACTGCACTCAGTAACACAAAGAGTTTGTTTTTTTGCTTCATGCAGTTTCCAAAAGCGGCATCGCCATCAAGATATCGCGCTGAGGATCGTTGCCTAGTTGAAATAGGTGTTCGCCCACTTCAGTGAAGCCTAGTTTGCGGTAAAAAGCGATGGCACGTGGGTTATGCTCCCACACGCCTAGCCACACCACGTCGTGCCCGCGTTGGTTTAGTTTGGCTAAAGCTGTTTGCATTAAATCTTGTGCTACGCCTTTGCCATGCCAAGGTTTATCTACGTACAAGCGTTGAATTTCAGCTGCTGACTTAGCTGTTACACAGGCAGGGGTTTGGCCCCAGCGCAATTGCGCAAAGCCGACTATTTGAGCGTCAATAATAGCGAGCAAGGTTAATCGGTTGGGATCATTGATTTCATCACGCTGAATAGCTTCGCTGTATTGGCTGGCGCAATGCTGATCCATATCAGCAGCGCTATTATCGGCGGCGAAAGTATCGCGAAAAGTTCGCTCGGCCAGTTCGGCTAAGCGTTTGGCATCGTACTCAGTGGCGGTACGCAGGTGAGCACGTGATTTGCTGCCAAGAGCTTGACCATCAGCGGAGCGAGTAAAACGCTTATCTGAACCTTCTTCGTGTTCCATAAGTACCAACGTTAAGTAAATTTTTGTGGGTAACGATAACACCACGCCAAAAGCACTAAGTGCGGCGCCCAAAATAAAGCCTTGATGGCCAATACTATCGCTAGCGAAGGTTGCTGCCAACACTAAATGCCCACAAATCAGCAGGCAGATCCCTAAAATCATGGCGCTTTTTAATAACTTTACCTGGGTGCTGTTTTGCATGGGTACGAGCTTATTGTTGCTGCGAGATAGGTAGATAATAAACATAAATAATTAGGGGTAAAAGGCAAATTCGGCTTATCCCTGATTTTATTAGGGGTAATTGTCTGAAATGACCTTATGGGCAACTTGTTTGAGCTCTGCCGTTCATTTTATGCGCCTAATTAGCATTTAACTGTCATAAAGCTGTGCTATTTTCGCCTGTGGATAAGATTCATTTGATGTTTGAGGAAAAGCTCTTGAAAAAATTTATGCGACCATTGCTGTCATTGCAAACTAGCGTGCTGATGCTGCTGGTTACTCTCGCCGGCTGCGCTCAAAGTGGCACCACAGGGGCGCGCGGGCCAACGGCAGCGGATGACTCGCTATCCGAACAAACCGTGGTGCTGATCTCGATTGATGGCTTTCGGCATGATTACATTGAGCTGCATGGTGCCAACAATATCGCTAAGATAGCTGAGCAAGGTGTGCGTAGCGATGGTCTAATACCTGTTTATCCTTCTAAAACCTTTCCAAATCATTTATCGATTGTGACCGGCCAATATCCCTCTAAGCACGGCATTGTGGATAATAATTTTTACGATACCGAGCGCAAGCAGCGCTACAAAATGGGTGATGGCGCCAAGGATAGTAGTTGGTTAACCACCTTGCCAATTTGGAACCTAGCAGAGTTTCAGGGAGTAAAGGCAGCGTCTTATTTTTGGCCGGAGTCTGAAGCCAGAATCAATGGTCGCACCCCCAGTTACTATGTTAACTACAGTACACCTGCGCCCAATCAGCAGCGGATTGACCAAATCATTGCTTGGTTAAAGCTGCCTGCTGAGGCGCGTCCGCGGTTTGTTACTGGGTACTTTTCTATTGTCGACACCATGGGGCACCAGTTTGGGCCTGAATCCATTCAAGTGAAGAAATCCGTGCAATACATCGACAAGCTGATTGGTGAGTTATGGCTGCGTTTGCAAACTGAAGTTGAGGTACCGGTCAATCTAATTCTGGTGTCCGACCATGGGATGTCTGATATTAAAGCCGAGCGCATGATAGACGTCGGCCAATTACCTGTGGATAGTGACTTGTTTGAAACGCAAAATGCGCAAACTCGGTTTATGATTTATGCCAACGATGACACTACAGCGGCCCAAGTAGATGAATTGAAAGCGCAGCTTGAACAGTTGACCCACTTGGGTTTTTGGATTGAATCTGAGGCAACGTTAGCCGAGCTGGGGGTAACCGCAGGGCCGCGCAAGCCAAGTATTGTGTTAGCGACGCAAGCGCCGGTAACTTTTACCTCGCGGCCGCCCGAGCGACGTGCTGATGGCGGCACTCATGGGTTTCATTCTAACCGCGAAATGGATGGCTTATTTGTTGCCGCGGGGCCGGCACTCGCTAGTGGGGTTACCTTGCCGCGCTTCAGTAATATTCATGTTTATCCATTTATGGCGCAACTCCTTGGGTTAGAGCTGATGTCACCTATTGATGGTAAGGCTGACGTGTTAGCGCCGATTGTAACTCTAACGCAAAAAAATCAATCGCAATGATTGCGCAATCAGGGCACATGCAGTAAAGATATGAGTTAAGAAGAATAACAATAAGACTTGGCGATGAATTTTTGGCGTAAGTATCATAGTGACATCGATAGTAATGACCCGCGTTACAATCAGCTGACGCTGATCTATGCCATTGCATTGTTGATGGTGTTTTATTTTGGCGCGATTGGCTTACTCAACATCACCTTGTTTGATGCTGCCTATGTTGCTGTTTATGATTTTATTGGGTTCGTCATTGCCACTAGCATTTTCCTCTACGTGTATCGAGGCGGCAACCTTGCTGTAGCAGGTTGGGCCTTGGTACTCACGCTAATCACCATCCTGCTGGCGTTTATTGATTTATCTGAAGCAGAAAACTATTCCTTGGTTTGGGTGACTATTTTACCCCCCATCAGCTTTTTCTTATTGGGCTCGCGAGCTGCAACTATCCTTACTGGGCTGGTGTTCATTTATTGTGGTTGGTATCTGTACCAATTACTGCAAATTGGAGTGCCAGGATATTTAAGTTTAGGTGCTTTATTTAACTTTGCTGAGGTTGGGCTGGCGCATATTTTACTGTTTCGTTTTTACGAGCGTTCTCGTCAACGCACTTACGACAAATTACGCAAACTATCGATTACAGACCGGCTAACAGGCGTTTATAACCGTCTGCATTTAGATAATAACCTTAAGCAGATGGTGGCGCTGGCGCATCGCACTCAACAGCCTGTGTCAGTATTGCTGTTGGATGTTGATCACTTTAAAAACATTAATGATAGCCACGGGCACTTAATGGGCGATGCGGTGTTAGTGCACTTGGCTAGCTTGTTGAAAAATCTGTCGCGCAACACGGATTTGCTGGGGCGCTGGGGTGGTGAAGAGTTTCTACTGCTGTGTCCGAATACCGAGGCAAGCGCCGCGCTTCATTTGGCCCAGCGCATTATTAAGGCGTTGCAGAAAGAACATACTTACAGGGGCGCTAACCAACAGCAGGTAACCGTTGCGGTTACCGCCAGTATCGGGGTGGCGACCTATCATCCACAACAACCTTTTGTAGTACCAGCAGCTATTTCAGAACAAGCGGCGACATCCTCAATTCCTACAGATAATTACACCGTGGTTACGCCAGAGGTGGCTGTGGCTATCAGTGAAAAGCTGTTATACATCGCTGACAAGCATCTTTATCAAGCCAAAGAAGCTGGCAGAAATAGAGCCATTGGCTAAGCTTTCATAACTGTCATAAAACTGTCATTAAGGCGCTAGGCTTATCGAGTACAGTAAACGTCTGCCGTAGTCAGGGAGTGGTTATGAAGTTTTTTGCGCAAGAGTTGAGTTGGTTAGCCTTTAATGAACGGGTACTGCAAGAGGCTGCAGACCAAAGCGTCCCAGTGGTAGAGCGGATGCGTTTTTTAGGAATATTCTCAAACAACATGGACGAATTCTTTCGGGTGCGCGTTGCTGATGTGCGCCGGCGAATTTTCTTGGCTCAGAATACCGCTGAACACAGTGAGTCCGAGCAATTAATGGCGGAGATTCAGCAGCAGGTGTTAGCCCTGCAGGATAAGTTTGAGGTGATCTACAAAGATGTGCTGAAAGCGCTGCTGCGCAAAAACATTCGGGTTATCGATGAACAGCAAACCACCACCGAAGAGCGCACCTGGCTGACCACCTTCTTTCGAGAAAAAATTAAGCGCTACATAGTGCCGCTGCTGATTAGTCCAGCTACTGATTTAGTGAAAGCAATCAACGAAGAAGCCACCTATTTATGTGTTGAGGTAGTGCAAGGCGATATTATCCGTTACGCTGCACTCGAAGTGCCCACCGATGAATTCCCACGCTTTATAAAACTGCCGTTTAAACATGCCAAGCGACAAAAACGAGTGATTCTACTCGATAACGTGATTTGCCTCTGCATGCATGAGCTGTTTCAAGGCATAGTGCCGTTTGATTCGCTCCGCGCTTTTTCGTTTAAGTTAACCCGTGATGCCGAGTACCGGTTACCTCACGACATTGAACAAAGTGTGCTGGAGCAAATGGAAGAAGGCATTCGGCAGCGGTTTGAAGCCGAGCCAGTGCGGTTGGTCTATGACGCTGCTATGCCTCGTAATATGTTGTTCTTTTTACACGATAAACTGGAGCTAACGAGTCATGACTCATTAGTGCCGGGTGGCCGTTATCGTAACACTCGCGATTTTGTCAGTTTTCCTAATGTGGGGCATAAGTCGCTCGTGAACCCCGCTTGGCAACCGTTAGAACATCCGCTGTTTACCAAGCATAACAGTGTGTTTGATGCGATGGCCGAGCAAGATATCCTGCTGTATTACCCTTACCATAAGTTCGCTCATTTGACAGAATTGGTTCGCCAAGCAGCTTACGATCCATTGGTACAAAGCATCCAGATTTGTATTTATCGCGTGGCTAAGTTATCGCGTATCGTGCATTCGTTGGTAGAGGCGGTTAATAACGGCAAGAAAGTGACCGTGATGGTAGAGCTGCAAGCCCGCTTTGATGAAGAAGCCAATATTGAATGGGCCAAACTCATGACCCAAGAGGGCATTCGGGTTATTTTCGGTATCCAAGGTTTAAAAGTGCACTCTAAGCTGCTGCTAATAAAACGCCGAACCGAGCCCGGTAGCGATAGCACGCAACTTTTTGCTCATATTGGTACCGGCAACTTTAATGAAAAAACTGCGCAGAGCTATACCGACTTTAGCTTATTCACCGCAGATAAAGGCATTTGCTCTGATATCGAGCAGGTTTTTCAGTACTTAGAAGCCCCTTATAAACGTTTTGATTTTGACCATATTTTGGTATCGCCAGTTAATCTTAGAGAGACTTTAGAAGAGCTGATTGACACCGAAATTGCTCATGCTCAGCAAGGACAGCGTGCAGAAATTATGGTGAAGGTGAATAACTTGGTCGACCCCGGCATCATTAAAAGACTGGTTGCAGCCGCGCAAGCAGGGGTGCGAGTGCGTGCGATTGTGCGCGGTATGTGTGGCTTAAAAGTCCCAGCGGATTTAAGTAAGCGATTAGAAATTATCAGTATTGTGGATCGTTTTTTAGAACATCCAAGGGTTTACTGGTTTTATCATGGTGGCAAAGAGCAGGTGTTTATCTCCTCAGCAGATTTAATGACGCGCAATTTAGATCGCCGCGTAGAAGTTGCTTGTCCCATTTACAACAGCCAATTACAGTTGCAAATCAAGCACATTTTAGAGCTGCAGTGGCAAGATAACACCAAAGCCCGCATCATTGACGCTGAGCAGAAGAACCAGTATCGCAAGCGCGGTAATCGCAAAAAGATCCGCTCACAATTAGCTGTGTACGATTATCTGAAAGCAGAAATGAAACGTATGCTGGAGGCACCTCATGACTGATGTTCACAGTCCTCAAACCCAGCTAGCGGATGGATTAAATTATTTTGCCGCGCTAGATTTAGGCTCGAATAGCTTTCATCTGGTGACCACTCGGGTTATCGATCAGCATGTGCAGCCGCTGCTTAAGTTCAAGCAAAAGGTTCGTTTAGCAAGTGGCCTGAGCAAAACCAATAAGCTCAGTGAAGAGGCAATACAGCGAGGTTTGGCAGCGTTACAGTTATGTGCCCAGCGCTTACAAGGTTTTGCTACCGAGCAAGTGTATGTGGTGGCAACTCACACGTTGCGTGAAGCCAAGAATGCCGATGTCTTTCTGGCGCGGGCGGCAGAAATTTTCCCATTCCCTATTCATATTATTTCGGGCCATGAAGAAGCTCGGCTGATTTATCGTGGGGTAGCGCAAACCAGCTCTTACCAAGGGCGCCGGCTGGTGATTGATATCGGTGGCGGCAGTACTGAAATCATTGCTGGAGAAGAGTTTGAGCCGAAAATACTAGCCTCTCGGTCAATGGGGTGCGTGAGCTTTACCGAGCGTTTCTTTAAAGATGGCAAGCTCAGCGAAAAGCGATTTAAAAAGGCTTTGATTGCGGCGCGTAGCGAGCTTGAGCCGGTGGCGGCGGGCTTACGCAAGTTCAATGCGGTTGAAGTGATCGGCACCTCTGGCACCATCAAGGCTATTGCGCAATGGGTGCAGCTACGCGATCAAAGCGCTCCGGATGTGATTACCCGTACCGCCCTGCAGCGCTGTGTGGAGCAGTTATTAACCCATACCAATATCAGTAGTTTTAACGAAGCGGCAATCGATGCAGATCGGCATGGGGTGATAGCAGCGGGGTTAGCGGTGCTGGTAGCCGTGATGGATGAGTTGGAGCTAACAAGCTTAACCTGCCACGATGCAGCCTTACGCGAGGGAGTGTTATACGAGCTGGCGGAACGGGTGATTGGTCATCGTGATGTGCGGCAGCGCACCATTGATGGTATGGCAGCGCGCTACCAAGTGGACGAATTACAGGCCCAGCGAGTAGCTGAAACCGCGGTTTATTTATTGCGCCAAGTGGCGAAGCCATGGCAGTTGCAACAACCAGCTTGGCGACAACGGTTGCAATGGGCGGCGCGCGTGCATGAAGTGGGCTTACAAATTAATGCTAGCAGTTTACAAAGCCACTCAGGCTACATCATTGAGCATGCGGATATGCCGGGTTTTAGCAAAGAAGAACAAGCCTTTTTGGCTGCCTTGGTACGAAACTACCGGAAGAAGCTGCAATTAGAGCGTTTACCGCAACTGTATCTTTTTGAGCAGCGTGATTTGTGGCGCATGATCGTGCTACTGCGACTAGCTGTGTTGTTTAATACGGACCGCCAGTCGTCGTTATTGTTGAAGAAAATTCAGGTGCGCCAAGATACTTTGTTGCTTACTCTAACCAAAGAGGGTAGTGCTAATCCGATGCTGCTTAACGACTTGGCGTTAGAGGCTAAGCAGCAGGCAAAATTAGGGATTAATCTGCGCGTGCACGGCTAGCTGACTTAGCGGGTGCCAAATATCTTATCGCCAGCATCGCCTAAGCCAGGAATGATGTAGCCATGTTCGTTCAAATGAGAATCGAGTGCAGCCGTATAAATGTGCACATCTGGGTGCGCTGCTAGCACTTTCTCCACGCCTTCTGGGGCGGCGACTAGCACCAGCACTCGAATACTTTCGCAACCATGTTGTTTCAGCATGTTCAAGGTGGCAATCATACTGCCGCCGGTGGCCAGCATGGGGTCGATAACAAGAGCAATACGCTGATCAATGTCACCCACAAACTTTTCGAAATAGGGCACTGGCTCGAGGGTTTCTTCGTTACGATATAGTCCAACCACGCTTACTTTAGCGCTTGGAACCAGTCCTAACACTCCATCAAGCATACCGATACCAGCACGTAGAATAGGCACCACGGTCACTTTTTTGCCTTTAATTTGTTGCACCTCAATGGTGTCGCCGCTCCAACTTGTAATGGCGTGAGGTTCTAATTCAAAATCACTGGTAGCTTCGTAGGTGAGCAAATTACCTAACTCGTTGGAAAGTTCACGGAAGCTTTTGGTAGAAATACCAGCTTCACGCATAAGGCCCAGTTTGTGCTGTACTAACGGATGATTGATCACATGTAATGGCATAATGCGTTCTCTTGCGGCGATGAATTGTTTTCATTATAGGCGTATAAGTGTAATAATTTTTTGCTTGGAAGCCTATAAAAAGTAATTTTTCTGGAAAGTTAAAGGAGTGGTACGATGGCAGGCTATTGGCAACGCGTTGCTGCTGTGGCTATGATTTTGGGGTGGAGCATGGTGAGCGCAGGGTGTGCTCAAACCGAAACCGTAGCAGCACCGGTTGCGGAATCAGCGTTACCTGCTAAGTTTCTAACAGACCCAGAATTATTCGCGCCAGGGGCGAAGGTTTTTAAGTACCGCTGTGCGGCTTGCCACTCCATGGATGCTACTAAAAGTCAGTTTTTTGGTCCTCATTTAGATGGCTTAATTCAGCGTAAAATAGCCAGCACGCCGGGCTATACCTTTACGGAAGAGGTGCAGCAATTGTCGACAGTTTGGACAACGCCGGTACTGCTGGAATGGTTAGCACGACCACAACAGATGGTGGCTAATATGTGTATGCCTTTTACGGGCTTACCGAAACAAGCGGACCGCGAAGCTTTATTGGCGTATATTTATCAAGCATCTGAGGCTAAATAAGTTCATTTGAGCAGCTGGTCTTGCCGGTTGTCGTAAACAATAATAAAAAGATGGTAAAGGATGACAACAATAGCGCATTGCCGGAGCACCTCTCGGTGTGGTCGGTTTCAAACCATGGTCTGTGCCGCGGCCGTTTTTTTAGGTAAATTAATCGGTTGGTTGGCACTGGCCGTGTTGCCCATGTTACTGTTTGCCGCCACGGCCACGGCCACCGCTGCTGGGCAGGTTCAACCTGAGCCCACCATAGAAGCAGCAAGTCCGCCGTTAGTTAAGTTACCCGAGACTATCAAGCAGCCGTTGGCACTGGATCGTTTCACCATCAGTTATTGGGTGGATAGCAGCGGTCAAGCCAGTTTTGCTGAGGCCCGTGAGCAAAGCTACAACAACTCACCCAATCGCGTTAGTCTTGGTACGAGTGCTAAATCAACCTGGGTAAGGTTTCAGGTGGTTAACCCTGCAAGTGCCGAGCGCGACGTGTTTTTGCAATTTCCTCATGCTTATCACAATAAATCTTTAGGCTTTTATGAGACCGATGGCAAACGTTTATTGCGCAAGGCCGTGATTGATTTAAATGCGCCTGAGGATAATCCCTATCTCTATAAAGGGGCGGGGGTTTTCTCTTTTCAGCTAGCCCCAGGCGAGCAGAAAACCCTGTATGTGCATAGCGTGTCTTATTCTCACCAATGGTTTGAGTTGCAGTTACTGGATGCGTTTCATAGTAAACAAGCGTTGGTTAGCAGTTATACCGATAGCGCGCTGATTGTGGGTATTCTGATTGCACTGGTGATCTACAACTTGTTGTTGTATTTCTTTGCCAGCAAACGAGAAAACATTTTTTACTCGTTGTATTTGGTGTCAGCAGCGATTTGGATTGCGTTGTCGTACGGGCTCTTGTCTGGGGTGTTTGAAGTGTACGGCGACACGGCGTTGCAATTCCATACCAGCCTGATGGCGTTTCCGATTTTTCTGATATTGTTTATGACAGAAATTTTTAAAACGAAACTCCATCACCCCACTGAGCATAAGTTCTTGCAAGCCATGCTGGCGCTGTTAGTGGTGGCATTTGTTTGGTCGCTGTTCGATATTCAGGCGGCATTGCAGCCGGCCAGTAGTTTAGCGGCACTGATGATGGTGGTGACCCTGTCGGTGGGTATTTCGTTGTGGTTAAAAGGCGAAGTGCTGGCGCGATATTTTCTTATTGGACACGGCTTTTTTGTGTTCTTTAACGCTTTGGCGGTGCTCTACTACAAAGGCATGCTCGGCTTTCATTATGTAACCAGCCACGGTGTTGGTATTGGCATTATGCTTGAGGCGCTGATGTTGGCCTTTATCATTGCTTATCGGATGAAGCTGTTAGAAGACATGAAGGCGGTGCAAGAAGAGCTGAAATTACAAGCAGCCACGGATCCGTTAACGCGTTTGTACAATCGGCGCTTCTTTTATGCAGAGGCTGACTACCTATTGCAACGGGCACAAAGCGAGCATTATCCGGTGTCTATTTTGACGTTAGATATTGACCGTTTTAAGCAAGTTAACGATACCTTTGGGCATGCGATTGGCGACCGGATTTTGCAAGAGCTGGCGGATATTTTAAAAGGCAGCGTGCGCGAGTCCGATATAGTGGCACGGTTTGGCGGTGAAGAATTCGTCATCTTGTTGAATAAATGTGATTTTAGGGCAGCGTCTAAGCTGGCTGAACAAATCCGTGTTGCAGTCACCAAGCATGCCATTGAGTTAAGTGCCAGTGAGACCATGAGCTTTACGATAAGCATCGGATTAACTGAGGTTTTATTAGGCAAAGAGCAAATTGATGATGCTATTCATCGGGCTGATTTAGCGCTTTATAGCGCTAAAAAAGCAGGCCGCAATCGAGTAGAGGCGCGGGTTTGAGCCTACCCATAAGGCAAAATCGATTAATCTAATCTGTTTTTACCATATCTCACTTTCTGAAATTGTAACTATAGTTATATCCATTCTGTGCGACCTAGTTAGCAGTTGTTGGCTAGGCCGCGCACAGTTGTGTACTTAACCTACAACGAAAGGGTGTAACATCATGATGAAAAAAGTCCTTCCAGTTGTTTCTGCGCTAGCAGTTGCCGTGTCCATGGGCATGGCTTCTTATTCTGCAGCAGCGCAAGAAGCACAAGATAAAATGTTCTGGTGGCCAGACCAACTCGACCTTACGCCATTACGTGACCACGACGTGTCTTCTAACCCTATGGGTGAAGACTTTGACTATATTGAAGAGTTCAAAAAAGTAGATATCGCAGCAGTTAAAAAAGATATCGAAGAGCTAATGACGTCGTCACAAGATTGGTGGCCAGCTGACTACGGTCATTACGGTCCTTTCTTTATTCGGATGGCATGGCACGGTGCTGGTACCTACCGGGTGAACGATGGCCGTGGTGGTGCAGGTGGCGGTCAACAGCGTTTTGAACCTCTCAACAGCTGGCCAGACAACGTGAGCTTAGATAAAGCTCGCCGTTTGCTGTGGCCAATCAAGCAAAAGTACGGCTCAAGCATCTCTTGGGCAGACCTCATGGTTTTAACCGGTAACGTTGCGTTAGAGTCGATGGGCTTTAAAACCTATGGCTTTGCTGGTGGCCGTGAAGATGAGTGGGAGCCAGATAACGTCTACTGGGGCCCAGAAAAACAATGGTTAGAAGATAAACGTTACAGCGGCGACCGTGAACTAGAGCGGCCGTTAGCAGCGGTACAAATGGGCTTGATTTATGTGAACCCAGAAGGTCCAAATGGTAATCCTGATCCTTTATTGGCGGCAAAAGATATTCGCGAAACTTTTGCGCGGATGGCCATGAACGATGAAGAAACCGTGGCTTTGATTGCTGGTGGCCACACCTTTGGTAAAGCCCACGGTGCGCACAAGCCAGATGAGTGTTTAGGGGCAGAACCTGCCGCCGCGCCAGTAGAAGAACAAGGCTTAGGTTGGAAGAACAAATGTGGTAAAGGCCACTCTGAAGACACCATCACTTCTGGTTTAGAAGGTGCTTGGTCGGTTAATCCGATTGCATGGACCACCCAGTACTTGGATAACCTGTTTGGTTTTGAGTGGGAACAAACGCGTAGCCCAGCTGGCGCTATTCAGTGGATTCCTAAAGATGGCCAAGCGGCAAACTTGGTGCCAGATGCGCACATTCCTGGTAAGCGTCACGCACCTATTATGTTCACCACCGATTTGTCGTTAAAAGTGGATCCAGAGTATCGCAAAATTGCGAAACGCTTCCATGAAGATCCGGAAGAGTTTGAGTTAGCCTTTGCTAAAGCTTGGTTTAAATTAACGCATCGCGACATGGGTCCTCGTGCACGTTACATCGTGGATACGTCACCAGATACTCCATTACTGTGGCAAGATCCGGTACCAGCAGTAGATCACGAGTTAATCAACGAGCGAGACATTGCTAACTTAAAAGGCAAAATCTTAGATTCAGGGTTAACTGTATCTGAGTTGGTGCGTACTGCTTGGGCTTCTGCTTCTAGCTTCCGTGGCACTGACATGCGTGGTGGTGCTAATGGTGCTCGCTTGCGCTTAGCGCCACAGGCTAACTGGGAAGTAAACAACCCACAAGAGCTGAAAAAAGTGCTAGCTACTTTAGAAAAGGTACAGCGTGACTTTAACAAGTCGTTACCCAAAGGTAAGCGCGTATCTATGGCTGATACCATTGTTTTAGGTGGTGCAGCAGCTATCGAAAAAGCAGCACAAGAAGCAGGTTTTGAGGTTACTTTACCTTTTGTGCCTGGCCGTACTGACGCAACTGCAGAAATGACTGAGGTTGCTTCGTTTGAGTTCTTGAAGCCAACAGCTGATGGCTTCCGTAACTACTACGACAAAGCTAGCCGGATGTCGCCTGCTGAGATGTTAGTGGACCGTGCTGATTTATTGACCTTAACGGTACCTGAGTTAACGGTATTAGTAGGTGGTATGCGTGCACTTGATGCTAATTATCAAGGGCTTGATCATGGTGTGTTTACCGACCGTCCTGGCCAGTTAACTAACGACTTCTTCGTTAACTTACTTGATATGGGTACCGAATGGGCACCAGCTAAGCAAGAAGGCGTTTACGAAGGTCGTGACCGTAAGTCTGGCGAAGTGAAGTGGACTGCAACACCTGTTGACTTAATCTTTGGCTCTAACTCTGAGTTACGAGCGATTGCTGAAGTGTATGCCTTTAATGGCTCTGAGCAGAAGTTTGTTGAAGACTTCGTAGCTGCTTGGACTAAAGTGATGCAGTTGGATCGTTTTGATTTGCACCAGCAATAAGCAAGTAATCTGCGTGATTGCTTAATAAAAAAGGGGGCTTGTTTAAGAGCCCCCTTTGTTTTTGTGTACGTTGTTTTTGTGTACGCTGCTAGCAGCAAGTTAGCGCTAGCCGTTACTCGTCACCAAAAGTACGTGGTTTTAACACCTCAGGTTTGAGAAACGGCTTCTCACCGGTGTTGTCATGTTGCCCAAGTACTTTGCCGTTTAACTCAGTGCCGTACAGAGTTGCTTTGTGAAAGTTAAGATACTTTTGTCGAGTTTCTTTGGCATCACCGGTATAGCGAGGGTCCTGAGGACGTTCTTGCCCATTAATAAAGTAGGCGACATCCCAGGCTTCTTTGTCGCTTAATCGCCCTGGTTGGCCTAATGGCATATTATTTTGAATAAAAGATGCTGCGGTAAAAATACGCGTCATGCCCGCACCCCAGTTGTAGGAACCATCGCCCCATAACGGTGGGAATACCACCTCGCCATCTACCTTTTTGCCTTCGCCATTAGGACCGTGGCAGACCGCACAGTTATTAGCATAAACAGCTGCACCTTGGCCAAAGCTGACATCTTTTGGTATGTCTTTGCCGAGTGAGCTAAAACCACGGCCGCCGATGTTGCGGTCATATACTTTGGCGCCTTTCGCCATGTACTGATGATAAGCCGCTAACGCCAGCATGGTGTCGCTACCGTACTCGGGTGCGGTACCATTCATCGAAAATGAAAAACAGCCAGCAATCCGTTCTTCTAACGAGTTAACGTGGCCATTTTTGCCTCTGAAATCCGGCAATGTGGTGGCCGCAGGCCATACTGGACCAGACCAGGCCATGCGGCCCTCACCCATGTGGCACGATTTACAGTTCATGTCATTAAACACGTACTTGCCGCGCAATTGTTGTGTGTTCATGAAGAGATCGCGGCCTTTAAGCACCACTTTCTTGAGTTCTGGGTGCAGCTCGCTGTCATTCTCAATATCGGCCAAGGTTGGTGCTTGGTGATCGTATTGCCCTGGCTTCATGCTGGGTAGTTTAACTTGGCTCATATCGTTATTTTGCATCGCGATGGCAGCCACCGAGAGGCTTGCAGTAAATAGCGCCGCAAGGCTTAAAGTAATAGCATTGAGTAATTTCATGGTGCTGGCTCTCCTTACTGCTGTGGCGCGGCTGGTTGGCTCGCCAAATAAGCAGCAACGGCATCAATTTGTTCCGGGCTTAGCCGTTTAGCGATGGCCTCCATTAATTGCACCGGATCTGATTGACGTTGCCCTTGTTGCCAAGCTTGTAGTTGTTGCTTCAAGTAACTGGCGTGCTGCCCTGCAATGCCAGGAAAGTTACCATCTACGCCCTGATTGTTGGGGCCATGGCAGCTGGCGCAAGGAGGTAAATAATTATCCCAATCACCTTGTAGCGCGAGTTTTTTACCCAATTCTAATTGGGCTTGAGAAGCCGTTGCAGCAGCAGGTGCTGCTACCGGTAACGTAGCAAAGTAGGCCGCTAAATCTGCCAGTTGTTGCTGATTAAAGTTATCAATGTTCATGGTCATAGCAGGGTTAACGCGTTTACCTTGTTGGAATGCTACCATTTGGCGCAGGGCATAATCGGCATCTAAGCCAGCAATGCGTGGAAAGGTGCCAGCGGCCATCCCTTCGCCATTGGCACCATGACAAGCTGCACAGGGTGCTCCACTACCATCTCCCTGAGTGGCCAAAGCTTGACCATTGGCGGCATCGCCCTTCGCATAGGCTGGCGCCTGCATTAAGCCTGCACACACCCAAGCGGCAAATAATACTTTGATCTTCATCAGTACATCCTTTGTTGGTTGAGCTATTAACCTTCGAACTTTAGCTCATTCTAATATAAAATACCTACTAAATGTAAGGTTTTGTGGTTGATCGTTTGTTGATACAGGTCATTGCTTGGCCCGGTATCAGTTATTACGACTAACGTGGTCAAAAACCCCCGTAGGAAGGAGACGTCATGATGACATTGGGTGAAATGAATCAATTGGGTAGGGCCGTTGCTGTTGCTGCAGCACTTTTGCTGGCTCCAGCAGCGATGGCGGCTGAAACGTCGCCGACCAAAATTTCGGGGCAGGTGTTTGCTAACTTCAGCAATCTGCAGATAGATGATCAACGCAACGATAATGAAGGTTGGCAACCGGATCTGAAGCGCTTTTATATCGACGTAGAACACTCGTTCAATGCGGATTGGATGCTAAAGGTGACAACTGATGTGCAGTGGCAACGCCAGCAAGACCCTACCGATGTTTGGTTTCGTCACGCCTATGTGCAGCGCAATTGGGACAACGGCTATTACTTAAAGCTTGGTGTCGCTGAATTGCCTTGGATAGATTACGTGGCTCGTAGGGTCGGTTATCGCTACATAGACCCAAGTATTAACCCCAAAAATCAGTTTGCTGGGCCAACCGACTTAGGCGTCCATGTTGGCCAAAAAGGTGATCACTTTTCTTATGGTGTGGCCATGGTGACTGGGGCTGGTTTTAAGAAGCCTAAAGTAGCCGACCAAGTGGATATCGAGGCGGCGGCTATTTGGCATGTTACGCCAACCTTTGATTTAGCCATGGGCTGGTACGAAGGGGCGCGGGCGTTAGACAAAGGCAGTAATATTGATAAGTTGCATAACGCACAACGCTGGAATATGGCTTTAAGCTACATGAAAAAAGGCATGCGGGCAGGTGTTGAGTACGTCTATAACGATAACTGGAAGCAAGTCACATCCGCTACCGAAGATGCCAGTGATGGCTGGAGTGCATGGGCAAGTTATTCTTTTAGTGCCAAACACTCAGCGTTTGTGCGCTACGATATCACTCATCCCAGTCGCCGGCTGAAACCGGAATTGGAGCAAGACTATTTGCAACTAGGGGTAGATTGGAAAGTGATGCCGTCACTAACCCTAGCCCTTGTTGCCAAGCAAAGTGATATTGCTGATGTGATTATCGACCGTACTCAGAACGAAGTCGGGGTGTGGGCGATGTGGAACTGGTAACTAGCACCTAGCCAATTTGCTGTATCGTGCCGGCTTCTACACGATACAGCCCTGAGCTGGTATCCACGTAGATCTTTTGTTGATGAAACAAACTTAAAAACACATGAAACTCATTTGGATAAGCAGAAGCTGAATGGCTAGCAAATAATGAGCCAGTCTGGGTGAGTGGCACATCTAAACAACCCCGCGATGACAAGCTGGAATCGTATTCACCATTGGCTTTTTGAATCAATTTAAGGTGTCGTCCAAACACCACTGTGTCGGCATCGTCACTGAACTTGATGGCATACCAATAGGTGCTGCCATTGGTATCATCGGCTACCCCTAACTCAGTGTAATTGCCGGCACAGTAGAGCGGCCGCAACTCAGCAAAAACCTCGCGCTGTTGACTACTGAACTCTAATTTGTGTGCGCCGCTGGTGTGAGCTTGATAGAGCAAATGGCCTAATCGCTCAACTTCGCGTAGCAGTTCGCGCTTAGTGTCAGCGCTTGGTGCAACCTCAGCTTGATGGGTGCTTTGACAGCCCGCTACCATCAACCAGCTAACTAGGCACAGGCTTAGTAATAATGGCTTACGTAAAGCTAGGTTCATAGAATTACCTCATCAAGCGTTATCGGTTTTCAGCGGTGCTTTATTGTGCTAACTCTAGACGGTTTCGACCCTGTTGTTTGGCACGATACAAAGCTTGGTCAGCTGCTTTAAGTAGCAATTGATAATCGGGATGGCCAGCAAAAGCTGCTAATCCCATACTTACGGTTACCTTAAGCTGCTGCTCGTTGGGTAATAAGAATACTTCTTTTTCTATGACTTTGCGGACCTTTTCGGCCACATTTTGCGCACTATTTACATCCGCATCGACAATCACCAGCAAAAACTCTTCACCACCCATCCTAAACACAAAGTCACCACTGCGACTGTTGTTCATCAAAAGAGTGCTTACTTGTTGCAGTACCATATCACCTACTTCGTGGCCATAATTGTCGTTTGGCTGCCAAATAAGTTATGTAACCAGCTCTGTAAGGAACTATGTAGTTTGTTTTTGACCTGCTGATGCGATAGAAATACTGCCGCCTCGGTATCCGTAAGCAGGCCACTATAGAAAGCGTCGGCGAGGGCTTGGCGGTGCGTTTCAACTAGCTCTAAGGTAGTTTGTAACAGCGAACTTGGGGCATGTTCAATTTGCTCATGCCATTCTTGAATAACTTGCTGATTGATAACTCTATGCACGGCTCTATTCCAACATCGATAGAATGAAAATGGCGTTTAAAAAGAAGGTTATAGTACCAAAGTTAAGCTAATTAGTCTGGTACAAAACCACAAACAATGTAATGCTATGTAGCAGCTTAAAAAAGCCACAAATAAGAGGAACTAACAGATGAAATTATATGAAACAGCAACGGCTCCAAATCCGCGTCGCGTACGCATGTTTATGGCCGAAAAAGGTCTTTTAGAGCAGGTTGAATGCATTGAAATTGATTTAGCTAAAGGCGAGAACCTGACTCCTGAATTTGTGGCTCGTAACCCGATGAAAAAAGTACCTGTGTTAGAACTTGATGATGGTACTTGTTTGGCTGAAACCATGGCGATTTGTCGTTATGTTGAAGAAGCCCACCCTGAAACACTACCGCTGTTAGGAACTAGCCCAAAACAAAAAGCATTGATTGAGCAATGGCTACGCTGGATTGATTTCTATTTTATGATGCCAGTGGGCATGTGCTTTCAACATACTTCCGGTTACTTCAAAGATCGGATGACGTGTTTCCCGGAATATGGCCAAGATTGCCATGGTAAAGCGCAAGAATTTATGGCGTTTTTGGATCAGCATTTAGCCACACATGATTATTTGGTAGGAGATGAGTTTAGCGCTGCTGATATCAATGCTTTTGCGACCTTAGCGTTCGCTCGTGTGGTTAAACTACGCGCAGATAGTAGTCTGCCGAATCTCAGTGCTTGGTACGAGCGGATAGCAGCTCGCCCCTCAGCAAAAGTCTAACCGATGACGGCAGGTAGCTCAGTCGCTAAGCCCATTAGCGTTGCCATCATCGGGACTGGTTTTGGCGGCCAAAGTGCCGCCATTCAGTTGCTCAAACGTGGTCAGCAAGATTTTGTGATGCTGGAACGGCGTTCATTCATGGGCGGCACTTGGTGCCAGAATAGTTATCCAGGCGCGCAAGTAGATGTGCAGTCGCCACTCTATTCGTTGGCGAGTGAGCCTTGTGTGTGGTCGCAAATGTTTGCGAAACAGCCCGAGCTGGCTGCCTACACCGAGCAAGTGATTGAGAAGTACCAACTGCGAGATAAAACTCAATTAGAAAGCCAAGTAACTGAGTTGCGCTGGCTAGCAGAACAGCAATGCTGGCAGCTGACCATAGCGAATAAGCCGGCGGTGTATGCGCGCTCAGTGATTTGCGCGCAAGGGCCACTAAGTAATGCGGTTATTCCTGACTTTAAAGGGCGTGAGCGCTTTCAAGGGGTGAGTTTTCATACCAACCAGTGGCGTCATGACGTGCCTTATCAAGGAAAGCGTGTCGCCGTGATTGGCTCGGGTGCTAGCGCGGCCCAAGTTATTCCTAGTATTGCCAATGAGGTTGCGCAGTTGCATGTGTTTCAGCGTTCACCACACTGGGTGATGCCCCGCCCAGATCGAGTTTTTGGACCCGTAGCACGGCGTCTACTCGCCACTAAGTTGGGTTATCAAACTCTGCGCAAAGCTATTTATTGGGGGCTTGAGTGGCGGGTTTTAGCGTTTAAGTATTCCCATTCACTGATTAAGTTCTTTGCCCAGCGTAAAGCACTTAAACATCTACGTTCACAAGTACAAGATGCCGAACTGCGGGCAAAATTGACGCCAGATTACACCATCGGTTGTAAACGTATTATTGTGTCAAATACGCTGTACCCGGCGTTACAACTGCCGCAGGTGAGTTTGCATGACAAGCACGATGCGATAGCCGAAATCAACGAGCGCGGTATCGTTACCCAGCAGGGGCAGCAGATTGACCTAGACCTGATTGTCTATTCAACCGGCTTTGATGCCACCGATGGGGCGATTGGTTTTGAGGTTATTGGGCGTGATGGCAAATCGTTGCAGCAGGCTTGGCAACCTTTTCCGCATGCCTATTTAGGTACCTGTTTGCCGCAATTCCCCAATTTGTACTTGGTGACCGGGCCCAATACAGGTATTGGTCATACGTCCGCGATTTTTGTGATTGAGTCACAGCTAAAGTACATCATGAGCTGTTTAGATCACCTGCGCCAACAACAGGCCACGGCCATTGAAGTAAAAGCAGATGCTGAGCAACATTATACCAGTATGATTCATCGCGAAATGAAGAAAACTGTGTGGCACAGCGGTGGCTGTAACAGTTGGTACAAGAGCAAAAGTGGGCATGTGATCGCCATGTTCCCTGGCTTTAGTTTTACCTTCAGGTGGATGGCCAGCCATTTTAAACCGCAACATCATCAGTTGCTTTATTCGGCCACAACATCGGAGCTATCCTCATGAAAAAAATCATTCCTGCGCTGATTCTCTTGTTGGGCGTGACTTGGCTTGCCACCCAAAGTCCAAGCGTTGGTTTGTGGGTGTATGACCAAACGGCCAAATTAGAAGCTCAGTGGTATGGCTTTAGCAAACGCACGGTGAAGCTAGATGAATTAGAGTTAGTGCTGTATGAGCGTCAAGCCGAGGTAGCTGCTGGCGAGCAAGCGCCGACGCTGGTGTTGTTGCATGGCTACACGGCCTCAAAAGAACTATGGCTGCGGTTTGCTAATCATCTAGACGCAGGCTATCGGGTACTGATACCTGATCTGGCCGGCCATGGTGAAACCGGATACCAACCCGAATGGTCTTATCGCGCCACGGCCCAGGCCGATCGTATCGCAGCACTATTGCAAGCGTTGCAGATAGACCAAGCAATTGTTGCCGGAAACTCGATGGGGGGCATGATTGCCGCTCATTTTGCGTTGCAATACCCAGCTCAAACTCAGGCTTTAATTGTGCTGGACCCTGCCGGTATCACGCCACCGCAACTTAGTGAAACCGAGGCTTTGTTTGCGGCCGGGCAATCGCCTTTTGAGATCGCTAATATTGACCAATTTATGCGGTTTTATCACCTGACTATGGCACAACCGCCGTTTGCACCCGAATTTGTACTGCGAGGTGTGGCAGAGCGTTATATTGAGCGCCGAGGTGCCTACGCACATATTGCGCAGGACTTCAGATTGCATGATAGTTTAGATGAGCGGTTGCCGCAGATTTCGGCACCCACTTTGATTATTTGGGGCGAACGCGATCGTATTCTGAGCGCGAGTGCTGCGCCTTTGTGGCAGCAGGGAATTGCCGCGAGTGAGTTATTGCTATTACCAGAAATTGGGCACATGCCGATGGTTGAACAACCGGCGATAACCGCCGCGCAAGTTGAAGCATTTTTAGCGCGGCGGCTCTAGTTTAATGACTTAATTGTTCGCGATATTTTTTCGCCATATCGCTTACTTGCTTCGCAGTTTTGCCGTCTAGCTCAGCCAGCACTTCTGCTTGCACTTCGTCTGGCGAGGCGTTGCCGCTACTCGACATTTTCACTAACTGAGCACTAACCACAATATTGCTCAGGTCCGCTTGAAACTGGCGTTTTTCTGCCGCTGTCATAGGTGCCGTTACTTCTTTTAATGAAGCTTCATAGGCTTGCTCAGACGATGTATCTAGGCGAGCAGCTGACGAGCCACCTAAGGATAAGCCGTCGCCGCAACCGATCAAACTAAGTGCAAGTAGGCCAGCAGTGAGTAATTTTACTAGGTTTGTCATAGGACTTCCTTGTTGTCTATTTAGATAAGTTAAAGTTCTGATTTAGTAAGCCATTTAGTTACTGTAGGCGCCTCATAGGCATGCATTTGGGCAATCAGATCCGGTGCATTGCTATCATTTAACAGCAATTGCCGATGCACATCTTTAACAAAGCCTTGCGATACAGTGTTATCTAAAAAGGTTAGTAGGGCGGTGAAATAACCGTCCACATTCAAAAGAGCGCACGGTTTTTGGTGAAAGCCAAGTTGTGCCCAAGTGACGACCTCAAAAATTTCTTCAAGTGTGCCCATGCCGCCTGGCATCGCAATAAAGCCATCAGCAAGTTCGGCCATCATAGCTTTGCGATCGTGCATGGATGTCACCACATGCAGTTGGGTTAGACCATGGTGAGCAACCTCTTTGTCGACCAGCGCTTGTGGCATAATGCCTATCACTTCACCGCCTTGCGCCAATACGCGGTCGGCAAGTTGTCCCATTTGCCCTACTTTGGCGCCGCCGTAGACCAATCGAATACCTTGCTCAACTAAGGTATCAGCAAGTTCGATGGTAGCGTCAGTGTACACTGGCGAAAAGCCAGGATTAGAACCACAATAAACGCAAATGGTTGAAAGCTTAGTCATACGTCATCTTCCTTGTGGCGATTAGCGCGTTGATTGAGCGCTTCGCGTTGTTCAGAGCTAATAGGAACCACACTAAGGCGATTACCCTTGGCCACTAACGGGTGATCAGTAAAGGCCGGCATGGTTTTAATGGCGGCTAAGGGAATCACCTCAGTAAACCGTCTTATGTACTGTAAATCAACTGCCACCCAGCGTGGCTTATCAGGCTGACTTTTGCTATCAAAATACGTTGAAGCAGAATCAAATTGCGTTGGATCTGGGTAGGCGGCACGCACCACACGTACCAGACCAGCAACACCAATCTTGGCACAGCTGGAGTGGTAGATAAATACTTCATCACCTATGTGCATGTCTTGCATAAAGTTGCGGGCTTGATAATTACGCACACCATCCCAGCGGATCACCGCTGCTGGCGTTTTGGCAAAATCATCAATGCTGCATTCGTCTGGTTCGGTTTTCATTAACCAATACTGCACGGGATAATCCTTGTTTGAACTTACTAGGTATCTTTATCGGTCACTCACTATAGCTAATAATTTATTGGCAGAATAGCCTGTTTCTGTCATGCTACTTTCATAAACAGGATGAATTTTGTACGCCAAACAATGACATCTTTACTTGAGCAACTACGCGCAGCCACTGCTGCACTTCATAGCCACTTAGACCGACACACCATGATGTCGGAGTTGATGAGTGCGGATTTAACCGAAGCGCGCTATCGGCAGATACTGCAGCACATGTACCCTGCTCATCAGCAGTTAGAAGCGGCGGTGCAGCAGGGCGTGCAGGAGTTGCGATTGGGCTATCCCTTGCAAGCCCGATTGGCTTGGCTTGATGATGATTTAATAAAACTGCAATGTGACATTCCTACAATGGCGGCCGTGAAGAATATGACGAACCAGGCTGAGCTCGCGCATTCAGAGACTATGGCACCCGTAGCCATCGGCTCGCTGCCAGCATTGGTTGGTTGGCTGTATGTTCTAGAAGGATCTCGTCTAGGGGCGGCAGTGATTGCCAAGCGTCTGCAACGCCAATTACCTAACTCACCTTGTAGTTTTTTTTCGCGTTCGATTGCGCCGCAGGCGTGGTCGCAATTTTTGCTGTTTGCACAACAGGTTGCTGCTGCTGATTCCGATGATGTGATTGATGCAGCGCAACAAGCATTTACCAGCTATATTGAGCAGCTAAAGGCGCCATTAGGCGCACCCTTAACATCAGCCAAGAGCGCCGAGTATGCAAACTAGCTTGAACCTTACTAAATAAGCCATTGACTGTAATGATAGCCATTGAAAACAACCTATTATTGTTCATTTTTATCTTACTCATAGTCACTATGGCTACGGGTGCTGGCGCCTTGTGGTTTTGGTTGCGAGCACGTTATCAACAACGGTTGTTGAAGCAGTGGGTACAGGCCAACTACGATACTTTGAGCAGTATTGCTACGGACCAACCGCTGGAGCAAAAACTATCGCGAATTTGTGCTCTGCTAGAATCACAAATTCCGTTTAGTTTCGCTTCGGTGATGGTAGCAAATGAGCAGCGCACCAGTTTAAGTGCGGTGGCGACTGCGCGGCTGCCTAAATCTTTGTTTGATGGCTTGCAAATGTTACCTATTGCTAACGGTGTGGGCGCCTGTGGCACGGCCGCCGCGCAAGGGCGTCCGGTGGTGGTTGCCAAGATGCATGAAGACACTCGATTTGAAGCCTTTATGCCATTAATAAAGCAGTTTAAGCTGAGCTCAGCTTGGTCCTTTCCAGTGTATACCGCGCAGCAGCAGCTCTTAGGTACTCTTGCGGTCTACTCCGAGCGCGAGCGGTTACCTAATCAGCAACAACGCGCCATCATTGAACGTAGCTGTGAGCTATTAGCCCTTGTGATGCAACAGCATCATGAACGCTTGGCGCGCGAACGCAGCGAGCAGCGGGCGAATTCATTGTTTGCCTACAACCCAGAGGCAGTGTTTACGTTAGATTTAGAGGGGCGTTTTACTAGTTTAAACGCCGCTGGTGAAGCCTTGGTGCAAGCTTCTGAGCGCGAAATATTGGGCCAGCGCTACGATGTGGTGGTACTTGAAGAAGACAAACAACGTACTCAGGAACATTTTCTCGCAGCTGTGGCGGGGCAGCCGCAGCGCTATGAGATCCGCATTTTAAATAGTGCGGGCCAGCTACGTACCCTCAATATTACCAACATGCCGATGAAGGTGAATCATCAGGTTGTGGGCGTGCATGGGATTGCAAAAGATGTAACCCAGCAACGCGACGATGAAGAGCGCTTGGTGTTGTTCCGCCGTTGCTTAGAATCAAGCACTGATGGCATTGTGATCAGTGATGCACGTAAACCGGGTTATCCCTTAATCTATGTCAATCCAGCGTTTACTCAAATTACCGGTTATTCAGAAGCAGAAATGCTAGGGGATAATTGCGATAAACTGCGCGGTCCGGATACGGATCTTGCTGCTATAGCCGAGATAGATGCTGCTATAGCTCAGCAAATTGAAGCTCGAACGGTGATTAAAAATTATCGTAAAGACGGCAGTATGTTTTGGAATGAATTACTGTTATCACCGGTACGCGATGACCAAGGTGAACTAACCCACTGGGTTGGAGTGCAAACAGATATTACCGAGCGGGTAGAGCGGGAACGTAGCCTCGCTTTTCATGCCAGCCATGATCCTTTAACAGGATTACCCAACCGCAGCATGTTAGAACAGCGTTTACAGCAAGCGCTAGCCGACGACTCCGCAGCTCTAGAATCAGTCTTTGTTTTATTTATTGATTTGGATGGCTTTAAGCCTATCAATGACAGCTTGGGTCATGAGTTTGGTGATGAAATTTTAGTGCAGACAGGGCAGCGTCTGCGTGCCGTATTACCAGCAGAAGACTTGCTGGCGCGCTTTGGTGGTGATGAATTTGTTGCTGTGGTTCAGAGCCAAACCTCAATTGCCGCAGTAACCCAGCTGGCGCAACGATTGCTCGATCAGTTCCTCCATCCCTTTGTGTTTGAACAAGCAGAAGTATCGTTATCGGCGGCGATTGGGATTGCTACTAACGACAGCAGTGTGCGTTATCCCAATCAGCTGATTCAACACGCCGATGTTGCTATGTATGAAGTTAAGCGTCGCGGTAGTAACGGTTTGCAGTGGTTCTCGCCAGTGTTTGATGAAGGTGCACAATTACAAATTCAGCGCCGTTCGCAGTTACAAGAAGCCATTGCGCAGCAACAATTTGAGTTGTTCTACCAGCCGATTGTAAGTGCGCAGGGGGCGATCCATGGGGTGGAAGCCTTGATTCGCTGGAAGCACCCAGAACAGGGATTTATCTCGCCAGCAGAGTTTATTCCATTAGCGGAAAAGACCGGCCAAATCATCGCAATTAGTGAGTGGGTACTTAATCAGGCTTGTATGGATAGCCAAACCTTACGTGAGGCTGGAGTGCCCCATGTGGCGGTGAACTTCTCGCCGATGCAGTTTTATCGTGATGATTTTGTTGAGTCGGTAGAGCGAATCATTAAGCCGTATAACTTACGTCCCGGGCAACTGGTGGCAGAAATTACAGAAAATGTCTTAATGCGCGATAGCAGTCATATCTTTGAGATTTTGCAGCAACTACGCGAGTTGGGGCTGGACATAGCGTTAGATGATTTTGGTACCGGCTATGCAAGCTTGAGCTATTTAACTCGGATACCAGCGCAACGTTTAAAAATAGACCGCAGCTTTATTGACAATATTCATCAGAATACAGCCAATGCGGCTATCACCCGAGGCATCTTAACCATGGCCGCGGAGCTTGGCATAGCGACCGTAGCCGAGGGCGTAGAAACCGAGGCGGAGCAAGCTTATTTACAGCGCTACGCCTGTGATTACATGCAAGGTTACTTATTCTGCAAACCACTGCCGCTGCCAGAATTACTGGCTTGGCTAAACCATAAATAAATTGCGGTACATACGTTCTGCATAATCGTCGGTCATCCCGGCTACGTAGTCGCACAAAATACGATCGGCAGCAGTTGGGCCCCCTTGGCTGCCAGCTTGTAACCAGCGGGTGCGGGTATTGCGTGGCAACAGGCGCTCTGGCTCAGTGTGCAAAGCAGTAAATAAATCTAGCAGCATGTTCTGACTACGATAGCGTAATTGCTGAATCGCTGGGTCGTTAATTACATGCTCAAACACCACACTTTTCAAACTATTGAGTAACAGGCGTTCAGCCTCCGGTAAGGTTGCATTATAAGCAATCAAAGGTTGCTCAGCTGCTTCTAGCACCTGCTCTAAGCGAATTGCGGTAACAAAAATATTCACCATAGCGCCAATGGCATTTTTACGCAGATGATGTTCGTTGGCAAAAAGCTGTTGGCCAAGTTGCTGCATAAGTGCTGCCAACTCGTTCGGTAGCTGCACCAAGATTTGGTCAAGATGGCCATGCCATTGGCTTTCATTTAAGGTGCCTGTTACCACCGCATCTTCTAAATCATGCACGCCATAGGCGATATCATCGGCCAGCTCCATCAGGCTCGCATCCAAAGACTTGTGCAGTGAGCGTTGCCATGGCGATTGAGGTAACTGTTGCACTTGTTGGAACAGTTCACGGTCTTGGTTGCTGAGTGGGTCTAACACCCAGTCGAGCAGGTCGGCATCACATGCAAACAATGCTTTTGCTGGCTTAAACTGGCTCAGGCTGATTGGCTGCGAGGTTGCCGGCGGCGCCGACAAAGGCGGCATCAAAACCGGATATTTTAACAGCCCCAGCAGGGTACGGCGGGTTAAATCCATCCCATGCTGCGGGTGGTAAGCTTCGAGTTTGCCCACGATTCGAAACGTTTGGCCATTGCCCTCAAACCCACCTGCCCCCAACATTTTATAATTGAGCGCCGTTTCACCACCATGACCAAACGGGGGGTGGCCGATATCATGGGCTAAACAAAGGGTTTCCATTAAGTTGAGATCAGGCAGCATAGCGGCTAATTCTGGCGCGCTGACCTGTTGCAACTGATTGATCAGTGAGGCGCCGATTTGTGCGGCTTCAAGGGAGTGGGTTAGGCGCGTTCGATAAAAGTCGTTTTCACCCACGTTCATGATTTGGGTTTTCGACTGTAACCGACGAAACGCAGCTGAATGGAGTACGCGGGCGCGATCACGCTGCCAAGCGGTGCGTAAATCACCGGGACGTGGCTGCGGGCCACCGGAACGTCGTTGTTGCCAAATTGCTGTCATGGGTGCTTATCCGTTAAGGGTTTACGCAATAGTACAACATCGCGCGGATGAAGGTGAAGCTGCAAGCCATGCTGGTGTGCCCAGCAACGAAAAGTCTGCTCGTGAAAAAAGCTGATATGGGTAGGGTCATGGCGATACCGCCAGCCAGCAAAGCGTTCTAGTGCGGTCCAGCGTTGGGTCATGATGGCCAACCAGCCACCGGGTTTAAGACAGTCCAACAATTGCTGCATTACAAGGCCCGGTTGGGTGAGGTGTTCGACCACCTCGGTGCAGGTGATAAAATCGTATTGGTGCTGTAACAGTTCCGGCTGATAGGCATAGTAGAGATCGTAGTTGGCACAGTGATGACCGTGATCGTTAAGCATCGATGCTAATGTAGGGCCAGGGCCACAACCAAAATCTAATCCTTGTGCTGGCTTTTGATGAGTTTGCTGCAGTTGGGCTACCAGCGGCTGCACTAAGCGGTCTAAAAAGGTGCGATAGCCGACATCTGCGGGACTATTTTGATGCAAGTCGTATTCGGCTTTTTCTTGCTCGGCAGTGAGTTGATCGGCTGCTGCGACATGGATTAATTGGCATTGTTGGCAATGCCAATAGCGCCGCCCCGTGAGTGCGCCTTTTGCCTGTTGGTAACATAGCTTAGTGGCAACTGCAGCACATAATGGACAAGCCGGCCCGGCTTGCATGGCTGGCATCATCATTTGGCCATCAGGGCAACGGGCATACATGTACGCAATTACGTCCCGCTGCTTTGGCGTTATACATAGCTTGGTCGGCTTGGCGCATGAGGTCTTGCCAGTCGCGCGGCAGTGCTGACTTATCAGTCACGGAAGTTTTCATATTGCAAGGGTTGCTCTATGTCTGATTGACGTAGCAAGGCAATGGCTTCTTGTAAGTCATCGCGTTTTTTACCAGTAACTCGCACTTTGTCCCCCTGAATAGAACTTTGTACTTTGATTTTGCTGGCTTTAATTAATTGCGTGATTTTTTTAGCTAAAGGCTGATCAATGCCTTGTTTAAAGTTGATGGTTAAGCTAAAAGTTTTACCACTGTGAGTAGGTTCATCAGGTATGTCACAGCCTGCTAAACTAATGTTACGTTTAGCGCAATGATTATTAAAAATGTCCTGAATTTGGCGTACCTGAAAATCGGACTCTGAAGTTAAGGTAACGTTTAACTCTTGCTGCTCGATGGTGGCTAGAACCCCACGAAAATCAAAGCGTGTAGTGAGTTCACGGGTGGCATTATCCACGGCGTTCTTCAGTTCAACTTTGTCTATTTCAGACACAACATCAAAACTTGGCATGACAAAAATCTCATCGGTTAGTAAGTTGGTGCAGGTTAGGTTCGTATTTAAGTGTGCGAACTTGGACTGCAGTAATGATAGAATATTTGTTAAATATGCGCAGCATTATTTGTCAAAATACCAAGTTCCGCATATAACTGTTAACAACGGCTAGTAAAATTAAGGAGACGTATGGCAGCACATGGAAAGCCCATGATTGTGATAGGTATTGGCGCCTCGGCCGGTGGATTAGAAGCCGTGAGTGCGCTCATTCATGATTTGGACGCTAAACTGCCTGCGTGTTATGTGGTGTTGCAGCACTTATCGCCAACCCACAAAAGCATGATGCCCGAAATTTTGGCACGTGGAACCAATCTTTCTGTGATGTCCTTGCAGCGCTCAACCAAGCCCCGTAGTGGCACCATCTATGTGGTGCCACCTAATAGTAATGCTATCTACCAAGACGGTCGCATCGAGCTGACGCCGGTTAAACCTGAAATCTCTCCCAAACCCTCGGTGAATATGTTTTTTAAAACCCTTGCTGAAGAAATGGGAGACCGTGCCATTGGGGTGGTGCTGTCGGGGACAGGTAGCGATGGTACCTTAGGCCTTCGAGCGATTCAGGCTGAAGGCGGGGTGACCATTGTGCAAGACCCTGCTACGGCCAAATATGCGGGTATGCCACAGTCGGCGATTGACGCGGGCTGTGCTGATTTTGTCTTAACGCCAGCAGCGATAGCCGCACAAATGCCAGAGTTTATTCGCATGCATTTGAGCGATGACAATAGTATTTCGGAGCAGGTTCTAGAGCGGGTTGTCGAGCTTTTAAAAGAACGCAAACAACTCGACTTTAGTGGTTATAAGACGGGTACTATGGCGCGCCGCATTCAACGTCGAATTGTAGCGACGGGTGCGGGGCGGGTTAAAGATTACTTACACTTACTGCAAGAGCATGCCACCGAATTAGATGAATTAGCGCGGGATATTCTGATTTCGGTGACCTCATTTTTTCGCGATAAAGAGGCTTTTGAAAGCTTCAATGGCTTGTTAAAACAGCATTTGCAGCAGCATCAACAACAAGAATTGCGGATTTGGATAGCTGGCTGTGCCACAGGTGAAGAGGCATATAGTGTGGCTATGCTAGCCGCCGAGGCGCTGCAGCATCTTGACCAGCCACCCGGGGTGGTCATTTTTGCCACGGATCTCGATGAAGAAGCCCTGCGTATTGCCCGCCGTGGCGTGTATCCAACTGGAGCTCTAGCCGATATTCCACCACGTTTGCTGGAGCGTTACTTCAAGCCCTACAACGATCAGTTTGAGGTCAGTAAAAAGCTGCGTGATATGGTGGTGTTCGCTAAACACAATTTAGTATCGGATCCGCCTTTTATGCGGGTCGATTTTATTACCTGTCGCAATGTGCTGATCTATTTCTCGCCACAACTACAACGCAAGGTATTACAACGCTTTCATTTTGCTTTAGCTAACGACGGTGTGTTGTTTTTGGGGCGTTCTGAAAGTATCAGTCACGCTGAAGAATTCTTCAGTGTCAGCCATCGCCGCGATCGGCTCTACAGCAAATCGCCCGAGGTGACGGTTACGCCCGAGCTCACCCAAGCTCCTACCAGCGCCAAACCAAACTCCAGTAATCTGATGAAGGTTGATGCTGAGCAGTTGTTACACCATCTGCATCATTGGTTGCGCAATGTCCCCGCCGCCGCAGTGGTGTGCCAAGCCGATGGCATGGTGCTGCGGGCATTGGGGCGGGTCGACCGATTTTTTAAGCAGGGGCCTGCGGCTGAGCGCTTAACCGATTTGCCACTAGCCGCAGTAGAATTGCAGCAGCCGTTATCAGATGTGGGCTTGAACGCGATTGCTAAGGCGTTGCAGGGGCTGGCGCTGAAAGACATTATTCATCCCCGCTTTAGAACTGAACTTGGTAATTTGCTTAGTAACTACGATTGGACTGCCGAGCGTATGTTGGGGCAGACTCACCATGTGGCGGGAGAGCACTGGCAATTGATGGTGATGCCGCTAGCGCACGCTCAAACCAAGTTATTTATGGTCACTGTGTTGCCAGCCTTTATGCCCAATGCGCGTGAGCAAGCCCAAGAGTTAACCCGTAACTCAGCCGCAACCCAGCAGCTGTTGCAAGACGAATTGTTTGCGACCCGTGAGCATCTTCAAGCCATGGTAGAAGAGCTGGCTTCTTCTAATGAAGAAATGCAAAGCTTAAACGAAGAAATGCAAGCTTCTAACGAAGAGATGCAGGCCACCAACGAAGAGCTCGAGGCCGCCAACGAAGAGTTGCAAGCTACCAATGAAGAGCTGATTAGTCTTAACCAAGAACTGAACGTAAAAACAGCTGAGCTGATTGCTCTAAACGATGAATATGCTCATGTTTATGATGCTTTGGAATTTCCACTGTTGGTGTTTGATACCGATGGCAAACTACTGCGTTATAACGCTGCAGCACAGCGCCGACTAGCTTTGCGTGGAAATATGATAGGCCGTGATTTTGCTAAGCTAAAGCTGCCTCATTTTATTCAGAACGACGCCATTAAGTTGTTTGAGCAAGCCTACTCTGAGGGTGATACGGCCCAGCATGTGGTGCGAGGCCAGCAAGAGGTGGTACAAGTGACAGTCACGCCAGGGCTTAATCGACGTGGTGACGTGTATGCGGTGCTAGTGACCTTGATTGATGTCACCGAAATCACTCGCACTCAGGAGCAGTTACAGGCATCGCAACATCAGTTAGCGCAGATCATGGAAAATACCACCATGATATTGGCGTTGAAATCCCTTAACGGCGAGTACTCACTGATTAACCCAAGCTTTGAAAGCATGTTTAACCTAACCGCAGACGACGTATTAGGACGAACAGACTTTGATTTGTTTCCTCACGATTTTGCCGCCTCTATGCTTGAGTGTGATTTGCGTACGGTGCGCTCGTTGAAGTCGGTTACTCATGAACATCACTTAAACAATCAGCAAGGTCAGCAGGTGTATCGCACCGTGCATCAAGCGTTGTTGAACGAGCAGGGCAAAGCCTATGCCATTTTAATCGAGGCTGAGGATATTACGCTGCGCAAGAAAGCGGAGCAGCAATTACAAATCGCCGCACGAGTTTACGAACAAGCGGGCGAAGCGATTGTAGTGATGGATCAACAGGGGCTGATTCAGACCGTTAACTCTGCGTTTGAGCATTTAACTCAATTAGTTGAAGCTGATGCGCTAGAGAGTTGTTTTTGGAACTTGGTGTATTGCGAACGTGATGCCGAAAAGGCAGTACAAAGGATAACCACGGAACTCAGCCAAACCGGCTTTTGGCAAGGTGAAGTCTCATTAATGCAGCAGGGTGATGAGGCAGCTAGCAGTGTTGCGGTGTGGTTAACCATCAATAGAATCCAGTCACCAGAATTAGACAGATCTGCTTACGTTGCAGTGTTTGCTGATATTTCTAACTTAAAAGAGTCGCAGCGCAAAGCTGAGTATTTAGCCACCCACGATAGTCTGACCGCCTTACCTAATCGAACCTTGTTACAAGACCGCTTGGGTCATGCTATTGATGTGGCCAAGCGAGATAAATCAGCAGTGGCGTTATTGTTCATCGATCTGGATAACTTCAAGAACCTCAACGATACGCTCGGCCATGATGCCGGTGATGAGTTATTAATTCAGGCTGCAGAGCGCTTAAAGGCAGTTGTGCGAGAAGTGGATACAGTCGCTCGTTTAGGCGGTGACGAATTTACCATTGTGCTAGGTGATGCCACTTTGGGTGCGGCCGAACGCGTAGCGCGGCAAGCCTTGGAGGTATTAAGCCAGCCGTTTGTGATTCAACGGCATCGCCATTACATGAGCGGCAGTATTGGCATCGCTCTCTATCCGGATGATGGCGTGGATACCACCACCTTGATCAAGGCAGCCGATACTGCGATGTACCGTGCCAAGGATAACGGTCGAAATCGCTACGAATTGTATAAAGAAGAGTTGCAATCCCAGCTGTTACGCCACGCCGATGTTGAGAACAAATTACGCGAAGCCTTACGTCGTGGTGATTTGTATCTGGCCTATCAGCCTAAATTTAAAGTGGCTGAGCCTAATCTTATTGTCGGCGCTGAAGCTTTATTGCGCTGGCATCATGACGAGTTAGGACAAGTTAGCCCAGCTGATTTTATTGCCGTAGCGGAACAAAGTAATTTAATTGTCGATGTGGATTTTTATGTAGCCAGCGAGCTGATTCGACAACTAGCCAAATGGCAGCAGCAAGGTATTGATTATCCGGCGATGGCCTTAAATGTGTCGCCCAAGAGCTTTCAGCATGAGGGTTATGTTGACCTGATTTTACGTTTGTTGGAGCAATATAAAGTGCACTCGCTGATGATTCAGATTGAGTTAACCGAGCGTACTTTGGTATCGCAACGGAATTCTGAGTTAGGCAATATTGAACGCTTACGCAATGCGGGTATTCAGCTCAGTATTGATGATTTTGGCACGGGTTATTCGTCGATGAGTTATTTGAAGCGGCTGCCCCTCGCCGAGTTGAAAATCGATAAGAGCTTTGTGGATGGGTTAGCGCAAGAAGCCAACGATGAAGCTATTGCTAAGGCTATTTTAGCGATGGCCCAGGCCTTAGATATTCGTACCGTAGCTGAAGGTGTTGAAACTAAAGAGCAATTAGATTGGTTAGCGACTTATGGTTGTGACTATGCTCAAGGCTATTTATTGGCAAAGCCAATGAGTGCGGATGACTTTGTGAAGCTATTGAAAGGAAGCAAATAAGTGGTAACTAGCGGTGGATTTATTCAAGCCTGTGAGCAAGAACAACTGCACTTGAGTGGCGCCATTCAAAGTTATGGTGCCTTGCTGATTGCGAACAAAAAGACTATTCAGATCACTCATTTATCAACCAATATTAGCGATTTTATTAGTGGTTTTGATGAGCATTCGGTGGGCCATTTGGTACCAGAAATTTTAGAAGGGCTGATCCAAAATTTTAACGGCACAACGCAGTTTTATGAGAATGAGCTACAGGGGATTAACAGCCGTTTAGACGTTATTTTGAATGCAGTTGATGAGCAACATATGGCCATCGAATTGGTCCCTAGTTTGCCGCACGTGCGCTTGCAGTCAGCAATCAAAGTGTTGCCACCTAGTATAGATAGTGATGCTGTGCTCAATTCAGTTCGCCAGCAGTTGGTTGATTATATCGCCGAACTGACTGGTTTTGAGCGGGTGATGTATTACGAGTTTCTACCTTCGGGCGATGGTGAAGTCATTGCCGAGTGTTGCCAACGTGAGGGCATGGGGAGTTACCTCGGCTTAAGGTTTCCGGCCAGTGATATCCCGCAGATTGCTCGGAATTTGTATTTGAAAACACCGTGGCGGGCAATTTACGACGCCAGTGCGCCAACCGCTGCCGTGATGGGGCATTTCACCCCAGACCTTACTCACAGCCATTTGCGCAGTGTCTCGCCGATTCATATTCAATACATGCGCAATATGGGCGTCATGAGCTCCGTGAGCTGGTCCATTATTGGGCGTAACGAGCTATCTGCATTACTTTCTATTCATGATGCTGAAGCTAAGGCAATACCTTTACCTGTGATGCAACATTTATGGGAAGTGATCGCCCAATTTAATCTTATGTTGCGCGAGTTTGCTGCGCGTAAACGCGTGAATCTACATGCCCGCATGCAAGAGCAGTTGAATAAACTCCAAGTGCGAATCAATAGTGCGGAGAGCTTCAGCGATGTTTGGCCGCAGCTAAGTGCGTGGTTAATGAATGAGTTTAAGCTACAAGGGGTGCTGTTGGTGCATGCTAACGAGCAATTCACAGCAGGTACTCTTAAACTAGAACCTCATGCTTTCAAACAGGTGCAAGCGAAGCTTTTAAACAGTAAAGAAATGCTGTGGCAAACGGATAACTTGCTCGGTGCGTTGCCAGCTATTGAATTAAGCGAAGTGGCTGGCGTTGCCGCGCTTAATGCGTTACCACAGAGCCAGCAGGGGTTTCAATTATACCTGTTGCGGGGTTGTGAAACCTATCAGATTTCGTGGGGTGGGCGGCCTGATAAGCCGCACGAGCAACAAGGTGAGCTGGCTATTTCACCTCGCCGATCCTTTGAGAAGTGGATAGAAACAGGGTTATCTTTCAGTATGCCTTGGAGTGAGGATACTCGACTAAAGCTGATGAAAGTGCGGTTACTGCTACAATTACTCAAATAATTTATGGATGTCTAAACGTCTATATTGATAAAGGTCCAAAACCGCGTTAAAGTAGCCCGCAATGGGTGTTTACCTGATCGCAGTTGAAGGACCTTTGTATGTTATCCACACCATGGCCTGTCGCCATAACTCACCAGTGTCAGTTACCAAACGGGGTACTCTACGTTAACGAATACGGTGCTAGCACGGCGCCTGCGCTGCTTATTTTGGGCGGGATTTCCGCTACCCGTGATGCTATTACCGCAGCGGGTGATGGTTGGTGGCAAGGGTTAGCTGCAGCCATTGAGAGCCATCGCTGGCGTGTTTTTACCTTGGATTATGGTGGTGGCAATGGTGACTCTAGCATAGCCGAGGCACCGACCTCGATTGCGGCGCAAGCAGAACTTTGTGCCAGTGCTTTGCAACAACTTGGAGTCACTGAACTAGCGGCAATTGTGGGTGGCTCTTACGGCGGTCTAGTTGGGCTGGAAATTCATCGCCAAGCTCTATTGCCGGTACCACACTTGGCCATCATAGGTGCGGCTCATCGCCCTACCGCACAGGCCGTGATGTTAAGACATATTCAGCGTGAATTGGTCCGCCTAGGAAATGTCGCTGGCGTGCCAGCACGCGGAGCACAGCTCGCTCGAGCCTTAGCGATGCTCAGCTATCGTAGTGCTGATGCCATGGACCAGTTTTACCCGGATCCGCAAGCAGCGGTGGCTTATATCGAAAGCCGTGGACTGCGTACGGTAACCCGCTCGTTGCCTCGTACGCAGCAATTGTTTGAAGTTTTTGGGCCGGCGTTAGATAACTATCGAATTGATCCTGCCAGTATCACTGCAGCTACTTTATTGCTGGGTTTTGACAGTGATCAGCTGGTACCACCGGCGGTATTGCATGAATTTGCTGAGCAATTGCCCGACTGTCAGGGATGTTGGATCACGCCTTCAAGTTATGGCCACGATGGCTTTATCAAAGATACCGAGCGCTACGCTGAGTTACTGCGGCAGTTTTTACAGCAAGCCCTAGCGGAGGCATCATGCTAGCCATTATTGTTGTTGGCTGTGGCAATATTGGTCAAACTTGGCTGCAGCAGTTTGCTCCACATCTGCCAGCAGTTGCCTACGTGAGCGCAGTGGCGAATACCCAAGGCTTGCGTTTATCGCAGCCGTTAGCGCTAGTTGCTCACAGCGATATTTCTCAGGGGCAGTATCAGCACCCTTATCAGGGTCATCCAGCGGACCAAGTGCGGGCGCATATCTTGCAGTTGCAGCAGCAAGAGCAGCAGGTTGTAGTGTTAGATCTAACCGCAAGTAAAGCTATCAGTAGGGCCTATCCTGCTTGGATTGCGGCTGGTGCTCATCTTATTAGCGCCAACAAATACGCCGGCTCAAGTCACCCTGATTATTATCGAGAAGTGATCAAGCAGCTTCAGCGCTATCAGCGCCATTGGCTTTACAACACTACAGTGGGCGCCGGTTTACCCATTCAAAAAGCAATTAATGAACGCTTGGCTTGCCATGATGAGCTAAAAGCGATGGAAGGTAATTTTTCAGGTTCGCTAAGTTGGGTGTTTCAGCAGTACCGGCCTGGCGATAAGCTCAGCGATTGGCTTCAGCAAGCCGCCACGCAAGGCCTCACCGAACCTGACCCGCGCTTAGATCTGTCGGGGATGGATGTGGCGCGCAAACTACTCATCTTAGCGCGTGAAGCCGGCTGGCAACTGAAATTAGCGGATATCGAGGTGCATAATCTGGTACCACCGCCGCTGCGACAACTGTCATTAAAGGAATTTTGGCAGCAGCGCCATATACTCGATGATACCTTCGAACGCTGGCGGCTTGAGCATTACCCAGAGGCCACACAATTCTGCTACTTAGGTAGCGTGGCTTTGAACGAGCAAGGGCAGGTACAAGCAGCGGCTTCGTTGCAGCCTATTGCGGCTACGTCAAGCTATGCGCAGTTACCCCCAGGCAATGCAAACTTTATGATTCGGAGTCGTCAGTATTGGCATAATCCGTTAATTATTCAGGGCCCCGGAGCCGGTGCCGAAGTAACCGCCGCTGGCGTGCATAGCGATATTTTAGAATTGCTAAAGCGCTTATAAAAAAGACTTGCGTGTTGGTAAAATCCAATTATTATGGACGTCTAAACATCTAGAAATTTAAATGTCTATAATTGAGGTTTGCCATGACGACGACTCAGCATCCAGCTACCCTTGCTTTGCATCACGGCTTTTCTGCCGACCCAACCACCAAAGCGGTGGCCGTGCCCCTGTATCAAACCGCCGCTTTTGCTTTTGATGATGCACAGCACGGTGCCGATTTATTTGATTTAGCCGTACCCGGCAATATTTATACGCGCATTATGAATCCGACGACGGATGTGTTGGAGCAGCGCTTGGCTGCACTTGAAGACGGTGTCGCTAGCTTAGCGGTGGCTTCAGGGATGGCGGCTATTCACTATGCCTTAATTACGTTAGCTAAGCAGGGGGATAATATTGTGACCACCCCGCAAGTGTATGGTGGAACCTATACCTTGTTTGCGCATCAATTGCCGGCGTTGGGTATTGAAGTGCGCTTTGCAGCAAGTGATCAAGCTGCTGACGTCGCGGCGTTAGTGGATGCTAATACTAAGGCCATTTACTGTGAAAGTATTGGTAACCCTGCCGGCAATATCGCAGATATTCCAGCGTTAGCGGCGGTGGCTAATGAGCATGGCATTCCGTTGGTGGTTGATAATACGGTGGCCACACCAATCCTGTGTAAACCTATTGAGTTAGGTGCGCATATTGTGGTGCACTCACTCACCAAATACATCGGCGGTCATGGCACTACTATTGCTGGCGCTATTGTTGATGGAGGCACCTTTGATTGGTTGGCGGCAGCGCCAAAGTTTCCGCAGTTCAGTCAGCCAGAACCTGCTTATCATGGGGTGGTGTACACCGAGGCGTTTGGTCCGGCTGCATTTATCGCACGGGTACGGACCGTAGCTCTGCGTAACACAGGTGCAGCTTTGTCACCCTTTAATGCGTTTTTGATTCTACAAGGATTAGAAACGTTAGAGCTGCGCATGCAGCGTCATTGTGACAATGCGGCAAAAGTGGTGGCGTTTTTACAACAACATCCACAGGTGGCTTGGGTCAATTATGCCGGCAGCTCAGAGCATCCGCATTACCCACTAGCGCAACGCCTCATTCAAGGTGGCTTACCAGCAAGTCTGCTAACGTTTGGCGTGGCCGGCGGGTATGCCGCAGGAGTACGTTTTTACGATAGCCTGAAATTGTTCAAGCGCTTGGTCAACATCGGTGATACTAAGTCACTTGCTTGTCATCCCGCATCAACGACCCATCGCCAGTTAAGCGTTGAAGAGCAAGCCAAGGTTGGGGTTAAGCCCGAAGCGATTCGTCTGTGTGTAGGGATTGAGCATATCGATGACATTTTGGCGGATTTAGAGCAGGCTCTGGCGCAATAGCGTTGCCGTTAACTTTATTAGTGGTATTATCCAGAGCCTTACTTATTGAATAATCGATTGAATCAGGGGCTCTGGATGTTGCGTAAATTCACCGTGGCGAGTGCTGTATTTATCTTAATGGGAACCTTGTTATCGGGGTGTTCTAGCTACGTAGAATATCAATTACTGCAACGCGCAGAGCCTATTGGTATGCCCACTACTATGCCTGAAGTGATTGCCGAAGCGGGCATGGAATCGCGGCAGTTCTGCATGCCACACTTAGGCGGCTGCACGGGCTATCTGTATGCACCACCTAAGACTGAGACCAACAAAAGCTCTTGGGACTTTACCATGGCTTTTACCGATCGAACCGTGAACTATCAGCTAGAGCTAGACCGTGAGCAAATACCAGAAGCTCGTCGCGGTACTATGATCTTGCTGCATGGTTTTGGTGGCAGCAAAGAAACCATGTACCTATTGGCAGACTACTATCGTTTTCTCGGCTTTCACGTAGTGATACCTGATCTGCAAGGGCATGGTGCCTCATCGCATGACGAGCCAGGGTTTGGCGTGCTAGACGCCGACATCATTGATACCCTGATTAACTCGCTGCCAGCACGAGAACGCCCACACCCGCTCTATTTGACTGGTTTTTCTATGGGGGCAGTGGCTGCCGCACATGTGGCAAGCCGCCGTGATGATATTAGCGGTATGCTGTTGTTTGCACCTATGCGTGATTTTGCTGAAGCTGCCTGGCAAGTAAGCCAGAAAACCCATGCACGCAGCAGTAAAATAGTCACTGAAGAAGCCATCAAAGAAGGCGTTCACAGTGCGCTAGCGCATAAACAGTTGCAGCCTGAACAGTTAGATCTGCTACAGCTGTTGCCAGCGATAAAGGTACCTACCTTGATTCTGGCCAGTGAGCACGACAAGGTTGCGCCTTATTCTTATTTTGCGCCTTTGCAGTCAGATTCGATTCAGGTGACCGAAGTAGCTGAGCGCAATCATTTTGTGATGATGATGATGGACCAACCCTTACACCAGCAACTGTACCCTTGGTTGCAGCAGCATTAAGCAAGTAACTAGGACAGCGGCCAATCGGCCGCATCGACATGATCTAGCTGGTGGTCAAACTGGTCGCCTTGCCAACGTTTGATGAACTCTTGCTGCGGGTCGTACTGGGCGGTTTGCTTGGCTAAATCGAACCAGCGATGGCCACGAGGGTCCGCGCCAACTCCGGCTAGATATTGCCAATTACCCCAATTGGCAGCCACCTCATAATCCACCAGTTGTTGTTCAAAATAAGCAGCCCCGTAGCGCCAGTCCAATCCGAGCTCGTGTACGAGACAACTAGCCACCAACTGGCGTCCGCGATTGGACATGTAACCGGTTGCATTAAGCTGCTTCATGCAAGCGTTCACAATCGGAAAAGGGGTGTTGCCCTGGCACCATTTTTGAAATCTACCGGCGTAAAAACTGGTGCGCGATGGCCGTTGGCTGATCCCGGCAAAAGCAAACAAGCGCTGCTGATAATGGCGTGCATACCAGTAAAAATACTCGCGCCACAGCAGCTCAAATAAGATCCAATAAGTATTATCGTTGGCACCTTGCTGAGCTTCATGAAGCCGCAACTGGGCTAATATTTGACGTGGTGAGAGCGAGCCGTTGGCTAACCAAGGTGAAAATTTGGTGGAATGGCTAAACTCATCTAAGCTATTGCGAGTTTGCTTGTAAGTTTGCGCATGAGCAGCGGCAAAGTAAGCTTGAAGATGTGTCAGGCCAGCTTCGCAACCGCCTTCAAATAAAGCCGTATCCGCCGGCGTGGTTGGCAGCTGCAAGTCCGTATAGGGCGCTAAACTAGCAGCTAGTTTAGCCAGCTGTGCTGGTGGCGGTGGTAAGCTTGCTGGCGCCGCCAAGGGCGTAGCAATAGCATCAATGAGGCGGTTACCAGCCGCGCCTTGTTCAAGTGCCTTTCTAAATTTAGAAAAACTGCTAGGAAAGGGCTGCAGCAAAGACGCTAGCTGAGCTTGTTCAAACAGCGAGTGAGTATGCTCTTGTACATAATCCAAAAACGGATAGCGCTGGCGCACAATATCCCAATATTGCTGCTCGTAATAGCCCGCCTGCTCACTACGGTACAGCACATCAACCCCACATTGACTAATCAGGCGGGCGATGGTTTCTAGCGGTGGACGATAACTTACCAACAGTTGCTGGCCCAGAGGTGCTAACTGTTGGTGTAGCTGTCGTAAACTCTGCTGTAAAAACTGCCAACGATGCTGGCCCATACTGCGTAAGCCATAACGATTTGGACTAAACCACTTAGGGTTAACGCAGTAGACGCATATCAGCTGGTCTGTTTCAGTTGCAGCTAGGCGCAGCAACGAATGATCTTGCACTCGTAAATCGTGCTCAAACCACATTAATCCCACTCGATGCTTTGCCATGCTTTACTTCACTCTTTAGACGAAGGTTTATGCTGGGTATTAGTCTAAAGTTTGCAGCGCTGCTTTATTAAATGCTGCCACTTCGTCAGCTCTGCCGGTGCGCATTTTGACCAACCACTGAGAGTCTTGCAGTAAAGCCCGGCCGACCGCAATCAGATCAAATTCTTGGTTGCCCATGCGTCTTACCAGCTCGTCAATACCAGACTTTTCTACCGCCGGCTTATCAGAGGCAAAGGTGCCGCTGATGAAATCTTCAGTGAGGCCGACGCTACCCACCGAAATGGTAGGCTTACCGCTCAGTTTTTGCGTCCAGCCAGCCAGGTTTAGATCGGATCCAGCGAATTCCGGCTCCCAAAAACGGCGGGTTGATGCGTGAAAAATATCCACGCCAGCTGCTACTAAAAGATCCAATAATTGTTTTAATTGCTCTGGCGACTCCGCTAATTTTGCCTCATAGGCTTGTTGCTTCCATTGCGAGAACCGAAACACAATAGCAAAATCTTCGCCAACGGCAGCCCGTACCGCTTGTACGACTTCGACGGCGAAGCGAGCGCGATTCGCTAGCGAACCACCGTATTCGTCATCACGAATGTTGGTGCCTTCCCATAAAAATTGGTCAATCAAATAGCCATGCGCACCATGAATTTCAACCCCGTCAAAACCCACTGCTTTGGCATTGCGAGCGGCTTCAGCAAAGGCTTCGATGGCAGCTTTAATATCGCTTTTAGTCATAGCTACGCCGCTAGGTTTGCTTGGCGCAAATAACCCAGAAGGGCTGTAAGCCGGAGCCGCACCTTCGTGCTCAGGTTTACGAACCGCACCCACATGCCATAATTGCGGAATGATTTGGCCACCAGCCGCATGCACCGCATCTACCACTTGTTTCCAGCCTGCTAGCGCGGCATCGCCGAACAACTGCGGCACATTAGGGAAGCCACTGGCACCAGCATGATTGATTTCGACACCTTCGGTGATGATCAAGCCAATTTCGCCTGCTGCGCGACGCTGATAATAGTCTGCGATGGCTTGGTTGGGGATATTGTTCGGTGCGAAACTACGGGTCATGGGAGCCATTGCAACGCGGTTACGTAAGGTTAAGCTTTTACAACTGAAGGGTTGCAATAACGGGGATAAATCTAAAGACATGGTAACTCCTGTTAAGACAGACAACGCAGCACATCACAGTGCTGCGTCTAAATGAGCAAATACTTGTGTGAGAACTAGAAAATGTAGATAAAACCTACGCCTAGCTCAGCTTCGTAGTCGTTGCGAGTGATTGGGCTGTCTTTGATGTCACCAACATAGTGTTCGTACAGCCCCTCAACAAAGACTAACCAGTTTTCGTTGATATAAGTACGATAATTGTAGTGTAAGCCGATTGAGCGCATACCGCTACTGTAGGATGCTTGAGCTAACCCAGAAGCAGCCGCTTGTGCGGCGTTGATACCAAAATCTTGGTTGGCGCGATCGCTATCTTGGTACACGGCTACTAGCGACAACTCATTTCCGGTACCGTCTCGCTGATCACCAAAGCGAGTACCTACGCCAAAAATACCTAGGTTACCATCTTCGCTGGCAATCACACGGCCGTCTAACCAGTAACGCCAATCGGCATCAAAGGCGCGGCGTGCTTGTAGCACAAATTCAGCGCCTTCATCAGAATCGCCTAGGCCATTGAGGTAGCCTTTGTCAGAATCAGCTTCTTCACGACCTTCATCAAAACCAATGGTTGCTTCAAATAGCCAAGTGTCAGCACGTAAGCCGCGCCAACCGATGGCTTCACCCGCAAAGTAGAAAATATCATTTCCACGGCGCCATTGCACGGCCCCTGCTGGGTCCACTTCTAAACCAAATTCATCTGAGCCCTCGTATGCTGACTCGTATTCAACTCCAGCACCTAAGCCAATGGCCCAGCCATCTTGACCTTTGGTGAAATCATCTAAGGATGGCAAAGGTACTAATGCTGCTTGGCTATCTTGTGCCAGTGCAGTCGAATTGACACCTGCTAACAACGCTAAGGGCAATAAGATTGCTGAAAGCTTTTTCATGGAGCCTCTCCTAAACAGGTTTAATTGCCCATAAGTACGTATAGCTGTTGGTAGCAGATCTGTCATGCCAATAAAAAGTGAGTTAGGAGATGGCTGCAACGAAGCAAACTTGAGGCTCGGCCAATTGGTGGTAATATCCTTATCAGTCATTCTCCCTAGTCATTAGCATAATAATAAGATACCTATCATGACGCAGATCACACAATCATCACGGTTACGGGCGCTAGGCCCAGGAGTTATCTTGGCCGCCGCCGCAGTTGGGGCTTCGCATTTAGTTGCTTCAACCCAGGCGGGGGCTTTGTTTGGTTGGCAGCTGTGGTGGGTGATTTTGCTGGTTAATGTACTTAAATATCCGTTTTTCCGTTTTGCTGTGTCTTATACCTTGCAACACAACGAAAGCCTGATCAGCGGCTATTATCGGCAAGGGCCATGGTATTTATGGGCCTTTACGCTGCTTAATGTTATCGCGGCGGTGGTGAATACCGCTGGGGTGTTGTTACTTACTGCGACCTTGTTGCAGTTATTTATTCCAAGTTTATCGGTGCCGGTTTTGTGTTGGTTGATTCTAGTCAACAGTTGGCTGATTTTATTGGGTAGCCAGTACCGAGCGCTGGATCGCATCGCCAAATGGATCATGGCGATTTTGAGTCTTGCTACGCTGGTTGCGGTCATGATTGCCTTGGTGAATGCCACTCCGCCCCCTGCGGACTTTGTGGCGCCATCACCCTGGAGCCTGGCGGCGATCGCTTTTTTAGTAGCCATGATGGGTTGGATGCCGGTCCCTATTGAGCTGTCGGCGATTAATTCATTATGGCTGCGCAGCAAACAAAAACTGACTCAGGTAACCCTCAAGCACGGCTTATTTGATTTTAACCTGGGCTATTGGGTGACGGCTTTGCTGGCGCTTTTGTTCCTAGCGTTGGGAGCCTTAGTGCAATATGGCACTGCTCAACCTATTGCCATGGCCGGCAGCCAATTCGCTGCTCAGTTTGTTAGCTTGTACGGGGCAACGATTGGCAAGTGGTCGGAATACTTGGTAGGAGCTATTGCCTTCCTGTGTATGTTTGGTACCACCCTAGCGGTTCTCGATGGCTATGCCCGTACCCTGCGTGAGAGTTTTCGTATCATGGTGCCAGCCTCGCCGAGCAACAAAGAGACCACCGTTGGCGAATCACTCACCGTTTGGATTGTAGGCCAATCCATAGCTGGGATGTTGGTGATTCTTTACTTTAAAAGTGCGCTCGGCCCGATGCTAACCTTTGCCATGACGTTGGCATTTCTAACCACGCCATTTTTTGCTTGGCTCAACTTTAAGTTAGCGCAACGCAAACCTTTATCCTTGGCAATGCGACTTTATGCTTGGCTGGGGTTATTGTATTTGATTGGTTTTGCGCTGGCCTATGTGTATTACTTGGTCGCCCTGTAAAGCTCATGGTGGTCTTGAAAAACAGTCCGTTGAGCTCAGTTCGCTTGAGTTGTGTGGCCTGAACGAATAACTATAACCTGAGCTGCTTGTCATCAAGCGGCATTGGACGAACAACAAAGGTGCTTATCTATGAAAACATTATCAACGCTGGCCCTTGCCGTTAGCGTGGCTTTATCTTTCTCTGCGCAGGCGCAAACTGAGCAGGGCTGGGATGTAAGCAATCCGCAAGGTGAATTTAAAGACATCCAGATCAAGACCACCGAAGGTACTTGGATGAACGTTGATATGAGCCCTGATGGCAAGTATATCCTGTTCGATATGCTTGGTGATATTTACCGAATTCCAGCAACTGGCGGTGATGCAGAGCTATTAATAGGCGGTATTGCTTGGCATATGCAGCCGGTGTATTCGCCAGATGGCAACTACATTGCTTTTACGTCTGATGCCGATGGTGGTGACAACATTTGGGTGATGAATGCTGATGGTAGCAATCCTCGACAAGTCACCGATGAAACCTTTCGCTTGCTCAACAGCCCGGCCTGGAGCCCTGATGGGGAGTTTATTGTGGCGCGTAAGCACTTTACCGCAAGCCGCTCGCTCGGTGCCGGCGAAGTTTGGATGTACCACCGCTCTGGTGGTTCGGGCGTGATGCTAACTGAGCGCCCGAACGATCAAAAAGATCTCGGTGAACCAGCATTTTCGCCGGATGGCCGATATATTTATTTCTCCCAAGATGATACGCCCGGTAAAACTTTCCACTACAGCAAAGACTCGTTGGAAGGCATTTATAAAATTAAACGTTATGACCGTGAAACGGGCGCTATTGAAGTGATTCTGGGCGGTGCTGGTGGGGCTATTCGACCTACGCCATCGCCAGATGGTAACTACTTGGCTTACATTAAGCGCGAAGACTTTAATAGCGTGTTGTATTTGTATGACTTACGCTCAGGCGAACAGACTCGTTTGTACAGTCAGTTGGATCGGGACATGCAAGAAACTTGGGCCATTCATGGGGTTTATCCCACCATGGATTGGAGCCCAGACGGTAACAAAATAGTCTTCTGGGCGGACGGCAAAATCATGCAGCTTGATGTTGCCAGCCGTAGCACTCGAGTTGTTCCTTTTAGTGTTGAAACCACCAAGAAAGTCCAGAATGCCCTGCGCTTTGAACAAAACATCGACCAGGATCAGTTCCGGGTAAAAATGCTACGGATGGTGCAAGTGGCCCCTAATGCCAAGCAGGTTGTGTACGAAGCTTTAGGTAAACTCTATGTGCGCAACCTACCCAATGGCGAGCCGAAGCGACTCACGGATCGCGAGGGTGCGTGGGAGCTGTATCCAAGCTACTCGCGTGACGGTAGTAAACTGGTTTATGCCACTTGGGATGACCAGCAACAGGGGCAGTTGATTGTCCGTGACTTACGCTCAGGCAAGGAAGCTGTGTTACCTACGGGTACCGGTAAATTTGTCGAACCCGTGTTTAGCCCAGATGGGCAAGCTGTGGTGTATCGCAAGTTACGCGGTGGCTATATCACACCAGACACCTATGGCTTAAATCCTGGGGTGTATCATGTATCTTTGAACGACGCTCAAGCGCAGCCGCAGTTGGTGAGTAAAAATGGCAGTTCACCGCAATTTGGCGCTCGTAGCGATCGCTTGTATCTAATGGCTTATAGTGGCAGCCCAGCGCTTATCAGTGTGGACTTAACCACCAAAGAGCAACGCACGCTCTACACCGCCGAGCATGCTACTGAATTTAGAGTGTCACCTGATGGTCAGCATTTAGCCTTTGCTGAACGCTTTAAGGTTTTTGTGACGCCGTTTGTGGAGCGTGGCGCGGCGATTAAAATTGGCCCCAACGATAAACAGTTCCCGGTCGAGCAGTTATCGGTACGAGCGGGCGAGAATATTTCTTGGGCTGGTGATGGTGGGGCGCTTTACTGGTCGTTAGGGCCAGAGCTTTACCATGCCTCGGTTGCTGGCTTGTTTGGCATCGATGATGTCAGCGGGTTCGAGCAAGTCGCTAACGGTTTAGACATTAGCTTTGTTGCCGATGCTGCCATTCATGACGACACCGTCGCTTTTGTCGGTGGGCAAGTGATCACCATGGCCGGTGATAAAGTGATTGAGAATGGCACCGTTGTTGTCACTGGCAATAAAATTGTCGCGGTGGGGCCTAGTGCTGATGTGCAAGTGCCAGCGGGTGCCACTATCATAGATACAAAGGGCAAAACGGTCATGCCTGGGCTATTTGATGGACACGCACACGGGCCGCAAGGCGACAACGAGATCATTCCCGAACAAAACTGGAAAACTTATGCCACGTTGGCATTTGGGGTGACTTCAATTCATGACCCTTCTAATGATACCAGTGAGATTTTTGCGGCGAGCGAGTTACAGAAAGCGGGCTTGATTGCGGCGCCACGAACCTTCTCAACCGGGACGATTTTGTACGGAGCCAATGGCCCTGGGTACACGGCTCACGTGGACAACTTGGATGATGCTAAGTTTCATCTTGAGCGCTTGAAAAAAGTCGGGGCGTTTTCAGTAAAAAGCTACAACCAGCCCCGTCGAAATCAGCGTCAACAGATTATTCAAGCAGGCCGCGAACTAGAGATGATGGTGGTGCCAGAAGGTGGCTCCTTATTGCAGCATAACCTGAGCATGATTGCCGATGGGCATACCACCGTTGAGCATTCTATTCCGATTGCTAAAGTCTATGATGATATCAAACAGTTCTGGAGCCAAACCGAAGTGAACTATACGCCTACCTTAGGGGTGGCGTACGGTGGTATTTGGGGTGAGAACTATTGGTATGCAGAAACCGACGTTTGGCGTCATCCCAAGTTGGCTAAGTTTGTGCCGCAGCCGGCTCTGGTCAGCTCGGTGCGACGCGAAAAAGCCCCGCATAATCACTACAATCACTTTAATAACGCTGATGTAGCTAAGCAGCTACAAGATTTGGGCGTGGATGTGGTTGCTGGCGCCCATGGTCAGCGCGAAGGTCTAGCGCAACATTGGGAAATTTGGATGATGGCACAAGGCGGTATGACGCCTTTGCAGGCGTTAGCTACCGCCACCATTAATCCGGCCAAAGAGTTTGGCATGGCCAACTACCTAGGTTCGCTAGAGCAGGGCAAATTGGCGGACATCATCGTCATTGATGGCGACCCGTTACAGGATATTAGGGTGACGGATCGCGTGACTCATACCATGGTGAATGGCCGCTTGTACGATGCCGAAACCATGCATCAGTTGGTTCCTAAAGCAGCGCCGCGGAAGGCCTTCTTCTGGGAATAACCGGTAATCGAAAATAAGCAAAAAACCCCGCTTTACCTGACCGGTGTAGCGGGGTTTTTTTATAGCTATCATTCTGGCTCGAGATCAGGCTCGAGATCAGGCAAGGGAGCGCCGATACATGCGCATAGAGTGGCGATGAGTTTGTGCTCTACTGCGGAGACTTTGGCATCAGCATGAATGGTTTCGTACCAACGTTGTACTAAGGTTTGCTTAGCCTGCGGTGACCAACTCTTGCAGGTATTAAGAGCCCGTTCAAGTTGCGTAAAATCGATGGCTTGCTGCTGCTCTGCTGCGGTTAAGGCAGCTACCGTAATATCAAAAGCTTGGTCATTCGCAAGGGTATGCTTGAATTTGCTAGCAGGTAATAAGTGCCGCGCAAGTAACTGATACAGACACCAATGAAATAAATCACCGCCGTTGGCAACGCGCTGGGCCAAGTGCTCTAAATCTTTCACAATATCCAGTTGGCTACTGGTTGAGGCGAGCTGCAGCGCCGGAATCGCAAGTTCAACCAAGGCTAATTGCTGCGCAGCGCTAAGCTCAGCTAGTGGGCTGACTGTGCCAATCACGTTAGCCTCTAGCAACCCCCGAATAAGTTGCGGCGCTTGCTGTGGGCTGCGGGCTTGCTCCAATAACAACGCCGGTAGGGCTAGCTTGGCTAACTGCTCCAGCGCATTAGGGCGCTGTTGCTGCTGTCGTGCCTGTTGGGTTTGGCTAAAGTGTTGTTGTGGGCTCGGATACTTACCGTTCCAGTGGGGAGTAAGGCGTTTGATGCGTTGCGCTAGCGGTGGATGCGTTGCCATCAAAGTAAACCAAGAGCTGAGTGCTTGGCCGAAAAATAAGTGAGAGGCCTCGTCGGCGTTGCTATGGTGCACGCGACTGCCATGCTGGCGCGCGCCAATTTGCTGTAGGGCGCCGGCAAGCGCTTCGGGATTGCGGGTAAATTGCACCGCTGCAGCATCGGCTAAATATTCACGCTGGCGACTCACGGCAGCTTTAATCAACTGCCCGAAGAATACCCCAATGCTGCCTACTACCAGCAGCGCCACGCCCACTAAAGGTAGTGCATTTTTATTGTTGCGCCGCGAACTAAAGCGCGACGAACGCAGCAGCATGTAACCCAAATGGGTTAACGAAAGAATACCGGCTAGGGCGGCAATTAAGCGAATATTGAGCCGCATATCACCATTAAGGATATGGCTGAACTCGTGGGCGACCACTGCTTGCAACTGTTCGCGTGAAAAGGTTTCAACGGCACCACGAGTAAGGCCGATGGCAGCATCTTTGGTTTCGTAGCCAGCGGCAAAGGCATTAATACCGGCTTCGTTGGGGAGTAGATAGACTGCTGGTACCGGTAAGTTGGCGGCGATAGCCATTTCTTCAACCACATTAAGAACACGTCGTTCTAGTGGGTCGCTGCTATCAGGTGCGAGTTGGATGCCACCTAAGCTTTCAGCCACCACATGCCCGCCAGGACGAAGCTGCAGCCATTTCACTAGGCAGACCAACAAAATACCTCCAGCAACAACGGCCATAGTAATTATCAGCGGTTGCCAAAAAATCTGGGTGGGGGCGGTGTCACTGACGATCACAGCGCCAGAAAAAACCGCAACGGCGGCTGTTACTATGCCAATGATTGAGATAAAGGCGAGAAAAAATAACAGCACCAGCAGGCTGGTATTGCGCTTGGCCTGCTGTTGCTGAGCAAAGAAATTCACCATGGTAGCTTACCTAATTTATCCGCAACTAACATTAAAAGGACACTTTAGGTGCAGCTTGAATCTCGTTACTATCGGCAAATTCAAGTAAGCTGGCATCGTCACGATGACCAAAAAAGCCGGCAAAGACCACCGGTGGAAAGGATTGTTTGTAGGTGTTGTAGGACATCACGGCATCGTTGAATGCCTGCCGTGCAAAGGCAACCCGATTTTCGGTGCTGGTGAGTTCTTCAGACACTTGCATCATGTTTTGGTTAGCTTTTAAATCAGGGTAAGCCTCCATCACCACATTTAACCGGCCCAAAGCACTCCCTAGGGCGCCTTCGGCTCCACCTAATTGTTGCATGGCTTGATTGTTGGTGAGGTCTTGTTTGGCTTGTGGTAATGCAGCTAAAGCCTGGTTTCTTGCCTGAATCACGGCTTCGAGTGTATCGGCTTCGTGCTTCATGTAGGCCTTAGCTGTTTCCACTAAGTTGGGGATGAGATCGTAACGGCGTTTAAGCTGCACTTCGATCTGCGCAAAGGCATTTTTAAATTGATTACGCAAGCGCACCAAGTTGTTATAGATGCTAACCGCCCAAACGAGTAACAACACTGCAATGATAATAATAATCCAGCCAGTCATGGGTCATCTCCTGCGCCACCTAAGGTGGCAATCATAGTTTTTAGAATGAGGTACAGCATCAGGTATCGCACGTTTTAATGCAACATGCTATGCTTTGCCGTTATTCGCAAGCCATTCAATGTAAGCATTCATGACAACAAATAGCATAGCTACCGGCAATTTATTTATCTTAGCTGCTCCTAGTGGAGCCGGGAAATCTAGTTTAATTCGTGCGCTACTAGAGCGCCATAGCCACGATAGTATGCAGGTTTCTGTGTCTTGCACAACGCGAGCTCCACGCCCGGGTGAAGTAGACGGTGAACACTATCATTTTCTTTCTGAGGCTGAGTTTAAAGAAAAAATTGCTAACGATGAATTTTATGAATGGGCCCATGTGTTTGGTAATTATTACGGCACTTCACGCGTTTACATTGAACAGACGTTAGCGGAAGGCATTGATGTCTTTCTTGATATCGATTGGCAAGGAGCACGGCAAGTGCGAGAGGCGCATCCCCATGCGCAATCTATTTTTATCATCCCGCCTAGCTTAGAGATCTTAGAGCAACGCTTGCGTGGCCGCGGTCAAGATAGCGATGAAGTTATTCGTGGGCGGATGGCAAAAGCGCAAGCAGAGCTATCTCATTACCATGAATTTGACTACCTACTGGTGAATGATAAATTTGCGCAAACGTTGGCTCAATTAGAGCATATTGTGTTTGCGCAGCGCCTTAAGGTAGGATTACAGCAAGTGCGGCATGCCGCAAAACTTAAAGATCTCTTGGCGAATGGCGGGTAAATCCGTATAATTCCTGACCCGTTTTGCACATAGTTGGAGTAATCATGGCTCGCGTAACCGTAGAAGAAGCAGTTGACCGCATTGGCAACCGATTTGATTTAGTGCTAGTAGCAGCACGTCGTGCTCGTCAATTGGCGACTCAAGGTAAAGATTCATTGGTACCTTGGAAGAACAACGAAAAGGCAACCGTGATCGCGTTGCGTGAAATTGAGTCTGGTAAAATTGATGCAGGTCGCCTAGATGCTGCCGAGCGCACTGAAGCCGCGCAAATGGAAGCTGATGAATTGGCAGCCGTTGACGCAGTTCGTGGGCTTGAGTAAATCGGGTGTATTTGTTTGAAGGCCTCAGGCAACAACTGACTGAGTACTTACCACCAGAGCAGGTGGAGCGCACTGCTGCGGCTTATCGATTAGCCGCAGAAGCGCACAAGCCACAAAAACGTAGTAGTGGCGAACCTTACATTACCCATCCAGTAGCTGTGGCTAGCTTATTAGCCGACATGCGCTTGGATCACGAAACCATCATGGCAGCGCTGTTGCATGATGTGATTGAAGACACGCCTTTTACCCAAGAAGATTTGGCTGAACAGTTTGGTAGCACCGTTGCCGAGCTGGTTGAAGGCGTGTCTAAACTAGATAAATTGCAGTTTAATTCAAAAGAAGAGCTGCAAACGGAAAACTATCGCAAGATGATTATGGCGATGGTGCATGATATTCGAGTGATTCTGATTAAATTAGCAGACCGCACTCATAACATGCGTACTATCGGTCATTTACGTCCTGATAAACGGCGTCGTATTGCCCGTGAAACCCTCGAAATTTATGCGCCCTTGGCGCATCGCTTAGGTATTCATGACATCAAAAATGAATTAGAGCTGCTTGGTTTTCATGCGCTGTATCCGTGGCGAGCGCGCTTGCTTGAGTCTCAGGTGAAAATGGCTCGCGGTAATCGCCGCGAGCTGGTGGAACGGGTTCAGCAAGAAATCGAAAAACGCTTACACGATGTGGGTATCAAAGCGCGAGTATTGGGCCGCGAAAAGCATTTGTACAGTATCTACCAAAAGATGCTGCACAAAGAATTGCGCTTTGAACAGGTCATGGACATTTATGCATTTCGCGTGATTGTCGATGAGGTTGATACCTGCTATCGCGTGTTAGGTGCCCTGCACAATCTCTACAAGCCCATTGAAACCCGCTTTAAAGATTACATTGCAATCCCGAAATCAAACGGCTATCAATCCTTGCACACCTCGCTGAAGGGGCCTTATGGCATTCCGGTCGAAGTCCAAATTCGTACCGAAGAAATGAACTTGATGGCAGACCGCGGTGTGGCGGCGCATTGGTTATATAAAACCGAAGATAGTAGTGGCACCACGGCACAGGTTCGAGCACGGCGCTGGATGCAGAGCTTACTTGAGTTGCAGCAAAGTACTGGGAATGCGTTTGAGTTTATCGAAAACGTTAAATCTGAGCTGTTTCCAGAAGAAATTTATGTGTTTACTCCCGAGGGGCGCATCATTGAGTTGCCACAAGGGGCAACGCCGGTAGACTTTGCTTACGCAGTGCACACGGATATAGGTAACACTTGTATTGGTGCCAAAGTGAATCACAAAGTGCACTCGCTTTCTAAGCCGTTAGAAACAGGGCAAACCGTCGAAATCAAAACAGCACCAGGCTCACGCCCTAATATTGCTTGGTTGAACTTTGTGGTCACTGGCAAGGCGCGGGCCAAAATCCGTCAGTATTTGAAGGGGCAAGAGTTCCGTGAAGCGGAAAATCTTGGCGAACGTCTGTTACGTGCCGCCTTAGGCCCAGTCAACTTTGATGAAATAAGTGACGCTGAATTTACCCGTGTGCTACACGAAGTGAAGTTAGAGTCTAAAGAGCAACTGCTGCGCGAAATCGGTTTAGGCAATATGATGTCGATTGCGATTGCCAAGCGTCTATTGGGTGAATTAGCACAGCTCAAAGATGATGGTAGTGCCAGCCCAGTACGCAGTACGCTAGCTATTCGCGGTGCTGAAGGCTTGTTGATGAGCTTTGCGAAGTGTTGTCGGCCGATACCGGGTGATGAGATTATTGCCCACGTCAGCCCAGGTAAAGGCTTGGTAGTACATCGGCGGGAATGTAAAAACGTGCGCGGCTTTGAAGATGAGCCTGGGCGCTACTTCCCCGTGCAGTGGGAGGCCAACCCGGACGGTGAATTTATTACTGAAGTGCGGGTAGAAGTGATTAATCATCAAGGGGTTTTAGCTAAACTGACGACAGCTATTGCTGCTGCTGGTTGTAATATTCATGGCCTGAAAACCGAAGAGCTCGATGCCAATATTTACTATATTGATGTCGCTCTTACCGTACGAGATCGAACTCAACTAGCCAACGTGTTGCGGCATATCCGAAAGATGCCCGATGTGCAACGCGTGTGGCGACTGCGCAAATAACCCCCTTAGTTATCTGTCCTTACCCCAATTAACAGAACTTACTTTTAGGAACAACTATGTCGAAAGTTATTATCAGTACCGATAATGCTCCAGCCGCAATTGGTACCTACTCACAAGCAGTAAAAATTGGCACCACTGTGTATTTGTCGGGCCAGATCCCACTAGTGCCGAGCAGCATGACGGTGATTAGCGAAGATTTTCGTGAGCAAGCGGTGCAAGTGTTCAAAAACCTTGCTGCAGTTTGTGAAGCTGCCGGTGGTGAACTGCAGGATATGGTGAAAGTACAAATTTATTTAACCGATTTAAGTCATTTTGCTGTGGTGAATGAAGTGATGGCTGAGTTCTTCCAAGCGCCGTACCCCGCTCGCGCAGCGATTGGAGTACGGGCATTGCCCAAAAATGTACAGATTGAAATTGATGGTGTGATGGAACTGCCTAGTACTAACTAGGCAGTTGCTGTGCTACTGGCGCGGCTCTCTAAGGGTTTGCGCCAGATAATCATCGCCAAGGATACCCCTCCTAAAATAAAGCAGTAGCCGGTATGCAAGCTCACTTCTAACGGCGACAAACCAAAACTAGCCCCCATCAATAAGGCTTGTGCGCCGTAGGGCAAAGCACCTTGTACTACACAGGCAAAAATATCCAGTAAGCTCGCGCTTTGTCGTGGTGCTAGATCGCCTTCTTCAGCCAGACGTTTACTCACTTCGCCACTTAATAAAATGGTGACTGTATTATTAGCCACGGCAAAGTTTGTTAGCGCGGTTAAGCCTGCCACACCAAAAGCCGCACGTTGTTGTTTGTGCTTGAACAAACGTTTGGTAACTGTGCCTACGGCATCCGCAAGAAATTGTAGGCCACCTTGCTGGCGGATCAGCGCACTCAAGCCGCCAATAAGAAGTGACAGCAAGAAGATTTCTTGCATGCTGGTAAAGCCTTGGTAGATGTCCTTGCTAAAGGCAACCCATTGATAGTCAACCGTGGCCATGCCGAACGCAGCAGCTAAAATGATACCCAGGGTCAGCACAGCAAACACATTTAAGCCGAGCACGGCAAGCACAATAATAAAAAAGTACGGCAAGGCCAGCCAGAGATTAGCCTCTGGTATTTTCGGAGGGACTGCACCGGTATCGTAGGTGAAAAGCCAAATCAGCGTAATGGCAGCAGCTGGCAAAGCAATTTTTAGATTAGCTTTGAACTTGTCGCTCATGGCGCAGCCTTGGGTACGTGTAGCTGCGATAGTCGTGTCTGAAATAAATGACAAGTTATCCCCGAACATGGATCCGCTTACCAAGACTCCAGCTAATAACGCTAAGTCGATATCAGCAGCCTGACCGAGGCCCAGAGCCACTGGAGCTAGCGCAGCTAGGGTGCCCATCGAGGTACCCATAGCGGTAGACACCACAGCGGCAATAATAAATAGGCCTAGCAGCAAAAACTGTGGTGGAATCACGTTTAAACCCAAGGCCACCATGGCATCGACGCCACCGGTCGCCGCTGCTACCGTAGAAAATGCTCCGGCTAATAAATAAATCATGCACATGGTGACGATATTGCGCTCGCCGACACCCGCCACGAAAGTATTGATACGTTCTTCAAAGGCTTGCTTGCTGAGTAGTACTGCTAAAATAATAGCGGGCAGAATAGCAACGGGACTATTAAGCTGATAAAAGGCATAGTCGACCCCAGTCACTTGAAAGTAGACACCTACACCTAAAAACAGCGAAAGAAAGAGCAGTAAGGGTAAAAGTGCTTTGGCACTAGCGGGTTGATTCATCGTTTTTCCTGCGCAGTGTTATTGTTGTTTTAGACGTCCAGAAGTTTATATGTCTTATGTTGACGTTGCAAGCTTTGCCTATTCGTCATACCTTTAATTGATGTTGTACACAGAACCACAAAGGAAGTCTATGAGCCCTGATGATCTACATTTACAGTTACGTAATCTAAAAGATGAGGATTACCCTCAGTTAAAACCGTTAATGGACAAGGTGTATCCAGACATTGGCGGGGCTTGGGGTGAGGCTACCATTCGGAAATTAATCAAAGAATTTCCTGAAGGTCAGATCTGTTTAGAAGATGGCGGCCAACTGGTGGGCGTAGCGTTAACGGTACGGGTTAAATACGCTCGTTTTAGTAACCCCCATACCTACGATGATTTAATGGATGCGCGTGAGAATATTCTCAATGATCGTAAAGGTGATGCGCTGTATGGCCTGGATGTACTGATTCATCCTGATTATCGTGGCTATCGTTTAGGTCGGCGTTTGTACGATGCGCGTAAAGAACTTTGCCGCCAGCTTAATCTGAAGGCCATTTTAGCGGGTGGTCGCATTGTTAACTTTCACAAATATGCTGATGAGCTGAGCCCTGGGCAATATATTGAAGGGGTGCATCGGCGCGAAATTTATGACCCGATTTTAACCTTTCAGTTAGCTAACGATTTCACCGTAAAACGTTTGTTAGGTAAGTACCTCCCCGAGGATAAGCGTTCGGCTGGTTTTGCCACGCTCCTTGAATGGAATAACTTTTTGTACGAGCCATCGGACAATATTCTAGGTAGCCGCATCCGCAATGTCCGCGTTGGGGCGGTGCAGTGGCAAATGCGCTCAGTGGAGTCGGTGGAAGAAATGCTGCGCCAAGTTGAATACTTTGTCGATGCTATGTCGAGCTATCAAAGTGATTTTGCGGTGTTCCCAGAATTTTTTAATGCACCGCTGATGGGGCTGACAGATCAGAGCCAGCAGAAAGATGCGATCCGGTTTTTAGCTAGCTTTACCGAACGCTTTAAACGTGAAATGTCACAGATGGCGGTCAGTTACAACGTCAATATCATTACTGGCTCGATGCCACTCGATGAAGATGACGTGATTTATAACGTGTCTTATTTATGTCGCCGTGACGGTACCGTTGAAGAGCAACGAAAAATACATGTCACTCCGCACGAAAAGCGTGACTGGGTCATTGAAGGCGGCGATGTGGTTAAAGTGTTTGATACTGATGCCGGTCGTGTGGGTATTTTAATATGTTATGACGTGGAGTTTCCTGAACTAGGTCGACTGATGGCGGCCGAAGGTTTAGAAGTGTTGTTTGTGCCGTTTTGGACAGATACCCGCAATGCCTATCTGCGTGTGCGTCACTGCGCCCAAGCCCGCGCGGTTGAAAACGAGTGTTATGTGGTGACCTGTGGCAGCGTGGGTAACTTACCGCAAGTAGAAAGTCTGGATGTGCAGTACGCCCAGTCTGCGGTGTTTTCGCCGTCAGACTTTGCTTTTCCGTACGATGCTATTTTAGCGGAAACCACGCCAAACACTGAGCAATTGATTTTTTCGGATCTAAACTTAGACGAATTACGTTATTTACATCATGAAGGCTCGGTCACGAACCTGAAAGATCGTCGTACCGATATCTACGAAGTTACCCGTAAGTGGTAACTCTATAAAAATAAAAGACAGAACAACAAGGACAACCTATGCCAGTAAAACTACTAAAGCCGGCTGATGAAGCCTATCAGTATCCGTTACTGATAAAGCAGTTATTACTCTCAAGCGAGCGCTACGGTGCTAATAACGAGATCGTTGGCGGTAATAATGGCAAGCGTTACAGTTATGCTGAGTTTAATCAGCGCGTGCAACGCCTCGCTAATATGCTGACCGAGCAAGGAGTGAAGCAAGGTGATGTGGTGGCGGTGTTGGATTGGGATACACCGCGCTATCTTGAGTGCTTTTTCGCTATTCCCATGCTTGGCGCTGTGTTGCATACGGTGAACGTGCGCTTAGCCCCCGAGCAAATTGTCTACACCATGAATCATGCCGAGGATAAAGTGGTGTTGGCGCACGATGACTTCTTGCCGTTGTTAGCGAAAGTAAAACATGAGCTGGTAACCGTCGAAAAATACATCCAGCTAAGTGATAGCGATACTCCAGCGGAGCCTGCGCTGGCCACCGTGGGTGATTACGAGAGCTTATTGGCAGCGGCGTTGCCGGAATATGATTTCCCTGATTTTGACGAAAACGCTATTGCCACAACCTTTTACACCACCGGCACCACCGGCAACCCGAAAGGGGTGTACTTTTCTCATCGGCAATTGGTGCTGCACACGCTCACGTTAGCAGCCACTACAAGCATGAATGACAATATGCAGTTGATGCAGGCTGGTAGTGTGTATATGCCAATCACTCCAATGTTTCACGTGCATGCTTGGGGCGTACCTTATGTCGCCACCATGATGGGGCTCAAGCAAGTGTATCCTGGTCGTTACGAACCAGCGACTTTGTTGCAGTTGTTTGTACGAGAAAAGGTGACCTTCTCGCACTGTGTGCCGACCATTTTACAGATGGTATTGAGTAGTGAAAAAGCTCAAGCGATTGATTTTAGCGGCTGGCAGGTGTTAATTGGAGGCAGTGCGCTAACGGCAGGCCTAGCTGATGCCGCCCTCGCACGCGGTGTTCAGGTCTATACCGGCTACGGTATGTCCGAAACCTGTCCACTGTTGAGTACCACCTGGTTGCCGCTTGAGGCCTCGGAGTTTGATCAGCAGCGCCAAGTACAAGAGCGGATCAAAACCGGGCGCCCAGTGCCACTGGTGAATATGCGCATTATTGATAATAACGGTCGTTTTTTACCTCATGATGGTGAAGCTATGGGTGAGGTTGTGGTGCGCACACCATGGCTCACTCAGGGGTACCTGAACGAGCCAGAAAAAAGTGCTGAGCTGTGGGCTAATGGCTGGATGCATACAGGCGATGTCGGCACCATTGATAGTAACTACACCCTGCAAATTCGTGACCGTATAAAAGATGTGATTAAAACGGGCGGTGAATGGATTTCCTCTTTAGATCTGGAAAACCTCATCAGTCAGCATCCTGACATTGAACTGACAGCTGTGGTTGGACTCCCTGATGCAGAGTGGGGTGAGCGCCCTCATGCTATGCTTACAGTGAAAGCTGATGCTGCCGTTGATCGCGAGCAAGTTGCTGATCATTTACAGCAGTTTATTGAGGCCGGCTTGATTGAAAAATGGGCGATTCCTGATTCGGTCACCGTGGTTGCGGAGATTCCTCGCACCAGCGTTGGTAAAATCGATAAAAAACTGATTCGCAAGCAGCTGCAAGCAGCAAATTAGCAGGCTTTTTTTAATTGTAGCTACCCACAAAAAAGGCCCGTAACGGGCCTTTTTTATCAGGGCGGCTATGCTAGCACCGAGGTCGTTAAGGTAGCTTGGCGTAATCAATAGCCCAGTTGACATACAGTTCCGTACCGGTTTTAAGCGCTCGCTCATCAGCATAAAAGAAGGGTGAATGGTTGCTTGGCGCCGTAGCAGGATCTTGATCTTCTGGAGTTATCCCCAAAAATACAAATAATCCTGGCACCTCTAGTGCATAAAATGAGAAATCTTCTGCACCAGTTACTAATGCATTCACGTTTACCTTATCGGCTCCTGCTACTTTGTGCATGGTAGGCAGCATGGCACGGGTTAATTCTGGATTGTTAATGGTAACTGGGTAGCCCTCATCAATATGCACATGCGCCTCAGCGCCACTGGCTTGTGCGGTATGCTCAGCAGTCGTTTTTAAGTTAGCAAAAATTTGCGCACGGTTATCCATATCAAAGTTACGGATGGTCCCTTCGAGATAGACCTCATCAGGGATGATATTGTTGCGAACACCGCCCTCAACAATACCAAAGCTCACTACCGCTGGCGCCTTGGTAATATCGACCTGACGGCTAACAATGGCTTGGGTGTTATTAATAATCTGGCCCGCCGCCACAATAGGGTCCACGCCTCCCCATGGCCGTGAACCATGAGTTTGTTGGCCTTTGACGGTTATTTCAAAGCGGTCTGACGAGGCCATCAGTGGGCCTTCGCGATAGCCAATGTGACCAGTGTGTCCCGCTGACCACACATGAATACCAAACACGGCTTCAGGTTGATACTGTTTGAATAACCCTTCTTTAAGCATCAACTCAGCACCACCTTCTTCACCTGCAGGAGCACCTTCTTCGGCCGGTTGAAAAATAAACACCACATTGCCAGCTAATTGCTCGCGCAGTTCGGTGAGTTGTTGGGCTGCACCCATCAACATAGCCACATGCAAATCATGACCGCAGGCATGCATAACACCTACTTCTTTACCGCGATACTCGGCTATTGCAGTAGATTTAAAGGCAACGTCGGTTTGCTCGACCACCGGTAGGGCATCCATGTCGGCCCGCAAGGCGATGGTGGGGCCTGGCTTGGCGCCTTTGAGCAGGGCCACGACGCCGGTATGTGCTACCCCTGTCTGCACTTCTAAACCAAGGCTCTGCAAGTGCTCCGTAATGACTTTTGCGGTACGAAATTCACGATTACTTAATTCAGGGTGTTGATGCAAATCACGTCGCCATTCGATCACTTGCTGCTCTAAGGATGACGAAATTTGCACCGGTTCAGCGGCCTGCGTTGGGCTGATAACCCAGCAGCTCGTGGCTAAGGTGGTGGCAATGACAGCTTTATTTAACATGGACATACGCATAGGGAGTTCCTTGCAATTAGGTAGCAGAGATAAGCAAGCCTAGATCAGGTTGGGGGGGTAAGTCTAGAAAGTGTTCATATTCTGGCCATGGTGCGGTGATGCTGAACTGCTGTTGTTGATAGCAGAACTGCAATTGCCAAGCATGCAAATGCAGGTGCTGCGCCGCTTCACCGCCGTAACGCTGGTCGCCACAAATCGGCGTCCCCAAACTCTTCAGTGCGACTCTAAGTTGATGGGTTTTGCCGGTGCTTGGCTTGAGCACATAATAGCGGTAGCCAGGTTTTAGTGCGTGACTAATAAAACGGGTGCGGGCTGGATTATTTTGTGTACGCAACAGGCGCCAGTTGCCACGTCGTACTTTATCCATGTCGCCACAGATCAGTCCTTGTTTTTTACTGGGCTTACCAGCCGCTACCGCAAGGTAATATTTGTGTATTTGGCGCTCGGCAAAGAGGCCACTCAAGGTGGCTGCCGCAGCCTGATTACGAGCCACCAGCAGCGCCCCAGAAGTTGGGGTATCTAAGCGATGCACTGGCCACAATTGTTGCTGCAACTGTTGCCCGAGTTGATGTAGCACGCTTGCTTGTTGTGCGTTGGCATGCATGGGCGCACCGGCGGGCTTATTCAGCACGTAGAAATCGGGGTGGCTAAAAACTAGGGTTAACTCATGCATGCCGTTATACTTGCCTGGTGCGGACTGCCACTGCGGCCCTTTATACTTGGTGTTAAATTCATTATTGTAGCTAATTATTTGAAAACGGAAGTCAGATCTTGGAATTTACCATGACTAGCGAGCGTTTGGCTCGGATAAATCAATTACTTGATCAGCGCCAAGCTGATTTAACGCTCTGCTTAGAGAGTGTGCATAAAAATCACAATCTGTCAGCACTGATTCGTTCCGCTGATGCGGTAGGGATACATGAGGTTCATGCCATTTGGTACGGCCCGCGTTTGCGGGTACGGGCGGGGGCTGCGGTAGGCACCAATAAATGGGTTAAGGTGCACAACCATGACGGTTTGCCAAGTGCCATTGAGCAGTTAAAAGCAGAGAAAAAACAAATCATAGTGACTAACTTGTCGCCCCAAGCGGTGGATTTCAGAGCCATTGATTACACCAAGCCAACGGCCATTATTTTGGGGCAAGAGCGTCGCGGAGTTACGCCAGAAGCGATTGCCGCGGCTGACCATCAAGTGATTGTGCCCATGGTAGGGATGGCGGAGTCACTGAATGTCTCCGTGGCAGCGGCTGTGATTTTATACGAAGCACAACGCCAACGTGCGGCAGTTGGGCGCTATCAACAACCTTCACTGCCACAAGCAGAGCGGCAGCGGGTGCTGTTTGAGGGGGGCCACCCTATTTTCGCGCGGCTTTGTCGACTCAATGATATTCCTTATCCGGCAGTGGGCGAGCAAGGTGAAATTCTTGCTGATGAGCAGTGGTGGCAACGGATTCGGAGCGCTAAAAGATGAGTTTAAGCAGCTTGCACCTCATCCCGCTGAGCAATCTGAAGGGGGTTGGGCCGAAACTACAAACTAAATTAGAAAAACTAGGCCTGATGAATGTGCAAGATGTGCTCCTGCATTTACCCTTGCGCTATGAAGACAGATCACGGATTTATCCGATTGCTGCGCTGCAGCAGGGCACCACCGCCACTATGGTAGCGGAAGTGATAAAAGCTGAGATTACCTACGGCCGCAAGCGCATGCTCAAGGTGCGAGTAAAAGATACGAGCGGCGTGTTAACCGCAGTGTTTTTTCAGTTTAGTGCAGCCCAGCTGAAACAGTTTGAACAAGGCACTAGGTTACAGCTTTTTGGTGAAGTAAAACGAGGCCTGCAGGGCCCCGATATGATTCATCCGGAATATAAAATAATAGAAGGGCAAGTGCCCATTCTAGCCGAGCAGTCTTTAACCCCCGTGTACCCAGCGACAGAAGGGGTTCAACAAGCCACTTTACGAAAGTTATCTGAGCAAGCGCTTACTTACCTAAATGAGCAAGCACTGCCTGAATTGCTGCCAGAATCTCTGCAGCCAGGTGGGATTTCGTTGGCAGCCGCCCTACGGGTTTTACACCGGCCGCCCTTGGACGTTAGTTTAAGCCAGTTAGCAGAGGGTACACATCCTGCTCAGGTGAGACTGGCAGCGGAAGAGTTATTGGCACACCAGCTCAGTTTATTGAAACTAAGGGCGCTAAAGCAGGCTCATCAAGCTCGAGCACTAGCCGTGAATCCTGTCTTGCAGCAGCAATTTTTGCAGCAATTACCCTTTGCACCGACCGCAGCTCAGCAGCGCGTGGTTGGCGAAATACAAGCGGATTTGGCGTTGTCACAACCGATGATGCGCTTAGTACAAGGAGACGTGGGTTCAGGCAAGACCTTGGTCGCTGCTTTAAGCGCACTGACGGCTATAGGGCAAGGCTTTCAGGTAGCCCTGATGGCCCCAACGGAGATTCTGGCTGAGCAACACGCGCTTACTTTTCGACAGTGGTTTGAGCCCCTCGGTATTGCTGTGGGCTGGTTAGCAGGCAAACAGAAGGCTAAAGAGCGGCAACAAAACCTAGCCGCGATAGCTGCCGGTGAGGTGCAACTGGTGGTGGGCACCCATGCGTTATTTCAGAGCGAAGTGACCTACGCCAATTTGGTATTGGTTATTATTGACGAACAGCATAGGTTTGGCGTGCACCAGCGCCTAGAACTGCGGCAAAAGGGGATTGATCAGGGATTTCAGCCGCATCAGCTCATCATGACCGCAACCCCTATTCCGCGAACTTTGGCGATGACCGCCTACGCTGATTTAGCAACTTCCATCATTGATGAGCTGCCGCCAGGACGGACTCCAGTAACCACGGTTGCGATTCCTGATACCCGTCGTGAGCAAGTGATCCAGCGAGTCGAACATGTCTGTACTGAACAAGGGCGACAAGCATACTGGGTGTGCACCTTAATTGAAGAGTCCGAGGCGCTGCAATGCCAAGCCGCTGAGGATACCGCCACGCAACTGGCAGCAGCGTTGCCACAATTGCGCATTGGCTTAGTGCATGGGCGCTTAAAAAGTGCCGAAAAAGAAGCGGTGATGAGTGCTTTTAAGGCCCACGAACTCGATTTACTGGTGGCAACGACAGTGATTGAGGTTGGGGTGGATGTGCCCAATGCTAGTTTAATGATTATTGAAAATCCAGAGCGCTTGGGGCTGGCTCAGTTACATCAGTTACGGGGCCGAGTAGGCCGGGGGGCAGCGGCAAGTCACTGTGTGCTGTTGTACCATGCGCCGCTATCGAAAACTGCTACGCAGCGGCTAGGGGTGTTGCGCGACAGTACCGATGGTTTTGTCATAGCCCAGCGTGATTTGGAGTTACGTGGGCCAGGTGAATTGCTTGGGCAGCGACAAACCGGCTTAACCGAAATGAAAGTAGCCGACCTCATGAAACATAGTTATTTACTTGATCAAGTTCAGCACTTGGCAAGCCAAATCTGGCACCATTACCCGCACACTGCTGATGCACTGATACAGCGGTGGTTACCACGACGGGATCACTACGCCCAAGCATGATTTCGTAGTACACTAGGGCGCAGCGACAGAAAAAGGTTTAAAGATGAAAGATAACCAGCAAGACACCATAGATTTTGGCTATAAACAAGTTGCCAAAACAGAAAAGCAAAACTTAGTGGCCAATGTGTTTAACTCAGTGGCGCAAAAATACGATGTGATGAACGATTTAATGTCGTTCGGTATCCACCGCTTATGGAAGCGCTACACCATTGATTGCAGCGGTATTCGGACGGGCATGAAAGTATTAGATATTGCTGGTGGTACCGGCGATTTAACCGCTGCCTTCGCGCGTCGAGTAGGCCCTACAGGCGAAGTGGTGTTGGCAGATATCAACGATGCCATGTTAGAAGTAGGGCGCGACAAGCTGCGTAACCGCGGCATTGTTGGCAACGTCAGTTATGTTCAAGCCAATGCTGAAGAGCTGCCTTTTGCTGATGATAGTTTTGACATCATTACGATTGCTTTTGGTTTACGTAATGTCACCGATAAGCAGAAGGCTTTAGAGTCGATGTTTAGAGTGTTAAAGCCGGGCGGTCGCTTACTGGTATTAGAATTCTCGAAACCGGTACAACCTTTGTTAAATCAAGCCTACGATTTTTACTCCTTCAATGTGTTGCCGAAGATGGGCCAGTTGGTGGCCGGTGATGCTGAAAGCTATCAGTACTTGGCTGAATCGATCCGGATGCATCCAGACCAAGAAACGCTCAAAGGCATGATGGAAACCGCAGGCTACGATCAGGTCACGTTTGATAATTTAACCGGCGGCATTGTAGCGCTGCATCGTGGGTTTAAATTCTAATGCTGTGGACTGTATTGCCGACCAGTGCCGCAGAGGCCTTGGCAAATCATTTACTTGGCTTGGACGGTGCTAGCTCAGCGCGGTTGCAGAAGGTGGCGGGGAAACGTTTGCGAGTGACCCTCACTGAACTCGGTAAACCCCTTACGTTGCAGGCTAGTGAGCAAGGTGTATTGTTGAGCTGGGTCGATGCTGATAGCGTTGATTGCCATATTATCACGCGCTTGGCGGTTCTCCCTGAGTTGCAAGATAGTGCCAATATCACCCGCTTAATTAAAGCCGATGCCTTAGATATTGAGGGTGATCCTATGCTGGCGCAACAATTCAGTCAGCTGTTTGTAGCCTTAGATATTGATTGGGAAGAGCAAATGAGCCAGCGTATAGGTGATGTCCCAGCGCATGTTGTTGGCCAGGCTTTTAAGCGCAGCCAACAATGGCTACAGCAACGGTTAGCAGAGCAGCAACAGTGGCTAGCGGATGTCCTTATTGAAGAAAAACATATTTTAGTTGGCTCCCAGCAAATGGCGGAGTTTAAACAGCAGGTGCAGCAATTACGTGCGCAAGTAGATAAGCTAGAGCGCGCGTTAAAAACAAGGTAGGGATTGTGAGTACTCGACTAAAACGCCTGTATAAAATCACCCAAACCATGCTCAGCTATGGTTTAGACGAAATCATTCCCGCCCATTGGCTGCCTTGGTCGGTGCGTTTGGGGCGGCATTTGTTGTTTTGGATTCCGAACAAGCACAAACAGCAACCTGCTGGAGTGCGCCTTCGATTAGCGCTAGAGTCGCTAGGGCCGGTGTGGGTCAAGTTTGGACAAATGCTGTCCACCCGTCGCGATTTGTTGCCGCCTGATATCGCCAATGAATTGGCCGTGTTGCAAGATAAAGTTAAAGCTTTTGATGGCCAACAGGCGCAACGGCTGATTGAAAAAGCACTTGAGCTAGAAAATATTCATGACGCTTTTGACGATTTTATGGTGCAGCCGTTAGCATCGGCATCCATTGCACAAGTTCATACCGCCACCCTAAAACATGGTGATGATGCGGGTACTGAGGTTGTCATCAAGGTGATTCGACCTGATATCCGACCGACCATTGATGCGGATTTACGGTTAATGGAAACCTTGGCTTCCGTATTAGCGCGACATCTGCCAGACGGGCGGCGTTTGAAGCCGCGCGAAGTGGTAAAAGAGTACCGTAAAACCTTAATCGATGAGTTGGATTTATTGCGTGAAGCAGCCAACGCAATTCAGCTGAAACGTAATTTTGCGGACTCGAAATTATTGTATATTCCGACTGTGTTCAGTGATTACAGTCGCCCTAATGTGATGGTCATGGAGCGCATAGACGGCATCCCGGTGAGTGATGTTGATACCCTGATGGCCATGGGCGTGGATATGAAGAAGCTCGCTGAACGTGGTGTTGAGGTGTTCTTTACGCAAGTGTTCCGCGACAGTTTCTTTCATGCCGATATGCATCCTGGCAATATTTTTGTGTCACGTCAACACCCCGACGACCCTCAGTACCTAGGGATTGATTTTGGTATTGTCGGCACGCTCAATCGTGAAGATAAGCGTTATTTGGCCGAGAACTTTTTGGCGTTTTTCAATCGTGATTATCGCAAGGTGGCTGAGCTGCATATCGACTCGGGTTGGGTGCCAAAGCACGTAAATGTGGAAGAGTTTGAAAGTGCCATTCGAACCGTGTGCGAACCCATTTTCAATAAGCCCCTAGCTGAGATTTCGTTTGGTAACGTCTTGGTTAATTTGTTCAATACCGCCCGCCGCTTTGAAATGGAAGTACAACCGCAGTTGGTGTTACTGCAAAAGACTTTGCTTTATGTGGAAGGTTTAGGGCGTACTTTGTATCCACAACTCGATTTATGGAAAACAGCAAAACCGTTCCTAGAACGTTGGATGCACGAGCAGTTGGGTTGGCGAGCAGTGATACGCTCGGTAAAAGAAAATGCGCCTTTTTGGGCAGAAAAGCTGCCAGAAATGCCGACCTTGCTTTATGATTACTTAAATACACAACGGCATCAGGCGGATTATCAACAACGCATGATGTTGCAATTGGCAGAGCAACAACGCCAACATGCACAGCAAGTATGGTGGGGAATGATTACCGCGGCCATGCTGGTCAGTACCACCTTATTGGTGGTGGCTAAGGTCGCTTGGTTTTATCCTGCCGCTACTGGCGCTGCAGCACTCGTTAGTGCGTGGCTAAGTTGGCGACGCAAACGTTCATCGTAAGAGGCAAAGGCAAAGATATGGGAATTGGAATTTGGCAAGCGCTGATTGTGTTATTGATTATTGTGCTGTTATTTGGCACCAAGCGTCTGCGCAACATTGGTAGTGATTTAGGCTCAGCCATTAAAGGTTTCAAAAAGTCAGTGAATGACGATAGCGAGACTAAACCGCAAGAAAAAACCAATGATCAGGTTGAACATCAGCAGCAATCTGAAGCTACGCGTACCGACCACAAAGACCAGTAGACCATGTTTGATATTGGCTTTTGGGAGCTGGTGGTAATCGCTGTGCTGGGGCTGATTGTGTTGGGTCCTGAGCGCCTGCCAGGAGCTTTGCGCTCAATGCAGCGAGGGGTGAGTAAAGTCAAAGAGTTTACCAGTAACATGCAACAAGAGCTGAATCATGAGCTGCGGATTAAAGAGTTGCATGAGCATTTGAAGCAAGCTGAAGAACTCGGCATGGACAAATTACCGCCCGACGTGCAGCGGTCTATTGTTGAATTACAGGCAGCCGCGCAACAAGTGCAGCGCCCTTATGCCACCCCTGCTAATACGGGCAACAGCACCGATAAACCTAAGGATTCGTCAGATGGCTAGTCAGATGCCCTTTTTGGAGCACTTACTAGAATTACGAACGCGGGTGCTACGAAGTCTGCTGGCGGTAGGTGTTATTTTTGCCCTGTTGGCGGCCTTTGCCAACGATCTATACCACTGGCTAGCGCTGCCTATGCTGGAGAGTTTGCCGCAGGGCACCAGTATGATAGCCACCGATGTGGCCACACCATTTTTCACCCCCTTCAAGTTGGTTTTAGTAGTAGCTATTGCATTGGCTATTCCATTTTTGCTGTGGCAGCTGTGGGGATTCATCGCTCCGGGTTTGTATAAACGCGAAAGGCGCTTAGTGGTGCCGCTGCTGTTAAGTAGTACGTTATTATTTTATGCTGGGGTGGCGTTTGCTTACTGGGTGGTGTTGCCGTTAGCCTTAAACTTTTTAGCTGGGGCCGCTCCAGAAGGGGTGACAGTAGCAACTGATATAGCTCGCTATTTAGACTTTGTGCTGGCCATTTTTATGGCGTTTGGGATTGCCTTTGAAACCCCAGTCGCTATTATTTTATTGGTTTGGAGTGGCGTAACAAGCGTCGCTGCATTGCGTGCTAAGCGAGCTTATGTCATTGTAATTGCTTTTATTGTGGGCATGATTCTGACACCACCGGATGTCATCTCACAAACGTTGCTTGCTATTCCAATGTGGTTATTGTTTGAACTTGGGCTAGTTATTGCAGGTCTATATCAAAAAGCGGGAGTTAAGCCAGCTGCTGACTCCGCCGATGCAACTAATACGAATGGGAAGTAGCTATGCGAAAGCTGATGTATGGGTTTGGAACAAGTGCGTTGATGTTGACGACAGTACTGACGGCCGCTTGGTCGGCGCCAGCAACGGCACAAACAGCAGTGGATGCTGAGTTGTTACGTTGTGCTGATATCAAGAATGCGTTACAGCGCTTGGTTTGTTTTGATGAACTCGCAGCACAAGTTACCGTAGCGCAACGCGGTAGTGATGAGACTGCGGTAGCAGCTAGTGCGCCGGGTGCAAGTGGTATGAATCGCTCGGCCCGCGCGGCAGAGCGAAGCCAAGCTGATGTGAAGCAAAAATTTGGTAAGGAACATCGTACCGCAACCGAAGATGCCCCTGATCGACAGTACATTACGATTACCAAACTGGAACAAAATGCGCGCGGTTATTGGGTGGTTGAAACTGAAGATGGGCAAATCTGGGAGCAATCTGAGTCCGGAACATTTTTGTTTAAGGATGACGCACGCTACTACATTGAGCGTGGCGCCTTTACCAGTTTCTTCTTAAGTTACGAAGGCACCCCGCGACGGATTAAAGTGCGGCGCATCGATTAACTCTAAGCATGAGCGCATTACGCTGGTTTGATGTTGGGGTGAATTTAACCAATCCTAAGCTACTGGTGCAAGCCGAACAGGTCATTGCACGTGGCTTAGCCGCTGGCGTTGAGCGTCAACTGGTGATTGGTACTAATGTGTTTGAAAGCGAGCAGGCACTGGCTTTGTGTGAACGTTTTCCGCAGCAGTTGGTGGCCTGTGTTGGTATTCATCCACACGATGCGGCGGCTAGCCAGCCCACCGATTTAGCCCGACTACGAGAACTAGCTCAACATCCAGCGGTGGTAGCGATTGGTGAGTGCGGGTTAGATTTTAACCGCAATTACTCGCCCGCACCTATTCAGCAGCAGGTTTTTACCGCTCAGTTGGAACTAGCTGCTGAATTGAAGTTGCCTGTTTATTTACATGAACGTGATGCACAAGCACAGCAATTAGCACTATTAAAGCCCTTCTTAAAAAGTATTCCACGGATGCTAGCGCATTGTTTTACTGGCGGCGAAAAAGAGCTTGCTAATTACCTCGATCTTGGTTGTTATATAGGCATCACGGGCTGGCTATGTGATGAACGTCGAGGAACAGAGTTACAACAGGCGGTGCCATGGATACCAGCGAACAGATTGCTGTTAGAAACCGATGCACCGTTTTTACTTCCGCGAACGATTCGACCAAGACCCAAATACAATGAACCTAGTTTACTCCCCGCTATAGGTGAGTATCTGGCGCAGCTAAGACAACAGGAAGTCACCACAATTGCTGCTCAGTGCTGGCAGAACAGCCTAGAATTTATACAACAATAGGGATGCTATGAACGTTTCTTGGGGCCGATGGGTAACCCTGGTGCTGCTGCTTATTATTGGTGTAGCCGTAACTGCGGTCAAAGCGCAGTCGACACCACCGAAGCCGCTACAGGTTGTTAAACCAAGCATCTATTATCAAGCTGAAACCAATACAACCACGCTCCTAGGCTTGCTGCAACAGCCAGCCGCAGCATGGCAGCAGATGCCAGCAGGTGAGGCGGTGTCTTTTGGATACACGCCACAGGCGTATTGGTTTAAAGTATCGGTAGGTGCTAATGACGCCGACCGCATGCTTTATTTAGGCTATCCCTTACTCGACTCGATCGACGTTTATTTTGTGCAAACAGGGCAAGTGCTGAGTCAGGTCAGCATGGGCGATCAATATCCCTTTGCGCAGCGACCCATTCACAATAAAAACTTTGTCGTTCCGCTGCCTACCCATGCAGCCCACGATATTTACCTCAGAGTCCAAACTGAAAGCTCGCTAAGGTTTCCGCTAGAGATCTGGTCACCGTTGCAATTCATGGAGTTTCATCAGTATCAGGTGGCCGCTACTGGGCTGTATTTCGGCCTGATCTTGTGCATGGTGTTTTATAACCTCTTCACCTATTTGGTCACTCGAGACCGTAGTTTCTTAAATTACTCAGCTTACACTCTCTCCGTCGGGCTGCTAATGGCCGGTTTAGATGGGGTGGGTTATCAGTACCTGTGGCCATGGTCGGTATGGATTCAAGATCGAATTGTTACCATGATAGGTAGCATCATGATTTTGTTTGCAACGCTGGTGACCATGGGCGTGTTACAAACCAAGCAGCACAGTGCCAGATTACATAGGGTGTTGCGCTTCTTTATGGCGCTGTATGGCGTTATTTTTCTGCTCAGCTTGATTTTGCCCTACGCGGTTTTGATACCTTTTGTACTTGGTTTTGCGGTTATATGCTGTGGCTTTTTACTGAGTTGCGGCATCATTTTATGGCGCCGCGGCCTGATTTACGCGCGTATTTATACCTTCGCATTAGGCGGCTTGCTGGCCGCTATCAGTGTTAATTCCTTGGGCTACTTGGGGCTGTTTGAATCGGTTTTTGTGCAACGTTACGCCATCATGGCAGCGTCAGCATTTGAGGTGTTGCTGCTGTCTTGGGTTCTGGCATTGCGCTTTAACGAAAGTAGGCAAGAGCAGTTGGTGTTGAAAGAGCAATTAAATCATCAACTCGAAGATATGGTGACGAAACGAACTCAAGAGCTGAAGCAGGTGATGCTACGGCTACAAAAAGCCAATCAAGAACTCGAGCAAAAGAGCAACGAAGATGGTCTGACTGGCTTGTACAATAGGCGGTTTCTGAACCAAGAATTTAAGCGCGAGTTTCGTCGGTCCATGCGCAGTGGCCGCGAACTAACGCTGATTATGCTTGATATCGATCATTTTAAACCTTTGAACGATAGCCACGGACATTTGGTGGGCGACCAAATATTAATTGAACTGGCGCAGGTGCTGCGGCAATTGCTACGTCGCGCTAGTGATACTGTTTATCGTTATGGCGGTGAAGAATTTGTGGTGCTGCTGCCAGATACGGATGAAATTGGCGCTCGTGATATTGCCATGAAGATTGCCGAGAAGGTACGTCAGCATGCCTTTGATACGGATCAAGGGGAGATGCGCATCACCGTCAGTATGGGGGTTGCAGTAGCTCGTCCTGGGGTCTATGATCAGCCCACCCAATTACTAGCAGCCGCCGATGAAGCGCTGTACCGCGCTAAAGCTGCTGGTCGTGATCAAATTCGGGTGGTTGCTAAGCGTCTAGCGAGCGACTAACCGTCCGCCATCTCAGAGGATAATCTATGCAGCATGTCAGCCATTTTCCGTTTCGTCGTATGCGCCGTTTACGCCGTCATGAATTTAGTCGTCGTATGGTGGCAGAAAATCAGCTAACAGCTGCCGATTTTATTTATCCGGTGTTTGTCTTACCGGGTACCGAACAACGTGAAACGGTGGCGTCCATGCCGGGCGTTGAGCGCTTATCCATAGATTTGTTAGTGCAGGAATGTAAAGAAATTGCAGCGTTAGGTATTCCTGCCGTAGCTTTGTTTCCTGTGACTCCAGCCGAGCATAAATCATTGACTGCTGAGGCCGCTTGGGACCCGAACGGCATCGCCCAGCAAGCGGTTCGCGCTATCAAGGCAGCGGTACCTGAGTTAGGCGTTATTACCGATGTAGCGTTAGATCCCTTTACCACCCACGGCCAAGACGGCATTATTGACGAAGCCGGTTATGTGCAAAACGATATCACCACGGAGGCCTTAGTTCGCCAAGCACTATCTCATGCCGAGGCTGGTGCTGATGTGGTGGCACCGTCAGATATGATGGATGGCCGGATTGGAGCTATTCGTGAAGCCCTCGAGCAGCATGGCTACATCAACGTCCAAATCATGGCGTATTCTGCTAAATATGCGTCTGCATTCTACGGTCCGTTTCGGGATGCGGTCGGCTCTGCCGGTAATTTAAAAGGCGGTAATAAAAAGACCTACCAAATGGACCCGGCCAACAGCGATGAAGCCTTGCATGAAGTTGCACTTGATCTTGAAGAAGGTGCGGATATGGTGATGGTTAAGCCGGGCATGCCCTACCTGGATATCGTACGACGCGTTAAGGATACCTTTAAAGTGCCTACTTTTGCTTACCAGGTGAGTGGTGAGTACGCTATGATGCAGGCGGCTATCGCCAACGGTTGGTTGAGTGAAGATGTGATTTTAGAGTCGTTGTTAGGCTTTAAGCGCGCTGGTGCCGATGGCATCTTAACTTACTTTGCCAAGGTAGCTGCGCAAAAGTTGCAGCAAGCAAGCTAACTTAATTGTTGCTGGGTGCTGTTACTGCCGCTAGTTGTTGTAGTAACAGCCCCTCACGCAATGCTCCCGCCGCCAGATGCACCCGGTGAATGCCTAGCTCTTCGAGCAAGGCAATCAAGATACAGAGCCCACCTACAAAGACAGCCGTGCGGTCGCGCCGTAACGGAAGCTCGTGTAACCGTTGTACATGTCCTACAGCAATAACTTCAGCTAACACCTGCTGTAACCAAGTCGCATCTATCACTGGAGTGAGTTGTCGGCTCTGCCTTAAGTCTAACAGCGCGCGGAAGGTGCCTGAGGCGCCGCTTACGTGCTCCCATCCCAATTCTTTGAACCTACCTACATGGTCGGCCAAAAGTGCTCGTGCTGAGGCGATAGCGTCGTTACAGGCAGTTGCTGAAATAGTTTGGTTATGAAAAAAGCGCTGTTGCCAAACCACGCAGCCTAAATCAAAACTTTCTAAGTGCAGAGGTTCAGTACCATGACCGACGATAACCTCTGTGCTGGCACCGCCGATATCCAGCACCAGTAGGGGCTTGCTCGAGCCGGCATAGGCACTCGTCGCCCCTTGGTAAATGAGTTTGGCTTCAGTGTGACCAGAAATGACTTCAATGGGACAGCCTAAAGCTTCCTCAAATTGGGCGATCATTTGCTGTTGGTTACTGGCTTTGCGCAAGGTTGCGGTAGCCACACAACGAATGTGACCCAACGGAATGTCGGCCAGCATGTTACGAAACATGGATAAGCACTGTAAGGCGCGACCAATGGCCGCATCATTGACCCATAGCTGCTGATCTAAGCCAGCAGCTAAACGGACTTTGTGGCGGTAGCGGGAGATGATCCGGTATCCGCCAGCGCGCTTGGTTGCAGCAATAATAAGATGAAAACTATTCGAACCAAGATCAATTGCTGCAAAGCGCGCTTCCTGCGTCATAAGTGATTACCGCGGACTTTGTTTGCGGTTATTCTGTGGTCGCCGTTGTTGGCTGCCACCCCGACGACCACCACGCGGTCGACGTTGACTGGTACGAGGGCTACGAAGATCCGTAAGTAGAGCCTCGGGAGCATACTTAGTCACTGGAATTGCATGGCCAATGTATTCTTCAATGGCTGGCAAATTATAGACGTATTCTTCGCAGGCTAAGTTAACCGCTTTACCACTAGCTCCAGCGCGTCCGGTTCGACCAATCCGATGCACATAATCTTCAAAGTCATCCGGGAGGTCGTAATTATAGACATGACTCACTTCAGGAATGTGCAAGCCACGCGCGGCAACATCCGTAGCTACTAAGAAATCAAGCTCACCCGAGGTAAATTGCTCGAGAATCTTCAAGCGCTTACGTTGTGGTACATCACCCGTCAGCAAACCCACGCGGTGACCATCAGCCTCCAACCATTGAAATACTTTTTCGCAGGTATGTTTGGTATTCGCAAAGATAATGGCTTTTTCGGGCCAATCTTCTTCAATCAGCGTAAGTAGTAGCTTTATTTTGTCTTGCTTAGACGGGTAGAAAAGCTCCTCGGTAATACGCGTACCGGTTTTTTGTAAAGGTTCTACTTCAACTTTAGTAGGTGAGTTCATATGCTCGTAAGCCAGTTCCTGAACCCGCTGCGATAGCGTGGCAGAAAACAACAAACTCTGACGCTGCTTAGGTGGTGGCATCTTCTGGAACATGTAGCGAATGTCTTTGATAAAGCCTAAATCGAACATGCGATCGGCTTCATCTAACACCACCACTTCAATTTTATCCAGTTGGTAGATGCCTTGTTTACAGTAATCTATTAATCTACCCGTGGTACCGATCAGAATATCAACGCCTTGTTCTAACTGCTGCCGTTGAGATTCATAACCCTCGCCCCCATAAATAATGCCAAGACGCATATCGCAATGTTTGGCAAGCAATTCAGCATCGTTAGCGATCTGAATGGCAAGCTCACGCGTAGGCGCCATAATGATGGCACGCGGATAACGTTGGTCACCAGTACGCGGTTTGTTTAACAGCGTGGTGAAAGTAGCGACTAAAAAGGCTAAAGTTTTACCTGTACCGGTTTGCGCCTGTCCTGCAACGTCTTTTCCGATTAGGGCAATCGGTAAGCTTAATGCTTGAATAGGTGTACAATGTTCAAACCCAGCGCTTTGTAGCGCGGCTAATACCTGCGGGTGCAGGTCGAGATCGGCGAAGCGTGTCTCTGTCAAATGTGTTTTACTCATGGCGTAAGCATATCAGTTTGCGCTAACATTCAAAAACAGAAATAATAGTGTTTTATTATTTCACGCGTATTCAGCAGCGGAGATTATCATGAGTGATAAAATTGTTCAGCTAAGTGATGAAAGTTTTGAGAGCGATGTTCTTAATTCAGACAAACCAGTTTTAGTAGATTTTTGGGCAGAGTGGTGTGGCCCATGCAAAATGATTGCACCTATTCTAGATGAGATTGCCAACGACTTTGGCGATCGCATCACTGTGGGTAAATTAAACGTTGACCACAACAATCAAACTCCGCCTAAGTACGGTATTCGTGGCATCCCAACCCTGTTGCTGTTCAAAAATGGTGAAGTGGCTGGCACTAAAGTGGGTGCCTTATCAAAAGCTCAGTTAGCTGAGTTTATTGAGCAAAATCTGTAATTGTTTGGCCCATTAAGGTTGTCTTAGATTGATCCAAGGCAACCTTGAGTGGGTCATTTCGCTATTTTTTTATTAAAATCGACGAAAAACTGGACGTTTTTCGATTTAGGTGTTACTTTTCTTCGCATAACTTTTCTCAGGGTGCCAGCCTTCAGGTATCCGAAGCAGTCGAAATCCCTAAATTAAACAACTCAATTTTTTATTGGCCACAAAAGTCATTACCCCCCTATGAACTTAACTGAATTAAAGAACAAACCAATCAGCGAGCTGGTGCAGCTCTCAGAAACTATGGGCCTAGAATCAATGGCTCGGATGCGCAAGCAAGATATTATTTTTGCTATTCTTAAAGCTCATGCCAAAAGCGGTGAAGATATTTACGGCGATGGCGTGCTTGAGATTTTGCAAGATGGCTTCGGCTTTTTGCGCTCGGCCGATTCTTCTTATCTAGCTGGCCCTGATGATATCTATGTGTCGCCCAGCCAGATCCGTCGTTTTAACTTACGCACGGGTGATACGGTGTCGGGTAAGATTCGCCCGCCCAAAGAAGGCGAACGTTATTTTGCTCTCCTCAAAATCCGTGAAGTAAACTTCGACAAACCTGAAAACTCCCGCAATAAAGTCCTTTTTGAAAACCTTACTCCGATTCATGCTGACGAACGTCTGCGGATGGAACGTGGAAATGGTTCAACGGAAGACATTACTGCACGGGTATTAGATTTAGCATCGCCTATAGGTAAAGGTCAGCGTGGCTTGATTGTTGCGCCACCGAAAGCTGGTAAAACCTTACTATTACAGAACATTGCGCAGTCAATAGCGGCCAATCATCCCGATTGTGTACTCATGGTATTGCTAATTGATGAGCGTCCAGAAGAAGTCACCGAGATGCATCGCTTGGTAAAAGGTGAAGTGGTTGCATCAACTTTTGATGAACCAGCTAGCCGCCACGTGCAAGTCGCTGAAATGGTGATTGAGAAAGCTAAGCGATTGGTAGAGCATAAAAAGGATGTGGTTATCCTGCTCGACTCCATTACTCGTTTGGCGCGTGCCTACAATACCGTGATTCCTAGCTCTGGTAAGGTGCTCACCGGTGGTGTGGACGCGAACGCGTTACATAAACCCAAGCGCTTTTTTGGTGCAGCCCGTAACATTGAAGAAGGTGGCAGCTTAACCATTATTGCTACCGCGTTGATAGATACCGGCTCGAAGATGGATGAAGTGATTTACGAAGAGTTTAAAGGTACCGGTAACATGGAACTTCATTTAAACCGAAAAATTGCTGAAAAACGAGTCTTCCCAGCGATCGATTTTAATCGTTCAGGTACCCGTCGCGAAGAGTTACTGACCAATCAAGAAGAGCTACAGAAGATGTGGATTCTACGCAAAATTGTACACCCAATGGGTGAAACAGAAGCGATGGAGTTCTTGATTGATAAGTTGCAAATGACCAAAACTAACGATGAATTCTTTGAAGCGATGAAACGCCAAAAGAGCTAAGTCGCTCGTCTTAGTTATTAGCAAAAAGCCAGCTTACCTTGCTGGCTTTTTTATTTTTTCAGAGCCAGCTCCGTAAGCAACGCAAAATGATCGGAACCAAACGCTGGTAAGCGCTTAATCTTCACCAGCATAAAGTGGGGACTATGAAAAATGTGGTCGAGCGGCCAGCGTAGCAACGGGATTTTGGCATGAAAGGTGTTATAAATACCGCGTCCCATCCGAGGGTCTAATAATTTGCTGATACGCATAAAAGTGCGGGTTGAGCGTGACCAAGCAACGTCATTGAGATCACCCGTAACTATCACCGGGCCGGTTTCATTTAAGGCGATGCGGGCCACCGCTTGCAATTCTTTGTCACGTTCGCGCGATTTTTCGTTTTCAGTAGGACTAGGAGGTGCGGGGTGTACACAGTGCATGCGTACCTGTGAATTGGGTAACTGCAAGGTAAAATGCATCGAGGGCACTTGTGGCTCTACCATAAAGCGCGTTTCAGCATCCACTAACGGCCATTTAGAATACACCAGCATGCCGTATAAATTATCTAACGGGCAGCGCTGCACGTAAGGCAAATGATCTTGTATTTCATCAAGTTGTTGCATCCACCAAGCATCCGTTTCTACCGCTACAACAATATCGGGACGGTGTTGATGAATTAATTTCAGGAGTTTAATGGCATTGCGATTGGGCTCGAGTACATTGACCGTGAGAATCCGTAAATGATCACTGATGCTCGGCTCATGCTTGCGTCGATATCTGGCAACGGTGCGTTCAGCAAAAGGAGTGTAGGGAAAAATCCACCACAAATGCCAAGCCCCACAAGCTAGTTGTAGCGCTACTAGCACCCAGGTACTGGGTTGGTGGGCAGGCAGAAAAGTTGCACTAGCGATTAATAAGAAGAGTGCGATGGCGGTTTCTTGTAAACGCGGAAAATCCCAGATTCTGACCCACCATACTTTACTACTAGAAAATGGCGCTAAGGTTGTTATCACGAGCACTAGCGTTAGTGCAGAAATGATCCAAAATGCGAGCATTTGATTATCCTTGGTAGAATTCCTTGGTAGAAAAACAGCTATCGCTGAAAACTATATCAAAAACATTTATACTGCGCGCCTAATTGCTTTTACAGCACCCATGCAAATAGTGAGTGTCACCGTGAAATATCAAGATTTACGTGGTTTTATAGCATTATTGGAACAACGAGGCGAACTGAAGCGTATTCAGCAGCCGATTGATCCCTACCTAGAAATGACAGAAATAGCTGACAGAACGCTCAAGGCGGGCGGTCCAGCATTGTTGTTTGAGAACGTGAAAGGCCACGATATTCCGGTGTTAGCTAATCTGTTTGGTACACCTGAACGGGTCGCACTAGGAATGGGGCAAGACTCAGTAGCAGCGTTACGGGATGTAGGCAAGTTATTGGCTTTTTTGAAAGAGCCAGAGCCGCCTAAGGGCTTTCGAGATGCGTTAAATCTGTTGCCGTTGTATAAGAAAGTGCTAAGCATGTCTCCTAAACAACTGAAAAAGGCACCGTGCCAAGAGTTGGTCTTAACGGGTGAGCAAGTGGATTTAACCAAGTTGCCGATACAGCATTGCTGGCCAGGCGACGTAGCTCCGCTCGTAACTTGGGGCTTGACGGTAACCAAAGGTCCTCACAAAGAACGACAAAACCTAGGTATTTATCGACAGCAGGTGCTGGGTAAAAACAAACTCATTATGCGCTGGTTGTCGCATCGCGGTGGTGCATTGGATTTTCAAGAGTTCAAACGTCGTCATCCGGGCGAAAACTTTCCAGTAGCTGTGGCGTTAGGAGCCGACCCTGCGACCATCCTTGGCGCCGTTACGCCGGTACCAGATACGCTCTCAGAGTACGCTTTTGCTGGCCTGTTGCGTGATGGCAAGACCGAAGTAACTCAGTGCGTTAGTAACACTCTGCAAGTACCAGCTCATGCCGAAATTATTCTAGAGGGCTATATTGCGCCTGACGAAATGGCTCCAGAAGGACCTTATGGCGATCACACCGGTTATTATAACGAGGTGGATGATTTCCCTGTCTTTACCGTGACGCATATCACCATGCGTAAGCAACCCATTTATCATAGTACTTATACCGGACGACCGCCTGATGAGCCGGCGGTGCTGGGGGTGGCGCTTAACGAAGTGTTTGTGCCGTTACTGCAGAAACAGTTTCCAGAAATTGTTGATTTTTATCTGCCACCAGAAGGCTGCTCGTACCGAGTGGCGGTGGTGACCATGAAGAAGCAATACGCCGGACACGCCAAACGAGTGATGATGGGGGTATGGAGTTTCTTACGCCAATTTATGTACACCAAGTTTGTCATTGTTTGTGATGACGACATCAATGCCCGTGATTGGAAAGATGTTATCTGGGCAATGACAACTCGGATGGATCCCGCACGCGATACGGTGTTGATAGAAAACACCCCGATTGATTATCTGGATTTTGCCTCACCAGTATCAGGGCTTGGCTCAAAAATGGGGATGGACGCAACTAATAAATGGCCAGGTGAAACCCAACGAGAATGGGGTACGCCAATTGTGATGGATGAGCAAGTCCGCGCCCGGGTAGACCAATTGTGGGATGAGCTGGATATCTTTAATACTCAGCCGTAAACACCTACAACATAGATATAGGAAAAATGTGATGCAAACCATGTTGTGCCAAGTAACGGCCATCGAAGCTTTGACTGCCGCTGTGTATCGCGTGCAACTGCAACCGCCGCAAGCGATGAAATTTAAAGCGGGGCAATATTTGCAAGTAGTGATGGGGGAGCGGGATAAACGGCCGTTCTCGATCGCCTCGTGCCCCTCAGATGGCAGTCTGTTAGAGTTACATATTGGTGCTACGCCAGAGAATAAGTACGCCTATGAGGTGCTTGAAAGCATGCGCAACAACGGCTGTATCGAGATTGAAGGACCGCTCGGCGACGCTTGGTACCGTGATGATACGCAAAGTACTCGACCGCTTATTTTGATTGCTGGAGGCACCGGGTTTTCTTACGCATGGTCTATTGCACAGGCACATTTACAGCGCAAATCAACTCGTCCAGTCACTTTGTATTGGGGCGTGCGTAGCAGCGCTGATCTTTATTTGCATGATCAATTGCAAGCGTTAGCCGAAGCCTATCCTCATTTTTATTACCGCCCTGTGGTGCAATACCCAGAGCCCACTTGGACGGGACTTACTGGCTTGGTTCACCAAGCCGTGCTAACCGACCAAAGTGATCTTGGCGAAGCCGATGTTTATGCTGCTGGGCGCTTTGAAATGGTAAGGATTATTCGCGACGAATTTCATGCCAATGGCTTACCACTGGTCCAACTTTACGGCGATGCTCTGGCCTTTATCTAAGCGTCTCTGTTATACTTTGTCCGCATTACCAAGGGGTGCCGGTCGTTCACGACGACTGGCTGAGATGCAACTTGCGAACCCTTTGCACCTGATCCGGTTAATACTGGCGTAGGGATGGTAGCTAACAACCTCCATTATAGACCTGCCAAGCCGGATTGTTTCTTATGTGTTTTAAGGAAATAATCCAATGTTTAACTCTGTTGTACCTGTTGTTTCGAGCCTGTTAGTAGGCTTTACCCTAGTCACTAGTCTTGCCCATGCCGCCACTGAGGCCACGCAGCCAACCTCCGCTGATGACGCTGCTATCGAGTTAGAGCGTATTCGCGTGCAAGGTCAATTTCGGCAGCTAACGGTCAATGAAACCCCTACCAGTGTCGCCACTATTAGCGCAAGCATGGTGGCTGAGCGCGGCGCTATGCATCTTGATGAAGTACTGCAAGGCGTTGCTAACGTTAATTTTGCAGGGGGGAGCTCGCGCGCACGATTTATTCAAATTCGTGGTATTGGTGAGCGTAGTCAGTTTGTTGACCCTATTAATCCTTCCGTTGGTTTACTTATTGATGGTATTAATTACAGTGGGTTAGGCCAAGCCGCACAATTGTTTGATATTAGCCAAGTTGAGATCTATCGTGGTCCCCAAAGTGGCCGCTTTGGTGCTGATGGCATGGCTGGCATGTTGGTGCTAGAAAGCACTCGAGCTAAAGCAGAACATGGTGGCGAGTGGTTACTCGGCATTGCAAACTACGGTGGTCGCCGCGCTGGCCTAGCGCTGGGTGGGGCGGTTGGTGCTTTGGGCGACGCGCGTTTAAGTATTTATCAACAGCGGGATGATGGTTTTACCGAAAACCTCTATTTGCAACGAGACGATACCCAACAGCGTTCCGAACGTGCAGTACGTTTGAATGTTTTTACCGAGTTAGGCAGTGATTGGAGTTTACGTTCTACCCTGCATAGCTATCGGCAAGATAATGGCTACGATGCCTTTAGCCTGGATAATACCCGGCAAAGTTATGCCGACCAACCTGGAGAAGATGATTTAACCCAGCAAGCAGTGCGCTTTGCCGCAACCTTTTCGGGTTGGCAATACAGCGAGTTGTTGCTGGCTTACAGTTATCTTAATGCTGATAGTAAGTACAGTTATGACGAAGATTGGAGCTATCCAGGGATTGCGCCGGGATGGGAATATGCCTCGGTAGATAGCTATCAACGGCAGCGCCAAGACCATAGTGTAGAAGTACGTTGGTTAAGTACACAGCCTCAAGTATGGCTGGGCTTACCAACAGATTGGGTGTTAGGGCTGTATGCCTATCAGCGTGATGAGGACATGCAACGAGATTTTATGAACTGGGATATTGACCAGCAAGATCGCTTTGTTAGTTCTTATCAAAGCCGGCACCTCGCCCTTTATGGTGAGCTGGTTCAGCAGTTAAGCGATCGCTGGCAACTCACTACCGGGCTGCGTTTAGAGCGTTATCGTAATCCTTATCAGGATAGTAATCAGGTGGCAGCTAAGCCGAGTGATTCTATGTGGGGCGGACGGCTGAGTTTAAGTTATCAAACCCCAGCGGGTGGCATGTGGTACAGCACCCTAGCGCGTGGCTATAAAACGGGTGGGGTGAATGGTGAGGCGCTGGGTAAGGTGAGTGGTCAGTTAGATACCGAGTTGGGCCAGTTCCTGCAGCAGCGGGCTACCTTTGCACCTGAGTTGCTCACCAGTTACGAGCTTGGTTACAAATATATCAACGATAGCGATACCCTGTTGTTTAATGCAGCTTTGTTTTACCAAGACCGTAATGACGTACAGCTTAAGAGTTGGATTAATCGACAACAGCAGTTTGTTGGTTACATTGAAAACGCTGCCAGTGGCAATAGCTATGGTGCGGAATTAGAGCTACGGTATCGCTTTACGGAGCAGTTACAGAGCTTTGCTGCATTGGGCTGGTTAGAAAGTGACATGCAAGGCTTTGTGACCGAAGATGGGGTTGACATGAGTGGTCGTGAATTGGCCTATGCACCAAATCATCAGGCCAATGTCGGCATCACTTGGCAGCCATTAGAGCAACTGTCGGTGACGCTGCAAACAGACTACAAAGATAGCTTCTATTATTCAGATTCGCATAATAGTCGTAGTGCTGCTGTACAACTTTGGCACGCCAGTGTGGATTGGCAGTTAGCAGACTGGCATTTGAGCCTGTGGGCGCGTAATCTCAGTGACCAAGACTATGGTATACGCGGCTTCTATTTTGGCAATGATCCAAGAATTGAATATGCGCCACAAACCTATGAGCAGTGGGGTGAGCCACGACGTGTGGGCTTCACCGCAAGCTATAGTTTTTAGGAGCAAGGGATGGAAATCCTGGCGATTATTCTAGCACTTCTGTATTTACTGTTGGCGGCTCGGCAGTCGGTATGGTGTTGGTTAGCTGGCGCCTTAAGTTGCGCCATCTATGCCTGGCTGATGTTTCATGTGCAGCTGTATTTAGAAAGTGCCTTACAAGCCATCTATGTGCTATTGGCAGGTTATGGTTGGTGGCAGTGGCGCTATGGCACGGCAAGTGATAGTGCTGCTACTCAAGTAGGGTATAGTTGGCGTTGGCATGTCATTGTTGGCGTGCTGCTGGCGCTGGTTGCGGCACTCTTGGCTTGGTTGATGCAAACCTACACACAAGCTGACCAAGTATGGCTAGACAGCTATACTACTGTCTATAGTTTGTTTGCCACTTGGCTTCTTACGCGCAAATTATTTTCAAATTGGGTGTATTGGCTGGTGATTGATAGCGCCTATATTTATTTATATGCCATTAAGGGATTTGAGCAAACCGCTGGGCTTTATGTGGTGTATTTAGTTTTGGTAGTTTATGCAATGTGGCAATGGCGGCAAGGACAACAACAAGCATGCAACAGCAGTGGTTAACTAACCTCCCTATTCATGGTGTTTTAGATACGCAACCCCTTCTCAAAGGGGTTGCTAACGACGTGTATAAAATTATCACGACCGAGCAGAGTTATGTGTTAAAGCATTTCCGCTACGATCATCCTTACGGTCTTAATCGCGACCAAGAAGTAGCGTTACAACAACAACTCGCCGAGCAACAACTCGCCCCCGCCGTTCTCTATTACGATACCATTCAGGGATTGCTACTACAGCCGTTTATTAGCGGCGATGATTTAGCTCACAGCACCTTGGCTATGAGCACCAAAATCCAGCGCTTAGCCGAGGTGAGTGCCAGAATTCATCGGGTGCAAGTTGATGTGCCGGTGTGGTCGTTGCGGTCGCGGTTACAAATCTATTGTGATGCCTTAGCTCGTTATGATGAAGAGCGCGCGCGCCAGTTTCGTAAACGTATTGGGCAGCAACGCAAGTTAATTGACTGCTTTGGTATGAACCCGGTTTTTTGTCACAACGACTTAGCTTTTCATCATGTTTTTACCCGTCCGCAGTTACAGGTGATCGATTGGGAATATGCGGGTATGGGTGAACGCTATTTTGATTTGGCGAATAGCATGTTGGCCAACGATTTTGATAACACTCAGCAACGAGCTTTTATTCATAGCTACGAAGGTGTTGCTGGTATTCATATTCACTCGCAACAATTAGCCGATTGGCTGCAGTTGGCTGAAACTGTCAGCCAATTATGGTATGAATTACATCATAACTTACAAGGCCATACTTAATTGGCCGCGCCGGTGTTAGGCCGCTAGGGCCGCTAACATCGTCAACCAAGGAGCCATTATGAGTAGTACCGAGCAGCAGTCGTTAACAAACAAACTCTATGGCTACCTAGCAGAAGATGAAGATGCGCGCGTGTGCAAAGATATCCCCGACGCCGCCTGTAATGACCAACCACAAGCCTTTTTAGCTCATTTATGGGCACTTACCCTAACTAAGTTGGGTGATTCTTTAGTAAGTGCTCGGCTGGTGCTGCCGTGGATGTTAACCGCCTTAGGTGCGCCTAGCTTTTTCATCAGTGCGCTGGTGCCGCTACGTGAGTCGTTGGCTCTTTTACCGCAATTAATTATTGCCCAGCAACTGCGGCAGACCCCTGTTAGAAAATGGTTTTGGGTAGCGGGTAGCCTTGGTCAAGCCGCGGCTTTGGTGGGTATGTTGGTGGCTGTCCTTACTACTCGGGGCGAGCTGCTTGGCTGGATCGTCATTATGTTACTTACGCTCTTTAGCATTGCCCGGGGCGTCTGTTCCGTTGCTATCAAAGATGTGCAAGGTAAAACCATTTCTAAAACCAAACGCGGTCGCCTAACAGGTTTGGCGGCTTCAATCGCTGGGCTGCTATCGCTGTTAACTGCGTTAGTGATTATTGGGGTGCCCCAGGTAGGTAGCGACAATCAAGCTAGTGAGTGGTTGTTTGCAGCGTTACTGGGTGCGGCTGCGCTCCTATGGCTGTGCGCTGCGCTGATTTATGCTGCGGTACCAGAGGTACCAGGTGCCACCGAAGGGGGCGGTAATGCTTTAGTTGAGGCACTGAAATCGTTACGTTTATTGTGGCAAGACCGTCAGTTTGGTCAGTTTGTAATAACCCGCGCGCTGCTGGTGGCTTCGGCCTTTGCCATCCCATATTTGGTGGTGATGATCCAAATGGCTGGCACCGAGCAAGGGGGTGATGGTTTGCAACTCACGAGTTTGGGCGGTTTGATGTTGGCGAGCGGGCTTGCTGGTTTACTTGCAGGTCGGTTTTGGGGGCGCTGGTCCGATCGCGCTAGCCAGCAGGTGATGTCAGTGGCCGCCTTATTAGCCACAGCGGTTATGGCAATAGCTTTGGCGGTCATGACTTTGGCTCCGGCTTGGTTAGCCCAGCCATGGGTAGGCGGTGGACTGATCTTTGCTGCAGCCGTAGCTCATCATGGGGCTCGCGTGGGCCGTAAAACTTATTTGGTGGATATGGCAACGCAGGATAATCGTGCCCAGTTTACTGCGGTGTCGAACACAGTTATTGGTGTGGTTTTATTGTTAGGCATGCTGTTAGGTGTAGTAGATAGCCTGTTAGGTATTGAAGCAGTGATGCTCACATTGATTGGTTTAGGCCTATTAGCGGCCGTGCGGGCTTGGCGGTTACCTAATGTGCAACAAGATTAATGACTAGCTGCCCTTCGCCGTTTTGGCTGTGGGCCAAAAGTGGCGGTGAGCCGAGCTGGTTGCTCGCCAGCAAGTACTCACCGCAGCTGTGTTCAGTTATTTGCCACGAATGATGCCGTAGAGGCCTACAATAACTGCAATAGCGCCGCCAATCAGATACCACATCGCGTTATCTGTGGTTTCTCCGGTTGCCATTTGGCTGAGCTCCGATGCCGCCGAGTTATAGGCTTCCCAGCCGAAATACAACAAAATAATACCAACCACTAGTAAGACAATGCCGATAAGCTTGTTCATAGTTTATTCCTTATGGTCTGTTTAATTATTGCTCTTGTTATTATCGTACAGCAGTTGTAAGCATAGCAGGTTTTTTTATAAAAAAAGCCCGACGCCAATAATTGGTGTCGGGCTTTTCTTTATTTTTCATTTAACTAGCTGCTAGTAAACAAATACTGTTAGCTCAAGTATGAGGTGAGCATCCAAGCAGTTTTCTCCTGCTCTTTGATGTAGTCACTCATCAATGAGGATGTACCTTCATCACCGGCTTCGCTAGCAAGCTCAAGGATTTCGCGTTGCAAGCGGATAGTGACTTTGTAGCTATCAAGAATTTCACGAACACAAGCCTTGCCATCATGAATATCTTTAGATTCTTGAATTTCGCTTGCTTCAATGTAAGTAGAATATGCGTGCAGCGGACGCTGGCCTAAGGTTAGAACACGCTCTGCAATTTCATCTACTTTCAGCAACAACTCGTTGTAGGTTTCTTCAAACTTAGCATGCAGTTCAAAGAACTCTTTACCTTTAATGTTCCAATGGAAGCCGCGCACATTCATGTAGAAAATCTGATAGTTGGCCAGTAGTTGATTTAACCGTTCAGCAAGCTGTTCAGAATGTTTTTGGTCTAAGCCAATCACGTTCAGCTGTTTCATCTATGACTCCTTGTTACGCTAAGAAAAAACTTTCTCTATCACTCTATCTATGACCGAGTATAGACCTTTTCAAGGGTAATAGAAACGGCTTAATTCTGCTGTAACTGCTCTAACTTGCCATCACGAATGTGCTGTTCACCTCGTTGTTTTGCCAGCTGAATTTGCTTTTCGCGTTCAGCAAATCGTTGCTTTTGCTCAGTACTGGTTTTGTCATGACAATGAGGACAGCTAACGCCTTTAACGTAATGCTCTGACTGCATTTCTTCAGCAGTAATCGGCATGCGGCAAGCGTAGCACTGATCATAGTTGCCTTGCTTCAAGCCATGGCTTACGGTCACGCGCTGATCAAACACAAAACAATCACCATGCCAGCTGGTTTCTTCTTCGGGTACTTCTTCTAAATACTTAAGAATGCCGCCCTTAAGATGGTATACCTCGTTAAAGCCAAGTGATTTTAAATAGGCTGTAGATTTTTCACAGCGAATGCCACCAGTGCAAAACATGGCAACCTTTTTATGTTGGCTTGGGTCGAGGTGCTCTTTCACATACTCAGGAAATTCACGGAAGCTCTCGGTTTTAGGGTTGATCGCACCCTCAAAAGTTCCGACGGCGTATTCGTAGTCGTTACGAGTATCAATGAGCAGTACTTCAGGGTCGCGGATGAGAGCGTTCCAATCTTTCGGATCTACGTAGGTGCCCACCACATTCTTCGGATCCACCCAGTCGATGCCCATGGTGACTATCTCTTTTTTAAGCTTCACTTTGGTACGGTAGAAAGCTTGGGTATCGCTGGGCGATTCTTTGTGTTCAAGATCGGCAAATACAGCTTGCTGGCGTAAAAAATCAAGGACCTTATCGATACCTGTGCGGGTACCGCAAATAGTACCGTTAATACCTTCGCGGGCTAACAGCAAAGTACCTTTAACGTCGTTGCTGATCATGGCTTGATAGAGGGGCTCGCGAAATTCAGCAAAATCGTTAAATTCCACAAACTTATAAAGTGCGGCGCAAATATACATAAGATTTCCTTTTATTGGCGATTCGGAACGTAAATCCGAGGTCAAAAAATGCGCGCATAGTCTAGCATAAAGTTAATCTTGAAGCAGCTGTTTCACACTATCCTCTAAATCACCCAAACCATGCTCATAGCCAATGCGTAAAGCCTGCTCAGCGCTAGCTTGTTGCAGCCAATAAGCGCGTAATGCCATCATCGCACCAACCCGATTGCCACTGGAACAATGCAGTAGGGTGGGTTGTGGCGTAGCTAAAAGCTGATCAAAGGCTTGTACCTTGGTTAGGGTTAAATCAGCAGCACCACGAATGGGTAAATGCTGATAATTTAATTGCAGTGCGGCGGCCCATTCGGGTTCAGGGTGATCAGCAACTTCGGCATCAGAGCGTAAATTAATGACTTGGCGCACACCTAGCTGCTGTAATGCAGCCAACTGTTGTTTGGTCGGCTGGCCACTGACATAGCGGTCGGGGCTTGGTTGCAACACATCAGCTAGCGGAGTTGGCGCTGGCGTCGCTGGCGTTGGTGCGCATGCACTGAGGACACTGGTGAAGATGACTGCTGCGGCAAGTAGGGTGATGATTTTCATGTTAGCTCCAAGTCACTACGATTCAAGATCACTTTAAACCAGGCTCGCTTAACTTACTATCGCTACCTTATTTGGGGTGATACTAAGTAGGCGACGCATAATGTCGTTTAATCATGCTAGTTTACAGTAGTGGGTTTAGGTACGATGACGGTTAGAATAATTTAAGGATATCAAATGAGTGAAATAACGCCAGGTATGATTGTTGTACACAGCCATAGGTTAGAGGAACTAACCGATCTAGTGGTTGGTGTGACTCAGCGCTATCCTTTGCAGCCCCTAGAAACCGAGACTGTTTTAGTGCAATCGAATGGTATTGCACAATGGTTGAAGTTGCATGTAGCACAGACCACGGGCATCGCTAGTATGTTAGAGGTGACGTTACCCGCGCGGTTTCAGTGGCGAGCTTATCGGGCCGTGCTTGGCGATCAACTACCCACCTCGTCCCCCTTTGATAAAAACCGTCTAACCTGGCGGATATTTCGGATCTTGCCACAGCATTTGGCCGAGCCGGAATTTGCGGTGCTGCAACGCTATATGAAAGATGATAGTGACCAGCGTAAGTTGTTACAGCTAAGCCAGCGCTTGGCGGATTTGTATGATCAATATCAAATGTATCGGGCTGACTGGTTAGATAATTGGGCCGATGGCAGCAGTACCGACGTGCAGGTGGATGCTGACGATCGTTGGCAGCCGCTATTATGGCGCTATTTGCTGGCCGATGTTGGAGACCAACGTTGGAATAACCGGGCTACTTTGCATCGCGAATTCATCCAAGCGGCACAACAGCTCACTGCCGCCAGTAGGCCCAAGAACTTACCGCGGCGAGTGATTATCTTTGGTATCTCAAGTCTGCCCGAGCAGTTACTCGAATTATTTAATGCGCTGAGCTCGTGTGTGCAGGTGATTTTGTGCGTGCACAACCCTTGTGCTGAGCATTGGAGCCATATTGTTGATAATAAGAGAATTTTGGAGCAAGAGGGATTGCATGCTGAAGCCAATCCACTGCTAGCAGCATGGGGCAAGCAAGGCCGCGATTACATTCGCTTGCTAGAGCTTGCCGATGAGTCTGCAGCAGTACGCGAACAGCTTAATTATCTAAAATCTGATATTTTTCCGCACAGCTTGCCGCCACAACCTAGTGTTTTAAACATGCTGCAAGACGATATTCTGCACTTGCGCAGCGTGGCTGAGTCACAGCAGCAGTGGCCGCAATTACAACAGCCGCAGGCCATGCAGTTTCATTGTGCGCACAGCCCACAACGTGAAGTAGAAGTGCTTCATGATCAGTTGTTGGCTTGGTTTGCCGAAGACGAAACCTTGCAGCCGCGCGATGTGATGGTGATGGTGCCAGATATTAACTTGTATGCACCGCATATCGATGCGGTATTTGGGCGTATCGAGCGCAGCGATCCTCGTTTCTTACCTTACACTATTGCCGACCAAGGTCAGCGTCATCGGCATCCCATCCTGATTGCGCTAGATTATGTGTTGGCGATTCGGCAACAACGAGCCACCGCCAGTGACATCATTGACTTACTGCAAGTACCAGCGGTGGCCGCCAAACTGGGCTTGGCTGAGCAACACTTACCCCTGCTGCAGCGCTGGATAGAGCAAGCCGGTATCCGGTGGGGGTTGGCGGCTGAGCATCGGACTGCGCTAGGATTGCCCAGTAGCGATAGTAACAGTTGGATGTTTGGCTTGCGGCGGATGCTGCTGGGTTACGCAACCGGAGCAACCCCACTGCTAAATAGTGAGTGGCTAGAGACCGAACCCTATGCCGATGTGGCTGGTCTTGAAGCCGAAGCGGCTGGTGCTTTATTACTGTTTATTGATCGCCTCTTGGCGCATTTTAATGCCGCTGAACAACCGCGTACCCCACTGGATTGGACCGAGTATTTAGCTGGGCTGCTTACCAGCTTATTTGTAGCTAGCAGTGATGCCGATGAAATTCTCTTGCAGCGGTTACGACAGCAATTAGAGCAATGGTTGCAAGCTTGCGACGAAGCCGGTTTTATGCAAACTATACCGCTTACAGTGGTCACTGAAAGTTGGTTGAGTGAGGTTGATCAACCGCAGTTAAATCAACGCTTTTTAGCCGGCAGTGTGAATGTGGCAACACTGATGCCGATGCGTGCCATCCCGTTTAAAGTCGTTTGTTTGTTGGGGATGAATGATGGTGATTATCCGCGCTCGCAAAAGCCCGTTGATTTTGATTTGATGGCGAGAGATTTTCGTCCTGGTGATCGCTCTCGTCGAGAGGATGATCGCTACTTATTTTTAGAAGCTCTGCTATCTGCGCGTGAGCGTTTTTATGTCAGCTGGCACGGGCGTAGTATTCGCGATAACTCTGAAAAGCCACCCTCGGTGTTAGTGAGCCAGCTATTAGAACACTTGCAGCGTCTATGGGGGCCCTATGCGTGGGTACAAGAACATAAACTACAGCCGTTTAGTCGCGCTTATTTTAAAGCCAACCAACCGCAGTACCAACAGTGGTTTACCTTTGCTGAAGAGTGGCAGGTCGTTCATAGCGAGCCAACCGATACGCTCAATCAACCGATAGTGACCTTGCCGCCTTTTGTCCAAGAGGGTGAGCTTACCGTAAGCCAATTGACGGACTTTTTTAAAGAGCCGGCCAAGTTATTGATGAACTTGCGCTTTGGGGTGTATCTACGTGAACAACAGTTAACGGCAAAGGATGACGAATGTTTTGTGCTGGATGGCTTAAGCCGCTGGCAATTAACGCAAGAGGCGCTGACAGCGGTGCACGAACCGCTGTTGCAGTCAGCTGATGCAGGGCATTGTCACATGTACTTGCAACTAGCACTGGCACGTTTACAGCGCCAAGGTAACTTGCCGCAAGGGGCTGCTGGTGAGCTCATGAAGCAGGATATCGCGGCCCAAGTACAAGCCATCATCGCCCAAGCGCAGCCACTGTTAACCGAGTATAAGCAGCCGGTGCCGGTGCAAACAATCAGGGTACAGAGTACCGAATTAACGCCACCCTTGACGGTTAGTGAAACCTTTCAGGGACTGCGGCAAAATCATGTGGGTGAGCGCTTACATTTGATCTTGAGCCCATCAAAACTGGTGCACTCAATAGGTAAAGAATTACAACCACGCTTAAAGCATGCCGTGCGTTGTTACCTTGAGCATCTCTTGCTGAATACTGCGGCGCCCACGCAAACCTTCATGTTAGGGCCGATTGGTGGTTTAAGTTTAGCGCCGCTACCTACGGCTAATGCACAGGTACAACTGCAGAATATTTTGGCGGCGGTGGCAGAAGGCTTAACCCGGCCATTACCGCTGGAGCTTGAAACTGCTGCTGCCGGGTTAGTTGCTCACCATAAGACCTTAGCTAACATGCTCAACGCAGAACAACTCGAGCTGGAGCATGATGATGCCGAGGAGGCTTACCAAGATGGCAATAGAACAGTGGCGGCGTTGGTCACCAGTAAAAGGTACGTGGCACGGTTTTATCCAACTTATGCTGAGTTAGTGGCAGATCAACAGATGCTGGCGTGGGTCAAGCGGTTGTATTTACCTTGGTTTGCCACGTTAACCGTAATTGGCCATGGTAATGAAGGTGACACAGGAGAAAGTGAATGAGCATGGAACAAGCTACCGCATCGCCCGCAATTATTAGTTTAGATCCTGTAACTATGCCACTGGTGGGCAGTCGTCTGATTGAGGCCAGTGCCGGTACCGGTAAAACTTACACCATCGCAGCTCTTTATGTGCGTCTCGTGCTCGAGCGTCGGTTGCTACCCAAGCAGATTCTTGTGGTGACTTTTACCGAAGCGGCCACCGAAGAATTACGTGATCGTATTCGTGCCACCTTAAGTGAGGCGGCCGAATATTTTCGCGATAGCCAGGCCGGCACCGACAAAGACTATCTAGTGACCTTACGTGAGCAGCAAACGGATTTGCCAGCGGCTGCACAATTGTTAGCGCAGGCGGCTCTAAATATGGACGAAGCCGCAGTACATACGATTCATGGCTGGTGTAATCGGATGTTGCGAGAGCATGCATTCGCGAGTGGCAGTTTATTCACTCAGCAGCTGAATACCGACAATCAGGAGCTTTGGCTACAAACAGCGCAGGACTATTGGCGCAGTTTTATTGCTCCATTAGCGGCCAACGAAGTGGCGCTTTATCAAGCTTTTATTGAAGCTTTTGCGACCCCCGCAGAGCTTTTAAAACGTGCGTTAAAGTTAGTGGCTCATACGGAGCTGTTACCTCAGGTTGTACCGCATCAATTATTGCAGCAACAAGCCGAGCAAATTGAGCAACTAAAACACACTTTTTTAGAGCTGCCTTGGGCTAAATGGAGTGATGACATTGTCGCAATCATTGGGCAATTGCGCACTGAGGGTAAACTCAAGAATGCGAACAAAATTCAAGCCGCGTCGGTAGCTAAATGGCATCAACAGTTATTAGCTTGGGCGCAGCAACTGGCGGCTGGGCAATTGGTGTTGCAACCTAGCCTAAAGCCAGAGTCCGGATTTGTGCGGTTAACACCCGATGGCATGGACGAGGTGGTTCCTAGTGGCGTTCCAGAACATCCATTCTGGCAGAAATTTGCTGATTTGCAGCAAGCGGTAGCCAAATTGCCCGAACTCAAGACCCCCTTGCTACAACATGCGGCTCATTGGTTGCAGCAACGTTTTGCCGAGCTACAGCGTCAGCGTGCGGAAATGGGCTTCGATGACATGCTCACGCGTCTGCGTCGAGCTCTACACAGCGAGCAGGGACCGCTCTTGGCAAGCACCATCAAGCAGCAGTTTCCCGTTGCTATGATTGACGAGTTTCAAGATACCGACCCGGTACAGTACGATATTTTTGATCGGGTTTACGATATTGCTCATACCGCCGACCCGTGCGGGGTGTTTTTGATCGGCGACCCTAAACAGGCGATTTATTCGTTTCGTAATGCTGATATTTATACGTACTTAAAGGCGCGGCGGGCTACCACTGGGCGTCATTACACCTTAGCTAAGAATTTTCGTTCTACCCATGCCATGGTTGCCGCCACCAATGGGTTATTTAAGCAGGCGGAGTCCTCGCCGCTGGGTGCGTTCATGTTTGCCGACCCCAGCAGTGCCGACAACCCCGTACCTTTTATCGAAGTGGCGGCAAATGGTCTATCGCGCACTTTTGTGGCAGCACAACAGCCACTGGCAGCGTTACAGATTGCCATGTATGACCCAGCTGACAAGACCTCGGATGGCGAATGTAAAACAGCCTTGGCGCAACACTTTGCGGCTACTATTGTGCAGCTATTGAATGACCCAGACAGCGGTTTTAAGGCTGCGGATGGCGCCGTGCAACGGGTGCAACCAGGTGATATTGCAGTGCTTGTTAATAGCGCCAATGAAGCTCGGCTCATGCGTGATGCCTTGCGCCAGCGCCAAGTGCAAAGTGTCTATCTGTCGGATCGCGACTCTGTGTTTGCCGGCGTGGTGGCTACTGATTTACTCACCTTATTACAAGGCTGTGCACAACCTCGTGATCCTGGCCTAGTGCGGGCAGCATTAAGCACCCAATTATTGGGTCTAAGTTTAGCTGAGCTAGATGACTATTTTAGTGATGAATTGCGCTGGGACCAATTAGCCGATCAGATGCTCGAATATCATCAACGTTGGCAGCGACAAGGGGTGTTGCCGATGCTGCAGCGGTTGCTGCATGATTTTAAAGTGCCGGCTAGGCTGCTGCAGCAGGTACAGGGTGAGCGTCAGTTAACCGATGTATTGCATTTAGCCGAATTGTTGCAGCAGCATGCTGCGGTGACTGAAGGCATGACCGGAGTGCTACGCTATTTAGCCGAACATATTCAATTGGCGCAACAAAGTGACAGCCGCACCGATAGCTCAGAACAACAAGTACGACTTGAAAGTGACAGCCAACTGGTGCAGGTGATCACTATCCATAAATCTAAGGGATTACAGTATCCGTTAGTCTTCTTGCCCTTTATCAGCAACGTCTGGCCGAAGCAGTTTCGGGTGCAGTATCCGGCTAGTTATCACGACGCTAATGGTGAGTTATGTTTTGCTTACGATAAGCAGGATGAAAAGGGAATTGAAGCGGCCGAGCGAGAGCGTTTAGCCGAGGATATTCGCAAACTTTATGTGGCAGCCACGCGGGCGCAATACGCCACATTTGTGGGGATTGCACCCTTTAAAGAATTTAAGAATAGTGCCCTACATTATATTCTGGGTGGTTTTAACGGCCCCATCAAAAAACTGAGTGGGCTGCTGTTGCCCGGCACTGCTGCGGTACAACAAATTACCGCTAGCAGCTCCCTTGAGACTTATCAGCCGCCATTGCAACAACTACCGCAGCTAGCGCATTGTCGGATGCCAGCTGGATATCAACTGCAAAGTTGGTGGGTGGCCAGTTACAGTGCCTTGAAATATGGCGAAATGAGTTTGGTTGAAGATGATTCCGATGGTTTGAATGTGCTCGAGGGCCGATACGACGATGCCCCTGAAACTAGCCCAGTGGGGCTCACCAGCGAGTTATTCGAGCAAGCGCCAGTGCTAGGAACCATTCATGGTTTTCCGAAAGGCGCTGGCCCGGGTACCTTTTTACACCATTTACTAGAAACAGCTGCCGATGAGGGTTTTGCCACTGTGGCGGCATCTACTGAGTTGGGTGACCAGCTGGCAGAACAAGCAAGCTTAGTTGAAACGTGGGCGGAGGAAGCCGACATGCTGGGCCACTGGCTGGTTCACTATCTGAAGACACCGTTTAAGGTAGGCGAGCATCAGCTTCGCTTAGCTGATTTAACAAACTATCAGGCTGAGCCTGAGTTTTGGTTTGAGGCTCGCAGTGTGTCGGCACAGAGTATTGACCATTTGGTGCGTAAGTACGTGCTAGTAGGGCATCAACGCCCGCTGTTATTACCGGCAAAATTGAACGGCATGTTAAAAGGCTTTATTGACTTAGTATTTGAATTTGATGGTAAATATTATGTCGCTGATTATAAGTCAAATTACCTTGGGGCGAATGCGGAAGCTTATACCCAAACGGCTATGCGGGATAAAATTTTAGCCAGCAGATACGATTTGCAGTACGTGATTTATACCTTGGCCCTGCATAAACTGTTACAAGCACGATTAGGTGATGCCTATGACTACGATACTCATGTGGGTGGTGCTGTTTATCTGTTTATGCGGGGGTATGAAACCGATCATGGCGGGGCGTTTTACGACCGTCCACCGCGCGCCTTAATTCTTGAGTTAGAAGCCTTATTTATGGGCACCACAATGAGCACAGCGGAGGTGACCCATGGCAAATAGCCCGATGAAGTTATCTGTGGTTGAGATTCTTGAGCCAATGCATGAACAGGGTTGGATTCGCTCAATCGACTTAGCGCTGGCCAAGTACTTAGAGCAGCTGGCCGGCCCTGACGAAGAAATTTTGGTGTTATTCGGCGCATTAGTAAGTCATCAACTGGGGCGAGGTCATCCTTGTTTAGATTTGCATGGCTTACTCTATGACCCTGAAACTACCTTAGCGTTGCCACCTGAACACGCCAGTGCGCTGGCTAGAGAGGACTGCATGCGGCCAGCAATGCTGGTGTGTTTGTACTTTCGAGATTACGGCAGCATTCCGATGCGTAGTAAATTGCTGCAGGTGTTACCAGAAGACCCCGCCGCACCGATCGGGAGTTCGAATAGCCCGTTAGTGTTAGCGCCGAACGGAAGGCTCTATTTACGTCGCTATTGGAATTATGAGCTAAGCATCAAAAATGATTTGCGACAACGTATGCGGCAGCAGCCGTCGGTGGATAGCGCTGCCCTCAAGCAGGTGCTGGATGAGTTATTTGGGCCGCTCACTGCAGCGGACGAGTATAGTTGGCAGCGTTTGGCTTGTGCGTTAGCCATGCGTAGCTGTTTTACGATTGTTACCGGCGGGCCCGGTACCGGTAAAACCTATACGGTAGTACGTCTACTTGCTACCTTACAGCGTTTGCGGGAGCAGCAACAACCGCTGCGCGTGCGTCTCGCAGCGCCTACCGGCAAAGCAGCCGCAAGAATGAGCGAAGCTATTAGCACCGAGTTAAGTAATCTTAATTGCAGTGATGGCTTGAAGGCAGAGATCACTACCGAGGCCGTTACCTTGCATCGTTTGTTAGGCTCGCTCCCGCAGCAGCGTGGCTTCAAACATAATCACAGCCACCCGTTAGCTGCTGATGTGTTGATCATTGATGAAGCCTCAATGGTTGATATTGAAATGATGGCTGCGGTGGTTGATGCCTTACCCGCACATGCCAGGTTGATTTTGCTGGGCGATAAAGACCAACTGGCTAGTGTTGAAGCTGGCGCTGTGTTGGGACAGCTTTGTCGAGAGGCTGAGCATGGGCATTATAGCGACGCTACCGCCAATTGGCTGAATGAAACCTCAGAGCAACCTTTGCCGATGGATAAAATGGATCCGCAAGGAGAGCAATGGCCTTACTTACAACATACGGCAATGTTTCATGTGAGCCGTCGTTTTGACCCCAACAAAGGCATTGGCAAATTAGCCAACGAGGTCAATCAGCAACAGGTGGGCTGGTTAAATGATTGGATGTACGGCCAAGAGCAAGCAACTGCCCAACAGCAGCAGTTAGATAACATTGACCTGTTGGTGGTTGAGACAGCACGCGCTCCTGCGTTTAAAGAGCTGGTACTCGAAGGCTTGAGCGGCTTGTCAGAGCTGTTACAGCAGCGCCCCGCACCTAGCGCCACCGATGTCGAATTTGATGACTGGGCGCGAATCGTTCTAACCCAGTTAGGGCAATTTCAATTGTTAGCAGCTACGCGGGTTGGCGAGTGGGGCCTGCAGGGCTTGAACGAGCAAGTGATTCGCTGGTTGCACGGTGATTTAGAGCATGTGGATGGTTGGTTTTACGGCCGCCCAGTGATGATAACGCAAAACGATTACAGCATGAATCTGCGTAACGGTGATATGGGTATCGTGTTGCAGCGGCGACCCGATGAGCCGCTGCGAGTGGTATTTTGGGGCGCCGACCAAGGAATACGTTGGATTGTGCCTAGTCGTTTGAGTTTTGTTGAAACCGCCTACGCCATGACGATTCATAAGTCGCAAGGCTCGGAGTTTGCGCATACCGTGGTGGTGCTGCCAGACCGAGATATGCCGGTGTTAAGTAAAGAACTCCTTTATACTGGAATCACACGCGGCAAAACTCGAGTGAGTTTGGTTTGCGCTAATCCTTGGGTCATCATACAGGCGGTAAAACGCAAAATTTCCCGCAGTGGAGGGCTATAGCTATGGCCGCGATTATGATTTCTCAACGTGTATCGATCCCGGAACAAGAGCTTGAATGGCAGTTTGTACGCTCAAGTGGAGCAGGCGGGCAACATGTCAATAAAGTTTCCACGGCAGCCCAACTGATTTTTGATATTCAGGCCTCGTCGTTACCTGATTTTTATAAACAGCGGCTATTGGCGAAAAGCGACCACCGTATTACTCAAAGTGGCAAAATCATCATCAAGTGCCAAGCGTCACGCAGTCAGCAAGCGAATCGTGAAGAGGCCTTGCAGCAATTTATTGACCTGGTTGCGAGCGTCAATGTGATCCGCAAAAAGCGGATTGCCACTAAGCCAACCAAGGCCAGTCAACAGCGCCGTGTAGCCAAAAAGAAGCAGCGCGGTGATATTAAAAGTTTACGCAGAAAGCCGGCGGACTAAACACTATGTGACCTTTTTGTGATTGCGTGATGGTTAGGTTTCGGGTAATACTGAAGTACAATAATTAAACAAGCGTTTGATTAATAATCAACGCGCCATAACAACAACCACAGAACAAAAGGTACACCTATGTACACTCCTAAATTCAAACGGTCGCTGCTGGCGACCCTAGTCCTCAGTAGCTCTTTAGCTCTTGCGGCATGCGGTGATAGCGAACCGGATACGCAGCCTGAACCAGAAACACCACCCCCAGCACCCAGCGGCTTAGTGGCATTCGCGCCGAATGGCCAGCTCGATGCTAAAATTCAATGGACTGATTACGGCGTACCTTATGTAAGCGCTGACAATATGGAAAGCTTAGGCTATGGCGTAGGTTATGCTTTCGCTCAAGATAATATCTGTATATTAGCCGACCAAGTGGTGAAATTTAATTCTCAACGTGGCTATTACCACGGCCCTGATGCGGTGCCAGGTTCAGGTGATTCAGAAAATATTCTGACAGATTTTGGCTTTTTAACGTTGGGGATTCGCGAAAATGCAGAAGTAGGCTTTGAGCAAATTAGCGAAGAAACCCAAGCACTGATCACCGGTTATGCCGCCGGCTACAACCGCTATTTAGCTGATACTGGGGTAGCTAATATCGACCCCGCGTGCGCAAATGCGCCATGGGTGCAGCCGATCACGCCGATTGATTTAATGACCTATGCGCAGGGTGTGGCTTTATTACCGGGCGCCGCTAATTTCACCGGGCCGTTATTTTTAGCCGTACCTAGTAATCAAAGTATTGTCACTGATGCTGCCACAGGCCAGCCGGTGCCATTGAAGTTTGAGCCGCAGTCGGTAGGCATTCCGGATACTAACCCGACTGAAGCGGGCTCCAACGGTTGGGCTATCGGTAAAGATCTTAGTGCCTCGGGCCAAGGGATGCTGATTGCTAATCCACATTTTCCACACTCAGGGAACCAACGTTTTTGGCAGTTTGGTATTGAGGTTCCGGGCCACTTAAAAGTGGTTGGTGGTTCGCTCTCGGGGATGCCAGGTATTATCAACATCGGCTTTAACGAGGATGTAGCTTGGACCCATACGTTTTCTACAGCATCACGCTTTACCATCCATCGCTTAACCCTGGATACCAATGACAGCACAGGCACTACCTATCTGTTAGACGGTGAACCGGTGAAAATGACCACCAAAACTCACCAAATTCGCGTTGCTAATGGCCCTGATAGCTACATGACGCTTAGAAAAACCAGTTATTACAGCGAATTTGGCCCCCTAATTATTGTTCCTAATGCCTTGCCATGGGGGAATGATGCGACCGGTCAAGTAGCAGCCTATGCCTTGCATGATGCAAACCTTCCTAACTATGAACTGTTTGACCATTGGTTTGGGATGAACCGAGCTAGCAGTATTGCTGAATATAAACAAACCTTTGCTGACTTTACCGGAACGATATTTAACAATGCGATGGCGACGGATAAAGACGGTAATGTGTTTTTCAGCGACGGCTCTTCGGTACCTAATATTGCACCAGAAGCTCTAGCTGTTTGGTCACAGCATCCGTTGTATCAGGCTTTAACCCAGCAATCGGGCTTATTTATCTTCCCCGGTGATGATAGTGCCTTTATGCCACAGGGTACCGTGCCTTTTGCGCAAGCACCGCAATTGGAGCGTACCGATTTTGTCCAAAACTCAAACGATAGTTTTTGGTTAACCAATCCAGAGGCACCGATTTCTGGGGTATCGCCATTGTGGGGTCCGGTCGGTAATCAGCAGTCGTTACGCTCGCGCTTAGGGCAAAAAATGCTAGCTGAGGGTGGTTCGGCAAATGGATTGTTTACCCGTGCGGACCTAGTGGATCGCTTGATTGGTAACCGCAACTATTTAGGTGAAGCCATTTTGACCGATCTACTGGCTTTATGTGACGCACAAACAACGGATGTGATAGCTCCGGCTTGTGGTGCTTTAGCGCAGTGGGACGGCTTAATGAATGTGGACAGCGTGGGTGCCATGGTGTTCCGTGAATTTGCTTTTGAGTTTAATCGTAACCCGCAATGGCAGGTTCCTTATAACCCAGAGCTACCGCTTACGACGCCTCATACCTTAGCTGCTAACGAGGTTGTGGTGCAGCAATTAGCCGCTGCACAGCAACGTATTATTGGCGCTGGATTAGACATTAATGCGCCCTTGGGCAGTGTGCAGTTTGTTGAGAAAAGTCTAGCTGATGGCAGCGCTTCTGGCCTGAAGCTGCCATGGGGCGGAGCTCACAATATTGAAGGTGGCTTTAACGTATTCCGCAGCAATATGGGTAACGATGGTACGGTATTGCCGCGTCATCGCTATCCGTTATTGCCAGGATCTGACTTGAGTGCTGCCGCTGGCGGTTACCATATTACTTATGGTTCAAGCTGGATGTTCGCTTTAGAGTTTACTGATGATGGCCCGATTGCAGAGGGTTTGTTATCTTACTCGCAAAGTTCAAACAGTGAATCAGACCACTTTATTGATCAGACCTTGCTTTACTCGAGCGAGCCACAACTACGTCCGCTGTATTTCCATCAAGCGGATATCGACGCCCATACTGAGGTTGAATTACAGCTTACTGGCAGCAGCCAGTAAGCCGTTAGCCAGGGTTAGTCGGCAAGAAACTGAAAGCCACCTTCAAGTCGTTGAAGGTGGTCTTCAGCTCCACAAATCTGATAACGACCACTCTGCTGTTGCTCATCTAACTGTTGCCACAAACGAATACGAGCTGGCAGGGGGATCGGACGCTTGAACGACACATCAATGGCACGCACGGCTTTACCAGCGGCACGTTCAATTTCTGCTTGAGCTCGAGCTGCCATATACATCCCATGAATAATAGGTTGTTCAAAGCCAAACCAGCGCGAGACTAACGGATGTAGATGAATCGGGTTAAAGTCACCTGATAAGCGCGCGTATTGGCGCCCACTCGCTTCATTTAATTGCCATTCCGACAAAGCTTGCCAGGGTTCACTGGGCCCTTCGGCAACTTTCTTGTCGCGAGACGGAGCTTTTGCTGATGATTTCGGCATCACTTGATATTCGCTGGTACAGGTGACGACCAATTGTTCGTCTTGCCAGAACTCAACGGTAAATAGCGGGCGCAAACGGCGCGGCGACACTTTGGGTCCACGCGCAGGAATAGCAATGCTTGCTTTGATAATAAAGTCGGTATTTGTTGCCACCGCTTGATGTTGTTCTAGAGCGTTACTCACGTGCACTAGCCCAGGTGCTGGCCAAGGGAACTGTTCACCAAGCATTTGCGCTAAGTGTACGCGCTGTGCCAAACAGTACATTAAGGTTAACGGCACCTCATTACTGAATCCGGCAAAGGCTTCGTGATAGCGCTGTAAGCGCTCATTAGTAAAACCTGGAGCTTGAAACACATCACTTATTTGAAAAGCATCTGCGGCTACATCGTCTTTTCGCGCCACGGTAAATAGTGAACGAAAAAACATGCCTGGCAAATTTGGCAGTGTGGTTGGGTGTTCCATATGCATAACGCCAAGTCCTTAAACAAAGTCAGGGTGTATTTATACCATAAATTTGCTGGAATCAGGTTATACCTCTAGTAAATTCAAGCCGAAATCTAAAAATACTTATCAGAATGGAGTGTAAAAGTTTGACTAATGACCTATCTTGAATCATATTTTAGTTAATTGCGAAATACAAAAGCAAGAAAGCAGCAGGAGATTCGAGATGGCTAATGTGATCGTGATAGGTGCTGGTTTAGGTGGGGTGTCCGTTGCTTTTGAGTTACGCGAACGCGCGATGACGTGGTGATGCCAATTGCTAAGTACCTGACCAAGCGGGGGGTGGCCTTTTCTCCTGCTGGCGTAGCTGCTATCGATGCTGCGAATAATCAGTTAACTTTGGGTGATGGTAGCCATCGAGCTTTTGATTATTTAGTGATTTGTAGTGGTCCGCGGCTGGCATTTGAAGCTGTGGAAGGCAGTGGTCCAGAGGGCTTTAGTCAGTCTATTTGTACGGTGGATCATGCAGTGAAAGCGCATGAAGATGTTAAGCGTCTTTATTCAAATCCAGGCCCAGTGGTGATCGGAGCTCTGCCTGGAGCCAGTTGTTTCGGCCCTGCGTACGAGTATGTGTTGTCGTTGGAATACGAATTGCGTAAACGCAAAATCCGTGATCAAGTGCCAATTACCTTTGTGACGCCAGAGCCTTACATTGGGCATATGGGCTTAGGCGGTGTCGGTGACTCAAAAGGACTGATGGAGCATAAGTTCCGCGAGCATGGCATTCGCTGGATTTGCAACGCCAAGATCACCAAGCTCACTGACGGTGTAGTACATTTTGATGAACTCGATACCAAAGCTGAGGTAGTAGCAAGCCAGCAGCTTGAGTTTGCTCATTCGATGTTTTTACCCTCATTCAGAGGTTCAGAGGCCATTGCGGCAGTGCCAGACCTATGCAACCCCAAAGGCTTTGTGATCACTGACAAATATCAACGTTCTCCTACGTATAACAATATTTTTGCAGCCGGTGTCTGTGTTGCCTTGGCCCCTATTGAAACCACACCAGTGCCGGTTGGGGCACCTAAAACTGGCCTCATGATTGAATCAATGACGACCGCTATTGTGCATAATATTTGTGCGCTAGTAGAGGGTAAGCAGGTGGACTCAATTCCTACGCTGAGTGCTTTGTGCTTGGCAGATATGGGGAATACCGGTGCGGCATTTTTGGCAGTACCGCAAAATCCACCACGTAATCGTAATTGGACGGGCTCAGGTAAATGGGTTCATTTAGCCAAAATAGCCTTTGAGAAATACTTTATGTTTAAAGTTAAACGAGGTACTAGTGAGCCGGTATATGAGCGAATTGCACTTAAGTTTATGGGTGTAGAGCGGTTAAAAGATAAATAAACAATGGCCGCTTAATAGCGGCCATTATCGTCTTTTTTCTTACCGTTATCGTCTTTCTTTTTCTCTTTATCTTTGAGCAGCGCTTCACGCTCGGTGGTGCGTTGCTCTTTTAGAGCTTCTTTTTCGGCTTTCATTTTTTCACGTAGGGCTTCGCGTTTGGCTTTAAGTTCTTCGCGTGCCTGTTCTGCCGTTTGTTTGCTTTGTTCCTTGGCTTGTTCGCTACTTTGTCCATGAGCTGGTTGAGCCAACAGAGCTAAGCTAGCCGCAGCTAAGATCATCATCAGAATATGTCGCATAAGTATTCTCCGCTAAGTTGAGGTCAATGCCATAACAACCAGAAAGGCATTCTAGCACATAAGTTAAGCGGATTAAGCTTGACTATACAATGTAGCATAGTTACTTTTTGCTTTATCTTTACAGGATGGATTGCATGCGTCATGGTGTGACGCATATTGGCGGTAAGCTACAAAAGTAAAAGAAACAATAAGTAGTTGAGACAAGGAGTATGTCTGTGCAGAGAGTGATGCGATATTTGATGTTGTTGCGGCATATTCCGCGGCAGCCTCAAAAGATAGATGTGAGTTCGCTATGTGATAAGCTCGTCACGCATGGGATTGATGTCAGCGTTCGTACCGTGCAACGCAATTTAGTTGAGTTGTCAGAAGTTTTCCCGCTAGTTGCAGATGAACGCTCACGACCGTATGGATGGAGTATTGTGCAAGATGCGCCTTTATTGCCGCTGTTGTCTATTCCGTCTGATGGTAAAAGCAATTTTGCGGTGCAGACCGTCAAACTAAAATGTCAGCCATGTTTACGACATTTTCTGAAATCGCAGCCGTTGTTGCCGAATCAGAAAATCGAAGAAAATGGTGAGTCAATTTTGTTAACGGCGCAGTTGCCTCTTTCAAAAGAGTTAATCAGTTGGGTCTTAAGTTGTGGTCCCTATGCAGAGGTACTGGAGCCTAAACAACTGCGTGTTGAGATAGCCAAGCAGCTGCGAAAAATGGTTGAGATCTATCCGCACTCCTAGCGCGCATTACCAACTTCCTTCCAAACGTAATAAAGCTTCTTTTTTATCTAGGCCGCCAGCGTAACCCGTAAGGGTTCCGTTGGCACCGATCACCCGATGACATGGAATTACTATCGCAATGGGGTTACGGCTATTCGCCATGCCGACAGCTCGTACCGCTTTGGGCTTGGCGATACTGTTTGCGATGGTTTGATAGCTGACGGTAGTGCCAGAGGGAATGGTACACAGAGCTTGCCACACTTGTTGCTGAAACGCAGTGCCAGCCGCAGCTAACGGTAGGTCAAACTGGGTTAATTGTCCGGCAAAATAGGCCTCTAGTTGCTTTGCCGCTTGTTCGGTGAGGGCACTGGGTGCGGCTAAAGCATCGGGTTCAGCAACAAAATCAATAGCGGTTATGGCTTCACCAACACCCTTGATGTTGCGCTCATTCAAGTCTCTACGGCTGGTAATGATAAGCGGCCCCAATGGACTCACGATGGCTTGCTGAAAAATCATTAAAAACCTCGTCGTGTTTTAGTTGCCAAATAACATCTCGATTTCAAAGCCAACTAGCCAGCGTGGCTGTCGTGTTTCGGTAACAACTTCGCGCGGCCAATGGACACCTACCCAAGTTTGAAAATACAGCCAATCGCGTGAGTAGCGACTGCGGTGGATGGCGCGTAGCCCGACATCTTGCAGAGGAACTTGATGTCCGGTTTCGCCATACCACCAAATTTCAGCACCGATGGCGCGCTCGTGATGGTACATGTAATAGATTTTTTCTGACGCATGCCAACGTACCCCTTCAGTGCGTTCGGCAAAGGTGCCGCGTACCCATACCTTGTTGAACCATCGGTCTGTAAGCGCGGTATCAACAGTGACGGTTTGTGCCACGCCAAAACCATCACTATCGCGCCAAAAAGCAACGGATTGCAGTCGGTATTCGGTATTTTCATCGGCAATGGTTTCGTAACGATAGCGTGCTCTTACGTAGGGGTCTAGATTAATTCCGCCGCGGATACCAGCGCCAAAAGATAAGCTGTGATGGTCTTCAACATAGGGATCAAAGCCAAGCCCAAGCATCCATTCTTCGTCGGCTTGGTCACGCCGAATCACCGAGGGGCGTGTTTGTTGGGTATCGTTAATAAAATCATCGAAGTCACCACGTCCGATAATGGCAGAAAAACGACGTTTGGCATGAGGGAAAACCACTTTAGCGCGAAAACTAGAATCAATCGAAAAGCCATCGTATTCATCCCACTCTGGGGTTAGCGTCAGGCTACCACTGGCGGTGTTGTAATCTGCTGGGTTGATTTCATCGGTAAAAAACGAGTCTAGCCAACGCGCAGAGGCGTTGACTGAGTAGGTCAAACCTTCGCGAAATTTATCAACCAAGGCTGGGTCGTCGGCTTGCTCGGTCTGCTCGGCTTGTTCTGTTTGCTCCAACTGTTTGGCTTGCTCTGCTGCTTGCGCAGCTGTGCTTGAGCACCCCAGCCCAACACCGCACAGCAAACTAAAAAAAAGGCATCGCCCCAGCCGTCGCATGTATCTTCTCCAGCTAATAGATGCCTTTGAAGATACAAGGATTATGGTAACGATGCCAGCGTCTTCATTAAATGCTTACACGTTTGTATTGACGGTATTGCGGGGTCCAGAAATTGGCATCAATCTTCTGCTGCAATTGCTCGTCGCTGATCTCTAAGGCTAAGCCTTGTGCTTGGGCCACTTTAGCAACCGCAAAGGCTATTGCCTTGCTCAATTCGGCAATGGCAGTTAAGCCTGGTAACAGGCAATCGCTCTCGCCAGTAACCCTCGGTGAATGAGCTGCCAGCGTAGTACTAGCGGCCATCAGCATCTCATCACTAATGATGCGAGCTTTCACTGCCAACACACCGAGACCAATCCCCGGGAAAATATAGCTGTTATTACACTGGGCTATAGGGTACTGCTGGCCTTTATAAGTGACTGGGTCGAACGGGCTACCGGTGGCAATAATAGCTTGTCCGTCAGTCCATTCAATGACATGGGCTGGATGCGCCTCGATCTGTCGGGATGGATTAGACAGCGGAAAAATAATTGGCTGCTCAGTGTATTGCTGCATGGCACGAATCACCTGCTCAGTAAACAGCCCAGGTTGGCCCGATACGCCAATCAAAATGCCAGGCTGGGCACAATGCATCACATCTAACAAGGAGGCGTAATCCCCGCTATGTTGCCAGTTTTGTAACTGGTTAAGCGGCTGCGCTAGGGCTTGCTGAAAATCGCGTGAATCTGCCATACCCTCGGTTAATAGGCCAAACCGGTCGACCATAAAAATTTGCTGGCGCGCTTGGGCATCAGTAAGGCCTTCGGCAACCATTTGCTGAATGATTTGCTCAGCGATACCACACCCGGCAGAACCCGCACCTACAAAGGTCACTTTTTGATCACGTAGGCGCACGTTTTTAGCTTTACAGGCCGCCAACAAAGTACCAACAGTGACCGCCGCCGTACCCTGAATATCGTCGTTAAAGCAGCAGACTTCGTTGCGGTACTTACGCAAAATAGGCATAGCATTGGGTTGGGCAAAATCTTCAAACTGGATCATGGCTTCAGGCCAACGTCGCTTCAGGGCATGCATGAAGCGTTCAATGAAAGCGTCGTAGTCAGCTTGGTCAATACGCTTATGTCGAGCGCCCATGTACATAGGATCGTTTAGGAGCTTTTCGTTATTGGTACCCACATCTAAACAAACCGGCAAGGTATAGGCCGGGCTGATACCACCACAGGCGGTGTACAAACTTAACTTACCAATGGGAATACCCATGCCGCCAATGCCTTGGTCACCTAAGCCGAGAATCCGCTCGCCATCGGTAACGACAATCACCTTAACTTTACGTTTGGTGGCATTGCGTAAAATGTCGTCCATTTGATCTTGTTCTTCGTAAGAGATAAATAATCCGCGCGAAGAACGATAAATATCAGAGAATTGTTCACACGCATCACCTACAGTAGGGGTGTAGATAATCGGCATCATCTCTTCGAGATTATCGGTGAGCAAGCGGTAGAAAAGAGTTTCGTTGTTATCTTGAATGGCTCGCAAATAAATATGTTTGTTGATGGCGGTATCAAAACTTGAATACTGCAGGTAACAACGCTTTACTTGTTCTTCAATCGTTTCGTATCGTGGCGGCAGTAGCCCGGTTAGATTAAAGGCGGCACGCTCGTCGCGTGTAAAAGCACTCCCCTTGTTGAGCAATGGGGTTTCTAACAGGTTGGGGCCTGCATAGGGAATATACAACGGATTCTTCATGAATCATTCTCCTTGCACGAAGGGGTATTAGTTACGACGCACTATTATTGCAGAAAAATAGGAGTACGGCATGGCAAATCCAGCAATTGATATAAAACTTCAGTTAATCGAGAACTACAAGTTTGAAATTGACTTCGGTGAGTTTGGGCAGATGGTCACGGATGAGCATGAGCCCGTTGGGCATGGTGAGGGCCCAGGTCCAAGTCAGTTGTTAGCCACTGCTGTGGCGAACTGTCTAGCGGCGAGTTTAATGTTTGCTATTCGCAAGTTTAAAGGTGACCCAGGCCAAGTTTGGGCGCGTGTAAGTGGCGATCCAGAACGAGTTGATGGTCGTTGGCGCATCACTAACTTAGCGGTAGAGCTACATTTGGGGCAACCAGCTGCCAGTATCGACAAACTGGAGCGGGTGCTGGAACAGTTTGAAGATTTCTGTGTGGTTACTCAGAGCGTACGCAGTGGTATTGATGTTGCAGTCACTGTGTTAGACAGCGATGGTCAAGTGCTTAACACTTAATCACGCCTGTGGGCAACCGTTAAGGAAAAATACGGTTGCCCTGATTCAATAAAATCCAACTGGTGAGAATGTATTTATCATTAGAAACAGGCACAGTGCCGCGGTGTGTATGTGTAAAGTATCCGGGGGCTATCACCATCCGCCCTTGTTTGGGTTGGATAGAGCGTTGCTGGTAATAAAAATCGGTGCTTCCGCCTTGTTCTACATCATTCAAATAAAACATGAATAACAAGCTGCGATGCAGCGCTTCGGTACTGTTCTTTTCTGGAAAAACCTCACAATGCCAGTAATTATAATTGCCGCGCCCTTGCGCGTACTTTTGCGCTTGAATTGGGCCTAGTCGATACAGCAACTGCATAAAGGCCAACTCTTGTCCGGCCGCAACTTCATTAAAATTTTCGTGGGTTAGATGAACCGGTTCACCGGTGCTAGTGTGGCGAACTTGGAGACCTACCGGCGCAATCAACGCAAAGTGATATTTTTTGAAATACTCAAGCGCATAACGAGTCGTGACATCACAGATGGTGGCCAGTGGTGCGGCGTACTCTTGATGCTGGTTAAGATAGAGGTCTTCACTGATTTTCTTGTTGGTATCCACCCCACCGCCAGTGCGACCGGTCGTGAGGTGCGGGCTCTGCTCAAAAGTGTCAATAAAGTTTTGGCAAAACTCAGCAGATAGCGCGTTATCATACACTTCAATAAAATCAGTCGTCACAGCATGCTCCAGCAGTAATAGTGTGGATGCCTACCTATATGGGTAGTCCATAAATGGCTCATAGCCAGCTTTTTGAATGGCTTGAGCTTAGCAGGATGCGCTGCGGCTGTTAATCCCAATGATCAAATTGCTTACCGTAGCAAACGGGGGAGCTTGGTTCATCGCTAGCTGCTACATCTTCGGCATGTAAACGCTGAATTAGCTCATGTTGCAACACCGGCAGGTGGGATTGATGCAGGTCTTTAACAGCACTGAGCAAAGTAATAGGCCCTTGCCGAATCATGCGCATGAGTTCCAATAAGGGTTGATCTAACTCTGCTAACTCGGCTTGATAAGCGGGTACGAATTCAGCATAACTCAATTCACCGCGATGATATTGCTGTCGTAGCTTGGTTGAGGGGCAAACTGCCTGACACCAAAGATCAATCTGAGCTTTAGTTTTGCTAAGGCCCCGTGGCCAAAGTCGATCAGCTAACACTCGTTTACCATCGTCGCTCTGAGCCGCGTCATACACTCTTTTTAACTTTATAGCGTCATTAATCTGCAATCTTGTCACCCGTTTGTCACAAAAAGTCATTAAAATGTTAATCGTTCTGGGTTATAGTACAAGACCCTACACTCTAGGCTTACACAACAACAAGAGATTAGACTATGAAACGTCACAATATTGCTCTTGCACTTACGGCGCTTTTGGCCAGTAGCGCAGCTAGTGCAGACATTATCATTTCTGAATATATCGAAGGTTCTTCGAACAATAAAGCGATTGAACTCTTTAATACCACCGATGCCGCAGTTGACTTAAGTCAGTACACTTTGCAACGTTTTTCTAATGGCGGCCTCGAACCGGCAAACATTGCGTTAAGCGGTAGCCTTGCAGCTAAATCAACTTATGTACTAGTGCATTCATCAGCCAACGCTACCTTGAAAGGTTATGCTGATATCGAAACTTCTGCCATTAGCCACAACGGTGATGATGGTTGGGCGTTGGTTAAAGGCGACGTGATTGTTGATAGCTTCGGCAAATTAGGTGAAGACCCAGGCACAGCGTGGGAAAGCGGTGACGTAACCACAATTGATATGACTCTGCGTCGTAAAGATTCAGTAATGACTGGCGATAGCAACTTTGAAGATGCCTTTGACCCAGCGCTAGAGTGGGATGCTTTTGCTAAAGATACTTTTGACGGTTTAGGTTCGCACGCTGGTTATGCTGGTAGCGATCCAGAGCCAGAGCCGGAGCCAGAACCAGAACCAACTGAGTTTGGTGTGTGTGGCGATAGCGCTCATCGCATTTCAGCGATTCAAGGCAATGCCCTATCTGAAGCTACTGGCGCCTCTCCGTTAGTGGGCCAAATCGTTATCGTTGAAGCTGTTGTGACGGGTGTGTATAAGTCAGGTGAGCGGCCATTGAATGGTTTCTTCCTGCAAGAAGAAGATGCTCATCAAGATGATGATCCGAACAGCTCAGAAGGTATCTTCGTTTATTCACCAACAGAAGCTTACACTCCAGTTGCTGGGCAGTTGGTGCGGGTACAAGGTGAAGTAGCTGAATACTTTAATGGCACTCAATTATCAAACATCAGCAACATGGTTGTTTGTGCTGAAGGCCAAGATGTGACTCCTGCGGCGTTAGAACTGCCACTGACTTCACGCGACGAGTTTGAGCGTTTTGAAGGTATGTTGGTACAAGTGCAACACCCAGTAGTAGTGACTGGTACCGACCAATTAGGCCAGTACGGTGAATTTAAAGTGGCCGATGAGCGCCTTATGACACCTACTGAAATTGCCGCACCTGGTGAACCAGCTAAAGCGGTCGCTGCTGCCAAAGCTGCGCGTGTGTTCCGCATTGATGACGCTCGCAGCGTAACTAATGCTACCGACGTGCCTTTCCCTCCAGGCGGTTTAAGTGCCGATAACACCTTGCGTTTAGGTACAGAAATCACCAATCCACAAGGTATCATGCACTACTCGTTTGACGAGTATCGTTTGTTACCAACTCAAGATTTACAATTTGTTGATGTCAACCCACGTACTACTGCTCCGGCAGCAGCAGAAATGGGTGACGTGCGCGTGGCTGTCTTCAACCTGTTGAACTTGTTTAACGGTGACGGCCAAGGCGGTGGCTTCCCGACCGAGCGTGGCGCGAACAATATTCTTGAATACGATCGTCAATTACCTAAAGCAGTTGCTGCCATCCTGGGCTTACAAGCCGATGTGGTTGGTTTAATTGAGTTAGAAAATGACGGTAATGGTGAAAACAGCATGTTGGTGCAGTTAGTTGCAGCACTTAACGACGCTGGTGACTCTGAGTGGGCCTTCGTTAACGTTGGCGGCTCAGGTATTATCGGTGGCGATGCTATTACTAACGCTATTATTTACCGTACAGACCGTGTTGCTGAAACCGGTACTGGCGTATTCACGACTCAGGTGCCGTTTGATTACGGTAGCCGTCCTCCAGTAGCACAAACCTTTAAAGACCTAGTGAACGAAGACGAATTTACCTTCGTAGTAGCGCACTTACGCTCTAAAGGCAGCTGTAGCAGCAGCGCTGCTGATGGTGACAAAGACACTGGCGATGGCCAAGGTTGCTGGAATGCGACTCGCGTAGCGGCAGTAGAGAAGTTACAAGAGTGGTTAGCAGGTCACCCAACCGGACGTACTGACGAAGACGTTATCGTGATGGGCGACATGAATGCTTACACCATGGAAGACCCAATCACGGCAATGGTTGAAGGTGGCTTTACTAACCTGAAGGCAGCCTTTGCAGAAGAAGGTCAAGCTACTCATACTTACTGGTATCGTGATGAGTCAGGTAGTCTAGACCACGCGTTCGGTTCAGAAGCTATGACTGCGAAAGTTGTTGCAGCGCAAGCTTGGCACATCAATGCTGACGAACCTAAGGTATTCGACTACAACCTTGAGTACAAAGATATCCCATTAGATACTCAGTACTATAACGAAGACCCGTATCGTAGCTCTGACCACGATCCAGTTATCGTTGCCTTTACCACGGTTGAGTCTAACCCAGATGACGATGGCGGTACTGACCCAGACGTAGAAGATCCAGGTGCGGAAACGCCAGAAGAAGAGCATGTTAACATCGACCATGCTACTACTAGCAGCTCGTTCCCACTATGGTTCGGTTTAGTTGCGCTGTTGATGGCAGGTTTCCGTCGCCGCGCCTAAGCGCTCCCACGGATTCAGTTAACGACAACTTGAAAAGGCGCCTGAGGATAACTCAGGCGCCTTTTATATTTGGGTTAACAGTAGCTTGTTAAGCAGCAACAGGGGCAGGGCTGACCGCAATGATCTCCACATGACGTACGCTCCCATTGAGCGGCCAATCAATACTTTGGCCCACGCGCAAACCTATCAGTGCACTGCCAACGGGTGCGAAAATCGAAATTCCATCCTCATGATTGGCTAGCTGCTCTGGATAACACAGCGTTTTGGAAAACTCTTTGTTCAACTCTGCAATTCTAAAAGTAACGCGCGAACCCATGGCGATGACATCGCTAGGCAAATCTTGATGCTTCACCACTTTAGCGCGAGCTAATTCGTCTTCTAGCGCTAACACTTGCTCGTTGGCGTGTGGCATTTTTTCAATATACCGTTCAATGGTGGCGACATCGGCCGCACTTAAAATAATGTCTGGTTTGTTTTGCATGATCTACTCCAACTGACAGCTTAAAAAATCTTGTTAGAAGCTAACAAGTTAAGATGTAACAGTGTCTATGTTTGTATTAATCAACTACGAAAGGGTTAAATAACTAAGCTATGAAACTATCTTGCGAATGTATTACGAAAAGGACAGTCGAGTTCGTGCCGGGCGCTGCTTGCGTCCGGCCAACTTAGGAAAGGTGAGCGTGGTGCTCATTATGCGAAAGTTTGATTTGAACATGTCCTAAGTATTGATTAAATACAGGCAATCGTCAATCACCTTGAGATAAACCTATGACTGAGTCGATATTAAGGCAGCTGCGACAATCTTGGTTACATTTCAGAATTGACTTTAACGCGCTAGCAGCGAATGATTAGGAAACCTATAGCTGATAATTTAGCTCTATTTAAGAAGACTTAACTAACTGCATATTTAATCGGTAGGCCAAGCTGGCTTAGTTATTAAGTATCAACTTCAACAGACCAAGAGAAATGGCAGCAATATCATGAAAAAAACACTTATTGCGTTAGCATTGTTAAGTGCCCCGGCGCTAGCTGACGAAGGCATGTGGATGCCGCAACAACTACCTGACATCGCTAAGCAGTTAAAAGCAGCTGGCTTAAAGCTAAACCCGAAAGAGCTCACTCAGCTGACTGAGTTCCCGATGGGAGCTATCGTAAGTTTGGGCGGTTGTTCAGCATCTTTTGTGAGCCCGCAAGGGTTAGTGGCGACTAACCACCACTGTGTTTATAACAGCATTGCTTACAACTCAACTCCAGAAAACGATCTGCTGGCTAATGGTTTCTTAGCTAAAGCTCTTAGCGACGAAGTAGCGGCAGCTCCTGGTAGCCGTATTTATGTGACCAAAGCCGTTGACAATGTCACCGATAAAATCATTGATAAAGCTACGGCTAAGCTTACTGGTCAAGCTCGTATTAATGCCATTGAGGCCAACCAAAAAGCTTTAGTAGCAGCCTGTGAAGCTGACGAAGGACACCGCTGTACGGTCGCTTCTTACTATGGTGGTTTAGAGTTTTATCTCATTAAGCAATTAGAAATTAAAGATGTACGCTTAGTTCATGCTCCAGCCGAAGGGGTGGGCAAATTTGGTGGCGATACTGACAACTGGATGTGGCCGCGTCACACCGGTGATTACAGCTTCTATCGTGCTTATGTAAGCCCTGAAGGTAAATCAGCTGAATATTCAGAAGATAACGTGCCTTATCAGCCAGAATTTCATATCAAGTTAGCTAAAAAGCCACTGCAAGAAGGCGACTTCGTGATGGCATTAGGCTATCCAGGCCGCACTAACCGTCATCGTCTGCCATCTGAAGTGCTAGATACCTTTGAATGGAGCTACCCGAATACGGTTAGTCGCTTTAAAGAAACGTTAGACATCATTGCTGAGCAAACTGCGGACAACAAAGATGCTGAACTGAAATACGCAAGCCGTGTGGCGGGTTTGAATAACTACATGAAGAACCGTCAAGGCATGCTCGATAGCTATGCAGAAAGCGATTTATTAGAGCGCAAGCAAGCTGAGCATACAGCGTTAAAAGAGTGGGTTAATAGCAATAAGAAGAATCGTGCTGCTTATGCCGCTGATTTAGAGGCCATTGAAGCTCTTTTGAAAAAGGCCCAGGACGAAGGTCGCAAGAGTTATACGTTAGATGTGGCTACACCACGTTTATTGGGTATGGCCAAAGCTCTGTATCGTTTGAGTAACGAGCAAACCAAGCCTAATGCGGAACGTAAAGCCGGATTCCAAGAGCGTGATTTACCACGCTACCGTGCCTTCGTTGCAGGCTTAGATCGTAGTTTTGATGTGAGCGTTGAAAAAGCCTTAGATAAGCACTTTTTAGCGCGTTACGTTGCGCTACCTAAGACCGAGCGCGATGCTCAGTTTGATGCCGCTATGGGCATTACTGATAATATGAGCACCAACGATTTGCATGCCTTAATCGACAGCTGGTATGCCAGTACCTTATTTACTGATGGTAAGGCTCGGGCAGCCTTGTTAGAGCAAAGTCCTGAGCAGTTTGCGCAGAGCTCTGATCCTTTCATTAAAGCGGCTGTAGCTATGTGGGATTATGACCGTGAGCAAGAAGCAGAAGCCGAAGAGCACGCAGGTAAGGTTCAGCAAGCTTACGCAAACTACATGAAAGCAAAAATCGCCTTTATGAAGGCGCAAGGTAAAGCTGTTTATCCAGATGCGAACAGCACCTTGCGGGTCACCTACGGTAATGTGACAGGACGTGCCCATGGAACTCATGATGGTACTGCGTGGACTGCCTTCACTACCTTACGTGGGATTACCGATAAAGCTACCGGTGAGGGCGAGTTTAATGCGCCACAAGCGCAATTAGACAAGATCAAGGCAAAAGACTACGGTGATTACTATGTTAAGAGCTTAGACTCGGTACCGGTGAATTACCTAGCAACCCTTGATATTACTGGCGGTAACTCAGGCTCTGCGGTATTAAACGATAAAGCAGAATTAGTTGGTCTCGCCTTTGATGGAACGCTTGATTCGATTATTTCTGATTGGGATTTCAATCTAGATAATACTCGCTCTATTCAAGTAGATTCTCGCTTTATGCTTTGGCAAATGGAAAAAGTAGACGGCGCAGATGAACTATTGCGTGAGCTTGGGGTTAAATAAATACCTTGTTATAGCTAATAAAAACGGGCCTTTCTGGCCTAATGCCGATCAGTTAAGAAATATTTTAGCGATCGGTTGACCGATCCTCCCAATGGATCAGAATCCGTAGTTAGTTAATTCTAGCTACGGATTTTTTTATGCAACTCACCACAGCACTCGCAATAGCCAATGGATATGCTCCAAACTCTGAAGAACTGGGTAAATTATCCGACATTCTTGATCCTGATTTAATTGATGAGGCGTTTGATAAGGCCGGTGTCGGCACGGTCAGGAAAAGACGTTTACCCTTGGATATGGTGTTGTGGAGTATTATAGGCATGGCCTTATATCGCAACACCAGCGTGTGGGACATCGTTGGACAAATGAATATTATGCTGCCTGGTCGACGGGCACTTGTAGCTCCAAGCGCTATTCCTCAAGCACGACAACGCCTTGGTGAACATGCCGTACAATCGGTATTTGAACATACGCAAGCGATTTGGAATGAACAAGCCGAGCATCCAACATGGCATGGCTTACGATTGCTTGGCGTCGATGGTGTTGTTTGGCGAACCCTGACTCCAATGAGAATCAGCAAGCGTTCAAAAGAGTTCAAATCAATTTGGTGAGCAATATCCTCAAGTGCGCATGGTCTGCCAAATGGAATTAACGAGCCATCTTCTAACGGGAAGCCAATTTGATTGTGCTTCAACAAATGAGATGGTGCTTGCAGAAGGACTTATCGAATCGACAGCTAACCATTCATTGACCCTATTCGACCGAGGTTTTTACTCGTTAGGACTCCTTCACAAGTGGCAAAATACCGGTGTTGAACGTCACTGGCTTATTCCAATGAGAAAAGGAACTCAATATAAAGTGCTCAGGAAAATAGGCCGTCACCAAAAGCTCATTGAGCTGACAACCACGCCACAATCACGCAAAAAATATCCGAATTTACCTGAGACCATGCAAGCTCGAATGTTAACACGGACTATTGATGGTAAAGAGCGCACCATATTAACGTCGATGGTCGATCCATTGCGTTATCCAAGCGAAGATATTGTTGAGCTTTATGAGCAACGTTGGGAAATCGAACTCGGCTATCGAGAAATGAAACAAGTTTTACTTCAAAATCACTACACGCTACGGAGCAAGCGACCAGAAATGATACGTCAAGAGCTATGGGGAATACTCTTAGCGTACAATATTATTCGCTATCAGATGGTGAAAATGGCGAGCAAAATTAAAGGGATATATCCAAATCAACTGAGTTTTACCTCGTGTGCTACAGCTATTATTAACTGGCTATACACGGCTTCACTTAATTCAGCGGGGAATATCCCGAAAACTCTCGAACATCTTCAAGAAATTGCAGAGCATTACGTTTTGCCAATAAGGCGAACCGAGCGGGTTTACCCACGAGAAGTTCGTTCAAAACCTCAGAAATATGCGAGAAAAAAATGCCAGTCAGCTCTTAACTGACTGGCATTAGGCCTTTCTGGCCCGTTTTTTTATCCCCCATAAGGGCTTAATGAGTTAACAGTTGTAGTGCTTGTTCGTTCACGGAGGTGGCTTGGTTATTCAGTACCACCACGCCTTTAGAACCATCTAGATAAAAGCCCACAAAACTACTAAAGCCACCGGTTTGGCCATTGTGCCAAGCATAAGGGCGCTGCTCGTCGTCGTAACTTATCATCCACCCTAGTGCTTGCGCACAACAGCTACTTTGCTGCAGGCGTGGTTGTAGTAAGTTCGTTACGATAGGGTCTTGGTTGGCAGATTTAGCCATTAAAAATTGCACATAACGGCTCATGTCTTCGACCGTCGCCAGTACTGCTCCGGCCCCAGCTAAGCTCTGGAAAGTCCAGTGCGGTACTACCTGGCCCAAGCTATTATGGCCCTGCGCTAGGTTTAACGCGGGTGGGCTATCGGCTAAGGCTAGTTGAGCGTGAGTCATGCCGGCTGGGGTAAATAAAACCTGCTTCAGCAATACCGCTAAGCTGGTTTGTTGCCGTTTCGCAATGGCTTCAGCCAGCACGCCATAAGCGAAGTTCGAATAGAGATGGCTGCCATCCGTGAGTTCTACCTCAGCTAAAGCTTCGGTTAATTCAGTCAGACCGTAGTGGGCATATGGATTGGTTGCCGCAGCACCATCAAAAAGATTCGCTGGCAGCCTTGGCAAGCCGCTGGTGTGGGTTGCCAGTTGTTCTAGCGTGATAGTACTGGGGGATTGGCTGAAAATACTCTGTAATTTGGTCTTAGCTTGTACGCTATCGCTAGCAATGGCATCAGCCAATAAGTAGCTCACCATGGTTTTGCTCACCGAGCCTATTTCGTACAAGGTGGTCGCGTTGTGATTGCCGTAGAAAGTAGGTTTGAAGCCACTAGCGGTGACGATAGCAGCAGCTCCGCCTTGCTCTCCAAAACTTGGTTGCTGATAATCTTGATTGTTGGCAGCCACATTTTTTAGGAGGGTAAGCGGTAAGGTCGCACCCTGTTTAAATTCGCCTTGGTAACCACCACGAATGGCGCTACCGCGATAACTAGCTTGCAGCATTGGCGAGTTGAATTGCAGCGCCTCATCACTGATCTGTAAGTTGCTGACGGGGATACCATAGCTTTGTTGGCGCGGACTATCTAAGGTAGCGAGATAACCTTCAGCGAGCACTGCAACATGAAGCACCAACGGCAGTTGCGTCTCCTCATCAATCGCGAGATTGCCCCGATAGGCACCTTCAAAGTTCAAGCGATTGATAGCATCACCGGTTAGCTTATAAAAGGTGATGTCGTAATTTCGGCCTTGTTTAAATTGCCCTCTAAGGTTGCCATCCACAAGGTTGCCATCCACAAGGTTGCCGGTAAAACTCAGGCTGGCACGGTCATCAGCAAAACTGACACTGGTAGCGGATAGGTTGATGCGAGTAGGCTTGATATCAAATGCGCCTTGGTTCGGACTATCGTAATGCAGTTGGTTGTCTCGAATGGTTAAGCCGAGGGTGATAGCAACGCCTGGTTGCACTTCTAATTTGGCGCGCCAGAGGCCATCAAGGTTGTTTGCTTGGGCGGGAATACTTGCAGCAACCAACAGCGCCACAGCAAAGAAAACTTGCAGCAGTTTACGCATAACACATACTCTTTAGTTATTGTTAGAAAGTGAGTGTGATAGTTTACCCTAATGCAGATGGCAAAAGAGCCAACCTAACAGATAGATTAGCTAACTTTGTAGAAAAACCAATGAACTTTACTTACTTTTACGAGCAGGCCGTAAAGCGGCACGGTAAGCCACTAGTGCAGCAGCGATTGCCAAAGGTAGCAACTGCTGAGCAATTAGTTGCTAGGTCTGATAATGATTATCTTGCAGAAATCACGCGTTGTGTGTTTCGAGCGGGCTTTGCATGGCAGGTTATTGAGCGAAAATGGGCGGGCTTCGAGGAGGCTTTTGCCGGCTTTTTGCCGCTTTATTGGCAGCAGGTGCCGCCAGAGCGCCTCGATGCACTTGCACAAGATGAGCGCATCGTGCGCAACCCACAGAAAATTGCCACGGTACCGGTAAATGCGCGGATGTTAGTCGACATAGCGGAGCAGCATGGCAGCTTTGGTCAGTTTCTAGCAAACTGGCCGAGCGCCGAACAGCATCTGTTACTCGCCTATTTAAAGCAGCATGGTGCACGCTTAGGTGGCACTGCAGCCCAGCATGTGCTCAGACGAGTAGGTTGGGATGGGTATATTCTTACTCCAGATAACCTGACCGCGTTGAAGAATCATCGGTTACTGGATGCATCGCCTTACAGTAAACGTGGCGCGGCCCAAATACAGCATTGGTTTAATCAATGGCATGAGGCTACTGGATTACCTTATAGTCATCTATCGCGAATTCTGTCGATGAGTATTGATGTGCGGGGCTGACCGTTGAATTGAGGCCAGGGGAGTATCCACTGGCCTCGCGGTTGTTCTGTATTAACCTCTCAGGGTGACAAACTCTTCAGCACTGGTTGGGTGCAGAGCGACGGTAGCATCAAAATCAGCTTTGGTTGCGCCCATTTTCATCGCCACGGCAAAGCCCTGTAAGATCTCGTCCATGCCTTCGCCAATGCCATGAATACCGATGACGCGCTGCTCTTTACCTACACAGATGAGCTTAAAAGTACTGAGTGCCCGATGTGGGGTAATGGCGTTATACATAGCGGCAAATTGTGAACGATAGACAGTAATATCATCGCCATGTACCTCCCGCGCTTCGGCTTCGGTAAGCCCAACCGTGCCAATTGGAGGGTGACTAAAGACGATGGTTGGTATTTGACTGTAATCCATGTGGGCGTCAGGTAAATCAGGATTAAACAGTCGCTCCGCTAGCAGCCGCCCGGCTTTAATGGCGACAGGGGTGAGTTGTGCTTCGCCAGTAATATCACCTACGGCGTAGATACCAGCAACATTGGTATTTTGATATTTATCGGTACGAATAAAACCCTGCTCATCGGCGTTAACGCCAGCGGCAGCTAAGTTAATCTTATCGGTTGCCGGAACACGTCCGATGGCCCAGATTAAACAATCGACATCAGCTAACTGACGGCCATCTTCGCAATGCACCGTGAGTAAACCATCGGCTTGTTTTTCAACTTTAGCGACAATACAACCCGTGTGTAATTGCAGTTGATCTTGTTGCATGCGCTCTAACAAGGCATCGGTAATATCTTTATCAAAGTAGCGTAAAGGGCGATCGCCACGCACTAACAAATGAGCGTCACTTCCAAGGGCGTGTAAGACTCCGGCAATTTCAACGGCAATATAGCCAGCACCAACGACCACGGCTTTTTTAGGGCGTTCTGTTAAGGCAAAAAAGCCGTCTGAATCTATCCCATGTTCAGCGCCTTCAATGGCTGGAATAAGCGGTCTTCCACCAACGGCGATGGTGATATGGTCTGCAGTAATACGCTCACCATTTACCTCAACGGTGTTGGCATCGACAAAAGTAGCAAAGCCTTCAATGAAGTCGACCCCATTGCTCGCAAAACCACGTTGGTAGCCGCCATGAATACGCTCGATGTAGGCTTCGCGATTAGTCACTAGGGTTTGCCAGTCAAAACCTTGCTGCTTCACATCAAAGCCATAGGCTGAGCTATATTTGAGGGCTTCGGCGATATGGGCGCCATACCACATGACTTTTTTAGGTACACAGCCTACGTTAACACAAGTGCCACCTACGGCTTTTGCTTCGATAACAGCGGCTTTAGCACCGCGAATAGCGGCACGGTTGGCTGAAGCTATGCCGCCACTGCCGGCGCCGATGGCAAGGTAATCGTAATGTCGAGTCATGCGGGTACTCCTAATTCATGCAAGATTGCTGCTTTAATGATACAAATGAATGCTATGATCGCTGAAATCGTGGCAAGGTGCAATGCAAGGCGTACAGCAATTCACTCCTTAACAAGGAATTACGTAATCTCGTGTCAGTTCAGTCGTTACCAGCAACACAAAAACTGCCCAGCTACCAATTAGTGCGTAGCAAAAAGCGCCGTTCTATCGCAATCAAAGTGGTACATGGGCAGGTACAGGTGCGGGCGCCGCAGCGGGTCAGCGACGCTGAAATAAACCGCTTGGTGCAGGCGAAAGCAACCTGGATTGCTGAGCACGTTGAGCGCCAGCAACAGCAACTGCAAGGGCTAGCGCCACGCCTGTGGCAATCGGGTGAGCGCCTGCGCTGGTTGGGGCAACCGCTGCAGCTCAAAGTAAGCCAAGCTGGGCGTAAAACCTGTGAGCGCTATGGGCGCGAATTATTTGTGACGGTAACTGCGCGCAGTAATTCGCAGCAGGAGCCCCGACGTACTGTTATCGCATGGTATCAACGACAGGCACTGCAATGGTTAGACGATTTTTTTGCACACTGGCCGGCTGAGCATGGCCTGCAGCCACAAAGTTGGTCGGTTGGTGATTTTACCAGTAAATGGGGTCATTGTACGCGGCAGCATCAGCTGCGCTTTAGTTGGCGGTTGTGGATGGCACCTGCATGGATCGTGACCAATGTGGTGATTCATGAACTGTGCCATCTGCAAGAATTTAATCACAGCAAGGCATTCTGGCAGTTGGTGGCAAAACATTCAGCAAGCTACCAAGAAGCCGAACAGTGGTTGCGCACTTACGGTAGTACGCTTATGCACAACCACTATTTAGACTACACCGATGCTGATTAGCACCAAGCTAGCGAGCTCCAGCGGGCAGGTGCTCTTGTAAAAACTCAGCCATCATGGTGCGTAAATGCAAGGTGGTACCAGCACCTTCGTAGATACCATGCGAGCGATTTGGATAAGCAAAATAATCAAATTGTTTACCATGCTTAATCAGCTCATTAACGAGACGTTCGCTGCCTTGAAAATGCACGTTGTCATCGCCGGTACCATGTACTAATAAGAGTTTCCCTTGTAAATTAGCTGCATGAGTGAGGGCTGACGTTTCACGATAGCTGGCCGCAGCCTCGGGTAGGAGACCAGAGTAACGTTCCTGATAAATAGTGTCATACAAAGTTAAATCAGGCACTGGCGCTAACGCCATCCCCAGGTGGTAGGATTCTGGGTAGCGGAATAACGCATTCAAGGTTTGCGACCCACCACCACTGTGACCCCAGATAGCAACGCGGTCAGCATCAATAAAAGACCAACGTTCGAGCATCGCTTGTAAGGCATCGTGCTGATCGCGTACCGTGACTACTCCTAGTTGTTGATAAATCGAACGCCGCCACTCATAGCCTCGCGGTGAACGAGTTCCACGGTTATCAATAGAAGCAACTAAGTAACCTTGCTGGGCTAAATAGTTGTGGAATAAAAAGCGTTCGCCACCCCAACTATTGCTTACGGTTTGGCCCCACGGCTCACCATAGACATAGAACAAAATTGGATATTTTTTGCTTGGATCAAAATCTGCCGGCTTGATTAAGAAGCCATCGAGCAGCAAGCCATCTTGGGCGGCAACTTGAAAGAATTCAAAATCGCCGCGTTGCAGTTGGTCGAAGTTTTGCTGAGCGCTCTGATTGTCTTTGATAATACGCAGCGATTGGTGTTCAGGCAGCTTGATCATATCCACGACCGGCATGGTGTCGATATCTGAAAAAGTGTGCACCGCGTAGTTCGCATCCGCCGAAAGTTGATAGCTGTGAGTGCCAGGCTGAGCAGGTGTAAGGCGTTCAAGTTTACCGCTGCCGTCTAAGCTGGCGCGGAACAAATAGCGTTCTAATGGGGTGTCAGGAGACGCAATAAAGTAGACCCAGCCACTAGCGGGATTAATTTGCAGCACTTCAATAACATCCCACTGCCCGCGAGTGATGGTACGAAGTCTACCCGTGTCACGTTGTACGACGTAAAGGTGACGGAAACCACTACGCTCACTTAGCCACGTAAATGCAGAGCCTTCATCAATAAATTGCACATCGTCTACATACTCAGCCCAGCTTTCTGTAGTTTCATCCAGCAGCTTCTGGACGGCACCGCTGTTAGCATTGGCGAGAAAAACAGTATTAACTGCTTGTGACCGAGTTAACTGTTGAATTAATAACGAATCACTATTGCCAGCCCACTGCATGCGGACTAAATAATGTTGACGTGGATCACCTGGTACATTCATCCAAGTGGTGTTACCGCCGCTAGCAGGCATCACCCCAATACGCATGGAGGCATTGGTTTCACCCACCTTAGGGTAGGGGAATTGCTTCAGTGTGGGATACAAGCTATCAGTATTGTTGATCATGGTAAATAAGGGAGTACCGGCGGTATCTAACTGCCAGTAGGCGATGGATTGACCATCCGGGCTCCAACGAAAACCATCACGTAAAAAGAATTCTTCTTCATTGACCCAATCAAAGGTACCGTTAACGATAGTATCATTGCCGTCTTTGGTTAAAGCCGTAATCCGCTTGCTAGCAAGATCTTCGACGTAAATATTATTCTTCATCACGTAGGCCACCCGCTTAGCTTGCGGGTCAAACTTAGCAAATTGCAGTGTTGATGGTTCAGCGTTACCTCCAAGCTGCTGTAACTGCTTGGTCTTTAAATCAAACACCCAATAATCGCCCAACGTATGAGTGCGCCATGAGCGTTTGGTGTTGGTGAAGATGAGCAGCTTTTGGCCATCTTCAGACCAGCTGTAATCAGCAATGCTAAGAGGTTCTGCGTCGGTACTAGGGCGCAAATCTGCAGCTGCAACAAGCAGGGTGCGTTGTTGGGTTTCAGGATGGTATCGAACTAAATCTTGCCCCCCATCGGTGGCATTTTCAAGCACCGTGTAACCACTGCCGTCGGCTAACCAACGAGTAGGGCCGACGCCACGAGCTGCATAGTCAGAACTGTTATATAGCCGCTCAAACTGAATTTGCGCGCCAGCTTGGGTAGCAACAACCGGGGCTGGTTGAGTGCTATCGCTTGGTAAGGAGCTACAGCCGGCAGCAATAAATATACTAGTTAATGCGATGACGCCGTGGCGTATCCAAGCACGAGAACTGCTATGTGTCATACGGACTTCCTGTTATTGTTAGGCCTTGTTAAATGCGCCAATCATCCCTACATAAGGATGATGAAACATCAACGACGCGAATTATTTATACAGCATTATTCAAGAGGATGCGCTATGAGTCAAAACCCTTTGCTCAGTGATTACCATTTACCGCCTTTTAGCAGCATTAAAGCGGAGCACATTGTACCGGCTATCACTCAGCGTATTGCAGACTGCAAGGCAACTATTGAGGCTGTATTAGGGCAACCTGAACGCACTTGGGAGGCTTTAGTAGCGCCACTTGAAGAAGTGGATGACAAGCTTGAGCGTAGTTGGGCACCGGTTTCTCATTTGAATGCCGTGGTAAGCTCAGCCGAGTTGCGCAGTGCCCATGATCAATGTTTACCGCTGCTCTCTGAATATGGCACCTATGTCGGCCAACACGAAGGCCTGTATCAAGCCTTTAAAACCCTAGCAGATAGCGCTAGTTTTACTGAGCTTAGCCAAGCCCAACGTAAAGTTATTACCGATACCTTACGTGATTTTGAGTTGTCGGGGGTGGCGTTAACGGGAGTAGCGAAACAACGCTATGCTGACATTCAAGCAAGGCTGTCAGAGTTATCCTCACAGTTTAGCAATAACTTACTAGATGCGACCGATAATTGGCACTTTTTAGTGACGCCAGAACAGCAACAGCAAGCCGATTGGTTAGCCGGGCTACCTGAAAGTGCGGTCGCTGCTGCTGCGGCGGCTGCGGCCGAGCACAATCAACAAGGCTGGCGCTTTGGTCTTGATATCCCCAGCTACCTGCCAGTGATGACGTATGCTGATTATGAACCGCTTCGACAAACCATGTACGAAGCCTTCACTACGCGGGCGTCGGAGCAAGGGCCACAAGCTGGTCAGTATGATAACTCCGAACTGATGGATGAAATTTTGGCATTGCGGCATGAGTTGGCACAATTGCTTGGTTTTGCGAATTATGCTGAATTATCTCTTGCCACCAAAATGGCGGATAGCCCTGCTCAAGTTGAAGGCTTTTTGCAAGACCTCGCAGAGAAGTCGCTGCCTCAAGCGAAACAAGAATATCAGCAGCTGGTCGAGTTTGCTGCGCAGCAAGGTAAAACTGACCTTGCTGCTTGGGATGTTCCTTATTACAGCGAGAAGCTGAAACAGCAAGAATATGCTATCTCGGACGAAGAGCTACGGCCGTATTTTCCTGAGCAACAGGTTATCAATGGCTTATTCCGCGTGGTTGAAACTCTGTTTGGGTTAAAGATTGAGGCCAGCCAAGCTTTTGAAGGTTGGCATGAGCATGTACGCTATTACCAAATCAGTGACAATAATGGCGATCTGCGTGGTAGTTTCTTCCTTGATCTTTATGCGCGAAGCGGCAAACGCGGTGGCGCTTGGATGGCTGACTGTGCGGTACGCAGGATAACCACCCAGCAATCATTGCAACTACCGGTAGCCTTTTTAACCTGTAATTTTAATAAGCCCGTAGGTGACAAACCGGCCCTGTTTACCCATGACGAAGTGCTCACTCTGTTTCATGAATTCGGCCATGGTTTACACCATATGCTAACCAAAATAGACGTTGCTGGGGTATCAGGAATCAATGGTGTCGCTTGGGATGCGGTAGAGTTACCGTCGCAATTTTTAGAAAATTGGTGTTGGGAGCCGGATGCCTTAGCGATGATCTCTGGTCATTACGAAACCGGTGAACCGCTACCAACTCAGTTACTTGACAACATGCTAGCTGCACGGAACTTTCAATCGGCCATGCAAATGGTACGACAACTGGAGTTTAGTCTGTTTGATTTGCGTATTCATCGCGATTTCGACCCGCAACAAAAACAACAAATTCAAACGATTTTAGATCAAGTGCGCGAGCAAGTGGCAGTGCGTAAGCCGCCGGCAAGTAATCGTTTTCAGCATAGCTTTGGACATATTTTTGCTGGCGGTTATGCAGCTGGTTATTACAGCTACAAATGGGCTGAGGTCCTTTCGGCGGATGCTTTTGCGCGTTTTGAAGAAGACGGCATCTTTAATCGGCGCACGGGCCAAGACTTTTTGCGCAGCATCCTAGAACGGGGTGGCTCGCAGGATGCTATGGAGCTGTTCAAAGCATTTCGTGGGCGAGAACCACAAGTGGATGCATTATTGCGTCACAGCGGCATTACCTCGTTTGAGCAGTTGGTAGCCGCCGAGTAGGGTAAAGCACAAAAAAAGCCAGCTAAAAAGCTGGCTTTTTTGCTAATAGCAGTTGCTATCAACTCGCTAGAATCGTGTTAACAAGCAGCACTAAGCCTAATACGAACAACACCGCAAAGACCACGCCAATGCCAATAAACAACAAGGGGTTGCCTTTGTTGAAATCGCGCTTGCGATTGGCTTCGGTTTGCACCCCAAACATGGCTGCTAGGACACTGACAATGACGGCCAATAAACCAGGTTTTTCAACATGAGTATTATCGACGCTAGGCAGCATAAGCAGGTCTACTTTTAGGCTATTGAAGTGGATTTTCGTAGTGGCGCTTAGACTTGTCTTTACTGTTGAAAAGTAGCTCGAACAAATCTAAAAAGTGAAACTGCGTCGAGCGGCTTTGCCCAGTAAACCACGCATGCCAAGAAACTTGCTTGGCTGGCGCAACACAAGCTTCTAGTGAACTGTGCTGTTCACTGACATCTAATAACTGCTCGCACTGTTGGGTGTAATTGCTAGCTGTCGTTTGCCATGCTGGTGCTAGAAAAGCGCCAGACAAAATCGTGCCAGTAATAACTGCAATTATTATTAATCGCAACTTCATAACTGACCTCCATTTAAATAAGGGTTGATTCGGCTTTAGCTAAATTTATCGATGAGGTGAATCACGTAAATTTGGTTAACAATTAGACTACTAAAATAGCAGGAATAAGGTTCATTCGCCACTCTTAAAAACGCATTTTTTTGACTGCTAAGCGCACTTAGCTCTGTTACACTTAGTGGATATTTCGCTAGCAGAGGTTTTTATGGCTGACTATCTTATTGCTCCGTCTATTCTCTCAGCTGATTTTGCGCGGCTGGGTGAAGAGGTTGACGCAGTGTTGCAGGCGGGCGCTGATGTCGTTCATTTTGATGTGATGGACAACCATTTTGTGCCGAACTTAACCATCGGCCCAATGGTATGTAAAGCGCTACGAGACTACGGTATTAAAGCTCCTATTGATGTCCATTTAATGGTACAACCGGTAGACCGAATGATTGATGATTTTGCGGCCGCTGGCGCTTCCATCATCACCTTTCATCCTGAAGCCTCAACCCATATCGATCGCTCTTTGCAGCAGATAAAAGCGGCTGGCTGCCAGGCCGGCTTGGTATTTAATCCGGCCACGCCCCTGCACTATCTAGATTATGTGATGGATAAACTCGACGTTATTTTGTTAATGTCGGTGAACCCAGGATTTGGTGGGCAGTCGTTTATTCCGTCGACGCTAGCGAAACTAAAACAAGTTAGGCAGCGTATTGATGCCAGTGGACGCGACATTCGGCTAGAAATTGATGGCGGTGTCAAAGTCGATAATATTGCCGAAATTGCGGCGGCAGGCGCTGATATGTTTGTGGCGGGTTCGGCGATTTTCAATCAGCCTGATTATGCAGCTGTGATAGCAGCGATGCGCAATGAGTTAGCTAAAGTTTAATGAATTATTTAATGGAATCTTTTCAGCATGAGTAAACCTATCGTATTAAGTGGCTGTCAGCCGTCAGGACAATTATCTATTGGTAACTACATTGGTGCGTTACGCCAGTGGGTAAAAATGCAGGATACTCATGATTGTCGGTTTATGTTGGTGGATTTACATGCCATCACGGTACGCCAAGACCCAGCTCAGCTACGTTCAGCCACACTGGATGGGCTAGCACTTTATATGGCGTGTGGGTTAGATCCTCAAAAAAGTGTGATTTTTGTCCAGTCCCATGTACCAGAGCATGCGCAGCTAGCTTGGGTGCTCAATTGTTACACCCAAATGGGTGAATTGAATCGGATGACCCAGTTTAAAGATAAATCAGATCGTCACGCCAATAATATTAATGCAGGTCTATACACTTACCCAGCATTGATGGCAGCAGATATTTTGTTATATCAAGCGAACGAAGTGCCGGTGGGTAATGATCAGAAGCAGCATTTAGAACTGGCTCGCGATGTGGCTACCCGATTTAATAATCTGTATGGCGATGTTTTTACCATTCCTGATCCTTTCATTCCAGAAGTGGGTGCACGGGTTATGAGCTTGCAAGATCCGAATAAAAAGATGTCAAAGTCAGACGACAACGAGAATAATTTTATTGGCTTGTTAGAAGACCCGAAAAAAATCGAGAAGAAATTAAAACGAGCTGTAACTGATTCAGATGAGCAGGCACGGATTTATTTTAATCCAGAAGAGAAGCCGGGCGTTTCAAACTTACTGTCGATCATGTCGGCTGCTACGGGGCAACCTATCGCTGAGTTAGTACCTAGTTTTGAAGGTAAAATGTACGGACATCTGAAAAAAGAAACCGCAGAAGCTGTGGTTGCCATGTTGGAGCCTATTCAGCAGCGTTATCATGAGTACCGTAATAACCTTGATTATTTGAATCAGGTGATGGCAGCGGGAGCTACTGCCGCGAGTGAACATGCGGCAGCAACTCTGCGTAAAGTCTATGATGTGATTGGTTTTGTGCCACGCCCTTAAGTTCGAGACAAAAGTAGTGAGACGCGCTGGTGTTATTACTGATCGATAATTATGACTCCTTTACTCACAATGTCGCGCGCTACTTTTGGGAGCTAGGTGCGAACCTAAAAGTAGTGCGTAACGATCAGATAACCCTTGCTGAAATCGCTGCGCTACCACTGACTGGTTTGGTGATTTCTCCAGGCCCTTGCACGCCAGATGATGCTGGGATTAGTCTTGCCGCTATTAGAGAATTTGCAGGACATGTTCCGATTCTAGGCGTGTGTTTAGGGCATCAAGCCATCGCGCAGGTGTTTGGCGGGAAAGTCGTGCGTGCCGGCACCGTCATGCACGGTAAAACTTCGTTGTTGCAGCATCAACAGCAAGGGCTGTTTGCCGGTTTGCCTACTCCATTCAAGGTGGCTCGTTATCATTCCTTGCTGGTACAGCCAGACAGCCTGCCGCCAGAATTAGTGGTTGATGCTTGGGTTGAGACTGCTGCTGGCGAGATCGAAATCATGGCACTGCGACATCAGCAGCTTCCGGTCTGGGGCGTGCAATATCATCCTGAGGCGATAGAAACTGAATTCGGGCATGAGCTATTTGCCGCCTTTTTACGCCATTGTCAGGCTCCCGATGAAACCCAGTTAGCAACGCCTTAAGAACAACTTAATATGCAGCAAAAGGGCTAGCTGATGCATAATTATGCAGCGGCTCTGCAAGCTTAGCTAACCACCTCTCTAGCCCGCATTTTTTCTACGCTGTAAGCACGACAACGGTGCTTTTTTCTGCGATAATAGCTGCACTTAAAAGTGCTTTAATCGATAACAAAACGAGGCAGCTATGACTAATAAATTATCCGTAACTCGCGCCACCTTTGATGACGTGATGGTACCCAACTACAACCCAGCGCAGATGATTCCAGTGAAAGGCGAAGGGTCACGCGTGTGGGACCAAGCCGGTACTGAATATGTCGATTTTGCCGGTGGTATTGCGGTGAATTGTTTAGGCCATTGCCACCCAGCGATGGTGCAAGCGTTAACTGAGCAGGGCAACAAACTGTGGCATTTAAGTAACGTTTTCACTAACGAGCCAGCGCTGCGCTTAGCGCAAAAGTTAACTGACGCTACCTTTGCCGACCGGGTTTATTTCGCAAACTCAGGCGCAGAAGCGAACGAAGCCGCATTAAAATTGGCGCGACGTTCGGCGTTAGATAAATTCGGACCAGAAAAAGACCAAATTATTGCCTTTAACAAAGGTTTTCACGGCCGTACGTTCTTTACTGTAACAGTAGGTGGTCAAGCTGCTTATTCGGACGGTTTTGGGCCAAAACCTGGTGCCATCGAGCACGTTGATTACAACAACTTGGCTGCACTAGAAGCGTTAATGTCTGATAAGACTTGTGCGATCATGATGGAACCTTTGCAGGGTGAAGGTGGTGTTATTAGCCCTGATGCAGAGTTTGTCAAAGGCGTGCGTGAGTTGTGTGATAAATACAATGCGTTGTTGATTTTTGATGAAGTGCAAACAGGTTTTGGGCGTACCGGTAGTTTGTATGCTTATCAACAGCTTGGCGTAACCCCAGATATTTTAGCCTCGGCTAAGTCGCTAGGTGGTGGCTTCCCGATCGGTGCTATGTTGACGACAGCAGAGATTGCCGCTCACTTAAAACCTGGTACTCACGGCAGCACTTACGGTGGTAACCCGTTGGCTTGTGCTGTTGCTGAAGCGGTATTCGATGTAGTGAACACCGATGACGTGTTAGCTGGTGTGAAACAACGCGAACAGTTGTTCAAAACCACCCTACAGCAAATCAACGAAAAATACGGTGTGTTCCAAGATATCCGTGGCCAAGGTTTGTTGTTAGGTGCGGAGCTAACTGAAAAATTCGATGGTAAAGCTCGCGACTTTTTAAATGCAGCAGCCGCTGAAGGTGTGATGGTACTAGTGGCCGGGCCAAGTGTGATTCGTTTTACGCCGTCGTTGATTATTCCAGAGCAAGATATTCTGGAAGGGTTAGCGCGCTTTGAACGAGCTGTTGCCAAGCTAGCTGGCTAATCCTCACGGAGACACTTTATGTTAGTGGTTCGTCCGATAGCGCCGCAGGATTATGCGGCGCTTTATACCTGTGCAGTTGAGTCTGGACATGGTTTTACCTCGTTGCCAGTTGATGAAACCTTACTCCAACGTCGTATTGCCAGAGCTCAAGAAGCCTTTGCCCGTGCTCATGTGAGTGAGCCTGGTGAAGAAGGCTACTTGTTTGTTATGGAAGATACCAAGTCAGGAGAGATTGTTGGCGTCAGTGGTATTGAAGCCGCAGTTGGCTTAACCGATTCTTTCTATCATTATCGGCTAGGTAAAGTCGTTCACCACAGTAAAGAGCTGGATATTTATAACGCGCAAGAAACCTTAACCTTGTGTAATGACTACACAGGTGTGAGCGAGCTATGTACTCTCTTTTTGCGCGAGCCGTTTCGCAAGAATATGAACGGTCGGGTGCTATCGCGCTTTCGGATGCTGTTTATGGCTGAATTTAGACAGCGCTTTAGTCCATTGGCTATTGCTGAGATGCGTGGTGTATCAGATGAAAATGGCGAATCTCCTTTCTGGGGATGGTTGCAGCAGCATTTCTTTCGGATGGATTTTACCCAAGCTGACTACCTTACCGGAATTGGCGAGAAAGCCTTTGTCGCACAATTGATGCCGCAGCATCCGGTGTATGTAAGTTTGCTACCACCGGAAGCACAGGCCGTTATCGGTCAAGTGCATGAGAATACGCGACCAGCCTTAAAAATGTTACAAGCTGAAGGATTTCGTTGTCGTGGCTATGTCGATATTTTTGATGCCGGACCTACCGTAGAAGCTGAAGTAGCAAATATTAAGAGTGTACGTGAGAGTAAGCGCTTACCAGTTAAAATCGGGCCGGTAACAGAATCAGCCCGTTACATTGTATGTAATACCCGCGTTGCGGATTTCCGCGCGATTCAAGCTCGCATTCAAGTACATGATGATCATGTGGTGATGGAAGCACGCCATAGCACCGCGTTGCGCGTTGAAGATGGTGACCAGGTGCGGATTGTCAGTCTGACAGGAGAACAGTAATGACCGATAAGAACTTATTTATTAATGGCGAATGGGTGAGTGGCGAAGGCGATTTATTTAAATCAATCAACCCAGCGCGAGATGAGATTATTTGGGAAGGCAAGGCCGCCTCAGCCGAACAGGTTGATACAGCAGTGCTGGCCGCGCGCGCTGCTTTTGTGGCTTGGGCTGATCGTAGCTTTGAAGAGCGCCTAGCTATTTGTAAGCGTTTTGCTGAATTACTAGAAGAAAACAAACAAAAATTCGCCCATATTATTGCTGAAGAAACAGGTAAGCCGGTATGGGAAACCTTAACCGAAGTCGCCGCAATGATTGGTAAAGTTGCGATTTCTGAGCGGGCTTATCAAGAGCGTACTGGTACCGTTGAAAACCCCATGGCAGGTGGTAAGGCTTTTGTGCGTCACAAGCCTCATGGCGTGGTTGCAGTTTATGGTCCGTATAACTTTCCTGGGCATTTGCCTAATGGCCACATTGTACCCTCGTTACTAGCCGGTAACACGGTAGTCTTTAAGCCCAGTGAAATGACTCCCAAAGTGGCCGAGTTTACGGTAAAACTGTGGCAGGAAGCGGGCATCCCTAAAGGTGTGATCAACTTAGTGCAGGGTTTGGTTGAAACGGGTAAATCATTGTCTGCACATATGCAGATTGATGGCCTATTCTTTACCGGGTCGTCAGGCACTGGTCATGTATTACACAAGCAATTTGCAGGGCGTCCAGATAAGATTTTAGCGCTAGAAATGGGTGGCAATAACCCACTACTAGTGAAAGACGTAACTGATATTGATGCTGCCGTGCACGATATTGTGCAATCAGCTTTCGTTACCTCTGGCCAACGTTGTACTTGTGCCCGTCGCTTGTTTATCGAAAAAAGCGCTAATGGCGACGCCATTTTGAAACGTCTGATTGAAGTTGCCGAACAGATTGAAGTAGGCGACTACGAAGCCGACCCACAACCTTTTATGGGTGCGATGATTTCTGCTAAAGCAGCCAGCGATATGGTGAAAGCGCAAAATGATTTGATTGATGCGGGCGCTAAAGTATTGTTAAAAATGCTCCAAAAAGATCATCATTTGGGCTTTGTCACGCCAGGTATTTTGGATGTGACTCAGGTGAAAGAAATGCCTGACATCGAGCATTTTGGGCCGTTACTAAAAGTGTATCGCTATACCGACCTTGATGCTGCCATTGCTGAAGCGAACAACACTCGCTATGGTTTGTCGGCTGGTATTTTGTGTGATAGCGAAGAAACCTATCGCTACTTCTTTAGACGGATTCGCGCCGGTATTGTGAATTGGAACAAGCCTATCACCGGAGCCAGCAGTGCGGCACCGTTTGGTGGTATTGGTGCAAGTGGTAACCATCGTGCCAGCGCTTATTATGCAGCTGATTACTGTGCTTACCCCGTGGCGTCAGTGGAAGCCGAGCAGGTGGTAATGCCGGAGAAATTAGCGCCGGGCTTAAATTTTTAATTGCGATAAATGATCTCTCACAAGTAGGAGCAACCTATGGCAGCAGCAATGCAAGCAGTAGTGAACTGGCGTGACGGTTTAGTGTTTGAGGCTAAATCAGGATCAGGCCACAGCCTGTTAATGGATGGCAATAAAGCTGAAGCTGCCAGCCCCATGGAATTAGTGTTAATGGCTGCTGGAGGTTGCTCTTCGGTTGATGTGGTATCGATTCTTGAAAAGGCTCGTCAGCAAGTCTCTGCAGTACGCTGCGAAGTGCAAGGCGAGCGGGCCGATGCAACGCCAGCCGTGTTTACTAAAGTGCATTTGCACTTTGTGGTAACCGGCACAGATATTGCGGATAAACATGTTGAGCGTGCGGTTGCTTTGTCGGCAGACAAGTACTGCTCGGTAGCGAAAATGCTAGAGGCCTCAGTGACCATTACCCACAGTTTTGCAATTGAGAATTCATAACTGATGAACTACCGTCATAGCTATCATGCTGGAAATTTTGCTGATGTGGTCAAGCACAGCCTACAATGGTTAGTATTAGACTACTTAGGTCAAAAAGATAAGCCGTACTGGGTGTTGGATACTCACGCTGGTATTGGTATGTATGACTTACAGGGCGAGCAAGCACAGAAAACTGGCGAAGCCACCGATGGCATAGCGCGGTTACTAGGCCGTGATGATATCCCTGCGGTATTACAATCCTATGTTGCTCAGGTGCAGCAACTTAACCCTACCGGTGAGTTGCGTTGGTATCCTGGTTCGCCATGGTTTTCAGCAGAGCAATTGCGCGCGCAAGACCAACTGGTGCTGTGTGAGTTGCATCCTCAAGATAGCTTGGCATTAGCTGCTAACGTTAAACAGGAATTTGCTACTGCCGGTAGTATCAAAGTCTTAACTGAAACCAATGGTTATGCCGCGTTGAAAGGATTGCTACCGCCACCCATTAAGCGCGGGTTAGTGTTGATCGACCCACCGTTTGAGCAGCGCGATGAATTACAAACCTTAGTTGCCGCTTTGGATGCCGCCACCAAGCGCTGGGCTACTGGCGTTTACGCTGTGTGGTACCCGATCAAAGACCCGCTTAGTATTGGCGACTTTCATCAGCAGGTAGCACAACTCAAGCATGTGCAAAAAGCTTATGCCGTTGATATCTTAATTCGGGATGCGCAAGACCCGCAGACCTTAAATGGTTGCGGCATGCTATTTATTAATCCGCCGTTTGGGCTGCTACAACAGGTGGATGAGGTGATGAACTACTTAACCCCGTTACTTGCTCAGGGGCGAGGCGCGCAGTGGCAGGGGGTATGGCTTACTTAAGCCATTCCACGGTGCCGCCGTTGGCCTTTTTCTCAAGAATTTCTTCAATCAATGGCGTTAGGATTAACTCCATTGCAAACACCATTTTGCCACCAGGCACCACCAAGGTATTCACCCGCGACATAAAGGCGCCATCGATCATCTGTAAGTAATAAGGGAAATCGACGTGCTTCATCCCGCGAAAACGAATAACCACAAAACTCTCGTCTAAACTCGGAATATCTTTAGCGCTAAAGGGGTTGGAGGTATCTACCGTTGGTACCCGTTGAAAGTTGATATGTGTACGCGAAAATTGCGGCACTATGTGGTGAATATAATCATCCATACTGCGAATAATGCTTTGCGTAACAACTTCTCTGGAATGGCCACGCTCGGAGGTATCGCGAAGCAGCTTTTGAATCCACTCCAAGTTGACGATAGGAACCATGCCAATTAACAAGTCGACATGTTGTGCAACATCATAATCTGCACCTGCAACACCACCATGCAGGCCTTCGTAGAACAATAAATCGGTGTGCTGGGGTAAGGGCTCCCAAGGGGTGAAGGTACCAGGTGTTTGGTTATAAGGCACAGCATCATCGAAACTATGCAAATAGCGTCTTACTTCGCCATTTCCGGTTTGGCCATACTCTCTAAAGAGCGCCTCTAACCGGGCAAAATCATTGGCTTCTGGGCCAAAATAGCTGATATGACGGCCTTGTTCTTGGGCTTTGCGTATGGCTAATTCCATTTCTGGACGTGAATACCGATGAAAGCTATCACCTTCCACGCACGCCGCATGAATGCGTAAGTTACGAAAAATATGTCGTAACGCTTGGCTGGTGGTGGTGGTGCCGGCGCCTGATGAACCGGTGACGGCAATGATAGGATGCTTGACCGACATGAGTCCTCCGCAAAGTTGAATGATTGTTATACGGACTCATTGCCGCGGGGTCAAGTTTTGTGCTGTACCTTCAAAAAATGTAGCAATTAGTAGTGTGGGGGGATCTCATCCTCGGGTTTTAAGCCATCGCTATCGCCGCGCTCTTGCAGTTGTTGGAACTTTTCCGACATAACTTGCATCTTACGCTGCAAGTTATGTAGCTGATCGGCTTGTTGAGTTACGAGTTGGTTTAATGTTTCAATAGTATCGTCTTGAAACGCTAATTGACTCTCTAAGTTCGCAATTCGATTAATCACATCATGATCGTGTTGAGCTGCCATAGGCAAACGCCCCTATTTATGTGTAGTATAGTTAGCGCGACGAATTACAACGTACTCTGACAGAGAATTCAATCCTGGAGAATAGAATGATGCAATTTAAAAAGCCTTTAGCGCTGGCCTTGGTAGCGCTTGCTGTATCTGGCTGTATGCAACAACAAGAAGAAGCGAAACCAACGGGCCCAGTGAGCTACCAAGTAAGCGAAACTGCCCCGGTAGATGAGCGCGAGAAAATGGCTTATGCCTTAGGTTCTTCGGTAGGTACTTTTGTTGGCAAAACATTAGACCGTCAAGAAGAGGCAGACTTTTTACTTGACCGTGATCTGGTTATCACGGGTTTTGTTGATGCAGTAAAAGCTGAGGCTAAACTTAGCCAAGCAGAAGCTGAAGAATTATTGATGACCATGCAAGAAGTTGTGACTGAGCAGCGTCAGCAAGTTCTAGGTGGTAAGGCCCAAGCTGAAGGCGAAGCCTATCTAGCTGAAAATGCGCAACGCGAAGGCGTAACTGTCACTGAATCAGGCCTGCAATACGAAGTGATTAGCGAAGGTGCTGAAGGTGGCGCGCAGCCAACTGAAACTGATATCGTAGAAGTACATTACGAAGGAACCTTAATCAACGGCGAAGTGTTTGACAGCTCAGTTGAGCGTGGTGAACCAGCTGTATTCCCACTTAACCGTGTTATCGCAGGCTGGACTGAAGGCGTGCAGTTGATGAGCGTGGGTGATAAGTTCCGCTTTGTGATTCCAGCGGCGCTAGCTTATGGTGAGCGTGAAGTGGGTAATGGTTTGATTCCGGCTAACTCAACCTTGATTTTTGAAGTTGAGTTGCTAGACGTGAAACAAGCTCAAACTGCAGAAGACAACGCAGTAGACGCTGGTTAAGCCCAAGCGTCTACAGCAAGGAGCCATTAGAGCAGTTGATGCTGCTCTAGTGTGCTCAGTAATCTATCTTCAAATTCCATCCGTAGTTCTAATGCTTCGCCTAAGTGCGATAGATGCTGGCCGAACTGTTGTAACCCATTGTCTTCATTGATTTCGCCGTAAGCGTCATTGAAGTCTAGCGCAATTTCGGTGGTGTCGCTAATTAACGGAAAAACTTCGTTAGCTAATTCACGGGTACTTTGTGGTGCTTGTTGACTGTTGCGGATGATCTGGTCATACACTTCAAAGTGACCGGCCGATACGTAATCCATCAATAGCTCGCAAAAATGACGGATATCCTGAGCTGCCGGGAGTGCTTGTGAATCGCGTTCATAGGGCGCTAGGCCAGCTAATTTAAAATAATCCACTAATACTGCCTGTCGTTCTTGTAGCCAGGTATCTATAGCCTGATGAGCGCCACTCCAGCGTTGTTTGGCGTGTTCGTTGCGTTTTAACATGCAGTTCTCCGTTTGAATCATAGTCATCAATCTACTGATGATGCTAAGCTATCGTCAACTATTTTTGTTTGAAAAGGATAACATAAGCATGTCAAAGCCGTACCAAAAGCCTGCTGCTGACGAGCCAGCTTGGTGGTTTATTGTATCCGCGGGCGAACTACTGCTCAGTCCTACCGATAATCGACCTCCCCATGGGCAGTTAGATCAGTTGCCTTTGCCAGACTTGAATGACTATAAAGTGGTGTTCATTGGCGAGTTGCGTGAGCGCAATTGCTATTTAGTGATGGCTGATTTTGGCGACGCAGAATTTGCTGCGTTGGGCGATTTTCATAGCCTGCGTGAGGTGTTGGTGCAGCAAGATGATGATATGTTTGCCATGGCCGCGCGGGCTAAGCAAATAGCAGATTATCTGCAAACCCACCGTTTTTGTGGTCGCTGTGGAGCACGGATGCAAGCAGTTGACTGGGAATTAGCCATGCATTGCCATAGCTGCCAGCATCGTTGTTACCCGCGTATTTCACCTTGCATTATTGTAGCCATTAGAAAAGGCCGTAAGGTGCTGTTAGCGCGCGGTAAGCGCCATCCCGAAGGACTGTTTTCAGTCTTGGCTGGGTTTGTTGAGGCGGGCGAAACCTTAGAACAAACGCTAGCCCGAGAAGTTATGGAAGAAGCCGGTATTGAAATCAAAAATCATCGCTACGTGGCGAGTCAGTCCTGGCCTTTCCCGCATTCGTTGATGATAGGCTACACCGCTGAGTGGCGTAGTGGTGAACTCAGGCTTGACCCGTTTGAACTCGAGCAAGGCGATTGGTTTGATATCGACCAGCTGCCGCGAATCCCGTTACCGGGTACCATCGCCTATAAGCTAATAATGCAATTAAAAGCTGAAATTGATCAGGAAAAATAAGCCATTCGCTGGTAAAATAGCCGGCTAATATCAAGCCGGTTTAATTGGAATAGAGATTCTCATGACTGAATTAAAAAATGACTTGTACTTACGTGCTTTGTTGCGTCAACCCACCGAGCGCACGCCGATCTGGATGATGCGTCAAGCTGGTCGCTATTTACCAGAATACCGCGAGGTACGTAAGCAAGCCGGTGATTTTATGGCTTTGTGTAAAAACCCAGAGCTAGCTTGTGAGGTGACTCTGCAACCATTACGTCGGTTTGGTCTTGATGCTGCGATTTTGTTCTCAGATATTCTTACTATCCCAGATGCGATGGGCTTAGGTTTGTATTTTGAAACCGGCGAAGGTCCTAAATTTGAGCGGCCATTACGTGATTTAGCGGCTATCGAAAAACTAGCGGTGCCAGATCCTGAGTTAGAGTTAGGTTATGTGATGGATGCAGTGCGTACCATTCGCCGTGAGCTAAAAGGTCAGGTGCCATTGATTGGTTTTTCGGGTAGTCCATGGACCTTAGCGACCTACATGGTTGAAGGTGGCAGCACCAAAAACTTCAGTGTCGTGAAAAAAATGATGTTCGCTGAACCTCAAGCGATGCACTTGTTGTTAGATAAGCTGGCGCAGTCAGTGACTAGCTATTTGAATGCGCAAATCGCAGCCGGTGCGCAAGCGGTAATGATCTTTGATACTTGGGGTGGCGTACTAAGCCCACGTGACTACCGTGAGTTTTCGTTGCGCTACATGCAGCAAATCGTCAGTGGATTGACGCGCCACGCCGACGGTCGCCAAGTGCCAGTAACCTTGTTTACCAAAAATGGCGGCGCCTGGTTGGCCGATATGGCAGCAACGGGGTGTGATGCTTTAGGGGTGGATTGGACCACTGATTTAGCTACTGCACGCAGTTTAGTTGGCGACAAAGTTGCACTACAAGGCAACATGGACCCAAGTATTTTGTACGCCTCGCCAGAGCGAATTCGCGCAGAAGTTGCAACCATCTTGGCAAGTTATGGTCAAGGTACAGGGCATGTGTTTAACCTCGGTCATGGAATTCACCCTGAAGTGAATCCAGAACATGCTGGCGCCTTTATTGATGCCGTACATGAGCTGAGCCCGGCTTACCATCGTTAAGAGTTTGCGGTAAAGCCCGCTTATTCGGCGGTAAGCGGGCGCTCCTTACCACAGTACTGCGTTACAATAAGGGTATCTTATTTTTGTAAACGTAGTACTAGAGGGTTTATGGCCGCACGGAACGTCTTTAATCCAGTCAGCATTGTTGTCCTTATTCTGGCTGCAGCAGTAGCATACTTTTATTGGTTTGCTGAAGTTGCGCCCAAAGAAGAACGTCCACAAAACCCCGTCCCGGTTGAAGTGCAATCTGCACAAATCAGCGAATTCAGAGATGTGATTGAAGCGCTAGGTACGGCGCAAGCAAATGAATCCATCGTGGTGACTGCCCAAGCCCAAGAAATAGTGATGGCGGTGCACTTTGATGATGGTGATTTTGTTGAGGCCGGGCAGTTGCTCGTGGAGCTAGACTCACGTGAAGAAACCGCACGGGTACAAGAGCTTAAATTCCGTTTAGCCGAGGCCAACCGTCAGTATCAGCGTTTAGTAGACTTACGTCGGCAAAATGCTGCATCGCAGCAACAAGTAGAAACTCAAGATGTGTTAGTGAAAGAGATCATCGCTTCGTTAGAAGTGGCGGAAACGCAACTCGCACAAAAACGCATTGTTGCTCCTTTCAGCGGCCAACTGGGTATTCGCTATGTCAGTGTAGGCTCGTTAGTCGCCCCTGGCGACCAAATTACTACGCTTGATGACACCTCACCGATTAAATTAGATTTTAATGTTCCGGAACTTTATTTTGCTAGCTTGAAAGTTGGCCAAGAAGTTGCGGCACGCAGTGGTGCCTACCCCGGCGAAGAGTTTCGTGGCGTGATCCGCAGCATCGACTCGCGCGTTGACCCACTAACTCGTTCCATTTTAGTTCGAGCTAACATTCCCAACGAAGACAATAAATTACGTCCCGGCATGTTATTGCGGGTGAACCTATTGCGTAGTGTGGACGAAACCATGATCTTGCCAGAAAAGGCGATTGTTCCAGTCCAAGATCAGACCTACGTGTATGTGGTCACCAGCGACAATATGGCCAAGCAAGTGCCAGTTACTGTTGGCCGTCGTAAACCCGGTATTGTTGAAATATTGGATGGGATTAAACCTGGTGACAAGGTAGTTACTGAAGGCATGGTGCGTTTGCGCGACGGTGTTGCAGTCAAGATTCGGGAGGACTAAGCCATGATTTTGTCAGACCTCTCGGTTAAACGACCGGTTTTTGCAGCGGTAGTTAATATTCTACTGATCGTGTTTGGTATTGTCGCTTTTACCATGCTGCCATTGCGTGAGTACCCAGATATTGACCCCCCGGTAGTATCGATAGACACCAATTACACTGGGGCCTCCGCTGATATCGTAGAAACTCAAATCACTCAGGTCATTGAAGACCGGATTAGCGGTATCGAAGGGATCAAAAGCATCAACTCAAGCAGCCGAAATGGCCGCTCTCGCATCAGCATCGAGTTTGAATTAACCCGTGATATTGATGCCGCCGCGAATGATGTGCGAGATCGCGTATCGCGCGTTTTAGATAACTTGCCAGAGCAAGTTGACCCGCCTGAAGTTTCCAAAGCTAACTCAGATGAAAGTACCATCGTTTGGTACAACCTGCGTAGTGAAAGCATGTCGGTACTAGAGCTTACTGATTATGCTGATCGCTACATTGCCGATCGCCTCTCCGTTGTAGACGGCGTAGCACGGGTGCAACTTGGGGGCGAGCGACGTTACGCCATGCGTATTTGGTTAGACCGCGACGCCATGGCGGCCCGTAACATTACCGTCACCGATGTTGAAAATCGCTTACGTTCTGAGAACATTGAGTTGCCAGCTGGTGAAGTGGAGTCGATTGACCGCGAGTTCACGGTGCGGGTGGCACGAACTTACCTTACCCCAGAGCACTTTGAACGGCTCACCATCAAGCGTGGCGACAATGGGCAATTGGTTCGTTTAGCTGAAGTTGCGCGGATCGAAATGGGGGCCGAGAACGATAAAACTGACTTCCGCGGTAACGGCATCAACATGGTGGGTATCGGGATTGTGAAACAATCCAAAGCCAACACCTTAGATGTGGTTGAAAATGTGAAGCGGGAGATTGCTATTATCGAGCAAACTCTACCAGAAACTATGTTTATCGTGCCTAGCTACGACTCATCTATCTTCATCAAAGGCTCGATTGACGAGGTGTATAACACCTTGGGCATCGCGATGGCGTTGGTCGTGGTGGTGATTTATTTGTTCTTGGGTAATATCCGCGCCACCTTAATTCCGGCCTTAACTGTTCCGGTAGCTATTATTGCCTCTTATATTGCGCTCTTTGCGATGGGCTTTTCGATCAACTTACTGACGTTACTAGCATTGGTACTGGCTATCGGCTTAGTCGTCGACGACTCTATTGTGGTGTTAGAAAATATTTATCGTCGGATTGAATCTGGCGAGCCACCTTTATTAGCGGCCTATCGCGGTGCTCGTGAAGTAGGTTTCGCGGTCATTGCAACCACCTTAGTGCTGATCTCAGTGTTTGTTCCATTAGCCTTTTTAGATGGCAACATAGGCCAATTGTTTACTGAGTTTGCCTTAGCTATTGCTGCGGCGGTGGCATTCTCAAGTATCGCGGCATTAACCTTGTCGCCCATGCTCAGCTCTAAAATTCTGCGCAAAAAAGAGCGCTCGAGTAAGTTCGGGCAGATCATGGACCGCGGTTTTGAGAAGCTAGAAAACGGGTATGTCAAACTACTTAAGCGAGTGTTGGCTTATCCGTGGATGTCTGCAGCGTTAGTGGTACTGTCCGGTGTGCTAGCCTTTGGCATGATGAAGTTCATCGAGCAAGAATTTGTACCACCAGAAGACCGAGGCACTTTCTACGTGATGGTGCGCAGTGCTGAAGGTGCTTCATTTGAGTCAAATTCCGCCCATATGCGTGAAATTGAAAGTATTTTATTACCTTATTTAGACCAAGGTAAAATTGATCGGTTAATTATTCGGTCACCGGGTTGGGGCGATTCAGCAGGTATTGCGATTGTTGGAGCTGTACCTTTTGAAGAGCGCGAATGGTCAAGCTTTGAGCTGATGGATGAGGTATCCAAGCAACTTAACGACGTGACTGGGGTGCGAGCCTTTGCCTTCATGCGCAGCGGTATTAGTGGGGGGAACGGGCGTCCGGTGCAGTTTGTCTTGCAAGGTAATACTTACGAGCAATTGGCTGCTTATGCCCAGGTGGTGATAGAAAAAGCTAGCCAGAATCCTAACTTGCTAGATTTAGATACCGATTACAAAGCGACCTTGCCGCAATTACTGATTCGGATTGACCAAGAGCGGGCTTCCGACCTTGGTGTATCGGTGGGAGATATCGGTCGTACCTTAGAAACCATGTTGGGGCAACGGCGTGCAACCACCTATTTGGATCGCGGTGAAGAATACGATGTGATTTTAGAAGGTGAGCGTTCTGACTATCGTAGCCCTACTGCCATCGATAATATCTACGTGCGTTCAACTTCTACTAATCAGCTGATCCCGTTATCGAACTTGGTGACGGTAGATGAACAGGCTACGTCTGGCTCACTCAACCGCTATAACCGTATGCGTAGTATTACCATTGAAGCCAACTTGGCCGAAGGTTACTCGCTGGGTGAAGCCCTAGGCTATCTAGAAAACATCGTAAAAGCTGAACTGCCTGATGATGTCTCGATTGATTATAAAGGCGAGTCGCTGTTGTACAAAGAAAGCGGTAGCTCGGTTATTTTCGTGTTTGTACTAGCCTTGCTGATTGCGTACTTGGTGTTAGCAGCACAATTTGAAAGCTTTGTGCATCCGTTGGTGATCATGTTGATGGTGCCAGTGGCAGTGTTAGGTGCCGTTATCGGCATGTACGCAGCAGATATGACCATCAATATTTACAGCCAAATCGGCATTGTCATGCTGATTGGTTTAGCGGCTAAGAACGGTATCTTGATTGTGGAGTTCGCCAACCAGTTGCGAGATGCCGGTATGCGTTTTGATGATGCGTTAATTCGCGCCTCACAGCAGCGCTTACGGCCAATCGTGATGACGGCCTTCACCACCTTGATGAGTTCGGTTCCATTGATACTGGGATCGGGCCCTGGCGCTGAAAGTCGGATGGTGATCGGGGGCGTTATTTTTAGTGGGGTAGCCTTATCAGCTTTCTTAACGATCTTTGTTATTCCTGGGCTGTACTCACTCCTTGCACGTAACACGACTTCGCCAGAGCAGCTTGCGAATGAGTTAGCTGAGCTGGAGCAACAACATCCGGATACCCGAGCCCACTAATGCTATTGATGACGCAACTGGATGCCCATTAATCCAGTTGCGTCGCTTCTCTTGCGGTTACCGGTAAGCCGCGCAATACATTAGCCGCCAATTGCGGGTTGTTCGTGAAAATCCCATCCACACCCATCGCTTGTAGTTCCCGCATGTCCTCTGGCTCGTCTACCGTATAGACCAAGACTTTGAGTTGCCGCCGATGGGCGTCAGCAATAAAGGCAGGGGTAACAAAATCGACATCAATATGTACTGACCAAGCATTGAGTTCACTCGCAAAAGCTGCGTAATGAAGCCCACATGAGGACGTGAGTGCACCAATTCTGAATTGCGGGTGGTCGCGTTTAAACTGCTGCAACCAATGGTGATTAAAGCTTGAAATAATGAGTTGTGAGAACTTGAAGTGATGTTGCTTGATGGCATGCAATAAATGCTTGCTCAAGCCACGCTGGATATCCGCACCTTTGAGCTCAATATTGACGGCACAACGACCATTAATGAAGGCTAGTGCTTCAGCCAGGGTGGGCACCGGTTGCTGCCCAAATACTTGCAGTTGGCGTACCTGGGCTAGGCTTAGATCACTTAAGCGCCCCGGCTGGGCTGCTAAGCGTGCTAGGTAACGGTCATGGAACACAATCCATTCATCAGCCAAGGGATAGACATCTAGCTCAATGCCATCGGCCTGCGCATCGATGGCTGCCGCAAAAGCGGCCAGAGTGTTTTCTGGGGCCGCGAAGCTAGCTCCTCGATGCGCAAAAATAAGCATGCTAACTCATCCTTACTTGGCGATAGGTTATGGGTAAATGGCTAGTCGTCCAAGGTGCCTAAGAGCTCACCCATGCGGGTGACAGAACCAGGCTCTAGCTCATCAGCAAAATCAATCATGTCGTCTGGAAAGGTCAGGATAACCGTAGAGCCAAGTTTGAAGTGACCCATCTCTTCACCTTTTTTCAGCACGATGGCTTGCTCACCTGAGCTCGGATAGTTCCAGCTGTGGACGCTAGGTCCGCGTGGAGGGGTTACGGTACCCGACCATACGGTGCCAATGCTGGCGACAATGGTGGCACCGACCAAGACCATCGCAAAGGGACCGTGCTCGCTATCAAAAATACAGACCACGCGTTCGTTGCGCGCAAAGAGATTGGGTACATTGGCAGCGGTGAAAGGATTTACTGAGTACAAATCACCCGGCACATAAATCATTTTGCGCAACACGCCATCACAAGGCATGTGAATACGGTGATAATCTTTCGGCGCTAAATAAATGGTCGCAAAATCACCACTTTTAAATGGATGGGAGTCTCGTGGATCACCACCAAGCAGTTCAGTTAAGCTGTAATCGTGCCCTTTAGCTTGAAAAATCCGGCCATCTTCGATATCGCCTAACTGACTAATAGCACCGTCGACCGGATGAGCAAACTCATGCTCTGCAGCTGCTTTTAAGGGGCGCAATTCAGGTTTGAGCTGGCGCGTGAAAAACTCATTAAAGGTTTTGTAGGCGCGCGGATCTTCGTGCAGCGCCTCGCTCATATTGATCTTGTACTGGCGGATAAACCAACGAATAAATAGCTGGGTAAACCAACCGGCCTTGGCTGCCGCAAAACGGCCCACTAAGCGAGATAGCGCATGCTTGGGGGTCCAATGTTGAGCTTGAATTTTTACCGAATCCCAGTTCACGATTTTTTTCCTCGAGGTGTTACGCGCGATGGCTTTTTCAGCGTCATCGACTCAATGATACGGTGAAAATTGTACATGCGCAGCGCATATAAATCACCTGTTTCTACGGCCTGTTGTAACGCACACTCAGGATCATCTAAGTGTTTGCAGTCACGAAATTTACAACGCCCTAAATAGGGTCGAAAATCTTTAAAGCACCAAGCCACGCGTTCGGGCTCTAAGTGCCAAAGGGCAAACTCCCGAATACCAGGCGAATCGATTAACACACCGCCATTGGGCAGCGGGTAACGCGTAGCAACCGTTGTGGTATGTTGACCTAAGCCAGAGTTATCTGAAACGGCGCCTACTTCTGCGTCTATTTCGGGCAGTAATGCGTTAACAAGTGAGGACTTACCAACCCCAGATTGACCGACTACGATAGAGACATGGTCATCTAACACCTGTTGCAAACTGATCAGGCTAGCGGCTTGTTTGGCGCTTACTTGTAGTACCTGATAGCCAATCGCCTGATACATGGCCAGTGCAGATTGAATCTCAGCAGCTGCGTCGGCTTCAATGTCAGCTAATAAGTCAGCTTTATTGAGAATGATCACTGGGATGACTTCAATGTCCTCACAAGCGACTAAGTAGCGATCAATGATTTGCGTTGAAAAAGCCGGCAATACGCTAGACACAATCAAAATCTGATCGACATTTGCGGCTACGGGCTTCAAGCCATCATAGTAATCAGGACGGCTTAGTAAGGAGCTGCGTGGCTGTACCGCCTCGATCACACCGACTACATCGTTGGTGCTCTGTTGCAAACGTCGCCATACCACCACATCACCACACACTAAGGAGTCTACCGAGCGGCGAATATGGCAACGTAGATCGGGCTCGGTGGGGGTGCAGATAATGGCCTGCTGGCCAAAGCGGCTAACCACAGTTCCTGCTTCAGGCGCTCCTAAACTAGAGGCATCTGTCTCTAATTCAGGCGTGGCTGGGGCTTCAGCTTGTTGCAGACGCTTTTGTTGATTGGCCTGCATCCGTCGTAGTTGACCTTTATTGAGCTTGCGTTGTTTCGCCATGTAAAATTAATTCCGCTAAACACTAGCCATAATCATACATTATTACGCACAATAGTGCTTTAAACTTCATCAGCATAGCCGTTAAGGAACTACTATGAGCGCAGCCGCACGGTTGATTTGGATTGACCTCGAGATGACAGGGCTTGAGCCTGACCATGACCATATCATTGAAATCGCCACCATCATCACCGATTACCAGTTGAACGTACTGGCTGAAGGGCCCGTCTTAGCGGTGTATCAGCCGCCAGCTCATTTGGCCAAGATGGATGATTGGAATGTGCGCACGCACACGGGTTCTGGTTTAGTGCAGCGAGTGCAAGAAAGCACCTTAGATGATGCTGCTGCCGAGCAGGCGACTATTGAGTTTCTACAACAGTGGGTTACCCCTGGAACATCGCCCATGTGTGGTAATAGTATCGGTCAAGATCGCCGTTTTTTAGCGCGTCATATGCCTAAACTTGAGCAATTTTTTCATTATCGCAATTTAGATGTTAGTACGGTAAAGCAACTGGCGAAATACTGGGCGCCAGACGTGGCCGCTGGCTTAACGAAACAGGGCGCCCATACCGCTCTAGCCGATATTCGTGAATCGATAGAAGAGCTTAAATATTATCGTGAGCATTTTTTCAAATTACCCGAATAGCTCTGAATTGCGACTGGATTGTTGGTAATTAGTACAACAATCGACGGAAATCCGCACAAAGCGTCATAAACATGCAAAAAAGGGGTTGACGAAAAAAGGCGAATCCGTAGAATACGCCCTCGTTGACGATTGCGAGAATAGCTCAGCTGGTAGAGCACAACCTTGCCAAGGTTGGGGTCGCGAGTTCGAATCTCGTTTCTCGCTCCAACGTCGACATCTGCGAGAATAGCTCAGCTGGTAGAGCACAACCTTGCCAAGGTTGGGGTCGCGAGTTCGAATCTCGTTTCTCGCTCCAAATTCCGAAAACCCGAAAGCTTCAGGCTCTCGGGTTTTTTTGTGCCTGTTATTTAGCCTTTTTAATTTATAAACGCATATATATGGAAATCCATATACATCTTGCATTACATAAGGATTGCCATATATGATGAGCCTCATGAAGTTAACCATGAGGTAGCAATGAAGGTCTTATTCCTATGTACTGCTAATTCTGCACGGTCATTGCTCGCGGAAGCCATTATGCGGCAATTTGCTGATCCTGAAGATGTGATTGCCAGCGCTGGCACGGCGCCTGCTCAGATCAATCCAGCCGTGATCTCAACCTTGTCCGCCATGAATATCGATACCAGCGGTTTACGTGCAAAACATCTGGATGAATTTGCAGATAGTCGTTTTGATTATGTGATTAGTTTATGTGATAGGGCACGACATGAGTGTCAAAGCGACTATTCAGGTAGTCAGTTCATTGCTTGGGATTTTCCTGATCCTGCCAGCAGTAACGATAGCCAAGCTTTTCAACGCACCGCGCAAGAGCTCAGTGAGCGGATTCGGATGTTCTTGTTGATTCAACGCAAGCGAGCGGGACAAGCGCATTTATTTAATCGCCCCGAAGAACTTTTTAAGGTACTGGCGGATCCGTTACGACTCACCATGATTTGCATACTCGTCAGTGGCACGGAGCGCTGTGTGTGCGACTTGGTAGAATTGACCGGAATGTCGCAGCCTAAGGTCTCTCGCCATTTAGCGCAATTACGAGATTACGGTTTGTTGTTAGACCGTAAAGATCAGCGCTGGGTTTATTATCGCTTGAATCCGGCGCTGCCCGACTGGATGAAAAAAGTAATCGCTGCTACTGCAGATTACAATCCACAGCTAGCAGTAGCCCAACATAGTGCGTGCGTTACTAACGCTACGCCAAAGGAGGAAGTATGACAGTAAAAGTAGGTATTAACGGATTAGGACGAATTGGTCGCTTGGCCTTACGAATTGCCTGGCAAAATCCAGCCTTAGAAATTGTTCAAGTCAACGACCCTGGCGCTGCAGCAGAGACCTTTGCGCATTTGCTCAATTTTGATTCCGTACACGGCCGCTGGGAGCATGAAGCAAGTGCGGTGGATGGAAACTTACAGATTGGCGGCAACATCATCAAGTTTTCACAATACAAAACTATCGCAGAAAACGATTGGTCAGGTTGCGATATCGTGCTTGAAGCGTCCGGCAAAATGAAGACGGTAGCTGTGCTCAACGAATACCTGCAGCAAGGCGTGAAGCGGGTGGTGGTGTCTGCACCAGTCAAAGAACCAGGTGCGTTAAATCTAGTGATGGGAGTTAATGACCATCTTTATGATGCTGCGAAACACCGGATTATTACCGCTGCATCCTGCACCACCAATTGTTTAGCGCCAGTGGTGAAAGTTCTGCAAGATAACATAGGTATCAAGCACGGCTCGATCACCACGATTCATGATTTGACCAACACCCAGAGTATTCTAGATGCACCACATAAGGATTTACGTCGTGCACGTGCTTGTGGCATGAGCTTGATTCCAACTTCGACCGGTTCGGCCACCGCGATAGTGGAAATTTTCCCCGAGCTGAAAGGTAAGCTTGATGGCCATGCGGTGCGAGTGCCATTGGCGAATGCCTCGCTAACCGACTGTGTGTTTGAAGTGAATAGAGCAACCACAGTAGCAGAGGTGAATGGTTGGCTAAAAGAGGCTGCTGAGCATCAATTGCAGGGGATTTTAGGCTACGAAGAACGGCCTTTAGTGTCCATTGATTACAAAACCGATCCACGCTCGAGCATTATTGATGCCCTATCAACCCAGGTTATTAATGGTACCCAAGTAAAAATTTACGCATGGTATGACAACGAATGGGGCTATGCCAACCGTACCGTTGAATTAATTGAGAAGGTGGCGTAAATGCTGCAGCAGTTATCACCAGCTGTGCGTCAATACTTACTAGTCACGGGTAATTATTGGGCCTTTACTCTCACCGACGGTGCCTTGCGCATGCTGGTGGTGCTGCACTTTCATCAGTTGGGCTACAGTGCTTTAGCGGTAGCTATGCTGTTTGTTTTTTATGAGTTGTTTGGGGTGATTACCAATTTAGTTGGTGGTTGGTTGGGAGCCCGTTGGGGCTTGAATCGCACCATGAATATTGGTTTAGCTATTCAGCTGATAGCTTTAGCGATGCTGTTAGTGCCAAGCCACTGGCTCACAGTGCTCTGGGTCATGTTGGCGCAAGCCTTATCGGGCATCGCCAAAGATCTTAATAAAATGAGTGCTAAAAGTACCATCAAATTGCTGGTGCCAGACACCCAACAAGGCCAGTTGTATAAGTGGGTGGCGATATTAACAGGTTCTAAAAACGCCTTAAAAGGAGTCGGCTTTTTTGCCGGTGGGCTATTGCTCACTTTACTTGGCTTTCAAGGTGCCGTATTGGTGATGTTGAGCATGCTAAGTGCGGTATGGTTAGCCAGTTTGTGGTTGTTGCGTAGCGATACCGGCAAAGCCACCTTTAAACCTAAATTCCGTGATTTACTCTCCAAGAGTAGACCCATCAATATTTTGGCTTTGGCAAGAATGTTGCTGTTTGGTGCTCGTGATGTTTGGTTTGTTGTGGCGTTGCCAGTCTATCTAGCTAGTCATTTGCAATGGCAGCATTGGCAGGTAGGGAGTTTTCTCGCAGTTTGGGTTATAGGATATGGTCTAGTGCAAGCTAGCGCACCTCAGTTAACTGCAAAGTCAGCAGCTACGCCAACGCGACAAGCAATAGGTTGGGGCGCTGCATTAACGGTCAGTCCGCTGCTATTGGCTTTGGCTTTGTGGCTGCAACTGCCGTTAGCGACCAGTATGATGCTGGGGTTAGGTCTCTTTGGTATCTTGTTTGCGGTGAACTCATCCATACACAGCTACCTTATCGTAGCCTTTGCTCGTAGCGATGGTGTTTCTTTGGATGTAGGTTTCTATTACATGGCCAATGCCATGGGGCGGTTATTAGGCACGCTACTGTCAGGTTGGGTTTACCAACAATGGGGATTTATCGCCTGTCTCATTATTTCCACGGTATTGTTGTTTGGCTCGACGCTAGTAGTCGCCAAATTACCTGCCTTATCAGGGCCGCAACAATAGTACCAACAACGGTTGTCGCCATGGTCGTAGCTCAACTTGGCGGGTGTCGAGTGCGACTGCGGTGACTAGAAACTCGGAGCCATGTCGTACAAACTCGCTGGTAAGTAAGTAGGCATCGGTACCACTGACCTGTTCGAGTTGTTTAACATGATGGGCGTGGGTTGGGTTTTGCAGCCAAGCTTTGAGTTGAGCGGGAGTGGGTAAATACCCCTGCAGTTCAGCGCCAGGCAATTGACGAAAATCAAAAGCCGAGAGTAATTGAGGATCACCTTCGCAGTTATGACCTCGCACCTGTTGCCCATAGTAACATACTGGGATAGGGCCTGTAGATGCTGAGCTAGAGGGCGGTGAACTAGCCAGCTCGTTAGCCAGTACCTGCGGACTAAAACAAACCAGTAGCAGCCCAGCGCAGGCGCTAATAAAGTTGTTACTGGGCTGTTTAGCAGTTGCTGCTGAGGCCATTAAATTTCCTTCAGCATGGCCCAAAATAGCCAGATCCAGCCAACGATAAAACATAAGCCACCCACGGGAGTTATCGGTCCAAAAAATTTATGACCTGTCAGTGCTAGCAAATATAAGCTACCCGAAAATAAAATAATTCCTGCTAATAACAGCCAACCGCCGGTGCGTAAACCACCTGAATTCGGATACGGAATCATCAACACAGCCACCATGAGTAATCCCAATGCGTGGTAGATTTGATATTGGACGCCAGTATTAAACACCGCTAGCATGTCTGCAGTTAACCATGTTTTTAGGCTATGTGCCCCAAATGCTCCAAGAATTACCCCAATAGCCATATTGATTGCACCGAGCATAACGAATAACTTCATAGCTATGAACCTTATCTTATTTTGATACTGCCCCAAAGGAGCCACCATGTTGGTACAGAATGCCGCAGAAGCACTTGCTATTCTAGAGGATAACGATGTTATTTGGTGTCAATCTATGGCAGCAACCCCTTACAAATTGCTGCAAGGCCTAGCAGAGGTCGCGCTACATCGACAAAACTTAACGTTACTGCAATTGCATACAGAACATAGTGAGATTCTTTCCGATCCTGCTTTAGTTGGCCATTTGCGCCAACGAGCCTTCTTTGTCGGTAAGTCTACTCGCGCTGCCGTGCAGCAAGGATTAGCCGACTATGTGCCGATGTTTTTATCTGAAATTCCTAAGTTATTTCGCTCGGGTGAGCAGCCCCTTGATGCCGTCTTGATCCAGGTATCTCCACCTGATGCACATGGTTATTGTAGTTTGGGGATTTCAGTTGAAGCTACCCGCGCCGCGTTGCAGGTGGCGCGTAAAGTCATTGCTTGGGTGAACCCGCACATGCCACGTACCCACGGTGATTCTTTTATTTCGATTAATCAGATTGACCGTTATTTTGAATCTGCAGCGCCGATGCCAATCCATCAACAACCGGCTCAGAATGCGGTGACGCAAAAAATCGGCGAGCGTGTAGCTGGGCTGATTAATGATGGCGATTGCCTGCAGATGGGGATCGGTGCTATTCCCGATGCAACCTTATCTTGCTTGGGCAATCACAAAGACTTAGGCATTCATACCGAGATGTTTTCTGATGGGGTATTGCCCTTGGTGGCAAGCGGCGTGATCAATAACTCCCGTAAGCGCAAGCATCGTGGTCGTATCGTTACCACGTTCGCCATGGGGAGTCAGAAGCTGTACGATTTTGTGCATGATAATCCACAAGTTGCCTTTTTAGACGTTGAATATACCAACGATACCTCGGTGATTCGCCAGAATAAGCAAGTGATGGCGATTAATAGTGCCTTACAAATCGATCTCAGCGGCCAAGTGTGTGCTGACTCTATGGGAACTAGTATTTACTCAGGTGTGGGCGGGCAAATGGACTTTGTGCGAGGTGCTAGCCTGTCGGAAGGTGGTCGTTCAGTGATTGCTCTTCCCGCGACCGCCTGCGGTGGCAAAGTATCAAGGATCAGTTCGTTGTTGAGTCCGGGCGCTGGCGTTGTTACGACGCGCGCTCACGTACATTATGTCGTGACTGAATTTGGTGTGGCTAACTTACGTGCTAAGAGTTTATCTGAGCGTGCTAGTCAATTGATTAACATCGCGGCCCCTGAATTCCGTGAACAATTAGCTAAGGCTGCATGGGATGATTGGGGTTTAAAGGTATCGATTTAATTTTTTGCGCAATGATAACGTTAGCTGCTGAGTTGATTATTCTCCGTGAAGTCGGCCGCCATCGAAGCTATAAGCGGAGTGCCTACTACTCTATTGTAGGTACTCCCATTAGCGCAATAACCTTACTCTCTTCAGTGACATGGATCAAATATTAACCATCGTCTATGCTTAATATTAGACACGGTAGTCTCATGATTCATCTGTCCAAAGGAGGACCTTCGATGAAAGCTTTAACTAACCACTCTGTAAAACCAAAGTTGTTCCCGAAAGTATCTTTAATGGCTGCGACCATAGGCTTGATGTTTTTTGCATCTAGCAGTCCAGTGCTGGCTGATGATGATGGTAAAAAAGCCTATGAAACCAATTGCCAGGCTTGTCACCAAGCAACAGGTAAAGGTCTAGCTGGTGCTTTTCCTCCGTTAGCCGGTAATCCACATGTTACTGGTGATAAATTACACGTTGTGCGCACCGTATTGAAAGGTATGACAGGCCCGCTTGAAGTCAATGGCCAGAAGTACAATGCGGTGATGCCCCCCATGCAGCATATCAGTGACGAAGAAATTGCTGATATTGCTAACTATGTGCTCAATAGCTGGGGTAACAAAGGTGCCAAGGTTACTGAGCAAGAAGTAGAAAATGTGCGGGTAGAGTTAGGCCTTAAAGATCGTGCCGAAGGTCAACCTCACTCAGGTTCTACTGCTGCTGAAGTGGGCTATAAAGGTGCTCCATCACCGATTGCTGGTGGCAAGATGATGAAAACTGCTGGCGCCCCAGATATTAGTGAAGAAGAGTTTGCGCAAGCCCAAGAAATTTACTTCCAACGCTGCGCTGGTTGTCATGGGGTGTTACGAAAAGGCGCAACTGGCCTACCTTTAACTACTGATATCACGCAGAAAAAAGGCACGGATTACCTTAAAGCTCTGATTAACTTCGGGTCACCAGGTGGTATGCCAAACTGGGGTACCTCAGGTGAATTAACTGAGCAGCAAATTGACATGATGGCGCGCTTCTTACAGCACGAGCCACCTACTCCTCCTGAGTGGGGCATGAAAGAGATGAAAGATAGTTGGGTGGTGCACGTGAAGCCAGAAGATCGCCCAGCCAAGCCTCAGCATGATTATGACGTAGATAACATGTTTGCGGTTACGCTGCGTGATGCCGGCGAAGTAGCCATTATTGATGGTGCTAGCAAAAAAGTACTCAACTACGTGAAAACTGGGTATGCGGTGCACATCTCTCGTGCTTCTAGCTCAGGTCGTTATTTCACCACCATAGGTCGTGACGGTAAGATTGATTTGATCGATTTATACATGTTCCCGCCACAAGTAGTCGCAGAAATTAAGATTGGTCTTGAAGCTCGCTCAGTAGAGAACTCTCGTTATAAAGGTTACGAGGATAAGATCGCGATAGCTGGTGCTTATTGGCCGCCACACTATGTACTTATGGATGGTCAGTCGTTAGAGCCGAAGAAAATTGTATCGACTCGCGGTATGACTGTGGATACTCAAGAGTATCACCCAGAGCCTCGAGTAGCTGCAATTGTTGGTTCGCATAAACACCCTGAGTTTATCGTTAACGTGAAAGAAACCGGTCAAATTAAACTGGTGGACTATTCAGATATCGATAACTTAAGCGTGACTACTATTGATGCGGCGCCGTTCTTACATGACGGCGGTTGGGATCGGTCTGGTCGTTACTTTATGACTGCTGCCAACGAGAACGACACCATTGCAGTAGTGGATGCGTTAGAGCGTGAATTAGAAGCTCTAATTCCGGTAAAACGGATTCCGCACCCAGGTCGTGGCGCTAATTTTGTTGACCCTAAATACGGTCCGGTTTGGGCAACTAGTGCATTAGGTAATGCAGATATCACGCTGATTGGTACTGACCCTGAGCAGCATAAAGACAACGCCTTTAAAGTTGTCCGCGTGTTAGAAGGTCAAGGTGGTGGTTCGTTGTTCATCAAAACCCACCCGAAATCAAAAAACCTTTGGGTAGATACTCCATTTAACCCTGATGCAAAAATTGCTCAGTCGGTAGCTGTCTTCAATATTGACAACCTAGACGCTGGTTTTGATACCTTACCGATTGGTGAGTGGGCTGATTTAGGTCCGGGTCCAAAACGGATCGTGCAACCTGAATACAACATGGCCGGTGATGAAGTTTGGTTCTCGGTATGGAGTGGTCAGGAAGAAGAGTCGGCGATTGTGATTGTGGACGACAAAACTCGTAAGCTGAAGCATGTCATTAAGGGTGAGAAAATGGTCACTCCAACTGGCAAGTTTAACAACTACAATACTCGCAACGAGGTCTATTAATAGTGAAAAAAACAGCGCTCTATTGCGCAATGGCTGGGCTCACTGTAGTAGCCCAGCCAGCGCAAGCTCTTCAACAGGATGTGACTAGTAGTAACGCTGATATAGAAGTGATCACCGTGGTTGCCCATCGGCAGCCACGGCAAATTTCTGAAGTGGCTGGCACAGTTTCAGTTCTTAGCGAAGAACAAATGCAGCGCGACTTGGTGCTTAATGCAACCGACTTAGTGCGCTATCAAGTAGGAGTAGAAATAGATGACGGTGGTAGTAGGTTTGGTGATAGCGGTTTTCGTATCCGTGGTATTGGTGGTAACCGCACCGCAATCGTCATAGACCAAGTGCCAGTAGCCGACCAGTTTTCGGTTGGAGCATTTTCTGATACCGGTCGTGGCTTAATGGAACTAGGGCTGGCAAGCCGTGTTGAAATCCTACGCGGACCGGCGTCCACCTTGTATGGCTCTAAAGCTTTGGGCGGGGTGGTTGCGATTAGCTTACTTGAGGCCGATGACGTGCTATACGGCAGCAACTACGGTACTCGGTTGCAGTTAGGCTATAACAGCGATAGTCATCGTGCCAAAGTGATGGCTGCGCAGGCCTATGCAAATCAGTCCGGCTCCTTGCTGCTAGCCGCAGCATTACAGTATGGGCAAGAATTACGAAGCGAGGGGGTCGCTGCTAGTGACCGTGACTTGCAACATCATCGCCAACAAGGATTATTAGCTCGATTAGCAACGGATGCGAGCTGGGGCCGCTGGCAATTTACCTTGGACGCTTTGCAAGAGAGTCGAGATACGAATATCCGCTCTGGTTTAGGTGAAGGTCGCCAAGCATCGACCACTTATTTGGCTGGTGATGATGCTCGGCAGCAGTGGCGTGCTCTGATCGATTTAGAGATGGAACCGCAAGCATGGGCCGATACCGGCCAGTGGCGGCTATATTATCAATACAGCGATACCGAACAAGACTCCCATGAAGAGCGTATGCTGTTACCCGAGCCGTTGCTTATTCAGCGCGATTTTGAATTTACCCAGCGTACCGCTGGCATCGGTGCTGACTTAGCTAAACAGTTCGACAGTGTCGGCTTTACCCATAGACTTGGCTACGGCTTTGAATGGATTAGTTCAAGCTTAGTTGATGAACGTGACGCTTTACAAACCAATTTAACCACTCAAGTTAGCACCAATGTTTTATTAGGTGAGACTTTCCCGCTGCGTGATTTTCCGCGTAGCAGAGTGACAGAGTTTGGGATGTATGTGCATGACGAAATCGAACTCTGGGAGCAGGGACCGGTTATTAGCCCTGGGGTAAGATACGAGAACTACCGTTTACGGGCTCGCCATGATGCCCTGTTTGAATTGCGCTATCCACAATCTACGGTTACCGATTTAACCGAATCTGCGTGGCTACCTAAGTTTGGTGTAGTGTGGCCGGTAAGCGAGCAGGTTGAATGGTTTGGGCAATACGCACGTGGCTATCGGGCGCCGCCTTTTAGTGATGTTAACGTGGGCTTGTATTATCCACAGTTTCGAGTCTTGGCAATTGCCAATCCTGATTTGAAAGCCGAACGTGGTTATACCTTTGAAACAGGTTTACGCGCGCGTTTAACCGGTCACTCAATAACTGCGGCCGTGTTCCACAATCGTTATAGCGATTTTATTGAGAGTCGCGCCAGTTTGGGCTTTGATCCGGTTCGGCAATTATTGATATTTCAATCGATTAACCGCGATAAAGTGGTGATTGAAGGGGCTGAATTTGAGTGGCAAGCAGACTGGAATCGGCAGTGGAGTAGTCAGCTGGCATTAGCATACAGTCGTGGTGAAGATCGTGAAACAGGCCTCGCCATAGCTGATGTTGCGCCACCTCAAGCTATCCTAGAAGTGAGTTATAGTAATGCCGACTGGGAATCGCGCTTGGTCCTCACGGCAGTGCGTGGGCAACGTGAATTACAAGATGCCGATGGCAGCTTATTGTTCTCAGCGCCTGGTTACGCCACTGTGGATTGGGTGAATCGCTGGTTTGTAGCTGATGACTTAAGCATCGGTGCAGGCTTGTTCAATTTAACCGATAGACGCTATTGGAAAAATTCCCGAGTTAGTGGGTATCCGATAGCAGATCCTAGTCTGGAAGTCTTAGCAGAAGCGGGATTGCATGCTGGAATAACGGTTAATTATCAATTCTGATTAGCGCTGCCGCAAAATTAATTTGAATAAATCTGTTGACAACAGCTCATTTCGCCTCTATATCGTCACTGACGAATAGAGGCGTCGCAGTTTTTCTGGAGTTGTTGGTCTGGAGGATAGGCACATCATGGCAACATTAAACCGTGAACAGATTATTAAGAAGCCGTTTAACGACTTCAAAAACTACCCTTATGGGTTTGCCCGCTCAGGTGATTTTTCTATCCGTGAAAGCGATTTATTAGCTAAACACGGCAGTATGATTGCTGCATTAATGAGTGGCGAAATTGAACCGCAAACGGCTGAAGAGCAATCCTTGTTGGCAGTTGCGCGTGGTGAAAAGGCCGCCGATACTGCGGTAGAAAAGGCTTGGTCTAAGTATCAAGCTCGCATTAACCGACCTAAAGTTGGCAGTATGTATGGTCGTAGCCGATACACCGATGACGCATTTGAGGTGAGCGGTGGCGATGATGATGATTTAGTGGTTGAAGATTAATCAAAAAAAGCTGGCGAAAGCCTAATGCCGATCAGTTAAGAAATATTTTAGCGATCGGTTGACCGATCCTCCCAATGGATCAGAATCCGTAGTTAGTTAATTCTAGCTACGGATTTTTTTATGCAACTCACCACAGCACTCGCAATAGCCAATGGATATGCTCCAAACTCTGAAGAACTGGGTAAATTATCCGACATTCTTGATCCTGATTTAATTGATGAGGCGTTTGATAAGGCCGGTGTCGGCACGGTCAGGAAAAGACGTTTACCCTTGGATATGGTGTTGTGGAGTATTATAGGCATGGCCTTATATCGCAACACCAGCGTGTGGGACATCGTTGGACAAATGAATATTATGCTGCCTGGTCGACGGGCACTTGTAGCTCCAAGCGCTATTCCTCAAGCACGACAACGCCTTGGTGAACATGCCGTACAATCGGTATTTGAACATACGCAAGCGATTTGGAATGAACAAGCCGAGCATCCAACATGGCATGGCTTACGATTGCTTGGCGTCGATGGTGTTGTTTGACGAACCCCTGACTCCAATGAGAATCAGCAAGCGTTCAAAAAGAGTTCAAATCAATTTGGTGAGCAATATCCTCAAGTGCGCATGGTCTGCCAAATGGAATTAACGAGCCATCTTCTAACGGGAAGCCAATTTGATTGTGCTTCAACAAATGAGATGGTGCTTGCAGAAGGACTTATCGAATCGACAGCTAACCATTCATTGACCCTATTCGACCGAGGTTTTACTCGTTAGGACTCCTTCACAAGTGGCAAAATACCGGTGTTGAACGTCACTGGCTTATTCCAATGAGAAAAGGAACTCAATATAAAGTGCTCAGGAAAATAGGCCGTCACCAAAAGCTCATTGAGCTGACAACCACGCCACAATCACGCAAAAAATATCCGAATTTACCTGAGACCATGCAAGCTCGAATGTTAACACGGACTATTGATGGTAAAGAGCGCACCATATTAACGTCGATGGTCGATCCATTGCGTTATCCAAGCGAAGATATTGTTGAGCTTTATGAGCAACGTTGGGAAATCGAACTCGGCTATCGAGAAATGAAACAAGTTTTACTTCAAAATCACTACACGCTACGGAGCAAGCGACCAGAAATGATACGTCAAGAGCTATGGGGAATACTCTTAGCGTACAATATTATTCGCTATCAGATGGTGAAAATGGCGAGCAAAATTAAAGGGATATATCCAAATCAACTGAGTTTTACCTCGTGTGCTACAGCTATTATTAACTGGCTATACACGGCTTCACTTAATTCAGCGGGGAATATCCCGAAAACTCTCGAACATCTTCAAGAAATTGCAGAGCATTACGTTTTGCCAATAAGGCGAACCGAGCGGGTTTACCCACGAGAAGTTCGTTCAAAACCTCAGAAATATGCGAGAAAAAAATGCCAGTCAGCTCTTAACTGACTGGCATTAGGCGAAAGCCAGCTTTTTTATGGGTTAAAGCTAATTAGGCTTGTTCACGAGCAATGGCACGATAGCCAATGTCAGTGCGATAGAATGCCTGGTTCCAACGGATCTTACTAACGCCAGCATAAGCTTGCTGTTGAGCAGCGCTTACGCTATCGCCAATAGCAGTCACACACAGAACGCGGCCGCCGGCCGTCACTACTTGCCCTTCAGTATTGAGAGCCGTGCCAGCATGAAAGACCTTCACGCCAGTGGCTTCAGCTTCAGCAATGCCTGAAATCGCATCACCTTTGGCATAGCCATCTGGATAACCGCCAGCCGCCATCACCACGCCCACAGTCGCACGCGGATCAAACTGAATCTCACGACCAGCTAATTGGCCGGCGCAGGCAGCTAAGCACAGTTCAACTAAATCAGACTGTAAGCGCATCATGATGGGTTGAGTTTCAGGATCACCAAAGCGGCAATTGTACTCAAGTACTTTGGCGCTGCCGTCTGCTGCAATCATCAAACCAGCATAGAGAAAGCCAGTGTAAGGATGGCCTTCAGCTGCCATACCCTCTATGGTTGGCTGAATCACATGCTGCATCACCCATTCGTGCACACTAGGGGTAACCACAGGGGCTGGGGAGTAAGCCCCCATACCGCCCGTATTAGGGCCTTGGTCGCCGTTGTCACGTGCTTTATGATCTTGGCTCGAGGCAAACGGCAGCGCCGTAGTGCCATCCACCATGACAATAAAGCTTGCCTCTTCACCAACTAAGAACTCTTCAATCACTACTCGGCTACCCGCATCACCAAAGCGGTTACCTGCCAGCATGTCAGCAATAGCAGCATCAGCTTCAGCAAGAGTTTGCGCAATGATCACGCCTTTGCCAGCAGCTAAACCGTCAGCTTTGATGACGATTGGAGTGCCTTGCGCACGCACATAGGCTTGTGCGGCTGCAACGTCCGTAAAGGTGCCATAGGCAGCGGTTGGTATTTGGTGACGTGCTAAAAAGTCTTTGCTGAAAGCTTTTGAGCCCTCAAGTTGAGCTGCGGCCTGAGTTGGCCCAAAAATAGTTAGGCCCGCTGCGGTAAAACTGTCAACGACGCCCGCAACCAGCGGCGCTTCTGGGCCTACAATCGTTAGGGCAACCTGCTGCTGTTGCGCAAAGGCTAGTAAGGCAGCGATATCATCAGCAGCAATGGCCACGTTTTCGATACCAGTTTCAATAGCAGTTCCGGCATTACCAGGAGCGACAAACACTTGCTCCACACCCTGACACTGTGCGGCTTTCCAAGCTAATGCATGTTCGCGGCCACCGCCGCCAATTACCAATACTTTCATGAAGGTACTCGTTAATTATGAGGTTTAACAAATTTTAACGTAAAGCGGTCACTCTCACCAATCTCAATATACTTGTCGCGATCTTGATCGCCGGCAGCTAAGGTTGGTGGCAAGGTCCATACGCCGCGTGGATGCTCAGTGGTGTCGTTTGGATTCGCATTGATCTCACTGCGCGCAACCAGTTCAAATCCAGCCGCCTCAGCGAGTGCGATGGTATAGCTTTCTTTGATATAGCCGCTTGATTCCATATCACTATCCGGACGAGTTTCCGGTAACCGGTGATCAACAATCCCTAACATGCCACCGGGTTTGAGAGCTTGATAAAAGGTCGCAAAGGCACCTTTCATACCGGCTTCACCACTGGCCATGTACCAATTATGCAGGTTACGGAAGGTGAGCACTCTATCAGCACTTGCTGGTGGTGCAATAGTACTATTCTCTAAGGGCGAAAATTCAGTGATGATGACGTTACCGAACAGAGCATCGTTAGCAACTCGTTCGGCATAGTTAGCGCGCGCACGAATAGCGAAACCACGCTCGTCAGAAGTGGCAAAGCCAGCCGCATAGAGTTGCCCATGCTGATGCAGATAAGGGGCTAGGATTTCGCTATACCAACCACCACCTGGCCAAATCTCGACCACTGTGTGGTGCGGCGCCACTTCAAAAAACTCGAGTGTTGCTTGGGGATTTCGGTACTGATCTCGTTGCATGTTGCTTGGCGTGCGCGCCGGGCTATTCATGGCTTCGGCCAATGCGGTGCTGTGAGCAGGGGCAGCTGCTTCATTCGAGCAGGCGCCCAGTAACGGAGTAAACAGTAGCGCTACGGCTACACCGGTTAATAGTTGGCGTTTAGTGGGCATCGCTAGTTTCCTTTTGCATCATTAAGTTATATGAGCTTAGCGCTAATCGTTCAGTTAGCAACTAAGCTCGCTCTCAATAACCTACGAATTAGTGACGGAAATGGCGCATTCCAGTAAAGACCATGGCGATCCCATGCTCGTTGGCAGCTGCGATAATTTCTTCGTCACGAATCGATCCACCGGGTTGAATAATGGCAGTAATACCAGCGGCAGCAGCAGCGTCAATTCCGTCTCGGAAGGGGAAGAAGGCATCGGATGCCATCACCGAGCCTGCTACCTCAAGGTTCTCATCAGCAGCTTTGATACCAGCAATCTTAGCGCTGTATACCCGGCTCATTTGGCCGGCGCCAACGCCAATCGTCATACCGTCTTTGGCATACACAATCGCATTAGATTTCACAAATTTGGCTACTTTCCAGCAGAATAACAAGTCTTCCAATTGCGCGGCAGTTGGCTGCTTGTCGGTAACAACTTTGAGATCGGCTAAGGTGATTTCACCTAAATCGTTGTCTTGCACCAACAAGCCACCATTAACGCGTTTGTAGTCGAAGCTTGGTACTCGTTGTGCTGCCCATTCGCCACACTCGAGTACGCGCACATTAGTTTTGCTAGCGAGTGCATCTTTAGCCGCTTGGCTAATCACTGGGGCAATAATGACCTCAACAAACTGACGCGCCACGATTGCAGCAGCGGTCTCACCGTCAAGCTCACGGTTAAAAGCAATAATGCCACCAAAGGCTGAGGTTGGGTCGGTTTTAAAGGCGCGTTCATAAGCATCCAACGGATTGTTGCCGATTGCCACGCCACATGGGTTGGCATGTTTCACAATCACACAAGCTGGTGCAGTAAAAGATTTCACACACTCAAGGGCGGCATCAGTGTCGGCAATGTTATTAAAGGATAATTCTTTACCCTGCAGCTGAATCGCAGTGGCGACTGATGCTTCTGCTGGTTTGTGCTCAACATAAAAAGCGGCTTGCTGATGGCTGTTTTCGCCATAGCGTAAATCTTGTTTCTTCTGTAACTGGGTATTAAAGGTACGTGGGAATTTACTGCTTTGCTGGGGCAACCGTGCGCCAAAATATTGAGCAATCATGCCATCATATTGAGCTGTGTGTTCAAAAGCTTTAATCGCTAAGTTAAAACGAGAATCGAAGCTTAGGCTGTTTTGATTAGCATCCATCTCGGCAATAACTGCGGCGTAATCATCAGCATTCACAATAATAGTCACGTCTTGATGATTTTTGGCGGCTGCACGGACCATCGTTGGGCCACCAATATCAATATTCTCTACCGCATCAGCATGGCTACAATCTGGTTTCGCGACAGTTTCTGCAAACGGGTATAAATTTACTACCACCATATCTATGGCAGCAATACCTTGCTCTTGCATCACTGCTTGGTCTCGATCACGACGAGCTAAAATGCCGCCATGAATTTTAGGATGCAAGGTCTTTACGCGACCGTCCATAATCTCCGGCTGGCCAGTATGTTCTGACACATCTGTTACGGCAATTTGGTGCTGGCGCAGTAAGGCTGCCGTACCACCTGTTGAGAGCAGCTCGACGCCACGTTGCACCAAAGCCTGAGCAAATTCGACAATGCCAGTTTTGTCAGAAACACTGAGTAAAGCGCGTTGAATAGGGCGGTGTTGCATGAAATGTTACCTTTCTTTAATAGTGAGTATTAAGTATTCAGTAGATACCAGTAAACTAAGATAGTTAATTTAAGTACGTGTTAGCAAATAACCTAGGCGTTAAAAACTGAGGATTAGAAAGAAAAAAAGAGCACACCAGGCGCTCTTTTTTTGGGGGCACTTAGTTCATGCCGTATTTTTTCAGCTTCTTACGCAAGGTACCACGGTTAATGCCAAGCATTGTCGCGGCGCGGGTTTGATTACCACGCGTGTAAGTCATGACCTCTTCTAACAACGGTGCTTCAACTTCAGCCAAAACCAACTCATACAATTCTTCAGGATCATGTCCTTCTAATTGCTTTAAGAATGAGTTCATGGCTTGCTTTACTGAATCACGTAGTGGCTTCGGCTGGGCATTGTTACCAATGGTGGTAAATGGAGAAACCGGGTCACGATGTGCGTTTTGATCAAACATAGGTGCGCTCTATCTCTTTAGTTTACTGTTACAAAAAAATTCGCCAAGGCGTCGAGTTGCTCGGCTGCATCCTCAATCACCAAAAACTGCTGGCGAAAATCCGCATTGGGTTGTTGTTGTTGCAAGTACCAACCCACATGTTTTCTGGCAATCCTTACACCGCTAAAGTCACCATAGTGTGCGTGCAAGCGTTTCACATGCTGCTGCACAACTCGGCTAACTTCGTGCGCCGTTGGTGGTGCTAAGTGTTCGCCCGTTGCTAAAAAATGGGCGATCTCACGAAACAACCAAGGATTACCTTGGGCGCCGCGACCAATCATGATGGCGTCGGCACCGGTATACGCTAAAACCTCGCGTGCTTTTTCTGGCGTCGTAATGTCGCCATTAGCAACTACGGGTATCGACACCGCCGCCTTGATTGCTTTGATGGTGTCGTACTCGGCGTGGCCTTTGTACATACAAGCTCGAGTACGTCCGTGTACGGCTAACGATTGTATTCCCGCTTGCTCCGCAATTTGGGCAATGGTTACTCCGTTACGATGCTCAGGCGTCCAGCCTGTGCGAATTTTTAGCGTGACTGGCACATCCACAGCAGCTACCACAGCAGTTAGAATAGCTTCTACAAGCTTTGGATACTGCAGCAGGGCCGAGCCGGCTAATTTCTTATTCACCTTTTTTGCTGGGCAGCCCATATTGATATCAATGATTTGCGCTCCGTGCTCAACATTGTGAACAGCAGCCGCAGCCATCAATTCAGGTTCTGACCCTGCAATTTGCACAGCTTTCACCCCCGGCTCATCAGCATGGCCCATTCGGTCTTGCGACTTTTTAGTGGCCCACACTTGCGGGTTGCTCGAGAGCATTTCGGACACTGCCAACCCGGCTCCCAATTCTAAGCAGAGCTGTCGAAATGGAAGGTCTGTCACACCGGCCATGGGTGCGAGAATTACCGGATTTTCTATTGGATATGGTCCGATCCGCATCGGTTAAAAACTGTGCAACTCAAGGGTCGGAAATTTTAGGGAATTTAGCGCAGAAAGAAAAGGCTGTAATTTGTACAAAAACAGCCTTTTTTGCATTTTTTCCACTTGACAAAGTTACTCAAGACTAGTGTTTGCGTTTTGCGTGTAACATCACCCAACCTTCGCTGATACGAACCGGGCTAAAGTCGAATTCTTTGTTATAAGCGGCTTGTACTGCCGGAACTTGACGCTCCAGAATACCAGACATGATGAGTTCACCGCCTGGAGCAACAAAAGCACTAATGACCGGAGCTAATTCTTGTAAGGGGCCGGCCAAAATATTGGCCATGACCAACTCGGCTTGTAACTCCGGTTGCTGACTTGGTAAATACACGGCTAAGCGTTCAGCAACACCATTGCGCTCAGCATTGGCGGTACTGGCAATCAGAGCTTGTTGATCGATATCGGTACCAATAGCTTGCTTGGCACCCAGCAACAATGCTGCAATCGCCAAAATACCTGAGCCACAGCCAAAATCAACCACGGTCTTACCGGTCACCTCAGCGCTATCCAACCATTCCAAACAAAGTGCCGTAGTAGGGTGAGTTCCTGTACCAAAGGCCATCCCCGGGTCGAGCATGATATTGACCGCATCGGGCTCGGGGATATCACGCCAGCTAGGGCAAACCCACAGCCGTTGACCAAAACGAATGGGATGAAAGTTATCCATCCACTCACGCTCCCAATCTTTGTCTTCAAGAGCATCGGTTTTGTATTGTAGCTCGTCTTTGAAGTAACTCGATTTGCGCAGGTTAGCGAGGATTGGCTTAAGGTCGGTTTCAGCTGGAAACAAACCAGTCACTAGAGTTTCCTGCCAATAGATGAGTTCGCCCAGCGGAGGCTCAAAAATCGGGTTGTCTTGGGCATCGCGATAGGTGACGGCCATAGCGCCATTGCCCTGCAGCATGTCGCCCACAAGGGGCGCATGCTTTTCAGGAGCCGATACGGTAAGTTGAATCCAAGGCATAGGCGTTAGTGACCACCCATGCCGAGCTTTTTCTCTAGATAGTGGATGTTCGTGCCACCGTGCTGGAAGTTTTCATCGGCCATGATGTCTTTCTGCAATGGCACATTGGTTTTAATACCTTCAATGATTAACTCACTCAGCGCATTGCGCATACGCGCTATTGCTACATCACGATTTTCACCATAGGTAATTAACTTGCCAATCATCGAATCGTAATTAGGTGGTACTCGATAATCTGCATACACATGCGAATCCCAACGCACTCCTAAACCACCTGGTGGGTGGAAGCGGGTGATGGTACCCGGCGATGGAATAAAAGTTGCTGGATCTTCTGCGTTAATCCGACATTCAACAGCATGTCCGCGAATCACTACGTCTTCTTGTGAAATCGATAATTGACGACCCGCGGCAATGCGTAGCTGCTCTTTAATGAGATCGATCCCGGTAACCATTTCGGTAACTGGATGCTCAACCTGAATACGGGTATTCATTTCAATGAAATAGAATTCGCCGTTTTCGTAAAGGAACTCAAACGTACCGGCACCACGATAGCCAATCTCGATACAGGCTTTGGCACAGCGATCACCAATAAACTTACGCATTTCTGCGGTAATGCCTGGTGCTGGCGCTTCTTCAACGACCTTTTGGTGGCGGCGTTGCATCGAACAATCACGCTCACCTAAGTAAACGGCGTTACCTTGACCATCAGCCAACACTTGAATCTCAATATGGCGAGGATTCTCTAGAAACTTCTCCATGTACACCATGGAGTTACCGAAGGCTGCTCCGGCTTCTGCTTTGGTGGTGCTAATAGCGCGAATCAGTTCGTCTTCTTTACGCACGACCCGCATGCCACGACCACCGCCGCCCCCAGCAGCTTTTACTATCACTGGATAGCCAATACGCTTAGCGGTTTTTAAGTTGGTGGCTTCATCGTCACCTAACGGACCGCCAGAGCCAGGCACACAAGGCACGCCTGCTTTCTTCATCGCCTCAATAGCAGAAACTTTATCGCCCATCAGGCGAATAACATCAGCGGTTGGGCCGACAAAAATGAAACCAGAGTTTTCTACTTGTTCGGCAAAGTCGGCATTCTCAGCAAGAAAGCCATAACCCGGGTGGATAGCTGCTGCGTCAGTAATTTCCGCCGCACTAATAATGCGTGGAATATTCAAATAACTATTAGTAGCAGGTGCATCGCCAATACAGATAGACTCATCGGCTAGCAGCACATGCTTCAAATTGCGGTCAACGGTAGAGTGTACCGCTACGGTTTTAATTCCGAGCTCTTTACAGGCGCGCAAAATACGCAGCGCAATCTCGCCTCGGTTAGCTATAACAACCTTATCTAACATGATTTTGGTCCTGGCAGATGCCGTTACTCAATAACAAATAATGGCTGATCAAACTCAACCGGCTCACCGTTTTCTACGAGAATTTGTTTCACCACTCCACCTTTGTCGGCTTCGATCTGGTTCATCATTTTCATCGCCTCAACAATGCATAAGGTTTCGCCAGCTTTAACCTGTTGGCCAACGCTGACAAAGTCAGCGGCACCCGGTGCTGGAGCTGCGTAGAAAGTACCTACCATAGGTGATTTAACAACATGGCCTGAAATTTCTGGCGCTGCTGCTTCTGCTGCAGGTGCTGCCGCCACCGGAGCTGGTGCCGGAGCAGGATAATGATGCATCGGTGCCGCTTGATAATGGACCGGAGCGCTGTGGCTGCCACCACGATGAATACGAACGGATTCTTCACCTTCGGTAATTTCTAATTCAGCGATACCAGATTCTTCTACCAGTTCGATTAATTTCTTAATTTTACGAATATCCATGAGTATTAATTACCTAATTAAATGTTATGAGTTGTGCTGTAAGTGCTGCTGGGCTGCTTGCAACGCGAGGCCATAGCCTTGCGCGCCAAGTCCACAGATAACCCCTACGGCTAGGTCTGATAAATAAGAATGCTTACGAAAGGCTTCGCGTGCATGAATATTGGAAAGATGTACTTCGATAAAAGGAATAGCTACCCCGGCCAAGGCATCACGCAAGGCAATGCTAGTATGAGTAAAGGCGCCTGGGTTGATTAGAATAAAATCGACATGGGTGGTTCTAGCTTCATGAATCCACTCAAGCAGTTGATGCTCAGCATTAGACTGTCTGCAGTCTAAAACAAGGTTTAACTGCTCAGCTTGTTGCCGCAGTTGATGCTCAATATCATTGAGGGTTTGTGAACCATAAATATCGGGCTCACGAGTGCCTAACAAATTAAGGTTGGGGCCATTGAGAAGCAATAGTCTTGATGTTCTGGCATTTTTTGTCGTCATAATGCTGCGATCTGCTGCGAAACGTCATGTCTCTAGGAATTTAGAGAATTAGAGGCCAAATTTGGCCTCTAGTTCCATGCTTATCTTGGCATTATAGAGAAAAAATGAGATTACGCAGCAAAATACTGGTCTTATCACCGCAGTTCGCTGCAATCTTTAATTTTCTGTTGTACTTTTCACATGCTCTGTAAATTCATCCGCCGGTAAAAACCCGGTGACTCTGGCACCTTGAACTTCCTCGCCGGCATAGAAAAATAAAATGGTAGGCAAACCTAATACCTGGTAGTGCTGCAATATTGCATTGTTCTCAGCCGTGTTGGCGGTAACGTCAGCTTGTAGCAAGCGCACATCGCTCAAGGCTTGCTGAACCTGCTCGTTAGCAAAGGTGTAGCGCTCAAACTCTTTACAAGCAACGCACCAGTCGGCGTACAAATCTAACATCACCCACTGTTGATTAGCTGCGGCTGCTGCTAACTCGGCCTCAATTGCGGCAACAGACGTCACTTGTTTGAAAGGCAAATGAGCGCTGCTAGGCTGTGGCCACCAGGCATAGAGTAAGCCACTAGCAAGAATCAGCCAAACACTGCTGAACACCATTGCTGGTTTGCGCGTCATTTCAGCCCAGCCGCTAACAATAAGGTAAATCGCACTAGCACAGATAAATAGCACCCATAGCCAATCTGCTACGTGGAAGGGCAAAAGGCGCTCTACTAACACCAGCGCAACCGCGAGCAAGATAACGCCGAACAGCCGTTTTACTGTGTTCATCCAAGCGCCGGCTTTAGGCAATAGTTTGCCACCCGTTACTCCAAACACTAATAAGGGGAGGCCCATGCCGATACTCAATGCATATAGAATGGCCCCGCCATTTACGATATCGCCCGACTGCGCAATGAATAGCAGCACGCCAGAAAGCGGAGCGGTAGTGCATGGTGAGGCTATTAATCCTGATAGGGCGCCCATGATAAAGACACTGGAATGTGCTCCACCACGTTGACCTTGGCTAATACTATTGAGGTAATTTTGCCACTTACTCGGTAAGGTGATGGTATACACACCCATCATACTCAGGGCCAGCAACACAAACACTAGGGCTAGCACCACTAACAAAACTGGGTGCTGCAACATGGCTTGATAGCGCAATCCAGCTAGGGCTACCACAATACCTAGTGCTGAATAGGTCACGGCCATCCCTTGTACATAAGCGAACGACAAGGTAAATGCACGCAGCGTCGTTAAGGGTTTACGCGCAGCTGTTGTCGAGCCAGTAGCCGATGCAGCAGGCCCAGAAGAGCCCATGATGATGGCAGAAATAATCGGGTACATAGGCAACACGCAAGGCGTAAAAGCTAAGCCAATCCCGAGGACTAAAAATAACCCCAGCGACAACCACAGGGGCTGCTCATGAATTGCATCAAAAATGCTAGCAGATTCTGATTGTTGACTATTCGCAGTGATCTGCTCAAAAGACACTGCCGTGCCTGTGGCTTGTACGGCATTCAGCGCAATGGTTTTATCCGTGGGCGGGTAACATAAACCGGCATCGGCGCAGCCCTGATAAGAAATCACGAAAGTTTGCTGAGGCGCCGCCTGCTGCAACTCATAAGTGATTTCAACGTAATCGCGATACACCACCGTTTCGCCGAAAAACTCATCAACGTGGGGCTCACCTTTTGGTAATTGTGGTTGCGCTTGCAAAGCCACATCACTTTTCACCACAAATCGGTGCTGGTAGAGATAATAAGATGGCGCAATGGTCCATTGTAAGGTCAGCTGATCGCCGTCTTGCTTAAAATTGAACGCAAAAGCTTCGTCAACAGGTAAGAATTCGGGTTGTTGAAAAGGGTCACTACTTTGGAGCTGAAACTGTTGTGCCTGAGCCCCAGCAGTGAGCATCCATACCAGCGCTAATAAAGTAGAGAGAATAACGAGAGGGTACTGCTTAACTGTCATGATTGGGTGACCTGTGTTATCCAATTTAAATAATCGGGTGAGCCTTCCGTAATAGGCACAACAATAAGTTCCGCCACATCGTAGGGGTGTGCTTGTTGCACCAGCGCAAAGAGTGCCTCAAGACAGCCTACGGTTGTCTTGATCTGCAACAAGACTTCTTCATCGGCATGGATATGATCATCCCACCAATACATGGATGTTGTTGGCGATGAAATATTAACGCAGGCAGCTAAGCGCGCTCGTAAAACTTTTTCAGCAATGGCTTTGGCTGATTGCTTGCTAGGACAACTGCATACCACAATACGATAGGTTGACGATGTTGGCATTAGTTTTATCTCTTCTCATTGAGTACGCTAAAAGACTATCTTACGACCAGTATACGAAAACAAAAAAAATTTATCATTGCACCTTGAGTTCTTATTTTTACCCCCCATAACTGGTGCACATTCACTTTTTAACTGCTTTGGTTCATCCCCAAAGCTTTTATCAACCCACAAACTTAGGTTTAGGAGTTATCCAAGATGAAACTTCGTCCTTTACATGATCGAGTGATCATTAAGCGTTCAGAAGCAGAAACTAAATCTGCTGGTGGTATTGTATTGACCGGTTCAGCCGCAGAAAAATCAACCCAAGGTGAGGTTGTAGCTGTAGGTAACGGTCGTATCCTTGAAAATGGCGAGGTAAAAGCGCTAGACGTAAAAGTTGGCGATACCGTGCTATTTAACGAAGGATATGGTGTTAAGACGCAAAAGATCGAGGGTGAAGAGTACTTGATCATGAGCGAATCAGACATTCTAGCGATCGTAGAAGGCTAAGGAGAAATAAACATGGCAGCTAAAGAAGTCATTTTTGGAAACAGTGCACGTCAACGCATGCTTAAAGGCGTGAACGTTCTTGCTGACGCAGTTAAAGTAACTTTGGGCCCTAAGGGGCGTAACGTCGTCCTAGAAAAATCATTTGGCGCACCTTTGATCACCAAAGATGGTGTTTCAGTAGCCAAAGAAATCGAACTAGAAGATAAGTTCGAAAACATGGGCGCACAGATGGTGAAAGAAGTCGCCTCTAAAGCTAATGACGAAGCAGGTGACGGTACTACCACCGCTACTGTGTTGGCACAATCAATTGTCAACGAAGGCTTAAAAGCGGTTGCTGCGGGCATGAATCCAATGGATTTGAAACGCGGTATTGATAAAGCCGTCATTAGTGCTGTTGAAGAGCTGAAGAAAATTTCACAACCTTGTGACAATACCAAAGCTATCGCTCAGGTAGGTACTATCTCTGCTAACTCAGATAGCACCATCGGTGAAATCATCGCTAAAGCGATGGAAAAGGTAGGCAAAGAAGGTGTTATCACGGTTGAAGAAGGTCAAGCATTGCAAGATGAACTTGACGTTGTTGAAGGTATGCAGTTTGACCGTGGTTACTTATCGCCATACTTCATCAATAACCAAGAAAACGGCACTGTCGAATTAGAAAGTCCGTTTATTTTATTGGTTGATAAAAAAGTATCTAACATTCGTGAATTGTTACCAGTTCTTGAAGGCGTAGCTAAATCAGGTAAGCCATTGTTGATTATTGCCGAAGATGTTGAAGGCGAAGCCTTAGCTACTTTGGTTGTGAACAACATGCGTGGCATCGTGAAAGTAGCGGCAGTAAAAGCACCAGGCTTCGGCGATCGCCGTAAAGCTATGTTGCAAGACATCGCTGTATTGACTGGCGGTACTGTGATTTCAGAAGAAATTGGTATGGAACTAGAGAAAGCTCAACTTGAAGATCTAGGTACTGCCAAACGTGTAGTGATCAACAAAGACAACACCACGATTGTTGATGGTAATGGCGACCAAGCAGCCATTGAAGGCCGTGTTACTCAGATTCGTCAACAAGTAGAGGAAACTACTTCTGATTACGACCGCGAAAAACTGCAAGAGCGTTTAGCTAAACTTGCTGGCGGTGTTGCAGTTATTAAAGTAGGTGCTGCGACTGAAGTAGAAATGAAAGAGAAGAAAGCACGTGTTGAAGATGCTCTGCATGCAACTCGCGCAGCGGTAGAAGAAGGCGTTGTGCCTGGTGGTGGTGTAGCATTAGTGCGAGCTGCTAGCAAACTTGCTGACTTACGTGGTGATAATGAAGACCAAAACGTAGGTATCAAGTTAGCACTTCGTGCGATGGAATCACCACTGCGTCAAATCGCTACTAACGCTGGCGCTGAAGGTTCTGTAGTAGCCAATAACGTGAAAAACGGCGAAGGTAACTACGGTTACAACGCAGGTCAAGACGTGTATGGCGACATGCTAGAAATGGGTATTTTGGATCCAACCAAAGTAACTCGTTCAGCGTTACAGTTTGCTTCATCTATCGCGGCCCTGATGATTACTACCGAAGCTATGGTAGCGGAAGTGCCAAAAGATGAGCCAGCTGCTCCAGATATGGGCGGCATGGGTGGAATGGGCGGCATGATGTAATTTCGATTACGTCATAAAACCATTCAAAACAGGGAGGTGTTTCGGCATCTCCCTTTTTTTATTTTGTATGTCACACTTTTAATCCGAGTAGCGTCTAAACTAATAGAAGCGCATATAATGCGATATCGAGCGTCTCATAGGAGGACTCAAAAGATGAAAAAAACTCTATTAGTAACTGGTTTGATTTTAGCTGGGTTATGTCATCAAACCGCGATCGCAGCGGAAGCGAACGTTAGTTGGGGTGACCCCAAAAAATTCTTTGATATTGAAGCTGTTGGCGATAAACAAGACCGCTTTGAACAGCGTGTTATGGACGAACTTACTGCTTATATTGGTGAATTAGCTGAGAAGCTGCCAGCCGATCATCAGTTCACCATAACTATTAATGATCTCGATTTAACTGGGCGTGTTGAGCCGGTCTTTGTTGATACTGGAATGCGCTATCAGCGTGTGGTCGACGAGATTAGTTATCCAATGATTAAGTTTACCTACAGTTATACCGATGCTAACGGACAAGTTATCCAAGAAGGTGAGGAACGGATAAAAGATTTAGGTAGCATTATTACTCGACGTGAAATCATGCGTAGTAGCCGTGATAATGTTTACTTTGAGAAACAACTGCTTCGTGATTGGTTCAAAGATAACTTTAAAGAGTATTTTTAACTAGCTCTTTCAATACTGCAAACGCCACTCCTTCAGAGTGGCGTTTTACTTGCTTCGCCGGCAATTTCTCGAACTAACTTTGGCACTAAAAAGCCCGGTAGTTCAGCTAATAATTGTTGATACAGCTTAAGGGCTGCTTCATCGGTAACGGCAAAATGACTGGCACCAGCCACTTTATCTAATTGATGTAGATAATAAGGCATGATGTTGGCGGCAAAGAGTTTTTCGCTTAGTTCACTTAGGCAGGTAACTGAGTCATTAATCCCCTTTAACAGCACGCTTTGATTTAGCAGTGTAACACCGGCTTGATGCCAAACTTGTGCGGCCGCAGCTAATTCGTCTGCTACTTCTCGTGGGTGATTGATATGCAACACCAGAATAGCTTGCAGGTGACTTCGGGCTAAGCGCTCGGCAAGCTTGCTGGTTAATCGCGTCGGCAATACTACGGGTAGCCGTGAGTGGATTCGTATGCGGCGTAATTGCGGTAGTTGCTCTAAGGTTGTTAGTATCTCATCAAGCTTTTCATCGGTAGCCAAAAGGGGATCGCCGCCACTTAAAATCACTTCATTAATATTGGTATCCGACGCTATGGTGGCAACTAAGCTGGCCAGTTCAGACCTACCAAAGCTATGCTGTTGATAAGGAAAATGACGACGAAAACAATAGCGGCAGTTAATCGCACAGCCACCTTTTAAGATAACTAACACGCGCGACTTATATTTATGTAGAATCCCCGGCTGTGTATTAGACTGCTCAGCTAAAGGGTCTTTGGTAAATTCTGGATGTTCAGTAAATTCGTTGTGGTGCGGCATCACCTGCAAGAGCAAAGGGTCATTGCAATCACCTGGCTGCATCAACTTCACAAAATGAGGCGTCACCCGCAGTGGAAACAGACGCCTTGCTTCGCGATGTTGAGCAACCCAGCTAGCCGGTAGTTGCAGTAACTCACCAAGCTGTTCGGGTGAGGTTATTGCTTGCGCTAACTGCTGTTGCCACAGAGGACGAATGGATACTGCTTGAGAATCGGACACAAAAAACCTACTTATTATTTCCACGAACGAATTATTTTACCTGAAAAATACTGCGTTATGGTTTATTATTGCGCGCGAAATCGCTTAATTTAAAAGCATACGAGGAAGCTATGGCGAATTACAGCACAAACGAATTTAAAGCTGGCTTAAAAATCATGCAAGATGGTGAGCCCTGTTCAATTGTAGAAAACGAAATGGTTAAGCCTGGTAAAGGGCAAGCCTTTAACCGTGTTCGTATTCGTAAATTAATCAGCGGCAAAGTTGTTGAGAAGACCTTCAAATCAGGTGACTCAGTAGAAGGTGCGGATGTTGTTGATGTTGATTTAGCCTATCTCTATAACGATGGCGAGTTCTGGCATTTTATGAACAACGAAACCTTTGAGCAATTGGCTGCCGATGCAAAAGCTGTGGGCGACATGACCAAATGGTTAGTTGAGCAAGATGTATGTACGTTAACACTTTGGAACGGTAACCCGATCGCGGTAACACCACCTAACTTTGTTGAGTTAGAGATCGTTGAAACCGATCCTGGTTTGAAAGGTGATACTGCTGGTACCGGTGGTAAGCCAGCTACGTTGTCTACAGGCGCGGTGGTTCGGGTTCCATTATTCGTACAGATTGGCGAAATCATTAAAGTAGATACTCGCTCTGGCGAATACGTATCACGCGTACAAAAGTAAATCAGTTAGGGCATAGCAGTGCAGCTATCAGATAATTGGCGGCCATCCGCGTCGTTAGAATTATTGCAACAACGGGCAGCATTGCTACGCCAACTTCGAGAGTTTTTCTGGCAACGTCAGGTGCTAGAAGTGGATACGCCATTGCTGTCACGCTATGGCGTAACCGATGTTCATCTGAGTAATCTGCAAACCGAAATTGCGGTGTTACCAAACCAACCTTTTTATCTACAGACATCACCCGAGTACGCCATGAAGCGCCTGCTGGCTGCTTATGGTTGTAGCATCTATCAACTTGGAAAAGTCTTTCGGGATGATGAAGTAGGGCCACGGCATAACCCTGAATTCACGATGTTAGAATGGTATCGTGTTGGCTTTACGATGGCAGAGCTTATTGCGGAAGTCGTCGAACTCCTATTATTAGTGTTGGGTGAGCGTATGGTTGTCCAACAAACCTATCAAGAGCTCTTTCAGCGTTATCTCGCAGTTGATCCTCTTGCGGCTTCAGTCTCGCAACTGCAACGGGCTTTAAGTGATTACACCGAAGTTGCAGATTTAGCCGAGCGCGAGGACGATCGAGACACTTTATTGCAATTGGCCATGGCTTGCGTGATTGAGCCTCGCTTAAATATTGACGCAATAACCATTGTCACTCATTTTCCGAGTAGCCAAGCAGCCTTGGCAGAAATTGCCGCTGATGATAGTCGTGTGGCCTTGCGATTTGAGGTGTATGCAGGCGGAATAGAGCTTGCCAATGGCTATCAAGAGCTGACGCAAGCAACCGAACAAACCCAACGTTTTGCGATAGATAATCAACTACGTTTGCAGTTGGGGCGTCCTCAAGCTGCAGCCGACACGCGATTACTACAAGCACTTGCTGCAGGGTTTCCGAACTGTGCCGGAGTCGCTTTAGGCTTTGACCGACTACTCATGATCCAAAGCAAAAAGGCGAACATTCAATCTGTGCTACCTTTTGATCTGTCTTGCGCCTGATTAAGTAATGTTATAATATAACACGACTGTCTTGGCACACCTTAAGTAAAAGCACGGATTATCATGACGCAACGTTCGCTCGACAAAACTGGTATTTGGGTAACCACCTTATGTGCGTTACATTGCCTCGCTTTGCCTGTGATTTTACCGTTGTTATCGGTGATTGGTTTATCTTTTATTGGCGAAGAGTTTTTAGAGCGTACCATCCTTTCGTTGAGTATTGTGATTGGTCTTATCGCCTTAGGCTTCGGCGTGCGGAAACATGCGCAATGGTACCCGTTATTATTATTAATTTGCGGTGGCGCTGTTTACTGGAATAAAGATAGCTTTGGTGAGTTTGCTGAACCTTTAGTTATTCTCATTGGTGCCGGTCTGATCATTGCTGCGCACTGGGTTAACTTAAGATTAGTACGCAGCTGTCCGATCAAGCCTCAAGTGCAATAGGCTATTGCACTTTACGAGTTAGGATAACCCCGGCTTCCATGTGATGAGTATATGGAAACTGATCAAATAACGCCGTTTGGGTAACTTCGTGAGTGTTGGCTAATTGGCCAATGTTTTCAGCTAAGGTTTCCGGGTTACAGGAAATATAAACAATCATCTCGTACTGACGTACAAGCTCAATCGTATCCATATCTAATCCAGCTCTTGGCGGATCCACTAAAACCGTTTGGCAATTAAAACTCAAAACATCGGCCTCAGTCGCGCGGCGAGATTGTTTACTGCCAGCCAGAACGGCACTGAAATCTTCAGCAGACATCCTAACTAAAGTGACATTCTTTATCTTATTTAATTCGCAGTTATAAATGGCAGAAGCGACAGAAGTTTTACTTATTTCTGTAGCCAACACCCGGTCAAAGTTTTGTGCTAACGGCAAACTGAAATTCCCATTACCACAATACAGTTCGAGTAAGTCGCCAGGACGGTCTTGTGTGGCTGCTAGGGCCCATTCAATCATATGCTTATTTACTGCAGCATTAGGTTGCGTAAAGCTATTTTCAACTTGTTGAAAAGAGTAATCACGCCCGGCAATCGTTAAAGTCTCAGTCACCCAATCTTGCTCAAGACAGATTTTTTGCTTTTTTGCTCGGCCGATAATATGAATCTCACCATATTGGCTTAAGTGCTGCTTTAATTGCTGTGCGAATAACTGCCACTCTTCATCTAATTGGCGATGATAGATTAATGAAATCAGTGCTTGGTCTGTGGTTGTGGTAAGAAACTCTACCTGAAAAAGCTTATTGCGCAGTACCGGTTGGTATTTAACGTAGTCAATAATGGCCGGCATCAAGTGATTAATAAGCTCACTCCCTACTGGAAATTGATCGGTGCGTATCTTAGCGCGCGTTTCTGCGTCAAACATGATGTAGAACAGGTCATCGCCGTCATGCCAAACTCTAAATTCGGCGCGCATCCGATAATGTGAGGCCGGCGAGGAAAATACTGTTGGCGATGCCGCAGTATAAGGAGCCAGCAGCTGTTGCAAGCGCGTTACTTTAGTCTCAAGTTGACTGGCATAGTGGGCCGGATTAACTGCACCTGTAGTCATGGTTGCTCCTATCGCTAAAAAAGACTGGGCATTGTAACCTTCGACTTAAAAATGTCTACTAGCATGACCGAGCAATTCAAAATGTAAAAATCTACCTATGACATTGCACCTATCGGAAATATAGACAATGATGACAGGGTTAGATATTTTTATCTAAGAAACTCCCATAAATAGAATAATATATAAAAAGGTTTCAGCTATGTCTAAAGTGTCCAAGTTAGGAATGTTTGCCATAACCACGGCGGCCTTGTGTGTTGCATCGGCCGTTCATGCGGAGCAGCCCGATTCGGCTGGCCACAACAAAGAGCGAGTGTTAGTCGAATTCAAACCAGGTACACAAAGACTCATAGCTGACTACGTGATGGCAAATGATGCCAGCAAACCTGAGCCAACGCCTCCGCCTACGGATACTAAAAAAAAAGAAAAACCAAGAGAGCCCTGGCCTCCTAAGTTTATCGTTCTTGATCTTCCTGAACGTAACATGATGGCGTTGGAAGTTTCTGCTAATGCAATTCAGGGGCTACGTAATAATCCGAATGTGATTTCAGTAGAGCCGGATGAGAAGCGCTATCTCTACAGTACTCAATACGAACCTGGTAAGCCTTACGGCATCAGTCAGGTACAAGCAGACTTATTGAGTGATGGTGCCGCAGGTAGTCGAACTCTTTGCATTATCGATTCAGGGTATGATTTAGGCCATCCGGATCTGCCTCAGACGAATGTTTCTGGTAGTTTTGATGCTGGTACCGGCAATTGGTATACCGATGAGAACGGTCATGGTACCCACGTTGCCGGAACTATTGCGGCGTTAACCAATGGTGAAGGCGTTGTTGGAGTGTTGCCAAATGGGCAAATCAATCTTCACATCGTGAAGGTCTTTGCTGAATCGGGTTGGGCCTATTCTTCTTCATTGATTGCCGCGACCGATGAATGTGTAACAGCTGGCGCCCAAGTAATCAATATGAGTCTAGGTGGTTCTCGTGCGAGCAAAGCTGAAGAACGAGCTTTTACCAATCTTGCCAATGCCGGCGTGCTAAGTGTCGCTGCCGCAGGTAATGACGGCAATACACGACATTCTTATCCTGCTTCTTATGCATCGGTCGTATCAGTCGCTGCAGTTGATGCTAACGAACAAATAGCCAGCTTTTCTCAACAGACAGATCAAGTTGAGTTGGCTGCACCTGGGGTCAGTGTTTTATCTTCTGTACCTCGGGGTACCGGTGAAAAAGTAGAATTAACCGTAGCGAACACCCAATACACAGCCACTTCGATCGATGGCGCGCTGCCAATTATTGCCACGGGCGCTTTAGCTGCTTGCGGCATTGCTGATGCAGCATGTACAAATGTAGCTAATCAAGTCTGCTTGATTGAACGTGGCGTGGTATCTTTCGCTGAAAAGGTACAAGCCTGTGAAGCCGGTGGTGGTGTGGGTGCTGTTATATATAACAATGAACCGGGTGAGTTACTGGCAACCCTAGGTGATTATGCTGCCAGTATTCCAGCAGTCGGTATTAGCGCTGCCGATGGTGCGACTTTGTTAACCCAACTCGGTAGTAGCACCTCAGTAGGTTCAGCTACCAGCGATTGGGCTTTCTTTGATGGCACGTCAATGGCATCACCGCATGTTGCTGGTGTTGCAGCACTTGTTTGGTCTTATCATACAACCTGTAGCAACCAAGATATTCGCACCGCACTAACCAACACAGCTAAAGACTTAGGTACTAGCGGTAAAGACAATGCCTATGGTTACGGCTTAGTACAGGCAAAAGCCGCGGTTGATTACTTAGATAGTTATGGTTGTAGTGGAAATGGCGGTGATAATACCGGTGGCGGTGATACTGGGGGAGAAGATGGTAGTAATCCTGGTAGCGGTAAAGGAAATGGTAAAGGCGGTAAAAAATAGCCTTTTCACTGGATTAGTAACAAAAAGCTCACCTTTGTGAGCTTTTTTTATGCGGGGTGAACACAAAATCAGCAGTCAGTAAAAAAACACTTAAAAAGTTGAAAAAGGCGCTTGACCTTGCCAGTAAAATCTCTAAAATGCGCCCCACGCTTGAGGCAGACAACGAAGTCGCCAAAAGCACAAGTTTTGAGTCAGAAAAAGTTTGCCGAAAGGCTTGACACAAAACTCCAAGGCTGTAGAATACGCCGCCTTGCTTGCTGAAACGCAAG